>NZ_CM149675.1:1135000-4775414 GCF_056173465.1 Mesobacillus sp. QJM3NY_10
TTCCCCCTGTGAGAGTAGGACGCCGCCGGGCAGGATGCATTTTCATCCTCTTCAAAGATACGGATCGTGTATCCAAGTCGGAGAAATCATTATTATTCCGCAGTAGCTCAGTGGTAGAGCACTCGGCTGTTAACCGAGCGGTCGTAGGTTCGAATCCTACCTGCGGAGCCAATTTGGAGAGCTGTCCGAGAGGTCGAAGGAGCACGATTGGAAATCGTGTAGACGGTCAACGCTGTCTCAAGGGTTCGAATCCCTTGCTCTCCGCCATAGAAATTTATATCTGGCCCCTTGGTCAAGCGGTTAAGACACCGCCCTTTCACGGCGGTAACACGGGTTCGAATCCCGTAGGGGTCACCAAGATTTTTTCGCACTAGCGAAAATAATCATCCTTAATATCATCACGCTAGCGATTACAAATGGAGGATTAGCTCAGCTGGGAGAGCATCTGCCTTACAAGCAGAGGGTCGGCGGTTCGATCCCGTCATCCTCCACCAAGATTTTTTCGCGCTAGCGAAAATAATCTTCATATTATTGTCGCGGGGTGGAGCAACGAGCGTTACTTCACTGAATGAACTGCGAGTTGTACCGATCGAGCAGCAGCTTGGATAAGCTTCCTGAGATCGGGACAGTCATTGCTCTCAAAGAGCATGCGCAAAACAATATTATTATTACCGTCGCGGGGTGGAGCAGTCCGGTAGCTCGTCGGGCTCATAACCCGAAGGTCGCAGGTTCAAATCCTGCCCCCGCAATTAATAAAAGTTCTTTTCAAGTACTTCACTTGAAAAAACTTTGGTCCCGTGGTGTAGCGGTTAACATGCCTGCCTGTCACGCAGGAGATCGCCGGTTCGATCCCGGTCGGGACCGCCATTTTAATTAGTGGCTCAGTAGCTCAGTTGGTAGAGCAGATTGCTCACTTCCTGAATAAGCTTCTGCGGCAATCTGCGAGAAAGACCGAAGGTCATTCGAGCAAAGGACTTAAACAAGTCAAGGTTTAGGCAACAATATTATAGTGGCTCAGTAGCTCAGTCGGTAGAGCAAAGGACTGAAAATCCTTGTGTCGGCGGTTCGATTCCGTCCTGAGCCACCATTTATACAATACCTGGTTATCCAGGGAATTTGCTAAAATGGGTTTTTCAACACCAGAAAAAATGTTATAGTGGAGGGGTAGCGAAGTGGCTAAACGCGGCGGACTGTAAATCCGCTCCCTCAGGGTTCGGCGGTTCGAATCCGTCCCCCTCCACCACTTAATATAGGGGTATAGTTTAAAGGTAGAACGAAGGTCTCCAAAACCTTTGGTGTGGGTTCGATTCCTACTACCCCTGCCAATTTTATAATGGCGATTGTGGCGAAGTGGTTAACGCACCTGATTGTGGTTCAGGCATTCGTGGGTTCGATTCCCATCAGTCGCCCCATTATAATCACATTTTCAATACTAATGGAATACAATATATTGGGCTATAGCCAAGCGGTAAGGCATCGCACTTTGACTGCGACATGCGTTGGTTCGAATCCAGCTAGCCCAGCCATTTTTTGCGGAAGTAGTTCAGTGGTAGAATACAACCTTGCCAAGGTTGGGGTCGCGGGTTCGAATCCCGTCTTCCGCTCCAAAAATATATGGCGGCATAGCCAAGTGGTAAGGCAAAGGTCTGCAAAACCTTTATTCACCGGTTCAAATCCGGTTGCCGCCTCCACTAAAACATTAGTGGTAGCAAAAAGCAAGACATCTTAATATGCCGGTGTGGCGGAATTGGCAGACGCGCACGACTCAAAATCGTGTTCCTTCTGGAGTGTCGGTTCGACCCCGACCACCGGTACCATTTTTATTATAAACAGGATTTCCTGTTTTCTTTATTTCATAGAGATATGTATGCGGGTGTAGTTTAGTGGTAAAACCTCAGCCTTCCAAGCTGATGATGAGGGTTCGATTCCCTTCACCCGCTCCATACATACGTAACTAATGCAGCATGTCGTTTCCAGAAAACGATATGCTGCATTTTTTTGTTTTTATAGTAGATAGATAAGCTAAACGATATGAAGGCAAAAGAAAAAGGATGCATCAGCATCCGATCATTCTATAAGTGCCAGTCCCTCCATGGATTTGGGTAAACATATTCATTAGTGATTGTGTCATTTTTTGCATGCTCTCTGGTGGAGTTGAGGGTCTTAAATATACAATCTGCAGGGCATTTGTCGTCGATGCTGTTACGGCCGATCTTTCTGAATCGACAAATGGGCTGCCGAATGGTCCTTGTTCATCTGCAGAGGTTATTAGGTTGGCAAGGTTATTGGTTCTTCCATTTAGACCTTTGTATTCTTCGCTTTCTTCTCCGATGTTAATCGATACATTCCCTACAAGCTTATCACTGTCATAAATTCCTATTGGAATTTGATATTCAAGTGAGAAGAAGTTATTTAAATCTATCGCACTATGTATGGATTGAAGATAATTCTGCTTTGCGATCCTGCGGTAGAGGGCTTCGGCCGAATGTCTATATCGGTTTGGATCCTTCCCTGTTGTTTTAAATATTCCTCGCCACTCTTTGATGCCTTCAAGCTCGGTTACGTTTTTTTCCAGAAGGTCGAAGTAAATTGATTCCTGGAAAAGCTGAAGTCTGCCCTTTAACATTTGCGGAGACTCGCCAACCTGTATGTCTTTATATTCGATAATCCCGACTGTGAATCCGGGAATGAGATCACCTATCAACCTTGAAACTTGAATTTCCATTGATTCCACCTCCAAATCTGCTTTAAAATAGTTTATCATAAAAGTAATTTGCATTTAAATTTATGGGATTTCAATATAAATATCAAAATGGAGAGGAGGAATCTGCAAATGGATACAGTAAGTTTGAAGCAGGATATTATTGAATACAGCAAAACAATCGGGATTGATAAAATTGGTTTTGCAGCTCCTTCAACTTTTGAAGAAATGAAGGTCAGGTTATACAGGCAGCAGGAACTACAATATCAATCCGGGTTCGAGGAAAAGGATATTGAGAAGAGAACGGAGCCTAGCCTTATTTTTGACGGTCCTAAATCGATCATTTCGATTGCACTTGCTTATCCTTCAAAGATGAAGACGAAAGTTGTCAGCAAGAAGGGAGAACGTCGGGGAATCTTCTGCCGTGCATCATGGGGGACTGATTACCACATGGTGCTCAGGGACAGGCTGAAAAAATTGGAGGATTATATTGCTTCGAAGGTACCTGGCTCAATGTTCAAATCGATGGTCGATACGGGCGAACTTGTTGACAGGGCTGTTGCCGAGCGGGCAGGGATAGGCTGGAGCGGAAAAAACTGCTCCATTATCACTCCAGAGTATGGATCCTACGTTTATTTAGGTGAAATGATTACGAATATACCGTTTGCCCCCGATACGCCTATGGAGGATCGCTGTGGCACCTGCAATAAGTGTGTGGAAGTTTGTCCTACTGGGGCACTTGTACAGGGCGGGCAGCTTGACGCACAAAAGTGCATTGCCTTCGTAACACAAACGAAGGGTTTTTTGGCTGATGAATTCCGCGAAAAATTGGGTAATCGCTTATATGGCTGTGATACTTGCCAGACCGTTTGTCCCGAGAACAAAGGGAAGGATTTTCATTTCCATGAAGAAATGGAGCCAGACCCTGAAATTGCGAAGCCGCTCCTAAAACCTTTACTAACCATAAGCAACCGTGATTTCAAAGAAAAGTACGGACATGTCTCCGGTTCGTGGAGAGGAAAGAAGCCTATTCAGCGCAATGCGGTCATTGCCCTTGCGCATTATAAGGATGATACAGCAATACCTGAGTTGATCAAGGTAATGCAGGATGACCCAAGACCTGTACTCAGGGGGACGGCAGCATGGGCGCTTGGTAAAATTGGCGGTAGTGAAGCGTTGGACGCACTGAAACATGCCTCTGCTGTTGAGAAGGATGAGGAAGTATTAAAGGAGATCAGTAAGGGACTGGAGTTTTTTAAGGACAACTCAGAGTCGAATATTACAGTGTAAGAAGGATGGATTTAGTCAAATCCATTCTTTTTTTTAGGCTCATTTCTCAAACTTTGTGGCTATTGAATACAAAATAGGAATGAATGTATTATGTTTCTTCGCAAATTTGACTCTTAATATGAGAAATGAGCATGCCAACTTAATACCGAACAAAAAATGGCTAAGTTTTACGTTAAAATCGGCTTTAGGATTTTAACAACAATCTTGACCAAAACAGCCTTTTTTTATGCGTGAAATCCTGGAACGCTTCATAAATATGAAAGGTGAAGGGAGAGATGAACATGCGTGAACAACTGCAGGAACTGCTGGAACAACGTGTCCTTCAATGTGTATCAATGCCGCGAAATCAACTGCACGAGTGTCCCAGTATAGAGATGAAAAAGCAGAGTTTTGCCAATAGGTCTGCTGAAATTGTAAAAGCAAAGGCAAATGGCAGAGTAATAGAGAAGTTTGAAGATAAGGAAAATGCCAAGGTTTTATATGAGGTTCATTTTCAGTATTTGATTAAGCAACGGGGATTATTTTACATGGAGGAGGAAGTGGAGAAGAGGGAGGCTGAATTTTACAAGGGCGTCCTGGTAAAGGATGAAAAGATGAATGAAATCAAAGGATCCCAGGGCAGCCATGAAGCGATGCCTGCTATTGCACAGGAGGAGGGAGACCAGGAGAGGAAGGGATTCAAATATGACAGGCTGAAGGCCGTCCAGTATGCGGAAAGATGGTGGAATGACTACAATCCTGCATATAAAAAGTTCGAGGTCGACTGTACCAACTATATCTCGCAATGCCTTCATCAGGGCGGAGGGCCGATGCGCGGGTATCCAAATCGAAGCAATGGCTGGTGGATGCAGAATGATAATTGGAGTTTCAGCTGGTCGGTCGCCAATGCGATGCGCTGGCACATCCCAGGTTCTAAGTTGGGCTTGAGGGGAAGAGAAGTGAAAAGTGCTGATAAACTGAAACTAGGAGATGTCATCTGCTATGATTTCGAGGGGGATGGACGTTTCGACCATACCACGATTGTTACAGGACACGACGCGGATGGAATGCCGCTGGTCAATGCCCATACGTATAACAGCAGGATGAGATATTGGGCATATGAAGATTCAACCGCCTATACCCCGAATATTAAATACAAGTTCTTAACGATTACGGATGATCATGATGATATTTAATGACATACCCAAACGAATACAGCGCCATTTCTTTTGCTGAGAAGCAGTGTAGTGGTATAATGGCTTTAGTTTTTATTAGAGGTGAAAGTCATGGCATTGCATGTTGTATTATATCAGCCGCTCATTCCAGCAAACACTGGCAATATAGCGCGCACATGCGCCGGTACAGATACCGAGCTTCACTTAATCAGGCCGTTGGGGTTTTCAACGGATGACAAGATGTTGAAGAGGGCGGGTTTGGATTACTGGGAGCATGTGAAAATTCATTATTATGATTCGCTTGAGGACTTTTATCAACAGAACGAGGGCGGAGAATTCTTTTACGTGACCAAATTTGGCAAAAAGGCGCATTCTGATTTTGATTATAGTGCAACCGAGAAGGATTTCTTCTTTATATTTGGCAGAGAGACAACCGGACTTCCTAAAGAAGTGATCGAAAACAATATCGAGACATGCCTGAGGCTGCCTATGAATGAGAATATCCGTTCATTAAACCTGTCTAACACGGCTGCTATCTTAATTTATGAAGCACTTAGACAGCAGGACTATCGGGATTTGCGTAAATACTAGGAGGCCTATTCAGGTCTCCTTTTTGGCATGGACAGGTGTCTGGTGGTTTTTACTTTTAATGAATCGTGTCATTTCCAGGCAATACATAATCAAGAAGGAGCTGTTAATAGAATGAACCAGGTAATTGAAACTCTACTGCAACATCGTTCGATCAGGCGTTTTACGGATCAATCGCTGGATCGGGAACAAGTTGAAACCATCGTGAAAAGTGCCCAGGCGGCTTCTACTTCAAGCTTTATCCAGGCATATTCAATAATCGGGGTAACAGATCAGGAAAAAAAGGACAAGTTGGCTGAATTGGCGGGCAATCAGGCTTATGTAGCGGCTAATGGCCACTTCTTTGTATTTTGTGCGGACCTCCATCGCCATAAGGTAGTTGGTGGTTTGGAAAATGCTGATGTAAAAGATTCGATTGAAAGTACGGAAAAATTCATGGTGGCATTAATTGATGCTGCGTTAGCTGCCCAGAATGCGGCAATAGCTGCTGAATCGATGGGACTCGGGATTTGCTATATTGGCGGTATCCGGAATGACCTCGAGGCGGTAAAGGAAGTATTGAAGACACCTGATTATGTTATTCCTCTGTTTGGCATGGCAGTAGGCTATCCCGATCAGGAAACGGATCTGAAGCCGCGTCTTCCGCTAGAGCATATCTATATGGAAAACGAGTATCAACAAGACCAGAGCTTGTTTGAAAAGCAGCTTCAAGATTATAACAAAACGACATCTGAGTATTACCAGGAAAGAACGGGCGGGAAAAGAGCGGACTCATGGACTGGGCAAATGGCCAAGATGCTTGAGCGTAAAACGAGGATGTATATGAAGGAGTTTATTGAGAAGCAGCAATTAAATAAAAAGTAGTTATGAAAAAGTGAAAAAGCTGCCAAAAGGCAGCTTTTTATTTTTTCGTGATCCCCGGCTTATCATCGTAACCACCTGTGAAAATAGCAGCTAGAAAAGCAATAGTTACGCCTATAATTAGAATTAGTTTCATGTATGTAAGCCTCCCTTTTATTCGTTTTGTCCATATAGAATTTATTATATCCTATTATTTCGCTACTGTGAAGGATGGGCTTATTTTTTCCCGATGAAAGTAAAAAAGGACAATCATCCAGGCAGAACGTTTACGCATGTTCAAATTGTTTGCTGCATAGAATTTATTAATCGTCTCTTGATAACGCTAGATGGGGAGGTCCATATGGATATTTTAAAAAAAATTGAGTTGTATCGCCAGGATGAAGAGAAGCTGAAGTGGGAAGGGACGTTCAGGGAGTATCTTGAAATTGTGAAGGAACAGCCATGGGTTGCTCAATCGGCACATTCCCGTGTGTATAATATGGTCAAAGACGCAGGGATTGAAAACGATAAAGGCAAGAAACGCTATTCCTTCTTTAATTCACAGTTGTTTGGTCTTGAAGAAGCATTGGAAAGGCTAGTCGAGGAGTATTTTCACCCGGCTGCGAAAAGGCTGGATGTCAGGAAGCGTATCCTTTTGTTGATGGGACCAGTGAGCGGAGGTAAATCGACTCTCGTCACGATGCTAAAAAGAGGGCTGGAGGCTTATTCTCATACAGACAGGGGAGCAGTTTTTGCAATTAAGGGCTGCCCGATGCATGAAGACCCGCTGCACATGATTCCACATCATTTGCGAAAAGATTTTTATGATGAATATGGCATCCGGATTGAAGGCAATCTGTCGCCGCTTAATATGATGAGACTTGAACAGGAATATGGCGGCAGGATAGAAGATGTCATCGTGGAACGAATCTTCTTCTCCGAGGATAAGCGGACGGGTATCGGAACATTTAGTCCATCCGATCCAAAATCTCAGGATATAGCGGATTTGACAGGCAGCATTGACTTCTCGACCATCGCGGAATATGGATCTGAATCTGATCCGCGGGCATACCGTTTTGATGGCGAGCTGAACAAAGCAAACCGGGGGATGATGGAGTTCCAGGAAATGCTGAAGTGTGATGAGAAATTCCTCTGGCACTTGCTCAGCCTGACG
The DNA here is from genome assembly GCF_056173465.1 of Mesobacillus sp. QJM3NY_10. Lineage (NCBI taxonomy): Bacteria > Bacillati > Bacillota > Bacilli > Caryophanales > Bacillaceae > Mesobacillus > Mesobacillus sp. QJM3NY_10. The sequence continues at coordinate 1,142,748 of NZ_CM149675.1, forward strand.
CAGGAAGGTAATTTCAAAGCGGGAAGATTCGCATTGATCAGTGCGGATGAATTGATTGTTGCGCATACGAATGAAACGGAATACCGTTCGTTTATTTCCAATAAAAAGAACGAAGCCCTGCATTCACGTATTATCGTGATGCCGATTCCGTATAACCTAAAAGTGTCCGATGAAGAGAAAATCTATGACAAGATGATCAGGGAAAGTGATGTAAACGATGTCCATATCGCTCCTCATACTCTGAGGGTTGCTGCGATGTTCACGATTCTTACCCGCCTGAAGGATCCAAAAAAGGGTGATATTGACCTGATCAAGAAGATGAGACTCTATGATGGGGAAAGTGTCGAAGGCTATAACAGAGCTGATGTAGAAGAATTGAAAAAAGAACATCAGGATGAAGGCATGAGCGGAATTGACCCTCGTTATGTCATTAACCGGATTTCTTCGACAATCATCAGGAAGGAAGTTAAAACGATTAATGCATTAGACGTACTGAGATCACTCAAAGAAGGCCTTGACCAGCATCCATCGATTACGGCCGAGACAAGGGAGCGATATCTGAACTATATTTCTATTGCGCGCAAGGAATACGATGACATCGCGAAAAAAGAAGTTCAAAAGGCATTCGTGTATTCTTATGAAGAATCAGCTAAAACCCTTATGGAGAATTACCTTGATAATGTTGAGGCGTATTGCAATAAGGCGAAGATGCGTGATCAGCTGACTGGTGAGGAAATCAATCCGGATGAGAAGTTGATGCGCTCCATTGAGGAGCAGATTGGCATTTCCGAAAATGCGAAGAAAGCGTTCCGTGAAGAGATTTTAATCAGGATTTCTGCCTATGCGCGAAAAGGCAAGAGGTTTGATTATAATTCGCATGACCGCCTGCGTGAAGCGATCCAGAAAAAACTATTTGCTGACTTGAAGGATGTCGTCAAGATCACGACTTCATCAAAGACTCCTGATGAGACCCAGATGAGAAAAATTAATAATGTAGTCGCAAGACTGATCGATGAGCATGGCTATAACTCTACCTCAGCCAATGAGTTGCTGAGGTATGTCGGAAGCCTGCTAAATAGATAGAATGGAAGGACCTGCGGATTGCAGGTCCTCTTTAGTTTATAAAATCCTGATAGCGGGAATAGTACAGGCAAGAGGTGATAAGAATGACTAAAAAGGATTTGCCAAAAGACTATGTTCCTAAAAATAGTTCAATGGCCCGCAATGAAGAAGAAATCGAAAATCTCGGCAAGCAAATGGAGAACCGACGCACTGGCGAAGTGTTGAAAGAGGACTACGATAAAGTACCAGATCCGATTCAATTTGATAAAGCGAATGAAAAGAAATAACCTTTGCTGATAACGCAGAGGTTATTTTTTTAGATTATAACAACATATCGTTAATTCGAGCTTCTTTAAAATAATCCAAACCTGGAGCAAATTGGGTGGCGAACGTACCTGTCTTGTAAAAGAACTTACACCTAAGCTTCTGGAACAAGGGACAATAATGCCCAAAGGGGGTTCAAGATAAAATGGGCTTGTCCATCCATAGGAGAAAAGGTTAATTGTCAAAATTATTTGTAAATTATTTTGTCTTCCTGCATAAGATAGAGTAATTACAATTCCCACAAGGGTAAAGTCCATCGGGATATTGTATGAAAGTATGTTGTATTATGTTACCGTCAAAATGAAAATTTCAAAGGAGGGGTTGAAAATGACCGATGAAAGCAGTCACCAGTTTGTGATTTCCCAGGAAGATTGGTCCCTCCACCGCAAAGGACATGATGACCAACAGCGCCATCAGGAAAAGGTGCAGGAAGCAATCAAGAGCAATCTGCCTGATTTGATCACCGAAGAGAATATTATCATGTCCAACGGCAGGGATGTCGTCAAGATTCCGATAAGGTCACTGGATGAGTACAAAATCCGTTATAACTATGATAAGAACAAACACGTCGGCCAGGGGAATGGAGACAGTAAAGTAGGAGATGTCGTCGCCCGTGATGGCTCAGGCCAGCAGCAAGGCCCGGGAAAAGGGCAAGGCGCAGGAGACCAGGCCGGTGAAGATTATTACGAAGCAGAAGTATCGATGATGGAAATTGAAGAAGCGTTATTTAAAGAGCTGGAGCTTCCAAATCTCAAGAAGAAGGAAGAACAGGAGCATCTCGTTGAAAATATTGAGTTCAACGATATCAGGAAGACTGGATTGATGGGCAATATTGATAAGAAGCGGACGATGATGTCAGCTTATAAACGGAATGCAATGACCGGTAAGCCATCATTCCACCCTATTTACAAGGAAGATCTTAAATTCAAGACGTGGAATGAAGTCGTGAAGCCGGACTCAAAAGCTGTTGTGCTTGCGATGATGGATACGAGTGGAAGTATGGGACTGTGGGAAAAATATATGGCGAGGAGCTTCTTCTTCTGGATGACGCGTTTCCTTCGTTCCAAGTATGAAACCGTTGAAATCGAATTTATCGCCCACCATACAGAAGCAAAGGTAGTTTCCGAGGAAGACTTTTTCTCAAAAGGGGAAAGCGGAGGTACCATTTGTTCATCCGCCTATCGAAAAGCATTAGAACTTATTGATGACAAGTACAATCCAAGCAAGTTCAATATTTATCCATTCCATTTTTCAGATGGTGATAACCTGACCTCCGACAATGCCCGCTGTGTGAAGTTAGTAGAAGAGCTGATGAAGGTCTCCAATATGTTCGGCTATGGAGAAGTCAATCAGTACAACCGCCACTCGACCCTAATGTCCGCGTATAAAAACATTAAAGACGAAAACTTCCGTTACTATATCCTCAAGCAGAAAGCTGACGTATTCCACGCGATGAAAAGCTTTTTCAAAAATGAAGAAAACAAGATGTATGCTTAATCAAAAATCGGCAGGATATAACTCCTGCCGATTTTTCTATATAAAAACTCTTATAGTAACAATCTATTATTTTTCTATTCCAATCGCCTGGCTGCCCATCTGTACCCAGGCTTTTTCGAAAGGTGAACGTGGAACGGGTTTATAGCCATTGCTGGCAAGAGGATCGTTTACGTAAATAAATTCCTCGTCATAGCCGACAATCAGCACACTGTGTTCTCTATAAGTGATCTTCACGTTTCCCGTATTTGTCTTCCAAATAGTAAACTCGGATTCGGGAAGTGGCGCGAAAGTGGAGTTGGTGATGACCCAAACTGGTGAGCCGTTGTCGATCAGTTGATATACATCATCGATTGAATTTCCGGTTATGTCCTTGATTTTCCCGGGCAGATAATTCTCTGCAAGATTTGCTACAGGACCGTGGTAAACGCCATATCCTGATTTGCTGAATGTATAGATATCGCCTACAAATCCATCATATGGGTTGCTGCGAACATAATTTGCGTCGCGGAAGGGGATTTTATGTATCTGCTTAGCCAAGGTCATCTTGTCGGCTTGTATTCCTTCATACTGCAACAGCATAGTTAAGCTAGTTACTTCACACCCGCGTTGTAATTCTGGAAGCTGACTGATGTGCGGGACACCTTCAATCATTTTTTTCTCTTCAGTACTGATGAAATCCTCGAGAACTTCTTTATCAGCAATATTTTTAGTTACCGAATGAGCTTCTGTTCGGGTTATTTTGGGTGCAACTGAAGCTTGTGTTTCTGCAGTTGGATTTTCAACTGATCGTAAGTTCTCCGCCCCCAGGTAAGTGGCCAAGAAAATGCCTCCAATTGACAGTGATCTTATAATTAACTTTTTATCCAAAATATCTTCTCCTAACATTTCTCCTTCAAGTGAGTATCTCTACCAATTTTAATCAAAATTCGACAAGGATTCAATAGACTAATAGAATGATATTGGGAATTTATTGGAAAGTCGTCTTTTTTCTAAGATCTTTTCATAAACTCTGTTGCTTGCATAACCAAAAGTAAAAAGGTAGAGGCACCTCCGCCTATTCCACTGCAGAAGTCCTCGATATGATATCTATAGGGAATGTGATGGAAGTTCATATTCGAAAGCTAACAATTAATGCCAAAAATAATGCCGAAAAAGTTTTTATCGGAGAAAGTACATAAAAAATATATTAGGCCTAAGGGATTATTCAACAAAGAATTCCATAACTATAGGTTTTTGGGTAAGAATATGGGGGAATGCAGTAGTTGAAACTGAAAGTGAAGCTTTAGAAAAAATTAAATTGAACCATCATTTTTATGGCTGTAATCGGTAATACTATCTCTGTTATAAGTACAATCTTTTTAAAAAAACTCTAATTTATGTTAGGGTATTAAAGTGCAAAGTTGACGAAGGGAGTTTTTTGATGAAAAAGGATTCATCTGTTTTTTTCATATCGACTGGAATTTTGTTATTAATGGTTCTTTTCGGTGTGTTTGTTCCAGATAAACTTGAGTCAGTAACAGCCAGCATCCAGGCATTCATTACTGATTCTTTTGGCTGGTATTATTTAATTCTTGTTTCTGCTATTGTAATCGTTTGTCTGTATTTCCTGATCAGTCCCCTTGGAAAGATCAGACTTGGCAAGCAGGATGACCGCCCTGAATTTTCTACCCTGACATGGTATGCGATGCTCTTCAGCGCAGGTATGGGGATAGGGTTGGTTTTTTGGGGAACTGCTGAACCAATCAGCCATTATATGGTCTCGACACCAACTGGAGTAGAGGCAGGGTCTGACCAGGCAATTCGTGATTCGATGAGATTCACATTTTTCCACTGGGGTATCCATGCCTGGGCCATTTATGGGATCGTTGCATTAGTTCTAGCTTATTTCAATTTCCGTCATGGGAAGCCAGGGTTGATTAGTGCTACTCTTAGCCCGATTTTAGGCGACAAGACGAATGGCATCACTGGAAAAGTGATTGATATAATTTCCGTTGTCGCGACTGTTGTGGGAGTGGCAACAACTTTAGGATTTGGAGCTGTACAAATTAATGGGGGTCTTTCTTACCTATTTGGAATACCTACTGGTTTCGTAACTCAATTGTTTATTGTCCTGATCGTAACAGTATTGTTCATGATATCTGCCTGGACAGGACTTGGGAAAGGTATCAAGATTTTAAGCAATGTGAATATGATACTTGCTGGGTTATTGCTAGTGGCCATTCTGTTTTTGGGACCCACTCAATTTATCCTGAACCTCTTTACCAACACAATTGGTACATACCTTCAGAATCTGCCGACAATGAGTTTCCGGATTTCGCCTCTAAATGAAGAAGTCCGCTCATGGATTAACGGCTGGACCATTTTCTACTGGGCATGGTGGATTGCCTGGGCACCATTTGTAGGGATTTTTATAGCTCGAGTTTCTAAAGGCCGGACAATCAGAGAGTTTGTATTTGGAGTACTGCTCGTACCTTCTTTGATCGGCTTCCTATGGTTTTCTGCTTTCGGAGGTTCAGCCATCATGCTTGAGCATGAAGGGATTGCGAAGATTTCAGAGCTTGCGACTGAAGAAGCATTATTTGGTGTTTTCGCCAATTATCCAATGAGTTCATTATTGTCGATAATGGCAATGATTCTTATCGGAACCTTCTTTATTACTTCAGCAGATTCAGGCACATTCGTATTAGGAATGATGACAACGAATGGATCACTGACTCCAGGAAATAGAATCAAATTCACCTGGGGAATCATGCTGGCGGCAATTTCTTTAGTATTGCTGTACTCAGGCGGGCTTCAGGCATTGCAAAATACAATGATCGTAGCTGCGCTGCCATTCTCAGTCATTATGGCATTAATGGCACTGAGTCTAATTAAAGCATTGAACCAAGAGGCGAAAGAACTGGGGATTGGAAAAATTCCTAAACGTAAGTCTTAATACTAAAGGTGCAAGGAGTCATTCCGGTTTTAAGGGATGACTCCTTTTTAAAAAATTAAGAATGTATAAAATTTATTTCGAGAAATTATCTAGCTCCAGCGCTAGCAGGGGTTGAGCAAGTCGCTGGAGCTTTTCTAACACAAGGGTTGGTTTATAACCAATCCTTATTTTAATTTTAGGTTGTTTTCGTAAAGATTGTTGTTAAAATCCTAAAGCCGATTTTAACGTAATATATACCCATTTTGCAGGTCGGTATTAAGTTTGCATGCTCTTTTCTCATAAGAAGCGTCAACTTTACGAAGGTATAGGTAATTCACTACAATTTTGTATTCAAAAAGCAACAAAGTTTGAGAAAAGAGCCTTATTTTCTGGGCACAGTCGAACTAAATGATCGAAAGGTAATGGACATTTGTAAAAGTATGGGTATTTATGAACATTTTGTTCTTTTTTAAAATGTAAATGTTTTCATTCGTATTTTTTGCTAAAATGAATGTAATGAATTTAAGTCATTTCCAAGGGTGATCACGAATGGAAAAAGAAAAATTATTGAAGATAATTGAGGCAGCTAAGCTTTATTATTTACTTGATTATAACCAGAATGATATTGCAAGAGAGTTGGGAGTATCAAGGCCGACAGTATCAAGGTTCCTGCAGATCGCAAAGCAGGAGGGGATCGTCGATATCAGAATCATGGACCCGACAGAGGATGTAGAGAATTTGTCAGCGCAACTTGAACAAAAGTTTGGGTTGAAAAAGGCAATTGTCACCCATATTCCGCAATATGAGGACAGTGTAATCAAAACATATCTCGGGGAGAAGGCTGCTGCTTTTCTGAATGAAGTGGTTGAACATGATGATATTATCGGTGTCACTTGGGGCACGACCCTTTATCATGTCGCACTCGAACTTAAGCAGAAGCCGTGCAAGAATGTCAAGGTCGTTCAGTTGAAGGGCGGAGTCAGCCATTCTGAGACGAATACATACGCGAATGAAATACTGTATTTATTCGGAAAGGCCTTCAATAGTGCACCTCATCACCTCCCGTTGCCGGCGATCGTTGATCATGTCGTGGTAAAACAGGCGATGGAAGCGGACAGACATATCAAAAAGATCCTGGAGATGGGGAAGCAATCGAACATTGCAGTCTATACTATCGGCCCGATAAAGTCTGAATCATTATTGTTCCAGTTAGGATACTTTACAGAGGAAGATCTGCAAGTCATATATTCAAAAGCCGTAGGCGATATATGTTCGCGCTTTTTTGATAAAGATGGGATGGTTTGCAACGAAAATTTGGATGCAAGAACTTTAGGGATAGAACTTGAACAGTTGAAATCGAAAAAATATTCAATATTGGTTGCAGGCGGAGCTCACAAGATTGATGGTATTTATGGAGCTTTAAAGGGGAAGTATACAAATGTACTTGTAACGGATCAATTCACTGCAAAGTTCTTGTTAGATAAGTAAGGATTCAGTGAATAGAGTAAAAGCCATAAGATACAAACAAATACCCGATAGGTTTGAGGCCTTTGCGGGTATTTTTGTCGAAATGATGAAAAGGTATAAATTTCATTTTACATTTGTTCAAAAACTTATTTACAAAAGTTCTTAACTTCTGATATATTTGCTATAGAAAGTTTGAGATAAACAAATGTAAACGTTTTATTGAAATTTTTTTCATATCATTTGTAAACGTTAACAACATTTCATCAAATATCACAACAAGAGGTGGGGTCAACAATGAATATCTTATGGGGTTTAATAGGGATTGCTGTCGTTTTGGGAATTGCATTTATTTTCTCGAATAACAAAAATTCCATCAATTTTAGGACAATCCTTGGCGGGTTGGCAATCCAATTCATTTTCGCGTTCTTAGTATTGAAATGGGAAACAGGTAAACTCTTACTGAAAAAGCTTTCACTTGGTGTCAATGAAATCGTCAACTATACAGACGCTGGTGTGCAATTCCTGTTCGGCGGGTTGTTCCAGGCCGAAAATATTGGCTTTGTATTCGCTTTCCAAGTATTAACGGTTGTTATTTTCTTCTCTTCTTTAATTTCAGTGCTGTACTACCTGGGAATCATGCAAGTGGTCATCAAGATCCTGGGCGGAGCGCTTTCTAAATTGCTTGGAACGAGCAAGGCTGAATCACTATCAGCTGCTGCGAACATTTTCGTGGGCCAGACAGAAGCACCGCTTGTTGTTAAGCCTTACATCGCGAAAATGACTCAGTCAGAGCTTTTTGCAATCATGGTTGGGGGCTTGGCTTCTGTCGCAGGTTCCGTATTGATTGGTTATTCATTATTAGGTGTTCCATTGGAATACCTGCTTGCAGCAAGCTTCATGGCTGCTCCAGCGGGTTTGATCATGGCTAAAATCATGATTCCAGAAACAGAAAAATCTGAGTCATCCGATGAACTAAGAATGGAAAAAGATACAGATTCAGTTAACGTGATTGATGCTGCCGCTAAGGGAGCAAGCACGGGTCTTCAGTTAGCTTTGAATATCGGTGCAATGTTGCTTGCCTTCATCGCATTGATTGCCTTGATTAATGGAATTCTTGGGTTCTTTGGAGGATTCTTCGGAGCCGGTAACTTAACGCTTGAAACAATCCTAGGCTTTGTATTCGCACCACTTGCTTTCGCAATCGGCGTACCTTGGGATGAGGCTGTGAAAGCCGGCGGATTCATTGGTCAGAAGTTAATCTTGAATGAATTTGTAGCTTACTCTTCATTTGCACCACAAATTGAACAATTATCTGCTAAAACAGTAGCAATCATCAGCTTTGCTCTTTGTGGATTCGCAAACGTCTCTTCAATGGGAATCTTGCTTGGCGGTCTTGGAAGCCTTGCTCCAAATCGTCGCGGAGACATCGCTCGCATGGGTGTACGAGCTGTCATCGCAGGTATGCTTGCATCATTATTGAGTGCAGCAATGGCAGGTATGCTTTTATAAAAATGAGGAAAGAGAGGGACTTGGTCCTTCTCTTTTTTTGCGTTGAGTTATAATAGTGGAAAATGAAATGAAAGCTGTGATGATTTATGTGTTTGATTTTATTTGCCTACAAAGTGCATCCGAAGTATAAGCTTATTATTGCTGCTAATAGGGATGAAGCATATGCCCGGGAAACTGCGCCGGCTTATTTTTGGGAAGATGCGCCAGAACTGCTCGCCGGCCGGGATCTTGAAAAAATGGGAACATGGATGGGGGTAACGACTTCAGGCAAGTTTGCTGCCTTGACCAATTATCGCGACCCAAGTGAAACCACGAATGGGAAAAGAACAAGAGGGGAGCTTGTTGCAGATTTTCTGAAAGGGAAAGATAACCCGCAGGCCTATTTACAGGACTTGGCCAATCGTCGTCATGAATATCCGGGTTATAATCTACTAGCAGGGAATTTGGAGGAGCTTTATTATTATTCCAACCGTGGAGGCCCCTTGCAAAAAATTGATCCTGGTATTCATGGTGTCAGCAACCACTTGTTTAATACGGACTGGCCAAAGGTAGAACGAGGGAAGGCGGGACTTGCCAGCATTATTTCTGGAGAGCAAACAGATCTGGTTGACCAGTTATTTACCCATTTGGAAAATGCCGACCCTGCACCAGACCATCTGCTGCCTTCAACAGGTGTCTCGCTGGAGTGGGAGCGTTTGCTGTCACCGATGTTTATCAAAAGCGATGGATACGGGACGAGAAGCTCTACCGTCATATTGATCAATGAAAAAGAAATCTATTTTAATGAACGGGTTCATACAAAGGATCAGCGGTCAAACCAGGAGTTTTTGATAACTTTGTGAAGCAAAACAGACAACCACGAATTAGGTTGTCTGTGAATTTTTTAATTGAGAGCACGAAAAAAGCCCTAAGCCAATTCGATGGTCTGCCCTAAATCTAATACAATCTATATTCAGGCAAAGCTTTGAAGTGCTGTTTTATATTCCGTTTTTAAGTTTTCTATGATTGCCCGGACCGGCAAGATTTCTTTAATTTCACTTACCCTAGAGCCAGCGAATACGAGGCCATTCTCTACATCGCCGGCAACAGAGGTGAGCAGAGAGTCCAGTGTACAAAATTGATAGGAGCAATTTTTCAGGCAATCACGACATTTTTTGATCCTAAGTTTATCTGAGGTAGTGATTAGCTTAGTAAAATGATTGGCAATGGCCCGACCGTGCAGCCCTACTGTGGTTTTCACTAGTATTGTGTCTTTTTCAGTGGCTGACACGTATTTCTCCTTGAAGCTTTGCGGAGCGTCGCATTCATCACTGGCAACAAATCTTGTGCCCATTTGGACGCCAGAAGCTCCAAGGGACAAAGCCTTAGCGATATCAGCCCCAGTCATGATTCCTCCAGCAGCAATCACCGGGATGGTCACAGACTCAACAATTTCAGGCAGTATGTCAAAAAGGGGCTTGTCAGTCCCAAGATGCCCGCCTGCTTCAAATCCTTCAACTACCACTGCAGCAGCACCCAGGCGTTCCGAGATTTTAGCTAGCTTGGCAGAGGAGACAATGGAAATGACCGGGATCCCCGCTTGCTTTCCCCATGAATACATATCTCGTGAAATTCCGGCTCCAGATATGATGAAATCAACTTTTTCATCTAGTGCAGCTTTCATTTTTTCAGCAAAATCATTCATCGCAAACAATACGTTTACCCCGATGTATCCATTACCCTGTGTTAGCTTCCTGGCTTTCCTGATATGCAGACGCATCTCTTCAACTGTGATCCCTGTTCCGGAGATGATACCAATTCCCCCTGCGTTTGCAACCGCTGATGCCAATCCGCTGAGCGAGATGCCTACCCCCATTCCGCCTTGCATTATTGGAACCCTGGGAACCATATGGCCAATCTTAAGTTTTGGCAAGTCCATGCTAAAAACCCCTCTCTAAATTTATTCCTTTGCAGTTTAACATGCAGATTTATAAAAAGATGTGATTTTTAGCACCAGATACTATATTTAGGTATAATTATTTGGTATTGATTTTTCAGAAATAAAAAAGACGCAGAAACTAATCTGCGTCCAAGTTGCATTGATGTTAATTAGAAATCGAAATTATCCGGATCGGGACCTACACGCTCATTCTTGTTCAAGCTGTTCAAGCGGTCCATATCAGCGGCAGAAAGCTCTAAATCGAAGATATTTGCATTTTCGATAATACGATGTTCCTTGATTGATTTAGGAATCGTCACCACTTCATTTTGTAAATCCCAACGCAGGATCACTTGTGCGGGCGATTTCTTATGCTTTTCTGCGATTTCAACGATTGTTGGTTCTGATAAAAGCTCTCCCTGCTTCAATGGAGACCAGGCTTCCATTTGGATGCCTTCAGCTTTGCAGAACTCAAGCAGCTCAGTCTGGGCCAGATGCGGATGGTATTCGACCTGGTTAACCATTGGCTTGATTTCAGCATCAGCCATCAAATCTTTAAGATGATGAACATGGAAGTTGCTCACGCCAATGGCGCGGACACGCCCATCTTTATAAAGCTTTTCGAGTGCCTTCCACGTTTCTTTATATTTACCCGCTACCGGCCAGTGAATCAGGTAAAGGTCAAGGTAATCAAGGCCAAGCTTTTCCATGCTTGTCTCAAATGCCTGGAGTGTCGATTCATAACCCTGGTCAGAATTCCAGACCTTGGTCGTGATAAACAATTCTTCACGCGGAACTCCAGCTTCTTTGATTCCCTGGCCCACGCCTTCCTCGTTCTTGTAAACTGCTGCAGTATCGATGCTCTTGTAGCCATTTTTAAGCGCTGCTTTAACAGATTCTACAACTTCAGAACCTTCCTGGACCTTAAACACACCAAGTCCAAACCATGGCATCTTGACACCATTATGTAAAATCGTAGTATCCTGGAGATTTTGTGGCATATCATGCGCCTCCTTATCAATTCAATTGCTATTTTATTTTCTCATATTTTTTGAATGCTAAAAAGTAATTGGACTTCCTTGGTGGATTAAAAGATGATCTGTTAGAATCTTGACAGCTTTGGCCCATTCTCCAGAAAAACTGTCAGAATAACGAAGGAATCTTGACAGCTTTGGCCCATTTCCCTGAAAAGCTGTCAGAATAACGGCGGAATCATGACAGCTTTGGCTCATACACCTGAAAAGCTGTCAGGAAAACGAAGGAATAGTGACAGCTTTAGCCCATTCTCCAGAAAAGCTGTCAGAATAAGGGTGGAATCATGACAGCTTTGGCTCATACACCGGAAAAGCTGTCAGAAAAACGAAGGAATCATGACAGCTTTAGCCCATGCGCCTGAAAAGCTGTCAGAATAACGAAGGAATCATGACAGCTTTGGCCCATGCGCCTGAAAAGCTGTCAGAATAAGGGCGGAATCATGACAGCTTTGGCTCATACACCTGAAAAGCTGTCAGAAAAACGAAGGAATCATGACAGCTTTGGTTCAATCACCATAAAAGCTGTCAGATAAAAGGCTTTTATTCTTAAGATCAGGGTACATTTAAGATATAAAGGTAATTAAACATAGTCAAATGTGAAAGGAGATAGAAATTATGATCATCAAAGTACTGGGTCCTGGTTGCGATAAGTGCAAAAGTCTTGAAGATAGTATAAATGCTGCTGTAAAGGAAGCGGGTGTCGCAGCGGTCGTCGAAATGGTGGAAGACAATAAGGAAATCGAAAAGTATAAGGTGAAGAGTACGCCAGCTTTGGTCATTGATGAAAAGGTTGTTTCAGCGGGGAAACAGTTGTCAGCACAAGAAGTGAAGACTTTATTTTAAATTCAAATCAGGCCTCATATCGTGGCCTGATCTGAATTTTTATCAAGGAAAGCTTTTGTTGCCCATAAGGAAATTAGTAAAATCAGTTCGAAGCCGTTGGTAGCTGCATCACTCTCCAATGGAATTGGCACAGCGCTTCCTATACCCATCAAAATGACGCCGATGGCCATCCATTTCCACTTCAGCTTTTTCCAGAGGATAATCCCTGCAAGCAGTAACGCAACAGTAACACCAATGATCATAATAGGGGGGCTATGTGATCCGGCAGATTCATAGCTTAGTACTCCATATTTCTGGGCGGGCTCAAGCTTGAGTCCGATGGTATTTTGGACAAGTTCAGCAATGATCATAGCTAGAGTGAAGACTCCCGCCAAGAAAAATCCTGCTTGTCCTTTCAGCCAGTCGATTTCTGTCTTCCTGATAGCTGCCCAGGAAAATAAAATCAACAATGGCGTAAAGAATGCGTGGAACCAGTAACGCATCTCATTCAAGGCTTCTAAAAAGCTTCCTTCTCCAATCACGCTCCCCATGGCTAGTACAAGGTTGTCATACACTAAACCGAATGTAACGAGCAAAAGAACATTCAGCCAGGAAAAAAATCCATACTTAATGGATAATTTTAGTCCCCATAGGAATAAAAACAAGTAGATGAGGGAATATAAACCGTAGATATATGGGTCCATGAGTCACTTTCCTCCAGTCAGGTTTGTTACAATTGTTCCCTTTAACCGGAATGAGAAACATGTGTCTGTGTTATTAACTTTTTCATTGTTTTTAACAAATAAATCGTATTCTTAAAAATTACTAATAGTCTTATAAGGCTTCTTCATATATCATGGAAAATGTAAGCATATTCAACGATATTTTGACAAGAACAGGAGAAATCATGACTACATTAAATGAAATTGCATGGGTAACTGACAGTACATCTGGACTAACAGAAGAATACATAAAAAATAATCATATATATGTTGTACCTTTAAGTATTATTTTTGGTGAAGAATCATATTTGGAGGGTGTAGATATCACTGCAGAGGATTTTTATCCAAAGCTGGCAGCATCTAAGGTCCTTCCGAAAACATCGCAGCCTGCTATTGGGGAGTTTGTGGAACTATACCAAAAACTTAAGGAGCAATATAAGCATGCGATCGCGATCCACGCTTCGAGCGCTCTGACAGGAACTTACCAATCCTCCATGGCAGCTTCCAGCATGGTAGATTTCAAAGTCGATGTCATCGATTCGAAGATAGGTTCTTATCCGTTGGGGCGCATGGTTGAAAAGGGTGTTGAACTTCAAAAGCAAGGAAAGTCCTATTCTGAAATTGTTTCCTATTTAAACACACTCCCTGACAAGGCCAATTTATATATGGCACCCGGAAGCCTTGAGCAGCTGCATAAGGGTGGACGTTTATCCACGACACAGGTGATTATCGGCAGCTTGATTAAATTAAAGCTGATTGTCAGGTTCGATGATGGCAAGGTAGTCCTGTTTGATAAAATCAGGACGGAAAAAAAGGTCAAGGAACGCCTTTATCAAATTTTTGAGGAGGCTTCAACGAATATTAAAGAAGCAAGTGTCATTCACGGAAATGTGAGGGAATTGGCTGAGGAATGGCGTGCGGAACTTCAGCAGCGTTTTCCAAACATTTCTTTTACCACAACTACGTTCAGTCCAGTGGCTGGAACTCATACAGGGCAGGGAACAATTGGGCTTGCCTGGATTAATGAATAGTCCGCAATAGTAAAAAAAAATTAGAAATCAGCCTGGTCAGGGCTGATTTCTTTTTATTGTCCAGGTTCCTGTGTACACTTGAAATATCAATAATAGTAGGGGGAAATCGACATGTTGAAGATCGGGATCATTGGTTTAGGGGATATTGCGCAAAAGGCCTATCTACCTGTATTCGCGGAAAAGGGAGATATTGAATTCCACCTTTACACGCGAGATATTGCCAAGCTGAAAACTCTGGCTTCCAAGTATAGGTTTGCCCATATACATCTAAGTCTGGATGAGCTCATTGAAAGTGGAGTTAAGGGTGCTTTTGTCCATAGTGCAACTGAATCACATCATGAAATTGTAAAAAAACTGCTGCTGGCTGGTATCCATGTGTATGTCGATAAGCCGATTGCCTATGAGTATGAAAAAGCCAGGGAATTGACAGAGCTGGCTGAGGATAAAGGTTTGATATTAATGACAGGTTTCAACCGCAGGTATGCCCCGGCGTATAAACAGTTGGCCGAGTTGAAAGAACCTAATATGGTGATCATGCAGAAAAACAGGAAGGCCTTGCCTGGGGAAATACGCCATTTCATTCTCGATGATTTTATCCATGTGGTCGATACGTTAAGATTTTTGTTTCCCTACGACATAAAGCAGGTCAATGTTACAGGAAAGAAAAATGGAGCTTTTTTGCATCACGTAGTAATTCAGCTGCAGGCAGAAGAGGGAATCGCAATCGGAATCATGAACCGTGACAGCGGCGTTGTCGAGGAAAAGGTAGAAGTATTCCAATCGAATCAAAAAAGAACGGCAGTGAATGTTTCAGATTTATTGGTTCAGGAAAATCGTAAGGAAGTAAGACATGGAGGAAGTGACTGGGAGCCAACCCTTCATAAGCGTGGCTTCGAGCAGATTATTTTTGATTTCATCCAGGCGGTCGGCAGCGATACAACACCGTTAATAACTGCAAAGGATTCCCTCGTAACACATGAGATCTGCGAGACAATCGTGAAAGAATTAGAGGCGTTGTAATGCGCAAAACCCCGGTACATGAAATTGTACCGGGGTTTGGTTATTAAAACGATGGTTTGCCATCTGCAGATATTTGGATGGCGTTATTCAAATAGAATGTGTTTGCATAACCTAGGTCAACAATTTTATTCACAACACCAGCAGCCCTTGCGCCAGATGCGCAATGAATGACGATGACGGCATTCTTATCTTTTGGAAGCTGGCTTGTGATAGCGGCTGGATCAGCCAGGATGACACTGTCAGGAATATTCAGTGATCCCTTGAGGACGCCGGCCTTTGTTTCATCCTGTGAACGGACGTCAAGGATAAATGCCCCCGCACTGATTTTGTTCATAAACTCCTCTGGGTTGATTCCGCGGTTAACCTGGCCTTCAGCTACATTAAAGCTTCCGCCTGAATTAGCAGTTCCGAATGTTGGCAAGGATTGTGCAGTCCAGTCTGGGAGTCCTCCTGAATAGACTTTGACATTTGAGTATCCTTTTTTCAGGAGTTCCTCAGCGACAATATGGCTTTTATGGCAGCCGAAACCTCCACAATAGACGATTATTTCAGTCTTTTTATCTGCAGGTGCTATTCCTATATATTTTTGCACAAAAAGAGTATCATCTGCAAAGACTGCGTTCGGGATGTGTGACTCGAAATATATCTTATACGGTCTGGCATCAAGGATGACGAAAGGTGGCTTATCATCCCGTGACACATTTGCGTCCATGATCAGTCCCTTTACATAAGGAGCTGTAACAGCCAGGTAATTTCCTGCTTTTTTCCACTCTGGCAGTCCTTCCTGGTAAACTTTGATATTCTTGTAGCCAAGCTTGATTGCTTTTTCAGCAGAATTGCTGCTTAATTCACAGGTGACCCCGCCGCAGTAAAAAATAAGAAGCTTATTTTTATCTTCTGGGAGCAGGGAGGCAAATTGGTCGAACTGTGAATCCGGGATATTGATTGCTCCGTTGATATGCCCTTCATGAAAAACAGTTTGAGGACGGGAATCGACGATGACAAAGTCCCATTCTGAAGGGAATTGTTCGTACGTTTTCCTTGCCGAGCTTACCTCTCCTTCGGACGCTTTTAATCTCATCATATATTCGGTGCCAACATAGGTGAGATTATCCTTGAGTGGCACGGCTTCCTTCTCGGGTGCAGCTTCCTCGCCTACCTTGTAGATTGAAAGGTCTGCTTTTTGGTTAAAATCCGCAGCCGCATTCGAGTTAGGTTTGGACGAATCTTCCCCAGTCCCGCAGCCGGCAATTACTACTCCGACAGTGAAAATCAATCCTGCTAGCATAGTTTTCTTTACCATGAGACTATTCACTCCTTTCTTCACCAGGCTGTTCACTCCTGTAGCTAAACGAAGGGGAGTGGACAAGCTGGTTCACTATTTGTGTGATCGATACATAAAATAAACTCGTATCTGCCTTTTTCAATTCCTGAACGAAATTGTCAAGCCAATCGAAATGGTCAGTGATAAAAGAATGGATCTGATCAGCTGTACCATGCTCGAGCAAGAACGAAAGAAATTCGAGCAACAGGGTCAAGTGGTCTGGCATTGCCCGATATTCTTCGGGAAATTCAAGCTTGAACTGGCGGAACAGATACTGGACATGCAGTGCAGGGTCGCCATAGAAGAATCCTGTTTGTCTTGCGAATGAAACAGCCGCGGTAGAATCATCCGTCCATTGTTTGTAGAGTGATTCAATAGGCGGTGCGAAAGGCTCGGAAGGCCCAAGAAAACAATGGATATAGGATTGTTTCATATTTTCATAAGAAGAAAAAGCGTCTTCATATGTTTCTTCCAGTTTTACAAAAGGCGTCAGCTCTTCTAAGGCTGTTCCATTTCTCAAAGCTTGGTAGAGTTCATTGGTTGGCGGCTTATAAAATTCTGCCAGTAGCATTAGCGCGTTGGACAGCAGCCGTTTTTCTTCTGTCATGGTAAACAAGTGATCAGCCCCTTTTCGTTTGTCCAGCTCCAGCACCTAGCCCCTCGAGTCGCTGGTCGGGGCTGAACAAGGCGCTGGCGCTTTTCTTTTTTCTATAGGGTTACATCCCCATGTCTTTTCAGCTCTGTTGCTGGTTTGTGTTTGATGATCCTTTCCAGAAGCTCACGCTGGAGATACAACATTGCCATGATCCCAATAGCGCCCATGATCAGAGCCCATTCAGACCAGGTCACACTGAAAAGGTTGAAGGCGGTTTCTTCGGCAGGATTTTTGACTACTTTCAATGGAGTAATCTGCCCGGCGATCACCATATTGAAGCGCATGAAGAAAATTCCTGTCAGGGATAGCAGACCTGCAAGTCCGAGCTTTATGGCTGAGAGCTTGTGTGCAGACACAATCAGCCCAAATGGAATGACAATTGCCAGCGATATTTCCAGTACCCAATAGTTAAAACTCAAAGGTCCTGTCAGCAAAGCGAGCAGTGATTCATATTTTCCCGGCACCTGGCCGTAGAGTCCGACAAAGGTTTTGCCGATATAGATCACTACCATAACCCCCATCATGGACAAGCTAAGTGTTCTGAGGAACTTAACGGTTTCAAGGTTCTCGCGGGTTTTCTTCCTTCCGTGTAGATAAGCGATAACGGAAGCCATCGCGATCCCAGAGAACACAGACGTAAGAATAAAGTAAAGAGGTGAGATCGGTCCGTTCCAGTAGGGACGGGCAATGATGAAACCGAACAGGAATCCGATGCAAATTAGTGCGACTACAGCAGAAACTGCTGTCAAGATCGCAAATGGTCTGATCAAAGACTCATTTCCGCGAACGACAAACACCGTCAAAGTCACTAGCAGCATCAAATAGATTCCGTATAGCGGTGCCATCCACCAGATTGGCGATGTAAAGTTAGGAGTCAGGAAATAATGGATGAAATTAAGTGGATTGCCTAACTCCACCAATAAAATCGCAAATCCGCTGATAAGCGAAAAAATCGCAAACATCAGCAGTGATTTGCCGATTGGGATGATGGCCTTCACATGGAATACATAGCCTAATGCTGCGACCAGCAGCAGTCCTGTGCTGATCCCAACAAAATATTCGTAGCCGGCGATCAGGATTCCCCATGGAATTTGATTGGTCGTTCCCATCGCATGTTCACCGTGGATAAAAATATTGGCTGCTCCTGCCAGGCCGAAGAGAATGAAGGCTGCTGACAGGATCGTCCATTTATTGATTTTCACGAGATTCACCTCCAGTTATTTTTTCACATAGAAGATGCTTGGCTTCGTGCCTTTAGCTTCAAGCAATTGATAGACTTCGTGCTTTGCCAGCTCTTTGTTCAGCTGGCTGTTTGGATCTTCCAGGTCTCCGAACAGACGGACCTCATTCATGCATGTCGCAGAGCAGGCAGGCTGCTCACCTTTTTCAAGCATCTCAGGGCACCATCTGCACTTTTCCGGCACGCGCTTTTCATTCAGCTGTCTTGCTTCATAAGGGCAGGCAGCCATGCAATATTTGCAGCCAATACATTTATCAGCGTCTATCTCGACGATTCCATCTTCACGCTTGTAAGTTGCCTGGGTTGGGCAGACGGAAACGCACGGAGCGTTGTCGCAATGCTGGCACTGCACTGGTAAAATTTCCATTTTCACATTCGGGTATGTTCCAGTCTCCAAAATTTCAAGTCGGTTGTAGGAAACGTCCGTCCCGAGCTGATTATGCGACGCGCAGGCGATGTTGCAGGCGTTGCAGCCCGTACAGCGTTCCGGGAATACCAAAAGGCCGTATTTTGCCATACTAGTTGCCCTCCTTTGCCACGGTCACGACAACCTCTTGGGCCATTGTCGAGCCAGAAAGAGGGTCTACCATGATTGGGATAAAATCATTAAAGTTCACGCCGACTCCGTTTGCTGTCCTGTTTTTAGGAGAGAATCCTCCATAAGTGGAAGGGAGCCAGGCTGCTTCTGGGTGCAGGAGCTCGGTTACTTTAACCTGTATCTTCTTTTTGGCAATTTTTGACTTAACCGTGACGGTGTCTCCAGTTTTGATGCCAAGCTTCCTGGCTCTAGAAGCATTAAGCCACATAAAGGTTCCCTGATACTTCTCGGAAAGCTTCATCAGCTGTTCGATATTGGTTGTCATTGCATGGGAATGCCAAGGTTGTTTTCCATGGATCAGCCGGAATTCATGGTCATTTTTAGGATCAGGTTCAACGAGTGGCGGTACCCAGACAGGAATTCCGAGTTTTCCATCTATCTTGAACAAATCGGCGGAAAATTGAATCTTTCCGGTTAGCGTAGGTAGAGCCGGTTTGCCTTTTTTCATCGGGAAGCCTGGCTTAACAGTAGCCGGGAATTCCAGTGTACCTGCTTTTTTCAGCTGGTCGAAGGTGATGCCGAGCGGGGCAATCGCTGCTTCTACTTCTTGTTCGATCGTAAAAGGATACAAATCCTTATGGCCCATTGCGTCGGCGATCCCCTTCAACATATCAAGCGTGTTTTTTGTATCATACATCGGCTTGATGACGGGCTGGCGTAGGGCAAGCTGTGGGTTATCATGCGAAATATGGCCTGATACAGCTTGAGGATGCTCCAACCTTTCCAGATAATAATGCTCAGGCAGGATATAATCAGCGGCATAGTAGCTTGTTTCGTTCCAGTCGATGTTGATGGAAACTACAAGCTCTGCGTCCTTGATCTTTTTTTGCTCCTCGGGATCCGGTGCGGTCCTGAGGGGGTTATAGTTACAAATGAATACAGCCTTAGCCAGCCCTTGTTGTACAAGCTGTGGCGTGATATGGGCGATTCCCCTTGATGGTTCAACCGTACGGTACTTTCCAGTCACACCTGCTCCGTCGATACGAGCACCCTTTTCAGGCATATTTTCGATTGCTGGAAGGTCTAGATGTCCTAGCTGCAGGCTGGCAGATGGCATCAAGCCGCCTTTTTCGAAAAAGTTGCCGACAAGCGCATTCAGGATAATTCCCATTTGGGCCGTTTGAGTGCTGTTCACATAATGGGAATGCAGTCCGTGCCAGCCTGGCTCGATGAAGGCCTGAGGTGCGTATTTGGCAAAGTCCCTGGCAATTTCCCGGATTTTATCAGCTTTTATTCCTGTGATTGGTTCTGCCCATTCTGGTGTGTATTCCTTGTTCATGCGTTTGAATTCACTGAAGCCATCAACGAATTGTTGGACAAAGGTCTTATTGTAGAGATTTTCTGATATTAGGACATTGGCCATCGCCAGCCTGAAGGCAAGGTCCGTACCCGGTCTGATTGGAATCCATTCATCAGCGATTTTCGCAATCTCTGAAAAGCGCGGATCGATGACGATTAACTTGGCGCCTTTTTCCTTTGCCTGCGTGATGTGGTTCATGCCATTCGGGATGATCCCTCCGGCGAAATTCCTACCTTCAAATATCATGTATTTAGCATTTTTATGGTCACCGTTAAGGGAGGTGCCAGTCATTTGCAGCCATGCGTTTGTTTTTGCATTGAAGCATGTTGAATACTGTGTCGTGAAGTTTGGCGAGCCAATGGTGTCAAACAAGCGGTCCACGTATGACTTCCGGTGGGTGCCGTGCTCAAGCCACAATACAGAATTACCGGTATACTGCTTAACGATGCTGTCAAGCTTTTCGCCGATTTCCTTGAATGCCTGGTTCCAGCTGATTGGTTCGAATTTCCCTTCTCCAACCCGTTTCATTGGGCCAGTCACTCTGTCTTTTGAGTACAGGTAAGCTGCCATTCCGTGGCCTCTTGCGCAAATTCTGCCGCTGGATTTTAAATGGATCGGGTGTCCTTCGACCTTCCAGACCCGGTCGTTCTTCACATGGGCAATGATTCCGCAATAACTTGTGCAGCCGTGGCAGAAGGTTGGTACCTTCTTCACGCTTTCTTCGGTTGCAGCTTTCTTGAACTCACTGAAGCCGAAATAAGCTGGAACCGAGCCTGCTGCGACAACCGTTGCTGAAGCTTTTAAAAACGTACGGCGTGATAAGTTTGTCATCTCTTCATACTCCTTTCTCTCACAAGCTGTTAACCGCAGCTGGCGGCTCCAGTTTCTGTTTCGAGTTTTGTGTTTAGCTGTTTCAAAGGATAATCCTTGACCTTTTCGTTGGAAATTGGAAGAATACCATTGATTTCTGCATTGGATGTCCATACTCTCATGCCATCTTTCATGGCATAGGCTTCATATCCGAGCATATTGAGAATCCGTGCTGCTTTACTGGACATGGTGCCGTCATGGTCAATGAGGACAATCTTTTTCTCAGGAGACAATTTCTTAAGCTGTTCAAGCTCTGCCAGCGATTCATAGGCGATATTGATTGCCCCAGGAATATGGCCTGCTGCATATTCAGTTGATGGCCTTAGATCGACCAGTAAGAGGCTATTCGACTTATTTTCAATAGATTCCTGGATAGCCGTTGGTTTCATGATCGGTGGAAGGCCGGTTTTCAGATAGTCATCAGCACTTCCTAAAATAGCTGCGGTTTCATCAGAATATTGTTTGTTTGATGGAGCTGGGAGATCATAGCTCCCGGCTTTTGAATCTGTTGCTTCCACTGCAAATTCAAAAGGTTTCTGCGGAAGCGGTGTCCCCAAATTCTCGTCGCTAGTCCAGCCACCCATCCCGTTTACCATCGGAACAGCGTCATATCCGAGCATATTCCACAGGGCTGCTGTCTGACTTGCTGTATGGCCGCTATAACAAATGACAAGGATCTTCTTGTCCTTTGGCAAATTAGCGATTTGATTCGGATCGGCTGTCATACTATATGGAATATTGACAGATCCTTCGATATGTCCAGCAGCAAAAGCAGCTGTATCACGGACATCGACAATGAAGTAGGACGGGTCGTAATTCAATATCATCTTTACAAAAATTTCTTCTGCAGTAATAGACTCTGCCGTTTTTTTCAGATATGCATCTGCAGTTTGCTGTACGACTGAAAAAACATTGAGCTGCTCACTTTGTCCATTTACTTGTGGTTGGACCTTTGTTGAACCTTGCTCGGTACCGCATCCTCCAGTGAAAATCAGCATTGTACCGGCCAATATGAATAATATTTTTTTTCCAAACAGCTTCAAAGCTCTCACCTCTCTGCTGGCGGATATACCGCCAAAATATTGATTTGGAATTGAACCAAACGGTGGGAATGTACACCTCCAGTCTTGTGAATGCCTATACTCCTATGGGTTTGAGGGGTTGCAAAAAAAATAAGCGCTTAAGTTATTTTTACCATCAGGGGTAAGTCTATTGCTGTGGAAATTCAGTTACTATTTTCGAGAATGCAGGAAGAAGTAAGGGGAATCACCTATGAATAATTTGAATTTTTTGCACACTTCACACTTAAAACACATTCGTGAAAATTGCGTGGAGAATTTTCGGTGAAATACAAAAAAGTCCGCAGCTAAACTGCGGACTTGAAGGCTTATTAAACGTAGATAAAATAACCAACAAACAAGAAACCAAGAACATACATAATTGGATGGACTTCTCTAAGCTTGCCCATGCCAAGCATCATCAATGGATAAAGAATGAAACCAAGGGCGATTCCTGTTGCGACACTGAAGGTGAGCGGCATCATGATGATTGTTACGAATGATGGGATAATCACAGCAAGGTTGTTCCAATTGATTTTACTGATTTCGGTTGCCATCAATGCACCAACAATAATGAGTGCCGGAGCGGTAACTTCTGGCGTGATGACTGATAGGATCGGAGAGAAGAGCATTGCCACACCGAAGCACGCCGCAATGATTACGGAAGTGAAGCCGGTACGACCGCCGACCGCGATGCCTGCTGATGATTCAACGAACGACGCTGTTGTGGAGGTACCAAGTACAGCTCCAGCTACAGCCGACCCTGCGTCCGCAAGAAGGGCACGCCCGGCATTGGGAATTTTATTGTCCTTCATCAGACCAGCCTGGCTGGCTACCGCAATAAGTGCCCCTGCAGTATCAAAGAAAGCAACAAACAGGAATGTGAAAATGACGGCAAGGACATCTGGGGAGAAGATATCTCCCAGGTGATTGAAGACGACACCAAACGTTGGTGAGATGTCAGGAACCGAACCGACGATTGCTGTAGGTTTTTCAATCAATCCAGTGAAAATACCAACGATTGTGGCAATCACCATTCCATAAAAGATGCCGCCACTGATTCCGCGGACCATCATGATGACACTGACGATGAAGCCAAAGAGAGCAAGCAGGACAGGGCCTGATGTCAGGTTGCCGATAGAGACAAAAGTCGCTTCGCTGCCAACGATGATTCCCGCATTTTTCAAGCCGATGAAGGCGACGAAGAAACCGATTCCCGCAGCGATTGCATGCTTAAGATCCTGAGGGATGACATTGATGATTTTTTCGCGGATCTTCAAAAGACTGAGGATGACGAACAGAACACCCGCGATGAACACACCAGTAAGGGCGACCTCCCATTTGACTCCCATCCCGATACTGACGGTAAAAGTGAAAAATGAATTCAAGCCCATGCTTGGAGCGATTCCAATCGGAAAGTTAGCAAGCAGACCGATCAGAAGGGAGCCGATGATGGCTGATAGAGCTGTAGCTGTAAAAACAGCCCCTTTATCCATGCCTGCCTGGCTAAGGATTAATGGATTGACAACAAGAATGTACGCCATCGACAAGAACGTCGTGATACCTGCGAGTGTTTCTTGTTTATAATTTGTATTTCGTTCTGCGAACTGGAAAAAGTTTTTCATGTGTGCTGTCCTCCTGGTTGGTAGTAAAAATAAAAAAACTCCGGCAGTTTTATGCTGCCGGAGTACCACAAAGGACAAATAGATGCCAAAAAGAATAGCAAATATCAAAGTCCCTTGTAGTCACGCCTTTTACGGTAGCATGGTAGAAACGTCCGAGCCATATTCTCGAACATATACAAGGAAAAGATTATAGATTTAAATAATACTAGTGATAGTATCAGCAATTTACATCGAGGTCAATTGCAATTCTTAAAGTTTATCTATTTGTTTTTTTCTGATTATTAGGGAAGCTGGAAGCTAGTTGGTATATCTGTTTGCGATTTTCCAAGTCGCGGAATTATGGTGGAAAATCGCGGAATTATCATGGACTTTCGCGGAATCAAGGTGTGAAATCGCGGAATAACCATACAATTTCGCGGAATCAAGTATGTAAGAGTGCCAGTTTTACAGATCAACAAGCAAAATTAGCCTATTTTTTGATACTATTAAGGAAATGTAATTCATGTACAGCACATTACGGATGAAATTCGTAATAAACACGAACAAAAGTTTAGAGAAATCATAGTAAATGATGAATGAATGATTAAATACATAATGATATGAAGCGAGGAGACATTAAATTGGCTGTTATTCAAAATGAAAAAAGATCTGAGAGATTTGAAGTGGCGTTCAACCAGATTCATCGGTGGATGCAGAGGAATGCTAGGAATGAGACGACTGATAAATTTTCAGAGTTGCTGCGGATTAATTATCCGAGACATTCGATTATCCGCAAATATTATCATGACTTAAAGATGTATGGGCGCCTTCGGAATTCCCTTGTGCATGACAAAATTGCGCTGGATTTTTACATAGCTGAACCGCATGAAAAAGTGGTGGAGAAGATTGAAATGATCGCCAGTCAGGTGTCAGATCCGAAGAATGCACTGGAGATCGCGACAAGACCAGTGTTTTATTTTAAAGAAGATACCAGTTTAGTTGATGTCTTGAAAATTATCCAGAAAAGGGCCTATTCCCAGTTTCCTGTCTATGATGATAGTGGATTCAAGTGGTTATTGACTTCGAATTGCATTGCCCAGTGGCTTGCGAGTAATCTGCTGGAGGGCGGCAGAACGATAGAGGATGTAAAAATCAGCGACCTGGAGTATCTTCATTCAAAGAGATTCGTAGAGTTTGCAACGAAAATCTCAGATATATTCTCGGTAGAGGATATCTTTGAAAAGTATCATCTTGAAAACAGGAAGCTGGAAGCAGTATTAATCACTGAGAATGGAAAAGCCTCCGAGCGGCCGATCGGGATCATCACGCCCTGGGATTTAGTTGAAATCGATGCATTAGATTAAGTATGTGGTGATTTAGTTAAATCCCTGTATGGGTATCGGAAATCCCTTTGTTTAGGAGTTTTTGACAACTTTTTGACCGGAATATGTGAATAATAAATGAACTAAATGGCAAAACACCCCTGTTTGGATTTTTACTTACTATAATGATAGTGTAATCCAAATGGAGGTGCCAATAATGAACGTAACAACGATTATTGAATTGGAAAATCGTGAAGTTGAGAAGATGGCTGGCGCAAAATTAGTATTTATACAGGAACAGATTGATACAAATATCGTGGAAACGTGCGTTGATTGTTTTAAATATGAAGGTTCTGAAGATTGCCTGGATACAGATGACGCAATGCAAAAAGTTTTTAATGCACTGAAAGCAGATGGAATGATCCCTGAAGCAGTGGAAGATTTTTCGTATGAGATGCCTTCTTGTGAGAGATTGAGAAAAGATGTTTATGAAGAACAGGACATGCCGCAAAAAGTGATTCTGAGCTTTGCAATATAAGACTTAAACAGGAGTTCTGTCGTGGAACTCCTTTTTTAAGTTGGTTAACACTTTTTTGATCAGTTTTTCTAAAAACGTGACTTTTATCAAAGAGAAGCCTGGTAGAAATTTATATAATGAAGTTGACATAAAATGAAAACGCTTTCAACAAGGGAGGTGGGAACCGGTGAAAAAAGGTGCGGACATCACCATCATTACCGGCCATTTTGGCAGCGGAAAAACAGAGATATCAATTAATCTAGCTCTCGAGGCAGGGAAAACAAATGCCAGGACAGCAGTTGCCGACCTCGACATCGTTAATCCATATTACCGTGCTAGGGACGCCAGAAATATTTTTGAACAAAATGGAATTGAACTTCTTGCACCTGCTGAAAGGCTTGCAGCCGCTGATTTGCCGATTGTTCCGAGCGATATGAGCAGGGTAATCTATGACCCGGCCTATAAGCTGATCGTCGATGCTGGAGGAGATAAAGATGGAGCTACAGCACTGGGGCAATTTTATAACGATTGGAAAGAAATGAAGCCAGAGGTGCTGTTTATTTTGAATGCAAACCGTCCATATGTCAGTACTCTGGAGGGGGCGGTTGAGACATTGCAGAAAATCGAAAAAGGCTCCAGGCTGAAAATCACAGGAATTATCAATAACTCAAATGTAGGATCCGAAACGACGATTCAGGATGTCGAAAAGGGGTTTGCGTTAGGCAAGGAGCTGTCAGATAAATTGGGAATTCCTTTGTTGTACACGATGGTACCGCAGCATTTATCAGCTGAAAGTGCTGGAATTGAATCGGAGTCCCATGTAAAAGTGATTTTGAGGTATTTAAAATTGCCATGGGAAATGTAAAGGAGGCAAATACGGTGGAGCAGAGAGTTGTTTTTAATGAAGAGACTTGTAAATCATGCAAGCTGTGCGTGAACGCTTGTCCGACAAATGTGATTTATCTTGCTGATTACTTGAATGAAAAAGGCTACCGGCCGGCGGTTGTGACAGACCAGGAAAATTGCATCAGCTGCGGCAAGTGCGCACAGATGTGTCCGGATTCGGTCATCACTGTCTATAGGCCAGAAAAGGTAAGGAAATCTGTATAGCAAAGGAGATTTGACAATGGGGAAAGTACTTATGAAGGGTAACGAGGTCATTGCGGAAGCCGCTGTCCATGCGGGCTGCAAGTATTTTTTCGGCTATCCGATCACTCCGCAGAGTGAGCTTGTTGCCTATATGGCCAGAAGGCTGCCAGAGGTTGGCGGATTATTTTTACAGGCGGAAAGTGAAGTAGCAGCGATCAATATGGTGTATGGCGCGGCTGGAACCGGTGTGCGTGTGATGACATCATCATCCAGTCCTGGATTCAGCTTGAAGCAGGAAGGAATCTCATACCTGGTAGGGGCAGAACTGCCGGCACTGATTGTGAATGTCGTTCGGGGAGGGCCCGGACTCGGCAATATCCAGCCGGCACAATCGGACTATTTCCAGGTGACAAAAGGTGGCGGTCATGGGGATTACCATACACCTGTCCTGGCTCCGTCCACGCTTCAGGAAATCATTGACCTGACTGAAGCGGCATTTGATATCGCCGACCGTTACCGGACGCCAGTTATCCTGCTTGGGGACGGAATGCTCGGACAGATGATGGAACCGGTAGAGTTCAAGGAATTGAGCGAGAGGAAGCCGGAACAAAAGGAATGGGCTACAACTGGAACACGCGGTGATGGGAAACCAAGAATTATCTCTTCACTAGAATTGAATGCAGATGCACTCGAAAAACGAAATGAACTTTTACAGAAAAAATTCGCCCTGATTAAGCAAGATGAAGTCAGATACGAAACGTTTGAAATAGAAGATGCCGAATATATTGTAACTGCTTATGGAACTGCAGCAAGGATTGCCATGAATGCAATCAATAAAGCGAGGAGAGATGGACTGAAAATCGGGATGATCCGTCCGATCACGCTTTGGCCATTCCCTGAGCAGCCGTTCATTGAAACCCGTGACAGGGTGAAGGGTTATCTCTCAGTCGAGATGAGCGCAGGCCAGATGGTTGAGGATGTCAGACTTGCTGTCGAGGGCCGTGCTCCAGTTTCATTCTTTGGGCGCACTGGCGGTGTTGTTCCTACCCAGGAAGAAATTTATGACCAAATCGTCAAACTGGCAGGGGGTGTTGAGGTATGACAATGAAAACTGTGTTTGAGAAGACAGCTGGATTGACTGATAACCAGACGCACTACTGCCCGGGCTGTACGCATGGAATCATCCACAGGATGGTAGGCGAAGTACTTGAAGAAATGGGGATTCTTGAGGATACCGTTGGAGTCGCTTCTGTCGGTTGCTCTGTTCTGTCCTATGAATATTTCAATTGTGATATGACACAGGCTGCCCATGGTCGGGCCCCGGCTGTCGCCACAGGCATAAAGCGCGTTCTTCCTGACCGGTTTGTTTTTACCTACCAGGGTGATGGAGACCTTGCTTCGATTGGGATTGCCGAGGCTATCCACGCCGCTGCCAGAGGTGAAAATATTACTGTTATTTTTGTGAATAATGCGATATATGGCATGACTGGAGGACAAATGGCGCCGACAACATTGGTTGGCCAGAAAACGGCTACGACTCCATTCGGCCGGGATGCGAGCATCCAGGGACTGCCGATCCGGGTAAGTGAGATGCTGTCAACTCTGGATGGAACAGCTTATATCGAACGAGTTTCGACGCATGATGTACCGAACATCCTTAAAGCGAAGAAAGCGATTCGCAAAGCATTTGAAACACAGAAGCAGGGACTGGGTTTCTCGATGGTCGAGATTCTGTCCAGCTGTCCGACAAACTGGGGCCTTGATCCCAATGAATCTCTTGATTGGATTAAGGACAATATGGTGCCAGCCTATCCTCTTGGCGTGTATAAGGATATACCAAAGGGGGCTGATGAGAGATGATGGAGGAAATGTTGATTGCCGGGTTTGGCGGCCAGGGAGTCATGTCGATGGGCCAGCTGATTGCCTATGCTGGTATGACTGAAGGAAAGTTTGTATCCTGGCTGCCTTCCTACGGTCCCGAGCAGCGGGGCGGAACAGCCAACTGTGCAGTCGTCGTCAGCGAGGAACAGGTAGGTTCACCACTTGTGTCGCGGCCGACGACAGCAATTGTCCTTAATAACCCGTCATATGAAAAGTTTGAACCGGTGGTCAGGGCAGGCGGGTTATTAGTTGTGAACTCATCATTGATTTCAAAAATGTCAGCTAGGACCGATATAAAAGTATTAAATATTGATGCAACCGACAAGGCGAACGAGCTCGGCAATCCAAAAGTCGCTAATATGATCCTGCTTGGGGCATTCCTTGAGGAAACGGGTATTCTGTCCGATGAATCAATTTTGGAAGCATTGAAAAAAGTGCTTTCCCCGGAAAAGCACTCTCTATTGGAAATCAATCGCCAGGCGCTTGAACTGGGGCGATCTTTGACTAAGGAAACCATCCCTAAGTCATAACGTTGGGGAGGGATAACATTGTTGAAGAGTTATGTGCCCGTGAACCGAGAAAAGCTGAAGCCACGGTCACATAAAAGGGAAATATGTGCCCGTGAACTGACAAAAAGTGAAGTCACGGTCACATAAAAGGAAAATATGTGCCCGTGAACTGAGAAAAAGTGAAGTCACGGTCACATAAAAGGGAAATATGTGCCCGTGAACCGAGAAAAAGTGAAGTCACGGTCACATAAAAGGAAAATATGTGCCCGTGAACTGAGATAAAAAGGAGTCACGGTCACATAAAAGGAGAATATGTGCCCGTGAACTGAGAAAAGCTGAAGTCACGGTCACATACAAGGCTGACATACTCAAAGCTGTTTTAAAAAAAGCATTCCAGTTCTTTGGCTCAACTCTAATGTAATGAAACAATGAAGAATTCAAAAAACGCTGCCAGTTCTCTATGGCAGCGTTTTTAAAGTGTATCAACTGTGGCTACATCGTTTGATTGAAGGATAATTACTTTTTTTCATAATCCTTATTTCAAAAGCTCCAAAATTAATGGAACCGCTGCCTGCAGTGAAGGGGCCTGCTTATCGGCTCCTGTTTCATCGGTCCCTATGAAGACAGTTTTGCAGCCTGCTTTTTTGCCAGCTTCGATATCGCGCTCGTGATCTCCTACCATGACACTTCCTGTCAATTCGATATCATGCCTGCTGGCAAGGTCAAGAAGCATTCCGGCATTAGGTTTTCGGCATTCACAGCCTGCCTTTGGTTTGTGTGGGCAGTAGGCAACCTCCTTGATATGGCCACCATGTTCCCTGATCATCTTTACCATGTGATCATGGATTTCTTGCAGGCGCTTTTCCTTCAGGAATCCAAGTCCGACGCCTCCCTGATTGGTGACTACAAAAATTTCATAGCCAGCCTTGCTCAAGTCTGCGACTGCTTCTGCTGCACCCTCAAGGAGATAAAGATCTTCAGGTGTGTTAACGAATTTTACCCGGTGAGATAATACTTCATTGAGGACTCCATCCCGGTCCAAAAATATTGCTTTATTCATTTTGTTCCTCCGTTTGTGCTAACATCTTTTAAAACTATTATCTTCTCGGCATTCTGATGTCGTGATACATAGCGATTACCGGTGATCCAAAAACGCCATGGATAGTCTCTTGCTTCTCCGGAATTGTCGATGCCGATTCTCTTCCCTGAAGAAATGCTCTCAGGTACAAACCCTCGGGAGATGAAAAGTGGCTTCTCTGTTAAGGGATGCCCGTAATCGGATGTATTTATGCCCATTGCTTTCGTTAGCTTTCCAGGTCCATTGGTGAGATTGGCTGACTCCGGCATACCTCTGCGCTTAATCATTAAGTCGATTCCCTCAACAGGTTCCATGGCTCTGATCAAAACTGCCTCTGGATTGTCTTTCTTTGCACTGACAACATTGAAGAGTGTATGGGTGTGCATAACATAAGTATAGGCTAAACCAGCTTCATGGAACATGATCTCTGTCCTTTTCGTCCTGCGATTATTATAGCTGTGCGCCGCTTTGTCCATTGGACCAACATAGGCTTCTGTCTCCACAATTATTCCCGCGGCTGTTCCTTCTTCAGTTTCTTTCACTAAAATGCATCCCAGGAGCGATACCGCCAATTCTAGGGTAGGCTGCTGATAGAACTTATTGTCAAGTGTTTGGAAAGCATCACATTGTTCTGACATAAAACCTCCTAATAACTCTTTTTAATCTTTATACCCTGCAGCTGAATGAGTCATCCATTATTTTTTGCCCAAAATACTAGTATTTTTTTTAATACCTAGTGTTTTCTCAAAAATACCTAGTGAAAAAAATAGCGGATAGACGAAAGATGGTTTATAGTATTTTTAAAGGTCTGACAGTTTTAATTTCCATTAGGGGAGTATTAATTATATGTGGAAAAAATGGGTATGGATTGCAGTGATTGCTGCAGTTATTTTTTTCCTTGTTCCATATAGCCTTCCGCTCATTTTTGCTGTGTTAACAGCAGTCATGCTCGAAGGAATGGTTCAATGGATTATGAAAAGATTTTCATTCAAGCGTCTTCAGGCTGTGATCGGAGTATTTATCAGCTATGTGCTCCTGTTAGGTGTTATTGGATATAACCTGGTTTCAATTATCGCCCATCAAGCGGTATCCTTATCCGAGCGAACTCCTACATTCGTAAGGGACATTTACAGAACAGCGATTCTTCCTTTGATGGGCAAGTGGGAATTTTACTCAAAAAACTTCCCGGGAGAAGTCATTGACCAGATTGAAGCGACGATTGAAAAGAATATAAACACGCTGGATTCATTCCTGCAGCAATTCATTGCTGGCATAATCAATCTGCTCACGGCAATACCAGGGTTCATGATTGAATTTCTTGTTTACCTTATTGCGTTATTCTTGTTCAGTCTTGAACTTCCTAACCTTAAAATGAAGCTGGAGTCTCACTTGAAGGAGCAAACTCGGCAGAAGGTCTTCCTGGTTGGAAGCCAGTTGAATAAGGCAGGGATAGGTTTTTTAAAAGCGCAGGTTATCCTGAGTTTGGTCACCTTCTTTATGGCGATGGCAGGGTTGAGCATACTAGGGGTTAAATATACGGGACTGCTGTCATTGTTGATTGTCATTGTCGATATTCTGCCGATTCTCGGAACCGGATCAGTCCTGGTACCATGGGCAATTATTGCGATTCTGCAGGATAATCATTTTCTGGGAATTGGATTGATTATTTTGTTTCTGGTCATCACTGTTGTCCGCAGGGTGATCGAGCCAAAGATTTATTCATCCAACCTTGGTATCTCGCCGCTTGCCTCATTGATCAGCATGTATATTGGACTCAAACTACTTGGGCTTTCCGGGATTTTTATCGGGCCGATTATCGTGATCATCTATGACACTTTAAGAAAAGCAAATGTAATTCGGCTGAATTTCAAGATTTGAATTTCAGCTCGTTTTTTTGGATAGCAGAACATGATTAAGCATAAATTATGTTTGTTACCAAGAAGGAGGAACGCAGGAATGAATGTAGGCCGAGCTAAGGAGATTGTTGAGTCAGCAGACATGATCAATGTAACTTATGATGGGACGTCAATCATCATCCAGCATGTTGACGAAAAGACCAAAATGGCAAGGATTTATTCAAAGTCAGAACCGGATGTTGAAAGAGACGTACCAGTCTTGAATTTAATAGAGGAATAGAAAAACGGGAGAACCTACGTCTCCCGTTTTTCCATGTTATAAAGCGGTAATGTGATCTTGAATTGGGTGCCTTCGTTAAGTTTGCTTTTTACGTTTACCGTACCGCCCATTTCATGGATAATCTTATTAACGACCATCATGCCCAGCCCAGTGCCTTTTTCTGCCTTGGTTGAAAAGTAAGGTTCCCCGATTTTCGCTAATTGCTGTGGAGACATTCCGCATCCTGTATCTTTGATCGTGATGGATACATGGTTATTGGCCAACTCGCGGCAGCTAATTACCAGGTCACCGCCGTTTGGCATAGCCTCAATGCCGTTTTTGATGATATTGAGTATACATTGATGGAATTTGGCGGCTTCACCGGCGACATTCATTCCCGCCATCAAATCCCTTTTTATATTTACCGAAAAATGATTCGCATAAGGAAGGATGAGCTCAAGTGCTTTTTCGATTTCTTCTTTTACACAGATGGATGACTCCATTTCCGATTGTGGTTTGGCGAAATTAAGGTAATCTTTAATGATACTTTCTGCACGATCGAGTTCATCGATTGCCGTATTCAAGTAATAAAGCCTCTTTTTTTCCTCAATGGTTGGATCTTTTAGCATTTGCAAAAATCCACGGGTGACTGTAAGCGGATTACGGACCTCATGACTGACACTCGCAGCCAATTGGGAGACGACTTCAATCTTATCGGACTTGATGACAGCATTATGTAAAAGCTGGTTCTGCCTCATGATTTCAATATAATAAGTCACAATGAAAATTCCGGCAGAAAGGGCCAGACCGTATAAGAGCATGAATTGAAAATTAGTCAAGTCGTCAAACACCGCTGCCTTCATCAGGAAAATGAGGACGGT
This sequence comes from Mesobacillus sp. QJM3NY_10, assembly GCF_056173465.1. Taxonomy (NCBI): domain Bacteria; kingdom Bacillati; phylum Bacillota; class Bacilli; order Caryophanales; family Bacillaceae; genus Mesobacillus; species Mesobacillus sp. QJM3NY_10. Next base: position 1,176,109 of record NZ_CM149675.1, read on the forward strand.
ATAAGATAAAGCGACCGCCACAACAGTATATAGTTTCCTGGAGAGAGGGAATGCCCTGAACTTACTGGAAAGATACACGGTTAAAACAGTGATGGTGAGCATGTTGAAAAAGTTAATCCATACCCCGTTGCCACCAAAAGGAATTCTTGCGGCTACAACGGTGATGAAAAGCATGATGCTGACAACCGGACCGCCATACAAGCCCCCGACGACAACGGGGATCAATCGGAGGTCGAAGATGAAATCAGAATTGCCGATCACCGTAAAAGACATACAGAACAGAATTTGAATTCCACCCAAGACAATAATGAAGGCTTTGGAGTATTTCCTATATAAATTAGTAAATTTGTTTACGATAATGTATTGGAACACAAATGTAGTAAACAGGATGAAGATCAGATTCAATACAAGAACAGTTAATTGGTTCATAGTCTTAATCTCCAGTCGACAAGGAGCGACCGCTCCATTCAAAAAATATGTTTGTTAAGAAGACAAATTATTCGGATATATTACTTTTACTTTAACATAAAATTGATTCAAGTTGCTTTTTTTACCATGACTATTTTTCGCACTAGTTGCTTTTTGAAATGTTCTTGAATATAAAAAGAAAAGCTTTTTTTCGACATGACTTTTCTAATGGAAGGGCATGAATATCCAAGTTTGGATTACAGGATGTCCAAGCGGATTATTGGATGGCCCTCATAACTTGGCGATATACTATTGGTACAAAAAACTGCAGAGGAGGCAATAGAATGGCCCGAAACTCATTAACACTTTTCACGAGGCCTATGTGAACGGATTGCCAGGAAGCGAAGGAGTTTCTTTCGCAAAAAAATGTACCGTATGAAGAAATCAATGTTCAGGATGAGCCTGAAAAGGAGAGAAAGCTAAAAGAATTAACAGGTACTGTAATTGTTCCTGCGTTTATTTTTACGAGCACAAAGTTCTTGTTCATGAAAGATAAAAAAGTATTGATCGGATATGAAAATAACAGAAGTGAAATTGAAAAGCTTGCTGGAAGCTTATAATCTTAATACTGAATGACAAAAAGCCTTCGAATGTGAGGGCTTTTTGTTTTTAAATAAAATTTTTAAGTAGCATGGAACTTTATTGGAGTTCATAAATTATAATATATAAATCTTTCATGGGGGAGGATCATTATTTTAATTCCGAGTTGACTTATCAGAATACATGTATTATATTATTCGAGAATGATAAATTAAGGGGGAAAGAAAGTGACCACTGGACTTGTTATTTTAAATATTGCAGTTATGCTAGGCATCATTGCTGTTCTTTTTTATATGCAAAAGAAACATGTCTCTTTTTCTAAACGAGTATTCATTGCACTGGGAATTGGGATAGTTTTCGGTTTTGCATTGCAATTCGTTTATGGAGCCGGATCCGAAGTTATTATGAAAAGTACTGACTGGTTCTCGATTGTGGGAAGCGGTTATGTAAAGTTCCTGCAAATGATTGTTATGCCGCTAGTATTTATATCGATTTTAGCTGCTTTCACAAAGCTAAAGCTGACGAATAACATCGGTAAAATCAGTACACTGATCCTCGGCTTGCTGGTTGGCACAACAGCTGTTGCCGCTGCGGTTGGTATCGCTACTGCTGTTGGTTTTGACCTTGAAGCTGTGCAAATCACACAGGGTGAGGCAGAGCAAGCGCGTGCGGAGAAGCTTGAGGAAACGTATGGAGGAATTGAAGGGCGCACGATGCCACAGCAAATTCTTGATCTCTTACCAGCCAATCCATTTCTTGACTTCACTGGGGCACGACCGACATCTACAATATCCGTTGTTATTTTCGCGGCATTCCTGGGAATCGCATACCTTGGAGTGAGAAGAAAATCTCCTGATCAGGCAGAGCTTTTTGCCAAGATTGTGGATGCTTTCTATGCGGTCATCATGAGGGTGGTCACGCTGATCCTGCGCCTGACTCCATATGGAGTTCTTGCCATCATGACAAAGACTGTTGCCTTAAGCGATTTCGACGCAATCTTAAAACTAGGGAAATTCGTAGCAGCTTCATATGTTGCTCTTGCAATCATGTTCATTATCCACTTGTTATTATTGACGATTGCTGGTTTAAATCCAGTCACATATATTAAAAAGGCATTTCCTGTTCTCGCGTTTGCTTTCACTTCAAGAACGAGTGCCGGGGCATTGCCGTTAAATATCAAAACGCAGCGCTCGCTTGGCGTTCCAGAAGGGATTGCAAACTTTGCAGGTTCCTTCGGGTTATCTATCGGGCAAAATGGCTGCGCCGGGATTTATCCTGCGATGCTCGCAGTCATGATCGCACCATCAGTTGGTGTTGACCCATTGACACCATCATTCATCGCGACCGTGATCGCCATCGTAGCCATCAGTTCCTTCGGAGTTGCCGGTGTTGGGGGCGGAGCTACATTTGCGGCATTGCTCGTGCTCTCTGCATTGAACCTGCCAGTTGCACTTGCCGGCTTGCTGATTTCAATCGAACCATTGATTGATATGGGACGTACAGCAGTAAATGTAAGCGGCTCGATGACATCAGGCATCCTGACAAGCAGAATTACAAAAGAAATCGATTCATCGGTCTATACAGATATGAATCAAAAAATCGAAGCAGAAGCGTAAGCGTAAATATAGTAAAAGCCAGCCAAAGATATTTTGGCTGGCTTTTCTAATTTACTAGGAAATTAGAAAATAATTCCAATGTGAATAACTATACGGGTTTTCTTAATCCAGCTCCAGCGCCTAGCCCCTCGAGTCGCTTCGGTCCGCCCAATGAAGTCAAAGAACGACTTCACTGGTCGGCCCTCCAGCGCTTGTCGGGGCTGAACAAGGCGCTTGCGCTTTTTGTTCTTCTTTGGATTTGTCCAGAATATGAGAAGCAGTAACAGATGGCTGGGCTCTTAATAAAAATTAATTTATAGTACTCGCTCTCTTTTTATCACACACAAAGATGTCATCAAACCTACACAGGTTATTGTTAGCAGGGAATAGAAGAATTTTTCCATTCCGATCACTTTTAACCCTGACAAAACCACAAGGCCATCTATTAAAAAAATCAAGATTCCTACATTTAGAGATGAAAATTTATGGATTAACTGGGCTAACAGGTCAGTTCCTCCGGTGCTCGTTTCATAGCGGAGCATCAACCCGATACCGCAGCCGACTAATAGGCCGCCTATGATCGCGCTTGAAAAAATGCCTAATTGCAGTCCTTTTTCCACTGGAGCGAACAAGTCGATGAACAGACTGGATACCAACAATCCATGCAGACTATGAAAAAAATATTTTCGCTCCAGTATCCAGGCCAGTACGTATAGTGGGATACTTAGGAAAATCATGGTCAAGCCCGTTGGCCAGCCATAAAAATAGTGCATGATCAAACCAATTCCGATCATTCCGCCGTCGAGTAAGTGATGGGGTACCAAAAACCCATTAACTCCTATCCCCAGTAACATGCTGCCTACTAATACAGCAAGAATTTTTCCTGTCATCCATTATCACCAGCCTTGTCCTTCTCCCATTATTTCTATGTAAAAAGACAAGTGTTAGAACATGACATAAAAAAGAACCTGCCAATCGGCAGGTTCTTGTTACATTAAGTAGGTTATATCAAAATTCCGAGCCTGGCCACCTCTTAGTGAGGCAAGAAAGCGAGTTGGTAAAAGAACAGCACTGCAAAAACGTAAAGCAGCGGGTGAACATCACGCCATTGCCCTTTCACTACTTTCAGTAAAGGATATGAAATGAATCCAAGCGCGATGCCGGTTGCGATGCTTGATGTAAGCGGCATGCTCAAGATGATCAGGAAAGCAGGGAATGCTTCGTCAAGCTCGTCCCAGCTGATCTGTGAAATACTGCCCATCATCAGGCTTCCGACAATGATTAGAGCCGGAGCAGTAATTGCTGATAATCCGGAAACAGCACTGACAAGCGGTCCGAAGAAAGCAGCGGCGATAAAAAGACCGGCTACCGTCAGCGAGGTAAGACCAGTACGTCCACCTGCAGCAACACCTGATGATGATTCGATATAGGCCGTTGTCGGACTTGTTCCGAACATAGCACCTGCGGCAGTTGCGATCGAGTCAGATAGCAATGCTTCTCTTGCACGCGGCATTGAATTTCCTTTCATCAAGCCTGCCTGGTGGGCTACACCGATCATTGTTCCGGTAGTATCAAAGATTGTCACCAGGATAAAAGAAAAGACAACTGCGTATAAGCTGTTTTGTACGACATCCATCAATGCTGTCCATGGATTCAGGACAATCATGCCTTCGGGAAGTGATGGCATAGACATGAAACCTTCTTTGAAGTCCAATTGGCCTGTGAAGAAGGCGATCAATGCAGTGACGACCATTCCCAGGAACAATGCTCCATTCACTTTAAGCACCATTAAGACAAGCGTGACTGCAAGACCAATCAATGCCAGCACTGCAGATGGGGAATGCAGATCCCCAAGACCCACCAAGTTCGATGGGTGGTCGGTGATGATTCCTGTAAGGCGCAAACCGATGAAAGCAATAAAAAGTCCAATACCTGCGGTGATTCCGTGCTTTAAGTTGGCTGGAATTGCTTCAATCAACTTTTCACGGAATGGAGTCAGGGACAGGATGACAAATATTAAACCTGCGATAAAAACCGCAGCGAATGCAGTCTCATATGAAATGTTCTGGTTGTTGCCTACAACAGAGTAGGCAAAGTAAGCGTTCAGTCCCATACCAGGAGCGATCGCGATTGGATAATTAGCAAATAAGGCCATCCAAAGCGTACCGATCACAGCAGCAATGATTGTCGCTGTAAAAACTTGCTCAAAGGGAACGCCGGCATCAGCCAGGATGATAGGGTTGACGACAACGATATAAACCATTGTGAAAAAGGTCGTTATACCGGCCATCATTTCTGTTTTTACATTCGTGTTGTTCTCTTTTAATTTAAACATGAGTTCCTCCAAAAATACGAACGATTTTTAAACACAAATAATATATTATTCGTTTTTAGCTCTTTTTTCAAGTGTAAATTTTAAAATTTGGATTTTGTTACTTAGTATCACACAAAAAAACATTTTCACCCAATTAAAAAAGGACTCAAATGAGTCCTAATTTCACCTTTTTGATTTGAAGTAATCTTTCGTAAGCCATAAACCGCCAATGTAAAGCGCCAATGCGAAATAAGCCGGCAAGAGGTGGATAAAATCAATGTAACCTATATACAGGTGCGTGAAAATTCCAGCTGTAAAAGCGGGTATTCCCCCGATTAGGAATGTTCTCCAAACCCAGGCAGAATCTTCATGGAATCCCCACAGAGACAGAGTTAGTACAAGCAGACCTACACTGAAGAGTGCGCTGCCAAAGCCCGCGCGGTCATGAGCGATGACCGGAATCAGTTTTTCGTTCAGCGCATTCAGTTGGTCTGGTGTCATACAAATATAACTCAGGTCAGTATCAACAAACACATAAGTTGCCCCAATTGTCGATATGACAATCCCGCCGAGCACAAAGGAGAAACCGAGGATGACGAATAATAGCTGCCCATATACTGCTTTCTTCCAGGCTGAATGGTTTGTGCGGTTTTTTGATGAGGGCGATTGATTTGCTGAGCGTGTTTTTATGTAGCCCATGATGTAAAAAGGAAACAAAATGAGCCAGAACAAACCGTGCAGCCAGTCGAAATAACCGAATCCAAGAAAAAGCATGATTCCCAGGAATCCAGTAATCGCCCCGATATTGAAAGTTCTTTTTGCCCAGTGCATTCCATAGCGGATGCCATGACGCGCAAGCTGCATATAGATGAAGCCCCCAGAAATCATCGTACCGGCAAGTGTCATTCTGTCATGTGACATGAATTTATAAAGATTGGGATTGTAGGCCATCAATTCAAGCCTGGTCATTTGCAGGAATGCTTCATCATAGAAGAGGATGACCTTCGTGAAACTGAAGAATAAGACCACGGCTCCTCCAAGCAGGATGAAAAGTCCGAACAGCCAATACCAGATCCAGCCAGGAAGCTCTCTTCTCTCGTCTCTTAGTTCGTCCAGAAGCGCTTCATTGATTCTTTTGGGCAAACCAGGACCTGATGCGACATAGCCCCCGGATAAAAAGACTAGCTCCGCACCTGCCTCAAAAAGGGCGAGCGCATCGGCGGGTTCAGCAACGCCTCCAGAGGTAACGACCGGTATATCAATTTCATTTTTTATGATGTTCAGAGCATGTATCATTCCATCTGTTTGCTGAAGTGGCAAGACCTGTTTGCCGTCTGTTAAAATACGGTCTTCTTCAATCATAATTCCGTCCGCAATACGACTGGCTGATTTAAGCTTCAAAAGATTGTCGGCAACAGTAGAATGCCTAATAGCTAAAAGGACAGGCTTGTTTAGAAGAAGTATTTTTATATGTGTGAGATCATCGATGCTCTCAATTGAATCAATTTCAATTATGAATGCTCCGCCAGCATCTTTTAAATGTTCCGCAGTGTTTATCGGTTCTTCTAGCCGGATCAGAATCGGCACTGTCCGCGATTTTGTTAGTTTGTTTTTTGTGGCGATAAGTCCAATCGTCTCAGCATATTCAGGCAGGATCAAGGCATCATTAGTTTTTGAAAGAGATCCTGCTGTTTCAGACTCTCTCGGAAATTTGGTGATGGGACCAACTTCAATTGCACCAAAGCCAAGACTCGGGAAGGCTTCAATCCCGGATAATTGTGGGTCAATCTTCCCGCTTAACCCAACCGGGCTACCGAAATGAAGACCAAACAAATTGCGGTGCAATTTTTCCGAGGGAGACATATGCCCAAGAAACTCGATGAAAGATCTGCCCCCTGGAACCTTTGCGATGGTGGACATCCCACGGTGGATGAATTCCCGTCCTGCATTTCCGGGCAAAATGGACAGCCATGGTTTAAATAATGGGTGATATGACCAATCAGGCATAATGACCTCCTGAATTTATACGTTACTTTTATTCTATCGCAATTTACCAATTCTGTGGCAATCAGGCATATATAATTCTCCAGAGCGAATAAAAAGAAATGCTTCTAGCTAAAATAGTGGAGAAAATCGAATGCGGAGGTAAGATTATGGATTTGAATCGTGTAAAACAAATATTGTCATCATCTGCAGAAATAGATGTCACTTATAACGGTGCATCCGTCTGGATTGACCATTTAAATGAAGATGGACGCACTGCCACTGTCCATCTGCGCGGGCCTCTGGAAGAAAGGACAAATGTCGAGATTTCCGATCTGCAGGAAAGATCTTAAGCAGTAACCAAAATAAGGTGGAGGAACCTCCTTATACGAACGAACTTACCGCCGGAATGCAAAATAGTGTACGGCGGTTTTTTCCTATGGCACAATATTTATAATACCTATAGTGGTTTATCTACTATGAAAGAGAGGTATTTTTTAAAATCGAAAGGAGAGATGAACATGTTCCATCATACGATTGAAGTGGACAAGTCAATGAATGAAGCAGTATCTGCACTCGAGGCAAGCTTGAAGGATGAGAAATTCGGTGTCCTTTGGTCTCTGAATATGAAGGAAACATTAGCTGGTAAAGGTGTGGAACTTGACGGTGACTATATTATCCTTGAAGTGTGCAATCCGCATGAAGCAAAGAGGGTACTTGAAAAGAATCCTATCGTGAGCTATTTTCTCCCTTGCAAAATTGTAGTGTATAAAGATAATGGTACAACTAAGGTGGGCCTTCCAAAGCCAACAGAACTGATTAAATTTGTGGAAAATGATGACCTGCAGGCAATCGCGGCAGACATCGAAAAAAGGCTGATCGGTGCAATTGACAATATTAAATAACTTGCAACAACATGAAGTCCGGGATTTTGTCCCGGGCTTTTTTTGCGTTTAATAAATAAAGATAAGCCCATTTGAAAAAAATGTATTGTCCGGCTGTTTAGGACAAATTTTTGCCGGGAACTTAAAGATTAATCAAAACGAAAAATTTCGGCCGATGAGCCGTTTATATAGATTTGGCGGCTGTCAGATTGGCAGCCGTTTTGATTTGTATTCGAGTTTATAGAGGAATAGAATGGATTAAAAAGGAGGGGAATTCACGGTGAGCATTTTTGAGACGATTGAATTACATAACGGAGTGAAAATGCCGGCTTTTGGCCTCGGTGTCTATAAAGTCGAGGAAGGTGAACAACTCGAAAAAACGATTCATACTGCGCTTGACCTTGGCTACCGGCTCATAGATACAGCTTCTTTTTACCAGAATGAAGAAGGTGTTGGTCAGGCCATCCGAAACAGCGGAATCCCAAGGGAAGAGTTGTTTATCACAACGAAGGTCTGGAATTCGGAGCAGGGATATGAAAATACTTTGAAGGCCTTCGATGACAGCATGGAGAGATTAGGGCTGGATTATTTGGATCTATATCTCGTCCATTGGCCTGTAAAAGGAAAATACTTAGAAACGTGGCGCGCTCTTGAAGAATTGTATCGCGAAGGCAGGGTGAAGGCGATCGGTGTCAGCAATTTTAAAATACACCATTTGAAAGACCTTCTGAGCCATGCTGCTGAAAAACCGGTTATCAACCAGGTAGAGCTTCATCCGTTGTTGTCTCAGGTTGAACTGAGGGACTTCTGTCAGCAAAATGACATCAAAGTAGAAGCATGGTCACCATTATCACGAGGTAGATTCCTTGAGGAACCTGTGCTCGGGAAGATTGCTGCACAGCACGGCAAGACCCCTGCGCAGATCATTTTAAGATGGCACCTGGAAAATAAAATTATCCCAATTCCTAAATCAGTCACACCGTCAAGGTTAAAAGAAAACGCAGAAATATTTGATTTTCAGCTGAATCAAAAAGAGCTGGAAGAGATAAATGGACTTAACAAGGACCAGCGTTTTGGGGCAGATCCTGACCATATTGATTTTTAAAGCAGAGCTCGCCGAACGCTGGGCAGATGATGAAATTTATGGGACCAGAACCAACTAACTACAAAAAGCGAAACGGACACTGCTCCGCTTCGCTTTTTTTATTTAAAAAAATTCGGATGTGGTCGAAATAATGCGAAAAGTGGTCGAAATAATACAAAATGTGGTCGATAAAATCAAAAATCCGCCAATATAATTCAAAAAGTGGTCGATAAATTTCGTTTTTCGCCAATAAAGAAGAATCGGCCATCTCATTTAGATTATTTTCCTCTGGTTTTAGCAAGTAGATCACAGATGTAGTAGATTCCTCTGTAAAACAAGATGCCCGCAGCACTTTTTCGAGTGCTTCCCTCATCATTTATTCTCCATCCACGAACTTCCCGTGCTCTGGCACCGTAATCTCCTCAAACTCCCGTACCAGTAAATCACGATTCTTCTCCAGCTCCTCGCCTTCCATTGGGTACAACAGCATTCGATTAAAGAAGCTTTTAAAAAGAATTATTTTCACAATGACGGACTGAATTTCAATCAGTCCGTTTTTTATTTTGCGAAATGGATACATTAAAAGAAAGAGAACACTGCGTGATAACTGTTAAAGGCTAAAATATCATCCCGAAGGTTTTAAAATAATCTGTGGGTGGTAATGTAGGTGTACAAGCAGAAAACAACAAGATTCAACATCTTAGAATACTGCTTGTTAGACTGCAGAACCCATTGGTTTAACACCATGGAAATTGAGGTAATATAAGGTTAGAGCAAGCTGTTTAGCTCCCGGGAAGCAATGAAAATCAGCAAAGGCTAATTTTACATCACTGCAGTTTGAACTCTTTAAAGGGTGTAAAACCCCTTAGCACTATTACTACTTGTAAAATACATCTAATTTTAAGGAGGAATAACATTATGATGAGTTTTCTTTGGGCATTAATTATTGGTGGTATTATTGGGTGGTTAGCAGGATTGATCTTGGGCAGAGACATCCCTGGCGGTGTTATCGGTAACATCATCGCTGGTTTCGTAGGTGCCTGGATTGGTCAGGCAATCTTAGGAGACTGGGGACCTGTAGTTGCTGACTTTGCGATTGTTCCGGCATTGATCGGTGCCATTGCATTGGTATTCATCGTCAGCCTTGTTATGAAGAGTATGCGTAAAGCTGACTAATAGAAAAAAATCCTTCCGTCTTCGGAAGGATTTTTTTTGTGGAAATTTTTGTGCTTAACCTTAAGTATAGGCTGAAAAAAATTCAGATTTCATACGGATCAATATTAATAAATATCGGTGATTGGTCGATAAAAGGTGCGTGGCATATTATTTTTTCCTGTGTAAACGGGTGGGTGAATTCCATTTTTACCGCATGCAGCGCTTGCCTGTGAAATGTATCGCTTCCTCCGTAGAGGCTGTCTCCAGCCAGTGGATGCCAAATAGCGCCAAAATGCACCCGGATTTGATGGGTCCTGCCAGTATCCAGTATACATTGGACAAGGGTCAGGTCTTTCTGTTTCATTTGATCTAATACTTTAAAGTGGGTGATGGCCTGCTGGCCTGTTTCCGAAACTCTTCTTCTTGTTGGATGATGACGGTCACGGCCGATTGGTTTATTGATGGTTCCTTTTTTCTGTCTGATGATCCCGTCAGCCAACGCCAGATATGTTCTTTTAATGGTACGTTCCTCAAGCATTTTATCGAGAATAGCTGTGATAAGCGGATGTTTGGCAAATAGCACTGCACCCGTTGTCTCCCGGTCGAGCCTGTGTATATGACGGGGACGGGTAATCTCTCCATTTGACTGCATATGGAAAGCAGCTCCGTTCGCCAGAGTGCCACCCTGGCCGCTCTCGTTTGGATGAGTATCCATTCCGGCAGGCTTATTGAATACAATCAGGTGGTCATCCTCATAGATGATATCAACATTCAAGTATTCAGGGATGACGGTAACCTCTTCTTCAGTAAAAAGCTTCATACTTAAGCGATCGTTCTTTTTGAGTGGATGTGTCCAATCAGGAATATTTCCGTTAATCAGGACGTTCTTTTCCATCCTTAAATGATGGACCAATTTTTTTGGAGCTTTCCAAAAATCCTTGAAAAGTGTTTCAAGAGTGTGCTGTTCCCATTCAGCGGGAATGACCAGTTCAAACCATTCGCCTTTTTTGTTAGTATGTATCATATTTGTCTCCTGACTTGGTAAGTTAGATTTGATTTTGCTCTATGAAAAAGTATTATATAAACTCGTTTTCATTCAGTAGGAATCTGTCAACTTTTACCGCATGCATGGTCATAATTACCACCCAGAAAATTGGAATGGATATGTTATTCTAGGTATATATATTACGAATAGATTACAAAGTGTTAAAAAAGGTGGGTCGATCATTGAAAATTGTTTTTGCGTCTACTCCCGGACAAGAAGAGAAAGTAGTTGAATTGGCAAGGTATTTTTATACTGATATTTTTCCATTGTACTTTTCAGATGAAGACATTCATGAATTTGAAAGGCTTGAAGTATTACATACAAGGCCCGAGCAGTTCGAGAGATTCAGTACACTTGGAGATGCTTTCCAGGTAATTACAAGCATGCAGACATTGATCTCTATTTTGGAGTCTGGCCATATTCCTGAAAAATATCAGTGGATGTTCCGTAAAAATGTCCAGACATTGACAGACTATGGAATCTGTTTCCCATTTAATTACAGTCAGTTTTCTGACTCCAAGCATGTCCATCTAGATTATATCAGTACCTATACGAAAGCCGCCAATAGACTGTTACTTTAAGAGCGGAGAAACATTATTAAAAACAAATCTAAAAATGAAAACGCCTGCGAATCGCAGGCGTTTTGTCGTTATTTTAAGGTATTCTCATTGAACCAATTTTCGAATGTCGGTTCTTCCTGGTAGCCAACGATCCTGTTGACTTCTTTTCCATCCTTGTATTGTACAATTGTTGGAGTCGATTCGATTCCATAATCATTCCAGCCTTGTTCAAACTCGAGCAAGTTATATTGTTCGAGATCTACTCCCATATCCTCTGCCAGAGGTGCAACAATAGGAGTGGTGCGAACGCAGTGAGGGCATGTTGGACTGTGGAAATACACGGTAACATCCTCGCCGTTTTCAATTTTCTTCTCCAGTTCCTCAGGAAGGATAATATTTTGATAGTTCGGATCATCCAGTTGTTTGACGGTTTCAGGATGAAGCGTATTCTTTCCGTAAGGGTTTCCTTCAGCTTTTTCCTCATTTTGCGCTTTATTTAGAAAAAATAATGCTGCGAATAATCCAATGATAATTAATAAAAAAACAATAACCTTTTTCAATTTACGCTTCCTCCTTAGATTTCTTCCAAATCAACATGCTTAGTGAAAAAATAATGATAAAAGCAGTTAAAGCCAGGAATGGGATGGAGATAAAACCAAGCCAGTTGATATATTGGCCTGTACAAGGCACTCTCCCGCAAGTATCAGCATTGTCAGCCATGAATGGCACCTTTTGCAATGAATAATGATACAGTGATATCAATCCGCCGACAGCTGCCATAATCATCGTATAAAAGGAAATCTTATAATCTTTTTTGACAACGGCAATCCCCAGTAACAAGGCAAAAGGATACATCAGGATTCGCTGATACCAGCACAGCAGGCAAGGTTCATACTGGCGGATTTCCGAGAAATACAGACTGCCGAACATGGCGATGATCGATGTAGCCCAAGCCGCAAATAAATACGACTCCCTTGAATCTTTTTTCGTCTCTTTCAAGCTAATCTCCCCTAAGCTATGTAATCTCTATTTAAACATTCTTTATAAAAGAAACAACTATCTCTCATTACATCTTAAGGAATGTAATAAAATAATTCAATTAACATTATGTGAAATAATTTTTCCCAATATAAAGGGGGAGGCTAAAATAAAGAGTTATAACCGATGAATTTAGGGTATAGGAATATGATGATGATTTTTAGGATTGTTTGTTTTTTTACATAAATAGTAAGTAAAATGTTAATATAGCGTTTTTTATGAGAGAAAGGATGCAGGATTATATGAGCGAATTGGATTTGTCCAAATTTGAAAAAAGAATGACCATCCGCAACACGAAGCAAGAGGATATTGATGAGATTATCAAAATGCAGAACAGCTGCTTTCCTGGGATGGAGCCATGGAAGCGCGATCAGCTTGAGAGCCACCTTGAAATCTTTCCAGAAGGCCAATTTGTCGCAGAGTATGATGGGAAAGTAGTTGGTTCCTGCTCAAGTCTGATAATAAACTTTGATGAATACGATGATCGCCATAGCTGGGATGATGTTACAGATGAAGGCTATATCTCGAACCATAATCCAGAAGGCTATAACTTGTATGGAATTGAAGTCATGACTCATCCTGAATTCAGGAGGATGAAGGTTGGCTACCGTTTGTACGAAGCAAGGAAGGATCTCGCAAGGCAGATGAACTTGAAAAGTATCATCATCGGCGGCAGGATTCCGAATTACCATCTGCACGCGGAAGAAATGTCACCTCGTGAATATGTACGGCAAGTCGCATCGCATAAAATCTATGACCCGGTACTCTCGTTCCAGCTAAGGAATGACTTTACACTGATGAGGATCAACCCGAACTACCTCCCGGACGATCTCCAGTCGAATAAGTACGCGACATTGATGGAATGGAATAATGTTGACTACCAGCCAAAATCGAAGAGATTCTATAAAACCAGCAACCCAGTCCGGATTTGTGTTGTCCAGTATATGATGAGAAAAATCAAGTCATTTGAAGATCTGGCACACCAGGTTGAATACTTTACGGATGTTGCTGCGGATGCTGGCTCAGATTTTGCGGTATTCCCGGAAATCTTCACGACACAGCTTATGTCCTTCATGGATGAGAAATCACCTTCGCTCGCTGTCCGCAGGGTGACTGAATATACAGAGCAATACATCGAGCTTTTTACCGATCTGGCCGTCCGTTATAATGTCAACATCATTGGCGGTTCGCACTTGGTAAAAGAAGAAGATGACGAAATATACAATATCTCTTACTTGTTCCGCCGTGATGGAACGATTGATAAGCAATATAAGCTTCATATCACGCCAAATGAGCGCAGATGGTGGGGAATCAGCCGCGGTGATGAGTTGAAGGTGTTCGATACAGACTGTGGCAAAATCGCCATTCAAATTTGTTATGACATCGAATTCCCTGAGCTTGCGAGGATTGCCACTGATATGGGAGCCAAAATCATTTTCACGCCGTTTTGTACCGAGGATCGCCAGGGTTACCTGCGGGTACGTTACTGCGCTCAGGCAAGAGCTGTCGAAAACCAGGTATACACTGTCATTTCTGGTACCGTCGGCAACCTGCCGCAAACAGAAAACATGGATATCCAATATGCCCAGTCCGGAATCTTCGCGCCTTCTGATTTCGAATTCGCAAGGGATGGGATTGTCGGTGAAACGAACCCGAATATCGAAATGGTCATGATCGGCGATGTTGACCTTGAAATCCTCCGCCGCCAGCGTCAGGACGGCACAGTCCGCCAACTGAAAGACCGCAGGCACGATATTTATCGGATACAGTATAAGAAGTAGAAGTAGGATAAGTTGCAGCACCTGGGGAAAAAGAGCTGGATTCCCCAGGTGTTTTTCAGTGGGAATGGAATTGGCTTAGGGCGTAACTCGATCATCATTTCGACTTCCAATTTGAACTCTGGAAATCCCATCAACCGGAAAAAGAGGCCACCAATAAAGGCGTATTGGCGCCCTAAAATCCCAGAAACCGGAAAAAGAGGTCACCAATAAGGACGTATATTCACAAAATCACTGAAATGATATGAAAACAAATTGACAAGTTAGCATAAAAGTTATCAATCCGACTCTATCTTGTTTTATAATTAGCTGTAAGTTTCAAATCTTATTTACGGGAGGTCATTTGATGGATTGGAAAAAGAAAGCTGAGAAATGGCTTGGTTTTGCCGGATTGGATCCGGAGCTTAAAACTGAGCTTGACTCATTTAAAGAAAACGAGAAGCATTTAGAGGAAGTTTTTTATAAAAACCTGGAATTCGGTACTGGTGGTATGCGCGGAGAAATTGGTGCTGGTACCAACAGGATGAACTTATACACTGTCCGCAAGGCATCAACCGGCCTGGCAGCATACATAGAAGAACAAGGGAATGAAGCGAAGCAGCGTGGTGTGGCCATCGCTTATGATTCACGCCATAAATCACCTGAATTCGCAATGGAGGCTGCAAAAACATTAGCGACGCGCGGAATCCAGACATATGTTTTTGAAGAACTGCGGCCTACTCCGGAGCTGTCATTCGCGGTACGTCACCTGCACGCTTATGCGGGAATCGTCATAACCGCCAGCCATAATCCGCCTGAATATAATGGCTATAAAGTATATGGACCAGACGGCGGCCAACTGCCTCCAGGTAGCGCTGATGAAGTGATCGACAAGGTTAATGAAATTGAAAATGAACTATCCATCGAGGTAATGGACGAGCAAGTGTTGAAGGAAAAAGGTTTGATCAAGATGATTGGACCTGAAGTGGACCGCGCTTATCTTGAGAAACTGATGACGATTTCCGAAAATCCGACGCTGGCAGATGAAGCCGATGTAAAAGTGGTATTCACACCGCTGCATGGCACTGCCAATATGCCTGTACGGAATATCCTTACCAACCTTAAATACCAAAATGTCTTGGTAGTAAAGGAACAGGAACTTCCGGATCCTGAATTTTCGACAGTAAAAAGCCCGAATCCAGAAGAGCATGCCGCATTTGAACTGGCAATTCGTGAAGGGAAGAAAATCGATGCGGATGTGCTGATTGCCACAGATCCTGACGCTGACCGTCTTGGTATCGCTGTGAAAGATCCAGACGGGGAGTATGTCGTCCTGACAGGAAACCAGACGGGTGCACTGCTGCTGCATTATATCCTGACGCAAAAGCAGGAGAAAGAAACTTTACCAGCCAATGGAGCCGTGTTCAAAACAATCGTTACATCCGAACTTGGCCGCAAAATCGCTTCCTCTTTCGGAGTCGATACAATCGATGTCCTGACTGGCTTCAAGTTCATAGCTGAAAAAATTAAACAATATGAAGACTCAGGAGAGTATAAATTCCTGTTTGGCTATGAAGAAAGCTATGGATACTTAATCGGCGACTTTGCCCGGGATAAAGATGCAGTCCAGGCGGCAATGCTAGCTGTCGAGGTTTGCGCATATTACAAAAAGAAGGGCATGTCTTTGTACGAAGCGCTTCTAAGTGTATTTGAGGAGTATGGTTACTACCAGGAAGGACTTCGTTCCCTGACGCTAAAAGGAAAAGAGGGTGCGGAATTAATCCAGAAGACACTTGGAGTCTTCCGCCAGGAGCCGCTTAAGCAACTTGGTGAATTGAAAGTAACGGCAGTGGAAGATTATTTAACAAGTGTAAGAGTGAATGAAAACAACGAAGAAGAAAAAATCCAGCTTCCTTCTTCAAACGTCATCAAATACTATCTTGAGGATGGCACATGGGTTTGCCTTCGCCCATCTGGTACTGAGCCAAAGATTAAGTTTTATTTTGGTGTGAACGACAAGAGCCTCGCAGAAAGCAAGCAGAAACTCCAAAAAATCGAACAGGATTTCATGGAGGTAGTTGAAAAGAAAATGGAAGCTGCAAAGAACCTGTAAAACAACTGAGAGAAACAGCTGAAAGGAAGTAATTACATTGTTAAAAGAACAAGTCGCAATCGTCACAGGTGCATCAAGAGGAATCGGCAAAGAAATCGCAGTTAAATTAGCTGAACAGGGAATGAAACTTGCGGTTGCAGGAAGCTCTGAAGAAATCAACAACACTGCGGAAGAATTGAAGCAGAAAGGTATTTCTGATGTCATTGCGGTCCAGACTGATGTCAGCGATGAGCAGCAGGTGAAAAACCTCGTTGAAAAAACGGTTGAAGCATTCGGTCAGGTTGATGTACTTGTCAATAATGCGGGTATTGGCTTTTTCAAACTGGCCGAGGAAGTAACCGTTGAAGAATGGAAAAAGCTATTTGAAGTAAATGTCCAGGGTGTATTCCTTGGTGCGAAAGCCGTACTGCCTCATATGAAGGAGCGTAAATCAGGCACGATTATTACGATCTCCTCTGATGTTGGCCGATACACGATACCAAACGGAAGTGCTTATACAGCTTCGAAGTACGCTGTCCAAGGCTTCAGTGGGGCACTTGCGCAGGAAGTCAGGGAATATGGAATCCGTGTTGGTACCATTAATCCAGGAATGGTCGATACTTATTTCGCTGACTCAGAACAAGGTCTGCCAGAGAAACATGACTGGCTTAAGGTGGAAGACATCGCGAACGCTGTTGTCTATATGGCATCCGCTCCAAAACATATGCTGATTGATGAAATCGTCATCCATCCGCTTGTCCAGAATTACCCGATTGCTTAATGCAGAGTCCGAAGAGGAATTCCCTCT
The DNA here is from genome assembly GCF_056173465.1 of Mesobacillus sp. QJM3NY_10. Taxonomy (NCBI): domain Bacteria; kingdom Bacillati; phylum Bacillota; class Bacilli; order Caryophanales; family Bacillaceae; genus Mesobacillus; species Mesobacillus sp. QJM3NY_10. Next base: position 1,193,432 of record NZ_CM149675.1, read on the forward strand.
TCGGATTTTTTTGTATAAAAAGTTGATAACTACGACTTTTGAACGAGAGGAAATTCAGACTTTTTTCAAAAGCGGAATTTTCCGATTAGAGATATAATATAGGAAAATGGGGGGGTTGGATGGCTGGGGATAAAGCGAATTCAGATGTCGGCATTTTGAAGGAAATCGCTGAACTATTGAACGAGGGCACAGAGCTTAATACTGTTCTGGCCGAGGTATTGAGAAGGCTGCTGCGAATAACAGGACTTGAGACAGGCTGGATCTTTCTGATTGACGCGCAGGGCGACTACCAGCTGGCTGCAATGGTTGAGTTGCCTCCTGCATTATCCATGGACAATTTCGCTCCAATGTGTGAGGGAGGCTGTTGGTGTGTCGACCGCTATAATGATGGAAGATTAAATAAAGCGACGAATATCTTCGAATGTAAAAGACTTGAGGATGCAATAAATAATAAAAGTGGCGAAACGAACGGTTTGACTCACCATGCGACTGTTCCGTTAAGAGCGGGAAATGAAAAGTTCGGTGTCATGAATGTAGGAACACCAAATAAAACCCACTTCAAAAAAGATGAACTCGCTTTGCTCGAAGCAGTCGCATTCCAGATCGGAACGGCGATAAAAAGGATAAGGCTTTCCCAGCAGGAGCAGGAACTAGCGTTGGCAGCTGAGCGGAACCGACTGGCCAGGGATTTGCATGATTCAGTGAACCAGCTCCTTTTTTCACTGAGTTTAACGGCAAGGGCCGGCACAGAAATGGCGGATACTCCGGAACTGAAAGATACTTTTTTGTATATACAGGATCTGGCGCAGGAAGCTCAAGGAGAGATGAGAGCACTTATCTGGCAATTGCGCCCCCGTGGTCTCGAGAACGGGATCATCTGCGCGCTTGCGGGTTATGCAGAGATGCTGGATTTGCCACTTGAAACAAAGGTAGTTGGTGTTTCAAGTCTTCCAGGGAAAGTGGAAGAAGCGCTTTGGAGAATCGGGCAGGAAGCGCTGGCCAATTGCAAAAAACATTCCCAGGCCGAAAGAGTTCACTTAACACTCGATTCGGCCAGTGGTCAGGTAGAAATGCAGATTCAGGATGATGGTGCAGGCTTTAATTTTAATCCGGAAAAGGAACTTCCATCACTAGGTCTGAAAAGCATGCAAATGAGGGCTTACTCGCTTGGGGGCAAGCTTGAAATACTCAGTAAACCTGGTGAAGGAACAATGATTATTGTAAAGATCCCGATATGATAAAAGGGGGGAATGGGGGGATGACAATTAAAATTCTGATTGCGGATGACCACCATGTCGTAAGAAGAGGGTTGGTTTTTTTCCTTAGGACACAGGAACAAATAGAGATTGTCGGCGAAGCAGGGAATGGAAAGGAAGCTGTTGAGCTTGCGAGGGCATTGAACCCGGACATTATTTTAATGGATTTAATCATGCCTGTTATGAACGGGATTGAGGCAACGAAGATTATCAAGGCAGAGAACCCAGAGATTAATATCATGATGCTGACCAGCTTTGCAGACCAGGAACATGTGATCCCAGCCATCGAGGCAGGTGCATCTGGCTATCAGCTTAAAGATATCCAGCCAGATGAACTGGTAAAAGCAATATTCAGGATCATGGATGGTGAAAATCAGCTGCATCCAAAAGCAACATCACTTGTTTTAAAGCATCTATCAGGCAAAAATCGCCATGAAAGGAATCTTCTTAATGAGCTTACAAGGCGGGAGCTGGAGGTGCTGAAAGAAATCGCCAGCGGCAAAAGCAATAAAGAGATTGCAGCTTCATTGTTTATTACGGAAAAAACAGTCAAAACGCATGTTTCCAATATCCTGGCAAAATTGGAATTGGCAGACCGGACTCAGGCAGCGTTATATGCTGTCCGGAATCGCCTCGTAGACCAGGAACCGCCCTCCGCTTGAGAAAGATAAACCATTAATTAACAATAGGAATCAGCATAAAAAATAACAAACACGGCACCTTAATACAGGTAGCCGTGTTATTTTTTTGGTGGAATTCTCTTGTTAAATCGAGCCGGTTACAGCGGTTTCCAGGTAGTCATCGCCGGCGGCTTCATTTGCGTGGTCGATATATCTGAGCAGGGAATACAGGCGTTTTTCAATGACAGCATAATCTTTTTCAAAGTTGTAAGCGTGGAGAAAATGTTCAATCTTTTTAGCCAGGAACTGGTCCTCTGTCCTGACCATAAGGATGAGCAGGTTATCCCATTGAGATCGGTGCGTGTAATATAAAGCACGATCATATTCCGTTTTATTCATATCCAATCCTCCTTATGAGGAGTTGATAATATTATATGGAGTTGACGCCGTATCTTCCTCAGAAAATGTTGGACGACCTTGTTTACTGGGGTTTTCAAGTTTTACCTGTATAATTGGGCATTCAAATGAACTAAGAATGACTACATACCGAAGTTGATTATAAAGCTGAGCAGTTTAAAGGAGTGTATGATGAAAAAGTATTTTTTCGCTATAACTGTATTTTTGATTTTGTTAATGGGAATCCAAAGAGGGGATATTAATGCTCAAAGGCCTGATTACGAAAAGTATGGGAAGATAGCTACTGCCGTAATCAATGAAGAATTTCCCGATGAGACGGTCCGGAATTATAAGTATATGGGCAGGAAGCAGAAAGACGATCGCCAGGTACTTGACTCATTTCAATACAAGGTCAGTGACAATAGAAAAACGGTTATTATCACTGTGCAAGTCGCCCATGATGTGAAAAGTGACAGGTTATTGAGCCTTTCTGTTACCGAACAACTACAGCAGTAAAGTTTCTAACCTGTTCATCTTTCTCCTTTTTTTCTCATACATTGTTGTAAGAGGTGAAAGGGGGAGAGATGGTGTCGGAAGATCAAAAGTCACTGGAATATGCCATTTCTGAAATTACCGAAATCGCTAAAGGGTTTGGGCTGGACTTTTATCCGATGAGGTATGAAATATGTCCTGCAGAAATCATCTATACATTTGGTGCCTATGGAATGCCAACGAGATTTTCGCATTGGAGCTTTGGGAAACAATTTCATAAAATGAAGCTGCATTATGACTTAGGGCTTTCAAAAATTTATGAACTTGTCATCAATTCAAATCCATGCTACGCCTTCTTGCTGGATTCAAACGCGTTGATCCAGAACAAATTGATTGTTGCCCATGTTTTGGCACACTGTGATTTCTTCAAAAACAATGTTCGATTCCAAAATACGAAGCGGGATATGGTCGAAAGCATGTCAGCAACGGCAGAGAGAATCCGCAAATATGAAATCGAGCATGGAAAACAAGCAGTGGAGTCTTTCTTAGATGCGGTGCTAGCCATTGAAGAGCATATCGATCCATCGTTGATGAGGCCGAAGCTCGCATGGTCAGCCGACGATGATTTCGATGATGAACCAACGTCAATAGCAACTCCATATGATGATCTTTGGGCCCTTGAGTCAACAAAGTCCGAATCAACAGAGAAGGTAAAGAAGAAGAAATTCCCGCCGCGCCCTGAGAAAGATCTACTGTTGTTCATTGAAAGTTTTAGCCGCGAGCTGGATGATTGGCAGAGGGATATCCTGACAATGATGCGGGAGGAAATGCTCTATTTTTGGCCGCAGCTTGAAACAAAAATCATGAATGAAGGCTGGGCCTCTTATTGGCACCAACGGATTCTCCGGGAAATGGACCTGACGAGCGGTGAATCAATCGAGTTTGCAAAATTGAATGCCGGGGTCGTTCAGCCATCCAAAACGGGAATCAATCCATATTATTTAGGAATCAAAATTTTTGAAGATATCGAAGACCGTTATAATAACCCGACTGAGGAAATGAAACGTCGTGGAGTAAAACCAGGATCAGGCCGGGAAAAAATGTTTGAAGTCCGTGAAATCGAATCAGATATTTCATTTTTACGCAATTACTTGACGAAGGATCTGGTCATGCGTGAAGATATGTATCTTTTCCAAAAGCAGGGACGAGAATACAAAGTCGTTGATAAAGCGTGGGAACAAGTCCGCGACCAGCTTGTCAGCATGAGAGTCAATGGCGGATTCCCATATTTGACCGTGACGGACGGCGATTACTTGAAAAATGGGGAGTTGTATATAACTCACGGCTTCGAAGGCATCGAGCTGGACATTAAATATTTGGAAAAAGTACTTCCGTATATTCATCAGCTTTGGGGACGGAAATGCCATATCGAGACGATGGTAGAGAACAGGACAATGCTCTACACCTATGATGGGAAGGGTATCCATCGCAAGTATTTATAAGGTAAGAACAAGCCGCTGGTCTCCAGCGGTTTTAATTTTTTTTGTGTAAAAACTATAATTAAAAGGTATTTAAATAATGGACAAGCTTTTTATTGAACCAATTTCGCAAATGAGACATAATTATATATATGAGCATATATTCATATATAAGAAAAGGAGGGAAACGTATGGGGCATAATCATTCACACGGCCATGGCCACGGTCATAGCCATAGTCATACAAACAACAAAAAGGCATTATTCTGGGCTTTTCTCCTGATCGCCACTTTCATGGTTGTAGAGGTGATTGGCGGGGTAATCACAAACAGCCTTGCACTGCTATCAGATGCGGGCCATATGCTGAGTGATGCGGCTGCGCTTGGGCTAAGTTTGTTCGCAATGAAGCTTGGTGAAAGAAAAGCAACACAATCAAAGACGTTTGGCTTCAAACGATTTGAAATCATTGCAGCTGCTTTAAACGGTCTTACATTAATCATCATTTCGATTTATATATTTGTTGAAGCGTACCAACGTTTTACAGATCCCCCAGAAGTACAAAGCATGGGAATGCTGACGATTTCGGTTATCGGGTTAATTGTCAATATCATCGCCGCTTGGATCCTGATGAGTGGAGACAAAGATGAGAACTTGAATGTAAGAAGCGCATTCCTTCATGTGCTGGGAGATATGCTTGGCTCGGTTGGCGCAATTACAGCAGCATTGCTGATCTACTTTTTTGGCTGGGGACTTGCGGATCCCATTGCAAGCGTTGCGGTTGCGATTCTCATCATCATCAGCGGCTGGCGAGTGACAAAGGAGAGCTTCCATGTGTTGATGGAAGGCACACCTCAGGAGATTGAATTGAATGAAGTGAAGGATGAAATAATGAAGATTCCAGAAGTAAAAGATGTACACGATGTTCACGTTTGGTCGATCACTTCAGGTGTCTTAATGCTTAGTGGGCATATTGCCGTCGAAGGGGAAGGAGCACATGATCGCGTACTCCACAAAGCACAAAGGCTTTTGCACGACCGCTTTGGAATTGATCATAGTACCCTTCAGGTAGAAGGGGAAGAGCATGGGTGCCCATGTGCGCACGGACCTTGCAATTGATTATTGCGTGTGTCGGATTATTGTGTAAAAAAACATGCCAGCCAATATTGATGGACAATCTCATCAATGATGGCTGGCATGTTCTATGCTTTGCTTTAACAGGTCAATGACGTGTTCGTCGTCATGCGTATAAAATAGAGATGTACCCTCTCTCCTGAATTTGACGAGCCTGAGGTTTTTTAGAAAACGCAATTGGTGTGAAACGGTTGATTGCAGTAATGAAAGTTTTTCAGCTATTTCATTGACCGAATGTTCCCCCTGGAACAAAAGATGGAGGATCCTGAGCCGTGTCGGGTCTGAAAGTGCCTTGAAAGTCTGTGAAACGATGAATAAAGTTTCCTCATCAAGCTCCATTACAGGAGAATTATTTTTCTTTTCTTCCAAGTTAATCGCCTCCTGCTCCTATTATAACTGTATCTTTTCTTTTACACAGTTATTCAATTTCCTGTGCTGTTCTTCTTTGGTTTTTTATGGGTAACGAGACCATCGTAATTGGTGATATAAAGCTCAATCTCTGGTTGGGTGTCCAGGCAATGGGCCTTCAAAAGCTGATAATAGTTCACCCTGTTTAATGGATCATAAGGCAGCATTGGATATTCCTTATTCTCCCTAACATAGAGGTCTACTGCTTTCTGGACTTTATCTATCGTTAGTGCGAGATCTTTCTCGTCTTCATCGAAAATATCATATGTTTCCTTTGACATGTAAAAATTTCGGGATGGAAGGCCTTTAAGGATTGGGGCAAGTTGCTCAACATCAATGCTGTTATCTTCCTTAACGAGAATTGTGCGGTAGACGCCTTTTGGAAGCTGTTCCGAATAAATACGTACTGCTTTTTTTATCTCTTCAACACTGGTCTCAATGATTGGCCAAACCTTTGGTGTATGGTTTGGTATTTCTGTCGTCCTGTGAGTGAAAAGAAAATATAGGGCAAAGCCTCCAACGGAACCTAAAACAGTTACATATGGGATTAAATCAAACACGAGGTCAATCAGATAACCGATAATTGGCCAGACTGCTGCAGCTGCGACTCTTAAGCAGGGTTTTCGCGGAAAAGTATTTTTGATATTTCTTCTGTCATTCTCCTTATCCTTATCCATACTATTCCCCTCCTTTCTAGGGCAGGAAGTACCCTTATTTCACAATAATCCAATAACATATGTGGCGTTATATATTTGTAAAGCCTTATAAGCGGATTTGGGTTAAAAAATCTGTGGTTTTGCCGATATAAAAGAAAGAGTCTGTGCTTTTGTGATATTTTGAAAATGGTTTACCATGGTGATTGAAGCAGGAACCGGGGAGGGTTTAGAGAAAATAAATGAATTGCTTCTCCTTATATTATATAAAATTTACCGTTAGATTGGTAATGGATCGTTTTGAAAATTGTGAAAATGATACTCAAAACAGTTCAATTAATGTTGAATATTGTATAATATTTAGAAAGCTTCAGTTTTATTCCCGGAAATTGTCATACATAGACCGCTAGTCTGAAATCAAATAAACCAGACAGAAACGAGGGGCAGGATGAATATTCCCCATATGTACATATTCGACTTTAATAATATAGCTCTGACTGTCGTTTTTTTAATCATTTCGTCAATAATGGCGGTTGAATTCAGCAGGCAAATCAAAAAGGCTATTGATAGAAAAAAACGTAAAATGGTCCTTTATTCACTTCTTTTGGCTCTTACATTTATGCTGACCCATCTGTTTGTTATTATTTCCGCAGGCGTCCCATTTTCGACGAGCAATTTTTATTTATTTTTTCTGTTATTCTTTGGTATCTGCGGAGTTGGGTCCTATGCGGCTTTGAGCCTGGCACAAAGGGACATTGCGAACACATCGCAGTATATATTCACCAGCCTATTAATCGCAGCTAGTATCATGATGGCAGAGTATACTGCATTTTATATAATCTTCAGGGAAGCAATCGAGATTCAGCCAATATTATCGGTGATGGTATTTTTGATGATATTGGTTACATCCTTCACGCTGATCAGATTTTTAATGCAGATTACAAATGAGGATATTTATGAGTTTGTCAAAAATTATAAATATACGGGAAGTGTCCTTGGGGGCATGGCAATGGGAGGCATTCCATATATCGTCTTGACTTCAATGATGGAGATTACGGATGGAAGCGGCGTGCATTCTTTCCTGGCACCGTTCATTTATATGGCCGCCGCAAACTTATTATTCATGCTCGTTCCTGACCTGTTTGGCGAAAAGCTCATCATGAAGAATGTCCAATCCCATTTATCCTTGTTCAGCCATAACCCTGATTCTGTGTTCAGGGTCGATTTGCAAGGATATATTTTAAGTGTCAATAAAGAGGCAGTTGAACTGACAGGTTACATGCCTAATGAATTAGCTGGACTGCATTTCATTGATCTGATTGGCGGTAGCGAGGAAGAAAAGAAAATCAGGAAATATTTCATGAAAGTCCTTAGCGGCGAGACGAAATTGATTGAAACCACCCTTAAAAGGGCTGATTCGACTTATGCGGACGTGAGGATCACAGCAGTCAGGATTATTGTCAAAAATAAAACAGTTGGTGTCTTTGGGATAGTCAGGGACATAACAGAACAGCAAAAAGCAGACAAGATGATTGAGTATCTGGCATATCATGATGAACTTACTAATTTGCCTAATAGACGGAACTTAGAGAAAGTAATGGCTTCACAATTTATAAAGGATGAAGCATTTTCGTTAATTTATCTTGATTTTGACCGGTTTAAAAGAATCAATGATACCTTCGGGCATTCGTTTGGTGATAAAATCTTGATGCAAATCGGCAAGAAGCTTTCAGAAGTTGTGCCAGAGGAATGTCTTGTGGCAAGAATTGGCGGTGATGAATTCGCGATTCTTGTTACTGAAGGAAATCAGCCAGACAAGATTGCCAATGAGATTGTACGAGAATTCCAGTCACCGCTTTTTGCGGAGGGCATGGAATTCCTGATCACGGCAAGTATTGGAATCTCGAAGTATCCTGAAGATACAAATAACCTTGAATTATTGCTGAAATACGCTGACATGGCGATGTATAAGGCAAAAGAAAACGGTGCAAACCACTATCAGTTTTTTGACCAGAGTATGGTGGATCAGAACGTGAATAAGTTTGAGCTTGAGAATGATTTGCGGAACGCTATAAATAGTAAATCTCTCACCGTCTTCTACCAGCCTAAATACAATGCAACAACTAATGAAATAACAGGGGCTGAAGCATTGGCTAGATGGAAGCATCCTCGCCATGGAATGATTCCTCCTGGTGTATTCATCCCGATTGCCGAGGAGGCGAACTTAATCGTACCCCTCGAGAGATTAATCATCAGGCAGGTGTTCAGTCAGCTTGTCACATGGAAAGATCGGGGGTTCGAGGTTCCTCGTACTTCAATCAATATCTCGATTATCCATTTCTACCAGGAGGATTTCGTAAAGTTCATGCAGCATACTCTTAAGGAGTATGATCTTTATGGTGAGTTGATTGAAATCGAAGTGACTGAGAGCATCATGATCAAGAAGGAAGACAGTATCAACTCACAGCTCCAGGCATTAAGGGAAATTGGAATTGAAGTCAGCATTGATGACTTTGGAACGGGATACAGTTCTTTGAGCTATTTAAGTAAACTATCAGTCGATCGGTTGAAAATTGACCAAAGCTTCATTTCACACTCCCAGGAAAACCGCGAAATCATATCAACGATTGTCTCAATGGCAACGAACCTGAAGTTAAAGGTCATTGCCGAGGGTGTTGAAACGGCATCGCAGATTGACCTGTTGAAATCACTTGGCTGTCAAGAAGTCCAGGGGTATTTCTACTCGCCTCCTTTGCCATCAAATGAATATGAAACAATGATGAACAAGCAGCCCCAGGAGACCTGATTGGCATTTTTGACTGAAGAAGTAGATTATGTTATTATTCCTTTTATAAAAAGTCCTCTAGGGTTCCGCGGCGTTTATGCTGGACTGGTCCGAGAGAGGGCGCACAGGGATGCCTGTGTACACGGAGGGACAAAAACCCGGGAGATATCCATGATATCTCCCGGGTTTTTTTAGTCCTGCTCCAGTTCATGTCTAGGCTGACCAAGGCGCTTGAGCTTTTTTCGTTTTTTAAGAAATATAAACTTTTACACTTAGATTAGTGTCTAGCTCCAGCGCCTAGCCCCTCGAGTCGCTTCAGTCCTGCCAATGAAGTCAAAGAACGACTTCACTGTCATGCCCTCTGAGGCACACGATGTGCTAGACCCGCCAGCCACAGGACGTGGCGCTTTGAGGCGGGCAGCACTTGTCGGGGCTGAGCAAGGCGCTTGCGCTTTTCTTATGAAAGGAGTTAAGAATTATGGCTTGGTTTTATTTAGTTATTGCCGGTATATTTGAAGTCGTGTGGGCCATAGGCCTGAAGTATACAGAAGGATTCACCAAAGCTGTACCTTCGTTGATTACGCTGGTAGGCATGGCAATAAGCTTTTATTTTTTGTCTATGGCAGTTAAAACTTTGCCAATTGGTACCGCATATGCAATCTGGACAGGAATAGGAGCAGCAGGCGCAGTCATTCTCGGGATTGTCCTGTTTGGAGAGCCGCGCAATCTTTTAAGGCTGATGTTCGTAGGCTTTATTTTGGTCGGCATCATTGGACTGAAAGCAACATCCGGAAGCAATTAGTCATATTTAAAAAGCAGACTTGCAAATGATTGCAGTCTGCTTTTGATTTTCTATTTGCAAAATTACCCAAGTTATATTATGATGCGGATATATACCTTTTAATACTAGGTAGGTGATAGGATGTTTAATCGTGAACTTTTAAAAGGTAGCACATCCCTTGTGCTTCTCCAGCTGTTGAATGAACGGGATATGTATGGATACGAGCTTGTGAAAGAACTTGATAAGCGAAGTGACCATAGTCTTCAGGTAAAAGAAGGAACCTTGTATCCAGCACTGCATAAACTTGAAAAGCAGGAATACATTGAATTTTACTGGCAGGAGCAGGAAAAAGGCCCGGCCAGGAAATATTATCGGATCACTGAAGAAGGAAGAGAAGTCCTCATAGAGAAGACAGAAGAGTGGCAGCAATTCGTCAATGTTATGAACAAAGTGATCAGGAGACCGAAAAATGATCCAGTTAAAGACTGACTTCCTCACCGAGCTTGGCAGGCATTTAGGGAAGCATCCAGACAAAGAGCAGATTTTGGCTGAATACGACAGCCATATCACAGAAATGCTGGGCGAATTTAACGGTAAACAAAGAGATGAAGCGGATATCAGCTCGGAACTTTATTCAAGATTGGGGACTCCAGAAGAAATTGCGGATAGCTGGCGTGAAGAACTATCAACGACACCAATGAAAACTCAATGGGTTTTCATTTTGGCCAACCTGATTTTCTTCGTTGGCGGTACCATCCTGACTCTGGTACATAATCTTTTCGATTTCCCTTTCATTGACATGGCGTGGAAAAGCCTCACCTCGATACCTGCTGTGATCATTTTGCTTTATCTCTTCTTTTGGGCACTGCTTGGATATGAGATAGGCAAAGGCTTTGGCCATAAAGGGAGAAGATTGATGAAAAAGACTTTTATCCTGTCCATACTGCCGAACATCATTCTTATGAATCTGACTTTGTTCAAGCTAATACCGCATGACTGGTTCCAGCCGCTGCTGAGCCCGATATTCATTATTATTTGTATTCTTTTTACGGCGCTATTGTATCCGATTTGCTGGATTGGATATAGATGGGGGAAAAAGGCTTCCATCTAATTTTTTTGGTCTAGTACATAGAAATTCTATGTATATAGAATTGCAGGGTGTTTTTTTGAATATATACCTAGTTATTCTAGGTGGAGGGAGAGAGTGAAAATGGAAGAGAAAATGGAATTTAAACTAAAAAAAGGAGACTGGATATTTTTCCTGGTCTGTCTTGCTTTAGGAATTTTGGCGGAAAGGTCATTTTTGCATGGCATAATTGGATTGTCGTATCCTGTTTTTATTACTTGCTTTTATGGAGTATTTTTCTGGAGGTATCGTTCATTCTCCTTTACGAATAAAAAGCTTGGATTACTCTTGATTGCTTCAATATGGCTGCTCGCAACAAGTTTTTTCCTGAATTCGAATATGGTTTTATATATGCTGAACATCCTGGTGATTCCAGTGATGGTACTTATTCAACTTGTACTTGTCACCTACCCGATGGAGAACCAGTGGCATAGATGGCCGTTTGTCCAAAAGCTCTTTACAACAGTAGGAGCTGCGATTGCATATGTGTTCAGGTTCATTATGTATGCTCCAAAATTGGCTGTCAGGGGAATTGAAGAAAGAAAGAGTGCAACGATTCGAAAAGTGTTAATAGGTGTGGCTATTTCATTGCCGCTCTTGTTTGTCATCGTCAACCTGCTTGTCTCTGCTGACCAGCAGTTTGGAAACCTCCTAGGTACTATACCGCGCTGGCTTTTGGGATTGAAAATAGAAGAAGAGGTTTTGCGTACAATCGCAATCATCATTTATACATTGGTGATCTTTGGAATACTGCAGGTGCTAAGGACCAGGCAGTCTCTGCCTCCTGAACTGCAGACGCAAAATGAAAAGATGGCGTGGGATAGTGTCATCAGTCTGACAGTGCTGACTTTATTGAATGTCGTTTACCTGCTATTTGTGGTTGTCCAATTCCAATATTTTTTCAGTGAAACATTGAAAGAAGGATATACGTATGCTGAATTTGCGCGCAGAGGATTCTTTGAACTGCTTTTTGTCACTTTGCTGAATTTACTGATCATCTCAACAATTGTTACCTATGTTGAAAAAACGGCTAAATTTTTGACGCTGGTTATTCGCGGCCTTCTGTCACTACTCGTTTTTTTCAGCGGAGTCATGCTATATTCAGCTTTTATACGTCTGTTCATGTATGAAGAGGCGTACGGATTTACCTTTGCCAGGGTGCTGGCCCATTCATTCATGATTTTCCTGCTGGTGATTTTATGCTATTCATTAATAAGGATATGGATGGATCGGCTATCGCTTGTACGCTTCTACATTATATCCGCAATCATTTTCTATACTTTGGTCAACACAATCCAGCTTGACCGATTTGTCGTCGAACGCAATTTGGAGCGTTACTCAGAATCCGGAAAAATAGATATTTACTATCTGAATTCGTTGTCCTATGAAGGAGTGGAGGGGCTGATGGAGCTTTATGAAATTAATCCGGACCACCCAGGTCTCTCAGACTTGTTGCTGCAAAGAAAGCAAGATCTGCAGTATTCAGAAGAAAGCTGGAACTCCATAAATATGTCCAGAAGAAACGCTGAAAAAGCGTTGAGCGACCTAGAGCTGAAGTAAGATGAAATGTGGCAAAAATGCAAACAAATAACCTTTTTGTTACCAGTTTTGTAACATATCGATGTGGTTAATGATGATAAAATAACCTTAAGCCAAATAAAGGGGAGCCATGCAAAATGGAAGGGTTATCTGAAATCATTAATCTCTTAAAAGGTATCGAGAGTTCAATTGACTCATTGAATAAAAGAACTGAACACATAGAAAAAAGACTCGACCGTCTTGAGAAAGTCGATAGTATTGAACATCGGGTAACATCTAACCAGATCGACATTACAGATATTAAAGACGCACTTGAAAGAATGGAAGAAGCGCAGAGTGCAAAAATCGAAAACATGTTAAAGGAATTGCTAAGCAAAGCAGAGTTAAAAAACAATACAGAATTCAGCACGATCCACAAACGGCTTGATTCACATTTGCTAAAATTGGGCAGAGTCGAGGAAGAAATCCTGATGGTCCAGCAGGAAAAATAGTTTATTGGGAGATTGCTATTTAGCAGTCTTTTTTTTTACGAGATAAGAAAGTATAAATTTCCACTTCGAGAATTGTCCAGCTTCAGCGCCTAGCCCCTCGAGTCGCTTCGGTCCGCCCAATGAAGTCAAAGAACGACTTCACTGGTCGGCCCTCCAGCGCTTGTCGGGGCTGACCAAGGCGCTTGCGCTTTTCTTATCCCTATCCACAAAACTTTCATAAACTCGCAATCCCTTTATTCAACAGGGTCTGACGCTCTCTAGAATCGGATTTGTTCAGTTGTTCACAAAATATTACACTTTGCGGGACTAAGACGAAGGATCCGGGAGTTATCATTAAGGTGTAATCATACATTGCCTTTATTAGGCAGATTAATAGAGTATATTTTACTTCGAGGTGAGTATTTTGAGATACGATTTAGTTCTTCTCCATGCGCCAAGTGTATACGATTTCCGAAAAAATGCGCTGTTGGCTGGCCCAATCAGTGACGTTGTTCCATCCTCTCCAGTATTCGAAATGTATCCTATTGGCCTGACGAGCATTGCGGAATATTTAGAACGCCAAGGCTTGCGCGTTAAAATCATCAACATCGCGAATCGAATGCTGATGGATGAAAATTTTGATGTCGAAAAGAAATTGAAAAAGATCAAGACACGGGCTTTTGGTATTGACCTTCACTGGCTCCCTCACGCTCATGGAAGTATTGAACTGGCGAAAATTGTGAAAAACCTTCATCCTGAAACTCCTATGGTTTTTGGCGGTTTATCAGCAACTTATTACCATAAAGAGCTAATAGAATATCCATTCATTGACTTTGTCATGCGGGGCGATTCAACCGAAAAATTGATGCTCCTTTTAATCAACCATTTGAAAAATGGAACCCATCATCTAGGCGGGATCCCAAACCTTACTTGGAAGGACGGAGACACTCCAGTATACAACCCGTTAAGCCATGTTCCTGACAGCCTGGATGAATTTGATATTCCCGGCTATCGATATACAATCAAGTCGGTCTTCAAATATAAAAACTTCCTGGATCCACTGCCATACAACGGCTGGCTTCAATACCCTAATACGGCGATCCTCACGGCAAAGGGTTGTACCCAGGGATGCTTGATATGCGGTGGCTCGAAACAATCGTACAAGGATAACTGCAACCGTAAAGTCCTGGCTAAACGCTCGCCTGCGAAACTAGTTGAAGACATTCTTTTCATCCAGCGCTTCAGCAGGGCACCAATTTTCATTCTTCATGATATACGCCAGGCGGGTAAGGATTATGTCGATGAATTTTTTGAGAGGCTCAGCAAGATTAATCTTAAGAATGAGTTGGTATTTGAATTATTCCAGTATGCAAACGAAGAGTTTTTTGCGAAAATCGAGAAGGTTGTACCGAAATACAGCGTTGAATTGACCTTGGAAACACATGATGAGAAAATTCGCCGTTATAACGGCAAATTCAACTGCACGAATGCAAAAGTGATTGAAACGCTGCAATCTGCATTGAAGCATAGCTGCAAGAAGATTGATATATTTTTCATGGTTGGCATACCGCATCAGGATTATCAAAGCGCCCTTGATAATGTCGATTTTTGTGAGGAGATTCACAATGCGTGCGGTGGGGATAAACGACTATCCTATTTTGTCGCTCCGCTTGCACCGTTCCTGGATCCGGCTAGCCCGGCATTTGAAGATCCTGAAAAATATGGCTATAAGAAATTCTGCCATACAATTGAAGATCATAGAAAAGCAATCACCCAGCCATCATGGAAATACATGCTCAGCTTTGAAACAGATTATATGACCAGGGATGAAATTGTCAGGTCAACCTATGAATCTGCCAGAAGCCTTAATGCTTTTAAACTGAAGTATGACCTTGTAGACAATAAGACACATGATGAGGTGAATGAGAAAATCACCAAGTCACTTGAATATATAGAAAAAATCGATGAAATCGTTGCTCTTCCTGAACAGGAAAAAAACCAGCAACTGGCATTGCTCAGCAAGGAAATGGAAGAAGTGAACAAATACAGTATTTGCGGGAAGCATGAATTGAAATGGGAAGTGAAGAAGCATTATGCTAACGTCTTCTCGCTGACGGCAATCGGAATCGAGCTGTTGGTAGAGGACATCTTGATCAACGCAAAACAGAAATGGAATGCCTATAACAAAAGAGTTGGAGAAGCCTCTAAAAGCAGGACGTAAATTTTAGTAATGAGCCCATCAGGAGATATTCCTAATGGGCTTTTTTAGCTATGCCTTACTCTAATTAATACCAGCTAAATTCAAATAGATGTTTAAAGAAGACAGAAATGTGAAAAATGTAAAGGACATATAACCGATAGAAGAAAATAGCAAAGCGGGTGGAGAAATGTCATCAATGATTGATTTTTTAAAAAGAGGAAATAAATCTTCAGGGATTGCAGCGCTAGGGAATACCTTCCTTGCAATCATCAAAGGGGTAGCTGCTGGTATCAGCGGAAGCGGTACGATGCTCGCGACAACACTTCATTCGGTTGCGGATGCATTGAATCAGTTTTTTGTTTTCATCGGCAGTGCTATTTCGGAAAAAGAAGCAACCAAACGCTTCCCGACTGGATTTGGAAGGGTTGTAAACCTGTTCGTGCTCGTGGCGGTCATCATCATTTCGATCATGGCATACGAAACAGTCATCAAAGGGTGGGAGCTGGTCCAGCATCCGAAAGCTTCATCCAATTTGTGGCTTAATGTCATTATCATGGTAATTGCGGTACTTGTTGATGGAGGAATTCTGGTTAAGGCCATGAAAGAGATTGCCCATGAAACAAGAAGCGATGCAAAGGGCTTTGGTATAGTCGCAAATGCATTTAAGAATGTTAGCCTTGCAGCTCCGCCGACAAGACTGGTTTTCTATGAAGATTTAATTGCGACATTTGGAGCGCTCCTAGCATTGGGTTCAATTGTCCTTGCCCATGTAACAGGATTTTATTTGCTTGATGGAATTGGAACCTTGCTGATTGGCATCCTGCTGATCGGGATTGCTTTGAAGATTGGGTATGAGAACACGGTAGGTCTCATTGGTGTTTCAGCACCTAAAGTAGTTGAGGACCGTATAGCTAATCTCATCCTGTCAGATCCAGATGTCATTGATATCAATACATTAAGGATTGTTCAGGAGGGCAGGCAGTACCATGTCGAAAGCTATCTGGAACTCCGCAAAGGGCTGACACTGGCTGATGCAGATGATATCAAGTTCAGGGTCAGGGACAATGTCTTAAAGGATCCGGACGTAGATGATGTTATTCTGGGAATCATCGAAGCAGATGACGTACAAACCTGGAAAGTGTAAAACAAAACCCAGGCAGGGAGGACCTGCCTGGGTTTTGTTTATTCGAAGTAACAGTTGATCGTTATGAAACAACTTCTGTCTTATTCATAAAAAAACTATCTGCTGTCTTTTCGATTTCAGGTTGTTTCATTACTTCGATATATTTAATGTGATGCTCTTCCATTTCGGTGATTTTGAAAAGGTAAGATCCGAAGCTGACAACGTCGCCTTGCTTGACTTCGTAATTTTCGGTAAGCATCCAGCCGCCGATTGTATCGACATCTTCATCGTTGATATCAAGTGCCAGAAGTTCATTCACCTCACTGACAAGCAGTTTGGCATCGATGATGTAATGGCTTTCTTGGATTTTGCGTATCATCGGCACTTCATCCATATCGAACTCGTCACGAATTTCACCTACAATTTCTTCAAGGATATCTTCTACTGTCACAAGCCCGGAAGTTCCACCATATTCGTCCATCAAGATTGCCATGTGAATGCGTTCTTTTTGCATTTTTACCAGCAAGTCATGAATTGGAATGCTGTCGATGACTCGGATGATTGGGCGAATATATGAATCTATCGCTTTTTTGCTCCGTCCTTGTTCATTGATGAAATCAGTCATTACTTCTTTTATATTGACTAATCCGACAATATGGTCCTTGTCTCCGTCAATGACAGGGTATCGTGTGAATTTCTCTTCCTTCACAATCTGGAGAAAACTCTCCAGTGAATCCTCTTTTGACAACGTAATAATTTCCGTGCGGGGCACCATGATTTCTTTGGCGATCCGGTTGTCAAATTCGAAAATTTTATTTACATACTTAAACTCTGACTGGTTGATTTCACCACTTTTAAAGCTCTCAGACAGGATAATGCGAAGTTCTTCCTCAGAATGGGCCAATTCCTGTTCAGAGGCAGGTTTAAGGCCGACAAGACCAACAGCAAGACGGGCAGATCCGTTCAACAGCCAGATGAATGGATACATGATCTTGTAAAAAAGGATCAGTGGACCAGCTGTATTCAGCGACACCCACTCTGCTTTTTGGATCGCCAATGTCTTAGGGGCCAATTCCCCGACTACGACATGCAGGAATGTGATGGTCATGAACGCAATTCCAACTGACAAGACATGTCCGAAGGATTCCGGAATATCCAGGCTGGTGAATAACGGTTTTAGCAGATCGGCAATCGCCGGCTCTCCAAGCCAGCCAATACCAAGAGCAGTGACCGTAATCCCCAGCTGGCAAGCAGAAAGGTACTCATCCAGATTGGAAATGACTCTTTTTGCGAGCACAGCTTTTTTGCTGCCTTCCTCTATTAATTGGTCGATTCTGGAACTCCTCACTTTAACTATCGCAAATTCTGAAACGACGAAAAATGCCGTTAAAGCAATTAAAATGGCTATCCAAACCAAGTTAAATATGTCCAAATAAGTTCCCTTAGCCCGCTGGTGTGCGGGTAAGGAGTCACCTCCCAGTAAACTCAAAATTAAGCCTGGATTTGCAGGCTTCAATATAAATAATTAAATTCATCAAGAAATTATAACGGCCCGTTCCGAGCGGCTGGTCCAGCCAGGGCCAACATCCTGTTATGCTGTTCCTTCCGCTTTTGCAGCTGTTAAATTCTTGATACGATAGATTGCCCCATCATACCACCTCAGCTTTATCATTTAAATTTTATTATACCATATAGAGAATAATTGAGGGGAACATTAATACGTTTTGATATCAATGTATGAAACGGACACATAAAGTATGAAGTTTATGTGTAATTATATTGGAAAATTCAGTTTTTAACAAATTAGTGCTTTTCCTAAACTTCAGAAAAATTTCCCAATGTAAATAAAACCCTTTTTGTGGTTTATTTGACAGTTAGAGTTTGATATTAATTTAAATATTCAGTAAAATTTTACAAAAGGGAGGCTGGCTATGAGTACTCTATTATCCAGTTTGGAAAGAAAGCTGCAAAAAGTCGAAAAGACGAATGATAATATTTGGGTAGAACCATCCATGGATTTTATTTGCAAAAGAACTCCTGATGGTCTCATTAAATATGTTTCGCCATCTGTTCAGGCTATGCTCGGGTATGAGCAAGCTGAATTAATCGGAAAACTGTACACTTTATTTGTACATGCAGAAGATTATAAAAGGATTTTGAATACTGCCATGCCTGATGGGGTGGAAGTGTCCATTCTTACCTATCGTATTAAGCGAAAAGACGGAGTGTATATCTGGGTGAGTTCACAAATCTCAGTGGTACGGCATCCGGAAACAGATGAACCATTTGAACTTTTTTCAGTTACAAGTGATATTTCCGCAAAAATCAAAGCAGAGCATTTTATTCTTGAGTATGAGAAGTTGAATGTTGTTGGCCAGCTTGCTGCAGGTATTGCGCACGAGATCAAAAACCCTTTGACAAGCCTGAAAGGGTTTATCCAGCTTATGAAGGCCGGAGAAGAATTGAATCACAACTATTTAGCGATCATGGAAGAGGAAATAAAGCGGATGGAGGCAGTATCAAAAGAACTGATGCTTATGGCAAAGCCGCATAAGTCCGACTTTAAGTCATTTGATATGAATGATTTGGTTGACCATGCAATTACTCTGCTGATGGCTGAGGCAGCAAAGAAGTGCGTGGAAATAACAAAAGAATCCACATTGGGAGACGGAATGTTTCTTTGCGATGGGAATAAGATCAAACAGGTATTGATCAATATGCTGATGAATGCGATTGATGCGATGGAATTGCCAGGTGAAATAACGGTTTCGATCTCTAAATCAGACGACGAGCTGATTATTGCAATTGCTGACACTGGTACAGGAATTCCTCCTGAGGATTTGGACAAGATTGGCAAGCCGTTTTTTACGACAAAGGCGAATGGGAATGGCCTGGGTTTGATGATTTGCTATAAAATCATTGAGGAACATGATGGCAAAATTAAAGTGGAATCAAGTTCAGAGGGAACGACATTCACCATCAAGCTGCCAATCCATTGATTAGCGCCTGGTGACTAAGGAACAAGCGTATGTCTTCTTTGCCATTCTCTTGAAAGAAGCCCATATACAATCAAATCATGGAAGTTTCCATTTAGAAATTCCCCATCACGGAGGATGCCCTCCTTGTAAAATCCAAGCTTCTTGGGAATAGCCTTGCTTTTATCGTTGTCCTTGCCGCATCGGATTTCAATGCGGTTAAGTCCTAACTCAAAAAAAGCATGGTTTATTACTGCTTTCACCGTTCTGATTATAATGCCCCTCCCTTGCAGTTTTTCCGACAGGTAGTAGCCGATGCTTGCCTGCGAGTTGTTCCAGTCAATAGCATGGAGGCTGATGCTGCCTGCAAGGACTCCCCTGTATCGGATCCCAAAATGACTGCTGCTTCCTTCCTGGAAATTTTTCTGCCACATTTGAATGACCGAGTAAAATTGTCCCGGAGATTGAATACCATCAATCCAGGGCAGCCATTCCCGCAAATAGCGGCGATTGGAATCCACAAGCCAGAACAACTCCCCAGCTTCATGCGGCTCAAAAATTCGAAGTTCAAGTTCAGAATCAACTTTTAAAGTTAACATAGATACCTCCTTAAACTTTATTCTGATGGTAGAGTTGACCAATTAGCTATCTGTGGTTTTATTCGTCCAAAAGAGGGAATAAAGCTTTACATTGTTTTTTTATATAGGCTCTTTTCTCAAACTTTGTTGCTATTGACTACAAAATAGGATTGAATGACCCATTTTCCTTCGCAAAGTTGACTCTTATCATGAGAAAAGAGCTTGCACACTTAATACCGACGTACAAAATAGCTTTTTATCACGTTAAAATCGGCTTTAGGATTTTAACAACAATCTTTACGAATACAATCTTTATACTTTTTTTGGGAGGAAGACTATGAAATTAACGACTAAGATCTTGATTGGCCTTGGACTTGGCGCTATGACCGGGCTGATCCTCAACATTTTTTCACCCGAATTGTTCACTGTTTTAGATAAATTCTTATTTACGCCTCTAGGTAAGATATTCATCAATTTAATCAGTATGCTCGTCGTACCAATTGTCCTGTTTTCGATTATTCTAGGAACTGCAGGATTAGGCGACCCTAAGAAACTCGGCAGGATTGGTTTTAAGACGGTAAGCTTCTTTTTAACGACAACAGCTATAGCTATTTCAATTGGTCTTGCGCTGGCCTATTTAATCAAGCCTGGCTTGATGGGCCAGTTTGATACGAGTGGAGCAGAATTCAAAGCTGAAGAAGCTCCGCCAGTAAGCGAAACCTTTTTAAATCTTATTCCGGCGAACCCGTTTGAAGCACTGACAACTGGCAATATGCTGCAAATTATCGTGTTTGCGCTATTCATTGGTATTGCTTTAACAGCACTTGGTAACAAAACAAGAGGAATTTTGAATCTGATTGAACAAGGAAATGAGATCATGATGTATCTGGTAGGCCTTGTCATGAAGTTTGCTCCGTACGGAACTTTTGGTTTAATCGCAACGGCGATCGGAAGCCAGGGAATCGACGCCATCAAGGCGATGGGAATATACATGATTGTCGTTGTTCTGGCTCTAGTTGTCCATGCGTTCATTACTTATGGGTCAGGGGTATATTTCCTTGGAAAGAAAAACCCATTCTGGTTCTTTAAGCAATTCTCCCCGGCGATGGGGGTAGCCTTCAGTACATCGAGCAGTAATGCTACACTTCCGGTATCAATGGAAACAGCACAGAAGAACCTTCGTGTCCCTGAATCTGTCAGTAGCTTTGTTCAGCCTCTTGGAGCAACGATCAATATGGACGGAACGGCAATTATGCAGGGGGTGGCTACTGTCTTCATTGCACAGGTGTACGGTGTCGATCTCACAATGGTCGAGCTTCTTACGGTTGTCCTGACTGCGGTGCTTGCGAGTATTGGAACTGCAGGTGTTCCAGGCGTTGGTTTGATCATGCTGGCGATGGTACTCCAATCTGTAGGTCTGCCTGTTGAAGGGATTGGAATGATACTGGGCATCGACCGTTTGCTGGATATGGCTCGTACCGCTGTCAATATTACTGGCGATGCAGCTTGCGCGGTCATTGTCTCTGAATCTGAGAAAAAGCATGCATTACGACCGGAGAAAAGCAAAGTGAAAAATGTGGCGGACAACCGCTCACTTGAATACTCTGAATAAAGGAGAAGAGACCCTGCCATTTACGGCGGGGTCTCTTTGTGATCAACAGGGTCTGCTAAAGCCAAGTTTTAATATTGCTAGTTTTCTACTCTTGTCAAAGGCAGCAGCATGATGAAGGACGTCTTGTCCGGTTCCGATGAACAGGCGAGAATTCCTTTATGCTTTTCGATGATTTCCCGGCAGACGAACAAACCGAGTCCGGTTCCAAGTGTTTTGGTTGTGACGAATGGTTCGAAAATGGTTTTTAGTAACTGGTCTGGAATGATTGGCCCATTATTTGAAATCTCAATTTTGATATGGGTATCATTCACGAAAAATCCTTTTATTTCAATCTGTGGATCGTCACGGTACTGGCTCAATACATCAATGGCATTAAAGATGATATTGATGAGGACCTGCCTGATTTCATCAGCATAGCCGTACAATTCCATATCGTCTGCCACTTCCTTGATAATCCGGACCTTTGTGTCAAGGATGCTGGGATATAGGAAATTCAATACTTCCTCAATCATTCTATTCAATGAGAAAAGGGTCTTCTCTTTACCAATCAGCTCTTTTTTTGATAAAAGTAGGAATTGCGAAATCCGGAAATTCAATTGCTCCAGCTCGCTGGAGATGATATCGAGATACTTCATATCTTCATGTTCGGATTTTAATAGCTGAATGAAGCCCTGGATGGAAGTTAACGGGTTGCGGAATTCATGGATGAAGCTTGATGTCATTTGGCCAAGCAATGTCAGTCTGTCCTTATGTGTTGAATCGATGAACTGATTCTTCTCTTCGATGACCTTGTTTTTCTGTTCATTGTAATAGGATACAGCGTAATACAAGAAGGTATCAAAACAATAATTGATCCGATTGATCGCCTCCTGCATTTCCTCCCATTCCATATTCATTTTGTGAAGGTGCTTGTATAGAACTGATCGTCCCGAGTTGACATTATAGACAAAATCTCCAATGTTAATGTCAGCGCGAACTCGTTCTTCTCCTACCATAAAAGCAAGCTTTTGGATGTGTTCTTCCAATTCTTCACTTGTCTTGGAAAATACCGAAAGAATGATTACATACATTCTCTCAGCGTTCTTACTGATTTTCTCTTTATATGGATCATCTTCTGAAACGATTATATTATCCGTCCAGTCGGCAATGAGTTTTTCCTTTTCACTAGTCAGGAAGCTAAGCAATCGGTTATCCGTAATTGGCAGCATTTCATTAAGTCCCCCAGTTTTTCATATCGGTATTAAAGATTCGAGAAAAATCATGAAATCCCTTTGTCGAATATTGAGAACATCCGCTGAATTGCGTCGAATAGCTAAAATCGTGACAAAAGACCGATTTTTTTAGCAACAATGAGAGAGTTTTGTCTATTGAGTCATCGACATTTATTGGATCGACCAGAGATTACAGAAAGGTTATACTTGTTATTGAATAGTAGACGTAGTATATTCATAGTGTAGAAATTAAATAATAACCACAAGGGGAGCTGCGTAAAGCAGCTGAGAGTGAGCGGCCGAGTTCTTACCCTTTGAACCTGTTAGTTAATGCTAGCGAAGGAATGTGGATGCGATAGGAAAGCAATCTTGGGAATCCTATATCGATCCCCACGATTGCTTTTTTTGTTTCTGAAGCAGAAAAGGCGTGTCAGAAACGGACCTCATTCTAAAAAGAAGGAGGAACAAAAGATGAAACAAAAACAGACTCTCTTTTTAGTGGAAATTGCCGTATTTTCCGCACTGGCTTATTTGCTTGATTTATTTTCAGGATTTTTATTTTCAAGAATCTGGCCCCAGGGCGGTTCAGTATCGATCGCGATGGTACCTGTATTCCTGATGGCATTTCGTTGGGGAGTAAAGGGCGGAATCCTTACGGGCTTCCTGTTTGGGCTACTGCAGGCCATACTCGGAATGTCGCAAATCTACCATCCGATACAAGGAATTCTTGATTATCTTGTTGCGTTTGCTTTGGTGGGAACGGCCGGATTATTTGCAGCTCAGGTAAAAGAAAGCATGCAGAAAGGCAACAGGATAAAATGGATTGCCTTTGTCATTGCCGGAACTTTTATCGGCAGTGCCCTGCGATTCATTACCCATTTTATTTCAGGCTGGGTATTCTTCGGAAGCTATGCGCCTCCAGGTCAGCCTGTTGCCTTATATTCTTTTCTATATAATGGCACCTACATGCTCCCAAGCATGATTTTAAGTGCGATAATCGTCATTCTTGTCATCAGCTACGCACCGTCAAGAATGGTCCAATCCACACAAGTTAGCAATAAAATATGATGTGAAGGAGAGCTGAAACAGCTCTCCTATTTTTATATTCTTTTAATACCCTAATGGGTATATAATATGGATGAAGTGATTACTGGTGAAAATATTGTCAATTATATGGAGTTTGCATAAAATCCACGTGTGCAGCTGAGGTATAGTGACATAAGTCACAGTGGAAGTCGAGCTAAACTGGTTAAATAAAGATAATCATTCTCATTTAGAAAAAACAGGTGTAAAAAGTGAAGATCAACATAAATCCTCTTAAAAACTAACAAAAATTTGAAAAAGGTGATGGCTATGCTGGGAAAATTAAAGACTGGTGAAAAAGGCCGGATCATGAATATTTCTAGTGCAGATAAATTTGTCAGAAGAAGATTGCTTGATTTGGGAATAGCGGAAGGCTCTGAAGTGTGCGTAAAATGTATCCTGCCTTTTGGAGGCCCTGTCATGGTTGAATCATGCGGGCAATGCATCGGCATCCGCCGCAAAGAAGCACTTAGGATTGAAGTGGAGCGGGTATGATGAATATTGCGCTCATAGGCAACCCCAACACTGGAAAAACTTCATTGTTTAATAACTTAACAGGTTCCTATGAATATGTAGGCAACTGGAGCGGTGTAACGGTCGAAAAGAAAGTAGGCCTTTTTAAAAATGGAAAGGATCAGCTTATTGACCTTCCCGGAGTTTATACTCTCAATCCCCTTTCTAAAGATGAGGGTGTCGTTACAAATTTCTTCCTGAATGAACCATTTGAAAAGCTTCTGAATATCCTGGATGCTTCTCAGTTAAGGCGCAATCTTCACCTTACATTGCAGCTATTGGAATACGGTGCACCGGTCATAATTGGCTTAAACATGCTGGATGTGGCGAAAAACAGGGGGGTACAAATTGATATTGCCAAACTGTCTGAATCACTGGGAGTTAATGTAGCCCCTGTTGTTGCCAGGACAGGCAAGGGGTGTAACGAGCTTGCAGAGCTGGTGACTGCTGGAGCTGTCGGAACAGGGAGGAACAATCTCGTTTATTATGGAAAAGCGATTGAAGCTGGAATCCTGGAGCTTGAGAACAAGCTGACTGGGAAGATACAGCACCCCGTTCGCTGGCTTGCTCTTCAACTGTTTGAAGGCAACCTTTATGTAAAAAATTATTTGGCAACAATTTTGCCGATTGATGAAATTGAAAAATTAATCAACTCAGTTACTGTTGACCAACAACAAAATGCAGACAGCAAACAAGCGCTTGACCAGGTAATCCACCGGAAGCGAAGTGAAGCGATAGATAAAATAGTATCTGCTGCTACCACAAAACAGGATAATAAAAAGGTTCCTCTGACTGAGAAGGTTGACATGGTCGTAACGAATAAATTTCTCGGAATCCCGATTTTTCTAGTCCTTATGTATATCATGTTCATGCTTACCTTTGACTGGCTTGGCTTCCCGCTGTCAGACGCATTGGATTCATATTTGTCCGGGCCATTAACATCGGGGATTACAGCAGCATTGGCTGCGGCAGGTGCTTCAACATTCATCAAAGATCTTATTCTTGATGGAATCGTTGCCGGGGTAGGGGGAGTCCTCGTCTTTGTGCCGCAGATCTTCATTTTGTTCTTTTTCATATCCTTGCTTGAGGATTCAGGTTATATGGCCCGTGTCGCGCTAGTAATGGACCGCCTGATGGAATCAGTCGGCCTGAACGGAAAGGCGTTCATTCCGATGATGATCGGATTCGGGTGTAACGTACCAGGCATTATGGCAGCAAGGACGATTGAGACGCCAAAGGAAAGGCTGATGACCATCCTGTTGACGCCTCTTATGTCATGTTCAGCCCGATTGCCTGTATACGCCTTGTTTGTCGGAGCATTTTTTGTAGAACAGAAAGCAGCTGTCGTCTTGAGTTTGTATATATTAGGAGTAGTGATTGCACTTATTCTGGCCAAAGGATTCTCGAAGACTCTTTTGAAGGGTGAAACTTCGGTATTCGTCATTGAGCTTCCGCCATACAGGCTGCCACAGGCAAGAGCCCTTTGGAGAAGCACATGGGATAAGGGAAAGGGATTCGTAAAGAAGGCGGGAACCTTCATTTTTGCCGGCTCCGTCCTGATCTGGCTGCTTGCCTACGCTGGTCCGGAAGGCGTGAATGTCAGCATGGATGACAGCTATTTAGCTCTACTTGGAGGTATATTCGCTCCATTATTTGCCCCTATAGGCTTTGGCACATGGCAGGCCAGTGCATCCCTTTTCACAGGGTTTCTGGCAAAAGAAGCTATTATTTCAACAATGAATATCATTTATTTTGTTCCAGATGAAGCAAGTCTGCAAGGTTTGCTAGCTGCCCATTATACACCACTTGCTGCATACAGTTTTATGGCATTCATCTTGTTATACATTCCATGTCTCGCAACGGTCGCAACCATTTATAAAGAAACTGCTTCTAGACGCTGGACCGCTTTTTCAATCGCTTATGCCCTGGTTATCGCATATGTCTTGTCTCTGGTTATTTATCAGGGCGGTAGGTTGTTAGGATTGACCTAAGCCCGGAAGGAGGAAGGATCTATGATCGCAAACATATTAATCGGCGGTGCTATATTCGGATATGCCGGCTGGGCCTTCTACCGATTCATCAAGAAATCGAAGGAAGGAAAATGCGCTGCCTGTTCCATCCAAAGCTCTTGTTCAAGCAACTGCAGCGTCAGCCAGGAAAAACACATAAAATAAACAAAAGGAATGCAGATCCTTGCATTCCTTTTTCAAACGGATGTGTTCAGTTGCTGATTTAAGTAATGAAATGCGAAACGCATGGAACGGAAATCAACTGCCTAACTTTGCTACTGATTGAAATAATAAAATAAATGTAAAAAGTATTTTGAATTCAAATTAATATAGTGTAAAATTACACTTAAAGAACTTAAAGGAATGAAGCGGATGACGAGGGATGAAATCATTAGCAGGGTCTCGGAAAAAGTTAGGGTGCTGCGAGCAGAAGTTGGTTATACACAGGATAAAATGGCTGATATCATCGGAATCTCCAAAAAGACGCTTGTCCAGATTGAAAAAGGCAGAGTCCAAGCCGGCTGGTCGACAGTTGTGACCATATGCGCCTTGTTCAGGGAAACAGAAACAATCCAGTTTTTGTTCGGCAATGAACCACTAGAGGTCCTTGAAACCATTGCCCATGAAGGGACAGATTATCGAAAAGAGAAAACATTGGGCGGTAAAGTCTGGTGGAGGGAAGTAGCCAGAGATGGAGGATTTGTCATGCAGCAAAATATTCTGAGCCAGCATTACAGGATTCTTGATCAAGACGACTTTCGGATATTCAGCAGTTTTGAAGAAAACGAAACAAGAGAGCGGTTAGAGGAGATTGCAGCTGAAGCGCTGAAGGGATAAGCGAGTCTGGATCGCAGTAAATAACGAAAAATATTAAACAGCCGGGTGGCATATACCCGGCTGTTTTTGGCTTTTATTTTGCAATGAGTACATGGCAATGAGCGTTATTGGCTACCTTTTGACTAACACCGCCAAGAATTTTACGTTTGATACCTTCATTTCCTGATTGGCCTATGATGATTAAATCAGCATCTACATCCATGGCGAATTCTAAAATACTCTCGGCTGGACTTCCATCCAGAGTGGAGTATTCAGTATCCATATTAAGAGCATCCAATTCGGCCTTTGCGTTGTTAAAGGCTTGTTCAGAGCTGTGGGTAATGATTGAGTGCTCTGATTTATCGAGTGCACCTTGTTCCATAGCCAGTGGAGGCACCTGGATAACATCAGCCGGAAAGTTGTTAATGGGCAGATGCTCAATGGGGCGCTCGGTTGATTCAACCAACTCACTTTTGACTTTTTCCTCATATACATGGCCAACATACAATTTTACGCCTTCTTTATCTCTAGCGATCTCCTTTGCCAATTGCAGAGCTTTCTTGCTTCCTGCTGAATCATCATAAGCGAGAACCACATTTTTTATTACTGCCATATAGATCAACCTCCAAGATTAGTACGTCTTACTATTCAATACCCATTTTTAAAATGGAACTAACCGACCTAAAAATTTCCATATACCCTCAAAATTCCTCAAAAACTGGCGAACCTTGTTGTAAAGCTGTTTAAAATTTTGGATAGGAGTGGTCGGTATGGAATTACAATCTCAAAAGCCGATTCATCCGACAATACGGAAATGCATGCAGCACCTTGATGTCATAAAAGCGGATGATAAAACCAAGCAAATCGTCTATATGTATATGGAATCACTGCTTCGCGAAAGAGATCTGATAGCTGCCAGCAAGCAGGAACCAATAGAATCACAGATTCATAACTAGTAAGAACCATCGGTGCTTATTCCAAAGAACTACCGCAGATATCGGAATATCTTGCGGTTTTTTTTGTTGTTTTGCCTGAAGTGAAGCCGTGTCCTGACAAAACAATGTCTCCAGCTGGGGGTTTTGTCTGAAGTGAAGCCATGTTCGGACAAAACATCTTCTCAAGCATGAGGTTTTGTCTGAAGTGATGCCGGGTTCGGACAAAACAATGTTTCAAGCTGTCGCTTTTGTCCGAAGTGATACCATGTTCGGACAAAATACCGGCTCAAGCAGGCGGTTTTGTCTGAAGTGATACCGTGTTCGGACAAATCAACGTCTCAAGCAAGATGTTTTGTCTGAAGTGATGCCTAGTTCGGACAAAACATCTTCTCAAGCGGTCGGTTTTGTCTGAAGTGATGCCGGGTTCGGACAAAACAACGTCTCAAGCATGAGATTTTGTCTGAAGTGAAGCCTAGTTCGGACAAAACAACGTCTCCAGCATGAGGTTTTGTCTGAAGTGAAGCCATGTTCGGACAAAACAACGTCTCAAGCATGAGTTTTGTCTGAAGTGATGCCATGTTCGGACAAAACAACGACTCAAGCATGAGAATTTGTCTGAAGTGATGCCAGGTTCGGACAAAACAACGACTTAAGCATGAGATTTTGTCTGAAGTGAAGCCATGTTCGGACAAAACAATGTTTCAAGCTTTCGGTTTTGTCTGAAGTGATGGCGGGTTTTGAAAATGAAATGGCCTTTTGCTTGCTTGTATGTCTTTTTTCCTCATAATTAGCCAATTTGTGTTAATCCCTTTTAAAAATGGGTAAAAGAAAGTGTCATATTTCTAAACTATTTTTAAAAGGTTGGGGTGCTCAGTGAGCAAAAATTCAATAGCAACACGTTTTCTAAGAGGCTGGAAAAGGCTACATATGAACCAGGTGCTGGTGTTGTCTGTTTCAACAGCGGTACTGGCATTCTTAAGTTTTTTTCATGTTTATTCTGAGGGTGCTGACATCAGTGCATTGAATGATGACATGGCACAGTCAACCGTCATCTACGATGCTAATGGTGAAGTCGCCAGTAAGATTTCGGCTTTGAAAAATGAGGGAGTCAAGATTGAAGATGTCCCGGATCATGTCAAGAATGCAGTAATTGCCATCGAGGATCACCGTTTTTATGAACACGATGGTGTGGACCTTGTCGGTATTTCGCGGGCATTTGTCCAGAACATCAAGGCAGGGAGCATTGTAGAAGGTGGAAGCACGATTACACAGCAGTTGACAAAGAATGCTTTACTTTCGAGCGAAAAGACATATAAAAGAAAGCTCGAAGAATTTTTCATGGCAAGGGAAATAGAAAAGCAATATTCCAAAGATGAAATCATGCAAATGTACTTGAATCGTATTTATTTTGGAAATGGATCTTGGGGTATCAAACGAGCTGCGATGGGATACTTTGGCAAGGATGTCAAGGATCTTTCCATAAGCGAAGCGGCAATGCTGGCAGGCTTGATTAAAGCTCCGTCTGCATTGGATCCTAATAAGAATTATGAAGAGTCAGTGGAGAGAAGAAATCTTGTTCTCCAAATGATGAATTCCCATGGTTTCATAAAGGAAGAGGAATATAAAAAGGCCGTCGCTGAAGAAATTGTACTCAATGAAAAAGGCGGAGATCCGTTGCGTGGCCGCTATCCATATTATGTTGATCATGTCATTGATGAAGCAATCAAGAAGTACGGCCTGACACAGGAAGAAGTATTAACTGGCGGACTCCAAATCTATACAGAGCTTGATGTGACAATGCAATCAGCGGTGGAAGCGACTTACGCAAAAGATGACCTGTTTCCAAAAGGCACTGATAAGCAAATCGTCCAAAGCGGCGCTGTACTGGTAGATCCTAAAAGTGGAGGGATTCGGGCCCTTGTAGGCGGCCGCGGTGAGCATGTATTCCGTGGTTATAATCGTGCTACTCAGTTAAAAGCACAGCCGGGCTCAACGATGAAGCCTCTTGCTGTATTTGCACCGGCGCTTGAAGAAGGCTGGGGTGTTACGGACATGCTTAAAGACGAAGAGATGGAATTCAAAGATTATAAGCCTCAAAACTACAATGATAAATATAAAGGCGAAGTCCCGATGTATGAAGCATTGAGAGATTCATTGAATGTGCCTGCCGTATGGCTGCTGGATGAAATAGGAATTGTCAAAGGAATGGAATCTGTAAAGAATTTTGGCATTAATCTAGATCCAAAAAACGACCGTAATCTTGGCCTCGCGCTTGGAGGCTTATCGACTGGGTTATCTCCGGTTACAATGGCGGAAGCATACTCGGCATTCGCCAACAATGGCGAACGTCATGAAACGCATGCAATCACCAAGATTGTTGATAAAGAAGGCAACACGATTGTTGAATATAAAGGGAAGAAGAGCAAGGCTGTTTCAAAAGAAACCGCAGAGAAAATGACGACCATGCTTCTTGGTGTCGTTCAGGAAGGAACAGGGAAAGGTGCCCAAATCGAGGGTAGAGAATTAGCGGGCAAAACTGGTTCAACACAGGTTCCGATTGAAGGCGTCAAAGGAACGAAGGACCAGTGGTTTGTTGGGTATACTCCACAGCTTGTTGGCGCTGTATGGGTTGGTTATGACAAGACAGATAAGGAGCACTACTTAACCACTACTAGCAGTGAAGGAGCCGCCTTGGTCTTCAAGGACTTTATGAAGGAAGCATTGAAAAATACAAAAGCACAATCCTTCAATGTTCCTCCACTTTCAAAATATATCGAGGAACACAAGAGGCAGCAGCGTGCCAAGTCTGTAAAAGAATTAGAGGAAAGGGTTAAGAGGGAAGCAGAAAAACTAAAGAAGCAATGGGAAGAAGCAAAAAAGAAGCTGAAAGAGAAGCCGAAAGAAGAAGCAAAAAAGAAAGATAAAAAGGAAACTAATACTGAATCGGCAGCAGCGTCAACGAATTCTGGCAACATCAATGACACCAGTGAAGCGAGTGATGGTGGATCCGATGACTCTGGTGATGAAGGAAATACCGGTGGTGAAGGAAATACCGGTGGTGAAGGAGATACCGGTGGTGAAGGAGATACCGGTGGTGAAGAAGATACCGGTGGTGAAGGAGATAGCGGTGGTGATGGAGGTACCGGAGGTGAAGAAGATACCGGTGGTGAAGGAGATAGCGGTGGTGATGGAGGTACCGGAGGCGATGGAGATGCCGATGGTGAAGAAGATACTGGAGACACCGGAGAATCTGAAGACGACGGATCTGATGATAAAGAAAAAGATGATGATAGCAATAACTGATGCTAAACAGCACGGGGGATATGTCTCCTGTGCTGTTTTTATGTGTATTCCTTTGCGAGGTTAGAATTGATTTCAACAAAAAGTCGAGTATCTCGCAGAAAACATTGGATGTTCTCATGAAGACTACTGGAGTGAACATAAAAAAATCTGCATTTAAGCAGGTCTCAGTTTGTCGACAAAAGGGTTTCGGAATGTTCTCATTCCGAAACCCTTTTGGGATTTCATCTGATCCAGTTTATAGATGAAAGAAAAATCAAGGGCTGCTTCCATCTTGCGGACTAAATGTTCCTGAGGAACAAGCTGGTCTAAAGCAACCATTTCTAATTGGTCTCGTTGGATTGGATTGCTCTTCGAAAGCATCTTTATCACCTCAAGCGTTATATGCTTCTATTTTAAAATAGACTTATGTTTAGTTCCACGTTAAATTTAGAACTCCTGTTGATTGGAGTGGAAGGCGCGTAGACTCCTGCGGGATCAGCTGGACAGGTGAGACCCCGCAGACGCTAACGGCGGCGAGGAGGCTCACCGCCAGCCCCGCGGAAAGCGAAGCGCCTGGAACGGAAATCAACAGCCTCCATTTTTCCACCAAACAAAAAAGACTGTAGACAAGCTCGATTTCCATCGAGTTTGTCTACAGTCTGAGACCTGCATTTAAGCAGGTCTTTACTAAAATCAAATTATATTAAGCTTAATAGGAAACCGATCACGACGACAGCGCCAATAATCATAAGAATGGTTCTTACCATGAAACTTCACCTCAGTCATTATTTTATCTATTATTGGGACTAAATTTGGAATGATTCGGAAGACTCAATAAGTCGCTTGCGTTTTACGCGAAGGACAGAAGCTTCATTCGTAAGCAGCTTAGTCAGCTGGTCTAATTTCGGTTCTACATCTGTACCTTCCATAATAATTTTTAAAGTTGTATTTGGTTCCACCGTCAGCAGGAAGGAAACAAGCTTAGACAATGAAGTTGCCTCAACTGCCTTCTGGCGGCTGTATAAGTAAGTCGTACCGTCCAACTTTTTAGCAGCCTGATAGATTTCAAGCATTTTCTTCATAGTGAATCTTTTCTGAACCATAACATTAGATGACATAATCTCTTTCATTTATATATAACTCCTTTTATGAATCATTTTTATTAGGTTAATAGAATATTACCCCGTTAACTTGGTTCGAAAACCTTTAGAGGGTAAATTGGGCGAAGTTGGCAGGCTAACCAGCTGGAAAGCCTCTGAAGCCAAAGTAGTTCTCAAGTGCAGAGGCACTCCGTCTGAGGATGGAGAAAGAAACGGTCAGGAGAAAGTTTATTGTTACCTGAAAATTAAGCTAATATGAGGTTATTAATAGAGATGCGAGGAGTAGACAATTATGAAAAAATTTGCGGAGATTTTCAGGAACAGGAGTTTCACGAAGTTATTTTTAGCAAACTTCACTTCCCAAATGGGCAGTACAATCGGATTGACAGCCTTTATGTTTTTCTTGCTGGACCGTTTCAGTTCCCAGCCCGCCTATGCGACTATAACCGAAATGATGTATTCCGTGCCAATGCTTGCGGTGTTTTTCCTGATCGGGGTATTTGCTGACAGGATGGATCGGCAAAAAATCGCCATTTATTGTGATTGGATTAGTGCCGGCTTATCTGTCGCATTGATTGCTGCAATCTATGTTGGCTGGATGCCGTTGGTCATTGGTGTTCTGTTTTTGAGAAGCGCGGTTCAAAAGTTCTTTTTCCCGGCTGAGCATGGGATGGTACAAGGAATCTTGAAAAAAGAGGACTACACAACTGCAGCTGGTTTGAATCAGCTCGTGATGAGTTTGTTCATGTTGTTTGGCAATGGACTAGGGGTACTCGCTTATTGGTCGATTGGTATTTATGGCGCTATATTAGTTGACACTCTGTCATTCATCATCAGTGCATTACTCATTCAGAAGACTGACGTTTCGAAGGAGGCGCGACTGCCCAATGGCTCTCATACACTAAAGGATTTGAACATCAAAATGGTCTTCAAAGATTTTAAATACGGTTTTCAGTATGTCATGAGCAGTAAATTGTTGTTCACTCTGATCATCGGTTTTTTCATCTTTGGAATCGTGAATGGCGGCTTCTCCGTCATGCCGATTTTCATCCTGAAATATAAGCTGGCTCCAGATACGTATGAACAATACTCGATTGTCATCGGCTTCGTGTTTGGAATCGGGGTGTTGATTGGCAGCTTTATTGCGTCATTGCTTTCTCAAAAAGTGAAGCTCTACCACCTGATTTCAGTAGGTTTGATCATCTCTGGCAGCTTTACGGCTCTCGCATCACTGCCAAACAACATTTATCTATTCCTGGGAATCCTGTTTATCTCAGCACTGGCGTTACCGCTTATAAATGTAGGAATTGGAGGGTGGCTTCCGAGGATTATAGATCCGAAAATGATGGGCAGGGTCCAGGGACTAATCAGCCCGCTTAACATGCTGTCTCATTCATTGACTCTTGCATTCATTGCGTACAGCTTTCCGGCTCTGCTAACAATTGAAATGCTATATTGGATTGTCGGCGGCTGCCTCGCCATCGTTGGGGTGTTTTATATGATTGTTTTGCCTAAGCTCGCAGAAGAGAGTGGGTCCGCTGTTAAAGAGCCTGCTGTCGAGCAGGGGATATAGAGGAAAGTCCATACAGGGCTTTCTTTTTTTCGTAGATTTCGTTTTCTATTGAATTATGCATTAAACTTTTTGGCTAATTTAACAGAGCTAACTTTTTTAAAATTTTTTGAACGATTCTTTACTTCATGCGTCTAATTAATAAATAATCAATCTAAGAGATAATTTTTCGGGGTGGCGGGGAAAGAGGGGCATGCTTTGATGGATGAGAAAGTGTTAATCAATAGCGCTAAAAAGGGCGACCACCGTTCGTTTGCTATGCTGTTCAGGAATCATTATCCCCTGCTGGTAAAATACCTGATGAAAATAACGATGAATCCTGATATCGCAGAGGAAATAGCACAAGCAACGATGGCTAAATGTGTGGAGAAAATTCATTTATTCAATGGGAAATCAAAATTCTCGTCATGGCTGATCAGCATAGCCACAAATATGTACATTGATCAGCACCGCAAAAAAAAGCGCGAGCGGGAATGGAACGAAGGAGAAGCAGCGTCACGCAAGCTGCAGTGGCAAATGGAATCGAAGAATGAGGAATGGACAGATGCGCTCGCTGCCTTATCCAGGCTGACAGATGAAATGCGTATTCCTCTTATCCTTAAGCATTATTATGGATATTCGTACGATGAGATTAGTGAAATCCTGAATATCGCCGCTGGTACCGCGAAGTCTAGAGTCCACCATGGACTTCTAGCTGTTAGAAGGGAGCTGAAAGTAGATGAAAAACCAAAAGGGAATCTCGTCAAGCGATGAACAAATGGATAAAGAATTTTTTGACACCATCAGCGCCATCAATAATGGACTAGACAAACTGGATTCCTTGGACACCTATACCCCTGATGGAAAATGGTTTGAAGAGATGGTTCTGAATCAGCAACAGGTTCAAAAGAAGAAATATCGCCGTGAATTAGCGTGGTTCATTTTAAGTGCTATGCTGATTTTGAGCGGAGTGATCTTCACTATGCTGGAGCTCCCGATGCTCTTCTTAATGCTGCAGGCTGCGACGCTCGCGATTACAGCCATCTATAGTTTTAAAGGAGTGCAAAAGCAGGTGGACAGCCGATGAATGAGGAACTGTCACCTGTTATGCTGGCCATGGTAGTTGTGATTCTATTGGTGCAGAGCATTTTTCTTTTTACAAATGCTCGAAAGCATGGCCATAATTATTGGCTTTGGGGAATCCTAGGTTTGATTCAGGCACCAATGCCGCTGCTATTTTATTTGCTGTTTGTACGAAAAATATGGCGCAACAAGTCAGCTGAAAAGTAAAATGATGAAATATATCGAAAAGTTAGAATTGACATTGTGACTGTTAAGGTGATAACCTTACAAAGGAATGGAAAATATAACTAAAAGGAGGGTTACGGATATGAACATTGTAAAAAACGCAAGATACGCTCAACTAAATACACGTAACCCATCTTTTTACCATAACTGATTTTTAATTAAGTTGCTCTGTGACTGAAAAGGCATGGGTTGCGCATCTGCGTGACGTATGCCTTTTTCTGTCTTTATCGATTGATTCAAGACATATCGCATGCCGCGGTATGTCTTTTTTCATGTTCAGAGAATATCCATTCCAAAATAAATGAGGAGGAAATCAAGATGGTCAAATCAAAAGTGAAGAAACTGGTAAAAAAGGAATATCTAGAAAGCGGCTAGTCAGATTTTTACACAGAGAGAGAGGAGTGATTATTTATGTTATCAGTTTTATCAAAGTTAAGCTGGTTTTTTAAAGAAAACTGGAAGAGATACAGTGTGGCGATCTCATTACTGATTTTTGTCGGCATTCTTGATGTACTGCCGCCAAAAATCGTCGGGATGGCAATTGATGCTATCCAGATTGGTTCTATGAACCAGAATTTAATTCTTAAGTATATTGGCGGCCTCTTGCTGATTACGGTGGTCTCTTATTTCATCACTTACATTTGGATGTATCAATTATTCGGCGGAGCCTTTCTGATTGAACGGAAACTCAGGACCCGATTCATGAAGCATTTATTGAAAATGACACCGACGTTCTTTGAAAGGAATCGTACAGGTGACTTGATGGCAAGGGCGACGAATGATTTAAAAGCAATATCAATCACGGCTGGTTTCGGAGTACTGACACTTGTCGATTCGAGCATTTTCATGCTGACGATCTTGTTCACGATGGGATTTTTCATCAGCTGGGAGCTCACACTTGTTTCGATTATCCCACTGCCAATCATGGCATTTCTAGTAAACATATATGGCAAAAAGATTCATTCTAAATTCACTTCTGCTCAGGATGCATTCGGCGAGCTGAATGACAGGGTGCTTGAATCCGTATCAGGAGTGCGGGTCATCCGTGCTTATGTACAGGAGAAATCCGATGAATCAAAGTTTCATGACTTGACTGAAGATGTCTATCGTAAAAATGTCGAAGTCGCGAAAATCGATTCTTTATTTGAACCAACGATTAAGATTCTTGTTGGTATGAGCTATCTGATTGGTCTAGGGTATGGAGCTTTTCTTGTTTTCCAGCAAAAGCTGACGCTGGGAGAGCTGGTCAGCTTCAATGTATACCTGGGAATGCTGATCTGGCCGATGTTCGCGATCGGTGAACTGATCAATGTCATGCAGCGAGGCAATGCGTCTCTTGACCGCCTGAATGAGACATTATCATACAAAGAGGATGTTGCAGATCCAGTGAAACCAGTGGAGGGCAATGATCCG
Organism: Mesobacillus sp. QJM3NY_10; assembly: GCF_056173465.1. NCBI lineage: Bacteria > Bacillati > Bacillota > Bacilli > Caryophanales > Bacillaceae > Mesobacillus > Mesobacillus sp. QJM3NY_10. The sequence goes on from NZ_CM149675.1 coordinate 1,230,273, forward strand.
GAGTATTTACAGATGTCCGAGTTCACATTCAAATATCCTTCATCCAATGTGAACAACCTAGATAATATCAAACTGCATTTGAACCGTGGTGAAACGCTGGGGATCGTCGGGAAGACGGGGAGCGGCAAGACAACGCTTATCAAACAGCTGCTGAGGGAATATCCTGAAGGCAGTGGGAACCTCTTTGTATCAGGGGTGCCGATCCAGGAGCACAGCCTGAGGCAGACTCGGGGCTGGATGGGGTATGTTCCGCAGGAAAACATCCTTTTCTCGCGTTCGGTTAAGGAAAATATTCTGTTCGGAAACCCGATGGCTTCAGAAAAAGATTTGCAGGATATCATCGATTTGGCTGCTTTTCGCAAAGACCTGGAAATGCTGCCGGAAGGTCTGGAGACACTTGTCGGTGAAAAAGGGGTCGCACTGTCTGGCGGCCAGAAGCAGCGTATTTCGATTGCACGTGCTTTGATCAAGGATCCGGAAATCCTTATTCTCGATGATTCGCTTTCAGCAGTCGATGCAAAAACAGAGAAAAAAATCATTGATAACATCCGCAGAGAGCGGAATGCGAAAACAACCATCATCACAACTCACAGAATGTCTGCGGTTGAGCATGCGGATCATATCGTCGTACTTGAAGATGGAAAAATAATTGAGGAAGGCACGCACGAACAATTGGTGGCTGCTCAAGGTTGGTATTACGAGCAATATATCAAGCAGCAGGCTGCAGCAGTCGAAGAGGAGGTGCACTCCGTATGAGTACAGGAAAAAGACTGTTTAGATATGCGTTAAATTATAAGAAAATAATCCTGATTGCCCTGGCAATGCTGACTGTCGCTGTTGTTGCAGACCTGGCAGGACCATTCATCGCCAAGCGGATGATTGATAACCACATTTTAGGAATTGAGTCAGTCTGGCACAAGACAGAAGCTGGGGATGGTGCAGTTGAATATAATGGCAGTTATTACACAAAGAATGGTGAAGCTGCGAACGCAGATTCTGCCCGGATTTTACAGGTTGGTAGGAATTTTGTATTTGTGGAAGCTGATGTCGAATTCGAGGGAAGCCGCAGCTATGAGAATGGGTTATTAACAATCAGCAAAGGGTCAAAGGCTGCGCAATATGAAGCAGAAGTTCTATCCGGCGATGATTTGATGAATTTTTATAAACCAGAAATCCCGAATATTATTAAGCTTCTTTCGTTTTATTTCGGCTTACTGATCATTGCATCCATCTTCCAATATGGCCAAAGATTTTATTTGCAAAAGTCAGCGAACCGGATTATCCAGAAGCTCCGGGAGGATGTCTTCAGACAGATTCAGCGGCTGCCGATCCAGTATTTTGACAATCTTCCTGCAGGGAAGGTCGTTGCGAGGATCACGAATGATACAGAGGCGATCCGTGAATTGTACGTTACGGTCCTTTCAACTTTCTTTACAAGTTTCATTTATATTACCGGCATCTATATTGCCTTGTTCATCCTGAATGCGAACCTTGCAGCGATTTGTTTACTGCTGTTGCCAATCCTGTTTGTCTGGGCGAAGCTTTACCGGAAGTACGCATCAAAATACAACCATGTCATCCGCTCCCGCGTAAGTGATATTAATGGCATGATCAATGAATCGATCCAGGGCATGAGCATCATCCAGGCCTTCAGCCGGGAAAAAGAAACACAACAGGAATTCGAGACGTTGAACAAGGAGCATTTCACTTTTCAAAATAAATTGTTGAGTTTGAATTCCTCTACATCTCATAATCTTGTAGGGGTGTTAAGAAATATCGTCTTCGTTGCATTCATCTGGTATTTTGGAGGAGAGGCACTTCAGCCATCTTCTGCCATTTCACTCGGTATGCTCTACGCGTTCGTCGATTATATTAACCGTCTGTTCAATCCTGTCCAGGGAATCGTCAACCAGCTGGCTAACCTTGAGCAGGCTCTTGTTGCCGGAGAGCGGGTGTTCAATCTTATGGATGAGGAAGGAATCGACGTAAGCGAGAAGGCGATTCCCCGCTATAAAGGAAATGTCCTTTTCGACCATGTATCCTTCGGCTATAAAAAAGGTGAATATGTGCTTAAGGATCTTTGCTTTGAAGCAAAACAGGGTGAAACAGTCGCACTCGTAGGCCATACGGGATCAGGCAAAAGTTCGATCATGAACCTGCTGTTCAGGTTCTATGATCCGCAGGAAGGTAAAATTCTGATTGACGGCATGGATATTACCGAAATGCCGAGACAGACGTTGCGGAAGCATATGGGGATTGTCCTGCAGGATCCGTTCCTTTTTACCGGCACAATAGCCTCTAACGTCAGCCTCGATCACCCTGACATCACCAGGGATAGGGTTGAAAAAGCGCTGGCTAGCGTTGGGGCAGACACCGTCCTGAAAAATCTTGAAAAAGGGTATGATGAGCCGGTGATTGAAAAAGGCAGTACGCTATCAAGCGGGCAGCGACAGCTGGTTTCTTTTGCCAGAGCCTTGGCCTTCGATCCGGCCATCCTGATTCTTGATGAAGCGACATCGAGCATTGATACCGAGACAGAAGCGATTATCCAGGAAGCAATGGATGTCCTTAAGGAAGGCAGGACGACTTTCATCATTGCCCACAGATTGTCGACCATACGCAATGCTGACCAGATCCTTGTACTCGACCGTGGACGGATTGTTGAGAAAGGTAACCATGAACAGTTGATGGAGCTTAAAGGTAAATATTTTCAAATGTACCAGCTGCAGCTGGGCAACAAAGTTAAGGCAGGTTAAACAAGAAAATCCAGACCCATTTTTATTGGGTATGGATTTTTTGTTTAAATGATGATGCAATTATTGATTTTACGGAATATGAGAAACGTCACTTCCAATCCTATTTATGTCACAGAATGTTACGAAACCCTCTCGTTGCCGTTAGGCTTACTGTGGTAATTTAATAATAACCACATAAAAATTCAGGAGGTTGTCAAGATGGCGGAGTTCGCAGTAACCTTAAGCATCGCAAGCATCATGATCCTGGGCTATTATATAGGCTATGCAATTTATAAGGCATAACCGGGAGCGAAAATAGAAATAATGAAAAGCGGAAGCAGGATGCATGACTGCTTCCGCTTTTTTGGCTTGCTATGCACTTTTCTGTAATTTCTTCTAAAAAACAGTTATCCTATAGGCGAAAATGTTTTAAATGTTTCGATAAGTTAATAATTAGATTGAGGAGGGATTGTGTTGTCAGATTATCGGATTGAAAGAGATACAATAGGCGAAATCAAAGTGCCATCAGAGAAGTACTGGGGTGCGCAAACACAGCGGAGCAAACAGAATTTCAAGATAGGCACAGAAAGAATGCCAATTGATGTGATTTATGCATTTGCAGAAGTAAAGAAAGCTGCAGCTAGTGTGAATGCCGCCTCTGGAAAGTTGTCAGATGCAAAAGCGAAGGCGATTGAGGCAGCCTGCGATGAAATTCTATCCGGGCATTTTGATACGCATTTTCCGTTAGTTGTTTGGCAGACGGGAAGCGGAACTCAATCCAACATGAACGTGAATGAAGTGGTCGCAAGAAGGGCGAGTGAGCTGCTCAAAAATCAAGGGTCTGATGAAAAGGTCCACCCAAATGATGATGTGAATATGTCACAGAGCTCGAACGATACATTCCCGACAGCGATGCATATTGCTGCTGTCAAAAAAGTGACAGGTGAAGTATTGCCTGCGCTTGAACTTTTTAAAGAAACATTGAAGAAAAAAGAACAAGAATTCAATGACATCATAAAAATTGGCAGGACACATCTCCAGGATGCGACTCCATTGACATTGGGGCAGGAAATCAGTGGCTGGAGAGCCATGCTTGAAAAAAATGAACAGATGATTAAGGATGGATTGAAATACGTACGAGATTTAGCGATTGGCGGGACGGCTGTAGGTACAGGCATAAATGCCGCGAAGGATTTTGGTGACAAGGTTGCGAAACAGCTTGTTGAACAAACGGGGGAGACATTTCATTCCGCTCCAAACAAATTCCATGCACTGACCTCACATGATGAAATCGTGTTCCTTCATGGAGCATTAAAAGGACTCGCAGCAGACTTGATGAAAATTGCCAATGATGTTCGCTGGCTGGCCAGCGGTCCAAGAAGCGGGATTGGAGAACTATCGATACCGGCAAATGAGCCTGGCAGCTCCATCATGCCTGGTAAGGTTAATCCAACCCAGAGCGAAGCACTGACAATGGTAGCGACACAGGTGTTTGGAAATGATGCAACCATCGGTTTTGCAGCCAGCCAGGGAAATTTTGAACTGAATGTTTTTAAACCAGTTATCATTTATAACTTCCTGCAAAGCGCGAAGCTTTTGGCTGACGGAATGCGGTCGTTCAATGATAACTGTGCTGAAGGGATTGAGGCGAATCTTGATGTAATTGCTGGCCATGTAGAGCGGTCATTAATGCTTGTAACAGCTTTGAATCCACATATTGGCTATGAAAAAGCAGCAGAAATCGCCAAGCTCGCTTTCAAGGAAAATACAACCTTGAAAGAAGCGGCGATTAAAACAGGCTATTTAACATCAGAGCAATATGACGAGTGGGTTAAGCCTGAAAAGATGATTTAACAGAGTGCTTCTTCACCTAGCCGTAATAGGTGAATGGAAGTCATACAAATTCAAGTTCCAGTTAAGCAGTTGCTTGAAAGGCTCAGAACGACAATTTAAAAGGCCCCCTTTGGGAAGGGGGCCTAGCCATCCTATTTAATTTTATTGTTAATTACAATTAGCGTGCAGAACCGCCAAGTTGTTGCTCAGCCATTTGAACTAGGCGCTTAGTGATTTCTCCACCAACAGATCCGTTAGCACGAGAAGTAGTTTCTCCACCAAGTTGTACGCCAAATTCTGTAGCGATTTCGTACTTCATTTGATCAAGAGCTTGTTGAACACCAGGAACTAATAATTGATTAGAGTTGTTACTGCTAGCCATTAATATTTCCTCCTTTGTGTTTTTCATAGTTGTATTTGGGTTAGTATTGGACTTGAACCAATCATGGCTTTTGCCATGCCGCCTGGTTTAACCCGCTATAAGAAATTTGGCTGGGCTAGCCGGAATTGCACCGGCGCGCGTATAGCTGCCTTCTAAGGCTTAACCCAATGATTTTGTTGCGCTTGTTGTTGCTGCGTTGTTTTCTGTTGCTGCTTTATTAATAACTAGTATGTTTTGTTTTGAGAAGTTTATGCGCCGAGTGATTTAGGTAATTACTTCCAAAATAATCATCTTACATAACCAATTTTAATCAACGCAAACTATCGATATCAGTAAAGCAGAAAGGATTGAAGAGAATGGGGATGTGCCCGATTTGCAATGGCTTCAAGTCGATCACTCCGTCGTGTCCAAACTGCAGCGGCAGCATGGAGAACAATGGGCGAGAAGCAGACTTTTACGATGATTACAGTCCATATATGCCAATCGATCAAATGAAGCTAGAAGATGGGTATCCAACTGATTTCGCCGAAGGGGAGTGCCCGCATATGTTTAAATGTACAAATTGCGGATCAAGCCAGGTTATTCTTATTAAAGAATGAGGCTTTCGTAGTTCAGGAATAGTGAGTAATAGAAAAAAGCAACCGCAGGCCGCGGTTGCTTTTTTATCGTCTAGAATTAAGGACGGATCCTACTTTCTGTTTCAGCATCAAAGAAGTGGACTTTATTCATATCGAATGCCAATTCAATTACCTGACCTGGTGTTACATCTGTACGTGAATCAACACGTGCCACAAAGTCCTGGCCTTCGAATTGAGAGTAGATCATTGTTTCAGCACCAGTTAATTCAGAAACTTCAACATTTGCCTTGATAGTAGCGCCTTGTGAAGCATCGATGAATACTGGCTCATCGTGAAGATCTTCTGGTCTTACGCCAAGGATGATGTCCTTGCCGACATAACCTTGAGAGCGAAGAACTTTCATTTTGCCTTCTGGAATAGCGATCGAAGAGTTATTGTTTGTGAATTTGCCTTCTTCAAGCTTACCAGTAAAGAAGTTCATGGAAGGTGATCCGATAAATCCGCCAACAAAGACGTTTTCAGGATTTTCGTAAACTTCTTTAGGAGCTCCAACCTGCTGGATGATACCATCCTTCATGACTACAAGGCGAGTTGCCATTGTCATCGCTTCAGTCTGGTCATGGGTTACGTAGATAGTCGTTGTATCCAGACGGCGGTGAAGCTTTGCGATTTCTGCACGCATCTGTACACGAAGCTTTGCGTCAAGGTTTGATAATGGTTCGTCCATTAAGAAGACCTTTGCGTCACGGACAATTGCACGTCCCAATGCAACACGCTGGCGCTGACCACCAGAAAGTGCTTTTGGCTTACGGTCTAAGTACGGCTCAAGACCAAGGATTTTGGCAGCTTCTTGAACGCGGCGATCAATTTCATCCTTAGCGAATTTACGAAGCTTTAATCCGAATGCCATGTTATCGTAAACAGTCATGTGTGGATATAGTGCATAGTTCTGGAAAACCATGGCGATATCACGGTCTTTAGGAGGTACATCATTAACGCGCTTTCCATCGATATAGAAATCGCCTTTAGAAATCTCTTCTAGTCCTGCAATCATACGAAGTGTAGTAGATTTACCGCAGCCTGATGGGCCAACGAATACGATGAATTCTTTATCCTGGATGTGAAGGTTGAAGTCTTCTACAGCTGTTACTTTATTGTCATAGATTTTATAAATATTGTCTAATTTTAACTCGGCCATTTTTTAAAGCCTCCCTGAATGTTTGTCTACAAAAACAGTTTAGCGGAAATGACCTGAAATAATCATCGGCAGGGTGCACAAAAATCATGTAAGCCCTTTTATGCAATTTGTTTAATGGTAAAGGATCAGCGCATTTCTTCATAAATACTGGCAAGGTAAACTACAACGGCTGCATCAAAATCCTTTAAGCTGACACCGGTCTTCTCCATGAACTTGTCCAATCTGTATTGAAGCGTATTCCGATGGACATAAAGTTTTTTGGCGGAAAGAGAGGCGTTAGAATTGCTTTCAAGAAATACTTTTATCGTCGCCATTAACTCTTTATCCTCTCCAAATGCCTCAAGGATGGTAGCTTCAAGAATTTCCTTAAGGTAATCTGGCAAATGTGTCGCTAACAGCATTGGGAAAGCTTTTTCGAAGGTGTATACAGCATCACGGGTGGTATGTGTGGTCAATTCCTCGAATACCTGCTTTTCTCTTTTAAAAAAGTCAGGGAGCTGCATAGAAACCTTCTTGAATTTGCCGATATAAAAGGAGATCTTTACGTAGAAGTCACTCTCGAGTGTTGAGGCAATGGAAAAAAGATCATCAGCGTTTTCCGACACTTCCTTTTTTTCTTCAATAATGATTCCGTACGAATCCTTAATCCAGAGGGTAGTATGGTCAGGGAAGAATCCTTTTAAAGCTTCATGGATTTCCTCTGATTCGATATTATTTGACTGCAACTTGAACTGGATGAAACGGACTTCATCGATTCCTGCGGCTGGCAGAGCACCATCATGGAAAAGAAATTGATTCCATGAATGCGCTGTACCAGTTAGTTGTGTATTAATTTCCAGCTCGACAAATTCAAACAAGTTTTTCATTAGTTCAAGCTGGCTTTCAGAGATTTTACTTTTAGGAATACCAATCCACAAAGGCCTTTCATCTTCCTCTTTAAACCAGTAGTAATCAGGTGATGGAGGGAGTGGGATATATTCATGCGTGACAGAATCAGGGAAATAAGATAATATTTTATTAATCATATAAGTATCCTCAGATTTAATTTGATAAAAGCTGACATATATTTTATTATAACAGGTGTAGCTTTTAAATGTTAATTCGTGCAGAGAGTTATAACTGGTAGAAAAAAGGAAAAAACGCTGGTATAATAGATACAATACGGGGTACCGTAAGAGAGAGGTGTAGGAAATGGAATACACAACAGAAATGAAAAATCGTTTGAAGCGATTAGAAGGCCAGGTACGCGGAGTCATTCGCATGATGGAAGAAGAAAACCACTGTAAGGATGTTGTTACCCAATTATCAGCTGTCCGTTCCGCAGTAGACCGCGCGATTGGTTTCATCGTCGCTAAGAACCTTGAATCTTGCATCACTGAAGCAGCTCAGGAAGGCAAAGATGCCGACGAAGCGATCAAAGAAGCAGTCAATATGATTGTAAAAAGCAGATAAGACACCAGCATCCTTTTAGGATGTAGTGTCTTTTTTTCTGCTTTTCATTCATTAGGTGGATCTTCTGGGTAAAAGTCATGGCTTTCATCGATATTGGGTGTACCGTCCAATCTATGCACAGTACCGCCGGCCATTCCTTCATTGATCATCCGGTCAACATCGACGTAAACTTCGTCCCGCCCCTCATATTGCAAGTCTTCAGCAAACTTCTTGCTCCGTTTTTGTTTCATGATATCCTCCTTCAACGTTTTTAAGCTTAGAATTCCGGAAAAGGAGAAGAAACATACACCTTATTTGTCATATACATGGAAGAGCATCAGCTCGTGGATTTGTTCTTTCAACTGATGAATATGCTCGTCGGATGGCTCCTCAGAGGTCCACTCGATATCCCCGTTTTGATGATAGATTCCCATAAACTTCTGCTTTTTAAAATAAAATGAAAAATGCCAGCCGGGCATATCCTTATTTTCGAATAATGATTTGAACTGGAAATGAGTAATCAATTTGATTCCCCCTGTGAAAATGTCTTTGTCATTATTATATAGTATTCAAGCAAGAAGAAGTGCAGATTAACCCTTGTTGAATTGAGGGAGAATTATAGAGTAACTAAGAAAGGAGCCGCGTTTCATTGCGGCCCACCATAAGCTGTACCAAGGAATTCCTATCAAAATCCTGTTTTCCTGAAAAATAAATCGACAAGAGCGGAGATCCTTTTCTCTTCAATCTGGGGTTCGTCGAAGCTCATTGGTTTTGAGTTGACTTCATAAATGACATAATGGCCTTTTTCAGTGATTCCTGCATCAAGGGAAAATTCTCCGAAATAGCCTAACTCTTCAGTAAGCAGCTGTCCTATTTCTTTTACGGCCCAGTCGAAAAATCGGTCATGCCTTTCATCCTTAACCTTAATATAGGGGAGCATGACTCCTCCGTTTGGCAGGTGGGTGGTCAGGTCCTGCTTCCGGGATTGACGGATGCCGATTCCAGTCACTTCGTACCCATCCGGTCCGTCATGGGCATGGAGGCGGAAGTCAAATCGGTTGCCATCGATGACTGTCGGCGTGACTTCCCTCTGGGCAATGTACTCGTATCTTAACAACTGCCTGGATTTGACCTTCCAGAATTCCTTTATGCCAGGATAAAGATGGCGATGTGAATGGCTATCGAATTCGATTTGCCCATTTTTTTGCCGGAGCCGAAATATCCCGATTCCTTTAGAAGATGAAGCAGGCTTCAGGTAGATGCCCTCATGCTTATCAAGGAAGGCAGCTAACTGGATCATCGATTTTATAGCAATACTTTCAGGCATTAAATTTCTTAATTGTGGATGTCTGGCAAATAGTGAGTATAGCTTGTTTTTATTGATAAAGGCAGGATTGAAAAATGGGATTCCGAGTGCGGTCAGGTAGTTCACGGCATCTTTAAAGGCTGGCTGCTGCTCTGCTTTCCGAAAGGGGACACGATTGAAAACAAGATGAGGCAGAGGTGTTCTCACAGGAATCCATTTTCGAGCTTCAGGCAAAAATACGAACCCGGTGAGTCCATCTTTGACAATGGTTTCAGGAGGAAAGACGACAATCAATCCATTCCGTTTCAGCATCTCTGTCTGAAGTGCCTGAAACAATGAACCGTTGCCGGAAAGGGACATATTCTTGCTCATTGAGGTCATGATCCCAACCAACGGTCCGATATTTTCCTGCTTGTTTTTCAATGAAAACTGTTGGCTCCTCTCCGGGAGTGTCTCTGATGAAGCGGCAGGCACGCTGATTCTATTAAAGCCAAAGCTGTATTTTTCGCCAGCTTTGGCTTCATGTGTCCATTCCTTCGATTCAGCATTATAGCGGAGAATCATTTGAAAATATCCTCGGGTGCCGTAATGGCTTTTTCTGCTAAAAAAATGCCGAAAGATAGAGACAGCTTTCTCGTGAGTAGATCGAAATTCTTTAGCTTTGGATGCTTAAAGATCGACCGTCCAGGCTTTGAGTTGGCTTCAAAGAGCCAAACTCTTCCTGATTTATCGATTCCTAAGTCAAAACCAATCTCGCCTATGATACCTTCCATATTCTTTTCCAAAATGGAACTAAGGAGCAGAGATGCTTCAGAAAGTTTCTTCTCACAAAGCTCTCTTTCGGTCCTGTCTTCAAACAATTCATCAAGGGATTTTACGACTCCTCCATTGTTCACATGGGTGGTAACACTGCCCTGGCCGGCAATTTTTGCGGCGATCGCTGCTACTTGCCACTGACCGTATTCATCTTTATTTGTATGGACCCTGAAATCAATGAGTCTTTTTTCGGATCTAAGCAGGCTTATCCCCTGCTGGACAATCATCTGGGAAAGATTTCGCTTGTAAAAAACCTTCTTCATTAACTTTTCAAGGCTTTCAAACCTGGTTAACTTATTAATGCCCTCCTGGTCGCGGTAACGGCAATAATAATAGCCATTGTGCTTATCAAACAGAATTTGGTGGATTCCCAGTCCAAGACTTCCATTAGCCGGTTTGACATAGACGTTTCCATAGTTTGAAAGCATTCTTTCAATTACGGAAAAAGAAGAAAATTGATGTGTTTCAGGCAAATACTCTACTGCACGTTCGTCCTGCTGCAGACGCTCAAATACATCCAGCTTGCTGAAAAAGCCCGGATTATACCATGGAATCAAATAATCGGTCTGCATTCTGGACTTCAGGCTGCGAAGTTCAGATTTTCTTTCGGTGCGCCTGTTAGGTAGACGGTCGTATACAACATTGGGAAAGGGCACCTTAATTTTCATCCAGCCACCATCGACAAAGAAATAACCCTCGATCAATCCTTGATCCCAGTCGATGTGTTCCTCGCCAAAGACAAAGGGAAGGGCACCTACAGATTTATTGACCGAAAGCAGTTTGGCGAAGAACATGGACCTCTCACCAATCGGTCTCAATGGGAAAGGTGTGAATCCAGACGTCAGAATGCCTATCAGGGGCCCGATAAACAATGTATGCTGATCGATAAAAATATGCAATGAAGTTGATAAAACAGGCATCGAGAGCTCCTTCTGCACATCATTACTCAGGACTATCACATTTCTTCCCTTAGGATGAGGAGCACATGTAACATCAACCACCTTGTTGCCAAACGCGATTTTATTGATTTCCTTGTTATGTGTCAAATCAGCAGGTACAAAGACTAGTTGCTTGGAGTGTGAGATGACTTCAACAGGATATTTTTTTCTCATAAGTGCTGTTCCTCTCTTTCTGGCAGAATCTCCGAAAGGACTCTGGCATATTCAAGCGGTGCATTATATAGCACCTCTTTCAGGTCCGGATTTGTGGAAGCAATGACTTTTCTGCCGGGCTTTGAATTTGTATCAAGCACCCACAGGGCATGGTCCTTTGATACACCAATATCTACACCCAGCTCAAAAAGCCGAGGGAAAGATGCTTCAAGGATACCGGGCAGCTTCGAGATAATTTCTTCCAATTCGTGTAAAATGAATCTTCTTGAACGGATATTCAGTGAATTCGTATACTCTTCAAATGGCAAGATTTCTCCGCCGGCATGTAAGTTCGAAAGGATTCCATCCTTGCTGCCGCGGCGGACTCCCTTGCCGCGCACAATCCATTTTTCTTCATGATCCTTTTGCAGCAGCACTCTTATGTCAAAAGGACAATTTTGCGTATCAGACAGTTCTAGGTAAGGCTGCATCATATACTCTTTTTTACTGAACAGGCTGTCGAGCCAATCCTCTGTCTCACTGGTTGAATGGAAAGTTTTTGTGGATAGCCTGCCGCCAGGATCAGCTGAGACTTCAAACTCTCCACCTGATTTCTCAATTTTATAAATCCCTGCGCCGCCAGAACCGAAGATCGGTTTCAAGACTGCCTTTTTCATCTCTTCCAGCTGGGCAATTACATCTTTTCCGCTGCAGATAAGATTCGTTTTCGGGATGTATGGAGACAGGGAGGATTTCGACAGAGCCTCGTATATGGCCCATTTATTTGGCAAGCCGTTTCCAAGGAAAGTAATATCCGCTTTTTTCTTGAGCCATTTCACAATCGCCATCGCCTGCTTCGATGAAGGATCATTTGTATAAAAACAGCGGTCATAAACGATCATGGGGAGCGGAAATTCGGACTTTACCCAGCAGCCTTTCTTGTGATCGAATTTTTCTCCCGATACCAATTGTGTTACTGGATGGATTTTAGCTGGTGAGAACCGAAAGCAGGTGAACATGTTTGGATTCGCTCTCCTGGCAATCTCGGTAAAATATGTTTGTTCACTTTTTAAGGAAAGTGACATCATTCCGAATGAAATCATTTGCATTACTCCTTTTGTGCAGGGATAAGAAAGTATAATTCTTACTTAAAGAATCGTTCAGTTGCAGCACTTTTCTTTTATAGTTGGCAAAGTCCATAGCAGTGGTCAATGATGGCTTTTGTCGACGGCCTTATTTTCGTGCCGCGCTCTTCAAAGTTTTTGGAAGGTTTGGAGTTGGCTTCGATCAGCCACAGGTTACCTTTAATATCAATACCAATATCAATCCCGAGCTCGGCTGTGAGTCCTTCAGCATTTCTGCTGATGACTTCTGCAATCTCCAGGGCCAGCTCTTTCATCAGCGCCAACTGATGCCTCGCTTGTTCCTTTCCAAAAATCAAAGCGAGAGTATGCCCCGGTTTCATGACCTCGCCTCCGCGGGCTATATTGGATACGAAAAACTGCTCTGCGGAAACTCTGGCAACGATGGAAGTAACCTTCCAGAATTGCTGCGCGTTTTTATGACAGAGGACCCTGAAGTCCATTCTTCTGCCATTTAACTCTGATAGCTGTACACCCTGCTGAATGATGCATAGTCGTTTTCCAACTAGGGGATTGATGGCACGGGCCAGTTCTGATACATGTTTGAAGCCCGGAAGATCCTTGCCCGGCATCGAGGATAATGATGCATTGATCATCCCGTCATTTTTGGCCACCTGGATAATATTGCGTCCCTGGCTGCCATGAACAGGTTTGATGTATAGCTCATCATGCTTTTCAAGCATGGTTTCGAGCTGACTCCCGGAATATAGATGTGTTTCAGGAATGAACGAATGCAAATGTTCTTCTTTCAATAAAGATTCATGGATTTCCCACTTTGAAAGAAACCGGTGATTAAATATCTTTATTCCTAGAGCATCCAATTTATTTAAAAATCCCTTAAATCCTTTGCTGATTTCGGTCCTTCGGGATGAAACCCGATTGTAGATGACAGCGGGAAAGGGAAAGAGTCCTTTTTTCCAGTCATCTGCATTGTCATCGTATGAATAGCCCTCGACTCCTTCATCAGAAAAGCCTTTCAGTGAAAATACGTAAAAACTTCCGCCTTGTTCAGAAACTCCCTGGTGAAGCTCTTCGCAAAAGGAGTGGACTTTACCAAAGTCAGGTCCGTTATCTTCTTTTATTTCAGTCAGCAAAGCAATGACGGGATTGCTGGGTAAGCTTTTCGATTTTGCTGGCGTCATAGCTTCTCCTCATTTTCTTTTAGGGTGAATAAGAAAACTTGCTACTGTAATATAGGCAAACACACATATTGCATCCTATGAATAGTAGTTGTTATTGGTGATTTCATAATGGAGTTGGATTGGGCATAATCCGAACTTTTGGCATTCAGCAACATAGTTTGTTATAGTGGTGTGGAGCGTTTAACGTAGAAGGAGTGATTTAAATGGCAGTAAATCTTTACGATTCAGCCTACGAATTGGAAAAAGCAATCAGGAACAGTGCGGAATACACAGAATTAAAAAAACTTTATGATGCTGTAAACAGCGATGAATCAGCAAAAGGAATGTTTGAAAGCTTCCGCAATATCCAGATGCAGCTTCAGGAAAAGCAAATGACTGGGCAGGAAATTACCCAGGAAGAAGTAGAGCAGGCGCAAAAGACAGTCGCACTTGTTCAGCAGCATGAGTTAATCTCAAAGCTTATGGAAGCAGAGCAAAGAATGAGCATGGTTATTGGCGAAATTAACCAGGTCATCATGAAGCCTCTTGAAGAGCTTTACGGAAATCCGAACCAGCAGCAATAATAGAATGACAGAACTCCCGCCGATGTGCGGGAGTTTTTTTGTTGTTCGGAGTAGAGGGGGGGTTTGTACTACATCAAGATTATGATGAACACAAACCAGCGGAAGAGTGGAAAAACTGTCCGTCATCAATGAATCTTTTTGGAGGAAGGACTTATAAAATAAACTGCGACTGAATCCCCCAAGGAAGCTAATCAAAATCCTGCCCATGTTCTATTCTCTCGCTTTCTATCATACAAGTTAAATAAGGACAAAAACACCGAAGAAATGGGGGCATAAATATGATTTACCGTCTTCTTGCGCTTAATGTGGATGGCACGATTCTCCAATCAAATGGAAGGCTCCATAAATCCACGAGGGATGCGATTGAGTACGTTCAGCAAAAAGGGGTTTACGTGACTCTAGTAACTTCAAGAAGCTTTCCATCTGCCAAAAAAGTGGCTAAAGCGCTGAAAATAAATTCATTGCTTATAACTCACCTTGGATCCTATATTTCTAATGACCTTCGCAGTGACCCAGTTTTTGAAAAACGGATTCCAGAGGATGTAACCTTCCAACTCGTCAGATTCCTGGAAAGCTTTCCGTGCCAAATCCGGCTTGTGCATGAAAAGTTTTCACTGGCAAACAAGTATAAATTAAACCATAATCTGCTGGCGAAAACCGTGTTCACATCAGGCGATCCGATTTTTTACTCACAGCAATTTACGGATTCTATCAGTGAAACCCTGGTCAATGATCCAGTCTCTCCTCCTAAAATCGAAGTCTATTTCGAGTACGAAGAAGATTTGAAGGATGCACAGCAGGCGATAAATGGGATGTTCTCAGAAGTGTCCCTGTCCAAGCTGAATGATTACAGACTGGATATTATGCCTGAGGGTGTCTCAAAACTGAATGGTCTGATCCAGTTAGGTGAACACCTTGGCATACAGTTGAAAGAAATGGTCGCAATTGGCGATGGGCATGATGACATTGATATGATTGAAGCCTGCGGACTTGGCGTCGCCATGGGGAATGCTTCAGTAGGTGTAAAAAAGGCTTCGGATTGGGTAACCCGATCGAACAACCAGCACGGTGTCAGCTATATGGTCAAGGAACATTTTCGCAAGCAGCAGCCAATTGAATTCCTGAAGAAAATGAATATAATAAAAATGTAGAATAGAAGCATGCCTGGAATTGCAGGCATGCTTTTGTTGTGTTTGGGAATATATTGTGGATTTAGAGAATATATCAAGGTGTTTAAGGAAAATATGAAACTTTTTAGGAATATAAGTGCTGGATTCAGGAATATGTGAGGTTTTTAAGTAAAATAAATCAGTAGTCTATGATACTCAATCCGGCTTACACGAAAACTGGTAGCTTTTGCACTGTCTTGACCTTTGAATCATACTTCTATTACACTTATTGAAGCATGTTTAATTGAAAAAGGTGAATCTCATGATAATTAATATAAATGGAATACAAGATGACAGATTACAGCGTCCTTTAGGGTTAATCGCTAATTTATTCTTTGAAGAATCAGAAGTCAGATTAAGCGAGACGGATCAGGAAGTTGATGCGGTAATTGATTTCGATATTCAAAATGCCGACGGGGAGTTTTTCGTAAAAGCAGCTTTGGCGGCAGATGGCGAGAGTTTTACAGCAGAAGCCAACAAAGAAATTCCAGCTGGCTTGAGCGAAAAGGAAGAATTCAAATTGCTCAAAACAATCATTTCAAGGGCTTATTTAAAAGTGCTTCAGGACTGGACAGGTATGATCCAGAAGTGGGGCATTCTCACCGGAGTACGTCCTACTAAGCTTTTGCATAAAAAGCTCCGTGAAGGAATAGACAAGGATATGGCCCATAGAGAGTTGAAGGAACAGTATTTGATATCAGATGAAAAAATACAGCTCATGCAGCAAATTGTTGACCGCCAGCTTGCTGTCCTGCCTGACTTGTATGATCTGGAAAATGGTGTAAGCATTTATATTGGCATCCCATTTTGCCCGACGAAGTGTGCATACTGCACCTTCCCGGCTTATGCGATCAACGGCCGACAGGGGTCGGTGGATTCTTTCCTTGGCGGTCTTCACTACGAAATCCGCCAAATCGGCGACTGGCTGAAGAAGAATGATATCAAGATTACAACAGTTTACTATGGAGGCGGCACACCGACCTCGATTACCGCTGAAGAAATGGATATGCTGTATGAAGAGGTTCAACAGTCCTTCCCGGATGTTGAGAATATCAGGGAAGTGACCGTCGAAGCAGGCCGACCGGACACAATTACACCTGAAAAATTGGAAGTGTTGAAAAAGTGGAATATCGACCGGATCAGCATCAATCCGCAGTCATACATTCAGGAAACCTTGAAGGCAATTGGCCGTCATCATACAGTGGAAGAAACGATTGAAAAATTCCATCTGGCCCGCGAGATGGGCATGAACAACATAAACATGGATTTGATTATCGGCCTTCCAGGTGAAGGGACAGAGGAGTTTGCCCACACCCTTGCAGAAACGGAAAAGCTAATGCCTGAATCTTTGACTGTCCATACTCTTTCATTTAAAAGAGCGTCAGAAATGACAAGGAATAAACAAAAATATAAAGTTGCTGGCCGTGATGAAATCGAAAAAATGATGAACATGGCTGAATCATGGACGAAGGAACATGACTACGTTCCATACTATTTGTACAGACAGAAGAACATCCTTGGAAACCTGGAGAATGTTGGCTACGCTTTCCCGGAACAAGAGAGCCTGTACAATATCATCATCATGGAAGAGCAGCAAACCATCATTGGCCTTGGCTGCGGCGCATCGAGCAAATTCATTGATCCCGAAACAGGTATCATCACGCAATTCTCGAATCCAAAGGATCCAAAGTCATATAACGATAGCTTTGAAGAATACGCCAGTAAAAAGATCGAAATCCTCGATTCTTTGTTTAATAAAGCTACAATTTAATGGTGAAAAGCTCCCGAAGATGAATCTCGGGAGCTTTTCGCTGTGAAATAAGCTTTATTCCACAATAAAGGGCCAGCAATTTCCTGCTAGAAACTTGTGATTCCGCGAAAATGGCCGGCATTTCCGCGAAAACAGCTTCTAATTCCGCGAAAAGGACAAGTAATTCCGCGAAAAGCCACCATAATTCCGCGAAGTGGAAAAAACATACAATTACCCAAGTCAAAAATCGTCCATTCTTTAAAAAATCTAAATAGTAAGAAAAAAGGTTTTTAAATATAACATCTCCCTATATAATAAAAATATAAGAATAAATGGAGGGGATGAATGGTGGCGATTGATTTTTCAACGGACACTGTAAAATTAAACATTAATGGACGTGTTGCAATTCTCGAGTTGAACAGGCCTGAAGCACTGAATGCCCTTGATGTCGAAATGATTAAGGGAATCACGATGAATCTGAAGGAAATCTGCAATTCAGATGAGGTTGATATCGTTGTAATTAAAGGAGCTGGGCGGGCCTTCTCTGCCGGCGGTGATATTAAAACGATGCTTTCCAATACAAATGAAAGCGATTTCTACCATGTGATGGACGATATTCACGATATGATCGTGACTCTGTACAGCATGCCAAAGGTAACAATCTCAGCAATTACAGGTGCTGCGGCAGGCCTGGGATTCAGCCTTGCGCTCGCGACAGATTACATAATCGCTGAGCCCTCTAGCAAGATTGCGATGAATTTCATTGGCATCGGCTTGATTCCAGATGGCGGAGGCCACTTCTTCATGGAAGAGCGCCTTGGAGAAACGAAGGCGAAGCAACTGATCTGGGAAGGCAAGACGCTTTCTGCCAATGAAGCCCTGACACTGGGACTTATCGACGAGGTACCAGCGGGAGATTTTGCAGAATCAATTGAAGGAAAGCTACAAGAATGGCTGAACAAACCGGTTCAGGCTATGATAAAAACAAAGAAAATCCTAGCTGAGAAAAACAGGCCTAATCTATTAAAAATTCTCGAATTGGAAAAATACGGACAATTTAAGATGCGCCAGACAGAGGACCATCAGGAGGGCATTAATGCTTTTCTTGAAAAGAGAAAGCCGCAATTCAAAGGTAAATAAACAAAAAAAAGCAAAGAGGACTGACCTCTTTGCTTTTTCTTATGGGTGAAAAAGAACCAATTTTCCTCTAGGTGAAGTACAGCGGTGCGTCTTGTCGCTTAGGTTTTTTTCTTCAAGCATTTTTGTGCCAATTTCTTTTGCTTCATCATCACTGCCGGCCTGAAATGACTCGTCAATCAGTTTTTCCCCATTTGGTTCAAAGGCTGTTAGTTTGTAAGTATCCATCACAACTTCCCCTTTTTTAAAGATTAATAAGTAAATAATTAACTTCGAGAACTGTCCAGCTTCAGCGCCTAGCCCTTCGAGTCGCTTCGGTCCGCCCAATGAAGTCAAAGAGCGACTTCACCGGTCGGCCCTCCAGCGCTTGTCAGGGCTAACCAAGGCGCTTCCGCTTTTCTTGTAAAATTCAGACTGTTACTATTATTTTTGCATAACTTTTTTAAATATGCAAAATAAAAAATATATTTAAAATATGAAACTATTTCCCTAAAAAATTCGTAGTAATTTATTGGAAAGGGAGGACGATGAATATGGTCTTACAGCTTGAAAAAGTTACAAAGAGATTTGGCAATTTCACAGCAGTGAATCAGCTTTCACTCAATATACCAGAAAAAGAAATGTTCGGATTCCTTGGTGCAAATGGCGCAGGGAAGACAACGACCTTCCGGATGATTCTTGGTCTCCTTGATGTCTCGGACGGAGGGATTACTTGGGATGGAAAGCCAATAAATTATGGAACGAGCAGTATTATCGGTTACCTGCCGGAGGAGAGGGGACTTTATCCAAAGCTTAAGGTCCGCGAGCAGATCGTCTATCTTGCGAGGTTAAGAGGGATGCAAAAACAAGCCGCCCTCAAGGAGCTTGATTACTGGCTTAATCGCTTCAAGGTGCCAGAGTATGCGGATAAAAAGGTTGAAGAGCTTTCAAAGGGGAACCAGCAAAAAATCCAGTTCATTGCCGCCGTCATCCATAAGCCAAGGCTGTTGATCCTTGATGAGCCTTTCAGCGGACTTGATCCGGTGAATGTGGAGCAATTAAAGGAAGCTGTCCTCGAACTCAAAAATGCGGGTACTACTATCGTATTTGCAAGCCACCGGATGGAGCACGTGGAAGAAATGTGTGAGCATATTTGCATTATGCACAAAGGAAGTCCAGTAGTCCATGGGTCACTGAGAGAAATCAAACGATCTTTTGGTAAAAAGAATCTGGTCATCCATGCCGATTTCGATACTTCTTTCCTAAAGGAGTATCCTGGTGTGTCAAAAGCAAAAATGACGGCAGAGGGAATCCATCTTCAGATTTCGGGTGAGCAAGTTGCCGAAGACATCTTAAAAAATATCGTTGGCAAAGGCTTCATCCGCAAGTATGTTCTTGAAGAACCGAGTCTAAATGATATTTTCATCGAAAAGGTGGGTGATTCATATGAATAATTTTTTTATCATCCTAATCCATACATACATGAGCAAGTTGAAAACAAAATCCTTCTTAGTTACAACGATCCTGACCGTAGGAATTATGCTGGCGCTCACAAATATGTCAAACATCATCGACTTTTTCAATAAAGGTGAAGAGGCAGATAAGATCGCTGTCATTGACGAGACAGGCCAACTTTTTGAGCCGCTGAATGAACAAGTGAAGATGATCAACGAAGAACTTGTCCTGGAAAAATATGATGGAAATGAAAACAGTGCCAGGAAAGCAGTCGAGGAAGGAAAATATAAAGGATTACTTCAATTAAGCTTGAACAATGAAGAGCTTCCGGCAGCTTCCTACAAAGCGATGAGCATTGCCGATTCTGCTATTCCTGGAGACCTGCAGGCGGCATTACAGCAGATTAAGACGGCGATGGCATCCACACAAATCAATATCGCTCCGGAGGAACTGGAAAAACTGTATGCTCCAGTTCAATTCGAAAAATCTGCTCTTGAAGAAGATGCCAAGACGGAAGAGGAACTGAATCAGGCAAGAGGATTGGTCTATGTTCTCCTTTTCATCATTTATTTTGCGGTCATCATGTACGCCAACATGATCGCTATGGAAGTCGCGACTGAAAAATCTTCAAGAGTAATGGAAATCATGATTTCCAGTGTATCCCCTATCAAGCAAATGTTTGCAAAGATTCTCGGAATCGGACTGCTAAGTTTGACTCAGCTTGCTGTGCTTTTATTAGTAGGGTACTTCTCAGTCAAACAGAATCTCGATAATATGGAAGGTGGATTCTTCGAGTTTTTCGGTTTTGGGAATATCGCAGGCAGCACAATTGCATATGCAGTAATTTTCTTCATTTTAGGGTACTTCCTGTACGCGACTATGGCTGCCTTCCTTGGCTCACTCGTCAGCAGGATTGAAGATGTCCAGCAAATGATTACACCAATGACGATGCTTGTTGTCGCTGGTTTCATGATGGCGATGTTTGGACTGGGACAGCCAGAAGCGCCATTTGTAAAATACACATCCTTCATTCCGTTTTTTTCGCCGATGCTGATGTTCCTGCGTGTAGGAATGCTGAACATCCCTTTCTGGGAAATCGCCTTATCAATAGGTATCCTTGTTGCTACAATTGCTTTCTTGGCTGTATTTGGTGCCAGAGTCTATCGAGGTGGAGTCCTGATGTACGGAAAATCAAATTCATTCAAGGACATCAAAAAAGCACTGCAGCTAACGAAAAACGAATAATGGTAAAAGCCGCAATCCCCGGATTGCGGCTTTTTTACAGGATTTTCGATGAACTTAGTGGAATATTTATTAAAGATAACGTTGCATGTGGACGAGATGGAGCGGGAACTAGAGTTTCGGTAACATAAATGACGAACATGTGCCCTAAATGAAGAGGCACCCAGAATTTTAACCACAAGATTACCATTTTAATAGAAGGAGTGTGGTCATGTTGAGGCAGATTATTGCGATGGGCGGCGGGGGTTTTTCGATGGAGCCGGAGAATCCGCTGTTGGATTTATATATCCTGGGACAGTCGGAAAAGCAGACGCCAAAGGTTTGCTTCGTGCCGACTGCCAGCGGGGATGCTGACAGTTATATTACGAGATTCTATACAGCTTTTGAAAGACATGAATGTACACCTTCACATCTTTCATTATTCAGGCCGCCGACAAGGGATCTGGAAGCCTATATTATGGATAAGGATATTATCTATGTTGGGGGAGGAAATACAAAGAACCTGCTCGCACTTTGGAAGGAATGGGGACTGGATATCGTCCTCCGAAAAGCCTGGCAGCAGGGCAAAATAATGGCTGGTGTTAGCGCTGGTTCGATCTGCTGGTTTGAGGAAGGGGTAACAGATTCTTTTGGCAGCGGACTTGAACCGCTTAAAACGCTTGGGTTTCTGAAAGGAAGCAATTGCCCGCATTATGATGGAGAAGAGGACCGCCGTCCTGCTTATAAGAGATTTGTAGGTTCAGGCAGGATTTCTGGGGGATATGCCGCTGATGATGGAGCTGCATTGCACTATATCGATGAGGAATTAGTTAAGGCGGTAAGCTCAAGGCCCAAAGCAAAAGCTTATCATGTCTGCAAGACAGAAGGAAAAGTGCGGGAAACAGTAGTAGAAACCATGTATCTCGGATAACTTGAAACTGCAGTTCAGATGAGAACTGCAGTTTTTTTGATTACGATGACAGAACGTGCATTCGTATTTTGAACATGTTAAAATAAAAGAAAATAGGACGGGAAAGGAATAACCAAATGAAACAGGTGAAGTTTTTACATACTGCCGACCTTCATCTTGATAGTCCGATGGTCGGTCTGAGGCATTTGCCAAAAGCCATTTTTCACAGGTTGCAGGAGAGTACTTTTAAAGCATTGAAAAATATCACAGATGCTGCGATCAAACATGAAGTTGATTTTGTCGTTATTGCAGGTGATCTATACGATGCTGAGGACCGGAGCATTCGGGCTCAGGCTGTTCTTCGCAATGAAATGGGGAGGCTCGCTGACAAAGGGATTAAGGTATATGGTATCCACGGAAACCATGACCATCTTGGTGCAAAATCTGTGACGATTGATTTTCCGGATAATGTTCACATTTTCTCAGATCAGGTGGAAAAGGCTGATTTTAGGAAACATGATGGCACTCTTGTCCATTTGTACGGTTTCAGCTATCCTGAGCGGCATGTAATGGAGCGATGGATTGAGAAGTATAAAAAGATTGAAGGTGCGGATTTTCACATTGGGTTGCTTCATGGCCATTTTGAGGGAGTGAGTGATCATGGGAAATACGCGCCTTTCAGGTTATCTGAGCTTATTAATAAAGACTATGATTATTGGGCACTTGGCCACATTCATAAGAGGGAGTTTTTATCACAGCAGCCTTATGTTGTCTATCCTGGCAATCCCCAGGGACGAAACAGGAAGGAACTCGGCGAAAAAGGAGCGTATATTGTTAAGTTGACAGAAGCAGGATCTTCGGTTTCTTTTATCGAAACAGCTGATGTGATATGGGATGAAACAGTTATTGACGCGAAGGATTCGTTAAGCTTCAATGCCACTTATGAAAAATGCCTGGCCGTCATTGATGGGAAAAGAAGAGAAGGAAAAGGGGTCCTGCTGGATATTCGGATTGATAACCTGGATTCGGGTCAGACAGATGTGATTGAAAAAGTAGCCAGTGGTGAACTCCTTGAACTTCTGCAGGAAGCTGAAAAGGATGAGGAGTCTTTTGTCTGGGTGCACAAGCTCAAATTTACTGAAAACATTGCAGTCGACCGGGCTGAATTGATTAAGCAAAGCGATTTTTATGAGGAGTTATTCAATTCTATTGAGCAATACGATGATATCAAAGACTCACTGTCTCCATTATTCCAGCACAGCCAGGCTAGAAGGCATTTAGGGCTGCTATCGGAAAGTGAAAAAGAACAGCTGGTAGAGGATGCCGAAAGGATTCTGCTTCAGCTTCTGCTGAAAAATTAATGAAAGGAGGCAGTATGATGAAACTCATTGAACTGCATGTATACGGTTATGGCAAGCTCGAGAATTATGTGATTGGCTCTGTAGGTCAATTGCAGGTATTCTATGGCGAAAACGAAGCTGGGAAGTCGACCATCATGTCATTCATCCATAGTATTCTGTTCGGCTTTCCGGCTAAGCAAAGTGCAGAAATCCGCTATGAGCCAAAGAATAATTCAAAGTATGGCGGCAAAATAAAAGCTTTTTTTCCTGACAGTGGAGTGGCTGTCATTGAGAGAGTGAAAGGCAAGTCCACCGGTGACGTGACTGTATCTCTTGAGGACGGGACGATTGGCGGAGAAGAGTTACTTAAGAATCTCTTGAAAAGAATGGATAAAAGCATTTTCCAGGCTATTTATTCGTTCAACGTCCATGGGTTGCAAAATATCCATGCAATGAAGGGAGAAGAGCTTGGCAGGTACTTGTTCTCTGCCGGAACGCTTGGTACAGATAAGCTCTTTAATACGGAGAGTTTCCTCACAAAGGAAATGGAGCAGCGTTTCAAGCCAAGTGGGAAGAGGCCGTTATTGAATGAGAAATTGAAAGAGTTGAAGGAAGTCCAAACCTCATTGAAAATTGCAGAACATCAGAACGAAAAATATTCGGAGCTGATGAGTACGAAAGATGGATTGAGCAAGAAAATTGCTCAGTTGCAGAAAGAAATTGCAATGCTGGAGCAAAAAGGGTTTAAGCTTCGTGAGTACAAGCGAAATGAAAAGCTTGTCATAGAAGCCGCAACGATAGAGAGCAAAATCCGTGAGCATGATCCGGGATTTTTTCCGGAAGATGGTCTGAACCTTCTTGAAAAATTGGACGAGCAGCTTAAGATCATCGAGGCAAGATTGTTAAGGATAAAAGAGAAGAAGGACCATTTCCTGAAAGAACTGGAGAGGAACAGACCGAATTCTGAATTACTCGGAATGGAAACTGAAATTGAAGCCAGAATTGAGAATCTGCCTTTATATGACCAACTGAAGCAGGAAAAAAGACTTCTTGAATCCAAACTCGTGGAAATAACAGAAGAAATAAGTCAGCTAAATGACAAGCTTCATACAGACTTCAATGAAGAAAATATCCATGAAATCAACACAAGTATTTTTATTAAGGAAGAGGCCGAAAACATCCAGCAGACAGAGCAAAGATTAAAGGATAAAAAGCTGGAGTTGGAGGCTGACTTTGAAGAGGAGAAAAAGGCACTAGCAGAACTTGAGGCAAGGGCTGAAGGTGCAAAAGGTGAACTTCTTGATGAAGGAAAGCGAAATCAATTAGTGAACGAAATGGATCTCCTGGAGAATAAAGATAGAATCCAGTCCGAATTAAATGATGTGGCAGACCAGATTGAAGCGGTCAAATCCAGGGAAGAAAGTGAAAAAAACAGAAGGAAAAAACAACAAAAGAAAGAGTATAATCAGTTACTACTTCTCGGAGGTATTTTTCTCATTGTGTTTCTTTGGGGAATCACAAATGGCACATGGTTACTAGCTGGAATCGGGATAGCAGGTTTGTTGTTTTTGTTGGCTGCGCGCTATAAGTCAAATGAGAAAATGCCAGTGGAGGACCAAATCCTATCCAAGTTGCAGGAGCGGGAAAGAGAGCTAAAAGATGCGTTAGGCAGCCAGCCGGAAGGCAGTGCTTTTACAATCAAAAATCTGCTTGCCAGGGACGAGGAGGCGAGACTGCGCCATCGTGAACTGCTCATCAAAATCGAGCATCAGCATGATCGTTTTGAAAAAGTTGTCCAGCAATTTGAAGCATGGGAAGCAGATGTAGCCGGTATAAAGCGGAAAAGGGTAGAATTACTGAAGCAATTCTGTCTAACGGAAACTGCTGGCACGATCAAGGTGATGGATGCCTATCAATTAATCGATACCCAGAAGCAATACTTCCGTGAGAGGAAGAGAATAAGAGAAAGCTTAAAGAAAGTAACAGAATCTTTAATGGAAATGGAAGATAGCCTGAAAATCCTCGCTGAACGATTTCTTCATAATAGCAATCTTGCTCCGGTGGAGGCAGCTAGTCTGCTGAAGCGGACATTGCGTGAGGCAATTGACCAGGGGGCGAGGTATCGCGAATTGACCGTGAAACTAGAGGAAATTGAAGAAGAACATTCATCACTTCATAAGGAAGAATTAGTGATCAGTCAAGAAAAGGAAGGGTTACTTGCTCTGGCCAGAACAGAAGATGAGGATGAATTCAGGCAGAAAGCGAAAGATGCTGCATTGGTGAAAAACTGGAGTGCAAGGCAGGAGGATATAAATTATCAGCTGCTTGCATCTGGATTGACCGATGAGGATCGAGATAAGATTCTAACAGGAATTTCGCTTGGGGAACAAATCGAGGAAAATGAAATGAGGCTAGAAAAGAGCAAGAGGGAGTTAACCACACAGTTTGATGTAATCGCAGATGTAAAGCATAAGATGAAGGTACTTGAAGAAGGCGGCATATACAGTGAATTGCTCCATAAATATAAGCAGCTTCAGCATGAGTTTGCGGAAGATGCAAAGGATTGGGCAAAGTTTGCGGTTGCCAAGGATTTGCTTTCGAGGACAATAGACCGTTATAAGGATGAGCGCTTACCGAGAATGCTTGCCAAAGCTGAGAACTTCCTATCGATTTTGACTGATGGAAGTTATGTGAAAATCATTCCTCAACTTTCAGGAAGCGGTTTTCTGATTGAAAGAAATGATCATATGTTATTTGAAGCGAATGAACTTAGCCAGGCAACCGCCGAACAAGTCTATGTATCCATCAGGCTGGCCCTTGCAGCCGGACATTATGATCGTTATCCATTCCCGATTATCATCGATGACAGTTTTGTCAATTTTGATCATAACAGGACTGCCCGGATTATTAAGCTTCTTAGGGAAATGAGCAACAACAATCAGATTCTCATTTTTACATGCCATCGTCATCTGCTGGACTACTTTACGGAAAATGAAATACTCAATCTGCAAGAAAAAAGTACAAATATAGTTTAAAAATGCCATGGTTTGAGAATCAGAGACAATAGACTCTGTATGTTATACTGTTGCAGAGAGGAGAGGGCGGTTAACTATGAATAAAGGAATTTTGAATCACGAAACAGGGGACCAGGTAGAAGTATTTTTATTGATCAAGCATTCGTCAAAAGGGATTGCCAGCAATGGGAAGCCGTTTTTGACACTCATCCTCCAGGACCAGAGCGGGGAAATTGAAGCAAAGCTTTGGGATGTTTCCGATGAAGATGAAAGTACTTACAGTGCTGAAAGCATTGTAAAAGTCCTGGGAGATATCCAGAATTACCGTGGACGAAACCAGTTGAAGATCAGGCAAATCAGACCAGCTTCGACAGCTGACTCTGTCAAACTATCTGATTTTCTTGAGACAGCCCCTGTCAGCCAGGATGAAATGAGCAGCAAGCTCACCCAATACATTTTTGAAATGAAAAACCCTAATATCCAGAGGGTCACGAGACACCTTTTGAAAAAGCATATGAATGCATTTATGGAATATCCTGCGGCAACAAAGAACCATCACGAATTCGTTTCAGGACTTGCGTATCACGTTGTCTCCATGTTGGACCTTGCGAAATCAATCGCAACGCTATATCCAAGCCTTGATAAGGATCTTTTGTATGCGGGGGTTATCCTTCATGATTTAGGAAAAGTCTTTGAGCTATCCGGCCCGATTTCAACAACTTACACGGTTGAAGGGAATTTGCTCGGTCATATATCCATCATGGTCAATGAAATAGGCAAGGCAGCCGATGAACTAGGCATCAGCGGTGAGGAAGTAGTCATTCTTCAGCATATGGTATTGTCCCACCACGGGAAAGCGGAGTGGGGAAGCCCGAAACCGCCAATGATCAAAGAGGCAGAAATTCTGCATTACATCGATAATCTTGATGCAAAAATGAATATGCTAGATCGCGCGCTTGCCAGGGTTAAGCCAGGCGAGTTCTCTGAAAGAGTATTTGCGCTTGATAACCGGTCCTTTTACAAGCCTGTATTCCATAAGTAAAAGCAAAAATGGCCTCACTCCAATTCTATGGAGGGGGGTCTTTTTGTTTTTAATCTTTTTGACCTCCTAAGGCATATTTAAGATTAAATTTCATATTAATACTGTAAGAGTTCAATTTGGACAACCTTTTAAATGGAGGGTATGAAAAAATGTCAATTCCAATCTGGGTAATAGCAGTCGCAGCAGGGATCGTATTCAGCGCCTTCATGGCAGTGAAAACAGGGAAAGAAGAACGAAAAGAAGAAATGGAAAGCATAGAACGTGAAGGCGAGCTTTATATGAAGCGTCTTGAGCGGGAAAAAGAACGACGTGAACATTCGGCGGAAGCATAAAAAAACACTGGTCTCCAGAAAATGGAGCCAGTGTTTTTTCACTATAATATCAGAATTTATATAATATCAACTTTGATAACTGTCTAGCTCCAGCGCCTAGACCCTCGAGACGCTTGTCTAGTGTTGCCTCCTAGAAACTCCGAAACTTCAACTCCGCCGGCAGAAGCAAAAAGCGCTTCTGACGCGGAGTCTCCAGTTTCTGCGTTTCTGGGCAGTCGGCTATACTTTTCGATTTCGGTCCTGCCAATGAAGTCAAAGAACGACTTCACTGTCAGTTCCTCCGAGGCACACGATGTGCTAGACCCGCCAGCCACAGGACGTGGCGTTTAAAGGCGGGCAGCGCTTGTCGGGTCTGGACAAGGCGCTTCCGCTTTTCTTATTGTGGTTGTGCTTCTGCTTCTGCTTCTGGGAATTCAGCAGCGCCTTTAAGGTCTTTATCCTTGATTTTTACATTAGCAGCATCAAGCTCACGCTTTAGAACCTCTTGAATCTTGTTAGAGTCTAGCTGAGCAAGTTTCAACTCATACTCAAGCTCGTTCTTCATTTTTTCGTAAGATTCTTTTTCTTTCTTCTCAGTCACCTTAATAATGTGGAAGCCGTGCTGTGATTGTACAGGTTCGCTGATTTTATTTACTTCAAGAGCGTAAGCCGCCTCTTCAAATTCAGGCACCATTTTGCCAGGGCCGAAGAATCCAAGGTCTCCGCCTTGTGCAGCTGAACCAGGGTCTTGAGAATACTCTTTCGCTAAATCTTCAAACTTTGCACCTTCATCAAGCTTTTTCTTCACTTCCTGTGCAGTCTTTTCATCTTCTACAAGGATGTGGCTTGCTTTAATTTCAGGCTTGTACTCTTCGTAACGCTTCTTAATTTCATCTTCGCTGACTTTTACATCTTTAAGTGCAGCTTTTTCCATAAGAAGCTGGTCTTTAAGGACTTCTTTTAATTCTTCTTCGTCTTTAAGCTGGTTTTGCTGAAGAACTAGCTCGAAGTTCTCTCCAAGCTCTTCCTTAAGCTCGGCCACTTTTTCCTCAACCTCTTTATCAGTCACTTCATAATTTTCCGCAAGAACTTTTTGGTAAAGCAACTCTTGAAGTGCCTGCTCTCCATACTTTTCTTTCATGGATTGATAAAGCTCTTCTTTAGTAATGTTGCCTGCCTTCGACTCAACGATGACTTCTGAAGAATCAGCATTATCGTTGCTGCATGCACCTAATCCCATTACTCCGGCTGCAACCGTGAGGGAAATTATCATTTTTTTCATGGTGAACATCTCCTAAACAGAAAATTCTAGTGGCCGTTTTTACCACAAACTCTACTATAACATAATTTCAATATTCTACAAAAAATAAGTAATGGATATTATTGGTTATTTATTGAGATGGGCGAATATCTATACCGTTTGTTCGAGGGTGCATAGGATGTAGAGAAGAGAAAAAAGGAGGTAGTTGATAATGGGCCAATATAATTCAGGCTTTGCGTTAATCGTTGTCCTGTTCATCTTGCTGATCGTTGTAGGTGCAACTTACCTGTAATCAACAAAAAGCAAGTAATGCAGGATAGTTGCCTATGCGGAAACGACATTACTTGAATAAGATATCATAACCACTTTGGAAGGAGGTGTTAATATGGGTGCAGGATACGGCGGCGGCTTCGCGTTAATTGTCGTGTTATTCATTCTGTTAATCATCGTGGGTGCAGCTTGGCTTTAATCTCTGAGTAAAGAGTATGGGGGACATTTGGCCCCCATACTTCTAAACTACGATGTTAAGGCAAGTTCTTAAAGCAGAAAGGAGGAACCTCAATGTCTGGAGGAGGACACGGATATGGCGGCGGCTTTGCATTGCTCGTTGTCTTGTTCATTCTGTTAATCATCATCGGTGCATCTTGGCTGTAAACATCGATGGGGCAATGCTTTCTGCATGCCTTAATCATTAAAAAAGCTTCATCAATTCTGATAATAAAAAGCGGTGAGGGAAGCCTCACCGTTTAATTATGTAATAGGTATTTTATTATTTCTACATCGACAAATGTCCAGCTCCAGCGCCTAACCCCTCGAGTCGCTTCGGTCTTGCCAATGAAGTCAAAGAGCGACTTCACTGTTAAGCCCTCCAGCGCTTGTCGGGGCTGACCAAGGCGCTTACGCTTTTCTATGTAGTCACGTATACAAAATTTCAACGAAAGATGAAATTAGCAAGATTGTAACTAAAATATTGATCGTCCTGAAAATTTTCGCATGTTTGTCTTCAGGTATTTCCTTCTGGATGCAGAGGGAATCTGTAAGCTTATTTATATAGAAAAGAATGAAAGCAGCAAAAAGAACAAACACGAACAAAATGGAGATCATCGAAGAATCCCTCCTTAGCAATCTTTTTATCTTAAATACAATAACAAATATTTTAAGAAAAAGATAGTTATTTGATAAGGCAATAGCTAGTTATTTTGTGCAGGAGGGTTGAAAGGAAGATAACTGAAATCAAGATTTGCCAAACTGTAAGCATGCTTTTGAATGTGAGGGAATGAGCAAACCATAGGAAGAACAAAAAGCGGAGGGATTTATGTTCATTCATCCGCTTTATAAGATGATTTCAGCTGGACTCCAGCCAAAAACTACAGCCAGAGGAAGAGGACAAGTTTGTAGCTCCGAGGGGTTATCCTTCCTCTATTGTTGGAGTGGCATCATACATTAAGTATCAAGCAAACTCCTTTTCGGCTGGATCTATTTTTTTAAGTGTACCGTCTTCATCAGAAAACTTGCTGTCGATATTCGAAAAAGATTTCTCGAATATTTCCATAAAGTCATCGCCATAAATATTACGGACAATTGCCATGATTTCAATGATGTCCGGGAACTTTCCATATAGTTCCTTCAGTGGCATGGCTCCTGAAAAAACGGCATTAGTATCTGGCTCATAGTTTTCCATCAAAGCGAGCAATATACCTTCGCCTTCTTCCGTAAGCTGGATATACGTATTTCTCTTGTCGCTTTCCTTCTTGGAAAACTTCAAGTAACCACGTTCCTCAAGCTTTTTGGAAAAGTTGAAAGCAGTGGAAACATGCATGACACCAAATTTTGCCACATCTGAAATCGAAGCTCCATTCAAATGATAAGCAATCCATAAAATATGGTGCTCATTGATATTCAGGTCGAATGGTTTGATCCATTGCTGCCAGTCCTTCTCAACAGACTTCCAAAGGGCCTTACTCAACTGGGCAATTCTCTGGCTAAATATCATTGCTTCTTTCATAGAATAATTTTTATCTCCCATTCTCATAATCACCTACTTTATTGTTTCTATTTTCATTATGCCAATAAAACAAAAATTAATAAAGATATAAATTTACAAAATTTTTTGAATTTGTTAAATTCCATCTAAAGTCAGGGGTTTTTTTATGAAATTTTTTCATTGTCCTAACAAAAACGCCATTTGCATAATATATCTTTCTTGATAAAAAAAGAAAATCCTTCCCACCGGAAAAATTTTACTTAAGGGGAAGGATTATTCCTGATTATTTTTCTTTAGAATTAGCTGCCGCCAATTCAGTTTCCAAGTCTTTAATTGTATCTTCAAGTTCCATTACATCTTCCTGAAGACCTTTCTTGTTTTCTTCGGTTTCAAGCTTCCACTCAAAGATAGCCGTCTTTACATCGGTGATAAATGTTTGGATAGACTCTTTTCCTTCTTTTGAAGCAGTGGCCACTGTATTTTTCAATTCAACAGCGGAATCCTTTATATCCATAATGGATCCAATGTATTCATTTTTATTGGCTATAAGAGTTCTTCTCGTTTCATATCCGGATTTTGGAGTTGCTAGCAGTGTTGTAATACCTGCTACGACACCACCTATAACCATTCCTGATAAAACTTTTTTTGCATTCATGCTTTGACCACCTCATCGATTTTTCTGTATATGTTCTCCAAATGAATCGCGATTCCTCTTTTCTTCTATATTTAATTTCCTATTCTCGCACAAATAAACGTTATTAGCTTCATAGCCTTAAATTAACAGGCATAAAAATATAGTAAGGTCATGTTCAGGAAGGAGAGGAGGGGAGTCGAGATTTTTACAAGTGTGGTGTTTCTCATCAGCGTTGCTTTCTTTGTGGGGGCCGTCCATCATCTCCTTGCGTTAAAGAAGCCAGGTATGTATCCTCCGAAGGCGCTTTTGCGGAAGAGAGCAGGAACGCTGGCAGGGGGAGGAGCAATTTTTTTATTGATCGGGATTATATTTTATACATTCTAATAGACATAACAAAGCCCCTGTCCGTAATAGACAGGGGCAGATATTTTTTAATGGATTTCAGCGAGCCTTGCTCTTTTAAAAATGTTTGTTGCCACAGGATAAAGAATGCCCATGAAAACAGCGTTAAATGCTGCTGCTGGAAGCACAACCGCTGCGAATAACGCAGTGAACGGTCCCGGCAGGCCGACAAGGAAATATGCCGAACCAAGGAAAACGATTCCTGACACAATGGTTCCAATCGCTGTTAGGCCGGCTGCAGTATAAATCGAAAACTTGAAATTTTTCAGCGCCAGCAGGATCCCGAAAAAGACAAACGCAGTAACAGGTTTATCAATGATGTTCGGAACAAGGCCTCCTGGGAAAGTAGTAGTCAATCCTGAAATCAGTCCAGTTACGGCTCCAACCAATAGTACACTCTTTTTGTCAGGAAACAGGATGATCCCAAGGAACATCATTGTCAGCATCATATCTGGCTTCATCCCTAGGAAAAAACCGGGTACGACGACGTGCAAGACTGCTCCCATCCCCACTAAAAGTGACAATGCTACAAGATTCTTCGTATTCATTTCTCATCTCTCCTCTGCTATTCTAGCTAACTAGTACTCCTCCTGCAGTGCTCTCTGTGCCTGCAGCGAAAAGCTTTCTCCAATTATAACACATATTTTAATGGAGTAAAGGATTAATATTCTGTTAATTTCTGCTCCTGAATCGATTCATAAAGTCAGCAAGTTTTTCAACGTTTTCAAGTGGAACGGCGTTATAGATCGAGGCTCGGCAGCCGCCGACAGACCTGTGGCCGGCAAGCCCGATAAAGCCGTATTCCTCCGCCTCATGGAGGAAGGACGAAGCCAGGCTGTCATTTTCGAGTGTAAAGGTGACATTCATTCGTGAACGGCTTCCTTTTTCGGCATGACCGGTATAGAACCCTTCGCTTCTGTCTATCGCATCATAAAGCAGTGCCGATTTCTGCTTGCTAAGCAATTCGAGCTGTTTTACCCCGCCCAGCTCTTCTGCCCATTGAAGAACAAGCATCAGAAGATAAATCGATAAAGTAGGAGGAGTGTTATAAAGTGATTGTGAATCAGCATGGACCTGATAATTGAGCATGGAAGGCAGTCCTGATCTAGAACGTTTAAGCAAATCTTTATGAATGATGACAACTGTGACACCGGATGGGCCCAGGTTTTTCTGCGCACCTGCATAAATGAGTCCATATGATGATAGATTTAGAGGCCGGCTGAGAATATCACTGGACATGTCAGCAACCAGAGGAATAGCAAGATCCTCAGGGAGGGAATGCCACTGGGTTCCGTAAATGGTATTGTTCGTCGTGATGTGAAGATAAGAAGATTCAGCTGAAATGTCGATTTCTGAAGTACTGGGGATAAATCTATAGTTGGCATTTTTGGAAGATGCGGCTATCATGGCATTTCCAACTTTCTGAGCTTCCTTCAACGCTTTTTCTGACCATGTTCCGGTCAAGACATAGCTGGCAGTCGATCCTTCCTCAAGCAGGTTCATTGGGACCATTGAAAACTGCAGACTTGCACCACCCTGGAGAAATAGAATTTCATATTCATCAGGAATGGTGAGCAGATTCCTGAGAAGAATTTTTGTACGTTCATTAATTTCTTCGAATTCCTTGCTGCGATGGCTAAGCTCCATCACACCCATGCCGCTGCCCTGGTAATTCATCATTTCCTTTTCTGCTTTTGCTAACACTGCCTCAGGCAAAGCAGCCGGGCCAGCATTAAAATTGAGAGCTCGTTTCATGTGGATCCCCCCGAAAATTTAATTACGGTATGTCTTTAATGTGTTAAAGTTATCATCATGCTACCAGAAATTCAAGCAGAATTCTAATGTTTACAGAAAAATTAAATTAGTTTTAGGAGTTCTCTAGGTAAGTCCTGAAAAAATGAGTTTAATAGACATTTCGATGAGCAAGAGGAGTCAAAATGTCTAATAAGATGAGTTTAATAGACATTTCGATGAGCAAGAGGAGTCAAAATGTCTAATAAGATGGGTTTAATGGACATTTCGATGAGCAAGAGGAGTCAAAATGTCTAATAAGATGAGTTTAATAGACATTTCGATGAGCAAGAGGAGTCAAAATGTCTAATAAGATGGGTTTAATAGACATTTCGATGAGCAAGAGGAGTCAAAATGTCTAATAAAATGAGTTTAATGGACATTTCGATGAGCAAGAGGAGTCAAAATGTCTAATAAGATGGGTTTAATAGACATTTCGATAAGCAAGAGGAGTCAAAATGTCTAATAAGATGGGTTTAATAGATATTTCGAGGAGCAAGAGAAGTCAAAATGTCTAATAAGAGGGGTTTAATAGACATTTGAAGAGCAAGAGGAGCCCGAATGTCTAAGTAAGATAGGTTTAATAGACATTTCGATGATAAAGAGGAGTCAAAATGTCTAATAAGATGAGTTTAATGGACATTACAATAGCAGAAGGAGTCAAAATGTCCAATAAATCAACTTTAACCTCAATTTAACACCAATAAAAAAACTCCCGCAATGCGGAAGTCTAAATCTTGCTATTTATTTCTGCGGCGATTTTTTGGTAATCGTCGGATGTATATTGATCCTGATGTGTTTTCCACACAGCGCCGAAGCCATCACCATTGCCATAGCGCGGAATCAAATGCATGTGGAAGTGGAAGACTGATTGGCCAGCTGCTTCGCCGTTGTTTTGAAGTACATTCAGCCCGATAGGATCATATGCAGCCCTGATCGCATTAGCGACTTTTGGGACTGCCTTGAATACATTCGCAGCAATCTCGTCAGTGAGCTCATAGACATTTTCTTTATGTACCTTCGGGATGACAAGTGTATGTCCTTTCGTTACCTGGCTGATATCCAGAAATGCAAGGACATTCTCATCTTCATACACTTTTGCTGATGGGATATCGCCGTTAATGATTTTACAAAAAATACAATCGCTCATCTATACCACCCTTTCCATTGCTCATGTTTCTGGTATTTTATCACATTTTACCAATAAACATAAAGAAAGAAAGGACAGGATCCGCTTGGAATCCTGTCCCTGAAGGGGAACTAATTACTGTTCATTGACGTTCTCAGCAGGTTTACCTTTGATAAACACCTCATTTTCAATTCATTTGAATGATAAAAATGATGGGTTATTCAGTACCTGGTTCAATCGGACCATCCCCTGTCTGCTTTAATCGGTTTCACAACTTATAAAGCGGGAAGTGATCTGCGACACACACCTCATTTCAAAATGTGGAGTGATGTTACTGAACGGCTGGGTTAACATTTACGTAGCGCAATGCAACCATCCCCTTGTTTTGAACGTTTAAATCAGTGTGCTTATATATCGAATAATATGTCTTTAACAGACACCTCATTTCGAAATATTGCTTGTTACCCCTTCATAAATTATGATGCCCCGATTGGAAGCTTATATGCGAAAAAGTTTCGAAATTAGTTGAAGCTTTTCCTAATGGATATGGATTTGTTAAAATAACGGTACAGAATACGAACTGGAAGGGCGTTGTTCATGTCTTTATTGGAAATTAACCAGGTAACCGGTGGATATACGAGGAATCCGGTATTGAAAAATGTGAGTTTCACCGTCAATAGTAATGAAATCGTTGGATTGATTGGCCTGAACGGTGCTGGAAAAAGTACGACAATCAAGCATGTGATCGGCTTGATGGAGCCTCATAAGGGTGATATTAAAATTAATGGCAGAACCTTTTTGGAAGGCAAGGAGGAATATAGAAAGCAGTTCACCTTTGTGCCTGAAACGCCTATTCTTTATGATGAATTGACGCTTGAGGAGCATCTGCGGCTGACAGCAATGGCCTATGGTCTTGAGGAAAAAGAATATGAACAGCGAATAGATGCTTTATTGAAGGAATTCAGGATGAGTAAAAGGCTAAAATGGTTTCCTGCCCATTTTTCAAAAGGGATGAAACAAAAGGTAATGATCATGTGCGCATTTTTGGTACAACCTTCACTTTATATCGTCGATGAACCATTTGTCGGTCTTGATCCACTTGGGATTCAATCCTTGTTGGATTTGATGGATAAGATGAAGGAAAATGGGGCTGGCATATTGATGTCGACGCATATTCTTGCAACGGCCGAACGTTATTGCGATCGTTTTGTCATTCTTCATAATGGAGAGGTCAGGGCGCATGGGACGCTTGAAGAGTTGAGGGACCAATTCCAAATGCCTGGCTCAACACTGGATGACCTGTATATCCAACTGACGAAGGAAGAAGACTATGTTTAATCCGCAGCACTTATGGAAGGAGCGTTTCGGTACTTTTGCCAAGGAAACCGGAAGCTACCTGCGATACATTTTTAATGGCCATTTAGTGATTGTCGTCCTGTTTTTATTGGGAACGGCGGCTTTTTACTATCAAGAGTGGATTGAAACGCTGAAGCCGGATTTCCCGGCAGCGTGGATCATCGCCTTGGTTCTTGCTGCCATTCTTACATATAGTCCAATCCAGACTTTTTTGACCGAGGCGGATAAAATATTTTTATTGCCACTTGAAACCAGATTGGATGACTATTTCCGGAAATCGATCACTTTCAGCCTGAGCCTGCAGTCTTATTTATTGCTGCTTGTACTCGCGGTATTGATGCCTCTCCATGTAAAAATACATGGTGCCGATTTCAAATCTTTTTTCATCCTTTTAATCGCACTCATTCTGGTAAAATGGATCAATATATTGATTCGCTGGAATGTACAGTATTTTATCGAGAAGAACGTAAAATTGACGGATAGCATCATTCGTTTTTGTATTAATGTCGTTCTTTTGTATTTTATCTTTTCAGGAGCGCAGCTATTTTTTGCAGCCGTTCCAGCTGCTGTCTTAATCATGCTGTATTTTTACTATAAAAAGCAGACAAATGACAAAGGTTTGAAGTGGGAGCAGTTGATCGAGGACGAAGAACGGCGGATGAATGCCTTTTACCGTGTGGCCAATATGTTTACGGATGTTCCAAAGCTGCGAGACCGCACGAAAAGAAGAAAATGGCTTGATTGGCTCGTTAACATCATTCCATACAAGCAGGACCTGGCCTTCAGCCATCTTTACTTAAGGACCTTCGCAAGATCCGGGGATTATTTCGGCTTGCTTGTCCGCCTAACATTGATAGGAGGAGCAGCGCTTTATTTCCTATCATATGGGCCAGGACAAATTTTGTTTGCTTTGCTTTTCATGTATTTGACAGGGTTTCAGCTTTTGCCTTTATGGAATCATCACCAAAACAAACTCTGGGTCGGTCTGTATCCTGTACCAGAGAATTCAAGAAAAAAATCCTTTACGAGCCTGTTGCTGGGAATAATGATTTTTCAGGCAGCTGTTTTTGCAGGGACAGTTTTCATTAAAGGGGATTTGATATTAGGAGCAATCGTATTGGCTGCTGGAATCGCATTTTCACTGTTCTTTGTTTATTTTTACAGTCAGAGTAAGCTTAAATCA
Source organism: Mesobacillus sp. QJM3NY_10 (assembly GCF_056173465.1). Taxonomy (NCBI): domain Bacteria; kingdom Bacillati; phylum Bacillota; class Bacilli; order Caryophanales; family Bacillaceae; genus Mesobacillus; species Mesobacillus sp. QJM3NY_10. Next base: position 1,267,558 of record NZ_CM149675.1, read on the forward strand.
TAATTTTGAAATCCTTTTCGTAATCGCCTTAAGCTTTTATGAAAAGGATTTTTTTGAATCGTTTTTGTGTTTGAGACGTAATAGTAAAAAACAAGGGGTGAAAACATTGAATGATTATGAATTGAAGGCTTATGAAGAGGTTCTCACCTGGAAGCGAAAGCTGAATAAACGTTCAAGCCTTTTGGCTCGTGCTTCAAAGAAAGCGCAGACGAAAGTGAATCAGTTGATTCCAGACAGAGTACATCAATTCTTGACGGAAAGTATTAAGAACATGGTCAAGGCGACTCTGGCGGGATCAAATTACACGACGAAAAAGCAGCAGGGAACAGGGCTTTCACTTGCTGAGAAAGACCAGGAGCTTCATAAAAAGCTGTCTGCATATAAGAGGACGGCGGCTGTGGAAGGGGCCGGAACTGGAGCCGGGGGCATACTGCTCGGAATGGCGGATTTTCCTTTGCTTTTATCGATTAAAATGAAATTTCTTTTCGAGGCTGCATCTGTATATGGTTATGACCCTTCAAGATATGAAGAAAGGCTTTTTATCCTTTATGTTTTCCAGCTGGCTTTTTCAAGTGATGAGCATCGAAAGCAGACGCTGGACTTGATTGAGAACTGGGAAGCAAGAAAAGCTGAATTGTCGGAGCTGGATTGGCAGCAATTTCAGCAGGAATACAGAGACTATATCGACTTTGCCAAAATGCTGCAGCTAATGCCAGGTATTGGGGCTGTTGTAGGAGCTTACGCAAATTACAATCTGCTCGACCAGCTAGGTGAAACAGCGATGAATGCCTATAGGATAAGGATCCTGAAAACACCTCCGCAACTATAAAATGCGGAGGTGTTTTGCATCATCAAATAATTATGTTGTGGTGACTTATTTAGGGTGTTCTTAATCTAGCTCTAGCGCCTAGCCCCTCGAGACGCTTCGGTCCTGCCAATGAAGTCAAAGAACGACTTCACTGTCAGGCCCTCCAGCGCTTGTCGGGGCTGAACGAGGCGCTTGCGCTTTTTGTTTTTTAAGCTAATGTCTCACTTTTTTCGTGTTTGGTTTGTTCCTTTATTTGATAGTTGAGTGCGGCTGCGCAAAGAGTTTTTGCGGCTATGACCATCGCTTTTTCATCAAAATCGAATCTTGGGTGATGATGCGGATACGATCCATCAGTTTCAGGCTTAGCTCCGGTAAAGAAGAAGGTACCTTTAACATTCTGCAGATAGTAGGCGAAATCTTCACCGCCCATTTGAAGGGCACTTTCTTCTATTTTTGTCACTTCCGTTACTTTAGTTGCACAGTCAATCAGGAATTCAGTTTCTGCTGCATGGTTGACGACGGCTGGATAGCCTTTTTCATAGAGGTAATCATATGTGCAGTCTGTTGCCAGACAAGTGCCGTTGACTACTTTTTCAATTTCCGTTGCGATGAAATCCCGGGTTGATTCGTTGAATGTCCTGACTGTACCAATCAGCTTTGCTTTATCGGCAATTACATTAAAGGCATTTTCTGCCACGAATGAACCTACGGTCACAACTGCGGAATCGACAGGATCGACGCGTCTGCTGACAACTTGCTGTAAGGTCGAAACAAGCTGCGCTCCAGCAACAATGGCGTCCTTTGTCTTATGCGGCTGTGCACCGTGTCCGCCCTTTCCCTGGATTGCTATTTCAAATCGGTCAGCTGCTGCCATGATTGGTCCAATCCGGTATTGGATGGTTCCTGTTGGCTCAGTTGCCCACAGATGGGTACCGAAAATCACATCCACGCCTTCAAGGCAGCCATCTTCGATCATCGAAATTGCGCCGCCTGGAGCGTACTCCTCAGCATGCTGGTGAATCATCACGTACGTTCCCTGCAAAGTTTCCCTGGCTTCATATAGTACCTTTGCAAGCACTAATAATGTCGCTGTGTGTCCATCATGGCCGCACGCATGCATCACACCTGGAACTAATGATTTATATGGAACATCTTTCTCGTCCTGTATAGGCAGGGCATCAAAATCAGCTCTAAGTGCGACCGTTTTTCCTGGCTTTGCACCATGGATTTTTGCAACCACTCCGTTGCCGCCCACATGGGCGCGGACCTCAACTCCAAGTTTTTCGTAATACGATTGGATATATTGTGCTGTGTTCACTTCCTGGAAAGACAATTCAGGATGTTGGTGCATATAACGGCGGATTTCCACCATTTCCGGATAAAGGTTTTCTATTTTTTTTAAAAGCTGATCCTGCAATTGGTTCATCTCCTTATGTAAAATAGTTTGATAATTTAAATAATTATAGCACATAAATAGAATAAAAACATTTTAGCTTCATAGCAAAAGAAGCTCCCATAAAGGAAGCTTCGTATATAAATGGAGCCATGTAATGGCATCCAGTATTTTAAATCAGGAACATTGCCACAATCGTGGTGACAATCAGCCCGATTGTAACCGGAAGCAGATTCCTTCTTGCTAGTTCAAACGGATCCACTCCGCAAATTGCGGCTGCCGGAATCAATGCCCATGGAACAAGGGTGCCGCCGCCGACCCATATGGCAGCAATTTGACCAAGAGCGGTCAGAGTAGCGGCTCCTGCACCTATGGCAGTCGAGAAAATCGCAGCTACCGATCCGGCAAGTGAAATTCCGGAAAAGCCCGATCCATCGAGGCCGGTAATTGCCCCGACAGCAGTGAGGGTCACGGCTCCAACTTCAGCACTGAGTGGCACGACAGAAGCCAGCGCCACGCCGAGGTCATTTACAATGCCCTGAGAAGTTTTTGGCAGGAACTCGCCGATAATTTTTGTGAAGCCTGAATCACCAAGATAGAAGAATGCTGCGATTGGAATGACTGCACCAAAAACCTTAAAGCCGAACTGAAATCCTTCGATCAGATAGCTAGTCGTTTTTTCAAGACCTTTGTTCTTATGTGCTGCGAGTGAAATGAGAAGAAGAATGAAAATCGAAGTCCCGCCAACGAGCGCAGTTGCGTCGCCTCCTTGCAAGTCAAGAATGGACATTGCGGCGACATCTACAGCAAATAAAACCGGTATCAGGATGGCGAAAAATTTCTTGGCACCGGCTGATAGCAAGCTGGGGTCACTTGTATGATCCATTTCAACTTCAAGCGCGCCGCCACCTTTTAGTGTCCCGTTTTTCATATCTCTTTTTAATAGATAGAAAGCGGTGACCGTTGTGACTACACCCATCACAATGACCAGCGGGATACTGGCCTGGACTACCGAACTGACAGGAATGCCTGCTGCATCTGCAGTAAGTTTTGGAGCAGCCTGGATGACAAAGTCACCGGACAGGGCGATTCCGTGCCCAAAGAGGTTCATTGCGACGGCTACCCCTAGCGCAGGCAGTCCGACTCTGACAGCAACCGGTAAAAGAACAGCTCCCATCAAGGCCACGGCCGGGGAAGGCCAGAAGAACCAGGATATGACCATCATGACAATGCCAATCGTCCAATAAGCCAGCGCCGGTGTTTTGATCAGCTTTGCAAACGGGGATATCATCGCATCATTGATTCCGGTCACTGTAAGTGTCCTGCTCATCGCCACGATAATCGAAATAACAAGAATAGTAGGCAAAAGCTCGGTAATCGCATATATGAAGCTATTGAATATACTGCTGACCGATCCACTCAAAGATCCCGTTGCGACAATTGCCAATAAAAAGATACCGATAATTGATATAAGGGTTGTGTCTCTTTTCATGACCATGAAACCGATAATCAGGAAAATGAATAAAACATATATCCAATGAAGTGCCGTTAATTCTATGATCATGGAATAATCCTCCTTTCTAAATGACATGCTGTGTACCTTTGGGTTATATAGGCAAATTTCCTAATTGAGTACTACAGGATATGATGGCCGCGGAAAGGTGTGAGCGGTATCAGAGAATTTTTTCTCGGTCTCGAGACGGAGAGGAAAAGCTTCTCCAGAGGGGCGAAAAATGCCGAGCCATATTTTAATATGAAGCTATAAATTCAAATCTAAAAAAACCAGCATAAAAAAGGGGTTTTCCCAGCAGGAAAAGAATAAGTGATTATGATAGGAAGAAAGAAGGGGGAACTTTTGCGTACACGATCGATGAATCAGATAGCTGCGGCTGTCATACTATCAGGCTTAGGAGTTATTCTTCTGTTAGTCAATTTAGGTGTCATTTCCTTGGAAATAAAAGAGCTTTTTGTCGTAACCTATCCATTTTTATTAATAGTGTATGGATTAGTAGTCTTACTGCAGAGACAGTTTGGCTGGGGGTCATTCATCGTCCTATTTTCATCCTTGCTGATCATGGACCGCTTTGGCTTGATTGCCTTTGAATTTCTTGATGTGTGGAAACTTTGGCCTCTATTGCTGATTAATTTTGGATTAGCGATGCTGTTTAGGAATAAGAAAATAAAAGTAATTTACCAAACGGATTTTCCATCAGCGAAGCAGATTGATAAAATCCCGGCTCCCGAAACTACCTTAAAGAAGATACGGGGGGTGTCGATTGGCCAGGTGACATTCAAAAAGCAAAACTGGGCAGTCGAACCAATGGATTTATACAATATGGTCGGTGAATATTTTATAGACTTCAGTAAAGGCTTCATTCCTGACAGGGAGACGCCGATTAGGGTGCGCGGCTGGGTTGGTGAAGTGAAAATGCTCATTCCCGAGGATGTGCCTGTAAAGATTGATGCTGTCATAGGCGTCGGTGAAGTAAAGCTGTTCGATTATGCTCAGGAGCAAATAAAACATGTAGTAGCTTATAAATCGGATGATTATGATGATGCAGTAAGGAAATTAAACATCACAATCGAATTGAAGATCGGTTCTGTCAGGATTGATCGGGTGTAGGGGGAAGCAGCAAATGACAAGTATCCGCTTATGGTTTATCCAAACGTTCTTGATGATGGCTTTCATAACTTCTCTCATCCTCTTCATCGGTCTTCAAATCTTTCTATTCCTGGTGCCTGACAGCGGCCTTTCGACTACGATGACGTTCTGGTTTTGGCTATATAGCTTTGTCATTATGGCAGCAGTCGGATTTTACTTCAGTTTACGAGGAAGCTACGTAATCAAAGGACGTCTTGGCGATATATTACTATTCATCGCTACTTTGCGCAGAGGCAAATTCACGGAAAGAATCCAAACGGATGAAAAAGATGAAATCGGACTCATTTCCGAGGAGCTCAATCAGTTATCTGAATACCTCCAGGACCAGGTTCATTCATTGCAGCGGCTTGCAGAAGAAAAAACGGAGCTATCAAAGACGGCAAAGTCCGCCGCAACCATGGAGGAAAGACAGAGGCTCGCCAGGGATCTGCATGACGTAGTCAGCCAGCAGCTATTCGCGCTCAGCATGATGTCATCTGCTTCACTAAGATGTTTTGACCAGGACCCAGAGAAGGCCAGGAAGCAGCTGGAGCAAATATCTGAGATAGCGGGCAAAGCACAGGGGGAAATGAGGGCTCTTCTTCTTCATCTAAGGCCTGTCCAATTGAGTGGGGAGAGCTTGTGTGAAGGAATCATTAAACTAATCAGGGAACTGAAGCAAAAAACGAATCTGGCATTCGAAGCTAGTGTTGATGAAATCGAACATATTTCGCAAGCTGCAGAAGAGCATATATTCCGGATTGTTCAGGAAGCACTATCAAATATCCTGCGGCATGCCGATGCGACCAAGGTGAAATTGGTGCTTGCAGAAGAGAACCGATATATCCATCTGTATATCGGTGACGATGGTAAGGGCTTCGACATCCATGAAGAAAAGATGGCATCATACGGCCTTAAGACGATGAGGGAACGGTGCGAACAAATTGGCGGTACATATAATATTCGTTCAAAAGCAAACGAAGGAACATATATTGAAATACGGATACCTGCTTTGAGGAGGGAAGAGTAATGGGGAAAATCAGGGTTGTCGTAGTAGATGATCATGAAATGGTCAGAAAAGGCATCATTTTCTATTTGGAGACTGAACCAGCAATCGAGATTGTCGGTGAGGCGGATGGTGGAAAAAAGGCAGTTTCACTTGTAAAGGAAACGAAACCGGATGTTGTCCTGATGGACTTGTTAATGGAGAATGGATCGGGGATTGATGCAACCAGGGAGATACTAAGTTTTTATCCAGAATGTAAAATCATCATTATCACTAGCTTTTATGACGATGAACAGGTTTTTCCGGCCATCGAGGCAGGAGCATTTAGCTATATGCTAAAAACAGCGTCCGCATCTGAAGTCATCAAGGCGATTGAAAAAGCCTCAAGAGGGGAAACGGTCATTGAACCAAAAGTGGCCAATAGGATGATGAAAAGACTTAGGCCGCAGGAGCGTAAGCCACATGATGAACTGACAGAACGAGAGCTAGATGTGCTGAAATGTATTGGTGAAGGAATGACAAACCAGCAGATCAGTGAGGAGTTATTCATCGGTGTCAAAACGGTCAAAACCCATGTTTCGAACATTCTGGGTAAACTCGGTTTATCAGACAGGACGCAGGCAGCGATTTATGCTAACAGAAACGGTTTGATTAAAACGACATAAAAGAAGGGAGGGTGCCTCATGCCCCTCCCTTCTTCTACTTTTCTATATAGTATTTCGATACGTATGATGCGCTCTCAAAAATATTCGGCCGTGCACCGTCTATTCCTGCTTCTGTGCCGCGTTTTTTGTGCGCATTCTCGTAAGCCTTCGATTTTTGCCAGTTTTCGAATGCCCCTTCATTTTCCCAGATTGTCAAAATGATATATGTGTTGGAGCTTAAGGGACGAAGAACGCGGATTGCGATAAAACCTGGTTCATTCTCTATCAGCCTCGGCCTGTTCAAAAATCGGTCTTCAAAAAGGGGCCGGCCTTCATCTGTTACTGGAATATTGTTGAAAACAGCGAATCCTTCATGGTCAAGTGAACCAGCGGAATCAATCACCTCATACTTCCTTGGTGAACTGAACAATGTTTTCTTGTCAGACTCGTGGACAAGGAGCGACGACTCATTATTGTTCATCAATATCATGTTTTCACCTTGATGCTTTTCTTTCAACTTCATTAAAAAATCTGGAGTTCCTGACGTAATATATAGATTCATTTTCTCACCTCGTTTTAAATAAAAATGCTTTGCTTCTATTATACTAATTGTATGCTGATAAACCCAAGCTATCATCTGTTTTCCCTTTTATTGAGGAAGTAAAAGCAAAATTCGTCAAATTTTTAACAATTTAAAGCGTTTGCTATGAAATCGGCTGACAAAAACGATATAGTGTATATAGTTTGTTTTTTTGTATCAACTAAGCAGGCTATCGCGAAGCCGATTCGGAAAATAGTTGTTTTTTATTTTATTCCTTTTATATTACAATGGAATACAGACATTATTGAAAGGTGGATTTCCCCTAATGAGCAAGATCATTAACGATACATTTTTAAAAGCAGCCAGAGGAGAAGCAACAGATTACGTTCCTGTCTGGTATATGAGACAAGCTGGAAGGTCCCAGCCTGAATATAGAGAGATCAAGGAAAAATATTCTTTATTCGAGATTACGCACCAGCCTGAACTTTGTGCTTATGTGACAAGGCTGCCTGTTGAGCAATATGGAGTAGATGCGGCGATCCTTTACAAGGACATCATGACACCACTGCCAGCTATGGGAGTGGATGTTGAAATTAAATCAGGCATCGGACCTGTCATTTCCAATCCAGTAAAAACATTCGCTGATGTTGAAAAGTTGGGTACGATTAACCCTGAATCTGATATTCCTTACGTACTTGACACGATCAAACTTCTTACAGAAGAACAGTTGTCAGTACCATTGATCGGCTTCTCAGGAGCACCGTTCACGCTTGCAAGCTATATGATCGAAGGCGGTCCTTCAAAGAATTACAACAAGACTAAGGCATTCATGTACGCACAGCCAGAAGCCTGGTTCGCACTGATGGACAAGCTTGGCGATATGGTGATTACATATGTGAAGTCACAAATCAAGGCTGGAGTAAAAGCTATCCAGATTTTTGATTCATGGGTAGGTGCGCTGAATGTTCAGGATTACCGAACTTACATCAAGCCAGTCATGAACAGGATTTTTTCTGAACTGAAGAAAGAAAATGTTCCATTGATCATGTTTGGTGTTGGAGCAAGCCACCTTGCCATGGAATGGAACGAACTTCCGCTAGATGTTGTTGGATTAGATTGGCGTCTACAAATCAGTGAGGCTCGCGAGCTTGGAATCCAGAAAACCGTCATGGGAAATCTCGATCCTGCAATCCTGCTTGCACCTTGGGAAGTAATCGAAGAAAAGGCCAAGGGTATCCTTGATCAGGGCATGGCACAACCAGGCTACATCTTCAACCTAGGGCATGGTGTATTCCCATCAGTGAACCCGGAAACATTGAAAAAGCTGACTGCTTTTATCCATGAGTATTCTGCCTCGAAACTAGGCAAATAGTCTCTATACTGCTTCAGAGCATTACATTTGGTAAAATGGTCTGGTTTTTGGCAGAATAGAAGCTTAGAGACACGAAAAAGAGGTGCAATCATGACGAAGAAAAAGATGGGTTTGCTTGTGATGGCATATGGCACACCCTACAAAGAAGAAGATATTGAACGATATTATACACATATCCGCCGCGGACGCACTCCGTCACCGGAAATGCTTGAGGACTTAAAACAGCGTTACGAAGCAATTGGCGGTATTTCTCCACTTGCGAAAATTACCGTTGCGCAAGGCGAGAAGCTTGAACAGCATTTGAACAGCATTCAGGATGACATTGAATTCAAGATGTATCTCGGTCTAAAGCATATCGAGCCGTTCATCGAGGATGCAGTCAAGCAAATGCATGATGATGGTATTGAAGAAGCGGTTAGCATTGTACTGGCTCCTCACTTCTCGACCTTCAGCGTGAAATCCTATAATGGACGCGCCAAGGAAGAAGCGGCAAAATTGGGCGGACCAGAAATTGTATCGGTAGAACAGTGGTATGACGAGCCGAAATTTATTAAGTACTGGTCAGACAGAGTAAGTAATATATTTGCTGACATGCCTGCTGATGAGCGCGAGAACGCAGTATTGATCGTTTCGGCCCACAGCCTTCCGGAGAAGATTCTCCAAATGGGGGATCCGTATCCTGAACAATTAAAAGAAACAGCTGATATGATCGCAAACCAGGCAAATGTGAAAAATTACGAGGTTGGCTGGCAAAGTGCAGGAAACACACCTGAGCCATGGCTAGGGCCAGATGTCCAGGACTTGACGAGAGACCTGTTCGAGGCAAATGGATATAAAGCCTTTGTTTATGTGCCGGCTGGATTTGTTTCCGACCACCTGGAAGTACTATATGACAATGATTATGAATGCAAGATCGTAACGGATGAGATCGGGGCCAGCTATTACAGGCCGGCAATGCCAAATACAGAGCCTGAATTTATTGATGCATTGGCAGATGTGATTTTTAAGAAGCTGTCAACTTCAAATTAGGCTGTTTTGGCAATAATTGCGGCTTTTCGTACATGTTCTGTAAACCGCATCAAGAATGGTATCATTGCTCTTTTCGAGGAGACTTCAAAATTAAGATATCATTCATACAGGCTGAGACAGCAAAAAAGTTTACGAAAAGAGCCTCGCTAAACTACTTAAAGAAGGCGATTTACCGTGAAGGAAAAGAAGAAAGTTGTAATCGTTGGGGGCGGCATAACTGGTTTGTCAGCTGCATACTATTTGCAAAAGCATGCCAGGGAGAACCAGCTTCCGCTTGATGTGAAATTGGTCGAAGCCTCTCACCGTGTTGGCGGGAAAATGCAGACATATGTTAAAGATGGCTTTGTGATTGAAAGAGGACCAGATTCATTCCTTGAGAGGAAAGAGAGTGCAGGACGACTCGCCAGGGAAGTTGGCTTAGGGGATAAACTAGTCAATAACAGTACCGGAAAAGCGTATGTGTTAGTGAAGGACAAGCTCCACCCTATGCCTGGCGGTGCAGTGATGGGGATCCCTACACAAATAGGCCCCTTTGTCACAACCGGCCTGTTTTCATGGCCAGGCAAGTTCCGGGCTGCAGGAGACTTCTTCATGCCACCTTCCAAGGTGAAAGGAGACCAGTCACTAGGTGAGTTTTTCCGTCGCAGGCTTGGGGATGAAGTCGTTGAAAATCTGATCGAACCTCTGCTCTCCGGAATCTATGCCGGGGATATTGATAACATGAGTCTACTATCAACTTTCCCGCAATTCTATCAGGTTGAACAGAAATACGGGAGCCTGATTCTTGGTACAAAGAAAACGACTCCCTCGGCGAAAAAGAAGCCTGCCGAAACAGGCCAGTCAAAGAAAAAAGGAATGTTCCTGACCGTGACTTCAGGTTTGCAATCTTTTGTCGATGCCATTGAGTCGAAGCTCGAACCAGGTTCTGTGATAAAAGGGATCCGGGTCGATAAAGTAAGCAAACAAGAAGATGGTTACCGGATGAGGCTGAGCAGCGGGGAAATACTGGACGCAGATAGTATCTTGGTATCGGCCCCACATGAAGCTGCCTTGCATATGTTCTCAAATCATGAACATATTTTTGATCCTTTCCGGAATATGCCCTCGACATCGGTGGCTACAGTTGCGATGGCATTCCCGGAAAGTGTCATAAAAGAAGATATTGATGGTACTGGATTCGTTGTATCGCGGAACAGTGACTACACAATCACTGCCTGCACCTGGACACATAAAAAATGGCCCCATACTACTCCTGAGGGAAAAGTATTGCTCCGTCTTTATGTCGGCAGGCCGGGGGACGAGGCAATTGTCGAGCTTTCGGACGATGAAATCATCAAGATTGCTCTTGAGGATTTAAATAAAACGATGGATATCCAGACAGAACCTGAGTTTGCCGTAGTTTCCCGATGGAAAGAGTCAATGCCGCAGTACACCGTCGGACATAAGGAAAGGGTCGCGAATCTGAAGAATGACCTGGCCGGTGAGCTTCCAGGTGTCTTCGTTGGCGGCAGTTCCTATGAAGGAGTCGGCCTTCCGGACTGCATCGACCAGGGAGAAGCCGCTGTTGAAAAGATTCTGGCATTCTTAAAGCTTAACTGATAAAAAACCCTTTTAGGGTTTTTTATTTTTGTTTTCACAGTACACACGCTTGCCATAGTGTAAAAGATATGATAAATTAATTTTTGACACATTGACCGTTTTTCTCATTTGGTCATTTTAGAGGGGGATATCATGGCAATTGACCGAAGACAGCAGATTATTGATGCGGCCACCAACTCTTTTTCGCTATACGGATATAAGGCGACTACGATTGACCAGGTGGCAAAGCTGGCGAACGTTGGTAAAGGGACAATCTATACCTTTTTCAAAAATAAAGAACAGCTTTTCGATGAAATCATTAATGGGCTGATCAAAGAAATGAAAGTAGTCGCAAATGAGGCAGTAAATACGGAAGATTCTTTTTATGAAAATGTCCATAGGGCTTTGTACAGGCTACTGGAGTTTCGTAAAAGGCACCAGCTAACCATCAAGCTTTCGCAAGAAGCGCGAGATATAGGAACACCAGCCGTTCTGGAGGTTATGGATAAATTAGAATCTGCTATTCTGAGCTTTATTAAAGAGAAAGTAATCCAAGCGATCGAAAAAGGTGAAATTAAGGAATGTGATCCGGAGACTACTGCTTTCATCATGATGAAGCTTTATATTGCGCTGATCTTTGACTGGGAAAAAAAGAACGAGCCACTTGAAAAAGAAAAAATCTCAGAGTTATTTGAGTTCTATATTTTCAGAGGATTGTCTGAATAAGATAATCCTTATTTCAAGTCTAAAATTGACTAAATGAACAAAACGGTCATTCTTTACAACGAGGAGGACATCATGAAAAATAAATTATTCACGCAGGAATTGCTTGCTATTTTTCAAAATAAAAAGCTTCTTATTCCAATCATCGCCGTCCTGTTTATCCCGGTCCTGTACAGTGGGATGTTTCTATGGGCATTCTGGGATCCGTATGAACATCTGGCAGATTTGCCTGTAGCAGTTGTCAATGGAGATTCAGGTTCTGCGATTGATGGGAAGAAGATGGAGCTTGGCGATGATTTAGTTGAAAAATTAAAACAGAACCAGGACTTCGGTTTTGAATTTGTGTCGGAAGAAAAAGGGATAAAAGGTCTGCAGCAGCAAAAATATTATATGCTGATCAAAATCCCGAAAGACTTTTCCGAGAATGCAACTACCTTAATGGATGAGCATCCCAAAAAGCTTGAACTTGTTTATATGCCTAATGAAAGTTTCAATTTTCTATCAGCTCAGATTGGTGAAACAGCAGCTGAAAGAATAAAAGCTTCCGTCTCCGAAAAGGTTTCTGAAACTTATGCTGAAACCATGTTTGAGAAGATCGGCGAATTGGCAGATGGCCTTGGCAAAGCGAGTGACGGAGCTTCAGACCTGAACGAGGGTGCGGTAAAGCTGAAAGATGGAAGCCAGGCGCTATATAATAACCTGTCCGTTCTGGCGAGCAAATCGATTGAATTCAACCAGGGAATGAATTCGGCTAATTACGGAACAAAAGAGCTTGCCAATGGAGCAGGAAAGCTAGCCGGCGGACTTGGCCAATTGGAGGGAGGCGAAACCAAGCTTGAGGATGCTTCGGGTCAACTGTTGACAGGCCAGGAAGATTTACTTGCGGGAGCTACAGAAATAAAAGCAGGTATAGATCAAGCTAACAGCAAGATACCAGCAATGATTGAAGGTACAAAACAACTTGAACAAGGATCTGAAAATCTCAGCCAGAACCTGACAGCTTGGAAAAATGGGGCTGACAATGCAGCTGGCGGAGCATCTCAACTTCATGCAGGCATTCAAGAGCTGCAAAGACAAATGGAGGCGATGGCGCCTGCAATAGCTGCAGATCCTGATAAACAGAAAGAGCTTGCTTCTTTCCAAAAGCTAGCCGAAGCGCTTAGCAAACTGGAAGCAGGCAGTGCCACTCTTGAACAAGGAACTGCTCAGCTCTCAAGCTCAGCAGGTGAACTGGCTGTCGGCTCTGAGAAATTATCAGCCGGCTTGAATGAAGTCATTGTTGGTCAAGGACAGCTACAAGCGGGAATGTCTAAAATCGCATCTGGCAGCGGACAACTTGAAACAGGTGCTGCAAAGCTGGCAGCCGGACACGAAGAGTTTCATTCGGGTCTCCAGCTGTTCGGTGACAGGCTGAGTGAAGCGAAAGCTGGTTCTGTTGAGTTGGCGAATGGCAGTTCTAAACTTGTAGGGGGAATGGATCAGCTGGCAGCTGGTTCAGCAGCCATGAAGGACGGAACAGACAAACTGGCATCTGGTGCTAGAGAATTATCTGAAGGGAATTCCAAGGTAGCAGATGGGACATCAGAGCTCACTGTAAAGCTGAAGGATGGAGTGGAAGAAGCGAAGCTCAATCCTAACCAGGATACCTATAACATGCTGGCGGCACCTGTGAAGCTAGAAAGTCAAACAATCAAAGCGGTTCCAAACTATGGTACAGGTTTTGCGCCATACTTTTTATCTTTAGGCTTGTTTGTAGGTGCTTTGCTGCTTTCAATTGTCTTCCCGTTGAGGGAACCAGCAGGTGTTCCCACCAGCGGGGCAAACTGGTTCTTCAGCAAATTCGGCATATTGGCAGGAATCGGGGTATTGCAGGCACTTGCAGCTGATGTCATCTTACTTTTTGGGTTAGGTTTAGACGTGGAAAGCATTCCGCTATTCTTTACTTTCTCTATTATCACAAGTCTGACATTTATTGTATTGATTCAGTTCCTAGTAACATTGCTGGGTGATCCGGGCCGGTTTGTTGCTATCGTCATCTTGATCCTTCAGCTTACGACAAGTGCAGGAACTTTCCCGTTGGAATTGATTCCAGGATTTTTGCAAAAGTTCAATGCATTTTTGCCAATGACATATTCAGTGCAGGGATTCAAGGCTGTCATCTCGAGCGGGGATTTCGATTTCATGTGGAAAAATGCAGGAATACTGGCCATTTATGTCTTACTGCTCGCAGCAGGTACAGGCGTATACTTCCACTGGATGTTTAAGAGGAAATTTGCAATGTTAGTTAAATAAAGAAAAAAAGAAGCCAGCCGTTTATAAATAAAACGAGCTGGCTTTTTATGTGCAGTTTTACCACTGCGGGAAAGGGATTGTATTACACCCGGATTACCGGGGAAGGAAAACGATTTAGTTTTTATAGTTTGCCAGGGTCCATGCATCCATCGCACTTATTTCCATAGCACTCATGTTGTTCATTAATTGTCTCTCCACACTCTGAGCATTGCTTTGCTGGTAAATTGCGAAAGAATTCTACGACATTTTCAATCATGCTGTTCCCTCCAATTGAGTTTGTGTTTTGATACAGTTTCATTATTTATTTTATTGTATTATAACAGAACGTCCGGCGTCAATCATAATTTTCTGAAAAAGCCGTTAAAGTGAAAAAATGGGCAAAATGAAGTATAGTGAAAGAAAAACGTGTGATTTTAGGAGGGCAATCATTGAAGCTGACAATAATAGGATTCTGGGGCGGCTTCCCAAAGGTGAATGAGGCCAGCACTGGATATTTGCTTGAACATGAAGGGTTTAAGTTAATGATAGATTTTGGCAGCGGCGTACTGGCGAAAATCCAAAATTTCGTGCAGCCTGAAGAGCTGGATGCCATGGTGCTGTCGCACTATCATCCCGATCATGTCGCTGATATCGGAGTATTACAGCATGCCAGGCTCATCCAAGGCTTTCTGGGCAAGAAGTCCCCGCAACTTCCGATTTATGGACATACACAGGACAAGCAGGAGTTTGCGAAGCTTACATATAAGAACATAACAAAAGGGGTCGCTTATGATCCGGCAAAAAATCTTACCGTAGGGCCTTTCACGATCTCATTCATTTCTGCAGTACATCCAGTTCCTTGCTATGCGATGAGGATCGAAGCAGGCGGAAAGTCTATGGTATATACAGCTGATACTTCCTTCAAGGAAGAATTCATCCCATTTGCATCCGGAGCTGACTTATTGCTCTCAGAATGCAACTTTTATGGTAACCAGGATGGCAAAGGGGCGGGGCATATGAATAGCTACGACAATGGAAAGCTGGCTGAGGGCGCGGGTGTGAAACAGTTAGTCTTGACCCATTTGCCTCATTACGGAGAAATTGACCAGCTTGTTTCAGAAGCTTCCACAGTTTACAATGGCCCGATTACTCTTGCAAGGGAAGGGCTCGAAATCACCTTATAAAGGAGAATCAATCATGTTATTTATCGACAACAAAGGAATCACAGACCCTAGGATCAATCTGGCAATCGAAGAATATGCCTTGAAGAATCTCGATATCGATGAAACCTACTTACTGTTTTATATAAACGAACCATCCATCATTATTGGCAAAAATCAGAACACAATTGAAGAAATCAATACTGAATATGTCGAAAACAATGGCATCCATGTCGTCCGCCGATTATCAGGAGGCGGAGCAGTATACCACGACCTTGGCAACTTGAATTTCAGCTTTATCACAAAAGACGACGGAGAAAGTTTCCACAATTTCAGGAAGTTTACCGAGCCAGTGGTGAATGCCTTAAGGAAACTGGGAGTCAATGCCGAATTGAGCGGAAGGAATGACCTGCTGGCTGAAGGAAGAAAGATATCCGGAAACGCTCAATTTTCCACAAGAGGGCGGATGTTCAGCCATGGTACCTTATTGTTTGATTCAGAAATCGAAAGTGTGGTTTCAGCGCTAAATGTTAAAAAAGACAAGATAGAATCTAAAGGAATTAAATCTATCCGCAGCCGGGTTGCGAATATCTCCGAGTTTCTCTCAGAAAAAGTGACAATTGAGCAATTCCGTTCACTTCTCTTAAAAAATATCTTTGAGGGACTGGATGAGATTCCTGAGTATGTTTTAACAGAGCAGGACTGGGAAAAAATCCACGAGCTTTCAAAGGAAAGATACCAGAATTGGGATTGGAACTATGGAAAGTCGCCTAAGTTCAACCTGCAGCATTCGCATCGGTTCCCCGTGGGGCAAATCGATGTCCGTTTTGAAGTCAACAAGGGAATCATCGAAAACTGTAAAATTTACGGAGATTTCTTTGGGGTAGGCGATGTCACCGAAATAGAGGACAAGCTGACCGGCATCAAATATGAGAAGTCTCAAATAGCCAGTGCATTAGAAGCTGTGGACATCAAACATTATTTCGGAAATATTTCTAAAGAAGATTTCATTAACTTAATATATTAAACTGAAGGAGCGCGGTGTTGATGACACCGCGTTTTTAATTTACTAAAAGTAAAATTGTTAGAATTTCGACATATTTTCCTTGAATCCATAATTTTCTTTCAATATAATATATTTAGAAAACTTTTTACAAAGTTTGGTGACTCTTGTCACCGCAAAGGGGGAAGGGAGTTAATGAATCTTTCATCACAGCTTCATCACACTGCCTCAATGCTGGGCGATAAGCCGGCATATTTTTTCATGGACAAAGCAAGCACCTATGCAGAGCTAGATGCTACTGTAACGAAGTTTGCTTCTGGACTTGAGAAACTAGGGGTAAAAAAGGGCGATCATATCGCATTGTTGCTAGGAAACTCTCCACATTTTGTCATCGGTTTGTACGGAGCGCTTAGACTCGGTGCAACAGTCATTCCCATCAATCCAATTTACACAGCAGATGAAATCGGCTATATCTTGAATAACGGTGATGTAAAGCTTGTCGTCGGGCTGGATTTAATGCTGCCGCTCGCAGAAAAAATGCATCAGCATCTGCCAAAGGTCGAACACTTCGTCATCGCGGAGACCGGCCAGAGCCAGATGTCTGAAGAGGAAATGTCCAAGCTTTCTTTAGGTTCAAAATTGAAACCGTTTACACATGTCGTTGGTTCCGGAGATCTTGATTTCAAGGATCCTGAACTGAATGATGATGATGTCGCCGTCATTCTTTATACGTCTGGAACAACAGGCAAGCCTAAAGGGGCCATGCTTACACACAAAAATCTTTATAGCAATGCAAAAGATGTAAGCGATTATCTAAAGATGAACGAAGATGACAAGGTGATCACAGCCTTGCCGATGTTCCATGTTTTCTGTTTGACAGTTGCCCTTAATGCGCCATTGATGAATGGTGGAACACTGTTAATTGTTCCTAGATTCAGCCCGGCGGAAGTGTTCAGGATTGCCCGGCAATACGAGGCTACTGTATTTGCCGGAGTACCAACAATGTACAATTTCCTTTTCCAGTATCCAGAAGGAAATCCGGATGACCTTAAATCGCTTCGACTTTGTATTTCTGGCGGTGCTTCACTTCCAGTTGCGCTTCTTCAAAATTTCGAGCGTAAATTCAATGTAATGGTTTCAGAAGGATACGGTTTGTCGGAAGCTTCACCAGTCACATGTTTCAATCCACTTGACCGTCCACGCAAGGCTGGTTCAATTGGGTCTTCAATCGTGAATGTTGAGAACAAGGTTGTCAATGAATTGGGAGATGAAGTAGCTCCTGGAGAAGTTGGCGAATTGGTCGTCCGCGGTCCGAATGTTATGGCAGGCTATTATAAGATGCCAGAAGAAACAGCTGCCACAATCAAGGATGGCTGGTTGTATACAGGAGATCTCGCTCGCATGGACGAAGAAGGCTATTTTTACATTGTTGACCGTAAAAAGGACCTGATCCTGGTCGGTGGATACAATGTATATCCTCGTGAAGTCGAAGAAGTATTATACAATCACCCAGACGTAGTTGAGGTTGCCGTTCTCGGTGTACCAGATCCGAATTTCGGCGAAGCAGTAAGATGCTATGTTGTCAGCAAAAATCCTGAACTGACCGAAGAGCAGCTGCTCGAGTATTGCCGCGAACACCTGGCGAAATACAAGGTGCCAAGCGCGATCGAGTTCCTCGAAGAACTTCCGAAAAACACAACCGGAAAGATTCTAAGAAGAGCGCTAAAAAATCAGGTTTTACAAGGACAATAATCCTAATGATGAGAGGCAGGCGCCCGTGCCTGCCTTTTTTCGCTCTATTAGCGCTTAAGCTTTTCAAATTGAGAAGGAATTTTGTCCTTTTAACTAGAATGTCAATTGGAGAAGGAGATGATCAGTTTGGGAAACATCAATTTTCAATTAGAGGGAAATACGGCAATTGTCACGCTGAATCGTCCGGACGCATTAAACGCTTTTAACTATGAAACACTCGGAGAATTACAGCAAATTATTGAAAAAATTAGATCGAACCGTGAAGCCAGAGTCGTCATTTTTACTGGAGCTGGTGAAAAGGCATTCAGTGTCGGAGCTGATTTAAAGGAGCGCCGTACTTTGTCTGATGAGGACGTAAAGCGGAACATTTATAAAATCGGCGAGGTCTTCACGATGGTTGACCAGCTTCCACAGCCGACGATTGCCGCCATCAATGGATTTGCCTTCGGAGGCGGAATGGAGCTGGCCCTTGCCTGCGATTTCCGTGTTGCCGCTGCAGGAATACAGATGGGATTGACAGAAACAAGCCTGGCGATTATCCCGGGAGCAGGTGGCACACAGCGGCTGCCAAGATTGATCGGGCAAGCAAAAGCACTTGAGCTGATTTTGACCGCGCGCCGGCTGAAAGCTGAGGAAGCGCTTGAATATGGACTCGTCACTGCTGTCGTCAAAAAAGAGAGCTTGCTTGATGAATGCATGAAATTTGCTGACATGATGCTGGCGAACGGTCCAGTGGCCCTGCAGCAGGCAAAGTACGCCGTCAAGCAGGGGATGAACGCGGACTTGCAGACAGGATTGCAAATCGAGCGCAAAGCATATGAAGTGACCATTCCGACAGAAGACCGACTCGAAGCGCTGGCAGCCTTCAGTGAGAAACGAAAGCCAAATTTTAAAGGGAATTAATAAAAACACGGCTGAGGCCGTGTTTTTTTGGTGATTCCATTCTTTTTGCCGCAAAGCTCGTAGGAAGAGAGACCGCAACTGTAGCAAATATTTAATGTTATCTATCAATTTTGCGTTGGTATCCACGGTTTTACCAATAATTCGACCACATTTGGGAATAATTCAACCCCTTTTCCTAATAATTCGACCACATTTTTAAATAATTCAACCACATTAATCAATAATTCGACCACATTTTCGAATAATTCGACCAACCGCTTCATTAGCAGCCTGCCAGTCATAAACTTTTTCACGCAACTAATTATTTCGATAAAAGAAATACTTTTCCAAGGTGCTGGAAGTATGTATAATATATTTTAATTGATTAAAGGAATTTGATTTTTACATAGTGATAGAAAGGCGGGAAGCGAATGGAAAGCACATTGGTTGTTAAGCAGGCAACAGATTTTAAAAGAGGGATTCAATCGGGCATCAGCATTGCGATAGGCTATATGCCGGTTGCGCTTACCTTTGGCCTGATTGCCAAGACAACGGGACTTGCACTTAGCGAGACGGTCATGATGAGCTTGCTGGTGTTTGCGGGAGCCGCACAATATATTTCATTAAGTCTCCTCGCCCAGGGGATTGGGATTTTTGAGGTCATCCTCACGACCTTTATCGTGAATATCCGCCATTTTCTCATGTCTGCGTCCTTGAATGAAAAAGCAGAAGAGGATACCGTGGGAGCGAGAATGGGCTATTCATTCGGGATCACGGATGAGACATTTTCAGTCGCAGCGACACGCGAGGGCACAATCAATGCCCGTTATATGTTCGGCTTGAACCTTACTGCTTACTCAAGCTGGGTCGTTTTCTCGGGGTTAGGCTTCATCATTGGGGCAGGATTGCCGCAGACCCTTCAGGAAAGTATGTCAGTCGCTTTGTATGCCATGTTTGTGGGATTACTAGTCCCGTCGATGAAAGGCAATGTGAAAGTTGTATACCTTGCCGTAATCGCAGCGGCGTTCAATTCGATTTTTACGATGGCTGAACTTATGTCTACAGGCTGGGCCATCGTGCTGGCAACACTGCTATCAGCGATTCTTGTAGAGGCAGTAGAAACATTCAAGAAGGGCAGGGGGACAGAAACAGATGAGTAAAGAAATCGTCATCATGATCATAGGTATGGCCATCGTAACCTACATACCGAGGATGCTGCCGTTTGTGATGTTCCGTGGAAAAGAACTTCCGCCATTCCTGCAGGGTATCCTGAAAAATGTTCCTTATGCCACTCTCGGCGCGCTGATTTTCCCGGCAATCCTGTTTATCCAGGAAGATATCTGGTATGGGCTCATTGGGGCTGCCGCTGCATTCATTGTTGCTTTTATGGGAGCGAATGTCATTGTTGTCGTCATTGGCTCCATCTCCGTTTTGACTTTATATTCTTATTTTTTCTAGACCTGCGGACATGCGGGTCTATTTTTTTGGTATGAGTAGCTGGCTGAGAAATCTATAGCTCACGAATTCAGCTTAGGAAAAACGGGCTGCCAGATTTTATAAAAGAATGAAATGTTGACAAGATGAATGAATAGATTATAATTAACTTTATTAATTCCGACTAAACTAATAAGTTTTATGAGAATAGGGTGGTTAAATTGTTTATTGAAATCAGCAATGTACACAAACAATATGGAGACAAAAATAATCACCAGGTTGATATTCTAAAAGATATTAATCTAGGAGTGAATAAAGGTGAATTTGTATCGATTCTTGGGCCATCCGGCTGCGGGAAATCAACGCTTCTTTCGATCGTGGCTGGACTGACTCCGGCAACTAGCGGCGAAATTATTGTCTCTGGCAAAAAGATAGATAAACCAGGCAAGGATAGGGGGATGGTTTTCCAGCAGGCGGCGCTCTTTCCGTGGCTGAATGTTCTAGAGAATGTTCTATTTCCGCTTAAACAGGAAATGCCGAAGAAGCAGGCTGAAGCGGAAGCGAAAAAACAATTGCAAAAGGTTCAGCTTAGCAAATACCTTTCCCACTATCCTCACGAGCTGTCAGGGGGGATGCAGCAGCGGGTGGCGATTGCGAGGGCGCTTGCGATGAATCCGGAAATCCTTTTGATGGATGAACCATTCGGCGCTCTGGACGAACAAACGCGTTCGCGACTCCATGAGCAGTTGGAGACGATTTGGGCCGAAACACAGAAAACAATCTTGTTCGTCACTCACAGCATCTCTGAATCCATTAAACTATCTGACCGGATCATTGTGATGGGAACGAAGCCAGGGGTGATCCTTAAGGATATTAAAGTGGATATTCCAAGACCGCGCCATGAACATAAAAAAGAGATGGTTGAACTGGAAGAATATATTATGAGTTATCTGAAGAAGGAGATCGACAAAGTCATCAGGGAGGAGCTTGCAGATGAATCCACACATTAAGAGAATCATATTTTTCGCAGCAATCATCGCATTCTGGTACACCGGAAGCAAGCTGGAATGGTGGATGCCCATCATCCTTCCTTCCCCGGAAAAAGTCCTGGAGGCACTTATCACAGGCTTTGAGGATAAAACGCTGATTTACGACCTAATTGCCAGCTTCAAACGGCTCGCGATTGGTCTCGGACTTTCCCTGGTAATCGGAACTGGACTTGGAGTCCTGCTCGCTAAGTCAAAAACGGCGGATGAAACACTTGGAACTGTCGTCCTCGCATTTCAAAGTGTACCGAGCATCGTTTGGCTCCCGCTTGCAATCATGTGGTTCGGTATGAACGAGAAAGCTGTTATTTTCGTGGTGGTTCTTGGAGGAACATTTGTGATGACACTTAATATCAGAGTGGGCATTAAAAATGTTTCACCATTATTCATAAAGGCGGCAAAAACGATGGGAGTGACCGGCTGGAACTTATACAAAAGGGTTATTTTTCCGGCAGCGATCCCTTATGTTGTAACCGGCTCAAGATTGGCATGGGCATTTGCCTGGAGGGCACTGATGGCAGGGGAGCTTTTAAGCACAGGTCCAGGACTCGGTTATACGCTCCGCTACGCATCAGACTTTGGTAACATGGGGCTCGTGATTGGCGTCATGATCATTATTGGTGTCATTGGAACAATCGTAGATCAGCTTATCTTCCAGCGTATCGAAAAATCGGTGCTGAATCGCTGGGGACTTGATTCATAAAGGCTCTTTTCTCAAACTTTGTTCTACACAATAAGTCTGAATTACCTAATTTTCTTCACAAAATTAACGATTATGAGAAAAGAGCTTGCAAACTTGGTAGCGACATACAAAATGGCTTTTATCAAGTTAAAATCGGCTTTAGGATTTTAACAACAATCTTTACGAAAACAGACTTCATAAAATAAGGAGGAATAGTTATGAAAAAAGCTATATTACTTTTAACATTTTTGTTTACTGCCGCGATGGTACTCGCCGGGTGCGGTTCAAGCGGTTCATCGACAACCTCAGCAGGCAAGGAAAAAATCGTCATTGGCTACTTCCCGAATATCAACCACGTTCCAGCGATGGTAGCAAAAGATAAAGGCTTCTTTGAGCAGCAGCTTGGCGATGGAACCACCATCGAGTATAAGACATTTGCAGAAGGCGGTTCTTTCATGACTGCTCTGAAAACGGGTGAGATCGATGCAGGTCTTGTTGGACCGGGACCGGCGATGAACAATTACTCTACTGGTGCAGATGTTAAAATCATTGCAGGTGCTTCGACTGGCGGCACAGTAGTTTTGGCAAGAAAAGGTGTCGAGATTGACTCAGTTGAAGACTTCGCTGGCAAGACATTCATCACCCCGGGAGTTGGCTGCACTCACGACGTCCAATATGAAACGTACCTTGAAGAACAGGGAATCACATCACAGCGAATCGGCGGAACAATGAAACACCTTACTGGCCAGCCGGCACAGTACGCGGCCATGCTGAAGTCAGGCAAGGTTGATATCGCTGTAGCTCCAGAGCCATGGGCAGCTGTCATTGAAAAAGAAACAGGCGCAGAAGTCGTCATTGGCTGGGATGAAGTATCCTTCGGAGAAACGCTTCCTGCATCCGTAATGGTCACTTCCGGAAAAATGATCGAGGAAAATCCAGAAACTGTCCAAAAAATTATTGACGCACATAAAGATGCTGTGAAATTCATCAATGAAAACCCAGCTGAAGCACAGGAAATTACAATTAAAGACATTAAAAAAACAACAGGACAAGAGCTTGAAAAAGATGTTGTCGAGCTGGCATGGGAACGCATTGGTTTTACCCATGAAGTCGATGCACAGGCAATCCAAGACTTCTCAGATTCATCCTACGCATTGAAGTTCCTTAAGGATAAGCCGGATTTCAAAACATTGATCGACCAAAGCTTCCTTAATTAATACAAGGGGTACCAGGAGTTAGATTGCCTGGTACCTTTTTTGTTGTTGATAAGTAATAGTGGTAGTGATACTCAGATTATGTTCACATTAAGAAGCAAAATGAGCCCTTAACGGAGGCGAAACTCAGTTAAAGGTCACATAAAAGGGTGTAATGTGACCTTGGCAGCGCCGAAAGTCAGTTAAAGGTCACATTAATGGGCTTAATGTACCCTTGGCGGAGGCGAAAGTCAGTTAAAGGTCACATAAAAGGGTTTAATGTGCCCTTAGCAGCGCCGAAAGTCAGTTAAAGGTCACATAAAAGTGCTTAATGTGCCTTTAGCAGCGCCGAAAGTCAGTTAAAGGTCACATAAAAGAGCGTAATGTGCCCTTAGCAGCACCGAAAGTCAGTTAAAGGTCACATAAAAGGGTGTAATGTGACCTTGGCAGCGCCGAAAGTCAGTTAAAGGTCACATAAAAGGGTTTAATGTGCCCTTAGCGGCGTCGAAAGTCAGTTTAGGGTCACATAAACGTGCTAAGCATTTTCCCCAGCCATCAATAACTTGTTCTATTTTTAGGACAAAGGATTAAAATAGTTATAGACATGGTTGTACGTAAAAGGGGGAGAAGCTATGGCGAGAAAGATGGGTTTTTATGGTGTGATCGCCTATGTGCTCTATGGTTTCGCAGTTTACTGGTATTTATTTTACTTTGCAGATAGTAGTCTTCCATTTGAGTTCGAAGGTTCGAGGGCGGACCCGGCAACGTTTTTAAACGGAAGGGAATTAATGCTAAGCGAGGAATACTCAAAAGTTAGAAACTTATTGTTTTTCTTGTCGACACCTTTTGAATGGCTGTTTTACTTTTTGATTTTACTCCTGGGCCTTTCAAAAGCTTTTAAGAAATGGGGAGAAGAGACGGCGAAAAATAAGTATGGCCAAACAGCGATTTATTTAATTTGGCTTTCATTTTTTGCTTACGTCGCGACGTTCCCTCTAAGTTATATCAGTTATACGCTGTCCAAGACCTATAATATATCGACACAGTCATTCGCCTCGTGGATGAAGGATGAGTTGATTGATTTCTGGATCAATTATGCCATGATGTTCGTCATTGTCGTTATCCTTTACTGGCTGATGAACAAGTTTAAAAGGTTCTGGTGGCTTTTTGCGTGGATGCTATCTGTACCGTTCACCTTGTTTATCATGTTTCTGCAGCCTGTCGTGATCGACCCGCTGTACAATGATTTTTCCCCGTTGAAAAATAAAGAGCTGGAGTCTAAGATCCTTGATATCGCGGGGCAGGCTAATATTCCAGCTGAGCATGTATTTGAAGTGGATATGGCTGAAAAGACAAACGCTCTTAATGCTTATGTTACGGGAATTGGCTCCAATTCGAGGATTGTCCTCTGGGATACGACTCTGAACAGGTTGAACGATGACCAAATTCTATTCATCATGGCCCATGAGATGGCTCATTATGTGGAGAAGCATTTATATATCGGGATTGCCGGCTATCTGTTCCTTTCCTTGTTCGGTCTTTACTTTGTCTCAAGACTGATGAACTGGGCAATCAGGCGATGGGGCAAGGAATTCAAGCTGCAGCACCCTGGTGACTTAAGATCGCTTCCTTTGTTCCTGATGTTCCTTTCGATGATTATGTTTGCGGCAAGCCCGGTTTCCAATCTCGTGTCACGCTACCAGGAAACAAGGGCTGACCGGTATGCGATTGAAATGACTGAAAATACTGATGCGGCGATTTCTGCCTTCCAGGAACTGACGAAGGCGGGCCTCAGCCAAGTAAATCCTCCATGGCTGGTGAAAGTTTTCCGATATGGACATCCGACAATGCTTGAAAGGATTTCAAGACTCGAGGATTATGAAGTGGAAAAAAGAAATGCACAGGAAGATGAATATTAAGCAAGAAAGCCCTCGACAATGAGGGCTTTCTTTTTTAAACTCAGGAACGAGTCCAATGACCAGCCAGCAACTGAGTGCAACTCGAGAGCGGGAAATAACATTTGGTCCATACAGATTTGGCTCCTGGAAAAAATCATTTAATAACAAGTCGAAAGCTGTCTTTATTTCGAAATAATAAAATATCCCCTATATAGGGGATATCACTCATCTAAGTGCCGAATTGTTTGTTGAGATCCTTCAATTCTTCCGTCAATGTTAAAAATAGAATTTTGTCGCGGTCATCGATTGCTTTATCAATTTTTGACATCAGTTTTTCTTTTTTAGTATTCAACTGAATTTCGGAAATGAGCATGTCAACATACAGGTCCAGAACAAAAGATTCCTTGGCTTTAATGCGTTTCATCACACTGGCCTTCATGATTTCAGAATACGGTTTTTCTTTCACTGACCTCACCTCTTAGACCTTTTTTATATTATATGGATTATTGAAAAGATAATCAACTAAATTTTTATAATTTTTAGAAAATTTATATTTGGACACTAATTGTGACTAAAAATAGAACTTTTTCTGTAAGTAAAGAAAATTTAAACACTTATGGTAAAATAGGGTATAAGGTATTTTAGGAGGTGAAGGAATGACAGGAAACACAAGGAACTTAGTAGAAGAGTACGAAATAAATCCTTTTACCATGATAATTATTCCTGAAGAATACGGCAGCAGGGTTTACTCCAGGGTGATCGAGCTGGAAGAGGAGTATTTATCCCCATTCAGACCAATAGATATTATCAAGAAAAGCTGCAAGTATTTTGGAAGCAGCTACGAAGGCAGGAAAGAAGGAACGAAACAGCTTACCGGGATTACCCATAAAACCCCCATCATTGTCGACCCTATAAGCTCCATATATTTCATGCCTACAAGCTCGCCTACAAAACCGGACTGCATATGGGTTTCACATGAGCATGTATTATTCCATAAGAAGGTGGACGCCCACAGTACACAGGTTACCTTCAGGAATAAGAAATCCATGATTCTGCCAGTATCCCATCATTCATTTGAAAACCAGCTGCTAAGGACATCCCTGCTGCGCACCAAATTCATGCAGCGGATGAAAGAAACCGAACGAAAAGCGCTATACCTTCTCCATGGTCCAAGGTTCAATGACTCACAAGGATATCCTCATGCCAGTCTCGTCAGTGAGGTATATAAAGACTAAATCAAGGAATCCGGTTTTCAGCCGGATTCTTTTTCAATTGCTGCAGATGTTGTTTTAAACCGCTTGAATAGGTAGTGGATCATCAATTCCTGGACTTTGTTGCGAATGCGGGGATTGAAGTAGTTATGCTGTTCTTCGTAGCCTTTGTAGATGAAGAGGAACATGGTGAAGGCGTCATCCCGTTTTACTTCTTCAACCTTAAGGTTATTTTTTTTGAGGTAGCTTTTCACAATGGCTAGCTCTTTCTGGACTGCTTTCATTGCTTCTTCAATTAGCTCCAAATAAGGCTTTTTCAGTTTAAATGGACTATTTTCTACGACAGAAAGATCCCGGTTGAGCACGACCAGTACCATCGGCAAATAGATGGCCTGCTCCATAATATCGCGGTCTTTTTCAGGAATCCTTGTCATTTTGCTCTGTCCCTTCAAAATAAAATAAGAACGTTTGTTCGTAATTATCGTACTGGATTTTAAGGAGGATTTCAAGAGGGTAAAAAAATTTTCCTCCCACTATCATCTTCTCCAAAATAAAAGGAAACTTGCAGTGCTGGTGGGTTGTTTGCTTTCTTCAGAAAAACATTGAAATAAAAGCAGGAGATTTATTTCTGTTATCGAAATATAAAGAGAATAATTTAACTTTGGAAGGATGGCTCCCGAAATGGAAAAAAGATTTATTAAAGCAGAGGATTTATTTGAATTAAAGTCCGTTACGGACCCTCAGTTCTCACCAGATGGAAAGAAGTGTGTGTTTGTCCAGACAGAGATGCTGGAGAACAAGAATGATTATGCCTCAAATTTATACATAATTAACATTGAAGAAGGCGGAGAGCCGAAGCAATGGACTTACGGTGAAGGTCGCAACCATTCCCCAAGATGGTCACCGGATGGAACGAAGGTGGCTTTCGTTTCGAATCGCAGTGGCAAGAACCAGGTTTTTGTTCTGAATACTGCCGGCGGGGAAGCGAGGCAAGTGACAGATTTCAGGAATGGTGCGAATGGTCCCGTTTGGTCACCGGATGGGGAAAGAATCGCTTGTTCTGTATCCCTGAAGCCTGAGGAAGATTTGCTTGCAAAAGATGAAGAGAAGAAGGACGACAAGAAGCTGGAACCGTTCGTAGCACAGGAAATGAAATATAAATCAGATGCAGCTGGCTTCTGGGACGGCAAGTATCGACAGACTATCATTGTGGATCTTGCAGATGGCAAAGCTGAATTAGTGGCAAAAGGCGAAATAGACTACCATTTGCAGTGCTGGTCTCCTGATGGCAAAAGTCTTGTATTGTCGGCTGATGAGTCACCTGAACGTGATTTATCATTCAAAAGTGATTTATGGCTGATGGATATCGAGACAGGGAACAAAACAAAGCTTACAAACGGAACTGGCTACTTTGGAAATGCCGTATTTTCACCTGACGGGAAATACCTTGGCTATACGGGGCATGAAAGAGAGTTTGAAAATGCAACGTTAACCCAGGTTTGGGTTCAGGAGCTTGAGACTGGTAACATCCAATGTTTCACAGAAAATATGGATATCCTTGTTGGAGACGCTGTTGCCGCAGACTTCCATCAGGGAGCGCACAGTCCTGGATTGATCTGGGGCGAAGATAGTGAAAGCTTCTATTTCCTTGCGACCGATCAGGGAAATACTGTTTTATACTTTGCAAACCTTGCTGGTGAAGTGTATCCAGCACTTCTTGACCAGCAGCATGTGTATGGGTACACACTGGACAGTAAAAACCAAAGAATTGTCGCAGCTATCAGCAATCCAGTGCTCCCAGGGGAACTGTTCCAGCTTGAGGTGACCACTGGTGAGATGAAGCAGCTGACGTTCGTGAATGAAAAGGTCTTGGAGTCGGTCACTTTATCGCGGCCAGAGCAAATATCTTTCGAGGCCAGTGACGGCACCCCGCTAAATGGCTGGATCATGAAGCCTGCAGGATATGAAGAGGGCAAGAAATATCCGCTGATTCTCGAGATTCATGGGGGACCACATGCGATGTATGCGAACTCGTATTTCAATGAGTTCCAGGTCCTGGCGGCTGAAGGATACGGAGTCCTCTATATCAATCCACGCGGCAGCCATGGCTACGGGCAGCAATTCGTCAATGCTGTGCGAGGGGATTATGGAGGCGGAGACTATCAGGATGTGATGGACGCTGTCGATCACGCGCTGGAAAAGTACGATTTCATTGACAAGGATCGATTAGGAGTGACGGGGGGAAGCTATGGCGGGTTCATGACAAACTGGATTGTCGGACATACGGACAGGTTCAAGGCTGCCGTCACTCAGCGTTCGATTTCAAACTGGATCAGTTTTTATGGTGTCAGCGACATCGGCTACTATTTTACAGAGTGGCAGATTCAGGCAGATCTCAGTGATTTGGATACACTTTGGAAGCATTCACCTCTAGCCTATGTGGATAAAATCAATACACCATTATTGATCCTTCACAGTGAAAAGGACTATCGCTGCCCAATCGAACAGGCTGAACAGCTATTTATCGCCTTGAAGAGACAGGGAAAGGAAACGAAGTTCATCCGCTTCCCAGAGTCCAACCACGAGCTTTCAAGAAGCGGAAAGCCTAATCTCCGCCTAAGCCGGTTGGCATCGATCGTAGACTGGTTTAATAGCTACCTGTAAAATCAATAGAACATTTAACCCGCGGCAAATGCTCATGCCGCGGGTTATTTTTTGAAAAATTCTCCAGATAAGTTTAAGGTTATAGGTAAAGAAGGAAAATAGTAATAAAGTATTTCACATGACTGTTGCTTTCGATTCAATCATGTATCGTGGTTGCAATAATCAATTTGAAAATGATTATGAATCAAAATACCGCGAAAGCAGCAAGTTAACGGAAAGTGCTTAATAAAATCCATGTTTTATCAATATCTATAAATCGGAAGGGTTTTTCGAATGAGATCTGATAGGCATCAACATAAAAAAAGAAAAAAGAGAATCAGGTGGTCGAGTATCTTTTTACTGCTATTCCTTCTGGTCGGAGCCGTTGCGCTGTATTCCTATATGCAGTACCGTTCTGGCGTGAATGATTCGGAAAAAGCGGCGGAGGAAAACAAGCAGGAATACCAATTTAATGGCGAGAGTGACCGAAATGGCCTCACGAATATTTTGCTGATTGGCAGTGACGCAAGAGCAAAAGAAGCGTCCCGTTCAGATACAATCATGATCGCCAGCTATAATCCAGATACAGAGTCTTATAAGTTGACCTCGATCATGAGGGATACGTATGTGGAGATTCCGGGACACGGGATGAATAAAATCAATGCTGCGTTTGCGCTTGGCGGCCCGGAACTATTGAGGCAGACAATCAAGGAAAACTTTGATGTAAGCCTTCAATATTATTCAATCGTTGATTTTGAAGGGTTTGTCCGTTTAATGGATGAAGCATTCCCAGAAGGTGTAGAAGTTAATGTTGAAAAGAAAATGTCAGAGGGAATCGGTGTCACACTGGAACCTGGTGTGCAAAGACTGGATGGAAAACATCTGCTTGGATATGTCCGGTTCCGCCAGGACGCAGTAGGTGATTTTGGCCGTGTAGAACGCCAGCAAAACGTCATAAAAGAAGTGGGCAAGCAGTTCGCCAGCATCCAGACACTGCCGAAGCTCCCTAAATTGGTTGGAGTCGTTACGCCGTTTATTAATACCAATATGGATACAGGCGATATCTTATTTATGGGAAAAGGGCTGATTTCAAAGGATAATCGGGATATCGAAACAATGAGGATACCGGTTGAAGGATCATTCGAGAACCAGAGGGTGAGTGGTGCAGGAGCAGTACTGGCGATAGATTTTGAAGAAAACAGAACCGCGCTGCAGAATTTTTTAACTAAATAGATAGCTTGTTAAATATTACCCAAATTAAGATTTAGAGGTGTACAATTATCTCTATGAGGTAAATAGAATAAGGTAATCAGAACTCTGTGGAATACTGATTACGAAGTGTTTTGGACAAGGAGATCTCAATGGATGTTGAATTATTGAAAGAATGGTTTACAATCGAAAACATTATGGATTTGCTCAACCAATACCGATCGTTTGGGCCAATTCCGGGAATTTTGCTCCCAATGCTGGAAGCTTTTTTGCCGTTCCTGCCATTGTTTCTATTTGTCATGGCAAATGCGAATGCGTTTGGGCTGTGGCTTGGGTTTCTCTTTTCCTGGATTGGTGCTGTTCTCGGGGCGTTGATTGTCTTTTTGATTTTCCGACGGTACGGCCAGGGACGAATCCTAAGGTTTTTACAGCGCCATCCAAAAGTCCAGAAAGGGATGAACTGGATTGAACGCCATGGATTTGGCCCAATATTCCTCATGCTGTGTTTTCCTTTTACACCATCTGCCCTCGTCAATATTGTAGCAGGGCTTTCAAAAATCAGCATGGCACAGTATATGCTTGCAGTGATTACTGGGAAAATGGTGATGATTTTTACGGTCAGCTTTGTAGGTTATGATATTCGTTCTTTAATCACTAATCCCGCGCGAACGGCTATCGTTCTGGCAGTAATCGCTATCTTGTGGTATATCGGCAAAAGAATTGAAGTAAAAATGAATATGAGTGTTGGAAAAGACGATAATGACAGATAGCAGGATAACAGGTGGTGAAGGAAGTCGATGAAAGAAATCGTGAAAAGGGAAGGGCTCGAATGGATCAAGGCTTTTGCTCTCGGAATGATCATATTTGTCTTTATCAGGATTTTCTTTTTTTCCAATTATGTTGTTGAAGGAGAATCCATGCTTCCTACACTGGAAGATGGGAATAAAGTCGTTGTCAATAAGCTGGGATACGAAACAGAAGATCTCGAAAGGTTTGACGTAATCGTATTCCATGCGAATGAAGAGGAAGACTATGTGAAACGCATCATCGGCCTGCCAGGCGATAAAGTTGAATATCGTGAAGACATGTTATTCATCAATGGCAAACAAGTGAAGGAGGTTTTTTTGACGCATTACCGCGAGCAATCACCCGGCGGCTATTTGACCGGCGACTTCACCCTCGAGGATTTGACCGGGGTTGAAAGAGTGCCGGAAGGAAAATTGTTCGTCCTTGGCGATAACCGTCTGGGCAGCTGGGACAGCAGGCAGTTTGGGTTCATTTCGGAAGAGCAGGTTGTCGGCAAAGTGAATCTGAGGTATTGGCCGCTCGAGGAAATGGATATATCTTTCTAACTATACATATAGAGAAGTGAAAAGACTCGTCAATTTTCGAGTCTTTTTTTAATTCGTTTATGTTAGACTGGCATCATTATAATGAAAACAGGGCGGAGATTATATGCAGGGAACATTGCCATTGATCAAAACAAAATTGATTGTTCCTGGCTTACAGGATCAATGGATCAGACGGGCGAAATTATCGAAAAAAATGAAAGCGATTACTGAAAAGCCGCTGACCATCATCCAGGCGGGCGCCGGATATGGAAAGAGCACGGCTCTGGCATTGCATGTCAAGGATCAGAACCAGTCGTGCTGCTGGTATACAATCACTTCTTCCGATGACGATATTCTTCCGTTTCTATCCTATTTGACAGCCTCGATTCAAACCTTGTTCCCGGATTTTGGTCATGAGCTAATCGCTTTTATGAAAAAGATGGACCGTTATATAAGAGAAGAGGAACTTAGCATGCTCTCTTCGCTTTTCATCAATGAAACCCTCCAGATACCTGAGAAAATCATTATCATCCTTGATGACTTCCACGCAATAGAGCATTCCTATCATATCAATGTCTGGTTGGAAAAATTGCTGGAGCATATGCCTGGACATCTCCATCTTGTCATCTCGACCAGGACGAATCCCGGTTGGAAAGTCCTTGCCAAGTTGAAGGCTAAGAATGCATTGAATGAGATTTCGAAGACGGATTTGATTTTTGGAAAAGAAGAAATCGAGCTGCTCCTTTCTGATTTTTATCAGATTTCTATTAGCGACGAACAAATTGACCAGTTGTATAACATGACGGAAGGCTGGGTCATAGCAATTGGAATGATCGCCCAGCAGCTGCCTCACCTTCAAAGTCTTGATGAGCTCCTGGTAGAGCCGGCAAAGTCGCTTGAGGATCTGTTTCAATATCTGGTTTATGAAGTGTTTTCGAAACAGCCTCCAATGATCCAGCAATTCCTTGAACAGACAAGCATCTTTGAAGAACTAAGTACGGATGTATGCGACCACATCCTCGGCATGAACGGCTCCATCCAGATGCTGGAGCAGCTGACTGCGAAAAACCTGTTCATTCAACAGATTGGCGGCAACCAGTTCAGGTATCACGCTCTTTTCCGCGAATTCCTTGAGAGCAGGCTGATCACAAGCCAGCCTGAACAATACAGAGTTTTGATGGTGAATAGTGCACACTATTTTGAAAAAAAAGGGCATTGGGAAGAGGCTTTATACTGCTATGAGAAAATAGGCCAATACCGTGCTGCTGCCGCGATTATGGATGAACAGGGGATGGAGCTACTCGAAATGGGCAAGCTCGAGAATCTGCAGGAGCGGCTAGCAAGAATCCCGCTGGAAGATAAAAGCCGCTATTGTTCACTTTTGTTTCTTGAAGGTGAAGTTTACCGTTACCGCTCATTGTACAAGCAAGCGGAAGCATGCTATGAGCAGGCAATTCAAACAGCTGACAGGATAGGAAATGCGGAATGGAAAAGCAAAGCTCTTGAAGGAAAAGCGAAAATTTATCTTGATACGATCCAGCCGCTTAAAGCTGAACGTATATTAGCTCAAGCCATAGAGCTTCGGGAAGCAGCGATGCTTAATGGTGCTGCTGAGGAAACGGGAAGGCTGTATCGCCTTCTTGCTGAAAACCTGATCAATTCGGGGCAGGCCTTGAAGGCGGAAAAATGGATTGAACGGGCAAGGGCGATGGGAGTCCACATTGAGGATGGAAACCTGGAAGCCCGGCTAACCTTAAGGACCGGACGATTTGTTGAATCCAGAAGGATTTTAACGGACGTCAAAGCGATCGACCATCTAAATGATAAGCTGCATTTGCCTCAGTCACATCGGGAAACGGATCTGCTGCTTGCATTGATCGAAGCTTTTACAGGAAATGGCATGGAGGCGAAGGCATTGTCCCAAGCAGGAATCCAGCATGGCATTGATATCCAGGCTCCATTTGTGGAGGCTTGCGGATGGATCAGGATGGGGCATGCCGTTCAACTCATTGAACAGTACGATCTGGCTCTTGCTGAAAAATGCTATGAAACGGCACTTGATATCATGGGACGTCTGAGCATCGAACGCGGGAAGGCCGAACCGCTGATGGGCCTGTGCATTCTTTATGGCTCAAGGCGTGAATATGAGAGGGCTGCTGAGGCTGGGAGAAAGGCGCTGCTCGAAACAGAACAGGTGAAGGATGTCTGGCTATCGGCACTTATAACGCTTTGCCTGGCGATTGCGTCAATTTATAACGACAGGCACAAGGAGGCGAGCGATAACCTTCATAAAGCAGAGGGACTGATCAATCAGTGTGGAGATGAATATGGGAGGATGCTGCTTGCGTTTTGGAAGTCCTACTATTATTACTCATTAAATGATGGTCAGGAGTTCAATACAGCATTTTCAAGCTTTTTAAAAAGGATGAAGACAGTCGGATATGAATTCTTCCTAAAAAAGCGGACGACATTTGGCCCTCGGGACTTGCAGGTTTTCGCACCGATGCTCATTCAAGCAGTAAAGCAATCCATTATGCCCGGCTATGCTGAGAAGCTGCTGGAGGATTTGAAAATCCCGCGTCTGAATGCCCATCCTGGCTATACGTTAAGGGTCCAAACGCTTGGGCAATTCAGGCTTTGGCTAGGGGACAGGGAAGTGGAGGACAGGGATTGGCAGAGGGGAAAAGCAAAAGAGCTGTTCCAGCTTTTCTTGACAAAGAGGAACCAGTTCCTGATGAAGGAGGATATTTTCCAGATTCTCTGGCCAGTTCATGAGGAAAAGAGTGCGGACAGAGATTTTAAAGTAGCTTTGAATGCTTTGAATAATGTGCTGGAGCCTGCCCGCAAAGCGAGATCTGCCCCTTTTTTCATTATCAGGGAGGCAGCAGGCTACGGAATTAACCCACAGGCAGCCATTGAGCTGGATTCGCGGATTTTTGAAGAATGGGCAGAAGCTGGCCTTGAAGAGAAGAACACAGAAAAAGCAATGGAAGAACTGGAGCGTGCCTTGGATTTATATAATGGGGATTACCTTCCCGAACGACGGTATGAGGACTGGTGCCTCAATGAGCGAGAACGACTGCTTGTTTACTTTTTGCGAAGTGCTGAGAAGCTGGCGCAATTGAATGTAAGGCGTGAAAACTATGATTCTGCCATTCATTGGTGTCAAAAAATCCTCCACAGGGACAGAACATGGGAGGAAGCCTATCGATTGCTGATGTTTTGCTATTATCGCAAGAACAATCGTCCGCAGGCAATGCGATGGTATAAAAAATGCAGTGAAGTCCTGGAGGAGGAGCTGGGAGTCACTCCCCTGGAACCGACAAGGCATATGTATGAGATGATAATTGAAGGGAACAATCAATAGACTTACAGGCTGATGCATACTTGTTACGCCACAGTTAAAATGCGGTCAAAATAACTCTTCAGGATCAGCCATCTTGCAGGATAGGTTGCAGCGAAATCCTTGATAGAATCATTGGAGTACATCAGCAGGCAATCAATCTGCTTTTTATGTTGTTTTAAATCATAGAGCAGGGCATGTGGGATTGTATAATGCTCGTTCAGCTGGTATGGATTTAATTTTACAGGCTGAATTCTCTCTGTCTTCATGAAATCGAGCAGCAGGTTTTGCTGTATTTCAACACTTTTATCCTGGACGTGTCCATTTATATGAATCTTTTCATTGATTAAAAAGATTCCCATCATAGAAATCCCCTCCATGTTTTAGGCAGTTTAGTAACGTTATTGCCATAAAAATTGGAGGGGATACTATTTTATTGGAAAGTTTTGTAATGAAAGTCCATTTTACCGATGCTGGTACTTATAGATCAATCCTGCAATGATATTTGCCGGTATGAACAAAATATTCGATTGCAGGTTCATATGAAGGACTTCTTCCTGCACAGGCATTTCCTCGTACATTTGACTTTGTGAAAGCTGCTTTTGGTTTCTTTAGTTCTTCCATTTTTTTGATATATATGTAATGGATCGGCGTCATGATGATTGTCGTAATGGATCCATGGCAGTATGAAAAGGATCATGATAAATAAAAATACGGAATCTATCGAAGTTGTCCCCCTTTTTTTATGTTTCTCTCTATACGGAATCAGCCTCTTGTTAGTTTCATATTAAGCTATTTTTCACCTTCAATAATCTCTCCTTATTTTATTCAGCCTGTTGTAACTCATTTGTAACTGGCGTTTTTTAAGATGATGTCAAAGCTTGTGGGCTTTGGAATCACCATTTTAAAGGGGGAAAGGAAATGAAAGCTGGTCAACGGAATTTTGTTTTATCATTTATGCTCATTTTGGTCCTGTTGTTTACAAGTGCCTGCAGCGGATCGGGAACAGAGAAGTCAGGCGGTACTGAAGGGAAAGACGGAAAAGATGAACCGAAAAACACTGAACCAATCAAGATTGGTGTCCTGGCTTCGCAAACAGGCGGACTTGAGGCTTATGGGAAGCAGACACTTCGCGGGTTCGAGCTGGGACTTGAATACGCTACTAACGGAACAAATGAAGTGGCGGGACGTAAAATTGAATTCATTGTTGAAGATACAGAAACGAAACCGGAAGTAGCTGTCCAGAAAGCGACGAAGCTGCTTGAAGAGGATGAAGTAGACTTCCTTGTCGGTTCTTCTAGTTCAGGTGACACACTGGCAGTTCTGCCGCTTGCTGAAGAATATGAAAAAATCATGATCGTCGAGCCGGCTGTAGCAGACAGTATCACAGGCTCTGAATTCAATGAATTTATTTTCCGCACAGCGCGTAACTCTTCACAGGATGCTGTTGCGGGTGCCGCTGCAATCGCAAAGAAAGGCGTAAAAATCGCGACTCTTGCTCCTGATTATTCATTTGGACGTGATGGCGTGGCAGCGTTCAAAGAAGCAGCTGAAAAACTTGGTGCAGAAGTCATTCATGAAGAATATGCAGATCCTGCTGCGACGGATTTCACTTCCAACATCCAGAAGATCATCGACCAGAAGCCGGATTACTTATTTGTCGTATGGGCTGGCGCGAATTCACCTTGGAACCAGATTTCAGACATGAAGGTCCAGGAAAAAGGAATCAAAATCTCTACTGGTGCTCCTGATATCGCAGCACTTGCAACGATGGAGCCACTTGTCGGCATGGAAGGCTTCACTGTTTATTATCATGACCTTCCGCAAAATGACGTCAATAAATGGCTAGTTGATGAACATAAAAAACGCTTTAACGGTGAGCTTCCAGATTTGTTTACGCCAGGAGGCATGACAGCTGCGATGGCAATTGTCGAAGCACTGAAGAAAACGGAGGGTGACACGGATTCCAAGAAATTGATCGAGACAATGGAAGGAATGAGCTTTGATTCTCCAAAAGGAAAAATGACCTTCCGGGAAGAAGACCATCAGGCACTCCAGGCACTATACGCAATCAAGCTGGAGAAAAAGGATGGAGTTGACTATCCAGTTCCAGTCCTGATCCGTGAGCTCTCTCCAGAAGAAACAGCTCCGCCAATCAGGAATTAACAAAGATTCATAATGAACTTCGGTAACTCAGCCGGAGTTCATTATGCTTTTAGTGAATCGTTACGTAGGTGCAATTCGATTAAAGGTGGTGAAGTACATGACGGCAATTATCGAGACGAAAGAGCTTAGCATTACATTTGGCGGCCATACCGCTGTAGACTCTGTCAGCATCTCAGTCCCTCATAATCATTTCAAATCAATCATCGGTCCGAACGGTGCCGGGAAAACGACTTTCTTCAACCTGTTGAGCGGGCAGCTTGCGCCGACGAAAGGACAGGTCATGTATAAAGGCAGTGACATCACAAAGCTCTCCCCGACTAAAAGAACAAGGGCAGGAATTGGACGGTCCTTCCAGATTACCAATGTATTCCCCAATCTGACAGTGATGGAAAATGTCCGTCTTGCGGTACAGTCACATGAAGGAGTCCGCTACCAGATGCTCAGGCATTTTCGTTCCTTTAAAAAATTTGAGGAGCAGGCAGAAGAGTGGCTGAAGCTGGTGTTGCTCGATGACAAGAAGGATGCACTTGCAAGGAACCTTGCCCATGGTGAGAAAAGGAAGCTGGAGATCGCCATGCTGCTTGCTCTGAACACTGAGGTGCTGCTGCTCGATGAACCGACGGCAGGTATGTCACTGGAAGAGGTTCCGGCAATCCTCGAGGTGATCAGGAAAATCAAACAACGCGGTGACCGGACGATCATTTTGATTGAACACAAAATGGACATGATCATGGATCTTTCTGATTCCATCATGGTCCTGTTCAATGGCGCCCTGCTTGCTGATGGTACGCCAGAGGAAATCATGAAAAATGAAACGGTCCAGTCTGCCTATTTAGGAGGTTTGCATAGTGAGCACGCTGCTGAAGCTTGAACAGGTTGAGACATTCATTGGCCAGTATCATATTCTTCAAGGTATCTCATTTGAAGTGCCGAGAGGAGAGGTTACTGTGCTGCTGGGCCGAAATGGTGCCGGTAAAACGACTACACTCAGAACGATCATGGGCCTGAACCCGGCTGCTAAAGGTTCCGTTTTATTTAAAGAAGAAGAAATCAAGAGTCTGCCAACTTATTCGATTGCAAATAAAGGAATCGGATATGTTCCAGAAGATCAGGGGATTTTTGCTGGCCTGACTGTCGAAGAAAATATCAAGGTGGCAGTCAAAAAAGAGAACGATGAGACCCAACAGCGACTGGATTGGATTCTTGATCTTTTTCCTGATTTGAAAAAGTTCTGGAAAAAACCCGGCGGGCTTTTGAGCGGCGGCCAGAAGCAGATGCTTTCTATCGCAAGAGCATATGTCAATGACAATGAACTGCTCTTGATCGATGAACCGAGCAAAGGCCTTGCACCGATCGTTGTCGAGAAGGTGATGGAATCCATCCAGCAAATGAAGGATAAAACGACAATCATCCTTGTAGAACAAAACTTCATGATGGCCAGCACGATTGGCGATAGCTTTTACATCATTGACGATGGCAGGACGGTTTCAAACGGCTCAATGAATCTCCTTCGTGAGGATGAAGAAATGAGACGTAAATATCTCGGCATTGCGTAGGAAAGGGGGAAGAAAGAGTGGATGTACTGATTAACTTGAGCCTTAACGGCCTTGCCACGGGAATGCTGATCTTCCTTCTGGCAGCCGGCCTTACTTTGATATTTGGGTTGATGGATGTCCTAAACTTTGCCCATGGTGGTTTGTTTGCCTGGGGCGCTTACAGCGGCATTTGGATTTATACCTCGACAGGAAGTTTTTTTATTGGGATCATCGGTGCCATCCTTACTGGCATGCTCCTCGGAATTATCACTGAGCGCTGGATCATTAAACCGGTTTACGGCAACCATGTGCAGCAAATATTGATCACGCTAGGCTTGATGCTTGTTTTATCGGAGATGTTAAAAGTGGTCTGGGGACCTAACCAGATATCAGCGACAACGCCTGATTACCTTTCTGGAAGCTGGGAGTTTGGCGGCATCATCATCATCAAATACCGGGTTTTCATCATTGCTGTCGGGTTCGCGGTTTTCCTGGCAGTACAATACTTGCTTAAAAAGACGAAAATTGGCCTGGTTGTCCGCGCGGGTGTTATGAATAAGGAAATGGTCCAATCACTCGGAGTAAACATTCAGAGAGTATTCATGTTCGTGTTCATGATTGGAGCCGGCATGGCTGCTCTTGGCGGGATGCTTTTAGGACCGTATTCTGGCGTGATTTACGCGGATATGGGGATGGAATTCGCGATCCTCGCATTCATCGTAGTGGTCATTGGTGGAATGGGAAGCTTTACAGGTTCAGTGATGGCTGCGGTTTTGGTTGGACTGTCAGGATCATTCATGGCCTATTATGTACCAGATCTGGCGCTTGCAGCTAATATGCTGCTGATGGCAGTGGTATTAATCTTTAGGCCGCAGGGTTTATTCGGGGCAAAGGGGTGAGGAAATGATGACAAGAATGTTTTCAAATCGCATGAACATCATATATTTGCTTATCGCCGGGTTCCTGGCACTGCTTCCTTTTGTCTACGATTCAAGAAGCTTGCTCATCCTCCTCTCCCAGGTGTTCATTTTTGCTGTATTGGCAATGAGCTATGACATCTTGCTCGGATATACGGGCATCGTCTCGTTCGGCCATGCGATGTTCTTTGGCATCGGGGCTTACACGGTTGGTGTCTTTATGAAAAGGTTCGAACCGGAAACAAGCTACTTTCTGCTGGCTGTTTTGGTCACGATTTTGCTGACTGCTGTGGTGAGTTATTTCGTCGGACTGCTGACACTGCGGCTGAAAAGTCATTTTTACGCGATGCTGACGATGGCATTCGCTGGATTGTTTTTAGTACTCGCTGAAAAATGGCGCACTGTTACTTATGGAAATGATGGCTTCACTTTCAGGGTACCGGACTTCCTGAAGGACAGGACAGACTTTTACCTGATCTGCCTTGGTTCGATGGTCATTGTCTTCATTTTATTAAAAAGATTCACCAATTCCCCACTCGGAAGAGTCCTCCAGGCAATCAGGGAAAATGAGCAGCGGACAGAATCGCTTGGGTACAGCGTTTTGCAGTATAAAATCATTGCCAGTGTCGTATCTGGAGTCATCGCGGGTATAGCGGGGATTTTATATGCTGTTTCCCTAAGGTTCGTTAACACGAGTGTTTTTACAATGGATATCACACTTGATGCCTTGCTGATGACCATCATTGGCGGAGTCGGGACGCTTGTCGGAGCAATCATCGGCGCGGGAATCATCGAGTTTTCCCATCACTGGCTGACAGAACTGGCAAAGGTTCACTGGATTTTCGAAAGATGGATCATCTTTTTCGGCATCATTTATATCCTTGCAGTCATGTTCTTCCCAATGGGCATCGTCGGAACCTTGCAAAAACTGAAATTCAGAAAGAAAAAGAAAGCTTCAGTTCCGGTTGAATCAGAGACTGTCAGCCAGGGAGATTCGTGATGGAAACAAAGCAAGTTACTTCATTCGTACTTCGTTTCCAGCTCGCGGACATCGAAATGGACAGCGGCAGAAAATATTGGAGGGTCAAGGTAACGCATGTCCAGGATGAAAAAGAAGCAATGTTTGACACCGTAGAGTCGGCAATGAAATTTATTAAAGAAATAGTTGGAGAATCATAGATCCGGTTTTAGAGGGGGGAAGAGGATGCAGATTGGCATTGTCAGTACGGGAATCTACCTTCCTGATACCTATATCACAGGAGCGGAAATTGCCCGGTTGGCAGGAATTCCTGAACAAGTTGTGGAAGAAAAAATGGGAATCAGGAAAAAGCCGGTGCCCGGTCCGGCTGACCATACATGTGAGATGGGAATCAGAGCTGCGAGAATTGCGTTGGAAAAAGCAAACATTGATCCACTGGACATCGACCTTGTCATCTATATTGGCGAGGAATACAAGGAGTATCCATTATGGACAGCCGGAATCAAGCTGCAGGAGGAAATCGGTGCAAGGAATGCCTGGGCTTTTGACACGGCATTAAGATGCGGAACGACAGTGATGGCCCTGAAGCTTGCCAAAGGGATGATGCTCTCTGATTCGGCGATCAATACCGTCCTCCTCGCTGGAGGTTATCGCAATGGTGATTTCATAGATTACCAGAATCCAAGGACAAGGTTCATGTACAATCTCGGGGCTGGTGGGGGTGCAATTTTATTGCAAAAGGGCCATCAGGAGAACGTGCTGCTGGAAACAGAAGTGATTACGGATGGGTCTTTTTCCGAGGATGTCGTCGTGTTAGCCGGCGGGACAAAAAACCCGATTTCAGCAGAGAATCTGGAGCGAGGTCTGTACCAGCTTGATGTTCTCGATCCTCAGGGAATGAAAGAACGGCTCGAGCAAAAGTCGATGGCTAATTTCCTGAAGGTCATCTATCGGTCCGTGGAAAAAAGCGGGTTTTCCGAAAAAGATATCTCCTACGTCGGGATGTTACACATGAAGCGGTCGGCACATGATTTTGTATTGAGGGAGCTAGGTCTTGCGGAAGAAAACTCTATCTACCTCGAAGACTATGGGCATATTGGACAGATTGACCAGATCCTGTCGCTGGAACTGGCAGAAAAGGCAGGGAAATTGAAGGACGGGGATGTAGCTGTTCTTGTCAGTGCAGGGATAGGCTATGCATGGGGCGCAACAACCATTCGTTGGGGAAAGGGTGTGCTGTAATGGAAAAAACAGCAGTGGAATTGAAGAAAGTTGATTTGCAGAATGGGGAAACGTTCGCGTATAGGGAACGAGATGGCGGAACCAAAAATGTTCTTTTGATCCACGGCAACATGACATCATCCAAACACTGGGACATATTGATTGATCAGATAGATCCTGAATATAAAATTTTTGCGGTTGACCTGCGGGGATTCGGTGAGTCCAGCTATCACAAGCCAATCATGTCCATCAAGGATTTTTCCGATGATGTAAAGTTGTTTGTAGATGAAATGGGGTTGAAGAATTTTGCACTTGTTGGCTGGTCGACGGGAGGAGCAGTAGGGATGCAATTCGCCGCTGATTATCCAGGTTATTGTGAAAAACTTGTGCTGCTCGCTTCTGCATCGACAAGAGGATATCCGTTCTTCGGGACTAGTGCAGAGGGTCTGCCAGATGTAAATAACCGGCTGGTTACTTATGAGGATGTAAAAGCGGATACTGGTAAAACGGTTGCCGTCCAGACGGCCTATGACCAGCATAATAGAGGATTTTTAAAGGCAATGTGGAATATGTTGATTTATACCGATCGTCAGCCGGAAGAACGGCATTATGATGAGTATGTTGATGATATGCTGACACAACGTAACTTGGCTGAAGTCTACCATTCTCTTAATAATTTTAATATCAGTTCTTTAAATAATGGGTTGAAGGATGGAACAGACCAGGTAAAGGATATCCAGACTCCTGTGCTTGTGCTCCGCGGTGACCGGGATCTTGTTGTCACTAAAAGGATGGCAGAAGAAATTATCGAGGATTTTGCAGGGCGGGCAAAGTTTGTGGAACTGAAAAATTGCGGCCATTCGCCATTAGTGGATGACCTGGACCAGCTATTGCAGCATATCGAAGGATTTTTAGCAGAGTAGGAAGGTGTATTTATGAGATTGAAAGATAAGGTAGCGATTATTACAGGTGCAGCGAACGGAATTGGGCTTGCTGCTGCAAAGACTTTTGCCCGTGAAGGTGCCAGGATTGCAATGGCTGACTTTGATGAGGAAACAGGAACAAAGCGTGAAGCTGAACTGTCTGCTGAGGGCTATGATGTCGCTTTTTTTCAGGTGAACGTTGCC
This sequence comes from Mesobacillus sp. QJM3NY_10, assembly GCF_056173465.1. Lineage (NCBI taxonomy): Bacteria > Bacillati > Bacillota > Bacilli > Caryophanales > Bacillaceae > Mesobacillus > Mesobacillus sp. QJM3NY_10. The sequence continues at coordinate 1,310,296 of NZ_CM149675.1, forward strand.
GAAAGGGCCAGCGTAGACTCGTTGGTCCAAAACGTTTTAGGACACTTTGGCAAAATTGATATTTTAATAAATAATGCAGGCATCACCAGGGATGGGATGCTTCATAAGCTTTCGGCAGAGGACTTTCAAAAAGTCGTTGATGTCAATCTGACTGGCGTATTCAATTGTGCCCAGGCGGTTGTGCCAGCGATGGTTCAGCAAGGTTCAGGGAGAATCATCAATACATCATCAGTTTCGGGCATATATGGCAACGTGGGACAGACAAACTACGCAGCAACAAAAGCCGGAGTCGTCGGGATGACGAAAACATGGGCAAAAGAACTCGGCCGCAAAGGCATCAACGTCAATGCTGTAGCTCCAGGTTTTATCGAGACTGGCATGACAGCCAAGGTTCCAGATAAAGTGATTGAACAAATGAAAATGCTTGTCCCGCTAGGCAGGCTTGGTTTGCCAGAGGACATTGCCAACGCCTATTTGTTCCTCGCTTCGGACGAATCAAAATATGTAAACGGCACGACGCTTCATGTCGATGGCGGGATCATGATGTAACTGTAAAAGCGCACTTGTTGCGCTTTTTTATTTTGGGGGTAGGAAGGGTAGTTAAACTTTTATAACGGGGAATAAAGCTTCACCAACGGGGATAAAAACCGCTGCAAAGGGGATTAAAACTCCTTCAACGGGGATTAAATTTGTGCCAACGAGGATTAAAACCTTTTTCAACGGTTAAAACTTCGAATTCGCAGAAAAAATAGCTCAACCGTAAATATATTCGAGCTAACCGTAAATATAATGATCTCGACCGTTAATAAAACTTAGACAACCGTATATAAATTTGTTTCAACCGTAAATAAATCTTCCCAACTGGTATTAAAACCGATTCAACTGGTATTAAAACTGTCCCAACTGGTATTAAAACCGATTCAACTGGTATTAAAACTGTCCCAACTGGTATTAAAACTAATTGTTCCCACTGCAATTGGCCAAAATGTGCTCTAAAATGCCAAAACTGCATTGCATATCCAACCTTTTGCTTCCCTGTAATCACTTTAGGGTTAAATCCCCTCCAAAAGTGGTAAATGGTATTAAAAAAGGATGAGGTGCTGTACATGGAAGAAACAAAGCAGAAGTACTATTTTAATATAGAAAGCGGTGAGGTCCTGGACACGCCGGCTGAGCCAGAGGGCCATTTATTCACGTTAATCGCGACAGGGGAAGAAATCAAGGATCTGCGCGAATACCTGGAGATTAACTATAAAGCAGACTGGGCAACATACGGAAATTCTCATCTGCATCCTTTCAAGGACCCGGACCGTGAACATGCTGAATATGACTTTGCGATGAAGGAAATTTACGCGATGGTCTACAAACTGGGTGATGCTGAAGCGAGGAACCATGTGAAAAGCATGGGGATATTTACGGAAGAAGAGTTAAGTGGCTTATAAAATTTTGACACCATAGCTGATGCTGTGGTGTCTTTTGCATATGTAACTATACTGTAACTCCCTTTTCTTAAAATTAACCCATCATGACGAGTGAAGGAGAGATTGCGGTGAGGTGGGAGCTCGACTGGCTTGAATCTAGAGCGGGATTGACACCTGATGCAGCTGCGATTGCCGATGCAGGGACGGATCAGGAATGGTCATACAGGGAAGTCAATGATCGGGCGAAAGCAATCGCGGTGTGGCTTGGTGAAAAGGGTGTCAAAAAAGGCGACAGGGTTGCGCTGCTTGCGCTGAACGGAATCAGTTACTTTGATTTGCTGTTCGCCTGCGGGAAAATTGGCGCCATTTTTGTGCCGCTGAATTGGCGGCTATCCCTCGATGAGCTGGCATATATCATAAAAGACTGTGAACCCAGTTTGCTGGGATTCCATTCCAATTTCACGAAAGAAGTGACAATGATTTGGGAACACGAGGATCGTTGCATCCAAATCAACAGCTCACGTTACGACCAGCTGTTTGACGTAAATGTTAGCCAAGATGCTGAAAAGGTGAAAGTGGAGGAAGAAGATCCGCTTGCGATGATTTATACAGGCGGAACGACGGGAAAGCCAAAAGGGGTTGTTCTGTCACATCGGGCAATCATCTGGAATAGCATTTCCACGATCGCCAGCTGGAATCTGACGAATGAAGACCGAACGGTGACATATTTACCATTATTCCACACGGGAGGGCTGAATGCTCTTTCCGTTCCGATCCTGATGGCAGGGGGCACCGTCGTCCTGGCCAATGATTTCACACCGGAAAGCGCAATTAAAAATTTAATACAGCATCAATGCACAATTGTCCTGTTTGTCCCGACGATGCACCATATGCTTGTAAAATCTGATTCCTTTCATAAGGCAGTATTCAAGGATATAAAGCTATTTTTATCAGGGGGAGCGCCATGCCCGCTCGAAATTTATGAAGCTTACAAACAGAAGGGTATTGCCTTTAAGGAAGGGTATGGACTGACAGAGGCTGGCCCAAATAATTTTTACATAGACCCTTCAGAGGCGGATGTAAAAAGGGGCTCAGTGGGCAAGCCGATGTTGTTCCATAATATCAGGATCCTGAATGAAGACGGCAACGAGACTGGAGCGGATGAGGTCGGTGAACTCGCCATCCAGGGGAATCATGCATTTTCTTTTTACTGGAAAAATAAGAACGCGACCGAAGACACATTGAAGGATGGCTGGCTCTATACAGGTGACCTAGCGAAAAGAGATAGAGATGGCTATTACTATATTGTCGGCCGAAAAAAAGAGATGATCATCACGGGCGGTGAAAATGTGTACCCGCTCGAGATTGAACACTGGATCTGTTCCCATCCTTCTATCCGTGAGGCTGCCGTGGTCGGTATGCCGGATACAAAATGGGGAGAAGTCGTGACTGCGTTCATTGTTCTTGAAGAGGGAGCCGTTCTGGAGGAGCAGGAAGCCAAAATGCATTGCAGGAAGAAGCTCGGCGGCTATAAAATTCCGAAAGTAATCCATACCATTGGCCAGATGCCCAAGACACATGTCGGGAAAATTGATAAAAAGCAACTGAAAGAAGATGCGTTGTCTACTTCCGGCCAAAAGCCTGTCAGCTAAAATAGAAGAAAGGCATTTCAGCCAGCATTTGCTGACTGAAATGCCTTTTTTTGAATTAATATGCAAAGTCCGATATTAACAAAGAAGAGTGAAGACAAAAGAATCATGACTCCGCTGAATGGCAGGAGAGCAGCAACTGGCGGAGCGAGGCTGGCGCCGGTCAGCAGGATAAACGAATAGAGCGACAATGCTTTTGCCCGCTGGCTGCTGCCGTAAAAGCCAATCAAGGTAATGACGGTCGGGATGACGAGTGAAATCGATGAAACAAAAAAGATGGAGAAGAAAATCAAAGCTCCGGTAGAATGGAAGAAAAGCAGCAGGAGCGCGCTTGTTGACCCGATGGCCAATCCGAACATTAATGTCCGCAACTCGCCCCATCGATCCATCAGTTTACCTGTGAAGAGGGAAAGAGAAGCGCCAATCAATCCAACAAGCCGGATCATCAGCAGGTCTGATTCAGGACCGTTAAAATAACGGCCAATTGCATCATAGAAAGCGATAATCGCAAACAACAGTGAGAATGAAATACTATAGCATTTCATCAACCGAGGCTCTTTTAACAATTGAAAAAAGATTCTCCATAAAGGCTTGCTTTCTACCGTCTGTGGTGGTGATTCTTTCAGCAGGAAAAAAGCGGCAGCAAACAGAATAAAATAGACAGCTGAGAAGAAAAAGAAGACGCTGTTCCAGGAAAAAACATCGGCCAGAAAGTCACTGGCAACCTGCCCGAAGATTCCAGCAATCAAAAATCCAGTATTGATCAGTACAACAAGGATGGTCCTCTGCCGAAAATTGAATACATCATAGGAGTAGGCGAAAGCAACTGAAGCGAAGGTAGCCAGAGTGATTCCCTGGAGCGAACGGGCGATCCACAAACTGGCGGATCCTGCAGAAAAGCCGACGCCCAGTGTCGTCAGTGCTGAGGCCAAAAGTCCGAACACGAGGATTTTCCTTCTCCCTGTGAAATCGGATACCGGCCCGAATGAAAGCAGTCCGCAGGCATAGAAAAAAGTAAATAGCCCTCCGGCCAGGACAACGTGGGATTCGGCGATCAATAGGTCATCCGCAAGAACGGAATAAATGGGAATCAGCGTATAAATATTACTTGCGACCATGATGGCGCAAATTGTCAGTAAGATGGAAGCCTTGTAAAAAAAGGACATGGATTTCATGTATATCACCTGCCATCACTAACATATGAAGCCACCGTTGATTTTGCAGGTTGTTTTGGCAAAAATTAACGGGCTTCCTGCTTCCAAAATGGCCTGAAAAAAAGGTATAATGAATGATATATAGAACAATCGTTTGGTATGGAGAAGGCGCATGAATATGAAGCGCCTTTTTCAATTTTAAAAGTGATACAGAGATAGATATTTTAAGAGAGAAAGGGGAAGTCAGATGTCTGTACGTTTAGTACTCGGGCGCTCGGGAAGCGGCAAGACCGAGATGATCATAAATGAAATCAAGGACAGGCTCATTTTCGACCCCCAGGGGGATCCGGTAGTTTATCTTGTTCCTGAACAAATGTCATTCCTTTCCGAATACAGATTGTCCACTGACCCTGAGCTTGGGGGGATGATCAGGGGGCAGGTATTCAGCTTTCCGCGCCTTGCCTGGAGAATCCTGCAGGAAACAGGCGGATATACTCGCCAGCATTTGGATAGCGTCGGGATCAGCATGATGATCCGCAAGATCATTGAGGATAAAAAAGATGATTTGAAAATCTTCCAAAAGGCAGCGGATAAAAATGGATTTGTCCAGCAGATGGAGCAGATGCTGATTGAGTTCAAACGCTATGCGATTAACCCGGATGAGCTCACTGGAAAAATGGAGGAAAGCTCCGCAGGCAATAAAGCGCTGAAGGATAAAGTCCATGATCTTGAGTTAGTCTATCGTCAATTTGAAGATGAACTATTCGGCAAATATATCGATTCAGAGGATTACTTTAAACTGCTTGCCGAGAAAATCCCTGCCTCACAATATTTAAAAAATGCGGAAGTATACATCGATGGTTTTTACAGCTTCACTCCCCTTGAATTGATGATTATTGACCAGCTGATCGGCACATGTAAAAGGGTGACGATTGCGCTACCCGTCGACCAGGGTTTTAAAGATGCTCAGCCTGACGAGCTGCATTTATTCAGGATAACTGGAGAAACCTGTTCAACACTGTATGACATGATTAGGACAAAAGGCTATGAGCTGGAAGAAGATGTCGTGTTGACAGAGCAGAGACGTTGGCAGGATGAATCCCTTCAGCACCTTGAAAGAGAATTTGATTCCAGGCCTGCCGTTAAATATAACGGAGAGGCTGCGATCCATATCGCCCAGGCTGCCAACAGAAGGGCAGAACTTGAAGGAGTTGCGCGCAAGATTCTCGGACTTGCAAGGGATAATGGTTACCGTTACCGTGATATTGCGGTTTTGATGAGAGGCAGCGAATATCGCGAAGTGCTTGAAACGATCTTTGATGATTATGGGCTTCCATACTTTATCGACCAGAAGCGGAATATGCTTCATCATCCATTGATTGAGCTGGTCCGTTCCAGCCTTGAAACGGTATTGGGTAACTGGCGTTATGAACCTATTTTCCGGGCTGTAAAAACTGACTTATTGTTTCCGGATGGCATTAATCTGAACAAGATGCGCGAACAGATGGATGTGCTGGAGAACTATGTACTTGCATATGGCATCCAGGGAGTTAAATGGACGAAAAAAGAACGTTGGAAATACCGAAGGATCCGCGGCCTTGAGTATGACAGTGTGGCCCAGACAGATGCAGAAAAACAGACAGAACAGGAACTGAATGATCTGCGGCTGTTGATTACTTCTCCGCTGCTGCGGATGGCCCGCCGCTTGAAGCGCGCTGACACGGGAAGGAAGCTTTCGGAAGCAGTCTATTTATTCATGGAAGAGCTTGATATTCCGGCTAAGCTCGAAGCATGGAGAATGGCGGCTGAGCAGGAAGGCAAGCTGGTAGAGGCGAGAGAGCATGAGCAGGCCTGGAATGCAGTGATCAACCTGCTTGATCAATTCGTCGAGATGCTTGGTGACACGAAAGTTGTGCCTAAAAAGTTCGTGACGATTCTTGATGCTGGCTTTGAATCTTTAAGATTCTCACTCATTCCACCGGCAATTGACCAGATATTGGTTGCCGACCTTGAAAAAACAAGGCTTGCCGATGTTAAGGTCGCATTTGTGATCGGTGTCAATGAAGGTGTTCTGCCTGCGAAGATGTCGGAGGAGGGAATTTTTGCGGATGATGACCGGGAGCTTTTGCAGTCAAAAGGCATAAAGCTTGCCCCAAGCAGCCGCACGAAGCTGCTGGACGAAAACTTCATTGCTTATAAGGCATTTGTGACGCCATCAGAACAGCTGTATATCAGTTACCCTATAGCCAATGAAGAAGGGAAAGCTTTGATGCCATCTTCATTTATTAAGAGGATTTCTGATCTTTTCCCTGAGCATCAATCGCACTTCTTCCTGCCAGATCCATCGGAATTGCCGGAAGAGGAGCAAATAGAGTACGCAGCTGGAGAAAACGTTGCTCTGTCTTATCTGACATCCCAGCTTCAATTGAAGAAGCGCAATTATCCAGTCTATGATTTTTGGTGGGATGTGTATGATTATTATTTAAACAATCATCAATGGGCTGATACTGCACGCAAGGTTCTTTCAAGCCTATTTTACGAAAACAGGACGAAGCAGTTGTCCGAAGAAGTCACGAAGGAGCTATATGGTGATGAAATCCAGGCCAGTGTATCAAGGATGGAATTGTTCAATAGCTGCCCATTCTCGCACTACGTACAGCATGGATTGAAGCTGCGTGACCGCCAGATCTTCCGTCTTGAGGCTCCGGATATCGGTGATCTGTTCCACGCTGCGTTGAAGGAAATTGCCGAGACCGTCATGCAGCAAAACCTCAGCTGGGCCCAGCTTACAAGAGCCCAGGCTGAAGAACTGGCGAAGGATGCAGTCCAAAAGCTGGCTCCTAAATTGCAGAATGAGATTTTGCTAAGTTCGAACAGGCACCATTATATCAGGCAGAAGCTGCAAAATATCATCAGCCGCGCATCGCTTGTCTTAAGTGAGCATGCAAAGGTCAGCGGATTTTCGCCAGTAGGCTTGGAGCTTGGTTTTGGCCGCCAGGGAAAACTGCCGCCACTTGCTTTTTCGCTTAAAAACGGTACCAGGATGGAACTCATGGGCCGGATTGACCGCGTCGATAAAGCAGAGGACGACAAGGGAATGTACCTGCGGGTCGTCGATTATAAATCGAGCGTGAAGGATGTTAATTTGACGGAGGTTTATTATGGTGTGGCCCTTCAGATGCTCACCTACCTGGACATTATCATCACTCATTCGCCATTGTTGGTCGGCAAGGCTGCTGACCCAGCGGGAGTCCTGTATTTCCATGTCCATAACCCGATTGTCAATGCATCAAAAATGCTGACTCTTGATGAAATTGAAGAGGAAATCCTCAAACGCTTTAAAATGAACGGATTGCTGCTAAGCGATGAAAATGTCATCAGGATGATGGACAAGGGACTGGATACAGGTAGCTCCCAGATTATTTCCGCAGGTTTTAAAAAGGATGGAAGCCTGCTGAAAAGTTCGAAGGTTGCCAGCAAGGAAGACTTTGACCACTTGCGGCAATTTGTGCGCCATAAGTATGTTGAGACCGGTAACAGGATCGTCAGCGGAATCGTCGATGTTGCGCCGTATAAGCTTAAGGACAGGGCACCATGTACATTCTGTTCTTACAAGCCGGTCTGCCAGTTCGACCAGGCAGTGGAATCGAATGACTTCAGGAAGCTTCCAGTCATTAAAAAGGAAGACTTGCTAGCGTCACTTCGGCAGGATCAAGACATTAAGGCAAACGACGGCTTGCCTGGAGTAAATGATCGATTGGAAGAAATCAAGAAACTGGATATTCTTGCATCAATTGGAGAGGAGGAAGAGGATCTTGGCTAAAACAACTATACCGCCAGTACCGGAAGGGGCAACCTGGACGGAAGATCAGTGGAAGGCAATCATGGCATCGGGACAGGATATCCTTGTTGCAGCGGCAGCAGGGTCGGGGAAAACGGCAGTGCTTGTTGAGAGAATCATCAAGAAAATCACTTCGGAAAGCAATCCGATTGATGTTGATGAATTGCTCGTAGTGACATTCACCAATGCCTCTGCGGCTGAAATGCGACACAGGATAGGGGAAGCGCTGGAAAAAGCAATCGACAGCAACCCGGCTTCGACTCATTTGAAAAAGCAGCTTAGTCTCTTGAACAGAGCGTCTATTTCAACACTCCACTCCTTCTGTCTTGAAGTGATCAGAAAATATTATTACCTAATCGATGTGGACCCAGGTTTCAGGATCGCTGATCAAACCGAAGGGCAGCTGCTTAGGGATGAAGTGATTGAGGATCTGTTCGAAGAAGAATACGGAAAAGCAGATAATCAGCACTTTTTCAACTTGGTGGATGCGTTCACGAATGACCGCAGCGACGAAGGCTTGAAGGACATCATTGTCGACCTGTTTGATTTCGCCAGATCCAATCCATCTCCTGATGCTTATCTGGATTCAATTGTTTCAATGTATGATGCGGCAGGCAATGCTGCGATTGAGGACCTGCCTTTCACAGAAGTGCTCATTGCGGATATTGAACTTCAGCTTGAGGGAGCGAAACAGCTTCTTGAAAAAGGGATGGAGATTGCCAAAATGCCAGGAGGGCCAGCACCAAGGGCCGTTAATTTTACCGAAGACCTCCATGTGATTGAAACTTTGCTTGCTGCAAAAGACCAATCATGGACCGAGCTTTATGAAGCAATCCAGCTGGCCAATTTTGGCAGGGCGAAAACATGCCGCGGTGATGATTTCAACAAGGATCTTGTAGAAAAGGCGGCCAAACTCCGTGACCGGGCAAAGAAAATCGTCCAGGATCTAAGAGGCGAACTATTTTCACGAAAACCTGAAAGCTTCCTGAAGGATATGCAGGAAATGAAACCGTTAGTCGCTGTCCTGATTGGTCTTGTAAAAGAATTCTCGCACCGGTTTGGAGAAGTGAAGCAGGAGCGTGGTCTTGTTGATTTCTCGGACCTTGAGCATTATACATTGGAGATTCTCACAGCAAAATCGGATCAGGAGCAAGAATTCCCTGCAGGTGAATCTAAACCTTCAGAAGCAGCACTCGCCTATCGCAATAAATTCAAGGAAGTGCTCGTGGATGAATACCAGGATACGAACATGGTACAGGAAGCGATCCTCCAGCTTGTGACAGCTGAGGGGGAGACATCAGGAAACTTGTTCATGGTTGGTGATGTAAAGCAGTCGATCTACAAGTTCCGTCTTGCTGAGCCTAATCTGTTCCTGGGTAAATACAACAGGTTCACATCGAATGGCGAAGGAACAGGATTGAAAATAGACCTGGCCAAGAACTTCCGGAGCCGCAGGGAGGTTCTTGATGGGACCAATTATTTATTCAAGCAAATCATGGGCATCAAGGTAGGCGAGATTCATTACGATGAGAATGCTGAGCTGAAAAAAGGAGCGCCATATCCTGAAGATGACGAGTTCCCTGTGGAACTGCTCTTGATTGATAAAAGCGAGGGCGCATCATCAGAAAGTGATCCTGGGGAAGATAGTGAAACGGCAGCAGATGAATTCGACGCAGACGACCTGGAACAATCCCAGCTCGAAGCAAGGCTGATGGCGAAGCATATTAAGGATATGGTAGAAGAGCGTCGGGGTGTTTACAACCCAAAGACTAAGACATCAAAACCCGTCAACTACCGTGATATCGTCATACTCCTCCGCTCGATGACATGGGCGCCGCAAATCATGGAGGAGTTCAAGCAGCAGGGCATCCCGATTTACGCAAACCTTTCCACTGGTTATTTCCAGGCAACAGAGGTAGCGATCATGATTTCCTTGTTGAAGGTGATCGACAATCCTTATCAGGATATCCCTCTGGCTGCAGTCCTGAGATCCCCGATTGTCGGACTGGATGAAGAAGAGCTTGCCATCATCAGGGTCAGCCAGAAACGCGGTTCTTTCTATGAGGCATTGACAGCATTCTGCCTTCAAAAGCCGTTGCCGGGAAATGAAGAATTGCATGAGAAGACAAGTCGCTTCTTCGAAAGCTTAAAGAGCTGGAGGACTTCAGCAAGACAGGGTTCTGTATCTGATTTGATCTGGCAATTATACAGGGAAACCCGTTTCTTCGATTTTGCCGGCGGGATGCCAGGAGGCAAGCAACGCCAGGCAAACTTGCGAGCATTATATGATCGCGCGAGACAATATGAAGCAACAAGTTTCCGAGGCTTGTTCCGCTTTTTGCGATTCATTGAGCGGATGAGGGAGCGAGGCGACGACCTGGGTGCCGCCAGGGCTCTTGGAGAACAGGAAGATGTCGTCAGAATCATGACGATCCACAGCAGCAAGGGCCTTGAGTTCCCGGTAGTCTTCGTTGCCGGCCTGGCCCGCAATTTCAATACGATGGACCTGAAGAAATTCTACATGCTCGATAAAGAGTTTGGTTTCGCGGCAAAATATATCAATCCTGAGAAGCGGATTTCCTACCCTTCCTTGCCGCAGTTAGCCTTCAAGCGCAAGCATAAGATGGAAATGTTGGCAGAGGAAATGAGAGTACTATACGTTGCCTTGACGCGTGCCAAGGAAAAGCTTTACTTGATAGGATCGGTCAAGGATGCTGAAAAAACGATCAGTAAATGGCAGGACGAGGCAAGCCATCCTGACTGGCTGCTGGATGAATATCTAAGGGCGTCAGCTTCGGGCTATATTGACTGGATTGGCCCCGCGGTTATCCGCCACCAGGATTGTGACGGCATCAGGGGAAGTGAGGTTTCCCTTCATCCGGTACTTGGGGAAGACATTAGCTGCCATCCTTCCCGCTGGAAAATCGAAACCATCAATGCAGAGGAAATTGCTTCATATGGTGACGAAAAAACTGAAGAGCACGAAAGCCTGATGGATCTTGTTGAAGCAGGAAAACCTGTAAACAAAGACTCTCAACTGGCAGAAACAGTGCACAGGCAGCTTTCATGGAATTATCACTTCAAGGAAGCGGCAAACCACCGTTCCAAGCAGTCCGTTACCGAGCTGAAGCGCAACCACGAAACCAGGGATGAAGAGAGCGGTACGCAGATTGTCAGGAGGTTCTCAAAACCAATCCTCAACAGGCCAAGATTCATGCAGGAGAAAAAGCTTACACCTGCAGAACGAGGAACCGCGATGCATATGGTCATGCAGCATATCGATCTTAACCAGCCAGTAACGGAAGCTTCACTCGAGTTCCAACTGGAGAAGATGGTGGAGAAGGAGCTGCTATTCCCAGAGCAACGCGATGCTGTCGATAAGAAATGGATACTTGTCTTCTTTGAAACGGACATTGGCAAGCGCCTGTTGACTGCAGAAAAAGTCAGCCGGGAGGTACCTTTTTATCTGTCATTGCCGTCAAAAGAAGTATATCCTGATTGGCAGGGAGAAAACGAGCCGATTTTTATCCAGGGGGTAGTGGACTGTATTTTCCAGGATGAAAAAGGAACAGTTCTCCTTGATTTTAAAACAGATGGCATCCATGACCGTTATAAAGGTGGTTTCGAACAGGCAAAGCCGATTCTGGAAGAACGCTATCGAATCCAGATCAGTTTGTATGCCAAAGCAATCGAACAAGTATGGAAGCAGCCTGTTAAAGAGAAGTATTTGTATTTCTTCGACGGCGGACATCTGCTTGAACTAGACCAGATATAAAGTAATGTTAAAAGCCGGTGGGATGAGAATAATAATCCTGCCGGTTTTTTAAGTTTGTATTAAGAAGATATTTGGAAGTGATTTAGCTGACACGACATTCGTAGTTAGTTTTGTGTAAGAACCTTTTATAGCATTGGAGCCCTAAAAAGCAGAAATTTCGGAAATGAGGTAACCAATAAAGCTAAGTAGCACCTGACCAGTCAGAAAACCATGATTTCGGTCGCAGCTATGTGATGCTATCATAGAAAAAAGCGACTTCATTTTACAAGGGAGGAACCATCGAGTGGCTAAGAAAAAACAACTTGCAAAATGTGAATTATGCTGCCGGGAAGAGGTTGAGGTAACAGTCCATCATCTGATTCCTAAAGAAATGGGAGGCACTTTCATGCCAACTGCCATTCTATGCATCCCTTGTCATAAACAGATTCATGCTCTGTTTACGAATGAAGAGCTTGCAGCGGGTTTGAACACGATTGATCGACTCCGCTCTCATCCTGAATTGAAGAAGTTTTTGAAATGGATAAAAAAGCAGCCTTCTACAAGGCTGCCGAAAATTTCAAAATCTAATGCGAGAAAAAGAAAAAAGCGCTAGTTATTTCCTACTGTCGGCTGGTCAATCAGGTTGGCATCCAGGACATTGCTGGCACTTAATCCATTGTTCGTTACAATGAATCCGCCAGTATTGAATCCACCTTGCCCAGCGACTGTTTTTGAATTGCTTTTTGGCGAGATGAACAGCGTGTCGCCAAACTGCACCGTCCCGCCGCCTACATTCAATATTTGCACAGGACCTATTATTGCTGGCATTGAAAACATCCTTTTCTGCTTTTGTTTAGTCTTTTTTTAAAAGCTAATGTTGCTGTCTTAGACTGATAGATGTTCAGTGATAAAGACTAAGCTCCATAATAAATCTATATGCCTTCCACACCCGAATTGTTATTACGGGGCAGAAGCTGGCGTATATGCTTTACCCGGGCTTCCATGGCTATATTGCGGCTGTTTCCTAAGTGTACAACTGATGAGGAAGAGGCACCCAGGATATCAATGTTCCTGACCTTCAATACTGGGTTGAGGTTGTGGGTTGAGAAAGTAACATTTTCATCATCAGCTGGTTGATATGGAATGGCTTCTGAAAAGACGGGAAACGCATTGAAATTACCTTCATTGTCAAAAAATATTTCTGCCTCTCTTTGCACGGCCAATGCCCTTGAGACCGCCTGTATTTGCTCCGAATCACCAATCTGGAAAATTGAGGAGAAGGATACCGAGTCAATTTTTATATGGTCAACACATGTTGTTCTTTGAAGCATAGTGATCACGATATATCCGGCGACAATGGGACAAATGGACCGACAATCAACGATTCAGCAGGTGTGTCAAAGGTAGCTGCGAGCTGGATTGTTTCAGCGTCCCCAACCATCAACAGTGATGAGCTCGACACACCGATGACCCTGATGTCACCAACACAAATATCCCGGTTATAGACTTGGAAATTCATTATGAACGTCCTTCCTTTACACTATCCGGCAGGTTTTTCAGGAACAGGAATACACCATTCTGGATTTCCTGTTTAAGCAAATCAATCACCTTTTCATTCAGCTGAGGGCTTAGTTCAGTGCCTCTTTCACTTGATGATTGTTCCTGTAAATGTTGAGCGGCTCTGCCAGACAACTGTTTTTTAATATCATTTTTTATAAACTCAAAATACGAATCATCTACACTTATTCCCAACTCCGTTTGGGCACCTCGGTAAATATTCTCCAAATCAGATTCAAGATATTGGTTCAGTGCCGTTTCAATCTCGATTGTCCTTTTAAATAACTGCTTTGGCGGAATCGGAACATTCACAGATTTTTGATCAACGGAAAAATCTTCGATCCCATCCAATTCTGATGGGTTCAAGCCGATATTTAAGGTTCCTTCGAGCGTTTCCACTTTTAACTGGTCGAACTTATACTCGATATTTCCAATTTGAACCGGAGGACGCTCCTTCAGTGCAGCAATTTCCTGCTGCAGTTCGAAAACCATCTTCTCCAATCTGGCAGTCTTTCTGCTCTGGTGTTCCACATATAAATGCAGCTTCTTTATATATTGATAAAATTCCGCATCCAAAATGAATCACCTCGAATTCGCCAATTTTTAAAATATCTTTACTTACGTGGAACAGGAGCCTGCAAAGGGACGGCAGGTGCTTCAAGTGTGCCGCCTGGCATATCCCCCATGCCAGTTGAAATTTCCGTAGGGTGAACAGCCTCTGGAGCAGGTGCTGTGAATCCCCCAGTGTTATAAAGGTAAGAAACTGGTTTTATCATTCCTGCACTGCCAATTTGCAAAACAGAAGAGTTTGTGATTCCATCAATCCTCAGTTGGTTGATATTGATCGATTGTTGTATATAAAAATTCATTGTACTCACCCGCATTATACATTCAGATAATTGCCTTGATCGACGGCATCCTGATCATAGGTATTTGTTGAACTTTGATTATTGTACACGGTCAATCCATCTCCGGTATTGAATGAACCAGCACCGGAAAAAGTTTTAGCATTGGAAACCGGGCTTATTCTGTAAACATCGCCTATGTGGAAGACAGCGCTGTTTCCCAGAGAAATGACCTGTGCGACTCCGACAATTGCTGGCATTTGCAACACCCTTTAATTAGATTTCTTTAATATCCTATGTGCCCAGACAAAGAATGTGATTAAAATGCCTATTGTGTTTACAAGGCTCTTTTCACAGACTTTTTCCTTTTAAAAACGGTGTTGGAAATTTGGTTTCTTTTTAATAGCTCTTGTTCAGATAAGATCCTAAGCTAAAAAACAATTCACTCAAAGCGAAAGCTGCCTTGAAGAAAATACTTGTTATATAACAGCTAAAAAGTTATATAACAGAAGGGATAATATGTTAATATATTTATATATTTAGAATTATAAAATTATTCTACAGGAGGAAGATTATGAACGTTCCATTGCTGTTGAACCAGTTTCTAGATCGAGCAGTATCGTTATACGGTAACAAGGAAGCCATCTATTCTGAGGACAGGTCGCATACATATTCTGAGCTGAATGGAAGGGTGAACAGGCTTTCGGAGGGATTAAGAAAACTGGGAACTTCCAAGGGTGACCGGATTGCCTATCTTGCACCGAATTCCATCGAAATGCTCGAAGGCTTCTACGGTGTCTTCCAGGTTGGCGGAGTCATGGTCCCTTTGAACATCCGCCTGAAGCCGGATGATTATTTGTTCATCCTTAACCACAGTGAGTCAAAAGTTTTGTTCGTGGACCAGGACTTATATCATTTGATCCAACCGATTAAGGATCAGCTCGAAAGCGTTCAGCACATAATTGTCCACTACAAAGAGGATAGCCTGGATGAGATCGGCTATGACGAATGGCTTTCACAGCAATTTGCTGAACCTTTTAAACGTGAAGAGCTTGATGAAAATGATGTCTGCAGTCTGCTTTATACAAGTGGGACGACTGGGAATCCTAAAGGAGTCATGCTCACGCACCGGAATAATTACCTCCACGCTCTTAGCACTATGCACCATTTACGTGTCAGCGATGAGGATGTCCTCCTGCATGTCCTGCCGATGTTCCATGTTAATGGCTGGGGATCGCCATTTTATTACACGGCTAACGGTGCTTCGCAGGTTTGCCTCCGGAAAACGACGCCCGAGACGATTTTCAACGCGCTGGAAAAGCATAAAGTCAGTGTCATGCATATGGCTCCAACAGTGTTGAATGCGCTGCTTCAGTTTTATGAAAAAAATGTCCCGGCCATCGAACAGCAGGTTCGGGTGGTCATTGCCGGTTCTGCTCCGCCACCAGCATTCGTCACCCGGGTGGAAAAGGAACTGGGCTGGGAGTTCATCCAGGTATACGGCATGACAGAATCCTCCCCTTTGAGCACAATTTCAACTGTCAGGTCACATTTGAAGCAGCTTCCTTTGAATGAACAATACCGAATGAAAGCAAAAGCAGGTATATCCATGATTGGCAGTCAGGTAAAAGTCGTGAATGATCATGGCGATGAGGTTGCCCATGATGGCAAGGAAATAGGTGAAGTCATTACCCGAAGCAATGGAGTCATGAAAGGGTACTGGAAAAATGAAGAGGCGACGATGGAAACGATCCGTAATGGCTGGCTTCATACCGGAGACATGGCAACGGTCGATGAATACAGCAACATTGATATCGTCGACCGCAAGAAAGACGTCATCATTAGCGGAGGCGAAAATATTTCCTCCATCGAAGTTGAGGGGGTATTATATGACCATCCGTCGGTCCTTGAAGCAGCAGTCATTGCCGTTCCTCACGAAAAATGGGGCGAGACTCCGCATGCATATATTGTGCTTCGTGAAAATGAGCAAGTCTCAGAACAGGAGCTCATTGCTTTTTCGAGAGAAAAACTTGCCCATTTTAAGGCAATTACTGGAGTCACTTTCGTAAAGGAACTGCCGAAAACGGCTTCAGGCAAAATTCAGAAGGTCCATTTACGGAATGAATACTGGGAAGCAAATGGCAAGACTGGCAGGTTTGTAAATTAATAGCCTTAGGGGATGTCTTGTTTGTGGCGTCCCCTTTCTCATTCAAAGCTGTTCATCAGTAACCTTTGGCATGATGGTATATTGTGTGATATACATAGATTAGATGTTAACTATTGGATGGGAAGAGGGGGAAAATGGAGATTAACGGACAGGTATCCGGAAATAGAGTTGTTTCAATTGACCGGATGCGGGGCTTTTCATTATTGGGGATTTTTCTTGTAAATATGATTTCATTCCATTCGCCCTATTTTTATATCGATCCAGAAACATGGTGGGCTGGAAAAATAAATTTACTTACATACCAGTTCATTGATTTATTTATCCAGGCTAGCTTTTACCCGCTGTTTTCAATGCTGTTCGGATATGGTCTGGTAATTTTAAGAGAACGCACGATAGCAAAAGGCCTGAGCTTCAATCCTCTTGCATTAAGGAGACTCTCGATCCTATTGTTGATTGGGATCATCCATGCATTCTTGATCTGGCCAGGTGATATTCTCATAACCTATGCAGTATGCGGTTTTGTTTTCCTTCTGTTTATTGGCTGGAGTGCAAAGAGGCTTCTCATTGGCGGATTGGGTTTATACATAGTTCCAAATATTCTCTTGTTGTTGATGCTCGGTGCAGCATCAGTCGTTGACGGCGGAGAGGGATTTTCAATGTATGACGCACAAGCTGCAGAACAGACAATAACCATCTATCAAAATGGCAGCTTTGCTGAAGTGACACATCATAGAATAACTGAATGGTATAAAAATAATAACCTGTTTGGATTGTTCTTATATTTGATCACTATCCTTCCTCTGTTCATGGTTGGAGCGGGGGCGGCTAAGCTCAGACTGTTTAAAAATGTACGGGACAAAAGGAGGAAGCTTGCAGCCGCTGCGGCTGTACTCGCAACTCTTGGCCTGCTGATCAAAGCAATTCCATACATGTATGGAAAAACATTAATGACAGATTATGCGCAGGATATTTTTGGCGGGGCGATGGTCGCGATGTCGTATGCACTGATCATTGCGCTGATTTCTGAGCTTAAACGATTCGACAGACTGTTCTACCCGCTGGAAGCTGCGGGCAGGATCTCAATCAGCAATTACCTATTCCAGTCTATCGTTTCGACATTGATTTTTTACAGTTATGGACTAGGATACTATGGGGAATTGTCCATTTTCTCGGGAACAATGCTTGCGCTTGGAATTTATGTGATTCAGTTGGGGCTTAGCAGTTGGTGGGTCAAAAGATTTTACTATGGGCCTGTCGAATGGCTGTGGCGCAGTGGCACATACATGAAGAAACAGCGTTTTAAAAAGGGAGAAGCCTGATGGAGAAGGTCATCATCATCGGCTGCGGAGGCGCAGGGAAATCGACACTGGCCCGGAAGCTCGGAAAAATAATTAACTTAAAGGTGTACCATCTTGATGCAATGTACTGGAAACCGGGCTGGGAAATGACTGCAAAGGATGATTGGAAAAAACTAATTCAGCAAGTGATTGAAGAAGATTCATGGATCATGGATGGCAACTACGGCAGTACAATGGACATGAGGGCACAGGGAGCTGACACAATCATCTTCCTCGATTATTCTGCTCCAAGGTGTCTGTATGGAGTTTTTAAAAGAAGAATCATGTACCACGGCAGGACAAGGCCGGATATGAATGAAGGCTGTCCGGAGAGACTTGATTGGGATTTTATCAAATGGGTTGCAAAATACAAGCGTGAAAAAGCTCCTGGCATTATTGCCAAGTTAGAAGAATTCAAGCTTCATGGAAAAGAAATATACCATTTTAAAAATCCTCGCGAAACAGAGGAATTCATAGAAGAGCAGTCAATTAAAGGAGGACGATAACATGAAATTCGCTACATATAAAAATGATTCCTACCAGTTTATTGGAATTGTCAATGCAGAAGGGACCCATGTTCTGCCCCTTCGCGAAGCCTATGAAAAAATGGGTGGTGAAACAGCGATACCGGCTGATCTGCTAGAAGCTATTTCAATGGGAGAAGTATTTTATCAGGAATCAGAAAGAACCCTTCAATGGGTTAGCGAGAACAATCTGGACAGCGAACTTTACATCCCGCTTGACTCAGTAGAATTGCTAGCGCCGATTCCGCGTCCGTCCAAGAATATTTTCTGTGTGGGCAAAAATTACGCCGAGCATGCGATTGAAATGGGCAGCAAGGACGATATCCCTGAGCATGTAATGGTGTTCACGAAAGCACCAACTACTGTCATTGCCCATGATCAGAACATCGATGAGCATAACGAACTGACAGAGCAACTGGACTATGAAGGCGAGCTCGCAGTCGTCATCGGCAAACAAGGAAAAGCGATCAAAAGGGAAGAGGCTTTGGATTACGTGTTTGGATATACCATCATTAACGATGTGACTGCCCGCGACCTCCAGGCAAAACACAAACAGTTTTTCATTGGGAAAAGCCTTGATACCACTTGCCCGATGGGGCCGTGGATTGTCCATAAATCAGCAATCGCCAATCCGAATAACCTGGATATTAAGACCACAGTAAATGGAGAAGTGAGACAGGATTCCAATACCGAAAACTTTATCTTCCCGGTAGAAGAGGTCATTTCAGTGCTCTCCCAGGGAATGACACTCGAGCCAGGGGATATCATTGCTACCGGAACACCAGCAGGCGTAGGCAAAGGCTTCAAGCCGCCAAGGTTCCTGAAGGCTGGAGATACCGTTGAAATTACTGTTGAAGGGATTGGGACATTGCGTAACAAAGTGGAGAGTTAATCATAGCCTGGCCAGTTTATTTTAGTTTTTTTGACGCCGTTATGATATGATATTTTAGAATTTACTATTAGGAGGACGGGTACATGATACATGCCCATATGACAGCTTGGTTTTTGGCTCTTGTTTTATTCTTCGTAGCACTGGGACTACATAAAAGTGGTAAGGAAAAAGGCGCTAAAATTGTTCAGATGGTCCTTAGATTGTTTTACGTGCTGATTCTTTTGACTGGCTTCTGGCTTCTTTTCAGCATCAATATTAGCCTGATGTATGTGCTGAAAGCAGCAGTAGGCTTGTGGGTAATCGTCATGCTGGAAATGATTTTAATCCGTACAAAAAAGAACGAGAAAGCGTCTGTATTGTGGATTCAATTCATTGTCGCGGTTCTTCTTGTACTATATTTAGGGTTTTCACTTCCACTTGGAACATATTTGTTCTAATAGTGAAATGTCGAAAGAAAGCTGTCCTTATAGGCAGCTTTTTCTTTTTTTGTCATATCTTAACCCCGTAAAATATGATAATTTAAGAGAAGGGTTATTGGAGAAATATAATAATTGGAGAATGCAATGGCTACGACAAAAAGCTGCGTTTACGAAAATGACATACAACTTAATAGCTTTATAGAGGGCAATTCATTCATAGACAACCACAATGTATTGGTACAGATCTTTTACAGTCAAAAAGAAAAACCTGTGCTTCAGCGTATGGAGCAGTTGCTAAAAAAGCAGCTACCCGCCTCCACTGTGTTGAGCTGTGAAGCAAAGGGCTGCTTCACTGGTGATCGACAATATGTTATCTCATTTACAGTTTTCGATAAACAGGAACTTAATCCTATTCTTCAAGATCAGTACACCATCAACACATTGAATAATCTTGTCGAAACCTCACAACAAGACATCCTTCTGCTTAACGAAAGCCTCAAAGTTTCCGAGCAATACTATCGTTCGTTGTTTGACAACAATGGAGATTTTGTCTATTCAACAGATTTAACAGGGAATTTCACAAGTATAAACCAGGCATTCATGAAGACCTTTGGCTACAACGAGAATGAACTTATTGGCAGGTCAGCGCTCGACTTTATCAACCAGGAAGACGTGCACCGTGCCAAAATGCATTTTATTCAGGCGCTTAAGGGGAAGGATCAGACCTACACAATTGAGATTCCGGTCAAGAGCGGTGAAACCCAAATTTTTCAGATCAAAAATATTCCGATTACGGTAAATGGTGCATGTGTAGGAACGTATGGTATTGGCCGGAATATTACAACCCAGAAAAAAACAGAGGAAAAGATCATTCAGCTTGCCTACTATGACCAGGATACGGGATTGCCGAACAGGATGAGGTTTACCGAACAGCTCGAAGAAATGATTCACCGTGCCAGGCATAAGAAAGAACTCCTTGCCGTACTAGTCATTGATATTGATCGCTTTAAAATCATCAACGACAGTCTCGGACATTATGCTGGTGATATTGTTTTGAAAGAACTGGCAGAAAGAATCGAGAATCGACTTCCAGCAGGCGCTTATCTCGGAAGATTCAGCGGTGATAAGTTCACAATGTTGCTTACAGAAAATGTCAGCATCGATCAGACGACAAGAACTGCAAGAGAATTGCAGAATCTTATTTCAATGCCTTTATTTTACCAGAATCAGGAATTCATCGTCACCGCAAGCATTGGAATCAGCTCTTTCCCAGGCGATGGTCTTGATGAGCATGTACTCCTGAAAAATGCAGATATTGCGATGAACCGCTCGAAAAATCAAGGCGGGAATAAGATTACTTACTTCTCAACCGGGATGAATGACCAGGCAATGGTCCGGCTTGAGCTTGAAAGCTATTTAAGGAAAGCGCTTCAAAAGAATGAATTCCATCTTTGCTACCAGCCGCTCATGGACTTGAAATCTGGAGAGATTACGTGTACTGAAGCCCTTATTCGCTGGCAGCATCCGCATCTGGGACTGGTTTCGCCAGCACAGTTCATTCCTCTGGCAGAGGAAACAGGATTGATTGAGGAGATCGGGGCATGGGTGCTGACCACCGCATGTGTCCAGACAAAAGCCTGGCAGCAGAATGGATTCCCGGATTTAGGCATCTCTGTAAATGTATCAGCCTATCAGTTCCAGCAGCATGCTTTTATTGGACAGGTGATTCAAGCCCTGGAGACTTCTCAGCTTGACCCAGGATACCTTTCCCTGGAACTGACAGAAAGCGCGATGCTGAAGGATATCGTCTATAGCATTTCAGTAATGAAATCGTTACAGGAACTCGGGGTAAAGGTTTCGATTGATGACTTCGGCACAGGTTATTCGTCATTAAGCTATTTGCGCAATTTGCCCATCGATACGCTTAAAATCGACCAGTCATTTATCAATAATCTGCATGATGACCCATCAGATATTGCAATCGTCAAGGCAATCATCACGATGGGACAGGGGCTCTCAGTCAAAATTGTTGCCGAAGGTGTAGAAACACATGAACAGCTGAACCTCTTAAGAGACTTGGACTGCCATTATGCCCAGGGTTACTACATCCAGAAGCCGCTTGATATAGCTGCTTTTGAAAAAGGCTTCAGGACTGTAGAAAAAGTTGAGTATACCATAAAATAAATTCAGAGCCTGCACAATGAGTGCAGGCTCTTTTTGTCGTTAGGAAATTCTTTCGATTACAGTCCGTTTCCCATTGTTCAAGGTCAATTCGAACCTGTCATTTTGTATTTCAAAGTAATCAAAGTGATGTTGTACACTGCAGATGAATTCTTCATTATCAAGAATTAAAAAATTGACTCCTGAAACCCCTTTTTCATGATCAAGGAAGGTCAGGTGGTTATAACAATAAATGCAATCATAAATCGAAAAGTTGAGCGAATTCAATGTATTGATAAATTGGACAAAAGCTTCATCATTCAGCTCATCAAGCAGACGCTCGAATGAATAGATCAATTGTTTCCTGATTTTGATCATTTCCTGGTCCTGTAAAGTGATTTTTTCACTGCCGGTTTGGATGGAGCCGTTATCCAGCAAAAAACCTTTGCACCATTTATTGTTGCGCTGCACTTCAACCTCTTGATGGATGAATTCATCGACAAGTGCGGCCTCTTCTGTTTCTTCATCAAAGAAAACCCATTGTGAATTAATATATTCTACTGTCCCGGCGTTGAATGCACGGGGCTGGAATTCAATTAGATTGCTTCGGTGTTGTCGATTCATTTGGATCCTCCGTTAATTATCGCTCACCTTCTTTGTAGACAGATTTTGGCGAATTTATAACATGATTTAAAAGATAGGCAATTAACCAGTTGGGATGATTGTGCATAAGATGAGTAATGCTTAAGCAATTGTCTAGTTCTGAGAGTGCTTATTGACATTAAAAAGTTCCGCTGAAAGGAATGATCAAAAAGATGTGTGGAATAACTGGCTGGGTAGACTATCGTAAAAATTTGGATCATGAACGGGAGACCATGGCAAAAATGGCGGAAACTTTGAGTAAAAGAGGTCCCGACGATACCAATGTATGGGCTTCAGGGCATGCTGCGCTGGGTCATAAAAGGCTGGTCGTTGTCGATCCTGAGGGCGGCAAACAGCCAATGACCAGAACACAAGGAGATAACCGTTATACCATTTGTTATAACGGAGAACTTTATAATACGGAAGACCTCAGAAAAGCACTGCTATTAAAAGGATATTCTTTTAACGGTCATTCTGATACAGAGGTTTTGCTTACTTCTTTCATGGAATGGAAGGAAAACTGCCTGGATCATTTAAACGGGATCTTTGCATTTGCTGTTTGGGATCACCAGCAAGAACAATTGTTCATTGGCCGCGACAGACTTGGTGTGAAGCCACTGTTTTTTCTTGAAACAGCATCTGGTCTTATGTTTGCTTCTGAACAAAAGGCGCTGCTGGCACATCCGGAAGTGAAGGCTGAGGTAGACAGGGAAGGACTTTGTGAGGTGTTTGGGCTTGGACCATCCCGTTCTCCAGGGGCAGGTATCTTTAAAAACATGAAGGAGCTCCGACCTGGCCATGGGATGACTTTTTCAAAAAATGGGCTGAAAATCTGGAGATATTGGAACGTTAAAAGCGAGAAACACACTGATACTCTTGATGAGACAACTGAAAAAGTGAGGGAATTGTTCACCGATGCTGTCACAAGACAGCTAGTTTCAGATGTGCCGCTATGCACATTCCTCTCAGGCGGACTGGATTCAAGCGCAATCACCGCTATTGCTGCGAATCATTATAAGGCAGAGGGTAAGGGCAGCCTGCATACTTACTCGATCGATTACGAAGGCAATGAAAAGTATTTCAAGGAAAATGAATTCCAGCCAAATGCTGATGCCTTCTGGATCAATAAAATGACGGAAACATTTGGTACCGTTCATCATAACAGCATCATATCCCAGCAGGATCTGGCTGGTTATTTAACAGAAGCTGTCCATGTCCGGGACCTGCCAGGAATGGCAGACATCGATTCATCACTTCTCTGGTTCTGCCGGGAAATCAAACAGGATTTCACCGTAGGACTTTCAGGTGAATGTGCTGATGAGATCTTTGGAGGCTATCCATGGTTTCACAGAGAGGAAGACCTGAATAGACCAGGGTTTCCATGGATGCGGTCGATTAATGAGCGGCAAAACATGCTAAGGGATCACTGGCGGAAAAAATTGAGCCTTGAAGATTATATGATGGAAAAATTCAACGATACGATCGCAGAGGTGCCGATACTGGATGGGGAAAATCGAGTAGAGGCTAAGCGGAGACAATTATTTTATCTGAATATCATCTGGTTCATGACAACACTTCTAGACCGGAAGGACCGGATGAGCATGGGTGCCAGCCTTGAAGTGAGGGTTCCGTTTGCCGACCACAGGCTTGTGGAATATGTCTGGAACATCCCTTGGAAAATGAAAATGCACGGCAACAGGGAAAAAGGAATCTTGCGCAAAGCATTGGAGGGCACATTGCCTGATGAAGTTTTGTACCGGAAAAAGAGTCCATATCCGAAGACTCACCATCCGGCCTATACCCAGGCAGTCCAGGGAATGCTTTCAGCATTCATGGCTGATTCGAACAGTGCGCTGCATGAATTCTTTGACAGGGCTACACTGCAAAAAATGATTGAGTCCGAGGGCGCATCCTTCAAAGTCCCATGGTTCGGCCAGCTGATGACAGGTCCGCAGCTTTTGGCTCAGTTAGCACAGATTCATATCTGGTTCAGAGATTACAATATTAATATTGCAGACTAAAAAAGCAAGCCCGAAATTTGGGCTTGCTTCAATTTTTAATATTTCTGACCTCTTGCTAATGAGCCCGTCTCCTTTTTGGATATGGGGCTTTTTCCAGATGGTTTGATGATCTATTTTATAAAACGACAAAATTAGCTTTTATGTATCGAAAAATTCTGTAAAATAAACAGTAAGGAGAATTTGAGAAGATAGCTGCATGGGACATGAGCCGGATGATCTTATGAAATCTGTTTATGGAATGATAGTGAAAGCATTTACGGCATTGGAATATATAGATTAAGGCTAGATGGAAGAATAACGAAGAAAAGGAGGGTTCTTAACATGTGGGATAACAGGGTGACGGAGTTATTGAATATTGAATACCCAATCATACAAGCACCAATGGCAGGAGGGGTGACAACCCCGGAACTGGTGGCTGCGGTATCAAACGCAGGAGGCCTTGGTATGGTCGGTGCAGGATATTTGGAACCAGGCCAGTTAAGAAGTCAAATAAGGGTGATCAAAAAGCTGACAGACAGACCATTTGGGGTGAATTTGTTTATTCCGTCCGATTTTCAAATCTCAAAGCTTGATTTTGACTTGGCCTTCAATAGTCTCCAGCCTGTTCGTGATGAGTTAAATATTAAGGAGGAGATCCCAGTATTCCCGGATTCGAAAGAGGAACATGTTACATTCCATCAGGTGCTGGAAGTCATCATTGGAGAAAAAGTTCCTGTCTGCTCTTTTACCTTTGGCATTCCTTCGGAAGAAGTCATCTCAAAGTTAAAAAGGGAGGGGGTTATCCTCGTTGGAACTGCTACAAGTGTAAATGAAGCAGTGCAGAATGAAAGTGCTGGCATGGATATCGTTGTCGGGCAGGGAAGTGAAGCGGGCGGGCATCGCGGGACTTTTTTAGAAGATGGCGGAGATCATCTGATAGGAGTAATGTCACTGATTCCTCAGATAACGGATAGGGTATCAATCCCGGTTATTGCTGCCGGAGGGATCATGAACGGAAAAGGGTTTATAGCCTCGCTCTGTTTAGGGGCAATGGGAGTGCAAATGGGAACAGCTTTCCTGACCTGCAAAGAGAGCGGTGCCCACAAAGTATACAAACAAGCCGTTCTCCGGGCAACTGATTCAGATACTGTCCTGACCCGCGCTTTTTCAGGTAAATGGGCTAGAGGGATCAAAAATCAATTCATCAAAGAAATGGAAGAAAGTCAGGTTCCCATTACTGATTATCCAGTTCAAAATAAACTGACGAGCCAGATAAGAAAAGCAGCAGCCACAGGGAATGACAGCAGGTTCATGTCGCTTTGGTCGGGACAAAGCCCAGGGCTGGCAAAGGACCAAACCGTTAAAGGGTTAATCAAATCTATTGTTTCTGGTGCTGAGGAAATAAGGGCATCACTTGGATAAACAGGTGTCCAGTCCGAGTTATCTTAAATTGTAATGTTCGAAGATTAATAGGTTAGAGCTATCAGTTAAAGTAATGGACAAGGGGTCATCTTAACACCGCCACCGTCCAGGATACCCAGGAATTCAGAACATCTAAAGGATGGCTTTTTATGAGAATGAGTTTAAGGACTAAAATGTTAATGATGTCTTTTTTTGTGGTTTCAAGCTCTATTTTTACCAGCGGATTAATCATGGTTTACAGTATTTCGGATGCTTTTGAGAAGGAGCTGGGTGAGCGGGCGATAGCCATAGCCAGAACAGTTGCACAAATGCCCAGTATCCGAAATAATGTCGGGAAGCCGGGAGGGGAAACTTTTATCCAGCCTTTTGCGGAACGGACAAGGCTGGCTACCAGTGTGGACTATATTGTGATTATAGATATGAACCGCATCCGATACTCACATCCATCAGAAAGCCTAATTGGCAAGGAGTTTGTCGGAGGGGATGAGAAGGCATCATTATCAGAACATGAATATGTGTCAAAAGCGAAAGGAACATTGGGCAATTCGGTCAGGGCTTTTGTTCCGATTATGGATGAGGAAGGAGTTGTCCAGGTCGGGGTTGCCGTTGTCGGGATTCTTACTCCAACATTCCATTCTCTTGTAGCCCAATATCAGAATGATATCTTCCTATCTCTCATATGGGGTTTGATGATTGGGCTTTTCGGTTCTTTGTTCCTGGCAAATAATATTAAGAAACAAACATTTAATCTGGAACCCTATGAAATTGCCAGACTCGCCGAGGAACGGTCTGCAGTCATGCAGGCAATGGATATGGGAATCATCGCTGCGGATGAAAAAGGGAAAATCACTTTTATGAACCGGCTGGCTAAAGAATACATGTATAATGACTCGGAAAAAGAAATAACCAGGGACAATGGCCTAACAGAGATTCTTCCTAATTTAAATGATAGTATATCAAAAGCCCTCCATAATACTGAGTCCCTGCAAATTGTAAATCGGAGCATGAATATATTTAATAAAATTTACCTAGTATCTCTCTATCCGATTTACGTTAAGGGGCGGCCGGCTGGCTCATTTATTACAATGGTTGACAAGACTGAAGCAAACCGTCTGGCTGAAGAGCTTACAGGGGTGAAAACGCTGGTGGATGCCTTAAGGGCGCAGAATCACGAATATATGAATAAGCTGCATAGCATTGCTGGGTTAATTCAATTGGAAAGGACCGAAGAAGCCCTCAATATTATAATTGATGAAACAACTGATGAAGAGGATATGATCCAATTTCTGAAAGATTCGATCTCGGATTATTCGATTTCGGGCTTGCTTTTAGGAAAAAGAGCAAGGGCCAGGGAGCTTGGAATCCAGTTTCATTTTGACAGGAAAAGTTATCTGCATCACCTTTTGGATGGTTTCAGTCCTGGCGATATAATCACAGTCCTGGGAAATTTGATTGAAAATGCCTTTGAGGCATATTCGCCTCAAGACAAGAATAAAATCGTCGAATGCTTTCTGCAGGGAGATGAAAATCATTTGATGATTATGGTACGGGACAAAGGGAGAGGAATCAGGGCTGAAGACTGGAACAATATTTTTACATATGGTTTCAGCACTAAGGCAAAGGAAGGCAGAGGGATTGGTCTCGCGCTTGTCAAGCAGATTGTCGAGGCTCAGGGTGGAACGGTTGAAATCGTATCCGAAATCAACTATGGGACAGAAATAAGCATTGAAGTGGAAAGAAGGGGAGAGAATGATAAGAGTTTTTATAGTTGAAGACGATCCAATGGTTCTTGATGTGAATATTGGATTCCTAAAAAGGCTTCCCTTATTCCAGTTATGCGGATCAGCTGCCTTGGGAGCAGAAGCAGTCAAAGAGATTCAAGGGCTAAAGCCGGATTTGGTGTTACTCGATATGTTTTTGCCGGATTTATCCGGCATGGAGGTAATGAAATCGATACGAGAACGGGATATCCCTACGGATGTTATCATGATCACAGCAGCCAGGGATGCCCAGACCATCCATGATCTTTTTCGATTAGGTGCGGTTGATTATTTGGTGAAGCCCTTCCGTTTTGACCGATTCAAATCGGCGCTCGAGGCATACGAGAAAATGTGGAACAAATTAAATGCTGCACCCAGCTTGAAGCAGGAAGACATCGACGAATTCAAACAAATGCAGGGACAGGCAGAATACCTGCCAAAAGGCCTGAGTGAAAAAACACTGAAGCAAATTTTATTAGCATTGATGGACCAAAAAGACCCCGTTACGGCTGAAAGCCTTGCATCCGTATTAGGGATGGCAAGGGTAACGGTAAGAAGATATCTGGAGTATCTCGTACAATCTAAGAAAATCAGGGTGCATATCCAATATGGGAGTGTCGGACGGCCAAGTCATTATTATTTCATGTAATAAGGCTGTTTTCGAAAAGATTGTTGTTAAAATCCTAAAGCCGATTTTAACGTCATATACGGCCATTTAGCAGGTCGGTATTAAGTTTGCATGCTCTTTTCTCACAAAAGAGTCAACTTTACGAGGTCATTAAATCCTATTTTGTAGTCAATTAGCAACGTAGTTTGAGAAAAGAGCCTTTAATAAAATTCAATCTTTCATATTTTAAGACCAAAAAGACCAAAAAGACCATTATGGTCTTTTTCTTGTTGGTATAATGGAAGCGCTTTATAATTTGAATTATCAAAATATAGACAAAAAGTTTTCATTAAAATGTCAATGTTTTGCCAAGATTGTAGGAAGGGGCAAGTTGAGCCAGTGATTCATTACCTTTTCCGGACAAAGCCAAGAATGATTTTATTGATGGTATTTCCACTGCTTTTATTATCTTTATCTTCATGCCAGACGCAGAAGCTGGCGGAAGATCACGAGCAGCTTAGCAGGGAAGAGAGAATTGTCATCCGGTTTTCACACATCGTCGGTGAAAAAACTCCAAAAGGAATGGCTGCCAGGAAGTTTGCCAGCCTGGTCAAAGAGAAATCAAACGGGTCTGTCGAGGTCCAGGTATTCCCGAATGGATATCTTTATAAGGATGGAGAGGAAATCGATGCGCTGCTAAGAGGTGATATCCAGATGATTGCTCCTGCAACAGCCAAAATCAGTTCCTCTGTGCCTGAATGGCAAGCTCTTGACTTGCCTTTTGCATTTCAGGACACCGATGAGGTCCAAGAGTATCTTGACGGGAATGTTGGGGACAAATTATTGAAGGGGATCGAGAGGGAAGGTTTTTATCCATTGGGCATGTGGGAAAATGGATTCAAGCAAATGACCAATATTTCAAAGCCGCTCATCCAGCCTGAAGATTTCCGCGGATTAAGGTTCCGGATTATGCCAAGTGAGATAATCAGGCAGCAATTTCTGGAACTGAAAGCAGAAATACAATCCAATTCTTTCAATGAGGTATATCAATTACTGGAGAAAAACGAGATCGATGGCCAGGAAAATACATACTCCAACATTGTCAGCAAAGGGATCCATTCCCAGCAGAAGCATATGACAGTCAGCAATCATGGTTATCTCGGGTATGTCGTATTGTTGAAAAAAGAATTCTGGGACCAATTGCCTGAAGATGTGCAGCAAATCCTCCAGGAATCTATTAAGGAGGTTACTGTCTGGGAAAAGAAGATGGCCAGGAAGTTGAATGATGAGAGTTTACAAGAGTTGAAGAACTGTGGATGTGTTGAAATCCACTATTTAACTGAAGAAGAAAAAGAATTATGGGTAGAAGCTCTCAAGCCGATTTACCAAAGATTCGCCAATCGGTTTGGAGCAGAATTTATAAACCAGCTTCCGAGGAACAAAGGGGCAGAAGACTAACACCAGGCTCTGTTATGGGATAGGTTAATGTTGATTTGCCAGCAAAATGCCTTGAGAGCCATATAGTTAAAAAAATTAAGGGGGAAATACAATGAAGTTCAATTGGAAAAAGAAAGCAATCGCTGCAGTTGCTGGATTGTCACTGGTTTTGACAACGGCCTGCGGTAATGGGGGAGGCAGCGAGACGAGCGGTGAAGCAGCTGAAATCAAATATCAGGATTATCCAAAGACCGTTAAAATTGGAACTGCTTCACAGGGAGGCACTTATTTCATTGTTGGTGGAGGTTTAGCCTCATTATTAGAACAAAAGCTGGATATTACAGCTAATGTTGAAGTGACAGGAGGACCTGTCCATAATATGCAATTAACACAGGCAGGCGACCAGGATATCGGAATGGTAACACTCGGTCCGGCTTATGAAGGATTTACAGGAACCGGAGAATGGACTGGCGGAAACAAGATGGACGATGTCCGGATTATTTTCCCGATGTATACTACACCGATTCATTGGTGGGCGTTGGAAGAATCAGGGGTTAAGAAAATTGAAGATATTAAAGGTCAACGTGTTGGTGTTGGACCGGCTGGAGGAACTTCCGGTACCTACGTTCCTTTAATTCATGAAGTTTTGGGATTGGATACTGATAATGTCCAGGCTGGAGCAAGTGACATGGCTTCTCAGCAGATGGATGGCCAGCTTGACATCATCGGATATGCAGCAGGTATTCCTATTTCTGCCGTATCTGAAATCGAAGTTCAAAGGAAAATCAATTTCTTTGGGATCGAAGGGGAAATGAGGGACAAGGTTATTGAAAAGTTCCCGTACTTCTTCCCGTTCACGATTCCTGCCGACACATACACGACCCTTGATAAAGACATCGAAACGATTGCCATGTTCAACTTTGGAATCGTGCGAAAGGATGCCAATCAGGACTTTGTTTATGACCTGGTGAAAGCTTATCATGAAAATCATGACATGTTAGTAAAAACCCATGTATCAATGGAGGAAGCAGTAGAAGAAGCAATCACGGTCAATAAAGATGTCCCGCTGCATCCAGGGGCAATTAAATATTACGAAGAAAAAGGCATTGAATTGCCGGAGTCAGTCTATCCGCCAGAGATGAATAAAAAGTAGAATACCTGCCTATCCCCCTTGATGGGGGATAGGTATATTTAAGAAGGCAGGTGTAAAAATGAGCAAGGAAAAAACAGAGCAGTCCGAATTGATTAATAAGCCCGTCCTTGAGATGCTTCAAGAAGCTGAAGAGGAGGAACAGGTCGAAAGTGCCAGCGAGGCACGAAGGTTCACTGGCTGGACTAAGATCCTGTTCACCACGATTGCTGTAATCGGAGCGCTGTTCCATTTATATATTTTAAACTTTAACCCGATTGATCCATGGTTATTCAGAAGCGCCCATTTACTGTTTGGAGCGGTTCTTGGCTTCATGCTCTTCCCGGGGTGGAAAAAAGCGAATGGACGGATTCATTTTGTCGATTGGATTCTTATCCTGGCAAGCGTCGGCATCTTTATCTATATATATATGAATTTAAAACAATTGCTTTTCCGATTTGGTGTCCTGCCGACAACAATGGACTTTATCGTGGCGTTGGCAGGAATATTGCTGGTTCTTGAACTTACAAGGAGGACAAGTGGGTGGACGCTCCCGATTCTGGCAGGCATATTCATTCTTTATGCCTTCGTCGGTCCGTACCTTCCAAGCATTCTTAACCATAGCGGCTACAGTATTGAACGCTTTACTACCTATATTTATGGTCTTGACGGTATATTCGGAGTCACGCTCGATGTTTCATCCAAATATATTTTGCTTTTTATTATTTTTGGGGCGTTTTTACAGATGTCAGGTGTAGGGCGCTACTTTATTGATTTTTCTTTTACGCTTGCAGGAGGAATGCGGGGAGGCCCGGCTAAAGTAGCTGTCATCTCCAGCGGATTGATGGGAATGATGAATGGTACATCAGCAGGAAATGCGGTTGCAACCGGTTCGTTGACGATTCCTTTGATGAAGCGAGTAGGCTATAATGGTCGATTTGCTGCAGCAACAGAGGCAACTGCTTCGGCCGGGGGCCAGATCATGATCCCAATCATGGGAGCTGGGGCTTTCCTGATGGCCGAAATTACCGGAATCCGCTATAGCGAAATTGTTATTGCTGCGACCATTCCGGCGATATTATACTTTCTGTCTGTATATTTCATGGTCGATTTTGAAGCAATCAAAAAGGGCATGAAGGGAATATCAAGAAAAGATTTGCCAAGTCTGAAAAGTATTTTAAAAAAGGCCTACTTGTTTGTGCCAATCATCCTGTTAATCGGAATGCTGCTGAATGGATATTCTGTCATCATGTCGGGAACCTACAGCATTCTGGCGTGTCTCGCTATCAGCTGGGTTGGCAAGGAAACGAGAATGGGGCTAAAGAAGGTTCTGGAAGCTTTAGAACTTGGGATGAAAAACACAATTCAACTATTAGCAGTTTGTGCCACCGCCGGCATTATCGTCGGGGTAATAGCCTTGACAGGTGTTGGCCTTAGATTCAGCTCCATGCTCTTTTCAGTGGCAGGAAACAGTGAATTCCTCGCTCTCTTGTTCGCTATGTTCATTGCAATTTTCCTTGGAATGGGTATGCCGACAACAGCAGCCTATGCCGTGGGTGCTTCCGTTGTTGCACCTGGATTGGTTAACCTGGGAATTGAACCGCTGTTTGCGCATATGTTCGTCTTCTACTATGCTGTCATGTCAGCCATCACACCGCCAGTCGCTCTAGCAGCCTATGCAGCAGCTGGAATTGCAGGCACTGACCCGATGAAAACGGGAGTGGAAGCATTCAGACTGGGAATTGCAGCCTTCATCGTGCCTTTCATGTTTATCTACAGCCCGCAATTATTGATGGTAGGAAGCTTTATGGAGATTTCCATTGCTGTGACCACAGCAGCCATCGGTATTTACCTGCTGTCAGCCAGTGTCCAGGGCTGGTTCGCGGGACGGCGCGCCACTTGGGTCACGAGGATTTTGCTGATCATTGCTTCACTTCTTTCAATTCATTCTGGTTTAAAGACAGATTTAATCGCGCTTGTGATCATTGCGTCTGCGGTAGCTGTCCAGCTGATCATCGTGAAAAAAGAGGCAGATAAAACACTTGCAGTCTAAGTCCAAGTGTTATAGCAAATTGGGAAAGGAGGGATCAAGGAGTCCAGATGACCGATGGAATCCTTGATCCTTTTTTCTTCCTATTCATATTTCCAGCAGATAGCGAGGATTCGGAAGCGAAAACTGCTGCACTGCTCTTTAGCATCAATGTTAAAAATAACAGTTACATATTAATAATAGCAGGGAGAGATATAAGTGAATCAATTAGATATTTCCGTAATACCAGGGGATGGAATCGGCAAGGAAATCGTTCCTGCGACACTGCAAGTTTTAGACACACTCGCCGACCTTCATGGCGGTGTGAAGTTCCGTTACCAATCACATCCGTGGAGCTGTGAGTATTATCTTGAACATGGCCAGATGATGCCCGAAGACGGAATTGAGCAGCTTAAGCAAACAAATGCTATTTATCTTGGGGCAGTCGGTAATCCCCAGCTTGTTCCAGACCATATTTCTTTATGGGGCCTGCTGATCAAAATCCGACGTGAATGCGAGCAGGTGATCAATATCAGGCCAGCGAAATATATTGAGGGAATCAAGTCCCCGCTTGCAGAACCAAATCATTTTGACTTTATTGTCGTCCGTGAAAATAGCGAAGGAGAATACAGTGAATCAGGAGGGAGAATCCATAGCGGTCAAGATGAAATCGCGATCCAAAATGCGATTTTTACCCGTAAAGCGACGGAAAGGACCATACGCCATGCCTTTGAGCTAGCGCAGGGCAGGAGGGGCAGAGTCACGAGTGCAACCAAATCAAATGGAATTGTCCACAGCATGCCATTCTGGGATGGGGTATTCAATGAAATCAGCAGTGAGTTCCCGGGGATTGAAACAGAGAGCAATCATATTGATGCTCTATGTGCATTTTTAGTATCGAAGGCTCACCATTTTGATGTAATAGTAGCCAGCAACCTTTTTGGCGATATCCTGACTGATCTTGGAGCAGCAATCATGGGAAGCATTGGTATCGCACCTGCGGCGAATATCAACCTGACTGGACAATATCCTTCCATGTTTGAGCCTGTGCACGGCTCAGCTCCAGATATTGTAGGCCGTGGAATAGCCAACCCGATCGGACAGCTCTGGACCGCAAAAATGATGCTCGATCACCTTGGCCTGAAAGAGCTCGGGTCGGTATTGCTGCATGCAATTGAAGAGTCAATCGCTGAAGGAGTAAAAACGCAAGATATCGGCGGTTCTTCAAATACTCAGGAAGTCATCACCCATATTAATTCAAAGGTTCTATCCTATTAAAAGGCTACCCCAGTTCATCAACCAAGTTGGAAAATAAAAAACTCCCGGCTGGAATTCAACATTCCGGCCGGGAGTTTTTAACTGCACCCATGTCAGTGAAAATAATAGTACCCTTATGCAGCAGTATCGCTCCCAATAAGGGTACATTTAAGTGCTAATAGTACCTTTATGCGTGCGAATCGCCATCTATAAGGGTGCATTAAAGAGTTAATAGCACCCTTATGTGTGTGAACCGCTATCTATAAGGGTACATTTAGGAGCTAATAGTACCCTTATGCCGCGAAATCGTCTCCTATAAGGGGACATTTAAGAGCTAATAGAACTCTTATGCGGCAGTTTAATCTCCATAACCTAATCAGTCTGTGCTGGCTGGACTTCCGGCACAAATGATTTTTTGACCCACACTCTGGATTTCCAGCGCCACAGCATAAGCAGTCCGCGCAGCCATTCGTCGGCGATGAAGGCAATCCATATTCCAACCAGCCCCATACCTAGATGTATTCCCAGGAAATAAGACAAGGTTACACTGACTCCCCACATCGACAGGATTCCCATATAAACAGGGAACTTCACATCTCCGGCCGCCCGGAGTGAACTAATCAGTACCAGGTTGAAAGATCTGCCGGGCTCAAGGATGATTGTAAGCAAAATCAATGTGGTGCCGAGTTCGATGATGCTCATATTATCCGTGAAGATTCCGAGCAGGTCTTTAGTAAAGAAGGAGACAAGCGCAGCAGTAGCGATCGAAATGATAATCGCCAGCTTCAAGCTTTTTAGTGCCCGTTTATAAGCATTTTCGATTTCCTTTGCACCGACCATATGGCCAATCAAAATCTGTGTCCCCTGACTGATGGCGATACTGAATAGGAAGATGAACATCATGACGTTTTGTGTATAAACTTTTGCCGTCAATGCCTGGGTTCCAAGGGTAGCGATAAAATACGTGATCACCATCTGCGACCCATTGTAGCTCAAATGCTCACCGGCTGAAGGAATGCCGATATTAAGCAGGTTTTTCAAATGTTTTTTTGGAAAACTAAAAAGCATCGATACTGGCACTGAGCCAGGGACTCGCTTTGTCATGACATAAATGGCAGCCAACAATCCGAGAATCCGGCTGACAGTGGTGGAAATCGCCACACCTTCTACACCCAGGACAGGAAAGCCGAATGGCCCGAAGATGAACAAATAGTTGCCGATGACATTCAACACATTCATCCCGATCGTGACATACATGATATCACGGGTAAAGCCATAGCTGCGGATAATGCTGCTGACTGTCATGATCAGAGATTGGATGAATGAAAAGCCACCGACAATCCGCAGATAGGAATTGGCTTCTTCAAACAGCTCAGGCGGCAGGTCCATTAATCCTAGCAATTGCTCGCTAAAAATGAAAACAGCCGCACTCAGAATCAATCCGAATACTAGATTTGCGCCAATTGAGACCGCAGAAACTTCACGGGCATCGTCATCCATTTTCGCGCCCAGATTCTGGGCAACCAGGATGGCAGTTCCTGTTGCAATGAAGCCGAACATAACGATGACCATGGAAAGAATCTGGTTGGATACCCCGACTGAAGCCACGGAATTATCCGAATACTGGGAAAGCATCAGCGTATCCGCATTTCCCATCAGCATATAAAGCAGAATTTCAATAAAAAGAGGCCACGTAATGGCAAAAAGTGAAAGTTTAGCAGTTTTATTCTTCATGTTTTACATCTCCAAGTTGTAATTCAATTCCTTAATTATACAGACTATAGGAGGAATTTGAAGTGAAAAAGATTCGTTTTACGAAAAAAATAATTGGAAAAGCAGCTGAAACGTATAATTTGTTCCCAAAAAGTTGAGTTTTAACAAATTTATTCGGTTATGACCAGTCTTCCTTTGTGTATAAAGAGGACGTAAATGATTATTCCGCGATATTTGGCAGGGATTCCGCGAAAATGCGAAGTAATTCCGCGAAAATCGGCAATAATTCCGCGAAAATACGAAGTAATTCCGCGATAAGGATAAAATGTCATTAAAAGTGTAAAAGTCCACGAGCAGCACAAAGAGCAAACCCCTTTCCAGGCAGGAAAGGGGTTTACTAATTTAGAATTGGAACAGCGCAAATCCATTTGCAGCAATCTTGGCTGTAAGATCATCACTTTCAGCTGCGTATTCTTCGCCAGAATAGATATTGGTGATTTTCCTGCCTTTTAAGTTAAATGGCAGTGGATAGCTTGCTTCTTCGTCGCTCATGTTCACAACTACCATAATGGTTGTTTCACCGGTGGACTTTGTATAAGCAAAGCAGCTTTCATGGTAGTCAGATGGGATGAAGTGTATTTCCCCTTCATTTGCCAGAAGCGGATATTCTTTGCGAAGCTGAATCATCTTTTGGACGTGTTCGAACATATCCTGGTTCTGATCTTGTTCATTCCACTTCATACATTCGCGGCATCCCGGATCTTGTGGACCGCTCATGCCGATTTCATCGCCATAATAGATACATGGTGTACCGATGTAAGAAAGCAATACAGTGAAGATTTGTTTTAATTTATCTTCGTTGCCTCCGCACTCGGTCAAGATTCTTGGTGTGTCATGGCTGCCGATCAAGTTGAAGGCAACCTTGTTGACGTTTTTCGGATACATATGATTGACTGTCGTCATGTTCTCGATGAATTCTTTTACTGAAATAGTTCCACGCGCAAACAGGTTTAGGATGTTGGTCGTAAAAGGATAGTTCATGACAGCGTCGAACTGGTCGCCGCGCAGCCATGGCATTGAATCGTGCCAGATTTCACCGAGTATATAGAGATCAGGCTTGATTGCTTTCACTTCAGTACGGAATTTTCTCCAGAAAGAGTGGTCGACTTCATTGGCGACATCAAGTCTCCAGCCGTCGATATCAAACTCGCGGACCCAGTAGCGGCCGACTTCAAGTAGATACTCAATGACCTCAGGATTTTCCGTATCCAGCTTCGGCATTGATTTTTCAAAAGCAAAGGTATCATAATTTGGCCTTGGTTCCATTACTAGTGGGAATTCGTTCGTGTGGAACCAGTCTTTATATGGAGATTCTGCACCCTTTTCCAGTACATCCTGGAACTGAGGGAAGTAGAACCCACTATGATTGAAGACAGCATCGAGCATGACCTTGATGCCGTGCTCATGGCAAACCTGAACCAGCTTCTTCAGCGTTTCTTTATCCCCGAATTGCGGGTCGATTTCCATATAATCAATCGTATCGTATTTATGGTTAGAATAAGCTTTGAAAATAGGAGTAAAATAAATACCGGTGATGCCAAGCTTGGCCAAATAATCAATATTGTTGATTACACCTTGAAGGTCACCGCCAAAAAAGTTGTCCCTTTCAGGTGGAGCACTGCCCCATGGCAAAGCGCCCTCTGGATCATTAGATGGATCTCCATTGCCAAAGCGCTCAGGGAATATCTGATACCAAACTGTATCTTTCACCCATGATGGAGCACGGAACACATCGATATTGTTAAGGTAAGGAAATGCATAATAATAGCCTGTATCATCCAAAGGAGGATCATCATAAAACCCTTTTTCGGTCAAACAAGCTGTTTCGTTGCCATCATTTAAAATAAATCCGTAACGCATCCTGCGGAAAGGAGGTTTAATAGAAACAAACCAGTAATCGAATAACTGGTCAGATCCACTTTTGATCATTGGAACGGTATTTGTATTCCATTTTCCATCCTGCCAGTCATATGGATCGCCATTTAAAAGGGATACTTCTTTCATATCATCTTTTTTAGTGCGAATGCGAATATGTAGTTCTTCATTTGTGCAAGCGTATGCATAATTGTCTTTAGGACGGTGGTAAATCGCTTCTTTTAACAAGTGGAAACCATTCCTTTCATATTGAACTGCTGGTGATCCTGATTTTCCATTTGGGCGGAGAGAAATTTAAAAGCTCTATTAGATGAAATTTTAACGGAAAGAGCTTCAATATATCAAGATTAAAACAAGGGTAGACCACTAAATTTGAAATGTCAATTATTAAAAAGTCGATTCACAAAACTTTAACGATTTTACATGACTTAAAAAAAATTTTAAAAAAACTAGTTGTCAAAAGCATTTTTGTCTTTATAATAAGAGTTAGGTTGTGCAATCGTTTTCATAGACTTGCAAACAATATTACAAACGTTTGCACAGGCAGTGAGCGTTCTGCGCAATAATTAGTTACAACATATTTTTAGGAGGGGTATACACATGAAAAAGGCATTGTCGATTTTCATGATGCTGGTCTTAATGATCGGCGCACTTGCAGCTTGTGGACCTAAAGAAGAAGAAAACACAGGTTCAAAAGACAACGGCGAGAAAACAGAAGACGCTTCTAAACCAGAGAAGCTAGTAGTTTGGGAAGACAAAGATAAGTCTGGCTGGCTAGAAAAAGTAGCTAAAGACTTCGAAGATGAGCACGGTGTTAAAATCGAGTTCAAAGAAGTAGAAATGGCTACAAAAATGAAAGAACAATTACGTCTTGACGGTCCTGCGGGAACTGGCCCAGACATCATCACTCTTCCACATGACCAAATTGGTGAGCTTGCAGTTCAGGGACACATTGCTGAACTTAATGTAAGCGACGATGTGAAGGGTACTTTCTCTGAATCTTCAATCGGTGCTCAGACATTTGATGGAAAATTATACGGACTTCCTAAGTCTGCTGAAACTCCAGTATTCATCTACAACAAAGCTCTTATGACTGAAGTTCCTGCTACAATGGAAGATTTATACGAATTCGCAAAAGCTAACACTAAAGATGGCAAGTACGGTTTCCTTGCTCTTTGGGATAACTTCTACTTTGCACACGCTCCGATCGGCGGTAACGGCGGATATGTATTCGGTGAAAAAGACGGCGCTCTAGATCCACAAGATCTTGGATTGAACAACGAAGGTGCTGTTGAAGGTACTCAGTACATCCAGAATTGGTATACTGAAAAGCTATTCCCTAACGGAATCATCGGTGAAAACGGCGGATCTGCAATGGATGGACTATTCAACGAAGGTAAAGTTGCTTCTGTTATGAATGGACCATGGGCATTCGGCGGAATGAAAGATGCTGGCATCGATTTCGGTGTAGCTCCATTCCCTAAATTCGCTGATGGCACTCCAATGAAGACTTTCATGGGTGTTAAAGGATGGCACGTTTCTTCTTACTCTAAGAACCAAGAATGGGCTGTTAAGTTCCTTGAGTACATCACAAATGACGAAAACGCGAAATACCGTTTCGAACAAACGGCTGAAGTTCCAACAAACGTAGCACTTGTTGACGATCCAGCTCTTGCTGAAAACGAAGGCGCTAAAGCTGTTGCACTTCAAACTCAAGACGCAGTTCCAATGCCAAACATCCCAGAAATGGGCGAAGTTTGGTCTCCAATGGCAAGTGCATTGCAAACAGTTGTAACTGGCAAAGCTAAGCCACAGGAAGCTCTTGATTCTGCTGTAAAGCAAATCGAGCAAAACATCCAGCAAAACCACGCTAAATAATAGCAACAAGGTATAACAGTACCTCCCTTGGGAGGTACTGTTATATTTTCCACTATGAAATTCCAGTTTCTGTTTTTTTCGTAGACAGTATGTGAAAAGTCACAAAGTTTATGAAAACTGCAGTAAAAAAGTCTTTCATTGAGCAAACGGTTGCGCTAAAATAGACTTATACCTATCAGGTGCTTCATGAGAGTGAAAACAGAATAATTCGATACAATAGATAGTGTTGCCTCGAGTGAATTTTCCAGAACGGAAAACAATGTATTCGTTCTCATAAAGCATCTGATGCTTTTACTAGGGCCTCTTCGCAAAGATCGTAGCTTCTAATCTTTACTATTCATTCTTTTAAAAAAGCCTCTTAATTAAGCGGTGGGATAGATGAGAATGGTCTAAAGTAAGTATGGAAAGCGGGTTTAACGATTAGGAGCCTTAAAAAAACATAGAAAGAGAAAGGGGAATATAGGATGGAGAAGAAATCCTATCAAACCAACCACCGTAGAATAGCAACAGCCCTTTCGATTATTCCAGGGCTAGGACAGCTATACAACAAACAATATTTAA
The DNA here is from genome assembly GCF_056173465.1 of Mesobacillus sp. QJM3NY_10. Classification (NCBI taxonomy): domain Bacteria; kingdom Bacillati; phylum Bacillota; class Bacilli; order Caryophanales; family Bacillaceae; genus Mesobacillus; species Mesobacillus sp. QJM3NY_10. The sequence goes on from NZ_CM149675.1 coordinate 1,350,386, forward strand.
AAGGGATCGCATTTCTTATTTTGACCGGTGCATTCTTCGGTGTATTCGCAGATCTGCTCAACATGGGTTTATGGGGTCTGTTTACACTTGGAGAGCAGACGCCTCGTGACCATTCCATCTTCTTGATGGTTGAAGGGATCCTGGCACTGATTGTCCTGCTCTTTGGAATCGGTTTCTATCTATTCAACTTAAATGATGCATATAAGACTGGCCTGAAAAGAGACATGGGAGAGCGCCTAAGCTCTATTAAGGAACAATATAATAACCTGATTGATAATGGATTCCCATACTTGATCATGTCACCGGGATTCCTGCTTCTTATTTTCGTTGTTGTATTCCCTATCATATTCGTAGTCTTGCTTGCATTTACCAACTATGATCTTTACCACTCGCCGCCTGCAAAGCTGGTTGACTGGGTCGGACTGAAAAACTTCTTTGATTTGTTCCAACTGCAATCATGGCGTGAGACTTTCTTCTCCGTTCTATCATGGACAATCATTTGGACATTCGTTGCTACAACATTTCAGGTCGCATTGGGAATGTTCCTTGCGATTCTCGTAAACCAGAAGGATGTAAAAGGAAAGGCAATCATCCGTACAGTGTTCATTCTTCCTTGGGCAGTTCCAGCCTTCGTTTCAATCCTAGTATTTGCTGGTATGTTCAACGAATCATTCGGTGCCATCAACCGTGACATCCTTGGTTTCTTTGGAATCGATCCAATTCCATGGATGACTGAAGCCATGTATACAAAAGTCGCACTGATCATGATCCAAACATGGCTTGGATTCCCGTTCATTTTCGCAATGGTAACAGGTGTCCTTCAATCGATTCCGGAAGAATTGTACGAAGCTGCAACTGTGGACGGTGCGACGAACTTACAGAAATTCAAGAATATTACATTGCCGCTTGTGCTATTCGCTACAGCGCCAATCCTGATTACGCAATATACATTCAACTTCAATAACTTTAATATCATTTATCTCTTCAATGGCGGCGGACCTGCAGTTTCAGGTGCGAATGCCGGAGGAACAGATATCTTGATTTCGTGGATTTACAGTCTCACAATGACATCTGCACAATATTCAAAAGCAGCCGCTATTACAATGCTCCTTTCATTGATTGTTATTGGAGTAGCTTTATGGCAGTTCAAGAGAACGAAATCATTCCAAGAAGAGGATATGATGTAATATGAGTATCAAACGACAGAAATATATCAGACTGACACTAACGTACCTTGTGATTTTGGCTATGTTTGCGATCATTATTTACCCGCTCCTTTGGATTGTCGGTTCATCCTTCAATCCTGGACAAAGCTTGTCCGGTTCAAGTATCATTCCGGAAAATGCTACGCTAGCTCACTATAAGGAGCTTTTCGATACTAACCAGAGTGCGTACTTGTACTGGTACTGGAATTCGTTGAAGGTAAGTGTACTGACAATGGTATTTACGGTCATCCTTGTCAGCCTGACAGCTTATTCATTTTCACGCTATCGTTTTATCGGACGTAAAAACAGCTTGATGACATTCCTGATCCTGCAGATGATTCCAAACTTTGCAGCACTGATCGCGATTTTCATCCTTGCTTTATTGACTGGCTTACTTGATACACATCTAGGCTTGATCCTTGTATATGTCGGGGGCGCAATCCCGATGAATACATGGTTGATGAAGGGATATCTTGATACCATTCCGAAAGAACTTGATGAATCAGCTAAAATGGACGGTGCAGGCCATTTGAGGATCTTCTTCCAAATCGTCATGCCGCTTGCAACACCTATCATCGCGGTTGTAGCGCTGTTCGCTTTCATCGCACCATTTGGGGATTTCATCCTTGCAAGAATTCTTTTAAGAACGGAAGAAAAGTACACACTTGCTGTTGGTCTATATGATATGGTAGCCAAACAGTTCGGTGCAGAATTCACCACATTTGCTGCCGGTGCCGTACTAATCGCAGTTCCGATTGCAATCCTGTTCTTGTCATTCCAAAAATACTTTGTTTCTGGTTTGACGGCAGGAGGAACAAAAGGATAATCTATTAGGGCAAAGACATTTTAAGCAAAGGCCATATTTGGTCTTTGCTTAAATTATGAGGAGGACCGGAGATGAAAAAAATTCTCATCTTCATCTTGATTCCGTTTCTTCTTTTTAACGCCCTCCCGGTAGGCGCTGTTGAAAATGAAGGACGCAAATGGCAGGATGAAACAATTTATTTTTTAATGGTTGACCGTTTCAACAACGGTGACAATAGCAATGATTTTGATGTGGATGCAAATGATCCTAAAGCCTATCATGGAGGCGACTTCCAGGGTGTCATCGACCAGCTGGATTACATTAAGGATATGGGATTTACCGCTATTTGGCTGACACCTGTATTCGATAATGTCGATAAAGGCTACCATGGGTATTGGATCAAGGACTTCTACAATACAGAAGAGCACTTTGGAAGCGTTGACAAGTTCAAAGAGCTGGTAAAAGAGGCACATGATCGTGACATCAAGATCATTCTTGATTTTGTTGTCAACCATGTCGCTCCAGAACACGAATGGGTAAATGATCCAGGCAAGAAAGACTGGTTCCATGAAAAACAGGATATCTTTGACTGGGATGACCAGGAACAGCTGGAGAATAACTGGCTTTATGGACTTCCTGATTTAGCTCAGGAGAATCAGGAGACTAGAAAATATTTATTGGATGCAGCTAAATGGTGGATTGAAGAAACAAATATTGACGGATACAGGCTGGATACTGTCCGCCACGTACCTGTTGATTTTTGGGCTGATTTTTCAAAAGAAGTGAAAAGTGTCAAGGATGACTTTTATCTGATTGGCGAGGTTTGGTCGGAGGATCCAAATTATATTGCTGAATATGATAAAGCAGGAATCGATGGTTTTGTTGATTTTCCATTGAATGAGCAGCTGCGCACTGCATTCGAAAAACCGGATCAAACTTTGGACTGGCTTTTAACAACAGCGAAAAGAAATAAAGCGATATACGAAAACCCTGAGTTGATGGGTAATTTTATCGACAACCATGATATGGTCAGGTTTACAAGAAAAGCCGTCCAGAACAGACAGCATCCCGGAACAAGATGGAAGATGGCGCTGACTTATATGTATACTGCTCCAGGAATCCCGATTGTTTATTATGGAAGCGAGATTGCTCTTGATGGCGGGGAAGACCCAGATAATCGCAGGCAGATGAGCTTCAGGGCGGATAAAGAATTAATTGATTACGTCACGAAAATTGGGGAACTGCGCAATGACCTACCTTCTTTAAGAAGAGGGGACTTGGAAGTGCTTTATGAAAAGAAAGGCATGGCCGTTTTCAAGAGAACCTATGAAAACGAAACTTCCGTCATTGCAATTAATAACACCTCAAATACCCAGAATGTCATACTGACAGCGGATCAGCTGGAAGATGATAAAGAGTTGAGAGGCTTGCTTGCAGATGACCTTGTCAGAAGCAAGGATGGAGAGTATAACCTTGCATTGGAACGTGAAAAAGCAGAGATTTACGTGCTAGCCGAAAAGACTGGATTGAATATTCCTTATTTAGCGACAATGGGTGCTGTATACGCAGCGTTCTTCGGCTTCATTTTCCTCCTTTTCAAGAGAAGGAAGCGAAGCAAGGAATAATGAGAGCAAGACCAAAACTTGCCTCCATTGTTGTTTAATGGAGCCTTGAAAAATTAAGCAAAAATACGGGACAAATCATTTATAATAGAGATAAGGATTTTTTCTGGCTAAAGGGAGGGGAACTTTATGGCTGTCACAATAAAAGATGTTGCGAAGGTAGCTAACGTCGCGCCTTCAACTGTCTCGCGTGTAATCGCCAATAGTCCGAGGATCAGCGAAAAAACGAAAGAGAGAGTCAGGGAGGTTATGGACCAGCTTGGGTATCACCCAAACTTCATCGCCAGAAGCCTAGCTAGCCAATCTACCCGGGCAATCGGCCTGGTAATGCCGAGCTCTACTGATGTCGTCTTCCAGAACCCGTTCTTTCCAACTGTCTTGACAGGTTTGAGCGAAGGAGCGCATTCAAAGCAATACGCCCTTCACATGACTACTGGGAAAACAGAGGATGAAATCTTCGATGGTGTGGTCGCGATGGTTCAGGGCGGCAGAGTAGATGGTGTAGTTCTTTTATATTCAAAGGTGGAAGACAGGGTCATTGCTTATTTGAAAGAAAGACATTTTCCGTTTGTGGTGATTGGCAAGCCTTTTAAAGATGAGGAAAATACTAGTTATGTCGATAACGATAATTTTAAAGCTGGCAAAGAAGTGACCGAGCATTTAATCCAGCTAGGTCATGACCGGATTGGTTTCATCGGTGGAAATCTGGATTTAGTCGTGACGGTTGAACGCCTGCTTGGCTATGAGAAAGCTTTAAGAAACTCTGGGATCCATCTTGAGGATAAGTACATCGTCAATGACGAATTCCTCCGCGAAAGCGGCCAGGATGCTGTTGAGGTTTTACTTTCGTTAGATCAGCCTCCTACCGCAATGGTAGTTACCGATGACTTAATGGCACTTGGTGTGTTGAATAAGCTGGATGAAATGGGAATTGCCGTGCCACAAGACGTTTCCATCGTCAGCTTTAACAATGTTCTGATTGCCGAGATGGCTAGACCGCCTTTAACTTCTGTAGATATTAACATTTTCGACCTGGGATACCAGGCTGCGAAAAGTTTGATTCAAATTATAGAGAATCCTAACGAGCCAATTAAAAGGATCATCGTTCCATTCAAAATTGTTACTCGATATTCTTGCGGTCATCCTAAGGATTATAAAGAAGTACTAGTGTAAACAAAACAAAATGAACTGCACCCCAATTGTAGACCCTACAATTGGAGGTGCAGTTTTTTTTATCCATTCACGATCGTGCCACCATTTACGTGAATTGTCTGTCCGTTTACATAAGTAGAGTCATCGCTAGCAAGATAGACGTATGCTGGTGCGAGTTCATAAGGCTGTCCGGCTCGTCCCATCGGAGCGTTCGTTCCGAACTTCGCGACTTCTTCAGCAGTGAAGGTGGAAGGAATGAGCGGAGTCCAGATCGGGCCAGGAGCTACGCTGTTGACTCGAATGCCCTGTGACGCAAGGGACATGGCCAGGGAACGCGTGAACGAAACAATAGCACCTTTAGTCGAAGAATAGTCAATCAGCTTCTCATTCCCCTTATATGCGGTTATAGAGGATGTATTTATGATTGTGCTGCCTTTCTTTAAGTGTGGAAGGACAGCCTTTGTAAGATGGAAGATGGAGAATACATTCGTGCGGAACGTCTTCTCCAGCTGGTCCGCAGAGATATCGAGCAGGCTTTTTTGCGGATGCTGCTCAGCTGCGTTATTGACCAGAATATCAATTTTCCCGAACTCATCAAGAGTTTTCTTCGTCACTTCCTCACAGAAATGCTCACTGCCGATATCACCAGCAAGGAGCAGGCATTTCCGGCCTTCAGCTTCAACGAGCTCCTTTGTCGTTTGCGCATCATTGCTTTCCTCAAGATACACAATCGCTACATCTGCGCCTTCTTTCGCATAATAGATGGCAACAGATTTGCCGATTCCGCTGTCGCCGCCTGTAATCAGGGCAACTTTACCAGTTAATTTTCCAGATCCTTTATAATTTTCATCGACTGACTTGGGTTCAGGATTCATCTCCGGCTCAGTACCAGGCTGATGGTCCTGGTGCTGGGGCGGGAATCCTTTTTTATTGTTTTCAGTAGGCATATTAAATCCACTCCTAAAATTAAATTCACCATTACTTAAATTCCTTTAAAATCCAGATTAAAAACATGGAAATTCCTTCAATTAGCCATGGAGGTGCATTGGCCGCAGCAGTGTGAGCAGCTGAAAAATGGTAAAGCAGGACACCTGCATTGCCTGAAAAGGTGGTAGGAAACGAAAAAGGGGAAAAGCAGAAGCTCTGCATTACCCCAAAAAGTGTTGAGAAGTGAAAAAGGGTAAAAGCAGAAGCTCTGCATTACCCCAAAAAGTGTTGAGAAGCGAAAAAGGGTAAAAGCAGAAGCTCTGCATTACCCCAAAAAGTGTTGAGAAGTGAAAAAGGGTAAAAGCAGAAGCTCTGCATTACCCCAAAAAGTGTTGAGAAGCGAAAAAGGGTAAAAGCAGAAGCTCTGCATTACCTCAACAAATGTTGAGAAACGAAAAAGGGTAAAAGCAGGAGGTCTGCATTACCTCAAACGGTGAAAGGAAACGTAAAAGGGTAAAAGCAGGAGATCTGCATTGCCACAAACAGTGAGAGGAAACGAAAAGGGTAAAAGCAGAAGCTCTGCATTACTCCAAACGGTGAAAGGAAACGTAAAAGGGTAAAAGCAAGAGGCTTGTATTATCCGAAACAGTGAGAGGAAGCGAAAAAGGGAAAATTCAGAAGTCGACACAAACAAAAAAAGCGGCCCCCATAATAGGAGCCGCTGCATTTATACTATTGAAGTTTATTTTTAAAGATTGAGTAAGTCTTATAGCCGCCAGTCAGGTTCTTGACCTTGAAGCCATTTTGCTGAAGGATACGGGAGGCTAGGTAACCTCTCAAACCAACCTGGCAAGTGATCAGGATTGTTTCATCCTTTGGAAGCTCATCCAGACGATTGCGCAGGTCATCAAGCGGAATGTTCTTTGAGCCTTCAATCTTGCCATCTGCATGCTCTTTCTCAGTACGCACGTCAATCATGAATGCGCCGTCCTGAAGCAATTCGTCAACTTCATAGTGTTGAACCGTTTCGATCGTACCGTCAACAATATTGGAAGCTACATAACCAGCCATGTTCACTGGGTCTTTTGCAGAAGAGAATGGTGGTGCGTATGCTAGCTCAAGCTCTTGAAGGTCATAGACGCTCAATCCGCCTTTGATAGCAGTTGCGATGACGTCAATGCGCTTGTCAACACCATCTTTACCGACTGCCTGTGCACCAAAGATCTTGCCAGTCTCTCTGTCGAAAATGACTTTAAGAGAGATTTGCTCTGCACCAGGATAGTAACCAGCGTGAGAAAGTGGGTGAATATGAACGACTTCATATGGAATGCCCAGTCTGCGCAATAGCTTTTCACTGTTACCAGTCGTTGCAGCAGTCAATTCGAATACTTTAACGATTGAAGTGCCCAGTGTTCCTGGATATGCGATGTTACGGCCATTAATATGGTGTCCGACAATGTGCGCCTGGCGGTTTGCAGGCCATGCCAGCGGAATCATTGTAGGCTGTCCATTGATATAGTCAGTAACCTCGATTGCGTCACCCATTGCATAAATTGCTTCATCAGATGTCTGAAGGTATTCATTTACCTTGATACCGCCGCGTTCTCCAAGCTCAAGGCCAGAGTCAGCTGCAAGCTTGTTTTCTGGGCGAACTCCGATTGACAGGATAATCAATTCTGAATCAAGGACCTTGCCGCTTTCAAGAACAACTTTTGTGCCATTTTCTTGAACGTCAGTGATTCCGTCTCCAAGAATTAATTCAACGCCATTCTTTCGTAACTCATCCTCAACGATTGCTGCCATTTCTGGGTCAACTGGACCCATAACCTGTGGCAATTTCTCAACTAGAGTAACATTGACTCCAGCGTGGACAAGGTTTTCAGCCATTTCCAGGCCGATGAAGCCTCCGCCGATTACGACTGCATTATTTGGTTTATTGTCTTCTAGATATGCTTTAATTTTATCCATATCCGGAATATTTCTTAGTGTAAATACATTGGCGCTCTTCAAGCCTTCAATAGGAGGAACGATTGGTTTCGCCCCTGGTGATAACACTAGTACGTCATAGCTTTCTGTGTATTCTTCACCAGTTTGAACATGTTTTATAGAAACAGTTTTCTCTTCACGGTTGATTGCAGTCACCTCAGAGAAATTGCGGATATCCAAGTTGTAACGTGCATTCATGCCTTCAACAGTTTGAAGAAGTAACTTTTTACGATCTTCGATAACACCGCTAATATGATAAGGCAGTCCGCAGTTTGCGAAAGAAATGAATTCTCCTCTTTCAAAAAGAACGATCTCAGCTTGTTCATCAAGTCTTCTAAGCTTAGTTGCTGTAGTTGCTCCACCTGCTACGCCGCCAACGATTACGATTTTTTTACTCATTGTATTGTCATCCTTTCGGTTGTGAAATTTATGTGTTTTATACCCCTACTGGTATATTAACGTGAAAATAGGGGAAATCCAATAGTACTTTGTGAAGGATTTGTGAATGTTTTATCAAATTAAGTATCCTTAACTGACTAATGTCACATCTAAGATCAATACATTAATTGTAACGTGTAAATAGGATAATACCGTAGGCGGTTTGTGAACCATTCATGAATTTTTCATAAAATAAAAGCGGACAATGCTCTCATTGTCCGCTTTTACCCAACATTTAGTTTTAGCTCTTTTTTAACGATAATTCACGAATTGCACATCTACTGTAAGATCTGCTTCTTTTACTGCAGTGATGATTTTTTGAAGATCATCACGGTTTTTGCCTGTGACACGAACCTGGTCATCCTGGACCTGGCTCTTGACCTTCAAACCGCTGTTCTTTATAAGTGTGTTAATCTTCTTCGCGTTCTCTTTATCAATTCCCTGAACAAGCTTGGCTTTTTGTCGGACCGTTCCACCTGAAGCACGTTCAACTTTCCCGTAGTCCAGATTCTTTATTGGAATGCCGCGTTTGATCATTTTACTGAATAGAACATCCTTCAACTGGTCAAGCTTAAATTCATCATCGGAAATTAGGACAAGTTCTTCTTTATCAAGTGAGATATCACTTTTGCTGCCCTTAAAATCGTAACGGGTCTGGATTTCTTTCATTGCGATGCTGATTGCATTTGTGACTTCTGACATTTCAACTTTGGATACAATATCAAATGAGCTCTCTTTAGACATGGCTACCTCCGGATTATGAGAAATTTCGCTGCGCCAAAAGACAAGGGACTGTCAAAGGCGCTTTCGCTTTTGCTTACATTATAGTAAAATATAGCAGTTCAAACAACTTTACGTAATTTAGTGCTTAATAACAAGGCAGGAGGGATTTTATGTCCTTGAACGAATATACAGGTCAGACTTTGGAGCTGACCGTAGCAAGAATTGTTGATTTCGGCTACTTTTTAACGGACGGAGAAGAGGATGTGCTGCTTCATTCAAATGATACAGACATGACATTTGAAGAAGGAGATAAGGTAGAGGTTTTTCTATTTGTTGAATCAAGAGGAAGGCTCGCAGCGACAACAACCATACCGAAAGTCCAGGTAGGCCACTATGAGTGGGTACCTGTCGTTGATGTTAAGGAAGGTATCGGCATATTCCTTGATATCGGGATCAGTAAGGATGTTTTGTTAGGTGAGGAAGACTTGCCGGTCGTAAAATCAGTTTGGCCGCAAGAAGGGGACTTGCTTTATATCACGCTTCGAGTAAATCGCAGCAATATGATTTATGCCCGAATGGCAACCGACCCTGTTATTCAGGATATCTCCGTCAATGCTACAAGGAGTGACTTTAACAAGAATGTCCATGGCTACATCTACCGGACGGCAAGGGTAGGCAGCTGGATGATCACTGCTGAAGGCTTTAAAGGCTTCATCCACGAATCGCAGCGCCGGACTGAGCCTCGTATTGGCCAGAAAGTAGAGGGAAGAGTCATTGATGTAAAACCAGATGGTTCGGTCAATATCTCGCTTTTGCCGCGCAAGCAGGAAGCATTGGATGAAGACGCTGAAAAGATCATGGAATACCTGGAGCTCCGTAATGGGGCAATGCCTTACCATGACAAGAGCATGGCCGAGGACATCCAGGAACGTTTCGGTATGAGCAAAGGCTCCTTCAAGCGGGCAATGGGAAGGCTCATGAAGGAAGGAAAGATCTATCAGGAAAATAACTGGACATATAAAAAAGAAAAATAGAGCCGGGTGGCTCTATTTTTTTTACGAACTTAAAAGAATAAACTTCACTTCGAGAATTGTCTAGCTCCAGCGCTTGTCGGGGCTGACCAAGGCGCTTGCGCTTTTATTACAGATGATCTGTTTTCTTCGAGTATTCATGCTTGCCTGCTTTGCGGTTCTTTTCGCGCATCATATTTTTTTCATGGCGAAGGGCATTGTTGTCTTTTGCTTTTTTATCGTTATCAGATGTATGTGGCATTTAAAAAACTCCTTTCAGGTTAGGTACATTTTATTTTCCCTAAAACCTGAAAGGAGTATGTAAATTTATGATGGCAGTTTGTTTAAGAAGAAAATTGCAATGGTACCAGGTCCAGTGTGGGATCCGACTGCTGCACCGATGGAAGTGATAATAACTTCTTTAGCCTTCAGCTCATCCATGATCATGTTTTTCATTTCAGTGGCTGTCTCAAAATCATCTGCCTGGCTGATGCCAACGATCTGATTTTCAAAACCGACGCCGCGTTCCTTCATTACTTCCACAATCCTGCGAAGAAGCTTTTTCTTCCCGCGAATTTTTTCAAGCGGAACCAGTTTCCCATCCTCAACATTAAGCAGCGGCTTAATATTCAACAGGCCGCCTACGAATGCGGAAGCTTTTGAAACGCGTCCACCCTTGGCAAGATGGTCAAGGTCATCTACCGTGAATAAATGCTCCATATGCTGGCTGTGGAATTGGACAGCTTCAACGATTTCTTCCTTTGAAAAATTCTCCTTCGCCATCCGTGCTGCTTCCATAACAACTAGTCCATATCCAAGGGATGCACATTTTGTATCGATGATCGACAAGTTGAAGTCAGGGTATTCCTCCTTAACTTGCTCGGCAATCATGACGGCTGTCTGATATGTTCCTGACAGCTGTGAAGAGAAAGCTATGTATATTCCATCTTGCTTATTCTCGGCCAATTCCGTGAAAACTTCTTTAAAACCAGCAGGAGAAGCCTGTGAGGTCTTTGGAAGGTTGCCAGCGCGGATTTGATCGTACACTTCTTTTGGCTGGATTGTTCGTAGGTCCTCATATTCATTGCCATTAATATGGACCTTCAACGGAAATAGTATTGCATCATTTTCTTCATAAAAACTCAATGGCAAATCACATGCACTATCAGCCATGATTTTTACTGACATAACTTTCACCTGCTTTCAACCTTTATATGTTAATAGTTTATAGGGAATATGGGAAAAAGACAATTAATTATAGTGATTTTCGGCAAAATAGGGGTACAGGAAGAATAGAAAAGAATAAGGGGGATTTACATGGTCTGGTTGGAAACAAAAAAAATCATCATCGTGGTGATCGGTGCATTCTTGAATGCCATGTCACTGAACTTCTTTTTAATACCGGCAAATGTCTATGCCAGCGGCTTTACCGGGATCGCACAGCTCGTTTCGAGCATACTTGGTGAATTCGCACCATTTAATATTTCTACCGGGATTCTTCTACTGCTATTGAATATACCGGTGACAATCCTTGGCTGGAAGAAAGTAGGGAAATCTTTTACACTTTATAGTTTTATCTCCGTTCTGCTTTCATCTTTCTTTCTTGAAATCATTCCGGTAAAAGAAGTATCGAGTGATATTCTGCTGAATGCTGTTTTTGGGGGAGTCATTGCAGCGTTAGGTGTTGGACTGACCTTAAAATGGGGGGCATCCACAGGAGGAATGGATATTATTGCAATGGTCCTGTCACGAATGAATGATCGTCCGGTTGGTACATATTTCTTTACCTTGAATGGCATCATTATAATGACAGCTGGCTTTGTTTTTGGCTGGGAAAACGCTCTTTATACTCTTGTCGCTTTGTATGTGTCCACACGGTTAATTGATGCCATCCATACACGGCATGAGAAACTGACGGCGATGATCGTTACGAAGAAGTCAGATGAATTAAAGAAGGCCATCCATGACAAACTTGTACGCGGAATCACGCTGCTGCCTGCCAAAGGAGCTTTTTCCGGAGAACAGAAAGAAATGCTTATCATTGTCGTGACAAGGTATGAATTGTATGACTTGGAACACATTATCAAGGAAGTCGATCCTAATGCGTTCACCAATATTGTTGAGACAGCTGGGATTTTCGGTTTTTTCCGAAAGGAGTAATCACTGAAACGGAGGTTTGGTAAATGAGGAAGGTCAGTTTGTTGATCATTTTGTTGTTGATGGCCGTGGCGCCTGTCCTGGCGATCGGAGAAGAAAAACAGTCACCAGCAAATCTGGAATACAGTTTTTATATTGATCCCTTAGCTGGTCCTGAGAAAGCTGAGTTTGAAACCATTCTGCAAAACCAGGGGAATACAGAGCTTTCATTTGAATTCCCAACATCCCAGAAATACGAAATTACCGTCCTGGATGCTAATAAGAAAAAGGTGTATCAGTATTCTGAAGGAAAATCGTTTACCCAGGCCTTTGAAACCTTGACCTTGAAACCGCAGGAGAAAATGAAATGGGTGGAGAGCTGGGATTACTCGACGGCAGGAAAAAGAGTCCAGGAAGGAGAATACACGGTCACTGCACAGTTGAAAGCAACGAGCATCAATGGAAAACCTGTCGGGGACAAAAAGCTGCTGACTGATACGAAGACAATGTATATCCCTGGGGAAAACCCTGTTTTTAAAGGCGTAGTTTCAGAAGGGAGCAAAGGGAATTATAAAATAATGGGTGAAGCCCGGCCAATCAATGGTAAGTTCTTTTATACAGCTGAAGATGGACATAACCAGTTGGTCCCTGAAACAGAAGTTGTTCCACGAGCAAAATATCCACAATGGAAACCGTTCTCGCTAGAAATATCAATACCAGAAAGCAAGCTTCCGCAAAATGGGTCAGTCATTCTTAATCTTTATGAACGCAGCAAGGATGGCGAAATCATCCATACCTATCCAGTGTTGCTTGAAAGGTTCAATAATCATAATTAGCAAAGTAAAAGCTGGCGGGATTTCCGCCAGCTTTTACTTTTACTTGCTTTCAATTGAATTCAGCTCGTCCTGAAATGACCGAAGCTGCTCTTTTTCAGCCATTGTCGTATTGGCATAGGCTGATGACAGAGCATTTTTAGCTGTGTTGATGGCTGCAGACTGTTCCGCAGGCTCCGCAGACTGAGCTAACTGGACAGCCTTCCTAGCTTCCTGAAAAAGCCTGTTTCCCATTTATATTCCCCCTAAAGAGGACTCTCTGACATTCGCCATCTTTTGTGCTTCAGCTTCGGCATAAGTGGTGTGGTAAGGGATTCGTTCATCATGCTTGGAGACAGTATCTACCCCTTGCTGTACAAAACGCTTGGATTTATTGCTTTTACCCATCGTTTTACCCCTCCATCTACGAGCGAATTTGAAACAGGCTATAACGCCGCTTCGCTTATAGTATGCTCTTTTGACATAAAATCAAACGGTTCTGATGCAAGTTCAATTTGGAAGGTACATGCAATGATTAACATTTATCGGACAATTTCAGCGGGAACTATTAAATGAGTGTCCGATAGAACCCGTCTAACGGACAAACCCAGCGGGAATCAGCAAGAAAATGTCCGATAGAACCTGTCTAACGGACAAACCCAGCGGGAATCAGCAAGAAAATGTCCGATAGAGCTTCCTATCGGACAGTTGTGTATTTTATAGAGCTTTCAAATTAAGCAAGTCGTTCAAATAAACGCCGATGCCGTCTTCTTCGTTAGTCAATGTCATGTCGTTCGCGATGTTTTTCACTTCGTCGACGGCATTGCCCATTGCGATTCCGCGGCCTGCGTATTCAAGCATTTCCAAATCGTTATCTTCATCGCCGAATGCAATGATGCGGTCTGCAGGGATTTGGAAAAAATCTGATGCTTTCTTTAAGCCAACTGCTTTGTTCAAGCCGCTTTTGACGATTTCGACGACGTGGAACGGAGCGGCCCAGCTTCTATGGTCGATCACTTCGGCATGGACTTCTGACAGATGGTTACGGATTTTACGAACATGTTCTTCATCAGCGTGAATCAACATACTAGTTGGAGATGCCTTCAAATATCTTCTCAGATCGCCGGTCGTGATATTTGGATTTCCCATATTAAAAATGTCCATCAATTTTTCATCATGATAATGTACATATACATCGTCGATTACTTCGGCAATGATATTGTAGAATTTGAAATCATCAAGTGCTTCGACAATATCCTTTGCCACATCGATTGAAAGCGGAGAATGGTGTACTCCCCAGCTATTATCAAGCGGGTGATGGATAAACGCACCGTTGAAGTTGACGATTGGCGTATCAAGTGCAAGCTCATGGTAGTACATCTCGCTGGAACGGAATGGTCTACCGGTCGCGATCATGACAACATGGCCTGCTTCTCGTGCTTTTTGTATTACATGCTTGTTCTTTTCAGAAATCGTTTTATCATCGGTTAGTAAAGTTCCGTCTAAATCTAATGCAATTAAATGTTTTTCAGCCATAAATACTCCTTCTTAAACTCTTTTTTTTTTACATCGTATGCGTATGATTGGCTCTTTTTTCGTAAGAGTTCTACAATACATATATTGGATGATGGTTAATTGGTCTTATAACCACTATGGTAACCATTTTACATATAAATTGTAAAAAAATCATTTTAGATACTTAAAAGTCCGGTAAATTTAAGATCCGCATGCTTCAGGAGGGTTAATTAGTGATTTTGGTCGAGAAGAAACGCATTGAACATATTCCCGTTCTCCATATTGTAAAACAAAAGCAATTTTCAGATAGAATGCCTTTGATTATTTTTCTGCATGGGTTTACGAGCACAAAAGAACGTAACATGCATTATGCTTACCTTTTTGCCGAAAAAGGCTTTAGAGTCATCATGCCTGAGGCGAAATATCACGGAACTCGCAGTGAAGGATTGTCAGAGGCTGAGCTTGGCTACCGCTTTTGGGAGATCGTCATCACGTCGATTGAAGAGCTTTGGACAATCAAACAGGAATTGGTGGAGGAAGGACTGGTAGATCCAGCGAGAATTGGTGTTGCCGGTACTTCGATGGGCGGAATTACAACACTCGGCGCACTTGCAAAGTACGAGTGGATAAAGGCTGGTGTCAGCTTGATGGGTAATCCTTCATTTGAAGAGTTTGCATTATGGCAGCTGAACGAAATGGAAAAAAGGAGTATTCAGACAGGGTTATCCAAGGAGCAAATATCAAGCTTGCTGAATCAGTTAAAACAATACGACCTATCCCTGCAGCCTGAAAAATTGAACAAACGCCCGCTGTTATTCTGGCATGGAAAATTAGATCCGGTCGTACCGTATCAATCTGCTTATGATTTTTACGCGCAAAACAGGAAAAGCTATGAGGGAACAGTCGGGATGTTTGAATTCATCACCGATGAAAATGCCGGACACAATGTTTCAAATGCTGGTGTTGAGGCATCTGCGAAATGGTTTGAAAAGTATATCTAATGCCTTTCCGCTTTTAATGAGTATAAAACATTGTTATGATGGAGATAGGTTACAGCAATAAAAAAGGAGTGTTCACCGATGGATGAAGAATTAAAAGATAGCATGATGGGTGCGCTTGAGATGGTCGTTGACCCTGAACTTGGCGTCGATATCGTTAATTTAGGGCTAGTATATGATGTGGATTTGAACGAGGAAGGACTTGCGACAGTGACAATGACACTGACGTCTATGGGCTGCCCGCTAGCAGGCACGATCGTTGAGCAGGTCAAATTGGCTCTTGCCGACCTTCCAGAAGTAAAAGATACAGAAGTTAATATCGTATTCAACCCACCTTGGTCTAAGGACATGATGTCCCGTTACGCGAAAATTGCTTTAGGCGTGAGGGATTAAGATCTTAACATTTGGCTCTGTTAAAGCCCAATTTTGTTTTTAAAGCCCTGTTGATTGTAGTGGAAGGCGCGAAGACTCCTGCGGGATGAGCAAGTCATGAGGAGACCCCGCAGGCGCAAAAAGCGCCGAGGAGGCTCCCCGACTGCCCGCGGAAAGCGAAGCGCCTGGAACGAAAATCAACAGCCGAATTTAACAGAGCCTAACTTTCAAGCAGCAGGAACCAGCCTGCTGCTTTTTTGCGCCCTTTTTCATAATGATTATGTCCTATACGACATGTAACAGGGTTTCAAATTCACAAAACTGTCATACAAAAAGGCAATTATATCTCTATTTATGTGAGTTAGTTCACTTAATCATGTTGGAAACACTTATATACTTCTTTTATAGAGAAGTACTTAAGGAGGCGCCAATGATGTTTGATAGAGATTTTAACAAAGACCCATTCATAGTGATTTGGGAACTTACCAGAGCCTGCCAATTAAAATGCCTGCACTGCCGTGCGGAAGCACAATATAGAAGAGATCCGCGTGAATTGTCCTTTGAAGAAGGGAAAGCGCTGATTGATCAAATATATGAAATGAATAATCCGATGCTTGTGTTCACGGGTGGGGACCCATTGATGAGGGAGGACGTTTTTGATATCGCAGAGTATGCGGTGAAAAAAGGCGTGCGTGTTTCGATGACACCAAGCGCGACACCTAATGTGACGAAGGAAGCGATTGAAAAGGCGAAGTCAGTTGGGTTGTCCCGCTGGGCATTCAGCATTGACGGACCAACAGCTGAAGTCCATGACCACTTCAGGGGTACGGCAGGTTCTTTTGATTTAACGATGGAGAGAATCAAGTATTTGCATGAGTTGGAAATTCCCATTCAGATCAATACTGTAATTTCACGATATAATATTGAGTATTTAGATGAAATGGCAAAAATGGTTGAAGACCTGGATTGTGTTCTTTGGAGTGTGTTCTTCCTTGTTCCGACAGGACGCGGCCAGGAAAAGGATATGATCTCTCCGGTAGAGCATGAAAAAGTCTTCACCTGGTTATATGATTTGAGCAAGAGGGTTAAGTTCGACATTAAAACGACAGCAGCACAGCATTATCGCCGGGTAGTCATTCAGCAAAAAATGCGTGAAGCAAGGGATCACACCGAAGAAATTGATTACTTGACGGCACTGACAAAGGAAGGGTTGACTGGATCTATCGACGGTCTTGGACGCGCGCCAAAAGGTGTCAACGATGGCAATGGTTTTGTGTTCATTTCGCACGTTGGAGATGTTTATCCAAGCGGACTGTTGCCTGTAAAAGCAGGGAACGTAAGGGAACAGCCGCTTGCTGAAATTTACAGAGATTCTCCTATCTTCAAGTCATTGAGGAATCCTGACGAGTACAAGGGAAAATGCGGAGTGTGTGAATTCAGGCATGTATGTGGGGGTTCACGCTCAAGAGCATACGCGATGACCGGTGATTACCTGGAGAGCGAGCCATTCTGCGTATACATTCCTAAAGCGTTGAGAAAACAAAAACAGGAGAGCTAAAAAGGCTCTCCTGCTCAGACAAAATTGTTTTTAACATAAAAAGCGAGTGAAGCCAAAAAGGCATACACTCGCTTTTTTTATTTGTCAGGGTCCTCCAGCGCTAGTCGAAGCTAATCATGGCGCTTGCGCTTTTTGTTCTTATCATTAATCTATTGAACAAAATACCGCCGGGCAGTTTTCGCAGCCGATTTCCTGTCGTAAATATTCTACATCATGAACCAGGATTTTCCCTTTTTTAATTGAAATGATTCCTTCTCGCTTCAGGTCATTCAGGATGCGGTTTGTGCTTTCGCGGGAAGTTCCGCAGAAGTTTGCCAGCTCTTGGTTCGTTAACGGCAGGTCAATCAAAATGCCGGTGTCTTTATGGACGCCATAGCTGTTAGTCATTCGGATCAAGGTGGAGAATAATGCTCCTTTTTTTCCGTTAAGCACTAAATCGCGGAATTTAGTCTGAGTTTTACGGAAATGATCGCTCATCCACTTCATGAATTCAAACGCAAGTGTCGGATTGTGGAAGATCTCCTTTTCAATCACGTCTTTTCTGATTGCGGCGATTTTCGCGTCTTCAAGGATAAGCGCACTTAAGAGGTACTTAGGTGCATCAGTAAAAAGTGTCAATTCTCCGCAAATATCGTTCTCTCCGCAGATCCTTAAGGCAAGCTCTCGGCCATCCTGGGTGACCTTGCTGATTTGGACCTTGCCGCCCAGGATCAAATAAAGCTCCTCAGCCTCCATGCCTTCCTGGAACAGGTATGACCCTTTTTTTACATGGATCGTCCGGTCGGCAAACTGGAGTAATTCTTTAATTTCAATTGAATGAGTTGCTTTAGTTGTGTTTGGCATGGTCATCACCCTTTTTTTGATTTTAGCTCTCTATAGTAGGAGCTATGTCCGTGGCATAATCTTTATTGTCATAATAATAACACCGAGATAGTGTTAACTAAATCAAGATTGAGGAAATGTCAAAATCTCGTCACATTATAAAAGCGATTTGTTCACATTTTCGAAACAAAGTCGGTCTAGGTATATTATATCGATAAAAAAAGCCAGTTGTTTCTAATGTTTAGAAACAACTGTGACAGTTTATTGAACAAAAAAGCGGGTGTGAAGTTCGTCATATCTAAGGGTTTTGATTTTTCTTACTATTTGTCTAAGGAACCGTTCGGTATTTAAAGTGAAGTAAAATATTTGCAAGCAAGAAGGGGGAAATCATGAGAATACAAAAAGTGCAACTGCCGCTCCAAACGCTTAGTCTTGTTGCTGGGTTTATGGTATGGGTTATTTTATCGGCATTAATGCCCTTCATCAAAGAGGATATACAGCTGACTGCGAACCAGATTGCGATGGCCACTGCCATACCAGTCGTTCTCGGCTCTATCCTGAGAATCCCGATTGGATACTGGACAAACAAATATGGCGCACGAAAACTGTTTTTTATCAGCTTTGCATTCCTTCTGTTCCCGGTATACTTCATTAGTATCGCTGATTCCTATTCTGATTTGTTGATAGGGGGCTTGTTTGTCGGTATCGGAGGAGCGATATTCTCTGTAGGTGTAACATCGCTGCCGAAGTACTATCCTAAAGAACGCCACGGGTTTGTCAACGGTATATATGGAGTAGGAAACCTTGGGACAGCACTTACAACGTTTTCAGCGCCTGCTATTGCAGCACAGCTTGGCTGGCAGCCAACAGTCAAGCTTTTCATGGTCTTGCTTATAGCATTCGCTTTCCTTAACTATTTCCTCGGTGACAAAAAAGAGCCCAAGGTCGTTACTCCTTTAGGCGAGCAAATCAAGAGCGTATACAAAAACCAGAAGCTTTGGGCTTTAAGCTTGTTCTACTTTTTAACCTTTGGTTCATTTGTAGCCTTCACGATCTATTTGCCGAATTTCCTTGTATCGCATTTTGAGCTTGATAAAGTAGATGCTGGCCTTAGGACTGCAGGCTTTATTGCACTGGCAACATTTTTCAGGCCAATTGGCGGCTGGCTGGGGGATAAATTCAACTCGTTTGTCATCCTAATGGTGGTGTTTGCTGGAATGACGATTTCGGGGATCCTGCTCTCGTTCACGCCTTCATTGACGCTGTATACAATTGGCTGTCTCGCAGTCGCAATCAGTGCCGGTATTGGGAATGGAACTGTCTTCAAGCTTGTACCGCTTTATTTTTCAAAGCAAGCGGGTATCGTCAACGGGATTGTTTCAGCGATAGGCGGATTAGGAGGCTTTTTCCCACCGCTTATGCTTGCATTCCTGTTCAACCTTACCGGACATTACGCAATTGGTTTCATGGCATTATCCCAGGTGGCACTGGCAAGCTTGATCATCGTTATCTGGATGTACTATCAGGAAAAATTAAGTCTTGCTAAAAATATCATTGATCACACAGCAGAGGGAATAATGGTCACAGATATAAAAGGAACGATTGAAAAAGTAAATCCAGCCTTTACGACTGTAACTGGCTACAGTGCAGAAGAAGTCATTGGGAAAAATCCCCGCATCCTGCGGTCGGGAGAGCATGGAGAAGATTTTTACAAGGAAATGTGGAAATCCGTAAAAGAAAATGGATTCTGGCAAGGTGAGATCTGGAATAAAAAGAAGAACGGTACTATTTATCCTGAATGGCTCACGATTAGCCCTGTCAAAAATGAAGCTGGTGAAATCAAGAAATTTGTTGGCATGTTCAGTGAAATGACCCAGAAAGGCAAATAAACCTTTTAAAAAGACTGTGTCCTTGATGCAGTCTTTTTTTTGGGGAAGAAATTTACTACTTAAGGCGCTTGCGCTTTACTTATGATATTATGACAACATGATGACAATTCTCGATAAAAACACTATCCTGGCAGTTTTTATGTTGTAATATAGACATAAGGATGAAATCTACTATTTTAATAGAGGGCTATTGATGTTACTGTGAGAATATTAACAGTTAACAATCTTTGTTGCTGTTTCAATGTCAATAATCATAACTTCTATAAATTGGAGTTGATACTAATGGTAAAAAACATAATAAAAGACCAATTAAATAGACCGCTCCGCGACTTGCGTATTTCTGTTATAGATCGATGCAATTTCCGCTGTCAGTATTGTATGCCTGCTGAAATTTTCGGACCTGATTTCGCGTTTTTGCCTAAAAGCGAACTGCTGTCATATGAAGAAATCGAGCGTGTGGCCAAATTATTCATTGAACTAGGTGTAGAAAAAATCAGGCTTACAGGCGGAGAGCCGTTAATGCGCAAGGATTTGCCTATTCTCGTAAAAATGCTGAATGAGATTGAAGGGTTGAAGGATATCGCTTTGACCACTAATGGTGTAATGCTGCCGAAATATGCTGATGAGCTATATGCTGCAGGCCTGAAACGGGTCAATATCAGTCTGGACAGTTTAAAAGATGAACTGTTCGGTCAAATCAATGGCCGGAATGTTGGTGTCGGACCGGTATTAAAAGGAATTGAAGCAGCGAAGAAAGCTGGCTTGGGTGTAAAAATCAATACGGTAATCAAAAAGGGGCTCAATGATTCTGAGATCCTTCCAATGGCTGAATTCTGCAAAAAGGAAGGCCTGGAGCTTCGTTATATTGAATACATGGATGTGGGCAGCACGAACGGCTGGAAAATGGATGATGTCATCACGAAGAAGCAGATCCATGACTTAATCAGCGAACAATATGAACTAGAACCAGTTGATCCGGAATATTTCGGGGAAGTCGCTAAAAAATACCGATATAAAGGTACTGATATCAATGTCGGCTTCATTTCTTCGGTATCAGAGTCATTCTGCTCAAGCTGCACAAGGTCACGTTTGTCTGCGAACGGCCAGGTTTTCACATGCCTGTTCAATGGCAATGGCCACGATATCCGAGACTTCATGCGCGCCGGTGCTTCAGATGATGAACTTCGCACACGCATTTCGGACATCTGGAACCATAGAACGGACCGCTATTCTGATGAACGTACGGCTGAAACAGTTGCGAACAGAAAGAAAATTGAAATGTCCTATATTGGCGGCTAAGACTCCTTAGGGGGTCTTTTTTTTTGCTCTTTTCTCAAACTTTGTTGTTATTGACTACAAAATAAGATTAAATGACCTATGTTTCTTCACAAAAAACTAAAGCTTATTATGAGAAAAGAGCTTGCACACTTAATACCGAACTACAAAGTGGCTTTTTATCACGTTAAAATCGGCTTTAGGATTTTAACAACAATCTTTACGAAAACAGCTTTTTTTTAACTGCTTTCTTCAGGAGCCAGTGCCTCGCCTGCAAACTCTTGATCACTCATTATCTTAGGTCAAATCACGTTTTTGTATTTTTTTGGCCTCTGGCAAATCTGGGTATACTATGTTTCCGGACAATTGGTTTATGGGTATACATGAATCTACTATAAAATTGTTGGAGTATACTGGGATGCTAAAAAGAAGACTTGAGTTTTTATTTGTATTTATTTTAATGGCATGTTTTTATATTGTGTTTTTCACTGATTATAGCCAGGCGATCAAAGTGACAGCCATATTGATTTATGCAGTGATTATCCTTATCAGCATGTATTCATTGATGCTTGAAAACCGCTCGGCACAGCATACGCTGATGTGGATGTATGTCATGCTGCTTTTTCCTGTGGGCGGTTATTTCTTCTACTTATTCTCAGGGCAGTTGTATTTGAAGGGTTATTTGTATAAAAGCAAGCGTACGAGAGATCGGGACCAGTGGGAAAAACTGATGCGGAAAGAAGAGTCGAGAGATCTTTCTTTTCTAATCGAGAATCAGCAGTGCTTTGCGAAATATGCAAAGAATTCAACATTAACTCCGATTACGACTGCTTCCAGGGCAAAAATCCTGAAAAATGGAGAAGAGACGTTTACGGAGATTAAAAAAAGGCTGCGAGAAGCTAAAAAGTTCATTCATATGGAATATTATATTTTCAGGTCTGACAGGCTTGGCAGGGAGATTATTGATATTCTGATTGAAAAAGCGCGGCAGGGTGTCGAGGTGCTGTTCATTTTTGATGCTGCTGGAAGTATGAAGATCGCGGCCACAGATTTAAAGGAAATGCAGGAAGCAGGCATAAAAGCGGCTCCCTTTTCTCCGCTCAAGTATGGATTCTTCAATCAGAAATTCAATTTCCGCAACCATAGGAAAATCGTCATCATTGATGGGGAAATCGGTTTTACCGGAGGGTTGAATGTAGGAATTGAGTATCTAGGGGAAGATGAAAAAATCGGTTTCTGGCGTGATACTCACATGCTGCTGACAGGAGAGTCTGTATATACCCTTCACAATGTGTTCCTCCTTGATTGGGAATATATTAGCGGCGAGAAAGTCTTGGAGGACCATCGGGCAGAGAAAAGACCACATGAAAATGATGAATTGGATGGTGCGATCCAAGTGGTGCCAAGCGGTCCAGATACACAGCAGGGAATCATGAGTGATTTTTATTATACGATGATGTCATGTGCAACAAAGTCGATTTGGATTGCCACACCTTATTTTGTCCCTGACGAAGCAATCCGTACAGCATTGAGAGTAGCAGCTGCAAAAGGAATTGAAGTGAGGATCATGGTGCCGGAAATCAATGATAGTTATCTGACACAATACGCAAGCCGTTCTTACTACTCAGAGCTTTTGCGCAACGGTGCTGAAATCTACTCCTACAAAAAGGGTTTTTTACACCAGAAGGTCATCATCGTCGATGGGAATATCGCCTCGATCGGCACGGCCAATATGGACATGCGGAGCTTCCATTTAAATTTTGAAGTCAATGTCTTCCTGTTTGGAACAAGTTCGATCAGGGACCTTGTGGCTCATTATGAAGAAGATCTTGAGGATTCGGAAATAATCAGTCCAGTCCAGTACCATAAGCGAGGGCTTTGGGAAAGGACGAAGGAATCATTCGCGCGACTGTTCTCCGGGGCTTTATAATGTAAGCTAGTATAGAGAATGACCTCACCTTAATTAGATGAGGTCATTTTTTATGTTGTTAAGGAAATTAAAAAATTATTTAGGTGTGGATAACTGCATGTGGTTTTCTTAATCCAGCTCCAGCGCCTAGCCCCTCGAGTCGCTTCGATCCGCCCATTGAAGTCAAAGAACGACTTCATTGGGCGGCCCTCCGTGGCACACGATGTGCTAGACCCGCCAGCCACAGGACGTGGCGTTTTAAGGCGGGCAGCGCTTGTCGGGGCTGAACGAGGCGCTTGCGCTTTTTGTTCATCAGGCAATATACCTTGGGAACAGGATGTTGTTTTCCAGGTGTACGTGCATGAACGTATGTGATTCTAATGCTTCCAGGCGTTTGTATACTAAGCGATAAGTTCCGCAAGCATCCATTGGAGGATTGAAGTCTGCAGTGATTTCACGTAATTGTTTTAGGATGGAGCCTGCATGGTCGTGTTCCTTCTCAAGCTCTGTGATTTCTGCGATCATTTCGGTACGCTTTTCTTCATCAGCAGTATCGAGCTGCAGCAAGAGCGGGAAGACAGTCGCTTCCTCTTTTGCCGTATGCTCCAGAAGCTCTTTCTTCAACTCGTAGAAAAGCTCATAAACTTTCAACAGCTCTTCGTGGCGGTCGCCATGGACTTTTGCAACTTTTGTTACATACGGGCTGAGCAATTTCAATTCTTCTTCAAGCTCGCGGTGGTATTTGTTCTTGATATGGTCGATCAATTCCGCAGAGTCAGTTTCTGTCCAGACCTCCATGCTTTCTGCAGCGCCGTTATGCTTGCGATATAGCTCTTCGAGTTCAGCCATGATTGCAGGTACATCCAGGTTCTGTTCGCCAGCCGCTTCTGCTAGAGGACGATTTCCGCCGCAGCAGAAATCCAGTCTATTCTGCTTGAATAAATCACTTGATTGCGGGAATATATTGACAATATCTTTAACTAAAGAATTTTGATCAAAAGGCATTTTCATGTAGGAAACCTCCAGTAAATTATTTAATACTGTTTACATACTCATCATAAAGGAAATGGTTTTACTACTTGGTGATGTGCATCACACTTCACAAAAAATCTACATATTTTCGGGAGATTTTATGAGAGAATACTGTGAGGTTTGTTATGTTTTCATTTTTACATTACTCTTATAATGAAAAGGGTAAATTTAGAAGTTAAGCCTGTAATAGGAGCTGATTATATGTTAGAGAAAAGAAACCCTATTCCAATTGGAGAGGCAGTTAAAAGAGTGATGGAGCATAAGCAAAAAGGCTCCACTGAATATGTTTCAATCAATGAAAGCTATGGACGCTATCTATCAGAGGACTTGAAAGCGACCAGCGATGTACCGCATTTCAACAGAGCTCCGTATGATGGATATGCAATCCGGTCCGTTGATACACAGGAAGCTTCTCAAAATTACGCTGTTGAATTTGAAGTGGTGGACCATATCGGTGCCGGAATGCTTACGGATAAAGAACTTGGGCCATTCCAGGCAGTCAGAATCATGACAGGAGCACAGATGCCTGTTGGTGCTGATTCTGTTGTCATGTTTGAATTGGCCAGTGAAATCGAGCGTGACGGAAAAAAATACATGACAACAAAACGCAAGCATAAGGAAGGAGATAATGTTTCCTACCGCGGTGAGGATGCAAGGGAAGGGGAAGTGCTTGTTAAGAAAGGCACGTTCATCAATCCGGGAATCCAAGCGATGCTGGCGACTTTTGGATATGCCAAAGTACCTGTTTCGAAAAAGCCAGTAATCGGACTATATGCAACAGGGACTGAGTTGCTGGATGTCGATGAACCGCTTGAGCCGGGAAAAATCCGCAACAGCAACTCTTATATGATCTCTGCTCAAATCCTTCGTGCTGGAGCTGAAGTGAAGTACTTTGGACAGCTGCCTGATGATTTTGATACTTGCTTCGATGCAGTAAGCAAAGCGATTGAGGAAGTGGATTTATTCATTACCACCGGCGGGGTTTCCGTCGGGGACTACGACTATCTGCCGGAGATCTACGCAAAGCTGGGAGCAGAGGTGCTGTTCAATAAAGTAGCGATGAGACCGGGCAGTGTCACTACTGTAGCGCAGCTTGATGGCAAGTTATTGTTTGGCCTGTCAGGAAACCCTTCGGCATGCTATGTTGGCTTCGAGTTGTTCGCTCGTCCAATCATCAGGACGATGCTCTACACTGAACAGCCTCATTTGAGGAAGGAAAAAGCGATTCTTGATGCCAACTTCCCTAAAGCAAATCCATTTACTAGATTTGTCAGGAGCGCTCTTAGAGTCGAGGATGGCAAACTGGTAGTAACACCTAGCGGCCTGGATAAATCGAATATTATCATGAGCCTCGCTGGAGCTAATTCCCTCATGATTCTGCCTGGCGGTACAAGAGGTTTTGAAGAAGGATCAGAGGTGGATGTTCTGTTGCTGGAGGACCATGTGGGCAGTGATTGGCCTTGGTAAAACCGGTATTGTTTCAGGTTGCAGGGTACCAAAACAGCGGCAAAACGACGCTTAGCCTAACATTGATCCAGCAGCTGGCTGCGAAAGGTCTGAAGGTTGCGACAGTCAAACACCATGGGCATGGCGGGAGGCCGGAAGTTGTCGAGGACAAGGATTCCGACAGGCATATAAAGGCAGGAGCATCTGTCTCTCTTGTAGAAGGGGGAGGCCGGATGGTTATTCATGCTGAAAATGATAAATGGTCCTTATCTGAAGAAATAGACATGCTATCCTTCTTCAAGCCTGATGTAATCTTGATAGAAGGTTATAAGAATGAGCCCTATCCTAAGGCTGTCATCCTGCGTGATGAGAGCGATCTGGAGCTAGTGGAAAAGCTGCAAAATATCCAGGTGGTTTTATGCCGAAATGCGGAGTTGGCAAACATGTTAAAGGGTTCGTCTCTCCCTGTATTTGAAATTGATGATGGAGTCAACTGGATTTTAGAGTACATCAGCAGTACACACTAGGTGATTTCCTTTAGTCATTAAAGGGTTACCAAGAAAAAGTTCTTATTTTAGACATATACGGCGACTTTTGTCACTGTCACTTCATACTTACCCGGTTAGAATGTTAAATGGGATTCATGTTGTGAGATATGTGTGAGGTGAGAGCGATGGAAATGCTACAAATCTTTTTATGGATTGTATATCCATATTCGGTTGCGGCAATAGTGGCGATGGGACTCGTTTGGCAATACGATGCATCAAGAGAAGAAGGAACATGTTCGAAGGCAGGAAGGTTTCTGCTTGTCGTCGTGAAAACACTTATGGTTGCCAGCACAGCAACGGGCATTGCCATCGTGTTGTCGAGCAGCATAGCGTACGAACCCGTACTGCTGTTTAGATGGCTCATCAGCCTTGCCCAACTGCAGCCAGATATGAGCCTGGTCACGGACGTATCCATTCTCTCAAAGGTGCATTTTATAGTTGTATTCCTGTTCCTATTGAGTCTGGCATTCACGAAGGAAATTTATTATTTATTAAAACCGCACTTATATATAAAAAAAATCTTTTTAAAACTGCAATTCGAAAGAAGAGGCTAAATCCAGTCTCTTCTTTTTTCTTTTTATAAAATCAAGCGCTTTTCAGGGCTGACTAAGGCGCTTACGCATTTCTTTTTTGACAGTTCGGTGTCAACCGCATTTACACACGTGAAAATGTGATGTGTTTCACTTATTAAACAATTTGCCTGCTTTATATTTAAGATAAGAAACAAAAGGGAGTGTTCATTCATGAAGTTATTTATGCCAAAACAACATGGGGCCTGGGCGATGTTGAACATCCCTTTCTGGCTTGGAGCAGCGGCAAGTGAAATAGTCTGGCAGCATATCCCGTTTTTTATCGGATGGTTATTATTATATTTAGGAACATATCCGCTTCTATTGATGTTCAAGAAAAAGAAAATCTCATTTTATCGTAAATGGGTGCTTATTTATATGATACCGGCTCTTGTGTTCTTAATGGTTCCATTGTTCACGACACCAACAATCGTAACGTTCGGACTTGCGATGATTCCGTTTTTTATGCTCAATGCATACTTCTCTGCTAAAAATAGAGACCGGGCGCTATTGAATGATCTAAGTGCCATCGTTGTGTTTTCTATTGCCGGTTTGGCCAGCAGCTTTCTGCCAAGTGGGGAAATCAATGAAAATGCAATCCTTGTTTTTGCTTCCAGTATTCTATTTTTCACCGGAAGCACATTTTACGTGAAAACAATGATTCGCGAAAAGAAGAACAGCCAATTCAAATGGATTTCCTGGACCTACCACCTTTTGGTCCCTGTTCTGTGGCTCGCAGCTGGAGAAGTCATAGTCGCTGTTGCCGCAGTACCAAGCTTGATCAGAGCTGTAGCATTTTATGGCAAACCGCTTTCTTTCATGAAGGTAGGGATATACGAAATCGTGAACGCAGTGCTGTTTTTTATCATCATGCTGTTTGCAGTCCTGTAATGATTATCAATGCGAAGCCAGCCTATAAGTAAAGCCGCCAGTGATGAACTGGCGGCTTTTGCTATTCTATATTGCATATTTCAACAGGACAATTTTCACAATCTATTTCTCTCTTTAGCCGATGGAGGGCATGGACGGTAATGTATCCTTTATCAATGGATATGATGTTACTCTTCCTCAAGTCGCTCAATAATCTGTTCACGACTTCTCGTGAGGTCCCACAAAAGTTTGCGAGCTCCTGGTTCGTCAGCGATACATCAATCTTCAAGCCATCTTCTGTTTTTACTCCGTAACTGTTCACCATCCGGATGAGGGTTGAGTACAAAGCACCTTTTTTACCATGTAGGACAAGGTCCCTGAACCTTGTTTGCGATTTGCGGTGCTGCAGGGAAAGCCACTTAACGAGTTCTAGTGCCAACCCGCTATCCTTTTCAATTTCGGATTCGAGCTTATCCTTTTGAATCACTGCCACCGTCCCACTTTCTGAAGCGCGGGCATTCAAGATATGCTGGGATGCTGGGCTGAACAATGATAACTCTCCAACCAGTTCGCCGGCTGAACACATTCTGATTGTTAACTCGCGTCCATCTGGTACCATTTTGCTGATCTGAAATTTCCCGCTCTGAATAATGTACAGCTCATCTGCGGTATTGCCTTCTTCAAAAAGGAAGCGTCCTTTGTCAATGCTTTTAATTCTGTGGACCTTTGCAAAAAGCTTATTCAAATTTGGTGACAACGTTGTTGCAGTCAACATATGAATACCACCTTATTACGGGAGAATGATACTCCCTTCCGTATCTGATAATAATATAATTATATTGTAAAGCATACAAAGCCAGCAATAAAATTGTGAATTGTTCACATATTGTTAATAAATCTATTGCGTTTTCTTCCCATTGTTTTTATAATAAAAAGAAATTTATTTATAAATATAAAATAATTTGTTTATTTATACATAAGTTGAAAGGAGGTTTCAAGTGAAGGCAGCGATCATTGGTACCACTGGATATGGTGGGGGAGAATTGATTCGTATCCTGGCAAATCATCCATATATCAGTATTCATTCAATCCACACAACAAGAGATGAAAAACCTGTTTCCGAAGAATATCCCCATTTAACAGGAATTTTTGATAAGGTCCTCACCAAGATTGACACTGATAAAATAGCCGAGGAATCAGATATTGTGTTCCTGGCAACCCCTTCAAGAGTTTCCGGTAAGCTTGTTGAATCATTTTTTAAAAAAGGCATAAAAGTTATTGATCTATCAGGTGACCTGAGATTGAAAGACGCATCAGCATATGAAGCATGGTATAAGCATGAATCGGTCGATACCTCTATTCTAAATGAAGCAGTATACGGGCTTAGTGAATGGAACAGGAAGCAGATTACGAATGCGAATCTGCTGGCCAATCCAGGCTGCTATCCGACTGCAGCACTCCTCGGGCTGGCACCGGTGCTGACAGAGAAGTTGATTGAGAAGAATAGTATCATAATCGACGCTAAATCAGGTGTGTCCGGTGCTGGCAGGTCTCCGTCAATGGGCACGCTATACGCAGAGTTGAATGAAAATTTCAAAATTTATAAAGTGAATGAGCACCAGCATATCCCGGAAATCGAACAGCAGCTTAGCCTTTGGAATGGCGAAGAGGTAAAGATAACCTTCAGCACACATTTAATACCCGTTACCAGGGGAATCATGGCCACAATATACGTGCAGTTAAAAGAAGATTTGAATACTTCAAGGCTGCTAGATTTATATAAGGGAGCATATGATGGGCATCCATTTGTAAGAGTAAGGAATAATGGGGTGTTCCCGTCAGTCAAAGAGGTCAAGGGATCGAATTATTGTGATATTGGGTTGCATAGGGACAGAAGGACAGGAAGGCTTACGATTGTGTCGGTTATCGATAATTTAATGAAAGGTGCCGCAGGGCAGGCGGTGCAAAACGCCAATATCATGTTTGGATTAGAGGAAACAGCAGGACTAAAAATGATTCCCCTGTATCCATAAAGGAGGAAAATATGTATCAAGCAATGACCGAAAAGCAGTTAATAAAAAGTGTCCCAGATGGAAGCATTTTAACGCCAAAAGGATTTCGGTGCGGTGGTGTGCATGCGGGGCTGCGTTATACAAAGCTTGATTTAGGGATGATCGTAAGCGAGAAGCCGGCAAGCTGTGCTGCTGTATATACGACGAGTCACTTTCAGGCAGCGCCTTTGGTGGTAACACAGCAAAGTATTGCAAAGGAAAAGGTCCTCCAGGCAATCGTCGTCAACAGTGCATGTGCGAATGCTTGTACTGGAGAACAAGGATATCAGGATGCCTTGAAAATGCGCTCATTGGCTGCAGCAAAAATGGGGATTCCAGAACATCATGTTGCAGTAGCTTCAACGGGTGTCATTGGTGAATTTATGCAAATGGAAAAAATCGAATCTGGAATATGCAATCTGGCCATCGGCAAATCAGCTGATGATGCAAAGGATTTCCAAACGGCTATCCTGACAACGGATACGGTAATGAAAAGCTGCTGTTATTCTGCCGAGATTGACGGGATAACAGTGAGTATGGGCGGATCAGCTAAGGGTTCAGGGATGATTCACCCAAATATGGCCACGATGCTCGGGTTTTTAACAACAGATGCAAATATCTCTAGTGAACACCTGACTGCCGCGCTAAAAGATGTAACAAACACAACCTTCAATCAAATTACAGTAGATGGAGATACATCAACGAACGATATGGTCCTGGTGATGGCTAATGGAAGTGCCGGAAATAAGTTATTGAATCCGGACCATCCAGATTGGCCAGTTTTTGTAGAACTGTTAAAAGAAAGCTGTGCAAGTCTAGCTAAACAGATCGCAAAGGATGGAGAGGGAGCAACTAAATTAATTGAGATATCCGTAGCAGGAGCAATGTCTGATGAAGAGGCTCGAGTGATAGGTAAACAGATTGCCGGATCCAATCTTGTCAAAACAGCAGTCTACGGAGCCGATGCCAACTGGGGAAGGATCATTGGTGCAATCGGTCAAAGTCAGGCATCAGTAGATCCAAAAACAGTCGATATCTCACTTGGAGAAATTACGATGCTTAAAAATGGTACACCCGTTGCTTTTGATGAAGATCAGGCGAGGGAGTATCTGTTGAATGACAAGGTCGAAATCTTCGTTGACCTCCATGTGGGTGAAGGGAAAGGAATGGCCTGGGGCTGCGATCTTTCCTATGATTATGTGAAAATAAATGCAAGCTATCGGACATAAAGGGGCGGATTCCATTGGAAACAGTGGTCATTAAATGCGGCGGAAGTGTGTTAGAGGAGCTTAATGACAATTTCTTCAATAGTCTTAAAGAATTGATGAAGGATGGTTTTTCTCCCGTCATCGTTCACGGGGGCGGACCAGCAATCAATTCGATGCTAAATTTATATGAAATCCCGGCGAATTTCAAAAATGGTCTTAGAGTGACGTGTGAAAAGACGATGGGAATTGTTGAAATGGTACTGTCCGGCCAAACCAATCGTCAGCTATGCAGCATGCTGATGAAGCAGGGTTTCAATGCTCTTGGTATCAATGGCAGCGACGGGCTTTGTCTCCAGGCGGATTTTATTGATAAGCAGAGCTTGGGATACGTAGGAACCATCACTCATGTAAACACTGACCTGATTATGCTGGCGGTTCATAATGGCTATATTCCAGTGGTTACGCCAATCGGCATTGCCGAGGATGGCAGCAAGCTTAATATAAATGGCGATTATGCTGCTGCATCGATAGCGAAGGCCTTGAAGGCGGAACGCTGTGCATTCGTAACCAATGTTGACGGAATCCTGATAGATGGTGAGTTGATGGGCGAAATCACTGATAGCCAAATAGAAAGCTATATTTCTGAAGGAAGCATCTATGGAGGAATGGTTCCAAAGGTGAAATCCGCATTGTCAGCTACAGCGGCAGGAGTAGACATTGTCATGATCATATCTGGCAAAAAGCAATTCTATAAAAATAACTGCTGGCACGGAACAGCGATTGCCGCAAAAGAAGAGGTGTTTTGATGAGTCATTTATTCCCGACCTATCAACGATGGGAAATTGAACCTGAAAAAGCAGCAGGGTCGATCATATATGGAAAGGACGGACAACAATACCTTGATTTTACTTCAGGCATCGGTGTCTGCAATTTGGGACATCGCCCTGAAGCAGTGGAACATGCAGTCAAGGAGCAACTGGATTTATTCTGGCATGTATCGAATCTATTTCCGCAAAGCATCCAGGAAGAAGCAGCGAAAAAGCTGGCAGAGGGATCAGGACTTGGGTGTGTATTTTTTGCCAATAGTGGCGCTGAAGCAAACGAAGCAGCTATTAAACTGGCAAGGAAAGCTACTGGCCGCACCAAAACCATCACGTTCCTGCAATCCTTTCACGGCAGGACTTTCGCCGGGATGGCTGCGACTGGACAAGAAAAAATCAAGCAAGGGTTTGGAAGCATGCTTGAAACATTTATCCACCTGCCATTCAATGACCTGGAAGCTTTAAAAAATGAAATTGATCCTGATACAGCTGCGGTAATGATTGAAGTTGTCCAGGGGGAAGGCGGTATCCATGTCGTATCAACCGAATTTATAAAAGAAGCTGCAAAGTTATGTGCTGAAAACGGCGTCCTGCTAATTATCGATGAAATCCAGACCGGGATTGGGCGGACAGGGAAGCCATTTGCATTTCAGCATTTTGGGATTGAGCCTGATATCATAACCGTTGCAAAAGGGCTTGGTAATGGTCTTCCAATCGGAGCTGCCATCGGCAAAGAGGAACTGGCGGAGTTTTTTGGTCCGGGCAGCCATGGATCGACATTCGGCGGAAATCCGATCAGTACGGCAGCAGCGGTCGCTGTTATGGAAATCATTTTTAACGATGAATTCTTAAAAGAGGCATCGGATAAAAGTAGACTACTGTTTGAGTTGCTGCACAAGGACCTCGGCTGTTTGGAAGTGGTGAAAGAAATCAGGGGACTGGGATTGATGGCTGGAATTGAACTGACTGTTGCTGCACAGCCAATATTAGCTGAGATGAGAAAATCAGGACTTATTGCGTTGCCGGCAGGTGAAAAGGTAGTTCGTCTTCTTCCACCGCTGAATGTTACAGCAGAGGAGATAGAGAAGGCTGTCTCTTTACTAAAAGGAACTTTAAATAAATCTAAGGTAACAGCATTATAGCGGTAAATTTTTTTAAGATTTTATGTATAAAAATAAAATAATATAAATAAATATACGTTTGGAGGAGTGTCTGATGAAAGGATATCTGCATCTGGCTGACGGCAAGACATTTCAGGGGCTCTTGCAAGGATCGCTAGCTGAAGAGGGCATTGCCGGTGAGATTGTATTTTTTACAGGAATGACAGGTTATCAAGAGGTACTGACTGATCCTTCATACAAGAATCAAATCATTGTTTTCACATACCCGCTGATCGGAAACTATGGCATCAATGATAAGGATTTTGAAAGCAAGAAGCCGCATGTTGCAGCCGTAATCGTTTTAGAAGCTGCCAAAGTAGCTTATCACTATGAAGCCCAGCACTCATTTACAGAGTATCTGGAGAAATGGGAAATACCTGTACTCGAGCATGTTGATACTCGTGAGCTCGTAAAATGCATCCGTCAGAACGGGACGATGCCAGCACTTTTATCGCGCGAACCAGTTTGTGAATCACGCTGTGACAGTTTTAATGGTCTCAAGGTGCAGGAGGTATCATCGAAGGCACCAGAATCTATCGGCTTTGGTGTCACCCATATTGTGTTGATTGATTACGGTTTTAAGAAATCGATTGCTGACTATCTGGTCAAACAAAATTGTCTGGTGACAATTGTTCCTTACAATTATAGCTTTGAACAAATTACTGCATTGAGGCCTGATGGGGTGCTTTTATCTAATGGCCCAGGTGATCCGAAGGATTTATTTGGGCAGCTTCATGAAATCAGGAAAGTAATCGAGCATTATCCGGTATTGGGGATTTGCCTCGGGCACCAGCTGGCAGCGCTGGCGCTTGGAGGGGATACACAAAAAATGCTGTTCGGCCATCGAGGCGCCAACCAGCCTGTATACGATGTGAATAGCAATCGGGTATTCATGTCCTCGCAAAATCACAGCTATGCTGTTAATCAAAACAGTATCAGCAGCACTGGTTTGAAGATCCGTTTCTTCAACAAAAATGATCAGTCCATCGAAGGCCTTTACCATGAAAAGTGGCCGCTGATGACTGTCCAATTCCACCCAGAAGCAAGCCCCGGCCCCGAAGACAGTGTATTTATATTTGAAGATTTCATTAATACAGTCAAATACAGAAAGCGGAGAGAAGTCAGCTATGCCTAAGGATACAAAGATTAAATCAATATTAGTAATTGGCTCTGGCCCGATTATCATCGGTCAGGCCGCTGAATTTGATTATGCAGGGACACAGGCGTGCATCGCCTTGAAAGAAGAAGGCTATCGGGTCATCCTTGTAAACAATAACCCGGCAACCGTCATGACAGACCATGTATTCGCCGATGCAGTCTATTTTGAACCGATGACAACAGAAGGTGTAGAAAAAGTGATCCAGCGTGAAAAGCCTGATGGTATTTTAGGGACTCTTGGCGGCCAGGCAGGATTGAATCTAGTCTTTAAGCTAAGTGAAGAAGGAATTCTCGAAAAATACAATATAAAAGTGCTGGGAACCTCAGTTGCAAGTATTAAGCAAGGCGAAGACAGGGAAGCCTTCCGCAGCTTGATGCATGAATTGAATGAACCTGTGCCGGAAAGTGAAATTGTTCAAATAGCTGAAGAGGCAGTCGCTTTTGCTGAGAAGATTGGGTTTCCGCTGATTGTAAGGCCAGCTTACACACTGGGAGGCACAGGCGGCGGGATAGCTGAAACGATGGAAGAATTGATTTCTCTAGTTTCGGGCGGTTTAAGTGAGAGTCCGATAAAGCAATGCCTGCTCGAAAGAAGCATCGCAGGCTTTAAAGAAATCGAATATGAAATGATGCGTGATGCTGCGGGTACTTGTATCGCCATCTGCAACATGGAGAATATTGATCCAGTTGGCATCCATACAGGCGATTCAATAGTAGTAGCTCCCTCACAAACGCTGACAGATCGAGAATACCAGATGCTAAGGACATCCGCTGTTAAAATCATTTCAGCGCTAGGGATCGTTGGAGGCTGCAACATCCAGTTTGCTCTCGATCCAAAGAGTAAAAATTACTATTTAATCGAGGTCAACCCGAGGGTCAGCAGATCTTCAGCGCTCGCATCAAAAGCGACAGGATACCCAATCGCACGGATGGCGGCAAAGCTGGCAGTCGGATACAATCTTGCCGAGATCATAAACCCTGTAACAGGCACTACCTTTGCCAGCTATGAGCCATCGCTCGACTATGTAGTGGTGAAAATACCGAAATGGCCGTTTGAGCAATTTCCGCACATCGACAGGACGCTTGGTACGCAAATGAAGGCGACAGGGGAAGCGATGGCAATAGATCGAAGCTTCGAACGCGCCTTTATCAAAGCCGTCCGTTCACTGAACATAAAAACTCTGGATTTACGACTGCCGGCATTTGAAGAATATACAGTCGAACAGCTATATACTTTGGCAGAAAAACAGACAGATCAGCGGGTTTTTGCTTTGCTTGAACTGCTGCGTCGGGGTGAGCAAATTAAGTCTCTCCATGAAAAAACAAAAATAGATTTATTCTTTCTCCATAAATTCAAGTCTTTGACCGACATTGAGAAGGATATCGAAGGGCGTGAAATAGAAAGTATTTCAGCTTCAGAATTAAGGTACCTGAAAGAAAAGGGGTTCAGTGATTCCTACCTGGCAAGAGAGTGGAAGGTTGGTGAGAACGCGGTCAGGGAGCTGCGAAAAAAGAAGGGAATCACACCTGTTTATAAAATGGTCGATACATGTGCCGCAGAATTCGAATCTGCTTCCAATTATTTTTACTCCAGCTATCTTGGGGAAAATGAGGCGACAGTTAAGAGCAATAAACGAAAGGTGCTAGTGATTGGCAGCGGTCCAATCAGTATCGGACAGGGAATTGAGTTTGATTATTGCAGTGTTCATGGCGTTTTTGCCCTCAAAGAAGAAAATGTAGAAACAATCATGATCAATAATAATCCAGAAACCGTCAGCACTGATTTTACGATTTCTGATCGATTGTATTTTGAACCCTTAACCCTGGAAGACATCTTGAATGTGATTGAAATCGAAGGGATAGAGGAAGTCATTGTCCAGCTGGGGGGACAGACCGCCTTGAATTTGGCTAAAGGCCTTGAGGAATCGGGAGTCAAGCTTCTGGGAACGAGTTCAGCAGCCATTGATTTGTTTGAGGACCGGGATCAATTTTACCAGCTTCTCGATAAGCTTGAAATTCCGCGTGTAAAAGGTGAAACAGCTGTGGATGAAGGGGAACTGCTTAGCGCTGTGGGGCGGTTAGGGTATCCAGTAATGATCCGGCCTTCGTATGTCATTGGCGGACTAAATATGGTGGTGCTTCGAAATGCACAGGAATTAAATAATGTTCTCGTGGCAGGCAATATTTCATATCCAATTCTTGTGGATCAATACCTTGAAGCAACCGAGGCAGAACTTGATCTTGCCTCCGATGGAGAGCATATCCTGATTCCAGCCATCATCGAGCATATCGAAAAAACAGGTGTCCATTCAGGGGACAGCTTTTGCATCATCCCGGCACAAAGTTTCTCAGACAAAACGAAGGGGCTGATGGCAGAATATGCAAAGAGAATCGTGCATGAATTGAAGTATAAGGGATTAATGAACATCCAGTTCATTGTGAAGGGAAATGAAGTGTATTTGCTTGAAGTTAATCCACGCTCGAGCAGGACGATGCCAATCGTCAGCAAGGTTGCTGGCGTTGACTTAGTCAAAAAAGCGACAAAAATATTGCTCGGGAAATATATTTTGTCGAAAGATGAAGTCTTGCTGGACACTAATGCACGGTACACATGTGTAAAGCATCCTGTGTTTTCGAATTTTGCCTTAAAAGGACTGGACGCCAAGACAGGTCCGCAAATGATATCTACAGGAGAAGGAATCAGCATCGCTTCGACACTTGAAGAGGCATTGAATAAGAGTTTCCATTCAATCAGCGGAAAAGCTCTCCAGGGAGCGATCGCGTTTGCTGATAGAAACGAGCTATTGGAAGCTGGAAAGAAGCCAGCAAATTTAAATTTAATTCATATCGAAAAAGTAACCGACCATCAACAGGTGACAGCCTTGTATTGTCCTGGCACATCAGAGAGGGATATTTCTTTGAGAGAGTGGGCAGTCAAGAACCGGAAAATCGTATTGACCCAAAAAGAAACTCTAAATGCATTATTAAAAAGTGCAACAGCAGAAAGTTGGACTGTCAGCTCCCTGGATCAATGGCTGACAGAAACTAGTGAGGAAGTGATGGCAGAATGACAGCTCTACAGCAGATGAATATTGATATAAAGGGCAAGGACTTGTTAACCCTGGCCGATTTGGAACCACAGGAAATCTTAACATTGTTAGAAAAGGCAGTAGTCTTAAAGGAAAAAACATTTAAAAAACAATTTGACCAGCCACTCAAAGGCAAAATACTCGGTATGATCTTCGATAAGTCCTCAACACGTACAAGAGTATCATTTGAGGTAGGCATGATCCAGCTAGGAGGAAGCGCACTTTATTTAAATGGCAACGATCTTCAGCTCGGGCGAGGTGAATCGGTGGCAGACACAGCCCAGGTACTTTCGCAATATCTTGACGGCATCATGATTAGAACCTTTTCGCACAAGTCAGTTGAGGAATTGGCCGATCATGCCGACATTCCAGTTATCAACG
This sequence comes from Mesobacillus sp. QJM3NY_10, assembly GCF_056173465.1. Taxonomy (NCBI): domain Bacteria; kingdom Bacillati; phylum Bacillota; class Bacilli; order Caryophanales; family Bacillaceae; genus Mesobacillus; species Mesobacillus sp. QJM3NY_10. Next base: position 1,387,873 of record NZ_CM149675.1, read on the forward strand.
GTCTGACCGATTTGTACCATCCATGCCAGGCACTTGCTGACCTTCTGACGATTTACGAAAAAAAGGGGACACTAAAGGGCCTCAAGCTTGCTTACATCGGTGATGGAAACAATGTCGCCCATTCACTTATGATCGCTTGCACAAAAGTCGGAATGGATGTATCAATTGCTTCTCCAATGGGATACTTCCCTGATGAGAAGATAATAGCTCGCTGTGAAGACTTTGCAAGACAAAGCGGCGGAAACATGGTCATCACCGAATCTCCCCAAGAAGCAGTTAATAGCGCGGATATCATCTATACTGATGTATGGACCAGCATGGGCCAGGAGCTCGAGAATGAACAGAGATTAAAGGATTTTCATGACTACCAGGTGAACGAAGCATTGCTCGAAGCTGCAAAGGAAGACTACCTGTTCATGCACTGTCTTCCCGCTCACCGCGGCGAAGAGGTAACAGCAGAAGTGATCGACGGCCAGCACTCCGTCGTCTTCGAACAGGCAGGAAACCGACTCCACGCCCAGAAGGCACTGCTTGTGGAGATATTGAAGGATTAAATGGTTGAAGATGTGAAAAAGTTCAATATAGAAATTCTATAAGCCCGAAAAGTAGTTGGAGGGATGAAAAGGTTCTATAGAAAGATTCTATAAGCCCGAAATGTAGTTGGAGGGACGAAAAGGTCCTATAGAAAGATTCTATAAGCCCGAAAAGTAGTTGGAGGGATGAAAAGGTCCTATGGAAAGATTCTATAAGCCCGAATGAGTGGTTGAGTATGCGAACAGGTCAAATAGGACACTGTCTCTGCAAAATATTGATATGATACTGAACTAAAAAACAAAACCGGCTATCAAGTTAGCCGGTTTTTGTGTATTTAAGAAAAGATGAGGACTAGTGGTCCTACAATAAAGCAGTAAATCGCAAAATACTTCAAGTTTCCGCGCGCCATGATATTCATGAACCATTTTAATGAGAAGTAAGAAGCAATCAGTGAAGCGATGAATGCAAAGATATACGGCAATGCTAATTCGCCAATACGCTCATCATTTAAGAGGTCTGAAAATCCGAGAATCATACCTCCGAAACTAACTGGAATATAAAGCAGGAAAGAGTACCTTAGTGCAGTTTCCTGTTTCATACCCAGGCTCATCGCAGCGACAATTGTGGCCCCGGAACGACTAATGCCTGGAATAAGTGCAACTGCTTGGGCAAGTCCAACAATAATGGCGTCTTTAAGACTTAAATCTCCGTCATTCTTACGGCCGCGCATATTACGGATCAGCCAGAGAGCAAGACCAGTCACAATAAGTGTTACGCCGACAGTTTTAATATCAGCTAATCTCATCTCGATAAAATCCCCGAATAGTACGCCAATGACCCCTGCTGGAATTGTCCCAACAATCAAATAGATGATGAACATGAAATCCGACTTTGCCTCAGAGTCTTTAGTTTTAAGATATGCAATTCCATTAACTATTAACCGGATAATATCGGCTCTGTAAATTAGCAAAACAGCAAATAGTGAAGCAGTATTCATCAAAAGAGCAAAGCTCATACCTTCAATATTTAGGTTAAAAAAATGCTCTGCTATTTCAAGGTGTCCGCTGGATGAAACAGGAATTGGTTCGGTAATTCCCTGGAATAAACCTAGAAATATGTATTTAAGCAATTCATAGAAATTTTCCATATCGTTTTGATTTCCTCCGTTTTTTTTAAAATGAGACTAGATTCACTTCGAGAATTGTACAGCGCCAGCGCCTAGGTAATTTTCAGGCACACTGGGCGGTGTTTTAGGCGGGCACCGCTTGTGAGGCTGACGAGGTGCTCCTGCTTTTTTTCTCATACACACTAATGTACCGTATAACCCTTTTTTTTGGAAGGATAAATTATGCATAAATACTTTATTTAAATCAGTAAATAATAAAATTGCCGGAATACTTTAATGAAGGAGGAAGGCAAATGGGTCAAAGTCATCAATTCCGTGCCGGACAAAAGGCACCGAATAATGGTATTTATATTGAAATTGGAGAAACAGGCAGCAATGTCAACAACCCGCAAAAAATCAAACTTAAAGCTGGGGACCGTTTTCCGGAAAACTCCAACCACAACCGCCACTGGACTTACATGCCAAAGTTTAAATAAACTACATTTAGGTCAACCAGGACAAAAGCATTTTCCGGAATGAAATTTATACTGTCATTAAAGCCATCCCAGTGCGGATGGCTTTACTAATTGGGAATTTTTATTATAATATAATTAAAGGTCAAAAAAGGTCAAAGGAGTGGTTGGGCGTGGATTTAAATAAAATGACAGAAAGCTTGCAGAACGCATTTGTATCAGCCCAGACCCTGGCTGTTCAACATAATCACCAGGAAGTAGATGATACGCACCTGTTGCTTGCCTTATTTGAACAGGACGGCAATCTGGCTGAAACTTTGCTTACTGGAATCGGACTGAATCTGGATAATGTTAAAGAAGCATTAAATCTTACCCTGTCAAAGAAACCTCAAGTCTCGGGGAGTGGTGTAGAACAGGGGAAGTTATATATTACCGCAACGCTGCAAAAGGTTTTGGCACAAGCGGAAAAGGAAATGAAACAATTTGAAGATGACTATTTATCGGTAGAACATGTTTTGTTGGCTGCGCTTGAGATTCCTGGCTCTGAATCAGGCGGAGCAATGAGGAAATTAGGGGTTAGCAGAGAAAAATTATTAGCAAGAATCAAAGAGGTTAGGGGGAACCAGAGAGTGACTTCACAAAACCCAGAAGCTACTTATGAAGTGTTAAAAAAATATGGCCGCGACCTTGTGGAGGAAGTCCGGGCGGGAAAGGTTGACCCGGTAATCGGCAGGGATAGTGAAATTCGCAATGTCATCCGCATTCTCTCAAGGAAGACAAAAAACAACCCTGTTTTGATCGGGGAGCCGGGTGTAGGAAAGACAGCTATTGTAGAAGGGCTTGCACAGAGGATTGTGCGCAAGGATGTTCCAGAGGGCTTAAAGGATAAGACGGTTTTTGCGCTGGACATGAGCGCGCTGATAGCGGGCGCGAAATTCCGGGGCGAATTTGAAGAGAGATTAAAAGCTGTCCTCAATGAAGTGAAAAAGAGCGAAGGCAAAATCCTGTTGTTCATTGATGAACTCCATACCATTGTTGGGGCGGGTAAGACTGAGGGTGCAATGGATGCCGGGAATATGCTGAAGCCAATGCTTGCGCGCGGGGAACTTCATTGTATTGGTGCAACAACTCTCGATGAACACCGGAAATACATTGAAAAAGACCCAGCGCTGGAACGCCGCTTCCAGCAGGTATTGGTTAAAGAACCAGATGTCGAGGATACCGTGTCAATTTTAAGAGGATTGAAGGAAAGGTTTGAAATCCACCATGGAGTCAATATCCATGACCGCGCAATAGTGGCTGCTGCTGCATTGTCAGATCGATACATCACAGACCGATTCTTGCCAGACAAGGCGATTGACCTTGTAGATGAAGCTTGCGCGATGATCCGTACAGAAATTGACTCAATGCCGACTGAGCTTGATGAAGTGACTAGAAGGGTCATGCAGCTGGAAATTGAAGAAGCTGCGTTAACTAAGGAGAAAGATGATGCAAGCCGAGTGCGCCTTGAAACTCTTCGTAAGGAGCTTGCCAACTTGAGGGAAAAAGCAAATGCAATGAAGTCAAGGTGGCAGAAAGAAAAAGAAGGCATCCAAAAGGTTCAGGAACAGCGTGAGCTGCTGGAAAGACTTCGGCGAGAACTTGAAAAAGCTGAAAATGACTATGATTTAAATAAGGCTGCTGAACTTAGGCATGGCCGTATTCCTTCTCTTGAAAAAGAACTCAAGGCACTTGAGCTGGAAGTTAGCAAAAATGAAGGCGAGAGGCTCCTTCGGGAAGAAGTGACTGAAGAGGAAATAGCATCAATTGTCTCAAGGTGGACAGGCATACCAGTGATGAAGCTTGTTGAAGGAGAGCGGGAAAAGCTTCTAAAGCTAGAAAGCATTCTCCATGAACGGGTTGTCGGACAGGATGAAGCAGTATCACTCGTATCCGACGCGGTCCTCAGAGCCAGAGCTGGCATCAAGGATCCTAATAGGCCAATTGGGTCTTTCATTTTCCTAGGTCCTACCGGAGTAGGTAAAACAGAGCTGGCTAAGACGCTTGCTCAGTCTTTGTTTGATAGTGAAGAACATATCATTCGAATCGACATGTCTGAGTATATGGAAAAACATGCAGTATCAAGGCTGATTGGGGCACCTCCAGGATATGTAGGTTATGAAGAAGGCGGCCAGCTGACAGAAGCGGTCAGAAGGAATCCATATTCGGTCATCCTCCTCGATGAAGTGGAGAAAGCACATCCTGAAGTCTTCAATATCCTATTGCAGATGCTGGATGATGGACGGGTAACGGACTCACAAGGTAGAATGGTCGATTTTAAGAATACGGTCATTATTATGACGTCCAATATTGGCTCGCATTACTTGCTTGACCGGCAGGGTGGAGAAGATGAAATCTCTTCTGAAACCAGGGATCTAGTAATGGCCCAGCTTCGCGGCCATTTCCGTCCAGAATTTCTGAATCGTGTGGACGAAATCATCCTTTTCAAGCCTCTGGCATTAAAAGAGATCAAAATGATTGTTGGAAAATTAGTAAAGACCTTGCAGGCAAGGCTCGCAGACCAGCAAATTCAGCTGTCAATCACCGATGAAGCTAAAGAGTTCTTAGCTGAACAAGGATTCGATCCTGTATACGGCGCTAGGCCGCTGAAGAGATTTATCCAGAGGAGCGTAGAAACAAAGCTCGCCAGGGAAATCATTTCAGGCAGAATCAAAGAAAAGAGCCAGGTGGAAATTGGCGTGGAAAATGGAGATATATCCTTGAGTGTAAAGTAAGCAGCTTAGTAATAACGAAAAAAAGTCATCCGGTCGGATGACTTTTTTTATGTACTTTAATGTTGGTGGTTTTCTTCAGATCCATTTGGAAGAACTGCAGGAATCACAAGGATAATGATTGTTGCCACAACCGCTAGGATCGTGCTTTGTGCTAAGTCCAATCCATCGCCGATCATCGCGCCAGCTACGTAATTAAGCATTAGAACCAGGAGGAATGTCCAGAGTAAAGTCCAGAAATATTTCACGATATTCACCTCTTACATTATTAAATCTTTTCTCATCTTACCACAAGCCATATAAATTATAAATGAATTTTAAATAAAATGAAAAGCGTTTTCATAGTACACTTCTGTTTTACTAAAACCTGGTAAAATTAATATATCGGACTTATGGAGATTTGAACACCGTGAGAAGGGATTAATATGGAAAAATGGGCAAATCCCCTTTCATTTCCTGTTAAATTACATACAGTAATATGAATAATCTGTAGGGAAGGGGTTGGTAAGATGGAGAGCCGGAACTTTAAACTGGATACCGAATGGAATGTCATCCATTATCCTGAAAAGCCAAATGGTTTCGGTATCCTGACGATTGGAGATGAAAGGCACTTTGTGAACAGTGAAAGCAGCTTCTGGACGCAGAATGAAGGTAAACGTTCACTGTTGAACATATTGAAAAAAGAAGGGTATACTGTCTTTTATTCAAATTTATATGGAAGGCATTGGGGAAGTGAGAAGGCTGTCGAGTTAACGATGAGACTGTGCAGCCATATCGTCCGGAATGAAATATTGAATACTTCTTTCCATGTAGTGGCTGAAGGAATGGGGGCGCTTGTTGCCTTAAAGCTTTTAGCGGATGGTGATTCAAAAATCAGGAGCCTGGTCTTGATCAATCCAATCCTCTCTCTGAGTACGCATTTGGAGCAGGAAAAAGAGAATAAGTTTTTTTATAAAAAGCTTGTCGCAGAACTAGAAGCTGCATATGAAATTGAAATTAGCAAGCTCCTTGAGAGGTTTGATGGTGGCTCTTCCAGTCCTGTTTTCAATAAAGAAACGCCAGTAAAAATCATCCATGTATTATCAGGAAACAGGGCATATAAGCAGTCAAGTATCATTAAGGAACTTTCAGTTGAATGGGAAAGAGCTGACCTCCCGGTTACCGTAAGTTATGTACTTCCTGAAAAAATGCTTCAAGTAGGGAGCCAAATCGTACAATTTTTTACAAAACATGAGCAAGTCCTATAACTCCCTGCAAATATTTTCAGTTTTAGATTCATAGGATACAAGAGAGTATTTGCAAGGAGGAGTTCAATATGGAAAGGGCAACGATTCTCGGAATATATGACTTTATAGGATATAGTCTTTGCCGTCATATGCTTGATCTAGGCGTTGAGATAGATGGAATCCATCAGTCAGGAAATATAGATGAGTATTTTACAGAGGAAAAACGTCTCGAAATCGGCAGGAATGCCAATTTCTCAGAGATCAGTCTGGAAGATTGGGAAGCTGAGCGAGCAGAAGGATTTCTGTTCGTGACTTTGTTTGAGTCGCTGCAGACTCGGAATGGTACAAATGATTTATTGGAAGCACTTCTCAGCAAATTAGAAAATCGTCATTTGAAAAAGCTGCCGACAGCTGTTGTTCTGCCTGCATATTTTGCCCAGGAAAACATGGATTTTAGGGAGGCAGAAACAAAAATTAGCACATATATCGGCAACCGGGAATCCACACTTCTAACAATCTATTTGCCGACCATCTATGGTCCCTGGCAGCCGGAGGAGTGTTTTTTCCAGAAAGCGATCTCTCATTCTTTAAATAATGGCAGGGAGATTCCTGATCTTAGTAAATGGGAGTGGACGCATGATTGCTTGTATATAAATGATGCTGTCAAAACGATAAAGGAAATGGCTGAATCAGGTCAACAGGGCCAGTATATACTAGCAAGTGGAGAACAGGAAAGATGGCTGCAGTGTGCAGAGGAGCTGATTGGCCAGGATGCTGCAATACTTAGGAACGAGGTTTTAGCACCAGTAATAAAAGAAACAATCCGAGTCAGGACAATAGGACAAAATGAGCAAATCAGCAAGGGATTAAGCAGGCAAAAGGAGCATTTTACTCGAATACAGGACAGCAGAGTCTAAGCGAATTTCGATAAACCACTTTTCAAAGTGATACTCCAGAGAGTAAAATGGTAAAAGATTCTTTTAATCGGTTCCATTTTAATAAAGCGAACACTGAATGATTTAAAGGATTTGCACAGTGGCGCATAAAGGAGATGCATCGGATGCTGAAACGTTTCGGGCTAATATTATTAAGCCTTCTTTTGCTTGGGGGTTGCGGACAACCTCTTGCAACAGGCAAGGTGGAGAAAGTCGGCCTGTTGGTGCCTGAAACTATTAATGATCAGGTGTGGGGGACGAAAGGATATCGAGGACTTCTGCAAATCCAATCCAGCCTGGGAGTTGACGTCTTTTTCAAAGAAGGAATGAATTCACAGGAAGATGTAGAGGCTGCAGTGAAGGAGTTCGACCGCCAGGGAGTTAACCTCATATATGGGCATGGAAATGAGTATGCAGCTTATTTCAATAAAATGTCAGGGGAATATCCTGACATTCATTTCATTAGCTTTAATGGAGATGCCAGAACAAAAAACACGACAAGCCTAAATTTTAAGGGATATGCCATGGGCTTTTTTGGCGGAATGGTCGCGAGCCATATGTCCGAAACCGGCAAGGTAGGAATCATTGCCGCATATGAATGGCAGCCTGAAGTCGAAGGCTTTTATGATGGTGCGATGTTTGAAAACAAGGATATGAAGGTCGACATACGCTTTGTTGGTCACTGGGATGACCAAAAGAAAGCGCTGAGTGTTCTTGATGATGTATTAGATGAGGGAGCTGATGTCATTTATCCTGCTGGAGATGGGTATAATGTACCCGTGATCGAAAGGGTAAAGGACAGAGGCTTATATATAATTGGCTATATTTCGGACCAGTCAGATTTTGGTGAGTCGACGGTATTGACGAGTACTGTCCAGCATGTTGATGACTTGTATGAATTGACAGCTGAGAAGTTCAATAACGGGGAATTAAAGTCGGGCAATCTATCATTCGACTTTCAGGATGGAGTTATTTCCCTTGGCGAGTTCAGTCCTAAAGTCGATTCCAAGTTTAGGGAAAGAATAGGCACTTTTATCAATTCTTATAAAGAAACCGGCAAATTGCCCAACCAGTAAGAAAAGCGCAAGCGCCTTGGTCAGCCCCGACAAGCGTTGGAGGGCCGACCGTTGAAGTCGCTCTTTGACTTCATCGGGCGGACCGAAACGACTCGAGGGGCTAGGCGCTGGAGCTGGACAATTCTCGAAGTGAAAATTTTATACTTTCTTATCCAGTAAATAAAGATTAAAGGAGAAATATACATGCAAAGCAATGATAAAACTATGGAGTTCATGCAAATCGCGATGAAATACCTTCCGGAAGCCCAGCAAAAACTACAGGAGGCTGGCATTGAATTGACAATGGACAACCTGCAGCCGTTTTTCACGCTTTTCACTAATGTAATGAACGAAGCTTATGAGCTGGGAAAAGCAGATGCTGCAAAAGAATAATTCAGGAACGAAAGCTGAGGGGCGCCTCAGCTTTTATTTTTTTTCGATGAAATGGTCCAAAAGTGGTTTTACCTTGCCCACTAGAGGCTTGAGCTCTCTGGCTGATGTGATCAGTGTATCTACATGGTACATGACTTCATCTATATCAATTTGTCCCAGATACTTGTTGAGGGGAGAATCATTTTTCACACTTTGCTCACTAGATTCTTCGTTATATCTTGGCCGCCCGAACATAAATTGATCAAAATGAGCATACTCTTGTTCATGTTGATCGGAACTCTCTTCATTATCTCTCTTTAGCCTAAAACCAAATAAGTCCCTATCTCTTCCATCCACCATTTTCACTCCCACCTTTCTATGTTTCTATCTATTTTTAAAAAAATCGTAAGCAACTGGTTAGACTGGCTTATTTCAGTCTGCCTTAGGTCGTTGACAACCGGCCCAAAAGCATCGGTCTTCACTGTCAGTTTATGATTGATTTGGCCATATGGACTAGGGCAGAAGCGGAATTGTTAATTTTCAGTTGCAGTGAAAGAGCAGTTTCTGCTAAAATTAGTACCAAGTCATAATAATTGATAATAAAAACATTAACGAAATAGACAGATTCCAAGATAAAAGGAGATGGATCCCATGAATGCAGGGATAACTGGGGTTGGGCGGTATTTGCCGGAGGAAGTTGTAACAAACCTTGATTTGGAAAAGAAAATGGATACCTCGGATGAATGGATCAGGACACGGACAGGGATAGAAGAAAGAAGAATAGCAGGCGAAGATATGGACACTTCAGATTTAGCCTATCGTGCTGCTGTTGAAGCCATCAGCAATGCTGGAATTTCAGCCGAGGACCTCGACTTGATCCTTGTAGCGACCGTTACGCCTGATCAGCCTTTCCCAACAGTAGCATGTATGCTCCAGGATCAATTGGGTGCGAAAAAAGCTGCCGCAATGGATCTGAGTGCCGCATGTGCTGGATTCATGTATGGAATGGTTACTGCTAAACAATTTATTGAAGTAGGCACTTATAAGTATGTTTTAATAGTAGGTGTAGAAAAGCTTTCCAAGATAACCGATTGGAATGATCGTAACACAGCTGTGCTGTTTGGTGATGGTGCGGGTGCGGTTGTCATGGGACCTGTATCTGATGGCAGAGGAGTGCTATCCTTTGAACTCGGTTCTGATGGTTCAGGCGGCAAGCATTTGTACCAGGATGATTATATTGTGATGAATGGCCGTGAAGTTTTCAAATTTGCTGTCAGGCAAATGGGTGAGAGCAGTATCAATGTCCTTGAAAAGGCGGGACTTTCAAAAGAGGATGTTGATTTCCTGATTCCCCACCAGGCAAATATCAGGATTATGGAAGCTGCCCGCCAGCGACTTGAGCTGCCTGTAGAAAAAATGTCAAAGACCGTCCATAAATACGGCAATACATCAGCCGCATCGATTCCGATCTCGCTTTTTGAAGAACTAGAAGCAGGAAAGATCAAGGATGGCGATGTAGTAGTAATGGTTGGCTTCGGCGGCGGTTTGACATGGGGCGCGATCGCAATGCGCTGGGGTAAATAAACTCATTACAAGATGAACTCAATAATAAATAAGAGTACAGATAAAGGAGATGCAATAATGATGGAGAAACGCAGAGTCGTTGTTACTGGAATCGGGGCTGTTACGCCTCTTGGAAATGACGCTGGAACTACCTGGAACAATATCATTGAAGGTGTATCGGGAATCGGCCCGGTTACGAGATTAAATGCTGATGACTTTCCTGCAAAGGTTGCAGCAGAAGTAAAGGAATTCAATGTTGAGAACTTTATGGACCGGAAAGACGCAAGGAAGATGGATCGTTTTACTCATTATGCTGTCGCAGCTTCATTGATGGCTGTAAAAGATTCTGGCCTGGAAATCACCGATGAAAACGCTCCTAGAGTCGGAGTGTGGATTGGGTCAGGAATTGGCGGGATGGAGACATTCGAGCAGCAGCACGAAACCTTCATGAACAGAGGATATCGCAGGGTCAGCCCTTTCTTCGTACCGATGATGATTCCTGATATGGCAACAGGACAGGTATCCATCACACTTGGCGCAAGAGGCTTTAATTCTTGTACAGTCACAGCATGTGCGACTGGAACCAACTCAATTGGGGATGCCTTCAAGGTGATCCAGCGCGGCGACGCTGACGTGATGGTTACTGGCGGTGCTGAAGCACCTATTACAAAAATGTCGTTTGCAGGCTTCTGTGCCAATACAGCACTATCTACTAATCAGGACCCGCAGAAAGCGAGCAGGCCGTTCGACAAAGATCGTGATGGATTTGTTATGGGTGAGGGTGCAGGAATCGTTGTCCTTGAAGATCTGGATCATGCATTGGCCCGTGGAGCTAAAATCTATGCTGAAATCGTTGGTTACGGTGCTACTGGAGATGCATATCATATTACCGCGCCAGCTCCTGAAGGAGAAGGCGGAGCAAGAGCGATGAAAATGGCACTTGATGATGCAGACCTTGCACCAGAAGAAGTAGGATACGTTAACGCCCACGGAACAAGTACTGAATATAATGATAAATATGAAACAATGGCCATCAAGACAGTGTTTGGCGAGCACGCGTACAAGCTTGCAGTCAGCTCAACAAAATCGATGACAGGCCACTTGCTTGGTGCAGCGGGCGGAATCGAAGCGATTTTCACGGTTCTGGCATTGAAGGAAGGAATCCTGCCGCCGACGATCAACCTGGAAACACCGGATCCAGAATGTGACCTGGATTATGTGCCAAACGCAGCGCGCAAGCAACAGGTAAATGCCGCAATCAGCAACTCACTGGGCTTCGGCGGCCATAATGCTACAATTGCTTTCAGAAAATACGACGCTTAATGAGGAAGAGAACTCCTCCAACTATAAAAAAGCAGAAACCCTATTTGATTTTAGGGTTTCTGCTTTTTATTTTGCCTTTATTTCGCTAACCCCCCGCATTTCATTGCCCAAAAATGTGCTTGTGCCCACATTTGGGTAAAAGCAGAGCGTCTGCATTGCCCGAAAAAGTGCTTGTCCCCACATTTGGGTAAAAGCAGAGCGTCTGCATTGCCCGAAAAAGTGCTTGTCCCCGCATTTGGGTAAAAGGAGAGCGTCTGCATTGCCCGAAAAGGTGCTTGTCCCCGCATTTGGGTAAAAGGAGAGCGTCTGCATTGCCCGAAAAAGTGCTCCCCTCCGCATTTGGGTAAAAGCAGCCCGTCTCCATTGCCCGAAAAGGTGCTTGTCCCCGCATTTGGGTAAAAGGAGAGCGTCTGCATTGCCCGAAAAAGTGCTCCCCTCCGCATTTGGGTAAAAGCAGCCTGTCTGCATTGCCCAAAAATGTTCTTATCCCCACATTTGGGTAAAAGCAGAGCATTCCAATCCCCAAAAATCTACTTTAAAGAAAGTTCACATCCAATATATCAACAATCCCTTTATCCTTATCAGGTTTAATAGAAAGCCCAAACTATTTTCCTGCTAAAACAATTTACCTACAAAAGGTCAATTCCTATATCCCAAGAAAAAAATAATGCAATGAAAAAAGTAATGAAAGTGTAATAAAAGAACGCTGTTTCTAATAATTAATAATTATCAGAATCTTTTACTTGGTTAGAAAGTCATTTCTCTTAATATTAATTTCATTGGGATAGGCGGTGTGCAAGAAACGTGACAGCCTTATTGGAACTAAAGAATCTTAAAACCTATTTTAAAAGGAACAAGGCACTCATTCCAGCAGTTGACGGGGTTGATCTAGTCATCAATAGAGGGGAAACTGTCGCATTGGTAGGGGAATCAGGGTCTGGCAAGAGCATTACCTCTCTATCGATTATGCGGCTGATACCTAGTCCTCCAGGAGAAATTGTGGACGGGCAGATCTATTTTGATGGACGGGATCTTGTCAGGGCAAGCGAGGAAGAGATGTGCAAAATTCGCGGGAATGATATATCAATGATTTTCCAGGAACCAATGACATCGCTCAATCCTGTACTTACCATCGGCGAACAAATCACGGAAGTCCTGACATACCATCAGGGCTTGAATAATGCTATGGCGAAGAAAAAGGCGATTGAGATGCTGGAGTTGGTGGGCTTTTCCCGTGCAAAGGAAATAATCAATGATTATCCGCACAGGCTTTCGGGGGGGATGCGCCAAAGGGTGATGATTGCGATGGCGATGAGCTGCAACCCAAAGCTATTGATAGCGGATGAACCGACAACTGCATTGGACGTGACCATCCAGGCGCAAATATTGGACTTGATGAAGGACCTGAGCACAAAGTTTGAAACATCCATCCTAATCATTACCCATGACCTGGGAGTGGTTTCTGAAGTTGCTGATCGAGTCGTCGTCCTGTATGCAGGGCAGGTAGTAGAAGAAGCAATGGTTGAAGATCTTTTTGATAATCCGCTGCATCCTTACACCACTGGCCTGATGGGTTCGATCCCATCAATCGACGAGGATCATTCACGGCTTGCCTCTATTGAAGGAAATGTTCCGTCACCGGAGAATCTCCCAAAAGGATGCCGGTTTGCGCCTCGCTGTCCGCATGCCTTTGAGCGCTGTTTCAGTGAAATGCCAGAGCTTGTGAGAAAATACGCCAATCGTTCTGTAAGGTGCTTTTTGCATGACAGCAAGGAGGTGAAGAAATGACCTCGCCAAATGAAATCCTGGAAAAGTATTCACAGGAAAATACCTCTGAAACCTTGCTTGAATTACATGATGTAAAAAAGCACTTTCCTATAAAGTCTGGCTTGCTGCAAAAGACAGTAGGTCATATAAAGGCAGTCGATGGAATAAATCTGAAGGTTAATAAAGGTGAGACTTTAGGGATCGTCGGAGAATCAGGCTGTGGCAAATCAACAGTGGGCCGGACCATTATCCGACTCTATGAACCTACCGATGGAAAGATCATTTTTAATGGCAGGGATATCTCCCATCTATCTGAAAGTGAGCTTCGCAAGGATGTACGAAAAAACATCCAGATGATTTTTCAGGATCCGTTCGCATCTCTTAACCCTAGGAAAACACTGAGATCAATCATCAGGGAACCGCTGGATACCCATCATCTTTATAAAAGCAAGGAACGGGATGAGAAAGTCGAAATTCTGTTGGAGAAGGTAGGGCTTAATGCTTCATTCATCAATCGGTATCCACATGAATTTTCAGGCGGACAGCGTCAAAGGATTGGAATATCAAGAGCGCTGGCATTGAACCCTGAACTGATCGTTGCCGACGAAGCTGTGTCAGCATTGGACGTTTCAATCCAGGCCCAAATTATCAATCTGATGGAGGACCTTCAGGAAGAATTCGGCCTTACTTACATCTTTATCTCCCACGACCTAAGCGTAGTCAGACATATAAGTGACAGGGTCGGGGTTATGTACCTCGGAAAAATGATGGAGCTTGCTTCAAAAAAGGAGCTTTACGCAGAACCACTCCATCCCTATACACAGGCATTGCTGTCTGCTGTGCCGATGCCTAGAAAAAAAGGTGCCATCAAGAGGGAACGGATCATCTTAAAAGGTGAGCTACCAAGCCCGGCAAACCCGCCAAAAGGGTGTGTCTTCCATACAAGGTGCCCAGCCGCATTTGACCTTTGCAAACAAATGAACCCTGACTTCAAAGAAGTCAAGAACAACCATTTTGTTGCCTGCCATCTGTATACATAGTGCAGGAGCACGACTTGAAAGGAGGAGATACCAGCACCTTTCTAATGTTTAACGCCATTTGCATAACCTTTGTTGCCTTTACCACTATTAAAGTATTAAGAATTTTGAGCCTCTTTGAAATGAGTCTCGAAGCCTGAAAGAATGCATTGACTAGTGCGAAACAACAAAAGGATTCGTAAATGGCAAAAAAATCTAGTGATAAACCTAAGGGGGAAATGATGTGAAATTAAGAAAAGCTTCGTGGTGGTTGATTAGTCTTACCCTGATTCTGTCGATCTTCCTGACAGCCTGTACAGGAGGAAATACCTCTGAGGATCCAAAAGAAACTCCTGGAGATGATGGCCAGAAAGAAGAAGAAGCAACTGGTCCGCAGCAAGGCGGGGATTTAATCATTGGTTCTACTGGCGCACCTACCGTTTTCAACCCACTTTATTCAACAGATACGTCAAGCTCTGACATTGAAGGGTTCATTTATGATGGTCTCGTATCTTCTGATACTGAATTCAACCCAACTCTCAGCATGGCTGAGTCCATCGATACCTCTGAGGATGGCCTGACATTTACAGCCAAGTTGAAGAAGGGCATCAAATGGCATGACGGAGAAGAATTTACGGCAGATGACGTTGTGTTCACGTTCAGTATACCTAAGGATCCTGAGTATAACGGTGAACGTGGATCTGCTTTCGAAGCGATGGAATCTGTCACAAAAATCGATGATTACACAGTCGAATTCAAGCTAAGCAAGAAGGATGCTTCCTTCTATCCAGTATCGTTAAGCTATTTCATTTTGCCTGAGCATATCCTAAAGGATGTTCCTGTTGCCGAGCTTGGCGAGCATGAATTCAACACAAAGAGCCCGATTGGTACAGGTCCATTTAAATTTGTTGAATGGAAGGATGGCGAGTATGTAAAGGTTGAAGCATTCGATGATTACTTCAAAGGTCGTCCTTACCTTGATACACTCACATACAAAATCGTACCAGACATGGATGCGATGATCGCGCAAATCCAAGCTGGTGATATCCACTTTGCTGCGGGAGTTCCTGGAACTGACATTGAAACAGTCAAATCATTCCCTGGCGTTAAAGTAGAGTCTGGCTTAGGCCTTTCTTACACATATCTCGGCTACAACCAGAAGAATGAGCTGTTCAAAGACAAGAAGGTTCGTCAGGCAATCACTCATGCTATTGACAGGGAAGCAATCGTTAGTTCTGTCATGGACGGTGACGGCAAAGTGGCACACGTTCCGGAAAGTCCACTATCGTTCGCATACAATGAAGATGTTCCAAAATTCGAATTTGACGTAGAAAAAGCAAAATCTTTACTGGCAGAAGCAGGCTGGGAGGATTCAGATGGTGACGGAATCCTTGATAAGGACGGCAAGAAATTCTCCTTCACGGTAAAAACAAACCAGGGTAACAAAGTAAGGGAAGATATTGTCGTTGTCCTGCAAGAGCAGTTGAAGGAAGTTGGTATCGAAGCAAAGCCTGAAATCGTCGAATGGAGCGCGTTCATTGAGCAGATTTCCGCTCCGAATTGGAATTATGACGCACTGGTACTTGGATGGAGCCTGTCAACATTCCCAGACCAATATGATATTTTCCACACAAGCCAGATGGAAGCAGGCTTGAACTTCGTATGGTACTCAAATCCTGAAGCGGATAAGCTGATGGAAGAAGCAAAACAGATTCTGGATCAGGATGAATATAAGGCAGCATATGCCGACATCTATAAGATGCTGGCGGAAGACCAGCCATACACCTTCCTGTACTATCCTAACGTGCATAGGGTAATGCCGGCGAATCTTGAGGGCTATGTTTTCCACGCGAAGGATGATTTTTATGAAATCTCCAAATGGTGGCTGAAAAAGTAGGGTTTTTAACCCACAACATCTGTATGGGAGGGAAGGGTGGATTCCCTTCCCTCTCAAACTTTGAATCATGAAAAAAAGACTTTGCGAGTCATTAATATAGATGTTTTCAACGTCGCGATCCAAAGTTTACGAGATTGATGTCCTTCCAGGTTTAGCAGAAGAAAGAAGCATCCACAGGGACGCTGATTTAAAAATATATACGAAGTTAATATAAATCTCTTCATTTTAAAAGGAGAATTGCCATGCTATCTTATATCATTCGCCGAATACTGATGGCCATTCCTTTGCTGTTGGGGATTACGATTGTCTCCTTTGCAATCATGAAGCTAGCTCCCGGTGACCCTGCCAGCCTGATGATGGATCCGACGATCAGTCCGGCTGATAAGGAAAGGTTCATGGAAAGGTACGGGCTTAACGATCCTGTCCATATTCAGTACTTAAAGTGGCTGGGAGCCATGCTCCAGGGTGACTTTGGTACATCGCTTATCCGCAAAGGTGTTCCGGTAATTGAAATGATCATGAACAGGATGCCTAACACGATTTTACTGATGGTCGTTTCAACAATCCTGGCCATATTGATTTCGATTCCATTTGGAGTCATTTCGGCCACACGACCGTATTCTAAGCTGGATTATTCAGTAACAGTCACATCATTTCTTGGAGTAGCAACGCCAAACTTCTTCCTTGGCCTGATTTTAATCATGGTCTTTGCGGTACAAAACAACTGGTTCCCGACTGGAGGAGTAGCGACATTGAACGCTCCTTTCAGTTTATGGGACAGGATTCATCATTTAATCATGCCAGCATTTGTTTTGGCTTCCGCCGATATGGCTGGCCTGACCAGGTATACGAGATCTAGCATGCTCGAAGTCATAAAGCAGGATTATATGAGGACTGCCAGAGCAAAAGGGTTTAGAGAAAACAAAGTTATTTATAAGCACGGCCTCCGTAATGGCCTGATTCCGGTCATCACGATTTTTGGCTTGATGATTCCTTCCTTCATTGGAGGGGCTGTTATTGTTGAAAAAATCTTCACCTGGCCAGGGATTGGCTTATTATTCGTAGATTCCGCGTTCCAGCGGGACTATCCGGTGCTTATGGGTTTAACCGTAATTTCATCGGTGTTTGTCGTCATCGGGAATCTGATTGCCGATATACTTTACGCGATTTTTGATCCAAGGATCGAGTATTAAGGGGAGGTAAACATGGCAAAAACAAATCTAGCTGGAAATACTTCTGGCAGCCTTGACTTGCATGGCATCAAAACCTCGCGGGACACAATGCTCGGGATCATTGTCAGAAAGTTTTTCAAAAACAAGCTTGCGATTTTGGGCGGAGTATTCTTAATCATCATTATCTCGGCAGCGCTCTTAGCGCCGGTAATCGCACCATACTCGCCCTCTAAACAAAATTTACTGTTAAAATTGCAACCGCCAAACAGTGACCACTGGCTCGGGACAGACAGATTTGGCAGGGATGTCTTTTCTAGGCTTTTATATGGTGCAAGAATATCTCTATTGGTCGGTTTCGCTTCAGTGTTGGGCTCGATTACAATCGGAACTTTTCTTGGAGCGGTCGCTGGTTATGTTGGCGGGGTTGTTGACGCTATTATCATGCGTTTTGTAGATATCATTCTATCAATCCCATCCATTTTCTTATTGATTACACTAGTCACAATCTTCAAGCCAGGAGTGGATAAGCTAATTTTAATCTTCGCGCTGCTAGGCTGGACAACTACTGCACGTCTTGTCAGGGGAGAATTCCTGTCATTAAGGTCTAGGGAATTTGTCCTTGCATCAAAAACGATCGGAACCAGGACACATACGATAATATTTTCGCATATCCTTCCGAATGCAATGGGTCCAATCATTGTCTCAGCCACATTGGCAGTTGGCTATGTCATTCTGGCTGAATCAGGATTGAGCTATTTGGGACTGGGCATTCAGCCTCCGGACGCAAGTTGGGGAAACATGCTCCAAGATGCACAGAATTTCACTATTTTATTAAAATCTTGGTGGTACCCGTTGGCACCAGGATTAATGATTTTGCTGACCGTCATTTGTTTTAACTTTGTCGGCGATGGACTCAGGGATGCACTTGACCCGAAGATAAATGAGTAACAGTCTTAATTCTTCAAGGATTAAATCATGCTAAAAAATGAGTCAGGGAAACCTGGCTTTTTTTTATGTTGGGAAAATTTTTCAAGGCATCCCAGAACTATTGGCCGCTATTTTCATAGAATAGCTGTAAAAATTGATTTCTTCGGAGGGAGAGCGATGGGGTAGTCAGGACTGATACATGGTTAGGAACAGAATTCACCAGTCCACAACGGATATGTGAAAAGCTGGTTGATTATTTTGAAGGTGAAGTTGATTCCAAAAAAATATACAGCTATTTAAAGAACTTCGGCATGTACAAGCCGGACCGCAGAACTAGGAAGACACTGGAAGAGCTGGAGGCAGGAAAGCTTTGGTCAGTGACAGAAAAAATTTTCAACAAGTATAAAAGAAAATGGAAAGGCCCAGATATCCCAATCTTCATCTTTCCCCTGGATCAATCGAATTCAAAGTTAATGAGGGAAGGGAAAGGAAAATCCGGACTATCTTTTATTGATAAAATGTTTCTCTTCTTGACTCCGATAAAGGATGAGAAAGAGTTGGAAGCATTGTTTGTCCACGAATACCACCATGTATGCAGAATGCAGGCACAAAAGAAAAACCCTGCGGAGTATACCCTCCTTGACTCTATTATTCTAGAAGGTCTTGCCGAGCATGCAGTCGCTGAAAATTGCGGTGAAAAATATACGGGAGAATGGAGCAGGCGATATTCGACAAAAGTTTTGGCTGAGTTTTGGGAAAAAGAGCTTGAAGAGAAGCTCTTAATCCAGAGGGAAGATCGTCAGCATGATGAAATTTTGTTTGGATTAGGGGGCCGTCCTGCGCTTCTCGGCTATGCAATTGGCTATGAAATTGTAAAACAATATAAACAACATGGATATTTTACTGAAAAAGCATCGTTTAAGATCCCTTCCATTGAATTTACAAAGTTAATAAAATTTCAATAAATATAAAAACTAAAAAAACCCTGTCATACCGGGTTTTTTGTTATTTCTAAAAAATAATAAATTTCCCAATTGAAAAAAAAGTATTGCAAATGTAATAAATCTGTAATAACATTTTATTAAAATATATCGAATTTGCAGAATATTTTATTATTTAAATGTGAGAAGGTGTCCCAATGAGCAACTATTCAATACATAAAGATGCACCTTTGCTAGAAGTCAAGAACCTTGAAACAGCTTTTGATATCGATGGTGAATTTTATAATGCTGTAGACAAGGTCAGTTTTGCTGTCAAACCAAGGCAGATTGTCGGGGTTGTTGGCGAATCAGGGTGCGGGAAATCGGTAATGAGCCTTTCAGTCATGCAGCTCCTTCCAAAAGGGGTTGGCAAAATCAGAGGTGGAGAAATCATTTTCGAAGGCGTCCACCTTGAAAAAATGTCCGAGAAAGAAATGAACAAAATCCGCGGACGCGAAATCTCAATGATCTTCCAGGAACCGATGACATCAATGAACCCGGTTTTCACAATCGGATTCCAGCTGCAGGAAGTATTGTTCAACCATACGAAAATCTCCAAAGCAGAAGCTAGACAAAAAAGTGTTGCTCTGCTGAAGAGCGTTGGTATATCACGACCTGAAAAAATCGTGGATGAATATCCACACCAACTTTCAGGCGGCATGAGACAAAGGGTCATGATTGCGATGGCAATCGCTAACCAGCCTAAATTGTTGATCGCTGATGAGCCTACTACCGCGCTGGATGTGACAGTACAAGCCCAAATACTCGACTTGCTAAAGAGTATACAGGAAGTAAATGATATGTCAGTTATCATGATTACGCATGACCTTGGCGTTGTTGCTGAGATGTGTGATGAAGTCATCGTAATGTACGCAGGCCGCATCGTTGAACGAGCTGATGTCGATACACTTTTCTATAATCCTAAGCATCCTTATACAGAACTCATGATGGGTGCCATTCCGAAAATGGACGAGGAAAAAGAAGAATTAAGCTCGATCAAGGGAATTGTCCCGTCACTTAAGAATATGCCGGCAACTGGTTGCCGATTCGCAAACCGCTGTCCGAAAGCAATGCCAGAGTGTACAAGTATCACTCCACAGCTTGGAGAAGTCGAGCAAGGGCATGAAGTGGCGTGCATTCTATATGAAGCAAGTATGCCAAAAGAAGGGGTTAAGGCATAATGAGCAATACAACTTTAGTAGAAAAAGAGAATTTGCTGGAAATTAGGAATCTGAAAACCTACTATCCTGTAAAAGGTGGCTTTTTCCGCCGTACAGTCGGCAATGTTAAGGCTGTTGATGATGTATCATTCGAAATTAAAAAGGGTGAGACATTGGGACTTGTAGGAGAATCAGGCTGCGGTAAATCTACAACAGGTAGGACAATCATCCGCCTGCTGAATGCAACAGATGGTGAAATTATCTTTGAAGGCAAGGATATCACTAAACTAAGAGGCAAGACGCTCCAGGCGATCCGCCAGGATATCCAGATGGTCTTCCAGGATCCTTATGCTTCACTTAACCCGATGCAAATGGTTGGGGACATTGTTTCAGAACCTATCAGGAACTTCAAGAATGCGAGTCTGAAGGACCTTAAAGATGAAGTAATGGATTTATTAACAAAAGTTGGTCTTCCTGAAGATGCTTACTATAAATACGCCCATGAATTTTCAGGCGGGCAAAGACAGAGGATCGGCATTGCAAGGGCGTTGGCGCTCCGACCGAAGCTAATCATCGCAGATGAGCCGGTATCAGCATTGGACGTATCCGTGCAGTCCCAGGTTCTCAATCTTTTGAAGGAGCTTCAGAAGGAATTTGACCTGACTTTCTTATTTATCGCTCATGACCTTAGTGTCGTTAAGCATATGAGTGACCGGATCGGCGTAATGTATCTCGGCAATATGGTAGAAATTGCTGATCGCAACAGCATGTATGCTGAGCCGCTCCACCCATATACACAGGCTTTAATCTCAGCCATTCCAATGCCGGATCCACGCAGGAAGAAGGAAAGGATTGTACTTGAAGGAGATGTTCCAAGTCCATTGAATCCTCCGACAGGATGTCCATTCCATCCGCGCTGCCCAGCTGCGATGGCAGAGTGTTCTCAAGTGAAGCCAGCTTTAAAGGAGGTGAAGCCAGGACACCGAGTTGCTTGCCACCTTTACTAGGGCAATAATTTTTACAAAAAATATAAGAAACTGGGGGGAAAACCATGAAGAAACCATTGCTTTGGCTAGCTATGCTAGTATTGGTTTTATCAACATTCCTTGCTGCGTGCAGCGGAGGAGACACAAAAAAGACGACAACTGATCCAAAAGAAGACGACAAGGACAACGCAGCAGAAGAAACAGGACCGCAAGACGGCGGTACATTGACTTACGCTTTAAGTTCTGAATTCAAAGGCCTTTTGAACTGGAACTTCTACGATGCTGATGGAGACGATGATATCATCGCATTCTTCGACGATGCATTGATCGACTATGATGAAAACCTAAAAGCAGAACCAAACATCGCTAGCTGGACTACTGATGACAACAAGGTTTTCACATTCACATTTGAAAAAGGCGTAAAATGGCACAATGGCGAAGAACTAACAGTTAATGACTGGGTATTCGCAATCGAAACAATCGCTACTCTTGGTGGAGAACACCAGCGCTGGTCTAACGTAAACACAATCGAAGGTGCTAAGGACTTCAACGAAGGAAAGGCTGACAAGATTGCTGGTCTTGAAGTAGTTGATGACTATACTTTAAAAATCACTTTTGACAAAGCTCGTGTAAACAACCTTGAGAACGTCTGGGCTTACCCTCTTTCTCGCAAGGAATTCGAAGGAATCGACCCTAAAGACATGGCTGCTTCTGAGCAGGTTCGTTCTAAGCCTGTAGGAACTGGTCCATTCAAAGTAACAAAAGTTATCCCTGGTGAATCAGTAGAGCTTACTCGTAACGAAGACTACTGGAAAGGTGCGCCACACCTAGAAAAAATCGTTGTTAAAGTTATCGATTCTTCTCTAACAACTGGAGAACTTAAGAATGGATCTCTTGACATGACTCCATTCCACCCAACAGTTCTTCCAGAAATCGAAGCTCTAGATAACGTAGAAGTAGTAAAATTCCCTGGCTTATCTTACTACTATATTGGCTTCAAGCTTGGTAAATACGATGGCAAGAAAAACGTAATGGATAAAGACAAGTACGCAAGCAAGGAATTGCGTCAGGCTATGCTTTTCGCAATCAACCGCGAAGAGTGGGTTAAAGCTTTCTTCAGCGGACTAGGTCAGCCACTTAACCGTCCGATCCCATCTGCACACTGGATTGCTGCAGATAACAAAGATATGCCTGTACAATACGAATACAACCCAGAAAAAGCGAAAGAAATCCTTGATAAAGCTGGTTACGTAGATAAAGATGGAGACGGATTCCGTGAAGACCCTAAAGGTGAAAAGTTCACAGTAAAGTTCTCTCACTATGCTACTGGTAACCCGACTTTCGAAGCACGTGCTAAAGCTATGACGCAGTACTGGGAAGAAGTTGGCTTGAAATCTGAGCTTCAAATGACTGACGTTAACCTTTACTATGATCAACTTGAAAAAGACGATCCAGCTCTAGAAGTATTCTATGGCGGATGGGGAACTGGAGCAGATCCAGATCCACTACCACTTTGGGGTATTGAATCTGTTTGGAACTACCCTCGTTGGGTAAATGAAGATGCTCAAAAGCTTCTTGAAGATGCTGTTGACCTAGAAGTAGTTGGAACTGACACTGAAAAGCGTGCACAGCTTTATGCTGACTGGCAGAAGATTTTCAACGAAGAAGTACCATCACTTCCAATCCTTGAGCTAGAAGAAGTAATGGCTGTTTCTAAGCGCGTTCAAGGCGTTAAGTTCGATGTTTCTGGTTCTAACTCACCTCATGAATGGTGGATTAAGCAATAATCCTTTAAACCCACCTATCAGTTAAGGAGAATGCATATGCTTAAATACAGTTTACGTCGCATACTCGGCATGATTCCTATGCTTTTCCTTATCTCCATTGTAGTGTTTTCCCTGGCGAAACTTATGCCAGGGGACTCACTTAGTGGGGAAATCGATCCGAACAACACGGATCCGGCATACATAGAAGAGATGCGCGAGAAGCTTGGTTACAATGACCCTGTCCATATTCAATATTTTACTTGGATCACAAACTTTATGCAGGGAGATTTCGGGAAGTCAACCCGTTATAAGATCCCGGCAAGTGAAATTATCTCAGAACGTTTACCGAATACAATTTTCCTGGGTTTTTCAAGTATTTTAATCACTTACATTCTAGCATTTATCATGGGTATTTATGCCGGAAGGAAGCCATATACACTTGGTGATAATGTCATAGGTACCGCGAACTATATTGGCTTGGCACTGCCTTCATTTGTTGCAGGGGTGTTCGCAATCTATTTCTTCTCATTCACATTAGGCTGGTTCCCTTCCAACGGTTCTGTGGATATTTCCACAACAGAAGGTACATCGGCATATTGGTTAAGCAGAATTCATCATGTTTTCTTACCAGCACTTGTTTTAGGTTTATTGAGTACTGCAAGCTATACGCAATTCCTGCGTAATGACATTATAGAAAACAGCCGTAAGGATTTTGTAAGAACGGCACGAGCAAAAGGAACACCTGAAAAGAAAATTTACAATCAGCATATTTTGCGCAATTCCATTATCCCGCTGATTACATTCCTTGGATTTGATATCGTAGCGTTAGTCGGTGGAGCAATCATCACAGAAACGATTTTCACTTATCCGGGAATCGGTCAATTATTCTTGAACTCTGTCAGTCAGAGGGACTATCCAGTCTTAATGACCTTGACAATGATGTTCTCGTTCTTGACATTGTTTGGTAACCTTGTTGCAGATATACTATACGGAATTGTTGATCCAAGGATCAGGCTTGATTAAGGAGGATGGCTATGGAAGTTTCTACAGAAAATAATACACAGATAAACCTGAAGCCGGAAAAAGGCATGTCTCCTTGGGCCATCGCTAGAAGAAAATTTGTGAAGAACAAGTTGGCGATGACAAGCTTGATCTTCTTGTTATTCGTAATGATTGTCTCTTTCCTGGCTCCATACATTACAACAACTGATATTACAAGAATCAACATTGGCTCAATGTCCTTAAAGCCGTCTGCAGAGAACTGGCTGGGAACGGACAAAAACGGGCGTGACGTTTTTACCAGATTGTTATACGGCGGAAGGGTATCACTCTTAGTCGGAATTAGCTGTACATTATTCGTAATCATTTTTGGAACAATTGTAGGATCGATCGCAGGATACTTCGGCGGAATCGTTGACAGCATGCTTATGCGTTTCACTGACTTCGTCTTGAACTTTCCATTCCTGGTATTTGTTATCGTATTGGCTACAATCTTCCATGGTAAAGTCAATGGTTTAGTTATCCTAATCATGGTTATCAGCTTGCTGAGCTGGGGCGGGGTAGCAAGGATTGTCCGAAGCAAGATTTTAGCAGAGAAGGAAAATGAATACATTCTAGCTTCCATCTCAATCGGATGCTCACCATTCAAAGTAATCACAAAGCATTTACTGCCGAACGTCCTTTCAACAATCATTGTACAGGCAACAATCCTGTTCGCTTCCATGATTGTCGCAGAAACAGGACTAAGCTTCTTAGGATTCGGTGTACCTTCCGAGATTCCATCTTGGGGTAATATGCTAGCATTCGCGAATGAACCAGACGTATTACAAGGAAAGCCGTGGATCTGGATTCCACCAGCACTTGCCATCACACTCACGATCTTGTCCATCAACTTCGTAGGTGAAGGCCTAAAAGATGCATTGAATCCAAGATCACGCCGTTAAAAAATCTACCATACAAAGGTAGATTTTTTATTTTGTCTATTTTCTAGTAGAGGGGTGAGGTAATAGGGGGATTAGGACCTGTTGCTAATGTTCGAAGCAGCATTAGGTTCTGCCAATACAACGATTGGAACTGCATGAAATGTGCGAAGTGCCCCTAGGTTCGACCAAAACAGTGATTGGAACCGAAGGAAATGTCCGAAGTAGTCCAAGGTTCGGACAAAACAACTACTGGGATCGCTGGAAATGTCCGAAGTCACCCCGGGTTCGACCAAAACAGCGATTGGAACCGCATGAAATGTGTGAAGTGGCCTCAGGTTTGACCAAAACAGCGGTTGGAACTGAAGGAAATGTCCGAAGTAGTCCTAGGTTCGGACAAAACAGCGAGCCGGAACCCCGGAAATGTGCGAAGTTACTCCATGTTCGCCAAAACAACCACTGTAACTGCAGAAAATGTCCGAAGTGCCCCTATGTTTGACCAAAACAGCGGTTGGAACCGCATGAAATGTCCGAAGTCACCCCAGGTTTGACCAAATCAGCGATTGGAACTGCATGAAATGTCCGAAGTGGTCCCAGGTTCGACCAAAACAGCGATTAGAACCGCATGAAATGTCCGAAGTGCCCCCAGATTCGACCGAAACAGTGATTGGAACCGCATGAAATGTCCGAAGTAGTCCAAGGTTCGGACAAAACAGCGAGCCGGAACCCCGGAAATGTTCGAAGTTACTCCATGTTCGGCCAAAACAACCACTGTAACTGCAGAAAATGTCCGAAGTCACCCCAGGTTCGACCAAAACAGTGGTTGGAACCGCATGAAATGTCCGAAGTGCCCCCAGATTCGACCGAAACAGTGATTGGAACCGAAGGAAATGTCCGAAGTGTCCCCATGTTCGGCCAAAACAGCGGTTGGAACCGCATTAAATGTGCGAAGTCACCCCAGGTTTGACCAAAACAGTGATTGGAACCGCATGAAATGTGCGAAGTGCCCCTAGGTTTGACCAAAACAGTGGTTGGGACCGCTAGAAAATGTCCGAAGTGGCCCCAGGTTTGACCAAAACAGCGGTTGGGACCGCTGGAAAATGTCCGAAGTCACCCCAGGTTTGACCAAAACAGTGGTTGGAACCGCATGAAATGTCCTAAGAAGCCTCCGTTAGGCCAAAAGTGTATGGTTAGTTTTAACGTAATACATAATCGGAATCTTTCCTATAAGTCGCTGCTGTATTTATCAATAAATAAGCCCTTTTCTTCAGGTACATTTAAATCAGCTTTCAGTACTTTCCCGCCAACTTCCTTCATATATATGATAAAAATGGACAGGCCGGGGTGAGGGAAGTGTGTGATATGAATTTCTGGTATGAAGAGAGTCAATCTAATGATCTTTAGATTGTTTGTTTTAATGTTTGGTTTTGGACTGGCTGTATCAGGGGGGGTCAGCTCAATCGCTTATTTGAATTTGATTGTTGCTGGACACGGTTTGGATGAGTATTTAGCTTTTGTATCGCGCAGAGTAGAGTGCTACATGCTGCCGGCTGGAATCGGCATCATTTGGTTAAGCATTTATTGGCCTCATAATAATGATATAAATTGATCTTCCTTTTAAGGAATATTTTTACTTAGTGATGCCCATACTGATGGACAAACAGTTTCTTGAAGTGAGGGGTTATAAATCATGTTGTATCTTCATGATGTCTGGGTAAACTGGTTCGAAGGGGAAGAGAACGGCTATAATGTCTGCCATTTCCACGAATGGCGGAAGGACGATGGAGTTGAGCTGCTTGACCAGGTGCCGCTCCTTAAAATTGACCATCTGTTATTTAATTACATTGAGAATGATTTATCAGAGTTGCCTCAACAGCTTCTGGATGACATTTACCGTAAGGCATATTTGAGGAAAAACCATGAACGTACACAGCTTGATTATTGTTTCGTTGTTTCCGATGGAACTGGCATACTGGCTGTTGACACCATCGGCTATAATATCCCAATCCGAAAGAGCCGGCTTATCCCGCGCCAGGAGCAACTCGTGTACGAAATGATTGAAAATCAGGATACGATCCAATATGGGTTCAATGATCAAAGTGCCTTAAAGGACTTCCATATTTTATCGCCTGCTCCGGATTTAATGAGAGGGCTGACGCGTAAAGAGAGGCAATTGAAGCAATTATTGTTCATGGCCATGGACCAGTTGAGTTCCTCAAAAAATGTGGCTGAAGTCCGTTACTGGTTCACTGAATGGAAACCTGAATTATATGAAGAGATTCAACGGCTTGGATTTGAAGAGGTATGGGAACGGTTATATGAAGAGACAAAGTTTGGTTGGTCACATAAACACGAGAAGTTTTGCGAAAACATCATTAAAGGACAATCCTTTTTCGAAAAACTTTGGGAAATGGAGCACGGCCCTAAAGTAAATTGATAACTCTTACGAAAAAACGGAGCTGACACATTATCAGCTCCGTTTTTATTATTGTGAAGGAAATTTTGAAATTATTTAGGTGTGGATAACTGCAAGTAGTTTTCTTAATCCAGCTCCAGCGCCTAGCCCCTCGAGTCGCTTCGATCAGCCCATTGAAGTCAAAGAACGACTTCATTGGGCTGCCCTCCAGCGCTTGTCGGGGCTGAACGAGGCGCTTGCGCTTTTTGTTCTTACTTGCGCTTGCGCCCAAGACCCATCGCATTCTCCATTTTCTTTAGCATTTTGTTTGCGACAAAGTTTGCTTTTTCAGCACCACGGTCAAGAATTTCATCCAACTCTGGTGAATCGATTAGCTCGTAATATTTTTTCTGGATTGGTTCAATGACATCGACAACTACCTTCGCAAGGTCTCCCTTAAAGTCTCCGTACCCTTTACCTTCATAATCCTTTTCAATATCAGCAATTGCTTTGCCGGTCAAGATAGAATAGATGGACAAGAGATTGGAGATGCCAGGCTTGTTCTCTTTGTCATATTTTACGATACCCTCTGAGTCAGTTACAGCACTCTTGATTTTCTTTTCAATTTGCTTAGGGTCGTCGAGCATCGAGATGAAAGCCTTGTTGTTAGGATCTGATTTGCTCATTTTCTTCAATGGATCCTGTAAGGACATGACTCTTGCTCCGACTTTAGCGATGCGAACATCTGGAATCGTAAAAATGTCATTGTATTTCTTGTTGAATCGTTCAGCTAAATCCCTTGTTAACTCTAGGTGCTGTTTCTGGTCTTCGCCGACTGGCACGAGATTCGTATTATATAGAAGGATGTCGGCTGCCATTAGCGGGGGATACGTTAACAGACCAGCTGAAACTGCTTCTTTCCCAGTGGATTTATCCTTGAATTGGGTCATCCTTTCAAGCTCACCTATATAGGCTACGCATTGCATCATCCATCCAGCCTGTGCATGTGCCGGAACTTCCGATTGGATGAATAATGTTACTTTTTCAGGGTCAATTCCTGAAGCGATGTACAATGCTGCAAGGCTTTTGATATTTTTGCGAAGCTGCAAACGATCCTGCGGGACAGTTATCGCATGCTGGTCAACGATACAGAAGTAACAATTATATTCTTCCTGCAGTTCTGTGAATTGTTTCATTGCGCCGATATAGTTACCAAGTGTGATTGTTCCGCTCGGCTGGATGCCAGAAAAAATAGTCTCCATTAAAAATTCCTCCTATAAGTATATATCTTGTTCTCTTTCTGTCTGAATTGTTTGGCTAAACGTAAAAAACAGAAGAAAAAAGAACACAAAAAAGACCATTCGCCTAATTTCTAGGGACGAATGGTCCGTGTTGCCACCCTAATTACTCACGAATGAGTCACTCTGCCCATGCCTCAGTGAAGCATGGATTCCTTTAACGCAGGAATACGCCTGGATCTACTTAAGTTCAAACCAGAAGCTCAAAAGTCCATTCCAATTGCCAGGCTGTTTGTTTTCACCAACCACAAACTCTCTGAAAAGCCTTGAACAAATGTACTACTCTTCATCATTGCTTTTAACCTTTTATTAAAAATGATTATAATCAAATCAACCATGATAAGCAAGAGTACCAGAAGGATTATTACAGATAATAAACGGACAATGCGGCAAGCATCAACATAAAATCTAACAGCCCGACCATTAATAGAGGGTTGGCATTGAGGTTGACAAGTTCGGATAAAGGCGTCATCTCATGTAAAGACTTTTTCTTCTCTCCCTCTTCTTTGCCAGCAAAAACAATACGAAAAGAATAAGAAATGGCGTCAAAAAAACCTGAGTTAACCGTAAAGACTATAAGAGAAGTAAACAGCAGGGTACTAGCGATGTAAAAAGAGATATTTATGTAACTAAGCAAGCTAATGCTCTGTTGATAGACAAGTGAGAGGATAAAAATCAATAGCTGTGAAATCAAAAAACCATAAAAAATTTTCCCAAATCTATTACGCATTTTTCTAAATCTCCCTTATATTGTTATTTCATAAAAGTAATTTTGAGAATAATCCTTCAAAAAAAATCAAATATTACAATAAGTAACACCATGATTATGCCCGCAAAAGGCTTATAAGACACTATTATAACACAATTCAAGGAGGAAATTTATTACTATTGTTTCAAAGTTGTAAATTTTTCGCGCAAAAATATTGAACATTTAATTTAATCTATGTATAATAGGGAATGTAAAAAGTTTTCAGAAAACAATAATAAAGAGGGGGCATATCCTTGAAAAAGTCAAAATTTTCATTTCTATTGATTTTGACTCTAGTATTCTCGTTAATCCTGTCTGCATGTAGCAGCGGAGACGACAACGCTGGAGACAAAGAGCCTGCTGATAAAGACGATGCAACAGGCGAAGAAGTAGCTAATGTACCACAAGAATTAAACATGTTGGATTCTTCTGAAATCCCAACTATGGACAGCGTACTTGCTGAAGGTTCTACAAGTTTCACTTACATAAATAACGTAGGTGAAGGTCTTTATCGCCTTGACCAGGATCACAAGCCAGTTCCTGCACTAGCAGAAGGCGAGCCTGAAATCAGCGATGACCAGAAAGTTTACACTTTCAAACTTAGGGATTCAAAATGGTCTAACGGTGAGCCTGTAACTGCACACGACTTCGTGTTTGCTTGGCGCCGTGCGATCGACCCTGCAACTGCTTCACCTTATGGTCCATACATGATGGGCGGAAAAATCAAGGGAGCAGCTGAAATCACTGAAGCTGGAGCTGCTAAGAAAGAATACAATGTAGAAGATCTTGGTGTTAAAGCAATCGACGACAAGACTTTAGAAGTAACTCTTGAAAAGCCAGTAGTATATTGGGAAGACCTATTCGCTTTCCCAACATTCTACCCACAGAACGAAAAGTTCGTAACTGAAAAAGGCGACGCGTTCGCTAGCAATGCTGAAAACTTACTTTACAATGGTCCATTTAAAATGGAAAAATGGGAAGGCACTGACGCATCTGAGTGGGTACTTGTTAAAAACCCAGATTACCACAGTGCTGACGATGTAACTCTTGAAAAAATCACTGTTAACGTTGTTAAAGATTCTAACTCTGCTGTAAACGCATTTGAAGCTGGCGAAACAGACATGACTGGATTGCTTTCTTCTGATATCGTTCCTTCTTATGAAGGTGATGAGCGTATGCTTACATGGATGGAGCCAGTAGTATTCTGGATCAAGATGAACCAGAAGAACGAAGCTCTTGCTAACGTAAACATCCGTAAAGCGATCGCTATGGGCTTCAACAAAGAAGACCTTGCAAAGAGCATCCTTAACAACGGATCTATCGCTGCAAACTTCTTTGTACCAAAGGACTTCGTAACAGGTCCTAACGGTGAAGATTTCCGTGAAAAGCACGGCGACCTAATCGTTTTCAATGCTGAAGAAGCTAAGAAGCATTGGGAAACTGGTCTTAAGGAACTTGGTGTAGATAAGTTAGAAATTCGCTACCTTGGTGGAGACACTGAAGCAGCTAAAAAGACTGACGCTTATATCAAGAACCAATTAGAAACAAACCTTCCTGGCTTGACAGTAAAGCTTGAAAGTGTTCCTTTCGCAGTTCGTCTAGAGCGTGACAACTCTATGGATTACGATCTTCAATTCGCAGGATGGGGCCCAGACTACGGTAACGCATTGTCGTTCACTGACCTTTGGATCACTGACGGCGGAAGCAACAGAATGGGCTACGCTAACCCAGAATACGATAAGCTGATCAAAGCTGCTCAAGGTGAGCTTGCTACTGACCCAGAAAAGAACTGGGAAGCACAGCAAGAAGCTGAAAGAATCATGCTTGAAGAAGATGCTGGTCTAGCGCCTGTTTACCAGCGTTCAGCTAACATCCTTCTAAATCCTGGCGTTAAAGGTCTTGCGATCTACAACTATGGTCCTGACTATAACTTCCAATGGGTTAAGATCACTGAAGCTGAATAATAACTGAAGCAGTTTCTTATTTCAGAGTGTAATAATTCTGAGGATAGAAAGAGAGTATATCTAGATATACTCTCTTTTTCCCTGTAAAGCATTTGTCGAACAATAGGGAAAATTGAAATAATACAGGAGGTGCACCCATATGGCAAAATACCTGTTAAAAAGGGTACTTTATATGTTTTTGACTCTTTTCATCATTGCGTCCCTTACATTTTTCTTAATGAAAATCATTCCTGGTACGCCTTTTGCAAGTGCGAATAAATTGGGTCCTGCACAAATGGAAATCATGAAGGCAAAGTATGGTCTAGATCAGCCAGTGCCTGTGCAGTATGCTAAATATATTGGCAACTTGCTGCAAGGGGATCTTGGTATTTCCTTTCAGTTTAATAACACTCCGGTTACCGACCTGATGATCAAACGTTTAGGGCCATCAATGCAGCTAGGTGCCCAGGCGATGTTACTCGGAACAATCGTTGGTATTTTACTTGGTATATTTGCTGCATTAAGACAGAATACCTGGGTCGATTACAGTTCCACTTTTATTGCAGTATTGGGTAAGTCTATTCCTAACTTCGTATTTGCAGGATTGCTGCAATATTTTGTTGGTGTAAAATTAGGCTGGTTCCCGGTTCTTTTCTGGCGTGGTTTTGAATATACCATCCTGCCGACAATAGCTCTGTCCATGCTGCCAATAGCAATTGCAGCTCGTTTTATGAGAACAGAAATGATTGAAGTCTTAGGCTCTGACTACATTACATTGGCAAAAGCAAAAGGAGCAAGCTTCTTTGAAATTGCTTTTAAGCATGCATTGAGAAATGCAATGATCCCACTAGTCACAGTTTTAGGGCCATTGGCGATTTCCTTGATGACTGGCTCACTTGTAATTGAGAAAATTTTTGCGATCCCTGGACTTGGTGAACAGTTCGTAAAATCTATTACAGTAAATGATTACCCTGTTATCATGGGAACAACCGTCTTATTTGCAGCATTATTTGTAGTTATCATCCTTGTAGTGGATATTCTTTATGGAATCATAGATCCACGTATCAGGCTGTCTGGAGGGAAAAAGTAATGGCTGACTTCGAAACAAAAATTCCAAAAGATCGTTTTAGGCCGGCAGAAATCGATTCGGCCAAAAGCGAGGAAATAAACAAGCCAAGCTTAACCTTCTGGCAGGATGCTTGGATGCGTGTCCGTAAAAATAAGGGTGCTCTTGTCAGTTTGATTGTGATGGGCATTGTTATCATTATGGCCTTGGTAGGTCCATTGGTTAGCGGAAAAGAGTTTGACAAGCAAAATGTTAGCCACAATAACTTACCGCCAAAAATCCAGGGACTTGAACATATCAGCTGGCTTCCGTTTGACGGTATCAAGGTGAATAAAGCGGGAAAAGAAATCGATATGTATGAAGTCAAAAAGGTAGATGAGTACTACTGGTTTGGAACAGACGCGCTTGGACGTGACTTATTCACTCGTGTCTGGAAAGGTACCCAAATCTCCTTGTACATTGCGCTTTTGGCCGCGGTAATTGATATGATCATTGGTGTTGCTTATGGCGCAATATCTGGATATTACGGTGGAAGATTGGATAATGTGATGCAGAGGATCACCGAAATACTAGTGGGTATACCAACTATGATTGTTGTTATCTTGATGATCCTGGTTCTTGATCCTGGTATTATTTCCATTACCGTAGCATTGACGATTACAGGCTGGGTTGGTATGGCTCGTGTCGTGCGTGCCCAGACACTAAAACTGAAGGAACAGGAATTTGTTCTTGCTTCCAAAACCCTTGGTAACAGTGATGGTAAGATCATCTCTAAACACTTATTGCCAAACCTTGCAGGTGTCATAATTATCAATACGATGTTCACTATTCCAAATGCGGTATTCTTTGAAGCGTTCTTGAGCTTTATCGGTCTGGGACTGCAGGAACCATACGCATCACTTGGTACATTGATTGATGAAGGATTCAAAGTACTGAGATTGCACCCACATGAGATGATAATTCCAGCTGTTGTCATCAGTGTCATTATGATTACCTTCAATATGCTGGCAGACGGATTGCGCGATGCGCTTGATCCGAAAATGCGCGATTAAAGGGCAGGTGAATGTATTATGGAAAATATTTTAGAAGTTAAGGATTTAAATATCTCCTTCCATACATTTGCGGGCGAAGTTAAAGCAATCCGCGGTGTGAATTTTGAACTTAAAAAGGGAGAAACCCTTGCGATAGTCGGTGAGTCTGGTTCAGGTAAATCAGTAACGACTAAAGCGATCATGAAACTGCTTCCTCCTGGTAATTCAGAAATCAAGCAGGGTGAAATATTGTTTGAAGGCAAGGATTTAGCGAAATTGACCGACAAGCAAATGCAGAAGATCAGGGGACAGGATATCTCGATGATTTTTCAGGATCCAATGACATCTTTAAATCCAACAATGACTGTTGGAAAGCAAATCATGGAACCATTGGTCAAGCATCAAAATATGAGTAAATCTGCAGCTAGAGAACGCGCTGTTCAGCTCTTGAAGCTGGTAGGTATCCCGAAACCGGAATTGCGTATCAAGCAATACCCGCACCAATTTTCAGGCGGTATGAGACAAAGGGTTGTAATCGCAATTGCTTTGGCATGTAACCCAAAAGTTCTAATTGCTGATGAGCCTACCACAGCTTTGGATGTTACGATCCAGGCACAGATTTTGGAACTCATGAAAGATTTGCAGAAAAAAATTGATACTTCAATTATTTTCATTACTCATGACCTTGGAGTTGTAGCTAATGTAGCTGACCGTGTGGCAGTCATGTACGGTGGTAAAATTGTCGAAATTGGTACTGTGGATGAAGTCTTCTACAACCCGCAACATCCTTATACTTGGGGATTGATCAGTTCAATGCCAAGCCTAGATGCTAAAGAAGAGGAACTTTACGCAATTCCTGGTACGCCGCCAAACTTGTTGCATCCGCCAAAAGGTGATGCTTTTGCCCCTCGTAATGAATATGCTATGCAAATCGACTTAGAGGAACAGCCTCCAATGTTTAAAGTGTCTGATACACATTATGCTGCTACATGGCTGTTGCATCCAGATGCTCCTAAGGTAGAACCGCCGGAAGCTGTGAAAAGCAGAATGCGTAAATTCATGGGCACGAAATAACTGTAGGAGGAGGACTGGCTGATGGAAAATAGAGAAAAGCTTCTTGAAATAAAGAATCTGAAGCAATACTTCAATATGGGTCAACCTAATGAAGTAAGAGCGATTGACGGAGTTACTTTTGATATCTTTAAAGGAGAAACTCTTGGATTGGTTGGAGAATCAGGCTGTGGTAAGTCCACAACTGGCCGAACAATCATCAGGCTTTATGAAGCAACAGATGGAGAGGTCCTTTACAAGGGAGAAAACGTACACGGCAAGAAGAACAAAAAAGATTTGAAGAAATTCAACAGAAGTATGCAAATGATTTTCCAGGACCCTTATGCTTCCTTGAACCCAAGGATGAAGGTTTCTGATGTTATTGCAGAGGGCATTGACATTCATGGTCTTGCAAAAAGCAATAAAGAAAGAATGGAAATGGTATATGAACTGCTTGAAACAGTTGGCTTAAACAGAGAACACGCCAACCGTTATCCTCATGAGTTTTCAGGTGGACAAAGGCAGCGTATCGGAATTGCACGTGCTCTTGCTGTGCAGCCCGAATTTATTATTGCAGACGAACCAATTTCCGCATTAGACGTTTCCATCCAGGCGCAGGTTGTCAACCTGATGAGGAAATTGCAGCGTGAAAAAGGTTTAACATACTTGTTTATCGCACATGATCTTTCAATGGTAAAATATATCAGCGATCGAATTGGTGTAATGTACTTTGGTAAGCTGGTTGAGTTAACAACAGCTGAAGAACTATACAAGAACCCGCTTCATCCGTACACTCAATCTTTGTTATCAGCGATACCGCTTCCGGATCCTGAGTCTGAGCGCACACGTCGACGCAAATCATATGATCCTAATGTGCATCAGTATGCAGACGGCGAAGAAGTGAAGATGCGCGAAGTTGTTCCAGGGCACTATGTGTATTGCTCTGAAAAAGAACTGAAGCAATATCAACAGCAATATGTCAAATAAACTTAACGATCTCTTAATTTGAGATCGTTTTTTTTCTTTTGATTGTTTTAGAGGCAGGGAATAAATTCCATGTGAAAAATTTAATCTATAATATCTAAATCTGTCGAAAGTGGGTAAAATAGAAATATAGATTCATAATATATAAAAAGATACTTTTTAGAATGGGAATACGTTTTGAAAGGAGAGGTGTTTGTGCAGTTTAAAAAAATCGCAGCAGCAGCATTATTGGCTGCCTCTTTTTCACAAGCAGGAGGTACAGTGTTTGCAGAATCGAAAACACATGAAACAGAAAAGCTTCCGGTCAGGGAACATCAGTCATTGGTTAGGGAAATACCAAAGCAGATGCCAAGGTTCAAATTCGATTCAGGTTACACATTTGAATACCCTGATGCTATAAGGGGGATCTATGTAACTGGGAACTCAGCTGGAGGAGAGAGGTTTAATAGTCTTACAAAACTTATTGATGACACCGATTTAAATGCAATGGTTATCGATATAAAAGAGGATCACGGATACCTTACATACAAACCCGATGAAGATTCTCCTTTTAAAGATATCGGAAAGCCTTATATTAAAGATCCGAAAAAACTATTGAAAACTTTGGAAGAAAAACAGATTTATCCTATCGCTAGGGTAGTTGTTTTCAAAGATACCGCCCTGGCAAATAATAAACCGGAGTGGTCATTTAAAGATGGAAATCAGGTTTGGAAAAATGGCAGAGGAGAATCGTTCGTAAATCCATTCGTGAAAGAAGTGTGGGATTACAACGTTCAAATTGCAATCGAAGCAGCTAAACTGGGTTTTCAGGAAATCCAGTTTGATTATGTTCGTTTCCCTGAGGGATTTGAAAAGAGGGATGCTACGCTCCAATATTCAATGGGTGACTATAAGAATGTAGAAATGGATAATGTCCAAAAGAGGGTTAAAGCGGTGACTGATTTCGTGGCATACGCTCGAAAAGAGCTAAAGCCATATGATGTAAAAGTTTCTGTTGATATCTTTGGCTATACGGCAACACTTCCTGAAGCACCAGGAATCGGACAGAACTTCTCAAAAATTTCTGAGAATGTTGACGTCATTTCTTCAATGATTTATCCAAGCCATTGGACTTCTTATTTTGGAATTGCCAAGCCTGACACAGAGCCATACCGTCTCGTTCAGGAATATGCAAAATTGGAGAAGAAGAAGCTTGATGAATTAAAGACCCCGCCTGTTTCACGTCCATGGCTGCAGGATTTCACAGCCTCATGGTTAGGCAGTGGAAATTACCTAGTCTACGGAAAAAAAGAAGTCGAAGACCAAATCAGGGCCTTGAAGGATCAGGGCATCAATGAATATTTATTATGGAACGCAAGCAACAGATACTCACCAAATGTTGATTACACACCATAACCTGGAAGTGAGAAAAGCGCAAGCACCTTGGTCAGCCAGCCCCGACAAGCGCTGGAGCTGTACAATTCTCGAGGTGAAAAATTTATACTTTCTGATACTATATAAAAAGCCTGGAATGATTAAGAAACGTTCCAGGCTTTTCATATCATTAGATTATCGATATCAAAATAAGTTATAATTACAGTTGGGATGTGGATTACTTCTTGCTGCCGCCGACATTTTTCCAACCAGTTTGCAAACTAGTTGATTGATCTACGAATTCATTTCTTTTATTTCCACTAAAGAATCTGATTCCTATTCCATTGGTAATCACACCAATTGTCGCGGTAATGCCCACAATCAGTAAAGCAACGATAGTCAAATCCATTATGTAACCGCCCATGATAAACCTCCACCTTTTTTTTCACTAAGTCTTAATAGTGATTTTGTGATAAATATAATTCATGATCCCCGTACATCTTTATTTTAAAAGAATTGCCGGTGTATTAAAAGAACTTTATAAAGAAAAAATAATACAAGTATTATGATCATGATTATATAAGAAAAGCTGGGTGCTTATCAGGAAGGAATAAAAATAAAAAGGAGATAAGCAATGCATTGGTATGAGAAATTAAATCAGTATTTCCCGATTGAGGAAATGAAGTCAAAGGAACATATGGAAACACTTTTAAAGGAAAGACCAGAGATTTACCATAAGGATGAAGGTCCCGGACATGTCCTCATGTACGTTGAAACAGATGATTTTGTTTTCATCGATTACCTTTTCGTCTCTAAGACGACACGAGGTCAGGGACTAGGCCATAAGCTGATTGAGAAGCTGAAGGAAAAGGGCAAACCGATTATCCTTGAAGTTGAACCAGTTAACTATGAGGACACAGATACGGAGAAACGTCTTCGTTTTTACAAACGGGAAGGCTTCGAGCATGCAAGGACGATTGGTTACAGACGTCGGTCGCTAGCGACGAAGGAAATCAATGAGATGGAAATCCTTTACTGGTCTCCAGATGAGGCTTCAGAGGATTTAGTTTATGAGTCGATGAAGAAGACCTACAATATGATTCATACTTATAAAGACAAAAAGTTTTACGGAGAATCCTACCAGCCAGTTGAGGAAGTCTTAACTGTGGAAGATAAACGTGAGGATTTGCTACAGGATATCTAAGTCAAGAGCGCAACCAGTGTTTTTAACATGGTTGCGTTTTCATTTTTGCTCAATTAAATGAGAATATAACTTTTTTTAGATAAAAAGGTTTAAGTCTTTTACAAGCGGGTAAATATAATTAAATTATGAAAATGAAAGTATAACGGACACAAACAAGTAGAATTGTACGAATATTTATATAGATTTAGATCAGAGGGTGATGAAAAATATAAATTATATTGAAACTTTTTTCTATTTCGTTCGTTATATATAGAGAAGGGCAAAAATATCCTTACATAAATACCCGGAATAAATTATGAAAAGGGATACCTTTTATTAAATCCATAGTGTATAATAAACAATATGAATTATAAAATAAAACTTATTATTATTTAAGAAATGAAAGCTCATTTAAAGCAAATAATATAAGTAAATCTAAGGGAGTGTGAATTACCAATGGTCACTTTATACACTTCACCAAGTTGTACCTCTTGCAGAAAGGCAAAATCATGGCTTGAAGAACATGAGATTCCATATACTGAAAGAAACATATTCTCAGAGCCATTATCTATTGATGAAATAAAGGAAATTCTTCGAATGACCGAAGATGGAACGGATGAAATTATTTCTACCCGCTCGAAGACTTTCCAAAAGCTTGATGTGAATTTGGAAACCATGCCTCTACAGGAACTGTTCGAGGTTATCAAAGAAAACCCTGGCTTGCTTCGCCGTCCGATCATCATTGATGAAAAGCGCCTGCAGGTTGGATACAATGAAGACGAAATCAGACGATTCCTGCCGCGCAGAGTGCGTACATTCCAGTTGCGTGAGGCTCAGCGTTTAGTCAATTAAACATACCAAACAAGCTCCCTTTTGGGGGCTTTTTATTTTCTATGAAAGAACATATCCTATAGCCGCATGGCAGTGCAGACAAATTGAAATATAGGTGCAGTTCTGCTAAAATATAAAGAATACTTTAAAATTTATAGTATGTTAAAAACCAATAAGTTTTGGGGTAACTTGGCTGATGGTAGCTGAAGGGGAGAGAATCCTGCGAAAAAGGCAGCGCATTCGCGCCTTTACAGCAGCCTAATCAACAGTAAGTCGATCCAGACAAAATCATACATTAACCTTTTAAAAAGGCCCTTTTCTCAAACTTTGTTGCTAATGAATACAAAAACTGGATTGAATTATCTATATTCCTTCATAAAGTTGACACTTCTTTTAAGAGAAAAGCGCCTGCAAACTTAATTCCGACCTGTAAAATAGGTATTTGTTACGTTAAAATCGGCTTTAGGATTTTAACAACAATCTTTACGAAAACAGCCTTAATAAAAAATGGGTGTATATTTTGTTTCCAAAATGGCTTAATATAACATAAAATAAAAGTACAAGATCGTTTATTTCTATTTACACAGTCCCTTTGTAAATCAAGGTGATTTAGGCTTATTTATTA
Source organism: Mesobacillus sp. QJM3NY_10 (assembly GCF_056173465.1). NCBI lineage: Bacteria > Bacillati > Bacillota > Bacilli > Caryophanales > Bacillaceae > Mesobacillus > Mesobacillus sp. QJM3NY_10. Next base: position 1,427,327 of record NZ_CM149675.1, read on the forward strand.
AGGGTAAACGATAAAGACCAACTGCTTTTTTGGGGGTATTTAGTCCCTTCAAATCTTTGCCTGGAAGGGAGAGAAAGCGAATGGAAATCGAGCGTATTAATGAAAATACGGTTAAGTTCTATATTTCATATATGGACATAGAAGAGCGCGGGTTTGACCGGGAGGAAATCTGGTATAACCGTGATCGCAGTGAAGAACTTTTCTGGGAAATGATGGATGAAGTGCATGCCGAGGAAGAGTTTGCCGTTGAAGGTCCTTTATGGATACAGGTTCAGGCCCTGGAAAAAGGTCTGGAGGTTTTAGTTACAAAGGCTCAGCTATCGAAGGACGGTCCTAAGTTCGAACTGCCGCTTCCAAACGATAAACTGAAGGATCTGCCAGTCGATGAACGAATCGAAGAGCTGCTTGACCACCAATTCAATCCAAAAGGAATTGAAGATGCTGATCCAGCCTTCGAGGATGATTTAGAATTCCTGCTGTATTTCAAGGATTTCGAAGATGTCATCTCACTCTCGAAACGCCCGGGAGTAGACAAAGTCAAAACAAGCTTGTACAGCTATGATGACAAGTATTATTTATACATTGAGTTTCCTGAGCAAGATTTTGAGGATGAAGAAGAAATTGACAATATACTAAGCGTTCTTCTAGAGTATGGGCAGGAGTCGACAGTAACGATTCACCGACTTGATGAATACGGTAATAAGATTATCGAAGAAGACGTGTTTAGTGTCATAAGAAAGCATTTTTCATGATTGCAGGCCGATTTCAGAGATGAAATCGGCTTTTTTGATATAATTTGTATGAATCTCTTCACTTAATAGAAACGTATATATATCTAAAGTTCCTATTTCTGGTTGCAGGAATAATTCAGAGAGAGAAAACAGGTGGTAACAATGAAAAACACAGTGCGCATCTTAACTTTTTTATTAATTCTTGCCGGCATTTATTATTTGTTTTATGAAAAACTTGATGCAGTTTATCTTGGGTATATCAGTATATTTATGTCTCTTACTGTCATCTTCATCAGCTTTGTGATATTCCTTGAGAATCGTCATCCAGCCCAGACATTAACCTGGATTGTCGTGCTTGGCGGCTTTCCGGTTGTTGGTTTTATTTTTTATCTTTTATTCGGCAGGAATAAACGCAAGGAAAAGATGTTCCGGCGCAAATACTTCCTCGATAAAAAAGCTTTTTCAAAAATCGAAGGGGACTCTGAAAGGGTCAACAAGGCGAGGATGCTCGATATGGAAGAGGACCATCGCCGCTTATTTACCCTTGCCCAGAAGCTCGGGAACAGTCCTATCTCCTTTGCTACCTCCACAAAGGTGCTGACAAATGGTGATGAGACATTTAGCCATATTCTTGAAGAGCTAAAAAAAGCTACCCACCATATTCATATGGAATATTACATTGTCCGACATGATAAAATTGGTGAAGAAATTAAGGAAGTTTTGATCAGCAAAGCAAGAAAAGGTGTAAAGGTCAGGTTTTTATTTGATTCCGTTGGTTCCTGGAAGCTCTCGAAAGAGTATATTTCTGACTTGAGTGAAGCAGGGGTAGAAGTGGTTGAATTTGGTCCTGTCCGCTTGCCGTTCCTGAACAGTAAATTTAATTTCAGGAATCATAGGAAAATCATTGTCATTGATGGGACTGTTGGCTTTGTTGGAGGCCTGAATATCGGTGATGAATACCTTGGCAGGGACAAAGGATTCGGTTTTTGGCGTGACACTCATCTAATGGCTCGAGGGGAAGCTGTTCGCAGCCTGCAGCTGATCTTCCTGCAAGATTGGTATTACATGACGAACAAAAGCTTTTTGACGTCGGATTATCTCTCGCCAGCCCTGCAGGCTAACACTCATGGTGGGGTTCAAATGATTGCCGGAGGACCTGACAATGAATGGAGTGTCATCAAAAATATCTTTTTTTCAATGATTTCCTCAGCTGATAAGTCGGTTTGGATTGCGTCGCCTTATTTCATTCCTGATGAAGACATTTTCAGCGCAATAAAAGTTGCGGCACTAAGTGGCCTGGATGTCAGGCTCCTTGTGCCAAAGCGGCCAGATAAAAAAATCGTGTTCTTTGCTTCGAGATCGTATTTTCCCGAACTGCTCGAAGCAGGTGCAAAGATTTATGAATACGAAAAGGGCTTCATGCACAGCAAAATCGTCATCGTCGATGGTGAGCTTGCTTCCATCGGTACATCCAATATGGATATGAGAAGCTTCCACTTAAATTTCGAAGTCAACGCCTTCCTTTACAAAACTAGCAGCACTGCCAAACTTGTTAAAGAATATGAAAACGATGTACTCGACTCAACAGAAATAGTCATGGACGATTTCAGTAAACGCCACATAGGTTACAGACTTCTCGAATCCACTTCGAGACTGTTGTCACCGATGCTTTAGTTGCCCGGATGCAGATCCGGGTTGTTTTTACCAGATAAGAAAGAATAAATTTCCACTTCGAGAATTGTCTAGCTTCAGCGCCTAGCCCCTCGAGTCGCTTCGGTCCGCCCAATGAAGTCAAAGAACGACTTCACTGGTCGGCCCTCCAGCGCTTGTCGGGGCTGAACAAGGCGCTTGCGCTTTTCTTATATTTGTGAACGTTTTTAAAACCTTTTTCTCTTAAGAAGGTATTATCAGACTGTCCTCGAATATTCATGATGAAAGGAGGCGAATAGATTTTGCTAGTTGCAATTAAAAGCGATGGTGAAAGGTTATCACTGGGTGAAAGGTGGGAGAGAAGCGAATTAGTAGACATCAGGTCGACGGAAAAGTTTCACTGTCCGGAGTGTGGTGAAGAGGTGGTTATGAAACTGGGGAGCAAGAAGATTTGGCACTTTTCTCATTTGGCGGGAGGCAGCTGCCAACATGAGTATGATCGTGAATCTGAATATCATCTTTCTGGAAAGCTTCAGCTCTTCAATTGGCTGAAAAAGCAAGGGATCAATGCTGAACTTGAGCAATTTGACCAACATATGAAGCAGAAACCCGACATTACTTTCGAGTTGCAAAACCAAAAATATGCGATTGAATTCCAATGTTCAGTTATACCTGAAGAGATTTTTGAAAAAAGGACCAAAACTTATTTGCATTATGGTGTAATTCCAATTTGGTTTGCTGCAGAGACATTGGTTAAGCGCAAGAAAGATAATATTGTATCAATCAATAACTTCCTCTATCTCTTCATTAGACAGACAAGGCGCTCCTGGAATATCCCGGCTTTTTGTCCGATTTCAGGGCAATTCATCAATCTGAATGGAGCCATTCCAATCACTTCCAAAAAGACAATCACGAATCTTATAGTGAACTCACTTAATCAGTATTCAATAGAGGACCTACTGAGCCCAATCGATAAGCCATTCCCCATATTGAAGACTTGGCAAGCTGAAAATCAAAAACTGAAATCCCGCTACTTAACTTCCCCAGGAGCATGGCAAAATCCATTTCTGAAAGAACTTTATCGCAATCATCTAAGCCTTCTTACACTTCCATCCGAAATTGGCCTTCCTGTCCGCTCGAGCCCCTATATTGAAACACCTTCACTCATATGGCAGACATTCTTATACCTCGATGTATTCCGGCATTATCAAAAGGGGGACATAATAATTTATGCGAAAATCCGGGATGCCTTTGATAGACGAATAAGAAGGAAAGAAATCAAGCTTCGAACTCTGCCTGTTGCTGGGCAAAGAGACCATTGGTACGCTCTTGCTGAATATGTATTTCTTTTGACAAAGGTATCATTCTTGGAAAGAATCAATTCAGGTACAGTGAGAGTACTCCGGGAAATCATTATTCCAGATTCAATTGACGAACAAATCAAAGCAGAAGCCAAATTTTTCACCAAGTACCGAAATGAAATTACACAATCAATATTCCCACTAACATGAAATGTGATATAACTGCGTAAAATAGGGTAGTTAGAATGCAAACTCTTGAAAAAGAAAAACTTTTTCCTTATTTAATTTTATAGAAGGAAATAAGAAACCATTATCGAATATATGTTACTAGAAAAGTTTTTCGAATTCCGAAATGTTGTAAGGAGGATCCATATGTCAAACGAATCTACAGTAAAGAAATTACCGGCAAGGGAAGAGGTTTCCACAGAAAATACGTGGAGACTTGAAGATATTTTTGCGGTCGATGAGCAATGGGAAAAAGAATTCAATGAAGTTAAAGGATTGATTCCTTCTGTTCAGGAGTATCAAGGCAAGCTTGGTGAAAGTGCTGAACAACTTTATAGTGCACTCCAGTTGCAGGATAAATTGCTTGAGCGTCTAGGACGACTTTATACATACGCGCATATGCGCTATGACCAGGATACAACGAATTCCTTTTATCAGGGGCTTGATGACCGCATCAAGAATCTATATTCCCAAGCAGCAAGCGCACTTGCCTTCATCGTGCCGGAAATCCTGGCTGTTGATGAAGAGAAAATCAAAGGCTTCTTGAATGAAAAAGAAGAATTGAAGCTTTATGAGCATGCATTGGAGGAAATCAATCTTCAGCGTCCGCATGTGCTATCCGCTGAAGAGGAAGCGCTTCTTGCTCAAGCTTCAGAGGTTATGAGCTCACCTTCGAATACATTTGGAATGCTGAACAACGCTGATTTAGAATTCCCTTCAATAAAGGACGAGAACGGAGAAGAAGTGGAAATCACGCATGGCCGCTATATCCGTTTCCTTGAAAGCGAAGATCGCAGGGTTCGGGAAGATGCTTTCAAATCTGTGTACAAAACATATGGCAGCTTTAAAAATACCTTTTCCAGCACATTGAGCGGAAATGTCAAAAAGGATAATTTCAATGCAAGGATTCGCAAATATGACTCTGCTAGACATGCCGCGCTTGCAGCAAACAATATTCCTGAGAGTGTCTATGAAAACCTTGTAAATACGGTAAATGACAACCTGCACCTGCTGCACAGATATGTCAAGCTTCGCAGAAAGGTATTGGGTCTGGAAAAGCTTCATATGTATGATCTTTTCACACCGCTTGTTAAGGATGTGAAAATGGAGATTCCTTATGGTGAAGCAAAGGAATATGTCCTAAAAGGTTTAGCGCCTCTTGGAGATGAATATAACAATATCCTAAAAGAAGGATTTGAAAATCGCTGGGTGGATGTTTATGAGAATAAAGGAAAGCGAAGCGGAGCTTATTCTTCAGGGACGTATGGCACTAATCCATATATCCTGATGAACTGGCAGGACAATGTTAATAACTTGTTTACGCTGGCTCACGAGTTTGGCCATTCCGTGCACAGCTACTATACTAGGAAGACACAGCCATATCCTTACGGTAACTACTCTATTTTCGTTGCTGAAGTGGCGTCTACCTGCAATGAAGCGTTGTTGAATGACTATATGCTAAAGACAATTGATGATGAGCAGAAGCGACTGTATCTTTTGAATCATTACCTCGAAGGCTTCAGGGGAACAGTATTCAGACAGACTATGTTTGCTGAATTTGAACATATGATTCACCAAAAGGCACAGAATAACGAGGCGTTAACAGCTGATTCATTGACAAAAGATTACTACGAGCTGAATAAAAAGTATTTCGGTGAAGAGGATATCATGATCGATGAAGAAATCGGACTTGAATGGTCAAGGATCCCGCATTTCTACTACAATTATTATGTATACCAGTATGCGACTGGCTTCAGTGCGGCAACAGCGCTGAGCAAACAAATCCTTGAAGAGGGGCAGCCGGCCGTTGAACGCTATATTGATTTCTTGAAATCAGGCAGCTCAGATTATCCAATCGAAGTACTGAAAAAAGCAGGCGTCGATATGACAAGCTCTAAACCAATCGAAGAAGCATTGAAGGTCTTCGAAGAAAAACTCAACGAAATGGAAGCATTGCTTTCATAAAAAACAAACCGGCCGCAAAAATCTGCGGCCGGTTTTTAGGTTAAAGGTTTAGAATCCTTTGAACTTTTTCCGGTTATTTAAATATATCAGTAAAATAAATAAGGCTATAAATAGAATAGGAGATGTTAGATACAAGGGCAGGAGATGCATTAATCCTAAAATATGAAGGGTAAATGAAAAAACTATGAACAGAGTAATAAGGGAAAGACCTAGTTTATCCAATTGAATCACTCCGAATCGCTTTATAGTTCATTTATATGCTTCAGTCCAGGCATTCATGAATGTATTTGACAATATTGTGAAATAACACACAATGTTATTGTGATAGGGAGCATGGATATGATATATTTATGGCGTGAAGTTGATCACAAGCAAACATTTACCCCTTTGTTTGACCGTGAAAAATTTCTCCCATCCCCTTTGTTCGTATAAAATAGAGAAAAGGCCTTGCAGTTGGAGAGCTGCAAGGCCTTTTTCTGTGCAGTGCTGTTGAAAACCACTAGAAGAAGTGATGAAAGATAAATAAATCTACCATATTTCAAAGATTTTTTAATTTATTCGACCACATTCTGAAATATATTGGCGAATTTTTAATTAATTCGACCAAATTCCGAAATATATTGGCGAATTTTTAATTTATTCGACCACTTTTCCAATTAATTCGACCAACCTGCTTTTGATTCCAAGGTTTCCTAACAATGTACTTTTTAAGGTTCGATAGCCCAAGCTAGTGGAGCATCGGCACTAACCCAAATAAAAAAACCGCGCAAATGCACGGTCATCCTTCAACATATCGCCAAAACACCCCATATTTAGCGGGGATTTGTTCGACTTGTTGCTTTAACATTAATTTCTTTAATTCCTTCTCTGCCTGTTGGACAGTTATGTTATATACAACGGCTACTTCCTTGGAGGCTACCATTTTGTATTGCTTCAGAAACTGTTCGAGCATCGGCGGATGGGCCGCTTCTGGTTTTTCCTGCAGCATTTCTTCGAGAATCTGGACGTATACCTCATATGGATAAAGTCCGGTAATCTTAATGCCTTCCTCTTCAACATTTGCGTTAAAAAAGACGAAAGTCGGGATTTCCTGGACATCCATTTCATTCGTAATTTTTAAATCGCACTGAAATGCTTTTGCTGCTGTTTCAGAATGAATATCGGTTACGAATTCCTCTACGTCCAATCCTACGCTCCTCGCGCAGTTTTTTAGCACCTCGAAGTTCGAGACATTCTGTTTTTCAAGAAATAGCACTTCCTGAAGCTTGCGCAGGAACCTGATACCTTTCTTTCTCCCCTGAAGCTCAGCTGATTTTATGGCAATCGATGCTAAATACGGGGATGACACAGGGTTTTCAAACCACAGCGATCCGTCACAAGACATTCCTGTTCTGCTTGCTGTTTTTTCCCAAAGCTCGGCGATCGTTTCGTAACGTTTTTTTCTGCTCATGTTCAGTGTGGCCAGTTTGCCGCTTAAAACATGGCGAATGGAAAAATACTTGCCGTATTCGATTTGTAGCTTTTTGATGATTGGTTCGAGTGCCCAGCATTCCGGACAGAGCGGGTCGACAAACATATAAATTTCGATAGGTTTTTTATCCAAGCTATGGCAAAATTCCGATGGGTCATAGCTCAAAAGGTTTTCCCGACTCAGTTTCATGTGTTATCACCAGTTTCATCATCTGGTGTATTGATCATATGCTGGGCGGTCAGGTATAGTCTTGCATAAAAGTCTTCCCTTACAGGTCCTTCAAGCCCCACGTCATCCATGGCTTCAGCCATACAGGCAAGCCAGGCTGTAGCCCTCACCGGTGTGATTTCGAATGGCAAATGTCTTGCGCGGAGCATTGGATGGCCATGTTCATTAGTATATAAGGGAGGGCCTCCTAAATATTGAGTTAAAAACTGCTTTTGTTTTCGGGCAGTTTCAGTTAAATCATCCGGGAATATAGGAGCAAGATCAGGATGCATTCCAACGCGGTGGTAAAAAGCATCGACCAGCCGGTGAAGTGTCCCTTCGCCAATGGCTTCGAATGGTAAGGTCTTATTCTCAACCATATTGATAACTCCTTTAAAATAAATTTTAGAAATTTCATTCTGCTTTGATAGTTATGCTTTTTATTGTAGCAATGCTAAATTTATATCTCAAATAAATCGTCTTGAGTTCTATAAAAACTGTCTTTTTTAATGATTGCTTTACTAATGTACACAAAAAGGCCGCCTGTTACCACTGACAGGCGGCTAAAACATATGGGAATATTCTCCTTCTAACGCTCTTCTTTATCCGTAAAAGACATCCGTGACTTTCTGTACATAGTTTTGAGTTTCTTTGAATGGAGGGATTCCCCCATATTTGTCTACATTTCCTGGTCCAGCATTATATGCTGCAAGCGCAAGCTCTATATTATTATCATACTTGTCCAGCATTTGACGAAGGTATTTAGTCCCTGCGAGAATATTTTCCGCTGGATCAAATACATTTTTAACGCCGAGACCTCTTGCTGTCGCAGGCATCAATTGCATCAGCCCTGACGCACCGGCATGGCTCACGGCATTTGGATTGAAACTCGATTCCTTTTGAATGACAGACTTAATTAATTTGGCTGGAATATTAAACATAGCTGAAGCCTTATCAATGATACCATCAAAATCACCATTATTTTTGGCCGCCACTTTCGTCAGTTGAATAGGAGGAAGCATTTGTCCAATGTTTGGTTTTGCTAAATCGAAAGAGTCAACCGTTGTTTGCACGTTGTTAAATAACTCTTCAAGTCTTGTTGCAGTGGCACCCAGAGCATTGCTTTGGTCACTGAGGATTCCGGAAAGCATTTCCTGAAAAAGGCTGTTACCTGATTGGCTGGTAGTCGGCTGGTTGAAGTTTTGGAGCGCCTGCAATTCAAGCATGACTTTTAACTGGTCAACATTCATCATGATTCTCCTGCCTGGTCTATTCTTGTAATAGATTATATTTAGTAGCGTAAAACCGTTTAATTTTATTATCGGTCGGTCTAACCGGGATTTTAAGTTCTTCCAATAACTTGGAGAAGATCTGATACCCTTCTGATTCATTCAACACTTCATATTCTAGCTCATAATCTTCTGTATTTAAATAGTAACTATGGTCCAGTACAAGCAATCCTTCTTTGTACTCAACCTCGGCGCGCACGGTTGTGAGCGACCCGAAGTATTGCAATGGCTCTGTATCTTTAATTAATTTCACAACAGCGTCTTTTACTTCACCTTCTGGCAGCTTTCCTGATGACAAGGCTTCCTCAGCCTGGCCAGTCGTGAGCATCTGATTCGTTTCTAGCAACCCTGTTTCGGCAGGCTGCTTTAAAGTCATTTCAAACTTGGACCCTTTTTCCCTGATTCTTAATGCAGAACCATGGTCTTTCAAGGTGAAGGAATTTGTATCAAAATAATGATTAATCTGTTTTTTGAAATGCTCCGGCTCTATTTTGAAGTATTGTTCAAGGAAGTGGAATTCTTCCTCTGTCAGCATATTCTTGAATTCAATTTCGATATTCTGGCTCACATCTATCCGCCCTTTCCAACAAGCTCTCCTTATTATCTCGTTAAATCAGGTTGGCTTCAATCCTTAGTAGAAAATGATTCGATATGATAAAATAAAAAAGATTATGGAGGTTGAAGAAATGAGCCAAAAAATTTTAATTACCGATGCAAAAATAAAAAATAATGAGTTGCTTCTATCTACAAACACAGAGACTGAACTCGGAGATTTTGCCGCAACAGGGCAAATGCTTGTTGATTCCGATCAATTATCCTTTATCTATATTATTGATAAAGAAGATGGATATCATTATGTCACCATTCCTGAGAGTACTTGGAGTGTTATTCAGGAAGGTCTCCAGGCTGGACTAGAAACTTATTTAACAAATAATGAAGGCAAACTAAAACTGGAAGCCTTCCACAGTGAAATGGAATATTTGATTGCAAATATAACGGGCAACAGCAACTATGGAGAGGGAATGGTTGCGAAAGTGGAACAGGTTTTTGCTGCACCCTCCGCTTAGGCTTTTGTGAATAGAACCGGATGAGGTGACTGATGTGAAACACTGGGATCAATTTTTAGAACCTTATAAGCACGCTGTTGAAGAATTGAAGGTAAAGCTAAAGGGAATCAGGAGCCAATATGAGCTCCATTCCGACCATTCGCCGATTGAATTCGTTACTGGAAGGGTAAAGCCTATTGCGAGTATTCTTGATAAAGCGCATCAGAAAGGAATTTCACTCGATAAGCTTGATACAGAAATGCAGGATATTGCCGGACTGAGGATCATGTGCCAGTTTGTCGATGACATCAAGACAGTCGTCGAACAATTGAGAAGCCGGAATGATTTTGAGATTATCGAGGAGAGGGATTATATCTCCCATAAGAAAGCGAGCGGCTACCGCTCCTATCATGTCGTGATCCGTTATCCAGTGCAGACAATCCGCGGTGAAAGAAATATACTGGCAGAAATCCAGATCAGAACATTGGCAATGAATTTCTGGGCAACAGTGGAGCATTCGCTGAATTATAAATACAAAGGACTTTTTCCTGAAGACATAAAGATCAGGCTGCAGAGAGCAGCCGAGGCCGCATTCCGGCTTGATGAAGAAATGTCGACAATCAGAGGAGAAATCCAGGATGCACAGGCTTTTTTTACAAGGAAAAAAGAAATGCAGCAGGATGGGAAGAAGTAGTTTAAATCCGAAATGCAGGGGTGTTTGATTACATGAAATTTGCGATCACTTCAAAAGGGGATTCCAGGTCCAATACGTTGATGCATAAAATGAGGACATATCTTTTGGACTTTGATTTACAATATGATGAAGACCAGCCCGATATTTGTATCTCCGTGGGAGGAGATGGCACGCTTCTGTATGCCTTCCATCGATACGCGAGCAGGCTGGACAAAACAGCATTCATTGGAGTACATACCGGGCACCTTGGCTTTTATGCCGACTGGGTTCCTGAAGAAATTGAAAAGCTGGTCATTGCCGTAGCCAAAACACCATACCAGGTGATTGAATATCCGCTGCTGGAGGTAATCATCAGATACCAGCATGGCGGCAGAGAAACAAGGTATCTTGCCCTGAATGAATCAACCGTCAAATCTGTTGAGGGCACCCTTGTAATGGATGTTGAGATTAGAGGCCAGCATTTTGAACGCTTCCGCGGAGATGGTTTGTGCGTTTCCACGCCATCTGGAAGCACAGCCTACAATAAAGCATTGGGCGGTGCCATCCTGCACCCGTCACTAAGGGCTATCCAAGTTGCGGAAATGGCATCCATCAACAATCGTGTGTTCAGGACAGTGGGATCACCGTTGATCCTTCCCGACCATCATACATGTACACTAAAACCAGTTAATAGACCTGACTTCCAGGTAACTGTTGATCATTTGACACTATTGCATAAGGACGTTAAGTCAATTCAATTCCGGGTTGCAGATGAAAAAATCCGATTCGCCCGCTTCAGGCCGTTCCCGTTCTGGAAAAGGGTACACGATTCGTTTATTTCAGACAGCGATTAAGAAGGTAGTTTTATTTTAAGGACAGACCACAGACAGACTGTCCAGGGAGAGATGTTTAATGGACATTTCGGGGCCTAGCGCGTTCAAAATGTTTAATAAACAAGATTTAATGGACATTTCGGGGACATGTCTTGCTCAAAATGTCTAATAAACAAGGTTTAATGGACATTTTCGGGGACATGTCTTGCTCAAAATGTCTAATAAACAAGGTTTAATGGACATTTCGGGGACATGTCGCGCTCAAAATGTCTAATAAACAAGGGTTAATGGACATTTCAGGGTCATGTATTGCTCAAAATGTCTAATATACAGGGTTTAATGGACATCTAAGGGTCATAGCGCGTTCAAAATGTCTAATAAACAAGGTTTAATGGACATTTCGCAGGCAGATTGCGATCAGTATGTCCAAGAAACAGTTATTGGTTATCATTCATTGAACAAAAACCAATCGATAAAGGCTTTTTGCCAAAAAACAATGGTATTAGAAACGTTGCAGACAGGAGCCGCTTATATGGGAAAGAACTTCACACTGGAATATACAGCCGGGGCTGCTGATCAGGGTAAATTGCTAAGGGAATATCTCAAGGAGAAAAAAATCTCCAAGTCGGCGCTTACCGATATAAAGTTCAAGGGTGGTTTTATTTCAGTAAACGGCCATGAGGTAAATGTCAGGTACATACTGAAAAGCGGGGATTTTGTCAGAGTGGGGTTTCCTCCTGAAGTTCCTTCTGAGGGATTGAAGGGTGAGGAAATCCCACTTGAGATTTTGTATGAGGATGAGCATTTACTGGTGGTCAATAAGCCAGCGGGAATGAATACGATTCCTTCGAGGGAACACCCTTACGGCAGCCTGGCTAGCGCACTTATCGGGTATTATGAACGTAGTGGCCTATCCGCAACAACCCATATTGTCACGAGGCTTGATAGGGATACTTCCGGACTAGTATTGATTGCAAAGCACAGCCATGTCCATCATTTATTCAGCAAGCAGCAGCGTAGTGGCGATGTTAAGCGAAAGTATGAAGCAATTGCCGAAGGTATTATTGATGTGGATGAAGGTAGTATCGAAGAACCGATTGCCAGGAAACAGGACAGCATCATTGAGCGTGAAGTACATCCCGATGGTCAGTATGCTTGTACATTATTCGAAGTTGTAAAAAGATATGGAGATTTTACCCATATTATCTTAAGGCTATTGACGGGCAGAACACACCAAATCAGAGTGCATATGAGTTATTTAGGTCATCCTCTGCTCGGGGATACTTTATATGGCGGAAATAAAAATACAATATCAAGACAAGCGTTGCATTGCTGCGAACTAAGGTTTGTCCACCCATTATCGCACAAAGAATTGAAATTTAATGCAAGCCTTCCAACGGATATAAATGCAGTGCTTGAAAAAGGCTGATCGTTATAAAAAAACGATTTGCCTTTTTTATTGGATAAGAAAGTATAAAATTTTCACTTCGAGAATTGTCCAGCTCCAGCGCCTAGCCCCTCGAGTCGCTTCGGTCCTGCCAATGAAGTCAAAGAACGACTTCACTGTCAGGCCCTCCAGCGCTTGTCGGGGCTGACCAAGGCGCTTGCGCTTTTTTTATTGCGTAAATAACTATTTATGTCTTTCTTAATCCGGCTCTAATGCTTTCTTGTTCCATTTCTCTCAAATTTTTCTTTATATATTTCCGTGCAATACGTCAAATCATAAGGAAGTAATAAATGAAAAATTTGAAGGAGGAAACATCCGTTGAATATATATAAGCACGGCAAATTAATTGCCGTATCCGCTGTTATGTTATTAGGTCTCGCAGCCTGCAACAACAATAATGAAGAAGCGTTGGATTTACGCGACAATAGAATGACCACTCTTGGAAATGGCCAAGAAGGTTATTGGGATAATGACGCAAATAGAATTAAGCAGCAAAGGCGTAGAGCAGAAATCAATAATACGAAAAGAAATGCAAATGAGAATGGGCTTAATCAAAAAGGCGGAAATGCAACGAGTGAAATCATGCAGACACCTGATGGGTATATTACCATAGACCCGAACTCTTACAGTACTGGCATTCCGAGTTCTCAGTTTCCCCACACACAAATGAACAAGCAGGGCAGATTGACATTTACAGAAGGACAACGAGCTGACCTTGATAAAATGCTTGCGGAATTGCAGCGCCGTACAGGTGTAGAACTTCCGGAATTGAATAGGGGTGGAATTCCTTCACCAGAACAGGGAGCAGCACCGGCACCACAGGAGAGAGCAACCCCAGCTCCTGAACAGGAAGCACCAACACCGGCACCACAGGAGAGAGCAACCCCAGCTCCTGAACAGGAAGCGCCAGCCCCGGCACCACAGGAAAGGGCAACACCAGCTCCTGAACAAGGAGCAGCACCGGTGCCACAGGAAAGGGCAACCCCAGCACCTGAACAAGAAGCAGCTCCGGTACCACAAGAAAGAACAGCACCAGCTCCACAAGAAGAAGCTGCACCGGCTCCAGAGCAAAAAGCAACTCCTTCTGGTACCGAGGTCAGTGCGTTTGAAGCGAAAGTCATTGACCTGACCAACGAACAGCGCAGGAAAAATGGATTACCGAACCTGCAACCAGATACAGCGTTAAGCAATGTAGCACAAGAAAAATCTAATGATATGCAGGCAAAGAATTACTTTTCGCATACGAGTCCTACTTATGGTTCTCCGTTCGATATGATGAGGGACTTTGGGGTATCGTATAACACTGCTGGCGAGAACATTGCGATGGGTCAGCCGAGTGCAGAAGAAGTCGTAAACGCTTGGATGAACAGCGAAGGACACAGGAAGAATATTTTAAGTCCTAACTACACGCATATTGGAGTTGGGCATACAACACAGGGGAACTACTGGACTCAAATGTTTATTGGAAAATAAAGCAGAAAAAAGCTAACCATCATTGCTATGGTTAGCTTTTTCAATACCGGGTATTAGTTTATTTCCCTGAATTTTTCCGGAACAAATGCCATGGTAGAGGGAACGGATACAAGTTCCATCTCCGGATAACGCAGGGCTGTCAAATTGCCGCCAAAAACAGCTCCTGTATCGATATTGTACGTATTATTGAGAACTCTTGGTTCTCTGACGGGTGTATGCCCATAAACTATAGTTGCTTTTCCTTGATACTTCTTTGCCCAATCACGCCTTACAGGGGTTCCATCCGGATTGGTCTGTCCTGTGATATCGCCATAAAGGACAAAGGTTTTTACTTTAGAATTATTTTCCCCTATGTACTCTTCACAGATCCCGGCGTGGGCAATCACAAGTCGGCCCTGGTCGAGGACGTGGTATAAAGGTGCAGAATCGTACAAGTGAAGGAATTTTTCGCGGAACTTATTTTTCAACTCTGGATTCAACGACATAAACTCCGCAACAGTTGTCTCAAGTCCATGGGTCGTCTGGACTTTATTTCCTAACAGGTAGCGGTAAAGTTTATTGCAATGGTTCCCGGGAACATAGAAAGCGGATTTTTTATTCACCACTAATGCCCAAACCAGATTTGCGGTTTTTAATGACTCTGGTCCACGGTCAGTCAGGTCACCGACAAAAGCAAGGTGACGTGCATCGGGATGAACTGGAAGGCCGGTGCTCCAGTCGTATCCTAGTTTTTTGGTGAGCTCTTCAAATTCAAGGTAACAGCCATGGATATCGCCTATTATATCAAGATTCAATGGGAATTCCTCCTTTAATTAATCAGTCTCCACAGAAATCGGAAAAAAGACAAGTTTACAACAAAAAAGGGAAAGCTAAGAGAAAAGGCCGGGCTCAAGCAAGCTGGCATCTTAACATATATTGCCCAATTAATTTTAATTGAAAAAGAGTAGATAAAAGACAAAGAAATTAATAAATGCTAGTATAATGAAATGTACATAAAGGAAAGGGGGTAAGGTGGATGTCTGAAGAACGGCAAGACAAGGCATCTAAGCAGCAGATCAATACAGAGCTGCTGATGGAAGCACTTTACTCTGAGAAAATTGATGATTTCCGTGCGGAATTTTTAGAGCTGCACCCGTACGACCAGGCAGCTTTTTTCGGTGAACTGAAAGATGAAGAGCGCGCGAAAGTGTATAACTTCCTGTCACCTGAAGAAATGGCCGACTTATTCGAAAACCTGGAATCAGATGAGGAAGATTTTAAAGACGTACTCGCGCAAATGAATCCTAATTATGCGGCTGATATGCTATCAAATATGTATGCTGATGACGCGGTCGATGTGCTGAATGAGCTTGATAAAGACCAGGTTGTCAGTTATTTGACGATCATGAATGAGGAAGCAGCACAAGAAATCAAGGACTTGCTGCATTATGAGGAATACACAGCCGGTAGTATCATGACGACAGAATTCATTGCGATTTCTGCCAACCAGACTGTCAGGTCGGCAATGTATATTCTAAAAAAAGAAGCGCCACAGGCTGAAACGATTTATTATATTTTTGTGGTCGATGAGGATAAAAGGCTTGCTGGTGTTATCTCCCTGCGAGACCTGATTGTTGCGGATGATGAAACAATGATCGCTGAGGTAATGAATGACCGTGTTGTTTCCGTTTCTGTAGGGGAAGACCAGGAAGAAGTTGCCCGGATGATGAGAGATTATAATTTCCTCGCTCTTCCAGTCGTCGATTTCCAAAATCATCTCCTCGGGATCATCACTGTTGATGACATCATGGACGTCATGGAAGAAGAAGCGTCAGATGACTATTCCAAGCTTGCTGGTATCGCAGATCTTGATACAATAGATCGAAACCCACTTTTGGCTGCCAAAAAGAGGTTGCCGTGGTTGATCATCCTTCTATTTTTGGGCATGTTCACAGCCAGCCTTATTGGAAGATTTGAGGATACATTGGATAAGGTAGCTATTTTAGCTGTTTTCATCCCTCTGATCGCCGGGATGGCAGGTAATACAGGTACACAGGCACTGGCTGTGGCTGTCAGGGGAATCGCAACTGGGGACCTTGAGAAAGAGAGCAAATGGAGTATTATCCTAAGGGAAGCGGGAACGGGATTTATTACCGGTGCAGTTTGCGGGATCCTGATCACATTCGTTGTCTATTTTTGGAAAGGTGAACTATTCCTGGGAGCCCTCGTAGGCATCTCTATTTTTATTACACTAATTATTGCAACACTTGCAGGTTCACTTGTGCCCTTGCTGATGCACCGGCTTAAGATTGACCCGGCTGTGGCATCAGGACCATTCATTACTACGATAAATGATATTATCAGCATCTTGATTTATTTCGGGATTGCTACTGCTTTCATGAGTTATCTTACTAAATAAAGGAGGGATGAAGGTGGAACATCATGCTTCAATCACTTCACTAGTGATTGTCATCATTGTCGCATTTTTAACACCTATTTTACTTCATCGTTTAAAATTGAACATCATACCGGTTGTAGTCGCAGAAATCATTATGGGCTTAATCATAGGTAAAAGCGGCTTCAATATTGTCCATGAGGATGCCTGGCTTGGCACTCTATCTACATTAGGATTTCTGTTCCTAATGTTCCTGAGCGGATTGGAAATAGATTTTTCTGCATTTACAAGTGGCAAAAAGAATAAATCAGTGCCGAAAAAGGAACCTAATACATTTGCAGTGGCATCAATTATCTTTGTGGGCATTTTCATTGCTTCGTTAGGATTGTCTTATTTATTTGTACTTGCCGGCTTTATCGAAAATGTATTTTTAATGACGCTGATTATTTCGACAATTTCACTTGGAGTCGTAGTGCCTACGCTAAAAGACGCCCATTTAATGAAGACCAATATCGGTCAAATCATTTTATTGGTGGCCGTCATCGCGGATCTGGCAACGATGATTCTGCTAGCTGTCTTTGTCTCTCTTTATGATGGCGGAGAAGGAAACACATGGCTGCTTCTCCTTTTGTTCGCGGCTGGAGTTGCTCTGTATTTCGTTGGAAAAGTTTTTAAAAACCGTACATTCATCAATGCTCTCTCCACCGGTACAACCCAAATAGGTACTCGTGCAGTTTTCGCACTGATTATCCTGTTAGTGGCGATTTCTGAAACGGTTGGTGCTGAAAACATCCTTGGGGCGTTCCTTGCCGGGGTACTTGTTTCACTTCTGGCACCAGACCAGGAAATGGTCCACAAACTGGATTCATTTGGCTATGGATTTTTAATCCCGATATTTTTCGTTATGGTCGGGGTTGATCTGGATATATGGGCCTTATTCAGCGATAAGAAGCTTCTGATGCTGATCCCGCTATTGCTGCTGGCGTTATTCTTATCTAAGCTGATTCCAGTCTACCTCTTGAAAAAATGGTATGATACGAAAACGGTATTAGCAGCTGGATTTTTGCTGACGTCAACACTGTCGCTAGTCATCGCAGCCGCAACAATAGGTGAAAGAATGGAAATGATCACTCCGGAAATGAGCGGTACACTTATTCTTGTTGCGGTCATCTCCAGCGTTCTGACACCAATTTTATTCAAAAAGCTCTTCCCGCAGGAAAAAGCCGAAGAGAAGAAAGTAAAAGTAGTCTTCATTGGCGCAAACCAGATGACACTTCCTGTTTCCCGAGCCTTGCAGTCTTCTTTGTACGAACCGGTTCTTTTTCATACGAAACAAGAAAAAGCGGATAACCGAATTGCAGATTCTGTTTTTGAAATCATTGAGATGGAGAATTATGAAATTGATACATTAGATAAACATGAAGTTTACAAGGCGGACATCATTGTCATCTCCACCGGGGATCCTGACCTGAATGCAACGATTGCTGTCAGTGCGAAGGAGCATGGTGTTGAACGTGTAATCGCCAGAATTGAAAGTCCGGATCTTGCTGAAAAAGCACAGGAAGAGGGGATTGAAGTATTCTCGGTCCTTCGTTCAACTGAATCCCTGCTGCGTGCGATGATTGAATCGCCTGGTGTCATGAGCATCCTGACCAATCAGGAAAACTCCCTGCATGAAATCAGAATGCTTAATGATCACTTTGACGGCATGACCCTAAGACGCTTCCCATTCACCGGGGATGTCATCTTTGTCCGTATTTTGCGTGAGAATGAATCAATCGTGCCTCATGGAGATACCGAATTAAGACTGAATGACCGTTTGATTGTGACTGGCTCCAAAGAGTATGTTGATGAGCTGAAACGTGAGCTTGAATTCTGTTTCTGGTGTTAATTAAAGGCTCTTCTCAAACTTTGTTGCTATTTGACTACAAAATAGGATATGACCTATTTTCTTTAACAACAATCTTTACGAAATCAGCCTAATTAAAAGTAAACCCGCCATCTCGGCGGGTTTTTCTTTTCAAATGAAAAAATATAGTGTAGAATTAGCACTAGGTACTAATAACTTGTATTAACATTGGGGGAACAGTAAAAATGACTCTTTCACTGAACGGAAAAACATATGTAGTAATGGGTGTTGCCAATAAACGAAGCATTGCCTGGGGGATTGCACAGTCACTTCACAATGCGGGAGCGAATTTGATCTTCACGTATGCGGGAGAGCGTCTGGAGAAAAGTGTACGCGAGCTTGCTGAATCGTTGGACCAGAGCTATTTAGTATTGCCATGCGACGTTACGAGCGATGAAGATGTTGCAAAATGCTTCCGCGAGGTCAAGGAAGCGGTTGGCACAATTTCTGGTGTTGCCCACTGTATCGCATTTGCGAACAAAGAGGAACTCCAGGGGGACTATATGAATGTATCACGCGACGGTTTCCTGTTAGCACATAATATCAGTGCTTACTCATTGACTGCAGTTGCCAAGGAAGCGAAGGAACTAATGTCAGAAGGCGGAAGTATCGTTACTTTGACTTACCTTGGAGGAGAACGAGCGATTCCGAATTATAATGTCATGGGAGTAGCAAAAGCATCCCTGGATGCCAGCGTACGCTACCTTGCAGCAGACTTGGGGAAGGATAATATCCGAGTGAACTCAATTTCAGCAGGACCAATCCGTACACTATCTGCAAAAGGTGTAAGTGACTTTAATTCAATCTTAAAAGAAATCGAAGAAAGAGCTCCGCTTCGCCGCAACACAACACTTGAAGAAGTCGGTGACACAGCAGTATTCCTATTCAGCGATATGTCTCGCGGGATTACTGGAGAAAATATCCATGTTGATTCAGGTTTTCATATTTTATAATCAATCAAGTCCGCCAATGTGCGGGCTTTCTTTTTTATTATAAACAATTCAAAAAGTGAGTCTGGCACCTATCCTAGGCTACCGCATACATATAGGGTGAGCGAAGTATTGGAGGTGCCGTATATGGGGAGGAAACGAAGTCGTAAGCAGTCTCCTTTGTTCTACATCAATCAACCAAACATTGATCTACCGCAACCTGATATGCAAAAGAATTTTTCTTTTAAAAATAGTGAAGAGATGTCTGAGAATCTACAAGTACAGAATTCAAAGACCAATGAAGTTGATTACGAAGCAAACGGAAATTATGAAGAAGAAGTAATTCATGAAACAGAAAGCCCGGATGCACCAAGGAAGAGGACTTTCAATGAATATACACTTGAGGAAAAGGTCAAACACTTAAAGCTTGTCCCGGCATCTGTCGCGAAGGTTAAATATGAATTCATTACCAAAGAAAGGTCATATAAGGGTTATTTTATGGAAATGAAAGGAGAAGTATTGATTATACATTCGATCAGCCCGAGAAAGAAAAGTGTAAGCATCCTTAAAGAGGATTTAGTCGACATTAAGAGGGTTGGTTTATAAAAATAGGCTTACCAATTACGGTAAGCCCTGATTTTTCTGCCCGTAGTTATCAGCCGCTTCCTGGTAGGCTTGAAAGTGGTAATGCCGCTACAGGGTCTAGGCAAGTGACAGCACAGAAGCAATCCAGGTCGACAGTGATGCAGATTCCAGTTCTGAAGAATTCATTTCTGGCTCCTCCAGTTTGAATTTGTCTGCATGGAGTGTCGAAACCTTCTCCTTCATCACCGCGTGTGGCCAACAACTCAATTTTTGCGCAGCAGTTGTCGTCTACTGATGTAACACGGAAGAAGAATGACCTGAAGCAATCAAGTCTTTGGTCAGCTCCATTTGGACGGAGGCGAGTTCCAAATCCTTCGAATGGTACACAGTCACCGCAATAAAGAATTAGTGGGATTGTATCTAAATCCGTCGTTGGAGTTTGTGCGCCTGCAAGTAATTCTTGGATAGACTTGTGACAGCTGACATCACAATCATTGTCTACATCCACTTCATCTTGAGCATCTGCTACTGCACGAAGGACCTCGCATACACAGTTGTCGCCATCATGTTTTTTACCTTTGCAACCCATAACAAGTTCATCTCCTTTTAGTTGATATGACCTATTGTCCTTAATAGAATATGAATCGCCCTCCTAATGGTGTGGGTGTTTGTCTAATTTTCAACAGGTTTCCCATAAAAAATGATGACAGGAGCGGACTGGCTAAGGGCCTATACATAGGGATTTGCCCTGCATAAGCTGTATTGACTTGATTCAACACAGGTGGTGTAGCGGATGGGGAATTGGCTGGATTTATGCCTTCTTGTATTTGCGAGCTTTCGTCTGACGAGGCTGATTGTTTATGATACAATCACTGAATTCCTTCGAGCACCATTTCACGATATGGTGGAGGAGACCCTGGAGGATGGCAGTACGGAAACTTATATAGAAATAAAAGGAGAGGGACTCAAATATTGGATAGGTGAGCTATTAAGCTGTCACTGGTGCACTGGTATTTGGGCAACTTCTTTCCTATATGCTGGCTATGCATTGATACCGCAACTTTCAATGCCGGTCATCACTGTGCTTGCAATAGCGGGAATTGCTTCAGTGATCCAGCATTATTTCATTAAAGACTGAGCCGTAAAACAAACCTAAATTAGTGAGTCCGTCCAGAACCCGTTTGAAGATTTGTTCATAAACTATCGTATGGACTCTTTAATGAAGGGGTTGTATACATGGAGGAAAAGCAAAAAACGAAAATCAGCAAAGGTTCTACTGTATCCAAAAGTAATGCTTCAACCCGCAGAGTGCGTAAGAAACGTGGCTGTGGTTGCGGGAAAAAGAAAAAACAAGCATAAAACAGCGTCTGCCAAACTTTCTGGCAGGCGTTTTTTTGTAGATTACGTCAAATAGGGAAGGCTATAAAAAGCAATAAGAGAAAGCTTAATTTTATTGAAAGTCATAAAAAGGTCATATTAAGCTCACCAAAGCAAATTTCTTGCCAAGAAGGCTTAATTTCCATCTTTACATTAACTGGAAGTGTATCCTGCTTAGAAAAATTCATAAATTGGGTTTTAGACGTGGAAAATAATTTTATCAGATGAAGCATAGGAAGGGATTAATGATGAATATGAAACAAGCTGTAAGCATTTTAGTGATATTCATGCTGATTGGCGTTGGTACTGCTGGCTGTACTTCTTTTGGCAAAACATCTCCAGAAAGCAGGAAGTCATTGATTCAGTCAGTCAATCCAGATCCAGGAGCAACAAATGATCTTGATGAGAAGAATATCAAACTGGCTAAGAAGGTCAAGAAAGATATTGCTGCACTTGATGAAATTTATGATGTTGCGGTCATCGTAGGTAAAGAAGACATATTGGTGGCTTATAAGGTCAAGCATTTAAAGCGGTTCGGCATGAAGCGGATCGAGAAAGAAATCAATAAGAAACTGGAAAAGAATTATCCTGATGATGACTTCATTGTTTCTAGTGATTATAAAATTTTTATTGAGGCGGTCGAGCTTCGGGAGAGAATGAAAGATCCGTCCTTTCCGGATAAAAAAGCAGAAGAACAATTGCAACGGATTATTTCTTTGAAAAAAGAATTAACTTAAGAAAGGATGGGTGAAATGGGGGATAAACAAAAGCAAAAGTTAACACCTGAACAGCAGCAGTATCAACAGCTGGAACAAAAGCATGAGCTTAAACGTCCGGTAGTTAAAAATTGCATCAAAGCATTTTTGGTTGGCGGATTGATTTGTGCGATTGGTCAGGCAATTACCTATTTTTATATATACTTTTTTAATTTCACAGAACAAACAGCTGGAAATCCGACAGTTGCGACAATGATTTTCCTTTCCATGCTGTTGACAGGCTTTGGTGTATATGACCATATCGGTCAATTCGCAGGAGCGGGTAGTGCTGTTCCGGTGACCGGTTTTGGGAATTCTGTTATTGCAGCAGCTATTGAGCATCGAACTGAAGGCTTTGTTCTTGGTGTCGGTGGAAATATGTTCAAATTGGCAGGGTCAGTAATCTTATTTGGAGTCTTTGCAGCCTTCGTCGTTGCACTCGTAAAAACTTTGCTGATCATGATGGGGGTGCTGTAAATGTTGATTGGAAAGCAGTCATGGGAATTTGCGAACCGGCCTGTCATTGAATCATGGGGCACATCCGGCGGTCCTTTTGAAGCTGAGGGAAAACTGGCAGCTGACTTTGATGTCCTTCATGACGATTTGTGGATGGGTGAAGACTCATACGAGAAAGCTCATAGAGTTTTACTTGAAGAGGCAATCAAATCGGCCTTGCAAAAAGGTGAATTCAATAAAGAGGACATGCAGTTTATGCTTGCAGGCGATTTAATCAATCAGATCACACCGACGAGTTTTGCGGCAAGGACGATGGAAATCCCTTATTTTGGTCTCTTCGGTGCTTGCTCTACCTCAATGGAAGGTCTTGCGCTAGCATCTTTCATTGTGAACTACCAGGGAGCAAAGAAGACTGTAACTGGCGCATCAAGCCACAATTCTGCAGCGGAAAAACAATTTCGCTACCCGACAGAATATGGCGGACAAAAACCACCAACAGCGCAGTGGACTGTAACCGGAGCAGGAGCTGCTGTTGTAACGGACAATTCGAATAAACAGGGAAAAATCGTCACCACCTCTGCCACTATCGGGAAAGTAGTGGATATGGGAATTTCGGATCCATTTAATATGGGCGGAGCAATGGCACCTGCCGCAGCGGATACGATCATTGCACACTTTAAAGATTTGAATCGTGATCCATCTTATTATGATTTAGTTGTAACAGGTGATCTTGGAAGGATTGGGCAGGCTACTACATACGAGCTTTTGCAGCAGTCTGGACTGGACATAACAAAGGAACAATTTCAGGATTGCGGTTTAATGATTTATAACGAGGACCAGCAGGTACAATCTGGAGGCAGCGGAGCAGGATGTTCGGCTTCCGTGTTATATGGCCACTTATTAAATCAAATGAAAAAAGGTGTCTATAAGAGAATACTTGTTGTTGCTACAGGAGCTCTGTTATCACCGCTCTCGTTCCAGCAAAAAGAAACCATTCCATGTATAGCCCATGCTGTCTCAATTGAAATGAACTAAAAGGAGGAATCGATTTGCTACCAATGTTTTTCTGGGCTTTTGTTGTCGGAGGCTTGATCTGTGTATTCGGCCAGCTAATGTTTGATATCGCGAAATTGACACCAGGGCACACGATGAGTCTGCTTGTTGTCATTGGTGCTGTCCTTGATGGTTTCGGGCTTTATGAACCATTAATTGATTTTGCTGGAGCTGGTGCTACGATTCCAATTACAAGCTTTGGGAATTCGCTTGTTCACGGAGCGCTTCAGGAAGCAGAGCAGCATGGGCTGGTCGGTGTCCTGACAGGCATGTTCGAAATCACGAGTTCTGGTATATCGGCTGCTGTGATTTTTGGCTTTATCGGCGCCCTGATTTTTAAACCAAAAGGTTGATTCTGTGTTTCAAGGAATGATCTAATGCCAGATATTTTTAGAACGATCATACGCTCTATTTTGCTGATTTTAGGCTTATTTATCATTACAAAGCTTCTTGGGAAAAAGCAGTTATCGAGTCTGTCATTTTTTGAATATATCGTAGGCATCACTGTAGGAGATATTGCAGGTACATTAGCGATGGATCCTGATTTGAGCTTGAGGGATGGAATTGCCAGTCTGGTTGTCTGGTCATTCGTCCCTTTGGCGATTTCAACGATATCCTTAAGAAGCAGAGCATTTCGCAAAATAGTTGAGGGGAAATCAACTACCTTCATTGAAAATGGTAATATTCTCGAAAAAAATATGCGGAAAGAAAAATACAGCATAGATGAACTCCTGGAACAACTTCGCAAGAAAAGTGTATTTAAGGTAGCTGATGTTGAGTTTGCTTCGCTTGATTCCAATGGAGAATTGAGTGTTTTATTGAAGAAAGCCAAACAGCCTTTAAAGTATGAAGATATCGGAATTAAAATGGAAGCAGAGTCTGCTGCGGTGTCCGTTATGATGGACGGTAAATTTATCGAGGAAAACTTAAGGCAAGCTGGTCTGAATAAAGTTGAACTGATTGCAAAAATCCAGGCTAAAGGATATCAGCCACAACAAGTCTTTTATGCAGAAGTGGATTCTAGAGGACACCTCAGTGTTGATCTATATGATGAATTTATATCCTGTCATTTCCCAGACTTTGATCATGTTTAATCCATGATTTCTAAATGAATGGGGGCTCGCCCATACAAATTCGTTAGGCCTCACATATATTACTAATGAGTAATAAAAAGTGAGGTGAAGAAGAATGGGCTACGGTTGGTGTGGCGGCGGCTACGGCTACGGCGGTGGCGGCTACGGAGGTTCCACTTTCGTATTGATCGTCGTATTGTTCATTTTGTTGATTATTGTAGGAGCAAGCTTCTACAACTAAGAAAGGGAAGGAGAAGCTGTTCCAATCGGAACAGCTTTTTCTGCATAGACTAATGCTGATTTTTATGGGCTCTCTTTCACCATTTATTGCTTTCTTCATACTATAGAGTAGTTAAAGAAGGAGGCGTGATTTATATGGATAATAATTTCTTCAAGAATATAGAGAAAAAAACGGGCGTAAATATGAATGATGTATTTGAGTTAGCGAATTCATTACAAAATGCGAACTTTAAAGATGAGCAAACTGTAAGAGGCGTAATCCGCCGTGTTTCAAAAATGGCTAATAAACCGGTAAATAAAGAAACGGAAGACAAGATTGTAGAATCCATTGTTAAGGATGGAAAGCAGCTTGACTTTGGCCAAATCTCCAAAATGATCAACAAGAAGTAATTCTTGAATGCCAAATCAGGACCTGAGTTTATATCCCCAGGTCCTGATTTGGCATTTTTCTCTTAATGTTGGATAAAAAACGGGAAGGATTAGCTTTTCTTCCACGTCTTTTTTGTGGAACAGAAATGAATAAGTTCTTTTCTGCCCTTGTCACCGCTACATAAAGCAGACGGCGTTCTTCTTCGAGCGGCTGGAGGTCTCCATTGCGATAGGCATCCAAAGCGTAATCATGGGGGATGCTTCCGTCTACGGTTCCAATTATATAGACATTTCCATATTCTAGCCCCTTGGCTCGATGAATGGTGCTTAATGTGATGGCGTCAGTTAGGTTTCTGCTGCTCCGTTTAATTTCAGTGTTCATGGCTGTCATATGATCAGCATGCTCGATGAATTCTCTGACGGTTTTAAAGTTGCGTGCCGCCACTTTTAAATCCCGGATGTCATCCGAACCTTTTTCAAGCTGGTTCCCTTCATTTCCACGCTTTTTGATAAAGTCCTGATATCCAAGGTCCTTTTCGACTATATCGATTGCCGCTACTGGCGATAGAGAAGACAGAGAGCGTACGATCGGTATGAGTCTTTTTAGTTTTTGTTCCTGGAAGGCAAAGCCGGTTTTTACATGGGTAAGTGCTTCAAGCATGGAACAATCGTTCAGGATGCTATTCGCCTGTAAATCACGGAAAATCGACTGCTTTAAAAATAGTGATGGAAGTATATTTTTGATTGCCTCTGAGTCATCGGGATTCATGCTTAGCCGAAGAAATGACAGCATTCCTTTTATCATGAAACGCTCGTAAAAGGATTCAATATCCTGATCAAGACGGAAGGGTAAGCTTGAATTCGCCAGCCTCTCGAATACTACACGGCTGGCTGCATTCGTTCTGAACAGGATAGCGAAATCACCGGGGCGTTCGCCTTGTTCGACCCGTTCTTTTATATCTGTCAGAATCATCGTTGCTTCTTCTTCTTCATCATAAGGATGGAAGATTACTGGCGGACGCTCACCTGAAAATTGGGCCCGCATTTCTTTTTCATGACGGGTGAGATTTGCCGAAATTAAAGTGTTTGCTGTCTCGACAATCTCATGCGCCGAGCGGTAATTCTGGTTTAAGATGATTAATTTAGTATTTTTGAAATCTGTCTTAAAGTTAAACAGATAGGCAGGGTCACTGCCTCGGAATGAATAGATTGACTGGTCGTCATCGCCGACAGCGCAAACATTTCCATGCTTGCTAGAGAGCATTTTCATAAGTTCGTATTGAACTTTATTAATATCCTGGAACTCGTCTATTAAAAAATAGTGAAAACGATTTTGATAGTTTTCGAGAATTTCAGGCTTTTCCTTAAAAAGCTTATAACAACCCAGAAGCATGTCATCAAAATCGAATAACTTCTGCCTGTCTTTAGCAGCTTCATAGTCTTTATATAGCAAAGCCACCTTTTCTTCCCATGGAGATTCAGGCTTAACTTCGTGTGGCATGATCATTGTGTTTTTCCATAAACCGATTTGCTGGAGTGCGAGGTCATAGGCAAACTCTTTTTCATCCAGCTGAAGCTTTCGGCCAGCCTCCTTTAATATCTGTTCCCGCTGCCATTCTTTTTTCATCAGCTTGTCAGATGACCAATTTTCACGGTCATGGAAACAAAGGATTCGGTAGAAGATGCTATGGAAGGTGCCAGCAATCAGCTGGTTAACCTTAGCGGGGGACATTCCCGGGTAAAGGGCAATCCGTTTCTTCATTTCAGCGGCAGCCTTTGCTGTGAAGGTGACAAGCATGATAGAACCGGGATCAACTTTCTTCTCCTCAATCATGAAGGCGGTTCTTGCGGTCAGTACTCTTGTCTTTCCACTTCCAGCCCCAGCTAAAATTAATAATGGCCCATCTATAGAAACAACAGCTTTTTCCTGGTTGCCATCGAAATGGATCCCAGCTTCTTTAAGTTGTTTTAAATAATTTAACTTTACCCCTGGCTTAGCCGGAGGGAACGGATTAAAAGGTGAAGGAATCTTTACTTCCCGTGGGAATATGAATTTTTCCTCTCTTTCAGCTTCAGCCGTAATGGAACGGCCCTTCGGGATCCGGAAGCCATTTCGTTCGATATATTCCGCTTCCTCGGAAGGTTGAATGGACGGGGAGGATTCATTTTGTTCACTGCAATCTTCTTTTGCGGAAAGGTGATGATAGAAATGGGGCTTGTCCTTAATGCCGAGGTAAAGCCGGACAGGGCCTCCGCATACAGAACAGGTGAGCATCCCTTTTTTTCCGTCATCATAAAGCTTTTGATAATCCTCACGGTTATATTGATCCAGGCTTATTAACTGTTGATTATACTTGGCTGTTTTCATGTTTTCCCTCATCTCCGACCAAAAATAGCACAATCTCTATCATAGCAGAATAAGATTTTTAACAAAAGGTGTTTTCGGCATCCATACACACTTTGTGAATACATTATATCTATGGAGGAAGCCAAAAAAAATTTCATTAGCAGTTTAGTACGGTCATAAACAGGGAAAAGGAAAAGAAGAATATAGTGAGAAAAAAATAATTATACTTGGGGGATACCAAAATGGGATACATTCTTCCAGTGACAAATTATCAATATATACAATATGCTGAGCGTGAAATAGGGATAGATTATGATCCGTTCCAGATTAATAAAATCGCAAAGATCCGCAAAGAAGATCCTGTAGAACAGGGACAGCGGGAGCAAGCAGCAGAACCCATGAAAAAGCGCAAGGACCAGCAGCCTGTGGCACGAATGCAGCTGGCAGCCTCTGATATGAGCTTCTCCAATACGGATCAGGTTTATAAGAAGAAGGTAAATCCTTCAGTGGTCAGCCAGGCATATGCTGAATTAACGGGAAAAGGAAGGCACTACAGTGAGTCAATTTAAACTCAGCTGTGGTGCCTTTTTGTTATTCAAAAAGGCTGTTTTCTTATAAAAATCGTCAACTTTACAAAGGAATATAGGTAATTCAATCCAATATTGTATTTGATAGCAACAAAGTGTGAGAAAAGAGCCTTCAAAAAAAAGACTCCACTCATATAAGAATGGAGTTTCAGTAAATTTAAATGGATTTTTTCATCGTTTTATGCGGTATTCCGGCATCCATGAATTCTTCAGATACCGTTTCATATCCTAGCTTGCTGTAAAATGGGATAGCATGTGTCTGTGCGTTCAATTTCAAGGTTGAGATGCCTTGTGACTTGGCATATTCCTCGATTTTATTCATGACCGCTACACCAGCTCGGGTTTTGCGGTTTTCTTTTATAACGCAAATCCGTTCAACCTTGCCGATTCCGTCCAATACACGGAATCTCCCAGCACCAGCTGCTTTTCGGTTATCGTCATATAACACAAAATGAACAGAGTCGGATTCGAATTGATCGATTTCTTCTTCTTCCGGAACATTTTGTTCATGAATGAATACAGTCTTGCGTACTTCGAATGCATCTGCTAATTCTTGATCGTTGTTTACAATTTTTACTTCCACGTTAGATTATTCCTTTCCGAGCCTGAATGTTTCATATACCGTCCACGATCCATTATCCAACTGGTACAATAGGTGGATTCTGTCGGCAGTATCCTCATATTGTACTTTTGTCATCCTCAATGAACCATATACATCGGAGTGTTCATCGTCAGACATATTCTGTCCGATAGTGATATGTGGAACAAAGTTATACTCCTGATCTCCGTCAAAGGTTGCATTAAGTTCATTATGAAGCTTTTCCAAGTCTTCAGGTGATTCAACCTTTAAGTAGATTACATTGTTAACGGGCTTAAAGGAACCAATCTTAGTGACCTTGATGTTGACTGGTCTGAAATTCCTGGCGATTGAATCGAGTTTATTTGCGATTTCCTTGATTTCTTCCTCCGTAGCTTCAAAGGGTGACTTTAAAGTTACGTGAGGCGGGATTAACGCATAGTGCGGATCATAACGCCTTCTCATTGAATTTGCAAAATCCTGGATTTTTTTCGATGGAAATATGACAATACCGAATTTCATCTGAGATACCCCCCGTTTCATTAGTATGGTGCATATCGATTTACTGAAAACCTATATTATGATTTACCATTCATTATAACAAATTTTCTAAATATATAATATAAAGAAGCATATATTAGGAAAACACTTGTCTTATTGCCCGCCTGAGGTCTGGCTGCCAATAAGTCCATGTATGATCCCCGCTGAACTCATCGTAAAAATAGCCAAAGCTTCTTTCCTTAAAAATCCTCGACAGCTCCCTGTTTGGCGTTAAAAAGTCTTTGTTTTTGGAAGATGTCGTTTTTACGACTGTTTCTTGCTCTCCAACAGTATGGTAAATCTGGAGCAATTCAGGTTGGCGGAAGTCCTTTACGGCTGTGAATACATCCTCGTTTACATAAGGTGACTGCAGAAGTACTTTTCCAAATGTGTGCGGATACTGGAGCGCGGCAAGCAAGGAAACTGTAGCTGCGAGTGAATCACCAATCAATGCGCGGCCCATGCCCATTTGGTAGGTAGGATATTGTTCATCTAAATAAGGAACAAGCTCATGCGCCAGAAAACGGATATAGGCTTGGTGCTGCTCTCCTTTTGGATGGTACTTTCGTCGTCGATCCTCGACAGATTCATACGGTATTCCTACGATGATGACGTTTTCAATTTCCTTTTTGCCAAGGAGCTCGTCTGCAATCCTCCCAATCCGTCCGAGCTGGAAATAATCCCGTCCATCCTGTGCAATAAGTAATGAATATTTATATAAGGGAGAATAGTTGGCAGGCAAGTATACCAGCATAGTTACTTCTTCTCCAATTTCCTTGCTTTGAAGTTTGATTTCTTCTATTTTGCCCATTGGAAAATCCATTAATTTACCTCCAAACAACAATTATCTTGTATTTCATCACTAAGATTTTATCATATGTATTTTAAAAAAGCTTTTTTGGCAATCTACTTGTAGCGTTAAAGAAATATAGTAAGCAAGTAACATGTTTGACAATTGTGTGAAGTCTTATGTTAAGATTATGTTGAACAATTCTATTTCTATAAGGGGGAATTCTGATGAAAAAAAGAAAGTTTCTTTTATTCGCTGCATTGATGCTGGTTCTTTCAATGGTCCTGGCTGCATGTGGCGGCGGCGACTCTAAAGAAGAGGGTGGCGGAGAAGGAAAATCAGAAGAAAAGCCAAAATACATGAGCATCCTTACTGGTGGTACGGGTGGTACATACTTCCCGTTGGGCGGATCATTTGCCAAAATCGTATCTGACGCAACAGGGGTTAGCACAAATGCTGAAACAACAGGAGCCTCTGCAGAAAACATGCAGAGCATTAAAGACAATAAAGGTGAAATCGCCTTCACACAAACTGACATCGCTTCCTACGCAACTGAAGGAAAGCTAATGTTCGATGGAAACAAAATCGAAAATATCAAGGCAATCGGAACATTGTATCCTGAAACAATCCAAATCGTCACTACAGAAAAATCAGGTATCAAATCAGTAGAAGATCTTAAAGGCAAAAAGGTCTCAATCGGTGCACCAGGTTCTGGTACGGCAGCGAATGCTGAACAAATTCTTGAAGTTTACGGTCTTTCACTGGATGATATTCAAAAGCAGGACTTGAGCTTTGATGAATCAGTAAACGGTATCAAAGATGGCAACATCGATGCAGCATTCGTAACGGCTGGAACACCTACAGCAGCTGTTGAAGAACTTTCTGCAACGGAAAAGGTAGTTATTGTTCCGGTTGAAGCTGACAAAGCTGAAGAGCTTATCGAAAAGTATCCTTACTATGCTAAAGAGGTAGTACCTTCTGGAACATATAAATTAGGTTCCGAAGTACCGACAGTTGCAGTTCTTGCGATGCTTGTCGTAAAAGCGGATTTATCTGAAGAAATCGTTTATGACATTACAAAGTCAATCTTTGAGAACCTTGATCAGGTAACACACGCAAAAGCGAAGCAAATCAAGCCTGAAAATGCTCTAAACGGTGTTGGCATTGAAGTTCACGCAGGTGCCCAGAAGTACTATGATGAAAAAGGTATTAAGGCAGCTCAGTAATAGTTTGAACATGGCCGGACATTGTCCTGAAAGGACATTGCCCGGTCAATTCATCTTTTTCACAAAAAGTAGAAGATGACCACCACATGGGTGAGAACCCAGGCAGATAGACCGAACTTCCAACCGGTCTATTTTTTACTGTTATAAAGAAAGTACTCCATCGGAGACATTGGACAGGCGAGGCTAGTGATATGAATTTAAACTGGATTAAATCAAAAATCTTCGTTCTGTTAACCCTCATTATTTTTTTAGCAATTATCTCAATCAATATCCCTTACAAACAAGCTTTAGTTTTTCAAGCACCTGAAAGTAATGATATACTCTGCTATGTACCGATTAATACAGGGGAAGCCTTTAAAATAAAGTATAAGCATTCGATCCATCTGTCTGATGTGATTGAAAGCTACAAAGTTACCGAAAGCCATAAAATCAGGCAATACGAACTGGAGTATGAGGATTTTGCTATCGGTATGCCATCTGAAGTCGTGGATGGAGAGAACTTTGAAATGAAGGATGGCAAGTACTATATTACGAATATGAACAGGGAATTTTCGCATTTCGATATGAGGCTTGGCCAGGTCCGGGCAAACCACACCCTGATTTTTGAAGACATAACGTACCCGTTGTCCAAGGCGATTGAACCAGGGACAAGGGTACGGATAAAGATTGAGGAAATTAGTTTATTGAAGCAATTGGAAGGAGTGAATATCCTTGACGACAAATGAAGAAATGGTATCTCAAGAAAAACAACAAGAGCTTCTGGAAAAATATGATCCGGAGTCTGCAACTAGAAAATTGGCAGGTAAGATGGGATGGATTGTTTTCTTCGGGCTTCTGGCTTTCTCAGTATTCCAGCTATACACCTCCATATTTGGTGTCCTTACTGCCCAACTCCAGCGTTCGATCCACCTGGGATTCGCTCTCGCGCTCATTTTCTTGCTGTTTCCGGCAAGGAAGAAGAATCTTAAAGTAAAAAAGGTTGCATGGTACGATCTGCTATTGGCTGTGCTTGCTATTGCAGTTGGGGCCTATTGGCCAGTGATGATAGACGAACTCGTCAATCGTGTCGGGCGATTGACACCAACAGATTTCTACATTGGTATTGCCGCTATCCTGCTGGTACTGGAAGCGACAAGAAGAACGGTCGGCTTGCCGATCACGATCATTGCAGCTTTATTCATGGTTTACGCCCTTTTTGGACCGTATATGCCTGGATTCCTGGCGCATAGAGGTCTTGATCTGGAATCTCTCGTCCAGACAATGTTCTTTACTACCGAGGGAATTCTGGGAACTCCTTTGGGTGTTTCCTCAACATTCATCTTCCTGTTTTTATTGTTCGGTGCATTCCTGGTAAAGACGGGTGTTGGTCAATATTTCAATGATCTCGCTGTTGCCGTTGCAGGAAAAAGTACTGGAGGACCAGCAAAGGTTGCGATTTTTTCCAGTGCCCTTCAAGGAACAATCAGTGGAAGCTCAGTGGCTAACGTTGTGACATCGGGGTCATTTACGATTCCGATGATGAAAAAGCTTGGCTACCGCAAAGAATTCGCCGGTGCCGTAGAAGCAGCGGCATCAACAGGAGGACAGCTAATGCCTCCAATCATGGGAGCAGCAGCGTTCTTGATGGTTGAATTCATCGGTGGCGGAATTACTTACTGGGAAATTGCCAAGGCAGCTACAATCCCTGCGTTGTTATATTTCTCCGGTATATGGATTATGACTCATTTTGAAGCGAAAAGGATCGGTCTGCGAGGTTTATCTGATGAAGAAATGCCTGACAGAAAAGAAGTCCTTAAAAAGATTTATCTTCTATTGCCTATCCTGATTGTTATTATATTGATGGTAAGCGGAATGAGTATCATGCGTGCTGCCTTGTGGTCGATTCTATCCACAATTGTCGTCAGTGCTTTCAGCAAAGAGACGCGAATTGGTTTCAAAGATGCGATCGATGCACTTGTCGATGGAGCACGGACTGCACTGGGAGTTGCGGCAGCTACAGCTGCTGCAGGTATCATTGTTGGGGTAGTTACTAAGACTGGTCTTGGACTGAAGCTTGCAAATGGCTTGCTCGATCTTTCTGGTGGTTACCTAATTCCTACTTTGATGCTGACTATGGTCGCCGCAATCGTTTTAGGAATGGGTTCGCCAACCACGGCTAACTATGTTATCACTTCAACAATTGCTGCACCGGCCATAATTTTACTTGGTGTACCGGATTTATCAGCTCACTTATTTGTTTTCTATTTTGGTATTATTGCCGATATCACGCCTCCAGTTGCTCTTGCAGCATTTGCGGCGGCAGGAGTTTCCGGTGGAGAACCGCTGCGTACCGGTGTGAATTCGGCCAAGCTGGCGATAGCGGCATTTATCATACCTTATATGTTCGTGTTATCTCCTGAACTTCTTATGATCGATACAACCTGGACAGAATTAATTTGGGTGGTATTCTCGGCCATTTCTGGTATGCTTGCCATTGGAGCAGGGGTCATTGGTTACTGGTTAAGGAAATTGCAATGGTGGGAAAGAGTGCTGGGAATCGTAGGCGGTATTATGCTGATTTATCCAGAAGGAATGTCGGATATAATCGGTCTCGGTCTTTTTGTACTGCTTGTAGCACTTCAGTTGATTATTAAAGATAAAGATTCAGTGAAACCAAAGCCAGCAAATTAATGAACGGGAAAAGGAGTCCTTTTACAGGGCTTCTTTTTTTAGCTTGATTTAAGCAGTTTGCGTCTTTCGGGCATAACAGAAAGTATGTTTTCCTTTTTGAACAGGCGATCTGCGTTTCTGAGAAAACAGAAAGCTTTAAAATAACGATCATGCATTTCTTTTACGATAATCCGGCGATGGGTAATTTGGTTATTAGCTGCAAGATAAATCATTTCGACAGGAAGGTTTTCACTAAATGATTTTTCAAGAAGGCCATTCATGCGCTCTCACTCCTTTGATTTCTATTTATATTATACCCGAACATTCGTTCTTTATTCAATCTTTTTCAGAACATTCGTTCGTAAAAACTTAAAGGGATATATGGTATTATTTAGAAGGAGGTGTAAACATGGAAAACGAATTACTTAAGGTGTTTGATCAACAGGGAATTTGTATTGGTACTGCAACGAGGTCGGAAGTTCATAAAAAAGGACATTGGCATGAAACCTTTCATTGCTGGTTTACCGAGCGGATAGACAATGAAGAATTTCTTTTCTTCCAAGTCCGCAGTTCAGCTAAAAAAGATTATCCTAATTTGTTGGATATTACCGCAGCAGGACATATTCTTGCTGATGAAAGTCCTATGGATGGCTTAAGAGAAGTGAAAGAGGAACTTGGGATAGACCTTGCCTTGGAGGAATTGCATTCATTAGGGATGATCAAGGATTCATTGACCAGTCCAGGATTTATCGACAACGAATTATGCCATGTATTTTTGTATGAACAACCTCAACCTTTCGATAATTACAAGCTGCAAAGAGAAGAGGTGTCGGGTATCATGATGGCGAGCCTTACGGAATTTGAAGATCTTTGGCTTGGAAAGAAAAAGAAAATAAAAGTTGAAGGTTTCCTTGCGAGCGTGAATAATGAAAAGAAATCACACAGCATGCTTGTGACCAAAAAAGATTTTGTCCCACATGAAGATACATATATCGAAAGTGTAATTAAGGCAATTAAAAAATTATAGATTAGGGTATTTTTACGTAAAAATTATATTGACATTCCTATTAATCCAGTATATATTAGTAAATGTTCTCACTACGTAGGACAATGCTAAAACGATTCCTTAGCTCAGCTGGGAGAGCGCTACCTTGACAGGGTAGAGGTCGCTGGTTCGAACCCAGTAGGAATCATACTAAAAAGCTTCAATCCTTTTCTTAAGGGTTGAAGCTTTTTTTTTGTTCGTCGAATTTCTCTAGTTCTCACATCAAATTTGGCGGTATTTGCTCATTGCGCAAAACCGCAGGTGGTGTATTAAAAATATAAGGAGGTGCTGGTTTAAGTTTTGGCTTTGGCCCAAACGGTGCAGAGTTTTGGACGTACTGGAATGTGCCGAGGCCATCCATGCTAGTTCCGCTTGCCCATCTGCCCGCCGCACTTTCGTCTCCCTCTGAAAGGTTAAACAGCACGTAGGAAACTTCCTGTTTTTCCAGGTGTTTCGGGAAGGTGCTTGGTACCACTACATTTTCCTTCGCTTCTAATTCTTTTATGGCCGCGATCCATTGATTCTGGTGCATCGTATCTCTTGCAAGCAGCCAGGACAGCATATCCCTTACACCAGGGTCTGTCGTTTCATAATATAGTCTAGCGACCTGGAGCCTGCCCTGGGACTCAGCATTCAGGTTAGCCCTGAAGTCGGCCAGAAGATTGCCGCTCGCGGCGATGTAATCTGCAGTCCAGCGGTTACCGACACTGTCAGCCGGCATGGCTCCCAATCCTGATACGATGACATGTTGGGGATTCATCCCGCCTAAGATTGCATTCATTACCGGATCCTTTGCCGCTTCTTCTTGTGCGGCAACAGGTGCGCCATCTAAAAGCCTGGCTATCATGGTGGACAGCATTTCAATATGGGCCAGTTCTTCTGTCCCGGTATCCATCAAGAGATCACGATACTTTCCATCACCTCGAGTATTCCATCCCTGGAATAGATATTGCATTGCAACAGAAATTTCCCCGAATTGTCCTCCGAGAACTTCTTGAAGCTTTTTAGCATAGACAGGATCAGGCCTTTCTGGTTTTGCTTGGTATTGTAATTCTTTTACATGGTAAAACATCCTATTCCTCCCCAAAACAATTTTGCACTCCACTTTTATGATATGGGCAATTCAATATTAGGTAACTTGCCCATGCAAAAGACGGGGAGAATCATTGAGGCTGTCATTCTTGAATGAATAGCTCATTTATTTCATAAAACTGCAATAGAATGGAAAAGGAGCAGTTTATCACCTCTTTCTTAAATAAAATGACCTTTCATAATGAATCCGAATAAATCCTCAGACAAAGGGGGAATGGACAATATTCTTCTTTAATAGAAAAGTAAAGTCGCCTATTGAAGTGATCCAAGAAAACTTGCAAAGAAGGCAAGAAATGAGTTTTGCTAAAAACCCCTCAGAAGAAGAGAGAAAAATCATTCGCGAGATAAAGAACAAGACTGAAGAATTAAACATAAACAATATTACTAGAACGAAAGCGTATCTGGATTATTATAAAGAGCACCCGGAAATCCACTGGGCATTCCTTGCCCATATGGTCTCAAGGAATGGCGGTTGGAGCATGACGGATTTAAAAGCTGAGCTTTTAGCAAGACTGTTATCTAAAAGGGAAAAAAACTCCTATTTCTCTTTCCTAGAACGAGGGAATTGGCTTATTTTCCAGGATGCCTATCCACAGCTGCTGCTTTACGAAGAAAGTCTCAAAAGGAATGAGCCGCTATTCAGGCTGCTTCCCCACTTTAATGTTTCAATCTTTATAGAGACGATCTGGGATTATTACTGGAACTCTTCCAATTCATCTCTACTCACATTTGGACTGATTGGTAATGAACAGAACTATATCGAAAATAGAGTCATCCAGAAGCGGAAATTTATCAAAGAAGTATTCAGTACCCTGGAGTTTGAATTACAGGATCTATTATCCTTTAATCAAATTATTTTCCCTTATAATGATTACGGTGTGACTAAATTGGCCGGACAGACAGTAAACCAGTTCGAATCATTGCACGAACGTATCCAGTTAGGAAAGAGACTGTATACCATCCTTTTTGATAAAGATGTTTTGAAAAAGGTGGAAGAGTGGGCCGTGGCACACCCACATACGGGTTCACGAAAAGATTACTGGCCACATATTTTTAATGATGTACACGAAGGAATACCAGGGCTTAAATATCAAATAAAATTGAGTTCATGCAAGCTTAAATCCGGAGCAAGACGAATCTATAGCCCGACACTTGAAAATGTATGGAAAAACGTTAAACACCAGGAAGCTGAGAAGGGCGAGTGGTTTAGTGATTTTAAAGTATTAGAGTATCTTAGAGAGATAGAGGGACCATCAGTTGGCAATATTGAATATGATTACTGTCATACACTTGAAAAGCTGGAACTAGCTGCTTTTGCTAAAAAAATCATTTCGTTGTTTGATTAGCAGCTAAATGTACCCTTATGAGGAGCGAAACCTTTGTTAAGGATTTGGCGCAAAGCTGTCGAGATAGTTTTTTATAGTGACAGGTTTCATGGTGTGGGCCCAAAGCTGTCAAGAAAGTGCTGTTATTGTGACAGGTTTCAGGTTGTAAGGTCCAAAGCTGTCAAGAAAGTGCTGTTATTGTGACAGGTTTCAGGTTGTAAGGTCCGAAGCTGTCAAGAAAGTGCTGTTATTGTGACAGGTTTCAGGGTGTGGTTCCCAAAGCTGTCAAGAAAAAGCTGTTATTGTGACAGGTTTCATGGTGAAGGTCCCAAAGCTGTCAAGAAAGTGCTGTTATTGTGACAGCTTTCATGGTGAAGGGCCCAAAGCTGTCAAGAAAAAGCTGTTATTGTGACAGGTTTCATGGTGAAGGTCCCAAAGCTGTCAAGAAAGTGCTGTTATTGTGACAGGTTTCAGAGGGAAGAGCGTAAAGCTGTCAAGAAAAAGCTAATATTGTGACAGGTTTCATGGTGAAGGTCCCAAAGCTGTCAAGAAAGTGCTGTTATTGTGACAGCTTTCATGGTGAAGAGCGTAAAGTTGTCAAGAAAGTTCCATTATTATGAAGGGTTTAGGGGTGTAGAGCAGCATAAAGGATTATTTTTTTAAAGTGTGATGAAATACTTTGGCATGAAGGTTATGACGATACCTACTGTCCCCATACGAAAGAAACGGTTGTATTTAAACCGTTTCTTTCCTCACGGATGATGTAGATGTTCCTGGTGATGGGTACTTCCCTTAAGCGTTTCAATCCAAGTGTGTCCAAGTTGGCTTCCTAAATAGAGATAGATTACTAGCAATATGAAGGTAATAAATGGTTTCATAAAATATTTCTTGGGTGTGATGGCTGACTCAGTTTGAGGGAGTATTTTAAAAAGAAATAAGGCAGCTATTGAAATCGTTAAGAAGATATTGATAAGGATCATCGATTTTCCAGGAAGCAGCATTTCACCAAGCATTGCCCCCATCATGCCGCCCATAATACCGGACATAAGACCTTCGATTGCTGAAGCAAAGCTGAATAATCCTCCTACTATTATGCCTACTGCTGCGCCTATCAGCATTGATAGGATGGTTGACATAAATAAATCTCCACGAAAAACGGTTCCAAGTAAAATGCCGCAAGTTAAGCCTATATTCATTCCCAGAAACATTGAGGTGATCATTCCATCCATGACAGTCATCTCAGCCTTGTGACGAAGAACCAATATGGTTGAAATCAGAATAACTGCACCAAGGGTGGATAAGACATAAGCATTGTACAAAAGCATGGTTAACCTCCTTTTCACCATCTTATGAAGAAAGAGGACAAACCATGACGAAGTTCAAGGGGATAGCCCCTTGAAAATAGTACCATTTATATTCTGTTCGTTTACTCCTATATCCTCAGGGTAGAAAAATAATAGATGGAGATCATCTAATTCGAACTCAGGAGGGATCATTATATGAATAAGAATAAAGCTCCCAACAAAGGGTTGAATACGGAACAGAACAATGGTTTGTCTGATGCGCAAGAAGTGCTTTACGCTAAGGAATTCACTCGTGCAGTAAAGGTCGAAAATAAGTATAGAGCAGAGAACGGAAACAAAGGAAAATAGGCTGATGAAAAGATGGCTTTTTGGCCATCTTTTCTACTTTCTTGACTCTATGTTTAGTCCAAAATGTGACGGGTATTGGTTCAATGTAGGCAAAATCACATACTTTGTTGAATGGTAAATAGCCGTTTCGGTATAGAAGTCTTAGTTTTGAGAATCTCAGTTTTGAGACTTTGTATGCCGGATCAGAAAGCATCACGCTCAATCATTCAATCCGGTATGAGCGTAAAAACTAGAATGGAGGTATTAGTCTATGGAAAAGACAATCGTAGGTGGAGTATTCAGAAATACAGACGAAGCAGTTGGTGCAATTAGAAGACTTAAGGAAATGGGATTTGACGCGCACGAATTATCGATCTTTGCAAAAGACGATGATAAATTGGAGAACATCGAAGACCAAACGGATGTAGATGTAATTGAAAATGAATCGAATCGGGGCAAAAATGCTGGCAAGGGCGCCGGTATTGGCGCGGGGACTGGTGGCGTTCTTGGAGGAATCGCTGGTCTGATTGCCGAAATCGGCTTGCTTTCGATTCCTGGGATTGGT
Source organism: Mesobacillus sp. QJM3NY_10 (assembly GCF_056173465.1). NCBI lineage: Bacteria > Bacillati > Bacillota > Bacilli > Caryophanales > Bacillaceae > Mesobacillus > Mesobacillus sp. QJM3NY_10. Next base: position 1,467,132 of record NZ_CM149675.1, read on the forward strand.
GTCCTTGCTGCCGCTGGGCCGCTTGCAACAACCTTGAGCGGTGCAGCAATTGGCGCGACAGGAGGCGGAATTGTTGGTGCATTGACAGGAGCCGGAGTAACGGAAGATGACGCCAAGGAATATGAAAGATACTTAAAGGAAGGCAATATCCTGGTGTTAGTCGAAGTGGATGAGGAAAGAAGAGGGGAAATCCATACCACCTTTAGAGACTCTAATTCATTAAACACTGATATGTATGTGACTTCCTAAGCTGGAGGGCAAGAGGCATTCCTTTGGATAGGAATGCCTCTATTTTATGGTTATAGGGGTTTCTTCTGTATTAGAAAAGTACCTGTTCCCGTAGGACAGGTACGATTCATGAAAAATTATCCGGTAAGTTTAGGCCACTCATTATAACGAAGAACATGGTAAATGGCCAGCCCATCACTATAATTGCCGTTGCCGTAATCAACTGGAATCAATGAGAAGGTTGCCAGCCAGACCGAAAAATAGGAATATCTGACAAATATAGTATGAGGTTCTATAAAGTCTTGCGAGATGAGGATATTCAGCACCAATACTGATCCAAGGTTGAAGATGATTCCGCCACCATGGACAAGGAAGTGTGTTAACCGATTATTCCATTTAAGGTGCTCATACTCACAAAATGCATCCAAAAAATACATGCTGTTTAAACTGAATGGTCCTTTCTTGAAAACTGTTTTGCCTCGCCCAAGGGAAAAAGAGAATTTCCCCCCAAAGATCCATGCAAAAAAAGAATGTCCTAATTCATGTATCAGTGAAACGACAGGATAAATAAGTAAAAGGGCTAATAGAAAGCCCACAAAATCAGAAAAACCGAACATATTTCAAGGACCTCCTAATTGAAGTAGCGTTGGTTTAATTCATCAATGTACAAGTTTTACCCATGTCCGTCTAGCCTAAACAAATATACATGTTGAAAAATTTTCACTTATCCTTATTATTTTCTTATATTTCCACAATCTGTACGATGTTATGAAAATATAGCAGAGCTTAAGTTATAATTATTAGAATCGCACCACCATTAAATCAGAAACGCCTATACCCTTCCAGGAAGAGCGAATAAGATAATACTGAATAAATAAAGGCGGGAGGGGAAATTATGTCACGTGAAAAAAAAGAAAAGGTTATCCATGTAGATAAGCTTACAATTCATGCCAAAGAAGTTGAAATCATTCAGGAAAGATCAAGGGGTCACCATGAAGATAGAAGGCGTCCTTTTGATTTCTTTGGTCCAAGAAGAAGATTGGGTCGTGAATTTGAAAAAGAGAAACACAATGAGGAAGAAAGCAGTTCGGAAGAGAGAAGGAATGAAGGTCACAGAGGGCCAAGGTGGCTTTAGAAAGCGATTGTCTTGAAATTCATTTTATCAAAACAAGAACCGGGCATTTCCAATATATTTTATTATAAAAAACAGCTTGCAGATCATAGGTCTGCAAGCTGTTTTATTTATCTCCATTTAAGCTGGTGCATCGATTTCATCATCTTCAATGCGTTTTTCGTGGTGTTCGACGTCTTTTCTCGCGTTGAAGCGATCAGCTTTTTCCAGTGTGACTGTGATGTTGTAGTCCGGAATACCGGCATACTTTTCATAGCGTCCCCTTGGGAGCAGGAAGTTTCCTTCAGGGAAGTGGACCTGGACGTTGCCGCGTGATATGTCTACGAATTTAGCTCTGCCCTGGAAGACACCGAAGCCGTTGTATAGAACTATTCCTTCACCTTCTGCAATGCTAAGGTCCTGTGCGTCTTCTGCATTCATTAGGACATCATAGCGTCCAGCGCCGTTAAGCGGATCCACTTCATTATAGACCATGGAATTGAATTGCTTTCCACGGCGGGAGGTAACGATGAATTGTCCTTCCTTTTTACCGAGTTCAGGGATATCAACTGAAATCAGATTTCCTTTTCCGTCAGAAGTAGGACAGATTCCATCCTCACATAACCAAGCTCCGCCCCACTGGAACACATCACCTGCTTTTTTAAGATGTTGTATTCCATCATAATTAGGATTCGCCAGTGCAATCTCATTCCGTATCTCCTGAGCATCTTTAAAATCAACCAAATGCGCAGACTCAGGCTTGACCTGCTTAGCTAAATCAATGTAGATTTTCCATTCAGCACGAGCTTCTTCAACTTGATTCTTGTTGCCTTCAATTTCAGGGCTGTAATAAACCATTCGCTCAGTTGAAGTGGATGTTCCGCCGCCTTCCTGCTCATATCGAGTTTTCGCAGGAAGAACGATGACGGCTTCCTTTGCATCAACAAGGGTAGAAGTATTCAGGATGATATCCTGGTGGACACGGATATCCAATTCAGACAATGCTTTTTCCACAAAGTGTGGGTCTGGCATTGTCTCGAGGAAATTGCCTCCAGATAAGTAATACATTTTGATTTTGCGTTCATGATCTTCAGGAAGCAGAATATTCTCGAGAGTCACTCCGACGATATCTCCTTGCCAATCCTGGAGTTCGAATCCCCATAGATCCTCAATTCGCTTAATATTTTCTCCATAAAAATCTCCGCCTGGAAGAACGAAAGGATCTGCACCCATTTCACCGCTGCCCTGAACAGAGGAGTGTCCGCGAAAAGGCATCAGACCTGCGTGCTTTCGGCCAAGGTGTCCGCGAAGGAGCGCAAGATTTGCCACTTGCGATATATTGTCAGTCGCAAATGAATGCATCGTTAAGCCAAGAGCCCATGCATACACGGCATTCTTGCTGTTTGCGAGCAGTTCCGCCAACTCGATAATGCGTTCTTTAGAAATGCCAGAAGATGCGATAACATCTTCCCATTCTTGCTCCTGGACTTTAGCTTTTAATTCCTCAAAACCATTCACATGCTCTTGAACAAATTCATGATTGATGGCTGAACCGTACCTGATTTCCTCCATATCAAACCAGTGTTTCATGATCCCATGCATAAAAGCAATGTCTCCGCCGATATTGACCTGGTAGAAATCATCCGCAATTTTCGTGCCAAAAAGAGCGGATTCTGGATTTGAAGGAATCCAGTACTCATCCATTGCCGGTTCCTTATACGGGTTTACAACAATAATTTTTGTTCCCTTTTTCTTTGCTTCCAGCATGTACTTTGACGAAACAGGGGAGCTGTTCGATGCTACACTGCCCCAGAACAACAAGACATCAGTGCCAATCCAGTCTTGGTAATTTGAAGTAGAAGCTCCAACGCCAATCGAACGTTTTAAAGCTGTTTTTGAAGGTGAATGGCAAATCCGGCTTGCATTATCAATATTATTTGTACCAAGAAAGCGGGAGACTTTTCCGGCTACATAGTAAGACTCATTTGTAATCCCACGGCTTGTCAGGTAGAAAGCGTACTGTTTGGGATCAAGCTTCTTCATTTTCTCAGCAATCATATCCATTGCATCATCCCAGGAAATTCGGGAAAACTTCCGCTCACCCTTCCTGCGGATCATAGGATATGGAATACGTCCCAGCTTACGAAGCTGGGTGCTATCATATTTTCTTAGTTCATCTATATCAGCATGTAGAATCTCCGGCTTTATTGCCCCGGCAGTATTCAGTCTGAGGACATTCAATCTTGTCGTACAAATATGCGGGCCTGTCAAAGTCTGGTCTTGCAGGCCTGATACACCTAATGCACAACCATCACATACTCCTTTGGTCAGGATGTTGGTCGCGTAGCCAAAGTTATCCCGATTGTCCCAAAGGGTTTTCATGGTATCTCTTATATGTTTCGGCTTCACTTTGCCAAGCCCGAAAGGAATCGGACTTACCCAGTGCTTTGGTGCAGGCATTGCCGCTTTTTTCTGTGGTCCTGGATGTTTTGTTTTACCCAATTTGAAACACTCCCATTTATAACAATCTTATAAAAAAACCACCGTAAACCCGAAGCTGATGCTCCAGGTTCTAACGGTGGTTAGTCTTTAGCAGGGTCGCTGCCAAGTGCCATACCTTATAAGTTATAGAATTTTTCTTGGATGTCCTCATCAAAAACAAAGATGGACATTCCAAAATCCCGATCGATATCTATATCTACAAAAAGTTCTACCAACTTGCAGCCAAGAAACTCTTCCATTTCCACTGGAGGGTTCTTTCGGTACATTTCTTTAACCATTTCTGTTCTGGCCGCCCTAAGTGCCTGTTTTCCTTCATTGGCTGATGCAATGAATTTTTCTACAGGTGAAAGGTTTCCTTCCATTTCGCAGATGGCCCATTTCTTACAAAAGGTAGTGGTTATTTTGCTTGGCCCTTTGCCCATATGCTTTTTGCGAAAGGATCGGACCAGATTGCTGAATTCTGCCTCGTATTTATTCATATTATCCTCCTGTTATCGATACAGGTTATAAGACGATAGGTATTTTACCATATTGAGAGGCAATTACAAAGCATTAACCAGCTAATTTTTCATTAGCTTCATTTTGTTTTCGAAGCTTATTGATATCACGGCGGATTAAAATGGACACCGCCAGCGCAACAACGAACAGTCCGCTGAAGAACGTTAAGCTCGTTCCGTAGTTTCCTGTAGTGTCTTTCATCCAGGCTGCGAACATTGGTCCAGCCAATCCTGCAGCTGCCCATGCAGTCAGGATATAGCCGTGTATCGCACCGAGCTGTTTTGTTCCAAATATGTCACCGATGAATGCTGGGATGGCCGCAAAACCGCCGCCATACATTGTGTAAACTACCGCAAGCATTACCTGGAATAGAAATGCTTCCTTTGTATGCGGCAGCATCATGAACAAGACAATCTGTGTTGCAAAGAAAATTGTGTATGTGTTAGGGCGGCCGATATAGTCAGAAATTGAAGCCCATGCGATTCGTCCAAAGCCGTTGAATAGACCTAAAACTCCAACTAGTGCAGCTGCCTCTGCTGTCGATAGACCAATACTTTCTTCCGCTAACGGTTTTGCAGCTGAAAGGATGGCGATTCCGCAAGTAACATTGATGAACAGCATCACCCAAAGATAGTAAAAACGTGAAGTTTTTATTGCTTCATTTGCTGTCAGCTGAGAAAGGTCTTTCTTGAATTTCACTTTTCCTGATTCAGCTTTTTCCCTAAAGCCTTTTGGAGCCCAATCAACAGGAGGCCTTTCGAGGTACAGGGATGACAGTGTCATTATAATAAAATAAGCTGCACCTAGAATGTAAAATGTATTGGCAGTACCTACAGATTTAATCAGAGAATCCATAATTGGGCTGCTGATCGCTGCCGCAAAACCGAATCCCATGATGGCAAGTCCTGTGGCAAGTCCGCGTCTGTCTGGGAACCATTTTACCAAAGTGGAAACTGGGGCTATATAACCGACTCCCAGACCAATTCCGCCTAAAACACCATAAGTAATATACAATAATGGCAATGAACCGAGATTGACCGCAAGTCCTGATCCTAAAATACCTGCTCCGAAAAAGGCTGCTGCCAGGAGTCCAGCTTTTCTTGGACCGTGTTTTTCAACAAAATGCCCGAGGAACGCTGCTGATAATCCTAAAAATAAAATGGCAAGGCTGAAGGTAAATTGTACTTGCTTGGAAGTCCAACCGAACTCCTCGATTAATGGGTTCGTGAAGTTGCTCCAGGCATATACAGACCCAATGGAAATGTGGATTCCCACTGCTGAGGCTGCAATAAGCCATCGATTCTTCGTTTTTTTCATGCTTTTTCCCCTTTACTTTTTTTGTTTTTCCATATGACCAATGACTGCAACAATGAAGTGGATGGAATCTCTTAAACTACAAAGACCTTGATTCCAAGCTCGATATGTATACTGTTGTTGTTCCTAGTTCTTTCCCAAGAAACAGAAAACCGTCAATCTTCCCAAGTCCGCGACAAAGAAGCGGACATTGATAGAAAAATTGACGGTTAGTACTAAGCAGGATTCGCTACTTACGGACCAACAGTTAATCGCTTACATTTCCATGACACCTTAACCGACGACAGGATCGCTATCTCGAATCAAAATGTGACAGAATAGTGAACTTCGGGAAAATTTTATCATCTTAGAACTGTAGATGCAATACATTTTAGGTTGCTAAATCAATTTTACACTATGAGTGTGTTGTAAATTTTTCTTGAGAAAAAGAAAATAGTGTGTTTAGATTTTAAGTATTCTCAAATTCTAAAAAATTCAGGTGACGACTATGTTAGAAAACATGAGTGATAAATATACCATAACAAAATATCAGGATGGACAATTCCTGGATGTAGAGGATGTCATCGTAAATGAATTCCCATTGACCATTTATGTAAATGACATGGAGTTTGCAACAATGGTTTGCACTCCTACACATTTTGAGGAAATGGTTGTCGGTTTTCTGGCATCCGAAGGGGTTATCCGTTCCTACAATGACATCCATTCACTTAGCATCGATGAAAGCAGAGGCTATGCTTACGTTATGCTAAAAGTGAGTATGACAACAAACCAGGAGTATTATTCAAAACGATTTATTGGTTCCTGTTGCGGGAAGAGCCGTCAATTTTATTTTCATAATGATGCCCGGACAGCGAAAACCTCGATGTCCAATACAACCATATCAGCGACTCAGAGCATTGCCCTGATGAAACAGATGCAAAACAGCTCTCAAGTGTTTCTTGAAACTGGAGGAGTACACAATGCAGCTCTTTGTTCCCCTGATGAAATGATTGCGGTTCGCACGGATATTGGAAGACATAATGCACTGGATAAGTTATATGGATATAGTATTTTGAATAGGGTGCCTGTAAGAAATAAAATCATTGTATTTAGTGGCAGGATTTCCTCAGAAGTACTATTGAAAGCTGCGAAGATCGGGGTAGGAATCGTCCTGTCAAAATCAGCGCCGACTGATCTTGCTATCAAACTGGCTAAGGACTTAAATATAACTGCAGTAGGTTTTATCCGTGGAAAATCTTTTAATGTGTATTCCTGTCCAGAAAGAATTATTGATTAAATCTTTTGTTATAATCTGTATAAACCGAAAGAAATCAGTTGAAATATAGTGTTACTTTCATGAGATTTTTTATAGACCAAACATACTAAAAGCCAGCGTCCATTTATGGATTCTGGCTTTTCCTAGTATAATGTAATTTTTTCGCGTACCTTGTCGGACAAGGAAGAATCAGGAGTATCTTAGAGGATTCAGAGGGAAAAGGGAGGCTCGGCAGGCTCAGTGGACGAGAACAAAGAATATCACATGATTTGATAAATTATCAGACAATTTGGATTTTGATTGAATATTACAGGATTGTTACAATTATTGTTATAACGTATTTTCATATTTTATGCGTAATATTCGGTGAAATAGGAAATTTGGATGAATTCTTACAATACTAGTTTACTGTTCTTGGAAAGTGGGTATAAGTACTTTGGGTCGAATGTTACGGTTTATAATGACTGAGTTATATGGGCCGTTTAACAGAATAAATATTAAAGAAAGTAAAGATTATGAGGGGGAGTTTTAAACAGTGAAGAAAATTTTATCATTATTCATTATTATGGTGACCATGGTAGGTCTCCTGGCTGCTTGCGGCAGCGATGAAAAAACATCCGGCAGTGAAGGCGGTATGAAATTGGCCGAGGATGGCAAGTTCACTTTTGCATCATCTGGAGAATTCAAACCATTCAGCGTAACGGACGGGGAAGGCAAGATGAGCGGTTTTGACATCGATGTTGCCGAAGCAGTGGCAAAGGAAATGGGTCTGGAACCAAGCCAGAAAAAGTTCAAGTTTGCCAGTATCGTAGAAGGTGTTAAGTCAGGCCGATTCGATGCAGCTGTTGCGAGCCACACCATTAACGAAGATCGCTTAAAGCATGTGGATTTCTCAACACCTTACTATTATTCCGGACCTCAGATTTTTGTAAGACCAGATAGCGATGCAGAAAAACTTGCTGATCTTGATGGACTGGAAATTGCCGTTTCAAAAGGTTCTACTTATGCAAAGACTGCTGAGGAAGTGACAGATAATATTGTGCTTTATGACAGTGACGTAACTGCTTTAGAAGCGTTAGCCAATGGAAGGCACGACGCTGTTATAACGGACTTTATTACAGGGAAAGAAGCGATTGGTGCTGGTCTTGAAATTGAAGGCAAAGAGCTTCTTGGCCGAAGCGAGCAGGCAATTGCCATAGCCCAAGACAACGATGAATTACTGAAGAAAGTCAACGAGGCATTGGAAACTTTAAGAGAAAATGGAACGTTGAAAGAAATCAGTGAAAAATATTTCGGTGAAGACATCACAGCTAAACCGGAGGAATAAGTTGTCATCTGGAGCGAATGTGCGGTGTAACTGCACATTCGTTTCTGCTTAAAAATGATGTTTACCAAGAACGATAAAAGAGCCCACAGGGAGTTGAATGAATTTTGCCAAGTCTATCGCATGTTATAGAAGTCTTTTTTGACACGTATGATATATTCCTCAAAGGCATGCTGCTTACATTGCAAGTTACAGCAGTCTCGATTTTGATTGCTATTTTCATAGGGTTGTTTTTTGCCTTCCTCAAAATATCAGGAATTAAAGTTTTGGAATGGATTGCAAATGCCTATATCTATTTGGTTCGAGGAACCCCGTTGATCGTCCAAATCTTCATTTTCTACTTTGGAATGACCAATTTAAACATCTCTGCTTTCTGGTCTGTAGCCCTTGGACTAGCTTTCCATAACGGTGCCTATATTGCAGAAATCTTCAGGGGAACTATCCAATCGATCGACAAGGGACAATTGGAAGCCGGTCGTTCGCTTGGAATGAGCAGGGTCCTTACAATGCGGAGAATTATCCTTCCACAAGCATTCCGTCGTGCCTTGCCTCCTCTTGGGAATCAATTCATCATTGGCCTCAAGGATTCATCACTAGCAGCATTCATTGGGATGTACGAATTATTCAATGTCGCGACAACAAAAGGAGCAAACGATTTTGACAATATGACGTACTTGCTCATCGTTGCTGTGTACTATCTATTCCTTGTTTACTTGATATCTGCATTGGTTGGACTGCTTGAGAAGAAACTTTCGGTAAGTGATTAAGGGGGAATTTGTTTTGGACGGAAGAGATATGATCAATGTTAAGAAGCTGAATAAATCATTTGGCGACCTTCATGTATTGAAGGATGTTGATATAAATGTAAAAGAAAGTGACGTTGTCTGCCTGATAGGAGCAAGTGGCTCTGGTAAAAGTACTTTGCTGCGCTGCCTGAACTTCCTGGAAATTAAAGATAATGGCCAAATCATCATTGAAGGTGAAGAAGTAAATGCAGATTCTCATGACCTGAACGAAGTACGCCAGAAAATCGGCATGGTTTTTCAGCACTTTAACCTATTTCCTCATAAAAATGTGATTGAGAATATTATCGAGGCGCCAGTACATGTAAAAGGGATCAGCAAATCACAGGCGATCAAGGAAGCAAGAGAGTTGCTAGATAAGGTTGGCCTGGCGGATAAAGAAAAAGTCTATCCATCCAAGCTTTCTGGCGGTCAGAAACAGCGGGTAGCAATTGCGAGAGCGCTGGCGATGAAGCCAGATATCATGCTGTTCGATGAGCCGACATCAGCACTCGACCCGGAGCTGGTTGGAGAAGTACTGGCAACGATGAAGGAGCTGGCAGAAGAGGGCATGACCATGGTAGTCGTGACACATGAAATGGGCTTTGCGCGCGAAGTAGCTGATTGGGTTGTCTATATGCACGGAGGCCGGATTGTAGAAGTTGGCCACCCGGATGAAATTTTTGATAATCCTGTCGAAGAACGTACACGTGAGTTTTTAAGCAAGACCTATTAAACGCGTATAAAATTATTTAGTGGTGGATAAGTACATGCTGTTTCTCAATCTAGCTCCAGCGCCTAGCCCCTCGAGACGTTTCGGTCCTGCCAATGAAGTCAAAGAGCGACTTCACTGTCAGGCCCTCCAACGCTTGTCGGGGCTGAACGAGGCGCTTGCGCTTTTTGTTCTGGATGGACGCTTAGGTTCTCTAAGCGTTCATTTTTTAGCTTTATTAGGACCAAATGTTATCTAGGTGGAAATGGGATGTAAAAAATGTTTTACCATGGATAATAGAGGGAAAAAGATTGCAGAATAATTACATGGCAAATGTCTAGGTTTTCCCTTCCCAAATATATTTCCTTAGGTTAAAGGTAAGTGTAATTTGTATACATAACTAGAAAAATGCATATTTTTTGGAGGCTGACATGATCAAGAATATATTATCAAACTTTGTTTTTTCTGTGTCAGCTGCGGTGATTTTGTTGTTCGTCGTAGTTGGAGCTATTATGCCAAAGAAGTTTGGTGCGGTGGCTGGAGAGTTATTTAGTTTTACAACAGTTAATTTTGGCTGGTTCTACTTGCTTGCAGTATTTATTATTGTGCTTTTCTTAATAGGCCTGGCTGTCAGTAAATACGGCGCCATCAGACTTGGTGGAGAAGGAGAACGACCTGAGTTCTCTTTCTTTACCTGGATTGGAATGCTCTTCTCAGCTGGCTTTGGGGCTGGACTTGTATTCTGGGGAATTGCAGAACCAATGAGCCACTTTTTCAACACACCATTCGCTGATATTCAAGGGGAATCAAGAAGTGCTGCTAGAGTTGCAATGGGATACTCCTTTTTTCACTGGGGTGTGAGTCAATGGTCTGTTTTTGCGATAGTTGGCTTAGTAATTGGATTCCTTCAATTCCGCAAACAAAAAAATGGTTTGGTGTCTACTGCACTTGAACCGATTACAGGTACAAAACCAGCAGTGAAAAACACAATTGATACCCTTGCTGTTGTCGCGACTGTCATGGGGATCGCCACATCCGTCGGACTAGGTGTCCTGCAAATGAATGGCGGGCTCAATGCTGTTTTTGACACCGGCAACTCTATCGGCATACAAATGATCATTATTTTAGTGATTTTCATTGCCTATATGATTTCATCTTCGACTGGACTTGAAAAAGGGATCGCAATGTTGAGTAACTTGAATCTTGGAATTGCAATTGTTCTACTGCTATTCGTGTTGATTGCGGGACCAACAGTCTTCATCATGGAAAGCTTCACACTCGCGATTGGGGATTATTTTGCCAACTTCATTCAATACAGCCTAAGACTGCAGCCTTACCAGGAAGGGACCTGGACAAGAGATTGGACAATCTTTTATTGGGCATGGGCGATAGCGTGGTCTCCATTTGTTGGAGCGTTCGTTGCCAGGGTATCAAAGGGCCGGACCATCAGGGAATATATTTTTGGCGTCATGGTCATCCCGCCTGTAATTGCCTGTCTCTGGATCGCAGCATTCGGTGGCACGGCACTTTGGAATGATTTGAATTATGACACAGGAATTGCTGCAGCAGTGAACGCAGACCTAACATCTGCTTTATTCAAGACTTTTGAAGTGCTGCCGATGTCAACTATTCTTTCGGTTTTATCTATTATATTAATTTTCACTTTCCTGGTAACATCAGCGGATTCAGCAACCTACATACTGGCAAGTATGACGACTTCCGGAAGTTTGAACCCGCCAAGATTCGCAAAAATTGTTTGGGGCTCCCTAATGGCAGCCATCTCTGCAGTTTTGCTATACGCAGGTGGTCTTGAAGCTTTACAGACTGCATCATTGATTGCCGCACTACCATTTACAGTGCTGCTTCTGCTGTTAATGTTCGCGATTCTTAAGCTTCTGAAAAAAGAACCATTGCCAATAAGATCTGCAGATCTAAGGCGATTCAGGAGATTAGAGAAAGCTGCAAATAAAGATGGGGATCGTAAATAAATTGGCAAACCCCAGTTAAATAAATTAAGATTGAGTGCGCTGCTTCCTGCAGCGTTTTTTTTTTGCGGAAAATTTGGCAAGAGAGTTTTCCAGGTCTGCCACCACTCCAAAGTAAATTAACTGTTTGGCTATATTCAAAATAAAGAACTTTAGCCGATATAATTACCATAAACAACATGAAAATCAAATAAAGGATGTTAGCCAAACATGTTTTTTAGTCCCGAGTCAGACAACATTGTTATTTTACAGGGAGAATATTCACTGCCAATTGTATTTCTTTCGGTGGTAATAGCCTTCCTTGCTTCCTTTTCTGCCCTTTCAATGAACGAAAGAATCAGCAAGAATGGGTTTTTTGGCCGGAATTTTTGGCTGACCCTTGCTTCCATTGCGATGGGCCTGGGAATTTGGGCGATGCATTTCATCGGGATGAGTGCTTTTAGACTACCGGTATCGATGCAGTATAACGTTTCCGAGACGATATTATCCGTTTTTCCTGCTGTCATGTCCTCATACCTGGCTTTTTATATTTCCAATCGAATCAATTTAACTCGCTTGCCCAAAATACTCGCTGGCATGATCATGGGTATCGGAATTGCTTCGATGCATAATATCGGGATGTCGGCAATGGAGATGGATATTGAGTTTTCTTATCGGCCTTTCATTTTTGTTCTGTCCGTTCTGATTGCCATCATTGTTTCTTATGTTGCTCTGTACATATTTACCAGCATGCAAAAATTTATGGGGAACTTTTATATCAAGTTGATTACGTCCTTACTGATGGGGATCGCTATATCAAGTATGCATTATACAGGCATGGAGGCTGTTGTTTTTTATACAGATGGAACCGTACTTCCAGTAACTCAACCTGGACATCATATGAATTTGCGCATGCTAATTATTGCTGTGACGATTGGAATAGGAGTGATTTTAGGTTTTTCTGGATTATCCAGCCTGCTTGACCGGTATGTCGATTTCCGCTTAAATCATTTCGATGCCTTGACAGGATTGCCGAATAGACGACAATTCGAAAAAGTGCTCAATGCCTCTTCACCAGCCAGCATGGCGGTGATCCATTTACATGGACTGGAAAAGTGGAATAGCCGATATGGTTACGAATACGGTGATGAAGTCATTAAGGCAGTTAGTGAGATTCTTGTCAGCCTAAAACCGTCATTCGGTGTGATTTATAGAATAGAAGGGAATCGCTTTGCCATATTATCAGAGGATGGACGAGATTATGAAAAACTGAAAACCTCTCTGGAAAGAATCACCGTGATTTTGAAAAAGCCGTTAGTCATCAAGGAAAAGAAATTAGGCATTAATATGGTTTGTGCAGTAGCTTGCTCAGAGGAGAATGAACAATCTGATTTATTTTCTAATACGATGGCAGTGCTACAGCAGTCTAACATTGCTTACAATCATGAAGTAATTGAATATGATCCGAAGATCCATACTTTTGCATTTGAACGGAATCTCATTCATGATATCGACAGGGCAATGGAAGAGGATGAACTTTATGTTCTCTATCAGCCAAAAGTATGTTCAAACACGAAAATGATCTTTGGTGTTGAAGCATTGCTGCGTTGGAAGCATCCTGTGCACGGTATTATTTCTCCTGGTATTTTTATCCCGGTTCTTGAAGAAAACGGCAAGATGCATGAGGTAACGGATTGGCTCATCAACCATGTGTGCAGACAGATTATGTTTTGGATGAATGGAGGAAACGAAGCTTTCAAAGTAGCAATTAATATTCCAGGTTCCTATTTTACATCGCCACAATTGATGGAAACGTTGAAACAATGTATTGCGAAATATGAAATCGAAAGCAAGTATCTTGAGCTTGAAATTACAGAGACAAGCGTAATCGATCAGATCGAAAATGCAATCAGGGCAGTAAGTGTTTTTAAAGAATTTGGTTTTACTGTTGCTCTCGATGATTTCGGAACGGGTGTATCTTCTTTATCGTACTTAAAGCGGCTGCCGATTTCTACGTTGAAAATTGATAAGTCCTTTGTTGATGATGTTCCACAATCAGAGAAGGATTCAGCAATTATGAAAGCAATCATTAGTCTGGGACATTCGTTGAAACTAAAAGTGGTGATTGAGGGAGTGGAAACAGAAGACCAGATGAACTTCCTGTCCCAAAATTTTGATAATCCAATTATTCAGGGTTATTACTATTCAAAGCCGCTTCATGCTGTTGAGGTAGTTGATTGGGTCAATACTCTGGAGACACAATCAGGTGCAGTCTCTTAAAATATTCTATGAATTTGTTAATTTTTTCAAAATATAATTGGTGTGTATCTTCATTTTAGTTTTTTAGGAGGAAAGTGAATGAATATATCTATTTCACAAATCAAAAAGAAAGCTCTTGCAACATTAAAAGGAAAGTGGGGCATTGGTGTAGCACTTACATTTATAGTCTTTTTGATTACGACTATAGTGCCGACGATTGTAGAAGTGCCTTTAAGTGGTGGATTTTCTGAGTGGTTTAATCAAACCGAAACTCCATTGATTGCTGACATGGTTAATCTTCTAATCTCATTTTTGTTCATCCCGATGACAGTTGCCAGCTACTGGTTCTACCTTGTTATTGCCAGATGGAATGACCCGAAAATCTCCGATATCTTTGCGGTGTATAAAGAATGGGAGCTATCCCTAAAAGTTATTGGAACATCTATCCTTGTTGGAATCTTCACGATCCTATGGTCACTACTACTGATTATACCAGGGATTATTAAGGGGATTTCCTACTCACAAGTGTTTTTCATTTTAAGGGATAACCCACAGCTTTCCGCACTCGAAGCAATCACAGAAAGTAAAATCAGGATGAAGGGCTATAAGTGGAAATACTTCCTGATGAATCTTAGTTTTATAGGGTGGGTCTTCATTGCCATCTTTACTTTAGGGATTGGTTTCTTATGGCTGACTCCGTATATCAGTACAGCCAATGCTACCTTTTATAATGAATTGATCGCGCCGCAAGACCATGAAGAGGCTAATCCTGCTGACTTGGAAAGCTAATGTATTAAAGTCCCAGCTAAATGTTGCTGGGCTTTTTTATTCTCATCGAGATCTAATTGCTCCATTTCCTCGGCAGGCAGGACGATCCGGCATGCTCTATGAGGATCGTGCCAATCCATAACAAATGAAAAAATAAAGGATAATTGTGGAAAAAGTCGAATAATATTAGTTCATGAATTTAAGAAATGAGGGGAAATATGGGTATAGACAGATCTACGCTATTTTTGATCGATCAGAAAGAAGGGTTCAGTCCAACTTTCGGTCATCTGGTGTCAATGATGAATTACGCACGTTCCACAACCGTGGAAGCAGTGGAGGGACTCACAATTGAGGAACTTGATTTCCTAGTCCATGATGAAGCGAACTCAATTGGTATGTTGCTTGGACATATGGCTGCTGTGGAACGGATCTATCAAATTATTACCTTTGAGAGAAGGTATCCAACTGTGGAAGAGGAAGAAGCCCTGGCAGCGGGTCTTGAACTTGGTGAAAAAGGAAAGGCAGCATTCAAAGGGTTTCCTCTGGAACATTACCTTGCCGATCTCCAGGCTGTACGGGAAGATACGTATCGTAAATTCCGGACACTTTCTGATCAATGGTTGTTTGAGCAGACGAACTGGTGGTGGAACGAGCGGGGAAACAATTATTTTAAATGGTTCCATGTCCTGGAGGATGAATTGAACCATCGAGGACAAATCAGGATGATTAAGAAGATTCACAGCAAGGAAAAAGAACAATTAGCGAAATAGAGTAACCGTTAGAATCCGTGGAAAATTCACGGATTCTCGCAATTTATTCATGTGCAGCTATTTTTCTACAAATTTTTAAAAATATTGAAACCAAACAACATGACAATCGTATTACATATTAAGAAATAAATGGAATAAGGGAGGGTGCTTGTATCGATTTTAGTAAGGGGTGAGTAAAAATGGAGCTGTTTGGCATGCCATTAGAAACGATTTATCTTTATGGATTGGTGATTTCAGGTGCGGTCACGATTATTTATTTGTTTTTCGGTGACGTACTGGAAGGAATTACGGAAGCTATCCCTTTTGTGAATCCAACCTTGATTTTTTCTTTTGTGACAATTTTTTCAGCCGGAGGATATTTAGGAGAAGCTCTTACGGAACTCCACAGTGTGCTGATCGCTGGTACTTCAGCCATTATTGCTCTTATTCTTGTAACTTTGTTGAATGTGTTTGTCCTGATTCCATTATCCAATGCGGAAGAATCACTTGTTTATAAGGAAAGTGATTTGCGAGGGAGAATCGGAACCGTCATTACGGGTATCCCCGTTGACGGGTATGGGGAGGTCATTATTGAGAATATTAGCGGACGTATCTCAAAACCTGCAGCTAGTTTTACAAAATCTGAAATTCCATATGGTAAAAAAGTACTGGTCATTGATGTAGAGAATGGAGTACTGCAAGTTAAGTTATATGAAGAGACTTATATTTAGGGGGAAAAGGTATGGATCTTATGTTTATTGTTATTGGTTTTGTTGTCTTCCTTGTTATCGCTATGATAGCCGTTTTCATCACCAAATATAAAACGGCTGGACCAGATGAAGCTTTGATTGTTACCGGCAGCTTTCTTGGCAGCCGCAATGTTCATACGGATGAGTCGAGCAACAGGATAAAAATTATTCGTGGAGGCGGCACGTTCATCTTCCCGGTATTCCAACAATCCCGCCCACTCAGCCTGCTCTCAAGCAAGCTTGAAGTCACTACACCTGAAGTATACACAGAACAGGGTGTTCCAGTCATGGCAGATGGAACGGCGATTATTAAAATCGGAGGATCCATCAGTGAAATTGCCACTGCTGCTGAGCAATTCCTAGGAAAATCAAAAGAAGATCGCGAGAATGAAGCGAAGGAAGTATTAGAAGGGCATCTTCGTTCGATTTTAGGATCGATGACTGTAGAAGAAATCTATAAGAACCGTGATAAGTTCTCGCAGGAAGTCCAGCGTGTGGCATCACAGGATCTTGCAAAAATGGGACTTGTCATAGTGTCATTCACAATCAAGGATGTCCGTGATAAAAATGGGTACCTCGATTCCCTTGGTAAGCCTCGTATTGCCCAGGTAAAACGTGATGCGGATATCGCTACAGCTGACGCGGAAAAAGAAACACGCATCAAGAAAGCTGAAGCAGATAAAGAAGCGAAGAAGGCTGAATTTGAACGCGCGACTGAAATCGCCGAAGCAGAAAAAATCAATGGTTTGAAAGTTGCTGAGTACCGCCGCGAGCAGGATAGTGCCAAGGCGAGAGCTGACCAGGCTTATGATTTGGAAATGGCACGTACACAGCAAGAGGTTACCGAACAGGAAATGCAGGTCAAAATCATCGAGCGTCAAAAGCAAATTGAACTTGAAGAGAAAGAAATTCTGCGCCGCGAACGCCAATACGATTCTGAAGTCAAGAAAAAGGCCGACGCTGACCGCTATGCTGTCGAGCAATCCGCAGCTGCTGATAAAGCCAAGCAAATTGCTGAAGCAGATGCAAATAAATATCGTATTGAAGCAATGGCTAAGGCTGAAGCAGAAAAAGTTCGTATGGATGGTCTTGCGAAAGCGGAAGCAGAAAAGGCAAAAGGTGAAACCGAAGCGGAAATTATCCGCCTAAAAGGTGTTGCCGAAGCAGAAGCAAAGGAAAAGATCGCCGAAGCGTTCGAACAATTCGGCCAGGCCGCAATCCTCGATATGATCTTGAAAATGCTTCCTGAATATGCGAAGCAAGTTGCAGCGCCACTTGGAAACATCGATAAGATTACCGTTGTCGACACAGGCGGCAGTGACGCCAATGGCGGAGCAAACAAAGTAACCGGCTATGCGACTAATTTAATGGCGACACTTCAAGAGTCCCTAAAAGCTTCATCAGGAATCGATGTAAAAGACCTAATCGAGAATTTCTCAGGCAAAGCAAATGTAAGACACAGTATCGATGCATTGGCAGACGAAATTCGCGAGAATAAGACTGAAAACAGAGTTGAAGCTGCTTTAAAGCAGGAAGAATAGAAGGGAAAACCCGTCTGGGGCTTTGGCTCCAGGCGGTTTTTTGCATTTACATTCAGGGTGCAACATTATATGGATTTAAGATTGAGACTGCGTCTGATTTAGGATAATGTCTATAACTTAATATTTAACGATTGATATGGCGTGAAATCTTCAAGTAAACGTGAATCATTGAATCGAATCTAGATAGGCAATAGAAAAAGTTAACAAAATATTCACAAAAATTATATGCGATTTGGATTAGAATAAGCTTAAAGAAAGGAAGTGGACTATGTTACTAAAAAAAAGAACTGAATCAGAGGAATTAGTAGGACTGCGCTACCTGAACACACGAATGGAGTTAGCCGCTAAGGATAAATTTCATCTTTCGAATTTGGAAAAGGGGTATAGAGGGGAGATTAAATTTGACCGGTTGACTGAAAACCTCTCTGAGGAAAGGTATATAATAGATGACCTCTTGCTCCAGGTGAATAATTCATATTTCCAAATTGATAAGGTAATAATCTCTGGGGGAATCATACATCTATTGGATGTGAAATATCACGAAGGTGATTATTTCCTGGAATCAGACAAATTGTACTCCGTAAAGAGCAGCCGAGAGTTCAAAAATCCAGTCATACAATTAAAGAGAAGCGAGACGCTCTTTCGCCAACTGCTTCAAAACCTCAAATTAAATTACCTCGTCCAGGCTGCAGTCGTTTTTAACAATCCTGAATTCACCCTTTACCAAGCCCCGATGGATCAGCCAATCATTTTACCAACCCAAATCAATCGCTTTTTAAAAGAACTTAACGAAACACCATCTAAGATGGACGAGAAGCATAAACTACTCGCCCAAAAACTGCTTTCCTTGCACCACGTTAAAAATCCATTTACCACTTTGCCTGCATATAATTATGACCAATTGGATAAAGGTATGCATTGCAGGGTTTGTGGTTCATTTAATACGTCTATAAAAATACGGCATTTAGTCTGTGGTAAGTGCGGAAGTTCTGAACCTGTAGAACAAGCAATCGTACAGCAAGTAGAAGAATTCAAGCTATTGTTTCCAGAAAGAAAGATAACGACACAAAGCATATATGAATGGTGCAACATAGAAATAAATAAAAGACGAATAACCAGAGTATTAAAGAAGTTTTACACAGCAAAAGGAACCACGTCGGATACTTATTACGAATGATATATGGTCTGAAGAAGGTGCAGGTTCGGACAAAGTAGGAGCGTCTCAGCGGTGATTTGTCTGAAGAAGGTGCAGGTTCGGACAAAACAGGAGCGCATCGCTGGTAATTTGTCTGAAGTAGGTACAAGTTCGGACAAAGCAGGAGCGTCTCGGCGGTGATTTGTCTGAAGAAGGTGCAGGTTCGGACAAAACAGGAGAGTCACACCGGTGATTTGTCTGAAGTGGGTACAGGTTCGGACAAAACAGGAGGGCCTTACCGGAAATTTGTCTGCAGAAGGTACAGCTTCGGACAAAACAGTTG
Organism: Mesobacillus sp. QJM3NY_10; assembly: GCF_056173465.1. Lineage (NCBI taxonomy): Bacteria > Bacillati > Bacillota > Bacilli > Caryophanales > Bacillaceae > Mesobacillus > Mesobacillus sp. QJM3NY_10. The sequence continues at coordinate 1,486,366 of NZ_CM149675.1, forward strand.
AGTCGCACCGGTGATTTGTCTGAAGTAGGTACAAGTTCAGACAAAACAGGAGCGTCACGGCGGTGATTTGTCTGAAGAAGGTACAGCTTCGGACAAAGTAGGAGCGTCTAGGCGGTGATTTGTCTGAAGTGGGTACAGGTTCGGACAAAACAGGAGCGCATCGCTGGTAATTTGTCTGAAGTAGGTACAAGTTCGGACAAAACAGGAGCGCATCGCTGGTAATTTGTCTGAAGTAGGTGCAGGTTCGGACAAAACAGGAGCGTCTCGGCGGTGATTTGTCTGAAGTGGGTGCGGGTTCGGACAAAACAGGAGCGTCTCAGCGGTGATTTGTCTGAAGAAGGTGCAGGTTCGGACAAAACAGGAGAGTCGCACCGGTGATTTGTCTGAAGTAGGTACAGGTTCGGACAAAGTAGGAGCGTCTAGGCGGTGATTTGTCTGAAGTGGGTACAGGTTCGGACAAAACAGGAGCGCATCGCTGGTAATTTGTCTGAAGTAGGTACAAGTTCGGACAAAACAGGAGCGCATCGCTGGTAATTTGTCTGAAGTAGGTACAAGTTCGGACAAAGCAGGAGCGTCTCGGCGGTGATTTGTCTGAAGAAGGTACAGGTTCGGACAAAACAGGAGCGCATCGCTGGTAATTTGTCTGAAGTAGGTACAAGTTCGGACAAAACAGGAGCGCATCGCTGGTAATTTGTCTGAAGTAGGTGCAGGTTCGGACAAAACAGGAGCGTCTAGGCGGTGATTTGTCTGAAGTGCGTACAGGTTCGGACAAAGTAGGAGCGTCTAGGCGGTGATTTGTCTGAAGTAGGTACAGGTTCGGACAAAACAGGAGAGTCACACCGGTGATTTGTCTGAAGTGGGTACAGGTTCGGACAAAGTAGGAGCGCATCGCTGGTAATTTGTCTGAAGTAGGTACAAGTTCGGACAATACAGGAGCGTCTAGGCGGTAATTTGTCTGAAGTAGGTACAGGTTCGGACAAAGTAGGAGCGTCGCACCGGTGATTTGTCTGAAGTAGGTACAGGTTCGGACAAAACAGGAGAGTCGCACCGGTGATTTGTCTGAAGTGGGTACAAGTTCGGACAAAACAGGAGCGTCTCGGCGGTGATTTGTCTGAAGTGGGTACAGGTTCGGACAAAACAGGAGAGTCGCACCGGTGATTTGTCTGAAGTAGATACAGGTTCGGACAAAGTAGGAGCACATGGCTGGTAATTTGTCTGAAGAAGGTAGAGATTCGGATAAAACCTGGAAGGGAAGCAACGATTTTATCCGAAGCGAATCCGCGTCTTACCCCTTCGGCAAAATCAATTAATACAAGAGAAATAAAAAACGCCTGAGCTCACTAGCAAAGCTCAGGCGAAAACTAAACTATTCTTTTAACTCAGGCTTCAGCCAACCCTCGAAATAACCTTTTGCCTGTGGATGGCCTGCTTTTTCAAAAAGTTCGATTACATCGTGTCCAGATGCATTTTTATTTGTGTACTCGTTGATATATGTCTTCAAAGCTTTGTTTACTTTTCCTGCCTTGACTAAGTAGTCCAACTCAGCATACATATTGTAACCGTGAATACCCATCAGGACTGTGTAATCATTTATATTTTTAAAATCGCTTAAAGGGCTGCTTAAATATTGGCCTTCTTTTTGAATTCTTGCAATCTCGTCCTGCTGCTTTAATTGCTCTTCTGCAGTTTGACTAATCGTGTAGCCTTTTTCACCCATATAAGTCTTCAAGGAATAGCTCACGAGACTTTCATTTACCCATGGTTCTTTATATCCCTGGCTTCCGACCATGCCTGACAGCCACTGTCGAATCACGCCATCTGCCATACTAAGAGAACCAAAGTCATTTTCTGAAAAGTTATATCCTGGCGAAAAAATCATTCCCTGGTAAGCCATTTGTGGGTTTCCTTCCGCGGTTCGGATTATATCCAGTTCTTTATAAGGTAATGTTGAACTGTAAAACTCCTCAAAATAATCGATCGATTGGCCTGCAGCCATTGCATTTCTGTTTGCGATCTCTTGCTTGTCAGTGGAAGGGCGATACCATACATTCACAAGAGTTTCGTTACGAGACATGAATCTTTCTGTTTGATAATATTGTTTATCCAATAGAACGACAGAAAAATCACGGACATTATCGACCTTAGCAGTATACTTCTGGCTTTCACCTTCGTTTACAATGATAGCATTAACTTCTTCTGCATTCGAAAGAATCTCGTATTTGCTAGCAGAGTTTATTGTCACATCATAGACAGCTGTTTCACTATAAAAAGGGTGGCCGATTGGTGAATAGGGATCCAGGTTCCAGCCGTTTTTATCATACACAGCCTGTTTTGGCAGGAAGTTTCCGAGCCATACTGCTGCATAATCATAGCTTGAGTTACTGTAATTCACTGGGAGCTGGAAAGTGAATTGAAGGTCAAACTCGGCAGTTGCCTTGTCTTTCCACTGATCCATTTGAATTTCTAAAATAGTGCCTTCAACTTTAAAATCAGCTTCCTGGTTATTCACTTTGATGTTTTCAATATCGATCCAGCCAGGTGTAGGTGATGGCCCTCGAATGAATTCCCAATCCGGGCCATCAATTGGTTCCTTAAACTGGTTAGGGTACAGGTGAAAATAAATTTTATCCTGGGCGGCACCGGTAGTATTCGAGGTGGAGACATGTAGTGTGCCCTGCAATGTTGCCTCAGCATCCTGATAGGTCAGGTCAGCTTTATATATGACAGGAACATGCTCCTTATTGGTAAAGCTGTAACTAAATAAGTCTTTTGGTTCGTTTGAAGCACCAACACTAGTTTCCTCTTTCTTGGCTTCATCGTTTCCGAAAAACTCAGCATACGAGAATACACCGGCCCATAATACGAATGAGACCGTCAATAATGTAGTAAATACGAGCTTAGGATATTCTGAGATATATTCGGCAACCCTTAACGCACTCTTATCAATAATCCTGTAAACCTTATAACGGCTCAAATACCCTCGGAAATCCCTGAGTTTTTCGCGAATAAAGTCACTAATATATATCTTCTTTTTATTCTCTGCCTCAGGCTGCTCTTGCACGCCAACTATTACAAAATTTCTTGAGAGGCTGGTATTTTCTTTAGCTGCAGACGTTATAGCCATTTGTTTAACCGGCACAACTCCGGCGATATGGTCCTCGACCCCTTTTTTCATCCAATTCACGATGATGGCTATAAAAGCAATGATCAGAATTGGACTGTAGGCCATCCATGGGGCTCTTCTGATCAGCCAGAAGTTTTGGCCGGCCATTCCCGCTAATTCGTTGGTGATTGTTCTGTATATCAGCCGTGGTGTATCAGTCAAAGGCGTGGGGTGCGGGCCGCCTAAATACAATGAAAAAATCCCAAGGAACGTTAACAGCTGTAAGATTGATAGGATTTGCTGTGTAGTCAATAACAGCAAATGAGATTTGATATTGGGCCATACATGCTTTTTTAAGGTGTGAAACTTGCTGGCACCCATCAGTATTGAGCTTAAAACATAAGGTTGTTTTTCTATTTCTTCCATCATATCAAGGATGTAATAATAGACGCCCGGAAGACCGACCAGCAGCATAATAATCAATTGATATTCCAATATGACCATTGCTGAAATCCCGGTCGGTATAGATGCGATAGGAAGCATCAAGATTATCGCGACAAGCAATTGAGGAATATATCTGAATGGCCAAAAGAACGCACTGAAATACCGTTTAAAGCTCGGATACAATAATTTCGTTATAAGCGCCAGTATTGTACCAACCAACAGTCGGGCAAGTGTGATTCCCAATATAGCGCCGAGAGTATACTTAACTCCAACGAGCACTAGATTAACCATGCTTCTTGCACCCAAATCCGTCCCAAGTGGAAAGATTAGCGAAGGAGGAGCAGGCGGAGCCGCGACAAAGTTTCCTTCATCATCGAAAATCAGTGGCTCATTGCTTTCGGGCATAAGCTCTGTGTTCCAGCTGATCAGGAACAATGCAATAAGGATTGTCGAACCAATCAGGATATTCCGATGCTTAAGGTTATTAATGTAAGATATTAATTCCACAAACTTCTTGAAGGCAGCTTTCAAGAATACAAGCAACCCTCTTTTTACTTTTTGTGGATTTAGATTTTTTGTCTCCCTGATAAGAAACATTAGACCTGTTTTGAAAAAAGACGCAATCAAAACGATAGCAGATAAGAAAATAGCCCTGATTCTTCTCATATATCCATCCCCCGGACGCTTCCGAACTTTTTACCGATCAACGAAACGAATCTCTCTACAAGAATGATAGGAAGCATAAAAACTCCTACATAAAAGAAAATATTCATTGGAGAAGTACTTTGAATCTGCAGTAGTTTATTAAGTTCCTGGATGTACCCGTCAAGGACAAACATGTGTTCAACGAGCACCAGGTTTGTCAAAACCATAAAGATGATGGTCTTAAAATGGATAGAGACAACCGGTACGATATTGCGGGTTAAATGGGAGAAAAGCAGCTGCATCTTCGATAACCCTTTTGCCTGTCCTAAGAGAATGTAATGTTTTTCAAACTCCTCCTCCATTACTTTTATTAGGTATTGGGCAAAAAACAGTGATGGCAACAGGGAATTAATGATCATTGGAAAAATTAGTGGTTCCTGTCCGGCTAAACCATACATGGTAACCAGGCGGATTTGAAATTCCCTGTAAAGAGTAAACAAAAACATCTGTATCATGAAAATAATCAGCAGATCAGGTATGCCCTCGAGGAAGTTAAGGATATTTTTCACCCTGGACCGTTGTTTGTATGGGAAATTCATAAATAAATAAGCGATTAAACCTCCGATTAAAAAAGAAAACAACAGACTTACAAAAATAACTTCAAGCGAGTATGTATACCGGTCAATAACTGTTTCCGTGTTCCAGCTGTCGAAAAATTGCCAGCTGGCAGGCTTGAAAAATTGCATGACAGTATCTGCGAGTACTTTTAAAAAGGAAAACAGATTTATACCTAGGTGTTCACTAGCAGAATCCCGAAATGCGAAAAGCCGGGGAAATGCCACAAAAAATAAAAGACCCGTGATGGAGGTCAAAAGTAAAAATAGGTAATGTATAAATTTTTTCATATTCTCTCCTTTGGAAAAATTTTCTTTAAGTTTTGACGTAGTTAAGTTATGAAAGGTTGCAAGATTTTAGAAATATTTTTTAATAATTTTGTGATAATTGAAAAAATAATGTAATATGAATTATAATAAACCGACTGGATAGTTTATTTTGACTCTTTCATGAATTACGAAGCTATTCGGTAGTCATTTTACGATCATGGCCTGCTAAGCTTTATTAATTGTATTAAACCAAACGTTAACGAAAAAGGGGGAAGTGGCATGGAACAAAAGGTAATGAACCAAACAATCATGTCTGCGCTCGAAAAGTTCAATGAATTAGATGAAAAGATTTCGCATTTTAATAGTATTTTAGGTTTGTTGAGCTGGGACCAAAAAGTTATCTCACCGAAAAAAGGACGCTCTATATTTGCGAATGCAAATGGGACACTTAGAACAGAAGCGTTCAAGTTGACTGTTTCAGGGGAAATGGGGGAGGCACTCAACACGCTCTCCACACCAGAAGCAGAGGAGTACCTTGATGAGGCGGTAAAGGCTAAAATCCGTGAACGCCTTAAATTTTATAACCGCTCAAAGAGTATTCCAGCTGCAATGATTAAAGATTTCTCTGTGCTTACATCAAGGGCAAATGATGCATGGGAAGAGGCAAGAGAGAATAATGATTTTGAAAAATACCTTCCTTTTCTTGAGAAAATCATAGAATTCAAGAAGAAAGCTGTTGAAATTTACGGTTATGAAAACCATCCATATGATGCGCTCCTTGACGAATTTGAGCCTGGCCTGACTGTGGAAAAGCTTGACCCAATGTTTGTTAAATTAAGAGAATCAAGCGCTGATTTACTTAGAAGAATTCAAGAGTCTTCATCCAAGCCGTCAGTGGAGGTATTTGAACAACCATATGCAATAGAGAAACAAAAAGAGTTCAATCGTTATATCTTGCCGCTGATCGGCTTCGATATGGAAGCAGGTAGGCTGGATGAAACCGTCCATCCATTTGCGCAACCTGTCAATACCCTTGATGTGAGGATTACGACCAGGTATCTAGAAAATAATGTCCGCTCCGCTATTTTTGGTACAATTCATGAGGCTGGGCATGGAATTTACGAACAAAATATCAATCCGCAATTCCAGGATACAGTCCTTCAGGAAGGTGCTTCCTTTGGAATACATGAATCTCAGTCGCGTTTCCTTGAAAACATGGTAGGACGCAGTGAGGAATTCTGGAAGTACTTCTATCCGAAACTGCAGGAACATTTCCCAGAACAACTTGGGAAAGTGGCATTGGATGATTTTTATCGAGCCACGAATGCTGTCCAGCCATCTTTCATCCGAGTTGAGGCTGATGAGCTAACGTATAATCTTCATATCATGGTTCGCTATGAAATTGAAAAGGCATTGATTGCCGGGGAAATAGAGGCAAAGGATCTGCCAGAAATATGGAAAGCAAAAATGAATGACTATCTTGGCATTACACCATCAACTGACAGTGAAGGGGGTGCTCCAGGATATCCACTGGTCGTTCGGAGGACTTGGCTACTTCCCGTCATATTCGCTTGGAAATCTGTATGCGGCCCAAATCCTGAACAAAATCAAGAAAGATTTGCCTGATTTCTATGAGAGTATCGAACAGGGGGATTTTTCAGTGATTCAAGACTGGCTAAAGGAAAACATCCATCAATATGGCATGCTTTACACACCTAATGAACTGATTGTAAAAGCCACCGGTGAAGAATTGAATGCGGATTATCTAGTTCAATATCTGGAAGAAAAGTATAGCAAAATATACAAATTATAATTTTGCGACGAAAATGAGGTAATTCAAATGACGCCAATTGTTTCAGAGGAATATAAGGAAAAGAAGCGTCAGGAAATACTACAGAGCGCTCATGTTTGTTTTGCCGAGAAGGGTTTTGAAGCCTCGACTGTTGATGATATTGTCGCTCGTTCTGGCCTGAGCAAAGGGGCAATCTATAACTACTTCAAAAGTAAGGACGATATCTATCTTGCCTTGATGGAAGGCCAGACAAATAACTCGGGAAATAAATTTGCAAAAGCGATAGCTGAGCGAAAGACAGCGCTGGATAAGCTCAACTACTTGATTGAAGCCTACCTGGATAACGATCCGAATGATGAAGCGAACAAGGGTTATGCGATTGTCCATTATGAGTTCAGATTGTACTCAACACGGGATCCGGAGTTAAAGGAAGTGTTGACTGAACGATATAAAGATTTCTTTGTTTCATTGTTGATAGGAATCATTAAAGAAGGGCAGACATCAGGTGAATTCAACAAAGAGCTAGATCCCGTGACATACGCGGATATTTTTTGGGCGATGGTCAATGGAGCTACATTGCAGGCAACTATACTTGAGAATTATCAATATAAACTTATATTAAAAGAAATGCAGAATCTGTTCTTGGAAAAATTAAGACTATAAATGATTAAAACCAGTGAGGTGGGTCCTCACTGGTTTTAATTTTATTTCGGCAGGTCCGTGCTGAATGTAATGAACTTGACGAAAACAGCTACATTACTTCAGCACTAGCGCATCTTGTGTATATAGTGATTTTTCCTTTAGTAGTTTCTTCAGTTTCTGCTTGTTTTTTCTCCCGGACAGAATGTAAAGGAAGTCTCCAGCCATGATGACTGTATTCCCGGTTGGTGCAATCAGTTTGCCATTGCGGATAATCGCATTTACCAGTGTCCCTTCTGGAAATGGGATTTCCATCAAGGTTTTTCCGACAATTGCACTATCGCTTTCCATTTCATATTCAATCATCTCAGCATCAGCTTTTCCGAGTGAAATCAACTCAAGCGACTGCATCGGAATCGTTTTCTTAGGACCATTCAATCCAAGCTTGTTGGCGAGCATTGGTATGGTAGCTCCCTGAATCAGTGCGCTCGTCAGTACGACGAAGAAGACAACATTGAAAATCTGATGGCTGCCCTCAATACCTGCAAGTAAAGGGAAGGTGGCGAGGATAATAGGGACTGCGCCCTTCAATCCCGCCCATGAAAGGAATACTCGCTCCTTTTGGGAATACTGCATGTTGAACGTTGAGATGAACACCGCTATGGGTCTCGCTACCAAAATCAGAATCAATGAGACCAGAAGCCCTTGAATTAAAATGGCAGGAGTAAAAAGCTCTGATGGAAATACAAGGAGTCCAAGGATGACAAACATAAGAATTTGCATCATCCATGCGAAACCCTCTGAAAAACGGAAAATAGAATGGCGGTAGGCGATTTCCGCATTACCGATCAGAATGGCTGCAATATATACAGCCAAAAGCCCGCTGCCGTTTAGGAATGCTGTGATGCCATAAGTCAGCAATGCAAAAGCGGTTGCAAATACAGGATACAGTCCACTGGAATCCAGATTGATGGAATTCAAAGCTTTTACAGCTATCTTTCCAAATATGATCCCCAGTACCAACCCCACCCCCATTTGCAAAAAGAAATCACCAACCAAGGTCAGGATCCGTGTATCTGGGATGGTAATCAGTTCAATCATTGCGACTGTTAAAAACACGGCCATCGGATCATTCGATCCCGATTCAGCTTCAAGGGTGGATCCAAGTTTTGGGGATATATTATGGTCTTTCAGGACTGCGAACACCGCTGCGGCGTCAGTTGAACCAACTATTGCACCGAATAAAATGGATTCAAGCCAGTCGAGGCCAAGGATCATTTTAGCAGCAGCCGCTATAATCCCCGAGGTTATTAAAACCCCAATAGTCGCCAATGATAAAGAAGGGACGATCACCGGCCTGACATCCTTCCAATTTGTCTGCAGGCCGCCTTCAAACAAAATGATGATCAGCGCAATTACCCCTATCTTTTGTGTCAATGATGCATTGTCAAAATAGACGATACCCAGGACATCACTGCCCATGACCATTCCGACCAATATAAAAAGGATAAGGGAGGGAACGCCTAATCTAGTTGAAAATCTCGTAGTCAAAACCCCGACAATTAATAAAAAAGCTAAAAGCATGATGAATGAGTCCGTACTAATAATATGTTCAGGCAATAAAAACTCCCCCTTATAGATTGATATTTATTTTAACCGCGACCGTTTCCTGGTCTACTCCAATAAAATGCTTTGTTTCTGATGGCGAGGCATGCTGTAGTCTTTTTTGGATGAGTGAAATTGCAACACCCTGGGAGTAGGCATGATAGCCAAATGTTTTCCTGAGAGTGGTCATTCCTACCGGTTCATCAATTCCGGCATTTTTGGCTGCCGCATTGATAATCCTGTAGGCTTGTTGTCTTGTAATTGGGTTAGAAGTTTTTCTCGACCTAAAAAGATAGTCTGTATCAATAAAAGAATTTTCATTTAAATATTTTTTTAGGGACCGCCTTATAGAGGCATTTAAGTAAACAGGAGGATTGCAATAGAGAGGAATGGAAAGAAAGTCTGTAATTTCTCCATCTTTATCGCATACATCGTGGACTCGCAGACTAAGTAATTCCTGAAGTTTGATTCCAGTATTGATACCAAGTAAAAACAAACAATAATCCCTGGTTGAGTGATTTTCGAGGAATTTTTTCATAAAGTTAATTTTCTTTTTGGATTTAATTGCACTTACCGTTTTCATTAAATCACTTCCTTAAGTAACTTAATTATATCTTAAATCAAGTTTTGTAACATACGTTTTGCTTGATAAAGATTTATTTGTTACTCTACTGTCAAATGTTATAATGAACAGAATCTAAAAATTTGTTATTAATCTGGAGGCAATTATGCTGACTTTTGAACAGAAACTTGCAATTATTGAATCATTTCCTCAACTTGAACGAAAAAATGTCTCTTTAGGCCGTGTTAACTTTCATTATGCTGAGAGCATATACGACAAGAAAAATGTTGTATATCACCTTCACCCAAATGGGAATGGGTTTGTCTATGGTGAATTTTTAGAAGGCTATGACTTCGACTCTAAAGGTATGGTAAATATCCGCGATTTTTCTGAGAGAGAGCTCAAAACGATTATTGAACAGTCGATTGAGTCTCTTTCGGCCAACAGCACCATTGAATCAGCCATCATAGAGGACAATGAAGAGGAACGCTGGATTAATTCAGAAAACCACACATTGTTACTTGTACATGAAGATGAAATGTGGAATGTGTATGCTGGTCTGAACCTTGATGGTACATTCCTTTCTTACAATGAAGCCAAACAATATTTAGAAGAAGAAGGATTCAGGAAAAGATAAAAAAGGATGCCGCAGTGGCATCCTTTTTTCTATTAAAAGTAATCGATTTTTTTGAGTAGCCTATAATTTGAAATTCCCTGTCAGTTTTTCTAATTCCGTTGCTGTTCGCTGGAGAATCTTTGTCGTCTCGTTTACATTTTCTGCAATTCTGAGCTGCTCTTGTGTGGACTGGTCTGTCTGTCCTGTGCCTGCAGCAATCTGCTGGGATGCTTGAGAGACTGTATCAAGGGAATTAGTTATTTGTTCAAAAGCGATAACCTGCTGTTCAATGGCAGTTGCGATGTTATTGGAGTTGTCCTCAATCTCCAATGTTGTTTCATAGATTTCATTAAGTGTATTTTTTGCCTTAGCTGATAGGTCTTTATTGTATTGTACAGCTTCTCTCGTTTTTGTGATGTAGTCAACTGCTGTACGAGTGTTCTGGACATTTTCGTTAACGATGGAAATGATAGTGGATGCCGATTTTGCGCTTTCCTCAGCAAGCTTCCGCACTTCGTTTGCTACAACAGCGAAGCCTTTTCCGTGTTCTCCAGCCCTTGCAGCTTCAATGGCTGCGTTCAACGCCAAAAGGTTTGTCTGATCAGAGATTGTATTGATGATTTTGACGAACTGTGTGATTTTGTCTGATTGTTTTTCAAGTACGGTAATAATGTCAGCCAGTTGGTTTGTATTTTCATCAACAGCTTCTAGTCCTTCAAGCATCTCGTCGATTCTTACGGTTCCTTCTTTTGAAGTTACCGTTGAATTTTTAGCTATGAAGCTTGCCTGCTGAGCAGATGCGTTGATTTCTTCGATACCGGCGTTGATTTCTTCCAATGTTGCCTGCATTTCTTCAATGTTGGCGTTCTGTTCCTGTGTGCTTGCGGCCGCCTGCTGATTAGCTGATGTCAGTTCCCTGATAGCTTCTACCGAACTTGAGGCTATCTTGGACAACCCAACTGTTTCATCTGAAACTTCCCTTGAACTTGTTTGCACCTGGGAAACGAGGGTTCTAAGGGAGGCAGCCATTGTATTGATACTTTCAGCGAGTGTTCCAATTTCATCTTTTGATTTAACGATGATATCATCTTGTGATAAGTCACCTTTTGCAATGTTGGCTGTTAAATCCTTGATGTTATTCAGTGGTTTGATGAGCCTGGACACAAGGAAATACATAGCTGCGCTTGAGAGGGCGAGGATAATAAGAGATAGAATCCAAATGCCTGCCACCTCAGCATTAATCTTTTTATTTACCTGAGAAACGTCAAATTCAACTCCATAAAGGGCAATTGTTTTTCCTGCCATATCAGTGATTGGCGCAAATCCGGTCATTTTTGAGCCGTTTTGAGATTGGTATATTGCAGTAGTTGTCCTTTTATTTTCCTTAAAAGCTTCTAGGGCTGCCTGATCAAAATCCTTGCCGCCAGAATAATTTGAACCATATGTGATATCCTTGGACATCATGGCTGAGCTCATTGTTGGGATCGCAAATTTATCCCCATCCATCGTTATTAAATAAAGATTATGTATTAATGGGTTTTCCTTTAATATTTGATCCATTTGTTTCTGCATGGAGGTGACACCTGGATTGTTTTTTGAAGGATTGGTAATGATTGTTTTTGCTTTCCCTGCAGAAACCTGATCCGATAACAGGCTTGATATTGTATTAAGTTCTGCTTCCATCGAATCCATGTTGCTAGTCCTGATAGTGTATTGCGCATAGAATGTTGTAGCCAATGCAAGGAGCAGCATTGAGATTATGCTTAAAGATACAATCTTTAGTTTAAGACTCATATTTTTGTTAAATCTTTTTTTTCTTGATTTCTTCGTAATTACTGTTTTTTTTGCAGTGTTCTTCTTCTTCTTGAAAAGCAATTTGTCCACTCCCTCTGATCGTAGGCGATAAAAATTTCTGCGAGAACAACTTTACCATGCAGGGACTTCAAGAATCGGATTGAATCCTGAATTGTTCTCATATTATTGTTATTTTCGGCAATATTCAAAATTAGTTAAGGAAAATGGGCTAATTAGTCGTATATTTTTAGGCTGCAGTGACTGCCAAAAGGTATCATAATCACATGTACTCTGAAGAATAACCCATCTGCATCAATTTTTAGAGAGTTGACTTCAGTTTTTCATGGTGCTCCCGTAACCTTTGCTGTTTACAATACGTGGCATTGCTCAACCAGCCCATTTATAAATATATTCTACTCCAGATACCAATAATAAGTGTGGATTGATTCACGTTTTTCCTCTATTATGCGTTAGCTGTTTATTATAAGGGTATAATTTAAAAAATGGACAAAAAATCATGGTGCTGAAGGAATACATTCTTTTGATCATCATTCCGTTTTGAATGGAGTACTGTCTTCTAGGAGGTGACTGCCTTACGAATGTAGGGCTTGCCCATTGATTATTACTAATTTATTTTTAGTTGTTTTATTAATTGCGTTAACTGGCTTTTTCGTAGCGACAGAGTTTGCGATTGTAAAGGTGAGGAGTTCAAGAATTGACCAACTCATAGCTGAAGGAAGGAAAGGAGCACATTCGGCAAAGCATGTGATCACGCATCTCGATGAGTATCTATCGGCCTGTCAGCTTGGTATTACGATTACAGCTCTCGGCCTGGGTTGGCTCGGGGAACCGACGGTTGAAGAGATGCTTCATCCTGTGTTTGAGCGCTTTCATCTTAATCCATCATTATCCAGTATATTATCGTTCGGAATCGCCTTTGCTTCGATCACTTTTTTGCATGTGGTAGTGGGGGAGCTGGCTCCAAAAACGGTAGCAATTCAAAAAGCGGAGGCAGTTACCCTTGCATTTTCCAAGCCAATCATCGGGTTTTATAAAATTATGTACCCGTTCATTTGGGCATTGAATGGATCAGCCAGGATTCTAGTCGGCTTGTTTGGTTTAAAGTCTGCATCTGAGCATGAAATTGCCCATTCTGAGGAAGAGCTTCGGATTCTGTTGTCGGAGAGCTATGAAAGTGGTGAGATCAATCAAAATGAACTGAACTATGTTAATAATATATTTGAGTTTGATGAGCGAATAGCCAAAGAAATCATGGTGCCCCGGACTGAAATTGTCACGTTTGATATTTCAGATGATATTGATACGATTATTGATGTGATCCAAAAAGAGAAATATACACGATATCCAGTCATAGATGGCGAGAAGGACAATATAGTAGGGATGATCAATATCAAGGAGATACTCACTGCTAAATTGACACGTAAGGATCTTCAAAAAGAATCGATTCTGTCATCATTTATTAAGCCTGTCATCAGAGTCATCGAAACCATTCCAATCCATGATTTGCTCGTCAAAATGCAGAAAGAACGCATTCATATGGCCATCTTGATTGATGAATATGGCGGCACATCCGGATTGGTGACTGTCGAGGACATCCTTGAAGAGATTGTTGGAGACATCCGTGATGAATTTGATGTGGACGAAATCGCCGAAATCAGAAAAGTAAATGAAAACCACTATCTATTCAGCTCAAGAGTTTTGATTGATGAAGTAAATGACCTATTAGGAATCTATATATCAGAAGAAGAAGTAGATACTATAGGCGGATGGTTCATGACAAAGAACATTGATGCCGAAATTGGTGATGAAATCGAGGAACAAGGCTATATTTTCAAGATTATCGAAATCGACGAATATCATATTGCCTATTTAGAGGTTTTAAAAATGGACGCAGATGAAAAGCCGGACTAATTCCGGCTTTTTCTTTTTTTGAAATTATATTTAGTTGTGGATAACTACATGTAGTCTTCTTAATCTAGCTCCAGCGCCTAGCCCCTCGAGTCGCTTAGGTCCGCCCAATGAAGTCAAAGAACAACTTCACCAGTCGGCCCTCCAGCGCTTGTCCGGGCTGAACGAGGTGCTTGCGCTTTTTGTTCTTTTGCTCTAAAAAGGACGTGGCTAATATTGGCAAGTCCTAAATAGTTTGAGTTCCTGTCCATGCCGGGTAAGAATACATTACCGGGGCAACCGGATGAATCATAAATTGAAATGGAGGAATTTAAAATGGCTAAAAAAGTAGTTGGAGTATATGATAATCAAACAGAACTAATTGAAGCAATTGAAGAACATAAAAACAAAGGCTATGCCGTTCAGGATTTCTCAATCATCGGTGATACAAATGATGTTACCACTGCACTTGAAAGCAGAACAGGTGTAACGACTGAAAATATCGGAACTGATACTGACGACCATAGGGAAGGCGGTTTCTGGCAAAGCTTGATGACAGCATTTGACGCAGACAGAAATTTGGGCGGCAATGAGCCTTCCATTTCCGATCGTCTGGTCGGTGTAGGCTTAACAGATGACGCGGCAAGAGAATACGAAGAAGATGTCCGAAATGGACGCATCATCCTTTTAGCAGAAACGGCTGCATCTGGCCTTGATGTTGAAGAAACAGGATATGTAACCGATACATCAGTAACAGGAGCTTATAATACTGATACTTCAGTGACAGGAACAAATGATAATACTGATACTTCAGTGAGAGGAACGTATGATAATACTGATACTTCAGTGAGAGGAACTTATGATAATACTGATGAGCAGACATTGAGGTTAAGAGAAGAGCAGCTTGATGTATCCAAAGAAAGGGTACAGGCAGGTGAAGTTGAAGTCCACAAGGAAGTAGTAGAAGAGCAGCAGAAAGTAAACATTCCAGTCACACGTGAAGAAGTTTACGTGGAGAGACGTGATGTGAATGAGACTGCTTCTGGCATGGATGCTTCGGTTGATGACGATGAAACGATCCGTGTACCTATTATGGAAGAGAAGGTAGAGGTTACTAAGAAACCGGTTGTTTCTGAAGAGCTTGTCATTGGTAAGCGAGAAGTGACAGATACTGAACAAGTCGTCGAAAGTGTAAAGCATGAAGAAGCACATCTCGAATCTGACGACGATCGTGTGGTCAATGAAGCAGACCTTGACCGCAATCGTGACTCTCTTAAAAATTCAACTGACCTAGACCGTGACGGTTTAAATAATCCTTCAGGTATGTACCGTGACGGTTACAAGAAAAAGTAAACATATCCTGGAAAATAAGAAAAGACGCCCAAAAGGCGTCTTTTCTGCGTATTGAGGCGACTGACTGCACGCCACATCGTGCATTTCCATAAAGGAGTGTCTGTCGGCTTACACAATTCAGCTCATCGCTTGATAAATATAACACGTTGACGAAGCATTAGCAAGAAGAAGTTTAATGGTGAATTCTTCTTGTTTCATGTTCATTTCATGCTGGGTATTAAGGTATAAAGAATTAGAGAAGGGGCACATCATGAAGAAAAAAACAGTACTTATTTCATCTCTTATACTAATTATTTTCGTCTCACTGGCTGCATTCAGTATGGTCAACCCTAAAAAAGGGGAAGGGGACAGACTGGTAGTAGCATTTGGAGACTCGCTCACCTATGGCTATGGTGATCAGAAGGGCTCGGGTTATATTGATACACTGCAAACCAAGGTGAACAACCAAAACAAAAAGTACTACAACTTTGATAATGAAGCTATTTATGGTCTTGAATCTTCTGGTATCCTTACCCAGCTATCTGATGTCAGTATTAGAGGAAAACTTGATGATGCAACCCATTTTATCCTTTTTATCGGTACTAATGATTTGATCAATAGTAATGGCGGGAATTTAGAGAATCTGAAGCATGGGAAAATAGAAAAAGGGCAGGCAGATTATTTGCGGAACTTGAGGGCAATTCTCAATATTTTGAGTGATAAAAACGAGACAGCGCCGATCCTCCTGCTGGGTCTCTTTAATCCCTACCCCGACAGTGCCCCAATTGAAGCGGTGATTGATGATTGGAATGAAAAAATAAAAAAAACCGCTAAAAATGAAAAAAGGGTCGTTTACATTCCAACCAATGACCTGTTTAAAGGGAAAGATAAACAACAATATTTCAGTGATTCGCTTCATTTGAATGATAAAGGATACAAACTGATCACTGATCGCATTTTAGATAAATACAATTTTGAATAGGATCTCCGGATTTTTTATATAAGGCTTTGTTATAGGATGACTGCCTGGCAAAATCTACTGCCAGGTTTTTTAACTTGAAAAAAATTTCCATGAAACCAAGAATGGAGGGAATTCGTTATATAATAGATTAAAAGAATAGCTGAAAGGAATTTTAACGTGAAAAAGAAATTATTTGGGAACGCATCCATCACTTTTTTGCTGGTTGTGGCTGCGCTCCTTTTATATTATCAATTCCTCACCCAGCCTAAACTTAATGAGGATGTTCCATTGCCACAGGAACTGCATCCAGTTGTCCAGGAGAATAAGGATGTGCTCATCCAGATGGCAGCAGAGAGAGGCATAAGGGTCTTGGTAACTGATGGTTTCCGAAGTTTCGAAGAACAGAATCAGTTAAATGAAAAGGGAAGATCTAAAGAAGGCCAAATAGTCACACATGCTAAAGGCGGGGAGTCTTACCATAATTTTGGTCTGGCAATCGACTTCGCGTTATTGAATAAACAAGGAAAAGCCCTATGGGACACTACTTATGACGGAAATGGCAATGGGAAATCAGATTGGATGGAAGTAGTAGGCATTGCCAAGGAGCTCGGATTTACTTGGGGAGGAGACTGGACACACTTTAAGGATTATCCGCACCTGGAAATGCGATTTGGCCTGACAATAAATGACTTAAAACGCGGCCATCGTCCTCCGGAAGATGCGTTGACTGCTTCACAAAATTAAGCATCGGGGCCATGAGGCTCCGATGCTTTTTAGGGTTAATAACAATCAAGGTGAAAACATCTCTGAATGGTTATTTTTGTTTGGAAATAGCCAACTCTGAATGTGGTTTTCCTACCTTCAGGAATTGCTTGATGACCAGTCCTGCTCCTCCAAGAACGAAAAGGTAACGAGCTTCGATCACCTGCTTCATTAAGGCAGCGAATAAACCGCTAATCTTCAAACCGAAGACTTTTCCGACAGCTGCTTTGTTACCGATGGAAGCGACTGTACCTTTGTGGTGGTATTCGAATGCTTTGAGTTGTTCACCTCTCAAGCTGGCAATTAAATTTGGTCCACAAACCTCCGCCTGTTGAATGGCCACCTGCGCAGTCGGAGGGAGTGGGGTTCCATCTTCTTTCACGAATAACGCAGCGTCTCCGATACAAAAAACATTTTCCATTCCTTTTACCCGTAAAAACTTATCAATGATGATGCGGCCCTTCGAAATAGGCAAATCCAGTTTTTCAAGGAGGGTATTGCCCCGGACACCTCCCGACCAAATCAATGTCCTTGAAGGAAGTTCTTCGCCGTTGTCCAATGTTATGGAAGTCGGAGAACATTCAAGGATCTTCGTAGAGGTCATCAGCTCTACACCATTCTTTTTAAAATAGCTTTCTGTAAAATCTATTGCCTCTTTATCGAATCCTGGCAGAACTGATGCAGACGCT
Source organism: Mesobacillus sp. QJM3NY_10 (assembly GCF_056173465.1). Taxonomy (NCBI): domain Bacteria; kingdom Bacillati; phylum Bacillota; class Bacilli; order Caryophanales; family Bacillaceae; genus Mesobacillus; species Mesobacillus sp. QJM3NY_10. The sequence goes on from NZ_CM149675.1 coordinate 1,504,102, forward strand.
TCTATATTGATAATTCTTGTCGCCGACACAGGTATATCATATTTGAGACAAAGCTTTGGCATTGCTTCTATAAGTTCGCCAATCATTTCTATTCCGGTAAAGCCCGCACCGGCAACTGCAAAAGTAAGTCTTGAAGGGTCTAGGTCCTCTTTATACGCTGCGAACTGTCTCAGCATATGATTGTATATGGCCTTCGTACTCCTGAAACTTTTGATTTTAAAAGCATTTTCTTCAACTCCAGGAATACCGAACGTACTCACATCGAAACCAAGACCAATCATCAGGTAATCATAATCGATACATTCACCAGACACGAGCTGGACTTTCTTTGAAGTAAAATCTACAGCTTGTACTGTTCCTTTTTTGAATTGGATTTTGTCTGTCTTAAGAAGGTCAGGTATATGTAAGGTGATTTTTTCGTCAGAGGCAGTGCCCGCACCTGTCTTATGAAGTTGTGTAGAAATATAGTGATAATCATGTTTATTGATCAAAGTAACTTGAGCTTCGCCGTTCCGTAAAGTTTTTTCAAGCTGGCGGCTAGTTATGAGTCCACCATATCCTGCACCTAAAATGACTACTTTTGGAGTTTGCATCGTTATTCCTTCTTTCTGGTTGTTTATTGTGAAATAATTCACATGTATAAGTAAAAAAATAAATAATTACCTGGTAGTTTGCGTGATTCTATTTGTGAAATTATTCACAAATAGGATCTACCAATAGATTACGATATTAATATATTTATATCAATACGTATTTACGATATAAATTCAACAAAAGTTTGACAAAACATCCAAAAAAGGAGGAGATGGAATAGCTCCATCTCCTGGCGGTGATTATAAATGGCTTTTTCGTAAAGATTGTTGTTAAAATCCTAAAGCCAATTTTAACGTAATATATACCCATTTTGCAGGTCGGTATTAAGTTTGCATGCTCTTTTCTCATAAAAAGCATCAACTTTACGAAGGAATTTATTCAATCAAATTTTGTACTCATTAGCAACAAAGTTTGAGAAAAGAGCCTTATAAATTCATTGTTTCTGGTTCTCCATTATCGTTCATCAATCGAATGGTTTCTGGTTTTATTTCAAGAATAATGTATTCTGGGTCATTAGGGCTCTCAATCCATTTCTCCATTTTCTCATTCCAGAATTTTTCCTTAAGTGACTCTTCTTCACGGATTGAAGCTTTACCCTGTACCTCGATATAGGCATCACCCATTCCTTCACCTTCATATCCGAGCAGGATATGAACATAAGGGTTCCTTTCAATCTCTTCCGCTTTGTACGTTTCTTTGCTTGTCGGAGTGTATAATGTCAAATCCTCGTTGAAAAAGGTCATGTATCGGGAGTGTGGCTTATTCCCGACTACGGTTGCCAGCGTGCCAACCTTCGATTCACCAAGGACCTGAGTGATTTTTTCTTTTAAGTTTTGACTATCCATATGAATTCCTCCTTTTTTTGTACCTGCTTTTAATATTCTCTTTCTAAAGCTTCATAAACCAAAAAAGCCCTGGGATTCCCAGGGCGATTATTATAATTCATTGTCGATATCTACATTGTACTTCTTTTCGCTTGAAGAAGAATCTTTTGAGTGATGGCCATCCTTTTCCTCATGTTTTTCCTGGTTAAGGTCCTCCATCGGAATCGGATCCACAGTCAATTCACTTTTGAATTTGTCATGAAGACTTTCTGTCTTGGTTTCATATTGCTCAGGGTTGTCCATGTTTTTAGTATTATCAACTGGAATGTTCTTTTTATTTTCATTTCCCACGATGCTCACCTCTCTTTGATTTTTAAAAGCCTGGATCTTGCATTATTTTCATCTGGACATAACTTATTTATTGCTATTTGACTCTTGCTGAGGTTTTACAGGATCCCTTTGAGGCTCGATATCCTTGTTGTGTTCCTTTTTCTTCTCCTGTTCAGCTGAACCGTCGTTATTATTTTTATTTTTTTCTGTCATGATAAAAGCCTCCTTATCGCTGTGATTATAATAAAAATACCCTTTTATAGGTAATTAAAACAAACTTATTGTCGAGATTAACTCAAAGGTCGAAGATGGAAAATGCCAATCCAGGTTCCTTACAGGCAAGTAAATAAGATCGAGTCCTGTATGGTTTCAAGATTCTGTTCAATGTCTTTTCAGTCATTCACCTTCATATAGTTAGAATGTATGTTTAACTAGCGGAATATGGAGGGGGAGTGTGATGATAATCATCCGGTTTCCAGATTCGGCAAGCGGCCAGATGCTGCAGAATCTGTCTGGGAAACAGAAGGAAATATACAATGAACTAGACAATAGCCTGACGATGTTTGAATATGACACAACCTTTCAGCTTCTTTTCGAAATAAATCTAAGGGAGAAAATCATTGAAGCGGCATTGAAGCTTAAGGAGGCTTCAGTTGCCTTTACCTCATTCAAATATTCAAGGTTCAATCCAATTTATTGGACAAAAGGACCCAGAGGTTATTTGCTGAATCCAAATGTCCTGCCTTCTGAAGCGATTAATGATATTTATGAAAATGGTCAGGAATACGCATTCGAGTGCTCCACAGCAATGGTTATCATTTTTTACAAAGCCGTTCTGGATTCAATAAGGTTGTCGGATTTCAATTATTTATTCAGAGGGCTGCTTGTTTGGAATTGGAATTATGACCCTGATTTGGCCATCATAACGTTAGAAGGGAATGAGTTTATCCCTGGCGATGTGGTGTATTTCATGAATCCTGATTTTGATAAACCAATTTGGCGAGGAGAAAATGCTGTAGTCCTTGGAAATGGATTATATTATGGACATGGTATTGGAATAGGCACAGCCGAGGAAATGATTAAAGCTCTGAATACACTTCGGAAAGAAGGCTCCACTACCACCGCCTTTATGCTCCAGCAGCATAGCAGGCTGAATTTTAAATACTTATCCCAGTTTTCCAAGTGAATTAGGAAATAATAGTAAAAGACTGGCTAAATTGCCGGTCTTTTTTTCTATTTCCTTTTACTCATTTTTTATAAAAGAAAATCTTGTATCATTTACGAGGCATAGTTTTAAAATTTGGGGGAATATAAAAAGAGACATATTATATACATTTCTAATTCCGGCTGTGGAATTTATAGGCATGTTAAAAAGGGAGTTTTGGAAATGAGATTAACCAAGGTGCTTGAAGAGCTCGGCAGCAGTTTAAAGAAATACAGGAATGATGCAGACCCTGATTTGTCTGGAATCCAGATGGATTCACGTAAAGTGAAGCCAGGAGATTTATTTGTTGCGATAACAGGCTTCCAGATAGATGGCCACAAGTTTATTGATGAAGCTATAGACAATGGTGCTGCAGCTGTCATAGGTGAAAATGAGCTTGAACTTTCTGTGCCTTATATTCAGGTATTCGACAGCAGGCTTGCACTGGGAAGGGCAGCGAGTGCATTTTATCAACACCCGTCGAGGAAGCATACGGTGATTGGCATCACTGGAACAAATGGGAAAACGACCGTTTCTTACATTTTAAAGCACATCCTAGAGCATACGGGCAAAAGCTGCTCTCTCCTGGGGACTGTGTCTTATATTATAAATAATGAAGTGTACAAGCCTTCCAATACCACTCCGGATGCTTTACAAATTCAGGAATTGATTTCGAAAAGCAATGATGAATTTGTTGTTTTGGAGGTGTCATCACATGCCCTGAAGCAATACAGAATTGAGGGACTTGAGCTGGATTATGGGTTGTTCACGAACTTATCCCATGATCACCTCGATTACCATCCGACAATTGAAGATTACTTCGAGGCCAAAACATTGATGTATAACTACATGAAAAAAGAGGGTTCGGCTGTTGTCAGCAGGTTGAGCGAGTGGGGTGACAGGCTGGACAGTATATTAAAAGCTAAAGAAATACCGGTATATTCAATTGGTTATGATGACATACACGATTTGAAAATTGAGGACATTAAATTGAACGGAGAAAGCAGATTTGACATCCAAATGGGAGGAATCACCTACCCTTTGACTTTTCCATCTCCAGGTCTACACAATGTCTATAATGCTGCAATGGCCTTCTTGACAGCCGTAAAAATCGGCATCAGTCCTGATGCGATTACTGAAGCGCTAAAATCTTTCCCTGGCGTGCCTGGAAGGTTCGAGATGATTACTCATCCAGAAGGTGCTACTTTCATCGTCGATTATGCACATACTAAGGATGCGATTGAATACTGTCTGCAAGCAGCACAAGAGCATGAGGCAGTTAAGGTAAAGCATATCTTTGGCTTCCGTGGAGAGCGGGACAAGACAAAAAGAGAGGATATGATCAAAGCGTCGGCCGCAATGAGTGATGAATTCACCTTGACCTTCGATGACTTGAACGGAATATCCGAAGAAGAGATGGCCAATGAATTAAAGGAACTGAATGAACGATTTGGCATGAACAAAGGAAAAGTCATTACAGACAGGACCTTGGCGATCAGGGAGGCATGGGAAAACGCCCGCAGAGGGGAGTGGATCCTTATCACTGGTAAAGGACCTGAGGAGTATCAGTCAATGTATGAACTTCCTACATCGTCAGATAAAGAAACACTGTTATATTTAAAAAAATTGCAAAATAAGGAAAAGGTAATTGGTTGATGCAAAGCAGGCTGAATAAAAATCAGCCTGTTTTTTTAAAGGGAAATTAAACTCCTTGCCGTAAACTGACACAAATTATCCTTCTATTAATGACAATAATATGAAATGTGAAGTGCGTCACTCCAATATTTTACCGGCATCTCTTATGATAAAAGTAAGCAAGACAATTGACCTGACTAATGTGGAGGAGGTACTCAATATGGATAAAAAAGAAATTTATAAAATGCTTGAAGAAATAGAAGAACCGATGCTTGGAGTCGATATTGTGAACCTTGGCCTCGTCTATGAAGTCTGCGTCAAGGATGATAGGGATGTCGAAATCGTTATGACTACAAGAAATGAAGATTGCATGCTTGCCGATTATATTGCCCTCTCTGCTCGTGAACACCTGGCTGGGCAGATGGATAACCTCGAGCATATTGATATCAAAATGGTCTCAGTACCAAAATGGACACAAGACAGGATGTCCAAGTACGCGAAATATTTACTGGATTTGTAAAATACCAACTAAAAAAACCTCTAAAGGTTGCGGAATCGCAATCTTTTTTTATTGTTTTGTGTTAGAGTTTATTTCATGATTTTAGTCAGAAGTCGCTCTAGGTTCGGACAAAACACTGGTTCCATCTCAAGAATTTGTCCGAAGTCGCATCATGTTCGGACAAAACACAGGTTCCATCTCAAGATTTTGTCCGAAGACACACCATGTTCGGACAAAAGGCCGGCTCCGTCTCAAGAATTTGTCCGAAGTCACATCAAGTTCGGACAAAACACTAGCTCTATCTCAAGATTTTGTCCGAAGTCGCACCATGTTCGGACAAAAGGCCGGATGCCTATCAGGAATTTGTCTGAAGTCACATCAAGTTCAGACAAAAGGCCCGCTCCGTCTCTAGAATTTGTCCGAAGTCACACCAGGTTCGGACAAAACACTGGTACCATCTTAAGATTTTGTCCGAAGTCACACCAGGTTCGGACAAAACGCTAGCTCTATCTCAAGATTTTGTCCGAAGTCACACCATGTTCGGACAAAACACTAGTTCCATCTCAAGAATTTGTCTGAAGTCACATCAAGTTCGGACAAAACACTGGTTCCATCTCAAGAATTTGTCCGAAGTCACACCATGTTCGGACAAAAGGCCGGCTCCGTCTCATGAATTTGTCCGAAGTCGCATCATGTTCGGACAAAACACAGGTTCCATCTCAAGATTTTGTCCGAAGACACATCAAGTTCGGACAAAAGGCCGGCTTCCTCTCATGAATTTGTCCGAAGTCACATCAAGTTCGGACAAAAGGCCGGATGCCTATCATGAATTTGTCCGAAGTCACACCAGGTTCGGACAAAACACTGGTTCCATCCCAAGATTTTGTCCGAAGTCACACCAGGTTCGGACAAAACACTGGTACCATCTCAAGATTTTTTCCGAAGTCGCACCATGTTCGGACAAAAGACCGGCTCCGTCTCATGAATTTGTCCGAAGTCACACTAGGTTCGGACAAAAGGCCGGCTTCCTCTCATGAATTTGTCCGAAGTCACACCAAGTTCGGACAAAAGGCCGGCTCCGTCTCATGAATATGTCCGAATACACACCAGGTTTAGACAAAACATCCATGGAATTTTTTCCATACCCTAATATAATCTTACGTTTATTCGAATTGTCTTTTAGAATAAGAGTTGGGGGAATACTGGAGGCATTTAAAATGATTTATAAAAAAATAGCTGGGATCCGCATGTGGCAGTTGAACAGGACACTGAAAAAACTGGCTTTCGCAAGAATGGAGCTGGAAAAACAGATGCGGAAGGAATTGATTGTGGTCCTTCTGGAGCCTAAAAAAGAGAACGTACTTGCGACTGCGGAAGAGAAGAAAGAAATCGAGCGAGCGGTTCAGGAATTAAGCGGGTTCGAGACGTTAAAGTTGTGTCTGCTGGAAGATTGCAAACCAGTGTACATGGAGAAAGTGAACAATAATGGTGTTTCAAGATGGCTGGAAATCCCGGTCAAACCTTTGATTACATATGAATTTCTAAATGAAACACAGGAAAGTCAGGTAAAAATAGGATAGGCATAATCTGCGAAGAAGAGGACCAATCAAGGTTCTCTTTTTTTGTGTCCATGTTATTCAGCACGTCCTTTTTTACTAAATATATAATCTTTTACACTTAGATTAGTGTCTAGCTCCAGCGCGCCTAGCCCCTCGAGACGTTTCGGTCCTGCCAATGAAGTCAAAGAGCGACTTCACAGTCAGGCCCTCCAACGCTTGTCGGAGTTGGGCAGACGCCTTCGCTTTTCGAGTTCGGTCCTGCCAATGAAGTCAAAGAGCGACTTCACAGTCAGGCCCTCCAACGCTTGTCGGAGTTGGGCAGACGCCTTCGCTTTTCGAGTTCGGTCCTGCCAATGAAGTCAAAGAGCGACTTCACAGTCAGGCCCTCCAACGCTTGTCGGAGTTGGGCAGACGCCTTCGCTTTTCGAGTTCGGTCCTGCCAATGAAGTCAAAGAGCGACTTCACAGTCAGGCCCTCCAACGCTTGTCGGAGTTGGGCAGTCGCCTTCGCTTTTCGAGTTCGGTCCTGCCAATGAAGTCAAAAAACGACTTCACTGTCAAGCCCTCTAAGGCACAGGACGTGCAAACCCGCCAGCCACACGATGTGGCGTTTTAGGCGGGCAGCGCTTTTCGGGCTGATCAAGGCGCTTGCGCTTTTCATAATTGGGCTAGTATTTTTTTTGGTGTTTAATTGCACAAATGTCCCGGCCTGAATAGGATATAGGGACACAAAAAAAGGAGGTTGTTACGATGTCTGAAGGATGCGGCTATGGTGGCGGTTTCGCCCTGCTTGTAGTATTGTTCATTCTTTTAATCATAATCGGAGCGTCTTGGGGTTTCGGTTACTAAATTTTGAATAAGTAAACTTCATTAGGAGGTTTTATGATGTACGGATACAGCGGAGGCTGTGGATGTGGCGGTTACGGCGTAGGAGGAGCTGGATACGGCAGCGGTTTTGTTTTGATCGTTGTGCTGTTTATCCTCTTGATCATCGTCGGCTGCTCATGCTATCGCTAATAAAAAAACATGGAAAGAGGCTGTTACAAAGGGTCATGATGACTGTTGACAGCCTCTTTCTTTTTTGCGCTAGGATTAATTCAAGGTTCGAAATTATCCATAAGTGATATGCATTTTTACAGCGGGCTAGTCAATTAGAATGATGAAAAAAGAGTGAATTTTTGTTATTTTTAAATAAATTTAAAATATTCCAAAAAAGGTGATTCTTTTTTTGTGCTTGTTCGTCTAACTGTCTGTAAAAAGGGGGGAGAATTTTGAGCGATCACTACAGCATTCGTTTCCAGAAAGTGTACGAGGAATACAGTGACAAGGTTTATGGCTATCTCCTGTTATTGACCGGTAAGAAGGAAGTCGCAGAGGATTTAACCCAGGAAACTTTTTTAAGAGTGTACAAGCATATTCATCAGTTTAACGGTGATTCGCAGATTTTCACATGGATCGTGAAGATCGCACGAAATGTTGCAATTGACCATTTAAGAAGAAGAAGACGGCTGCGTTTTTTTTCATTGGATAAGTATGTCTTCGAATCCTGTCAGCCATCCCCGGTAGAAATCATCGTGAAAGGGGAGAAGACATCACTCCTTTACAAAGGGATCAAAGCACTGAAGCTGAGCTACCAGGAGGTTTTAATTTTAAGGAAAATCAAAGAATTTTCGATTAAGGAAACCGCACTGATCCTTGGCTGGAGCGAAAGTAAAGTGAAAATTACTACTTCCCGGGCAATGGCTGCCTTAAAAAAAGAGTTAAAGAGAAGAGGGGAAATCATTGAAGAAATCATTTGAACTTGAAGATAGTTTCAGGAGCCTTAGCCAAATTCCAAGATCGGAAATCCAAAAACGAAAAACTTATAATTCAATAGTCCAGACCGGAAGGCCGGATAGGCCGATTGGCTACATAGCAAGGAATTGGACCGGCAGCCTCCTAACAATTGTGATGATACTGGTTTGTGCAGCTTACCTTCTAACAGAAATCAAAAGTCCTTCTCAGGAAGGGTTAGCTGCTCTAAATCCAGCAGAGTTATTTGCATCCAGCGAAATTGTGATTACGTATCTTACTAAATCTGATTCTCCAGAACAATTTAATCTCCATTCGAACCTGACGAGAAAAGGAATTTCCATCATTGATGACCCAGGCTGGCTGGAGATAATGAACAACACGGTGAATGGAAGAAACAATGTGGAAAATGCCCCGGAGATGGAGGGCGCCTTTGATTTGCTGCTAATATATGAGGGCAAAAAGCCGGATAAATGCAAGTTATGGATCAGCAAAAATAATGTATATATTAAAAGAATGAAAGAACAAAAAGTTTATAAAGTGGAAGAAAGTAAGGCAGCACAGGTGGTCTTAATGATAGAAGACATGGAAAAACAGGTTCAATTCTGAATCTGTTTTTTTTACTGAAACTTTACTACTATTTTATAAAAAATCTTACAGAATATGTTTAATTCGTTGACAGAGGTGGTAAGAGTAAGTTTGTACTTATAAAGCAACTTGAATATACAGGAGGAAAAGATATGAAGAGGGGTCTAGCATTTATTCTTGCAGTATTTATGCTAATTGGCTTGCTGGCTGGATGCTCTGGGGAGCAAAAAGCTGATGCCGAAAAAACGAAAGATGGAAAAGTAGTAGTCGATTTCTGGACATTCTGGGGTTCAGAGACACGCCGTCCGATCATTGAAAAAATAATCGATGATTATAACGAATCACAGGATAAGGTATTCGTTAAACACACGTTCCTGCCATGGGGCGATATTTGGACAAAAAACCTTGCATCAGTGGCAGCAGGTAATCCAGCGGATGTCATTATCAACGATATCAATACAGTTGCCCAGCGTGCTGAAAACAAGCAGGTAGAGGACTTAAGCCAATATATAGATGATTCATTCAAGCAGAAATTTCACCCGCATTTATGGGACACTGTCGAGTATGACGGAAAGTCTTATGCTGTTCCTTTCAATACCGACACCCGCCTTCTTTTCTACAATAAAACAGCATTCAAGGAAGCGGGACTTGATCCTGAGAAGCCGCCTGCAACCTGGGCGGAGCTAGAAGAGTACGCAAAGAAGTTAGATATTAAGAATGGCGATAATTATGAACGAGTTGGGTTCTATCCTTTATGGGGAAGTGTCGGGGCATCCAGCTGGATGACAAACGCAGATAGCGGCAAAGGTTTTATTGAGGATGGAGAGTTGACAATCAACACACCGAAAAAAGTTGAAGCCCTAAATTGGATTCTTGATTGGAAGAAACGCCTCGGAGAAAACACTGTACAAGCTTTCCAGGCAGAATTCGGAAGTGAACAGGCAAATCCATTCATTGCAGAAAAAGTTGCAATGTGGGTTGATGTGGGAACATTCTACACACAATTGAGAGACTACGGACAGGATGTTGAATTTGGCGTAGCACCAATCCCTGCAAACGAGGAAGGTTCAGGGAACTGGGCTGAAGGCGGCGGATTCGTTGTTGAAATTCCGAAAGGTGCGAAACATCCAGAGGAAGCGATGGACTTCATCAAGTATCTGACAGATGTTGAAGCTCAGAAGTACTGGTCTGTTAAAAACTATGACAATGTAGCGAACATCGAAGCAGCTGAGGCAGCCCTCAATGAACTCGAAGGTCCGGATAAGATGGTCTACGAAGCTACTGTCAAAAATCTGAAGCAGACAAAGATGTTCCCGGTGCCAGTTGAGTACCCAGATTATCATAGCAGATTGAACCCGCATATTGACAATGCACTATTAGGAAAAACTTCTCCTGAAAAAGCATTGGAAGAAGCGGAAGAAGATATTGCAAAAATGAAAAAGGAATAATCACAGAAAGAGAAGGCGCATTACGCCCTTCTCTTTTTAAAAATTTCTTAGGATTTAACGCCTGTAGTTTTCGAAATAATCGATTAAGTGGGCTCTTTTCGTAAACTTTGTAGCTTTCACAATCAAAAGTAAAAAACGGCTCCTGAGTTTTTACGATTAATAATTCATTCAATGTCCTCGAAAAGGCCCCGAATCCAAAAGGAATGCGGTATCAGAATGAGTTCGAAAAGCAATGCGCAAACAGCCATTAAATAAAAGCAACAAGGGGGTTTAGGCAAGCATGAAGTCTTCAGATACAACATTAGCACATACAAAAGCTAGGTCTAAAGTTATGCAGGAACAGAAAGCGGATGAGACTGTTGGGCGAACCAAAGGGCTCAGTAAGAAGGCAAAGGAAAATCTTGCTGGCTATTTGTTTATATCTCCCTGGATCATTGGGTTCCTTGGTTTAACTTTAGGTCCTTTGTTATTCAGTCTGGCTGCAAGTTTCACAGATTACAATATTACTTCAAAAATGAATTTCATTGGTTTGGAAAATTACAAACGCATGTTTACGATGGACGATTTATTCCGCACTTCTCTTTTAAATACTATTTATTATGTTATATTCTCAGTTCCATTGACGACCGCGGGAGCTATTATACTAGCCGTTCTTTTGAATCAAAAGATCAAAGGAATGAAGTTTTTCCGGACAATCTATTATTTGCCGGCTGTTTTATCCGGTGTGGCAGTTTATTTTCTCTGGATGCAGCTTTTGAGTCCCTCAACAGGGCTGGTCAACACGATGCTAGCCTGGTTCGGGATTGACGGTCCGGCATGGCTGTTTGATCCTGAATGGACAAAGCCGGCATTGCTATTGATGAAAATGTGGAGTGTAGGAGGGGGAATGCTTTTATACCTGGCAATCATGCAAGGGGTATCGCCTCAAATGTATGAAGCGGCAGATATTGAAGGGGCATCACCGTGGCAGAAGTTTTACCATATTACGCTGCCAATGATTTCACCAATCATCTTTTTTGATGTGATCACAAGTACGATTGGTTCATTTCAAATCTTCCAGGAAGCTTATGTAATGACTGAGAATGGAAGCGGCGGACCGGGAAACTCTCTGCTATTCTATAATTTGCATATGTGGAACAATGCGTTTGAAGTGTTTGATATGGGTTATGCTTCAGCTATGGCCTGGCTTCTGTTTATCATCGTCATGATTTTGACTACGGTGAATATGAAGCTTGGAAAACGGTGGGTACATTACGAAGGGAGTGACAGCAAATGAGCTCAACAACAGCCCCAAAATTTTACGAGACTAAAAAATTCAGAGAAAATGTTAGGCTCACGTTTGTGACGTTGCTGCTTCTTGCCGGCAGTACGCTGATCTTAATGCCTTTATGGTGGATGATTTCAACTTCGTTGAAGTCGCCTGCAGAGATCGCCCAGTACCCGCCGTCATTCTTTCCTGAAAAGTTAAACTTCAGTAACTATGTCGAGGCCTGGCAGACTGCGCCGTTTACACGCTGGGCCTTAAATACGCTCTTTCTGGCTACAGTCGGAACGATTGGCAGCGTGCTTGTCAATTCTCTGGTCGCATACGGCTTTGCAAAGATCAGGTTCAAGGGAAGGAATGCCCTTTTTGTTTTAGTATTGTCAACTATGCTCATTCCAGGGTTTGTGACGATGGTTCCCCAATATATCCTCTTTTCAAAGCTGGGCTGGGTGAACACATATCTGCCACTGCTTGTTCCGGCTTTTCTAGGGAGTGCTTTTTTCATATTCTTGCTCCGCCAATTCATGATGGGGATACCGAATGAACTTGTCGAGGCTGCTGTACTTGATGGTGCAGGCCACCTCCAGATATGGTGGCATATCATGCTCCCATTGACAAAGCCCGCATTGATTACAGTAGCGATCTTTTCTTTTAATGGTGCATGGAACGACCTGTTAGGTCCGCTGCTCTATATTAATGATGAAAGTATGTACACCTTGCAGATTGGATTGCAGACCTTCAAGGGTACGGTCCAGACACAATGGCATTATTTGATGGCAATGTCGGTTTCGGTCCTGCTGCCAGTAATTCTGCTTTTCTTCTTTTTCCAAAAATATTTTATTGAAGGCTCGAATATCTCATCGGGAACAAAAGGATAAAAGAAAAAGGATGCTGACATTAAGCATCCTTTTTCTGATTTTATTAATTCATGACAGGACAGGTTGTGAGCCATACGCCAGATACACACGTCCTGTAACCATTATGGTAGGTATACTTAGTGCATTGCCAGCATAGATACCCTTCTTGATTAACTGCGGATTTACCCCGGTAATCCTCTACTGGGCTGGCATTTCTATTTTGATTTTGTGAAGAAGAGGCAATGACAGAACCAGAGAAAACGAGCAATAATACAAAAGTCAACATGAACAGTTTTTGCATGATTCATCCCCCTTATTTTTAATAAAACATGGTAATAGTAAATCTTGTAAAAATTTACTATTTATAATAAAGTACGGAAAGGGAGATTGAATTAGAATAGGACAAAGTGTTTATTCCCTAAAAGCCCACTTTCGAACTAGAAGAAGAACTCGAATTTTCCCAATAAAAAAGCCCGTTAAAAATCGGGCTAATTCAGGCTTTGCGTATCTTTTTCCAGGGAGATTTCTTCAATAGTTCTATTGCTCGCTGGATGACTCTCCCTCCAAATGCGGAATCTTTCCAAGTCCACACTGATTTGTTTTAAAACAAAACCGATTACGGCAGCGTCATCGACGATTCCGAGCCCAATGAGGAAATCGGGAATTAAATCGATGGGAGACACGAAATAAATAATCGAAGCGATGATGGTTACGATGGATCGTGTCGGGATTTTTCGATATTCTCCTCGGCGCCAGGCTCCAACTAAATCAAATAGCAGCTGCAAGTTATCCCAGATTTCCGAAAGTGACCCTTTATGATCATCAGCCTTTTTGCCGGCATCCTTCAATAGAACATCAGTTTTCTCAGGTTTTTTTATATACTCTTTTGCCTTGGATTCAAACTTTTTATACCCTTCTTCGAGTTTCTTTGTACCCAACATACCAAACACCCTTCCTGCTAAAATTCCTTATCTCTTATTTTTACCCTATCACTGCTTTTAACAAAACATCTCTAGCAACTGGTAAATTTTTGCCCTGACAGCTAACACAAGTTAAATCGCTGTTTGAAATCAATTGTTTTGGGAATTTTAAAGGAGGATTTAAAATAGTTGACTATTCATGTATATACAAGTAAAATGAAAACGTAAACAACATGTATATACAAGTTTTTTTCAAGTTGATAGCAATCTTTTTTTATATTTAATGAAAACGGTAACAGGAGGAGAGTAATTATGGATCGACAAGCAGTTGAACAAATTGTTGAAGCTGTTGGAGGGAAAGAAAATATTGCCGCTGCCACTCACTGTGTTACAAGGCTTCGCTTTGCCTTGAAGGATGAAGGAAAAGTGGATAAGGAAAAACTGGAGGATAATGAGCTTGTAAAAGGATCTTTTTCCGCAAATGGTCAATACCAAGTCGTTATTGGACAGGGGCTTGTTGACAAGGTATACGCAGAAATGGTTGCGATTACTGGAATTGGAGAAGCTTCAAAAGAAGAAATAAAAGATGCTGCAGCCCAAAATTTGAATCCTCTTCAAAGGGCAATCAAGACGCTGGCAGATATCTTCATTCCTATCTTGCCGGCGATTGTTACTGCTGGTTTGTTAATGGGGATTAATAATATCCTGACCGGAAAGGACATCTTCTTTGAAGGACAGGCATTTATTGACGTTTATACCGGCTGGGCTGATTTTGCCAGCATCATTAATTTAATTGCAAATACAGCATTCGTATTCCTGCCAGGTTTGATTGGATGGAGTGCGGTTAATAAATTTGGCGGAAGCCCGCTTCTTGGTATTGTTCTGGGACTCATGCTTGTGCACCCGGATTTGTTGAACGCATGGGGTTACGGAGCAGCAAAAGAAATTCCTACATGGAATTTGTTTGGACTGACAGTTGAGAAAGTAGGCTATCAAGGTCAGGTATTGCCGGTATTGTTAGCTTCCTATGTCCTCGCGAAAATGGAAATTTTCTTACGAAAGCGGATTCCTGATGCTTTCCAGCTCTTGACCGTTGCACCAATAGCTTTATTGTTAACAGGCTTCCTATCTTTCATCGTGATCGGACCGATTACTTTTGCAATTGGGAACTTGATTACTGACGGTGTTGTCGGAATTTTTGATGCAGTGCCTGCTATTGGCGGATTGATTTATGGCGGCCTTTATGCGCCGCTCGTTATCACAGGTATGCACCATACATTCTTAGCAGTGGATCTGCAATTGATCGGTACAATCGGCGGTACATTCTTATGGCCGATGGTCGCTTTATCCAATATCGCACAAGGTTCAGCTGCATTCGCCATGATGTTTGCAGAGAAGGACAATGAAAAACTGAAAGGTTTATCACTGACATCAGCCATTTCTGCTTGGCTTGGAATTACTGAACCGGCTATGTTCGGAGTAAACCTTAGATACAAATACCCATTTATCGCTGCGATTATTGGTTCTGCAATTGCGGGTATTGTCATCACCCTTCGAGGGGTAATGGCGCCTTCAATTGGTGTAGGCGGATTGCCTGCATTCCTGTCAATCTTTACTGAGTTCTGGGGAGTCTTCTTCATCGGGATGGGAATCGCGCTTGTCGTACCATTCGTACTGACATTCATTATGGCAAAAACAAGAAAGAAAAAAGAGGCGTAATCGCAACTAGAGAGTGAATCCTGATGGAGGTGGATGTTTTATTATGACTGAACCATGGTGGAAAAAGTCTGTTGTCTATCAAATCTATCCAAAGAGTTTTTATGATACAACTGGCAATGGAACAGGCGACCTGCAGGGGATTATCGCCAAGCTTGATTATTTGAAAGAGCTGGGAGTGGACATAATTTGGCTGACGCCGGTCTATGATTCACCTCAGCGGGATAATGGCTACGATATCAAAGATTATTATCAAATATATAAAGAATACGGGACGATGGAAGACTTCGACCGTCTGCTTGAGGAAGCACATTCGCGCGGAATCAAAATTATCATGGATTTGGTCGTGAACCACTCATCAATTGAGCATGAGTGGTTCCAGGATGCCCTGAAATCAAAGGATAGCCGTTACCGAAACTATTATATTTGGAAAGACCCGAGGGAAGACGGTAGTGCACCCACCAATTGGGAATCAAAATTCGGCGGGAATGCCTGGGAGTACGATGAGGCTACAGGTCAATATTACCTTCATTTGTTCGATGTCACCCAGGCTGATCTGAATTGGGAAAATGAAGAGCTCCGGAATGATGTATACGAGATGATGCATTATTGGTTCAAGAAAGGCATAGATGGCTTCAGGCTTGATGTAATCAACCTGATTTCAAAGGATCAGGATTTTCCAGATGATGATGGTTCTGTACCACCGGGCGATGGCCGGAAATTCTACACCGATGGACCAAAAGTACACGAGTATTTGCAGGAAATGAATTCTGAGGTTCTTTCCAAATATGACAGCATGACGGTCGGCGAGATGTCTTCCACGACTATCGAAAACTGCATCAAATACTCAAATCCGGATCGAAATGAACTGAGCATGACATTTAACTTTCATCATTTAAAGGTCGACTATGAAAATGGTGACAAATGGACTCTTGTGGATTTTGATTTTCTTGCACTTAAACGGATTTTATCTTTGTGGCAGGTTGAAATGCATAAGGGCGGCGGTTGGAACGCTTTGTTCTGGTGCAACCATGACCAGCCGAGAGTTGTGTCACGATATGGCAATGATGGTCAATACCACCGCGAATCGGCGAAAATGCTTGGTACGGCAGTCCATATGATGCAGGGAACGCCTTATATTTATCAGGGTGAAGAAATCGGCATGACCAATCCATATTTTGAAAGGATCGAGGATTATCGTGATGTTGAATCCTTGAATATTTATAAAATCAAAATGGACGAAGGCATGTCCAAAGAGGAAATCCTGAAGATACTGCAAAGTAAGTCGAGAGATAACTCAAGAACACCTGTCCAGTGGAATGACGAGAAACATGCAGGTTTTACAAGCGGCACTCCATGGATAGATGTTGCCAGAAATTATCAAACTGTGAATGTAGAAAATGCACTGGCTGATAAAAATTCAGTATTCTATCACTATAAAAAGTTGATTCAACTGAGAAAACAGTATGACATCATCACCTATGGCGATTACCAGCTTATCCATGAAGAACATCCGGACATATTTGCATATGTTAGGAACGGGCAGAATGAAAAACTGCTAGTCGTAAATAATTTTTATGGGAAAGACACAGTGTTTGAATTGCCTGAATCGGTAGATGCTGATGACTATAAGGTTGAAATTTTGCTTTCGAATTATGATGATTCAAGTGAGGATATTTCGCGAATTAACCTGCGTCCGTATGAATCAGTTGTTTATCATTTAACTAAATAAGAATGAAAAGTAGAGGTCTCATTAAAGGTCTCTACTTTTTTTACTATTTTTGTAAAAATTAGTGATTAGGACCGATTTCGTAGTGATTATATCTTAAAACGTAGTGATTGTGCCTTTTTTCGTAGTGATTATAGCGTTAAATGTAGTGTTTATCGTACATTTCGTAGTGATTAGAAAATCGAAATTATTTTTCCTGTGTGCTGCTGCATGTTTGAGATCCTTTTTCTGGTGGAAAAACCTAAAAGACTATTCCAATATGAAAAGAGGTTTGCATTATGATTCCAATTCAATCTAATATAGACGGAAAAGAGCTCACTGTCGGTGAATTGAAGCAAAAGCTCGGGTCGATTGGCTTCAATGTCAATGGTCAGTGGGAATATGACCATGCATATATCGATTACAAGATGAACGACGACCATGGTGACCGTCAGTATGTACGAATTCCCTTCAAGTCGACTGGTGGTCCGTTGGATGATGATGGCACATTTGTCCAGATAGGAACGCCTTTCTTGCTTGATCATCAATTCCAGACCGATGTTGATGAGGAAGGTAACATCGGCGCGGTGTCCGGTTCTTTCAACCAATTTAAATCGCCTGAAGACAAGGATGCTCCTTTCCCCAAAGGACTTGTGGAACGAGGAAAGACACTGATCAGCAAGGCCGAGCAGGCTTTAGGAACTTTATAGTAAAAGAGGGACAGCTTCCAGTATATAGGAAGCTGTTTTTATATAGTTAGGCTTGTTTTTCGATTTAGCTGAACCATCTGCTTACTTTGAAAAAATGCTATACTGTTTAACATAATTACATTTCGGAGTTGAAGATTGCCATGGAAAACAAATTATATTATCACGATGCATACATAAAAAAATTCTCTGCAGAGCTGATTACGCAAAAGGAAGACGAATCTGGGAGGATATACGCAATCCTTTCTCAGACAGCTTTTTACCCGACAGGTGGTGGTCAGCCATTCGATACCGGATTCTTAAATGGCGTTGAAGTAGTGGATGTTGAGGAAGTTGATGGGGAAATCCGCCATTATATAAAGGGAAAATTGGCGGAAGGAAATCCTGTTGAAGGGGCAATTGAATGGGATCGCCGATTTGACCATATGCAGCAGCATGCTGGACAGCATATTCTCTCCGCTTCGTTCGAGGATTTGTATGGTTATAAAACGGTCAGTTTCCATCTTGGTAAAGATACACTGACAATAGACTTGGATACAGAAAATCTTTCAGCAGATGAGGCCGCAAAGGTGGAAGAGCTAGCTAATCAGGTGATTCTCGAAAACCGCCAAATCGTCACTAAATGGGTCGATGAAGAGGAACTGAAGCAATACAGACTTAGGAAAGAATTATCCGTATCTAATAACATCAGGCTCGTCATAATACCAGACTTTGACTACAATGGCTGCGGTGGCATACATCCAAACAGCACTGCCGAGATCGGATCATTGAAAATCCTGGGATGGGAAAGGCAAAAGAAAATGATGCGTGTTGAGTTTGTTTGTGGCAAAAGGGTGCTGAACAAGCTTGGCCAAAAGCATGAAGTCATCAAGGAGCTCACAGCCCTGCTCAATGCACCAGAACAGGATATGAGTTCATCAGTAAATAGGCTTCTTGCCCAAAAGAAAGAACTTGAAAAAACAATTGAGGAAATGAAGGATCAATTATTAAAATTTGAAGCAAACGAGATTATTGAATCAGGAAAGAATGATCTGGTCAGCCGCGTATTTCAGAACAGGAGTATTCAGGAACTTCAAAAGCTGGCCAGGCTGCTCGTTTCAGCTGTTGAAGATAAGGTATTCTTGCTTGCATCTGAAAATGAGGAAAAGCTGCAATTCGTTTTTGCAAAAGGTAAGAAAATAGAAGGCGACTTGAAGGGATTATCACAAAGGGCACTTTCCATCATTGATGGCAAGGGTGGAGGTAACGATACTCTTGTACAAGGTGGGGGCAAATGGATGTCAGGTGAGGAATTCATCCAGAAGGTTACCGGAATTATCCAATAATTCGAATGAAATAGGAAGATCCAAGACCATTTCAAGGAAAAAAGTTCTAGTTCTTAAGTGGTGATTTCATCAAAAAAACTGGACATTTTATGGCTATAAACAAGGAGAGTAAAAAAAGACCGACTTTCAACCTAATTTTTACAGATTGATTGGTTATTAATGAAAGTTTTACCATTTAAAAATAGGTTTAACTCCCTCATAATGGAATTCAACTAGAGAAATAGGGGGAATCAGAATGTTTGAAGTTGAAAGAGGATCTGTAGAAGAGGCAATCATGATCCTGCAAAATCTCGGTCTTAAAGTAAATGAATACGAGAAGACGAATTCAATGATTCCGGTAGAAAAATATAAAGAGTTATTGGAATTCACGATTGCTGTAGCAAAGAAAACGAATGAGGTTACTGTCACAATAGATGAAATGATGGATGATATAGCAACGAAGATGTAATGGATAAGCAAGAGCAGCCAGATTAAACCTTTGGCTGCTCTTTTTGCTTGTCTGGAAAATAACTACACATAATTGTCAGCGCTTGTCGGGGCTGACAAAGCTCTTGAGCTTTCTTTCCTTCATTGTGTTTTATCGATGTATTCGAACAGGAAGGATTGTCCGTTTCGGTAAAAGCGTGGATCGTAGACTCCTATTCTATCTCCATTGTCGACGACTACGACAAATGGGGACCATTCAGTAAGCGTCTTAGCTTCAGGTTTTTCAGAGAATAAAACATTGAGATCTGTATCCTCTGCGGAAGTAAGCTCATATTGGAGCTTTCTTTCGGAGAAGAGATTATCCTGGAAGATATTCACATCACTATCGCTTTTCGCGATTACAGTATATGTCCATGGAATGAAGCCGGCAGAAAGTGCAATCTGTTCATAGTCGTCCTCATATTGATTATAAAGCATCCAGCCCTGGACACTTTGGATAATGACATGCAGAGCAATAAAGACCCATGCGAGTTTAAAGTAGGATGGACTTTTTACCTTATTAAACTTTGACGCAACAAATGCAGTTCCGAGTATCACCCAAAAAACGAAATCAATGATGGGGATTGTCCCAAATGTGATTCTAATATTGGAAAATGGTTCGAGATAGCCAGTTCCCCAGGCGTTGAATAAATCGGCTGTATTATGGATCATTACCGCAAGCCAGCCTAGGAAAAATAGTTTTGCATCTTTCACTCTAAATAGAAGGAAAGATAGTAGAATAAATAAAGCGGCCCATAATGGTGTCAGGAAAATTGAATGGGTGATGCCTCGGTGCCACATCTGGTAAAGCCCTTCATTATCCCAGAGTTGTGAAATGATATCTATGTCCGGGATCTGGCTTGCGCCGACCGCGGTTAGTAAATAAGCACGCTTCTGCGATTTTTCCATATGTTTTTTATCAACGGCACCATATAAGGCTAAACCGAAAAGTGTATGTGTAATTGAATCCATGCTGCACCTCCTGAAGTTATTATAAACGTTAAAGGAAAATATTTAAAAGTTCTGATATGCATCTGCAGGATTGCAAACTTAACGCCAGAAAGATAAGATTAAACTTATGAGGAAATTTGCCTTTATACAGAAAGGAAACATTTAAACCATGAAAAAATTAAAAGATGAAGTACAATCGCGAAGGACCTTTGCGATTATTTCCCACCCGGATGCCGGGAAAACGACACTTACGGAAAAGCTATTGCTGTTCGGCGGCGCAATCCGTGATGCTGGTACGGTAAAAGCGAAGAAGACTGGAAAGTTTGCCACAAGTGACTGGATGGAAATCGAGAAGCAGCGTGGAATCTCCGTTACCTCAAGTGTTATGCAATTTGATTATGATGGCTTCAAGGTCAACATCCTTGATACACCAGGCCACCAGGATTTCTCTGAGGACACTTATAGAACGTTAACTGCGGTCGACAGTGCCGTTATGATCATAGACTCAGCAAAGGGTATCGAGGACCAGACTCTCAAGCTTTTCAAGGTTTGCCGTATGAGAGGAATTCCGATCTTTACCTTTATCAACAAGCTTGATCGCCAGGGTAAAGCCCCTCTTGAGCTTC
This sequence comes from Mesobacillus sp. QJM3NY_10, assembly GCF_056173465.1. NCBI lineage: Bacteria > Bacillati > Bacillota > Bacilli > Caryophanales > Bacillaceae > Mesobacillus > Mesobacillus sp. QJM3NY_10. Next base: position 1,525,112 of record NZ_CM149675.1, read on the forward strand.
TTGCTGAATTGGAAGAAGTGCTTGGAATTGAATCTTATCCAATGAATTGGCCGATTGGCATGGGCAAGGAGTTCCTCGGGATTTATGACCGATTCAACAACCGGATTGAACAGTTCCGTGTAGATGAGGACAAACGCTTTGTTCCATTGAATGAAGAAGGCGAAATAGCTGGAGATCATTCCATAAAAGAGTCTTCCTTATATGACCAGACATTAGAGGAAATCATGCTTTTGAATGAAGCAGGAAATGAATTTTCAAAGGAGCGGATTTCAGATGGAACATTGACACCTGTATTTTTTGGAAGCGCCCTGACGACTTTCGGTGTCCAGACATTCCTAGATTCCTATCTGCAATTTGCGCCGGAACCACAGCCAAGGAATTCGACTGCAGGGGAAGTTGATCCGCAATCAGAGGAGTTTTCTGGCTTTATCTTTAAAATCCAGGCAAACATGAACCCGGCCCATCGCGACAGAATTGCCTTCCTGCGCATCTGCTCAGGCAAGTTTGAGCGAGGAATGACCGTCCAGCTTAGCCGTACAGGAAAATCAATGAAGCTTGCGCAATCTACACAGTTCATGGCTGATGATCGCAGTACTGTTGAGGAAGCTGTAGCAGGTGACATCATCGGGCTTTACGACCCGGGCACATACCAGATTGGCGATACGATTGTTTCTGGCAAGGAAGGATTCCTGTATGAAAAGCTTCCCCAGTTCACACCAGAACTTTTCGTAAGGGTTTCAGCAAAGAACGTCATGAAGCAAAAACATTTCCATAAAGGAATCCAGCAGCTTGTCCAAGAAGGGGCCATCCAGCTATTCAAGACATTGAAGACGGAAGAGTACCTTCTTGGTGCTGTCGGACAGCTCCAATTTGAAGTATTCGAAGCAAGGATGCGCAACGAATATAACGTAGAGGTTCTGATGGAAAGGCAGGGATCCAAGATTGCCCGCTGGATTGAAGGCGACGATGTGAACGAAAACCTGTCCAGCTCGAGGAGCCTGCTTGTCAATGACCGTTATGACAAAAAAGTATTCTTATTCGAGAATGAATTTGCCTTAAGGTGGTTCCAGGACAAGAATCCAGAAGTAAAACTTTATAATCCTATGGATGCTTCATAATAAGTTGAGCCGGCATTTTTGAATGCCGGCTCTTTATATATTGTAAAAAGTCCAGAGCTCCCCGGTCACAGATTTAACTTTATTTAGTACAATCTATTGACATTTTCAATATCAGATACTATATTAATATTATTCTATATCACTTTTAAGCATAAAAGCGTTTAAGTGTAAAAGTTAAGTATAAGGTGCCGACAGATATTAGTAGAATCCCCATGAGCAGCACAAAGAAACTGGATGGTTGATGAAAATCCAGGCAATGGATGATTTGAATTACACCTGTCACAGATAGGCACTGTTAATGAAGTGGGCAGATATAATTGTTTGCCAATTAGGGTGGTACCGCGGAGCTCCTTCGTCCCTAGACGTAGAGGGGTTTTTTGTATTTTACTACTAATTGGGGGAATCATCATGTTAAATCAAAGCCAATCAATATCATTGAAAACTTCTGAGGCTGCCGCTGTTATATTATTGCTTCTGACGGGAATCGGTTATGGCATGATAAAACTTGAACTAATGCCGCACATTCCGGTCCTGATAGGAATCGGATCATTGATCATTTATGGGTTGGTGAAAAAAATCAAGATGGCTGAGCTTGAGCAAAGCATGGTTGAAGGGGCCAAGGCGGGCCTCGGAGCTGTGATGATTTTTTTCTTTATCGGGATGCTGGTCAGCAGCTGGATTGCTGCCGGGACTATTCCTACTTTAATATATATTGCATTTGATTTAGTGACTGGAAAGTGGTTTTATGCGATTGTCTTTATCGTCACATCTGTTATTGGGTTAAGCATTGGCAGTTCGTTGACTACCTCAGCTGTGATTGGTGTAGCGTTCATAGCGGTTAGTGAAAGTTTAGGTTTCTCATTGGCAATCACGGCCGGTGCGGTGGTTTCGGGCGCATTCCTGGGTGATAAAATGTCGCCGCTGTCGGATACAACCGTTTTAGCGTCTGCTACTGTGAAAGTAGATCTTTTTGAGCATATCAAAAACATGAGCTGGACGACGATACCTGCGTTCTTCATTTCACTTGTGTTGTTTGCTGCCTTGTCGCCAGAACTGGGTTCAGCAGACTTCACAAAGCTTGGGAGCTTGCAGAATACTCTTTTGGAGATGAATCTTGTAAACTGGTACTCACTCATTCCACTGGCTATCATTGCGATACTTGCAGTGAGGAAAGTGTCTTCAATTTTGACACTAGGAGCAGGAACCCTTTCAGCGATGATCATCAGTATGATGGTTGTCCCGCAAAATGAATGGGGCGGACTTCCGGGAATTTTATACTCAGGCTATGTTTCTGAGAGTGGCAACGAGCAGCTTGATTCCCTGCTGAGCCGCGGAGGGCTAGAGAGCATGTTTTTTTCAGTCTCGCTAGTACTCCTTGCTTTGAGCATGGGTGGGTTATTGTTCAAGCTTGGTGTTCTTCCGGCTTTATTACGAGGGCTTGCCAGCAGTCTTGAAAAGGTGCCTGTGCTAATTGGGTCAACGGCTTTATCTGCGATTGGGATTAACTTTTTGATCGGTGAGCAATATCTTTCGATCCTTATTACAGGCAATACATTTGCGGGCCACTTCGAAAAAGCCGGACTGCATCCAAAGAATCTCTCTCGTGTCCTGGAGGATGCCGGGACAGTACTCAATCCACTTGTCCCCTGGAGTGTGTGCGGTGTTTTCCTTAGCAGCGTCCTTGGAGTCAGCACGATGGATTATGTTCCATTTGCGTTCTTTTGTCTGCTGTCACCCCTACTGACACTGGCAGCAGGTTTTACTGGAATAACCTTATCGAAGACAGGGGAAAATGCGGTGGCATAAGCTGCCGCTTTTTTTGTCGTTACTAATGTGACTTAAATTTCAGCGCCTAAAAGTTTCATTAATTCTTTGGTTACTATAAAATGAAAGGTATGCTTATGGGATACAAATGTTAAAAATTGTTCTTATAAATTGTACACTGGATAGTTGAATTATCCATGTTGCTTCACTATATTAAGGATGGTACATAATAACCGTCCGGTCAGTCACTGTGTTTTACCGCCGAAAGGAGTTTGCATATGAAAATCAGTAATTTTTCGATTAGAAGGCCTGTTTTTACATTAGTGACCATGTTCTTGGTCCTGATTCTTGGGGTTGTTTCATTGATGAGGATTCCTTTGAAACTGATCCCGGATATAAATCCGCCTGTTGGGGTAGTTGTGACCAATTATCAGGGAGCCAGTCCAGAGGAAGTTTTGGAAAAGGTGACGAAGCCACTCGAGGCTAATTTGGCTACGCTGCCGGGAATCAAGACGATGACTTCTACTTCACAGGAGGGTGCCAACCTAATCCTGATGCAGTTTTCCTGGACAACCAATATTGATGATATCCAGGATGAAGTCATCCAGAGGCTGGATATGACGCCGGTACCAGACGACGCGAATAAGCCGAGATTCATGAAGTTTGATCCGTCTCAATTTCCAGTCATCCAGCTATCATTAAGCTCTAGCCAGGATGAATCTGCTCTAAGGGAGCTGGCGGAAGAGCTAGAACTGGAACTTACCAAGGTTGAAGGAGTCGCAAGCGTCAATTTATCAGGTACATCCGTACGGGAAGTAAGGGTGGAACTTGACCAGGAAAAGTTAAAGAGCTATAAACTGAGCCAGTCCGATATTGTGGACCTTATCAGAGCTAATGATGTATCAATGCCTGGTGATACGATTTTGACAGATGGCAAAGAACTGACGACAAGGATCATCAGTAATTTGGATTCATTAGATACGTTAAAGAACCTGACAGTATTCAACAATCCGGTGACAAATCAGAAGGTCACTCTAGAGGATGTTGGAACAGTTGAGCTGCAGAAACAGGATGATAATACGATTACAAGGACGAATCAGACTCCTTCCGTACTGTTGAGTGTCCTGCAGCAATCGGATGCCAACACCGCAGAGGTTTCAGAAGCTTTTCTCGAAGAGTTGGAGACATTGCTTGAACGTGATAAATACGCTGGGATAGAGTCGGAGGTACTCTTTGACCAGGGAGATTACATCAAAATGGCAATCGGAAATATTTCAAACTCCCTGATTGTCGGGGGATTGCTAGCGATGGCCGTTCTATTCTTCTTCCTTAGAAATGTGAAGAGTCCGCTTATCATCGGGATAGCGATTCCGTATTCGGTCATCTTCACCTTCGTATTGATGTTCTTTGCTGATTTTACATTGAATATCATGACCCTTGGGGGACTGGCACTCGGAATCGGGATGCTAGTGGATAATGCGATCGTCGTCATCGAAAATATATACCGCCATCTTTCAATGGGCAAGGATCCGAAAACAGCGGCAAGGGATGGAGCTAAGGAAGTAGGAGCTGCCATTACGGCGTCAACTTTAACGACTGTAGCAGTGTTTTTGCCGGTTGTCTTCATCTCTGGTATCATCGGCGAGCTGTTTACAGAGTTCGCTTTGACGATTTCATTCAGTTTGTTTGCTTCATTGGTGGTTGCATTGACCGTTGTCCCAATGTTAGCCAGCAGGCTATTGAAGGCGCCGAAGAAAAATCTCGAAGCGAGAAGGCAGCGTTCAGGCTCATTGAGAGGATTGGAAAAATCGATCAGGTGGGCACTTCGCCATCGATTCATCGTCATTCTGATCACTTTGCTGATGCTGGCCGGAGGCGGTTATGGAGTGACAACAGTTGGCACCCAGTTTATCCCTCCTACGGATGAAGGATTCTTCAGCATCAGGGTGAATCTCGAAAATGGAGCCGCTCTTTCTGAGACCCAAAAAGTCATGGCTGCTCTCGAAGATAAATTGAAAGATGAAGAAGAGGTCGATGTTTATGTAAGCCTGGTTGGTACTACACAAGAGGCTTCATTCAGAGGCACGACGAATGCCAATGTCGGTGAACTGTATGTAAAGATGGATGAGCTTGAAGAACGGGAAATCAGTACCTTCCAGTTTGTCGATGATGTAAAAAAAGAGCTGGAACAAGCCGCGGCAACTGCAAATAGCAGTGCTGAATTAGGTTTTAATATGCAGTCCACATCCGGTTCTGCTCCGAACACCTTGAGTTTCAACGTTCGGGATTCCAGTGAAAAAAGACTGAATGAGTCCGTTAATAGCATATATGAATCCCTGAAGGAGCTCGACGATGTCAATGAGCTGAGTACAAGCTTGAATGAAACAGTTGAGGAAATTCAAATTACGGTTGACAGAGAAAAAGCACTGGCCCAGGGACTGGCACCAGCGCAAATTGCCATGATTGTTAACAACGTAACTCGTGGGGATATGGCAACACAAATGCCCGGTGAAGATGGGGAAATTCTAGGTGTATATGTAGAATATGATAGTGAAGTAACCAAGAATATCGATGAGCTGAAAAAGCTTTTGATCAAGAAGCCTGACGGTAACTATGTTACCCTTGGCCAGGTTGCCAATATTGAAACCGGCAGCGGTCCTGTCAGAATCCAGCGGATCAATCAGCAGGGTGCAGTTGAATTCACAATGAAATACAAATCCTCTACAAACCTTGGTGATATTTCCAAAAAGGTGGATGAGAGGATAGCTGAGCTTGACTTACCAGATGAAACTGAGGTTGTTTTCAGTGGAGACAGAGAACTTCTCGAATCATCAATCGATGATCTTGTACTGGCTTTCGTTCTGGCAATCATCTTGATCTATCTTGTAATGGCGGCCCAGTTCGAGTCACTTAAGTATCCATTTGTCATCATGTTTACGGTTCCGCTGATGGTGATTGGTGTCGCACTGGCGCTGACGGCAACGGGAACACCAGTAAGCTTGACGGTGGTGATCGGAATTATTGTGCTTGCAGGTATCGTAGTTAATAATGCAATTGTAATCGTTGACTACATCAACCAGAAGAAAGAGCGTGGTTTGATACCGCACGAAGCGATTGTCCTTTCGGTAAAAGACAGGGCACGCCCAATCTTGATGACAGCGTTGACGACCATTCTTGGACTTCTTCCACTGGCGCTAGGCATTGGGGAAGGCACTGAAATCAACCAGCCAATGGGTATTACGGTAATTGGAGGCCTGATCAGCAGTACATTCCTGACCCTGTTTGTCATTCCGGTAGTCTATAGTTTCTTTGACAAGGACTACCGAAGAAGAAATAAAATGTATGCGACACCAGATGGCCATCTGGTACCAGCCTATCTGCTAAAAGAGCATACAGAGTCAGAATATGAAGCGGGAACCGAAGAAAGGCCGACAACCTTCCAAAAGGGAAAATACACGAAAGAAGAAATGGCCGGTATGTTAGAAGAGCTTCTTCACCAAATAAAAGACGAAGAAGATTCACATCAAGATTTTAGAAGACGAAGATAATGCGAGATGTCTGGCTGAGATTAGCCAGGCATTTTTTTCTCCCAGAAAATATCACAATACACGAAGAAGTTTACTAAATGAGTTGCACCCACCCCCGTTATTTATCGTATTTTTCAGAATAGTTTGCAAAGTGATTGCGGATGTAAGCGCTTATCGTTAAAATATAGCTAATTACCGGTGAGGAGGACATTCATGGAGTACGGGTACTTTTTTACAGGATTTCCTGGATTCATCAGCAATCAATTAATTAGAGAAGTTTTACGGAAAAATGATGGTAAAGGAAAGATTCATGTATTGGTGTTGCCTAATATGGTAGAGAAGGCAGAGGATGAGAGAGCAGCAATCATTCAGGATTTTAGCATGTCTGAGAGTCAGTTCGAGATTATAAAAGGGGATATTACAGTATCAGGCCTGGCGATTGACCTTGAAAAGCAAGCACAGCTTGAGTCAGCTGTAACGCATGTCTTCCACCTGGCAGCTATATATGACCTCGCGGTTCCTAAGGAAATTGCGTACCGTGTGAATGTGGATGGAACAAAGTACGTGAATGAATGGGCGAGGACCTTAAAAAATCTCAAGCGCTATACGTATTTCAGTACCGGTTTTGTTGCAGGCAAACGGGAAGGTATATTGTATGAGGATGAATTAATCAAGCCACCCGGATTCAAAAACTACTATGAAGAGACTAAATATGAAGCTGAAGTCCTCGTGGAAGCATTGAAGTCCGAGATTCCTGTCACCATCATCAGGCCAGGAATTGTTAAAGGACATTCAGCAACAGGAGAAACCATCAAATTTGATGGCCCATATTTCATCATGAATTTTATCGACCGCCTCAGCTTCATGCCATTCTTGCCAAAGCTTGGCAAAGGCGATACTGTTGTCAATCTTGTGCCAGTGGATTATATTATTGAGGCGACAACCTATTTAACCTTTGCTGATAAAGGAGCGGGGAAAACATATCATCTTACAGATCCTAAACCATACAAAGTGTCTGAGCTTTATGAAATGATCATGTACGAATTGTTGAAGAAGCAGCCAAAAGGTTCTGTACCACTGGCGCTCGCAAAAGGAGGACTCAATTTCAGGGTGCTCAGAAGGTATCTTGGAGTCGAAAAAGAAGCCCTCGACTATTTTACATGGAGAGGCCATTTCGATTCGTCCCAGGCACAGGATGACTTAAAGGATTCGGGGATCGCATGCCCGGATTTCAAGGAAGGGATCGCTGCAATGGCGGCTTTTTATCGAGAAAATAAACATAATACTCAGTACCAAATAAACATTATATAAGACTTTAAATTATTGGCAGGTGAATGAACGTGCATTCAGTTGAAGAAGTGCAAAAGTTATCGGTATTGGCACCAGCGACAGGGGAGGTTATTGCCGAAATCGAGGAGACGCCTGTCCATGAAGTTCCGTTCTTCTATCAGGAGGCGAGGAAGGCTTTTGGGACTTGGAGCATTCTCGCTATTTCTGAGCGTACCGGATATTTAAGAAAGCTGAAGCAGCTGATGGTCGATGAAATGGATGAAATTGCAAAAATCATCTCAGATGATACTGGCAAGGTATTGACCGAGTCAATTGTGGCCGATATCATGCCGACACTTGATGCAATCGATCATATTATCAAACATGCTGAAAAGGTTCTTAGCAGGCAAAAAGTTAAAACACCTTTATTGCTCATCGGAAAAAAATCCTTTATTGAATATATGCCGCGTGGTGTCGTACTTGTAATATCACCCTGGAATTATCCGCTGCAACTGGCGATGGTACCGATGATCAGCGCTCTGGCAGGAGGCAATTCTGTCATCCTAAAGCCATCAGAGGTGACTCCGCTTGTAGGTAAATGCATCGAAGACCTGTTCAGGCGCTCTGGCTTCCCGGAAGGAACTGTACAGGTTGCTCATGGCGGCAAGGAAGTTGGTGCTGCTTTCACATCGGGTAAGCCAGATTATATCTTCTTTACAGGCTCTGTCCGTACAGGGAAGATCATCCAGCAGCAGGCTGCGAAGGATTTGATTCCAACAACTCTGGAGCTCGGCGGCAAGGATCCAATGATTGTATTTGAAGATGCCAACCTCGACAGGGCAGTTAAGGCAGCGGCATGGGGGGCTTTTACAAACAGCGGCCAGGTCTGTATGAGCGCTGAGCGATTATATGTGGAACGGTCAATATATGGGAAGTTCCTTGAAAAATTGAAAAAAGAAGTCAATTCTCTTCAGCAGGGGAACGATATAAACTCAGATGTGGGGTCAATGACTTTTCCAGCCCAGAAAGACGTGGTAAGAGAACAACTGGATGAAGCACTTGAACGGGGGGCGAAATTGGAAACTGGATTGAAACCTTCTGATTGGAAGGAAGACATGTTCCTGCCGCTTACTGTCATTACTGAAGTCGAGCAAGACATGAAAATTATCCAGGAAGAATCTTTCGGCCCTTTGCTTCCTGTTGTCCCATTCGATACGGAAGAAGAAGCAATAGCATATGCTAATGGAACCGTGTATGGATTAAATGCAAGTGTCTGGACTCAGGATAAAGCGAAGGCGCGTCGTGTCGCTTCCAAACTTGTATCCGGAGCTGTCGTCATCAATGATGTACTTATTACTGTAGCCAACCATGGTCTTCCTTTCGGGGGAACTAAGGAGAGCGGCATTGGACGATATCATTCTGAGGCAGGTTTGAGGATCTTTTGTCATGAAAAAGCAATCATGGAAGACATGGGTTTTATGAAATCTGAAATTCAATGGTATCCTTATAAAGGTAAATATCCATTGTTCCTGAATTTATTCAAAAGCTATTTTGCCGACAAAAGAGATTGGCTCACTTTTGCTAAAAACTATATCGCCCTCTTAAAAAGTAACAAATAATTTTCAACCGTCCCGGTATTAGGGGCGGTTTTATTAATTTAGCCAAATGTTCCTATCCTGTTTTTAAATATACAACGTGGATCAGGTAATTCTCACGAAATTAATTTAACAATTAACTGGAAAAATGATAATTCGAAGCACAATTTGGACAATCTAAAACAAGTAGCAAAATGCACAGGATTAAAAAATTTCCATGTGTTCTTTTGACACTTCGGAAAATTAAGCATTCATAACGGTACCAATAATATGACTAAAGGATGAAACGTGACGTGGCGATAAAAAAGAACTTAACCAAACTAGAAGCGGTAATGTGGAGCATCGCTCTGCCAGGGTTTGCCCAGCTACTGACGGGGAACCTTGTAAAGGGCATTTTATTTGTCCTGCTTGAGTTCCTTGTTAACGTTAATAGTAATTTTAATAAAGGAATAATGTATAGTTTCCTTGGGGAGACGGAAAAGGCTATGCATGTCCTGGACTTCCAGTGGCTGATGTTTTACCCATGTTTATATATGTTCGCCATGTGGGATGCCTATAGAAGCGTGATGCCGGCGGAAGAGAAAATCACCTTTTTGCCTTTTGTGTTCTCGGCCTATTTCGTAACAGTTGGTTTGATGATATCACCGAAGGTTAAAATATTTGGCCTATTTCCAGGGCCAGTTTTCCTTCCAATGCTTTTTGTCATTCCCGGAGTGATTACCGGATTCTTGATCAGGAAGTTATTACTTAAGCTTTATTACAACTAGAATACATATTGCAATAAGCCCTATCTTCCTGGGAGAATTCTTCTAAATTGTGTTTTCACCCGTGGTATGGTCCTTTTTTATGCGGACTATGCCAATTAATCGGTAAAAGATGGGAAGGGGGCAGACTTTAGCCGACGTTGTCTTATTATATTTTATAAGAACTAAATTTCCTTCTAAAACCTTATATATCAACAATATTCTTAATACTTCGGTCAAATTTTGACTGAAGCTTTTTATTTTTTTCTAAAAAACCCCCATAACATAGTAAGCGCAAACGTAACCTTGTAGTGATTAAAGCGGCCGCTCCTAAAAACTTACGAGGTGAACTGAGAATGAAGAAACTTTCTAACCAAGAGATGAAAAAAATCGCCAAGAGTACGTTGGCTTTAGTGCTTGCTGGAACATTTACATTTTCCCCTGTTGCAATGGCAGAAGAGAACAATTCTGAGGTTGAAACGGTAGAACTGCAAAATGTCAGCCCTGAAGAGCTTGAAGAAGCAAAGACACAGGTCGATGAGCTTGAAGAAACGAATCCATCTTTGATACCGGGAGACTTCTTCTACTTTGCTAAAATAGCACTTGAGAAAATCAGGCTTGCTTTTACAATTGATAATGCTAAAGAAGCAGAATTGCTTGCTACATACGCCGCAGAACGCCTTCAAGAGGCAAGTGCTCTATTTGCTGAGGGAAATGAAGAAGAAGCCCTTAAAGTAATCGAAGCAGCTGTTGAATATATGGAATCTTCACAAGAGATTGTAGATGAAGAAGGATCAAATGAAGAAGATGCTGACCTTGAAGAAGGAACAGACCCGGAGGATGGGACAACATCTGATGAAGACACAGAGGAAACAGATTCTGAAGAATCAACAGAAGATGGAGAAGAGCCTGCGGACGATGTTGTAGCTGAAGAGCCTAGCGATGAAGACGCGGAAGAAGGTTCTGAAGAAGAAGACGTTGTAAGTGAAGATCCTTTCGAAGAAATCGAAGGAATGCTTAGACAGAATATTATTGCATTAAAAGCCGCGATGGAACATGTTGGCAATGAAAATGCAAGAGCGCAACTTCAAAAGAACATTGACAAAACATACGCTAAGATGGCAAAGAAATTGGCTAAATTAGAAGAAAAATATGCAGAGAAGCCTGTTGAGGAAGAAGAAACACAATCAACTGAGCCAGTAGAACTAGAACCAGTGGTAGAATCAGATCTTCTGCCTGCTGATGACACGCCTGTAGTTGAAGAGTCTGCTGAAGAAACAATGCCTGAAAATGACGACACAACTTTAGTACCGGTAGTGTCACCAAAAGCTGAAAAAGAAAAAGCTAAACAAGAGCGTAAAGCACAAAAGGCTGTTGAAAAACAGGAACGCAAGGAAGCTCAACAGCAAAAGAAAGAAGAAAAACAACAGGCTAAGCAGGATAAGAAACAAGAAAAGAATACAAAAAATCAAGGCAATGGAAATGGCAAAGGTAACGGTAACGGAAAAGGTAATGACAAAAACTAATCCATAATGAACAATAGACTCGAAAAGGTAGCCTTATTTGGCTATCTTTTCACTGCCTAACCACAAAATAAGAAATTGACAGACATGATATAATGTGGGGAGAAAAGAGGTGAGGCTATTGCTAAGTTTATTGTTCATGGCAAAGAAAAAGCGCAGGCCACTGGAAGAAACTGTAGAGAAAATCCACCAGGGGGATGCTGCTTTAAGAGAAGAATTAATTGATTCATATAAGCCATTTATCGCGAAGACTGTTTCGTCTGTCTGCAAGAGATACATACATGAGTCAGACGATGAATTTAGCATTGGCCTCATTGCTTTTAATGAGGCAATCCAGAAATATTCATCAGAAAAAGGAAATTCATTATTAAGCTTTGCTGAAGTGATGATTAAGCGGAGGGTAATTGATTATATCCGGCAGCAGAGCCGGAATCAAAACCTTAGCTTCAACATATCCAATGATCCGTCTGAAGAAGAGCAACAGAGATCGACTATTGAAGATGAGCTTTCTCTGGATGAGTTCAGAAAAAAGACAGAACAAGAACTAAGAAGAGAAGAGATCATTCAATTTCAGGCTGTACTAAAAGAATTTGACCTATCTTTCCAGGATTTGCTCGAACAGTCACCTAAGCATGCAGATGCCCGGAAAAATGCGATGCTTGTTGCAAAGTCAATGGTTGAAAGCGAGGAATTAAAGAACTTGCTTCTCGATAAAAGGCGCTTGCCAATCAAGCAATTGGAAGACATGGTCAAAGTCAGCAGAAAAACCATAGAGAGAAATAGAAAATATATTATTGCAATCGCACTTATTTTAATTGGGGATTATGTATATTTAAAGGATTATATTAAAGGGGTGTTAGAGACATGAGAAAAGGGGTTATCCTTGAAATCAATGATCTTTACCTAACATTGTTGACCCCCGAAGGCGAGTTTTTACGGGCCCGAAAGCTTCAACAAGATTATCAGGTAGGAGAAGAAATTCATTTTTTTCCAGAAACGCTAACTGTTAAGAAGAAAAGTTTCAATCTATCGTTTTTAAATAGCTTTAAGACAAGGAGTATTGCGCTTGCAGCAGTATTTATGCTTGCTATGACTGCGCTAGTTCCTGTGTATCAAAACGGACAGGTTTACGCATATATGTCCATTGATGTGAATCCAAGCATTGAACTGGCAGTCAACGATGATTTAAAGGTTCTCCGGATGACAGGTTATAATCCTGAAGGGAAAGAAATCATTGCGGAAATAAAAGGATGGAAAAAGAAGGATGCAGCTGTGGTTGCAGAAATGATCATTGAGGAAATCGAGGATGAAGGTTTCTTAAAAGAAAACAATGACGTTGTCATCGCGACTGTCCATAATAAGAAGGCAAAAGAATCAGTAGATCGAGCATTAGAAAAAAAGATTACTGAAATAAAAAAAACAACACAAGATGAAAACCTGAATTTCAAGGTTATGGAAGCAACAATTGAAGACAGGGAGAAGGCACAAAAGCAGGGTGTTACGACTGGTGTTTATAAAGAAAAGCAAAAGGGTACGTTAAAGCCTGCAGGAAAGCCGGATGAAAAGGAAAAAGCAAAGCCGGAGCCTGGAAAGAAAAACTCAGCTCCTTCTGTTGTTCCGCAGACTGAAAAGAAGGAACCACCAGGTCAGGAGAAGAAGAAAGATCCTCAGGTTCCAAAAGAAAATCCCAACAAGGCGGAACCACCTGCACAAAATAAATCAAATGGAAATAACAATTCCGAAAAGAACGGCAATGGCCCGAATAGCAATAAGAATTGGCAGGGTAACAATAATAAACATGCTAGTAATGGCAATAGCAATAAAAATGGCCAGAGCAGAAAACAATATAAAGATGAAAAAAAGTCTAGCAACCAACAAGGCCCAAGAAGTGACAGCAGGGGCCAATCTGGGAAAAATAAAGACAATCCTGGAAAGAAATAGTTAATTGTAAAAGTCCGGAATTTAATCCGGACTTTTTTCCATGTTCATATTCAATTGTTTATAAAGATAGTGGATATGCTATATACAAAACTACTCCATCAATTTATTGCTGATTTTGACCAGAGATCTGTGCCTGTGCTTGCTGAACAAGGCGTTTAGTGATTTCTCCTCCGACTGAGCCATTTGCTCTTGAGACGGTATCGGAACCAAGATTCACTCCAAATTCCTGAGCAATCTCATATTTAACTTGGTCCATGAATTGTTCAACGCCGGGAACCAGCAATTTATTTGAATTACGAGCCATTATTATCAACTCCTCTGATAGTATACAGAGAAAAATTTCTCTGTATAGATAGTTTGAACATTGTAGGTAATTTCATAAGTGGTAATCTTTTATCCTTTTGGATAATGTTTACCTGATTTTTGGCTCTGTTAAGGCTTAACGGTGAGGTTAAACCCTGTTGATTCTTCCGGAAGGCGTATAGTATATGTGTAAACTGCAAGAAAGTACTTTATTAATCGAATGATATTCTTTATCATAGGTATGTAAATGAATCAGGGCTGAAAGGAAGCAATTATGTGGATTAATATTAGAAGAAGGTTAAACAAATTATCTCCTGCTCAAATTATCGTTGCGTATTATTTGATTGCGGTAATTGTCTCGATGAGCTTATTAAGTTTGCCTATTGCCATACAGCCCGGGGCAAAATGGTCTTTCATGGATGCATTATTCACTGCCGCAAGTGCTGTCAGTGTTACCGGACTTTCAGTAATAACAGTCCGCGATACGTTTACTGTGCAGGGAATTTTTATCCTCATGTTTGTCCTGCAGTTCGGCGGGATTGGCGTCATGGCGCTTGGCACATTCTTCTGGTTGATTATAAGGAAGAAAATAGGACTGAAGGAACGCAGATTAATCATGATGGACCAGAACCAGACATCGATGTCAGGGCTCGTGAAAATGCTGAAAGAAATCCTTATAATTATAGTCATTATTGAATTGATTGGTGCACTGCTATTAGGTTTATACTTCTTAAGATACTTTCCGACATGGCAAGAAGCTTTCCTCCACGGTCTTTTTTCATCCGTTAGTGCTACAACCAATGGAGGGTTTGATATTACCGGAGCTTCACTGATTCCATATGCACAGGATTATTTTGTAGTTACAATCAATATGCTATTGATTACTCTTGGTGCAATTGGATTCCCAGTGCTGGTTGAATTGAAGAGTTTCCTGTTCAGGAGCAAAAAAAGTGGTCCGTTCCGTTTTTCACTATTTCTTAAGATTACTACGCTTACGTTCCTTGGCCTCCTTATTTTCGGCACCGTTGCAATATGGGTACTGGAATATAATCATTTCTTATCCGATAAATCTCTATTGGATTCATTCTTTTATGCTTTTTTCCAGTCCACGACAACCAGAAGTGGTGGTTTGGCGACAATGGATGTGAATGATTTTACTGATCCTACCTTATTCCTGATGGCAGCTTTAATGTTTATCGGGGCATCACCAAGTTCGGTGGGCGGAGGGATCCGAACAACAACTTTTGCGCTTAATCTCTTGTTCCTTTACCACTTTGCCAGAGGAAGGCGAGCAATCAGGGTATTTAACAGAGAGCTGCACCAGGAAGATATAATCAAGTCTTTGGTTGTTTCCATCATGGCTGTACTTATATGTTTCTTTGCCGTCCTTACTCTGATGGTTACAGAGAATCAACCACTATTGGCCATTATTTTTGAAGTTGCATCTGCGTTTGGAACAACAGGCTTATCCATGGGCATCACTCCAGAGCTTTCGACGATCGGAAAAATGGTCCTAATTATTTTGATGTTCATTGGAAGAGTTGGAGTCATATCCTTCCTGTTGATCATTGGCGGTAAAACAGAAAAAGAAAGCATCCATTATCCAAAGGAACGTGTGATAATTGGTTAATGGTTCATATCAAAAAATCCGGGATATCCCGGATTTTTTTGTTGTCTTTTATTTTTTCCTACAAGTTTGCGTTGCTCTCATTGTCGTAGTGGGCTGATTATTAATCCTGGCCTTTGCACACATCTTTAGTAGGGTGCATAAATGGATAGGCCTGCGGCTTTCTCTTTTCCTCAAGAAGATCCCTGTTTTCAGCTGTGTTCCACCCTATATCATTTGTAGGGTGGACCCATTCATCACCAGCCATGACTGCTGGATCGGTCTCGTCAGTCCAATTTTCAAGCGGTGAGTTTTCAGATGCGTAGAGACTGTCTCCAATGATGACTCCATGCTCATTTTTGAATGGAGCTTTCATTTCGATGCCTGTATCTTTGAAGCTTGGAGCGTTTATTTGATGAGGCAAGGTATCCTCGATATCCATGGGTTTTAGCTCCCGGTCTTTATTGGCCATTACAGCTCCTCCTTTTTGAGCTTATTTTTTGTTTTATTCCGTATTTTATTAGATAGTTCCCTTTGTAAAATTAGGTAATCAAATCAGTACATAGCAAATCGCTGATTGAAAAAAATAGTAGTATGGAGGTGGTTAGATTGGCTAAACGGAAAGCAGAAAGAAATGCTTTGGCAAAGTATACAAATACACCTAAGAAAAATCTTCAGGAAAGCGAATTCTCTGCAGAGTTTGCCCATGGCGAAGATCCAGGCAAATTTGCGAACAGAAATTCAAAGCAGGGCAGGAAAGGAAGATCGTGATGAAAAAGCATGAAGGTCGGCACCAAAAGCCAATGAACGTTGAGTTTGGCATGGAATTTGGCGATATAAATGCTGGTAAGCTTTATGAGATCCCTTTTAGTGGAAAAAAGGCGAAAAGCAAAGCTGATAAAGAATGCAAATAACTATAGGTTGAGTCAAATTAAAAGCCAGTTGCTTGCGAGGCAACTGAAAATCTGCAGATTTTTTAGATTTTCTTGAGACCTAAACAAAAAAGCCGAGTCCCTTAAAAAAACAGGGACTCGGCCTTTTTAGTAGTTTGGTTAATGTTACTGGTTTAACAGCACTAGGTTGATTGAAACGGAAGGTGCGAGACTCCTGCGGGATCAGCGGGACAGGTGATACCCCGCAGGCGCTTTAGCGCTGAGGAGGCTCACCGCACGCCCCGCGGAAGAATTCGCTTTGAAAAAGCCGGTAGTAGGGCTTTTTCATAATTCTTCCCGCGGAAAGCGAAGCATCCTGGAGTGGAAATCAACCGGCCAATTTAACAAAACTATCCTTGTTAAGACTTTTTCAGTGGCCTCCTTAGACTAAGCTGGCTTTACATTTTGTACTTTAAAAGTGAAGAATTGGGGATGATCCAATTTAGAATCAAAATATACAAGCATGTATGAAGGGGAGTACTCAATTTCTCCATCTTCAACAAACTTCTCCAGGTCAATCGTGATATCCTCAAGGAGTGTATGCTTATACAAATCTTTTTCATTGATATTCAATTCTGAGTACTGATGGCCAAGGGCATCAGGTTTATGAATGATGCCACGGTACAATTCAGAACGCTCCTGCTTGTCCAAGCTCAGTTCCCACCAAGGCTTACGTGGCTTATGTTTCATGCTTGCAAGGTAATCATACTTCATCAAGCTTTCAATCGCTTCTAAATTGTCCACACCTTTTTCCTGGAGAAAATTGAACAGCCTTTTGAACAGGTCTTCGAGTTGATGGCCAATCCGGGACCATCCTCTTGTCTCCCAATAAGAGCCGAATTCCTGGAAGAAATCAAATGGTGATGGAAATACCTTTGTGACTAGATATTCAACGGTAAGATCCATACGGTGGTCATTCCAATATTTTTCAAGTACATCTTCAACTTGCTTGATCTTGATGATATCGTTGAAATCAAGGACATTATTCCCAAGAATTTCATATGGTGAATGATCCATATAAACATAATCATGCTGGTCAGCCCGCAGTCTCAATCCAGTCCCTCTCAGCATCTTCAGGAAGCCAAGCTGCAATTCTTCGGGCCGCATTGCAAACACATCATTAAATGTTTTTTTGAACGATTGATAATCTTCTTCGGGCAAACCGGCAATTAAGTCAAGGTGCTGGTCAATCTTGCCGCCTTCCTTGACCATTGTCACAGTCCGCTTAAGCTTATCGAAATTTTGTTTTCTCATCACCAATTCATTTGTATAATCATTAGTCGATTGTACGCCAATTTCAAAACGGAATAATCCCTCAGGCGCTTCCTGGTTCAGGAATTCAATGACCTCAGGGCGCATGATATCAGCAGTGATTTCGAATTGGAACACAGTCCCGGGAAGATGCTCATCAATCAGGAACCGGAACATTTCCATTGCGTAGCTTCGGCTGATATTGAAGGTCCTGTCGACGAATTTGATTGTCTTCGCACCATTCGTCATTAGATAACGGATATCTTCCTTGACCTTCTCCCTGTCGAAGTAGCGGACACCGACTTCAATGGAAGAGAGACAAAACTGGCAGCTGAAAGGGCAGCCGCGACTTGTTTCGAGATAAGTTACCCTTTTAGAAAGATGGGGAAGATCTTCTTCAAAACGATATGGAGATGGAAGTTCTTTTAAATCCAGCTTATTGCGTTGGGGATTCATTTGGATGCTGCCGCTTATTCGATAAGCGATGCCAGGTACTTCGGAAAAATCCCCATCTGAATCTAGTGCAAAAAGAAGCTGCTTGAATGTCTGTTCACCTTCACCGATGACGATGAAGTCAAACTCTGGGACTTCCTTCATCCAATCGTGAACGTCATAGGTAACCTCTGGACCGCCTGCAATAATTTTAATTTCAGGGTTAATTTTTTTGATCATCTTGATGACTTTTATGGTTTCTTCAATATTCCAAATGTAGCAGCTGAATCCAATGACATCAGGTTGCTTTTGAATCAAATCTGACACGATATTGATGACGGGATCCTTGATTGTATACTCAACTAGCTTCACGTCATACTCTGGCTGAGCATATGCCTTCAAATACCTGATTGCAAGATTGGTGTGTATATATTTCGCGTTGAGCGTTGTTAGTACTATGTTCATTGAAAAATCTCCTTTGTAAAAATCCAGCAGCAAATCAACTTTTAATTATATCTCAGTTTGGACAAAAAAGACAGGTTGAATGCAATTGAAGAATAAGGAAAAGAGCCATTCCACCTGAGGAATGGCTCTTGCTAGTGCTTGTATTAGGACGTGTTAACTGCTCAACAGCTTCCTTCTATAAAACCTCAGGATGGCTGTGAACCGGGTTTTAAGGCGGTTGATTCTTGAGGTTTTAAACTCGATGAGCGGTTGTGCTATTGCTGCTGCGTACTTGCTGGACAATAGGAAAGTCAAGAGCAGTGCGATGACTGCAAGCAAAAGGATTCGTTCAGGACTATGGAAGAAGTTCTGAACTTCGCTTTCGCGGAAGGTTCGTACAAAAAAGCCGTGCAGCAGATATACGTAAAGCGTATTTTTTCCCAGGTCTGTAAAGAAATATTGCTTCTTCGGTACAATTGTCAAGAAGCTGAACACCATCAGCAAGCTTAATAAGTAAAAGCCCAGTCGTGTGAACATGCTTGATAATGAAGCTGCTTCCATCAATGAGTAAGGTTTGGAACCAAGAAGCCATTTATAGTCTATATCTGGATTGAAATAAAACCCTAAAAACACGATGGCGAAGGTCATCAGTGCTCCAACTTTGAAGGCTGGCCGTGTCAGTATTTTAATATGGTCCTTTGTCAAATGGTACCCAAGCAGGAACAATGGAAAGAAAACAAAGGTCCTTGAAAGACTCAAATAGTTGGATATCCAATCAATATATCCGACACCTAAACCTAATCCAAAAGCAATCAACAGTCCTATGGGTGCTTTAATTTTTGAAAAACCGATCAGCATGATGTTCCAGCAGAATAAACTGATCAAAAACCATAGAGACCAATGCGGGTTCAGCGGATCCATCGTAAAAGTAGATTTGCTGTATAGGAAATAATAGAAAATAGAATAGATCAGCTGAAAAATAAAGTATGGCAGTATTAACTTCTTGGCAATCTTCATTACATAGCCTTTTTTATTGAAGCCTCTCGCAAAAAATCCAGATACAAGGATGAAGGCCGGCATATGGAATGTATAAATGACTTTATAAACATTATAAATCATTTCATTGTCTTCAATGAACGAGCGCAAAAGATGGCCAAATACGACGAAAAAAATCAAGATGAACTTGGCATTGTCAAAGTAGTAATCTCGTTGTTTCATATTTCCTCCCTTAATTAGAGACCCCCAAAATACTAACCCTCTTTTACCCCATCCAGGATAAATGCAAACTAGGCTAATTGCTCAAAATTAAGGAATAAAATCCTGAATCAGGAATAAATGTTTCTGTACTATTACAAATTTCTCTCTGTTATATAAAAGATTTTCATTATAAGATACGGCTTAAGTTAAATATTTTTGGGTGTGTTCCATAAAAAAAGTTCAAATGTTTGATATATGTCACAGCTTAATAATCTTAAAGTCTTTAAAATTATTAGTGGGGAATGTTTTAAAGTCAATTACCTTATAACCAAATTGGGGAGGGAGATTATGTCTATCTTACCGAAAAAGAATGAATTAGGTTTTTACGAGATAAGACTTGAATCGATTGGAGGGCTTGGTGCAAACCTTGCAGGAAAGATGCTTGCGGAAGCAGGTGTTCTTGGTCTTGGTTTGAATGGATCCAACTTTTCATCATATGGATCGGAGAAAAAGGGATCGCCGGTGAAAAGCTTTGTCCGTTTCTGTGAACCAGACACTGAAATCAGGGTCCACAGTCCAATAGAAGAGCCGCATGTTGTCGGCGTATTTCATGAGGCACTTTATAAAATGGTCGATGTAGTAAGCGGGTTGCGTCCGGACGGAATCCTGCTGGTGAATTCGACGAGAGATTTTGACGACATCAAAAAAGACCTTCATCTGGAGCATGGAACACTGGCAATTGTTGATGCGCTATCCATCGCTGTCGAAGAAAAAACGAAAGTGAATACTGCGATGCTTGGTGCATTGTACCGCATCATTGATTTCCTCGATCCCGAAGCAATGAAAAATGTTATCCGCAAAACTTTTGAAAAGAAATATCCTCATTTAGTTGAGCCGAATATCAGAACGTTCGAGAGAGGCTATAATGACGTTCAATTTAAAACATACGCACCAGAAGAAGGGGCACAGGGCAAGGAATTCAAGCGCCCAATGCCGCTTCTAGGATATGAAACACAGGAAATCGGCGGTGTGATTACAGCGCAGGCAAATAGTATCCTCAAGGATTTAAGCGGTTCCAGACAAGGATTCCTGCCCCAATTCAATCAGCAAGAATGTATCAATTGTGCCGCATGTGATACTGCGTGTCCTGATTATTGCTTTGTATGGGAAGAAGGAGAGGACAAACGCGGCAGAAAGCAAATGTTCCTAAAGGGAATAGATTATCAATATTGCAAAGGCTGCCTGAAGTGTGTTGAGGCATGTCCAACTACTGCATTAAGCGAGCTGAGGGAAATGATCGGCTATGCTGAGGAGAATCAAGTAAAACATAACTATCCTTATGTGACTGGAGGGGTTTCTTAATGTCCGTTCTTGAAGAAAACGTAAAGGCAATGAGTACAGCAGAACAGGTGACAACCTTTGAATCCGGAAATGAAATGGCGGCAATGGCTGCAGCTCAGATCAATTATCATATCATGGGCTATTTTCCGATTACCCCTTCTACAGAAGTTGCCCAGTATCTGGATATGATGAAATCCAGGGGCGAGCATGATATCAAATTGATTCCTGCTGATGGAGAACATGGTTCCGCGGGTATCTGTTATGGGGCTGCAGCAACCGGAGCCCGCGTGTTCAACGCAACAAGCGCGAACGGGTTGATGTATATGCTTGAGCAGCTCCCGGTACAATCTGGAACACGTTATCCAATGGTCTTGAACCTGGTAACTCGTTCAATCAGCGGTCCGCTGGATATCCGCGGTGACCATTCAGATTTGTATTTTGCGTTAAATACAGGATGGGTGATCCTCACCGCGAGGACACCGCAGGCTGTTTACGATATGAATATTATGGCGCTGAAAATCGCCGAACACTCAGATGTGCGCCTGCCGGTAATGGTGGCTTATGATGGCTTCTTTACATCCCACCAAAAGCGCAAAGTGAACTTTTTCAAGGATCGGGCTGTAGTCCAGAGATTTGTTGGCGAGGCGCCGACTGAATATAATTTTGCCAGAGATCCTAAGAAGCCGCTGACAATCGGAGCGCACATGAATGGCGACGACTTGATGAACAACCACTTCCAGCAATCGGAAGCGATGTACAGAGCGAAAGATGTTTATAAAGAAGTGGCTGCAGAATATGCAAAACTATCAGGAAGAAACTATGATATTCTTGACCTTTATCAAATGGAAGATGCAGACGTAGCGTTGTTCCTGTTGAACTCAGCTGCAGAGTCTGCCAAGGATGTTGTAGACAGACTTCGTGAGAAGGGAATCAAGGCCGGTGTCATCAGCCCTAATATCATCCGACCATTCCCTGCGCAGGAAATCAGGGAAGCACTGAAGAATGTGAAATCATTGCTTGTAGGTGAGCGTGCCGATTCCTACGGCGGTCATGGGCCTAACCTGACACACGAAATTAAGTCAGCGCTGCAGGAAGACAGGGACAATGCAACAATCGTCCAGAGCAGGGTGTTTGGACTTGGCGGCAAGGACTTCTATGCAGATGATGCTGAAGCATTTTTCAATATGGCGATCGACGCTATGGAAAAAGGATACGCAGAAAAGCCGTTCGACTATTACGGACATGTTGCTGGCGAACCTGAAAAAGTATTGAAGCAGGTAATTGAGCCTCAGCATGGCGATGTCTATAATTCAGGGCTTATCCAGGTAACAAGAGATGAAGAAAAGAATAAACTGAATGTCAAAATTCCGCCATTAAGAGCGTTGACTTCCAAGCCGAAACGAATAGCATCAGGTCATGGGGCATGTCCAGGCTGTGGAATCTTCGGCGGACTGGAACTATTCTTTAAAGGAATTGAAGGAGATCTCGTCATTCTTTTCCAAACAGGCTGCGCGTACGTTGTTACAACAGCGTATCCTCATACATCCCATAAGCAGACGACGATCCATAACCTGTTCCAGAATGGGGCTGCAACGTTATCAGGAACGCTCGAAGCCTTCCTTGAACTGAAGCGCCGTGGTGAAATCGAAGTGTCTGCAGATGCGACATTCGTTATGGTAACCGGTGATGGCGGTATGGACATCGGCATGGGATCAGCAATCGGCACGGCACTTCGCGGACACAAGCTAATTATGCTTGAGTACGATAACGAGGGATATATGAATACAGGTTCCCAGCTTTCATACTCCACTCCTTTTGGCCACATGACGAGCACATCAAACGTCGGCAAGGCACAACAGGGTAAGGCGTTCCACCATAAGGATACAGCCCAGATCATGGCTTCTACCAATATTCCTTATGTATTTACTGGAACCGAAGCCTTCCCGCAGGACCTAGTAAAAAAGGCTGCGAAGGCACAGTGGTATGCGCAAAATGTAGGGACTGTATACGGTAAGCTTTTGATAACATGCCCGCTTAACTGGAAATCGGAAGACCGCTTTGGCCAGACAATTGTAGAGGCAGCTGTGAATTCGAACTTCTTCCCGTTATACGAAGTGGAGCAAGGTGTCACAAACATCACTTACGATCCAGAAGCAAAAAACAAGAAGATTCCATTGGCAGATTGGTTGAAATTTATGGGTAAAACCAAGCATCTGTTAAAAGAAGAAAACAAGGATATGCTCGTGGAATTTGAAGAAGAAGTCGAAAAAAGGTGGCAGCGCCTAAAGGCTAAGCACGAAAACGAATATCTTTAAGACAGAGAAGCCAGGGAAAACTGGCTTCTTTTCTTATACTCTTGCTAGACATGGCTGGATTCACCTTTTAATGATCCTTGTAGCATTTTGGTCCTCTATAAGGGTATTTGCTTCCGAGGAAAGAGGCCCTTATGCAGCTGATTGGGTCGCCATAAGGGTACCATTCGCCAGGAAAGAGGCCCTTATGAAGGAGTTGGGTCGCCATAAGGGTACCTTTCGCCAGGAAAGAGGCCCTTATGAAGGAGTTGGGTCCGCCATAAGGGTACCTTTCGACAATAAAGATACCCTTATACAGCTATTTGTGCCGCCATAAGGGTACCTTTCACCAGGAAAGAGGCCCTTATGCAACTGATTGGGTCGCCATAAGGGTACCTTTCACCAGAAATGATAGCCTTATGCAGCATATTAGCTCCACATTAGGTGATTTTTTATCTGAAAATTTTGCAGGATAACCAGGAAATAATCCCGATTTTAAAGGGATTTTTACCATCTATGTAGAAATTACTAGAAAAATGGGAATCCGACAAGGAGGCTTTCTGGTGAGTAGTGCTAACATGGCAGATGAGATTAAGGCACTGAAAGAGAAAATAGCCGCTTTAGAACGAGAAAATTCCTCTTTGATAGAGTGGAAGAATAAGCATCAGCGGGCAGCCACTGACTGTTCTGTTCAAATGGTCCCAGCTGACGGTGCCGCAGGAAGTTTTGATGAAAGATTCATTGAAGACGAGGGTTTGTTAAAAAACTTATTCCTCGAAACATTGGATGGGATTGTGTTTTGGGGGAAGTGCGGACAAATCATTGCTGCTAACGAAGCAACCTGCAAGATTTTCGGGCTCACTCATGAAGAGATGGTAAAGTATAAAATTTCGGACTTCATTTATCAAAAAGATGAGAAATATAGTGAGATGAAACAAATTATCAATGAAACAGGTGCGCTGCGCGAAGAAACGTTTTTTCTGCTGCCAAATGGAGAGAAAAGGCTGCTCGAGTTTACTGTTAAGCTCAATGCGGGCGACGGCTATCATATGACTATTGTTCGTGACACAAGTGAACGTTACCGTATGGAACAAGAGCTCCGGAAAAGTGAAGAGAGATTCAGGAGAATATTTGAGGGATCGATTGAGGGAATGATTCTTTGGGATGAAAATTGCAAACACTATGAAATCAACCCCTCTGGAATGGCAAAACTGGAATTGAAGCCGGAAGACATGGAGGAGAAAAACTTTCGGAAGCTTTTCATGAATCTTGGGCTTTCAGAAGAATTAATCGATGAAAAGTTGCAAGCACTGCTTCGAAAAGGCAGGCTGGATGGAAGAATTACCATTCCGTATGAAGAAGGCAGGATGAAGCACTTTGAGTACACTGTCAAACACCAATTGGTAGACAGCTTGAATCTTATTGTTTTCAGGAATATCACTGAAAAAATAGAGATGGAAGCCCAGCTCCATAAATCAGATACGCTTAATATGCTGGGGGAGCTGGCAGCGGGTATTGCCCATGAAATCCGCAATCCAATGACTGCGCTAAAAGGGTTCATCCAGCTGCTCGAAAATAGTACAGGTGATGCGTATTCGTTATATTTCCAGGTAATCAAGACTGAACTCCAAAGAATCGACTCGATCATCAACGAGTTCCTGATTTTGGCTAAGCCTCAGTCAATAAAATATGAGAATACCGATATTTCAAAAATAATGAATGAGACGGCGGCCCTTCTTACTGCGCAGGCTGTGCTACATGATGTGCAGATTAAAACTTTATATGACGATGACTTGCCAGAACTCCTATGTGAACCTAATCAATTAAAGAAAGTCTTTATTAATATGATAAAAAACGCGATAGAAGTGATGCCTAAAGGCGGATTAGTCAGTGTGATGGTCAGCCAGGCACCAGGGAACAGGATACATATATGCATCCAGGATGAAGGAGAAGGTATTCCTGCTGAAAAGATCAAAAGGCTTGGAGAACCTTTTTACACAACCAAGGAAAGAGGAACAGGCCTCGGGTTGATGGTTAGCTTCAAAATCATTGAAGAACATGGTGGCACAATCGAAATAGAGAGCAAAGTCGGGGACGGAACAATCTTCCATATTTATTTGCCAATAACCAAGGAAATGTCTGATTAAATTCAATCAGGCGTTTTTTTTTCTTAAAGCTATGTTGGAAACAGTCTCTAAAACCTGATTGAGTAATTTTTAAAAAAATTCCCCTTTTAAAATAAGGAAGAATGTATTATATTAGATATATAACTAATTAGATAAATGTCGAATTGATTGGAGTGGTTTAATGCAGCTGGATAAAATTGTTGCTTTTCATAAAGCAATGGGGGACCCAACAAGGTTAAGAATAGTGGCTTTGCTAGCAAACGGGCCGCTTCATGGCCAGGCAATTGCCGGAAAGCTTGGCCTTACCCCGCCGACAATCACACATCATATCAAAAAATTACGGGATATCAATGTAATCTTCGAGCGCAGGGACAAGAACACAATATATTTTCACTTAAATGAGTCATTAATCAAGCAACAGGCGAAAACACTTGGCAAGTTGATCGAGAAAAAGGAAGGGGAGGTGGAAGCAATGATACAACAGAATATCGAAAGACAAAAGGTTATCGAGAATTTCTTTACAAAAGACGGTAAATTAAAGAACATCCCGGCACAACGGAAGAAGAAGCTGATGGTATTTGAGTATATGGTCCGTGGGTTGAAAGCCGGAAAAAAATATCCAGAAAAGGAACTGAACGAATATATAACAAAGTTCCATGAGGATTATGCGACAATCAGAAGGGAATTCATTATCAATCATTACATGTATCGTGAAAATGCGATTTATGAATTGAACCCCGAAGAGATGTGGGCAAAACCAGAATGATTGCAAGTCAAAACCGCCTGAGACATTGTTTCAGGCGGTTTTCCTGTAAATAGAAATCAATATAATTCTGGCCGGCGGTCGGCGAAGATGGGAATCTTGCCTCTTGCTTCCTTAACCTCATCAAGGTCGATTTCTGCTAGGAGGATTTCCTCACCTTCTCCACCTTCTGCAATCACGTCACCCCATGGGCCAATGACCATGGAATGGCCAGCGAATTTATTGTTAGGGTCTGAACCAGCCCGGTTGCAGGCTATAACAAAGCATTGGTTCTCAATCGCACGGGCGATGAGCAATGCTCGCCAGTGTTCTAAACGCTGGATTGGCCATTCAGCAACAACAAACATCGCTTCGACTCCATGGAGTGCATGGGCACGGACCCATTCCGGGAACCGGATATCATAGCAAATCAGCCCGGCAAATTTGTGGCCATCTAAAGAAAATAATCCTTTTTCCTTTCCGGCAGCCAGATACAGATGCTCATCCATGAGCTTGAACAAGTGGAGCTTGCTGTATATTCCTGCCTGCTCACCATTTTTGTCGAATACAAGCAGTGTATTTTCAATGCCAGCTTCTGTTTTATTGGCAACAGAACCGCCAATAAAATGGGAATTGTATTTCTCAGCTGCACCCTTGAAAAATCCTTTGGCTTCTTGTGCTTCTTCTTCTGCAGTGTCTTTTAAATGATCGAGATCATATCCGGTAGTCCAGAGCTCGGGAAGGACAAGGATATCAGGTTTTTGAGCATTTGCCTGGTCGATCAGTTCGGAGGCTTTTTTGTAATTTTGCTCAGGATTCCCAAAGGCAATGTCCATTTGCAGGCATGCTATTTTATATTTCATCTTAAATCACCGCCATACTTTCTGAAAATTATATCTTTACAAGTTACTATTTACGTTATATCATTTGTGACTAGAATTTCAAATTAAAATTTTTAAATACTAATATATTTCCTAAGCAGGTGAGAAAATGGAATTCGCACAATCAGATGTATTGAAAAGCCTGCCCAAGCAGTTTTTTGCTTCACTCGTGCAAAAAGTGGGCGCATATACTGAAAAAGGGGCAGATGTTATAAATCTTGGACAGGGAAACCCTGACCAACCGACACCACAGCACATCGTTGAAAAGTTAAAGCAAGCTGGAGAAAATCCAGCTAATCATAAGTATCCACCGTTCAGGGGATTGCCCTCGTTGAAGGAAGCCGCAGCAGCATTCTATAAAAGGGAGTATGGAGTCGATCTTGATCCAGAAGAAGAAATTGCCATACTATTCGGTGGCAAGGCTGGCCTGGTTGAAATTCCTCAATGCCTGCTGAATCCTGGGGACACCATTCTCGTTCCTGACCCAGGCTACCCTGACTATTTATCTGGAGTCGAACTTGCAAAGGCTAAGATGGTGACAATGCCACTAAGAGAAGAGAATGACTTTCTGCCTGATTATGCTGAATTAAGTGCAGAGGATTTGGATCAAGCAAAACTGATGTTTCTCAACTACCCCAATAATCCTACTGGCGCAGTGGCACATCAGGAATTTTTTGATCAGACAATCGAGCTGGCACGAAAAAATGAAATTTGTGTTGTCCACGATTTCGCGTATGGAGCGATTGGCTTTGACGGGAAGAGACCACAAAGCTTTTTACAGTCAGAGGGTGCCAAAGACGTAGGGATCGAAATTTATACGCTCTCGAAAACATATAATATGGCTGGATGGCGTGTGGGCTTTGCAGCGGGGAATAAGAGCGTGATTGCGGCGATCAACTTGCTTCAGGACCATATGTATGTCAGTCTGTTTGGTGCTGTCCAGGAAGCTGCAGCAGAAGCTTTGCTAGGGCCCCAGGAATGTGTTGCTGACTTAAATGATTTATACGAATCAAGAAGAAATGTCCTTATTGACGGTCTGAAAAATATTGGCTGGCACGTCACTGCTCCAAAAGGCTCGTTTTTTGCCTGGCTTAAGGTTCCGGAACACTTCACTTCGGTTGAATTTGCGGATTTTTTGCTCGAAAAGGCACATATAGCAGTTGCGCCAGGTGTAGGGTTTGGAGAACATGGAGCGGGCTTTGTGAGGGTTGGCTTGCTGAGCTCCGAGGAGAGATTGCAAGAAGCAGTCAGCAGAATTGAAAGCTTGGAAATTTTCAAAAAATAGTTGACATTGATTTATGAACCTGACATAATCCTAATTAATAAATTTACTTTAACCAATTAAATAACTTGATTAAATTATTTTCTTATCAAGAGCAGGCGGAGGGACGAGCCCGATGAAGCCCGGCAACCGATCCAGCATTTTATGCTGGGCACGGTGCTAATTCTTGCAGCGAAAGCTGAAAGATGAGAAGAGTTTAGTGTATTTTCTAACCTCTTCTTTGTGAAGAGGTTTTTTTAATGTCTTTAAAACAACTCGTTTGGAAAGGGATTGATCTTCATGAGCGAAATTACAGCGACATATATAGTCCATGATGCTAAACATAACCCGGAGAAAAAAGCAGAGGGGATCGCGCTTGGTTTGACAGTGGGATCCTGGACAGATTTGCCTGAATTGGACCAAAAACAATTAAAAAAACATAAGGGAAGAGTTGTTTCTGTAGAAGGTTCGGGCCTGGACAGCAATTCAGAAACAGTGGCAACAATTAAAATCGCTTATCCTGCCATCAATTTCTCACCGGACCTGCCAGCAATTCTCACAACTTTATTTGGAAAACTATCGCTTGATGGCAAGGTAAAGCTGATAGACCTTGAATTCGGAGAAGAATTAAAGAAAGAATTCCCAGGTCCGCGCTTTGGCATTGAAGGAATCAGGGGAAAGCTTGGCGTCTATGACCGGCCATTGCTTATGAGCATCTTCAAAGGTGTCATTGGACGGGATATGGAGTTTCTGTTAAAGCAGCTAAAAGAACAGAGCCTTGGAGGAGTTGATCTGATCAAGGATGATGAAATCCTGTTTGAAAATGAACTTACTCCTTTTGAAAAGAGAATCACTCTTGGGAAACAGGTTCTCGATGAAGTCTATGAATCTACTGGACACAGAACCTTATATGCTGCCAACCTGACAGGAAGAACCACACAGCTTAGGGATAAAGCGAGAAGAGCGGCTGAGCTTGGAGCCGACGCCCTGTTGTTCAATGTGTTCGCCTACGGTTTGGATGTCTTGCAGGAACTTAGGGAAGATGACGAAATCGGTATTCCGATCATGGCTCACCCGGCTGTAAGTGGTGCGTTCACTTCAGCTGATGAATATGGTTTTTCACATTCCTTGCTTCTGGGAAAATTACTCCGTTATGCCGGAGCAGACTTCTCACTGTTCCCGTCACCTTATGGAAGTGTGGCTCTCGAAAAGCAGCAGGCGATCTCAATAGCCGAGGCACTGACTGCTGAGGATCAATTCAAAAGGACATTCCCGGTTCCATCAGCAGGTATCCATCCAGGAATGGTCCCTTTGCTTGTAAAAGATTTCGGAATAGATTCAATCATTAATGCGGGTGGAGGCGTACATGGACATCCTGGTGGAGCACAAGGGGGCGGCAAGGCATTCAGGCAGGCAATTGAAACAGTTCTTCAAGGAAAAACGCTTGAAGAGGGCGCACATGAGCATGAAGAGTTAAAAATTGCTTTAGGTCTTTGGGGTTCAGCCGAGGCGGTAGCGAAATGAGCCAGCCAGTGATTTTTTGTGACTTCGATGGAACAGTAACCGAAAAGGACAATATCATAGCGATCATGAATGAATTTGGCCCTGAAGGATGGGATGAAATAAAGGAAGCGGTGCTTGATCGCACCATTTCCATAAGGGAAGGCGTGGGGAAAATGTTTTCCCTCCTTCCCGTCCACCTTAGAGAAGAAATCATTGAGTTTGCCGTCAAGAATGCAAGGATACGCCCTGGTTTTAAGGAATTTCTGGATTATGCCAGCGAAGAAGGAATCTCTGTTTACATCGTAAGCGGCGGAATTGACTTTTTCTTAGAACCCATCATTCAACAATTTGGCCCAATTGCAGGAATTTACTGTAACAGTTCTGATTTTTCAGGAAAAACAATCAAAATTAAATGGCCGAACAGCTGCGATCAACAATGTTCAAATGATTGCGGCTGCTGCAAACCATCAATCATGAGAAAGCTGGAACGGAGCGAAGATTATAAAATCGTCATTGGTGACTCCGTTACCGATCTTGAAGCCGCAAAACAAGCGGACTTGGTGCTGGCGAGAGATTACTTGAAGGATAAATGTGAAGAATGGGAGATTCGGCATCTATCATTTGAAACGTTTTATGACTGTATTGAAGCTCTTAAAACTGAAACAGGGGTGAAGGGATGAGCATTTTAGAATCGAAGTGGGAAGAACTGGCGGATGTAAAGGCTGAACTGGCTGAGCGTGATTGGTTTATGGGAACGAGCGGTAACCTTG
Source organism: Mesobacillus sp. QJM3NY_10 (assembly GCF_056173465.1). Classification (NCBI taxonomy): domain Bacteria; kingdom Bacillati; phylum Bacillota; class Bacilli; order Caryophanales; family Bacillaceae; genus Mesobacillus; species Mesobacillus sp. QJM3NY_10. Next base: position 1,555,672 of record NZ_CM149675.1, read on the forward strand.
CGATTAAAGTGAACAGCGACCCGGTGCAATTCCTTGTGACGGCGAGCGGAAAGGATAAGCGGAAAAGAACGGATGAGGACTTTTTACTTGTTGACCAATTCGGCCGTCCGGTAGAGGAAACCCATTTGAAGCCTTCGGCTGAAACTCTGCTTCATGTAGAGGTATACAAAAAGACAAACGCAGGTTGCAGCCTCCATGTCCATACAATTGATAACAATGTCATCTCAGAGGTTTATGGTGACAGGGGAGAGGTGCAGTTCCAGGAACAGGAATTAATTAAAGCTTTCAATATTTGGGAGGAGGATGCCGTCCTCAAAATTCCCATTATTCCAAATTATGCGCATATCCCAACCCTTGCAAAAGCCTTCTCAGAGCATGTAAAAGGAGACACTGGGGCAGTATTGATCCGTAATCATGGCATCACAGCCTGGGGCAGGAATGCATTTGAAGCTAAAAAGATTCTCGAAGCTACTGAGTTTTTATTCCGTTACCAGTTAAGATTGCTTGAGCACAAACCATTTCAATTGTTCAAGGTAGTGTAAATCAGGATTTTTAGAGCGAATTCTCATAAAACAGTGACATTATAAAAAGGGAGCGATTCACATGGCATTTATCGTAAAGCAAAACACACAGGAAAAAATCGTTGATGAGCAGCAGGTAGAAGCATTTCTGAACGCACAGGAAGTTATCTATGAAAAATGGGATATCAATAAGCTGCCAGCAAAACTTCAGGAAAAATTCCTCTTAACTGATGAAGAAAAACAGCAGATACTTGAAGCCTTCAAAGCTGAGATTGAAGACATTTCTGTACGCAGAGGCTACAAAGCTCAGGACGTCATTTCACTGTCTGACAATAGACCGAATCTTGACCAGCTGCTTGCAAATTTCAAGCAGGAACACCATCACACGGATGATGAAGTAAGATTTATCGTCAGCGGCCACGGAGTATTTGTCATACAAGGCAAAGACGGAGGATTTTTTGAAGTGTTCCTGAATCCAGGAGACCTGATCTCCGTGCCTGAAAATACTCGTCATTACTTTACTCTTCAGGATGACCGCCAGGTAGTTGCGGTAAGAATTTTCGTGACAACTGAAGGCTGGGTTCCGATTTACGAAGAGGAAAAAGTCAGCCAGTAATCATGATGACCCGCAAACATTGTCGAAGAAAAAAATTTTTGATGTGAATATTGTCTTATTTTGCGAATCTATTTACAATCAAACAAGCATTTGCCATAATTCTTCAAGTAAACTTTTATTTATTTAAGGAATTAAAGTAGTAGAGGAGATATAGAAGTGTATCAATCGCAAAATGCATTATTAAAGGAAATTGATCGCGCTAGGAATTTAATGGTTGCTTCTGCAATGGAATCTGGATTTACGAGTGAGGAAACAATCTATCGAAGCCATGAACTGGACCGTCTAATCTATGAATATCAAACTTTATGCAAAGAGACGGAAATACAGCGGCAAAAAGCAAAAGTTTTATTCAGGCAAATGATTCTGCTGACAAAGAAACAATATATTTTAGCGCATGCGTGATAACATTCCATCGTATCGAAAAAATTAGCCACTGCCAGGAAACCGGCGGTGGCTAAACTGTTTCTAAAAGAAAACTTCTATTAAAAATCCTCCCGAGTTCTTTCCAGGTCTCCCGTCAAAACATTAATTATTTGCTCAAATTTTCACGTGAAAGTTGCTTTGTGTGATATTTATCATATTTTTAAATTCATATTTTATTTATTTTTAACATAGATAGGTTTTTATATCATCATATGACTCACTCCATCAAGTACAGCAACGTACTACCATTTTAGACAATTATAAATTCGCATCTATGTCTTAACCTCATTTTTTCACCATTCGAATGTACAATTTTGCTTTCCACTTTTTTAATTGTTGGTACTATGCTTGTAATGCGATTCATATATCGTACTACATAGCATTTTATTTTTCACTGCCAAAGTAACCGCTTACAAGTTAATAGTTTTTCATTTTGAGGAGGGGAAAAGAGAGTATGCACATTGTCGTATGTGTCAAGCAAGTGCCCGATACAAAGATCATCAAAATCAATCCTAAGACTAATACTCTGGACCGGAGAAGCGCACCAGCAATTTTGAACCCTTATGATGCTCACGCCGTACAGGAAGCAGTCAAGATCAGGAATAAAACCGGCGGAACGATTTCTGTTCTTTCAATGGGACCGCCGCAAGCTGTAGATGTTATTAAGAAAAGTGTTGAAATAGGTGCTGACCAGGGATATCTCATCTCAGACAGGGCGTTTGCGGGTGCAGATACCCTGGCTACAAGCTATGCGCTCTCCAAAGCGCTAGAAAAAATATCGAAGGATAATCCGATTGACCTGGTCATCTGCGGGAAGCATGCGATTGATGGGGATACAGGACAAGTAGGACCAGGAATCGCCCGCAGGCTGGATATACCGCCAATTACGAATGTTATTGAAGTTTCAGAGGTTAATAAAGAAGAAAAATATGTTCACATCAAGCGGAAGCAAATCGATGGATACGAAGTTATTCAATCACAGCTCCCTTGCTTACTGACTGTTGAAAAGGAGATTAATGACATAGAGTATGCACCGCTTACAAATATGATCAATGCAGCACGTTATGAGCCGGTCATCTGGTCTGTGAATGATCTTGGGGATGTTGACAAGACACAGCTGGGATTAAAAGGATCTCCAACGATTGTTGGCAAGATGTTCAGTCCTCCAAAGCTTGAAGGCGGGAAAAGAATTGAGGGAAACTCTGATTCTCAGGTAGAACAGCTTATGGGAGTTTTAATGGAAAGAAAAGATTTATTGAAAATAAAAACAGCCAACTCTTGATTCCGAATATAAAGGGGGAATAACAGGATGGAAGAAAACCAGGGAGTCTGGGTATTCATTGAAGTAAATGATGGAAGTATTGAAGGTGTTTCGCTGGAGTTACTGGGTGCGGGAAGGAAGCTTGCAGACAAGCTGGAAGTTCCGCTTTCCGGAGTGATGCTCGGGGAAGGTGTCATGCCTTTAGCTAATGAAGTTATCTATGCTGGTGCAGATCAAGTATATGTCGTTGATCATCCGGTCCTGAAGAATTATCGGACTGAATCATATATGAAGGGTGTCTGTATACTGGCTGAAAAATATAAGCCGGAAATCTTCCTTTATGGAGCAACGCCAAATGGAAAAGACCTGGCGAGTGCTGTTGCAACTGATTTAAGTACAGGTTTAACAGCTGATACGACGATGCTCGATGTCGATGTTGAGAAAAGATTGCTCGAGGCTAGCCGTCCTGCTTTTGGTGGAAATATCATGGCTACCATTCTATGTAAAAAACACAGGCCGCAAATGGCAACGGTACGCCCGAAGGTGATGAAAGCCCTAGAAACGGATGAAGGCAGGAAGGGAGTCATCATCGAAGAAGAGTTAGAACTTCGGGAAGAAGATATGCGCACTAAAGTGCTTAAAATTGTGAAGGATGTAACAAAAAAAGCAAGCCTTGCAGAAGCCCATGTCATCGTGGCTGGCGGAAAAGGTTTAGGCGACATCCAGGGATTCCAGCTTATTCATGAGCTTGCGGAAGTAATTGGTGCAAGTGTGGGAGGAACAAGGGATGTCGTTGAGGCAGGATGGCTGAAGCATGAGCAGCAAATTGGCCAGACTGGCGAGACTGTCACTCCGAAAATCTACTTTGCCATCGGGATCTCAGGTGCAATCCAGCATGTTGAAGGAATGAAAAACTCTGAGCTGATCATCGCGATCAACAAGGATGCGAACGCTCCTATTTTTGATGTTGCCACATATGGCATTGTCGGCGATGCATTGGAAATTGTTCCGAAACTAATCAAGCAGTTTAAAGATCTCAGCAAAGAGAAGGGCGGGGAAATGAGCTATGTCTGAAAAATTTGATGTAATCGTCGTAGGAGCCGGCCCTGCTGGAACATCATGTGCCTACAACTGTGCCAAAAGCGGACTAAAAGTATTGTTGATCGAGCGTGGTGAGTACCCAGGCTCAAAGAACGTTATGGGTGGAGTCCTTTACAGAAAACAGATGGAGGACATCATTCCGGAATTTTGGAAGGAAGCGCCTCTCGAAAGACCTGTTGTTGAGCAGCGATTCTGGATGATGGATAAAGAATCGGTTGTCCAGTTTGGTTATAAAGGTCTCGAATGGGCAACTGAACCATATAATAACTTTACAGTACTGCGCGCACAGTTTGACCAGTGGTTCGCAAAGAAAGCTGTCGAACAAGGTGCATTATTGATAAATGAAACAGTTGTTACTGAATGTATCGTTGAAAATGGCAAGGTTGTTGGCGTCCGGACTGACCGACCAGATGGAGAAGTATTTGCAGACGTTGTCGTGCTAGCAGACGGAGTGAACTCCCTGCTTTCAAAGCAGCTGGGCTTCCACAGGGAATTCCGTCCTGACGAAGTTGCCTTGACGGTTATGGAAGTAATCAATCTGCCGAAAGACAAAATCAATGACCGCTTCAATCTCGAAGGAAATCACGGCACAACGATTGAGATTTTCGGTGATTCAACACAAGGCAATCTTGGTACGGCTTTTCTTTATACTAACAAAGAAAGCTTGAACATCGGTGTTGGAACGACGCTGTCAAGCATGATCAAAGCAAAGTTGAAGCCTTATGAGCTACTGGATTACCTGAAAAAACATCCAATGGTCCGTCCTTATATAGAGGGAGGGGAATCAGCAGAATACCTGGCCCATTTAATACCTGAAGGAGGATTCCATTCCGTGCCGAGGGTTGCCGGAAATGGTGTTCTGGTAGTAGGGGATGCCGCCCAGCTTGTCAATGCGATTCACCGAGAAGGTTCGAACATGGCGATGGCTTCAGGCCAAATGGCCGCAGAAGCAATCGTTGAGGCCAAAAAAGATGGTGACTTCAGTGAGAACAGCCTGAATCGCTATAAGGAAGCGTTATTCGGAAGCTTTATCATTAAGGACCTTGAAAAATATAAGGATGCAGCACATACCTTTGAGACCTACCCGCAATACTTTAAGGAATACCTGCCAATGATGAACAAAGCAATGAGCAAGTTCTTCACAGTCGATGGAACACCGAAGAGAGAAAAACAGAAGGAAATCATGCGAAGTGTGACGGCTGAAAAAGGAACCTTTAAGGTAATGCAAGACATCTATCGTGCCTGGAAGGCGGTGAAATAATGTCAACTACAAACATCGAGGAAAAACAATTTCTTTTAAGGTTTAAGTGTGACACGAAATCGCATCTGACAGTTTTGGACCATGACGTCTGCATGACTCAGTGCCCTGACAAACTCTGTACAGTATTCTGCCCGGCTGAAGTATACAAATGGGAAGGAAAGAGGATGCAGGTAGGCTATGAAGGCTGTCACGAATGCGGCAGCTGCCGCATCGGCTGCCCGTACCAGAATATCAAATGGGAATATCCAAAAGGCGGACACGGAATCGTATTCAGGCTTGCTTAATAGTTAAAATGATTAAATAAGTCCATTCTGAAGCAGGTAAAGGTCATTAATTTGCCCTTTACCTGCCTCTTTTGTTTTTGTTTATTAATGCCAAAGGGTCTCTCAAGATCCATTGGATAATGAATCTGTGGTGAAAAGGACATCTATTTGATTGGAGCGTAAGGCACGAAGACTCCTGCGGGAGTAAGGGGCAGGGGAGACCCCACAGGCGCGTATAGCGCCGAGGAGGCTCCACGGCACGTCCGCGGAAAGCGAAGTGCCTGGAGCGCAAATCAACGTGTCGATTAATAAGACAAAGTATAGGAGAATTAAACCATATTAAAATAATCATGCTGTCGCTAGACATTAACAATTATTCTATATTCATCATATGTAAGTTAATTCACAAGTGGGTTCAAAAAAGGGTGGAGCTATCAAAAGAGGGATAAATGAGGGAGGGTTAACTGATTTTTTCTTGCTGGCACACTGCGTGAAGCTGGTCACTAAGGATCTCTTTTTCTATATTCCGCGCTGCCTCAACAGCTTCATCAAACCGATCATACAGAGTTGAAGCATATACTGGTTTGCCAGCATCATAGATTCCGGATGAATCTGATTTATATATCGTAACGTTCCAATGGTAAAATTCCCGCCCATCATCCTGGTGGCCCTGAAGTCCAATCAGTAAATGAGTATGCAGCATGTCAGGCTGGAGATCAAGGAAGGCTTTCTTGTCACTGTGCCCGGCTGGCATAAGTGCCTTTTTGTAAAAATCGCGATACAAATTATTTTGCAATGTAAATTCACTCCTTTTCCTTTAAGCTATAAATTCATTATATGTAAGGATTTATAATATTTGAAGGTTAATTGTTAAAATTTTTAGAAATTTTAACAAAGTGTCATTATTTCTTCACATTTTCTTAAATTAATAGTAATTGTGATGCCTATCACAACCCCGAATGCGATCGCTTTCTATAATAAAAGTATCAAAACATATAGGAGGCCGATTAGGATGACAGGCTGTATGAGTGGTATCAACCAGGATTCAAGTTTTACATTATGTGCAGGTCTTCAACAATTAAAAAATGAACATCCACCTTTATTGGAGATGCTTGCGAACCTTTTAAATATTTCAGTAAAGATTGAGGAAGGGGAGCAAATGGAGGAGAATTTTTCGAAGCTGAGAGAGCTGGTCATTGAGTTCCTTGCTGAGCTTGAACCACATTCGGAGCGTGAAGAAGGCGTATTGTTTGAGATGATGGCAGTTTATATTGGCAGGGAAATGGGACCGATTGCAGTAATGGAATATGAACATGATCAGGCAAAGCGCTTCATTGGAACCTTCCTCCACAATACAAAGGATGGCACAACAGGTTTTACAAATGAGAAAATGATTGAAAATGCTCAAATGATAAAAAATGCAAACTATACACTGGTAAGCCATTTCGCTAAGGAAGAAAGCATCCTTTTCCCAATGGCGGAGAATATGTTCAGCGAGGAAGAGAAGCAAGAGCTGGCAGCGCGTATAAAAATAATTTAAAAGTAACTAAAAAGGGTGAAGCCATTAAAGCTTCACCCTTTAAGTATATAAATTAATTTTCTGTAATCGTTACAAGCTTAATGTCTTTCGTATCGAATCTATAAAAAACATTATCTTCACCAGTGAATTCAATCTGGCCTTCTTGATCCTTGGCATCCTGGATGGCTTCTGAAATATTTTCTACCTCGATTGGTCGTGAAACTTTAAAATCTTTTTCAAAAAAATAGTTAATCTTAAATTTAGACATGTTGATCTCCCTTCTTTTTATCCTCATTTTCTTTATTTCCTTAACAGGAGTATGCCTAAACATAAATATACAAATGGAATATTTTAATTGACTATTATAGAGATTAACTGTTCCATTCAGCTAGCTTTTCATCTTTAGGAAGGAACATGGTCAATATTCCGAGCAAGGGAAGGAATCCTACACTGATGATCATCAATGGCAAACCGATCAAGTCAGCAAGATACCCAAGTCCCACAGAACCAATGGCGCCCATTCCGAATGCGAGACCTACTGTCAGCCCAGCCATCGTCCCAATTTTACCGGGAACCAGCTCCTGGGCATATACCACCGTAACAGAAAAGCTAGACATCAGGATGAATCCGCTTATCGTCAGCAAAGCGAATGCAACTACATATGGCATAAATGGAATGATTGCGGAAAGAGGCGCAGTAGCGATCATCGAAAGAAAAATAATGTTTTTCTTGCCGAAACGGTCTGCGAGCGGGCCTCCGAAAAAAGTGCCGAACGCACCTGCAACAAGGAATGCAAACAGGAAAATTTGCGCCTCCTTAATCGAAATGCCATATTTATCAATTGCATAAAATGCATAGAAGTTCGTCATACCTGAAATATACCAGGACCTGGCAAAAATCAAAAATAAAATCAGGACAAGCGCCATTTTGATATTTTTTGAAATCCCCTTTTTTACTTGTTTGCTAGCTTGTTTGGATTTGGCGGCTATTTTTTCATAATCCAATTTTCGGCTGTACCAGGCTGCGATATATAAAAGCAGACCAACGGCGATTGCCGCTACAAGCGTAAACCAAACTGCTCCGAATTGACCGAGTGGTACGAGAATGAGCGCTGTAATCAGCGGGGCAAGTGCCTGGCCGGAATTGCCCCCGACCTGATAAATGGACTGTGCCAATCCCCTGCGCGGTCCGGCTGCCATATAGGCAACCCTCGAACCTTCTGGATGGAAAACAGCTGACCCAAGACCAATGAATAAAACTGAAAGAATAACAAACTCAAAGCTCGGAGCGAATGCCAGTCCAAGAACACCGAACATTGTCGAAGTCAAACCAAGCGGAAGGGCATAAGGCATTGGCTTTTTATCGGTTGCCATTCCTATCAAAGGCTGAAGAATGGAAGAAACGATATTCAAAGAAAAGGCAATCATCCCTAATTGGGTGAATGAAAGCCCCATTGATTTTTCAAGAATGGGGAACATTGCAGGAATGACGGATTGGATGGAATCATTCAATAAATGTACTAACCCGATGATGAAGAGTATCTTATACGCAGTATCGTTTTGATTCTGCGGTTTCGCACTGACGGCGGCAGCTGATTGGGTCATGATTGTCTCCTTCTTAAATTATTTCGGTTTCCTACATATCATTTTACAAAAAAAGTCACGAGATAAAAATAGCTTTTCTATTGAAATATATGCTCTAATATAATTTAGAAAATACAGATTATTTAACCAGGGGGACAATCGTATGGAAAAAGCAGTGAGTTCATTGATGACCCAGGAGATTTCACATGATTTTCTGGAGCGTTTCGGATTGGAAAAGGAAGTTAAAAAACTAGGTGATTTTGAGAATTATGTTTATGAAACTTATAGGAATAGCCATCCATATATATTGCGGCTCACGCATAGTTCCCACAGGAGCAAGGATGAGGTTCTGTCCGAATTGGACTGGATGAGGCATTTGAATAACATAGGGCTGTCAGTACCTGAGGTCTATCCTTCGGTACACGGAAATCTTGTAGAAGAAATAGAGGCAGCAGATCATAGTAAATTCTTTGCGTGTGTCTATGCAAAAGCACCTGGGACTGCAGTCAGTGTACGTTCAGAACAATTCAATGTAGAGCTGTTCAAAAAATGGGGAGAAACGACGGGAAGGATGCATCATGCCACAAAATCCTATAAGCCGTCTTCAGGCATAAAAGCACGAAGCAGTTGGGATGAGGACGAACTTCTATCAGTTGAAAAATATTATCCTTCTGACGAGAGGGTGTTAATAGAAAACGCGAATGAAGTGATTGCCGCGATTTCAGCCCTACCGAAAAATGTGGATAATTACGGCATCATCCATGGTGATATTCATTCCGGTAATTTTTTTTATGATGGAGAACTGATTCACGTATTCGACTTCGATGATGCGAGTTACCATTGGTTCGCTTCAGATATTGCGATCCCTCTGTACTATTCAATCTTTTATCGAATCCCTGCCAGCGAGGAAGAAGAGCGTAGCCGCTTTGGCAAGTTATTTCTAGAGGCTTTTATCGAAGGATACCAAAAAGCGAACCAGCTGCCAGAAGGCTGGAATGAGCAAGTCCCATTGTTTTTGATGCTTCGGGATATTCTTCTATACGCAGTTCTACATAAAAAAATCGCCCCAGAGGACAGGGACGAAAAATTACAGGCGATGATGGAAGAAATCGCAGACAGAATCAGGAACAAAAAGCCGATTGTGAATATTAATATATAAAAGGAAAACACCAGAGCAATTTGCTGCTGGTGTTTTTGACCTTGTGAAATGTCCCGCTCCAGCGCTAGTCGGGGCTAACCAAGGCGCTTCTGCTTTTCATTGTCCAGCTCCAGCGCCTAGCCCCTCGAGACGCTTCGATCCGCCCATTGAAGTCAAAGAACGACTTCATTGGGCGGCCCTCCAGCGCTTGTCGGGGCTGACCAAGGCGCTTGCGCTTTTCTGGCTACCAGCCGCGGCTGGCACCTCCGCCTCCGGAAGAGCCGCCGCCACCTCCACGCGGACCGCCACCACCGCCGCCTCTCGATATGATCGATAACAACAGGTAGGTAAGGGTGCCTCCGAAGAACATAAAATCGAGGACCACGACGCCGATTACGATGATAATGAGCAGCCAGGACGGTATAGGCAAGTCCTGCTGCTGCTGGGCATCACGCGGAGCACTCCCGAATTCATTTGTACCTGAGACTTCGTTGGCAAGCGCTTGGTAAGTATTCATGACAGCAAGGTTTGGCTGGTCATTTTGCAAATGTGGAATCGCATATTCATCAAGGATTCGCCCAGCTTTGCCGTCGGGGATAGTTCCCTCAAGTCCATAACCGACTTCGATCCTGATTTTCTTTTCCTGCATAGCTATTACTAGCAGCACGCCATTATCGTTTTCTTCTGTTCCAAGCCCAAATTTACGGTAAGCTTCGACAGAGTATTCTTCTATGCTTGACTCGCCGATCGACTCGATCGTTAGGACCGCAATCTGGGAAGTAGTCTGGTCGTCAATCGATCTTCCAATGTTATTTAATTGTATTTCCTCGTTCTCGCTTAAAACATTAGCGAAATCCTGGACATAAATATCACCAACTGGGTCAGGTATCTCATTTGGTGCCGCGATTGCCCCGGCCGGAAGCAGCAATAGCAGGATGCCAAGTATTGCAGCAAGGCCAGGGAATCTTTTTTGGTTCATCATCAGCCTCCAAAATCAACCTCAGGGGCTTCCTGTGCCTGAGGGTCCGCCTGGAAGTATTCCTTCTCATCAAAACCTGTTATGTTAGCAATAATGGCACCTGGAAATTGCTTTACTTTCCTGTTAAAAACGGATACCTGGTCATTATAATCCTTCCTTGCCACAGCCAATCTATTTTCAGTTCCTGCAAGCTCATCCATCAGTTGTGTGAACTGCTTGTCCGCTTTCAGATTTGGGTAATTCTCAACAACTACAAGCAAGCGGCTTAACGCGCTTGACAACTCGGCATTAGCAGTTGCCTGTTCCTCTGGTGTGTTCGCTCCGGCTAATCTTGCGCGTGCATCTGAAATGGATTGTATGACTTCTTTTTCATGAGCTGCATACCCCTTGACTGAATTGACAAGGTTAGGGATCAGATCAAGCCTTCTCTGAAGCTGGTTCTCTACCTGGGCATATGCATTATTGACATTCTCTTCTTCGGCAACGAAGTTATTGTAACTGCCAACTCCCATCATGATGAAAATTCCTAATATGACTAATAAGCCGATTACAATTCCTAAACCTTTTTTCATTCTAGCCACTCCTAATTCATTGTTGTGATGCCCGTATTTTTCCCTCAAATGAGAGGGTTTTAAACTTAGTGCTGTTGATAATCTCTTGCCTCGGAACTTTACCTTTTAATTTTTCCACTTGAACCTCTTCATTTTATTACTGAAAACCTGTTGATTGTAGTGGAAGGCGCGTAGACTCCTGCGGGATCAGCTGGACAGGTGAGACCCCGCAGGAGCTTGCTCCGAGGAGGCTCACCGCCAGCCCCGAGGAAGAATTGCTTATGAAAAAGACGGTAGTTGGTCTTTTTCATATTCTTCCCGCGGAAAGCGAAGCGCCTGGAACGAAAATCAACAGCCTTATTTAAAGACATTCATTAGTTTTTCTTATAAAATTAAGGGAAATACTGATAAAAACAACAAATTCAGATATACTCTAGTTATGGATTAGTCGTATAAGGTAAAGGAATGAAATTGTATGAACAATGAGAGAGAAAAATCTTTAAAGTTATTTATTGTATTGTCGAGAGCATACAGGGCTGTGAATGAAAAGGTGAACAAGGTCATTCAAAAAAATGGACTCAACCCGACTGAATTTGCTGTTCTTGAGCTTCTCTACCACAAGGGTGAACAGCCATTGCAGCAAATCGGCGGAAAGATTCTGCTGGCAAGCGGCAGTATTACCTATGTAGTTGATAAACTTGAAGAAAAGGGCTACTTAAATAGAGTTGCCTGCCCAAAGGACCGCAGGGTAACATATGCGAAAATTTCGGATGATGGAAGAAAATTGATAGAAGAAATCTTTCCTGAACACAGCGCGTTGATTCATGAACTGATGGACAGCCTTAATGATGATGAAAAAGACTCAGCAATTGAATTGTTAAAAAAGCTGGGCCTTTCTGTAAGCAAATATTAAAAACGGCAAAGGCCGTTTTTTTTATTGTTTTTTTTTCGGAAAAGTTGACGAAAAGAACAAGTAATTAAAAGGAAAAAAGGGAATATCCGTAGAATAGGATAGGGATGGGGATAAACATACATCCCATATAAAGATAAAGGGGGCAATACCATGAACTTTGAGCAATATACATATACGCGCCCGAATTTGGATGAGATAACTGCCAAATTCGATAATCTGCTGGAACAATTCAAAAATGCTGGATCTGTTGAGGAGCAAAGCATAGCGATGAATGGAATCAACGATTTGCGTAATGATGTTGGTACCATGTTCAACCTTTGCTATATTCGCCATTCAATCGATACCGAGGATGAATTCTATAAGCAGGAACAGGATTTCCTGGATGAACTCGCGCCACAGGTAGAGGGATTGGTAACAAAATATTATGAAGCACTTGTTACATCTCCTTACCGAGATGAGCTTGAATCAAAATGGGGACGTCAGCTATTCGCTCTGGCTGAAGCTCAGTTAAAACAGTTTTCACCAGAAATAGTACCATTGATGCAGAAGGAAAATAAGCTATCAACTGAATATACAAAACTTGTGGCTTCAGCAAAAATCATGTTTGAAGGCGAAGAGCGTACCCTTGCGCAGCTTGATCCTTTTACCGAGTCTAAAGACCGTGAAACAAGAAAGAAAGCAAGCGAAGCTAAATTCGCATTCTTTTCTGAGCACGGAGAAGAATTTGACCGCATCTATGATGAGCTTGTAAAAGTCAGGACAGAAATGGCCCACAAGCTTGGCTACAGCAATTTCGTGGAATTGGCATACTACCGGATGTTCCGTACTGACTATGACAGCAGTATGGTAGCAGCATTCAGGGACCAGGTCCACAAATACATTGTTCCGGTTGCGTCAAAGCTTAAGGAACGTCAGAAGAACAGAATTGGTGTTGATGAGTTAAAATTCTATGATGAGCCATTCGATTTCAAAACTGGTAATGCAGCACCAAAGGGCACTCCTGACTGGATCATTGAAAACGGTCAGAAAATGTATGATGAGCTGGCACCTGAGACGGGTGAATTTTTCCGTTACATGAATGAGAACAACCTGATGGATCTGGTAGCGAAGAAAGGTAAAGCGGGCGGGGGGTATTGCACATACATTGAAAATTATAAGTCACCATACATATTCTCGAACTTTAACGGAACCTCAGGTGATATTGATGTTCTGACACATGAAGCAGGGCACGCTTTCCAGGTATACTCAAGCCGTCATTTTGAAATTCCGGAATATAATTGGCCAACTTATGAAGCGTGCGAAATCCACTCAATGAGCATGGAATTCTTCACATGGCCATGGATGGACTTATTTTTCAAGGAAGATACCGATAAATATAAATTCTCGCACCTAAGCAGCGGTTTGCTATTCATGCCATACGGAGTTTCTGTTGACGAATTCCAGCACTGGGTTTATGAAAACCCTGAAGCAACACCTGCAGAAAGAAAACAGCAATGGCGAGAAATCGAGAAGAAGTACCTCCCGCATAAAGATTATGATGGAAATACTTATTTAGAAGAAGGGGGATTCTGGCAGCGACAGGGCCATATCTATAACTCGCCTTTCTACTACATCGATTACACGCTTGCACAAATTTGTGCATTCCAATTCTGGAAGCGTTCAAGAGAAAATCAGGAAGAAGCATGGAAAGATTATGCTAACCTTTGCAAGCTGGGTGGAAGCATGGCTTTCACAGAACTTGTCAAGGAAGCAAACCTTATTTCCCCATTCGAAGAAGGCTGCGTCCAGTCAGTAATTGGCGATATCGAGAGCTGGCTTGATTCTGTTGACGACAGTAAGCTTTAAAAAAGAATAGTTGAGCCCTCGGGCTGTGCAGCTGACTGCAGACAAACAATGAAAATCGGTTTGTCTGCAGTTTTTTATTTGTTAATAATTAATTCCTATGGTGACGCGGTTGCGTTGCCCGAGAAAGCAAGAGCGCATCGAAAACGGTAAAAGAAGAGAAGATGGAAAACCTGCATAAGGTGCTCATTCGGCTGGAAAGGTACCCTTATAGAAGAGGAAGAGCCTGCATAAGGGTACCTTTAGGCTGGAAAGGTACCCTTATAGAAGAGGGAAAGCCTGCATAAGGGTATCTTTAGGCTGGAAAGGTGCCCTTATAGAAGAGGAAGAGCCTGCATAAGGGTATCTTTAGGCTGGAAAGGTACCCTTATAGAAGAGGGAAAGCCTGCATAAGGGTATCTTTAGGCTGGAAAGGTGCCCTTATAGAAGAGGAAGAGCCTGCATAAGGGTATATTTAGGCTGGAAAGGTACCCTTATAGAAGAGGGAAAGCCTGCATAAGGGTATCTTTAGGCTGGAAAGGTGCCCTTATAGAAGAGGAAGAGCCTGCATAAGGGTATATTTAGGCTGGAAAGGTACCCTTATAGAAGAGGAAGAGCCTGCATAAGGGTATATTTAGGCTGGAAAGGTGCCCTTATAGAGGTGAGGAAGGCTGCTTAAGTGTACCATTCGGCTAGAATAGTGCGCATCGAAAACGGTGAAAGGAGTGTTTTTCTCACCTAAACCTTCTTCTGGAAAGCCTCCTTTTCAGAGAATAGCACTGAACTTAACTTAAAAAAGCCCGCAGCTTCATGCGGGCTTTCTGCTTACATCTTTCGTTCTCTTTTCACCTGTCTGAAGAAAAATACTTCATAAATAACCGGTATCAAAATCAACGTTAATAGGGTAGACGAGGTAAGCCCTCCAATTACGGTAACTGCCAGCCCTTTTGAAATCAGGGTGCCTGATGAGGTCGTGAACGCTAATGGAATCAAGGCAGCGATTGTCGCAAAAGCTGTCATCAGGATTGGGCGGAGCCTTGTGATGCCGGCTTCAATAAGCGCCTCACGGATTGGCATACTTTTCTCTGTACGGTTCTGGCCAATTCGGTCGACCATGACAATCGCATTGGTCGTAACGATTCCAATCAGCATCAGCAGCCCAATCATCACGCTTACTGACATTGGTTCATCGGCAATCCACAGTCCCAGCAAAGAGCCGATTGGAACGAAAATCAAAGATGACAGGATGATGAACGGAATCCTTGCCTGACCGAATGTAATCAGCATGGTCAGATAGACAAGCCCGATGGCCACGACCATCGCAATTCCTAGCTGAGTGAATGTTTCAACTGTCTCATCACTGCCGCCTCCGCCCTCAAGGGACACACCATCAGGCAGTTCAATGTCATTTTGGACACCATCAATAACGGCATTCGAAACAGCTCTAATATCATTTGAATCAATTTGTGCAGAAACTCGGGCAAATATCTTGCCATCTAATTTCTGGATTGAAGTGAATGCTTCCGTTTCAGTGATATTGGCGATTTCGGTGATTGGAACAGGTCCTTGTTGTGTGAAAATCACCGTGTTTTTTAGGTCCTCAATTGTTTCGGACTTTTCATTATAGGTTATGGCAACACGACGTTCTTCACCACCGAGTTTCATAATACCAGCATCAACGGGCTTTGTTTTATCAGTGATTGTACCAAGAATTTGGAATCCCGAAATCCCTAATTGAGCAGTTTTTTCA
Organism: Mesobacillus sp. QJM3NY_10; assembly: GCF_056173465.1. NCBI lineage: Bacteria > Bacillati > Bacillota > Bacilli > Caryophanales > Bacillaceae > Mesobacillus > Mesobacillus sp. QJM3NY_10. The sequence continues at coordinate 1,571,372 of NZ_CM149675.1, forward strand.
GGGTCGATGTCTACAATAATTTGTTTTTGTTTTTCGGAAAAATTGTTAGAAACATATTTTAAGTCTTCTTGTTTCATCATGTATTCTTCTACCCTGGCAGCTGCGTCCTGCAAGACGGCCAGATCAGTAGAGTACAAGTCAATGTTGACATTATTATTTGATGGCGGGCCGCCTGTAGATTGTTCCTGGATACCGATTTTGGCATCTGGCTCGATTGATAGAACGATTTCTTCCATCTCTTTTTCAAGCTGAGGTATAAACTCGGAAACACTAGCGCCATCTCCAAGACTGATAAAATAGTTCGCCTGGTTCTGGCGTTTGAGACCAGTCTGGAAATCCCGGCTGCCAATTCCAACGGTAACATCATTAATTTGCTTTTGCTCTGCGAACATGTTCTCGACCTTCAAGGAGACTTCATTTGTCTTTTCAAGTGAAGTAGAAGAGGGCAGCTGGAAAGTAGCCACTAGCAGCTTTTGCTCTTCATTAGGGATAAAGGTAAAACCAAGGCCTTTGACAAGGAATCCTGAACCAGCAAGCAGGGCAATGGAAAGGAAGATGACAAGAGCTTTATGGTTCAGGGACCATTTGATTGAAGATGCATATGCTCTCTGCAAAGCACCTACCTTTTCTTCCTTTGGCACCTTCTTGAATGAGAATTTTGCCAGTATTGGAACGATAGTAACGGCTACAATTAATGACGCCAGCAAAGAAAATACAATCGTTAGAGCAAAAGGAAGGAAGAATTCCCCGGTAATTCCTCCGACTAGTCCTAACGGCAAAAATACTACAACCGTGGTGATTGTGGATGAAGTGATCGCCTTCAGAATTTCCTTAGTGGAATCCTGAATCAAATCATCTGTCATATCTTTGTTCGCTTTGCGGACTCTGCGGAAGATGTTCTCAATAACTACGATACTATCATCGACCACCCGGCCAACGGCCACAGCCATACCGCCAAGTGTCATGATGTTCAATGAAATATCAAGCTGGTTCAAAAAGATTGACGAAATCAATAGTGACAGCGGAATCGATACAATGGCAATAATCGTCGCTCTAAAGTTCCTGAGGAAAATCAGAACAGCAATTGAAGCGAACAGGGCTCCGAGCAGCCCTTCCTTTACCAGGGTATTTACCGATTTTTCAATTCCTTCCGCAGAATCGAAACCAATCGCGTAATCGAGACGGTCGTCATAGCTATTGATGACCGCTAAAACCCTCTCTGCTACTTCGACCGTATTAGCATCCTGCTTTTTTGTGATGGCCATCGATAAAGATTCTTTCTCATTGTAGCGTGTGATTTCCGGTTTTTCCGTTATAATCTCAACCGAGGCAATTTCCCCTAGTTTAACTGGTGGAGCATCAGGTACAAACTTGGACTGAATCACCAGGTTTTCGAGTTCTTTGATTTCCTCAATTTTTTCCTGGACCCTTACAGGAATCTGGATTTCGTTTTCATTCAAGTTGCCAGCAGGAAAGCTGAATTTCTTGCTATTGATTGTTTCTTTAATCTCATTCAAGCTAAGGGCAAGCTGGGAAGCCTTTTCCTGATCAACGGTAATTTGGAGAATGTCCTCAGTCATACCGCCAACTGAAACACTGTTTATTCCCTGGATTTTGTTCAGTTCAGGAATGATTTCTTCGTTCACAAGCTGTTCCAGGTCCCGATCACCTTTGGCAAAAAGGGAAATATTGAAAATCGGGAATGTGCCAAATGAAAATCGGTTTACACTTGTCTGTACATTTTCAGGAAGTCCTGCCTCCTTAATGAAGGAATTGACCTGCTGTTCAGCATCATCCAGTTCGGTATCAAAAGGGAATTCAAGATTGATGATTGAGATGCTTTCAAATGAAGAACTCTGGAGTTTCTTGATCCCATCAATTCCCTTGAATTTGGTTTCTAGATTCTCTGTCACTTGCTCATTTATATCCTGAGGCGATGCCCCTGGATAAATGACTTCAACAGAAAGTTGTGGGAACTCGATATTCGGCAGTAAATCGACCTTCAGGCGAGTGAAGGAATACAGTCCGCCGAGTATCAATAAAAAGGAGATGATAAAAACAGCAAAAGCATTTTTAAGACTGAATTTTGTTAAAAAACCCATTAGGTTTACCTCATTTCTTTCAAAAGTTATGCTCTTATTCTATATGTCTTCTATGTACATTTCATTTTTAAACTGTAAAAATTTTAAATAGATTTTCCGCATGGATTGTTACTTTGTGACAAAGCTTAACCTGCACTGGGACTCTTTACAAAAAATTCTAAGATAGGTATAACAACAAAGGTGAAAAGGGCATAAAAAAGGTCCGGATTCACTCCGAACCTCAAAAGCTATTATTTTCGTTTAATAACAATTTCCTCATTCTCAAAGATTGCTTGTAATTCAACTGCATCCGGCTCTTCAAGTATGAAGTCCGCGATGGAATCCTCGATCTGTTCCTGAATCGAGCGACGCAGAGGGCGGGCGCCAAACGCAGGGTGGTATCCAAGCTCAGCAAGCTTTTCCTTAACTTCAGTTTCCACCTCAAGGCTAATATCTTGCTCTGAAAGTGTATTCTTCAGTTCAACAAGCATCAAGTCGACAATTTGAAGAAGATGCTCTTTTTCAAGTGCCTTGAACTCGATGATGCTGTCGAAGCGGTTCAGGAATTCTGGCTTGAAGAAGCCCCCTAGGGATTCAAGGATACTTGATTCATTGACTGCTGTGTTCTGGTCAAATCCGACCTTGATTGTTTTATGTCCGACTCCTGCATTGCTTGTCATGATGATGACAGTGTCCTTGAAGCTTACAGTGCGACCCTGGCTGTCTGTTAAACGGCCATCCTCAAGAATCTGCAGGAACATGTGCTGGACATCTGGATGAGCTTTTTCGATTTCATCCACTAGAATTATGCTGTACGGGTTGCGACGAACCTTTTCGGTCAGCTGGCCAGCTTCATCATGGCCTACATATCCTGGGGGCGAACCAATCAGCTTCGAAACACTGTGCTTTTCCATATATTCACTCATGTCAAGACGAACCATGGCATCTTTAGAGCCAAAAAGCTCTTCTGCCAAAGTTTTGGTCAATTCCGTTTTACCGACACCTGTTGGTCCCACAAATAGGAAGGACCCAATTGGGCGGTTCTTTGACTTAAGACCAGCACGGCTGCGGCGGATTGCTTTTGCTACTTTCTGCACAGCTTCCTCTTGTCCGATCACTTTGCCATTAAGGTTGACAACAAGGCTCTTAATCCTTGCTTGTTCGTCCTCCTGAAGCTTGCCCACTGGAATTCCAGTCTTCGTCTCGATGATTTCCTGGATATGCTGGACTGTTACAACAGGGCGTACTGCATGACCATTGTCGTTTAATGCTTTTTCCAGCTTTGCTTCCTCGTCACGAAGCTTTGCAGCTGTTTCATAGTCTTCATGCTTCAATGCTTCTTCCTTTTTCTTTGCGATTTCAGTAAGGCGGCTTTCGGCATCATTTTTATCTGTATAGTCAGAAACGAGGTTAAGCTTCGAACCGGCTTCATCCATTAAATCGATTGCTTTGTCAGGAAGGAAGCGATCCTGGATATAACGATGTGATAGCTGTACACATGCCTTGATTGTTTCTTCTGAAAAGGAAACCTGATGGAAATCTTCGTACTTGGACTGGATTCCTTTCAGGATTTCGACAGCCTCATCAACTGTTGGCTCCAACACATGTACTGGCTGAAAGCGTCTCTCGAGAGCTGCATCCTTTTCAATCTGACGATATTCCTTTAGAGTTGTCGCACCAACTACTTGTAGTTCACCGCGGGCAAGTGCTGGCTTCAGGATATTGCCTGCATCCATGGATCCTTCGGCTGAACCTGCACCAACAAGCTGGTGGATTTCATCAATGAACAGAATGATATTTTTCCGAGCTTGTAATTCAGAAATAAGCTGTTTCATTCTCTCCTCAAATTGCCCGCGAATTCCTGTATTGGAAACCATAGAGGCTACATCCAGAAGATAAACTTCCTTGTTCTTCAGCTTATCTGGGACAGCACCTTCAATAATCTTTAGAGCGAGTCCTTCAGCAATGGCTGTTTTACCCACACCAGGTTCACCAATAAGCACAGGGTTGTTTTTATTTCTTCTATTTAAAATCTCGATCACTCGTTTTACTTCATCATCTCGTCCAATTACCGGGTCAATCAAGCCGGTCTTTGCGATTTGGGTCAAATTTCTTCCATATTGATCGATAAAGCCATTTCCTCCGCCAGCTGTTTTCGTAGCAGCAGCGGCCGGGTTATGGTTTTGGTTTTGGTTTTGATTTTGATTATTACCTGAAAACTGTTTGAACATATCGTTAAAAGGCGAGCCGACAAAGCCGGGAAATCCGGACATCGGATTGCCAAAGGAAGCACCTAATTTCTCTTTTTCTGTTTGGTAGCAATCTTCGCAGAGCATTAAATGCTTCTGATTACCGTTTAAATTTACTCTCAACTGGATATTTGCATGTTTTTCCTGGCAATTTTGGCAAAGCATTTAAATTCCTCCTTCAAAAATGTAATTTCTATTTAAAATGATCAAAGGTATTTGTTTTGACTTTGACTATCTTTGATCAATTTAGTTTTATTATAATTTGACCTTATTTGACTTTCAACAATTTTGATTGTGGTAATTTTTAGTAAACATTTCTGTAAGATTCTCCTTTTAAAAAAAGCTCGTCATGGTTTGTCTATCCTTACATATATTGAAAAGGAGGGAGGGGAACGATTTGAAGACGAATTGGGGTGCTGCCTTTCAAATCGCTGCTGTTTATGTTGGTACTGTTGTGGGAGCCGGCTTTGCGACGGGGAGGGAAATCGTTGAATTCTTTTCCCGCTTTGGCATATTTGGATTGATTGGAGTTTTCATGGCGGGATACATTCTTACATATCTTGGTGCAAAATTAATGCGCATCGCAGCAGCTATCGGGGCCCAATCTTATGAAGAAATGAATGTACACTTATTTGGGAAATTTTTTGGGAGAATCATCAATATAATGATGCTTTTTATGCTGCTTGGAGTTTGTGCTGTTATGCTTTCAGGTGCAGGGGCAGTTTTTGAGGAGCAGCTTGGATTGACCAAATCGCTTGGCATCTTTGTCACGATTGCATTGTCACTTGCCGTTATGGTCGTCGGGTTGAAGGGCATTTTTGCTGTTAATACCTTTGTTGTGCCGATGATGATCTTGTTCAGTCTGATTTTATTTTTCTTGTCAGTCAGGTTGCCTGGATTCATAGAGCAGGTCGTCTTTATTCCATATGCAGAGGATGGCTGGAAGGCGGTCATCGGTCCGTTTTCTTATACAGCCCTGAACCTATCGCTTGCCCAGGCAGTGCTAGTTCCTGTTGCAGCAGAGATGAAAGACGATAATACTGTAAAATGGGGAGGAATCCTCGGCGGGATTGCGCTGACTTTAATCCTGCTTTCAAGTCATTTGACCTTAATCATGCTCCCTGGGTTCGAAACATTTGAAATACCGATGGCAGTTGTCATGAAGCAGCTAGCTGCAGGACTTTACTGGATTTTTGTCCTGATTGTATATGGTGAAATCTTCACATCTGTAATTGGCAATATTTTTGGGCTTGAAAGGCAGATTCAAAAATATATTAAGTTGCCAAGCCTGCTCGTTGTCTCACTGCTCTTCTTAATTTGTTATTTCATCAGCTTGATCGATTATGGAACACTTCTATCAATCTTGTACCCAGTTTTTGGCTATATCAGTTTAATCTTTATAGTGTTGTTATGGATGAAACCAGTTAATGCGAATAAATAAAAAAGAAGGGGAGCAGCCCCTTCTTTATTTATTCTCTTTCATGATCGTCTTGGCCATCTCTAGGAATGCGTTACGGTGGTCAGCCTCTTCTTTTGTGAATAGAGTCAGCTTTAAAGGTTGTTCCTCATTTTTAATTAAATAAGTAGTGACAATGTCTGATCCACTTTTAGTTTCCATTGCCCAAGTATTGTTGAAGAATGGGTCTTCGGGTGTTTGGGCTTCTTTTACCTCGGGGCCAACAGCGGCAAGTTGTGCTTTTGAATTTTCCTCTACTAAAGCCCACTCTGCGTCAGCTGGAAGCAATTCTATCCTCATGAACACACTGTCGTCTTCAGTCCACATCAGTACATCTTTGTTAGGTTCCTCTGCTGACAATTCATATTCAGGCAAAACATACATGGAGTAGTGTTGATTATCATTGTATTTCAAGAAAGCAGTTTCTTCCTTTTGTTCGCCATTCACTGTATAAGCAATGTTTTGCTCCATAATGCGGATTAAGCCCTCTTCAGTATCTTTCTCCTGCTCTGTTTTCTTTTGGTCTTCTTCATTTTTTTCTGGCGCAGCAGCCGGATGGGCTGCAGGTGCCTTGTCTGTTGACTCAGATTCTTCGGGAGAACCACAGCCTGCAATGAATAATGCTGATAATCCGATAATTGCAAATGACTTAGCTAATTTGTTCATGTCTAATTGCCCCCTGTTATTTCGTATGGTGATTTCTACATTTTTAGACGGAATATAATAACGAAAGTTACAATACTTGTCGCATTTACAAAAATATCATGGACAGGCAGATAGGACAATAATAAAAATGACCCATAAGCCAATGAGTGGCATGGGTCATTTTAAGGGTGCAAAGCTTACCTTAGCTTAGAGGAATGAAAACAAATAATAATAAATCAAAGACGATGTGAGAGACAATAACGAGTGGCATGCTTCGTTTCCAAGCATATAAAATACTCCACGCCAGTCCGGCGATCATTGCGGCTAGTACAAGAATGAACTCCCCGGAATAGAGATGGACGGAAGCATATAATATTACTGACAGGCCAATCGACATTTTCAAACTAAAGTATTTGCTAAGTCGTTTTTGGATAAATCCCCGCCAAAAGATTTCTTCGCCGGGAGCCAGGATTAACACCAAGACGAGATAATGCCAGAATAATTCAGGTGAGAACCTACTGTACAGACGCGAGATTTGATTGGCGAAAGGTAGATTAAGCATCTCGATCAAGAAGCTTCCGAGCCAAAAGAGGCCAAATAAACCGAGACCTGAAGCAATTCCTAACGTTAAATATGTTAGTGTGGATGTATCGTCCTCGATTTCTTCGTTTATGATGGAATAACTGATCAGAACCAGCATCGAAGCTGTGAATATATACCAGAATACGTCTTTATCCTCGAAGGTAAAAAATAGCAGTAGATGAGCGATCAAAATACCAATAATTAATCTGCGATCCGCCATCCAATTTTTCATTTTTCATAAAACCCCTTTCCAGAAACAAAATTTATTGTACCAAATAATTCATTAAATTTGTAAGGAAATGATTTCTTCCAGATGGGGCATGGTAATAATGAACGAAAATATGAATGGAGGGAAGATCATGTCAGAATCAAAGCGCGAGAGGGAGCGTAATTGGACTGTACGAAAGCAGGACCAGCACCCGCATGGAAAAGTAAAATCCTTTAAGGAACTCGCTGGGAAGGAAAATAAGGAATAAAGAAGAAAAAGCAGCTGAGGCTGCTTTTGGTATTTTTAAAATAAAGTAAAAATTTTTACACTTAAAACAGTTTCTAGCTCCAGCGCCTAGCCCCTCGAGTCGCTTCGGTCCGCCCAATGAAGTCAAAGAGCGACTTCAATTGTCGGCCCTCCAGCGCTTGTCGGGGCTGAGCAAGCCGCTTGCGCTTTCTAGTTTAATAGGCTGTTTCTTTAACAATTTTATAGTTTTTATGATTGATGACAGTGCGTTGATCGAGCTCTAAATCCCGGAAATTGTTCATATATGTTAAATCAACAATAACCGAGTTTTCATTGACCTTTTCTACAACACCTTGCAATCCTTCTTTGAATTCGATTACATTTCCAACATCGGCTTTCTTCAAATAAACTCGCTCCTTCGTTATATTTCGAATTACTAACATTTTGCCTTAATTTTTACCTAGCGTAAAGGAAAATCGCATTAAATTTCAAATGTTCACGAAATTTTCATTTTATAAAAGTTAGAAAATTCAATTTATATTATCTATTATATAGAATAATCATATTTCCATCCAGCGGAAATTTAAAATGTTCTCGTCATTTCATTTCCCCTTTTACAAATCTTGAAACAGTTGGGTTTTGCAAATTGAGTAATAGGAGATAAAATAGTTTTAGCTTAAGAAACAGAGGTGGTTTATTTGGATAAAGAACAGGCTGTCCGAATGCTGGAAAGTTTGAAAAATAAAGAAGTGGAAGAAATCTTTGTCTCGAAACGGGATTTTATGGAATTTCGTGAATTCCTCGTAAAAAGGGATGACTTTAAACACTTCAGGGGAATCGCCCAAAGAGGCGGAGATGTCATTTTTAGATATGTGGACGAGGCGAGGAGCTAAACTGTGAAAAAAACTTTGTGCTAAGGTAAATTTTACTATCCCTATTAGTGGAATAGTAGTAAAATATTAACACAGACTGATGAGGTGATCGCTGATGGAAACTGTGTGCCCTGAAAAAATAATGGAAGAAATCGAACATAAAAGAAGTGAAATGATTTCAGCAGCAAGGGAAACAGGGTTTCTAAGCGTTCAAACCATATCAGCAAGCCAGGAACTTGATAAGCTTTTAAATATGATTCAGGAAGAACTACATATTTTTTCAAAATAAATTTTGCGGGAACACTAAAAAAGTGTTCCTTTTTATTTGGATAAAATTGGTTGAAAATTCACTTTTTTATGATGTGGTGTTAAACTTTTCATAAGCCTTTTATAGAGAGAAAACAAGAGTCACTCACAAGGGGAGGAAAAAGGAATGGAATTGGTAAATAAACTAGAGCAGTTAAAAATAGAAATTAGTAAAATCGTGGTCGGACGAGAGCATGAGGTAGAGATGATGGTAATCGCGCTTTTGAATAATGGCCATATTCTGATGGAAAGTGTGCCAGGAACGGGGAAAACATTGCTTGCTAAAACATTTGCAAAAGGTATAAGCGGTCATTTTTCAAGGATCCAATTTACACCTGATGTTTTGCCTAGTGATATTACCGGTATCCAGTTTTTCAATCCGAAGCTTCAGGAATTCGAATTAAAACCTGGTCCAATTGTCACTAATATTCTTCTGGCAGATGAAATTAACCGTGCAACTCCACGGACGCAATCAAGCCTGCTGGAGGCGATGGAGGAAAACCAGGTAACGATTGATGGCCATACGATTTCCTTGAAATCCCCTTTCCTCGTTATCGCAACCCAGAACCCGGTGGAATCACAGCAGGGGACATTCCAGCTTCCGGTTGCACAGATGGACCGTTTCTTTATTAAACTATCTCTTGGGTATCCAGAAGTAAAAGAAGAGAGGGAAATGATTAAGAAACATCGGTTTGGGATTGCAACGACAGAGGTCAACTCCGTAATAAGTGAGGAAGATATCAATTCTATAAAGGAGGAACTCAAGAATGTAAAGTTAACTGAGGTGGTCGAAGAGTATCTATTGCAAATCACCCGCAAAACAAGGAATCATCCTTCTATAGAATTAGGGATCAGCCCTCGGGGAACGCTTGCTTTAGTAAAGGCTGCTCAAGGAAGGGCACTTATAAAGGGGCGCAGCTATGTAGTACCAAATGATGTGAAGGAGATGGCGCCTTTTGTGTTAGGACACAGAATTTATCTATCTGCGGAGGCTTCGCTGACGATGACACCAGAAAAAGTAGTCGAGGATTTGCTGGAATCTATTCCGCTTCCGGTTGAAGTTGAGGTATAAGCCAATGCAATGGAAAAAAATCGTCATTGAGGACCGTTTTCTGTCCATATTGGCTTTTCTCGGAATCCTTTTACTGATTTCAAGCTTTTACATAAATTCCTGGCTGATGTTTGGAGCCGGACTGATGATTATTTTTATGGCAGCCGGTAATTCTTATTATCTGAAACATATTGGCGAAGGCTTGTTTTTTGATAACAGCCGCAAGCGAAATCGTTTTTTTATCGGAGACAAAGGGGAGTGGAGCCTTCAGTTCCTTAATCAAGGTCTGCCGATCATGAAAGGCAATCTCTCCATCTATTTTGACAGTGCTGTTGTCCCTGTTGCAGGCGAGTATCATATCCATTCGGCCAGAGTTGATGTAAGCCTGCCATTTTCAATGGGACAAAAAGAAAAAGTCAACATCAAAATTCCTTTTATAGCTGAAAAGCGGGGATTATCAAAAATTAGAAAAATGGAGCTCCATATCCCGCATTTCTTTGGGTTCGGCGATACGATTCTCGAGTTCTCTGACGTTATCAACATAGAGGCACTCGTCTATCCTAAGGCTATTTCAGTGCGCAATATCGATAAACATAAGTCAGTTAAGCCTGGACACAATCCATCCAATTTTTCATTGTTTGAAGATAATATGGGGCCAATCGGAACAAGAGATTATCTGCCGACAGACAGCTTCAATAGAATCAACTGGAAAGCAAGTGCAAGGAAAATGACATTACAAACGAAAGAGTATGAGCGGATCAATGAGGCAGGTGCGGTTCTTTTCATCAATGTTAGTGACGGCTATTCAGTGACTAGCAAGCTGGAATTTTTGATGAGCAGCACAGCAGAAATGGCTTACTTTTTTCATAAGCGGAATATTCCCTTCTCGCTCTGCATGAATATCAGGTCTGCAGGATTCACACCATTTACCTATCTGCCATTAGGGTCTGGCAAGGATCACCTGCAAAAGCTGCTTGATTTATTGGCAATTGCAGACTTTCATTCACCAACTATTCCACATGAGCAGGTGCTATTTTTTTATAAAAGGCATTTACCGATTGCACCAACCATGATACATGCAGGGATTCGTTCAACAGGATCAGATGGATATATCCAGGAATGGTTAAGAGAGGGAGTTCAATTATTAGAACTGCAAATGCATAACGAAAATGCCTTCCTTGAACCAATGAAAATGATGTTGAAGGATGTGTCTGGCAAATGAAAAGCAGGGTTTTAAATGTCTTTTTTCGTTTTTATATAGAATGGACCTTTGCAAGCCTCATATTTGTGATATTTCATTTGCTATCTTCCCAACAAATGCCTTTACTGGCAACCATGGGAACAGCTGCCGCTGCCTCAATACTTTTTACCATTCTATTGGAGCTGAAGCCAATTCTAGCAAAGCCTATATATATTCTGGTCATCATCCCGCTTCTCTTTGTGACAGGCAGTTTGAGTAATCTGGAGCATTTTTACACTGGGATTATGGCAATATTGATTTTTTGGAGGGTGCTTAAATTCCACCAGGATTCAACAAGTCATTCAGAAAGTGTATGGCTTGTGGTTACCTTTCTGATTGGGGTGTTCGTTTCACCGCTTGCTTATTTTTATGGCGGGTCCTATTTAATCCAAGTCGTCTTCCTTTTAATCTTTCAGCTGCTGTTTATATTATCTGGGCAATTCTTGCTCAAGTGGATGGATGTTGAACTAGGCTCGAAAAATAGATTTGCTGTCACCTACTCGAAGCTGCTGGGTTTTATATTGCTCCTGGTTTCGGTATTGACGTTTGGGAGAGGCATTCTGAAAGAAATTTTCTTTATTGCCCTGCAAGTGATAGGATGGACACTCTCTCTTCTGTTATATCCTTTGTTTGCCTGGATTGCCTCTCCAAGTATGCAAGCCAGGGCAAATAAAGTATTCTCCGGGCAAATGCCCAATATTGAAAATGACACATCGATCGAGCAGGCCAGGCAGGTTTTCGATCCTGATCTTTGGGGTCCTATCCTGTTTGCAGTAATAATTGGATTTGCTTTTTACTTTATATATAAAAAGTCCAATTTATTTAGGAGACAGCCCGAGGAAGAAGCGGTACAAGCAGGGGTTGTTACCACAACTCCCATTGATGGTTCAATAAGCAGCGGCCTTCTGACAAGAATGCGGACAGCAGTTCCAGACAACTTTATAAGGAAGGAAATCTTTCAGCTCGAAAAATATGCCCATAAAAAGGAGCTAGGAAGGCTTCATCATGAGGATGTTAGGGAATGGTTCGACAGACTTGGCATCCAATATGACCTACGGACCATTCAGGCATACGAATGGGTCAGGTATGGCGAGCATTTGGATGAACAAATGAATGGGTGGTTCAAGGCTGAAGTCAAAGAAATAAAAAAACAATTCAATACACTGGAAAAATTACAGAAGGAAAAGGGCAAAACAGGGTTGAAAGATAACATAAAGAACATCTTCAGGCGATGAAATATGTTTTTGTCACAATTTCGATAAAATGAAAACGTTTTACTGAAAAAAATGCTCTAAACCTTTAAAAATCAAGGTTTTTTCATTGTCTAAGCCTATCCAAAATGCTATTCTTTTGTGTGGGATGCCAATTCTAATTTCTGCGGAAATGATTGGAAACAATATATGGTGTGAAAGAACAATACAAATGGGTAAAATACAAATATCATTTTAGCGGCCTAAAGTTTTGACCTTTCGCTGAATTGAACCATTTAGTTTGGAAGGCATCATGTATGGTCATCTTAATCATCTATTTAAAAGGAGAATGATATAGTATGGTACAAAAACAATTCAAGGTTGTTGCTGAAACAGGAATTCACGCACGTCCTGCTACGATGCTTGTACAGGCTGCAAGCAAGTTCGATTCAGAAATCCACTTAGAATATAAAGAAAAAAAGGTTAACCTTAAGTCAATCATGGGTGTAATGTCATTAGGAATCGGCCAGGGAGCAGATATCACAATCTTCGCTGAAGGAAGCGACGAGCAAGATGCTCTTAATACACTAGAAGAAGCTCTTAAAAAAGAAGGTTTAGCTGAATAATGGGCTTTCTCCAGGGAATTGCCGCTTCAAACGGCATTGCAATCGCGAAAGCCTATAAGCTGGTTGAACCGGATTTTTCTTTTGAAAAAAGAACAATAGAGGCTCCTGCTGAAGAAATTGCGCGTTTCCAGTCAGCGCTTCAGACATCAAAAGCTGAGCTTGAAAAGATCCGCGATCATGCGGGAACGGCTTTAGGTGCTGATAAAGCAGCGATTTTTGATGCTCATCTTCTAGTATTGAGCGATCCAGAATTAATTTCACCCATCGAAGATAAAATCAAAACTGAAAATGTCAATGCAGAGCATGCTTTGAAAGAAACTGCTGACATGTTCATTGGCATGTTCGAATCAATGGACAATGAATATATGAAAGAGCGAGCAGCTGATATCCGCGATGTGACCAAACGAGTTCTAGCACATTTGTTAGGAATTCAAATACCGAACCCAAGCATGATCGCTGAAGAAGTGGTCATCGTGGCTGAGGATTTGACTCCATCTGATACTGCACAGCTAAATCGCCAATTTGTAAAAGGCTTTACAACGAATATCGGCGGCCGAACTTCCCACTCAGCAATCATGGCTCGTTCAATGGAAATTCCTGCAGTCGTAGGTACGAAAGCAGCTACAGAAGAAATCAACAACGGGGATATCGTCGTTGTTGACGGATTGAAGGGCGAAGTACATTTCAATCCAACTCCTGAAGTGCTTGAAGCTTATAAGAAGGTTCAGGAAGATTTCGAAAAGCAAAAAGCTGAATGGGCTAAGCTGGTCAATGAAAAATCAGTTACAGCTGACGGCCATCATGTAGAACTTGCAGCAAATATCGGTACGCCTAAGGATTTAAAAGGTGTAGTCGAAAATGGCGGCGAGGGCATTGGACTTTATCGTACAGAATTCCTATATATGGACAGGGACCAGCTTCCTACAGAAGAGGAACAATATACAGCATATAAGGCAGTGCTAGAAGGCATGGAAGGCAAGCCAGTCGTTGTCCGAACTTTGGATATCGGCGGAGACAAAGAACTTCCGTATTTGAACCTGCCTAAAGAAATGAACCCGTTCCTTGGCTTCAGGGCAATCCGCCTTTGCCTTGAGGAAGTGGAAATTTTCCGCACTCAACTGCGCGCTCTTTTACGTGCCAGTGTGCATGGCAACCTGAAGGTTATGTTCCCGATGATTGCTACTCTTAATGAGTTCAGGGAAGCAAAATCAATGCTTGAAGAAGAAAAGGCGAAATTGGTTGAGGAAGGCATCGAGGTTGCTGAGCATATCGAGCTTGGCATCATGGTTGAGATTCCTTCTACTGCAGTCCTTGCAGACCAATTTGCTAAGGAAGTCGACTTCTTCAGCATTGGAACAAATGACTTGATTCAATACACAATGGCAGCGGACAGGATGAACCAGCAAGTATCATACCTGTATCAGCCATACAACCCATCAATCCTTCGTCTTGTGAAAATGGTCATTGATGCTGCTCATAAGGAAGGCAAGTGGGCTGGTATGTGCGGAGAAATGGCCGGAGACGAAACGGCGATTCCAATCCTGCTTGGCCTTGGCCTTGACGAGTTCTCCATGAGTGCTTCTTCCATTCTGAAAGCACGCTCATTGATCAGGAACTTAAACAAAGCGGATATGGAGAAGTTGGCTTCTGATGTGTTGAACATGAGCACAACAGAAGAAGTCGTAGAAGCAGTAAACCAGGCAATTTCTTTGTAACATAATTGTAATATAAAAAAAGTTTTAACCTATATAGAGCGGGTATAGATGAGTAAGCACTTTGGTTAGACTGAAAGTAAGCTAATCATTCTCATTTTCCCCCAGATTTGGCCGGCTGTTTATCAGCCGGCATTTTTTTGTGCTTAAGTTTTTTAATGTCAGATGAAAAAGCAACTTCAGACTGGTTCAGAGGAAAAAGCAGAAAAGCTGTCAGAAGAGGGAGCAACTTCAGACAAGTTCAGAGGAAAAGGCAGAAAAGCTGTCAAAAGAAAGAGCAACTTCAGACAGGTTCAGAGGAAAAAGCAGAAAAGCTGTCAAAAGAAAGAGCAACTTTAGACAGGTTCAGAGGAAAAGGCAGAAAAGCTGTAAGAAGAAGGAGCAACTTCAGACAGGTTCAGAGGAAAAAGCAGAAAACCAGTCAGAAGAAGAAGCAACTTCAGACAGATTCAAAAAGTCCTCATAACTGTCCGCTTAAGACTGTACAATTAAAAAAGCTGCCTGTCACACAGCTCGGCAGCTTCTAAGCTTTAAAAGGATTCTTCCATTCCATCAGCATTCCATAATTTAAGGATTCTTCGTCCTCAAGGTAATTTGCTACGGGTTTGACCGGTGTACGACCGCAGCGCAGTAGAAATGAAACGACAGGGTCCTTCAATTCACCTTGAAGCACCTTTTCAACATATTCCTCAATGGACAATTCGGCGGAATGCGAGTGGTAACCTGGTATCCGGCCACCGCCCAAAAGCCGTTCGAGCCCCAATTGCACAACGGTCTCATACATAGATTGCATCATCCATTTTCCAAGGCCCAATTTGCGATAAGCAGGACTTATGCATATGTCGACAATGTAGAGAGTATTGCCCTCCGGGTCATGATTCCGTATATAGCCATTATCAGTTATTTCTGCCCAAGAATGGTCTTCGTCACCATTGTCTAAATGAACAATCAAGCCAGTTATTGAACCGGCGATTCTGCCACCGATTTCGACGCAGAGTGCACCTTCCGGAAATAAGCTAATATGATTGGTCAGTTGTTCGGTATTCCACAAGAGTTCTTCTGGAAACGGGGGAGGGAAGGCTTCCCTCTGTACCTGGATCAACTGGTCAAAATCAGCTTTCGTGTAGTTTCTTATGACGGATTTTACTGGTTTGTTGCTGTCGTAAACATAAAGCTCTTTATAAAACATATCCGCACCTCGAAAATATAGTATAAGCACAGTATAAAAAGATTGCGAACACAAGGTCAAATCGTTAAGTGTAAAAAAGTATGTTCCTCAATGAAGATTCTAGTTGTTGCCTATTATTGGTTAGTCAAAAATAGGTTTAGAACTATTACAGGAAGGGTAAACTAATATTGCGCATAAAATGGTAGATCGTTCTGGAGGCCGAGGAGTAAATTCTCGGCCTTTTGTTATGTCTAATGTTAAAATATAACTAAAATTGCAAAGGGAAGAAGGAGTACATATGCTGTCTAAAGAAAATACGGTTATTGGCTTTATTGGTACAGGAGTTATGGGGAAAAGCATGGCGGGCCATCTGCTTGATGCGGGTTATCAGCTCACCGTATATACCAGAACAAAGGATAAGGCTGCTGATCTGCTGGATAAAGGAGCGGTATGGTCAGAATCACCGCGAGATGTAGCACAGAAGGCAGATGTTGTTTTTACGATCGTTGGCTATCCATCAGACGTGAAAGAGGTTTATTTGGGGGAGAACGGTCTCATCGCCCATGCCAAGCCTGGTAGTTATTTAATTGATATGACAACTTCGACTCCTTCCCTTGCAAAAGAGATTTATGAAAAGGCAAAAGAGAAGGAGGTTCATGCAATTGATGCGCCTGTTTCCGGCGGGGACATCGGTGCCCGTGAAGCAAGGCTTGCTATCATGGCAGGTGGCGATGATGAGGCTTTTCTTCAGGTAGAGCCCTTGCTCAATATCCTTGGCACTAATATTGTTCATCAGGGTCAGGCTGGTGCAGGTCAGCACACAAAAATGTGCAACCAAATTGCGATTGCTTCCAATATGGTCGGTGTGTGCGAAGCGATTATCTATGCAGAAAACTCTGGCCTTGATCCTGAAACCGTATTGAAGAGCATATCGACAGGAGCTGCAGGCAGTTGGTCGCTTTCCAATCTGGCACCAAGGATGATTGATGGTAATTTCGAGCCAGGGTTTTACATCAAGCACTTTATCAAGGACATGAAAATCGCCCTGGATGAAGCGAAGCGTATGGACATGCAAGTACCAGGACTTTCTTTGGCGTTGTCGCTATATGAGCAAATCGCGGAAAAAGGCGAAGAAAACAGCGGTACACAGGCACTATATAAGTACTGGAAACAATTATAATATTTTCTAGTCATAGACCCCTCCCCAGGTAAAGATACTAAAACCTAAAGGAGGGGATTTTTATGGCTAAAAGGACGAAAAAGAACGACCCGCAGCAAAAGAACAAAAAGGGTTTTGACTCTGCTGTAATTGATTCTGAGTTTTCACATGAAATTGGCAGTGCAGCAACCAATAAGATCCATAAGGATAAGGCGAAAAAAGAGAAAGCTTCTAAGAATAACGGGAAATACAAGGGATAATAAAAAGCCGTTCCTGCCGATGAGGAACGGCTTTCCACTTTACTTCCGCAAATAACTTTCCAAACGATCGAGCCCTTCTTTTAGCGTATCCATTGAGTATGCGTAGGAAAGTCTGAAATATCCTTCTCCTAATTCAGAGAATGCACTCCCTGGAACCACTGCCAGCTTCGCTTCATTAACCAATTCCATACAAAAATCAAATGATGAGATATTGGATGCCGGAATTTTGACAAAAAAGTAAAACGCGCCATCAGGCTTGATTACATCAAGACCCATGGACTGTAGTCTGTTGAATACATAATCCAGCCTTGAAGCATACTCCTGCTTCATTGGCAATGCGTCATCAATCCCGGCTGTTAACGCCTCTAAAGCAGCCATTTGTGAAATCGAAGTCGCACATGTCACATTGTATTGATGCACTTTCAGAATATGTTTTGCAAGATATTCAGGTGCAAATAGCATCCCTATTCGCCAGCCGGTCATCGAGTGGGATTTGGATAGTCCATTGATAACAATGGTTTTTTCTTTCATGAACTGAGCAATTGAAACATGCTGCTGCTCATAAACAAGCTCACTATAGATTTCATCTGCCAGGACAAAGAGTTCTCTGTCTTTTAGTAGTTGTGCAATTTCTTTCAGTTCCTCTTCATTCAAGCTGACCCCGGTCGGATTTGATGGATATGGTAGGACGATACACCTTGTTTTGTCGGTGATCAGGCTATCAATCAACTCGGCAGTCATCCTGAATTGTGTATTCCTGATATCCGCATAGACCGGTATAGCACCGCAAAGTTTGATAATTGGTTCATACCCTGGGTAAACAGGCCCGGGGATGATGACTTCACATCCTTCTTCTAGAATGGTCCTGAAAGTTATATCAATAGCCTCACTTGCTCCTACAGTGATAATTGCTTCATGTTCTGCTGAATAATCGACATTATATTTTTTGCGGTAAAAGTCCGTCGCAGCCTTCCTAAGCTGAATCAGTCCTGCGTTATGGGTATATGTAGTGATGTTATCATCTATCGCTTTCTTGCCAGCTTCTTTGACATGTTCAGGTGTCGGAAAGTCGGGCTGGCCTATGGTCAAGGAAACCATGTCTTTCACATCTGCAACCATATTAAAGAATTTCCGTATTCCCGAGATTTCTATATTTTTTACCCTATTGTTAATTAAATGTTCCACTTCGTTCATCCCTCCGATTGAATATCACTATTTTACCATGATGAATGAGAAAGATGTAAAATTCGTCCTCTCAGGCAAAAAGGTTATTTAAGTGGCGTGGCGAATATTAATTTAAGAAAAAATCAAAAGGGGAGATCCAATTGAATTTGGAAGAGATAAGACAACATTATAAAGAATTTGATGGATGGATCCATTCGCTCAGGGGCCTGTCAGATGTTGAATGGAATAAGCCTATAGGGGATGGGAAATGGTCGGTTGCCGCGGTTGTGTCGCATTTGCTTTTCTGGGATCAATACTCATTAAAGGAAAGGTTCCCTTATTTCAAAGAAGGAGCTGAATTGCCTTCCTACCCTGATTTTCAAAGTGTCAACGAACGAGCACGTGAATACGCAGAAAGTACCACAAAAGAAGAGGTTCTCGGTGGCCTTCTTGCTGTTCGAGGAGAATTCCATAAGATGCTTGAAGAAATGGACAATGCCAAGCTGGCTGTGTCATTTAAAATTTCCGAACACCATATGACAGTTGGGGAATATTTCATCGATTTTATCCAGCACGACCTTCATCATCAAAAGCAAGTAGATGTAGCATTAGGCAGGACATTGGTCAAATAATTAACATGGCAAACCGAGCTTTCGGTTTGCTTTTTTATTTGGTCTCAGAACTTGGTTGGTAAATTCTCCAACGGATTTTGCCGTTTTCGTGACAATAGAACATTTTTAGTTTGAAGCACCTTGATTCTCAAGTCTTTGACTAAACAGTTTAAATAGTCGTGCCGATAAGAGGTATATAGTACTAATTTTATATAGAGAAGGAAGAACATTATGAATGATAGCAGTATTTTATTAGAATCAGGCACGAATGAACTGGAAATTGTCGAGTTCGGCATTGGCCAGAATAAATTTGCGATAAATGTCATGAAAGTGAAAGAAATCCTCAATCCTGTACCTGTAGTGGCAATTCCGAACGCCCATCCATTTGTTGAGGGAATCATGGAGCTTAGGGGAGAAGTGCTGCCGGTCATCAATGTCGCTGCTGCGCTGGGCCTAAAGGAGTCAACAAATCCACAGCAGGACAAGTTAATTGTCGCCGAATTCAATCAGATGAAGACAGTCTTCCATGTCCATACCGTTTCGCAAATTCACCGCATATCCTGGGCTCAAATTGAGAAGCCGTCAGACATGTATCAGGGACAGGAGAGCCAAATAATCGGAGTAATCAAGTTAGGCGGAGAAATGGTACTTTTCCTGGACTTTGAAAAAATCCTGCTTGAGATTAATCCTGATTCTGGAATCAAGGTCAGCGATGTCAAGAAACTTGGTCCGAGGGAGCGATCTTTGAAGAAAATCGTGATTGCGGAAGACTCTGCGATGTTAAGAAAAATGCTTCATGACACTTTGAGTGAAGCTGGATTCCATTACCTAGAATTTTTCGAGAATGGACAGGATGCCATTACATACCTTGAACACCTGGCAGAGAATACTGACGTTTTTTCACAGGCAGTACAGCTTGTGATTACAGACATCGAAATGCCGCAGATGGATGGACATCACCTGACAAAAAGGATAAAAGAACATCCGGTTCTGGAAAAACTTCCAGTTATCATTTTTTCATCATTAATCACGAATGAACTGCGCCATAAGGGTAGTGTCGTGGGAGCAGATGCCCAGATCAGCAAGCCAGAGATAAATGAACTGGTCCTTAAAATAGATGAATTGATTTTATAAACAAGGCTCTTTTCTCAAACTTTGTTGCTATTGAATACAAAATAGGATTGAATGACTAATGTTTCTTCGCAAAGTTGACTCTTTTTATGAGAAAAGAGCATGCAAACTTAATACCGACCTGCAAAATGGCCTAATATTACGTTAAAATCGGCTTTAGGATTTTAACAACAATCTTTACGAACACAACTATAAATAAAAAAAGAAAGCTGGTTATCAGCTTTCTTTTAAGGGTAGCGTTCTCCGAGCTTCTTGAATACGGGTTTCGCATATTTCCTCGTCTTGCCTGCTCCGGCTGTTTCGGTGGATTCTGTCAATCCTGTGTAGGCTGACAATAACCTTTTCGCGGTGGTCAAAGAGATCGTTGCCCTTGGGTTCCTCACTGACTGATCGAGTTTTCCTAAGTGGGGAAGCTGCTC
The DNA here is from genome assembly GCF_056173465.1 of Mesobacillus sp. QJM3NY_10. Classification (NCBI taxonomy): domain Bacteria; kingdom Bacillati; phylum Bacillota; class Bacilli; order Caryophanales; family Bacillaceae; genus Mesobacillus; species Mesobacillus sp. QJM3NY_10. The sequence goes on from NZ_CM149675.1 coordinate 1,591,748, forward strand.
AAAATCCTGTTTAGTCGGCGGGATATGGAATGTGTAATCACCGCAAACCACTAGTACGTCTGATTGCTGCTGGCTGTTTCTCGGGTTGTTTGAAAAATGGAGTCCTGTTTTTTTAGCTTTGCCTTCACGCAGCATTTTTTTTATCGCATCATGTTTTAACTGATATAAAAACTTCGGATTGGGAGCAGTCTTGGCATGACGGTTCACAGTGAAGATTGCTTGTGAGAGGTTCTCAATCGTTGGACGGAGTAAGGGGATCTTGTTCCTTTCATTATTCAATGGGTTAGGCTCCTTTCATTTTTGTTAAGCAAGTCTTTTTTTAACTATTTTCATTATACCCTTAATTTGGCTGATTGAGAAATAGAAGCCATTTAATAGAAAACTATCGGGTGATTCTGACTCTAGTTCCATTGGGAACTTGCCGTGCCAGCTCAAGAACATCTTTGTTATGCATCCGTATACATCCTTTCGAAACTTCTTTGCCGATTGAAGCAGGATTATTTGTTCCATGAATACCATATCCAAGTTTTGATAACGACAACCACATGGAGCCGTATGGGCCGCCGGGATTAGGTTCTCTGTTCACAATCACATATTCGCCAACCGGGGTTTGCGTAAGCATTTTCCCGATACCAACGGGATAGGATTTTATCAGCGTGCCTGATCGAAAAAGTGTAAGCCTTCTGTTGCCCAGTGAAACGGAAATCGAAAAAGGAATAGAAGCTGGGTCTGGAAGTCCCGGAATTGCGATTCGCTGGCCAGGATAAATGAGTGCAGGATTCGTGATACCAGGATTGGCCGCAAGGATTTGTTGAAGCGGCCTGCGATAATTAGCGGCAATCACCGCTAGCGTTTCTCCTCTTTTAACAATGTGATACATGGAATCTCCTCCTCTAATGCAGTCTATGCTGGATGATTGGAGAGGGCACCTTTCGAGTATCTTTTGTCGTTTTTTAGCGAAAGATTGTAAATTTTAAAAAAATAGTATCGTTTTTCCTTATTTTAAAGAGTAAAATAGGAATATAAAACTAGTTCGCAATCATGGACCAGGTACTATTGTACTTCTGGAATGAGGATGGTTTGATGAATCAGATGAAGCAATCAAGAATAACTAAAAGAAGAGGCGTTTCTGCTTCGACAAAAATAGAACAGATGATTTCAGATATCATCTTTAAACATGTAAAAGATCTTGTTTTTATTATGCAGGTCGAACCGGGTTACCAATTTCGTTATTTATTTGCCAATGAGAATGGTCTGCTCCATGCAGGAATGGCTATTAGTGATATCGGCAGGACGATGGATGAGGTTTTACCTCTAAACCATCTGAATCCATTGAAAAAACAATATATTAAGGCGGTAAATGAGGGCGTGGAAGTCGTTTTCCATGATGAAGTAGACATGGATAATGACAATCAGGTTCTTGGAGAGACGCTTTTGACCCCCATCAAGGATGAAGACGGGGAAGTAAAATATGTTGTCGCGGTAACCAGGGATATAACAGAGAGTTTTAAAGAAAAAAATAGATTGATTGATAGCGAGCAACGATATCGTTCGCTCATTGACCATAATCTGGATGCTGTTTTTTCAATTGATTTAAAGGGGAAGATCCTTGATGTCAACCCGGCCGCTCAATTATTGACAGGTTATACTGTCAAACAGCTAAAATCGAAGAGAATCACGAGCCTAATATGTGAAAGTGACCTGCCTCCCTTTAAGGAAGTCTTATCCGATACGAAAATGGGTAATGCAAAAGAATCGCTCGATTGTCGGTTCATGCATCGAAAAGGAAAATTCCTGACGGTCCATTTAAAGACAATTCCGATCGTAATTCATTCTGAAATTAAGGGTATGTATATCATTATCAGAGATCTTTCCGAGCAGGCAAAAAGCACCGAACTGATTAAGTACATGGCATTTCATGACCAGCTGACTGGATTGCGCAACAGGCGTGCCCTCCTTGATCAACTGGATAGTCTTGTCAAAAATAAAACAAAGCAAAAGACTGAATTTGCCCTTCTGTTTCTGGATATAGATCGTTTCAAGTATTTGAATGATACACTTGGACATCTTGTTGGTGACCAGATTTTAAAGCAGGTAGCACATCGATTGATCGACATCCAAAAAGAAAACTGTACTGTATATAGGCAGGGCGGCGATGAATTTATCATTCTTTTGGAAAAAACAGACAGGCAAAGTGCAGGGGAGTTTGCGCAAAAAGTTTTATTCAGGTTCAATGAATCTTTTTATTTTAATTCTCAGGAGTACTATATTACACCGAGTATTGGGATCAGCCTTTTCCCGAATGACGCGAAGGATGCTGAAACACTGATTAAATATGCTGATGAAGCTTTATATAGCGTAAAAGAAAAAGGAAAGGCCCATTATCAATTTTATCGCTCTGACATGCAGTCTACCGGGATAAATATCATAGCGCTCGAGGCTCATTTGCGAAAAGCAATTGAACGGGACGAACTAGAACTCTATTACCAGCCGCAGATCCATCTGCTTACCAATGAAATATCAAGCTTCGAGGCATTGCTGCGCTGGCACAACAGTGAATTTGGCTTTATTTCACCAGCCGAATTCATCCCTCTTGCAGAGGACACTGGATTGATTATCCCGATTGGCAACTGGGTAATTGACGGTGCATGCCGGCAAATCAAGGAATGGACGGAGAAGAACGGAAAGCCAATCAGGATCGCTATTAATATATCTCCTAAGCAATTCATGCAGTTGGACTTAGTGCGGGTCATCAAGAGTTCGATAGAGAAGTACAATATTGAGCCATCTCTTCTGGAAATCGAAATCACCGAGGGAGCAATGCAGGATACAAAGGAGACGATCCCAATCCTGAAGCGGTTGAAGGACTTGGGAATCAAAATTTCGGTAGATGATTTTGGCACTGGGTATTCATCGCTTAGTTATTTGAAACAGTTTCCTATTGATGTATTGAAAATTGACCAAAGTTTTATAAGAGATATAAAGTATAACGGCAAGGATGCCGCCATCATAACAACGATCATCCACTTGGGCAACAGTCTTGGAATGGAAGTGATTGCCGAGGGTGTCGAGGAGCAGAGCCAGGTTGATTTCCTGACAAATGCCGATTGTGAAAAAGCACAGGGGTTCTTTTTTGCCAGACCATTAAGAGCGCAGGAAGCGGAGGAAAAGTTCATCCTGAAACCAAAAACAAGCAGCTGATCAGCTGCTTGTTTTTTCACTTTTTAAGGTGAAAATCGCAAGTTCAGGCTGGGACAAAAACCTGAACGGAAGCCTGGTCGTTCCAAGACCGCGATTCACATATAGAGTCAGACCGTCGTTGGGGCCAACAGTATAAAAGCCCTCCACATATTTTTCGGCAAAAGGCGGGGTAACCAATGGGCCGTAAAAGGGAACCTGGATCTGTCCTCCATGGCTATGTCCGCTCATCTGCATTTGAATTGGGAATTGTGCTGCTTCTTCTGCTTTGTCTGGGGCATGGGATAAAAGGATTGTATATGAGTTAGTTGGTATTTTGGCCATGGACGCATTCAAATCAGGTTTACCGAGCATAGCATCATCGATTCCGGCAATCCAGATCGAACTGCCATTTAGTAGCTTGATGTCAGCTGAGGTGTTCAGTAATAATGTGAATCCTGATTGCTCCATTATTTGTTTATATAGATCTGACCCGTATCCCCCATGGTCATGGTTACCATACACGGCAAACTTTCCTAGCGGGGCATCCAGGTTGCTCAACATGGAAATAAGCTTGTTTTTTTCAGTGAAGTGTCGGGGGTCGTCAAGTAAATCCCCAGTGAAAAATATCAGGTCAGGCTTCAGTTTATTGATTTTGGTAATCAATTGCTTCAGCTGTTCCATTGTATACTGGAATCCGATATGGGTATCGCTGAACTGAATGATCCTGACTCCATCAAACCCGGATGGCAACGCGGCATTTTTAATAGTATGACGGGTAATATCAAGCATGCGGGGTTCGACTTCACGGGCATAAAAATAACTCCCTGTGCCGAGTCCTCCAGCAGTCAACAAAGTTCCGACTGCCCTTTTAATAAAAGTCCTCCGAGTGATTTGTTCAGACATGAAAAATACCAACCTATTCCCGAATTTTCTCTACTATACTAGCAAACAAACAAGGAAATTAGAAGTGCCATTTTAGGGAAAGGTCCTGAATCATGATGTTTTTAATTAATTTTAAAAGGGAAGAGGAAGGAAATATGTCAAGTCCTTTATAGGTAAATGAATTTGAGGTGTTGTTGATGGATGATTATGATATTAGGATGGAAATGATATTTATTCCCGCAAAAAATGGACATATAAAGGTTTTTGTTTATGGTTTTAATCGTTTAGGAACATGGGGGAATGCAATAGCTGTCTTTAATGGCGAAAGTGCTACCGCGAAAGGTTTTAATAAGAAAAGGACCATCGTCCATTCGCTTGTAAAGCTTAACAGATCACTTGAAAAAAAGAGAAGAGAAAACTAAAAGTTACATTAGTTGTTGCCTGTTTTTGCCTGAAGCGGCTTTCCTCCGGGCAACCCGCTCGGGAGACTTTTGAGTCGACCACTCTGAATAATAAAAAAAACAAGGCCGGAATAAAATCCAGCCTTATTCAATATTTTATCGGTAACTGACTGCTCTTGATTGCATCGCTTTCCATGTTTCGATAAAGCGAGTCTTGTTTACTGGCACCTGTTTTCGTCCAGACAGAGGGTCGTTCAAGAAGACATTTGTTTCATTGAAACCGACCAGGACGACTGCGTGAAGGTCTACTGGCGTTTTAATGACCTCATTGCCATGCGTCCAGGATTCCCACCGATCTGGCAGTCGATAATCGCCAGTAGTCCATACAACTGCTGGATAACCAGCAGATACATGCTCAAGTACTTCGCTAAAATCTTTGCCTGTCAAATTGACGGCTCTGCCTGGTAAATACCGATTAATTAAATCAACCATTGGTTTATCGAAGACCGCATAACCTGCCTGCTTTCCGGTCATATCCCCAACAAAACCTTCAGCAGGGTTCCCCCAGCTCAAAATATCACCGTTTGCTGATCTCTTCAAAGGATTATTATCTTTCTTTATCTCGTTGAAAAGCTTCATTTTATCTGTATCAGCTCCGGCATATTTTAGCATCATCGCCAGGCTGGTTACTTCACAACCGAATTTCAACTCTGGATTTTGTTTGATCAAAGGTACGTTCATTAACGCTTTGCTTTTTTGTTGTTGCTGTCGTTTTTCCTGTTTTTGAATATGGTTTGGGACCGCCATTTCCTGAATTGGCTCAGGACTTTCAGTCGTGATGATTGGTGTATTTAAGGTTTTATGCGTTTGTGCTTCATTTTCGGCGGGCGAGCCGTGGCTGCATCCAAGCAATGGAAGAAGAATGCCGATGAAATGCCACGTTTTCATGTCATCATCCTTCCATAAGCCTATTTTTATTTTTGGTTAATAAGCTGATTTTATGACATGAGGAAAATGGAAACAGTGTAACTGAGGGAATACTCATATTATGGTAAAATCATTCATATCACATTAATGAGTAGAAAAATGATCGTTATTTGTATTCGCAAGCAGTTGCATTTTGAAGGGAGGTTTCAGTTTGAATTGGATGCTCTGGATATTTTAACTAACCTAGAACATGTCGTTCCTTTTTTTCAGCCGATTTTTAATGCTGATGAGCATAAGATCATTGGGTATGAAGTATTGGCCCGGTATATTAACGGAAATGATGATATAAGCCTTGGGTCTTTTTTTCAGGATGATACCATCCCGGAAGAGTATCGGATCGAAGTTGAAAATGTCGTTTTTATAAAAGCGATGGAAGTTGCCTCTCATTCAGGGGAACAGGAGCTTTTATGGTTTATAAACAGGGATGCAGGATTATTAATGATGGACGATGGAGAAGGATTTTTACAATTAATTCTTTCGTACCAGGAAATGGGAGTCAAACCTGAAAATATAGTTCTTGAAATTTCTGTTTCCAATGAACAAGTTCATATAGAACATCTAATCAACTATTACAAATCCTTTGGGATTAAAATCGCGATGGATAAAGTCGGAAGTGAAAGCAGCTATTTCGAGCACATAGCAGGTATTGAGCCTGAAATTCTAAAAATTGATATGTCCTCCCTAAAGTCCAATAACTCAGGCCCAGCTTATATAGATGTCCTTCATTCTTTATCCATTCTCGCGCGCAAAATTGGCGCAACCCTATTGTTTGAAAACATCGAAACTCCATACCAGCTGCAGTTTGCCTGGAAGAACGGGGGCAGGTTTTATCAAGGGTTTTATCTGATTAAACCTCAAAGGCGATTAGTGGAAAAGGATATCCTGAGGGAAAAATTAAAGTCTGAAATTCATGGGTTTATTCTTTCCGAGAAGAAACGGCTTCATTCTTTTTTTGACTTGAGAATCGAGTTGCACACGAAGTTCCAGGAACTGATCAACCGCAATAAAAAATGGCAAAATTCAAGCGAGTTCCTCATTTCTCTAGGAGACAGCCTCGATGGAATTGCCTTCCGGATGTATATATGTGATGAAGATGGTTTCCAGCTATCGCCAAACCTTTATAAAACAGGGGATCAGTGGCTGCTGCAGCCAAAATACGAGGGTAAGAACTGGAGCTGGAGACCTTACTTCCTCGAGAATATCATTAGAATGAGGACAGGGAAAAAAGGGATCCTGTCAGACCGCTACAGTGATATTGAAACAGGGGAGGTCATTCGGACGTTTTCGCTGCCTTTAAATGGAACAGAATTTTTATTTATTGATTTGAGCGCCTCCTTTCTTAATCAACGTGAAGGGTTATTTTAACAAGCCGAAAAGAGCATAGTAAAACGGAATATGCACAATTTATATATACAGCCTTCTATAAGGGGGATTTAACTTGAGCATATATACGACAATGCTTTTACTGGCAGGTGCAGGGGTGCTCGTTGCTGGCCTTTTCTATACCTGGACTTTCGGAAAGGGACAGAAGAGGGCTCAAGGCAATCTGGATTCCCAGATCCCTGGCGCTGTCCAGGAGCACGCTTATATCCGCAACCCGATTTTTTTGACATATATAATCGTTCTCTCCATAGCCCTGTTGTTCGTCGTTTATTTTGCGGTGACCACAGGAACTGGATATTAACCTCCAAACGGGGGTTATTTTTTTTTTGGTAAGGCTGTTTTTCGTAAATTTGTTGTTAAAATCCTAAAGCCGATTTTAACGTATTATATCCCCATTTTGCAGGTCGGTATTAGTTTGCATGCTCTTTTCTCAGAATAAGCGTCAACTTTACGAAGGAAAATAGGTAATTCACTCCAATTTTGTATTCAATAGCAACAAAGTTTGAGAAAAGAGCCTTTGGTAAAAATGAAAAGTTATCTGATAAAACTACAATTTTTTTAACATATGCGTTAGTTCGAGTCAGATAAGGGTAAATTTATATTGTAAAACAAGTTTTCTGTCAGATGTTGATGTTATTTTACGAATTAATTTCGTAATCAAATAGGGTAAATGTTGGTAAAATTGTATTTACTAGTCATCATGGAGGAGGGGGAGAAAATGGACAAGCAATTAAAGCTATTATTTTTGATTTTATCGTTTTTGTTATTTTTGGTACCGGCCAATGCATATGCCAAGTCAGATTTGGATGGCAGGGAAGAAGTTTTCGCATTCCTCGGAAAGGCGTTTGATTCACAGGTTTCCTTAAGTGAAAAAAGCAGGACAATGGAGGGAATTGAAGAAGTACTGGATCCTTATTTTACAGACGACTATAAATCCCGATTCATAGAAGAGAATGTGGTAGGACAGGAAAATGAGTACCAGACTTATGGAACGGATTTTGCTCTATATTATATTCCATTTTACGCCTTTTCAGAAAAAACAAAAGTCGTGGAAATGGAGAATGAAATTTACGTAGTCGAGTTTTTCCCTGGCAATACGGAAGGACCTGTAAGCTATGAAGATCATTATGAAGGCTTGAAGCTCGTTAAAGAGACTGGTAATTGGAAGGTAGCTGATTACCTGTATGATGAGGTTCCACAGGAAGTAATCAATAAAGCCTATCCGGAAAAAGCAAAGGAGCAGCAACATGCTGCAAACCCTGAGGACGAAGAAAAGTCTACGAATGGGAAAATGGTTTTTGGACCGAATTTCTCAACGCTGAAGACGTTTATGGAGTTAGGTGTAATCTTCAAGAATGAGAGCAGGACATTGTTGTTCGGGTTATTATAAAAATTGATACAAATAATCAAAGCGTGAAATCTGATATGAGATTTCACGCTTTAATTTTTATTCTTTAATATCCAAAACCTTTTTCAACTTCTCGAGGTCAAAGCCTGTGATGATTTCTTCTCCAATCACGATCGTTGGTGTGGAATAGGAGTTGTAAATTTCGGTAAGTTCCTGCCTGCTTTTTTCATCTTCGTTGATATTTTTTTCTGTATAGGAAAAGCCGTATTCACTAAGGAACATTTTAATGATTTGGCAGGGAGGGCAATCGTTCTGGGTGTACACAATGATGTCGTTCATTTTAATGGGTTCCTCCGGTATTCTTGTTTAAATAATGAGCTAGTCCCATGGCGCTCACATTTACATCGAGATATAGCAGTTCATATATCGGATGCTGATCTGGCAGTCCTAGCTGGGTCAAGTGAGTTTTAATTTTATCATAAAGTTTCTGTGTAATGTTCTCAACTTGCTTTTCTGGATGTTTTTCCTCTAGGACTACCAGTTTTGCTTCTTCAACGAAAACTTCCAGCCAACTCTCCACTTGCCTGAAAGCTTCAAATGGTTTTTCTGACATGCCATAATGTCCAAAATAAATTCGCTCTATCCCGAGTTTCTTAAAACGGCTTATGGAATGAAGCATCTTTTCTGGATCAAACTGGTTGGGTGAGGTCGTAGGCAGGTAGAATTCTATGCCTTCGCGATCAAGCTGCGGATAAAAAATACCGGCAGTGTCACCAGAGAAAATCCCTTTTGTTCGCGGGTGATAGATACTGAAGTGGTGGTTTGCATGGCCGGGCGTGTCTAAAAATTCAAGTGTCAGTGTCTCGCTGATTTTTAGTGTGTCGCCGTCGCCTTTAACCACCAGTCGTTCTTCGGGAATCTCAACGATTGGATCAAATAGCTGCGAAAACTTTTCACCATATACAGCCTTTGCTCCCATAATCAATCTTGAAGGATCAGCTAGATGCCTGGCACCCTTTGGATGGACGATTACTTTAGCATTAGGGCAATGCTGGAGCATCAATCCCGCTCCCCCTGCATGGTCAAGGTGTATATGTGTCACAATTATGTATGAGATATCTGCTGGAGATACACCTAGTGTTTGTAAGCCTTCAAGGATATAGGGAATCGAGGGGCTTGCGGATGTTTCTATAAGTGTTACCTCTTCTTCCGTTAAAACATATGAACCGGTGCGTTCTGCCATATTTAAATCAAAATCATCGATTAGATAGACATTTTCTGATAGTTGCACTGGTTTTTTCAAAAAATCACTCCTTTTCAAAGCTTTTACTTGTACATCGTCTGACATTATTTTATTCTGTTAATATTGACATGTAAAGAATTGTGTATAGAAAATTCTGAAATCATTTTACATGGATATAAATAGGCCAATTGCAAAATCTATTTATAAGTTATTGGTTTTTGTCTTGAAAGGAGAGGGAGCATAATGTCACAGCTTCAGGGAATAGTCACTCGTTTAAAGAATCTGCAAGAGCAGTCCAATGGAGGAGAACCTGCTCAACGCTTTTTTGAAGTGAATGGAGAGCGCAAATGCCAGGTTACATACCATCCAAAAACTGAAACATACGAATTGGAAGTATACACTGACAAGGAAAAGCCTAAAAAATATCAATTCGACAATATTGATATGATTACAATCGAGATCTTTGATCTTATTCAGTAATCTTCAATAACAATGGGACCCATCTGCGGTCCTTTTTTGTTTTGAATTCTGTATTTAATATCCTCGTTTTCTTGAAGCAAAGTAATTAAAAGCGCCTCCATTCGTTTTGTGATAAAATGTAATGGAAAGAAATCCATATTAGGGAGTTTTCGCCATGATTAGTCTTTACAGCGGTGAGTTTTTGGAAGTGTCAATTAGAGACGTGATGATACCTTCTGAACGCGTAGCCCATGTCCAAGTCGGCAATAGCCTTGAGCATGCTCTTCTTGTTTTAACAAAGAGTGGGTATACTGCGATTCCTGTCCTTGATCCTCATTATCGTCTGATGGGTTTAATCAGTACACCTATTATAATGGATTCAATTCTCGGCCTGGAGAGAATCGAGTTTGAGCAGCTTGAGAAAAAACGAGTCGAAGAAGCTATGAATTCGAAAATACCAAGAATCAACATCCACTCAACTCTTCAATCCTCCTTAGACCTTCTTGTTGATCACCCTTTTCTCTGTATAGAAGATGATTCAGGAATTTTTGAAGGTATTCTGACAAGACGGACCGTATTGCTGAAATTAAGCAAGCAAGTTAAAAGGTATAATAAGAAATAGATCATAAGGCAGCTCCCGGATACGGGGGCTGAATTTTTTACTTTTCTAGAGGTGAATAATGGGACAAGCGGAACAAAAAATGAACAAGAGGGTAACGAAACGCTCTTTTGTCCTGGCGACGGTTATGCTCGCCATGTTTATGGGAGCTGTTGAAGGAACGATTGTTTCTACTGCCATGCCGGCAATCGTCGGCGATTTGGGCGGTTTTGCGTTATATAGCTGGGTTTTCTCTGCGTACTTGCTTATGAATGCAGTTACTGTTCTTATCTATGGGAAATTATCCGATTTATTTGGCAGGAAACCAATTTTAACATTTGGAATTATCATTTTCTTGATTGGTTCGATTCTATCCGGGACGGCCGAAACAATGGAAATGCTGATTCTATACCGGTTCATACAGGGTTTTGGAGCTGGTGCAGTCATGCCGATTGCGACAACAATTGTTGGAGATATCTATTCAAGGGAAGAAAGGGCGAAGATCCAGGGGTATCTCTCCAGTGTATGGGGAATTTCCGCTGTTTCGGGACCGGCGCTTGGAGGCTTGCTAGTGGAATATGCAAGCTGGAGATATGTTTTCTGGATCAACGTCCCACTCGGTATCCTTGCAATCGCGGGTCTTTGGCTTTATCTTCATGAAGATATTGAGAAAAAGAAGCATAAGATTGATTATCCTGGAGCAGTGCTCCTTACTGTGGCGATAAGTTCACTGATGATTGTCCTGGTCGAAGCGGGAGCGAATTGGGCCTGGACATCCCCAAAAACGATCGGCCTGATTGGTTTGAGTGTTCTGACCTTGATCCTCTTTATTTTTCAAGAGAGAAGGGCAGAAGAGCCGATGATGCCATTTAATATTTGGCGTGAACGGTCTATCTTCATTGCGAATATGACCTCCTTGACAACCGGTGTCATGCTGATTGGAATTTCCAGCTTTTTGCCTGCCTTTGTACAGGGAGTCATGGAGAGGTCTCCGATTGTTGCTGGCTTCACCTTGACGGCCATGTCAATAGGCTGGCCAATTGCAGCAGCTGTAAGTGGTCGCCTGCTCTTGAGTATCGGATATCGCAAGACTTCTATATTTGGTGGTGCGGCATTGATTCTCGGAAGTATTCTATTCGTCACCCTCAAGCCTGAAGCAGGTCCATTATGGGCTGCAACAGCGTCGTTTTTCGTTGGAGTGGGGATGGGTCTTACTAGTACAGCATTCATAGTTTCCATCCAAAGTACAGTTGCCTGGCAGCAAAGAGGAATCGCAACGGCAGCCAATATGTTCATGAGGAACCTGGGCAATACAGTGGGAGCTGCCTTGCTTGGTGGAGTACTTAATAGCAGCATTTTGAGCTATATGAAAAAGAATGGAGCAGATGATCAGGATCTGACGATCGATACAGCCAATGTCTTGCTCAATGAATCAGAACGGATGAAGCTTCCGGCAGAGTTGAAGACAATGCTTCAGGATGCGCTGACAAATGCACTTCATTCGGTTTATATTGTCGTATTCATTTTTGCTATTATAAGTCTGCTGTTCATCTTATTCCTGCCTAAAAAGGAAAAAACTGCAGAGTGATCTGCAGTTTTTTATCGTTTAAAAATTATTTAGTTGCGGATAAATACATGTAGTATTCTTAATCTAGCTCCAGCGCCTAGCCCCTCGAGTCGCTTCGGTCCGCCCAATGAAGTCAAAGAACGACTTCACTGGTCGGCCCTCCAGCGCTTGTCGGGGCTGAACGAGGCGCTTGCGCTTTTTGTTCCAATAATGTAAAAAGATGAAATTTCATTTATAATATAAGAAAATCTTATCAAGAGGTTCAGTTATGTCATCTATTTCAGAGTTTCACTTGTTATCTGTGCTTGCACAGGAAATGAATATGAGGAAGGCCGCGGAGAGATTATTTGTATCCCAGCCAGCTTTGTCACAGCGACTTCAATCGCTTGAGAAGGATTGGGGTACCAAGCTTTTCCTCCGCTCCCAAAAAGGGCTGACTTTAACTCCTTCGGGAGAGATCGTAATCCAATTTGTCAATGAGACAATTGCCAGAGAGGAAAAAGCCAGGGAATCAATCCATGCATTAAATTCAGAGGTGTATGGAACCCTTAAAATAGCTGTCGCTTCGATTGTCGGTCAAAATTGGCTGCCACAGGTATTGAAGAAATATGTAAACCGTTACCCTCAAGCGAAAATTTCGCTTGTTACTGGATGGAGCAGTGAAATATCGAAGGCGCTATATGAAGATCAGGTGCACATCGGAATTATCAGGGGCACACCAGACTGGAAGGGTGTCAAAATCCACTTATTTAAGGACAGCCTGTATTTGGTGGATACGGAAATAACGAGCCCTGAACAAGTATTGGATACAGACCGGCCGTTTATCCAGTTTAAAAGTGATTCTAACTACTACCAGGAAATCCAAGATTGGTGGTTACGGCAATTCCAGACAGCGCCAAAAAGGACAATCATTGTAGACCAGATTGAAACCTGCAAACAAATGACCTTTAACGGCATCGGCTACGCAATCCTTCCGGCAATAACACTTAATGGGGCGGAAAAGGACATTTTTAAAGTCCCGCTGCACGACGAAAACAATGAACCATTGGGAAGGGATACCTGGCTTCTTGGATATGAATCAGCCTTCCGGTTAAAACAAGTCCAGGCCTTCATTGACATCGTCAAAGAACATATTGTTGAATCCAAGAAAACAGATAAATAGTTTTTCTTGTTTTAAAAACTTTTGTTTGTTAAAGTAATTTTTAGAAAAGGCTGTTTCCGGGCTGTTGCTTTAGTACATTAATTCTATGTAAGAGCAACTTGTTAACGGGAAGAGGCTGAGAATACATACATAATTGGAGGAATAGTTTATGAAAATGATGGATGCTAATGAAATTATTTCGTTTATTCAAAATAGCAAAAAAGCCACTCCGGTAAAGGTATATATTAAAGGTGACCTGGAAGGAATCGACTTTGGTGAAAATTCAAAGACTTTCATTACAGGCAATACTGGCGTTGTTTTCGGCGAGTGGTCTGAAATTAATCCGGCAATCGAAGCTAACCAGGCTAAGATTGAAGATTATGTCGTTGAAAATGACCGAAGAAATTCAGCTATTCCATTGCTGGACATGAAGAATATCAAGGCTCGTATTGAACCTGGTGCGATCATCAGGGACCAGGTGGAAATCGGTGATAATGCCGTTATTATGATGGGTGCTTCCATTAATATTGGCGCTGTTGTAGGCGAAGGCACGATGATTGATATGAACGTGGTACTTGGCGGACGTGCAACAGTCGGAAAGAACTGCCACATCGGTGCAGGTTCTGTGCTAGCTGGTGTTATCGAGCCACCTTCAGCGAAGCCAGTCATTGTAGAAGATGATGTAGTAATCGGAGCTAACGCTGTTGTCCTTGAAGGCGTAACAGTAGGCAAGGGTGCAGTTGTTGCTGCAGGCGCAATTGTTATCGACGATGTACCTCCATATACAGTGGTAGCTGGAACACCAGCTCGCGTTATCAAAGAAATCGACGAAAAAACGAAATCAAAAACTGAAATCAAGCAGGAGCTTCGACAGCTTTAATAGCAGGATTGAAAGCGTGGATTTTTAGTCCGCGCTTTCTTTTATAAAGGGAGAGAACTCTATGGATTTTACTACTTTCGTAAAAATTAGAAGAGATTTGCATCAGATTCCTGAGCTGGGTTTCAAGGAGTTCAAAACGCAGGCCTATCTTCTTGATTATTTAAGCAGTCTCCCTCAAGACACCTTGGAAATCAAGACATGGAAGACTGGAATCTTTGTCAGGATTAAGGGAAGTAATCCAAAGAAGACGATTGGTTACAGAGCTGATATCGATGGTCTTCCGATTTCAGAAGCAACTGGTTTGGAATTCAAATCAATTCATGAAGGGCAGATGCATGCATGCGGGCATGACTTCCATATGTCCATTGCCATTGGGCTGATTTCCTACTTCGTTGCTCATCCGATTGAGGACAATCTGCTGTTCATTTTCCAGCCTGCCGAGGAAGGACCAGGTGGTGCTGAGCCAATGCTTAAGACTGATATCATGCAGGAATGGAAGCCTGATATGATCATAGCTTTGCATATTGCACCCGAATATCCAGTTGGAACGATTGCAACAAAGGAGGGGCTGCTTTTTGCCAATACTTCCGAGCTGTTCATTGACCTTGAGGGGAAAGGCGGGCATGCAGCTTATCCGCACCAAACAAATGATATGGTTGTTGCAGCTTGTGCTCTCGTAAACCAGCTTCAGTCAGTCGTCTCAAGAAACATTGACCCACTCGACAGTGCCGTTATCACGATTGGCAAGATAACGGGGGGGACGGTGCAAAATATCATCGCGGAAACATCAAGGCTTGAAGGAACCATACGAACACTGTCCGTTGAATCTATGGCCAGAGTGAAAGAAAGAATCGAGGCACTGGTCAAGGGAATCGAAGTTGGGTACCAATGCAAGACCTGGATTGACTATGGGGCCATGTACCATCAAGTTTATAATAATGAAGAACTGGCACGAGATTTTATTGCCTTTGCTGAAAAAAAGGAAAATATCGACGTGGTAGTTTGTAAAGAAGCGATGACAGGAGAAGACTTTGGTTATATGCTCAAAGAGATTCCCGGCTTCATGTTCTGGCTGGGTGTCCATTCAGACCATGGACTTCATCATGCCAAGCTGGACCCAGATGAGGACGCCATCAAGACTGCGATTGACTTGCTGACAAAGTATATTGAGTACAAAAGCAACTAAACCCATGATATTTGTCAAACCCGGCTTTAAAGTGTCAGTGAAATTGGCATTCCAAAAAAGAGGTGTTCGATATGAGATTGCGTCAACCTATGCCTGAAATATCCGAAGCCACTGAATGGCTAAATGGAGAGTTTACGAGGGATCAGCTGGTTGGTGAAAAGCCGACATTGATTCATTTTTGGTCAATCAGCTGTCATCTATGCAAGGTAGCGATGCCATCGTTGAATGAACTTCGTGACAATTATAAAGATGAACTGAATGTGTTGGCTGTCCATATGCCCCGATCCGAAAAAGACATGAATATGGAAGAAATCAAACAAGTAGCAGCAGAACATCAGATTTCACAGCCCATCTTCATTGATGATGAACATAAATTGACAGCTGCCTTTGAAAATCAGTACGTCCCTGCTTACTATCTTTTTGACAGAAACGGTCTGTTAAGGCATTTCCAGGCTGGCGGCAGCGGATTGAAGATGCTAGAAAGGCGCGTGGACAGGGTACTCGAAGAAATGGAAAAGGAAGAATAAAGGGGAACTTCCGTAGGCTAATGGACACATTTCTTCAGCAAGAGCACGAGTTTGTCCGATAGAGCTCTTCTAACGGACATTTTTCTTTAGAAAGACCACGAGTTTGTCCGATAGAGCCCCTCTAAAGGACACATTTCTTCAGGAAGACCACGAGTTTGTCCGATAGAGACCTTCTAACGGACATTTTTCTTTAGAAAGACTACGCGTTTGTCCGATAGAGCCCTTCTAATGAACACATTTCATAATAAGAATCACCTTTTTGTCCGTTAGAGTAATTCTGACGGACATTTTTCTTGCTCACCATAGATTTTTACATCCCTAACCAATGGAACTGCTTTTCACCTATTAATATCAGATAATTCACATATACAAAAAAATAAAAAAATTCTTACAAAGTACTGGAAAAATATTTCGAAACTCGATATATTAATGTATACGTGCATTTTCTTTTTGTTAAGCTTTTCCAAAGATTTTCGTAAAGTGATGCCTTTTACAAGCCGCTTTTCGAAAAAGAAACAAAAGCACTCTAGCCAAAAAAAGAATCTCTAATTTTCCAAAGGGGGGAAATGAATGGAGACATTCAAAAAATTAAAGGGATATTATTGGCCTTTTAAAAATTACTTTATATGGTCCATATTATTTATGTTGATTGTAACAGCGATTACAGTAGTTTACCCGATGATCCTGCAGCTTACAATTGACGAAGCCATCATTGGAGGACGGTATGACCTGATCCCGCTTCTTGCTGCCGGATTTGTCGGATCGATGGTCGTGAAAGGTATCTGTACCTACATTTATCAATATACAGGGGACCTCTTCGGGATTCACTCTGTCTATAAGCTAAGAAACTCGCTTTATGAAAAACTTCAATTTCTTTCTTTCCGGTATTACGACAATGCGAAGACAGGGGATTTGATGTCAAGGCTTACTGCGGATGTAGAGGGCTTCCGCTTTTTCCTAAGCTTTGGCTTCTCTGAGTTGATTCGTTTTGTTCTCTTAATCGGCATAAGTTTTTCTGTTATGTTCTATTATTCTATTTCATTGACTTTTGTGACACTCGCGACTCTGCCTTTCCTTGCGGTAGTTGTATATAAGTTTGACAGGGCAGTCCATCCAGCGTTCAGGGGCATCAGGAAATCTTTTGGAAACCTGAATACGAAGGTCCAGGAGAATATTAGCGGAATCAACACGGTTAAATCTCTTTCTCGCGAAGATTATGAGATTGGCAGATTCAATGCTTCGAATGGAAATTATAAAGATCAATACTTATTCACTTCGGAAATTTGGGCGAAGTATTTCCCGTTAATGGAGTTCTTGGGGAATTTGAGTGTTGTCCTGCTTTTAGGATATGGCGGTTTCCTTGTTATGAATGAATCTTTGCTCCCGGGGGAGTTGGTGGCTTTTTACAGCCTCGTTTGGTACATCATGTGGCCAATCATGAACCTCGGTTTCGTTGTGAATCTATTTTCTCAATCAAAAGCTTCAGGAGAAAGATTATTAGAAATACTTGAGGCTGATGAGGAGATTGAAGAGAAGCGCGAGGCTCTGAAAATTGAAAAGCTTTCAGGGGACGTAGAATTCAATGATGTAACACTCCGATATGGAGATGACGAAAATGAAGCTTTATATAATATTACGTTTAAGGCCCGGCCTGGACAGACAATTGGCTTGATTGGATCGACAGGTTCAGGAAAAACAAGCATTACCCAGTTGATGACAAGGTTTTACGAGCCGGTCGCTGGCCAGGTCCTCGTTGATGGCCTGGATATAAAGGATTATTCAATTCGTTCACTCCGCAGCAATATAGGGATCGTCCTCCAGGAATCTTTCCTGTTTTCTTCTTCTATCAAAGCTAATATTTCTTATGGCAATCCTGAAGCTACAATGGAGGATATCATTGCTGCCGCAAAACGGGCCCAGGCACATAGTTTCATTACGGAGCTGCCGGATGGATACGATACAATTTTGGGAGAAAGAGGTATGGGGCTCTCTGGGGGCCAAAAGCAAAGAATCGCGATTGCCAGGGCGATTTGTGTCAATCCAAGTGTGTTAATTCTTGATGATGCCACAAGTGCAGTAGATATGGAAACTGAATTCAAGATTCAACAAGCATTACTGGAAGTCATGAAGGGACGGACGACCTTCATCATCGCACACCGTATTTCTTCCCTTAAGCATGCAGATGAGATTCTCGTGCTTGAAAATGGATCAATTGCTGAACGAGGAACCCATGAACAACTGATTAAGAATGGCGGAACATATCAAAAAATCTATGATATTCAATTCAAAGACCGTGAAAAGGTATCGCAAACTGGTTGATTAAAAAATCGAAATGTTGATTTTTTTCGCATTATAGTCATAGCACCAATTAACTACAAATGTACAGGGGGGAAGGTTTTGAGCAGGAAAAGCAACTCTGAAGTATTAAAAAGGTTTCATTATTCTACTGATCAAGTCATTGATAAGCCTTTTAACTGGAAACAGATGTCAAGGCTTTTCGGTTATATGTTGCCATACAAGAAGGATCTTGTTCCGCTTTCGATTGCTATGGTATTGATCACTACAGCGGTAAGGCTGGTTATTCCAATATTGATCGGAATATACACGTTGGATAGAGCTGTTAAAAACAAGGATGCTACTATGCTGTTGTGGCTGGTCGCTCTAATCGCAGGGCTATATTCAGCGTCCTATATCGCCAATATTTTCCGGATCCGCTGGATGAATCAATTGGGACAAAATGTGATATATGATTTGCGCAAACACTTATTCACGCATGTGCAAAATCTCTCCCATCGCTTTTTTGACCAGCGTTCAGCTGGATCCATACTTGTGCGGATTATGAATGATATCAATTCCCTCCAGGAATTATTCACAAACGGTGTCATCAACTTATTGATGGATATCGTTCTGCTGATTGGTATTTTCTTTATCTTGTTCTCGTTAAGTCCGCAGCTTACACTGGCAATCATGATTATTTTACCGATCATGTTCTTGATTTCAACAAAGCTGAGGAAAAATATCAGACGCTCCTGGCAGGATGTTCGCATGAAACAATCCAAGTTAAATTCCCACCTGAATGAAAGTATCCAGGGAATTAGGGTTACACAATCTTTTACGCAGGAAAAGGAAAACATGGCGTTTTTTGATGGGGTCAACGATGAGACCTTCCAAAGCTGGAAATCGGCTTCACAGAAAAATGCGATGTTCCGTCCGATGGTTGAACTGACCAACGCTCTTGGAACGGCTGTCTTGATTTGGTATGGTGCGAGTTTAATCCAAAATGGAACAATCTCAATTGGTGTATTTGTCTCCTTTGCCTTCTATCTTGGTATGTTCTGGGAACCAATCTCAAGACTGGGTCAGGTGTATAACCAGTTATTGATGGGGATGGCTTCATCGGAACGTATCTTTGAATTTCTTGATGAGAAGCCAATTGTTTCTGAGGCGGATCATCCGGTTGAACTGGAGGATATGCGCGGAGAAATTAAATTTGAAAAAGTGGTCTTTTCATACGATGACAAGCGAACAGCACTTAGGGAGATCAGCATTGAAATGAAGGCTGGACAGACGGTTGCACTCGTTGGTCATACAGGATCAGGGAAAACGACAATCGCCAATTTGATCAGCCGGTTTTATGATCCTACTTCGGGCAGGGTATTGGTTGACGGTCATGACCTAAAAGAAGTCTCCATAGGCAGCCTTAGGAAGCATATCAGTATCGTCTTGCAGGATACCTTTATTTTTTCTGGAACGATCTACGATAATATTCTGTTCGGCAGGCCGGATGCTACAGAGGAAGATGTAATAGCTGCCGCAGAAGCTGTAGGAGCAGCCGAATTCATTAAGAAGCTGCCTAATGGATATAAAACAGAAGTGGAAGAAAGGGGTAATATCCTTTCAGTAGGTGAAAGACAGCTGCTTTCCTTCGCCAGGGCATTATTAGCCAATCCAAGAATCCTGATCATGGATGAAGCGACGGCAAGCATCGACACAGAAACGGAAATGAAAATCCAAAAGGCATTGAAAACCCTGCTGAAAGGCAGAACGGCAATTATCATAGCCCACAGACTGTCGACCATCAGGGAAGCGGATAACATCTTCGTACTAGAGAATGGTATGATCATCGAGCAAGGTAATCATGCTCAACTTATGGAGCTCGAGGGAGAATATCATGACCTTGTCAAAGCACAATTCAATATGCTAGATGCAGTGTAAATGTAGAAAGCCTTCTTCGTGAAGGCTTTTTTTGTGATTAAATTAGGAGCAATTCCGAGTCGTGATGAACAGAATATGTGCCCGAGATGAGAGCATCTATGGTATTTCGGTTACAAGTGGTGCTAACATTGGCTCGAGAAGAGTGCACATGCGCTATTTCTGTCACAAGTAGAGCTAACATAAACGTAAAAAGTTAGGGGGGCTTTCACTTTATCGGAAATCTGTAACTTTTTATCAGAGTTACCGTCATATTCATAAATAGAAGTGTTTCAAGGGGGCTTTTCATTGTTAAAGAAGATATCTTTTATGGGTTTTTTGTTTGTTTTCCTACTTGCCGGCTGCAGCGGAGGCATGTCACAGGAAGATAGTAAAATGAGTGCTGATGGTGAAAGGAATTCTAGCATGGAAAATGTTAGTGAAGATGAAATTGGTTTCTCAGAATCTGATAAAGCTGATTCCGGGGAGGATGCAAAAGCAGAGGGTCAATCCAGCCAAGAGACAGATGAAGCGGCTGCTCAGCGGATGGTCATCTATAATGCCGAAATGGATATAAGAGTAGACAACTTTGAAAAAGCGCGCAATGCTCTTGAACAGAAAGCAAAAGCGTACAATGGATATATTGTACAGTCAAATTCAAATCGTTATGATGGCGAGCAGCAAAGTGGCACGATGACGTTCAGGATTCCCCAGGAGCATTTTAATGCGTTTTTGAATGATGCTGAAGGTCTTTCAGTTCAAGTTAATAATCGCCACGTAAGCGGGCAGGACGTTACAGAGGAGTATGTTGACCTGGAATCTCGGTTGAAATCAAAGAAGGCCGTTGAAGGGAGGCTGCTTGATTTCATGAAGCAAGCGCAAAAAACTGAGGATCTTTTAAAGATCTCATCCGATTTAGCAGATGTCCAGGAACAGATTGAACAAATCGCGGGCAGGAAGAAGTTCCTCGAAAACCAGACAGCGCTTTCGAGTGTAACCATCACCCTGCAGGAAAATGAAGTGCCAGTTCCGAAAATAGATAACGACAGCCTGAACACCTGGCAGAAAATAAAGAAACAATTTGCTGATAATATTAACATTCTTCTGGCAGCAGGTTCAGGAATCATTGTATTCCTTATTGGAAACCTCCCTATCCTCATGATTGTAGGAGCGATTGTGGCTGCTATCATATATTTTGTAAGAAAAAAGGCAGGACAAAGACAAAATAATAATATTGATTCCAATAGTTAAAAACAAGAAGTGCTGGAGTTGGGTTAAAAAATCATATATAGTTAACCAGGACGAATTATTTATCAATTTCTTAAACAAAACAATAAAAAAACCGTTGCGACAATCGCAACGGTTTTTGCTTATACTTCCATGATGATCGGCAGGATCATTGGACGACGTTTTGTTTTTTCATAAAGGAAAGGTGCTAGAGTATCAGTGATTTCGTTTTTGATTTCTGACCACTGAGTTGTTTTTCTTTCCATAACTTTATTCAAGTGCTTATTGATTAAGCTCTGGGCATCATTGATTAAGTCACCGGACTCTCTCATGTAGACAAATCCACGTGAGATCAGGTCGGGACCTGCTGCAATTTTGAATTCCTTCATATTGATGCTTACCACAACAACGACAAGGCCTTCCTCGGAAAGGATTCGGCGGTCGCGAAGAACGATGTTTCCGATATCGCCAACCCCGCTTCCATCAATGTAAACATTGCCGGAAGGAATCTTGCCAGCGACGCTAACTTCATTATCGCCAAGAGCAAGTACTTCACCGTTATCCATAATGAAGCAGTTCTCTTCAGGAACTCCACAATCAGTCGCGAGTTTCGAATGCATCTTCTGCATGCGGTACTCACCATGGATTGGCATGAAGTATTTTGGTTTGATCAGGCGAAGCATCAATTTCTGTTCTTCCTGACCACCATGACCTGAAGTATGGATGTCATTCAATGATCCATGGATAACATCAGCACCTGCGCGGGAAAGCATGTTGATGGTCCTGTTAACACTGATGGTGTTACCCGGGATTGGTGAAGACGAGAATACAACTGTATCGCCAGGCTGAATCTGGATTTGGCGGTGTGTACCGTTGGCAATCCTTGATAAAGCGGCCATTGGCTCGCCCTGGCTTCCAGTACAAAGGATTGTAACCTGATTAGCAGGGAGTCTGTTGATTTGCTGAGCCTCAATGAATGTATCCTTTGGCGCAGTGATATAGCCTAGTTCTTGTCCGATATTGATAGCTGATTCCATGCTTCGCCCGAATACGGCAACTTTTCTGCCGTTAGCAACTGCTGCTTCTACAACCTGCTGCAATCGATGGATATTGGAAGCGAAAGTAGCGAAGATGATCCGCCCATCCACTTTTCGGAAAATATCATGAATGCTTTCGCCGACACGGCGCTCTGACATCGTGAAATGAGGAACTTCAGCATTTGTGCTGTCCGATAGCAAGCAAAGGACACCTTCTTTGCCGATTTCAGCCATTTTGGTCAAATTGGCTGGCTCACCTACTGGTGTAAAGTCGAACTTGAAATCGCCCGTGTGAACGATTTGTCCAGGAGGCGTTTTCACTACGACACCATATGAATCAGGGATACTGTGTGTAGTCCTGAAGAAAGTGACGGATGTTTTACGGAATTTGATGATATCGTCTTCTTTGATTTCAATCAACTTCGCTTTTCGCAACAGTCCGTGCTCTTCAAGCTTGTTTTTGATCAGGCCAAGTGCAAGCTTGCCGCCATAGATTGGAACATTGATTTCACGCAGTAAATAAGGAATACCGCCAATGTGGTCTTCATGGCCATGGGTAATAAAAAGGCCCTTGATTTTGTCTTCATTTTTAACTAAGTAGGAATAGTCAGGGATTACATAATCGATGCCGAGTAATTCATCCTCTGGGAATTTTATGCCGGCATCAATCAAGATGATTTCATCCTGGAACTGCACACCGTACGTATTCTTACCGATTTCGCCTAATCCACCGAGCGCGAAAACGGCTGTTTGGTCATTTTTAACGAATTTCATAAATTATTCGATCTCCAATACTTCAAAGTCTTCTTTTTGCTTCTCATACTCGTAATAGTTACCCTCAACTGCCTCGACATATTCAATATTATATTGACGGTCAGCAATTTTTGTCCGTACATCTCTCTCAGAGTCACCTTTTACATAAATGGTTTGCGTTTTTTCGCGAACTGGTACTTGCTTGTTTGATTCCTGGAAGTAAACTTTAAAAATCATTAAAAATCTCTCTCCTTAAATTAACTTTTTCTATTTTATAGGCAATTTTCGATGAAACGTTTTGCAGGTTTATGCGATTCCCAGTCTGGAAAATCTCAAGGTAGACGAACTCAAATAAGTAGGTAAAGCATAATTCTGTCAAAACAATATTCGAAATCAGCCTTATATAAAAATTAACAATGTTACCATTGTTATTATCCATCCTGCCATGTTTTCCGCTATTAACCAATTTACAATAAGGAAGGAGCCCTTCGCAAGTTTGAAGGGCTCAAAAAGTTAAGCGATTGTTTTTTTTCGAAGTAAATCTTTCCACTGTTTTAAAAGCTTCTTTCTTAGCTTCTTTAACATAGTGGATCATCTCCTTAGTTCTTATTTTAAACTATCCTTGTCCAAAGTAAAGTAAACAAGGAAAAGTTTAGCAAAGATTATTTTTCAAAATCCTATCTTTTTGTTTATATTATATGATGAAATAGCAAATTTTTTCATGGTTATTGATGGAATGACATAAAATGTCATTGTTTTGACACAGTTTTTCATTTCTTTTTTCTGTACACGCACCAGTGAATTTGATAGACTACCGTGATTACTACATATAAATCAAATTTTGTTTTTAACAAATATTATGAAAAGAGCATTTGGGAAAAAATAAGAAAATACTTTCAAGAAAAGCATCAAAGGAGAAGATCATGAGTAAAATTGTATTTTTTGATATTGATGGTACATTGCTGGACCATGATAAAAACCTGCCGGCGTCTGCTAAAGAGGCGATCGAAACATTGAAGGAAAATGGAGTTTTCGTAGCCATTGCTACAGGACGAGCTCCATTCATGTTCGAAAGTCTTAGAAAAGAGCTGGAGATCGATTCATTTGTGAGTTTCAATGGACAATATGTTGTATTCGAAGGGGAGCCAATTTACCAAAACCCTTTGAATAATAAAAAGATAGAAGAAATATACCAGGAGGCTTCTGATAAGGGACATCCAGTCGTATTTATGAACCACAAGACGATGAAATCGTCAGTGAAGCACCATAATTACATTGAAACAAGCCTTGGTGGTCTGAAGTTCGCCCATCCAGAACATGATGACCGGTTTTATGTAGACCGAGAGCTTTATCAAACACTTTTGTTCTGTGAAGAAGGGCAAGAAGAGTATTACCGGGAGACTTATCCCGAATTCACATTTATCAGGTGGCATCCGTTTTCAGTGGATATTCTCCCGGCAGGAGGATCTAAGGCGGAAGGGATAAAGAAAATGGTGGAGCGATTAGGTTTCAAGCCGGAAGATGTGTACGCTTTTGGTGATGGACTGAATGATCTTGAAATGCTAAAGGCAGTTGGCACTGGGGTAGCCATGGGGAATGCCGTTCCAGAACTGAAAGAACTGGCGAATAAAGTAACCCGAGATGTAGATGACGACGGTATCTGGCATGGATTGAAAGAGCTGAAGTTGATATAGATCAAAGCAATTCGAGAGTAATTGAAATAGGTTTGATATGAAATGCCTGATGATGTTCTGTAGAGGTAGTTATTATGACAGGATGAATAGGAAAACGGAAAAGCTGTCAAGAATATGCCGTAATTATGACAGCTTCAAGCCCATTGAGAGAAAAGCTGTCAAGAATGTGCCGTAATTCAGACAGGTTGGCCGTGAAAAGGCGAAAAGCTGTCAAGAAACCGTGGGAATTATGACAGGTTGAAGGGGTAAAACAGAAAAGCTGTCAAGAATATGCCGGAATTATGACAGGTTCAAGCCCATTGAGAGAAAAGCTGTCAAGAAACCATCGGAATTCAGACAGGTTTAGAGGGTGAAACCGGAAACCTGTCATAAATGAACTCCTATTTAGCCAAAACATACAATATTAGTATTGGTAAGGTAGTTAAAGCCACAAAAAAGCCGAATCACTCAGGATTCGGCTTTTATCTTTCAACTGGCTTTGCATCGGGAACTTCAGCGTATGGATCTTGTTTATTGATGTGGTCGTAAAACATGATGCCATTCAAATGATCGATTTCATGCTGGAATACAATCGCTGGCAGGCCTTTCAGGCGAAGCTTGACTTCGTTTCCTTCAAGATCTACCCCTTTTACCGTTATCCTGGCATATCTCGGCACGAAACCTGGGATTGACTCATCAACTGACAGGCATCCCTCACCGGCTGCAAGGTAGGAACGTTCAACCGAATGGCTGACGATTTTTGGGTTGAAGAGGGCATGGCTTAATGAATTATCTTTTTCATCAGTCACATGAACAGCTATCATTCTTTTCGATACGTTTATCTGTGGTGCGGCAAGGCCGATTCCGGGACGGAGCCCATATTTTTGGGCAACTTCAGGGTCCTGGCTGTTTTTAACATATTCAATCAGGCTTTCAAGAACTGCCTTATCTTCCTGTGTAGGAGGCATAGGAACCTCTTCCGCGACTTTTCGGAGCACGGGATGTCCATCACGGACGATATCATTCATCGTCAACATTAACTTCACCTCTAGTATGTAATAATGTTAAGTCTATCAAATGAACAGTAAAAAGTTAACTAGAAATGTTAAAAGAGAGAGGGGCTAGCCCTCCCTCTTTCCTAACTGCATAAGAAAGCATTGAGCATTAAGATTAGTGTCCAGCTCCAGCGCCTAGCCAGTTTTCATCCCTGCTAGTGCTTCCTCGAGTATCTTGCGAGAAGCGTAAGCTGTGAGCAGCTAGAGTCGTTTGTCTAGCTACGTCTCCTAACTCCTCGAGACGCTTCGGTCCTGCCAATGAAGTCAAAAAGCGACTTCACTGTCAGGGCCTCTAGCGTTTGCGCTTTTCTAATTAAAACTTCCAGCAGGCGCAGCCAACAATGATCAACAGGATGAACAACACGACAATCAAAGCGAATCCATTGCCATATCCTGCTCCTGCCACGGGATAACCACATCCATATCCGTAACCGTGCATTAGGAAACCTCCTCAATTGTATTTTTCGCCCGTAAATCGGTCGATTGCTATAGCCTATGCACAAGAAAATATAAAGTGTAGGCGTAAGCCTAGAGCATAAACACACTGAGGAGTGAATATATTTAGGAAAGGACAAGCATTTACCACTTCCAGCATTAACAATTATTCCCGCAAAATTTCATATCTATTGTCAAATCCCGTCGCAATCGCTATAGTAAAATTGGTATCAATGAGGAGGTTATTATTTTGTCCATAATCAAAAAAATAAGTTTAGCTATTATAATGATGGCTGGAGTTTTCAGTCTAGCTGGGTGTCTGGACAAGCAATCACCAGAGGAGAAAATGTTTGAAGCGCTTGAGAAGGTCGTTTCAATTGAAAAAGGGTTTGAGGATCAGCAGGATCCGCTTGTAGAGTTGGAGAAGAAGGAAAAGGAACTTTACGAGCAAATCATTTCACTTGGAATGAAAGAATATGACCAAATTGTTAAGCTGGCAGATGAGGCATTGGCTATAGCTGACAAACGTGCAGAACATATTGATAAAGAAAAAGAAAGTATAGATGAATCTGAAAAAGAGTTTGGAAATGTAGACGAAATCATCGACGAAATAGATGACTCAAACCTGAAGAAACAGGCAACCGAACTGCAGGCGACTATGAAAGAAAGATATGGAGTTCATGACAAGCTTTATGAAAACTACAAACAAGGACTCCAATATGACAAAGAGCTTTATGAAATGCTTAAAGATAAGGAATTAAGCTTTGAGAAACTAGAAGAACAAATCAATAAAGTGAATGAAGTATATGAAATTGTCTTGAATAACAATAAAGAATTCAATGAAAAGACTGACCAGTATAATCAAAAGAAAATGGATTTTTACAAAAAAGCTGGAATAGAAGTTAGCACGGATAAGGAAAAGTAATAAGTGAAATGTAAAGCCGCTTTTAATAGCGGCTTTTTATTTTGCATTTAATGAAGCAGGTACAACCCCAGATTAAGGACCTGATGAAGGTTCATGCCTGCAACTGGGAGTACAACCCATCTGAACCCACTTCACAGCACTAATACAGTTCGAATCGAAAGTATTTATTATAGTACAGTAATTAATAAATAGTGATACAGTTACTTTTTCGAGATAATAACATACCGATAGTGAATAAAATTAAAAAAGATGAAACATAGTATTTGACGGACTTATTTTCGTGTTGTAAACTAAAAAACGAATGAGCGGATTGTATTAATCCATTTGTGTTTTTCACTGATACAGTATTTTTGGCATAAGAATGGTGAAATAAAAGTTTTTTTATACTAAATCTGTGGAAAACTAAAGAATGGTGTGTTCAAGTGGTGTTCCAAGCAAAAGTTTTTTGAAAAACTTCTTGATTCATTATTGATCGGCCAAAAAACAATTCAGCTCTGACATGTATTTAGAAACCCGGGGAAGTTTATCCTGATATTGGGTAACCTATTTTTGTATATTCAATTAAAATTCATGAAGTATGAAAGGAAGAGGTGGCTCTGATGGCATCTAAAACAAAAAACAACACTTTTGATGCAGTGAAGCAGCTCGAAAATGTTGAAAGCCAATTTGAAATGTTCCAAATTTTGAATGAAGAGGGCGAAGTCGTAAATGAATCGGCAATGCCTGAGCTTTCGGACGAGCAATTACAAGAATTAATGAAGCGTATGGTTTATACAAGGATTCTGGACCAGCGTTCAATTTCATTGAACCGCCAGGGACGCCTAGGATTCTATGCTCCTACAGCAGGACAGGAAGCTTCCCAGCTTGCATCTCAATTTGCACTTGAGAAAGAAGACTTTATCCTTCCGGGATATCGCGATGTTCCCCAAATGATCTGGCATGGACTTCCGCTAACGCAAGCGTTCTTGTTCTCACGCGGACACTTCAAGGGTAATCAAATACCTGAAGGCGTAAATGTCATTTCACCACAAATCATCATTGGTGCACAATTCATCCAGGCGGCTGGTGTTGCTCTTGGAATGAAAAAGCGTGGAACAAAAGCAGTTGCCGTAACTTACACAGGTGATGGTGGTTCATCTCAAGGTGATTTCTACGAAGGTATCAACTTTGCAGGTGCATACAAAGCACCAGCAATCTTCTTCGTTCAAAACAACCGTTTCGCGATTTCTACTCCAGTTGAAAAGCAGACTGCTGCTCAGACAATTGCTCAAAAAGCTGTTGCTGCTGGTATCCCTGGTATCCAGGTTGACGGAATGGACCCGCTTGCAGTTTACGCAGTTACTCTTGAAGCACGTAAGCGCGCTGTTAACGGAGAAGGTCCTACATTGATCGAAACAATGACTTACCGTTACGGTCCACATACAATGGCTGGTGACGATCCAACTCGTTACCGTACATCTGATCTGGACAATGAATGGGAAAAGAAAGATCCATTAGTACGTTTCCGTAAGTTCTTGGAAAAGAAAAACCTATGGACTGAAGATATGGAAAACGAAACAATCGAACAAGCAAAAGAAGAAATCAAAAACGCTATCAAAGAAGCGGATGATACTCCTAAGCAGAAAGTAACTGAACTTATGGAAATCATGTATGAAGAAATGCCAGACCACTTAAAAGAACAGTATGAAATATATAAAGAGAAGGAGTCGAAGTAAGCCATGGCTCAAATGACAATGATTCAAGCAATTACAGACGCTCTTCGCGTAGAGATGAAGAACGATCCAAACGTACTTGTATTCGGGGAAGACGTAGGCGTCAACGGCGGTGTGTTCCGTGCGACTGAAGGCCTTCAAAATGAATTTGGAGAAGACCGCGTATTTGATACACCGCTAGCAGAATCCGGAATTGGCGGATTGGCGATTGGTCTTGCACTTCAAGGTTACCGTCCTGTTCCTGAAATCCAATTCTTCGGTTTTGTTTTCGAAGTTATGGATTCTATTGCAGGACAAATGGCTCGTATGCGTTACCGTTCAGGCGGCCGCTACAGCTCGCCAGTAACAATCCGTTCACCATTTGGCGGTGGCGTACATACTCCAGAGATGCACGCTGACAGCCTTGAAGGAATGGTTGCACAGCAGCCTGGTCTAAAGGTCGTAATCCCATCAACTCCATATGATGCAAAAGGATTGTTGATTTCATCCATCCGCGATAACGATCCAGTCATTTTCCTTGAGCACATGAAGCTTTACCGCTCTTTCCGTCAGGAAGTACCGGAAGAAGAATACACAATTCCACTAGGAAAAGCAGATGTTAAGCGTGAAGGAAAAGACCTTTCAATCATCACTTATGGTGCTATGGTTCACGAATCATTAAAGGCAGCTGAAGAGCTTGAAAAAGAAGGTTACTCTGTAGAAGTAATCGACTTAAGAACAGTAATGCCTTTCGATATTGAAACAATCATCGCTTCTGTTGAAAAAACAGGAAGAGCGATTGTCGTGCAGGAAGCACAAAAACAAGCTGGTATGGCTGGACAGATAGTTGCAGAAATCAATGATCGTGCAATCCTTAGTCTCGAGGCACCTGTGTTGCGCGTAGCAGCTCCAGATACTGTGTTCGCATTCTCTCAAGCAGAATCTGTTTGGCTGCCTAACTACAAAGATGTAATTGCAACAGCTAAAAAAGTACTTACATTCTAATTAATCGTTGAAATTATAAAGGTTTGATAAAAACTTAGGAGGGTGAATTCCATTGGCATTCCAATTTAAGCTGCCAGACATCGGTGAAGGTATTCACGAAGGTGAAATAGTCAAGTGGTTCGTAAAGCCTGGCGATAAAGTCCAGGAAGACGATGTACTTTGCGAAGTGCAAAATGACAAAGCGGTTGTTGAAATTCCTTCACCTGTCGCTGGTACAGTCGAAGAAGTTTTAGTAGAAGAAGGAACAGTAGCAACAGTAGGACAGGTTCTTATAACGTTTGATGCACCAGGTTATGAGGATCTTAAGTTCAAAGGTGAAGACGAACATGCACCTGCTGAACAGCCTAAACAAGAAAAAACTGAAGCTCAGGTTCAGTCTACAATGGAATCTGGTCAAAAAATTGAAAAAGAAGCAGCAGAAGCTCCTGCTCCTGCAGGTCAAACTGGTGCTGGCGCAGCGGCTGCACCACAAGCAGAGGTTGACCCTAACCGTAATATCGTGGCAATGCCTTCTGTCCGTAAATACGCACGTGAAAAAGGAGTTGATATCCGTCAGGTTGCTGGTTCAGGCAAGAACGGCCGCATTATTAAAGGTGATATAGACAACTTCCTAAGCGGAGGCGCTCCTGCAGCAGCTGCTCCACAGGCAGATCAAGCACAGGCAGCACAAACTGAAGAGGCACCTAAAGCTGCAGCAGCTCAGGCAATTCCAGAAGGACAATACCCTGAGACACGCGAAAAGATGAGCGGAATCAGAAAAGCGATCGCTAAGGCAATGGTTAACTCCAAGCATACAGCTCCACACGTTACTTTAATGGACGAAGTGGATGTCGCAAAACTTGT
The DNA here is from genome assembly GCF_056173465.1 of Mesobacillus sp. QJM3NY_10. Lineage (NCBI taxonomy): Bacteria > Bacillati > Bacillota > Bacilli > Caryophanales > Bacillaceae > Mesobacillus > Mesobacillus sp. QJM3NY_10. Next base: position 1,622,365 of record NZ_CM149675.1, read on the forward strand.
CGCTCATCGCAAAAAGTTCAAAGAAGTAGCTGCAGAAAAAGGAATCAAGCTTACATTCCTTCCTTATGTGGTAAAGGCATTAACAAGTGCATTGCGTGAATACCCTGCGTTGAATACATCTCTTGATGATGCAACAAGCGAAATCGTCCACAAGCACTATTATAATATTGGTATTGCAGCAGACACAGATAAAGGCTTGCTTGTTCCAGTCGTGAAGGACGCTGACCGGAAATCTGTATTCTCTATCTCTAATGAGATCAATGAACTGGCAGGAAAAGCTCGTGATGGAAAGCTTGCTCCAGATGAAATGAAAGGTGCTTCTTGCACAATCACGAACATCGGATCTGCTGGCGGACAATGGTTCACTCCGGTTATCAACCATCCGGAAGTTGCAATCCTTGGAATCGGCCGAATTGCAGAAAAGCCAGTAGTCAAGGATGGAGAAATTGTAGCTGCTCCTGTACTAGCGCTTTCCCTAAGCTTCGACCACCGCATGATTGACGGCGCTACTGCACAGCACGCTTTGAATCACATCAAGCGCCTGTTGAACGATCCAGAACTATTGTTAATGGAGGGGTAATAAATGGTAGTAGGAGATTTTCCAATCGAAACTGATACTCTTGTCATTGGTGCCGGCCCTGGCGGATATGTGGCAGCGATTCGCGCTGCCCAGCTAGGCCAAAAAGTAACAATCGTGGAAAAAGCAACTCTTGGCGGAGTGTGCCTGAACGTGGGATGTATTCCTTCAAAAGCTTTGATTTCTGCAGGCCACAGATTCGAAAACGCTAAGCATTCTGAGGATATGGGTATCATAGCGGAAAACGTCACGCTTGATTTCTCTAAAGTTCAGGAATTTAAGGCTGGAGTCGTAAAAAAACTAACTGGCGGCGTCGAAGGTCTATTGAAGGGCAACAAAATCGATATCGTAAGTGGTGAAGCTTATTTTGTCGATTCCAATACGATTCGTGTAATGGATGAAAATTCAGCCCAGACATATACTTTCAAAAATGCGATTATCGCTACTGGATCTCGTCCAATCGAGATTCCAGCTTTCAAATACTCCAAGCGCGTCCTTGATTCAACTGGAGCACTTAATCTTCAGGAGCTTCCAGAGAGCATCGTCGTTATTGGCGGAGGCTACATTGGAACTGAGCTAGGCGGAGCATACGCAAGCTTTGGCACTAAGGTGACAATTCTTGAAGGCGCAGACGAAATCCTTAATGGATTCGAAAAGCAAATGTCAGCCCTAGTAAAACGCAACCTAAAGAAGAAGGGTGCAGAAATCATCACTAAGGCACTTGCAAAGGGTGTCGAAGAGACTGAGTCTGGCGTAACAGTTGCGTATGAAGTAAACGGTGAAGAGAAGAAAATAGAAGCAGACTACGTATTTGTCATGGTAGGAAGAAAGCCTAACACTGACGAACTAGGACTTGAACAAGTTGGCATCGAGATGTCTGACCGTGGCGTTATCAAAATCGACAAACAATGCCGCACAAGTGTAAGCAACATCTATGCGATTGGTGACATTGTTGAAGGACCGCCACTTGCACACAAAGCATCTTATGAAGGTAAAATTGCTGCTGAAGCAATCGCTGGACATCCTTCAGAGATCGACTACCTGGCAATCCCAGCAGTTGTATTCTCTGATCCAGAATTAGCATCAGTTGGTTATTCTGAAAAGGAAGCGAAAGATGCAGGCATCAATATTACAGCATCTAAATTCCCATTTGCTGCAAATGGCCGTGCACTATCACTAAATCAGACAGACGGCTTCTTGAAGTTGATCACTCGTAAAGAAGATGACATTGTCATCGGTGCTCAAATCGCTGGCCCGAATGCGTCTGACATGATTGCAGAGCTTGGTCTTGCTATTGAAGCAGGTATGACTGCTGAAGACCTGGCAATGACAATCCATGCTCACCCAACTCTCGGTGAGATTACCATGGAAGCTGCAGAAGTAGCACTTGGAAATCCGATTCATATCGTAAAATAAACATAAAAAAATCCTTTCCATCAGGAAAGGATTTTTTTATGTTTTGGCTGGTTTTAGTATGAAAGTTTACAAACCTGATAATGAAGGGCTTCGGCGCTCTTATTCTTCCTGCTCCCTAACTGATAATGCATTCGAAACGAGAGCCTTATTCATTATTCAAGACAGCTGATAGAGGTTCGATAATCTGATCCTTTGTTACATTGCCATTCACATTGGCAAGTACTTGATCCTGATGAACGACCAGGATTGCCGGGAACTGTTTTACCTTAAAAAGGTCATAGTATCTATTGGCGTTTGCTGCGGAAATGACGACAATTTTATCAAATTCGGCAGGATATTCTTTCTTTAATTCAATAATAGCATCATAATAGGATGCTTCTTGTTTATAGTTCTCATCATCGGAAAAGAAAACGACTTGTTTTATATCTTTATTTAGTTCCAATTGATCTGAATCGTTGACTGGGTTGCATGAAGCAGTAAGAAATAGGAACGTAGCGACAAAAACAAAAGACAAACTTTTCATTTATCTTTGCCTCACTTTTTTTCGGATTGTTGTTTCACACGAGTAACTGATTGTCCATATTCTATCACAGCGATTTCCAAAAGAATGGAATGTTATTGAATTGTTACATAAATGAAAAATATCCGCACCGACCGGACATATACTAGTAAAAAGATCTGAATGTTTATCTTACACTGACTTGGGAAAAAGATAATTTAGACATGGTGGTGGAGGGTTTGAAGGTGTATACAGTATTGCTGCTTCAATTAATTATCTGGAGTGGATATACCTTAATAGAATGGCTATCCAAACACGATCATCCGATTTATAATGGTATTATGTTCTTGGTGTTTTTCTATTTAGCAATAATAATAGGCAATAATATAGTGAAATCGGCGAGGAAAACCTTTTTCATAACGGTCTTGAGCCTTGCCATTTATGTATCGTTTCATATGACAATGTCTTTTATTTCTTCTATCTAGATTTCCTGATAATACCGAGCAGTAAAAACAGCTAATCCATCAGCTTTGTCAGCAAAGAGTTACTAGCAGGAGGGGAAAGTCTTGAAAAGAACGTTATTATTAACGATATCAGCTTCGATTATTTTGGCTGGATGTGGAGCCGCAGAAGAAGCGCAGAAGCCAACAGGTACAAGTGAAGAAGCTACAGAACAAGTCCAAAAACAGGAAAAAGCCGCAGAGGAAAAGCCTGAAACAGAAGGAACAGTAACAGCTGAGGACTCTTCTGTAGATGTTTCACAGAGCGAAGAAGTCATACAAGCAGCACCTCGGTATGAAATGAAGAGCGATTTTTCTATCCAAAATATCGACAACCCTGATGAACAAATAGTTTTATTGACAATTGACGATGCTCCAGACAAAAATGCTCTCGAGATGGCCAAAACGTTAAAAGATTTGAATGTAAAAGCCATCTTTTTTGTGAATGGCCATTTCCTTGACACTCCTGAAGAAGGGGAAGTCCTGAAACAGATTCATCAAATGGGCTTTCCGATTGGAAACCATACATATAACCATAAATCGTTGAGAGATTTATCTGAGGAACAACAAAGGAAAGAAATAGTAGACCTTAATGACAGGGTCGAGGAACTCATTGGTGAAAGGCCACAATTTTTCAGGGCTCCGTTTGGAATGAATACTGATTATAGCAAACAGGTAGCTGCTGAAGAAAAAATGCTGCTTATGAATTGGACCTACGGATATGACTGGGAAAAGGATTATCAATCAAAGGAAGCTCTCGGGAATATTATGGTTAATACACCATTGCTCCGGAATGGCTCGAACTTGCTGATGCATGACCGGCAGTGGACAAGCGCGGCCCTTGGTGATATCGTAAAAGGCCTTCAAAATAAAGGGTATAAGATCGTTGATCCCACTCAAATCGAAACTCCAGCAAACAATGAAACGGCTGCTCAATAGGCAGCCGTTTTTGGTGTTTAAACAAATTTCTTCTCACGGTATTTGGTGGAAGGGTTCCCGAAGTTCAAATGGAAATACTTTATTTGCGTGGATAGAAGTACATAACCCTTCCGTTGAATAAATGGAGCTCTCCCTTTAATTTTTTACCGATAAATTTACTGAATTCATTTGCTTTCCCCTTATCACCAGCAGTTGCTGTCGGCGGCAGGGTAATTTGTATGTATGATTGCTCGCGTTCTGTCCCGTCTTCCTCGGCAACTTTTTCTTTATCAACGCCGATCAAAATTGCATTATAACGGTCCTGGGATGATTGCAGATAGAACCATGTGCCTTTCCCATGCTCTTTTTCCTTCAGATCATAAGGAAATGCTGAATTTTCATAATTCCAATCAACCTGGTCGCCTGTTTTAGCAGTTATTTCCTTATAGTAATTAAATAAATCCTTTAGTTCTTCGGTGGAAATGGCTTGCTGAGATGATGATGGAACAAGTTTGATATAAGCATTACTAGACATCTTCCAATCCCCTTTTCCTATCTATTCCTCATCATTTTATCACTCCTGAAAAAGCATTGACAATAGAATATAAGCTTTTTAGCTTCCTTGGCACTTGCCTTTTTGTCAAAAATAAATTATAATAATATTCTAAATATTTAATTAAAAAGGAGGAGGCATATGGAACTATTCGATAAGCTTTATGATGAGCACGAAAGGGTTCACGTCAGGTTTGTGGGGTTCACTACTGATGATACTCGTTATGACTTTGGGATCGTGTATACCAATATGTTTTTCGGGAAACCTCTTGTAGTTTGCATGCAGACGGGGCGTTCAGCACTCCTCGACCCTAAGGACATTGAAGACGTAGAATATTTGCAGAAAGCATTCCATATTACAGAAGTCCGGCAGGCTGAGGACCTTGCATTATTTTTCAATGAAGAGTTGCCGACAGCCCCGTTCCAGACTCAATACGAATAAGCTGGAGAGAAGAGCAGGCCAAGTAGGCCTGTTTTTAGTTTGCTTAAATTTAGTTGAAAGTCGGATAACAATTCCACTTTTCGTAAAAAGTGTCATACTAATTATTATTAATACATATATTGTGGGTACATATAACAAAAAATACCTATTAAAAAATAAAAGTGTTATACAGTTTAGGCTTGAATTCTTAATAGTGTTATATTATTATATAGTTAGAAACTGATAAAGCGCTTTCAAAATTCAAAACGAAAAGGAGTTTGAAAATATGGGCACAATCGTTTGTCAAACTTGCAATGCAACAATTGACCATTTCGAAGATGAGAAAGTAACGGTATTATATTCAAAAAAATGCAACTGCTGCGACCATGAAGGTGCAGAAGAAAGATAAGAATAGATAAAAGGGCATGCATGCTGCATGCCCTTCTTTTTTATAAGATAAGGAAGTTTAAATTTTCACTTCGAGATTTGTCTAGCTTCAGCGCCTAGCCCCTCGAGTCGCTTCGGTCTGCCCAATGAAGTCAAAGAACTACTTCACTGGTCAGACCTCCAGCGCTTGTCGGGGCTGAACAAGGCGCTTCCGCATTTCTTATCTGATTGCTTTATGTTCCTTGATTACCCTGAATGATTTAAGTTCATCATCTTCTGGGCCTTGTACTGGAAGTCCGGCTTCCATATTGGTCTTGATATATATAAGGTTTTCTTCGGTGATGATTTCTCCTGGAATGAAAATTGGAATCCCAGGTGGATACACCATAACAAATTCTGCAATGATTCGTCCTTCCGATTCCTCTACAGGTACCACTTCGGTATCTGCGTAGAACGCATCCCGAGGTGTCAACGCCAATAACGGAATGTCAGGAAGCATAACTTCTGCATGCACTTTCTCAGCAAGATGGTGGAATTCTTTTGAAAGTTCACGTAATGCCTGAACTAGAATTTCAGCTTCCTTTTGAGTGTCTCCAGGGGTAATGATGCAAAGGATATTATACAAATCTGAAAGTTCAACTTCGATATTGTATTTTTCCCGAAGCCAATTTTCGACCTCGTATCCTGTGATATTTAAATCCTTTATGCTTATCAGTACTTTTGTTGGATCAAAGTCGTAAGTAGCGTTCGTACCAAGTAAGTCTTCTCCCGGACAGTAAAGATGCTCAATGGCATTAACCTGACCCCGGATCCACTGTGCTAATTTAATCGTTCGATCAATGATTTCTCTTCCTTCAATGGAAAGCCTTCTTCTCGCTGTATCCAGTGATGCGAGCAAGAGGTAAGAAGTAGAGGTGGTTGTCAGCATGCTGATGATTGATTGAACGCGCTTTGACGATACCAAACCTTCTTTTACATTCAGGATCGAACTTTGCGTCATTGAACCTCCAAGCTTATGGACGCTCGTTGCTGCCATGTCCGCGCCTGCTTGCATAGCTGAAAGCGGCAGGTCTTCATGGAAGTGGATATGCACGCCATGGGCTTCATCCACGAGAACTGGGACATTGTAAGAATGGGCTATCTCAACAATTTTTTTCAGGTCAGCTGCAAAGCCGAAATAGGTTGGGTTGATCACAAGAAGACCTTTTGCATCCGGATGCTGTTCCAGCGCCTTCTCGACTGAATCAGTTGAGATTCCGTGAGAAATTCCGAGCTTCTTATCTATCTCAGGGTGGATGAAGATTGGAATGGCACCGGAAAAAACGATAGCGGACATAATCGATTTATGCACGTTTCTCGGTACGATGATCTTATCTCCAGGTCCGCAGACTGTCATGATCATGGTCATGATTGCGCCGCTTGTTCCCTGTACTGAAAAGAAAGTATGATCAGCACCAAATGCTTCAGCGGCCAGCTCCTGAGCCTGTTTGATGATGCCTTTAGGAGAATGCAGGTCATCAAGGGGCCCGATATTGATCAAATCGATAGAAAGTGCATTATCACCAATGAATTCTCTGAACTCCGGGTCAATCCCGCTTCCTTTTTTATGACCGGGAATATGGAACTGAATCGGATTATTTTTTGCGTGTTTTAATAGGCTGGTAAACAACGGTGTCTCTTTTTGTGACAATTGATGATCACACCTCTTTATTGTATTAGATTTCTTTATTTATAGGGTTATGATTAGGTTTTGCTTTTAAAAAAATAAAACACATGCATTATAGCACTAATCAAGGTGTTTGCAAAGAATTTCAGAATATCAAGAAAGTCCTTAATCAATAAATTTAAGAAACAGGAAAAACAGCTGTGAAAATAGAAGTTATATCGAAACAATCATGAGAGGGAGAGAGAACATGAACTGGAATACTGATGTAACGGACCTATTAGGTATACAATATCCAATTGTCCAGGGAGGTCTGGCTTATCTGGCTTATTCAGAATTGGCCGCAGCTGTATCGAATGCAGGGGGATTAGGTCAGATAACGGCAATGTCCCTTCCTGATCCTGACGCGTTAAGGAATGAAATTCATAAAGTGAGAAAGCTGACTGACAAGCCGTTCGGAGTCAATTTTGCGATTGGCCAGCATGGCAGGCCGTTTTCGCATTATCTGGATGTAGCGATTGAAGAAGAAGTTCCTGTTATTTCGATGACGGGTGGAAACCCGTCATCAATTTTTGAACAGCTAAAAGGAACAAATGTTAAAAAGCTTGTTCTTGTTGCTGCGAAAAGGCAGGCGCAGAAAGCAGAGGAGTTGGGAGCGGACGCAGTCATGGTTGTCGGCCAGGAAGGTGGCGGACATCTAGGAAAGAGCGATATCGGAACGATGGTGCTCATTCCATCGGTTGTTGATGCAGTCAACATACCTGTAATCGCTTCGGGAGGAATTGGAGATGGCCGAGGACTAATGGCGGCATTGGGTCTTGGGGCTCAGGGCATTGAAATGGGAACCCGCTTCATCGCTACTCAAGAATGCGTCCATGCGAATGAGTTGTACAAGCAAAAGCTTGTTGAAGGTACCGAAAATGATACTACTGTAATAAAAAGATCCCTCGGGATGCCAGCAAGAGCGATTGCCAACCCATTGACGCAAAAGATCCTCGAAATTGAGAAACAAGGCGGGGGTTATGAAGAATTAAAAGAGTTGATCAGCGGAACAGCAAACCGTAAGTATATCTATGAAGGTGATGATGAAAATGGGTTCGGATGGGCAGGCCAGGTGATGGGATTAATTAAGGATTTTCCTACAGTAGCTGAGCTATTTGCCAGAATGATCAACGAAGCTGAAGAAATAAGAACGAAATGGGGAAGATGAACCTGCGATTTCCTTGCGCTCTAAATTAAATAACGGTAAAATCGATTAACATACAAGGAATGCACGGGAGCAGAAGGTTCCTGTCATTGCACAAAAAGCAGGTGAAATAATGGAATACCAATATCCAATTGACTACACATGGTCCACAGATGAAATTGTTGATGTCATCCACTTTTACGAATGTATTGAAAAAGCATATGAAAAAGGAATCGATCGGGATTCATTGCTTAACGCTTACAGGCGTTTTAAAGAAGTCGTACCAGGAAAAGCCCAGGAAAAAACACTTTTCAATGAATTTGAAGAAGTAAGCGGCTACGTACCATATCAGGCAGTAAAAGGGATAAAAGAGACAGGAACTGGTGAAAAGATTAAAGTGGTTCCAAAAAGAAAAAACTAAGTTATAAGGAAGAGCCCATGAAAATGGGCTCTTTATTTATGATTTTCTTCGGAACGCGTGAGGTTTCGACCCAGGCAGTGAGATCATCGAGCGAGTTCGCTGTCAGGTTGCTTAGCGATTGTCGAAAATGGGCGGTCGCCTACGCATTTCATGGTTTATGCCAATTTATATAGGGGTAATATTTCTTTAAATACAAACTCAATTTTGGAAAGCATTTCATCACCACTTAGTTTGGCGGCTTCCTCGCGAGGAATGTTCAGGCCGCAAAGGATTTCGGCCTTTTTCACGGTTTGCAGACGCTTGAACATGGAAAGAAGCTCTTCCTTGGTAAGCTCACTGTGAATAGTGGCTTCAGGCTTCATATGATCGATTGACCAATAGAAATCCTTTGGAGTACGGGTGAAGATTGAATCGATGTTCGCTTCAAGTTTCTTACCAATCGATTCTTTATCAGGTGCCTCGTAAATGACAGCAAACCAGATAAAAACATGGGTTTCCCACAAACCAATCTGGAAATGAGGCAGCATCTTATAGCCTCTTGGATTACTGGCGAAAGCTACCCACGTGTCTTTAGGCGGATTCTTCGTTCTCCGGGCATGTTTTGCAACATGGTAATGCATCTCATCACCGGCAATGCTTGAAAGGGTGGGAGCGAAGTGCTGGCCGAGCTCTTCCAGCTTAGGGCGGATCTGGGATTTTAAGGCATCCATTCTTTCGTCGAGACCGTCTATTTTAAAAACATCGAAGTCTGCTTGTTCAAATCCTGAAAATGACAATATAAAAACCTCCTAGTACTTTGTCAAATATTGTAGCAAAATCTTTATAAAAAAAGAAGCGACAGGCATTTTTTGAGTCCTAGGTATACGCACAAATTTGTACCACAGCCAAATGGAAATTCATACAATAATAAAAAACAGAAATTAATAGAGGAGTGTAAATTAATGAAGCAACTTATAACTTCAACAAGGAAGAAAAATGGTGAGCTCCAGAGAACAGCTGTACTACGTTTGGAGATGGATTATGAATTAGCCACCCTTTTTGACGCAATGACAGATGCTGATAAATCGAAAATGAAAGAATGTAAACAAAAACTCGAACGAATTCGACAAGAATTATTACGTTTAAAAGCTCTATAATAGCTATAAAGTTTTACGAAAGAATAAGGTATTATATGATGGTGAGAATTATGGAAAACTGCAGCAACCGAGACACTTGACGAACTCCTGTAAAGTTGATGGAGTTCGTTTCTTATGTCCGAATAATAAATGGTTTGACAAGCTTCTTTATGGTCATTAACTTCCTAAGGAGTTTTGCATGTTATGGAGATGACAAGGGGAATCCTAATACTTGATGAAAATGAAGCTAATCCGATAAGCTAATATAGATTCCAAAAGCTTGTGTGTACGTAAAAATAAATGAACGGGGGAAAGCTGAATGGAATATAATCTAAAAGAAATTTATACATACGCGAAAAGCTGGGTCAAAGAGGCGGGTGAAAATATCAGGGCTTCTTTTCCAAAGACTTTAAATGTTACTTCAAAATCCAATCCTAATGACCTGGTTACAGATATAGATAAAGAGACAGAGCAATATTTTATCGAGAAAATCAAAGGTACTTTTCCGGATCATCGAATCATGGGTGAGGAAGGGTATGGAGATGAAGTGAAATCTTTAACAGGGGTTGTGTGGATTATCGATCCAATCGATGGAACCATGAACTTTGTCCACCAACAGCGGAATTTCGCGATTTCAATCGGCATTTATGTTGATGGGGAAGGAATGATTGGTCTTATCTATGATGTCGTCCATGACGAACTCTATCATTGTGTAAAAGGCCAAGGAGCTTATTTAAACGAAAAATCTATTCCGAAACTAACAGAAGCAAAGGTGAGTGAAGCAATTATCGCTCTCAATGCAGTCTGGGTAGCTCCTAATAAACGGATAGATCACGAATTGCTTATACCTCTTGTGAAAGACGTCAGAGGGACTCGTTCCTATGGTTCAGCGGCCATGGAAATGGTGTATGTCGCAACGGGGAGAATAGATGCTTATTTGACCCCAAGGCTAGCACCATGGGATATTGCCGCTGGGATCATCATAATAAAGGAACTTGGTGGAGTAACGACTGACCTGCGGGGAGAAGAGCTGGATATGCTCCAGCAGAATTCCTTATTTGTTTCAAAGCCTGGCCTGCACGGTGATATCCTGAAGAATTATCTTAAGGATGGAAAATGGTAATTTTAACTTGGCGGAAGTTTAAAAGCTCAGATCTGCCGTTTTTTGAGGATCTTATATCTTCGAGTTCTAAGTGGAGTGAAAATGAGTTGCAGGGTTTGTCCTTAGAAAAATACATGGAGCAATATGATGGCTTGTCTGGCGAATGGAGAGTTTGGGAAACGACAGGAAGGCCTGTGGCAATTTCTTTTCATGTGGAACCCGCCCCGTCCAACCAAAAGCCATGGCTTGGTACAATATTGGTAAAAGCGGAGGAAAGACGGCAAGGAATCGCATCAGCGATTATGAACCATTTCTCAGACGAATTTAAACTGAATGGGCAAAAGGCACTTTTTGCCGCTGTTCCAATCGATGAATACGAGTGGTCCAACTTCCTTACAGACTGTGGCTTTGAACAATTCAAAACAGAAGAAAATAAGGGCGAAACCTATTTGATCATGGTCCGCCCCCTCGAATGACACCGGCTGAAATGAAATCCAGCCGGTTTTATTATTTAATTGTACCTGCTAGTAGTTGATCAAAACACTTGCACTTTAATTGAATTAAAGCTCTCCAGCTTCTCTCATCTTCTTTTTTTTCTTAAAACCGAATCCCATTACGAAAACCAATGCGATTATACATGCGAACGTACCGGTAACACTTCTTTCGCCAATGGCGATTCCAATACCAATCATGCATGAAGCTGCTGCAAATGCGAAAAATAATAATGGCCATTTTATCTGAGTCAAGGTGAATCCCCCATTCGACATTTGGTGCAAATAATAATATATTTAATTGTACATTAAAATGCCTATAGGTTTCCACTCTTATTGTGTTATAATATGTAAGTTGTGTAAAAAGCCAATAGATAAATTATGATATTAAAGGCAGGGTGACTTTTTTGAAATTAAGAGAAGATATTAGAAATATAGCGATCATTGCCCACGTTGACCACGGTAAAACGACATTGGTCGACCAGCTTCTGAAGCAATCAGGCACATTCCGTATAAATGAGCATGTGGAAGAGCGTGCAATGGATTCAAACGATTTGGAAAGAGAACGAGGAATTACGATCCTCGCGAAAAATACAGCTATTGCTTATAATGACAAACGTATCAATATTCTTGATACTCCTGGCCACGCTGACTTTGGCGGCGAAGTTGAGCGTATCATGAAAATGGTTGACGGCGTATTGCTTGTTGTCGATGCATATGAAGGCTGCATGCCGCAAACACGCTTCGTTTTGAAGAAAGCTCTTGAACAGCATTTAACACCAATTGTTGTTGTTAATAAGATTGACCGAGACTTTGCTCGTCCTGCTGAGGTTGTTGATGAAGTCATTGACTTGTTCATCGAACTAGGTGCAGATGAGGACCAGCTTGAATTCCCAGTTGTTTATGCTTCTGCAATCAACGGAACAGCAAGTATGGACCCTGAAAAACAGGATGAAAACATGCAGTCATTATACGAGTCAATCATTGACCACATCCCTGCACCTGTTGATAACCGTGAAGAGCCTCTTCAATTCCAGGTTGCCCTTCTTGATTACAACGACTATGTGGGCAGAATCGGAATAGGCCGTGTATTCCGCGGTACAATGAAGGTTGGCCAACAGGTAGCACTTATGAAGCTTGACGGTTCTGTAAAACAATTCCGTGTAACAAAGATTTTTGGTTTCTTCGGTCTGAAGCGCCAGGAAATTCAGGAAGCCAATGCTGGTGATCTAATTGCAGTATCCGGAATGGAAGACATCAATGTTGGTGAAACTGTATGTCCATTCGACAACCAGGATCCACTTCCGGTTTTGCGAATCGATGAGCCTACGCTTCAAATGACATTCCTAGTCAACAACAGTCCATTCGCAGGCCGTGAGGGTAAATACCTTACTGCCAGGAAAATCGAAGAAAGACTTCGCGCTCAGCTGCAAACGGACGTTAGTCTTAGAGTAGACAATACGGACTCACCTGATGAGTGGATCGTTTCAGGCCGTGGAGAATTGCACCTGTCTATCTTGATCGAAAACATGCGCCGTGAAGGTTATGAACTTCAAGTATCAAAGCCTGAAGTTATCGTACGAGTAATTGATGGCGTAAGAAGTGAGCCGGTAGAACGCGTTCAAATCGATGTTCCTGAAGAACACACTGGTTCCATCATGGAATCAATCGGTGCACGTAAAGGCGAAATGCTAGATATGATCAACAACGGAAGCGGACAGGTTCGATTGATTTTCAATGTACCGGCACGCGGACTAATCGGATACACAACAGAATTTTTAACATTGACTCGCGGATATGGTATCATTAACCATACATTCGACAGCTACCAGCCAATGCTTCAAGGCCAGGTAGGCGGACGCCGTCAAGGTGTTCTAGTATCAATGGAATCAGGAAAGGCATCTACTTATGGTATCATGCAGGTAGAAGACCGCGGAACGATTTTCGTTGAGCCAGGAACTGAAATTTATGAGGGCATGATTGTTGGTGAGCACACTCGTGAAAATGATATTACTGTTAATATCACGAAGGTGAAGGCAGCAACTAATATTCGTTCTGCTAATAAGGACCAGACATCTGTCATCAAGAAGCCAAGAATCATGACTCTGGAAGAATCTTTAGAATACTTGAACGATGACGAGTATTGTGAAGTAACTCCAGAATCAATCAGACTCCGTAAAAAGATTCTTGATAAGAATGAGCGTGAAAGACAGGCGAAAAAGAAAAAATTCGCTGAAGCTTAATTAAGTAGGGGGAAGAAGTATGGATGTAAGCCAGAGATTATCATTTTTTGCAGCATTATTCAGGGTAGATGAGAACCCAACGGTAGGCATGTGGATGCTTTACCTGACGATTGCAGCTCTGAGCATTCTTGTTTATAAGCTTGGATTTGCTCAGAAGTTGCCGTTGCTGAAAAGTATCATCATCTATGCTTTTCTATTGCTTGGCTCTACAGTCCTTACCTTCCTTGCTATTTTCCTTCCCATCACGGAAGGACTTGTTGTCGCTGCACTCATCCTGATCATCTATAAGCTCAGGCTGCGACAGCATAAAAAAGCAGAAGCAAATGTCAAATAGGAGTTGGCGATATGAAATCACTCCAAGATGCAATTTATAATTGGCTTACAATCAAAATTGTCAGCGACGCTCGGCCAGAAGATACAGCAGCTCAAGAAACTACACAGTTATTTGATCAAATTCTTGCCGAAGAACATAATGTTGAATCAAAAGAATTAAAACGGGACGCACTAATGTATTATGTCACTGTCGTGCAGGAAGGTAATTCTAAAGAATACCGTTTCCCACGCGACTTAATTGAAGTCATGCTTGACCAAATCAGGCAAGAACCAGACAAATACGTGAACTATCCTGAAGAAGACTGAAAAAATCCGCCCGGAATTGGGCGGATTTTTTTGTGTTAGGGGATGAATAATGGAGGGAGGCAGTAAAAGGGCATCTTTAGTCAAGAAAGGTACCCTTATAGAGGAGGAAATGCTTGCATAAGGGTATCATTAGTCAAGAAAGGTACCCTTATAGAGGAGGAAATGCTTGCATAAGGGTATCATTAGTCAAGAAAGGTACCCTTATAGAAGAGGGAATGCTTGCATAAGGGCATCGTTAGTCAAGAAAGGTCCCTTATAGAGGAGGAAATGCTTGCATAAGGGTATCATTAGTCAAGAAAGGTACCCTTATAGAGGAGGAAATGCTTGTATAAGGGCATCATTAGTCAAGAAAGGTACCCTTATAGAAGAGGAAATGCTTGCATAAGGGCATCATTAGTCAAGAAAGGTACCCTTATAGAAGAGGAAATGCTTGCATAAGGGCATCATTAGTCAAGAAAGGTACCCTTATAGAGGAGGAAATGCTTGTATAAGGGTATCATTCGTCAGAAAGGTACCCTTATGTGGATTTTCGTAAAAATATAGCCCACCTGAACCGAGCAAAAGTATTAGGTTCGAATACTGCCTAGTTGGTTATTCACAATCACCAATCATCCTTCTTAACACGGGAACGATACAGCTTGAAATTCCCGGTAGCGATTCGATTGTTTGTTTTATCGGCAATTCGTTCATTGCATGGATCGCACATATATGTATGGATCGGCCGGTTTCGAAGCCGCTTAGCCTGAAGGGTATCGCTGTTGATATTCTCAATTTTGTCGCATAGTACACATTTGACTCTCATTCTTACACCTCTTATTAATAATTATCATACATAGCCTGATTGAGTTTTGATTATATTATAGTATATCATTGTTTGGAGCCTTAGCAGAGAAAATCATTTGATTTGCCCTGCTTAAAGAGTTCGTAGTACTATTATGATAGTTTAAGGAGGGTGAATATGGCAAATCAAGTAGAACCTAAACTAATCAAACCGTTGATTGATGAATTGCAAAAAGAGCGTTTTGTTACCCTGGCGACAGTGGACCACGAAACCGGCGGCCCGAATGTCAGCGCGATTTCCTGGGTACTTGCAAAGGATGAGAGTACCGTTTATTTTGCAGTGGATAACCGCTCTCGAATCATCGAGAATATCAAGAGCAATGATAAAGCAGTAATCAACCTGATCGCAAATGAATCTACATATTCAATCAGCGGGACAGCCAGCGTCAAGCAAGAAAAACTTGAAGGTGTACCTTTGAAGCTGGCGTTAGTCGAAATCAATATCAGCGAAGTAAGGGACGTTATGTTCTATGGATCAAAAATCGTCGCTGAACCTCAATATGATAAGACATACGATAAAGATGCAGCAGCGCGCCTTGATAAGCAGGTAATGGATGCAATGAGAAAAGCTTAGTCGATTGACTAAGCTTTTTTTGCTGCTGTTATTTATGGTAGTTAGATTGTTGCTCCTGATCTTTCTCTAATTGTTTTTGTTCATCTTTATCAAGCTTCTTTTTCGGATCTTCAGTAGGACTCTCATTCTGCGGTTCAATCATGTCTGCGGGAACCTCGGGCATGACTCTTCCGGTTATATCAGAAAGTTCGTTCATAATTCCCTGGATTGGCTGGCCGTTTTGTATATCCTCTGATATCTCCCTTAACCTCGCTGTGATATCAGGATCGGCAACCACTACTGCACGTGCACCGTGAGGGTCTTTTTTTAAGGCTTCCGCAACCGTATATTTAACAGTGTCTACCTCAGACCTCTCCATTTTATCATTTACGTCGATACCCACAATAGCGTAGCGACCAACCACTACCGCTGCAGCATCATCAACATTCGGGATGTGAGTGGTCAAGTCCACAAGATGGCGGGAAATCTCCTGGCCGGATTGGCGGTCAACTTCCTTGATCGCACTATTCTGGACCTTGACCTTGTGATCTTCGTCAGCTTTATTTGCGTTGTTCTGTCCATTGCATGCAGTCAATAACAACACAAACGTAATTACAGCAACCAATCTTATCATCATAAAACCCCTCCGGTTATTTTTTCGTTAAAAACCTTTGAACAACTAGGAATGTTATATAAAAAAAGAAATGCTCAAAGGTTATTGTGCAAAATATCTTCTATCTTTATTCAAAAAGTCATATATTTTACCAAAGTCCCGGTCAAGGCTGCCAAGTTGGCCAAAGTCGAGATCACTAAGGCGGGAGGCATCAATTTGAGTAAAATATACGTACTGGATACAAACGTCTTACTACAGGATCCGCACGCGATCTTTTCCTTTCAAGACAATGAAGTTGTCATACCTGCTGTAGTTCTGGAGGAAGTGGATTCAAAGAAAAGATATATGGATGAGATTGGGCGCAATGCGCGCCAGGTTTCAAGGCTCATAGACGGAATGAGGGAGACAGGAAAGCTGCATGAGAAAATCAATCTTGAAGGTGGAGGGACGCTCAGGATCGAACTGAACCATCGATCCTTCCATCAACTTCAGGAAATCTTTGTTGAAAAAACAAATGACAACCGAATACTGGCGGTAGCTAAAAATTTGAGCCTTGAAGAAGAAACGAAGGAAGATGGGCGTCCGGTAATACTGGTCAGTAAGGACGCGCTTGTCCGAGTAAAAGCAGATGCAATCGGTCTGATCGCTGAAGATTTTTTAAGCGACAGGGTAGTGGAAATTAACCATCTGTATTCAGGCTTTGCAGAAGTGTATATACAGATAGAAGAACTAAATCATTTTTATGAAAGAGGAGAACTTAACATCTCTGATTTAAAGGGGCAGAACTTTTTTTACCCAAATCAGTTCGTAATCATGAAGGACATTCTCGGCAGCTCTGCATCCGCGATAGGAATGGTTGATACAAAAAATAAAAAAGTGAAAAAGCTTATTTTTGAACATGAAGGTAAGCACACTTGGGGAATCAAGCCAAGAAATGTTCAGCAGATTATGGCGATGGAGCTGCTTTTACGACAAGACATGCCTTTGATCACCTTGATAGGGCGTGCAGGTACTGGAAAGACATTGCTCGCTCTAGCATCAGGTCTGTTGCAGACTGAGGACTTGGGAATTTTTAAAAAGCTGCTTGTAGCAAGGCCGATTGTACCAGTAGGTAAAGATCTGGGCTTTTTGCCTGGTGAAAAGCAGGAAAAACTCAGACCATGGATGCAGCCTATATATGATAATCTTGAATTCCTTTTCAATACAAAAAAACCGGGCGAACTTGATGCCATACTCGCAGGGATGGGGTCAATCGAGGTAGAAGCATTAACGTATATAAGGGGTAGGAGCATTCCGGACCAATTCATCATCATTGATGAAGCGCAGAACCTGACAAAGCATGAGATCAAAACAATTCTGACCAGGGTAGGGGAGCGCAGTAAAATTGTCTTGATGGGTGACCCTGACCAGATTGACCACCCATACCTGGATGCCTATAATAATGGGTTGACCTATGTGGTTGAGAAGTTCAAAGACCAGCAAATTGCGGGTCATGTCCAGCTCGTTAAAGGAGAAAGGTCATCTCTTGCCCAGTTAGCAGCCGATCTTTTAAATTAACTATTTGCACATACTGGAATCTGAGGTGTCAGATAAAAAAGACACAACGGGTAGAGGGACAATAAAATAACGGGCACCCTTCTGGGATGCCCGTTGGCAGTACCTTACATATTATTCTACGGTAAAACCGGTAACGTTTTTGATTGGATTCTCCTTATTGGAACCATCCTGGTAATATACATGCAGCGGCCCGTCCTCTTTTAAAGGTTTGCCGTCCTTGGAAAACCCGAGGATGAGGCCAGAAGCTTTTTCGAGTGAAAGTGATAACTGGTCATTTTCCCCATATTCAATCACTACAGCCTTCGCTGTCTGCTCTGGTTCTGCATTAACAAGAAATGGCTTGAATGGTATGCCGAAAGTGCCAGTCAGGACTTTTTCTTTTTCGAACTTCACTTCTGTTTTGAGGGTTGGTGGATAGACTGCACCCTCCATAATTTCACGATCCCAATGTTTTGAGATTGACTTCGTATACTCTTCAAGAGTATCTCCGCTCTGCTGACCTTCGTTGAAATATGTATTCAAGTCTACTTTGCGATCGTCGAATATCCATACACCCGGATCCAAAGTGATTTTATATTTGACTTTTCCTTTGATTGGGATGATTGTTTCCATAATTCCCTCCTGAATCTTTGCATATTATTAATTCAGTATAGCGGTAATTTTGTGAGTTGTCATTTCAACCCATCTATAGCAGGCTATTCATTAATTTATGCATCCTTAATATTCTTGCTTTTTTGTCCACTTAAGGGTAAAATTTAAAGATAGGATTGGGTAATCGCTCGGAAACGGGGGGATCAAGTTGGCGTCTGATATGATAATCAACCATCAGGAAAAAGCCCATGCCTTGTTAAAGGCTGACGCTGATAAAATTTTAAAGCTGATCAAAGTGCAAATGGATAATCTGACAATGCCTCAATGCCCTCTTTATGAAGAGGTTTTAGATACGCAAATGTTTGGATTATCAAGAGAGATAGATTTTGCAGTAAGACTCGGCTTAATCGAAGAATCAGATGGGAAAGTAATTCTCGACCAATTGGAGCAAGAGCTTTCCATATTGCATGAAGCTTCGTTAAAAAAATAAATCCTAAAAACTCAAACAGTCCTAATCGATTGTTTGAGTTTTTTTGTGAGGCACTTTTCGAAAACATTGTACTTTCATAAGCTTTTTAATTCTTTTTCAGTTCAAGTGTATCCTCGAAGACTGCATTACACTTCTATGACAATATATTAAGAATTCCATAACTTTTCCTTAAACAAAGGCAGGATATTTCAACTTATAGTAGAATAGATTAAACAACTTAGAAGATGGGGAAGAGACGATGTTAAAAAAAATACTGAAATCCTATGACTATTCATTGATCATTGTTGTTGCGCTCTTGTGCTTGTTTGGCCTTGTCATGGTTTACAGTGCCAGCATGGTCACCTGGCATGGAGTAGATAGCGATTTCTTTTATAACAAACAAAAATTCAATTTATTGGCGGCGATGTTTGTATTTATAATAGCAGCCTTATTTCCTTACAAAGCAATGAAAAGTACTAAAATTTTACTTCCTATGGTGGTTTTAACTCTTTCAGGTTTACTTATATTGTTTGTCGTAGGTAAAGTAGCGGGTAATGCCCTTAGCTGGATAGAAGTGGGAGCTAGGAGCATTCAGCCATCAGAGATTGCAAAACTAAGTGTCATTATCTACTTATCAGCAGTGTATGCAAAAAAACAATCATACATAAATGAATTCAATAAAGGTGTCTTGCCACCCCTACTATTCCTGGTAATGGTATTTTTCCTTATAGCGGTTCAGCCGGACTTTGGCACTGCAGGAATTATCATGCTCATTGCTGCAGCTATCATTTTATCTTCAGGTATGAACTTTAAAAATATCATGAAACTGGTTATGATTGTTATGATTTTGTTAGTGCCTGTATCGCTTATCCTGAAAGACGAAGTATTTTCAGAAAGGCGTCTTGAACGTCTAACGTCATATAGCAATCCTTTCGAGGATGAACAAAAATCCGGTTATCAATTAGCAAATGCCTATTATGCAATTGGTTCAGGAGGACTGACAGGGCTGGGGTTGGGACAAAGTAACCAAAAACTTGGGTACTTGCCTGAAGCACACACAGACTTCATCATCGCAGTCATCTCTGAGGAGTTGGGGATTTTTGGTGTAGGGTTTGTGTTGTTGAGTCTGGCATTCATCGTCTTAAAAGGAATTCATATCGGGCTTAAGTGCAAGGATCCTTTTGGCAGTTTGCTTGCAATAGGGATTGCCAGTATGATTGGCATTCAGTCGTTTGTCAATCTTGGTGGAGCTTCAGGGGTTATTCCACTAACAGGTGTTCCATTGCCTTTTGTGAGTTATGGAGGTTCATCATTGCTGCAGCTCGCGATTGCCACCGGGATACTGGTGAATGTTTCGATGTTTGTAAAATATGAAGAGAAATATAAGAAGGACAAGACAGCCCAGCCTAAGCCTGCAAAAGCTGTTGTAAACCAAAATTCGTTCAAGTTCAGGTCGTAATCAAATACAGAGAAAAAGCTGCAGCGTCTGCTGCAGCTTTTTACTTTACCGTTGCCGGAGAAAGGTCAACGGGTTTAGTGTTTTGTACTCTTGCGGCATTCTTTTTGCTCCTGGAAACCAGAAGGATAAAGTAGCTGAATACACCAAACAGAACAGATATGAAGAAAGCGTGTCCCAGGGCAATGTACAAATTCAATCTTGTGAAGATGACAAATGCGCCGGCAATGACTTGCAGTGACACGAGAACCATTGAGATGATCCATCCCCAGTATAGTACTCTTTCATGCTTGTAGTGTTTGACGGCAATGTAGGTGACATACGCGATCCAAATAAAAATGAAACCTGCTGCAGCCCTGTGTCCCATTTGTACCCATTCGTAAATGTTGGTAGGAAGGAAGGGGCCACCACTTGTACATAATGGCCAGTCTTTACAGACCAGGCTGGCATTCATATGCCGGACAAGAGCACCGGTATAAACTACAATGTAGCTGTATATGGAAAGTCCGATAATATGGAACTTCATTCTTTTATCAATCACTAATTTTTCAGCCTGGAATTTTTTATCCACTTCAAAAATTAGCATGGTCAATAAAAGTACAGCAGCAAAAGAGATGAGCGAAATGCCGAAATGAAGTGCCAGGACAAAATCAGATTGTCCCCAAACAACAGCGGCAGCTCCTATTAATGCCTGTAGAACAAGGAAGAAAAAAGACAGAACAGACAAGAACTTCGTTTCGCGTATATGCCCAATAGCCTTCCATGTCCAAATAGATAAGATTAGTACCATGATGCCTACGCTGCCCGACACTAACCTGTGGGCAAGCTCTATTACCAATTCGGGAGTAATATCCGTAGGAACGAATTCGCCGTTACAAAGGGGCCAGGACTTGCCGCAGCCCATTCCGGAATCGGTTTTTGTAACCAACGCTCCTCCGAGCAAAACAAAAAGCATCCCAATCGTGGTTAAAACAGCAAGCCACTTAAGGGAACGATTCATGATCATCACCTGCTTATTCATAGTTCGATAAGTTGTCAAATAATAAACTTGACATGTATAATGGAAGAAGCTTGTAGATAAGAAAAAATTCTATCCCTATAATAACGAATTTTGACGAAAAAGGATAGAAAACAATACTTAAGATACTACACAATAATAGTTAATATTTCAATACTTACTATTATAGTTGGACAATAACTAGTATTATAGGTAAAATGCTCATGGCAGCTATAAGGCGTGAAAAAAGATGAGTTTACATACCAGCAATTTTACAGACATGAAAATATTATCCAAGAATATGTATATTCGTAAAAAGAAGACATCCAAACATTCTACTAATATCAAGTCGAAATTCCTTGCAATAAAAATAAACTTTATGGATAATGGCGGTAAGACACAAATTAGTCAAATTTTGTTCAAAAAAAATTCACAAAAAAGTTGTGAAGTGTGATTTAATATACAACGTAGGCTTTATTTTTCTACACAAACATTTAACAGCCTTTACACGTTGAGAATAGTGAAAACTATCCGTGATATAAAGTACAAATACTCTTCTTTTTTTTGTAAAAATTTCGTCATTGGAATTTTGAAGGAAAAGGGATGAAGGAGGATATGGATGTCTAATTCAAAAGCTTTATCAGAAGCTGTATTAGAGGACGGACAGCCTGCAGTTGTGGAGAAGACGATGATCAAAGATTTTCTTGCCCTCATTAAAGTAGGAATTGTAAATTCCAATGCTATGACGACTTTTACTGGATTATGGCTAGCTCTTCATTTTAGCGGAGCGCGCTTTCTGGATAATATTGATTTGATTCTTGCGACATTGATCGGTTCATCATTGATTGTTGCCGGTTCTTGTAGCCTGAATAACTACATCGATCGGGATATCGACCATTTAATGGAGCGAACAAAAGACAGGCCGACTGTAACTGGAAAAGTTCAGCCAGGAAAAGTGGCCTTGATGAGCTTCTTGCTGATCGGGATTGGAACCGCGTTTTTGCTTACAACTACCATCACAGCTGCTGTAATCGGTTTGTTTGGCGTTTTTAGTTATGTGGTGCTCTATACATTGTGGTCAAAACGACAATATGTCTCCAATACAATTGTCGGCAGTATCTCAGGAGCAGTTCCACCGCTAATCGGCTGGGCTGCAGTGGACGCTAACCTGGACGTAATGGCATGGATGCTTTTTGCCATCGTTTTTGTATGGCAGCCACCTCACTTCTATGCTCTGGCTATGAGAAGGGTAGAGGAATACCGGGCAGCTGGTATACCGATGCTTCCTGTCGTGAAAGGATTCAAAGCGACCAAGAGATCTATCTTCCTATGGATAACAGCCTTACTCCCGTTGCCGTTCTTCCTCCATGAACTTGGAATTACATTCATGATTCTTGCAACGATCCTGAATATTGGATGGCTTGTATTGGGAATCTACCTTGAAAAGCTTAAAGATGATATGAAATGGGCAAAACTGATGTTTGTATATTCTTTACAATACTTAACTGTCATGTTTGTCGCTATGGTAATTGTCACACTTATATAACCTTCGTTAGGAGATCCACTCTTTGTTGAGAGAGGATTTTTCCATATATTTTTTACAACCAAATTTATAAGATTTTTTACGAAAGAGGGGTTTAATTAAGCTATGAAGATGCTTGCTAAATGGCGTCTGCTGTCATTGTTCACATTGATGGCATTAGTCTTGTCCGGCTGTGGTGAGCCATACCTGTCTACATTAAGACCTGCAGGTGAAGTTGCTCAATCCCAGTATGAACTTATGTTGTTGAGCACGGCGATTATGGTGGGAGTAATTGCTGTCGTCACAATCATTTTTATTTATGTCATTATGAAGTTCCGCAGGAAGAATGACAACGAAATTCCGAAGCAGGTCGAGGGAAGCCACAAGCTTGAGATCCTTTGGACTGTTATTCCGATCTTATTGCTTCTAATTCTGGCTGTTCCTACAGTTGCTGCAACGTTTAAGTTGGCGGATGTTTCCCCAATGGAAAAGAAAAACGCTGAAGGAAAGACTGATGCGCTTGTAGTTAACGTGCGCGCGAATCTTTACTGGTGGGAATTCGAGTATCCAAATGAAGAGATCATCACTAGCCAGGATTTAGTAGTCCCTACTGATGAAAAGGTTTACTTCAACCTTAAGGCTTCGGATGTAAAACACTCTTTCTGGATTCCTTCTGTTGGAGGAAAGATGGATACAAATACCGATAACATCAATAAATTCTGGCTAGAGTTTGACAGTAAAGGTGCCGACGAAGCTGGCGGACTTTTCTACGGTAAATGTGCTGAGCTCTGTGGGCCTTCACACGCATTGATGGATTTCAAAGTAAAAGCTTTGCCACGTGATGAATTCGATCAGTGGGTAGCAGATATGCAAGGTGTTAAAGAACCTGCTCAGGCAGAAACTGCAACTGCTCAGCAAGGACAGGAAATCTTCAATAACAGCTGTATCGGATGCCACGCCGTAACTCCGGCAAACACGGCTCCAGAAGCAGCTCGCGTTGGTCCTAACTTGACAAACTTCGGCGATCGTTCACGCGTTGCTGGTGTCTTGGATATGTCAGAAGAAAATATCAAGAAATGGCTGGAAGACCCAGAAGCATATAAGCCAGCAAACAAGATGACTGGCAAGTATCCTGAGCTTTCTACTGAAGAACTTGATGCATTAACAGAATATCTGATGGGCTTGAAAGTCCAGAAATAACAGGGGATTTGTTTGAAAGGGAGGTAAAACTGTGAGTACCTATGCTCAGAAAAAGGGATTCGGCGCAACGTTATGGGATTACCTGACAACGGTTGACCATAAAAAAATCGCAATCCTTTATCTAATTGCTGGCGGATTCTTCTTCATCCTAGGCGGACTTGAAGCTTTGTTCATCCGTATTCAGCTAGCTGTACCTAATAATGATTTTGTAAGCGCAGGTTTCTACAATGAAATCCTGACGATGCACGGAACAACAATGATATTCCTTGCAGCGATGCCGCTTGTATTTGCATTCATGAATGCTGTTATGCCACTCCAGATTGGAGCGCGTGACGTAGCGTTCCCATTCTTGAACTCATTAGGATTTTGGTTATTCTTCTTTGGTGGAGTATTCCTTAACCTTTCATGGTTCCTGGGTGGAGCTCCAGATGCTGGTTGGACTTCTTATGCATCACTTGCAATGGCGTCTGAAACACATGGTATTGACTTTTATGCACTTGGTTTGCAAATTTCGGGTGCGGGTACACTAATCGGGGGGATTAACTTCCTCGTAACGATCATTAACATGCGTGCCCCGGGAATGACTTATATGAGAATGCCGATGTTCACTTGGGCAACATTCGTAACATCAGCTCTTATCCTGTTCGCGTTCCCTCCACTGACTGTTGGTCTTTTCTTAATGATTTTTGACCGTATGTTTGGTTCTAATTTCTTTGATGTAGCAAATGGCGGTAACACAATCATCTGGGAACATCTTTTCTGGATCTTTGGTCACCCTGAAGTTTACATCTTGATCTTGCCGGCCTTCGGTATTTTCTCAGAGATTTTTGCGATTTTTTCTAGAAAACGTCTTTTCGGTTACTCATCCATGGTATTCGCGACTGTATTGATCGGTTTCCTTGGATTCATGGTTTGGGCTCACCATATGTTCACAACTGGTCTTGGACCGATCGCAAACGCGATTTTCGCGGTAGCGACAATGGCAATTGCCGTACCAACAGGTATCAAGATCTTTAACTGGATGTTCACGATGTGGGGCGGAAGCATCAAGTTTACGACTCCGATGCTTTGGGCAGTTGCCTTCATTCCGTCATTCGTTGCCGGTGGTGTAACAGGTGTCATGCTGGCATCCGCTGCTGCTGACTATCAGTATCATGACAGCTATTTCGTTGTTGCTCACTTCCACTACGTTATCGTAGGTGGAGTAGTATTCGCACTATTTGCAGGTGCACACCTGTACTGGCCAAAAATGTTCGGCACAATGCTGAATGAAACTCTTGGTAAAATTACATTCTGGTTATTCCTGATTGGTTTCCACCTGACGTTCTTCATTCAGCACTTCCTTGGATTGATGGGGATGCCTCGTCGTATCTTCACATTCCTGCCTGGACAGGGGCTTGCATTAGGAAACTTAATCAGTTCAATTGGTGCCATCTTCATGGCTGTAGCTGTTATTGTTCTATTGATTAACGTAATCATGACACAAGTTAAAAACGAAAAAGTAGGAAATGATCCATGGGGCGACGGCCGCACACTAGAATGGGCGATTGCATCTCCACCGCCATTCTACAACTTCAAGCAGCTTCCGCTTGTACGCGGACTTGATGCTTACTGGCTGGAAAAAATGGAAGGCAAGAAGGAAATGACGCCTGCAGAACCACTTGGCGATATCCATATGCCGAATAACTCTTTCATTCCTTTCGTTATCTCACTTGGTCTTTTCATCGCAGCATTTGGTGCAATGTACCGTGTTGATACAAGCTGGGGACTGCTAGTCTTGATCCTCGGTATGGCAGTAACTTTAGGAGCGATGTTCGTACGTTCTATTAAAGATGATCATGGATTCCATATTCATAAAGAAGACTTAATGGACGATGATAATGATAAGGGGGCAAAGGCATAATGCAAGCTGAAGAAAAATTCACTTATGAAACATGGCCTGCGGAGCCTGAAAAAGCAACCCTCGAAGCAAAGAACAAGTTTTTGGGCTTCTGGTTCTTCCTTGGCGGAGAGACAGTATTGTTTGCGACTCTGTTCGCAACATATCTTGCATTAAAAGATAAGGTTCCTAGTGCTGACCATGCACTTGCGAAGGATATCTTTGAAATACCGCTGGCTTTTGCAGCGACAATGCTTCTATTAACGAGTTCTTTGACAAGTGTATATGCGATGTACCATATGAAGAACTTTAACTTTAAAAAGATGCAGCTTTGGCTTGGATTGACAGTAGCTCTTGGTGCTGCTTTCCTTGCGCTTGAAATTTACGAGTTCAATCACTATGTACATGAATTCGGGCACACATTCACTAGCAGTGCATTTGGATCAGCCTTCTATACTTTAGTAGGCTTCCATGGTGGTCACGTTGCATTTGGTCTTGCTTGGATCATCACACTGATGGTCCGCAACTCCAAGCGTGGATTGAACCTTTACAACGCTCCTAAGTTTTATGTGGCCAGCCTTTACTGGCACTTCATTGACGTTGTATGGGTATTCATCTTCACGGTTGTATATCTAATGGGAATGGTGGGATAAACTGATGGCTAATCAACAACCAAGTTCAGGGAACCCAAGAGTAGACGTCGAATATCGTCGCAAGAAAAGCGCCGAAGAGATGAGATACCAGATCGTTTCCTTTGCATTGATGATTTTCTTGACACTTGTTGCTTTCGTTGCAGTTGGATATGAAGGATTCTCAGACTGGTTCACAGTTCCGTTCATCCTTCTGCTTGCTGTGATTCAGGTAATCTTCCAGCTATACTATTTCATGCACATGAGCCACAAAGGGCATGAAGCACCTGCATTGTTCCTTTATTCTGGAGTCGTTGTAGGAGCTGTAACAATCCTTGCTTTCACAACAATTATCTGGTGGTAATATGACTAAAGAAAAAATCGGCTTTTAGCCGATTTTTTCTATGTAAGCGAGTATACTAACATTTAATGGCAGAACCGTTTTATTGAAGTAACATACCTTTGGAAGTATAATGAAAGTAAAGTTCTTAAACAGGACGGGGTGAAATACGATGCTTACTTTAGATATATTTGGATTCAGAGCACTATGGAGTCCGGTATATTTTCTGGTGATGGCAGCTATATTAGTTGCATATTATCTAATTGTCTTCAAGTACTATAATCGTTTCAAGGAAGGTGTACCAGCAACACGAAAGCAGGCTGTTTATTTTACTTCTGCTGTCATCGTGCTGTATATCATTAAAGGTTCGCCTGTGGATCTGATGGCGCATATAACCTTTTATATGCATATGATCCAAATGGCAGTACTTTACCTTGTCGTACCTCCATTATTGATTTTCGGCTTGCCTGATTGGCTTTGGAGATCGTTTTTATCACTTCCAATAGTCGATCCGCTATTTCGCTTCTTTACGAAGCCGCTTATTGCCTTGATCATGTTTAATGGAATATTCTCTATTTACCATATTCCACTGATTTTTGATTTTGTTAAAACAGATATGTGGCTGCATGCAGGTTACACATCGGTGCTATTTGTACTCGCGATGTTCATGTGGTGGCCTCTTGTCAATAAATTGGAAGAGTATCAGACATTATCCGGTGTTAAGAAGATGGGGTATATCTTTGCTGACGGTGTTTTAATTACACCAGCGTGCGCTTTGATCATCTTTGCCGATACACCAATGTATGCAACTTTTTCTGACCCGAATGCATGGGGAGAAGCTTTGAAATTATGTGTACCGCCTACGATGCTTTCGAGCCTGGATCTCAGCGGTCCGGAAACCTTCAGTTCTATTTCGCTTCTGCATGATCAGCAGCTTGGAGGAGTAATCATGAAGGTCATTCAGGAAATCGTCTATGGTATCTTCTTGGGATATGCGTTCTTCCAATGGTTCCGGAATGAAGAGGATCATCAGGCTGAACAGGATGCGATTAATCTTGCGAGCGCGCCACAGCCAATTAAGTAATAACGAATTGCAAAAGCTTCCTTATTGGGAAGCTTTTATTGTTATTTAATGAGGGTTTTCACTTCGCCAAAAAAATTATTAGTTTACAACAATCAAAGATTGAAAAAAAGAGACAGGTCACCTACAATTAACTTTATGGAGAAATAATGATTGAGAGGTACATAAATATGTCTAACTTACCGATTCTGCCGACAATCAGCACTACATTTATTGTTTTAAGTGCAATTACTGTAGCGATTGGCTGGGTCCAAATAAAACAAAGAAAGATTGATCAGCATCGCAAGACTATGACACTGGCTGGGATATTCGCCATCATATTCTTTGTGATTTATGCATCAAGGACGATTTTCATTGGAAATACATCATTTGGTGGACCTGATGATATCAAGATTTACTATACGATGTTCTTAATTTTCCATATTACACTTGCTACTATTGGTGCTGTCCTTGGAATTATCTCGCTTTACACAGGATATAAGAACAGATTAGAGCGTCATCGTAAACTTGGACCTATCACCAGTGTTACCTGGTTCTTTACCGGTATCACGGGGGTTGCAGTTTACCTGCTTCTATATGTGTTCTACAAAGGCGGAGAAACAACTTCAGTCATCAAAGCCATACTCGGGACATAACAAACTTGAAACATTGCTTATAGCAATGTTTTTTTATTTTTAAGGCTCTTTTCTCAAACTTTGTTGCTATTGACTACAAAATAGGATTAAATGACCTATGTTTCTTCACAAAATTAAAGATTATTAGGAGAAAAGAGCTTGCACACTTAATACCGAACTACAAAATAGCTATTTTCACGTTAAAATCAGCTTTAGGATTTTAACAACAATTTTTACGAAAACAGCCATTTTTAAAGGTATTCTCGCTTTAACAGGCGAATTTATTAAGTTGTAAAAAGGGGGTTGGATTTACTTGGATATTAAAGTTTTATCAGAAGAACATTATCTGGAGTCAATGAATTTATCAATGTATGCTTTTCAGTATAAAGTGCAGGAAAGTGATATTCCTAAACGGTTGGAAACCCTAAAGAAACATCGCTTGCTTGGGATCTTTGAAGAAGGGATGCTTGCTTCCAAATTGCATATTCTTTCTTTGAACGTGAAGCTAGGGCAACAGGATTGGAAAATGGGTGGTATTGCAGGAGTCGCTACTTATCCTGAACACAGACGGAAAGGGCATGTAAACGCCTTGATGAAAAAGGCACTGGAGGATATGGATCAAAGAGGGGATATAGTTTCTTTTCTTCATCCATTCCAGATCGACTTCTATAGAAGGTTTGGCTGGGAGATCATTTCAGACAATAGGAAGATAACTATTGATAAAATAGATCTAAAACCTGTAGATAGACAATCAGGAAAAATTAAACGACATACAGAGAAGAATCATTCATTGGATATCGAGAGGGTCTATGAGCAATATGCAGCAATGCATAGCGCGATGTTAGCAAGAGATTCGGAATGGTGGATCACAAGTATATACGGTGAACAAACAGCAGCTGTTTATTATGATTCAAAAAATGAAGCGTCAGGATACCTGTTATACGAGATTAAAGAAAATGTTATGAAGGTTGAGGAATACGTTTCTCTATCCCATGAAGCGAGAAAAGGACTGTGGAATTTCATTTGCCAGCATGATTCAATGGTAGATCGAGTGGAAGTACTGTTATCAGTCCATGATTCATTCCCGTACTTTTTAAAGGAGCCTAAGCTCAAAACTGAAATTTATCCATATTTCATGGGCAGAATTGTCAATGCTGAGAAAGCATTATCTAGCTATCCTTTTAACACCCGCACTGATGGGAAAAATGTGTTTCTTCATCTGGATGATGAAGCTGCTCCATGGAATACAGGGACATATATAATAGGGCAGGAAGGAGTTACATTTCACCCTGTGAAAGAGGGGAGTACATGTGTAACTGCTCCAAAGCGCGGACTGCAATTGAACATCAACACTTTAACGGCCATGTTATTCGGCTATAAACGTCCTCTTGAATTACTTGAGTTAGAACTGCTCAAGGGAGACATCGAAGAAGTCAAGGAGCTGGAGCGAGCAATTCCGGCATTCAAGCCATTCTTCTATGATTTCTTTTAAATAAGCTGTTTTCGTAAAGATTGTTGTTAAAATCCTAAAGCCGATTTTAACGTGAAAATAGCTTTTTTGTAGTTCGGTATTAAGTGTGCAAGCTCTTTTCTCCTAATAATCTTTATTTTTGTGAAGAAACATAGGTCATTTAATCCTATTTTGTAGTCAATAGCAACAAAGTTTGAGAAAAGAGCCTTTAAATATGAAAAAACAAAACCCGGATGCTAGTTCATCCGGGTTTTGTTTAGTTTATTAGAAAGTATAAACTTTTTGCATATTGATTCGTGTCTAGCTCCTCGAGACGTTTCGGGCCAGTATAAGGCGGTTACACTTTTCTAAATTTAAATTTTAAATTTCAATTTTATAATTCCAGCTTCTTTGGCTGAATTGAATCCAATCAAGAGCAATGGTCCGATGACAAAGCCCATGAAGCCGAATAGTTTCAGTCCAAGATACATGGCAATCAGTGTAGATAGTGGAGATAGTCCTATATGGCTGCCCATTACCTTAGGCTCGACTGTACGCCTGATAATCAGCAAAATAACCGCCAGGACCGCCAGTTGGGTTCCAAGGGCTATATTACCTGTTGCCAGATGGAAGATTGACCAAGGAGCCAATATGACGATTGAGCCTATCAGCGGGATAAAGTCTATCAGCCAGATCACCGCCGCCATCACAATTGCATATTCGGGAGTAATGAAAAGCAACCCAATCAGGGCTACGATGAAAATAATCACACTCACCAAAAATTGTGCTTTCAAAAAACCGAATACAACATAAGAAAGTCGGGATGTCATGAAATGTACTTTGTCAGCTGTTCTTTCTGTTAAATGGCTGTAAACACCTTGCCTTAAAGATGGCAGCTCCAGCAAGAAGAGAAACAGGGCAATCAAATAGACAAGGAAGCTGATTAGAAAATTCGGGATGTAGGTCAGCAATGCCTTCAAATTATCTATATTGATAAATGCAATCATGTCATTCTTAAGTTTATTGAGAAAGTCCTCTGCCCGGTTGCTGATTTCGGTTACAACTTCTCTTGGAAGGTCATTGGCAGCTTCAACAAAATTATTTTCTGCCTTATACCAGGCATTCGTAATTTCATTTATGTAGACTGGAGTATTATCAATCAAGTCAATTGCCTCGGTGACTGCTGTTGTAGTCAGGAAGTATCCTGCAACCATTATAAGCAATACAAACAGGAGGAAAATTGTTAATACTGCCAGGCGCCGCCCACTCTTGAATCTTTTCTGGAAGTAAACCACTGCAGGCTCGAGAAAAAGGGCGGTAATCAAAGCAGCAATCAACGGGATGGATACCGGAAGGATAATATAAAGGATTGCTGCGACAGCGATGATGATTAATGCAATAATGATCGTTCGTTTAGTAAAAATACCGGACAAGTGAAACTCCTTTCTATACTCATGAAGAGTATATACCTCTAAAAAGCATTTATTAAGGGCACTTAAGCCTTATATTTCAAAAAGCGCAAAAAATTCCTTAACAATTAAATTATAGTACGCATTTAATATAAGAAACAACAAAAATCAGCTATAACCCATGTCTTTTTTACACTTTGTTGATTTTTTTGCTGAAGGATTCGCTTTTTAACCTTATATCGCTATTCCATCTCTATGTATGCTTATGAATATTAGGTTTCGAACCTTAACTTTTAGGGGTGAGGCAATGAAGAACTCAGGAAAAATCATGCCTCAGCAAAATAGAGAGGTATGCCGTGCAGTCTGTGCAATTGTTCATGCCAACATAAATGAAAACGTCTTTTTTCAACAGTCGGGGGCTAAAACCAGGATTTCACGATTGCGAAGAAATGCATTTGCTGACAATGGAGTAATTGTTGAACTTGATCAAGGTTACGTAAAAATAAAAGTATACGTTGACACTGTAGTTGGAGAGTACTCTATCCTACTAAATGCCACGGAGCTTCAGAAAAACTTAGAAGAGGAGATTGTGCTGCTTACTTCCTTTTTACCGAAAGAGATTGATGTCATCATAACGGGTATTAATGTAAAAAAGACGCAATGAATGCGTCTTTTTACATTATGATTTTAGAGTGCGAATTTCTCTACTTCTGCTTTCACATCGTTTAAAAGCTTTTCGCACTGGCTGACAAGTGCTTTCGGGAATTGCTCACCTTCACCATATTCAACGCCATGCGGATAATAGTGTTTGCCTAACAAAGGAGTCATCAACTGTATGATCGCTTTGTGTGCACCGACGTCACCTTCATGCACATAGCCCTGGACACGCAAATAAAATGTACCTTCTTTAACCACAAGCTTTTTGTCATAGGTTACTCGCTCATAGTCCCATTGACCCTCACGGACTAGGCCGTGCTCTAACATAACCTCATCAAGACGGTTCAAGTCCGCCTTCAGGTTTTCAATACCTGTATTTTCGAATTTCATCCTATTCCCTCCTAAAAACACACTGCAGTAATATCGCCTAAAATAGATTATATCTCAAATTTAATAATAGTAAAAATATGCTTAAGTTGCAATGAATATAAAAGCGAATTTATCTGCTTTCACACTAAGGGAAACTATAGACTAAATAAGAATTAAGTAATTGAGGGCATAAATAGCCTGATCCGGGCAACCCTAACTGTGAGTAGTCAAGCTTTGATTCATAAGGAGGAAATGAAAGTGCGTAAAATCCGTGATATCATGACTAGCGATGTGGAAACATGTACTTTGTTGGATAATGTATTTGAAGTTGCGGTCAAAATGAAAGAGTGGAATGTCGGATCAGTCCCTATCGTTGACAAGGATAAGCTTGTAGGTATGATCACCGACCGGGATATTGTCATTAGAGGGATAGCAGAAAAACATCCACCGTCTTCTAAGGTTGAGACGGTAATGAGTGACCACCTAGTTACAGCGACACCGGAAATGTCCACTAAAGATGCAACCAAGCTTATGGCGGAACATCAAATAAGAAGGCTGCCAGTAGTGGAAGGTGAAAAATTAGTAGGAATCGTTGCGCTTGGTGACTTTGCTGTGAATGAAATGACAGACGAACAAGCACAACATGCTCTATCAGAAATCTCAGAGCCTGGAAACCACATGCAATAGTCTAAGGCACTCATATTGGGTGCCTTTTTGTTATCATTCATACTACAATTGTTCGAGCATTTTGTAAGGGTTGTTGTTTGATTTTGCAATAAGCAGGCCGTATGTTAAAAGTAAGTTAATCAATAAACCGCAAGAAATATCGCAATCATGTTAATGCTTATGATTTTTTTTCAATCGGAAAGAACTCTTCTATTAAAAAGAACCATATAAATGATATAATAATTTCAAAAATCACTCATATAGTGATAGAGAGAGAATAGTGTCTTTTGACTCACATCAGAGTGGCTTGTCATACTCAAAAGAAGGGGGGATCTACCTGCGAACTATTTTTAGGATTTTAATTTTTGCCGCAATCTTTTTACTTATTGGTTTATACATGGGATTTAATAAGGAAGATACTGACGAATTGGTAATTGAACAGAAGTCGGTCCCTAAAGAGGATGAATCTCTCAACAAGGATATCGATGAACAAAATATTAGTGAGGGCATTGACCAGCCTGCACAGGGAGTTGGTTCCCTATTAGGTAAGGATATCGATTCTCTTAAGGCTACATTAGGTGAACCATCCAGGGTTGACCTTTCAGCCTATGGCTTCCATTGGTGGATTTTTAACAATGACCTTGACCAATATATCCAGGCTGGTGTCCTGAATGGCAAGGTTGTGACCGCATACGGGATTGGCCCTTCGGTAAATGTACAACCATTTAAAATAGGACAGCCAATCGAACAAATCTTTTCAATGAACGTGATTGAGCCTGATGTTACGTTTGAATATAATGGAAGTTCCTACAAATTCGAGCTTTCCGAGCAGGATATGAACACAAGACCCATTATAAAAATGGGTGAATACTTTGTTCAGCTTTATATTGATAAATTTACTGGTTCCGTCTCAAGCATCCGATATATGGACAAGGAAACGATCGTCAAGCAGCGTCCATATGAAATGGTCTACAGGGGAACTCTGATAGAACCGCCTGCATTATCTGAAGGGGATTGGGTCAGAATTGAGGCTGGTCTCGAAAAACAAATCCTTGATATTACAAATTCAATCAGATCAAGGCATGAACTGCCAACGCTGGAGTGGGATGAAAAAACGGCAGAAGTCGCATATGCCCATAGCAAGGATATGGCAATTGAAGACTATTTTTCGCATGAGTCGGAAAAATTTGGAGATTTATCGGAAAGGCTAAATGCAGCGGAGATCTTGTACCAAGTGGCTGGGGAAAACATCGCAGCTAATTATACAGATGGACCTGCAGTTGTCGAGGGATGGCTGAATAGTGAATCCCACCGTGAGGCGTTATTGAATGAGGAATTTTCGCATCTAGGAGTAGGGGTGTATCAGATGCATTATACCCAGAACTTCTTGAAAATGTGGGAGCAACAACAGTAATTGCTATTTTACATTATTCATTATGTACAGCGAAGGAGCATGCCCCAAGAGGTCATGCTCCTTCGTTCTGCCTTCATGATAGAAAGTGCAAATTTTATACTTTGAGAATTGTCCAGCTCCAGCGCATGTCCGGGCTGAATAAGGCGCTTACGCTTTTCTTATTGCCCTGTTGATTGAAAAGTAACCTTGCTTCCAGTTGCCGTATAGGTGTACCATTTCCCCTTCTTCGAATCGAGGTGGAACTGCCCCTTTCTTCAATGGAGTTACTTTTTTTACGGTTATCTCCTTTAAGCCAGTGTTAATCCTCAACACTGTTATGTGATTATACCGATGATAATAAAACCGTTCTCTATATTCATTAGACTCAATGATTTTTCCGCTCACGATCGCTTCCTCAGGAATATTCTCCAGGTTGATCCACTCCTGAAAATTCGCCTGCATTTCTTTTTTTGTCAACCAATAAAAATAGGCAAGGACAATCGGAATCGCAATTGCTGTAACCATTCATGATCACCTTATTTATGCTGTTTTTTTACAACGAAGAAGCTTCCAGAGGAGTGAGCGATCTTTCTGCCATCAGACCTGAATACATCAGCTTCAAGGACAACAGTACTTCTTCCTTTATGAATCAGCGTAGCTTTACAATGAAGATTGTCGCCGATCCCTGGCGCAAGATAATGGATGTTAATCTGTGACGTGACAGCTGCATACCCTTCTGGCAGGAGCTTATTCGCAAGTGTTCCCATCGCCGTGTCGAGTATCGTGGCAGTAAAACCGCCATGTACGATGCCAAGGGTATTATCAAGTACATTCGTAATCGGAATATCAATTTCACAAGTTTCATGATCGAGTCTCCTATCCATATGGAGAAGCCCATCGATGTACGTACTGTTTTTCCCGCTTAGTTTATTTTTAACCCCGGATAGTACCGTTTTAAGGGCTTCAAGTTCCTGCTCGCCTGATAGCGAGATGCATTCGTCTAAAAGCTGTTGCAATTCTTTTTCCACTATACTATTACCTCTTTCTGAATGGCTCTGTTCCTATAATTTCAAATGAATATCATTATTTTAAAAAAGCCATCTTTTAATCTGTTTTTTATTTTAACACTTTGGCTCTGCTAAAGCACAAGGTTGACTTCTGAAATCCTTCACCAATAATGATGAGTTTCATATGCTATTATAGGCATTTGTTACACTGTGAGGTGAAAGCTATGGCCAAAAAGAAACTTCATCCCTCTGTTGAAAAGTTCAAAGAATTTGTGAAAGCCCACCCTGAGCTCGTGCAGGAAGTCAGGAAGGGGAATACAACCTGGCAGGAAATGTACGAAGATTGGTACTTGCTTGGTGAGGATGATCCAAAATGGACTAACAAAAGCAATAATGACAAGGACGAAAAAAGTGAAGAAAAGAAAACCGATTGGATAGGGACGATCATGGGTGCTGTTAAAAATATGGATCCCGAACAGGTTCAAGGACAAATCCATAACATAAGCCAGGCACTCGGGGCAA
This sequence comes from Mesobacillus sp. QJM3NY_10, assembly GCF_056173465.1. NCBI lineage: Bacteria > Bacillati > Bacillota > Bacilli > Caryophanales > Bacillaceae > Mesobacillus > Mesobacillus sp. QJM3NY_10. Next base: position 1,658,309 of record NZ_CM149675.1, read on the forward strand.
TCCAGGGAGTGCTTTCCCAGTTCCAGGGAAGCAAAGGCGGACAGCAGGCATCAAATAGTTCAGGACCTGCACATCCTTTCTCATTCAGGCAGGATTAGAATGGAGGCTAACAATGCGTAAAGATGTCATGGAGCAATTACGAACGAATAAAGAGTTGATAGAGTTCGTCCGAGCCCAGCCCCACTGGTACAGGAAGCTGAGCAGGGACCCAAGGGACATTTATTCTGCGCAGATCGCCGCGTTGAACCATTTTGAAAAAACGATCCCGCATAAGGTTCAGAAGTTCTCCAACAATGTCCAGATGGCATCGATGATGATGCATATGTTCTCAAGCATGAACTCCCAATCATGACAAAGCTTTCTTCTGTATGAGGAAGGCTTTGCTAGCTTTTAGAAGTGGACTAAGCAGACATGCCAGGCCTTTTAGATGAGGCCTTTTAGATGATGCTGGCTGGAAAGTTTAGCTTTTCTGGCAGTTTCATGGTAAAATGAGGTTCGGAGGTGAGCCAGCATTGCTTGCTGTTACATCAGAAAGAGTACTATTGTTGGAAGAAGCTGAACAGTTAGTCAGCATGATTTTACAATCTGATATTGCCGAGGATTATCGGGAATGTTTATATAATGTTAAAAATAATCCGGAGACACAAAGGAAGGTTCGTGAATTTGTGGACATGAAGGAACGCTATGAAGAGGTTCAGCGTTTCGGAAAGTACCATCCTGACTACAAGGAAGTCATGGGCAAGATCCGGATTGTAAAAAGAGAGCTGGACATGGATGAGGTTATTGCTGAATTCAAGAAAGCGGAAAATGACCTGCAAAGCCTGCTTGATGAGGTTAGCGTGATCATCGGCAGATCCGTTTCGGAGAGCGTGAAAGTTCCTACCGGGAATCCATTCTTCGAAAGCTCTTGCGGAGGCGGATGCGGCAGCGGAGGAAGCTGTGGGTGCTCTGCATAAATCGTTGCCAAAAGCATGGATTATCCATGCTTTTTTCTTTTGGTTTGGCTGGTACAGATTATTGTTAAAATCCTAAAGCCGATTTTAACGTAATATATACCCGTTTTGCAGGTCGGTATTAAGCTTGCATGCTCTTTTCTCATAAGAAGCGTCAACTTTACGAAGGAATATAGGTAATTCACTCCAATTTTGTATTCAATAGCAACAAAGTTTGAGAAAAGAGCCTTTGGTTTAGCTTTGATTGACCGCAATAGAGGGTTAAATAGGATTGATTATTGAAAAAACTGGTTTTTGTATGCTAGACTAGTACAAAGCAAACGTTTACCAAAGGGGAAAAGAATATGATAGGACAGAGGCAGGGAATCATCGTCTGGCTGTATTCATTAAAGCAGGCCAAGATGCTCAGAAGATTTGGAAATGTTCATTTTGTCTCGAAAAAATTGAAATATGCAGTCATATACTGCAATCTCGATGAGGCAGAAACGCTGATGGAAAAAATCAGTTCATATTCGTTTGTTAAAAAGGTGGAACCTTCCTATAAACCATTTTTAAAGATGGAATTCGAAAACTCTTCCCCTGATAAGGCAAAAGAATATGATTATAAGATGGGAATATAGAAACAAAGAGGGTGCCCAAAAGCTATTTAACTTTTGAGCACCCTCTTTATTTTTAGTATTATCTTGTTAAATTGGTCCGTTGATTTACGTTCCAGGCGCTTCGCTTTCCGCGGGGCTAGCGCTGAGCCTCCTCATCGCTTCGCTCTTGCGGGGTCTCACCTGGCCAGCTGATCCCGCAGGAGTCTTCGCGCCTTCCACTCCAATCAACTCAGGTAATATTAATTTTAGAAATGCAAAAATTACAACAATCCCCTTTTTATTTCTCTATTGCAGTGGTGGTATATAGTGGTTCAGCCTTAAAATTCCAATAAGGTGTTGATAGTAGAGTTCTTTTTCGGCGAACATCGTTGATGGTTTAGCATCGAATTCAATGATGGTTTTGCCCAGGTCGGCAGCTAGTTCTGCAAACAAGTCATAACGTTTGTTCTTCAACACATGTGGATTCGGAATGCCTTCCCTGCATACATAAAGTGCCTGGAATTTCCCAGGGTGTGTTGGCTTTAGCACAACGACAAGGGAGCTTACATCTTTTTCATTTATTTTTGTATGGATTGCCATCAAATGCATCAATCGATGCTGGTTTGCCCTGGCGGTTTCTATCAATTCGTAAAGGTCTGAATATCCTTGTCCAAGCTCAATAAAACGTTGAATCAATCTAAATTACCCCTTCCAACTTATCTTCCATCATACTTTACCATTTGTGGTCGAGAAATTGAAGCGTTAGTCAGACTCAATTTTTTCTTACAAATTTAAAATTTTATCTTACTCTCGAGCTTTGTATTTGCTATTTTATAGTAGTAGAGATTGGAGAGTAATTCAATGAAGAAAGTGTCTTTCCTGTTGACCACAGGATTATTCATAATTATATGCGCAGCCGTCATTTGGCAATGGAGTGCTTTTCAAAAAAACAACGACCAGCCAGCTGCTGTATCAAAAGGAGATATATCTCTTATTGTGACGGTAAAGGTTGAACAGAACGAGCTTCAAGTGAAGCAGACCTTTGATCATCTTGATATGAACCAACAATATCATGCAGTCATACCATCACATGCTATAGAGGTCAAGTGCACAGGTGCGGATGGGAATACATGCGAGGAAGGACATAAGCCAAAAGGGGATAAGTTTTATTTTGAATACACGATAAAATCTGGCCCCGGGCTTTCGATGCTTATGAATGATTGGATGATTGTTCTGAAGGATGCGGCGGTCAAAAAGACGAGAATCGAGTTAGTAGATCAATATCATAGCAGGGGCACATGGTCGGCCGGACTCCCGTTGAAAGGTTATAAGCAAACGGAGTTGCTGCACTATTATGTTTTTGAAGGAGCGAATCCAACTCCTTCGCTATATTGGCAGGAAAAGCCCCTTATCAAACTAACAGGGCAAAAGGGAATCGATTACTATACGACTCAAAAGGAACAGGTAATTTACAAGTTTGACAGTCTTGAGTCCTTTTCTGACAACCACTTATCTGTAGTGATCATTGATGGCCAAAGGACTGTCCGCGGTAACGGGCTCCTGCTGGCAGGAAACGAGTTGACCGATAAGGAGTTTGAGCAAGAATTGGCATTGGCATTTTTGTCTTCGAAGTTTGGAGCAGACGAGGAAGCAGCAGGGGGGATTCTTGAGGCATTGGCTTCACTGGTAACAAAGCAGGAGTCAGAAAATGAAAAGAGCAGGGCGATGGTTGAAGAGTTGGTAAAAACTTTGACTCAAGACGAAATAGCTTCTTTTATCACCTATTTATCCAAACAAGGACACATTGATGGCAACTCTCTTGATGGGTATTTGTTATCAATCAAGGGAATGGAAACGGACTTCTTTTCAATGAACAGCAAAAAAGGACGAGGAATTTTCCCATTGCTATTTACAGACGCAAGAAGCGTCATAGTGAATGGAGATGAAAAGGAAGAACTGGCAGTTGTCATCAAAGGAGATCAATATCTGTTTCCTTTAGTGCCGACTATGAATGCTTTAGGCTATAAAACAACATTAGGAACTGACTTTACATCATTCGAAATTTCATCTGAGAGCGACACTTATAAATTCAACGTAAAGAATAAAACATTCATTCATGATGGCCAAAGCTTCGGACTCCTTGAAAACCCATTCCAGAACCTGAATGGGGAATGGTATTTAGAAAAGCACTGGTTAAATGCGATTTTTAAAGTGCAGGTTTCGGAAGGTGAAGAATCGATTACTCTTGGGTTGTAGGTTTTTTACGATCATTATCAAGAAAAAAAAAAGCCCTGCAGTTTCTGCAGGGTCCTTCTATATCCCGTCAAAAGGATAGAAGGCAAAGGGAGAGGAGAAACCGGAGGAAGAACTTATGGGGAAACGTAAGTCTTCTCCGCGGTTGGCAACAACATCCTCAAATTGATGTTGTTAATCATCATTATTTCCACATTAGGAAGGGATATACACTTATTTGGTTAATTTTTTATATGTGTGGTAGGATAAGGGAGTAATTTACATAGAATGAAAATGCTTAAATGATTGAGGAGTACATAATATGAGAGTTGTATCAGGTGATTTGAAGGGCCGCGTCTTGAAAGCGGTACCGGGAACGTCCACAAGACCTACCACTGATAAAGTGAAGGAATCGCTGTTCAATATGATTGGGCCTTATTTTACAGAAGGATTGGGTCTGGATTTATTTGCTGGAAGCGGAGGCCTTGGGATCGAAGCTCTAAGCAGAGGTCTGGATAAAGTTATTTTTGTCGACCGTGAAGGCAAGGCGATACATGTTATTAATGAAAACCTTAAATCGTGCGGGTTGGAAGAAAGGGCCGAAGTATACCGAAATGATGCTGTCAGGGCGTTGAAAGCAATTCAAAAAAGAGACTTAACGTTCGATTATATATTCTTGGACCCGCCCTATAAAAAACAACAGCTGGTCAAGCTGTTGGAAACGATTAATAAAGAGAGACTTGTTCATCATGATGGCCTGATTGTCTGTGAACATGCTTCTGAAATCACTCTGCCAGAAAAGGTAGGCAGACTTGTGCAGACAAGGAACGAAAAATATGGAATCATAGGAATCACTCTTTATAAAGGGATGTTTTCGTGAAGATTGTTGTTAAAATCCTAAAGCCGATTTTAACGTAATAAAAAGCCGTTTATTTGGTCGGTATTAAGTTTGCATGCTCTTTTCTCATTTAAGAGTCAAATTTGCGAAAAAAATATAATTCATTCAATCCTGTTTTGTATTCAATAGCGACAAAGTTTGAGAAAAGAGCCTTTTAAAGTTGATACGGTAGATGAGGGGGAAGTATAGTGGCAAGAGTGGCTGTGTGTCCGGGCAGTTTCGACCCGATTACATTGGGGCATTTGGATATCATCACAAGGGCGGCGAAGGTATTCGATGAGCTTTATGTAGTGGTTTTGAATAATTCTTCAAAGCAACCATTGTTTTCTGTGGAAGAAAGAATTGAACTTATTGAACAAGTGACAAAGAGCATCCCGAATGTAAAGGTGGATTCATTCCAGGGATTGCTGGTTGATTATGCAGAGAGCGTCAACGCCGATGCCATTATCAGGGGCTTGCGAGCTGTTTCGGATTTTGAGTATGAAATGCAAATCACATCAATGAACAGAGTGTTGAGTGATAAAATCGAGACTTTCTTCATTATGACAAACAACCAGTATTCATTCTTGAGTTCAAGTATTGTCAAAGAGGTTGCAAAGTATGATGGGAATATCTCTGAATTAGTTCCTCGCGAGGTTGAAGAAGCATTACTTAAAAAATTCAATAGCGAAGAAGAGAAATAACGGGCAGAAATTTGCCCGTTATTTTTCTTTCAATATACGATTTCCAAGTAACCATACATAAATGAGCAAACTGCCGATTGTAATAAGCGGTCCGGCTGTGATGAGCATGTTATGCGCTGCTGCGAGGCGGCTGCCTTCCGAAGTAAGATATTCCATTACCGGCAGAGCATTGGATGGCTGGCCATCTTCAAAAAAGCGTACATATACCGGCTTCCATAAAATGAAAGCATAAAATGCTGAAAAGATGCCGTGAATGATCCTTGCAAAAAAGAAAGGCTGAAAGCGGATGTCTGTCTGGGCAAGAATGCTGGCAACCTGAGCCTGGACACTAAAACCGCTGAAGGCGAGTATGAAGCTGGTTATAACAGCCTGATGCATCAGGGTAGCTTCCTGAATCTGGCTGGTCATTTGGCTGCCGAGAGTAATTTCGAAAAGGCCTGAAATGAATGGCAGGCTAAGCATATCTGTCATGCCGAGCATCACTAGCATTATTTCAAGGAATTCAGCCAGGAATGAGGTGATGTGAAGATGGAATAGTAGTTTGTTAATAACCGAGAATAAGATAATGAACCCGCCGATCATTAACAAGGTCTGGATGGAAGACATCACAGCGTCACCCAGCAGTTTTCCTATCGGACGATTGTCTTTTATCCTTGTCCTGTGCAAAGCGGCAAACGCATCCCTGATCGTCAGGTTTCGTTCCTTTTCCTTTGTGGCATTTTCTTCACTTCTGCCATAGAACCTCATAATCAATCCAACGCTGATGTTTCCAAGGTAATGGGCAAGGGCCAGAATAACACCGAGCTGAACATTATAAAAGAAGCCAACTGACACAGCGCCAAAAATGAATAACGGATTGGATGAATTAGTAAACGATACAAGCCGTTCTGCTTCGATCTTAGACAGCTGTCCTTCCTGGCGCATTCGGGCCGTCAGCTTTGCTCCTGCAGGGAAGCCGGAAGCCATGCCCATTGCCCAGACAAAACCTCCTACACCCGGTACCCTGAACAGTGGCCTCATCAAAGGTTCCAACAAAACACCAATAAAACGAACCACACCAAATCCAATAAGCATTTCTGAAACGATGAAAAAAGGAAGGAGTGAGGGAAAGACAATTTCCCACCACATATTCAAGCCTCTAATCGAAGCATCAAAGGATTGCTGTGGAAAAGAAATAAGTGAAGCAGCCAGAAAAGTGACGGAGGCTGCAAGGAAAATTGTTTTAATTCTAGATTTAATCACCTAAATATCCTCCTTCCTGCGGTCTTGCTGTGAAACTTTTTTAAATCAATGGTAAAATAGAAGGAAACTCACCAGAGGGGTTATTTTCCATTTATCTTCCGATTCTATGTACCTTCCTTACAGTCATATATGTGGAAGGGCCTGTTATGATTTCAATTTAATTCAACTGATTATTTGGTTTAGAAAAATACATAAATAATGATTAGTTGTCAGCCTTGTCCTCATATAAATCAATATACTCGCTGAACTTCAAATTAGACCAAGTTTAGTCTGTACCCGAAAAAATCATGGTTTTAAGGGAGGAAAAAGCTTTGGCAAGTCCAAAGATAGGTTTAGCTCTAGGGTCAGGTGGAGCACGGGGATTTGCCCATCTGGGTGTCATAAAAGTTTTAAGAGATGAAGGCATCCCAATCGATTTGATTGCCGGAAGCAGCATGGGTGCACTGGTAGCATCATTTTATGGTGCGGGACTTGACGTCGACCGTCTCTATAAACTATCGCGTGTGTTCAAACGGAAATATTATCTTGATTTTACGGTACCAAAGATGGGATTTATCGCCGGGAAAAGGGTGAAAGAGCTCATCAGGATTTTTACCCATGGAAAAATGATCGAGGAACTGGATATCCCGATTGGCATAGTTGCCACAGACCTGATGTCAGGGGAGAAGGTCGTCTTTAAAAAAGGACCTGTGGCGGAGGCTGTAAGAGCTAGCATCGCGATTCCGGGTATTTTTGTCCCGGAAAAGCTGGATGGAAGGTTGTTCGTCGATGGCGGAGTTGTTGACCGGATTCCTGTATCAGTTGCTAAGGAGATGGGAGCAGATATCGTTATCGCAGTTGATGTATCCAGCGTGAAGAAGAACGAGGATGTTACCTCGATTTTCGATGTGATCATGCAGAGTATCGATATCATGCAAATGGAGCTGGTCTCAAATCGAGAGGTCGCTTCCGATGTAATGCTAAGGCCTCCGGTCGAAATGTTTAATTCCAAAGCATTCACTAATATAGAAGAGATCATTGCGATTGGCGAAGAAGAAGCAAAAAAGCACATCGATAAGATAAAAAAGTGCATTGAACAATGGAAGGAGCCTCAATCAGAATGAGCAGAAAAAAGTCTATAGCTCTGTCTATATTTGCAGCTATATTATTAATGGCCAGCGCTCTTTATTACTTGCCTTACTATGTTACCAAACCGGGAATGGCTAAGGAGCTGGAACCGATTGTCGAAGTTGAAGACGGGTACGATGAGGAAGGAAGCTTCATGCTTACGACAGTCAGGATGGGCAGAGCGAATATATATGCCTATATCATTGCCAAACTGAGCAAATATCAGGAAATCTATCCTGTAGAAGATATCAGGGCGGATAATGAGTCTGATGAAGAATACAATATCCGCCAGCTGCACATGATGGATAATTCGAAGACATCGGCAATAGAGGTGGCCTATAAAAAAGCTGGTAAACCAGTTAACTACACCTATAAGGGAGTATATGTGTTAAGGATCATGGAAGGGATGCCGGCTGAAGGCAAACTTATGCCTGGCGATCTAGTTTTCCGGGTGGATGATAATGACTTTGAATCATCTGAAGAGTTCATTGAATATGTCAGTTCAAAAAAACCAGGAGATACAGTCGAGCTTTCCTATAAACGGAATGGGAAGTCAAATTCAGTTAAAATACCTCTAAAGGCACTTGATGATGGAAGCGACCGACCGGTAGTAGGAATTCAGCTTGTGGATGACAAAGAAATTGACGTTGAGCCAGATGTAACAGTACAATCTGATGAAATCGGTGGTCCATCTGCTGGCCTAATGTTTTCGCTGGAAATCTACAATCAATTGATCGAGGAAGATTTGACCAAAGGTTATGAAATAGCTGGTACAGGAACAATGAGTTCCGATGGAACAGTGGGAAGGATCGGCGGGATCCAGCAAAAAGTAGTAGCTGCAGATAAGGCAGGTGCAGAAATCTTCCTTGCTCCGTTTGAAAAAGGTGCCAAGGGCTCGAACTATGAAGAGGCGCTGATCGCCGCTAAAGATATTGAGACGAAAATGAAAATAGTCCCTGTAGATACTTTTGAGGAAGCTGTATCCTATCTGGAGAATTTAAAAGAAAAATCAAGCTGAGACCAGCTTGATTTTTCTTTTTTTTGCGGATTTGTTACGTCTTTAAGACGCTCCAGAGATTTTTCATAATTTCAACATGATTGGCGGCCGTGCGAATTCTTCTGTTAGCAGCTGTTCTTGTCCATAGCCCTTTTGGCCGAGAGCATATATCCTTGATGCTTTGATATCCATTTCAATATCAGGATCGGAAAAAGCAGAAAGCTTTGAAACAAGTGGCAGGCTGAAATCCTTTTTCATATAGTTCAGGTAGGAGCGGCCTTTTTCCGTTGCGCCTAATAGTCTCAAATAATTCACCGTTTTTTGGCTCGTTTTCATGGTGTCTTTGCTTGTATTGGTTAAAATATGAAGGCAGACTCTCTGCAGCCTTGTCCAAGTGTAACGCTTGGTTTTGATTGATTCCATGAATTGCTGGAATGAGCCTGAGGAAGCTGCTGCTGCAAGCAATCTGTTCTCCAGACCTTCTTCCACTTCATAGAAGCCTCTTAATTCTGATGGTTTGCTCTGAAGCAATTTATATTTCAATAATGGCCAGTAATTTTCCCATGAATGAAAACCGCCATATTGATCTCTGTAGTTTATAAGCTGATCGTAGGTCGTTGCTGGTACGTACTGCTTAATATTTTCTATTTCTCCTGCGGCTCCGAATAGGGCTTTGCGTATGCTCGTAGCGCTGGCAATCGTGGCGGAAGCAAAATGCTCATCATGGTAACCGGCGTTCTTTCTGGTGATCGTATCAGCTTTCATTGAGCTTTTTTGCCTGATGATCGCCTGTATGTAATGAAGACCGAGGATGTTATTCGGCCTTGAAATATCGATGTAGCTTTCATCTGGAGCAAGATATTGAAAACTTAGGGAGATTGATTTAGGGTAACTATATCCTTCTCCAGTGTAAAATCTTATTCTCTCCTGGAATTTTTCATTGTTTTCTTCAAGAAAGGCGATCGTCTTATTGAAGGCAGCCAAATCACCTGATTCACTGCCAAAACAAAGAGTATCGCAGCCAGCAGCAGAAAGAATCGATACTGCCCCTTCTGCAAAGGTTTCCGCATGCTGTGTCGCAAAACGATAAGGAAGCTCGAACACGATGTCAACACCTGCTTCTAGAGCCATCTGTGTCCTTGCCCACTTTGAGACAAGTGCAGGCTCCCCGCGCTGCAGGAAGTTCCCGCTCATCGCCGCAATAGAGATATCTGCCCCGGATTGTTGCTTTGCCTGTTGCAGGTGGAATAAATGGCCATTATGGAAAGGATTATATTCAACAACAACGCCAACAGCTTTCATTCTTGTACTCCTTCATGTTAAGATGGATAGTGCATTGTCTTGAAGTTTAATTTAAAGTATTTATGTAAATTATAGTGTAAAGAAAAAATATTGACAAATGATTACGCGAAGGTCTATAATTACCTTTGTTGCCTTGGGGTGATTCTATGAAATGGACAATAAGTCAGATACAAAAACATCGAAACAAGGACTTTCTGATTGACGAGTTTGTCCGAATGGACTCGATTAAGGAAATAGATCCGACAATCCGCGAGGTATCTCCCATCCATCTTACTGGAAGGGCAGACATCAGTGCCACGAGAGTGACATTCCATTTCCGGGTTGATGGACATCTAGTCCTTCCTTGTTCACGGACACTGGTTGATGTAAAATATCCAATTGATGTGGAAACTACTGAAACTTTCATGTTAAACAGCCACGATTATGAGGCTGTTGAGGAAGTTCATCAAGTAACAGGCGATGTCATTGACCTTGAACCAATCATTAGGGAGATCTTGCTAGTGGAAATTCCAATGCAAGTATTCTGTGATGATAGCGCTGGTCAAGAAGGCGCACCCCAGTCAGGTAAGGATTGGGAAGTAATCGAGGAACAGGAGAAATCCGAAAAACTCGATCCCCGGCTTGCCGGACTTGCAAAATTCTTTGAGGACTCTAAGGATTCCTCTGACTAATTGATTAAAAAAGAGCGTGGAGGTCCAGAAAAGGACTGGCCTTCATAAACTTTCTTATTCCTTTTAAGGAGGTGGGAAGAATGGCTGTACCATTTAGAAGAACGTCTAAAACTGCGAAAAGAAAACGCCGTACTCATTTTAAATTACAAGTTCCGGGTATGGTAGCATGCCCTAACTGCGGTGAAATGAAACTTGCTCACCGTGTGTGCAAAGCTTGCGGAACATACAAAGGAAAAGAAGTTGTAAACAACTAATTTTTCTCGAAAAAAGCACAGGATGCATCCGCATCCCTGTGCTTTTTTTCTTTTGCGTGAAATTCATGTTTTTCCTGCAAACTCTTTTACACGCTAATTTTAGTCACTCCAGAAGCTTCAGCACTTTTTAAATGTACAGAAGATTGATAAAATTTAGTGGACGAGAATTATAGGAGGCAAACAATGGATCCATACATAATTTTAAAAGAAAAAAATGGAGTGCTGCTTTTTACGATCAACAGGCCCGATAGAAGAAATGCCATAAACTATGAAGTAATGTCCGGACTTGAAAAAGCAATCGATATGGCTGCAGGAAATGATGTTAAAGTCTTTGCTATTACAGGGGCAGGTGACCAGGCATTTTGTTCTGGTGGGGATTTGTCCGCCTTCCACAGTTTAAAAACAGAGACACAGGCGTATGGGATGCTCTCAAGGATGGCGGGTATTTTATATAAGCTTCTAGTCCTGCCGAAGCCGACGATTGCCATTCTGAATGGTTCTGCTGTAGGCGGAGGTTGTGAAATCGCTTCTGCCTGCGACTTCCGGATCGGAAGAGAAGGAATGAAAGCGGGATTTGTCCAGGGGAACCTCGCCATTACGACCGGATGGGGAGGAGGATCGATCCTATTAGAGAAACTTCCACAGAATATTGCGATGAAAATGCTCCTTGATGCAAAAATTCACACTGCTGAAGAACTCAAGGAATTTGGGTACATCCACCAAATTTATAAAGATGATCCGATAGATGCCTGTCTCTCATTTATGAGTGGGAGCTTGGATAAAGAGGCAACTGTATTAGAAGCATATAAAACAATGTTGAATAAAAAATGGAAGCTATTATCAATGAGAGAAAGGATGGAAGAAGAGGCTGCAAGATGTGCTGTCCTTTGGGAGGATGACGCACACCACAAAAAAGTGGACGAATTCATGAACAAAAAAAAATAAAAATAATTAGCAGGGTATTAGGTGTTATCAGTCTATCTTTCCTATTAGATGCATATGAATGAATAAAAAACAATAGGAGGGATTTATTGATGCCATTAACCCGTCAGGATGCCTGGTCACAGGATGAAGATTTATTGCTTGCTGAAGTTGTACTACGAAATATCAGAGAAGGCGGTACACAACTGAAAGCGTTTGAAGAAGTAGGAAAGCAGCTTTCGAGGACAGGAGCTGCTTGTGGTTTTCGCTGGAATTCCTATGTAAGAAAACAATATAAATCTGGTATTGAGCTGGCGAAAAAGCAACGGAAGGAAGCAAAAAAACAGGCAAAGACACAAGAGAAGGAAGAAGTGGCTGCGGCACCAGTAAGCGAAGCGCCAAGTAAGCCTTCAGAACAAGAGGAGAAGCATTCAAACCTTAGCATAGAAGCAGTAAAGCAATATCTTGACGATCTCTATGAAAAAGCTGCAGCAGCAAATAGCCAGGATGTGCAAAAAGAAAAAATCCGTGGGCTGGAAAAGCAAATCTATTACTTGTCTGCTGAAAATGATAAATTAGAAACACAGTTGCGTTCCATGGAAGAAGATTATCGTGCCTTGATTGACATCATGGATCGCGCGAAAAAAAGAGTAGGCCCTAAAGGCGAGGACCAGCAGCAAAAAATGAACTTCCAGGTTGAAGGAAAAGGAAATCTGGAGAAAGTCGAAAAATAGGCAATAGCGCCTGCCGGACATGGCAGGCGCTATTGTTTTGCATGATAGGAAAGTGTGAATTTTCAGTTCGATTATTGTCTAGCTCCAGCGCCTAGCCCCTCGAGACGTTTCGGTCCGCCCAATGAAGTCAAAGAACGACTTCACTGGTCGGCCCTCCAACGCTTGTCGGGGCTGACCAAGGCGCTTGCGCTTTTCTTATTGAACCTGTTCTGTTACACCTGCTGGATACCAGACAAGCGGATTCTCGCCACGGTCTCTCTCTACATCATAATGAACTGGCGTGAAGCCCATTTTATCCCAGAAGTCCTGGGATTTGACTCTAGGATTTGTTTTGATTGGCAAACCATAACTTTTGGCGAATTCAACAAGTGCTTTTCCATAACCATTGCCCTGGTAATTTGGAAGAACTTCTAACTTCCAAAGCTCAAGATAATCCTGGGGAGGTTCGAAATAGCGGTCAAATTGCTTCTTGACCTGGTAAAGGCTCATACGGGCAACAAGCTTGTCACCGAAATAGATTCCGTAGAACGGTGAATCGCTATCATTTTCAACAATGTTCGCTTCCAAGTCCTCAAGCATCGAAAGTTCCTGGTGGCCATACTCTTTGAATTTCTTGAATTCTTCTAATGTCTTATAATTGATTTTCAGTTTCTCCACTTTATTCACCATAAAACAATCCCCCGATCAAGCCGCCAATAATTCATTGTACATTTACCCGAAATATGGAATATTTAAAGGCAGCTGAATATATTTGTTTTTTATAGCCTATTTTTATTATATTATAAAAACATGAAAAATTCTGCATTTGAATTTTAGAAAGCGGTTCCAATTTTTGCAGGAAAGATACAGAATATTGTAGAATTTTATATAGTGAGCGTATTTTTTTACGGGAAAGGGGAAATAGCGTGCAAAAAATATTAATTGCGAACAGAGGAGAAATTGCGCTTCGTATTATCCGAACTTGCCGCGAACTTGGGGTTAAAACAGTAGCTGTCTATTCTGATGCGGATAAAGAGCTGCCTTTTGCAAAAGAAGCTGACAGCGCTTACCGGATTGGCGAGCCACCTGTTCAAAAATCATATCTTAATGCAGATGAAATTTTAAGAATTGCAAAGGAAGAAAAGGTGGATGGCATCCATCCTGGTTATGGCTTTTTATCAGAAAACGCAGAGTTTGCCCGTAAAGTGAAGGAAGCAGGTTTGACTTTCATTGGTCCTGCTCCGGATACGATTGAAAAAATGGGTGATAAAATCGTCGCAAGAACAACGATGGAAGAAGCAGGTGTACCTGTCGTTCCGGGCAGTGACGAGGGATTAAAGACGCTGGAGGATGCTGTCAAGCTTGCAGATGAAATAGGCTATCCTGTCATGCTAAAGGCGAGCGGGGGCGGCGGAGGCATTGGCATGGTGCTTTGTGAAAATGAGCAAGCGCTCGCTAAGAATTTTGATTCTACGAAGGGCAGGGCAAAGGCTTACTTTGGTTCTGATGAAGTATTCATTGAAAAATACATCAAAAATGCTCGGCATGTCGAGGTACAGATTTTTGGCGATACCCATGGCAACCATGTACATATGTTCGAACGTGATTGCTCGATCCAGCGTCGCCATCAAAAAGTGATTGAAGAGGCACCTTCGCCATTCCTGAAGGAAGAAGCACGGCAGAATATGTATGATACAGCTGTAAAAGCCGCTAAAGCAGTGGACTATGTGAACGCAGGAACTGTGGAATTCATTGTTGATGAGAACGAAAACTTCTACTTCCTTGAAATGAACACAAGACTGCAGGTTGAACATCCAGTCACAGAAACCATTACAGGCCTTGATCTTGTAAAGTGGCAGATTCTCGTCGCCCGTGGGGAAAAACTGCCGTTGCTCCAGGATGAAATTGAAAAGAAGGGTTGGGCCATAGAATTCCGTTTGTATGCGGAAGACCCAGTAAGGTTCCTGCCTTCACCTGGTAAGATCAATGAGTTTTCATGGGTAGATGCAAAAGGTGTTCGGGTTGATTCTGGTTATGAATCCGGTTCGACTGTAACCCCATTTTATGACCCTATGGTGGCCAAATGCATTGTAGGGGGCAATACTCGGGAAGAAGCAATTCTGCTAGCGCAGGAATTTTTCGAGAACCTGAAAGTCGAAGGCATTAAATCCAATGCCCCGTTGTTTGCGGAAATTTTAAGTGAAGAGGGCTTCAAATCGGGCAGCTACACGACAGCCTATTTAACAGAAAGAAAAATGGCATCTAAATAGAGGAGGAAGAGAACATGAAAGAAATTACAGCAAATATGGCAGGTACAGTACTTAATGTGATGGTAGCAGCGGGAGACACGGTATCAGAGGGGCAGGAAGTCCTAATGCTTGAATCAATGAAGATGGAAATCCCAGTTGAAAGCCAGGGTGCTGGAAACGTTGCTGAAGTGAAGGTTAATATCGGAGACTTTGTAAACGAAGGCGATGTCCTGCTTGTTTTAGAATAATAGATTTTTAGGAGGAGTAGAATGACTACCGCAAAGACTTTAACTGATACATTACAGGAAAAAGTTCAACAAATCGAAGCTGGCGGACAACAGAAATATCATGACAAGCTAGCTGAACAAAATAAATTGTTTGTACGTGAGCGCTTAAATCTATTATTTGACGAAGGAGTCTATGAGGAAGATGGCAAATTTGCCAACTTCCAGGCTGGCGACCTTCCGGCAGATGGTGTCGTAACAGCGATTGGCAAAATCGGCGGCCAGACAGTATGTGTCATGGCGAATGATTCAACAGTAAAAGCGGGTTCCTGGGGAGCCAGGACGGTTGAGAAAATCATCAGAATCCAGGAAACAGCCGAAAAGCTGAAAGTGCCATTATTGTACCTCGTGGATTCTGCTGGAGCCAGGATTACAGACCAGCTTGATATGTTCCCTAACAGAAGGGGAGCAGGCAAGATCTTTTACAATCAAGTGAAATTGTCTGGAGTAATCCCGCAAATCTGCCTTCTTTTCGGGCCTTCTGCAGCTGGAGGAGCATATATCCCTGCTTTCTGCGATATCGTCATCATGGTTGACCAGAATGCATCGATGTATCTGGGGTCACCAAGGATGGCGGAAAAGGTAATTGGCGAGAAAGTAACGCTTGAGGAAATGGGCGGAGCCCGCATGCATTGTTCTGTCAGTGGTGTAGGCGACATGCTCGTTTACAGCGAGGAAGAAGCCATTGAATCAGCGAAGCGCTATTTGAGCTATTTCCCTGCAAATTTCCAATCGAAGACAGAAGTGGTCGAAGGAGTAGCTCCTAAGGATGGAAGAAGTCTTGAAGAGATTGTTCCATTGAACCAAAACGCTCCATTTGATATGTATGAAGGTATTGATTCATTGATCGACGAGGGAAGTTTCTTTGAAATCAAAAAGTTGTTCGCTCCAGAGATCATCACTGGGCTTGCGCGTATAGACGGAAAGGCAGTTGGAATCATTGCCAACCAGCCGAAGGTGAAGGGCGGAGTATTGTTCGTAGACTCTGCCGATAAGGCTGCTAAATTCATCACGCTCTGTGATGCATTCCATATCCCATTGTTGTTCCTTGCTGACGTGCCGGGATTCATGATAGGTACGAAGGTTGAGAGAGCTGGTATCATCCGCCATGGTGCGAAACTGATTGCTGCGATGAGCTCAGCTACCGTACCGAAAATCTCTGTAATTGTCCGTAAGGCATACGGAGCTGGTTTATACGCAATGGCAGGACCGGCATTCGAACCAGATTGCTGCATCGCCCTGCCGACTGCGCAAATCGCGGTAATGGGTCCGGAAGCTGCTGTCAATGCGGTATACTCCAACAAAATCAATCAAATTGAAGACCCTAAAGAGAAAATCGCTTTTGTCCAGGAGAAGCACCAGGAGTATAAAGAAAGTATCGACATCTATAAGCTCGCTTCCGAACTGATCGTTGACGACATTGTTGCAGCAAACGACCTGAGGAATGCACTGATAGACCGATTCAAGCTATACGAAACTAAAGATATGGAATTCAGTGTAAGGAAACATCCTGTATATCCGGTATAAGAACAAAAAGCGCAAGCGCCTCGTTCAGCCCCGACAAGCGCTGGAGGGCCTGACAGTGAAGTCGTTCTTTGACTTCATTGGCAGGACCGAAGCGTCTCGAGGGGCTAGGCGCTGGAGCTGGATTAAGACAACCCATATAGTTATCCACATAGTAATTATTTTATAATTACATTAACAAAAGCAAAACGGAGATCCTATTGGGTCTCCGTTTTGCTTTTACGGGTGGGAAAAGATAACGCTCTATCAAAATTAATTTAAATAACCATAATCCCTTCTTCCTAATAAGCAATAGTTTCTGCTAAAATATGACTAAAGTCATTGTAATACCGGTGTGAAATATAATAGATTTTTTCCAATAGACATGAATGCCCTTTAGGGCAGGATGTGGGGTTTTTATGAAAATAGGAATAATCGGCGGCGGGTCAATAGGTTTATTATTCTCTTATTACCTGAGCATGGATAATAATGTTTCTATCTACACAAGGACACGGGAACAAGCAGACTCAATTAACGAACATGGTCTTCATCTTGTAAAACATGGAATAGAGCATACTCCTGCAAAGGTGACTGCTGTCCCAATCCAGGAATGGAAGGGGAACGATGATTTAACAGTTGTTGCGGTGAAGCAATACCAGCTGGAAAGTTTAATATCTGAAATAAAAGTTAAAGCCAAAGGGAGCATCCTTTTTCTTCAAAATGGCTATGGCCATATCAAACTGCTTTCCGAATTGGAAACAGCTGAAGTTTATGTCGGATCCGTTGAACACGGAGCTGTAAGAAAGAACGGCTTTACAGTTCAGCATAATGGGTTGGGCGTAACAAGAACAGCGGTATATAAAGGAGAAGATGACCTTCTTAGAGAATTATCTAGTATAGCTGCTTCGGGTTTTCCGTTCATCCTTGAACCGGATTTCAAGGAGATGCTAATCAAAAAGTTGGTGGTCAATTCGGTTATCAATCCATTGACAGCAATTCTTAAAGTTAAAAACGGTGAACTGATCCACAATCCATTTTACTTTGAAATTTTTAAGCAAATGTTTGATGAGTGTGCTCATGTACTTGATTTGCCTAATCGGGAACAGTACTTCCAAAATCTTATGACAGTTTGCGAAAAAACGGCAAATAACCATTCATCCATGTATAAAGATATTGAAAATGGCCGACAAACTGAAATTGACGCCATACTCGGGTATTTGCTCGAATTATCTAGAAGCAAAAATATAAAAGCTCCATTAATACATAATTATTATCATTGCATCAAGGGGAAGGAGCACGAAAGGGAGGGAGCATGATGCCGGGATTCTTCTCCGCACTTGTTGCCGCATTGATCACAGTTCCAATGATTGGCTACCTCGCTGTGTTCATCATCAGTAAGCAAATTACAGGCAATCATCGGCGTTCGGTCAATCTGGCAATTGATTTCAGCACCTTTTTGCTGGTGCTGTCTGTCCATTTTTTGATCATCACCATCTGGGAAAAGTCTTTACTGTGGCTGATTTTGATCATTTTATTTGGACTTGCGGCAATATTTGTCTGGATTCATTGGAAGTACAAAGAGGAAATCGTACTGCCGAAAGTATTTAGAGGCTTTTGGCGCTTCAATTTCCTGCTTTTCTTTTCTGCCTACATCGTCCTTGTGTTGTATGGTTTGGTTAAGCGCCTGACGTTTTTGTTTGCTTAATCTAGTGTTGGACCGTTCTTTAGAAGGTCCAGCATTTTTTATTGTCAGTCGGGATGAGAGAGAAGAGGGCAAAAGCTGTCAAGAAACCTTCGTGGAGAAAGTGCTAAAGCTGTCAGGAATCCATCGTAATCATGACAGGTTTAAGGTAAAAGAGGCAAAAGCTGTCAAGAAAGCATCATAATCATGACAGGTTTCGTGGAGAAGAGGCAAAAGCTGTCAAGAAAGCATCATAATCATGACAGGTTTCGTGGAGAAGAGGCTAAAGCTGTCAAGAAAGCAGCGTAATCATGACAGGTTTAAGGTAAAAGAGGCTAAAGCTGTCAAGAAAGCATCATAATCATGACAGGTTTCGTGGAGAAGAGGCTAAAGCTGTCAAGAAAGCATCGTAATCATGACAGGTTTCGTGGTAAAGAGGCTAAAGCTGTCAAGAATCCATCATAATCATGACAGGTTAGAGGTAAAAGAGGCTAAAGCTGTCAAGAAAGCATCATAATCATGACAGGTTTCGTGGAGAAGAGACTATAGCTGTCAAGAAAGCATCATAATCTTGACAGGTTAGAGGTAAAAGAGGCTATAGCTTTCAAGAAACCATCGTAGTTATAACAGGTATTGCTTGCGAAAGTACAAAATGGTCAAATTCATTATAAAAATCTTGATTTTAGAAATTTCGTAAAGCAAAGTTTTTTTCTTTTCATTTCAAACAATGCTATACTCATAACAGTGAAAATTGCTTACGAGAAAGGAAGTACAAGTTAATGGAGATGTTGAATCTCTCTCTTCCGGCAGCGAACCGGTTTGCGACAGATTACCTGGCAGGAAGCCCTGAATTGCAGAGCTTCTTTCATTATAATTTTACAGACGAAAATTCTTATATTCATCGCCTTGATGAATTGAAAAATAGAAGCTTTATGAGGAATGAGCTTGCAGACCATATCCAGTTCTTCATGTCTCGTTATGCCAAGTCGGACAAAATCACTGATCATATTGATAAGCTCAGAAAAGAAAATAGCGTTGCAGTCATCGGAGGACAGCAGGCAGGGATTCTGACTGGACCGCTATATACCATTCATAAAGTTATTTCGATTATCAAGCTTGCTGAACAAAAAGAGGCGGAGCTGGGCGTCCCAGTCGTACCCGTATTTTGGATTGCCGGAGAAGACCATGATTACCAGGAAGTTAACCATGTGTACGTCATGAAGGACAATAAACAGGAAAAGTGGGTTTATCCTGAAAGGAATCTAGAGAAAAAAATGATTTCAGAAGTGTGTATCAACAGGGAATTATGCTATTCCTGGGTTGAAGAAATCATGGAAACCTACGGAGAAACAAAGCACACGAAAGAAGTATTGGCATTTGCTTTAGAATCTTTGGAGAAAGCGGAATCCTTCGTTGATTTTTTTGCGATGATTATCATGGAGCTTTTCAAGGACTCAGGCTTGCTGATTGTGGATTCCGGAAATAAAGAACTGCGCAGACTGGAAAAAGAATATTTCATCAATCAAATTAAAAACCACCGTGAAGTTACAACTGCTGTTCTTGGCCAACAAGAACAGACAATCTCGGCTGGCTTTGCGAATATGATTGATATTAACGAGAATGCTGCGAACCTTTTCTTTTACGATGAAAAAGTAAATGAGCGGATTTTGCTTCAATTTGACCCAGAAAGTGGCGGATTTTCAGGTAAGAATGGAGAAGTCAGCTTCACATATGATGAGTTGATGGAGATTGCGAACGAATATCCCGAGAAGCTTAGCAATAATGTCATCACACGTCCGTTAATGCAGGAGTGGCTGTTCCCAACGCTTGCCTTCATTGGAGGTCCGGGTGAAATTGCTTATTGGGCCGAGCTGAAACTCGTTTTTGAACATTTCAGTCTCAAAATGCCTCCACTCGTTCCGAGACTTAACATCACACTGCTTGAAAGATCGATTGAGTCTGACCTAAATGAACTGAACCTCGATTTGAAAGAGGTATTAATCTCAGGCACTAGCGGGCATGAACTCAAATTTATCGACTCATTAAAGGATCGTGAAGTGGAAGAACTTTTCGAGAATGTAAAAACAATGCTGGTAGATCAATATAAAGTCATCCGAGAAAAATCTAACGGAATTGACCCGGTACTGATGCCCATGCTGCAGAAGAACGAATCCATTCTGATAAAGCAGGTTGGTTTTATGGAAGATAAAATCGTAGAGGCAATCTGCCGTAAGCATGACCATATCCTGAGAAAATTTACAAGAGTAGAAAATGCGTTAAAACCAGGCGGATCACCGCAGGAAAGAGTCTGGAACCCATTTTACTATTTGAATAAGTACGGATTAGATTTAATACCAGAATTACTAAAGCTACATTATGAATTCGATGGTACCCACAAAATTATTAAATTGTAACTTCAAGCTTCATCCTACGAGGATGGAGCTTTTTTCTTTTGAAAAAATTGACGACCTCTGCACTGCCCGAAAAGAAGGGGGAAGATGATTTACGGTAAAAGCAACTGCTCTGCATTACCCGAAAAGAAGGGAAAAGATAAATTATCGTAAAAGCGGCACTTCTGCATTGCATGAAAGGAAGAGAAAAGACGAATTAAGGTGAATGCACCTTTTTGAAATGAAAGAAATTGATGGAAATGATTATTTCCGGGAGGATTTCATAGGCGGGGGGAGAATATTTAAAATAAGGTGGTGAAAAGTGGGGGAATGTGGTACATTGTATTTAGAAAGTGGGGGTAGTGGCATGTTCATGGGTGAATACCATCATAATGTTGATAGCAAAGGCCGATTGATCATCCCTGCCAAGGTCCGTGAAAACCTGGGAGAAATGTTCATTCTTACCCGTGGACTTGACCAGTGTTTATTTGGCTATCCCGTTTCTGAATGGTCAGTGATCGAAGAAAAGCTAAAAGGACTTCCGCTGACTAAAAAAGATGCACGAGCATTTACCCGTTTTTTCTTTTCGGGTGCTACCGAGAGTGAAATTGACAAACAGGGGAGAGTCAATATTCCTTCCCCGCTGATGCAATACGCCAAGCTTGAGAAAGAATGTGTGATTTTAGGTGTTTCCAATCGAATTGAAATTTGGAGCAAAGCCATCTGGGAAGAATATTTCGCAGAATCTGAGGAATCTTTTGCTGAAATTGCGGAAAATATGATTGGATTTGATATTTAAGGGTAACATTATTCTGATATAATATTACCTGCTCCTCGATTGGAAAGGTGGATCATAATGTTTAAACATACAACAGTTTTACTGGAAGAAACAGTAGACGGGCTCGATATCAAGCCTGACGGTACATATGTGGATTGCACTCTCGGTGGCGCAGGCCACAGTGAATTGATTTTGTCCAAGCTTTCAGAAGAAGGAAAGCTATACGCGTTTGACCAGGACGATATCGCAATTGCGAATGCAAAAGAGAAGCTTGCTGCTTATGGCGACAGGCTGACAATCATTAGAAGCAACTTTCTTCATCTGAAGGAAGAGCTTGAAAAACATGGTGTAACTGAGGTTGACGGTGTGCTATATGACCTTGGAGTTTCATCTCCACAGCTGGACACGCCTGAACGAGGCTTCAGCTACCATCATGATGCTCCGCTTGATATGCGGATGGACCAGGACGCACCATTGTCCGCTTACGATGTAATTAATGAATGGCCATATGAGAAATTGGTCAAAATCTTTTTCCGGTATGGGGAAGAGAAATTTTCAAAGCAGATTGCCAGAAAGATCGAGGCGGCAAGGGAAAGTAAACCGATTGAAACCACAGGTGAACTTGTCGAGTTGATCAAGGATGCAATTCCTGCACCTGCAAGGAGAAAAGGCGGTCATCCTGCAAAGAGGGTGTTCCAGGCAGTGAGAATTGCTGTTAATGATGAACTCGGTGTATTTGAAAAATCACTTGAGCAGGCTATTGACTTGCTTGCTGTAGGCGGAAGAATCAGTGTCATCACCTTCCACTCACTTGAGGACAGGATTTGTAAGGTTACCTTGAAAAAAGCGAGCGAAACACCCCCGCTGCCGCCAGGGTTGCCAATCATTCCGGAAGAATACCAGCCGAAGTTGAAGCTGGTCACACGAAAGCCAATTCTCCCTTCAGAGGAAGAGCTTGAGTTCAATAACAGGGCAAGATCTGCAAAACTGCGTATCGCTGAAAAAGTTAAAAAATAAAAATATAAAATATAATTTCAGGAGGGAAAATGATGAGCAATCTGGCTAGAAAATTGCAGCAAGAACAACAGCAGCGCACTGTTCAGGCGCCGGCAAAAGCGCCGGCAAAACGCAATTCGATACTGACGCCCGGCGAAAAAATCCTGATGTTTGTTTTCGGGGCAATTGTTTGCTTCGGCGCAACATTCATGGTTTCAAAACAGGCAGCCATTTACGAAGTCAACAAAGAAATACAAATCATTGAAGGCAGCATTCAGGAGCAGCAAAAGGTTAACAGTGACCTTGAAATCCAGATTAGCGAATTAAGTACCTATGAAAGAATCAAGAAGGTAACAGAAAAGCTCGGTTTAACATTGAATGAAGACAATGTTAAAGGTGTGGAAAACTGATGATCAAGAAACAGCCAAATATGAATGCAGGAGCAGCGGTATTATTCGTAATATTCAGCCTGCTCTTTTTTATCTTGATTTTCAGGTTCATTACAATCCAGGTCACCGGGGAAGTGCATGGACAAGCCCTGGCTGCAAGGGCGCAGCAAAAGTACTCGAATGAAAAAGTAATCGAGGCGACAAGAGGAACGATTTTTGACCGAAAAGGCGAAGTTGTTGCTGAGGATACAACTGCCTACACGCTTGTCGCTATCCTTAATGAATCGGTGACAACGAATAAAAAGAAACCAAAGCATGTGAACGATCCTGCGAAAACAGCAGCAGTCCTTGCGAAGTATATCGATATGAGTGAGTCGGATATCTATAAAAGACTGACGAAAAAAGGCCCTTGGCAGGTTGAATTCGGAAAAGCCGGCCGCGACATTTCCCATCAGGCCAAACGTGAAATTGAAGAGCAGAAGCTGCCTGGGATTACTTTTTTACGAGATTCAAAGAGGTTCTATCCGAATGGTGTATTTTCATCCCACTTAGTCGGTTTTGTGGAAAAGGAAGAAACGGAGGACAATAAAACTGTTACTTCTGGACAGCTGGGGATAGAAAAAACACTTAATAATGAATTGACTGGTAAAAATGGCTCTCTTTCATTCGAAAGTGATTTATGGGGCTTCCTTTTACCTGACGGGGAGAGAAAAGTCACTCCTGCACAAGATGGCAGCAATGTGTTTTTAACGATTGATAAAAAAATCCAAACGTTCGTGGAGGATGCGGTCGATCGTGTAGACAAAGAATACAAGCCAAAGAAAATCATTGCAGTCGTCGCTGATCCGAAGACAGGGGATATCCTTGCGATGGCACAGCGTCCGAGCTTCCACCCGACGACAAGAGACGGGCTGGATAATAGCTGGCATAACGAGGTGGTGGAAACACCGATCGAGCCAGGTTCGACGATGAAAATTTTCACGCTTGCCGCGGCAATTGAAGAGAACAAATGGAATCCGAATGAGTGGTATAAATCTGGTTCCTATAAAGTTACCGAAAACTCCAAGCCGATTCGCGATCATAACGGCAGCGGCTGGGGCTCAATTACCTATCTTGAAGGAATCCAGCGCTCCTCTAACGTTGCAGTGGCAAAGCTGGTAAATGAAAAAATCGGTACGGAAAAATTCAGAGAGTACTTAACTGATTTTGGCTTTGACCAGCCTACAGGCATTGACCTTCCAAACGAAGCAGCTGGAACGATTGTCTATAGATGGCCGATTGAGAAAATTACGACATCATACGGCCAGGGAACAACTGTGACACCAATCCAGATGATCCAGGCAGCAACAGCAGTAGCAAATGATGGGAAGATGATGAAACCGCGAGTGATTGATAAGATAGTCAATCCGAACACTGGTGAAGTGATCACACAGGAAGATCCGAAGTCCGTTGGTCAGCCTATATCAGCTGAAACAGCAAAGCAGGTACGAGATGTTTTAGGGACAGTTGTAACTGGTGAGCATGGTACAGGGAAATCATACGCAATCGAGGGGTACGAGGTAGCTGGTAAAACAGGTACTGCGAACTTAACGGCCAACGGCAGTTATTTAGATGGAGCGAGCGATTATCTGTTTTCATTCCTTGGGATGGCTCCAAAAGATGATCCTAAACTAATCGTTTATGTCGCCGTTCAACAGCCGGAAATCGACCATTATTTTAAAGGTTCTATTCCAACGTCGATGATCTTCAAATCTGTGATGAAAAGCAGTCTACAGTATTTGAATATCAAACCTGCTTCAATGGAGAAAGCGGATTCCATACCGGTTCCCGAGGTAACCGGTATGAATTCAGCAGAAGCAAAGAAGTTGCTTGAATCCAAAGGGTTTGAAACAGTGATTATAGGAGACGGAAACCAGGTTGAGGAGCAGTTGCCAGAGGCAGAGATAATGGCTCTCGAGGGAGAAAAAGTCTTTATCAAGGCTTCGGGAGTCATGACATACCCAAACATGACAGACTGGTCACTCAGGGACGTCATGAAGCTAGCGCAAATTACAGGGGTTAAGCTAAACAAAGCCGGCAGCGGTTATGTCACAAAACAAAGCCTTAAGCCAGGGTTGCCAATCAATGAAGGCGAAAATTTGATTGTCGAGCTGGAAACCCCGCTGCAGCAATTTGAGAAATCATTGAAAACTGAAGAAGAAAATGAAGAAACAGAGGAAGTGGGCGGATGAGCCCTTCCTCTGTTTTTTTTGTTTAAGAAGACTCTTTTGTAAAAACCTTGGATACTGACAAGTCTATGCCTATAAGTTGTCTCAGGTTCGGATAAAAATCCTGCCGGAGCTTCTGTTTTTGTCCGAAGTCCCACCAGGTTCGGACAAAACCAGAGCCGGAGCTCCCCGTTTTGTCTGAAGTAGCCCTAGGTTCGGACAAAACCAGAGTCAAAGCTCTTCCTTTTGTCTGAAGTAGCCCTAGGTTCGGATAAAACCAGAGTCGGAGCTCCCTGTTTAGTCTGAAGTAGCCCTAGGTTCGGACAAAACGAGAGAAGGAGCTCCCCAATTTGTCCGAAGTCGCACCAGGTTCAGACAAAACCAGAATCGGAATTCCTTAATTTGTCCGAAGTAGCCCTAGGTTTGGACAAAACGAGAGAAGGAGCTCCCCAATTTGTCCGAAGTAGCCCCAGGTTCGGACAAAACCAGAGCCGGAGCTCCCCGTTTTGTCTGAAGTAGCCCTAGGTTCGGACAAAACCAGAGTCGGAGCTCTTCCTTTTGTCCGAAGTAGCCCCAGGTTCGGACAAAACGAGAGAAGGAGCTCCCCAATTTGTCCGAAGTCGCATCAGGTTCGGACAAAACCAGAGCCGGAGCTCCCTAATTTGTCCGAAGTAGCCCTAGGTTCGGACAAAACCAGAGTCGGAGCTCTTCCTTTTGTCTGAAGTAGCCCTAGGTTCGGACAAAACCAGAGCCGGAGCTCCCCGTTTTGTCTGAAGTAGCCCTAGGTTCGGACAAAACCAGAGTCGGAACTCTTCCTTTTGTCTGAAGTAGCACCAGGTTCGGACAAAACCAGAGTCGGAGCTCTTCCTTTTGTCCGAAGTAGCCCCAGGTTCGGACAAAACGAGAGAAGGCGCTCCCCAATTTGTCCGAAGTCTCACCAGGTGCGGACAAAACCAGAGTAGGAATTCCCTAATTTGTCCCAAGTCCCACCAGGTTCGGTCAAAACCACAGCTGGGGCTTCTAAGTTTGTCTGAAGTAGCCTCAGGTTCAGACAATATCCACTAGTATCCCTCAGAAGTTGTCCTAAGCATTCTAGGCTCAGGTTCTAAACAAACCTCAGCTTGTCTCTTCTTCTTGTTATATTCGAATTCGTACAAGCATATATTTGAACGAGTGTCTGAGAGTATCTTAGTTTACTATTGGAACAACTATAGAGGGAGGTTCGTTCAATATATGCGTGTATCAAATGTGACGGTCAGAAAGAGGCTGGCTCTCGTTCTGGTGGTTGGAATTTTAGTGTTTTTCATCATAGATGTCCGGCTTGGCTATGTGCAATTTATGCTGGGAGATTTTTTGACAGGGAAGGCTAAGGATTCGTGGAGCAGGAACGTCCCATTTGAACCTCAGCGCGGGGAAATAACGGATAGGAATGGAGTGGCGCTCGCAACGAATATTAGTGCACCTACTGTTTACGTGGTGCCTCGCCAGGTGGAGGATCCCGAAGCTGCGGCGGAAATATTGGCGAAGGCTTTAAATATGTCTAAAGAGAAGGCCTATCAACATATTACTAAAAAAGCGATGATTGAGAGAATTCCAGAGGGCAGAAAGATTTCTCACGAGAAAGCGAAGGAAATCAGGGCGCTTGATATCAAAGGTATATACATCGGCGAAGATTCAAAGCGCCATTATCCATACGGCAGCTACCTATCCCATGTCCTGGGTTTTGCGGGAATCGATAACCAGGGATTGATGGGATTGGAACTCTACTATGATAAGGAATTAAAAGGCCAAAAAGGCTCGGTCCAATTTTATGCGGATGCTAAACAACAGCGAATGAACAATATGGCTGATGACTATGAGCCGCCGGTGGATGGGCTCGACCTGAAGCTGACGATCGACAGCAGAGTACAGACGATCGTTGAGCGGGAGTTGGATATAGCCCAGGCAAAATACAATCCGGATGGCATCATTGCGATTGCCATGAACCCGAATAATGGGGAAATCCTCGCAATGTCAAGCAGGCCAGACTTTGATCCGGCTAACTTCCGCAATGTAGCACCGGAAGTCTATAATCGTAACTTGCCGATATGGAGCACATATGAGCCAGGATCCACTTTTAAAATCTTGACTCTGGCGGCAGCCCTTCAGGAAGGAAAGGTCGACCTTGAAAAAGATCACTTCCATGACTCAGGTTCAGTAGAAGTGGCTGGAGCGAGAATACGCTGCTGGAAAAAAGGCGGCCATGGTAGTCAGACGTTCCTAGAGGTTGTCGAGAATTCCTGCAACCCTGGATTCGTTGAGCTTGGGGATAGGTTAGGGAAAGAAAAACTGTTTAAATATGTGAAGGATTTTGGGTTTGGCGAGAAAACTGGCATTGACCTTCAAGGGGAAGGCAAAGGAATTTTGTTCAACCTGGACAGAGTCGGTCCGATCGAACAGGCAACAACAGCTTTTGGGCAGGGTGTTTCCGTCACACCGATCCAGCAGGTCGCTGCGGTTTCAGCAGCAGTAAATGGTGGAATACTTTATACACCTTATATTGCTAAAGAGTTGATTGACCCTGTTACAGGGGAGGTTGTCATGAAGAAATCCCCACAGGCCAAAAGAAGAGTAATCTCTGAAGAGACTTCAAAAGAGATCAGGCATGCGCTTGAAAGTGTCGTAGCGAAGGGTTCAGGTAAAAATGCTTATGTAGACTCTTACAGGGTTGGCGGCAAAACGGGTACTGCCCAGAAGGCAAAGGATGGCCGCTACCTCGAGAATAACCATATTGTTTCCTTTATAGGTTTTGCTCCAGCGGATGATCCGCAAATTGTAATCTATGTCGCAGTTGATAACCCTAAAGGTACAGTACAGTTTGGTGGGGTTGTAGCAGCACCTATCGTTGGCGATATTATGGAAGACAGCCTTCGCGCTATGGAGGTTCCTCCACGGAAAGACCAGATTGAAAAAGAATTGACATGGATGGACACGCCTATGGTGGAGGTGCCTGACCTGATCGGTTTATCCAAGCTGGAGCTCAGGCAACAACTTATCAATTTCAAGCTTGATATTGCAGGAGATGGGGAGAAAGTTGTGAAACAGCTTCCTTCACCAGGGGTGAAAATTAAGGAAGGATCAACCATTAGGGTTTATATGAATGATTAACTAAGAGCTATAATTAAAACATAAACCTATGGTGAGCAGGCGGCGGCAGGATAATCATCCGCCGCCTGCTTTAGGATACTTGGCTATTTCACTTGTTGAGGAGCAGCACCAGTCTAACTCGTGTAAAAAGGGCTTGCTCTTTTCATCTCAACAATGGCTAATTTCAGCCTAATCATGTAAAATAAGAGTCGCCATGTTGTTTGAGAGGATTTGATATTTATGAAATTACACGAATTGATTGGTTACTTGCACCCGTTCGTGGATTATAAGGGAGAAAATCCCGAAATTACTTCAATTGAAAATGATAACCGCAGAGTGACTCCTGGAAGTTTATTCATATGCATAAAAGGTTATACAGTTGATGGTCACGATTTTGCTGGATCAGCCGTGAAGAATGGAGCAGCAGCCGTTCTCGCAGAACGAGAATTGCCCGTGAATGTCCCGGTAATTGTTGTCAAGGACACGGTACGGGCAATGGCAGTGCTTGCGGATGCATTTTACGGCCAGCCTAGCCAGAAGCTTCATCTGGTTGGAATCACGGGTACGAATGGAAAGACGACGACCAGTCATATTATTGAACAGATTTTCAAGGATGCTGGTCAGAAGACCGGGCTGATTGGAACGATGTACACTAAGATAGGCGAGCAAATCTTTGAAGTGAAAAATACAACTCCGGAGAGTCTGACTCTACAAAAGACGTTCAAAAGAATGGTCGACGAAAAGGTTGATACAGCGGTAATGGAGGTATCTTCGCATGCGCTTGTTTATGGCCGTGTCCATGGAACGGATTACAATGTTGCTGTTTTCACAAACCTAACGCAAGACCATCTGGACTACCATAAGACAATGGAAGAATACAGGAAAGCGAAGGGGCTTCTTTTTTCACAGCTTGGAAATGCCTTTAACCATGAGAAACCGAAAATTGCAGTCTTAAATTCAGACGATCCGGCAAGTGATGAGTTTGCTATGCTGACAACTGCCCATATATTAACATATGGGATTGACAACCATGCTGACCTGCAGGCAATCAACATTGCAATGACGGCCAGCGGAACATCATTTGATTTGGTCAGCCCATTTGGCGTGAAAAAGGTAAACATCCAGTTGATCGGAAAGTTCAGCATTTATAATGTACTTGCGAGCATCGGAGCTGCCCTCGTTTCTGGCGTACCTTTAGAGGCTGTTATCGCATCTGTTGAAGGTGTTAAAGGAGTTTCGGGAAGGTTTGAAGTAGTCGATGCAGGACAGGATTTCTCTGTGATCGTTGACTATGCCCATACCCCTGACAGTCTTGAAAACGTCCTGAAAACAATACAGCAATTTGCACAGAAAAGGGTTTACTGTGTAGTTGGCTGTGGAGGCGACCGGGATCGAACTAAGCGTCCGCTTATGGCGAAAATCGCTTGTGAATATTCTACAGATGCCGTCTTCACATCAGATAACCCGCGCAGCGAGGATCCGGCAGAAATTATCAAGGATATGGAAGAGGGAGTAAAGGGCGAAGTTTATACTTCGATTATTGACAGGAAGGAAGCGATCCAGCACGCCATAAAAAGTGCGAAGTCTGGGGATGTGATCCTGATTGCTGGGAAGGGCCATGAAACATATCAGCAAATAGGTGACAGGACATTCGACTTTGATGACCGGATTGTGGCACGCGAGGCGATAGAGGAGAGGTAATATGCTGACATACCAGGATGTTTCAAATCTATTTTCAAGAGCAACTGGAATAAGGGATGAGAATATCCACTTTCATACTGTAAGCAGTCTGGCTGGTGCTAAACAGCCTAAAGGGCTATTTGTGCCGGTATCGAATGATTCCGGAACTTTACAGGATGCGATTTCAAATGGTGCTGTGGCAGCAGTCTGGCCTGAAGGCGAGCAGGTGCCGGCATATGCGCCAAACCATTTCCCGATTTTTTACACACAAGATAATTTGAAAGGCTTAGAGAAAATTATGAACTCATACTATGATTACTTAACACAACAAGAAGACATCAACGAAAGAACTAAATTCATTTTCCTGAACAAAGCACTTCTTAATGAAGCTGATGAAACATATGATATAGCTGTGATGGCCGAAAACATCAATGGTTTTGGCAGCAATCGTAATAAGGCAGGTGAGGAATAGAATGCTGGAGCAAGTTATCTTTTTCACAATATTGATGGGTTTCCTTATCACTGTTCTGCTTTCTCCAGTGTTTATTCCTTTTTTGAGAAGGCTTAAATTTGGCCAGAGCATCAGAGAAGAAGGGCCGAAATCGCATCAGAAAAAAACAGGTACACCGACTATGGGCGGCGTCATGATCTTAATCTCCATCACAATCACGACCCTCGTCATGACAGGGAAGTTCTCCCAGCCTTCAGTGGAAACGTATCTATTGTTATTTGTTACTCTAGGATTTGGCCTGCTTGGCTTTATGGATGATTTCATCAAGGTTGTCATGAAGCGAAACCTTGGCTTGACTTCGAAACAAAAACTGCTTGGCCAGATTATTATTTCCGTTATTTTTTACTTCATATTCAAGCAAAGTGAATTATCAACAGTCATCAGCATCCCGTTAACGAACATTTCCTTTGATTTGGGATGGGGATATGCGCTGTTCATTATTTTCTGGATGGTCGGGTTTTCGAATGCTGTTAACCTGACGGACGGGCTTGACGGGCTGGTTTCCGGAACAGCTGCGATTGCATTTGGTGCATTCGCTGTACTTGCCTGGAGCCAATCTCAATATGAGCTTTCTATTTTTTCAGTCGCGGTGGTTGGCGCTGTTTTAGGATTCCTTGTATTTAATGCACACCCTGCTAAAGTGTTTATGGGAGACACGGGTTCTCTCGCTCTTGGTGGTGCAATTGCAACTGTCGCGATCCTTGCGAAGCTTGAGATTATTCTGATCATCATTGGCGGAATATTTGTGATTGAAACATTATCCGTTATCCTTCAGGTTATTTCATTCAAAACTACTGGGAAAAGAATATTCAGGATGAGTCCACTTCACCACCACTATGAATTGATTGGCTGGTCAGAATGGCGTGTTGTTGTCACGTTCTGGACTGTAGGCCTTCTTTTCGCTATCCTTGGAATTTATATTGAGGTGTGGATCTAGATGAAAGATATCAAAACATATCAACATAAAAAGATATTAGTACTTGGCCTTGCCAAGAGTGGAGTCAGTGCGGCTGCTCTACTACATAAACTAGGGGCTTTTGTCACTGTCAACGATAGTAAGCCTCTTTCTGAAAATCCCGAAGCGCAAGGATTGCTTGAGCAGGGAATCAAGGTTGTTTGTGGAAGCCATCCGATCGAATTGATGGACGAAGGCTTTGAACTCGTCGTCAAGAATCCCGGAATTCCGTACTATAATCCTATGATTCTAAAAGCGATTGAAAAAGAAATTCCGGTTATTACCGAGGTTGAGCTCGCATACCAGATTTCTGAAGCACCGCTGATTGGTATTACGGGAACTAACGGAAAAACAACTACTACAACGTTAATATTCGAAATGCTTGAGGCAGGAAACAAGCATCCATTGATTGCGGGCAATATCGGTACGGTAGCATCAGGTGTTGCTCAGGAAGCCACAGCTGAAAATACGATCGTCATTGAACTGTCATCATTTCAATTGATGGGAATCGACCAGTTCAAGCCTCGGATATCCATCATTACAAATCTGTATGACGCACACCTGGATTATCACGGTACAAGAAATGAATATATTAGTGCAAAGGCTAGGATTACAAAAAACCAGACTGAAGAAGACTTCCTGATTGTCAATGCCGACCAGGAGGAATGCATGGAAATTGCCCGCAATTCCCGAGCGCAAATCGTTCCTTTTTCAACAAGGAAGGTGCTTGAAAGTGGTGCTTATGTGAAGGATGGATGGGTTTGCTTTAACGGGGAGCAAATTATAGAAACAAAGGATATCGTCCTGCCGGGCAAGCATAATCTGGAAAATATATTATCGGCCGTAGCGGCGACGCTGCTTTCAGGTGCAGATAAAGAGGCCATCAGTAAGGTGCTTACTACCTTTGCAGGCGTTCGTCACAGGCTTCAGTATGTGACCACTATCGATGAACGTAAATTTTATAATGACTCAAAAGCAACGAATATTTTGGCTACTGAAAATGCCCTTGCAGCTTTCGATGCACCAATCGTCTTGCTGGCCGGCGGTCTTGACAGGGGCAATTCTTTTGATGAGCTTGTTCCTTCGTTAAAAAATGTGAAGACATTGATTACTTTTGGAGAGACAGCTGAAAAAGTTGGACAGGCTGGACAAGATGCAGGAATAAAAACGATTTTGCGGGCCGATAATGTGGAAAAGGCCGTTCCCGTGGCATTTGAACATTCAGAACCCGGTGATGTCATCCTGCTGTCTCCAGCATGTGCAAGCTGGGATCAGTATAAAACTTTTGAGGTCAGGGGAGACATGTTTATCGAGGCCGTGCATAAGCTTAAGTAAGGGCTTGTCTCGAACAACATGACTCAGGTTGCTTGGCCTCATTGCAGGCTGGATGGGAAGCGGCATATGAGCCCTAAATCATACAGCCGAGGTGTATTGCTTTGCCAACGAAAAAATCTACTCCAGACATTTTTCTACTGATTGTTACATTTACGCTTTTGGCAGTGGGCTTGATCATGGTCTATAGCGCAAGTGCTGTCTGGGCGGACTATAAGTTTAATGATTCTTTTTTCTTTGCGAAACGTCAAATGCTCTTTGCAGGTGTCGGGATCATCGCGATGTTTTTCATCATGAATATTGACTATTGGACATGGAGAACATGGGCAAAGGTCATTTTGATTATTTGTTTTGTCCTGTTGATCCTTGTTTTGATTCCTGGAGTCGGGAATGTGCGGAATGGATCAAGGAGCTGGATTGGAGTAGGTGCCTTTTCGGTTCAGCCATCAGAGTTCATGAAGATTGCGATGATTGCCTTCCTCGCGAAATTTTTGTCAGAGAACCAGAAAGCAATCACTTCTTTTAAAAAGGGACTTTTCCCTTCTTTAGGGCTTGTGTTTTTGGCATTTGGCCTCATTATGCTTCAGCCTGATTTAGGAACAGGAACAGTCATGGTCGGTACTTCTGTTGTCATCATCTTTATTGCCGGTGCCAGGATTAGCCATTTTGTCGGACTCGGTTTGCTGGGGGTCGCCGGTTTTGTCGGACTGATTATTTCTGCGCCATACAGGATGAAACGGATTACATCGTTTCTAGACCCATGGCAAGATCCTCTCGGAAGCGGGTTTCAAATGATCCAATCGCTATACGCA
The DNA here is from genome assembly GCF_056173465.1 of Mesobacillus sp. QJM3NY_10. Lineage (NCBI taxonomy): Bacteria > Bacillati > Bacillota > Bacilli > Caryophanales > Bacillaceae > Mesobacillus > Mesobacillus sp. QJM3NY_10. The sequence continues at coordinate 1,691,753 of NZ_CM149675.1, forward strand.
ATCGGTCCTGGGGGATTGTTTGGTCTTGGCCTGGGACAAAGCAGGCAAAAGTTCTTTTATCTGCCTGAACCCCAAACAGACTTTATATTCGCAATTCTCGCTGAGGAGCTTGGATTCATTGGCGGTTCATTGATTCTTCTTTTATTCTCCTTACTGCTTTGGAGGGGAGTAAGGATTGCGCTTGGGGCTCCCGATTTATTCGGAACATTTCTGGCCACTGGGATCATTGCAATGATTGCAATTCAGGTGATGATCAATATCGGTGTTGTCACCGGCCTTATGCCTGTTACTGGTATAACGCTCCCATTCCTGAGCTATGGGGGCTCATCCCTGACACTGATGTTGATGGCCGTCGGTGTACTGCTGAATATCAGTCGACACTCGAGATATTAAACTGTTATAAAAACAAAAGACCCTGCCATCAGGGTCTTTTGTTTTGGCTCTTTTCTCAAACTTTGTTGCTATTGAATACAAAATTGGATTGAATTACCTATATTCCTTCTTAAAGTTGACGGTTCATATGAGAAAAGAGCATGCAAACTTAATACCGACCTGCAAAATTAGTATATATTACGTTAAAATCGGCTTTAGGATTTTAACAACAATCTTTACGAAAACAGCCTTTGTTTTTGATTACTATTCCTTCTGTGAGTTATGATTTAAAAAGGAGCCGGAAATTCGGACATGTCCTGTGAATATGTTAGGAATATGGCTATGTTCATGCTATATTACATTTAAATAACAATATCTTTAAAAACTGTTCTTAAGTTTAGAATATAGTAGAATAGGGTAAAACCGGGGAGTGCCTTTTTTATAGGCTCCTTTTCACAATTCTTATTCACATCACGCAATCCGGAAAAACCTGGTGTGTAAATGCATGCGTGATGGACGCGATTAAAAAAGAGATAAGTTGTTGAGGTGTGGAAAATGAAGATTGCAGTTAGCGGCGGCGGTACAGGTGGACATATTTACCCTGCGCTCGCACTAATAAGGGAAATTCAAAAAAAGGATGAGAATGTCGAGTTTCTCTACATAGGGACGGAAAAAGGGCTCGAAAGCAAGCTCGTGCCAAGGGAGAACATCCCGTTTAAGTCCATACATATCACAGGGTTCAAACGAAAGATTTCATTTGAAAACGTAAAAACAATCCTGCGTTTCCTAAAAGGTGTCAGGGATAGTAAAAAAATGCTCAAGGAATTCAAGCCAGATGTGGTCATAGGTACTGGGGGCTATGTTTGCGGTCCTGTGGTCTATGCGGCTGCGAAAATGGGCATACCCACAATTGTCCATGAACAAAACAGCGTTCCAGGTTTGACGAATAAATTCCTGAGCCGTTATGTTGATAAAATCGCGATTTGCTTTGAAGAAGCTAGGGAATTCTTCCCTGAGCAAAAGGTTGTGTTGACTGGTAACCCTAGAGCATCTGAGGTATTGGGGCAGGATGGAATCAAAGGCAGATTGTCTGCCGGATTAAAGCTTAAAATTCCTACTGTGCTTATTTTTGGCGGTAGCAGGGGTGCCAGGCCAATTAATGAAGCAGTCATTAAAAGCCTCACTGAATTAAGCGGTAAATCATATCAAGTGTTATATGTTACGGGCGATGTTCATTTTGAAGATGTCCAGAAGGAAGTTGAACTTGTCGGTAATCCGGAAAATGTCATCATCAAACCATTTATTCACAATATGCCCGAGGTGCTATCCGGTGTTGATTTAACTGTAGCAAGGGCAGGAGCGACTACCCTGGCTGAACTTACTTCATTGGGGATTCCCAGCATACTGATTCCGAGCCCATATGTAACCGACAATCATCAAGAAAAAAACGCACGGGCATTAAGTGAAAACGGAGCAGCACGGCTGCTGCTTGAAAAAGATCTTACAGGACCCAAGTTGGTCGAAAGTATTGACCACATACTGGGCAATGAAGAGAAGCTGGCCGATATGAAAAAGGCGGCGAAAAAACTAGGCATACCTGACTCAGCCCAGAGACTGTACCGTCTCATGGAGGAACTGGCGAAAAAGTAGCCTATAGGCATGCAGCTGCATAAAATAGTCAAAATAGCTGTATCGTGAAAGGAAGGTAATTATGAAGGATCTAGCTAACAAACTTAGGGAATTGAACATCGGTTCTGTTAAGGAAAATGAACCGCTGGCAAACCATACATCAATGAAAATTGGCGGACCTGCTGACATACTTATTGAACCTTCATCAATAGAAAATTTAAGAAAAGCGGTTGAAGTCTTTAAGGATTCTGGTGTTGAATGGACCGTGATCGGCAGAGGTTCGAATCTCCTCGTTTCAGATAAAGGCATTGAAGGTGTTGTGATTAAACTCGGTTCTGGGCTTGATGATTTGGAGATCGATGGTACTAGAGTGACAGCTGGTGGAGGTCTTTCGCTGGTCAACTTTGCGATCACCATTAGCCGAAAAGGACTTTCAGGGCTTGAATTCGCTGGCGGAATTCCTGGGTCGATTGGCGGTGCGGTTTATATGAACGCAGGGGCCCATGGTTCTGATATCTCACAAATTCTGGAGAAAGCCTATGTGCTTTTTGAAGATGGCGCTCTTGAGTGGCTCACTAACAAAGAAATGAAATTCTCTTATCGGACATCTGTCCTCCAGAAAGAGCGGCCAGGTGTAGTCGTAGGAGCCATTTTCCAACTTCAAGAAGGCAATAAGGATGAAATTGTGGCGGAGCTTCAAAAAAACAAGGATTATCGCAAAGAAACCCAGCCCTATAACTTTCCAAGCTGCGGCAGTGTCTTTAGGAACCCCCTTCCCAATTATGCTGGGAATTTAATCGAAAAATCAGGCTTGAAAGGCCATCAAATCGGCGGGGCACAAATTTCGGAGCTTCATGCGAATTTCATTGTGAACAAAGGAAATGCAAAGGCTGAGGATGTACTTGGTCTGATTCAGCATGTAAAGGATACAGTCCTAGATTTACATGGTGTGAAAATGGAGACAGAGGTAGAAATTATAGGTCGGAAATAGCAGGAAAGTGGTTCAAGCTGTCAATTTCTGTGATATAATAATTCATTAGATTAGGATGCTGTCCGGATAAAAACGGCATGACAGATTCTCATGCCGTTGGTTCTTTTCTTATTATGTGCTGTTGTACATACTTATTGTTTTCAATACCAGGGAAAGCTTCTGATTCTAAATTTATTATAACGATGGCTTTAACCTGCAAGATCAAGAAAAAAGATGTTATTCTTATTGGAAAAGGGTTCAGCCGATAAAGAGGGGATTGAAAATGGACAAGAGGAAAATCGTCTCAATTGAAGATCGGATTCCAAAGTTAAAACATCAAAGACGAAAGAAAGCTAATCGAAGGCTTATCATGCTTCTGGCTTTGTTTTTTATATTAATAGCCGGTGTTATCTATTTTCAGTCACCGCTAAGCAAGGTGAAAGAGATTACTGTTTCAGGAAATGAGTCTTATTCCTACGAGCACATCGTGGAAAAAAGCGGGCTCAGCTTCGAGTCAAATGTGTGGAAAATCGGCAAAGGCGAAGTTGAAGAAAAACTGGAGAAAATCCAGGAAATCAAACAAGCTACTGTGAACGTAAAGTTTCCAAATAAGGTCGTCATTGAGCTTGAAGAATATAGCAGGCTTGCCTACATTTCAAAGGGAAAGAATTTCTACCCGGTCCTTGAAAATGGAAATATTCTTGGAGAAAAGCAGATTGATGAAATTCCTGTCAACGCGCCAATCTTAATAGGCTTTAAAGAAGGGAAGGTCCTGGATGAAATGATCACTTCACTGGAGGAACTGCCTGAAGTTGTCATCAATTCAATCTCTGAAATTCACTCACAGCCAGTAAAGACGGATAAATATCTTGTTAAGCTGTATATGAATGACGGTTTCGAGGTAAATGCTACGCTCAGGACTTTTTCTGAAAAAATGGCACATTATCCTTCAATTGTCAGCCAGCTTGACTCTTCTAAAAAGGGTGTCATCGATCTCGAGGTTGGCTCTTATTTTAAAGCATATGAAGCAGAGGAAGCTGAGGAAGTTGAAATTGAAAAAGAAAGTGAACAGTAATCGTGTAATTCTTTCAATCGTTTTCCTGGTACTTGGCTTTATGGTCGCTTTTTCATTCCGTGTCACACAGGACGAGGGTGAGAAAGGCCAGGGCTTGACGGACAGGCAATGGGAGAAGCATTTAAGTCTGAGAAACGACTTGATAGAAGAGGAAGAAAAAAACCGGGAGCTTCAGAAAGAGTTGAATGCCAAGCAGGAAAAGGTAAGGGAAATTGAGGCCAGCCTTTCCAAAGAAGCGCAAGTTTTCTTTAACATGGCTGAGGACGCTGAGAAATATCGTATGTTCCTTGGCAAGGTAGAGGTCAGAGGTAAGGGAGTAAAAGTAACTCTGGCTGATGGAGAATACGATCCTGATGAAGAGAATATCAATAATTATCTTGTCCACGAGCATCATGTGTTCAAGGTGATCAATGAACTGTACATTTCAGGAGCAGCAGCTATTTCTGTGAACGGGCAGCGAATTTCTCACAATTCATATATTTTGTGTACAGGCCCTGTCATTACTGTTGATGGCTACCAGTATCCTGCCCCATTTGAAATCACTGCTATTGGTGACCCCGATGTTCTTTCCTCCGCTCTCAATATTACCGGTGGGGTAAAAGATCAGCTTGTGAATGACCAAATTGTTTTTTCGTTAGAAGAAAAGGAAGATATTAAAATGGATCCGATTTTGGGGAAATGATGACGACCATCGCTTTCTTTCCAAAATACGAATGCCGTACAAGAAATAGGTTAACAGGCTGTTTAGAATGGGATTGAATGAAAACCACAAGAAATGGCCTAATAGAAAGCAAGGTGAATGCATTGGGCCGACCTAAGAATCTCAGCTTCAGTATTATAGCTGCAATTATTGGATTAATGGTCGCCATTCAGTTTCAAACCGTCAGGGAACCAGAAGTCAGGGATACACGTGACACTTGGCAGCTTCGTGAGGATTTAATGAAGGAGAAGGAATTACAGTCCAAGCTGCTTCTTGAAATCAGGTCTAATGAAGAAAAAATAGCTAAGTATGAAACTGAGCGGCAGCAAAGCAAGGAAGAGGTACTGCGGGAAACCCTCGCAGAATTGAAGGATGAGGCTGGACTGACCGAGGTCACCGGACCGGGGATCACTCTCTTGATTAAGCCTGCTTTCAACTTGATTGTCGAAGGTGACAATCCGCCTTCGGTTTCTCCAGATATGCTTAAAAGGCTTTTGAATGAATTGAACCTGTATGGCGCAAAGCATGTTTCCATTGATGGCGAGAGGGTCGTAAATACTACCGTCATCCGGGATATAAACAGGGTGACAAAAATCAATGGACATTCTTTAAATCGTTTTCCTATTGAAGTTCGGGTAATTACGGAAAATGGAGATTCAGCCGAAAAGTTATACAATCGAATGAAGGTTTCCACGGTAGCCGAGGATTTTTTCATCGATAATCTGGAAGTGATCGTAAACAGGCCTGAGAGCATGTTGGTTGTACCTGCATATCAAGATACAATCAGGATCAGGTACATGGAACCCGTTAAAACAGACAAAGGGGGAGGCAACGGATAATGTGGCTTCCAATCATGGGGTTGGTCATCGGTGTAATCATTGGGCTATTGACCGATATCACAATTCCTGAAGAATACTCCAACTATTTATCAATCGCGATCCTTGCAGCCCTCGATACTTTGTTTGGAGGGATCCGCGCCCAGCTGCAAAATATATATGATGAAAAAGTTTTTGTATCAGGATTCTTTTTTAATATAGTATTAGCAGCAAGTTTAGCTTTTCTAGGTGTCCATCTTGGTGTAGACTTGTATTTAGCAGCAGTTTTTGCCTTTGGGGTAAGGCTGTTCCAGAATATAGCCGTCATCCGGAGAATAATATTGACGAAATGGTCAACGACAAGTGAAAAGTAGAAAAAAAAATGATATTTTAAAAGGGAAATATTTAATTGTGACGAATAAAGTAATGTAATTAAAAAATGAAACGCAATTAGATAGTGGCAAGAAATTGTTGTTCAAACACTAGGAATTGTTGAAGGAGGTGCCACAGAATGAACAGCAATGATATATATGTCAGTCTTGACATCGGTACATCCAGTGTGAAGGTAATCATTGGGGAAATGGTCAACGACACTTTAAATATAATTGGTGTTGGCAATGTAAAGTCCGAAGGGTTAAGAAAGGGCTCCATTGTTGATATAGATGAAACCGTTCATTCTATTAAAAGGGCAATCGAACAAGCTGAAAGAATGATAGGTTTAAAGATTAACCAGGTGATTGTAGGTGTCACCGGCAATCATGTTTCCCTGTTGCCATGCCATGGTGTGGTTGCAGTTTCCAGCGACAATCGCGAGATCACGAATGAGGACGTAGCGAGAGTCATTGATGCTGCACAGGTGGTATCGATTCCACCTGAGCGAGAGATAATAGACGTGATTCCAAAGCAATTTATCGTTGACGGTCTTGATGAGATCAATGATCCAAGAGGCATGATCGGTGTTAGGCTTGAAATGGAAGGAACGATCATTACCGGATCAAAGACCATCTTACATAATACTCTTCGTTGTGTTGAGCGTGCTGGACTTGAAATCGTGGATATCGGCCTACAGCCGCTTGCTGCAGGAGCATTCGCGCTTTCAAAGGATGAAAAGAATATGGGTGTCGCGATGATTGATATCGGCGGCGGTTCATCAACTGTCGCTGTGTTTGAGAACGGACACTTAAGAGGTACATCTGTCATTCCGGTTGGAGGAGACCATATCACCAAGGACTTATCAATCGGTTTGCGCACGACAACTGAAGAAGCGGATCAATTGAAATTGAAGCATGGACATGCCTTTTATGACTATGCATCCGAAGAGGAAGTATTCGAGGTTTCAATCATCGGCAGCGACCAGCAGCAGCAGTTCAATCAGCTGGAAGTAGCCGATATCATTGAGGCAAGAATGGAAGAAATCTTCTCCCTTGTCCAGGATGAATTGAAACACATGAACATAAGGGACTTGCCAGGTGGTTTTGTCCTGACAGGTGGAACAGCCAATATGCAGGGTGTTCTGGAGCTTGCCCAGGATATTTTCCAAAGCAGGGTAAGAATCGCCATTCCGGATTATATTGGCGTAAGAGAACCCCAGTACACGACAGCAGTCGGCTTAATCCAATTTGCTTATAAAAACGCAAAATTAAAAGGGAAGAAAATGGAAGCTACTTTTAGTGAAATGGAACCGAAAGAAAAGAGAGTTCAAAAACAGCCGCATCCAAAATCGAAGCCTGAGAAACAGCCTGAAGAAAAAGTCACCTCAAGAATGAAGAAATTTCTTGGCTACTTTTTTGAATAATCAGAGCTAACAGGAAATCGGCGAATTAGGAGGATTTGTCATGTTGGAATTTGATACAAATTTAGATTCACTTGCTACTATAAAAGTTATCGGTGTTGGCGGCGGCGGAAATAATGCGGTTAACCGAATGATCGAACACGGCGTACAAGGTGTGGAATTCATCGCGGTCAACACAGACGCACAAGCATTGAACCTTTCAAAAGCTGAAATCAGAATGCAAATCGGTGCAAAGCTAACGCGTGGACTAGGCGCTGGTGCTAATCCTGAGGTCGGAAAGAAAGCGGCCGAAGAAAGCAAAGAACAAATCGAGGAAGTGCTAAAAGGCGCTGACATGGTATTTGTTACTGCCGGTATGGGCGGAGGAACAGGTACTGGTGCAGCTCCAGTTATCGCTCAAATCGCCAAGGACCTTGGAGCGTTGACAGTAGGTGTAGTTACACGTCCATTTACATTTGAGGGACGCAAGCGTGCTGGACAGGCTGGCGGTGGAATCTCATCGATGAAGGAAGCAGTAGATACTTTGATTGTGATTCCTAACGACCGTTTGCTTGAGATTGTTGATAAGAGCACTCCGATGCTAGAAGCTTTCCGTGAAGCGGATAATGTTCTGCGCCAGGGTGTCCAGGGTATTTCAGACTTGATCGCTACACCTGGTTTGATCAACCTTGACTTTGCCGATGTTAAAACAATTATGTCCAATAAGGGTTCAGCATTGATGGGAATTGGTGTTGCTGCAGGTGAAAACCGTGCTACTGAAGCAGCTAAAAAGGCTATTTCCTCACCGTTGCTTGAAACTTCACTTGATGGTGCTCAAGGTGTTCTTATGAATATCACTGGCGGAACGAACCTTAGTTTATACGAGGTACAAGAAGCTGCTGACATCGTCGCCACTGCTTCAGACCAGGATGTAAATATGATCTTCGGTTCTGTCATCAATGAAAGCTTAAAAGATGAAATTATCGTTACGGTAATTGCAACAGGCTTCAATGAGGAAGTCGTCCAGCCTAAGCCAACAAGACCAGGTTTTGGAGGGCAGCAAAAGCCAGGTATGGGTGCGATCAAGCGCGAACAGCCTAAACGTGAAGAAATCCAGCAGGAAGCACCAAGAAGCAATCAATCTCCACAGGGCGATGATGCTCTTGATATCCCAACATTCCTGCGCAATCGTAACAGAAGACGCTAATTTATACTTCAGAAGGGCATAGCCGAAACGGCTATGCCCTTTTTATGTTATTTTTCACGAGAGAAAGTATAAACTTACACTTAGATAAGTGTCCATCTCCAGCGCCTAGCCCCTCGAGTCGCTTCGGTCCGCCCAATGAAGTCAAAGAACGACTTCACCGGTCGGCCCTCCAACGCTTTTCGGGGCTGATCAAGGCGCTTGCGCTTTTCTTAGAAATCTACTAAACAACATACTTTTGGAATATATGACCTACTAAAAATTTAAGCATCATTTATTCCTAAAGTTAATAATCTGAAAATTGACAAAATCCGAAGGGAAAAGTGAAAATCTCTGTTGTTTTGGTGCCAGATTATGACACACTTCATAGGCCAATGACGATATACTTTTCCGTAACGGAATGATAGAGCAAGAAGCAAATCGGTGATCACGTGCTTCAACAGTGGTTGCTAAACTTTGCTCGACGCCAGGTTGTTTTTTACCATCCAAAGTAGTTTGGTCGGTTTGCCAGATTGAACCGTTAATTAGCCGTTGGCATGCTTGATCATTTCAAGCAAGAGGGATGAAGATTCTGAATCTGAGTCTGGCACAGCACTTTCAGCTGTCAAACAAGGCGCATGCGAATTCTGTACAGGAGGATGAGGGGTGAAGGTCTATCTGGATGTCATCTGGGCATTGAATTTATTCTTTGATACGTTCCTACTCTACTTGACTGCCATCATCCTGAAAAGACAGGTTAAGCTATGGCGGCTATGTTTGGGAGGGGCTATAGGTTCACTGCTCATTATATTATCAATTACTCCGTTTCATGCTGCAGCGGGGCACCCAGCGGGGAAACTGTTCTTTTCGATATTGATGGTCCTGGCAGCTTTTGGCTATAAAAGATTCCGTTTTTTCTTCAAGGCACTTATGACATTTTATGTAACGACCTTTCTGCTTGGGGGCACTTTGACAGGGGTACATTACTTTATCCAATTTGATATGAACCTGGCATCGAATGTGGCCATGAACCATATTAAAGGGTTTGGCGATCCAATCAGCTGGTTGTTTGTATTGCTGGGGTTTCCGCTCGCCTGGCATTTTTCGAGGAGAAATATTGAACAATTCGAAATGACAAAGATTCAATATGAATCACTGGCAATAGTTGAAGTGCAGTTCATGGAGATGGATTTTAACATGAAAGGACTGATAGATAGCGGCAACCAGCTTTATGATCCTATCTCAAAAATGCCAGTCATGATTTTATCCATAGCAGATTGTTTGGATCGTATGCCAAGTGAAATCAAAAGAATTGCTGAAAATCCCGATTGTGTTTTGTCAGGTGATGAAAATTTTTCGCAGCAGCTGGAAAATCGAATGAGAATCATTCCATGTAAGGTAGTCGGACAAGAGCATCAGTTAATCATTGCCTTTAATCCTGACAAGATCAAGATTACTACAGACGAAGGAACTTATATTGCAGAAAAGGGGTTAATATCTTTTACTGCGCAGGAACTTTCGGCTGATGGCAGTTTTCAATGTATTATCCATCCAAAAATGATGGCAGGGATGGCAAAACAAGAGCCAACGGTGAAGGTAAGCTAATATTACTATACTCAGAAATACATAATTTAGAAGGAGGACAATCAATGAAAAATTTGCGGCTTCGGATATCCTATTACTGGTATAAATTATTAATGAAACTGGGCTTGAAAACAGATGAAATATATTATATCGGCGGTAGCGAAGCGTTGCCACCTCCTTTAACGAAAGATGAGGAAGAAGTGCTTTTGAACAAACTTCCAAATGGGGATAAAGCGGCAAGGTCGATTCTCATAGAAAGGAATTTGAGACTCGTTGTCTACATCGCGCGTAAATTCGAAAACACGGGCATTAACATTGAAGACTTAATCAGTATCGGAACAATCGGTTTGATTAAGGCGGTCAATACGTTCAATCCTGAGAAGAAAATTAAGCTAGCGACCTACGCTTCTAGATGTATTGAAAATGAAATCCTGATGTATTTGCGAAGGAATAATAAACTGCGGTCGGAGGTTTCCTTTGACGAGCCTTTGAATATTGATTGGGATGGAAATGAACTGCTCTTGTCCGATGTTCTTGGAACCGATGACGATATTATCACAAAGGACCTTGAGTCCAATGTGGATAAAAAATTGCTGGTTAAAGCGCTGCAGCAGCTTTCCGATCGTGAAAAGCAAATCATGGAATTGCGTTTTGGTCTTGGGAGTGGCGAGGAAAAGACACAAAAGGATGTAGCGGATATGCTAGGAATTTCACAATCTTATATTTCACGTCTGGAAAAAAGAATCATCAAACGTTTGCGTAAAGAATTCAATAAAATGGTATAGCAGAAAAATTTTCTATAAAAAAATTTTTTCTCTCTGATAAAAGTGATAACTTGGCGGTTTTCCTGGCTGATTCTTCCTGAAACCAGTCCAGGCTTTAGGTAAATAGTGCATATTTTTCCTTCCTGCGGAGATACTGATTTTTGACAGCAGCTCCTGTGAGGAGGGAAAAGATTGACACGAAACAAAGTTGAAATTTGCGGTGTTGATACATCAAAGCTTCCCGTTCTTAAAAACGAGGAAATGAGAAAACTTTTTAGAGAAATGCAAAGCGGTGACATCACAGCAAGAGAGAAACTTGTGAATGGGAACCTGAGGCTTGTTTTAAGTGTAATCCAGCGTTTTAACAACCGGGGCGAGTTTGTTGACGACCTATTTCAGGTCGGATGTATAGGCCTTATGAAGTCCATTGATAATTTTGATCTGGGACAAAATGTTAAGTTTTCCACCTATGCCGTCCCGATGATCATCGGTGAAATTAGACGGTATTTACGAGATAATAATCCAATCAGAGTCTCGCGCTCATTAAGGGATATAGCCTATAAAGCGCTTCAGGTACGCGAAAGGCTGATGAGTGAGGCATCAAGGGAACCAACTGCGGAAGAAATCGCCAAGGTTCTTGAGGTACCTCACGAGGAAATTGTCTTCGCTCTTGATGCGATTCAGGATCCCGTGTCCTTATTTGAACCGATCTATAACGATGGCGGAGATCCAATCTATGTGATGGACCAGCTAAGTGATGAACGGAACAAGGATACAAACTGGATTGAAGAAATCGCCTTGAAGGAAGGTATGAGACGCCTGAATGAGCGTGAAAAGTTGATTCTAAGGAAGAGATTCTTCCAGGGTAAGACACAAATGGAGGTAGCCGATGAAATCGGCATCTCACAAGCCCAGGTGTCCCGTCTTGAAAAAGCAGCCATCAAACAAATGAATAAGAATATCCAAAGCTAAGCTGCCTTTTGGCAGCTTTTTTATCGTTTAGGAAATTATAAAAATTATTTAGTTGGATAAATACATGTAGTATTCTTAATCCAGCTCCAGCGCCTAGCCCCTCGAGTCGCTTCGGTCCGCCTAATGAAGTCAAAGAACGACTTCACTGGTCGGCCCTCCAGCGCTTGTCGGGGCTGAACAAGGCGCTTGCGCTTTTTTGTTCTTTGCTTTATACAAGGGCATTACGAAGTAGGACGACTCTTTAAAATTCAAGATCCACTGAAGTAATTCATACATCTGTTTCCCCTTCATATATTTTATATAAGGGCTAATTAATGCCAAAGCGAAATCCGGAGGGATCTATATGGTTAAGGTGACAGAATTTCAAGTTAAAGATGTCGTGAATGTTTCGGATGGAAAAAGGCTTGGTAATATAGAGGATTTTGAAATCAATTTAAATACGGGTAAAATCGAAGCTGTTGTGATTGGGAGTTCAGGTAAGGTGCTGGGATTCTTCGGAAAGGAAGATGAGGTTGTGATTCCCTGGACAAATATCCTGAAAATAGGTGAAGATGTCATTTTAGTCCGGTATAAAGACAGCGGGGGATATCTCCAACAAAAAAGTGACGGGGATGAGTAACATCGTAATACTGTTGTATTGCGGTTTGTATGTGATAAACTAGACAAAAACGTGTGAGGTAAAAATATGGAACCATTCATCTTAGAAAGCCAGGAATATTTTAAAATTAAAGAGTGGATGGAGCGTTATCCTGGACTTGAGGTTGGGTTTACAACGAAGAACGGTGGCGTGAGCCAACAGGATGCTTTTTCGGGTTTGAACTTCGGCTTTCATGTAGGAGACGAGCAGAATGCTGTTTGTGAAAATCGTCTCCTGCTGGCCGATAAGATCGAATTTCCTCTTTCCAGCTGGGTTGGAGCAGAACAAACTCATGATATCAGCATCGCCAAAATCGGAAAATCAGATCAAGGAAGAGGCTCAACGACCTATGATACTTCTTTTTCAAGAACGGATGGCTTTCTGACAGATGAGCAAGGAGTACTGCTGACACTTTGTTATGCAGACTGTGTCCCGCTTTATTTTATTGAACCGGAGACCAGGCTGATCGGGGTCGCTCACGCTGGCTGGAAAGGCACTGTTCACGGTATTGCGGCGGAGATGGTCAACAAATTTCAGCAAAATGGTGCAAAAACAGAAAAAATTTCTGCCATTATAGGCCCATCAATATGCAAAAAATGTTATATTGTTGATGAGAGAGTCATCAATTTAGTGAAAAATATACTAGATGGTGTCGATATATTACCATATAATCAAGTTAGTGAAGGTCAATATTCTCTCGATTTAAAGGAATTGAACCGTCAGATTCTGTTAAAGACAGGGGTAGAAGACGGGAATATACATGTAACCGATTATTGCACTAGCTGCCATAGTGAGCATTTCTATTCCCATAGACGGGATAAGGGTAATGCAGGCCGAATGATGGCTTATATCGGCTGGAAGGAGGATAGCCATCCATAATGAAAGTCAGAAAAAATCTGGAGGTTATCCAGAATCAAATAGCAGATGCTTGTAACAAAGCCGGGCGTAATCCAGATGAAATCAAGATTATTGCGGTTACTAAATATGTCTCACCAGAACGGGCACAGGAAGCCGTTGATGCTGGGGTCACCCATCTTGGTGAAAATCGGGATGAAGGACTGCTTCATAAAATTGGCCAATTAGGGGACAAGCCGGTCTGGCATTTTATTGGGACGCTGCAAACGAGAAAAGTGAAAAACATCATTGAGCATGTTACATATATCCATTCATTGGACAGGCTGTCACTTGCAAAGGAAATCAATAAACGATCCGGTTCAAAAGTGAGATGTCTGATCCAGGTCAATGCATCCGGCGAAGAGAGCAAGCATGGGATAAAACCGGATGATGTCATTGGTTTTGTAAAAGAACTGAAGAAGTACTCCAATATTGAAATCAGCGGATTGATGACGATGGCCCCTTTAACGGAGGATGAGCAAGTGATCAGGGATTGCTTCAGGACAATGAAAAGCCTGCAAGCAGATATACAATCGCGGAAACTTGAATTTGCACCATGTAATGAACTGTCAATGGGAATGTCAAATGACTTTCAAATAGCTGTTGAAGAAGGATCAACAATGGTGCGTATTGGCACTGCCTTGGTAGGCAATGAATCGGAGGTGCATTAATATGAGCTTAAAATCAAAAATTAAGACATTTTTTTTCCTGGAAGATGAATATGACTATAATGATGAGGAAATGCTCGAGGGAGAAGCTGAGCCTTTCAAGCCCAATAAACAGCCTGTTCAACAAAAGCAGAATGTGGTAAGCCTGCAGAGTGTGCAAAAGTCTTCGAAAGTGATCCTGATGGAACCTAGAATGTATGCGGAAGCACAGGATATTGCTGATCATTTAAAAAATCGCCGGGCAGTCGTTGTGAATCTGCAGCGTATTGAACAGGATCAGGCAAGGCGTATTGTGGATTTCCTCAGCGGAACAGTCTATGCGATCAGCGGGGATATCCAGCGGATCGGCATGAATATCTTCTTATGTACCCCGGATAATGTGGAAGTAACAGGAAATATTTCTGAGCTTATGCAGGAGCGGGATTACCAAGAGTCGAGGTGGTAGAGTAAATGGATATAGTAATAGGTATAATAGCACAGGTAGTCAGTCTTTATCAGTGGGCCCTGATTATTTATATTTTCATGTCATGGTTCCCTAATGCAAGAGAAACAGCAATAGGACAATTTTTAGCTCGTATTTGCGAGCCTTTCCTGGAGCCTTTCCGCAGGATCGTTCCTTCAATCGGCATGATTGATATTTCGCCAATCGTTGCTTTCCTTGTGCTGCGTTTTGCTGTCAGCGGATTGTATCAGTTGGCTGCATGGTTTTAATAGTAATCAATTCTTCTCATGCAGGGTCTGAAATAGACCCTGCATGTTTTCTATCAAGGTAATAAAAAAGGAGTACATAAATGTCTATTTACCAGCATTTCCGTCTTGAGGAACGGGAATTTATCGATCAGGTCATTAACTGGAAAGAGTATGTTGAACAAAATTATGCTCCGAAATTGACGGATTTCCTGGATCCGAGGGAGCAGCAAATCTTGTCTACCGTTATCGGCAAGCATCCCGATGTTAAGTGGGAGCTGTTTGGCGGTGCACCAGGTACCGAGAGAAAACGGGCTTTTCTTTATCCAGAGTATTTGGAAGCTAAAGAAGAGGATTTCCAGGTAAAGCTTTTTGGTATTGAATATGCAAAGAAGTTTGTGAATATCGAACACCGTCAAGTTTTGGGCAGCCTGATGTCACTTGGCTTGAAGCGTGGGAAATTTGGAGATATCCTGATTGACGGAGATGTTGTGCAATTTTTCGCAGCTGAGGAAATCGCCGATTACATCGGGCTTCAATTAGAATCAATCGGCAGAGCTTCGATTGGCTTGTCAGAGCTTCCGCTTGAAATGGCAGTGGGAATTACTGAGGAATGGAATGAAATGACCACTACCGTTTCGTCATTGCGTCTGGATACCGTCATGTCCGCACTGTTCAATATCTCAAGGCAAAAATCCCAGTTGCTCATTCAGCATGGCCAAGTAAAGGTTAATTGGACTGCGATTGAAAATACTGCTTTTGAATGCGGTGAAGGTGATGTTATTTCAGCACGTGGTTACGGGCGTGCGAAAATCATCACAATTGAAGGGAAAACAAAAAAAGATAAATATCGAGTTATTGCCGGGAGAAAAAAATAATTATATAGTAATAGAAGAAGGATTTTTAGTTTATTTGTCGAATCATTGCTTTAAGTACATAAAGGATTATAACTTAATGGGAGGTGGCGTCATGCCTTTAACGCCGTTAGATATACACAACAAAGAATTCAATAAGGGATTTCGCGGGTATGATGAAGATGAAGTAAATGAGTTTCTTGACAATGTGATTAAGGACTATGAACTAATTATCCGTGAAAAAAAGGAAATGGAAGAAAAGCTTAATGAAATGAATTCCAGGCTTGGCCATTTTACGAATATAGAAGAAACCTTGAATAAATCAATTGTGATCGCGCAGGAAGCAGGGGAAGAAGTTCGCCGAAATGCGCAAAAGGAAGCAAAGCTGATCGTCAAGGAAGCGGAAAAGAACGCTGACCGGATCATCAACGAATCTCTATCCAAGGCACGTAAAATCGCCCTGGAAATTGAAGAATTGAAGAAGCAGTCAAAAGTATTCAGAACAAGGTTCAAGATGCTGATCGAGGCGCAGCTTGATATGCTGAACACCGATGATTGGGATCATCTGCTTGAATATGAATTGGATTCAACAGAATTGAAGGCTGCTGCAAGAGAAGAAGAAGATTCACTGGCTTGACGCGGGGACGTTATTTCGCATATAATTTCATAACAAAGTGCAATACATGACAGAAACGATGACAGGGACAGTATGGCGTTCCAGTTGCTTGCTTTTCAGCGAAATGGGGAAGGTGGAAGCCCATTGCAAGCGGATAGCCAGAAGATCACCCGATAGTTCCGAGCTGAACATCCATTTTAGGATCAGTAAGCACAGGCGTGACATTCGCGTTAAGAATGCTAAGAGGACAGGATGATGAATCCTTGTCTATTTAGGGTGGTACCGCGGGAATATAAACCTTCTCGTCCCTTTTCAGGGATGAGGAGGTTTTTTTATTTTCATTATTGTTTCTTTCGTGATTGCAACGGTAAAAATAGGAGGATCAATCTAATGGAGTACAAAGATACTTTGCTCATGCCGAAGACCGAGTTTCCAATGCGCGGAAACCTTCCGAACAGGGAACCTGAAATTCAGGCAAAATGGGAAGAAATGAATATTTATGAAAAGGTTCAAAAGCACACAGAAGGACGCCCGCTGTTCATCCTGCATGACGGACCTCCATACGCTAATGGAGATATCCATATGGGTCACGCACTTAATAAAATCCTCAAGGATTTTATCGTCCGTTATAAATCAATGAGCGGCTTTTGTTCGCCATATGTACCTGGCTGGGACACTCATGGATTGCCAATCGAGCAGGCATTGACGAACAAGGGTGTAAAACGCAAGGAAATGACTGTAGCTGAGTTCAGGAAGCTATGTGAAGAATATGCATATGAGCAAATCAACAACCAGCGTGAACAGTTCAAGCGTCTTGGTGTTCGCGGAGACTGGGAAAATCCTTATATCACATTGAAGCCTGAATATGAAGCACAGCAAATCAAAGTATTCGGCGAGATGGCGAAAAAGGGATACATCTACAAAGGGAAAAAGCCTGTTTACTGGTCACCGTCAAGTGAATCAGCACTTGCTGAAGCTGAGATTGAATATCAGGATAAGCGTTCTGCATCAATCTATGTTGGATTCCCTGTTAAAGACGGCAAAGGAGTTCTTGACCAGGATGTTGAAATCGTCATCTGGACGACAACACCATGGACGATTCCGGCAAACCTTGGAATCTCCGTTCACCCAGAATTGACATACGTTGTTATAGAAGCTGACGGAAGGAAATTCCTTGTTGCTGAAGAACTACTAGAAGCAGTTACGAATGAAATCGGCTGGGAAAATACTTCAACAGTTAAGAAACTTGCTGGTAAAGAGCTTGAAGGTGTCCTTGCAAAGCATCCATTATACGACCGCACTTCACTTGTCATGCTTGGCGAGCACGTAACGACAGATGCTGGTACAGGATGTGTCCACACTGCACCAGGACACGGGGAGGATGACTTCCATGTTGGCCAGAAGTATGGACTTGAAGTTTTATGCCCTGTAGATGATAAGGGTGTTATGACAGCTGAAGCAGAAGGCTTTGAAGGTTTATTCTATGATCAGGCGAACAAGCCAATCACAGAAAAGCTTGAAGAAGCTGGCGCTTTACTGAAGCTAAGCTTCATCACACACTCATACCCGCATGACTGGAGAACGAAAAAACCTGTTATCTTCCGTGCTACAGCACAATGGTTTGCGTCGATCAAAGATTTCCGCGGCGAATTGCTAAAAGCTGTTGAAGAAACAAAATGGGTACCAGCATGGGGCGAAACAAGACTATTCAATATGGTCCGTGATCGCGGTGACTGGTGTATCTCCCGCCAGCGTGCATGGGGTGTTCCAATTCCGGTATTCTATGCCGAGAATGGCCAGGAAATCATCACGGATGAAACAATCGAACATGTTTCAAATCTGTTCCGTGAGCAAGGCTCTAATATCTGGTTTGAAAAAGAAGCTAAAGAATTGCTCCCTGAAGGATTTAGCCACCCTGGCAGCCCTAATGGCCAGTTTACGAAAGAAACGGACATCATGGATGTTTGGTTCGACTCAGGCTCATCCCACCAGGCAGTTCTAGTAGAGCGTGATGACCTCCAGCGCCCTGCAGACCTTTATCTTGAAGGCTCTGACCAATACCGCGGCTGGTTCAACTCATCATTATCTACAGCAGTTGCAGTAACAGGCAAAGCACCTTACAAAGGTGTCTTGAGCCACGGTTTCGCACTTGATGGCGAAGGCCGCAAGATGAGTAAATCAATCGGTAACGTTGTCGTTCCTGCGAAGGTTATGAACCAATTGGGTGCAGATATCCTGCGTCTCTGGGTTGCATCCGTCGATTATCAATCCGACGTACGTGTTTCTGACGCAATCCTGAAGCAGGTTGCTGAAGTGTACCGTAAAATCCGTAACACATTCAGATTCTTGCTTGGCAATCTTTCTGATTTCAACCCTGAAACAGATGCAGTGCCATTCGAGCAGCTGCGCGAAGTTGACCAGTTCATGCTTGTGAAGCTGAACAAATTGACCAAATATGTGCGCAATGCATATGACAACTATGAATTCGCCGGTGTCTACCATGCGGTAAACAACTTCTGTACACTGGATCTAAGCTCATTCTATCTTGATTTTGCAAAGGATGTCCTTTACATCGAGGCTGCAGGCAATGTTGAGCGCCGTGCAATCCAGACTGTATTGCATGAAAGCTTGATTGCTCTGGTTAAGCTGACTGCACCAATCCTTTCTCACACTGCAGATGAGGTTTGGGGATTCATCCCTTCAGCAGACAAAGACAGTGTCCAGCTGACAGATATGCCTGAAGCAAAGGAAATCGCAAATGCAGAAGCACTTGAAAACAAGTGGAATGCATTCATGAAACTTCGTGACGATGTCCTGAAGGCTCTTGAAGAAGCCAGGAATCAGAAGGTCATTGGTAAGTCCCTGACTGCGAAGGTTTCTTTATACGTAAACGACAGCACAAAAGAGCTTTTGGATTCAATTTCTGAAAACTTAAGCCAGCTGTTCATTGTTTCAGGGTTCGAAGTCGCAGGAAGCTACGACCAGGCTCCTGATCATGCGATTAAACTTGAAAATACAGCGATTGTTGTTACAAAAGCTGAAGGCGAAACATGTGAGAGATGCTGGGTTGTCACACCAGAAGTCGGCAAGGTTGAAGAACACCCAACATTATGTGAACGCTGTGCAACTGTTGTAAAAGAAAATTACTAATCAATTTTCGAACTCCGGGTTTTTGTCCCGGAGTTTTTTTATGTATGCCAATAATCATCCTGCTTGGGAAATCCTGCAGTACATGTAAAAAGTTTAGCTGAGTCAGCAAATTGTTACGGGAAATAATAGCTGTAAACAGGAACGGGGGCAGATATATGGAAGGTAATCTTGATTACATTTACAATGAGCTCCGCGAAACGAGAACAGAATTGTTAGCGTACCTGAATGACGGCCAGAAAGATGAGAGGATTTTGCAATACATTGTTGATGAATTAAACGATATCGAAACAGCATTGGAGAAAATGGAATTTGGTGAGTATGGGAAGTGTGAGATATCTGGAGAATATTTACCTTACGAGTTTTTGCAGAGAATTCCTACAGCTAGATCAGCGAGTGAATTGGAGCAAATAGAACAATACTGTCGAAAACCAATCTATTCGTGAGTTTTCATGCATTCCGAATTTATTGGTTCAAGAAAAAATGCTCGGCAAGAAAGCTTTTAAAGCTGAGTATTTAGATTTCACTCAAAGTGTACTGGAAAAAATCATTGAAAATTTCCAAGTCGCCAATAAAAATTGATTTTCGCCAATAAACAGCTCATTATCGCCAATAAAAACAATTTTTCGCCAATATAAATTGAAAATCGCCAATAAAAATATTTTTTCGCCAATAAACCATTTTGACAGTTCAGTTTCTGTTAAAATCATGATCCTAAACCGCTATTTTTAGTTATAACTTTTCTGTTAGTAGGTGTTTTTTTACTAAAACTTATAATATCTGTCGTTTTAAACTTATATGTGCTAAAATTCAAAGGTAATGAATTGATGTGGAGGTTACCTTTGTGTTTTATTACATAATTGCACTGTTTGTTATTTTGCTTGACCAGGTTACTAAATGGTTTATTGTCAAAAACATGGAGCTTGGAGAGAGCATAAAGGTCATAGAGAATTTCTTGTATATTACTTCGCACCGTAACCGTGGTGCTGCATGGGGAATCCTGCAGGGACAAATGTGGTTCTTCTATGTCATTACCATTATCGTGGTAATTGGCCTTGTCGTCTATATTCAAAAAGCAGCTAAAGGTAAACTTCTGCTGGGTGTTTCGCTTGGTTTCATGCTGGGCGGGGCCATTGGGAATTTTATCGACAGGGTATACCGAAAGGAAGTTGTTGATTTCATCAACACCTATATTTTTGGATACGATTTTCCTATCTTCAATATCGCGGATTCTGCGCTGGTGATCGGTGTAGGATTACTGATGATTGACATGATCAGGGAAGAGAGAGAGGCGAAAAGAAAAGCTTATGGAGAAAATGGAACACATCATCAGTGAGGAACAGGCTGGTGACAGAATAGATAAAGTAATTTCGACACTTGATGCAGAATGGTCGAGGAGCCAGGTGCAGCAATGGATCAAGGATGGAAGCGTCCTTGTCAATGGAGCTAAAGTCAAAACAAATTATAAATGCAGCTTGAATGACAAGCTGGAAATTACCATTCCGGAGCCAGAAGTGTTAGATGTAATTGCTGAGGAAATGGACCTTGAGATTTATTATGAAGATGCAGATGTTCTTGTTGTGAACAAACCTAAGGGAATGGTCGTCCATCCAGCGCCTGGACATATGACGGGAACGCTTGTTAACGGGCTGATGGCGCATTGCAAGGATTTATCAGGCATTAATGGCGTTCTCCGCCCGGGAATCGTCCATAGGATTGATAAGGATACATCTGGACTCTTGATGGTTGCCAAAAATGATATGGCACACGAGAGCCTGGTAAACCAGCTCGTAGCCAAAAGTGTTACTCGCAAATACAAGGCACTCGTTCATGGAATTATCCAGCATGATCATGGTACAATCGATGCTCCGCTTGGGCGCGATCAAAAAGACCGCCAGAGCATGACAGTAGTCGATAATGGCAAACATGCTGTCACACATTTCAATGTACTCGAACGTTTTAAGGACTTTACTTTTGTTGAGTGCCAGCTTGAGACAGGCAGGACACACCAAATTCGTGTTCATATGAAATACATCGGTTATCCCCTGGCCGGTGACCCTAAATACGGCCCGAAAAAGACGCTCGATCTTGGCGGACAGGCATTGCATGCTGGACTGCTTGGTTTTGATCACCCAAGGACAGGGGAGTATATAGAGTTTGAAGCTCCGCTTCCTGGATATTTCGTTGAGCTTTTAAACGATTTCAGAGAAAATCGTTGACAAAGTTCAACATCTATTTTAAGATGACTATAGTTTAATAAGTCCTTTAAAGACAGTCCCGTGAGGCTGAGAAGGAAACGGATTTGCAACAGGCATATTGTATGCTTTGCTGCATGCTAACACCACACGTTTACCCTCTTGCCGATGCAGACAAGAGGGTTTTTTATATGAAACATAAGACGTGCTGAACTTCCGTTTTCATACCACAGACAGAGAAGGAGTGAAAACAAATGGCTGAAAAAGCGGTTGTGCTCGACAACCAGGGAATCCGCAGGGCACTGACGAGGATTGCCCATGAAATCATCGAAAGAAACAAAGGGATCGAAGACAGCGTCATTGTCGGTATCCGAACCAGAGGGATTTATATCGCCCAAAGGCTTGCGGAAAGGATCCGTGAGATCGAAGGTGCAGATATCCCGGTAGGTGAGCTTGATATCACCCTGTATCGCGATGACCTGACGAAGAAGACGGATGACCAGGAGCCTGAGGTAAAAGGCTCGGATATCCCAGTCGACATCTCGAATAAAAAAGTGATTCTGGTGGATGATGTCCTTTATACAGGCAGGACAGTCCGTGCGGCGATGGATGCATTGATTGACATCGGCCGGCCGGCGACGATCCAGCTTGCTGTGCTGGTCGACAGAGGACACCGGGAGCTGCCGATCAGAGCAGACTTTGTGGGCAAGAACATCCCGACCTCAAGTGCGGAAAGAATTGTCGTTGAACTGCAGGAAGTAGATGAAGAAGAACGCGTAAGCATCTTTGAAAAATAAATAAAGCCCTTTTAAATGCAGTCCAGAGAGGCTGAAAAGGGGGAACGCATCGCTGATGGCTTTGTGCGGGTTTTTTTAGACCCATACCCTCTTTGTATCTACTGGCAAAGAGGGTTTTTTTGTACAAAAGAGAGGAGATATAAAAATGAATAAACCAATCCTAGACATAAAAGATGTACCATCACCATTCCAATGGTTCACACTTAGTCTTCAGCACTTATTCGCCATGTTTGGCGCGACAATCCTTGTACCTTATCTGGTCGGCTTAAGCCCGGCAATCGCTTTGATCTCAAGCGGACTTGGAACGATCGCATTCCTGATCATCACAAAATTCCAGGTTCCGGCTTACCTTGGATCATCCTTCGCTTTCATTGCTCCTGTAATAGCGGCTAAAGCAGGCGGCGGTCCCGGTGCCGCGATGATCGGAACATTCCTTGCTGGACTGGTTTATGGAGTTGTAGCTCTAATCATCAAGAAGGCGGGCTACCGCTGGATCATGCGCTTGTTGCCGCCAGTTGTAGTCGGCCCGGTCATCATTGTCATCGGACTCTCACTGGCAGGAACAGCTGTCAGCATGGCAATGAATGTCCCTGGAACTACAGAGTATAGCTTGATTCATTTCTCTGCGGCTTTAGTAACTCTTGCAGCGACAATCGTCTTCTCGATTTACGGAAAGGGAATGCTCAGCATGGTCCCAATCCTTGCCGGAATCATTGTGGGTTATCTTTACTCAATGGCAATAGGCATCGTAGACTTCAGCGGAGTAAAAGAAGCAAATATTTTCGAGATGCCAGACTTCATCTTCCCATTCGTTCATTACAATGTAAGCATCAGCTGGGAAATTGTCATGCTGATGGTTCCAGTAGCAATCGTTACATTGTCCGAGCATATCGGCCACCAGCTTGTCCTGAGTAAGGTTGTCGGCAGAGACTATATTAAAGAACCGGGTCTTCATCGCTCCATCATGGGTGACGGAATGGCTACGATGATTTCGGGTTTGATTGGCGGACCGCCAAAGACTACTTACGGCGAAAACATTGGTGTCCTTGCGATTACGAGAGTGTACAGCGTGTATGTCCTGCTTGGCGCAGCAATTATCGCGACAATATTCGGATTCATCGGTAAAATTACGGCATTGATTAGCTCAATTCCAACACCTGTGATGGGCGGCGTCTCAATCCTGTTATTCGGGATCATCGCTTCATCGGGTCTGCGTATGCTTGTGGACAGCAAGATCGACTTTGGCAACACAAGAAACCTGGTCGTGTCATCAGTCATCCTCGTAATCGGGATTGGCGGCGCATTCATTAAGCTGAATGAGAACTTTGAAATACATGGGATGGCTTTAGCGGCACTAATCGGTGTCATTCTTAACCTGGTACTGCCTGGCCGTCCAGAATTAGAAGAAGATATGTTTGAAGTGGAAGAAGAAAAAAAAACTGAGAAAAAGAACGATGTAGCATAGTACCACCTTTTAATATAGTCCAGAGAGGCTTCAAAGGGTGTTATGAGCGAACCGGCTTATTCAAGATGCACGCAAACCCGGTATAACCGGGATTATGCCGGCAAGCTCATAGTCAAGCACCCTGTTGAACATAAAACAGGGTGCTTTTTTTCTTGAAAAAATGGAGGGGAATCAGCCATGAAATGGGATTTACTGACGACTTCACAGCTTAGTGCAACAGAAATACAGGAAATTATTTTGTCCGCAAGGGAATTTGCCGGAGGGAAGATTTGGCAGCCAAAAGAGAGGCTGTTCATCAGCAATTTATTTTACGAGCCAAGCACGAGGACGAAGTCGAGCTTTGAGATGGCTGAACGCAAGCTAGGACTTGAGGTGATCCCGTTTGAGGTCCAGACATCCAGCGTACTAAAAGGCGAAACATTGTACGACACCGTTAAAACACTTGAAGCGATTGGCACCGACGCTGTAGTCATCAGGCATAGTGCAGAAAATTATTTTTCAGAACTTGAAAATGGAATTTCTGTTCCGATCATCAATGCCGGCGACGGAAAAGGGCATCATCCAACACAATCATTGCTCGACCTTATGACAATCCAGCAAGAATTCGGAAGTTTTACAGGTCTTACAGTCACGATCATCGGTGATATCCTCCACAGCCGTGTTGCGAGGTCCAATGCAGATGCGCTTGTGAGACTTGGAGCAAAAGTTGTTTTTTCAGGACCAGAGGATTGGGTGGATCAAAGTGAGCTTCCTGCTGGCTGCTGCTATATGTCAGTAGACGAGGCGATCGAGTTGGCTGATGTGGTCATGCTCCTTCGAGTCCAGCATGAACGGCATGATGGCAAGCTTCTGTTTGATAAAAATGAATACCATAAATCGTATGGTTTAACGCTTGAAAGAGAAAGGATGATGAAGAAGGGTAGCATTATTCTCCATCCAGCACCGGTCAATCGCGGCGTCGAAATTGCAGATGAATTAGTTGAAAGTCAGAAGTCACGAATTTTTAAACAAATGGAAAATGGTGTGTACATTAGGATGGCAGTATTAAAAAGAGCACTTGAAAATAGGAATGGGGGAATGGAGTATGTCGATGCTAATCAAAAATGGCAAACTAGTTACTGAAAACGGGTTTGAATCAGTAGATATTTTAATAGAAAACGGAAAAATCACAAAAGTTGGTCCTCAAATCTCTGCAGATGCTAAGCAAATTATTGATGCAGAAGGTAAGCTGGTATCTCCAGGGTTAGTAGACCTGCATGTTCATCTGCGCGAGCCTGGTGGAGAGAAGAAAGAAACAATTGCAACAGGGACACTGGCTGCTGCTAGGGGCGGCTTCACAACAGTAGCTGCAATGCCGAACACAAGACCTGTTCCTGACTCAAAAGACCAGATGGAATGGCTTCAGAGAAAAATTGAGGAAACAGCCTCCGTAAGAGTTCTGCCATATGCGTCAATTACAGTTCGTGAACTAGGTCAGGAGCTAACAAATTTTGCAGAATTAAAGGAAGCCGGTGCCTTTGCTCTGACTGATGACGGTGTGGGAGTCCAGTCAGCAGGAACGATGCTTAAAGCAATGAAAAGGGCTGCAAAGCTTGATATGGCAATCGTCGCACATTGCGAAGACAATACATTGATCAATAAAGGCTCTCTCCATGAAGGTAGGAAAGCCGCTGAACTGGGACTCAACGGAATCCCGTCAGTGTGTGAATCTGTACATATAGCAAGAGACATCCTGCTTGCAGAAGAGGCAGGCTGCCACTACCATGTCTGCCATATTAGCACGAAAGAATCGGTCAGGGCAGTCCGAGACGCAAAGAGATATGGCATAAAGGTCACAGCGGAAGTAACTCCGCATCATTTGCTTTTAAATGAAGACGACATAACAGGAAATGATGCCAACTATAAGATGAATCCACCACTTAGAAGCAAGGCGGACCAGGAGGCATTAATCGAAGGACTGCTTGACGGGACAATCGATTTTATCGCCACTGACCACGCACCGCATACGATCGAGGAAAAAGCAGAGGGAATCCAGCTTGCGCCTTTTGGGATTGTCGGGCTTGAAACAGCGTTCCCGCTTTTATATTCGCATATGGTCAAAACAAACATCATTACCTTAAAACAGTTGCTTGAGTTTTTGACTGTCAAACCAGCGAAAGCATTTGGATTGCCTTATGGAGAACTGAAAGCTGGCGCGCCGGCCGATGTGGTATTGATTGATCTTGATGAAGAAAAGGAAATCAATCCAGATGAATTTTTATCAAAAGGAAAAAATACACCATTTGCAGGCTGGAGCTGCAAGGGTTGGCCAGTAATGACGATTGCTGAAGGAAAAATAGTCTGGGAAAAGGGAGTTGTGACGGCATGAAAAAGCAGTTGATCTTAGAGGATGGCACGGTATTTGTTGGAGAAGGCTTTGGAAGTGAGACGGCGACGATTGGGGAAGTTGTCTTCAACACAGGAATGACTGGCTACCAGGAAATCCTGTCAGATCCATCATACTGCGGGCAAATTGTCACCCTGACATATCCGCTAATCGGAAATTATGGAATCAACAGAGATGATTTTGAATCAATCAGTCCTGCTGTCCGGGGTCTCATCGTGAAGGAAAATGCCGAGTATCCATCCAACTGGCGCTCAGAACTGTCTTTGGACGCTTATCTTAAAATGAAAGACATTCCGGCCATAGCTGGAATTGATACTAGAAAGCTGACAAAAATCATTCGTAAACACGGAACCTTGAAGGGTTCAATTTGCGGGATCGATGAAAATCCCCAGGAGATTATTGCGGCTCTTAAAAGCAAAACACTGCCGAACAATCAGGTGATGGAAGTATCAACGAAAACAGCTTATCCGAGTCCAGGTCGCGGCCACAGGGTTGTGCTTGTTGATTTTGGCCTGAAGCATGGGATTTTGAGAGAACTGAATAATCGTAATTGTGATGTGGTTGTCGTCCCTTACAATACGACTGCACAAGAAATTCTCAGTCTGAGTCCGGATGGCATCATGCTGTCAAATGGGCCTGGGGACCCGAAGGATGTTCCAGAAGCAATCGAAATGATCCAGGGCTTGCTGGGCAAGGTTCCATTGTTCGGGATTTGTCTCGGCCACCAGCTGTTCGCACTTGCTTGCGGTGCAAATACAGAGAAAATGAAATTCGGACATCGCGGCTCAAACCATCCTGTGAAGGATTTGCGAACAGGGAAAGTAGCGATGACCTCGCAAAACCATGGATATACAGTTACTGAAGACTCTGTCGCAGGGACCGAGCTTGGGGTTACGCACATGGCTTTAAATGATGGAACGGTTGAGGGTCTGGCCCATAAAACCGCGGCGGCATTCACTGTCCAATATCACCCGGAAGCGTCACCAGGGCCGGAGGATGCGAACGGATTATTCAACCAATTCATCGAGCTAGTAGAAGCAGAAAAAAAGGAGGCTGTCACAAATGCCAAAGCGTAAAGATGTTAACAGTATTTTAGTCATAGGATCAGGACCAATCATCATCGGCCAGGCAGCAGAATTCGATTATGCAGGAACACAGGCATGCATCGCACTGCGGGAAGAAGGCTATAAGGTCATCCTCGTCAATTCGAATCCTGCAACCATCATGACTGATACGGAAATCGCAGATGTCGTATACATAGAGCCGCTTACTCTTGAGTTTGTGGCAAGGATCATCCGAAAGGAGCGCCCGGATGCCATCCTTCCAACTCTCGGAGGGCAAACAGGATTGAACCTGGCTGTTGAACTGGCCAAATCAGGTGTTTTGGATGAATGCGGCGTGAAGATCCTCGGTACAAAGCTAGAAGCGATCAACCAGGCGGAGGACAGGGAGTTATTCAGGAACCTGATGAACGAGCTCGGACAGCCGGTCCCTGACAGCGACATCATCCATAATCTTGAAGAGGCTTATACCTTTGTGGAGAGAGTCGGATATCCAGTAATTGTCCGCCCTGCTTTTACGATGGGAGGAACAGGCGGAGGCATCTGCAGCAACGAAAAAGAGTTGATTGAGATTGTTACAAGCGGAATTAAAAACAGTCCAGTCGGTCAATGCCTGCTTGAAAAGAGCATTGCTGGATTCAAGGAAATTGAATATGAAGTGATGCGTGACAGCAATGATAATGCCATTGTAGTATGCAATATGGAAAACTTCGATCCGGTCGGAGTCCATACAGGAGATTCCATCGTCGTAGCGCCAAGCCAGACATTGAGTGACCGCGAATACCAGCTGCTCAGGAATGCCAGCCTGAAAATCATCAGGGCCCTGAAAATCGAAGGTGGCTGCAATGTCCAGCTCGCACTTGACCCTGACAGCTTTAACTATTATGTAATCGAAGTGAATCCGCGAGTCAGCCGATCCTCTGCCCTGGCATCGAAAGCGACGGGCTATCCAATTGCCAAGCTTGCAGCGAAAATCGCTGTTGGATTGACACTTGATGAAATGCTCAATCCGGTTACCGGTAAAACATATGCCTGCTTTGAACCTGCGCTTGATTATGTTGTAACAAAGATCCCACGCTGGCCATTCGATAAATTCGAATCAGCAAACCGGACACTTGGAACGCAAATGAAAGCAACCGGTGAAGTTATGGCAATCGGCCGTACTTTCGAAGAGTCACTGCTAAAAGCAATTCGTTCGCTGGAAGCCGATGTGATCCACCTTTCTTTGAATAATCAAAGCGAAATCAACGATGAATTGCTTGAAAAGAGAATCCGCAAAGCTGGTGACGAGAGATTATTTTACCTTGCAGAGGCAATCAGAAGAAGCATTTCCATTGAAACTCTTCACAGCTGGAGCAAAATCGATTTATTCTTCCTTCATAAATTAGAGAGAGTAATAGCTTTTGAGCAAGAGCTTGCTGAAAAGAAGTTTGACCTGGAAACAGCCAAATCAGCAAAGCAGAAAGGATTTTCTGATAAGGTAATAGCCAATCTGTGGAATGTGCAAGAACAGGAAGTATACCAGTGGCGGATTGAGAACAGTCTGACCCCTGTTTTTAAAATGGTGGATACCTGTGCGGCTGAGTTCGAGTCGGAAACGCCGTACTTCTATAGCACATATGAAGAAGAAAATGAATCAGTAGTGACAGAAAGAAAAAGCGTCATTGTACTGGGCTCCGGGCCAATAAGGATCGGTCAGGGCATCGAGTTCGATTATGCAACTGTCCACTCCGTAAAAGCGATCAAAGAAGCAGGTTATGAGGCCATCATCGTCAACAACAACCCTGAAACGGTCTCCACCGATTTCAGCATCTCGGATAAATTGTACTTTGAACCGTTAACCATTGAGGATGTCATGAACATTATCAATCTCGAAAACCCAATTGGCGCTGTCGTCCAATTCGGTGGCCAAACAGCGATTAATCTGGCTTCAAAGCTTGTCGACAGGGGGGTGAAGATTCTCGGAACGAGCCTGGAGGACTTGGATCGTGCTGAGGACCGCGACAAGTTTGAACACGCACTAACTGATCTTAAAATCCCGCTGCCGAAGGGAAGCACGGCTAAGTCAGTTGAAGAAGCAGCGTTGATTGCGGCTGAAATCGGCTACCCAGTTCTTGTCCGTCCATCCTATGTACTTGGCGGAAGGGCAATGGAGATTGTCTATAAGGAAGAAGAACTTCTGCATTATATGAAAAACGCGGTGAAGGTCAATCCGGAATATCCGGTGCTAATCGACCGTTATCTGACTGGAAAAGAGGTAGAGGTCGATGCGATTTCAGATGGTAAAAGCGTCCTGATACCGGGAATCATGGAACATATCGAAAGAGCTGGCGTCCACTCGGGTGATTCAATCGGCGTCTATCCGCCACAAAGCCTTAGCGAGGAAATTAAACAGAAGCTGGTGAACTATACAATCGATTTGGCAAGAGGGCTGAACATTGTCGGATTGCTAAATATTCAATATGTCATTGCAAATGAAGAAGTTTATGTGCTCGAGGTAAACCCGCGCTCTAGCCGTACGGTACCATTTCTAAGCAAAATCACGAATGTTCCGATGGCGAAAATCGCTACGAAGGTCATCCTTGGCCAGAGCCTGCCTGAGCAGGGGTACGAAACCGGACTTGTACCTGAGCAGGATGGAGTTTTTGTAAAGGTACCAGTGTTCTCTTTTGAAAAATTACGCCGCGTAGACATCACGCTCGGACCTGAAATGAAGTCTACCGGGGAAGTTATGGGCAAGGATACAACACTTGAGAAAGCTTTGTATAAAGGCATGATTGCGGCTGGTATGAAAATACAGGAATTCGGTACAGTCCTGCTTACAGTCGCAGATAAGGATAAAGAAGAGACATTGGCACTTGCGAAAAGATTCTCGAATATAGGCTACCAATTGATGGCGACAGAAGGTACAGCACAATACCTGGAAACTGCCGGCATTAAGGTGAAAACAGTCGGAAAGATCGGCTCTGAAGGCCTGAACCTGATTGATGTGATTCGAAAGGGAGAAGCACAGATGGTCATCAATACACTGACAAAAGGAAAGCAGCCAGAGCGTGATGGTTTCAGGATCCGCCGCGAATCTGTGGAAAATGGAGTACCTTGCCTGACTTCACTGGATACTGCAAAAGCGATTTTAAGAGTCATTGAATCTATGACATTTTCAGCTGATGCCCTAAAGCCGATGGAGTCGGCCAAAGAAGGTGTGCTTTCATGATCAAGCAGGAAAACTGCAAGATAGTCAGCAACAAGCAAGTTGCAGACAACATTTTTGAACTAGTCGTGGAAGGTAAGCTTTCCGCTGAAATGACACAGGCCGGCCAGTTTGTTCATGTAAAGGTGGCAGACGGATTCGATCCCTTGCTGCGGAGGCCGATAAGCATCGCTTCAATCAATGATGGGTCGTTCACGATAATTTACCGGAGGCAGGGAAAAGGAACCTCCCTGCTTGCCGATAAATCCATAGGTATGAGTGTCGATGTCCTGGGACCATTAGGCAATGGCTTTCCTGTAGAGGAAGCGAAGCTGGGACAGACAGCTGTCCTGGTGGGCGGCGGCGTAGGTGTTCCACCGATGTATGAGCTTGCTAAGCAGCTGGCACGTAAAGGAGTAAACGTCATAAGCATTATCGGATTCCAGTCATCTAGCGCTGTTTTTTACGAAAAAGAGCTAGCTGAATTCGGAGAAGTTTATGTGGCGACTGTTGATGGATCATATGGAAGAAAAGGATTTGTCACTGATATTCTTGATGGATTAGAGGTTCAAGCAGATATTGTCTTTGCTTGCGGTCCGACACCGATGTTGCGGGCAATCGAGAATGGTCAGTATGCACCGAAAACATATTTGTCGCTAGAAGAGCGGATGGGATGCGGAATTGGAGCTTGCTTTGCATGTGTCTGCCATACGAAGGATGATCCACAAGGTTTCACGTATAAAAAGGTCTGCAGCGATGGACCAGTTTTTCAAGCAGGGGAGGTTGTCATATGAGTTCGCTATCGATCGAGCTGCCAGGGCTAAATTTAAAAAACCCGGTAATGCCGGCTTCAGGATGCTTTGGTTTTGGGAGAGAGTTCAGCCAATTATATGATTTGAGTGGGCTTGGGGCAATCATGGTAAAAGCGACGACTCCTGAACCGCGATTCGGGAATCCAACTCCAAGAGTTGCCGAGACGCCGGGCGGAATGTTGAATGCAATTGGCCTGCAAAACCCTGGACTCGAAAAAGTCTTCAATGAAGAGCTTCCATGGCTAGAGCAGTTTGATGTGCCAGTCATTGCGAACATCGCTGGTTCAACAGAGGATGATTACGTAAAAGTAGCAGAACAATTGTCAAAGGCTCCGAATGTCCATGCACTTGAACTAAACATATCATGTCCAAATGTCAAAACAGGCGGGATCGCATTTGGCACGGACCCGGTGACGGCCAAGGCTCTTACCCGAAAGGTAAAAGAAGTGTCTGAAGTGCCTGTGTATGTGAAGCTTTCTCCCAATGTATCTGACATTGTAAAGATCGCCAGGGCAGTTGAGGATGGCGGTGCGGATGGACTTACGATGATCAACACTTTGCTTGGCATGAGAATCGACCTTTCGACAGGGCAGCCGATTCTTGCGAATAAAACCGGCGGCTTGTCGGGCCCTTCCGTGAAGCCAGTCGCCATCAGGATGATCTATGAAGTCAGTCAGCACGTATCGATCCCAATTATTGGAATGGGAGGAATACAATCCGCTGAAGATGTCATCGAGTTTTTCCTTGCCGGTGCAAGTGCTGCTGCCGTTGGAACACAGAACTTTGTTGATCCATTTATTTGTCCAAAGATTATTGATGAATTGCCAGAAATGCTGGCTAAGCTGGGGGCAGACCATATTTCTGAATTAACGGGAAGGAGCTGGAAGAAGAATGAAAGACTCGCTTATTATCGCCCTTGATTTTCCTGGAAAAAGCCAGGTCATGGAATTCCTGAAGCCTTTTGAGCAGGAGCAGCTATTTGTGAAAGTCGGAATGGAGCTTTTTTATGCAGAAGGACCGTCAATCATTGAGGAGTTAAAGAAGCAGAATCATAAAATCTTCCTTGACCTGAAACTCCATGACATTCCTAATACGGTAAAAAGTGCGATGAAGGTGCTCGCTGGACTGGGATGTGACCTTGTCAATGTCCATGCTGCTGGAGGTTCGGAAATGATGGCGGCAGCAATCGAAGGTCTTGACGCAGGCACTCCGGCAGGTCTCAAGCGTCCTGAATGCATTGCGGTCACCCAATTGACAAGTACATCAGAAATCCAGGTCAATTCTGAACAACTCATCAGGGTATCATTACAGGAGTCCGTATTAAATTACGCCGCACTAGCGAAAAAGTCCGGACTGGATGGAGTTGTCTGTTCCCCTTATGAAGCCAGGTCCATTCACGGCCAATTGGGAACGGAATTCTTGACCGTCACACCGGGTATCCGCCCAGTAGCCAGCAACCAGCAGGACCAGAAGCGTACGGCAACTCCTGAGTTTGCAAGAGAGCAAGGAATTTCGGCGATCGTCATCGGCAGGCCGATTACCCGTGCTGCCAATCCGCTTGAAAGCTATTTTAAGATTAAAAATGAATGGAAGGGTGTTTACCAATGAAAAAAGAAATAGCAGAAGCATTGCTTGAAATCGAAGCCGTCAGCTTGCAGCCTGACAATCCATTTACATGGTCTTCGGGAATGAAGTCGCCGATCTACTGTGATAACCGACTCACGCTGTCCTATCCTTCGATTCGCAGAAAAGTGGCTGAAGGGCTGAAGGGTTTGATTGTTGAGCATTTTCCAGAGACTGAAATGATTGCGGGGACGGCTACTGCTGGTATACCTCATGGCGCTTGGGTAAGCGAACTGCTTGATTTGCCGATGTGCTATGTTCGTTCCAAGGCAAAGGGGCACGGAAAAGGAAATCAGATTGAAGGAAAAGTGAGCGAAGGCCAGAAGGTCGTCGTTGTCGAGGATCTAATTTCAACGGGAGGCAGCGTCATTGAGGCTGTCGAGGCATTGAGAGAAGCAGGCTGCGAAGTACTCGGGGTTGTATCGATTTTTACATATGGATTGGAAAAAGGTGTGCAGCAGCTTAAGAATGCTAATATCACAGCATATTCTTTAACTGATTTCACTGTACTGGCAACTATTGCTGAGGAAAAAGGGTTGATCACCGGAGAAAACCATAAAAGTCTGGTTCAATGGCAGAAGAATCCAGCAGAATGGCTAGCTGTAAAAAGTGATATTTAAAAAGTATAAACAGTAAAAACTTAGTTTATTATTTGCGTATCCTTGTCTGAGGGTACGCTTTTTTCATGAATGAGAATACATTAATAAGATATTATGCGTTTCATACAGTGGCAAAGCAGCCAATGTATGTGTTTCAATATAATTAGAAAGTTGTTGATTTTATGAAAAGTAGAGGGGATGGGGGAAAGCATGGACGAAATCATTCAATTGCTCAAAAATATTGATAATAGTCTCCACTACTATATTGATGAATTTGGAGCAGCGATATACATCATGCTGTTTTTGATCGTTTATTTTAAAACGGGTTTTGTCATCCTCACTTTTTTGCCAGGAGATTCAATGGTCTTTGCAAGTGGTACTCTAGCCGCGACTGGAGACCTGAATTTTAAAACCTTGTTTATCCTCTTTGTAGCTGCAACGATCCTAGGTGACAGCCAGAATTTCTTCATTGGCAAGCTGTTAAGGAAGTTAAACTCCAAAAAACATTCTCTAAACCGCTTAACATCAGATAAATCTATTGGCAAGGCGAAGGATTTCTTGTCTGATTACGGCAGGGTAGCCATTTCTGCCTCGAGGTTTGTTCCGCTCATGAGAACTTCGGTGCCATTTGTTTCTGGATACACCGGATATGAATATAGGACATTCTTATGCTTCAACCTTATCGGGGGATTGATCTGGACGTCGCTCTGGCTGGCAGCAGGGTTCATCCTAGGGAATATTTCATGGGTAGTAGAAAATTTATTCCTTACTTTAATGCTAGTATCTTTAACGGCATTCATACCTGCTATCATTGGTTTTATACAACAGTATAAAAAGAAAAAAGAGGCATTAGCCTGAGATGGATATAGAATCTAAAACCCGCCTTTGGGAATGAAGGCGGGTTTCATAATATTACTGTTTCAATTTTAGGATCATATCTTCATCAGGTGTCACGTATACTGTCTGCTGCTGTTCATAAATAACGAACCCAGGCTTTCCTCCGGCTGGCTTCTTCACATGACGCACCTTGGTAAAGTCGACAGGAACTGAGCTGGAATTCCGTGCTTTGCTGAAGTAGGCCGCAATCTGTGCTGCTTCGAGAATCGTTTCTTCGGATGGCTCTTTACTGCGGATGACCACATGCGATCCCGGGATATCTTTTGTGTGGAGCCATATTTCATCGCGTGCAGCTACCTTGTTTGTTAGGTAATCATTTTGCTTATTATTTTTCCCGACAAGGATTTCGGTATCATCGGAAGAGCGGTATTTTTCAAGAAGCGGCTTTAGGTTTTGCTTGTTTTTATTTCCCTTTTTCTGACGGGCGCGTATATATCCGCCCTCAATCAACTCTTCCCTGATCTCTTCAATATCCTTTGGTGAAGCGGCTTCAACCTGCTGTAGGAGGGAATCGAAGTAGGAAACCTCGGCTCTGGCTATTTCAATTTGTTCTTTTACAATATTGACGGATTTCTTTGCCTTTTGATACTTTGTGAAGTATCTTTGGGCATTTTCCGAAGGTGTTTTCCTAGGCTCCAGCGGAATCGTGATTGATGCACCATCTTCGTCATAATAATTAACAACGGTAATTTCCTTCATGCCCTTTTCGACCATAAAAATATTAGCGGTCAGCAGCTCTCCATATAATTGATACTGTTCAGCCTTTTTTGCATCTTCAAGAGTTTTTTCTAGTTTTAAGATTTTCTTCTCATTCTTCTCTTTTTCATTAGCGATCAGACGCTCTAGGTCATTGCCCTGCTGCTTGACGCGGTCCCGTTCCGCTTTGCCAAAATAATAACGGTCGAGCAGGCTGCTCAGCGAATCAAAGGATTTTGCTTCACCCTTCAAATGTTCAATCGGAATCAGGTAAAATGCTTCTTTATTGCTCCCATTAGTAATGGAAGGTTTGTAATGGTGTTCTCTGAACTCACTCATCACGGAGGTGACGGCCTTTGGAAGAGTCGTGCGGTTTGCAAGGCCAGCTTTAAAGACTATTTCTCTGGCCAATACCGGTGAGACTCCAGCAAAATTTGACACTAGCTGCTTATCGAGTTTGCCTGCATTAAAATCGATTACCCTTAGCACATCTTCTTCCTGGGCTTCAAACGGGTTCATTTTCTCCTGTTGGGGAGGCAAGACATACTCTTGCCCAGGCATAATTGCCCTGTGCGTATTCACGGCAAATGAAACATGCTTGATGCTGTCAAGGATCATGTTCCTGTTTTTATCGACGATGATAATGTTGCTGTGGCGTCCCATGATTTCAACAATCAACTGCTTGTAGGATATATCGCCTATTTCATTTCTTCCTTTTACTTCAAAAATAATCATCCGATCAAGGCCGGCCTGTTTGATATCTTCTATTATGAACCCTTCAAGGTGTTTGCGCAGAAGCATGCAGAACATTGGTGGTTCGTTAGGGTTATCATATTGCTCGTTTGTGATTTGGACTCTGGCGTAGCTTGGGTGAGCAGACAATAGCAGCTTATGGTTAACTCCGTTTGCCCTCACAGCCAGGATAATTTCATTTTTATAAGGCTGGTGAATTTTATTGATTCGTCCCCCTTTAAGAAGGGAGGAAAGTTCGTTTGTGATGGCTCTTGTAAACAATCCGTCAAATGACATATGAAATACATCCTTTTCTATTTATCTGAGGCCTTGTCTGGTCTGACCAAGGCGCTTCCGCTTTTATATCTATTAAACATCTTATCATTTTTTTGGACAGGGCTGAATAAGCTTTCTTTAGAGTAGGACAAACAAGGAGGAAGTGTGATGGCCCCATGAAGTTCCATGAGATGAATGAAAATGAAATAGCTAGTGCCTTAAGAACAGATTTTACAGAAGGATTGGAAGAAAAGGAAGTAAAACGCAGACGTGAACAGCATGGATATAATGCATTGGCCGAGGGGGAGAAACAATCGGCCCTGTTATTATTCTTCAGCCAGTTCAAGGATTTCATGGTACTGGTGCTCCTTGCAGCAACTTTGATATCAGGCCTTCTCGGTGAAATGGTCGATGCAATCGCCATCATAGCCATTGTTCTTGTAAATGGAATTTTAGGTTTTTTCCAGGAAAGAAAGGCGGAAAAATCGCTTGATGCCCTGAAAGAGCTTTCTGCTCCGCAGGTCCATGCTTTGCGTGATGGAGAGTGGACCAAGATTCCGTCAAAGGAAGTCGTACCTGGAGACATCCTTAAATTTATAAGCGGGGACAGGATTGGTGCGGATATCCGCTTGATTGAATCCAGAAGTCTGGAAATTGAAGAGTCAGCGCTTACGGGAGAGTCAGTCCCAGTACAAAAAAACACAAGTCCGTTGAGGATTCCTAACCCGGGTCTTGGTGATATGGAAAATATGGCGTTCATGGGCACGATGGTTACAAGGGGAACTGGAACCGGTGTTGTTGTTGCTACAGGAATGAAAACAGCAATGGGCCAGATCGCTGACTTGCTCCAGACGGCCGAAACACAGGAAACACCGCTGCAGCGTAGACTGGAACAGTTGGGGAAAATCCTGATTACAGCAGCTCTTTTCTTAACACTTTTGGTAGTAGGGATTGGAGTGCTCCAGGGGCATGATCTATATACGATGTTCCTTGCGGGTGTCAGCTTGGCGGTAGCCGCCATCCCGGAAGGGCTTCCTGCAATTGTAACGGTGGCATTGTCACTTGGTGTCCAGAGAATGATCAGGAAGAATGCGATCGTCAGGAAGCTGCCGGCTGTGGAGACACTTGGCTGTGCGTCTGTCATTTGTTCTGACAAAACAGGGACGATGACGCAAAACAAGATGACGGTCACTCATCTTTGGAGTGGCAATAAAACTTGGACAGTCGACGGTGTAGGGTACTCACCGACAGGGTTGTTCTTTCATAATGATAAAAGCGTGGACCCGCAAAATGAAAAATCTCTGCAGCAGCTGCTGACATTTGGCATGCTTTGCAACCACGCTGAAATGATTGACAAAGATGGTGAGTACGCAATTGATGGTGACCCAACTGAAGGTGCTCTGCTGGTTGCCGCAATGAAAGCCGGCTACAGAAGAGAGAATTTGCTCAACCAGTTTGAAATTGTAAATGAGTTCCCATTCGATTCCCAACGAAAAATGATGAGCATGATTGTGAAAGATCATACGGGACGTAAATTCGCTGTTGTAAAAGGCGCACCGGATGTCCTGATTGGATTAAGTGATTCAATCCTTTGGGACGAAAGACAACAGCACCTCACAAAGGATTTGACTGCCAAAGTTCAGGGGGCGATTGACGAGCTGGCTGGCAACGCATTAAGAACGATTGCAATTGCCTTCAAACCAATTCCTCAAAACACTGTAGTCCTTCATGAAAATGAAGCTGAAAAAGACCTGGTTTTCATCGGATTGCAAGGTATGATTGACCCGCCGCGACCTGAAGTGAAGACAGCTGTAAAAGAATGCCGCGATGCAGGGATCAAAACGGTGATGATTACTGGTGATCACGTCATTACAGCAAAGGCGATTGCGAATCAGTTAGGTATTTTAACCAAAGGCAGCAAAGTATTGGATGGAAAAGCGTTATCAGAGATGTCCGTTTCTGAGCTGGAGGATATCGTCGATGATGTCTCCGTTTTTGCGCGAGTTTCGCCAGAACATAAACTAAAGATCGTCAAGGCCCTGCAAAACAGAGGACATATCGTCGCTATGACAGGCGATGGCGTAAACGATGCGCCAGCAATTAAAGCTGCAGATATTGGGGTGGCTATGGGGATTGCTGGTACAGATGTGGCGAAGGAAGCATCTTCACTCGTACTTCTGGATGATAACTTTGCCACAATTAAAGCAGCAATAAAAGAGGGCAGGAACATTTATGAAAATATCAGGAAGTTCATCAGGTACCTTCTGGCTTCCAATGTTGGGGAGATATTGGTCATGCTCTTCGCGATGATCATAGGTTTGCCGCTGCCGCTAGTGCCGATTCAAATCCTGTGGGTCAACCTGGTAA
The DNA here is from genome assembly GCF_056173465.1 of Mesobacillus sp. QJM3NY_10. Taxonomy (NCBI): domain Bacteria; kingdom Bacillati; phylum Bacillota; class Bacilli; order Caryophanales; family Bacillaceae; genus Mesobacillus; species Mesobacillus sp. QJM3NY_10. The sequence continues at coordinate 1,730,187 of NZ_CM149675.1, forward strand.
CAGATGGTCTGCCTGCGATGGCATTAGGGCTGGACCAGCCTGAGGAAGATGTAATGAAAAGGTCTCCGCGCCATCCTAAAGAAGGGGTATTTGCCAGGGGGTTAGGCTGGAAAGTCGTTTCAAGAGGCTTCTTGATTGGATTAATGACTTTGTTCGCATTTATGATTGTCTATAATAGAAATCCGGATGACCTGGTATATGCCCAGACGATTGCATTTACTACACTCGTGATGGCACAGCTGATCCATGTATTCGACTGCCGAAGCGAGAAATCAATCTTTGCCCGCAACCCGTTTGAGAACAAATATTTAGTTTGGGCTGTCATTTCATCGTTGGCCATGGTCCTTGTGGTTATTTATTCACCTGCCCTGCAGCCAATATTCCATACCGTACCAATCCTGGCCGGTGACTGGTTATTAATCCTTGGCTTATCGGCAATTCCTACATTTTTGCTTGCAGGAACATTTTTTGCAAGAAAAACAAAGAGAAATATGATATAATCCGTTAGGTAATAGAGAAGGCTCTATTGCCTTTCTTTTTTTCGTAATACTTTCTTGCACTTACTGCTTAAAGTTTTATGAAAATGGATACGGTCCTGGGCTCGAGATTCCCTCTCGAGGTGAGGGCGAGAAAAAAACAAGTATAAGAGATTACATAAATGGATAAGTCTGTTCCACGGGTCTACAGGAAACTCGACTTTTTAGAAGGCTCTTTTCTCAAATTGTTGCTATTGGCTACAAAATAGGATTAAATGACCTATGTTTCTTCACAAATAAAGATTATTAAGAGAAAAGAGCTAGCACACTTAATATCGAACTACAAAATGGCATTTATCACGTTAAAATCGGCGTTAGGATTTTAACAACAATCTTACGAAAACAGCCTTTTAGCAAGAATGGATGTGTCTGAAATGGTCGTCAGTATGACTGGGTTTGGAAGGAGCAGGGCTGAATCAGAGAGGTTCAGTGTCACAGTCGAGGTAAAAACGGTCAATCACCGTTTTTGTGAATTCCATATTCGCATGCCCCGACAGCTCCTGAAAACGGAAGAAAAAATAAAGAAGAAATTTGGCGAACACATAAAAAGAGGGAGAGTCGAAGTATTTGTAACTTTGGAGGGCGAAGGCATAGTTAGCCGAAGTGTACATATTGACTGGAAAGCCCTTGACGAATTAGTCCATCACATATCAGAAATTAAAAACAGGTACAGCATAACGGGGGATATTGAGCTCCGTGATATTGTCAGCAGGGAAGAAATCATCCATATTGAGGAAATAGAAGCTGAAAATGAAGAACTTGAACTTCTTGTCCTTTCTGCCGTTGAGGATGCAGGCAACCAGCTAGTCCAAATGCGCAGGCTGGAAGGGTCAGCACTTGAAAAGGATGTATTGCAGCATATCGGACAGCTAAAAGAGAACATTTCGAGCGTGAACAAGCTGGCGCCGAATGTTGTAGAGCAGTACCGCGAGAGGCTTCATAAGAAAATGGCTGAATTTTTGGATAGCCAGGCAGATGAGGACAGAATCCTCACCGAGGTTGCCTTCTTTGCAGATAAAGCGGATATCAGTGAAGAGATTTCTCGGCTTGAAAGCCATGTAAGTCAATTCCAAGAAATAGTGAAGGCGAATGAGCCTCTTGGAAGGAAACTTGATTTTCTGCTTCAGGAAATGAATCGCGAGGTCAACACGATCGGTTCCAAGGCGAATGATTCAAGAATTGCCAGGGAAGTTGTCGAAATGAAAAGCCTCCTGGAAAAGGTTAAGGAACAAGTGCAAAATATAGAGTAGCGTTTAGAAAGGGTTTTTAAAGGCCAAAATAAATAACTGATGATTGGGGGACCATCATGGCAATAAAGCTTATAAATATAGGCTTCGGCAATATTGTTTCAGCTAACAGGATCATTTCGATCGTAAGTCCTGAATCAGCTCCAATAAAACGGATCATCCAGGACGCTCGCGACCGAGGATCGTTAATAGATGCTACATACGGAAGAAGGACGAGGGCTGTCATCGTCATGGACAGCGACCATGTCATTCTCTCTGCGGTACAGCCGGAAACGGTAGCTCACCGCCTGAATGACCGTGATGATATTATTGATGAAGGGTAGGACTATTTAATGCAGGAAAAAGGATTGTTGATTGTTCTTTCAGGACCATCAGGAGTTGGCAAAGGCACAGTCCGGAAAGAATTATTTTCCCAGCACGATACAGCTTTTGAATATTCCGTGTCCGCGACAACGAGGCTGCCTCGTGAAGGTGAGCAAAATGGAGTGGATTATTTCTTCAAGACAAGGGAAGAGTTTGAAGAGATGATCAGAGAGGACCAATTGCTAGAGTATGCGGAGTTTGTTGGCAATTACTATGGAACTCCAGTTGAGTACGTCCGCGAAACGCTTGATGCGGGAAGGGATGTTTTCCTTGAAATTGAAGTTCAGGGAGCAAGCCAGGTAAGGAAGAAATTCCCTGAGGGACTTTTCATTTTCCTTGCACCGCCCAGCCTTTCAGAGCTTGAAAACCGGATCGTGACACGAGGCACTGAAACGGAAGATATCATCAAAGGCAGGATGAAAGCTGCAAGAGAAGAACTTGAAATGATGGAATTATATGATTATGTGGTTGAAAACGATCATGTTGAAAACGCAGCCGATCGAGTTAAGTCAATCGTTGTAGCGGAACACTGCCGCAGGGAACGCGTTCAACATCGTTATAAAAAAATGCTGGAGGTAGAATAAATGCTTAATCCTTCTATTGACTCTTTAATGACTAAAATCGATTCAAAATATTCATTGGTATCGGTTGCTGCAAAGCGCGCGCGCAGCATGCAGGTGCACATGGATGCTAAATTAGATAAGTATGTTTCCCACAAATTCGTCGGCAAGGCACTTGAAGAAATCAACGCAGAAAAGCTTCACTTCAAGACAGCAGGAAGCCATGAAGAGTTAAATATCAACGAATAACACCGCGATAACAACCTATTTATTGGGTTGTTATTTTTTATTTTGCTCTGTTAAACTCGGCTGTTGATTTTCGTTCCAGGCGCTTCGCTTTCCGCGGGCAGTCGGGGAGCCTCCTCGGCGCTTTAAGCGCCTGCGGGGTCTCCCCATGACTTGCTAATCCCGCAGGAGTCTTCGCGCCTTCCACTACAATCAACAGGACATTAAAACATCATTGGGCTATAACAGAGCCTTTTGTTTAGGTTTACTGGCAAAAGTTCTATAAGCCCGAAACGGGGTTTTTGCTAGTAAAAGGTCCTGTAGAAACATTCTATAAGCCCGAATTGGGGTTTTTGCTAGTAAAAGGTCCTATAGAAACATTCAATAAGCCTGAATTGGGATTTTTGTTTGTAAAAGGTCCTATAGAAAAGGTCTAAAAGCCCAAACCTGGAATTTTTTTCGCAAAAAGGTCACATAGACAAACACAATAACCTAATAAACAGTGACCCAGTCAAGGTAGGTCATTATGTAAGGCTCTGTTCATGTCCCAGCGATATATTAAAGTAGCTACCTTGCCTATTCCATGCTTAATCTGTGAAAAAATGTTATAGTTCAATCATAATGATAGTTTGTTGTAAAATGGGGGTTCTCTGACATGCTGAACGGTAAAAAAATTCTATTGTGCGTGACCGGTGGGATCGCTGTATATAAGGGTGCTGCGCTGACGAGCAAGCTTACCCAGGCTGGCGCTGAAGTGAAGGTAATCCTTAGTGACTCAGCTGCTAAATTCGTAACTCCGCTCACTTTTCAGGCATTGTCCAGAAGTGAAGTTTATACAGATACATTCGACGAGAAAAATCCTGAAAATATCGCCCATATCCATTTAGCCGATTGGGCTGATTTGATTATAATTGCTCCGGCAACTGCCAACATCATCGGCAAGCTTGCAAACGGGATCGCTGACAATATGATATCTACTACGCTCCTGGCTGCGACTGCACCGGTATGGGTTGCACCAGCGATGAATGTACATATGTATCAACATCCTGCTGTCAAGAAAAACATGGAAACTCTAAGGAGCTTCGGTTATGAATTTATTGAACCGGGAGAAGGGTATTTAGCATGTGGATACACAGGCAAGGGCCGTCTTGAGGAACCTGAGACAATCGTAGAGCTTGCACGCCAATTTTTTAATAACCAGGGCGGGGAACTTTCGGGGAAAACTCTTTTGATTACCGCGGGCCCTACAAGGGAGAAGATCGACCCTGTCCGTTTCCTCACCAACCATTCAACTGGCAAGATGGGGTATGCAATAGCAGGAGAAGCTGTGAAAATGGGAGCAAGAGTGTTCCTTGTTTCTGGTCCAGTCAACCTGGAACCTCCAAGTGGAGCTGAATTGATCAAAGTTGAAAGTGCCGAGGATATGTACCTGGCTGCGCTGGAACATTTTGATGAAGCAGACGTCATGATTGGCACCGCAGCAGTGGCGGATTACCGGCCGAAGTATATATATGAAGAGAAAATGAAGAAAAAAGAAGGCAACCAGGCTCTTGAGCTTGAAAGAACGAAGGATATCCTTTTTGAGCTTGGTCAAAGGAAAAAGGACCAGGTGATTGTGGGATTTGCGGCTGAAACAAATAATGTCGAAAACCATGCAAAGGGCAAGCTTGCCAGAAAAAACGCAGACATGATTGTGGCGAATAACGTTAAGCAGGAAGGGGCTGGCTTTGGTGCTGATACGAATATCGTCACCATTTACAAAAAAGATGGTACGAACATCGAACTGCCTTTGATGCCAAAAGCAGATGTAGCCCGAAATATCCTTACCGAAGTTGTCCAATTGTTAAAAAAGGATGAAAGCTTATGAATATAGCAAGTGTTATTGTCGATGTGCCTGCAAAGCAAACCGACAAAACTTTTGACTATAAAATTCCTGAAAAATACAAAGATGTGATCAAGCCTGGGACAAGGGTGATCGTCCCCTTCGGTCCAAGGAAAATCCAGGGTTTTGTCAGGGACCTTAAGGGAGAGTCCAGTTTTTCGAAGCTGCGGGCAATCATCGAACCTCTTGATTTGACACCGGTATTGAATGAGGAGCTTCTACAGCTGGGTGACTGGTTGACTGAGCATACATTAAGCTATAAAATCTCCTCTTATCAGGCAATGCTTCCAGCAGCATTAAAGGCTAAATATGAAAAGAAAATTGTCCTGGCAAAAGGAACAAATATAACCGACCTATCTGGAAATTTAATAGAGTTATTCAGAGAAAATAGGGAAATTAAATGGGAGGATGCCGTTTCGAAGGGGCTTGTCCAGCAACTCCAAAAGGAGGCGGCCTCTGGCAGGGTAGATGTTGTTTACCAGGTGAAGGACAGGGTACGCAAAAAGCTGCTCAAGCATGTTTCCCCAGCAATCGATACTGATCAGCTGAAGGAGACACGGGATAAACTTCCACCACAGGCGTCAGGGCAACAATCTGTGCTCGACTTCTTCCTTGAACATCCGGAGCCTGTGGAACAGAGGCTGATACTCTCCACTCTCGGAATCTCCCAGGCATCAATTCAATCACTTGTTAAAAAAGGTATACTGAAAGTTGAAGAGCTGGAGGTATACAGAGACCCATATTCAGAACGGAAATTTGAACGGAAGGTTGCTCTGGAACTGACAGAAGAGCAAGAAAAGGCTATTAGCCCGATCCTTTCTGCAATTGAAAAGGATTTGCATGAAGTCTTCCTATTGTATGGTGTTACAGGCAGCGGGAAGACAGAGGTCTATTTGCAATCCATCCAGGAGGTCTTAAGGAAAGGCAAGGAAGCGATTGTGCTTGTGCCTGAAATTTCATTAACGCCGCAAATGGTCACGCGATTCAAAGAGCGGTTTGGTGATTTGGTGGCTGTCATGCATAGCGGCCTGTCGGCTGGGGAGAAGTATGATGAATGGCGGAAAATCCAGCGGAAGGAAGTAAAAGTTGTTGTAGGTGCGAGGTCAGCGATCTTTGCTCCATTTGAGAATATCGGGATCATCATCATCGATGAAGAACATGAAACGAGCTACAAACAAGAGGAGAACCCGAGATACCATGCAAGGGACGTGGCGATCCAGCGGGCTAAAACAAATGCTTGTCCAGTTGTCCTTGGCAGTGCAACACCTTCACTTGAATCATTCGCACGGGCGCAAAAAGGAAGGTACACTCTGCTATCGCTGCCAAAGAGGATGAACAATCAGGCGCTCCCAACAGTTGAAATCGTCGATATGCGTGAAGAATTGCGGACCGGAAACCGGTCTATGTTTTCGGTAAACCTTTTTGAAAAGATAAAAGACAGGCTGGAGAAAAAAGAGCAGACTGTCCTGTTTTTGAATAAACGCGGGCATTCGTCGTTTGTGATGTGCCGTGATTGCGGTTATGTCATGAACTGCCCACATTGCGATATTACGCTGACATACCACCGTTATAATGAGCAGATGAAGTGCCATTATTGCGGTTATGAAGACAGGGTGCCGACAATTTGTCCTGAATGCAACAGTGAGCATATCCGCTATTTCGGGACCGGAACTCAAAAGGTTGAGGAAGAATTGTTAAAATTGATTCCTGAAGCGAGAATTATCAGGATGGATGTCGATACAACCGGCAGGAAAGGTTCACATGAAAAGTTACTGACTGCTTTTCAGGAGGGCCAGGCAGACATTTTACTCGGAACGCAAATGATTGCGAAAGGGCTGGATTTTCCAAACATTACATTAGTAGGTGTTCTTTCAGCAGACACAATGTTGAATCTGCCTGATTTCCGGTCCTCGGAAAAAACATTTCAGCTTTTGACGCAGGTTAGCGGAAGGGCTGGAAGACACAAGCTTCCTGGAGAGGTAGTGATCCAAACTTATACTCCTGAGCATTACAGTGTTGAGCTTGCCGGGACACAGGATTACGACCGGTTTTATCAGCAGGAGATGCTAATCCGTAAGGTTCATCAGTACCCGCCATTTTATTACCTTTCCCTGGTAACTGTCAGCCATGAAGAATTGATGAAAGTCGTATCAGTTACTGAAAAGATCGCAAAATTCATCTCCTCAAGGCTGACGAATGAAGCAGTCGTTCTGGGTCCTGTAGCATCACCAATCCCACGGATCAACGATAGATATCGCTATCAATGTCTGATAAAATACAAAAAGGAACCAGAACTTAAAAATGCCTTAAAAACAATACTGGATCATTACCAGCAGGAAACTGGTACAGGAGCGTTGCAGATTTCTGTCGACCTGAACCCTTATATTCTGATGTAAGGATATTTTTAAACTTTTGCATGGATTGCTGCTTTCCGAGCAATAAAGTTTACGGAATGAGCCTTCAGGAAAGTTTACGAAAAAAGATGATTGAACAAGCTAATACTAATATTTAAATGGATTTATTGGAGGATTTATTTTGGCAGTAAGAAAAATAGTTAATTACCCAGCAGACATTTTGGAGCAGGAATGCGAAAAGGTCACAGCTTTCGATAAAAAACTGGCAAAGCTGCTGGATGACATGTATGATACAATGATTGAATTTGATGGTGTTGGTCTGGCTGCCCCTCAAATAGATATAAAGAAGCAGATTGCGATTGTCGATATTGATGATGAGCACGGTACGATTGAATTGATCAACCCGGTGATTCTCGAGACTCGCGGTGAGCAGACTGGACCTGAGGGATGCTTAAGTTTCCCGGGATTATACGGAGAGGTCACTCGCCCCAACTATGTGAAGGTAAAGGCACAGGATCGCAAAGGGAAAAGCTATGAATTAGAAGCAGAGGAGTTTTTGGCAAGAGCGATCCTGCATGAGATTGACCATCTGCACGGTGTGTTATTCACCACTAAGGTGTCAAGATATATCGAAGAAGCTGAGTTAGAGGAGTTGAACCAGGAATGACAAGAATCGTATTTATGGGGACTCCGGACTTTTCTGTCCCGGTTTTGAGAAGATTGGTCGACGAGGGCTATGACGTCATAGGAGTCGTTACCCAGCCCGACCGCCCAGTTGGCAGAAAAAGGGTCCTGACACCGCCTCCAGTAAAATCAGAAGCGTTGAAACATGGCATCCCTGTTTATCAGCCAGAGAAAATCCTCCAGCAGGAAGAGCTGGATAAAATCCTGGCACTTAATCCGGATTTAATTGTCACTGCTGCTTTTGGTCAAATCTTACCAAATCAGCTCCTCGAGGCGCCGAAGTATGGATGCATCAATGTCCATGCATCCCTTCTGCCAGAGCTTCGCGGTGGTGCACCAATTCACTATGCCATCATTGAAGGGAAAGAAAAAACAGGAATAACTATCATGTATATGGTTGAAAAACTGGACGCTGGCGATATCCTGACCCAGGTGGAAGTACCAATTACCGAAACAGATACAGTTGGATCATTGCATGATAAAATGAGCACAGCTGGTGCAGACCTTTTGTCAGAGACGCTCCCAATGCTGTTAAAAGGAGAAATCACTCCTGTTCCACAAAACAATGAAGAAGCTACATTTGCATGGAACATCAAGCGCGAACAGGAAAAAATCGATTGGAACAGAGCTGGCGCCGATATATATAACCATATCCGCGGCATGAATCCTTGGCCTGTTGCCTATACCACTATGGATGGATCGGTAATGAAGCTATGGGGTGCCGAAAAAGCAAGCCATAAAGGAAGCGACCAACCTGGGACGATCGTAAAAGTTGAAGAAGATGGTTTTGTTGTTGCGACTGGTGATGAAACCGCAATAAAAATCACAGAACTTCAGCCAGCCGGCAAGAAAAAGATGGATGCGAAGCAATTCTTGCTTGGGGCAGGGGCAAACTTAGAGCCAGGTGTTAAGTTAGGAGACATCAATGAGTAAAAAGAAAAATGTAAGAGATACTGCCTTGCAGCTCCTGGAAACAATTGGAAAGAACCAGGCGTACAGCAATCTGCTCTTGAACAGCGCGATAGATAAAAATGAAATCAGTCCGATCGATGTAGGGCTGCTTACAGAATTGGTATATGGCACGCTTCAGCGCAAAATGACCATCGATTTTTATCTAAAGCCTTTTATCGAGAAAAACAAAAAGCTTCAAAGCTGGGTCATCAATCTGCTTCGCATGACAGTTTACCAGATGGTTTACTTAGATAAGATTCCGGAAAGAGCGGCAATTTTTGAAGCGGTGGAAATCGCAAAACGCAGGGGACATAAGGGCATTGCCAGTCTTGTGAATGGTGTGCTCAGGAGCATCCAGAGAAATGGATTACCTTCACTTGATTCCATTGCGGATCCTGCGGAAAGAATATCCATTGAGACCAGCCATCCATTGTGGCTTGTAAGTAGGTGGGTAGACCAATTCGGTGAGGAAAAGACACGGGAAATGTGTGAAGTGAATTTAACTGCACCGCTGCAGACAGGCAGAGTCAATCTGACGAGAATTTCTCGTGATGAGTGCCTCGAGCTTCTGGAGGAAGAAGGTTTTGAGGTAGAGCCGAGTCCAATTCTGCCAGAAGCAGTCAAGTGTCTGAGAGGCAATCTGGCCTCATCTAAAGCTTTCAAATATGGGTTGTTGACCATCCAGGATGAAAGCTCCATGCTGGTTGCCAACGCACTAGGCATTAAAGAAGAAGAAGTGATTCTTGATGCATGTGCTGCACCTGGAGGGAAAACTACTCATATCGCCGAGAAGCTTGGAAATAGCGGGAAGGTGATATCACTTGACCTTCATGAGCACAAGGTGAAGCTTATCTCTGAGAATGCTGAGCGTTTGGGTCTCGAAAATATTGAAGTTCAAAAAATGGACAGCCGCCAGGCAGCCACCCATTTTGAAAAAGAATCAATTGACAGGGTATTGCTGGATGCTCCCTGCTCTGGTCTTGGAGTAATGAGACGAAAGCCGGATATGAAGTATACTAAGAAAGAACAGGATTTATCACAGTTGCAAACCATTCAGCTGAGCCTGCTCGAATCAGTCGCCCCTCTTTTGAAAGCTAAGGGTACACTGGTATATAGTACATGCACGGTTGACCGTGAAGAAAACCAGGAAGTAATCGAAAAATTTTTACGCGAGCATCCGGAATTCGAAGGAGATACAACATTTGCAGAAAGAATGCCAGAGGCTATCAAACCATTGATCAATGGCTATGATGTGCAAATTCTTCCGCAGGACTTTGGCTCTGATGGGTTTTATATTGCTTGTTTAAGAAAGAAGGTGGAATAACATGGATCAAGAAAAAACAGCTAGAAATGAAGCAACCGAGGATATAGCAAAAAAGTCCATTTATTCACTTCAGCTTGAAGAACTGAAGGATTGGCTGAAGGATCAAGGAGAAAAACCGTTCAGGGCAGAACAAATATATGACTGGCTCTACAAAAAAAGAGCAGCTTCTTTTGAAGATATGTCCAATTTGCCTAAGCCTTTAAGGGACAAGCTAGACGAGCATTTTGTCCTGACAACCCTGAGTACAATCATTCAGCAGACATCATCTGACGGAACAATCAAGTTTTTATTTGAATTGCAGGATGGAGTATCAATTGAAACGGTGCTCATGCGGCATGAGTATGGAAACTCTGTCTGTGTAACCACACAGGTTGGCTGCAGGATCGGCTGTACTTTCTGTGCTTCTACCCTTGGCGGTTTGAAGAGGAACCTGGAAGCAGGAGAAATCGTTGCCCAAGTCGTAAAGGTACAACAGGCACTAGACGAGACAGACGAGAGAGTAAGTTCGATTGTTATCATGGGAATCGGTGAACCATTCGACAACTATGACCATATGCTTTCATTCTTGAAAATTATGAACCATGACAAAGGCATGAACATTGGTGCACGACATATAACCGTATCCACAAGCGGGATCATCCCTAAGATCTATCAATTTGCGGATGAAAATATGCAAATAAACTTTGCGATTTCCCTGCATGCTCCAAATAATGAATTGCGCAGCAGGCTGATGCCGATCAACCGCGCATACAAGCTTCCTGATTTAATGGACGCAGTCCGTTACTATGTGAATAAGACAGGAAGAAGAATCAGCTTTGAATACGGTCTGTTCGGGGGTGTCAATGATCAGGTTGAGCATGCTGAAGAGCTTGCACAACTGGTTAAAGGTTTGAAATGCCATATCAATTTGATTCCGGTCAACTATGTACCTGAACGTGATTACGTAAGGACACCAAAGAGCCAAATCTTCAAGTTTGAACGTACTCTTCGCGACCGTGGAGTGAATGTAACAATCAGAAGAGAACAAGGGCATGACATTGAAGCAGCTTGCGGACAACTTCGGGCGAAAGAAAGAAAAGAAGAGACGAGGTGACAAGATGAAAGCTGTTTTCATGACAGACAGGGGAAAAGTCCGCCTGCATAATGAAGACAATGGCGGCATCTTTGTAAATCCTCACGGTCAACGCCTTGCCATCGTAGCAGATGGCATGGGCGGCCACCGTGCGGGGGATGTTGCCAGTGAAATGACTACCAATCACTTAAAAGACCTTTGGGAGAAATCAACTCAGATACATACAGCAGAAGAAGCAGAAAAATGGATGGAAAAAGCGGTGTTGCAAGTTAACAAGGAAATATTCGAGCACTCTATGAAAAACACCGAATGTGAAGGCATGGGCACGACAATCGTGGCAGCCATTTGTACGAATCTGTTTGCTACCATCGTAAACATAGGGGACAGCCGTGGTTACTTATTAAACGAAACGGGATTCAAACAGTTAACTGAAGATCACTCTCTTGTTAACGAACTCGTTCGTTCTGGACAAATTTCCAGAGAAGATGCAGAGCATCATCCGCGGAAAAATGTCCTTCTAAGGGCGCTCGGAACTGAAGAGTCAGTTGAGATGGACGTGAGAACAATCATCTTTGAAGAGGAAGATGCATTGCTGCTTTGTTCAGATGGCCTTTCCAATAAAGTAAGCCAGGAAGAAATGGAAAGTGTCATAACTAACAAAGAAATGTCACTTGAAGATAAGGCAGCTGAATTTATCAAAAGGGCAAATCAGTACGGCGGCGAAGATAATATTACTCTTGCTATCGTCGAATACCAGGAATTCAACGAGGGCAGGTGAAGAATATGATTATTGGAAAAAGAATCAGCGGGCGTTATAAGATCAAGGATATGATTGGCGGCGGAGGCATGGCGAATGTCTACCTTGCTCATGATATGATTCTCGACAGGGATGTAGCGGTCAAGATGCTTCGTCTTGATTTTGCCAATGATGATGAATTCATCCGCAGGTTCCATAGAGAAGCGCAATCCGCAACTAGCCTTGCCCATCCGAATATCGTCAGTATTTATGATGTCGGTGAAGAGGACGGGCTATACTATATTGTGATGGAATATGTCGCTGGACAGACATTGAAGCAGTACATACAGCAACATGCACCTGTTCAAGTTGAAGAAGCCCTGGACATCATGAAGCAGCTTACATCGGCAATTTCAGATGCCCACCATAATCATATTGTCCACCGCGATATCAAGCCACACAATATCCTGATCGACAGTAACGGTACAGTGAAAATTACCGATTTCGGTATCGCGATGGCTTTAAGTGCGACCAGTATTACTCAAACCAATTCAGTGCTGGGTTCTGTTCATTATCTTTCTCCTGAACAAGCAAGAGGCGGCATGGCGAATAAGAAATCGGATATTTATTCGATTGGGATTGTCATGTTCGAATTGCTCACCGGCAGGCTGCCGTTTTCAGGTGAATCTGCTGTTTCCATCGCCCTTAAGCATTTACAGTCCGAAACTCCTTCCTTAAAAAGGTGGAATCCGCAAATTCCTCAAAGCGTTGAGAATATTGTTCTCAAGGCGACTGCGAAGGATCCATTCCATCGGTATGATAATGTCGATGAAATGGAAGATGATTTGCGAACAGCGCTTGACTCAAAGCGTTTGAATGAAGGAAAGTTCGTCATTCCGGAAGATGATGAAGCTACAAAAGCGATACCAATCATAACGAATGACCGGCCTTATCATAATCTTGATGAAACAATCGTAAGGAAAGATGCTCCCGCTTCACAGGAACTAAATGGAAAGCCTGAGAAAAAAAAGAAAAAGAAATGGCCAATTATCATGACGGTTTTGTTTTTGTTGATCCTGACTGCGGGAATAGTAATGGTGACAATGGGTCCTGACTTATTCGGTCCGAAGGAAAAGGAAGTGCCTGATGTAAGTGGCATGGAATTAGAAGAAGCAGTCGCTGAACTCATGTCCGCTGGGTTTATCATTGGAGATAAGAAAGAAATCAGTGATGATGAAGTCGAAGAGGGAAATGTTATCCGTACAAATCCTAAAGCGGGAAAGATGATTAAAGAAGGCAATGAAATTGACTTATATATCAGTACCGGCAAAGAAGAATTAGAACTATCAGATTATACTGGCAGGACGTATGACGATGTCGTCAAACTGCTTGAAGGAAAAGGCTTCAAGGATATCAAAAAAACCGAAGAGCATGATGATGATAGTGAGCCAGGTGAAATCCTTGAACAATATCCTCCTGGTGGGGAATCTGTCGTCCCAGAGGATACAACTTTGGAATTTAAGGTCAGCATGGGGCCTGAAATGGTAACTTTGCGTGATTTAAAAGAATACAACCAAAGTAACCTCGATATTTATGCTGAAAGCACTGGGCTGGTTATTGAAAGTACTGAGGCGTTTCATGATACGACCCCTGCTGGATTGGTTATTTCCCAAAAACCTGAAGCGGGAACTGAACTGCCACCAGGCGGTAAGGTAAGTGTTGTCATTTCGATAGGACCTGAGCCGGTACCGAAAAAGGAAACAAGAGATGTGCCCATACCCTATCAGCCTACAGAAGAAGGAGTACCTCAAGAAGTCAAAGTCTTCATAGGTGATATGAACAACAAGGAAGATGTTCCTGCAGACACCTTTGAACTCACTGAGGATATAATTCTTAATCTTGATTTTCTGATTGCTCCTGGTGAAAAGGCTACCTATAAGATTATGCGGGATGGGAAAATCATTGATAGTGGCACCGTGGATTATCCACAAGACTAACAGACAGGGAGTGTTGCTATGCCTGAGGGCAAAATTATCAAGGCGCTGAGCGGTTTTTATTATGTTGCGAATGAGGATGGAGTTGTCCAATGCCGAGGCCGCGGTGTTTTTCGCAAAAACAAGGTAACGCCGCTTGTAGGTGACGAGGTCGTATTCCAGGCTGAAAACGACACGGAAGGCTATATCATGGAGGTCAAACCCCGGAAGAATGAGTTAGTTCGGCCGCCAATCGCGAATGTAGACCAGGCAATCCTAGTTTTTTCAGCAGTAGAACCCGACTTCAGTACGGCCCTGCTCGACCGGTTTTTGGTACTTGTTGAATATAACCAAATCGAGCCACTCATCTGCATTACGAAAATGGATTTGACCAGTGAAGAGCAAAAGTCCCGACTTGAGGAATATGCGGAAGATTATCGGAAAGCAGGCTATGAAGTTATTTTTACATCGTCTGAAACTTCAGAGGGTCTGGAAAAATTAAAACCCCATATTGAGGGAAAGATTTCTGTATTTGCCGGGCAATCGGGAGTTGGGAAGTCATCACTGCTCAACGCAATCCGTCCAGATCTGGAATTGAAAACCGATGATATCTCCTCACATCTGGGGAGGGGTAAGCATACAACAAGACATGTTGAGCTGATTACAATCAATAATGGACTTGTAGCCGACACACCTGGCTTCAGTTCTCTGGAATTTACCGAAATTGAGGCAGAAGAGTTGAATTCATGCTTCCCGGAAATTTCTGAAATCAGCGAGGATTGCAAATTCCGGGGATGTCTCCACATGGCTGAACCTAAGTGTGCAGTTAAAGCGGCAGTCGAGTCTGAAACACTGCCTGAATACAGGTATTCACACTATAAGGACTTCTTGCTAGAAATCAAAGATAGAAAGCCGAGGTACTAAACATGGTGAAAATAGCACCTTCAATTTTATCAGCTGACTTTGCTCGTTTAGGCGAAGAAATCAAGGACGTCGAGAGAGGCGGAGCTGATTATATTCATGTGGATGTAATGGATGGCCATTTTGTGCCGAACATTACGATTGGCCCATTAATTGTCGAGGCAATCAGGCCAGTAACGAAGCTTCCGCTTGATGTACACCTGATGATTGAAAATCCGGACCAATACATTGAAGCATTCGCTAAAGCTGGAGCTGATTACATCACGGTCCATGTAGAAGCAAGCAGGCATCTGCATAGGACAATCCAGCTAATTAAATCCACTGGTGTTAAGGCAGGGGTTGTCCTGAATCCTGCAACTCCAGTGGATAGCCTGAAGCATATCATCGAGGATATAGATATGGTGCTGCTTATGTCTGTCAATCCGGGCTTTGGCGGCCAAAAATTCATTTCCTCAGTACTTCCGAAAATCAGGCAGGTAAAAGAGCTAGCAGATTCACTGAATCCCGCTCTTGAAATTGAAGTCGATGGCGGAGTGAACGAAGAAACCGCCAAGCTTTGTGTAGAAGCAGGGGCGAATGTACTCGTTGCAGGTTCAGCTGTTTTCAATAAGGAAGACAGAGGAGCAGCCATCGCAAGCTTAAGACCATAAAATAAAGCCAGCCGTCACATGCGGCTGGCTTTATTTAGCTTATTGATTTTAGACAATTTCCTATCTTTATTAGGCCAAAAAGGAGATGTTTTTATGAAAATAAATTTAGTAGCAGGAGGCCCGGCAAACCTGATACCAGATTTCCATTTATATGATGAAATGAATGTTACCTGGATTGGGATTGATAGAGGTGTATTTTACTTATTGAAGGCGGGTATCAAGCCATCAGCAGCTTTTGGGGATTTTGACTCTGTTTCAGAAGCAGAAATGGCTGAAATAGAAAAAGTGGTTACTGACCTGAAAAAATTCAAACCTGAAAAAGATGAGACAGATATGGAACTAGCTTTAAACTGGGCTCTTGAGCAGGAACCAGAATCCATAACGATATTTGGCGCAACCGGGGGAAGGCTTGACCACTTAATGGCTAACATCCAGCTGCTGGTCAAACCTCTCCAGCAGGGTTCTGCACTCCATATCGAAATGATTGATGCAAAAAACATTTTATTTGTTAAAAAACCAGGAAGCTACACCGTCAGCAAATTGGATGAATATAAATATATTTCCTTCCTCCCTGTTACACCAGCAGTCTCCGGAATGACACTGAAAAATTTTAAATACCCATTAAATGACTGTCATATTCCTATGGGATCGACACTATGTATTAGTAATGAACTTATTAGAGGTCATGGTACTTTTTCATTTTCTGAAGGCATATTATTAGTTGTAAGGAGCAGGGATTGAAGGTCTTCTTACACAGCTCTATTCATGATTTGAATTCACGGATTCACATGTAAGGAGCAATTTTTGCATACCCGCGAATATACTATACGGATGCAGAAAGTAGACTGGTTTGCGAGAGATGGTGAGGAGGGACGGTATGAGATTCTATACAATCAAACTACCTAGGTTTTTAGGTGGCCTCGTTCGGGCAATGTTAGGTGCGTTTAAAAAAGATTAGAACTGATTACAAAGAATTAGAAGGAAAGTATACTCTTGGGCACCCTGGAAACGGGGTGCTATTATTTTGCCGCCATTGGGGAAGAATGAGCATAGAGAAATAAAAATCCATTACAAAATAAAAAAGGCACCCACATGGATGCCGTGCAGTTTCCTGCCGGCTACTCGAGCCAGGCAGAAGGTCTGCAACTTTTTTAATTATACGCGTTCAACTTTACCTGATCTTAGAGCTCTTGCAGATACCCAAACACGCTTAGGCTTACCGTCTACAAGAATACGTACTTTTTGAAGGTTAGCACCCCATGTACGCTTGTTAGCGTTCATTGCGTGAGAGCGTGCGTTACCAGAACGAGTTGATTTACCAGTTACTACACATTTACGTGGCATATGATTTCCCTCCTAACTGACAAAAGCTGAAACTATTTTTTGCTGCAATTATTTGCATATCGTCAGAACTGCGATTTAACAGGATAACCTTTTCTCTGACATACTTTAATAATTTATCATAGAAATTTCCCATTTGCAATAGTTCTAGCGAAAGCTATAAAGAAAAAAACCTTGACATATAGTTGGGATTCTTGCTGAATAATAAAGGGAAGTGCGGAATAACTTTAAAAATTGATTGGTTTATAGTAAAATAACTGTAGCATAACGCTATTTTTCCAAAGGGGGAACGAATCATGTCCATCGAGCTAAAAACGAAGTACGGACAAATTGATATATCAAATGATGTCATTGCAACGATTGCAGGCGGCGCAGCAGTCGATTGTTATGGTATTGTCGGGATGGCTTCAAAGAATCAGATCAAGGACGGATTAACAGATATTTTGCGCAGGGAGAATTTCACTCGCGGAGTAATCGTTCGCCAGGAAAACGAAGAAGTACATATCGATATGTATATTATTGTGAGCTATGGGACGAAAATTTCCGAGGTTGCCCACAATGTCCAGTCAAAGGTAAAGTACACTCTTGATAAAACTGTAGGGCTGGCAGTTGACTCGGTCAATATTTACGTTCAGGGAGTTCGTGTAACGAACCCGTAAGAGGAGGAAAGATTTGTGTCTATTAATGTTCTAGACGGAAAACGTTTTGCGGAGATGATCATCCAGGGCGCCAACCATTTGGGGGCGAATGCCAAGTATGTCGACGCGCTGAACGTCTTCCCTGTTCCTGATGGAGATACGGGAACAAATATGAATTTATCCATGACTTCCGGAGCTAAGGAAGTAAAGAACAATGTACAGGAGCATATCGGGAAGGTGGGTTCCGCGCTTGCTAAGGGCCTGCTTATGGGAGCAAGAGGAAACTCCGGTGTTATCCTTTCCCAGTTATTCCGCGGGTTTGCAAAAGCAATCGAAAGTAAGCCAACTGTGAACTCTGTAGAGTTTGCCGCTGCGTTGAATGCAGGTGTTGAAACAGCTTATAAGGCTGTCATGAAACCTGTGGAAGGCACGATTTTAACAGTAGCAAAGGATGCTGCCAAGCATGCTGTAGCTGTTGCCAAGAACCATGAAAGCCTTATTGGTTTGATGGAAGAAGTGCTGAAAGAGGCGAAGGCATCATTAAACCGCACGCCAGACTTGCTGCCAGTCCTAAAGGAAGTAGGAGTAGTCGATAGTGGCGGACAGGGTCTTGTATTCGTTTATGAAGGTTTCCTTGCAGAATTGAAGGGCGAAAAGCTTCCTGATTCCCCATCTGCAATGCCGAACATGAATGAGCTTGTCAGCGCTGAGCACCATAAGAGCGTTCAGAGCCACATGAATACTGCAGATATCGAATTCGGCTATTGTACTGAATTCATGGTTAGGCTTGAAGGGAAAGAAGCATTTTCTGAGGAAAATTTCCGCCAGGACTTGAGCAAATATGGAGATTCTCTTCTCGTTATTTCAGATGACGAGGTTGTAAAGGTACATATCCACTCGGAACAGCCTGGAGAGGTTCTGACTTATGGACAAAGATACGGAAACCTGATCAATATGAAAATTGAAAATATGCGACAGCAGCATACTGATATTGTCGGAGAATCGACAACCCCTCTTCGAACACAGGCTAGTGAGCCAAAGAAAGAAAAGCGGGAATACGGAATCGTCGCTGTCTCAATGGGTTCCGGAATTGCTGAGCTTTTCCGCAGCATTGGTGCCAATGCGGTAATCGAAGGCGGCCAGACAATGAATCCGAGCACAGAGGATATCATTACGGCAATCAAAGAAGTAAACGCGCGCAAGATAATCATACTGCCGAACAATAAAAACATCATCATGGCCGCTGAGCAGGCTGCTGAGGTAGCGGAAGAAGAAGTGGTTGTCATTCCTTCAAAGACTGTTCCTCAGGGAATGACAGCGTTGCTATCCTTTAACCCATCAGCTGAAGCTGGTGACAACAAAGAAGCGATGACTGAAGCCATGCAGCATGTGAAAACGGGTCAGCTGACATATGCTGTCCGTGATACAAGTATTGACGGTCTTGAAATTTCAACAGGTGATTTCATGGGTCTTGCCGATGGGAAGATCATCCTGAAGGATCAGGATAAAGTCAAGGCGGCCAAGGACCTATTGGATCAGATGCTTGATGAAGACTCTGAAATCCTGACGATCCTAAAAGGTGAAGACGCTTCAGATGAAGATGTCGATTCAATCGTCGAGTTTGTTGAAAGCAATTACGGCGATGTGGAAGTTGAAGTCCATAATGGAGAACAGCCATTATACGCCTTTATTTTCGCGATCGAATAAATTAATCCAGCTATGGAAATTCTCTCGCTGGACAAGTAAAATTGTAATATGGTACTAAGAAATAGAAGGGGACTCCCCTTCTATTTCATTTTGTATATAAAGAGGTTTTTATAGGTTATTTCACAATTTTAGATAAACGTAATAGCAGCTGCTTTACCCGAAAATGAGTGGCATAGGAGAAAACAGTAAAAGCAGAGGCCCTGCATTGCCCGAAAATGAGCTGCATAGGCGAAAAAGGTAAAAGCAGAGGCCCTGCATTGCCCGAGACTGAGCTGCAAAGGTGAAAAAGGTAAAAGCAGAGGCCCTGCATTGCCCGAAAATGAGTGGCATAGGAGAAAACGGTAAAAGCAGAGGCCCTGCATTGCCCCAAAATGAGCAGTGCAGGCAATAAAGGTAAAAGTAAGACTCCAGAAACAGCGTGAGGAGGGGAGCGGCAACACCGATTGGCCGGGAGCTGGAGGTCAGAATTTTCGGTATACCGCTTGATAATCGTGAATGAGCAACTAAAGCAATCAGTAACAGCAGTTAAAGGAATCGGCAATGAAATGGCGGATACTCTGGCGGATATGCAAATCAGGACTGTCGGTGACTTGCTTGAATACTTCCCGTACCGTTACGAGGATTATCGCCTAAAGGACCTGGCTGAAGTCAAGCATGAAGAGAGAGTCACAGTTGAGGGGAAAGTTCACAGTGAACCTTCTGTTGTTTATTATGGCCGTAAAAAAAACCGCCTTACTGTCAGGCTGCTTGTAGGCCGGTACTTAATCATTGCCACTTTCTTTAACCAGCCATATTTAAAGCAAAAAATAACTGTCGGAGAAACCATCACTGTAACCGGCAAATGGGATCAGCACAGGCAGACGATTACCGCTACTCAAATGACGGTGGGAGAGCAAGCAAACAGTCAGGATTTTGAACCTGTTTATGCTGTTAAAGGGAAAATGACCGTAAAAACGATCAGAAGGCTGATCAAGCAAGCATTTTCGCAATTCGGCCATGAAATAGGTGAAATACTTCCATCAGAGCTTCTGCAGAAATATAAGTTGATTAACCGAAGAGATGCATTAAGGATCATGCATTTTCCATCAGGGTCTGATGAAATGAAGCAGGCGAGAAGAAGATTTGTTTACGAGGAGTTTCTCTTATTCCAGCTTAAAATGCAGTCATTGAGGAAGCTGGAACGTGAACAGAGTCCGGGAATTGCCATTTCATATGAATTGGACAACCTAAAGGCGTTCATCACAGGACTGCCTTTTCCATTAACAGGGGCACAAAAACGAGTGGTAAATGAAATCCTTGGTGATATGAAGTCGCCTTACCGAATGAACCGTCTCCTTCAAGGGGATGTTGGCTCAGGTAAAACAGTAGTTGCTGCGATAGCTCTCTATGCAGCAAAGTCCGCTGGTTATCAAGGTGCATTAATGGTCCCGACCGAAATCCTGGCTGAACAGCACTCGCAGTCACTGACACAGTTGCTTGAGCCGTTTGGAATAACAGTTGCTTTGCTGACTAGCTCTGTTAAAGGCAAGCGAAGAAGAGAGATGCTTGAACAGCTAAAACTTGGTGAAATTGACGTATTGATTGGGACACATGCTTTGATTCAGGATGAAGTGGATTTTCAAAACCTTGGTCTCGTGATTACGGACGAACAACACCGTTTTGGCGTTGAACAAAGACGGGTTCTTCGGGAAAAAGGGGAAAACCCTGATGTTCTGTTCATGACTGCGACTCCAATACCAAGGACTCTGGCAATTACTGTATTCGGTGAAATGGATGTCTCCGTGATCGACGAAATGCCTGCTGGCCGTAAAACAATCGAAACATATTGGGCCAAACATGAGATGCTTGAGAGAGTACTAGCCTTCATGGAAAAAGAGCTCGCTAAAGGAAGACAGGCCTATGTCATCTGTCCCCTTATCGAGGAGTCTGATAAGCTGGACGTCCAGAATGCAATTGATGTCCATAGCACATTAAGTTTTTATTTTAAAGAGCGCTACAAGGTCGGACTTATGCACGGGCGTCTTCATTCAGATGAGAAAGACGAGGTCATGAAAGCTTTTAGCGAAAATGAGGTGCAAGTCCTGGTTTCGACTACAGTTGTCGAGGTAGGAGTCAATGTCCCGAATGCGACTGTCATGCTCATTTATGATGCTGAGAGATTTGGTCTCGCACAGCTTCATCAATTAAGAGGCAGGGTCGGCCGTGGCAGTGACCAATCGTACTGTATATTGCTTGCAGATCCTAAAAGCGAAGTCGGAAAAGAGAGAATGAAAATAATGTCCGAAACGAATGATGGGTTTGTTCTTAGTGAAAAGGATTTAGAGCTCCGGGGTCCCGGCGACTTCTTTGGTAAAAAGCAAAGCGGACTGCCGGAATTCAAGGTAGCAGATATGGTCCATGATTACCGCGCGTTAGAAACAGCAAGGAATGACGCGACCTTGCTCGTCCAGTCAGAAGCTTTCTGGCAGGGTGAAAAATATAGATTATTGCGGGAGTATCTAGCGGAAACAGGAGCTCTTGCCAATGAGAAACTGGATTGACCTGACTGAATCTATTTACTCTTACAAGATTCATAGCATGGACGGAAGCAGATTCAGTTGTGAGTCTGCTTTCGTTTATTTGAGGTATATTTTTATCTTGCAATCTTTTTTTATAATATATATACTACTATTAGTACCTAGTCTTAATAGCTCGGGCGGTGTTAAATAAATGAAACGCAACAAAAGAGAACGGCAGTCAATGTTGACTGAGACGATAAAAGAAAATCCTTTTATAACAGATGAGGAACTGGCTGAAAAATTCACTGTCAGTATCCAGACTATAAGGCTGGATAGACTAGAACTATCTATTCCAGAACTTAGGGAAAGAATAAAGAACGTGGCAGAAAAACGTTTTGAAGATGAAGTCCGTTCATTGCCGCTTGAAGAAGTAATTGGAGAAATCATTGATATCGAACTTGACCAAAGTGCTATATCAATACTTGATATAAAAAGTGAACATGTATTTAGACGAAATAAAATCGCCCGGGGGCACCATTTGTTTGCGCAGGCGAATTCATTGGCGGTAGCAGTCATAAATGATGAATTGGCATTAACGGCTAAAGCGAATATCCAATTCACAAGATCGGTAAAAGAAGGTGAACGGGTAATAGCCAAAGTGAGAGTCGAAAAAATCGATGATGACAATGGCCGGACCCATGTAGAAGTGAAGAGTTATGTGAACAATGAGCTTGTTTTTAAAGGTGAATTTGAAATGTACCGTTCTAAAAATGAAAAGTAAGGGATGAAATGCGATGAGGCTAGCAGTAGATGCGATGGGCGGAGACAATGCACCAAAAGAAATCGTCCTCGGAGCAATGAAAGCTATAGAAAAATATAATGACATACATATCGTGCTTATCGGCGACGAGAGTAAAATCAGGGAGCATCTGACGAATGAAGAGAGGATTGAAATACATCATACAGAAGAAGTAATCCTCGGAACAGATGAACCTGTCAGAGCAGTGCGCCGAAAGAAAACAGCTTCTATGGTCCTTGCAGCCCAGCTAGTTGCAGACGGAAACGCAGATGCCTGCATTTCTGCCGGAAATACAGGGGCATTGATGGCTGCTGGTTTGTTCGTGGTTGGAAGAATAGAAGGGATCGAAAGGCCGGCACTTGCGCCGACTCTCCCTACAATTGGTGGAGAAGGCTTCCTTCTTCTTGATGTAGGAGCTAATGCTGACGCTAAGCCTGAACATCTCGTCCAATATGCGATCATGGGATCGATTTACAGCGAGAAGGCAAGAGGTATCACAAATCCGCGTGTTGGCCTGTTGAATATTGGCACAGAAGAAAAGAAGGGCAATGAGCTTGTACGTAACACGTATGAATTATTGAAGGATGCAGACATCAACTTCATAGGTAATGTGGAATCAAGGGACTTGCTGGATGGAGTAGCTGACGTTGTAGTGGCAGATGGCTTTACCGGAAATATGGTCCTGAAGACGATTGAAGGTACTGCAATGTCGGTGTTTAAAATGCTTAAATCAGCTTTGACTTCCAGTCTTAAAAGCAAGATGGCTGCCGCTGTTCTGAAGCCGGACCTGACAGTGCTCAAAAATAAGATGGATTACACGGAATATGGCGGTGCTGGTCTTTTCGGCCTTAAGGCTCCCGTAATCAAAGCTCATGGATCATCTGATGCAAATGCGGTGTTTAATTCGATCCGCCAGGCGAGAGAAATGGTTGAAAAGGATGTTTCCGGAACAATCAAAACTGCCGTAGAAAAATGATAAAGTGAAAAGTAATTGAAGCTATGATGAACATTAAATAACGAGTTAAAGGGGAATCTTTCATGGGGAAAATCGCGTTTTTGTTTCCAGGACAGGGATCGCAGACAGTTGGGATGGGACAGGCCCTTGCAGGTTCAGAACAATCAGTCTCAGAAACTTTTAAAAAAGCGGACGAGGTTCTGGGTGAAAGCTTAAGCAGCTTGATTTTTGAGGGACCGCAAGAAAAGCTGACGCTCACAACAAATGCTCAGCCTGCTCTTTTGACGACTAGTATTGCAATCTTGAATTATTTCAGCCAGTTTGGAATCAAGCCGGATTACACTGCCGGACATAGCCTGGGTGAATATTCTGCATTGGTCGCTTCTGGTGCTATCTCGTTCGAAGACGCAGTGTATGCAGTCCGTAAACGTGGTGAATTCATGGAAGAAGCTGTACCGAATGGAGAAGGAACCATGGCTGCTGTCCTCGGCATGGACCGGCAGAAGCTAATGGATGTAACCGAAACAGTTTCAGCAGGCGGAAAACCTGTTCAGCTAGCTAACTTGAATAGTCCAGGACAAATCGTAATTTCCGGTTCAAAAAGTGGTGTGGAAGAAGCTTCAGTAAAAGCAAAGGAAGCTGGGGCTAAACGGGTTATTCCTCTTGATGTCAGCGGTCCATTCCATTCAGCGTTAATGAAGCCGGCAGCAGAAAGATTTGAAGCTGTATTGGACAAAATTGCAATAAAGGATGCGACGGTCGCGGTGATTGGAAATGTAACTGCTGAACCGATGACAGAAGCTTCCGAGTTCAAAAAAAGACTAGTGGAACAACTTTATTCTCCGGTTCTATGGGAGGATTCAGTGTCGAAAATGCTGGAACTCGGCGTCGATACTTTTATCGAAATCGGCCCAGGTAAGGTTTTGTCAGGACTGGTTAAGAAAGTTGATCGCTCGGCAAAGACGTTCGCAATATATGACGCAGAAACTTGTGCAGCAGCCGTTGCTGCTCTGAAGGAGGAGAAGGAATGAGACTAGAAGGTAAGGTGGCGCTGGTAACAGGTGCATCACGTGGGATTGGGCGCGAAATTGCTTTAGAACTTGCCAGGGAAGGCGTGTCTGTTGCTGTCAACTATGCAGGCAGTGAAGCAAAAGCGCTTGAAGTGGTTGATGAGATCAAGGCGATGGGACGGGATGCTTTTGCCATCCAGGCAGATGTTTCCAACTCTGAATCAGTGACTGATATGGCCAAAGAAACAATCGAGCGTTTCGGAAAGATTGACATACTTGTTAACAATGCGGGTATAACAAAAGACAACCTATTGATGAGGATGAAAGAGTCCGAATGGGATGATGTAATCAATATCAATCTAAAAGGTGTCTTCTTGTGTACGAAAGCAGTTACAAGACAAATGATGAAGCAGAGAAGCGGCAGAATCATCAACATCTCTTCAATTGTAGGCGTCAGTGGGAATCCAGGTCAGGCAAACTATGTTGCTGCAAAGTCCGGAGTAATCGGCCTTACAAAAACAACCGCGAAGGAACTTTCGTCTAGAGGCATCACAGTGAACGCAGTAGCTCCAGGCTTTATTACGACAGACATGACCGATAAGTTAAACGAGGATGTAAAAACAGAAATGTTGAAGCAAATACCGTTAGCCCGTTTCGGAGAGCCTAAAGACATTGCAAGAACCGTCATATTCCTGGCATCCGAAGACAGTGCATATATGACAGGCCAAACCCTCCACGTAGATGGCGGCATGGTGATGTAGGATTTATTTGAAACTTTCCGGAAAGTTCTAAACGATAAGATCTCAAGGGTTTTATCCTAAGTTGGGCTCTGTTATAATCAACTTTTGATTTATAAAACCTGTTGATTGTAGTGGAAGGCGCGTAGACTCCTGCGGGATCAGCAAGTCCTGGGGAGACCCCGCAGGCGCATAAGCGCTGAGGAGGCTCCCCGACTGCCCGCGGAAAGCGAAGCGCCTGGAACGAAAATCAACAGACTAGTTTAACAGAGCCGTAATATTAAAAAGTTATTACAGCCATTTATTAATTAAATAAAATCAACTATAATGGCTTGAGGGGAGGTGAACAAGCATGGCAGACGTTTTAGAACGCGTAACAAAAATTATTGTTGACCGTTTGGGAGTAGAAGAATCTCAAGTAACTTTAGAGGCATCTTTTAAAGATGATCTTGGTGCTGATTCCCTTGATGTTGTTGAATTGGTTATGGAATTAGAGGACGAGTTCGACATGGAAATTTCTGATGATGATGCTGAAAAAATCGGTACAGTTGGTGACGCTGTTAACTACATAAATAGCCAAGTGTAATTGTTCGATTTACTAAGAAGCTCCGTTTTTATAAACGGGGCTTTCTTCTGTACATGGTCATCTCATGCTCGGCTGCCGGATTAGAACGTGTATAAGGCTATGGCGGTCATGAAGAAGAAGCATGTTTATCCGGCAAATGTTTTTATACGAAAAGCGACCATCCCCGCGAAAATAGCTTCTGTATAAAAAAACTCCCTATGTTTTCCTTATAATTAAGTAATCTGCTGGAATTAGTCCAAGTTTTTTTGCTTTATATACGTTATTTTTTGTAAACTGTTATTAGTCTGTATTGTTTTGTAAAATGCATAATCATTTCAAACAACAATTCATGCAATCGCAGCTTTAAATTATGAGCAAGGTGGAATAAATCATGCGCAACAATGGAAGAGAAAGAGAAAAAAAGAATATCCGCGCAAAGGAGCAGAAATTCAAAGAATTCCAGGATAATATTGGTATTCATTTTGATAGTGATAAGCTTTTAAAACAAGCTTTTACACATTCATCCTATGTGAATGAGCATCGCAGGAAGCCCCATGAAGATAATGAGAGGCTAGAGTTTCTTGGTGACGCTGTTTTGGAACTGACTGTATCCCAATTCTTGTATAAAAAGTATCCAATGATGAGTGAGGGAGAGCTTACAAAGCTGCGCGCAGCTGTAGTTTGTGAGCCATCGCTGGTGGCCTTTGCCAACGAGCTGAGCTTTGGTGAAATCGTATTGCTTGGCAAGGGGGAGGAAATGACTGGCGGAAGAACAAGGCCGGCTCTTTTGGCTGATGTCTTTGAGGCCTTCATCGGTGCCTTATACTTGGACAAGGGAATTGAAACAGTCACTACCTTTCTAGAGGAAATTGTGTTTCCGAAAATCAATGACGGTGCTTTTTCTCATGTGATGGATTTTAAGAGTCAGCTTCAGGAGCTCGTACAGCGGGATGGTGCAGGCTCACTTGAATACCGGATTATGAAGGAGATTGGTCCTGCGCACAGCCGTGAATTCGAATCCCGTGTCTTCCTTAATGAGCAAGAATTAGGAACAGGGACAGGGCGCTCGAAAAAGGAAGCGGAGCAGCATGCAGCCCAGATGGCACTTGAAAAATTGAAGTCCCATATGGAAGCGAACATGGAAGCGGACGATAAAAAGCAATAAGGTAAATAGCGATATTAACAGACAACTTAGAGAAATAGTTTAACTGGAAAGGGAGAGCCATATTGTTTTTAAAACGATTAGATGTGGTCGGCTTTAAATCGTTTGCCGAGAGAATTTCAGTAGAATTCGTTCCTGGTGTGACCGCTGTCGTAGGTCCTAATGGAAGCGGGAAAAGCAATATTACTGATTCCATCCGCTGGGTTTTAGGGGAACAATCAGCCAAGTCGCTCCGTGGCACAAAAATGGAAGATATCATCTTTGCAGGAAGTGATTCGCGGAAGCCGCTGAATTTTGCGGAAGTAACTTTAACCCTCGATAACGAAGATCAATCATTGCCGCTCGATTACAATGAAGTGAGCGTAACAAGGCGTGTCTACCGTTCAGGTGACAGTGAATATTTGATCAATAAACAGAACTGCAGACTTAAGGATATTGTTGATTTATTCATGGACTCCGGACTTGGCCGTGAAGCTTTCTCCATCATCAGTCAGGGCAGGGTTGAAGAAATTCTCAACAGCAAGCCGGAGGATCGCAGGACGATATTTGAAGAAGCTGCTGGTGTTCTTAAATATAAATCCCGGAAGAAAAAAGCAGAAAGTAAGCTTTTTGAAACGCAGGAGAACTTAAATCGTGTAACAGACATCATACACGAATTAGAAGGCCAGGTAGAGCCGTTGAAGATTCAGGCTTCGATTGCAAAGGATTATCTACAGCAAAAGGAAGAGCTTGAACAGATTGAAGTTGCGCTTACTGCTTATGAAATCGAAGACCTGCATGGCCGATGGGAACAGCTGTCCAAGCAGCTTGAACAGCATAAAGAAGATGAAATCAAGCAGTCTGCAGTCCTTCAGAAAAAAGAAGCAGAAATTGAAAAAATGAGAGACCAGCTTGCAGCGCTTGATGAATCGGTAAGCGACTTGCAGAACGTGCTCTTGCATGCCAGTGAGGAGCTTGAAAAGCTGGAAGGCAGAAGAGAAGTTCTAAAGGAACGAAAGAAGAACGCTTCACAGAACAAAGGTCAACTCGAAAAGAATATCGAGGAACTGACTTCTGCTGTTGCCTTGCTGGAAAAACACAAGGCTGAGTACCAAGAATCTGTAGCTGTATTATCAGCGGAAGCTTCTGCTCTTCAGAAAGAACTTCAGGAGAAACAAGAGCAACTAAAGCTTTACAGTGAAGATGTCGAGCTTAAGATCGATTCAATCAAAAGTGACTACATCGAGGTGCTGAACGAACAGGCCGGCGCTAAAAATGAAAAAATCTATATCGAACAACAGCTGCAGCAGCAAGCAGCCAAAGGGTCAAAGCTGGATAATGAAAATGATCGCTTTGTCTCGATTCGCGATGAAATCAATGAAAAGAAAGCAGAAATAGAGAAAAAGGTCGTTTCTTCTCAGCAGGAATTGGAGGAACAGGCAAGGATCTATTATGAAGAACAGAAGAAGCTTGAATCTTTTAAAAATAACTATGAGAAGCAAGAGAAAACACTCTATCAGGCATATCAGTACCTCCAGCAAGCTAAATCAAAGAAGGAAATGCTTGAAGAAATGGAAGAAGATTATTCTGGCTTTTTCCAGGGTGTAAAAGAAGTGCTGAAAGCCAGGGACACTCGCCTTCAGGGAATTGAAGGAGCGATTGCAGAATTAATCCATGTTCCTAAACAATATGAAACGGCAATTGAAACAGCTCTTGGCGGTGCAATGCAGCATATTGTTGTCCAAAACGAAGAGAATGCCAGAGCTGCAATTCAGTTTCTGAAGCAAAAATCCTTCGGCAGGGCAACCTTCTTACCTCTCAGCATCATCAAAGGCAAATATCTCGCCTCATCACAGCTCGCGCTTCTTTCAGGGAATAGTGCGTATATCGGCACTGCAGCTGATTTGATTCAATTCGATCAAAAGTATGCTGAAGTCGTAAAAAGCTTGCTTGGCAATGTTGTGATTGCCAGGGATTTAAAGGGTGCCAATGAAATTGCCAAAATGCTGCAATACCGCAGCAGAATCGTCACGCTTGATGGAGATGTGGTCAACCCTGGTGGGTCTATGACTGGAGGGGCAGTAAAACAAAAATCGAGTTCATTGCTTAGCCGTAAAGGCGAATTAGAAGAATTAACAAATAAGCTAGCTGATATGGAAGAAAAGACAAACTTGCTTGAATCGAAAGTGAAATCATTAAAGTCTGAAACACAATCCAGTGAAGCAAGGTTGGAAGAGTTGCGAAAAACTGGTGAAGAGCTCCGTTTTAAGCAGCAAAGCTTGAAGGGTGACTTGCGGGAAGTGGAGCTGGAACAAAAGAATATCAATGAACGCTTATCGGTATACGATTCCGAAAAGACCCAGCTCGACTCAGACAAGGAAAAGCTAGAATCCAGACTGGTTGAACTCGACGGCTTATTAGCTAAGTATCGGCAGGACCTTGTTCAATTTGATAAAGAAATAGTGCGTTTGACTGAGCTGAAGAACTCGAATTCTACTTCCAAGGATACTCTTATTTCGGAAATCAGTGAATTGAAGATCAGCCTGGCATCCAAGAGAGCTCAGCTTTCCCATGTGAAGGAAAAGCTGGATTCTGCAGTTTTACAGGCAGAAGAGCAGTCCAAAAAATTGGATATTCTTAAAGAAGATTTATCTCTTCTATCCTCTGAAATGACCGATAGCTCCTCCGGGGAAACGCAACTGGAGGAAGCTGCAAAAAGTAAGCTCCAGGATAAAAATGAAACGCTTAAGCTGATTTCTTCACGGAGAAATGACCGGCTTGACCTTCAGAATAAGCTGGAAGATCAGGAGTTAGAATCCAAGGAGCTTAGGAGATTGCTTAAGGGCATTAATGAAGTGCTCAAGGACGAAGAAGTGAAGCTGAACAGGCTTGATGTAGAATTGGACAATAAGCTTGCCCATCTTCGCGAAGAATACCTGCTTTCATTTGAAGCTGCAAAGGAACAGTATCCTTTGTTAATTCCTGCTGATGAGGCAAGAAGAAGAGTGAAGCTCATCAAAATGGCGATAGAGGAACTGGGAACGGTAAATCTAGGTGCGATTGAAGAATACGAGCGTGTATCTGAGCGTTATGAATTCCTGTTGGAGCAGAGGAATGATCTCCAGGAAGCAAAGGACACATTATTCCTTGTCATTGAGGAAATGGACCACGAGATGAAAAAACGATTTGAACATACATTCACTGCCATCCGCTCACACTTTGAGTCTGTGTTCCAGGCGTTGTTCGGTGGTGGAAGAGCGGACCTGCGGCTGACACAGCCTGAAGACCTGCTGAACACAGGGGTCGAAATTGTCGCCCAGCCTCCAGGAAAGAAGCTGCAAAACCTCGGGCTATTATCAGGCGGTGAGCGGGCGTTGACCGCGATTGCTTTATTGTTCTCCATCCTGAAGGTCCGTCCAGTACCATTCTGTATCCTTGATGAGGTTGAGGCTGCATTGGATGAAGCCAATGTATACCGTTTCGCTCAATACCTGAAGAAATACCGTGATGAAACACAATTTATCGTCATCACACACCGTAAGGGTACAATGGAGGAAGCAGATGTCCTATATGGTGTAACCATGCAGGAGTCAGGAGTATCCAAGCTGGTATCCGTCCGGCTTGAGGATTCAAAAGAACTAGTGAAAACATAAGTAAAACGCAATCACCTCGTTCCGTTTCGAGAAGTCAGGAGCTGCAATTGGTCCATTCTTGAAGCGGAACGAGATATTTTTGAATTAAGTAGGAAGGCGATGGAACCATGAGTTTTTTTAAGAAATTAAAAGAAAAGTTTTCGACACAGACTGAGAGTGTCACAGAGAAATTCCGAGATGGCTTGACGAAAACTAGGGATAATTTCTCTAACAAAGTGAATGATCTCGTATCACGATACCGGAAAGTGGATGAAGAATTTTTCGAAGAACTTGAAGAAATCTTGATCCAGGCAGATGTAGGCTTTGACACAGTAATGGAACTTGTCGAGGAGCTGAAAAAAGAGGTTAAGCGCCGCAACATTCAGGACACAAAAGATGTTCAGTCTGTTATTTCCGAGAAGCTAGTTGATATCTATGAGGCCGGAGCTGATGATGACTCCTTCCAGTTGAACATCCAGGAAGATGAGCTGACAGTCATTTTATTCGTCGGTGTCAATGGTGTCGGCAAAACAACGACAATCGGCAAATTAGCCCATAAATTCAAAAGTGAGGGAAAGACGGTCCTTCTTGCGGCAGGAGATACATTCCGCGCCGGTGCAATCGAACAGCTTGAAGTCTGGGGTGATCGCGTTGGTGTCGACGTCATCAAGCAGGCAGAAGGTTCTGACCCCGCTGCTGTTATGTATGATGCTGTCCAGTCTGCGAAGTCACGAAAGGCAGATATTCTAATTTGCGATACTGCCGGCAGATTGCAAAATAAGGTCAATCTCATGAAGGAGCTTGAGAAGGTAAAGCGGGTAATTGAGCGCGAGGTTCCGGGTGCTCCTCATGAAGTCCTGCTTGTGCTTGATGCAACGACTGGCCAGAACGCCCTGATACAGGCTAAAACCTTCAAAGAAGCAACTGATGTGAGCGGCATCGTCCTGACTAAGCTTGATGGAACGGCGAAAGGCGGAATTGTACTCGCGATCCGCAATGAGCTGAACATTCCGGTTAAATTTGTAGGACTAGGCGAAAAAATGGATGATCTCCAGGAATTTGATGCTGAAAGATATGTTTATGGACTGTTCGCTGACCTGGTTGAGGAAGAGGAAGCAGCCGAGGAATCTTGATATACCAACAAATCACTGTAAAGAACTTTTCTTGACAGGGAAGATGATCGTGTGTAAACTCTTAATGTAAAGGTATTTCACTTAACATGGGGGAATTCACATGCTTGAGAAAACGAACCGCATGAATTATTTGTATGACTTTTATCAGGCATTGCTTACTCCAAAACAAAGCAGTTATATGGCTCTATACTATCTTGATGACTATTCGCTCGGGGAAATTGCTGAAGAGTATGATGTTAGCCGGCAGGCTGTATACGACAACATCAAACGGACGGAAGCGATGCTTGAGGAGTACGAAGAGAAGCTGTTGTTGTTCGAGAAATTCCAGAAAAGAAGTGAGCTTATTTCAAAAATGAAAGAGTTTATGGACAATGGAGAAAACAACCACGATTTTAATGAAATGATAGCCGAGCTTGAGAAATTAGACTAGGGAGGCACATTATATGGCATTTGAAGGATTGGCCGACCGACTGCAAAATACGATGCAAAAAATCCGCGGAAAAGGCAAGGTATCTGAAGCGGATGTAAAAGAAATGATGCGAGAGGTCCGTCTGGCTCTACTTGAGGCTGACGTTAACTTTAAAGTTGTAAAAGACTTCGTTAAGAAAGTCACTGAAAGGGCAGTTGGCCAGGAGGTTGTAAAAAGCCTGACGCCGGGCCAGCAGGTCATCAAGGTTGTTAAAGAGGAACTCACCGAGTTAATGGGTG
This sequence comes from Mesobacillus sp. QJM3NY_10, assembly GCF_056173465.1. NCBI lineage: Bacteria > Bacillati > Bacillota > Bacilli > Caryophanales > Bacillaceae > Mesobacillus > Mesobacillus sp. QJM3NY_10. The sequence goes on from NZ_CM149675.1 coordinate 1,762,529, forward strand.
GCGAGCAAAGCAAGATTGCTGCTGCAAATCGCCCGCCGACAGTCATCATGATGGTCGGACTTCAAGGTGCAGGTAAAACGACTACAACCGGAAAGCTTGCGAATCTCCTGCGTAAAAAATACAACCGTAAGCCATTGCTTGTAGCGGCGGATATCTATCGTCCAGCTGCCATCAAGCAGCTTGAGACGCTCGGCAAGCAATTGAGCATGCCAGTTTTCTCACTTGGAGACCAGGTCAGCCCTGTTGAAATCGCAAAGCAGGCAATTGCCAAAGCGAAGGAAGACCATAATGACTATGTTCTGATCGATACAGCTGGTCGTCTTCATGTTGATGAAAACTTGATGGATGAGCTTAAGCAGATCAAGGAGCTTTCAAAGCCTGATGAGATCTTCCTTGTCGTCGACGCGATGACAGGACAGGATGCCGTCAATGTTGCCCAGAGCTTCAATGAACAGTTAGGCTTGACTGGTGTCGTCCTGACAAAGCTAGACGGTGATACACGAGGCGGTGCCGCGCTGTCAATCCGCGCTGTTACCAATACTCCAATCAAATTTGTCGGTCTCGGTGAAAAGCTTGATGCTCTAGAGGCTTTCCACCCTGAAAGAATGGCTTCAAGAATTCTCGGTATGGGTGATGTCTTAACGCTAATCGAGAAGGCCCAGGCAAACGTCGATGAAGAAAAAGCGAAAGAGCTCGAGAAGAAAATGCGTACAGCATCATTTACCCTTGATGACTTCCTGGACCAGCTTGGCCAGGTAAGGAAGATGGGACCGTTGGATGAGATCCTAAAAATGATGCCGGGTGCGAATAAAATCAAGGGCATGAACAATCTTCAAATCGATGAAAAACAGATTTCGCATGTTGAGGCGATCATTCAGTCTATGACAGCAAACGAAAAGACTCATCCGGAAATCATCAACGCCAACAGGCGGAAACGGATTGCAAAGGGAAGCGGAACATCCATACAGGAAGTCAACCGTCTGCTTAAGCAGTTTGAAGATATGAAAAAGATGATGAAACAGATGACGAACATGCAGCAAAAAGGCAAGAAAAAAGGCGGTTTCAAGATGCCGTTCAATCCTTTTTAACTTGTAAATTCAGGAATTTTCAGTCTGTAAAGAAAAAACCCTTTACAAGCTGTTTTCAATTTGATATTATTCTATCTTGTGTGAAACTATTCGGAGGTGCTTATTTAAAATGGCAGTAAAAATTCGTTTAAAGCGTATGGGAGCTAAAAAGTCTCCTTTCTATCGTATTGTAGTAGCTGATTCCCGTTCACCACGTGACGGTCGTTACATCGAGTCTATTGGAACTTACAACCCGGTTGCTCAACCAGCGAAGGTTGAACTTAACGAAGAGTTAGTTCTTAAGTGGTTGAACGACGGTGCAAAACCATCTGATACAGTGCGTAACTTGTTCTCTAAGCAAGGTATCATGGAAAAATTCCACAACGCTAAGCTAAGCAAGTAATTGTGGACACGCCCATGAAAGAATTAATCGAGACGATCGTGAAGCCACTTGTTGATTTTCCTGAAGATGTCCATGTAAATGAACATGAAGAGGATCAGCGCGTTACCTATAAGCTTTCCGTCAACAAAAGTGATATGGGCAAAGTAATTGGTAAGCAGGGACGCGTTGCAAAGGCGATTCGAACAGTAGTCTATGCAGCAGGTTCATCACAGCAAAAGAAGATTTTCTTGGAAATCGTCGAATAACAATCAGATACGATAATACAATATGATTGTTTGAAAAGGGAGGGGTAACCCTCCTTTTTTCTATTTGTAGAAATTAAGGTATAATAGATACTTGGAATAATGATAAGTATTAAGATGCAATTGTAATCTGGAACCAGCCTTGAGAAAGGTCTGGAACCTGTCTTGCAAAAGGTCAGGAACCAACATTGAAAAGGTCTGGAAAAACCAGCTCGGAAAAGGTCTGGAAAATAATGCTGTGATAAGGTTGGCTTTAAGGAGGAAATGCTTTGAAGGTACTGCAAACCATCATTGTCAAACAGGTGCTGACAGAAGAAAGCAAGGAAAGAATCCACCAAAAATATCACTCCAGAAAGCTTCAGCTGCAGAAAGAATGCGATCAACTTAGATTTGAATTGAAGAAGCTGGAAAAATCCAGGAAGTTTCCGCCTGAAACATTGAAGAAGCATTTTGAACAAGAAATTAAAGTCCATAAAGAAAAAATCAAGCTCCTGGATTTTCAAATAGAACAACTACATATTCTTCCGCTTGGGAGTGAAATTAAAGAAACGGAGTTGCAGGGTGTCGTCGAAGTAAGTGTAGGTGACCAATGGGATGAGTTTCTTTCAGGAAAGACTATTATTGTGAAAGATGGCATTGTGGCCGAAATTCGCGAGAGGTGATTGAGCAATGGAAAAGTATTTTAATGTCGGAAAAATTGTAAATACACATGGGATACGCGGGGAAGTTAGGGTGATATCCAGGACTGACTTTCCTGAGGAACGCTACAAGATAGGGAATTCTTTACTTTTATTCATGCCTGGTTCAAAGGATCCGGAGGAATTGGTAGTGAAAAGCCATAGGACTCACAAGAATTTCAACCTGCTGACCTTTGAAGGTTTCGAAAATGTCAACGAGGTAGAAAGAATGAAGGGTGGCATCCTCAAGGTTCCAGAAACGCAGCGAGGTGAGCTGGAGGAAGGTGAGTTCTATTTCCAGGATGTTATCGGCTGTAACATGGTAACAACGGAAGGTGAAGAACTAGGCAAGGTAATCGAAATCCTAACTCCCGGTGCCAATGATGTCTGGGTTGTCAAAGGAGCAAATGGAAAGGAACTCTTGATTCCTTATATCGAGGACATAGTGAAAAAAGTCGACGTCAAGGAAAAGCATATTGTAATTGAGCCGATGGAAGGGCTCCTTTCATGATGAATATCGATGTCCTGTCTATTTTTCCAGAAATGTTTGAGGGTGTGTTCGGCTCTTCAATCCTGAAAAAGGCTGCTGAAAAAGGGGCAGCCGGGTACAATGTCGTCAATTTTCGGGACTTTGCCGATAACAAACACCAGACGGTGGATGACTATCCATATGGCGGCGGTGCTGGCATGGTGTTAAAGCCTCAGCCGATTTTTGATGCTGTGAGTGATTTGAAAGAGCGCGCAAAAAGCACTTCCCCGAGAGTGATCCTCATGTGCCCTCAGGGTGAACGGTATACACAGAAGAAAGCGGAAGAACTGGCAAAGGAAGAACATTTGATTTTTATCTGCGGCCATTATGAGGGATATGATGAGCGGATCCGTGAACATGTCATCACCGATGAGATTTCGATCGGAGATTATGTGCTGACCGGCGGAGAGCTTGGAGCGATGGTCGTCATTGACAGTGTCGTGCGCCTGCTTCCAGGTGTACTGGGCAGCGAAGAGTCGCATATCCAGGATTCCTTCAGCACCGGCCTGCTCGAGCATCCCCACTATACAAGACCCGCTGACTTTCGCGGATTAAAGGTCCCTGATGTTTTGGTTTCCGGGAACCATAAACTGATTGATGAGTGGCGGATGAAAGAAAGCCTTAGAAGGACCGTGCAGCGAAGGCCCGATCTTCTCGAAGAAGCAGAGCTGACAGAGCAGCAGAAAAAATGGCTTGGTGAACTGATAAAACTTAATGAATAATATTGCAGTCAGGCCCTGTTTATGTTAAGATATTTCTTGTGGCTAAAAGCAAACGTGCTGAATGCCGCTTATAACAATGTTCCGCTGCAATGAAAGTGTGCAAGAGCATTCGTGGGAGGAGTTGAATACGATGCAACAATTAATCGAAGAAATCACAAAAGCACAACTTCGCACTGATCTTCCATCTTTCCGTCCTGGTGACACAGTACGTGTACACGTTAAGGTTGTCGAAGGAACTCGCGAACGTATCCAGTTGTTTGAAGGTGTAGTGATTAAGCGTCGTGGTGGTGGAATCAGCGAAACTTTTACAGTTCGTAAGATTTCTTACGGAGTAGGCGTTGAGCGTGCTTTCCCTGTTCACACACCAAAAATCGCGAAGCTTGAAGTTATCCGTCGCGGTAAAGTACGCCGTGCGAAACTTTACTACCTACGTAACCTGCGTGGTAAGAAAGCTCGTATTAAAGAAATTCGATAAGAATGAATGTCAAAAAGGAGCTTGCCTAGCCAAGCTCCTTTTTCATTACTAAATGTCATTATTAAATTTATTTTAAAAATCATTGCCCATCGTGTTTATCTTGTCTGACTTATGTAAAATAAAGTTATGTACTCAAACAACATATATTTTGGAATGGTGGGAAAAGAATGGCCGAGAAAAAGAAGAATGAACTATGGGAATGGACGAAGGCGCTTCTGATTGCTGTCGTACTGGCAGCGGTTATTCGATACTTTTTATTTGCACCAATCGTGGTGGACGGTTTATCGATGATGCCTACACTCCACGACCAGGACCGAATGATCGTGAACAAGCTTAGCTATAAAGTTGGGGAGCCCGAAAGATTCGATATCATCGTCTTTCATGCACCCGAAAACAAAGATTACATAAAAAGAGTAATCGGCCTTCCAGGCGATAAAGTAGAATATAAAAATGACACATTATATGTGAATGGGAAAGCATACGAAGAACCATACTTGGAAGAATATAAAAAACAGGTGATTGATGGGCCGCTGACAGATCCTTTCACACTGGAGGAGAAGATCGGCAGGGAGACTGTACCTGAGGGCCATCTTTTCGTTATGGGTGATAACCGCCGTTTCAGCAAGGATAGCCGCCACATTGGCACTGTACCTTTTGAAGAGGTGCTGGGAAAGACCAGCATCATCTATTGGCCTATTGAAGATATTCGTACAATAGACTAGGACATGACAAGATCCCAACAGGCATACGGGAGATTGCTAAACAGATAGGAGGTGGCTGCTTTGACGATCCAATGGTTTCCAGGCCATATGGCTAAGGCTCGCAGAGAGGTCACGGAAAAATTAAAGCTCGTGGATGTTATCTTTGAATTGGTGGACGCGCGGATACCGTATTCGTCCAGGAACCCTATGATTGATGAAATCATCCAGCACAAACCAAGAATTGTTTTACTGAATAAAGCAGATATGGCGGATAAAGCCGTTACAGAACAATGGCTGCGCCACTACCGTCAAAAAGGAATTACCGCACTGGCAATCAACTCACAGGCCGGTACTGGTCTAAAGCAAATCGTCCAGGAGTCCAAGGTCCTCCTAAAAGACAAGTTTGACCGGCTGAAATCAAAAGGTGTCAAGCCAAGAGCTATTCGGGCAATGATTGTCGGTATCCCAAATGCTGGTAAATCGACCTTGATCAACAGGCTTGCCGGTAAAAATATCGCCCAGACCGGGAATAGGCCAGGAGTGACGAAATCACAGCAATGGATCAAGGTAGGGAAAGAACTTGAACTATTAGATACACCGGGGATCCTATGGCCAAAGTTTGAGGACCAGCAGGTTGGAGTCAAGCTCGCAGTTACCGGTGCGATTAAAGACACGCTCCTTAATCTTCAGGACTTGACTGTATATGCGCTAAGGTATTTGGAAAAACACTACCCAGAGCGCCTGCAAGAAAGATATAAGCTGTCTGAATTGCCGGAAGACATTGTGGAGCTTTTTGATCAGATTGGCGATTTTCGCGGCTGCAGAATGCCTGGTGGATACGTTGACTATGACAAAGTCGCAGAGCTTGTGATCAGGGAAATACGGACAGAAAAAATGGGTCCGCTATCCTTTGAACGCCCTGAGGATTTGACCTCTGTGGAAGAAATAGAAAAAGACACTCAAAAATAAAGGTCCTGAGTCCAGGGCCTTTATTTTTGATTTAAACTGCCGATACATAAATAAAGAAGTATTACTAGGAGAAATTTTATGGAGAAATATACAATTGGTGAAATTGAACAACAGCTTTTCGGGAAAGAGGAAGTAAACAATGAATTCCTGAAAGCCCTAAAAAAAGATAGTCGCAAGGGTGTGCAAAAACTTGTCCTGAAATGGGAAAGGCAGGAAGAGCAAAAGAAACAAGTCCATGAACAATTCGTCAATATGACTTCCTTTGAAAGAAAATATCGATCGGAAGGGTTCGAGTATATTGCCGGGATTGATGAGGCCGGACAAGGACCTTTAGCTGGTCCAGTGGTTGCAGGGGCAGTCATCCTGCCGGGGAACTTTTATCTTCCAGGTCTCAATGATTCTAAGAAACTGACAGAATCAAAAAGGGATGAATATTTTGAGGTCATTATGTCTGAAGCCCTGGCTGTCGGAGTAGGACTGATCAGCGCTGCGGAAATAGATGAAATCAATATTCTCCAGGCCAGCAAGAAAGCGATGCTTTCAGCTGTGAATCAACTAGGGATCACTCCCGATTTTCTTTTGATTGATGCCGTCAAGCTGGACACACCTTATCCGTTTGAAGCGCTGATTAAAGGTGATTCCAGAAGCATATCCATTGCGGCAGCTTCCATTATTGCCAAAGTAACGAGGGACAGGCTGATGAAAGAACTCAGTATCGAATTCCCGCCCTATGGATTCGGGGCAAATATGGGGTATGGAACCGCGGAACACTTAAGAGCTATCAAGGAGCATGGTGTCACAGATCATCACAGGAAGACATTCGCTCCCGTAAGAGAGTATATTCAGTAGAACTTGGTAAAGCAGGTGAACCATGGAAACAGGAGCGCTGCAAGGCTTATTTAACCAAAAAACAACACAGCAAGTTAAAACAGCTGAATTCCGGCCCGGCCAAATCATTAATGGGAAAATCCTGAAGCTCTATCCTGATCAAGTAGCAGAAGTGCAAGTCGGCAACCAAAAAATGATTGCAAAATTAGAAACTCCATTATCTGCAAATGAGCGGTACTGGTTCCAGGTTCAGCCTGGTGAAGGAAAGGTTCATTTGAAGGTGATTGGATCAGGTAGTGAGGATAAGGCCCAGCCGGGAAGCATGGCAAAGATTCTCGGAGAATTTGCGATGCACCCGACAAAGGAAACCATTGAACTTATCCGTTTTTTTATCAAGGAGCAGCTTCCAGTAAACCGAGAACTTCTAAAGCAGGCGGCAGAGTGGCTGAGTATGGCGGATTCCCGCAGTGCTGGTCAAGATGCTATAAAATTGATCCTTACTAGAGGGTTTCCTGTTACACAGGCCTCGTTTGATGCCCTCTACACCACCACCAAAGAACAATCTCTGGTCCAGCTGTTAGATAAACTTGAAAAGACTTTAGACACGGCGTGGAGTTCTGCGGCAAGTACAAATCTTAAAAAACTTTTGAATGAAATGCTGCCATCCAGTAAAATAATGAATTCTGAAGCAGCCGTGAATAATCTAGCGGCAATATGGCTTAAACGGGAAGGCCAGGAAAGCCAAGTCGCTCTGGAACTGCTTAAACAGTTTGGTGCGATTGCTTCGAAAAGCAGTGAAAGCAATCTTTTACAGCAGATGCTGGTCAGGCTGCAAAGCTCAGGCACAGTCGGAGATGAACTGCCGGATGGGCTGAATTTCGCCAAAAATATCATAACACTCATAGGAAATGGCGACAGTTCTACAGCCAGACAGATGATTTCAAATTTCGTTCCTGAAAAAACATTCCCAGCTAATGAGCTGGCAGAATCACTTAAATTGTTATTCTACCGAACTTCTGGAAAAGAAGCGGAGGCAAAGCAAGGACTTCAGGCTTTCAAGCAGTTAATCTCAATGGTGAGTGATGGAGAGTCCCTATCCGTCCTGATGGGAGAAAAGGATACGTGGCGACAAGCTGGAGTAGACTTGCTTAAGGTTGCGGGACAGCCTCAATCCGGCAATTTAACAGGCCTGCATGCACAGCTGCTCTCTGAAGCAGTTGCCAAAGCAGAACAGCCAGCTCCGTTGCAAGAAACTGGCACAGCACTGCTCACCGATACAAGGATAAAACAATTCCTATCAGCCCTGGGTCTGTCTTACGAACAACAGCTTAGCGAAGTTTTAAAAGATGGAGAGATTGGCAAGGCACAAGTATCAGAAACACTTAAATCCCTTGTTCTGCGCCTGTTGAACGAAAATCCTCCGCCTGCTGTTAAAGAAGCTGCAGAGTTGGTCTTAAACAAACTCACCGGATTCCAGCTGCTTTCCCAGGAAGCGGGTCCGATCCAGCAGCTCGTTGTGCAAATACCCTTTATGCTGGGTGGAAAAACGAATGAACTTACGATGCAATGGAGCGGGAAGAAGACTGAAGACGGAAAAATAGACGCTGATTTTTGCCGTGTGCTCTTTTACCTGAAACTTAAGCATTTAGATGATGTTATCGTTGATATGCAAGTACAGAATCGAATTATGAGTGTCCAGATTTTTAACGAAAATCCCACTCTGAGAAAAATGGCAGAAGAAATGACACCGATACTGAAATTGAAGCTAGCGGAAATTGATTATCATCTGTCCTCTGTTCACTTCCATGTTCCTGGCCAATCCCAGACAGGGAGAAATCAACGTAGCCTGGCAGATTTATATGGGCAAAAAGAATATAGCGGAGTGGATATTAAAATATGAAACCAGCTAAGCATACAAGAAAATCAGCTGTTGCCCTGGGTTATAACGCTGGAAATATGGACGCTCCTAAAGTAATGGCGAAGGGTAAGGGTCTTGTTGCTGAACAAATCATTGAAAAAGCGAAGAATCATGAAATCCCGATCCAGGAAGATCCTTCACTCGTTGAAGTCCTGAGCCAACTGGAACTAAATGAGCGAATTCCAGAAGAACTGTATCAAGCAGTAGCCGAAGTATTTTCCTTTGTCTATCATTTGGATAAACAAGCAGGAAAACAAAAATAATATTTTCACAATGAAAACCAACAGAATGAATATAGCTTTTTTAGCATGGATTTTTATTGTCAAAGCCGGGAAACGCAATGATTCCGGCTTTTTATATTCGTAAGCTTTATCTTCGTTATTTTTTTGCAATATTTAAAATGGCGAAATATTTAAATCATAAAGGTAGACAATCAATAATTCATTATATAAAATGAAAGCGCAGTCTATTTTTAGTAAATTTAAATGAATTATATTTTCTACTTAGGAAAATGAAATTACGGAGCGGGTCGCTTGGCGATTCTCTATTTTTTGTTCGTTTTTCTAATAGATAGGAGGATGGGAAATGAATGTCCATGAGTATCAAGGAAAAGAAATCCTCAGAAAATATGGGGTAAAAGTACCGAATGGGAAGGTTGCTTTTACAGTCGATGAAGCTGTTGAAGTAGCTAAAGAACTTGGCTCGGCAGTAGTTGTCGTAAAAGCTCAAATCCATGCTGGCGGAAGGGGTAAAGCCGGCGGTGTCAAGGTTGCAAAGAATCTTGATGAAGTACGTACATATGCATCTGAGATTTTAGGAAAGACACTGGTTACTCACCAGACTGGTCCAGAAGGCAAGGAAGTAAAACGCCTATTGATTGAGGAAGGCTGCGACATCAAGAAGGAGTACTATGTAGGCCTTGTGCTTGACCGTGCTACTTCACGTGTTGTCCTTATGGCTTCTGAAGAAGGCGGAACGGAGATCGAAGAGGTTGCAGAAGCGACTCCTGAAAAAATCTTCAAAGAAGAAATCGATCCTGTAGTAGGTCTTATGCCATACCAGGCTCGCCGTATCGCATTCAACATCAACATCCCAAAGGAACTAGTCAACCAGGCTGTAAAGTTCATGATGGGCTTATATAGCGCTTATGTCGAAAAGGATTGCTCAATCGCTGAAATCAACCCATTGGTTGTGACGGGTGACGGACAGGTTATGGCACTTGACGCTAAATTGAACTTTGATTCAAATGCGCTATACCGCCAGAAGGATATCGTTGAGTACCGCGACCTTGAAGAAGAAGATCCAAAGGAAATCGAAGCATCGAAATATGACCTCAGCTATATTTCTTTAGATGGAAATATTGGCTGCATGGTTAACGGTGCCGGTCTTGCGATGGCAACTATGGATATCGTGAAGCACTATGGCGGAGACCCCGCTAACTTCCTTGATGTTGGGGGCGGCGCAACTGCTGAGAAAGTAACGGAAGCTTTCAAAATTATCCTTTCAGATCCAAACGTAAAAGGAATCTTTGTTAATATCTTCGGCGGCATCATGAAGTGTGATGTAATTGCTACCGGTGTTGTGGAAGCTGCCAAGCAGGTTGGACTACAAGTTCCCCTTGTCGTTCGTCTTGAAGGTACTAACGTTGATCTTGGAAAACAGATTCTTAATGAGTCTGGGTTAAATATCATTGCTGCTGAATCTATGGCAGACGGCGCTGAAAAAATCGTTTCATTAGTTAAGTAGGATCGAAAGGAGAGAATTTGACGTGAGCGTATTCATTAATAAAGATACAAAGGTCATTGTTCAAGGGATTACGGGTTCTACAGCCCTTTTCCATACAAAACAAATGCTTGAATATGGTACAAAAATTGTTGGAGGAACATCTCCAGGCAAGGGCGGTACAGAAGTAGAAGGCGTTCCTGTATTCAACACAGTACAGGAAGCTGTTGATGCAACAGGCGCAAATGCGACAGTAATCTATGTACCAGCACCATTTGCTGCAGATGCGATTGTCGAAGCTGTTGATGCAGACCTTGATTTGGCAATCTGTATTACCGAGCATATCCCAGTATTGGATATGGTCAAGGTTAAGCGCTACATGGAAGGAAAGAAAACTCGCCTTGTTGGTCCTAACTGCCCGGGTGTTATCACTCCTGATGAGTGCAAGATCGGTATCATGCCTGGATATATCCATACTAAAGGCCATGTTGGCGTTGTATCCCGTTCTGGAACGCTGACATATGAAGCGGTACACCAGTTGACTCAAGCTGGTCTCGGCCAGTCTACAGCTGTGGGAATTGGCGGAGATCCAGTTAACGGAACGAACTTCATCGATGTCCTGAAGGCATTCAATGAAGATCCTGACACATATGCTGTCATCATGATTGGTGAAATCGGCGGCACGGCTGAAGAAGAAGCAGCTGAGTGGGTCAAGGCTAATATGACGAAACCAGTTGTTGGCTTCATCGGCGGAAGAACTGCACCTCCAGGGAAGCGCATGGGCCATGCTGGTGCGATTATTTCTGGCGGAAAAGGAACAGCAGACGAAAAAATCCGCGTAATGAACGAATGCGGCATTCAGGTTGCTGAAACTCCATCCGTAATGGGCGAAACGCTAATCCGCGTTTTGAAGGAGCAAGATCTTTACGACAAGTGCAAAACACACTAAAACTTTCAATCAGACAGTCCCTCTAAACAGAGGGGCTGTTTATTAATCCCAGGGGGAAGCATATGGATGAATTAAAAAAGAAACTGATTCAGCTTGTCCATAGCAGGTATGCTAGCTGGAAAGCGATTTACTCAATCCTCAAAGCAAATTCTGCAATAAGTAATAATGAAGCTGCAAATTATTCCTCTATTCATCCTCGAGTAGAACGACTCAACAAAGACCATCAATTTATTTCCACCGACAAACTTCTCAATGACTACACCACACAGAATATTCACCTAATCACTATTTTTGACGAAGACTACCCAGACAGGCTTAAGACTATCTATCAACCTCCATGGATGCTGTTTGCCAGAGGAAATCTATCTTTGTTAAAGAACAGAGAAAGTCTTGCTGTGGTTGGGTCAAGGGACGCCACAGCATATGGCATTGGAGCGATCGACTATTTATTTCCCTCATTAATACATAAAAATGTATTGATTGTTAGTGGTCTCGCAAGGGGGATTGATGCCCATGCCCATAAAGCGGCTATTAAATTGGGCGGGAAAACAATAGGTGTCATAGCTGGCGGGTTTCATCATCTTTATCCGAAGGAAAATGTTAAATTGGCAGAGTATTTGATGGAAAAACAACTGGTGATATCAGAATATCCACCAGCAACAATGCCTGCGAAATGGCAATTTCCAATGCGAAATAGGATTATCAGCGGTCTTTCACAGGGTACACTTGTTGTTGAAGCGAGGAAAAAGAGCGGTTCACTGATCACGGCAGATTTTGCATTGAATGAAGGCAGGAATGTATTTGCTGTCCCCGGTAGCATTTTGAGTCAGGATTCTGATGGAGTCCATTATTTAATCCAGCAAGGAGCCAAACTGGTTAAAAGTTCAGAGGATATTTTAGAGGAACTCGGGATGTAATGTGGAATAATATTGAGATAACTGTATAAAATGCAAAAAGCAGTAACCTAAAACGAATTGATATAATTTTTTGGAGTGAGGTTTATTAAAGAGGTTGATGGACAGAGAATATAGGCAGAAGCTTAACAGTTTCATTGGTCCAAAATGGTAGTGTTGAGTTGGAAAAAGTTTTGAAAATATACTTTTTTAGCAAGTTATTTTTATATTTTAATTAGGCTCTTTTCACTAACTTTTGTTGCTATTGACACCAAAATAGGATTGAATGACCTATGTTTCTTCACAAAATTAAAGATTATTAGGAGAAAAGAGCTTGCACACTTAATACTGACCTGCAAAATAGCGTTTTATCACGTTAAAATCGGCTTTAGGATTTTAACAACACTCTTACGAAAACAGCTTTTAATTAAAATATGCATCAAAAAGGTTGAAATAATTTTCAATCTGTTATACATTTTGCATCAGGTATTTTAAAATTTATAAGTTGGATGAAACCGTTTACTTTAATGGTTGATTTGACAACATTATGATATGTTGATAATAATTAATGTAATTTTATACCTCTAAGGAGGACAATTGGATGTCAGATTTTTTAGTCATCGTCGAATCGCCTGCAAAGGCTAAGACGATTGAGCGTTACCTTGGAAAAAAATATAAAGTGAAAGCCTCTATGGGGCATTTGATAGATTTGCCTAAGAGCCAGATGGGAATTGATACGAAAAATAATTACACCCCTAAGTACATTACAATCCGGGGTAAGGGACCGGTACTGAAGGAACTGAAATCTGCAGCTAAAAAAGCAAAGAAAGTCTATCTCGCGGCTGACCCCGACAGAGAAGGGGAAGCAATTGCATGGCACTTGGCCAAAAGTCTTGACGTTGATGTCCATTCTGATTGCAGGGTTGTATTTAATGAGATAACCAAGGATGCCATCAAGGAATCTTTTAAACATCCCCGGGCGATCAATATGGACCTCGTAGATGCCCAGCAGGCACGTCGTGCTCTGGACAGACTAGTAGGGTATAATATCAGCCCGCTGCTTTGGAAGAAGGTCAAGAAGGGGTTGAGCGCAGGACGCGTACAATCTGTTGCCTTAAGGATGATCATTGATCGTGAGAAGGAAATCGCTGCGTTTGTTCCAGAAGAATATTGGACAATCGGTGCAGAATTCCTGAAAGGAAAAAGTGCTTTTGAAGCTTCTTTTTACGGAATTGGCAAACAAAAAACTGAATTGAAATCAGAAGATGATGTCAAGAACATCCTTAAACAAGTAAAAGGGAACAAATTCACTGTTGAGTCGGTGACGAAGAAAGAACGTAAACGTAATCCTGCACCGCCGTTCATTACTTCTTCTTTGCAGCAGGAGGCAGCGCGAAAGCTTAACTTCCGTGCCAAAAAGACAATGATGCTTGCGCAGCAGCTTTATGAAGGTATCGACCTGGGAAAAGAAGGCACAGTCGGTTTAATCACCTATATGAGAACGGACTCTACCAGGATTTCTGAAGTTGCACAAGGCGAAGCAAGGGAGTATATCACTGGTCAGTATGGAGAAAAGTTCATTCAGACAGAGGCAAGGAAAGAGAAGAAACAGTCCAATGCTCAAGATGCCCACGAAGCGATCCGGCCAACAAGTACAATGAAGGTTCCTGAGACGATAAAGCAATTCCTTTCAAGGGATCAATACAGGCTTTACAAACTTATTTGGGAACGGTTCGTCGCGAGCCAGATGGCTTCCGCTATTATGGATACGATGAGTGTTGACTTAAAGAACGGCGAAGTTACTTTCCGTGCGACTGGCTCGAAGGTTAAATTTCCAGGCTTCATGAAGGTTTATGTAGAAGGTTCAGATGACCAGGTGGAAGAAAAGGATAAATTGCTTCCTGACCTAAAGCAAGGTGACGAGGTCACGAAGAAAGATATCGAACCGAAGCAGCACTTTACACAGCCGCCTCCAAGATATACAGAAGCTAGGCTCGTCAGGACGCTTGAGGAAATGGGGATTGGACGGCCATCAACATACGCGCCAACCCTGGATACAATCCAAAAGAGAGGCTATGTATCACTTGATAATAAACGATTCGTGCCCACCGAACTTGGCGAAGTAATCCATGAGCTGATGCTGGAATTTTTCCCGGAAATACTTGACCTTGAGTTCACCGCCAAAATGGAACAGAATCTCGATAATGTCGAAGACGGGAAAATCAATTGGGTCAAAGTCATAGACGAATTCTACCGTGATTTTGAAAAGAACCTTGAAGTAGCGGAAAAAGAAATGCAAGAAATTGAAATCAAGGATGAACCCGCTGGAGAAGATTGTGATCAGTGCGGTTCACCGATGGTATTCAAAATGGGGCGCTACGGCAAGTTCATGGCCTGCAGCAATTTCCCTGACTGCCGGAACACGAAGGCAATAGTCAAGGAGATAGGGGTCAAATGCCCTAAGTGTGAAGAAGGCAATATCATTGAGCGGAAGAGCAAGAAACGCCGGATTTTTTACGGGTGTGACCGTTTCCCTGAATGCGATTTCCTTTCATGGGATAAACCACTTGCAAGGAAATGCCCTAAATGCGAAAATATGCTAGTTGAAAAGAAGCTTAAAAAGGGCGTCCAGGTTCAGTGTACAGAATGCGACTATAAAGAGGAACCACAAAGCTAGAGTGAGCCCTTGGGCTCACTCTTTGATTTTGTTTACCGTTAAATTGAGAATTTAACCCGATTGTGAAACTTTTTTCTTTCTTTTTCGTAAAGTAAAGTGCAAAATGGTACAGGAATCAGGGTAAAGTAAGTAAGATTGAGTATATAATAGAAGCTTTATGTCAAGGCAGATGTTATAATAATTCTTTTGGAAAGGCAGTTGCTTATTTTTGCCTGTTAAGATGATATTAGACATGGCAACTTGGATTAGAATAAGCAAACGCGTAACTCTTAATAGCTACTGGAGGAAATAGAAATGACTGAAGCTACAGTAAATGTAGTTGGTGCCGGCTTAGCCGGAAGTGAAGCCGCATGGCAGCTTGCCGAAAGAGGCATCAAAGTGAACTTATATGAGATGAGACCGGTAAAGCAGACGCCTGCTCACCATACAGATAAATTTGCTGAACTGGTATGCAGTAACTCTTTACGTGCAAATACATTAACAAATGCGGTTGGTGTATTAAAAGAAGAGATGAGAAAGCTTGACTCTGTCATCATTGGCGCAGCTGATGCATGTGCTGTGCCTGCAGGCGGAGCTTTGGCAGTTGATCGCCATGAGTTTGCGGCACATGTTACTAGAAGTGTTAAGGAACATCCTAATGTTACTGTATTTAATGAAGAAATCACTGAAATTCCACAAGGGCCGACCATCATCGCTACCGGGCCTTTGACAAGCCAGGCGTTGTCCCAACAACTGAAGGAGCTTACAGGGGAAGAATATTTATATTTTTATGACGCGGCAGCTCCTATTATTGAAAAAGATAGCATCGACATGGATAAGGTCTATCTGAAATCCCGGTATGACAAAGGGGAAGCAGCATACCTTAACTGTCCGATGACAGAGGAAGAATTCGACCGTTTTTATGAAGCGTTGATCTCTGCTGAAACAGTTCCGCTTAAGGAATTTGAAAAAGAAATCTTTTTTGAAGGATGTATGCCAATTGAGGTCATGGGCCAAAGAGGAAGGAAGACAATGCTTTTCGGACCGATGAAGCCGGTTGGCCTGGAGGATCCTAGAACTGGAAAGCGTCCTTATGCCGTAGTCCAGCTTCGCCAGGATGATGCTGCTGGTACACTTTACAATATTGTAGGCTTCCAGACTCATCTTAAGTGGGGACCGCAAAAGGAAGTCATTCAACTGATTCCTGGTTTGGAAAACGCTGAAATTGTACGGTACGGTGTCATGCATCGTAATACCTTTATCAACTCACCTAAGGTTTTAAAAGCAACATATCAATTCAGGAATAGAGAAGATTTATTCTTTGCAGGACAAATGACTGGGGTCGAAGGGTATGTAGAATCAGCAGCGAGCGGTATGATTGCTGGAATCAATGCTGCACGTCTTGTAAAAGGTGAAGAGCCGGTGGAATTCCCGCATGAAACAGCAATGGGAAGCATGGCCAGATATATTACAACAACGAACGCGAAAAACTTCCAGCCGATGAATGCAAACTTCGGGCTTTTCCCTGATCTTCCAGAGAAAATCAAGGCTAAGCAGGAACGTAATGAGAAGCATGCTTCCAGAGCATTGGAAACAATTCAGAAATTTGTGAAAAATTTGTAATTTATATTGCGAGGGC
Source organism: Mesobacillus sp. QJM3NY_10 (assembly GCF_056173465.1). Taxonomy (NCBI): domain Bacteria; kingdom Bacillati; phylum Bacillota; class Bacilli; order Caryophanales; family Bacillaceae; genus Mesobacillus; species Mesobacillus sp. QJM3NY_10. The sequence goes on from NZ_CM149675.1 coordinate 1,778,919, forward strand.
TATATAAATATGATACTATTTAGTAGCCCTTGTGAGGTGACGAGATGGATGCAAATGTGAACAATTCTTTAAACTTATTTATTGAATATTTACAAATTGAAAAAAATTACTCACAATATACAATTGAACATTATCAACATGATATTAGGGGATTTTTTTTGTTCATGTCTGAACAAGGACTGACTAGCCTTGATGCTGTTGAGTATGCTGATACAAGGATTTACCTCACGAAATTATTTGACCAGCAGCTCTCCAGAAAGTCTGTCGCCCGCAGGATTTCATGTATGCGCAGCTTTTATAAGTTTTTGCTTCGTGAAAAAATGGTAGGAGATAATCCTTTTTCCCTGGTATCCATACCCAAACTGGAAAAGCGACTGCCAGATTTTTTTTATGAAGAGGAACTTTCCCAGCTGTTTAACGCATGTGAAACCGAAACTGCGATTGGGAAAAGGAACAAAGCCCTTTTGGAACTGCTTTACGCTACAGGAATCCGTGTAGGTGAGTGCTGTAAAATCCAGATGAAGGATATAGATTTATCTCTATCCACAGTTTTAGTTCATGGAAAAAGGAAAAAGGATAGATATGTGCCTTTCGGAAGTTTTGCTCAGGATGCGATTGAAGACTACATAAAGAATGGAAGACCAGAGCTTCTGAAGACTAAAGATGATCATGGCCATTTGTTTTTGAATTTCCGGGGTGGGCCTCTCACGGACAGAGGAATCAGGGAAATACTGAATAAGCTGATCGAAAAGTCTGCCCTGACTGGGAAAATCCATCCTCATAAACTGCGCCATTCCTTTGCTACACATATGATGAGCAATGGAGCAGATATGAGGACTGTCCAGGAGCTAATGGGCCATGCGTTCCTGTCTTCAACGCAAGTCTATACCCATGTTACGAAAGAGCACTTGCGCAATATTTATATGTCACATCATCCGAGGGCTTAAGCCAAAAGGAGGACGAAGGTATGTCAGAATTCCATGCCACAACGATATTTGCTGTTCAACATAAAGGCCAATGCGCAATGTCAGGCGATGGCCAGGTGACCTTTGGAAATGCTGTAGTGATGAAACACACAGCAAAGAAAGTCCGAAAGTTGTTTAATGGTAAAGTAATTGCAGGATTTGCCGGTTCAGTCGCAGATGCGTTCACCCTGTTTGAGATGTTCGAAGGTAAGCTCGAGGAATATAACGGAAATCTCCAAAGAGCCGCGGTCGAACTTGCAAAGCAATGGAGAAGTGATAAAGTCCTAAGGAAGCTCGAGGCAATGCTGATTGTATTGAATGAGACTGATATGCTTCTTATTTCCGGAACAGGCGAAGTCATTGAACCTGATGATGGCATTCTGGCGATCGGTTCTGGAGGTAATTATGCTTTGTCTGCTGGCCGTGCATTAAAGCAATATGCTGGAGACCATTTAACAGCAAAAGAAATCGCGAAGTCTTCATTGGAAATTGCTGCTGACATTTGTGTTTACACAAACCACAATATTATCGTGGAAGAACTGTAACGGAAAAGGAGTGTTGAGTGTGAAACAAACGACAAATTTAACTCCAAGGCAGATCGTGGAAAAGCTGGACCAGTATATTATCGGTCAAAAGGATGCTAAAAAAGCTGTTGCAGTTGCTCTCAGGAATAGATACCGCCGTGGCTTGCTCGCTGAAAATATCCGGGATGAAATCATCCCTAAGAATATCCTGATGATTGGACCTACTGGTGTAGGTAAAACTGAGATTGCCAGAAGGATGGCTAAGTTAGTTGGCGCTCCTTTCGTAAAGGTGGAAGCGACTAAGTTCACTGAAGTCGGTTATGTTGGCCGTGATGTCGAATCCATGGTTCGGGATCTTGTTGAAACCTCAATCAGGCTTGTAAAAGAGGAAAAAATGGAGCGTGTCAAGGAACCGGCAGAAGAAAATGCAAACCGCCGTCTTGTCGAACTGTTAGTCCCTTCAGCGAAAAAATCAGTGAATTACAAAAACCCACTTGAAATGTTGTTCGGTGGAAGCCAGCAGCAGCCTGATCAAGAGCAAAACCAATCAGAAGATTTAGGGTTATTCGAAAAGCGTAAAGTCATCAAGGAAAAGCTCGAAAAAGGTGAACTTGAGGATGAGTTGGTAACCGTCGAAGTCGAGGAGCAGACGCCTTCTATGTTCGATATGCTCCAGGGTTCTGGAATGGAACAAATGGGAATGAATATGCAGGATGCTTTGAGTGGCTTGGTGCCTAAGAAACGCAAGAAACGAAAGCTGCCTGTACGTGAGGCCAGGAAGTTATTAATCAATGAGGAAGCCCATAAGCTGATTGATATGGATGAGGTGACTCAGGAAGCTACATACCGTGCTGAGCAGGCAGGCATCATTTTCATTGATGAAATTGATAAAATTGCCAGCAAGAATACGGGTGGCTCCAGTGCAGATGTTTCGCGTGAGGGTGTTCAGAGGGACATACTTCCTGTTGTGGAAGGGTCGACAGTCAACACGAAGTACGGTCCTGTAAAAACAGACCATATCTTGTTCGTCGCTGCAGGTGCGTTCCACATGGCGAAGCCTTCCGATCTGATACCTGAATTGCAAGGGCGTTTCCCAATCAGGGTAGAGCTTACTAAGCTGACAGTTGAGGACTTTTACAGGATTCTTGTTGAGCCTGATAATGCACTTACAAAGCAATATGAAGCTTTATTGGAAACAGAAGGTATACAAATTGAATTTTCTGACGATGCTATTCGTAAGATAGCTGAAGTCGCTTATGATGTGAATCAGAATACGGATAACATCGGAGCGCGAAGACTGCAGACAATTCTTGAGAAGCTGCTTGAAGACCTGAGCTTTGAAGCTCCAGATATCAATTTGGAGAAGGTAGCGATTACTCCACAATATGTAGAAGAAAAACTTGGCGCTATCTCAAGAAACAAAGATTTAAGCCAGTTCATATTATAATGGTTAATCGTTTTAATGCATACTCAATAGGGTAGACAAATAAAGACTACTTATTGTGCTTAAGTATTGAAACTAGCCAGGATTAAAATAAATGTATTTTTTGTTGAAGCAAATAGGAGGAAGAAACAATGGACTTACTATCAAAAACTAGAAAAATTAATGCCCTGCTCCAAAAAGCTGCCGGTAAACCGGTAAACTTTAAAGAAATGTCAGAAACACTAAGTGAAGTAATCGAGGCCAACATCTTTGTTGTAAGCCGCAGAGGAAAGCTTTTAGGTTTAGGAATCAATCAGCAAATTGAAAACGAGCGTATGGTAAAAATGCTCGAAGACCGCCAATTCCCTGAAGAGTATACGAAGAATCTTTTCAATATCCAGGAGACATCACCGAACCTGGATGTTGAGAGTGAGTACACAGCATTCCCTGTTGAAAACAAAGAACTTTTCAAAAACGGCTTAACAACAATCGTGCCGATCATCGGCGGTGGTGAACGTCTGGGAACATTGATCCTTGCCCGTCTTGAAGAACAATTCCACGACGATGACCTTATCCTTGGAGAATATGGCGCAACCGTTGTAGGAATGGAAATCCTTCGTGAAAAGGCAGAAGAGATTGAGGATGAAGCAAGAAGCAAGGCTGTAGTTCAAATGGCAATCAGTTCATTATCCTACAGTGAACTTGAAGCGATCGAGCACATCTTTGAAGAACTTAACGGAAAAGAAGGCCTTCTAGTTGCTTCCAAAATCGCTGACAGAGTCGGAATCACACGTTCCGTAATCGTCAACGCACTACGCAAGCTTGAAAGCGCAGGCGTTATCGAGTCCCGTTCCCTTGGAATGAAAGGAACTTATATCAAGGTATTAAATGACAAGTTCCTATTTGAACTTGAAAAGTTAAAAAGTAACTAAAGCAAAAATCCGCTGATCTTCAGCGGATTTTTTTGTGTTTTTTTACATCTTGTCTAACAGGACCGTAAAATAGCGGCGGCAGGACAATAAGGTTTTTAACAGATAAATATTACAATTTTGTTTCGGGTTTTTTACACGCTTCTAATTTTACTGTCAAAAGTTATGCTTATTTGGTAGAAAAAAATGGAAAAAATGACATTTTATATAGGTTTTTTTACCTAATGAAAAATAACAAACAAACCATTTTGTGATTCTTTTTTCTTATATTTTTTAAAAAACTTTACAGAAACATAGGGTTAATTGGTGAAAAAAATAAATAAAGCAAACTTATAGGTCTTTTATACCATTTTTAAAAATGAGCATTATGCATGATAAAAATTAACCGAAAGTACATAGACAGATTATTTCAGATTCTTTACAATTAGGAATATAATGACGAAATTCAACAAGGAATTACAAAATTCACCAAAATAATCCAGTGTGGCAATTGTGAGGTGCAAAAATGAAGTTGTTTTCAAACACTGTATCAACCCTAGAACATGCGTTGAACTATTCTTCTGCGAAGCAAAAAGTCATTTCGCAGAATATCGCGAATGTTGATACACCGAACTATAAAGCAAAGGACGTGTCCTTCAAGGCTGTATTTCAGGATGTGATGGGCAAATCCTTTCAAGCGAATAGATCAGATGCCCGCCATTATGATTTCAGCAGCAAAGCGAGTCGTTTGCCTGGAGTCGTTACTAATGCGAACGTGAATTATAACGAGAATGGGAATAGTGTTGATTTGGATAAAGAAATGGCCGATTTGGCTACAAACCAAATTTACTATAATGCGCTGACCGAGAGGATTAATGGAAAGTTCAACTCTCTCCAAACAGTCATTAGGGGAGGTAAATAAGCATGAGCATGTTTCATAGCATGAACACGACAGCATCTGCTTTAACCGCCCAGCGCCTCAGAATGGATGTCATTTCTTCCAACATGGCGAATGTAGATTCTACAAGAGGCGTAAATGGAGAGCCGTACCGCAGGAAAATGGTCGTCCTGCAACCTAAGGAAGGAAATTTTTCTTCATTCCTAAATAAAGCAATGGGGAAAACAGACGGATCAGGGACGGGAAATGGAGTTAAAGTATCAAGAATAATAGAGGACAGGGAAAATCCTCTTAAGATGGTATATGACCCTGAACACCCGGATGCAAATCAAGAAGGGTATGTTGCGTATCCCAATGTCGATCCATTAAGGGAAATGGTGGATTTAATAAGCGCGACACGATCTTATGAAGCAAATGTCACAGTTTTCAACGCTTCCAAGGGCATGATGATGAAAGCCCTCGAAATAGGAAAATAAGGAGAGAACTAAATGAACTCAGCTGGGATTAATTCTGTTAGCCAAATGGTCAGGCCATTTGATACAAAAGTGTCTACTCCCACACCTACACCATACGAAGCACAAAAGAGTTTTTCGTCCGTACTTAAGCAATCTATTGATAATTTAAATAAAACACAGCTTCAGTCAGATGCAATGACGGAAAAACTAGCTCGTGGGGAGAACGTTGACCTCCATCAGGTAATGATTGCGAGCCAAAAGGCGAGCATTACCCTGCAGGCTACAATGGAAGTCAGAAACAAAGTGGTTGAAGCATATCAGGAAATGATGAGAATGCAAGTTTAATAAATTAGCTAAAAACTAAGATTAGATCGGTTATTAGCTGTATAAAAAGAAGAGACTTAATAACCGGGGGATTGAAATGAAAGAAACCGTTCAAAAGTATATACATACAATGAAGGATTTCTGGCAAGGGCGCACCAGAAAGCAAAAAATCACTCTTGGTGCGTCTATATTCTTTGTTTTGACAGTTGCCGTCCTTACAGCCTTTTTTACCTCGAGGACATCCCTTGAGCCGCTTTATAGCAATCTTTCTCCAGCCGAGACAGGAAGTATCAAAGAAAGCCTTGATGCAAGGGGCATAAAATCTGAAATCGCAGATGGAGGCAATACCATCCTTGTTCCGAAAGAATCGGTTGATAGCTTAAAAGTTGAGCTGGCAGCTGAAGGAATTCCTAAATCAGGAAGTATCGATTATTCATTTTTCAGCCAGAATGCCGGCCTCGGTATGACAGATAATGAATTCTTTGTTTTAAAACTGGATGCTATGCAAACAGAGCTTGCTGATTTGATGAAAGGAATCGATGGCGTCAATGATGCGAAGGTAATGATTAACCTGCCTGAAAAAGGGATTTTTGTTAGCGATAATGAGCAGCCTGCATCGGCATCCATCGTGCTAAATACAAATCCAGGTTATCAATTCAAGGAAGATCAAATAAATGCACTCTATCACTTAGTGGCTAAAAGTGTTCCCAACCTTCCTACAGATAATATCGTCATCATGAATCAATATTTTGAGTACTTTGATCTAAAAAATGAAAATAATTCCAGTGGAGCATCCTTTGCTTCTCAGCATCAGATCAAACAGCAAATAGAGAGAGATGTGCAAAGGCAGGTCCAAAATTTGCTTGGCACTCTTATGGGGCATGATAAAGTAGTTGTTTCCGTTACCGCCGATGTAGACTTTACCCAGGAAAACAGAGAAGAAAACATCGTTGAGCCTGTTGATAAAGAAAATATGGAAGGAATCGCAATCAGTGCCCAGCGAATTACTGAAACTTTCACTGGGAATGCAGATCAGGCAGGTGGAATTCCCGAGGGAGGAAACCCTGGTGAAACCACTGGATCTCAATACCTTGAAGGCGCCAACGGTAACGGAGATTATGAGAGAGTCGAAGAAACAATTAATAATGAGGTCAGCAGAATTCGTAAGGAAATCACCGAGAGTCCATACAAGGTGAGAGATCTTGGGATTCAGGTGATGGTCGAACCGCCAACTCCAGATGACCGTAATTCATTGCCGCAGGAACGTGTAGAGGATATTACAAAAATTCTTGGTACCATCGTTAGAACGACCATTGATAAAGATTCGTTAGGCGAAGAACTGACAGATGAAGTGATTGAAGACAAGGTCGTTGTATCAGTGCAGCCGTTCAATGGTAAAGTCACCTTCGATAATAATAATACTGTAGAGAAGCTGCCTTGGTGGGTATACCTTGTTGGCGGATTATTGCTAGCAGGTATTGTAGTTTTATTACTACTATTTATGAGATCGAGAAAGAAAGAAGTAGAAGAAGAATATGTAATGGAAGAAAAATATGAGCAAATTCGTGTTCCTGATGTGAACAAGGAATTTGAGACAGAAGGCACAATGAAGAAAAAGCAGCTGGAAAAAATGGCGAAAGAAAAGCCAGAGGATTTCGCAAAGCTATTGCGAACTTGGATTTCTGAGGATTAGGAGGAGGACCAATGGTGAGGAAAGACCAAAAGGAATTAACAGGAAAACAGAAGGCAGCAATCCTCCTGATCTCGCTTGGCCCAGATGTTTCTGCTTCGGTTTATAAGCATTTAAGTGAAGAAGAAATCGAGAAGCTTACACTTGAAATATCAGGTGTGAAGAAGGTTGACTCTCTGGCAAAGGAAGAAATTCTGGAAGAATTCCACAGCATCGCGCTTGCGCAGGATTATATCACGCAAGGTGGAATCGGTTACGCGAAGACGGTGTTAGAAAAAGCATTAGGGACCGACCAGGCCGCTGTGATTATCAATAGATTGACCTCATCACTGCAAGTAAGGCCGTTTGATTTCGCTCGAAAAGCGGATGCTGGGCAAATTCTCAATTTCATTCAAAACGAGCATCCACAAACAATTGCACTTATACTTTCTTATTTAGATTCGGCACAAGCAGGCCAGATTTTATCTGAACTGCCGCAAGACGTCCAGGCAGATATTGCACGCCGTATTGCAGTGATGGACAGCACATCACCAGAAATTATCAATGAGGTCGAGCAAATCCTGGAAAGAAAGCTTTCAGCCACTGTTACTCAAGACTATACGCAAACTGGCGGTATTGAGGCTGTAGTGGATGTATTGAACGGAGTGGACCGTGCAACCGAGCGCACGATTCTTGATGCTCTAGAAATCCAGGACCCTGAGCTTGCAGAGGAAATCAAAAAGCGGATGTTCGTGTTCGAAGATATCGTTACACTTGATAACCGTGCAATCCAGCGTGTTATCAGAGACTGTGAAAATGAAGATCTCATGCTTGCTCTTAAAGTTTCAAGTGATGAAGTGAAAGAAATTGTCTTTAAAAATATGTCTAAGCGTATGGTCGAAACCTTCCAGGATGAAATGGAATTCATGGGCCCTGTAAGGCTTCGCGATGTTGAAGAAGCACAATCCAGGATTGTAGCAATTATCCGTCGTCTAGAAGAAGCTGGTGAAATCGTCATTGCCCGTGGCGGAGGAGATGATATTATTGTCTAGGCTTATCAAATCCCAATACACCAGTAATATTCCTGCAGAAAAGAAGGTCATCTCTATACGGGTGTTAGAATCATCGGAACAACAAGAAGTCCCACAGGTCTTCACTCATACAGAAGATGAAAGAAGGCGGATTCTCGAGGGTGCTGTGGCAGAGGCGGATAACATTGTGTCAAAGGCCATTGAGGAAGCAGAGCAGATCCGGCAGCAAGCCCAACTGGAACAGCAAGAATGGGATCAGCAAAAATCTTTATTGGCCGAAGAATCCAGGCAGTTGGGCTTTGAACAAGGCTATCAAGAAGGTAGAACCCAGGGGTATGAAGAGTACCGTCAAACAATCATGTTTGCCCAGGAAACAGTAGATGCGTCGAAAAGAGATTATGAGAATCATATTGAATCATCAGAAAAGGTGATTCTTGATCTCGGAGTGAAAATAGCTGGGAAGATCATCGGGGAAAAATTGGCTGCAGATGAAGCGTTCCTTCCCCTGGTAAAAAGGGCGTTAAAAAACTCCAGGGATTATAGGGATATTCAGCTTCATGTACATCCGAAACACTATCAAGATCTGCTTAATCAAAAGGATGAACTGATTGCCATCTTTCCAAAGGATATTGATTTCTATATTTACCCGGATGAAGACCTTGAGGAGACATCGTGCATCATCGAATCTGAAAATGGCAGGGTCGACGCAAGTGTAGACAGCCAATTGGAAGAAATCAAAAATAAGCTGTTTGAAATGCTGGAGAGTGAACAATAGTGAAGGCCAAAGATTTATTGGAACATGTCGACTTTCTGGATAGTTTTAAACGGTATGGACGTGTAAAAAGAGTTGTTGGCTTGATGATTGAGTCACAAGGGCCTGAAAGTTCAATAGGCGATGTCTGCTTTATTCATGTGGGTACAAAGAAAAAGCGGAAAATCCAGGCGGAGGTTGTCGGTTTTAAAGATGAAAACGTCATTTTGATGCCGTATACATCTCTACATGATATATCACCAGGAAGTCTCGTTGAAACGACAATGAAACCACTTGAAATTAAAGCAGGACCGGGATTGATTGGCAAAGTCGTTGATTCGCTAGGTGTTCCATTGGATCAATCCAGCCTGCCAAAAGGATTGGCGTCAGTTCCTACAGAACAAGACCCTCCCAACCCTTTGAGCAGACCGCCAATCTTGGAACCGATAGAAGTCGGAGTCAGGATGATTGACAGCCTGCTGACAGTTGGCAGCGGCCAGCGTGTTGGGATATTTGCCGGGAGTGGTGTAGGGAAAAGTACTTTGCTGGGAATGATCGCGAGAAATACTACAGCAGACCTGAATGTTATTGGGTTGATTGGAGAACGGGGTCGAGAAGTCAGGGAGTTCATCGAACGTGATCTAGGTCCTGAAGGACTAAAGCGTTCGATAGTAGTTGTTGCCACTTCAGACCAGCCTGCATTAATGCGGATCAAAGGAGCCTATACAGCAACAGCCATCGCAGAGTATTTTCGTGATAAAGGATTGAATGTCATGCTGATGATGGATTCAGTTACTCGAGTGGCTATGGCGCAGCGTGAAGTAGGTCTCGCAGTGGGAGAACCTCCTACCACGAAAGGCTATACTCCATCAGTGTTCGCCATCCTTTCAAGGCTTCTTGAAAGGACAGGGACGAATGAATTTGGATCAATAACAGGCTTTTATACCGTCCTTGTAGATGGTGACGACATGAATGAACCTATTGCTGATACAGTAAGGGGAATACTGGATGGCCACTTTGTATTAGACAGGGACTTAGCCAATAAAGGCCAGTACCCTGCAGTGAACGTGTTAAAAAGCATAAGCCGAATCATGAACAATATTGTCGCCGATGAACATGTCAAAGCGGCTGAAAGATTGAGGGAATTACTTAGTACCTACATCAATGCTGAGGATTTAATTAATATCGGGGCATATAAAAAAGGTACTTCTGCGGAGATAGATGAAGCGATTATGAGATACCCTCAAATCCTTAATTTCTTAAAGCAAGGCACCAATGAAAAAGTCTCAATAAATGAGAGCGTTCAGGCTTTATTGCAGTTAGTAAGGAAAGGTTGATGGATCAATGCGGTATCAATTCAAGTTTGATAAGATCCTTTCACTCAAGTCGAGAGAAGTGGACGAAGCACAAGTCGTATACCAGGATTCAGTAAAAAAGTTCGAAGAGGCGGCTGACAGACTCTACCATCTTCTGAAGAAAAAAGAAGATCTTGAGAGCTTTCAATCAGACCGGCTGCTAGATGGTTTGCCGGTCCAGGAAATACGACACCATCAACAGTTTATCAGCAATCTTGAAAAATCGATTACCCACTATCAGAAAGTCGTGATGAATGCGAGAAACATCATGAATTATCAACAAGTGCAGCTGATGGAAAAAAATCAGGAAGTGAAAAAGTATGAAAAAATCAAAGAGAAAGACCATCTTCAATTTCTTGCTGCTGAAAAATATGCAGAGAGCAGGATGATGGACGAAGTCTCGATTCAGCAATACATGAACCGGGAAATTAGGTGATCAGCGTGGAGGAAAAAGAAAATCAGGATGGAAACAAGTTTCAATGGTTTTTATATGTGATAGCAATTCCAACCTTGTTTGCAATTGTTATTGCTTTGGTTGCACTTTCGATTCTAGGTGTCAATATTTTTGACACGGCGAAGGACATCGGCGGCAAAGTACCCTTCATATCTCAGTATGTTAAGGAAGAAAAGCCACTATCCATTGAAGAATTTGAAAAAGATATCATCAGCCTTGAAGCAGAAATTAAAGACCGCGAAGCAAAAATGGAACAACTGCAGTCAAAAGTCGACAGCAAAGATACACAGCTAAAACGAATGGAACTGGAAAAAGCACAGCTGCAAGCACAAATAGAGGAATTGACCGCGATCCAGGAGGAAAACAAGCGAGCCTTCCGGGAAATCGTCAAAACCTATGAAACGATGTCAGCAAAGAGTGCCGCTCCGATTATTTCTAAAATGGATACGGAGGAAGCAGTGAAGATTCTGACAAACATTAAGCCAGAATCACTTGCTGCCATTATGGAAAAGCTCCCTGCCGAAGAAGCAGCAAAGTATACAGAATTATTGACAAACGAAACGAACGGAAATTAGTCTGACGAAATCTGAGAGGAGGTGAAAAAATGGAAATAGGAGGTCTTGGATTTTTTAATACCATTGCCACGGGAAATCAGAAACTGTCCGATAAGGCAGGGAATGGGGGAAGCTTTGCCGGGTTAATGTCAACAGTTTTATCCGGAAAAGCAGCTTCAACACCCTCAACTGAATCCGCGCAGGGTGAAAAAAAACTTGAAAGTCTGGGTGCCTTGGCAGAAATGATCAACATAAATGATCTTTTAGACTTGGAAGATGGAATGAAGTTGCTGGATGTATTGAATTCAGACTCTGAAAATCTATTAACTAAGGCGCTGGCCCATTTTGGAATCAACAAAGAAGATTTGAAGCTTTTTATCCAAAAATGGACCGGTAACGGTGAAGGTGATATCGAGAGTGCCTCTGAAGATGAGCTATTGTCATCCTTAGCGGCAATAATAACGGGAATTGCCAATCAAAATGGAAATCAATTACTGGTGAAGTTAGAACAAAATGATTTGCAGACATTAAAGGCATTAAAGCTTTTGGAGTTAATGACTAGATATGCTGATGGGACCGTATATAAAAGCTCTGATTCTGTTAAAGAATCACTGAAAAATCTTGGTGAAGAATTAAAGAACCTCTTAGATACGGGTAAACCAAATTCTCATACAGATTATTTACAAAAAAGATTTACCCAGTTAGCGAGTGATCTAAACCTTGCAAACTCAAAAAAAATAACTTTTACAGAGAGTAGCTCAGGATTAAAGACGGACGGTCCAGCAGGAACTGTTGCTTATCTCCCACAGATGACAAAGGCTGAGCAATTGATGTTAACGATGAATAGCCCTGAAAGACCGGTTTCATCTGAACAGTTAATGAAACAATTTGAATCGATTCTTTCAAAATCGCATTTCATGAACAGTGGGGGAACACAAAAACTATTCATTAAACTATACCCTGAGCACCTTGGCAGCATCCGGATAGAGCTCTTCCAAAAGGATCAAACGATGATGGCGAGAATCATAACTACTTCTGGCACGGCAAAAGAAACGCTGGAATCACAGATTAATGGTCTCAAACAGGCTTTTGCGGCACAAAATCTTTCAGTAGAAAGAATTGAAGTGACTCAGCAGCAGGCCCAGCAAGAACGTTTCTTGAATAGAGATTCTCAGCAACAGGAGAGGCAGCCTGACAGAGGAAAGCAGGAAAAGAAAGAAGAAAAAGGAGATTTTAACCTTTCCTTCGAAGAAGCACTGTTAAATACTGAAGTATAGGAGACAGACAATGGTGAATAGTATTAATTCTTCTTATCTGCTGTCGAATCTTCAAAAGGACAGGAAAGCTGGTTCAGATATTCTTGGGAAAGATGATTTTTTAAAAATCTTGATGACCCAGCTCCAGAATCAGGATCCTATGAATCCGATGCAGGATAAAGATTTTATAGCCCAGATGGCAACATTTTCGACACTTGAGCAAATCACGAATATGGGGAAGTCAATAGACCGATTTGTACAAGCTGAACAGCAAAATAAAATGATTTCCTATAGCCAGTTTGTGGGCAAAGAGATTACATGGCATAAGATTGAAACAGCAAATGGCGAGGAAACCGTTCAACAGGGAAATGGGAAGGTAGCCTCTGTGCAGTTCAAGGAAGACACCGTTTCTTTTGTGCTTGAGGACGGCACGACCCTGGAACCGGCGAACATTTCCCAAATCAATGAGTTATCAAGTGAAAATCATATGTTGCAGGCGAGTATGCTGATTGGGAAAACAATTACCTATCTTGATGAAAATAAACAAGAAAAATCTGCTAATGTCCTGTCTGTTTCATTTAAGAATGGCAAAACATCTTATTTACTAGATGATGAGAATAAAACAAGCATCATTTCTTCACAAATCACCAAAATTCAATAACGTAAGGAAGTGATGTAATGGATAAAACAAACTTTCATCCAATTCATTCACTGCCTGTTAACAGGACAAACCATAAACCTGTTAAAGCCAACAAATTAACACAAACACCTTTTTCCTTGCAATTGCAAAGTGCGATCCAATCAAAGAATGGACTAACAATAAGTAAGCATGCAACTGAACGGCTGGAGCAGCGTGGAATCAATATATCGCAGGAGCGCTGGAACAGGATTGAGGAAAAAGTTAGTCAGGCTAAGGCCAAGGGCGTGAGTGATTCGCTTGTCCTGCTGAAAGACGCGGCGTTGATTGTCAGTGCGAAAAACAACACAGTTATTACCGCAATGGGAAGGCAGGAAGCAGCTGAACAAATATTCACCAATATAAATGGAACCATCGTTATGGAAAATTAAAAATAAAAAGGCTGGACCTTCACGGAGGCCTGGGCTGTGGACCGATTGAAGCAGCCCCCAAATCGAAAGGAGTTTTAAAAAATGCTTCGTTCAATGTACTCAGGAATCAGTGGGATGAAAAACTTCCAAACAAAACTTGATGTGATTGGAAACAATATTGCCAATGTAAATACATACGGCTTCAAAAAGGGCCGTGTTACTTTTAAAGATACTATGAATCAAACAATCTCGGGCGCAAGTGCTGCTACAGAGAACAAGGGCGGCAAGAACCCAATGCAGGTGGGGTTGGGCTCCACGATTGCGACCATCGATATGATCGACACTCAATCAAGCTTGCAAACAACAGGACGCGCACTTGACCTTGCAATTTCAGGCGATGGATATTTTGTTGTAAAACAAGGACAGTCCCAAATGTATACCCGTGCAGGAAACTTCTATCTAGATGATAATGGGACATTGGTTACTGGTGAAGGTAATAAAGTGCAATCACTGAATGCGAATGGCCAGTTAGAGGATATAACAGTGAATGTAAATGCATTATTACCTGCAAAGGTTACAACTGAATTAGTCATGAAAGGTAACCTGCCAAAAGATGCTAAAGGGGCTTCTGAACTGCTTCAGCAACTAAAAATAGTCGATAATGATGGAATAGAGCATGTTATTGACATGAAAATTTCCCCTGTAACTGCGTCTACAGGTGACTGGAAATTGTCGTTCGTAGATAAATCATTACCTGTTGATCCCAACGATCCTACCGCAAATGTAGTAGAAGTAGATATTAAAGTACCAACAAATGATATTGAAAGTGCTGGCCTGCTGATTAACAAAGGAGGCGTAGCAACACCCTTCACAGTAGCCCTGCCATTAAATGCTCTGACTATTGATGGGGGCAGCCTAGACGCCAACGCCTACCCTGACGGCAACACTCAGGGCGCTCTCGAAAGCTTCAACATCGGCTCAACGGGTGAGATAAATGGTGTATTCTCAAATGGTTTAGTATTGACGCTTGGACAGCTTGCACTGGCTAAATTCAGTAACCCATCAGGACTTTCCAAAGTAGGAAATAACACATTCCAGGAGTCAGTCAACTCTGGAACAGCCAATATCAATGTTGCTGGTGAAGGCAGGGGTTCCATCGCAGCGGGAGCACTTGAAATGTCCAATGTAGACCTTTCGGAAGAGTTTACCGAAATGATCACGGCTCAGCGTGGTTTCCAGGCAAATACCAGAATCATTACAACATCTGATGAAATCCTCCAGGAGCTCGTAAACTTAAAACGATAGACTAGGAGAGGAGCAGGGCTGAAAGGGTAATCCTTTTAGCCCCTGTGAATTATTGTGATTAAAGTAACTAAATTAAACGGTAAAGCATTTAGAATTAATTCATTATTTATCGAAGTGGTTGAAGCTTTTCCGGACACAACGATTACATTAACCAATGGGCGAAAGTATGTCGTAAGGGAAAGTGAAGATGAAGTGAGTAAATTAATCCAGGAATTTTATCAGAGTGTCGGCCTTCTTGGAGGGCGAGTGTTGGAGGATCAGAATCATGAAGAATAATAAGCTGGTAATGATTATGTCGGTCATGCTGGTAGCCATATTGCTCGTAGGGACTATAGCAGTTGTAGCGGTTATGAAGCTTAGTGCTGAGGATGGCGAAAAAGAACCAAGCATCGATGAGGTGCTGGAAGCTTCGGTGGACATCCCAGAAGTAACTACGAATTTGGCATCAAATGATTTTATTAAAATTTCTTTTAAAATTGAAACAGACGGCAAAAAAGCAAAAGAAGAGTTGCAAAAGAGAGATTTTCAGGTGAAAAACCTGATTATTTATGAATTATCCGAGAAAAAGGCAGAAGAGCTGCAAGGCAAGGAAGGCAAGATGAACCTTGAAGAAACCCTCAAAGCAAAGCTGAATGACCTGATGCTGGATGGAAAAATCAATAAGGTCTATATAACGGGTTCTCTCATCCCATAAAACAGAATGAATTAAACTACCGTAACCACATGGAGGTGAAGAGAATGTCGGGAGAGGTATTATCGCAAAGCGAAATAGATGCTTTGTTATCCGCTTTATCAACAGGAGAAATGGATGCGGATGAATTAAAGAAAGAACAAGTAGAAAAAAGGGTTAAAGTATATGATTTTAGAAGAGCTTTGCGTTTCTCGAAAGACCAGATCCGCAGCCTTACCCGAATTCATGAAAACTTTGCCCGGCTATTGACGACCTTTTTCTCAGCTCAGTTAAGGACCTATGTCAATATTAGTGTCGCATCAGCTGATCAGATTCCTTATGAGGAATTCATCCGGTCCATTCCCAAGATGACAATCTTGAATGTATTCGATGTAGAACCTCTGGAAGGCAGAATCCTGATGGAGGTTAATCCGAATATTGCATACGCGATGATGGACAGGCTGCTTGGTGGAAAAGGGACAAGTCATAATAAAGTCGATAGCTTGACTGAAATCGAAACCAGGATCATGTCCAATATGTTCGAGAAAGCTTTTGAAAATTTCCGGGAGGCATGGAGCTCGATTTCTGATATCGATCCGCAGCTTTCAGAATTCGAAATCAATCCGCAGTTCTTGCAGATGGTTTCGCCAAATGAAACCGTCGTGGTCATTTCACTGAATACCACGATCGGAGAAGCAAGCGGAATGATCAATATCTGTATTCCTCACGTGGTCCTTGAGCCGATCATTCCTAAGTTGTCAGTGAAATATTGGATGCAGTCCGATAAGAAACAAAGCTTGCCAATCGAAAATTCAGTATTGCAAAGTGAAATCCAGAAAGCTGATGTTTCAATTACGGCTGAAATTGGTTCATCTGAAATATCGATCCAGGACTTCTTAATGCTTGAGATCGGCGACGTGATTGAATTGAATCAGCAGATTGATAAACCATTACTGATAAAAGTCGGAGATATCCCTAAATTTGTAGGACAGCCAGGGAAAATCAACAAAAAATTAGCCATTCAAGTGTTTGATACATTTAAGGGGGGAGACGATGATGGTGAGCGATGACATGTTATCTCAAGATGAAATTGATGCGCTTCTAAGAGGAAGCTCTGATGAAGCAGAAGAAACAGAAAGTACCATTAATGTAGATGACTATTTTTCTTTTATGGAAAGAGATGCGTTAGGAGAAATAGGCAATATATCATTCGGTAGTTCAGCTACCGCGCTATCAACTTTATTGAACCAGAAGGTGGAAATTAATACCCCTACGGTTACAGCTGTGCATAGATCAAAACTTGAAGATGCTTTTCCAGATCCTTATGTGGCCGTTCAGGTTTATTACACAGAAGGATTTACCGGCAGCAATATGCTTGTGATCCAGCAAAATGACGCTGCGATTATCGCCGATTTAATGCTGGGTGGCGATGGATTGAACCCAAGGGATTTACTTGATGAGATTCAGCTGAGTGCCGTACAAGAGGCAATGAACCAGATGATGGGATCTGCGGCAACCTCGATGTCGACTGTATTTAGCAAACGAGTCGATATTTCACCACCAAATATCAATCTGTTGAATGTAGCTGAAGGAGAAGGCACTGAATCGATTCCTGAAGATGATATTTTGGTAAAAGTATCGTTCTCGCTAAAGATTGGCAATTTAATAGATTCGAATATTATGCAACTTTTGCCCGTCAGTTTCGCTAAAAGTCTGGTTGATGAATTATTGAATCCCGGTGGAGCACATGTTCCGGAAACTGCACCTGAAACCCAAGCACCACCTATACCGCAAAGCAATCAGGTTGAACTTAATCATTCAATTACATCACAAGAACAGCCAAACTACGCCAAAACTCAGCCGATGCAGCAGCCAGAATACCAGGTGCAGCAGGAGCCGGCTTTTTATCAGCCACAAACCAATCAGGGCGTTCAACAAGGATACGGCTATTCACAGCCGATTCAGCCAGTACCACAGCATATTGGCCATGTGATGCCGGGTGCGCAGCCAACTGTTCAACCTGCAGTATTCTCTAGTTTTGAGACAGTACAGACACAGCAGGCGGAGACAAAGAACCTGGATATGCTGCTTGATATCCCGCTGCAGGTCACAGTTGAACTTGGCAGAACGAAACGTTCGGTTAGGGACATCCTCGAACTGGGGTCGGGTTCAATTATCGAACTAGACAAACTAGCTGGAGAACCAGTCGATATTCTTGTTAACAATCGCCTGATTGCGCAGGGTGAAGTAGTTGTTATTGATGAGAATTTTGGAGTCCGTGTTACTGATATAATCAGCCAGAGCGATCGCATTAAAAAATTGAAATAACCTACAGGAGGAATTCCAATGGCAAACAAGATCTTAGTCGTAGACGATGCGGCTTTCATGAGAATGATGATTAAGGACATTTTGACAAAGAACGGCTTTGAAGTTGTCGCAGAAGCAGCAGACGGTGCACAGGCACTTGAAAAATATAAAGAATTCCAGCCTGACCTTGTCACAATGGATATCACAATGCCGGAAATGGACGGCATCACTTCTTTAAAGGAAATCAAGAAAATCAATCCGAATGCAAAGGTCATCATGTGTTCAGCAATGGGCCAGCAAGCGATGGTCATTGATGCAATCCAGGCAGGAGCCAAAGATTTCATCGTAAAGCCATTCCAGGCTGACCGCGTTATTGAAGCGATTTCAAAAACATTAGCTTAGTGAACTTTTATCATATAGAGGGTGCGGCAATTGTTAAAATTAATCCGAACTGCCTCGACAATTCTTTTCTTATTAGCTGCTCTGTTCAGTCCAATTGGTTTGGCGAGCGCAGAGCAGCTTAATAAAAGCGTGCAGGATTGTATGAAAACCCCTGAGTCGTGTGATGATGGACAGGCAGATAAGACAACGAAGCAATCAGACGATAAGAAATCCCAAGTAGGGGTCGGTTTCCTTGATTTTCTCAAGATGATTCTTGCTACAGTATTTGTGGCAGCATTAATCTACTTCCTCCTTAAATTCATCAATAAAAAGAGTATTGTATATAAAAGCTCGCAGCTTGTAGAGAATCTTGGAGGCACGAGTCTTGGAGCCAATAGGTCAGTCCAGATCGTTAAAGCGGGCAATAAGCTGCTCATCGTTGGTGTGGGAGAAAATATACAGCTTTTAAAAGAAATAGACGACCCGGAAGAGTACAGCCAAGTCATCCAGGAATATAACAATAAAATGGAGCAGCTCGTACAGCCAAGCGATATTGTGACAAAGTTGCTTAAAAGAGCGAAAAAAGATGGCGGCAATCAGCGTTCAGAATTTTCCGCGTTACTGAAGAATCAACTGAGTGATATGGCGAGCGGAAGAAAGAAAATGCTTGAGGAGATACAAATGAAAGGGTCAGAAAAAGATGAATGAGTTTATGGAGTTTTTCAACAGCAGTGCTCCTGAGAGTGTATCGACATCCGTAAAGCTGATGCTCCTGCTGACTGTACTTTCAATTGCGCCAGGCATCCTGATTTTAATGACAAGTTTTACGAGGATCATCATCGTTCTTTCCTTTGTCAGAACGGCGCTTGCAACACAGCAAATGCCGCCCAACCAAGTGTTGGTCGGACTTGCGATGTTCCTGTCATTCTTCATCATGGCCCCTACTTTCCATGAAGTGAATGAACAGGCTCTGACGCCTTTATTCAATGAAGAAATCAATTTGGAGCAAGCATATGAGAGGGCATCTATCCCTTTTAAGGAATTCATGAGCGCTCACACGAGGCAGAAGGATTTAGCGTTATTCCTTGAATATTCAAAGGCTGAGACGCCCGAATCTGTTCAGGATATCCCTCTGACAGCCCTTGTCCCGGCATTTGCCATCAGTGAAATCAAAACAGCTTTCCAAATCGGGTTTATGATCTTCATCCCTTTTTTGGTAATTGATATGGTTGTGGCTAGTGTCCTGATGTCCATGGGTATGATGATGCTGCCGCCAGTCATGATTTCCCTTCCATTTAAAATTTTGCTTTTTGTCATGGTAGATGGATGGTATTTAGTCGTGAAATCATTATTACAAAGTTTTTAAGCAGGTGAATGAAAATGACATCAGAAGCGGTTATTTCGATAGCTGAACGAGGAATTTATACGGTATTAATGATTTCAGGCCCATTGCTGATCCTAGCGCTGGTAGTTGGTTTGATCGTCAGTATTTTTCAGGCAACTACGCAAATCCAGGAACAGACACTGGCTTTTGTCCCAAAGATTGTGGCCGTCCTGGTCGGAGTCGTTTTCTTTGGTCCGTGGATGTTAAGTTATATGCTGAGCTATGCGAGTGAAATATTTTCAAATCTTACAAGGTTTGTAGGCTGATGAGATGCTAGATTTTATTCCAGCGTTTCCGGCATTCCTGCTGATTTTTGTAAGGGTGACGTCCTTTTTCTTGATGATGCCTTTATTTTCATATCGGACGATCCCTGCATCACATAAAGTAGGGCTGGGATTCATGCTTTCTATCATCATGTTCACCGCAATAGGTGCTCCAGAAATCGCAGTAGATAGCACGTATTTCATGCTGGTCATCAAGGAAGCAATGGTTGGGTTATTGATAGGCTTCATTGCGGCGTTAATGATGGCTGCCATCCAGATTGCCGGGGGATTCATTGATTTTCAGATGGGGTTTGCGATTGCGAATGTCATCGATCCACAAACAGGGGCACAAAGCCCGCTGATGGGACAGTATTTATATACCATTGCTCTGTTGTTTCTGCTTACAGTCAATGGCCATCATTTATTGATGGACGGAATATTTTACAGTTATGATTTTATCCCGATTGATCAGGTGATGATTCCGTTTGGGAACGAAAATATTGCAGAGTTCATCATCCTGGCTTTTAACAAAATGTTCATTATTGCCTTCCAAATGTCCTTGCCGGTTGTCGGGAGCTTGTTCCTGGTTGATGTTGCGCTCGGGATTGTAGCGAGAACCGTCCCGCAATTGAATATATTCGTTGTCGGACTGCCGGTTAAAATTGCTGTCAGCTTCCTCGTCCTTATTGCGGTAATGGGCGTGCTGATCATGGTTATAACGGATCTATTTTCCACCACTCTTGCGACAATGAGAGGATTGATGGAATTGATCGGAGGAGCTTAAATGGAATTTTTAAGATTAGACCTGCAATTTTTTGCAGGCGAGAAGACAGAAAAAGCGACTCCTAAAAAGAGACAGGACGCACGGAAAAAAGGACAGGTTGCCAAAAGCCAGGATGTCAATACAGCTATTGTCCTCCTTGCTGTGTTTTTGTTTTTGATGTTTTTTGGCAGTGTGATGATGGAGAGACTTATCGGAATTCTTCGCCACTCCTTGCAGAATTATATGTTGATGGATTTGACAGCAAATAACATTGAATCCATTGTAATTGAAATTTTGGGTGAACTGGTCATTTTCCTTGGCCCGGTCATGATCGTTGCGTTGATTGCAGGGGTGGCCGCCAACTACATCCAAGTCGGCTATATGTTTTCTACTGAAGCAATACAAATGAAACTTGAAAAAATTAATCCGATCAGCGGCTTCAAGAGGATCTTTTCCATGAGGGCTATCGTTGAATTGCTAAAATCAATCCTCAAAATCACCTTTGTAGGAGTGATTGCATTCTCGGTTCTATGGCTGAGATTGGACGAAGTCCTGCTGCTCGCTAATAAGAGTGTAGGTGCTGCAATTGCCACTATTGCCGGGCTGACGCTCCAAATGGGCCTTTTTGCTTCCGGAGCATTGCTATTTTTATCATTATTGGACTATCTTTACCAAAAATATGATTATGAGAAAAGTATCCGTATGTCAAAACAAGACTTGAAGGATGAGTATAAAAATATCGAAGGTGACCCTCTGATCAAGTCGAAAATCAAGCAGAAGCAAAGAGAGATGGCAATGCGGCGGATGATGCAAGAAGTGCCAAAAGCGGATGTGGTCATAACAAACCCGACCCATTTTGCGATTGCGTTAAAGTATGACGAACAGAAGTCCGATGCCCCGATTGTTGTAGCAAAAGGTGTCGATTTTGTCGCACAGAAGATTAAATTGATTGCCAAGGAAAATGATATTATTTCTGTCGAGAACCGTCCTCTGGCAAGGGCTTTATACAGCCAGGCTGAAATCGGGGATGCCATTCCTGAGGAATTTTTCAAAGCGGTGGCAGAAATCCTGGCCTTTGTGTATCAAACAAAAAATAAAGTGCTGTAATTCTTAGGTATGCAGTGTTTAGGAGAGAAGTACTATGTCAGCAAGAGATCTGTCCGTCCTGCTTAGTGTCATATTAATCGTAGCCATGTTGATCATTCCTTTTCCACCATGGCTATTAAGTGTACTAATCATGGTAAACATCTCAATTGCACTCCTGGTGCTATTGAACACAATGAATATGACCGAGCCGCTCCAGTTTTCTGTTTTTCCTTCACTGCTGCTGTTGTTAACTTTATTCAGGCTTGGCCTGAATGTATCGACAACACGTTCAATTCTGTCAAAAGGTGAAGCTGGCGGGGTGGTTGAGACCTTCGGTACCTTCGTTGTCGGAGGGAATGTGGTTGTCGGGATGGTTGTGTTCCTGATCTTGATCATTATCCAATTCATCGTTATCACGAAAGGTTCAGAGCGTGTGTCAGAGGTTGCAGCAAGGTTTACACTTGATGCGATGCCTGGTAAACAAATGAGTATTGATGCTGATTTAAATGCCGGGATGATTTCTGAACAGCAGGCACGTGAACGACGCGAAAAAGTAAGTCGTGAAGCCGATTTTTACGGCGCGATGGACGGTGCGAGTAAATTCGTAAAAGGAGATGCGATCGCGGGAATCATCATCGTTCTGATCAACTTGATTTTTGGGATTGTCATCGGCATGACTCAATTAGGGTTAAGCATTGGAGAATCAGCTGAAAAATTCTCACTATTGACCGTAGGGGATGGGATTGTCAGCCAAATTCCAGCACTTCTGATTTCGACAGCGACGGGTATAGTGGTTACTCGAGCTGCTTCTGACGGGAATCTTGGAATTGATATTACCTCACAGTTACTTGCTTATCCTAAAATGCTTTATGTCGGGGCAGCAACGATTTTCCTTTTAGGGCTGTTTACGCCGATCCACGATATGCTTACGATTCCAATCGCGGCATTGATGGCTTTTGGCGGCTATTCCTTCTCCCGTGTTCCAGAGCCGGATAAGCAGCAGCTGCAGGAAATGGAAGAAGACATTCAGATGGACGAGATGAAGAGTCCTGAAAGTGTTGTCAATCTATTAAATGTTGATCCGATTGAGTTTGAATTCGGGTATGGGTTGATCCCCCTTGCAGACGCTAACCAGGGAGGAGACCTGCTCGACCGGATTGTCATGATCAGGAGGCAGCTGGCCATTGAGCTGGGACTGGTCATTCCGGTGGTCAGGATCCGGGACAATATCCAGCTCCAGCCTAATGAATACAGACTGAAAATCAAAGGAAACGAAATGGCGAGGGGAGAATTGCTTCTCGATCATTATCTGGCAATGAGTCCTGGTATAGATGATGATTCAATTGAAGGAATCGATACTATCGAACCAAGTTTTGGATTGCCTGCTAAATGGATCACGGAAGAAATGAAGGAACAGGCTGAAATCTTCGGCTACACCGTTGTCGATCCTCCTTCAGTTGTGTCGACACATATTACAGAAGTGATCAAGGCTAATGCACATGAACTGCTGGGAAGACAGGAAACGAAGCAGCTGATCGATCATCTTCGTGAAAGCTATCCAATCCTTGTCGAGGAAGCAACACCTAATCCATTATCAGTTGGTGAAATTCAAAAAGTACTTGGCAAGCTGCTTAAGGAGAATGTATCAATCAGGAATTTGCCAATTATCTTCGAAACACTTGCAGATTACGGAAAAGTAACAACAGATACAGACATCCTAGCTGAATACGTTCGCCAGGCACTTGCTAGGCAAATCACGAACCAGTATTCAAGAAACGGAGAAACCTTAAAGGTGATTACACTCTCAGGACGAGTAGAAAAGGTAATTGCAGATGGTGTTCAGCAAACAGAGCACGGTAACTACTTATCTCTTGACCCCGCCGTTTCTCAAGGTATCTTGGAATCTGTGGCAAACCAGGTGGAGCAATTGAGCATAATGGAACAAACACCAATCATATTATGCTCTCCTGCGGTCAGGATGTATGTGCGCCAGTTGACTGAAAGGTATTTTGCACAGATTCCTGTATTGTCTTATAACGAACTTGAAGCAAATGTTGAAGTCCAAAGTGTCGGAGTGGTGAATGTAGAATGAAAGTGAAAAAGTATACAGCTTCATCCATGCCGGAAGCAATGAAACTAGTCAGAAGGGGAATTGGGAAGTGATGCAGTAATCTTGAATTCTCGTGTCGTCCAGACAGGAGGGTTCATGGGATTTTTTAAGAAAAATAGCATTGAGGTAATTGCCGCCATTGACCCGGACACTGAAGTAAGTCAAAAGCCTGTCAGTATGGATAAACCAAATAAATATAAACCGTCCGTAAAAGATGACGAATCTAAAAAGGACTCACAAACTGTAAGGATGAATCCTATAACTGAAACACCTCCAAAAGCCGACAAGGATCTTTTAAAAGAAATTTCACAGCTTAAGGAAATGTTAAAGGGGACGGGTAAATCCGAAGGAGTCTTTTTGCCAGAACCAGTGAGCAGGCAAATCCAATACTTGAGAGATCAGGAAGTAGACCATGAAATCATTGATGAATTGGCTGCAGTCCTTCTTGAAAAGTGGTACCTCGGCGGAGCGAAAGCAAGTGATGAGGAAATCACCGAATGGATTACGGCTGCTATTGGACACAGGCTTTCTCCACTTTCATTTGAAGGTGTTTCTTTTAAAAAGAAGTTCGTCAATGTCATTGGACCGACTGGAGTAGGGAAGACGACAACGCTGGCAAAGGTTGCTGCTGAATGTGTATTGAAGCACCAGAAGAAGGTGGCTTTTATTACGACAGACACCTATCGAATTGCGGCAATTGAGCAGTTGAAAACATATGCAAAAATCCTCGATGTCCCAATCGAAGTTTGCTACAACTTGGATGATTTCAAGGCTGCAACAGATAAATTCGCTGAGTATGACCTTGTCTTTATTGATACAGCTGGACGGAATTTCAGAAATCAAAAATATGTAAACGATTTGAAAAATGTGATTGATTTTGGTAAGGACATGGAAACCTACCTTGTCCTCGCTTTGACGGCGAAACAAAAAGATATGGAAGAAATACGCAAGCAATTTTCGCTGATTCATATTGATCAATTCATTTTTACTAAATTGGATGAAACGGCGGTTTACGGGTCGATGCTTAATATGGCAATAAAGTTCTCGACTGGAATCGCCTATCTGACCAATGGACAAGATGTGCCAGATGACCTGATCGAGGCAAATCCTGAAATGATTGCAAATACTATTCTTGGAGCAAGAACCTATGAATGACCAGGCAGAAAAATTAAGAAACCGTCTTAAAATGGACATTCCAGCGAAGGAAGCGAAAACACTTGCAGTGGTCAGCGGTAAGGGTGGAGTCGGCAAATCGAATTTTTCACTTAACTTCTCCATTTCTCTGGCCAAAAAGGGCTTTAAGGTATTGCTGTTTGATCTTGATATCGGAATGGGGAATATCGAGATTTTAATGGGTAAAAATTCTTCGCTCTCCATTGCCGATTTTCTTTCAGGCAAATCATCAATGGAGGAAGTTATTTTTCAAGGGCCTCATGGAGTTGAATATATTTCAGGCGGTACAGGTTTAAGCCAGTTGGTCAGGATGGATCGTGATAGCGTCGAATATTTTACTTCCAGCTTAAGTGAAGTACTAAGAAAATATGATTATCTTATTTTTGATATGGGAGCAGGATTGAACGAAGAAACATTATCAATCCTGCTGTCTGTCAATGAAATATTCGTAATTACTACGACTGAACCAACTTCATTGATGGATGCATACGCCACTATGAAATACATCCATCTTGCAGATTCAGAATTGCCTTTCTATTTAGTGGTCAACAGGGCGGGTTCTGCCAAAGAGGGCAATGACACGATGGCAAGGCTCGAGGGTGTTCTTGTTAAATTTCTAGGCAGGACGCCTACCAAGCTTGGGATACTGCCAGATGATAAAACAGTCCAGGAAGCTGTGAAACGCCAAATACCTTTTACAATGTTCAATGAAAGGTCACAAGCTTCTAAAGGAATGGCAGCGATTATCGAAAAATATATCAATAAAGAGAGCTACAATGCCGAAAAGAGAGATAACAGGAGTTTTACAGCAAGATTGAAGCAATTCCTTTTCGAAAGGTAGTGGTCGAGTGGCAAAAATTAGAGTTCTCATCGTAGATGATTCGGCTTTCATGCGTAAGCTGATCAACGACTTTCTATCAGAACATCCAGAAATTGCTGTTATTGGCACGGCTCGTAACGGAGAGGATGCCATTAAAAAATGGCGGGAATTACGTCCTGACGTTATTACACTTGATGTCGAAATGCCGAAATTAAACGGGTTAGAAGTTTTGAAGACGATTATGAAAGAGCAGCCGCTTCCGGTTGTTATGCTTTCAAGCACTACGAATGAAGGCGCAGACACGACTCTGCAGGCGATTCAAGCCGGAGCTGTGGATTTTGTGGCAAAGCCATCAGGCTCCATTTCTATTGATTTACATAAAATCAAAACGGAGTTAATCCAGAAAGTTTTATCAGCCAGTAAAGCCAATTTAACCAAAATAAACTTTCTTGAAGACTCCAAATCTGTTGGAAAGAAACAGAACAGTTCAATAGATTCAGAGATCAAAGTAGCTGGGCATGTAACAACCAGGGGATTTACCCGTGAATCCAAAAAGATTGTCTGCATCGGAACATCTACCGGGGGCCCACGGGCATTGCAGCAGGTTATAGCTTCATTGCCAAAAGATATTGATGTACCTGTACTTGTCGTCCAGCATATGCCGCCTGGTTTTACAAAGTCCCTTGCCAATCGACTAGATTCCCTAAGCCAGATTAAAGTCAAGGAAGCGGAAGATGGGGAGCTTTTACAAAAAGGGACGGCTTATATAGCTCCAGGTGGATTTCATATGGAGGTTAAGAATTTAGGATCAACGCTGGCTGTCAGCCTTAGCCTATCGCCGCCACGAAATGGCCATCGACCTTCAGTGGATGTGATGTTCGAGTCCATCAGTAGCGTCAAGAACTACGCTAAAATTGCTGTTATCATGACAGGAATGGGGTCAGATGGCTCCAGAGGACTGGTTGAGATGAAAAAAAATGGCACAGTTAAAGCAATTGCCGAATCGCAGGATACATCAATTGTTTTCGGGATGCCGAAAGCAGCGATTGCAACGAACATGGTTGATGAGGTAGCGAATGTAGAAAACATCGCTCAATCAATCATGAATTATATTTGAGGCCGGAGGTGCTGAGCACATGGAATTGAATCAATATCTTGAAGTCTTTATTGAAGAAAGTAAAGAACATTTACAGGCCTGCAATGAACAGTTGTTGGAATTAGAGAAGAACCCACAGGATTTATCGATCATAAATGAAATCTTCAGGTCAGCCCATACTCTTAAAGGAATGTCAGCGACAATGGGTTATGAGGATCTGGCAAGCCTTACTCATCAAATGGAAAATGTACTGGATGCAATCCGGAATAACAGATTGACAACAACACCAGAAATTGTCGATGTTATTTTCATGGCTGTCGACCACCTAGAAGATATGGTTCAGTCGATCGCGTCCGGGGGCGATGGCAAAAAGGACGTTACTGAAACAGTCGAAAAGTTGAAATTGATTGAAAAAGGGGAACCTATCTCAGGTTCTGCTAAGAATGAGGTAGCTGCTACAGCAGTTTTAGAAGCCAATAATGAATCCCACTATGATGAATTTGAATTGACCGTATTAAAGCAGTCCAAAGAACAAGGATTCGGCGTTTATGAAATTGCCATCGCTCTGCGCGAAGATTGCTTACTGAAAGCTGCCCGGGTCTATATGGTTTTTGAGGTACTGGAGAAGATCGGAGAAGTAATCAAAGCAAACCCATCAGTAGAGCAGCTGGAGGAAGAACAATTTGACCATGAATTTACTGTCACAATTGTCTCAAAAGATGATCCAGAGGATATTAAAGGCAAGATCATGAAGGTGTCAGAAGTTGTCAAAACTGACTTAAGATCCTTAGAATTTGATGACAAAATTAATGAAGAAACTATTGAAGCTCTGGATACTTCAAAAGCTCCAGGTGAATCCGATTCTCCTACCCTTGATCAATCAGAACCCATTGCATCTGAAGTTTCTCCGGTTATAGAAAAAAAAGGCAGTGTCAAACAGCAAAGTAATAGCAGTAAAACGATAAGGGTAAACATTGAACGTCTTGATATTTTAATGAATTTATTCGAAGAGCTTGTAATCGACCGCGGCAGACTAGAGCAAATTTCCAAAGACCTTGAAAATGGTGAGCTTACTGAAACGGTCGAAAGGATGTCCAGGATCTCTGGTGACCTGCAAAATATCATTTTGAATATGCGGATGGTCCAGGTAGAAACGGTATTCAACCGATTCCCGAGAATGATTCGTCAATTAGCTAGAGACTTAAATAAAAAGATCAACCTTGAAATCGTAGGTGCTGAAACAGAATTGGATCGCACCGTAATTGATGAGATTGGTGATCCGCTTGTACATTTATTGAGAAACTCAGTTGACCATGGCATTGAATCACCTGAAGTGCGCAGGGCAAAGGGTAAGAACGAAGAGGGTACTGTCGTACTTCGCGCGTTCCATAGCGGAAATCATGTGTTCATTGAAATTGAAGATGATGGTGCTGGAATCAGCAGGGATAAGGTATTAAAGAAGGCTATCAGCAAGGGAATCATTACCGAACAATCCGCTGCTGGCTTTACTGATAAACAAGCGTATGAATTAATTCTTTCATCTGGCTTCTCTACCGCTGAAAC
This sequence comes from Mesobacillus sp. QJM3NY_10, assembly GCF_056173465.1. Classification (NCBI taxonomy): domain Bacteria; kingdom Bacillati; phylum Bacillota; class Bacilli; order Caryophanales; family Bacillaceae; genus Mesobacillus; species Mesobacillus sp. QJM3NY_10. Next base: position 1,807,454 of record NZ_CM149675.1, read on the forward strand.
AATATCCGATATTTCCGGACGCGGGGTAGGATTGGATGTTGTAAAGAATACGATCGAGTCATTGGGAGGATCAATTTCTATCGATTCAAAGGAAAATGAGGGAACAATTTTCTCGATTCAGCTTCCGCTGACATTATCGATCATTTCTGTGATGTTAGTCGAAATCCAGAAAGAAAAATTCGCTATTCCTTTGTCTTCGATCATTGAGACAGCCATAATCAAAGACACTGACATCATGAATGCGCATAATCAAAAGGTGATTGATTTTAGAGGCAAGGTCGTGCCGCTGCTGTTCTTAAAGGATATCTTCGAGGTACCGTCAGAGCAAGTTGATGATCAATTCCACTCTGTCATTATCGTTCGAAAAGGAGATAAAATGGCTGGTTTGATTGTAGATTCCTTCATCGGCCAGCAAGAAGTAGTCCTTAAATCACTAGGAAATTATTTAACGAATGTTTTTGCGATTTCCGGAGCTACGATCCTTGGAGATGGACAGGTAGCCTTGATTGTGGATTGCAATGCCTTAATTAAATAGATTCCTGCTTAACTCAATGACGATGATATTTTAGGAGTGATGAAAATGGCTGAAAATCTGGTTTCAGACTTGAAAGTAATCGTGTTCCAGCTGAATGATAAAGAGTATGGTGTCCCAGTAAGCCAGGTGAAATCTATTGAAAAAATCATGCATATCACAAGGGTCCCTCATACAAATCCTTTTGTAAAAGGGGTAATGAACCTCCGAGGAGTAGTGACTCCGCTTTTGGATTTGCGTGTCAGGTTTGGCATTGGGGAACAAGCATACAACGAAGGTACTCGTGTAATCATTGTTTCTGTAGAAGATAAAGAAGTTGGCTTGATTGTAGATGGCGCAAATGATGTCATTGATATCCCAACAAGCGTGATTGAACCACCGCCTGAAGTCGTTGGGATAGCAGCTGAAGGTTTTATTGATGGAGTAGCCAATCTGGATAAGAGGTTATTGATTTTAATAGACTTGAACAAAATCCTTGAGTCCGATGAAGTTAAAGCTTTGTAAGTGAAGGGAATATAACTATGACTTTTCTAAAAAGCATTTCGGACATTCACCTTGATATATTAAAAGAGGTAGGAAATATTGGGGCAGGACATGCTGCAACGGCTTTATCAACTTTATTGAATAAAAAAATTGATATGAAAGTTCCCAGTGTCAGGGTCGTATCCTTTGACGAAGTGATGGACCTCGCCGGTGGACCCGACAATGTGGTAGCAAGTGTTTTTCTTCGGATAGAGGGCGATGCTCCAGGGAGCATGTTCTTTATCCTACCGCTTCCACAGGCGGAGAAATATATCGGTCAACTTACAAAAAACCAATCATTCTCGTTTTCCGAAGAACATGATAATGAACTGGCATTGTCCGCTCTCCAGGAATTAGGCAATATTTTATCAGGGTCATATTTATCTTCTCTCTCGGATTTTACGAAACTGAGCTTGTACCCTTCAGTACCGGCTTTATGCTTAGATATGGTAGGGGCAGTCATCAGTTTTGGACTGCTGGAATTGTCTCAGGTGAGTGATTATGCAATCGTGATCGATACGGCTTTGGATGAAGAAGAAGCCCAGCTGCCTGACAGTGTGAATGGCCATTTCTTTCTATTGCCAGATCCGGATTCGTTCCATATCATTTTTTCTGCACTAGGAGTAAGGGTTGATGCATAAAACAGCAGAAATCATCAAAGTTGGCATTGCTGATATGAATATCGTTAAGGTTCCGGATTTAATAAGGACTACCGGTCTTGGTTCCTGTGTTGGTGTGGTTTTGTATGATCAGGCAAGGGAAATCGCTGGTATGGCACATATTATGCTGCCAGATTCATCATTATCTCGAGCGGAGCCGCTGAATAAAGCTAAATTCGCTAATACTGCCATTAAGGAACTGTTAAATGCCTTGATAAAAATAGGAGCAAGACCTTCAGGAATAAAAGCGAAGATTGCAGGTGGCGCGCAAATGTTCCAGTTTTCCGGAAGCAGCGACATGATGAGAATTGGACCTAGGAATGTCGAAGCAGTTTTACAAGAATTGAAGGAACTCAGGATTCCGATTATTGCCCAGGATGTAGGCGGGAATAGTGGAAGGACAATTGAGTTCGACCCAAAAACTGGTTTGATGCAAATCAGAACTGTTAATAAAGGGAATAGTGAAATTTAATGGAAGTTGATGATCTAATAGCTTCAAAGAATAATGCGTAATGCGCGTGAGGAGGATTACAATGGTACGAGGATCCACTTCGGAAGAACAGGTAACATGGGATAAATGGGTACAGTTCCGTGATCCGGATGCAGGTAATTTGCTGATAAAAAAATATATGCCACTTGTTTCCTACCATGTGCAAAGAATTTCAGTGAGTCTTCCGAAAAGTGTGTCTAGAGATGATCTAAAAAGTCTAGGAATGATTGGTTTATATGATGCTCTAGAAAAATTCGATCCAAACAGGGATCTGAAATTTGATACATATTCTTCTTTTCGAATTCGCGGAGCGATTTTAGATGGATTAAGAAAGGAAGACTGGCTGCCAAGAAGTACCCGGGAAAAAGCCAAAAAGATTGATGCAGCGATCGAGAGACTTGAACAGCGATTTATGAGAAATGCGACGATCGAAGAAATTGCCAGCGAACTGAACATGGATGAAACAGAAATTTACACAACAATAAATGAACACTTTTTTGCGAATGTATTATCCATAGATGAACACCCAAGTGAAAATGATGAACGCGATAACCAATCATTTGTGATCAAGGATGAAAAGGCTGAAATTCCTGAAGATAAACTCATTAAATCTGAATTGCTGGAAGAGATAGCTGAAAAAGTTTCAAAATTAAATGATAAAGAACAACTCGTATTGAGTTTGTTTTATAAAGAAGAATTAACACTAACAGAGATTGGACAAGTCATGAATTTATCTACATCAAGGATCTCACAAATTCATTCAAAAGCGATATTTAAACTGAGAAAATGGTTAGAGACAGCTTAATAGAAGGCAGGAGATCAACTTGGCGACGGAATATAAGGTGAAGTTATCCCATGACAGGCTTACAGCTGAATTGATTCTGGATATCGGAAGTAAGGACAAAGCTTTTTCCGTTGACGAATTAATGAATATTTTAAAAGAAGAAAAGATCGTGTTCGGTGTTAAGAGGGATGTTGTAACAAAAATCTCAGCAGATCCTAATTCTATCGAGTATCCGATCACTATTGCTGTAGGAGAATCCAAAGTGGATGGTGCAGATTCATATTTGCGCAACGAACTCCAACAAAATAGTCTTGAGGACCATAAAGTCTTTAATTTTCGTTCTGTCATCCATATTCCCTCAGTTAGAAAGGGTCAGTTATTGGCATCTGTGGTCCCGCCTATGAATGGACGACATGGGACAGATGTCACCGGGAAGACCATTCCCGCCAAGCCTGGCCGTCCCCTCAGGATCAAGCCGGGGAATAATGTGGTTTTGGAATCCGAACAATTCTTTGCAGCATGTGATGGGCAGGTCAGCATTACTCAAAAATCAATCTCGGTCAATCCTGTATTCGAAGTCAAAGGTGATCTTGATTTAAGGACAGGCAATATTGACTTTGTGGGAAATATCGCCATTAGAGGGAATGTGCCAAGCGGGTATGAATTGAAAGCAGGGGGAGACATCGTAGTTGATGGACTTGTTGAGGCAGCCAATCTCTATGCAGAAGGCAATATCATCATCAAGGGTGGTGTAGCCGGAGCGATGAAGGGTAAGGTTTCAGCGGGGGGGAATGTCCTGGCGAATTACCTGAACCAGGCCAATGTAAAAGCAGGACAGGATATTATCGTGAAGTCCTCCATACTGCACAGTAAACTTACTGCTGCCGGTAATGTAGAATGCCGTACTGGAACAATCATCGGGGGGACAATCTCTGCTGGTCGAAATATTTCCGTCAAGGAATTAGGCAATGAGCTTTTTACCAAAACCGAATTAGCCGTTGGCTGGGATCCATTGCTGGAAAAAGCTGAGCTCGAAACTCTCCAATCCATTGAAACAGCAAAAGCCAATATTAGAAAACTTACTGAAATAGAAGTGAAGCTTGCTGAAATTGGCAACCGGTCAGGTGCACTTACTGCTGAACAAAAACAGATGATTGCGAAACAGCGAAATACAAGGCGGAATGTTGAAGCTGGTTTAGCTGAATTGCTGTCTGAACTCGAGTTTTTACAAATTGAAAAACAAGATAGATTATTCTCGTCCTTATATGTATACGATAGAGTATTCCCAAATACAAAGGTGTTTTTCGGGAAGTATGCGATCCTGACAAATCAGTTTTACAAGAAAGTTAGCTTTCATCTGGAAAATAGCGAGATTTCTATTCATACGATTGTTGATAAAGAAAGTCCACTAGTTAGGAAGTGACATGATGAGCCTCAAAGCAATCGAAATGCAGATTGCGCTTCCGAGGACACATGATGCCGGCAAGATACAGGAACAACTTCAGCAGCGGGGACAGCATCTTCAGGAGCATGCCGCACAAAGTGTGACAAAGGAAGATGATTTAAAGCGCAAGACGGTGGTTAAAAATAACCAAAAGCAAGAAGCCCGTCTAAATCAGGAGGGCGGCCAATCAGGCCACCAGGAGCAAAATGGCAGGGAAGATAAAAGGAACAAGAATGACCAACCTGCACAGCACCACCACCCTTATAAAGGGAAGGTGATTGATTACAGCGGATAGAGGGATGTTATGACCACTTTTCTACTACTTTTAAGCCTCATATTAAACGGTGCAGCAATCTTCGCAATTATCCTATTATATTTACGTCAAAATCGGCTTGTAGAAGCAGAGAAAAAGCAGGAAAAAATCATCAATGAGATTGAAGAGGTATTTTCAGCTTACCTCTTTGAATTAAAAGAGGAAAATGATAAATTCCTCGAATTAATGGCAAAAACAAAAGTTCAAAATCAATCTGGTGATAAAGAAACGGCTGCCCTCAAGGCATCAGATAAGGAGCCGGAAAAAGGCTCCGATCAAATAGCACAGGAAAAACAGCCGAGTCGACTTGGCAAAGGCATTGCCTACCAGGCCGCCAGGAAGGCGTACAAGCAAAACCGTGAACAAGTATCGCCCGACTTGGATTTGCCTGAGGATGATATAATTGCAGTGGATTCACAGGAAAATAACGTTGAATTAAAACAGTTAAGTTTTATTGACCAGGTTATGCACATGAAAAAACAGGGTTTAACGATCGAAGAAATTGCCAGGGACTTGGATAAAGGAAAAACAGAAATAGAACTTTTGCTTAAATTTCGGCAAAAAACGCAAGAATAACTTGAATGTCCATTTTATTTATGCTATATTATCTCATGGTGTTAATACACACGTTCATTGATTTGGCCAGATGGTGCTGTTATGTCAGTTCCTGGCTGAAGATGATTTGGACGGAGGAAATCAAAACCATTAGGAGGAAACACAATGTCAGTAATTTCTATGAAGCAACTGCTTGAAGCTGGTGTACACTTCGGTCACCAGACTCGCCGTTGGAACCCTAAGATGAAGAAATATATCTTCACTGAGCGTAACGGCATCTACATCATCGACCTTCAAAAGACTGTTAAGAAGGTTGAAGAAGCATACAACTACGTGAAAGAGCTAGCTGGTAACGGCGGAACTGTTCTTTTCGTAGGTACTAAGAAACAAGCTCAAGATTCTGTTAAAGAAGAAGCAGCTCGTTCTGGTATGTACTATGTTAACCAACGTTGGTTGGGTGGTACTCTAACTAACTTTGAAACAATCCAAAAGCGTATCTCTCGTCTTAAGAACATCGAAAGAATGTCTGAAGATGGAACTTTTGAAGTGCTTCCTAAGAAAGAAGTAGTTCAATTGAAGAAAGAGCAAGAGCGTTTAGAAAAGTTCTTGGGCGGAATCAAGGACATGAAGGGCCTTCCAGATGCTCTTTTCATCATTGACCCACGCAAAGAGCGCATCGCTGTTGCTGAAGCACGCAAATTGAACATTCCTATCGTTGGAATTGTTGATACAAACTGTGATCCAGACGAAATCGACGTAGTTATCCCTGCGAACGATGACGCGATCCGCGCTGTTAAATTGCTAACTTCTAAAATGGCTGATGCTATTATCGAAGCTAAGCAAGGCGAAGAAACTACAGAAGCTGTAGAAGCTTAATTTAAAATAAGGTGATATAGGGAAGCACCCTTTATCACCTTTTTTTAAGACTTATATTCCAGATAAATTCCATTGGGGTTTATATTGGCGAAATCAAGTTAAAATAAAGTATAGTTACATATAACCAAGATTTTAGGAGGAATTTCATTATGGCAATTACTGCACAAATGGTTAAAGAATTGCGCGAAAAAACTGGCGCTGGAATGATGGACTGCAAAAAAGCACTTCAGGAAACAAATGGTGATATGGACCAGGCGATCGATTTCCTTCGTGAAAAAGGAATCGCTAAAGCAGCTAAGAAAGCTGACCGCATCGCTGCAGAAGGTACAACTTATATCCTTGCAGAAGGTAATGAAGCTGTGGTCCTTGAATTGAACTCTGAAACAGACTTCGTTGCAAAGAACGAAGGCTTCCAGGTTCTTGTTAAGGAAATCGCTGAGCACTTGCTAAAGAACAAGCCTGCAACTGTTGAAGAAGCTAACGCTCAAACAATGGAAAATGGCGATACTGTAGAAACTCGCATCAACAATGCAATTGCAAAAATCGGTGAGAAGCTTTCACTTCGCCGTTTTGAAGTAAAAACTAAGACTGATAGCGATGCATTCGGTGCATACCTTCATATGGGCGGACGCATTGGAGTACTTTCAGTTCTTGAAGGTACAACTGATGAGGCAGCTGCTAAAGATGTTTCCATGCACATCGCTGCATTGAACCCTAAATATGTATCACGTGACGAAGTATCTCAAGAAGAAGTTGAGCACGAGCGTCAGATCCTTACTCAACAAGCCCTTAACGAAGGCAAGCCTGAAAATATCGTTGCTAAGATGGTTGAAGGCCGCCTAAGCAAATATTTCGAAGACGTTTGTGTTCTTGACCAGGCTTTCGTTAAGAACCCTGATCAAAAAGTACGCCAGTTTGTTGAATCAAAAGGCGGAACACTTCGCGAGTTTACTCGTTACGAAGTAGGCGAAGGTATCGAAAAGCGTGAAGACAACTTTGCTGAAGAAGTAATGAACCAAGTAAACAAGAAATAATTTTAACTAGCCTATGTAATTGCAGGGAACACTCTAGTGTTCCCTGTTTTTGGACATAGCTTTAATTAGGCTTTCAGTTAAGCATACACATGCTTTTGAGAGGCCTTAAATTACATATGGAGGTACCCTATGACGAGCCCTAAATACAAAAGAGTTGTTTTAAAGTTAAGTGGAGAAGCATTAGCCGGAGAACAAGGATTTGGCATCAATCCGTCGGTAATCAAAAATGTTGCAGACCAGGTGAAAGAGATTGCGGAACTGGGTGTGGAGGTCGCTGTTGTTGTGGGCGGAGGAAACATCTGGAGAGGCAAAATCGGTGAAGAAATGGGAATGGACAGAGCGACGGCAGACTATATGGGCATGCTTGCTACCGTCATGAATTCACTGTCATTACAGGACAGCCTGGAACAAGCGGGAATCGAGACAAGGGTTCAAACTTCCATCGAAATGCGCCAGGTGGCAGAGCCATACATCAGAAGAAGAGCAATCAGGCATCTGGAGAAGACGCGCGTCGTCATTTTTGCTGCTGGAACAGGAAATCCGTACTTCTCAACGGATACAACAGCTGCTTTGCGTGCTGCTGAGATTGAAGCAGATGTTATCCTTATGGCGAAGAATAACGTTGATGGCGTTTATTCTGCAGACCCGCGAGTTGACAAAAACGCAACAAAATATGAAGAATTATCATACCTGGATGTGCTGAAGGAAGGTCTAGCAGTCATGGATTCAACAGCTTCATCCCTGTGTATGGACAATGATATCCCGTTAATTGTATTCTCTATTATGGAAAAAGGTAATATTAAACGAGCAGTAATGGGTGAAACAATCGGAACAATCGTGAGGGGGAAAAACTAATGCCAAAACAAGCAATTGCTAACGCGAAAGAAAGAATGTCAAAAGCGATCCAAGCTTATACCCGCGAACTTGCCAGCATCCGTGCAGGGAGAGCAAGCGCCTCTCTTTTAGACAGAGTACAGGTGGATTACTATGGAGCACCAACTCCGGTCAATCAACTTGCTGGTATTTCTGTACCGGAAGCGCGTCTTTTGGTTATCCAGCCATATGATAAGACAATCCTTGGTGAAATAGAAAAAGCGATCTTAAAGTCTGATCTTGGACTGAATCCTTCAAACGATGGATCAATCATCAGGATCGCAATTCCTCAGCTGACTGAAGAGCGACGCAAGGAGCTTGCAAAGCAGGTTAAAAAGGAAGCTGAAGAAGCAAAGATCGCTATCCGCAATATTCGCCGCGATGGCAACGAAGACCTGAAGAAGCTAGAGAAAAACGGAGAAATCACAGAAGATGACCTCCGTGGATACTCTGACGATATTCAAAAGCTAACGGATGAACATATCGCAAAAATCGATCAGATTACAAAAGACAAAGAAAAAGAAATTATGGAAGTGTAAGGCTTCCAATGTAGTCAACATCGAAAACCCTCTGTTTTCCAGGGGGTTTTTTCTCTATACATATACCGGGTGAATAAAAGTTTTGAAAAACAAAGAGTTTACGAAAACGGCCTGAATGATAGAATATAATAATATTGGCTGTTATATTCTGTTTTACTACTAAACAACATATTCTGTATATAAGGCTCCTTTTGTTTAGGAACAGGCTGGGATTGAAGAATATTAAGGTGTAGTCCAACGGTTTATAGAGATATCTTTTTTCTTTTTTGGTATGATAGTGGCATATGGAATTGAAAGAGAAAAGAAAAGGATTGCTTTTAATGAGCACTCCGGCTTCAGCGCCAAACGAATGCCAGGCATAGTTAGTGCCTGGATGAATGACTCATTGGAGCTAAAGATAATCTTTTGGGGGAGCTGTCCAAATGTTAAATAAAATGAATCCGTGGAAGAAGGATCAAAATCCTTCCAGTTTCCGTGATCGCGTACTTCAAATAAAAGATCATGAAGTCCCTTCCCATGTTGCCATTATCATGGATGGTAATGGGCGTTGGGCAAAAAAACGCGCTTTGCCCCGGGTTGCTGGCCATCATGAAGGTATGAAGGTTGTCCGCAAAATAACCAAGCTGGCCAATGACCTCGGTGTTAAGACACTTACTGTTTATGCTTTTTCAACAGAAAACTGGAAAAGGCCCAAAATGGAAGTTGATTTCCTGATGAAACTGCCCGAAGAATTCCTTGGCACCTTCCTTCCTGAATTAATAGAAGAAAATGTCCGTGTCGAAATGATTGGATATATGGATAAGCTTCCAGAGCATACGAAAAGGGCAGTCGGAAAAGCAATGGAAGATACAAAGAATAATACCGGCCTTGTCCTGAATTTTGCCCTTAACTATGGTAGTCGGGCAGAAATCATTGACGGTGTTAAAAGGGTCATGGATGATGTGAAAAATGGTATTATTACCGAAAGTGAGCTGAACGAAGAAGTCTTCTCTTCTTATCTCATGACAAAGGATTTGGATGATCCTGACCTGTTAATCAGGACAAGTGGTGAAATCCGCTTAAGCAATTTTATGCTTTGGCAGCTGGCATACACAGAGTTCTGGTTTACTGATGTACTGTGGCCAGATTTTGATGAAGAACATTTTGTCGAAGCAATTGAAGTATTCCAGGGCCGACAACGGCGTTTTGGAGGAGTATAAAAAAGGTGTGAATAAATAAATGAAGCAAAGAATCATTACAGCAGTCATAGCAGCGGCTATTTTTCTTCCAATCGTTATTTTTGGAGGCTGGCCATTTATTGCAATGGTTTACCTAATAGCTTCGGTAGCATTATATGAAGCACTCAAGATGAAGCAATTAAAGCTTTTCTCCGTTCCGGGGATTCTTTCTTTGTTATTATTATGGATTTTCTTGATTCCCGACCAATATAGTGGCTTTCTTAATCAAATTGATTATACAAAACTGGAGCTTTTCTTTCTTGGAGTGCTTTTATTTCTGACCTATACGGTCATAACTAAAAACCGCTTCACTTTTGAGGAAGTTGCTTTTTCAATCATGTCGACACTTTACGTTGGACTTGGTTTTTATTTCTTCATTGAAACTAGAGAAGCAAGCCTAACATATGTGTTTTATTCACTATTCATTATATGGGCCACCGATTCAGGAGCTTATTTTATCGGACGGGCAATTGGCAAACACAAGCTTTGGCCTGAAATCAGTCCGAACAAGACAACAGAAGGCTTTTTTGGCGGAATAGTTTCTGCACTTGTAGTTGCCGTGCTGTTCAGTGTGTTTGGAGATATGAAAGTACCAACTTTGATCCTTCTTATGGCGACTGCATTTTTGTCTGTGTTTGGCCAAGTAGGGGATCTTGTCGAGTCAGCACTAAAACGACATTACAATGTTAAAGATTCAGGAAACATCCTTCCAGGTCATGGGGGCATGCTTGACCGCTTTGACAGCCTGTTGTTTGTCTGGCCGTTAATTCACTTATTCCATTTGTTATAATAGTGCCGCCAAGGTTGTTATGCTTTTGGATAAAACTGACAAAAACACCGAATTTTGACTATACCGGGTACATACCGTTTCCCGTTGGAGATATTAGGAGTGAAATTTGTGAAAAGAATCAGTTTGTTGGGAGCGACAGGATCGATAGGAATCCAAACGCTTGATGTAATCAGGGAGCATCCTGATGAATTCAAGCTAGTATCGATGTCTGCTGGCAGGAACATGGAACTTACCAGGAAGATCATAACTGAATTTTTGCCTGAACTGGTTTCTGTGCAAGAGAAAGACGATGCTGAACGGTTAAAGGCAGATTTTCCACAGGTGAAGATTGTGTATGGACTAGAAGGTCTCGAGGAGGCTGCAGTTTTTCATAAGGCAGATATACTCGTAAATGCAGTACTCGGCAGTGTTGGACTCGGACCGACACTGGGAGCGATCAGATCCGGTAAGACGATTGCGATCGCGAATAAGGAAACACTGGTCACTGCAGGCCATATCGTGATGGAAGAGGCAAAGCGGCATAACGTGCCCATCCTTCCAGTTGATAGTGAGCATTCTGCGATCTTTCAGGCCTTGCAGGGTGAAAAAGAAAAAAATATTGAGAGACTGATCCTCACTGCATCGGGAGGAAGCTTCAGAGATCGGACCAGGGAAGAACTGCAGGGCGTTACAAAAGCAGATGCATTGAACCACCCTAACTGGTCGATGGGGGCAAAAATTACGATTGATTCCGCAACAATGATGAATAAAGGGTTAGAGGTCATTGAGGCGCATTGGTTATTCTCTCTCCCTTATGACGATATTTCTGTCATCCTCCATCGCGAAAGTATCATTCATTCGATGGTAGAATTCCATGACACGAGTATTATGGCCCAGTTGGGAACACCAGATATGAAAGTGCCAATTCAATACGCTCTTACATACCCAGACAGGCTCCCGTTAGTTTCGGGGAAAAGGCTGAATCTGGCGGAAGTTGGCCGGCTTCACTTTACAGAAATGGATTTCGCCCGGTTCCGCTGCCTTAAGTTTGCTTATGAAGCTGGTCGGGCAGGAGGCACAATGCCTGCGGTCATGAATGCTGCAAATGAAGCAGCGGTAGCATCCTTTTTGGACGACAGAATCACTTTCCTCCAAATTGAAGACTTGATAGAGAGAGCAATGGAAAGCCATAGCATCATAGAAAATCCTGACCTTGAAACAATTCAAGAGGTTGACAAAGAGACAAGAAGGTATGTAAAGTCACTACTATAATTTTAAGTCTCAAGAGTGGATTCTTATCCTATTAAAAGGTGGTTAGAAAATTTGAATACAGTTATTGCCTTTATCGTCATTTTTGGCGCCCTCGTATTCTTTCATGAACTTGGGCATTTGATCTTCGCCAAAAGAGCAGGGATTCTCTGCCGTGAATTTGCAATTGGATTCGGTCCAAAGGTCTTTTCTTTTAAGAAAAATGAAACGACTTATACCATCCGCCTCCTTCCAATCGGAGGGTTTGTCAGAATGGCTGGCGAAGACCCTGAAATGATTGAGATCAAGCCAGGGCATAGAATAGGTTTGCTTTTTAACAAGAGTGAAGAAGTTCAAAAAATCATTCTGAATAATAAGGAGAAGTATCCTGATGCACGAATAGTAGAAGTGGAAAGAGCCGATATTGAACACGAACTTTTTATTAAAGGTTATGAAGAAGGGGAGGACGACAGCAAGCTGACAACCTTCCCAATTAGTAAAACAGCGGTTCTTGTCGAGAACGGGGTAGAGACGCAGATTGCTCCATTTGACAGGCAATTCGGTTCCAAGACGCTTGGGCAAAGAACATTGGCAATCTTCGCTGGGCCGATGATGAACTTTATCCTGGCGATGGTTATTTTCATTATTCTAGCCATCTTCCAGGGGATTCCTTCCAATGAACCTGTTCTAGGAAAGCTGACTCCAGATGGAAGTGCGCTTAAGGCGGGGTTGCAAGAAGGTGACGTTGTAAACAGCATCGAGGGATCAGAAGTCTCAAGCTGGCAGGATGTTGTTGAAATTATCCGCAAGAACCCAGGGAATGAGCTTGATTTCTCAATAGTACGTGAAGGTCAGAGTATGGATCTGCCAGTTACACCTGAAGTTAAGGACGTTGAAGGCGAAAAGATCGGATTGATTGGCGTATACAGTCCTGTTGAGAAGTCGCCATTAAAATCGATTTCTTACGGTGTGAAAGAAACTTATTTCTGGACAATAGAAATATTCTCTATGCTAGGGAAATTGTTGACCGGCCAATTTTCGATAGATGCATTATCAGGACCGGTAGGCATTTATGTTTCTACTGACACGGTTGCCAAATCCGGAATCTTCTATCTTATGAAATGGGCCGCGATCCTAAGTATCAACCTGGGAATCATGAATCTACTTCCATTCCCGGCACTTGATGGCGGCAGGTTGACCTTCTTTGCGGTTGAAGCGCTAAGAGGAAAACCAATCGACAAGCAAAAGGAAGGAATGGTCCACTTTGTTGGCTTCGCATTATTAATGCTGCTGATGCTTGTGGTAACCTGGAACGATATTCAAAGATTCTTCCTGTAAGTGTTCATATCCACTGACACATTTAACTTCCTGCCCGGACCGCACCGGGCAGGAACGTTTTTTAATAATGCTCTTTTCTCAAACTTTGTTGCTTTCGAATGCAAAATTGGATTGAATTGCCTATATTCCTTCGTAAAGTTGACGCTTCTTAAGAGAAAAGAGCATGCAAACTTAATACCGACCTGCAAAATGGGTATATATTACGTTAAAATCGGCTTTAGGATTTTAACAATCATCTATACAAAAACAGCCTTTATAAAACATGAAATAATCCTATGAGGTGTAATCAATGAAGCAAAGTATGTCGCTTATTCCTACTTTAAGAGAAGTACCATCAGATGCAGAAGTCAAGAGTCATCAGCTGTTGCTCAGGGCTGGATTCATCCGCCAAAACGCAAGCGGTGTTTATACATACATGCCTTTAGGGCGCAAGGTACTGCACAAAGTCGAGGCAATCATCAGAGAAGAAATGAACAATGCTGGTGCTGCTGAGTTATTCATGCCAGCATTGCAACAAGCGGAACTATGGCAGGAATCGGGCCGCTGGTATTCATATGGTCCGGAGCTTATGAGATTAAAAGACAGGCATGACCGTGAGTTCGCCCTTGGTGCGACTCATGAAGAGGTCATCACTAGCCTTGTCCGTGATGAAGTAAAATCTTATAAACGTCTTCCGTTGACACTTTACCAGATTCAGACTAAATTCCGGGACGAAAAACGACCAAGGTTTGGTCTCCTTCGCGGCCGTGAATTCATCATGAAGGACGCATACTCTTTCCATGCGACACAAGAGAGCTTGGATGAGGTTTATGAACGTCTCTTCCAGGCTTATTCCAATGTGTTCAGACGTTGTGGCTTGAACTTCCGTGCCGTTATCGCTGATTCGGGCGCAATGGGAGGAAAGGATACTCATGAATTCATGGTCCTTTCAGATATCGGGGAAGATACGATTGCTTATTCCGATACGTCTGAATATGCGGCCAATGTTGAAATGGCGCCAGTAACTGCTGTTTATGAGAAGAGCGGTGAACCCGCAAATGAACTTGAAAAAGTACACACAGAAAACAAGAAGACCATTGAAGAAGTCTCTTCCTACCTTAATGTAGAGTCTAAAGATTGCATCAAATCTTTGCTCTTTAAAGTGGATGATCGCTATGTACTTGTATTAGTGCGTGGAGACCATGATGTGAACGATATTAAATTAAAGAATCATTATGAGGCTTCAGTTGTTGAACTAGCAGACACAAAGACGACGAAAGAGGTTCTGGGCTGCTCAGTTGGTTCTCTTGGCCCGGTGGGAGTCGATAGCGTTGAAGTCATCGCGGACAATGCCGTGCAGGCAGTGGTCAACGGAGTTTGCGGAGCAAATGAAGAAGATTACCATTTTAAGAACGTGAATCCAGAGCGTGATTTCAAGGTAACTTCATATACAGACTTGCGCTTCATCAGAGAAGGAGATCCTTCTCCAGATGGCCAGGGAACTATTGTCTTTGCGAAAGGCATTGAAGTCGGACATGTTTTCAAGCTTGGTACCAGATACAGTGAGGCAATGAATGCCGAGATCCTTGACGAGAATGGAAGAACAAAGCCAATGATCATGGGCTGTTATGGAATTGGCGTTTCCCGGACAATGGCCGCTGTAGCAGAACAATTCAATGATGAAAATGGCCTTGTATGGCCTACCAACATTTCACCATTCGATGTCCATCTCATTGTGGTGAACATGAAAGACAGCGCCCAGGCAGAATTGGCTCAAGAGCTTTACTCAAGCCTGCAGGCAGCAGGAATGGAAGTACTCATGGATGATCGCCAGGAAAGACCTGGAGTGAAATTCGCGGATTCAGACCTAATTGGTTTGCCTGTAAGAGTTACAGTCGGTAAGAAAGCCGGCGAAGGAATCGTCGAAGTCAAAATCCGTAAAAACGGCGAAATGCAGGAAGTCCAAAAAGATGAATTAGCAGTTACTTTGAAGAATATTTTAAAAGAACTATAATCAATCGGCGGATCCTTTAATAGGGTCCGCTTTTTAACGATTTAGAATCCTCCTGATTTATCGTCACATTAAAAATCATCACGCAGTCGTCTAGAAAAAATGTTGTTGTCGCCTGTGTATCGTGTAGGTAAGTTGGGTTCTCGAAAAAACGCAGCTGAAAGTGTCCGACACCGCATGAATTATATTCCTAATATAACACCGAAATGGTAATATCAAACACAGGTAACGGGACATTCATTTTATGTTATAATAACCTTTGCTATTAAACACGTTTTGATACAATTAAACAAACGGGTAATTTGCCCCGATAGATAGAATTCAAGCTTTTCAGATGGGAGAGAAATAACCATGGGTGATCTTTCTTCAGGGAAAAAAGAAAGGTTTCAGCTCCTGCTGCAACAGCTGCAGCTAACAGAAGATGCAATTGTCACTCATTTTCAAAATGCTGAAATTGACAGGGTAGTGATTGAAAAACAGGCAAGGAAATGGCATTTCTTTTTCCAGTTTGAAAGAATCATTCCTTGTCAGCTGTATAACACATTCATAGGCAAGCTGGAACAAACTTTCTCACATATTGCGAAAATATCATACTCGGTAAGAGTACTTGAACAGGCAATCAGCGACGAGAAAATCCTTGATTACTGGAAGTCGTGCATTAAAGAAATAGATGGCATCGCTCCGCCTTTGTTAAAACTCCTGAATGAACAAGTTCCACAAATCCAGGGAACAAAAATCATATTAACAGCAAGAAACGAAGCCGAAGGGCTAGCGCTTAAGCGTAAATATGGTGGCATTATTGCTGAGATCTACCAGAGCTTCGGTTTTCCTTTACTGACGATCGATACGGTTGTAAGTGAAGAAAGTTCTTCAGATGAATATGAAAAATTCATGAAGGCAAAAGAGAAGGAAGACCAGGAACGCGGTCTGATGGCAATGATCGAGATGCAGAAGAAGGAAGCTGAACAAGCCAAGGGAGATGGCGCGCCGCAGGAGGGACCTGTTAATATTGGGCTTACGATTAAAGACGATGCTGACTTCCGCAAGCTTGAAGACATCGTTGATGAGGAACGCCGCGTAGCCGTTGAGGGATATGTATTCTTTGCCGAAACGAAAGAACTTCGCAGCGGCAGGACGCTTTTGACATTTAAGATCACTGATTACACAAGCTCTATCATGGTAAAAATGTTCTCGCGCGATAAAGAAGACGCAGCTATTTACCAGCGTGTCACAAAAGGTATGTGGCTAAAGGTAAGAGGAAGCATCCAAAACGACACATTTGTCCGCGATCTTGTCATGATTGGAAATGACGTTAATGAAATCAAACCTAAGGGAAGAATTGATTCAGCGCCTGAAGGTGAGAAAAGAGTCGAACTTCACCTTCATTCACCAATGAGTCAGATGGACGCGGTGACTCCTGTCAGCGCACTGGTTGCCCAGGCAGCAAAGTGGGGTCACAAAGCTGTGGCCATCACGGACCATGCAGTCGTGCAATCCTATCCAGAAGCCTTTGGCGCAGGAAAGAAAAATGATATTAAGATTCTGTATGGTGTGGAAATAAACCTTGTTGATGATGGTGTGCCGATTGCCTATAATGACGCGCACAGGGTGCTTGCAGACGATACGTATGTCGTATTCGACGTCGAAACAACAGGTCTGTCAGCTGTATACGATACCATCATTGAACTGGCTGCTGTTAAAATACGCGGCGGAGAAATCATTGACCGGTTCGAGTCATTCGCAAACCCGCACCACCGTTTGTCAGCGACGACCATAAACCTTACCGGGATTACCGATGATATGGTCCGCAATGCACCGGAAGTGAGTGAAGTCCTGCAAAAGTTCCAAGAATGGACAGGCGATAGTGTCCTGGTTGCCCACAACGCATCATTCGATATGGGCTTCCTGAATGTCGGTTACAAGAAAATAGGGTTTGGCAAAGCGCCAAATCCGGTTATTGATACACTCGAACTTGGCCGTTTCCTTTATCCGGATATGAAGAACCATAGATTGAATACATTAGCCAAGAAATTCGATATTGAATTGACACAGCATCACCGTGCGATCTATGATGCCGAGGCTACGGGTTATCTATTGCTCCGTATGCTGAAGGATGCCGCTGAAAAAGGTCTTGAATACCATGACCAGCTGAATGACAATATGGGCCAGGGTAAAGCCTACCAGCGTGCACGTCCTTACCATGCAACATTGCTGGCTCAGAATGAAGTTGGCATGAAAAATATCTTTAAATTAGTATCAATAGCACATATTGATTATTTTTACCGTGTGCCACGAATCCCGAGGTCTGTTTTGAATAAACACCGTGAAGGAATCCTGATTGGTTCTGGATGTGACAAAGGTGAAGTTTTTGAGGGCATGATGCAGAAGGGACCTGAAGAGGTCGAAGAAGCAGCACAGTTTTATGACTACCTCGAAGTCCATCCAAAGGCTGTTTATGCACACTTGCTCGAGCTGGAACTAGTCCGGGACCAGAAGGCACTTGAGGATATCATTAACAATATCGTCAAGCTTGGGGAGAAGCTGGACTTGCCAGTAGTTGCTACAGGCAATGTTCACTACTTGAATGAAAATGATAAAATATACCGCAAAATCCTGGTCAATTCCCAGGGCGGCGCCAATCCGCTGAACCGTCATGAGCTTCCTGACGTGCATTTCAGGACAACGAATGAAATGCTTGATGCCTTTAAGTTTCTGGGTGAGGAAAAGGCAAAAGAGATTGTTGTGGAAAATACAAACAAGATTGCTGACATGATCGATGTCATCAAGCCGATCAAGGATGATCTATACACGCCTAAAATTGAAGGCGCCGATGAAGAGATGCGCAGCATGAGCTATGGAATGGCACGCAGTATTTACGGGGACGACCTTCCTGAAATCGTTGAGGCGCGTCTTGAAAAAGAATTGAAAAGTATCATAGACAACGGATTTGCGGTTATCTACCTGATTTCCCATAAACTTGTTAAAAAATCACTGGATGACGGCTATCTAGTAGGTTCACGTGGTTCGGTTGGTTCTTCTTTCGTCGCGACGATGACGGAAATCACCGAGGTTAATCCGCTGCCGCCGCACTATGTATGCCCTAAGTGCAAAAAATCAGAGTTCTTCAATGATGGATCAGTCGGTTCAGGGTTTGACCTTCCAGACAAGGATTGTCCTGATTGCGGAATCAAATATAGAAAAGACGGCCATGATATTCCCTTTGAGACCTTCCTTGGTTTCAAAGGGGACAAGGTTCCCGATATCGATTTGAACTTCTCGGGCGAATATCAGCCACGTGCCCATAACTATACAAAAGTATTGTTCGGGGAGGACTATGTTTACCGCGCGGGAACGATCGGTACTGTTGCGGATAAGACGGCCTATGGTTATGTAAAAGGCTACCAGGGTGACAATAACCTGCAGCTTCGCGGTGCGGAAATTGACCGTCTGGCATCCGGCTGCACAGGTGTAAAACGGACGACCGGCCAGCACCCCGGCGGAATCATCGTTGTTCCCGATTACATGGATATTTTTGATTTTTCACCCATCCAGTTCCCGGCAGACAGCAGCACATCTGAATGGAAAACAACCCATTTTGATTTCCACTCGATTCACGATAACTTGTTGAAGCTAGATATTCTTGGGCATGATGACCCAACCGTAATCAGGATGCTTCAGGATTTAAGCGGGATCGACCCGAAGACCATTCCGACTGACGACCCTGAAGTCATGAAGATTTTCAGCGGGACAGAATCTATCGGTGTGACTGAACAACAAATCATATCGAAGACGGGTTCATTGGGTATTCCAGAATTCGGTACGCGCTTTGTTCGCCAGATGCTTGAGGATACGAAACCAACGACATTCTCGGAACTCGTACAGATATCGGGTCTTTCTCACGGTACGGATGTATGGCTCGGAAATGCGCAGGAATTGATCCATAACAATATCTGTAACCTTAGCGAAGTAATCGGCTGCCGTGATGATATCATGGTATACCTGATTTACCAGGGACTTGAGCCGGCATTTGCTTTTAAGATCATGGAATCAGTCCGTAAGGGTAAAGGGCTGACAGATGAAATGGAAGAAGAAATGCGCAAGAATAAAGTGCCGGAATGGTATATCGATTCTTGTAAAAAGATCAAGTACATGTTCCCTAAAGCCCACGCGGCTGCTTATGTTTTAATGGCGGTGAGGATTGCGTATTTCAAAGTGCACCATCCGCTTATGTATTATGCAGCATACTTCACAGTCAGGGCAGATGACTTCGACGTCGATGCAATGGTCCGTGGTTCAGAGAGCATCCGGGCGGTGATTGAGGAAATCAACGCTAAGGGACTTGAAGCTTCGACAAAAGAAAAGAACTTGATGACCGTCATGGAACTCGCGCTTGAAATGTGTGAGCGTGGATTTGGATTCGCTAAAGTCGATTTATACAAATCTAGCGCGTCAGAATTCATCATCGAGGGCGATAAGCTGATCCCGCCGTTCAATGCGATACCTGGACTCGGAACGAACGCGGCGATTAATATCGTTAAAGCTCGAGGAGAAGGGGAATTCCTGTCTAAGGAAGACCTGCAGCAGCGAGGAAAGATCTCCAAGACTATTCTTGAATACCTGGACAACCATGGCTGCCTTGAGGGCATGCCAGACCAGAACCAGTTATCATTGTTCTAATTTAGCTTATTGGAAAGACAAGCTATAACTGCCGTTTGTTTGCAATAAATATCTGGTTATGTTATATTTTTATTGGAAATACTAAGGATATCTCTGGCAGATGAGAGTGGGGCAACCCGCTCTTTCTTGTTTGTTAGGCACTTTTACGGGGATAAAAACCAAATAGTGATTAAGTAATGAGGTTGTGTCAAAGGAGGGATTTTATGAGCAAGGTTACCGAAGTTGTGGAAGAGCTAGTAACTCCCATCTTAAATGAAAACGAACTAGAATTGGTAGACATCGAATATGTCAAAGAAGGAAAGAACTGGTTCCTGCGCGTATACATTGATAAGGACAACGGAATTGATATCGAAGAATGCGGCATCGTCAGTGAGCGCCTTAGCGAAAAGCTCGATGCCATTGATCCAATCCCGCATAACTACTTTTTGGAAGTCTCCTCACCAGGTGCAGAACGTCCGCTGAAAAAGGAGAAAGATTATCAAAAAGCAATTGGCAAGAATGTCTTCATTAAGACCTATGAACCAATCGATGGGGAAAAGGCTTTTGAAGGGGTCTTAACTGATTATAATGGGGAAACTGTCACTGTTGATGTGAAGATTAAAACTCGCAAGAAAACAGTCGTTATCCCATTTGATAAAATTGCCAGCTCGAGACTCGCTGTCACTTTTTCATAATCTGTCCAGAAAATATCTTCAGTTAATTAATTAAAGGATCGTTTCGGACCTGTTGTTTTTTAGGCAAAGCTCAAGCGTGCTTAAACGCTATCCTCCCCTTGGTGGCAGATGAAAACGTTTAAGGTTTGAGCTGGTGGACAGAGGGCAGAGTTTCGAAAAGAGCCTTACAAAGTAGGGTAGTAAAAAAGGGGGATTTATATCTCATGAGCAGCGAATTGATGGATGCTCTTACGATTCTTGAAAAAGAAAAAGGAATTTCCAGGGACATCTTAATTGATGCAATCGAGGCGGCGCTTATTTCAGCGTATCGACGTAACTTTAACCAGGCGCAAAACGTCCGTATTGATTTAAACCTTGGCAATGGTTCCATGCGCGTTTTTGCGAGGAAAGAAGTAGTCGATGAAGTTTTCGATCCGCGTTTGGAAATCTCTCTTGAAGAGGCACAGAAAATTAATCCGAATTACGTGGTTGAAGATGTCGTTGAACTTGAAGTCACGCCTAAGGATTTCGGAAGGATTGCTGCGCAGACTGCCAAGCAGGTAGTTACTCAGCGTGTCCGTGAAGCAGAAAGAGGAATTATCTATTCTGAGTTCATTGATCGTGAAGAAGATATCATGACAGGTATCGTTCAGCGTCAGGATCCTAAGTTCATCTATGTAAGCCTGGGGAAAATCGAGGCGATCCTGCCAGCGAATGAACAGATGCCGAACGAACATTATAAGCCTCACGACCGCATCAAAGTATTTATCACCAAGGTTGAAAAAACCACTAAAGGTCCACAAATCTTCGTTTCCAGAACCCATCCGGGACTGTTAAAGAGACTTTTCGAGATTGAAGTTCCTGAGATTTATGATGGAACTGTTGAAATTAAATCAGTTGCTCGTGAAGCAGGGGACCGTTCTAAGATCTCTGTTCACTCAGACAATCAAGAAGTGGATCCAGTTGGTTCATGTGTCGGACCTCGTGGAAATCGTGTCCAGGCTGTCGTCAATGAGCTTAAGGGTGAAAAAATCGATATAGTAAAATGGTCTGAAGATCCAGTCGTATTTGTTGCCAACGCGTTGAGCCCATCAAAGGTTCTTGATGTCATTGTCAACGAAGAAGAAAAAGCGACTACGGTTATTGTTCCTGATTACCAGCTATCGCTTGCAATTGGAAAGCGCGGGCAAAATGCGCGTCTTGCCGCAAAGTTGACTGGTTGGAAGATTGACATCAAAGCAGAAACTGAGGCAAGGGAGATCGGGATTTATCCTCGTGACAATGAGCCGCTTTTAACTGCAGATGACGATTTTGAAGATGAAGACATCGATTAAGGTGAGGTGAATGATCGTGAACAGCCGCAAAAAGGTTCCTATGCGAAAATGTGTCGCTACCGGTGAAATGAGACCGAAAAAAGAACTAGTTCGCATCGTTCGCTCCAAGGAAGGGGAAGTCTCCATCGACCTGACAGGCAAAAAATCAGGCCGGGGCGCTTATCTTTCTAAAGAAAAAGAAGCAGTGCAATTAGCAAAGAAACGAAATATATTGTCCAAACAGCTTGAAACACAAGTGGACGATGCAATATACGATGAGTTGAATGACCTCATCGAAAAGGAGAGCAGACTATCCTGATGAACTCAAATCAATGGATGTCATTGCTTGGCTTAGCCAATCGAGCACGGAAAATTATTTCAGGGGAAGAGCTTTCCGTCAAAGAAATCAGAAGCGGGAAGGCGAAGCTCATTTTGCTTTCTGCGGATGCATCCGCAAATACTACAAAAAAGATTACCGACAAGTGCAAATCTTATAATGTGCCTTACAAAGTGGTCCCGGACCGGTACCAGCTTGGCCAGGCGATTGGCAAGGAAGCACGTGTTGTAGTAGCCCTGTTGGACGAGGGTTTTGCAAAAAAACTGTTGACGTTGCTCGATTAATTCTAGCGGGGGTGAAGATATGAGTAAAACACGCGTTTATGAATATGCAAAGAAGCATAATTTATCGAGTAAAGACGTGATTATAAAATTAAAAGAAATGAACATTGAGGTTTCTAATCATATGACTACAATGGAAGATGATACCATAAAGAAACTCGATGCTGTCTATAATAAAAAAGAAGATAAGCCACAAGCACAGGCAAAGCCTCAAGCGCAAAGCCAGCAAAAGGCTTCACAGGGACAGAACCAGAATCGCAACCAAGGCCAAAAGCCTAACCAGGGACAGAATCGCAATCAATCCCAAAATCAGCAAAAAAACAACCAGGCACAGCCAAAAGCTCAGCTTAAGACAACAGCTAGCGCTTTTTCAGACGACGAGCGTCGTGCAACAACTCCTGAGAAAGTGAAAACTTCAGCAGTTGCTAAAAAGCCTGGGAACTCCCAGCCTTTCAACAAAAACAATAAGAACAAACAAAATAAGAATAGAAACCAGCAAAACCAGAATAAGGGCAGACAGAATCAGCAGCAGGCTCCACAACAGCCTAAGAAGGTTAAAGAGCTTCCTTCAAAGATTACTTTCAGTGAATCTTTGACAGTAGCTGAATTAGCCAAGAAGCTTAACCGTGAGCCGTCTGAGATCATCAAGAAGCTCTTTATGCTTGGTGTAATGGCTACGATCAACCAGGATCTTGATAAGGATGCAATTGAACTGATTGCAACTGATTATGGAGTAGAAGTTGAAGAAACAATCAAGATTGACACAACTGACCTTGAGGTTTATTTCACAGAGGATGATGAAGCATCTATGGTTGAAAGACCGTCAGTTGTAACGATTATGGGTCACGTTGACCATGGTAAAACAACCTTGCTTGATTCAATCCGCAACACGAAAGTGACTGCAGGAGAAGCAGGCGGCATCACTCAGCACATCGGTGCATACCAGGTAGAAGAAAACGGCAAAAAAATCACATTCCTTGATACACCTGGTCACGCAGCGTTCACAACAATGCGTGCTCGAGGTGCAAAGATTACCGATATCACAATCCTTGTTGTAGCTGCAGATGACGGTGTTAAGCCACAGACTGTGGAAGCATTGAACCATGCTAAAGCTGCCAATGTACCTATTATCGTAGCAGTTAATAAAATGGATAAACCAACTGCAAATCCGGATCGTGTTATGCAGGAGCTAACTGAATACGGACTTGTTCCAGAGGCATGGGGCGGCGAAACAGTGTTTGTTCCGATTTCTGCCTTAACAGGAGAAGGTCTTGATAACCTGCTGGAAATGATTTTGCTTGTTGGTGAAGTTGAAGAATATAAAGCAGATCCTAATCGAAATGCTATCGGGACTGTAATCGAAGCGCAGCTGGATAAAGGCCGTGGATCTGTTGCTACATTGCTTGTCCAGAACGGTACACTGAAGATTGGTGACCCAATCGTGGTTGGAAATACTTTCGGCCGAGTACGTGCAATGGTCAATGATCTTGGCCGCCGTGTCAAGGAAGCTGGCCCTTCAGCTCCTGTAGAAATCACAGGCTTGAACGATGTTCCTCAAGCAGGCGATCGTTTTGTAGTATTCGATGATGAAAAGACAGCCCGCCAGGTTGGAGAAATCCGTTCACAACAGGCTGTACAGGCACAAAGAAGCGAAAAAGCGCGCGTCAGCCTCGATACTTTGTTTGAACATATGAAACAAGGGGAAATGAAAGACCTAAATCTAATTATTAAAGCCGACGTCCAAGGTTCAGTTGAAGCACTTGCAGCAGCATTGCAAAAACTGGATGTGGAAGGTGTAAATGTAAGAATCATTCACACTGGTGTTGGTGCGATCAATGAGTCTGACATCACACTTGCAGCAGCTTCTAATGGTATCGTCATCGGTTTCAACGTCCGTCCGGACAATAATGCGAAGCGCGCTGCAGAGTCAGAGAGCGTCGATATTCGACTTCACCGCATTATTTATAAAGTGATCGAAGAAATCGAATCAGCGATGAAGGGTATGCTTGATCCGGTTTATGCCGAAAAGGTCATCGGCCAGGCTGAAGTCCGCCAGACCTTCAAGGTATCGAAAATCGGAACGATTGCCGGCTCATATGTTACTGATGGCAAAATCACCCGTGACAGCGGTGTTCGTTTGATTCGTGACGGAGTCGTCATCTTTGAAGGGGAAGTCGATGCATTAAAACGTTTCAAGGATGATGCCAAAGAAGTAGCTCAGGGCTATGAATGCGGTATTACCATTAAAAACTTCAAAGACGTCAAGGAAGGCGACGTCATTGAAGCATATATCATGGAAGAAGTGGAACGTTAATGGTAGTAGGCTTAGCAGCCTGTGAGTGCATCATCTATGATGCTCATTCTCTAAAAGAAAAGAGAGCTGTCTTGCAGCGGATTATTACAAGGCTGAAGCAGAAGTACAATATTTCGGTTTCTGAAGTAGACCATCATGATGTTTGGCAGCGGACAACAATTGCAGTTGCAGCCGTATCGGCATCGAAGGTGTCCACAGAAAGAGAGCTTCAGAATGCCTTGAAAATGATTGATTCTTTTCCGGAGATCGAACGTACCATCACCGAAATAGAATGGCTTTGATAGAACGAGGTGATTGAAAATGGGTCATAGAGTAAATCGTGTTGGCGAACAAATGAAGAAAGAAATAGGCGATATCATCAGCCGTAAAATCAAGGATCCGCGAGTAGGTTTCGTAACAGTAACGGATGTCGAGGTTACAGGGGATCTTCAGCAGGCAAAGGTGTATATATCTGTTTTAGGCGACGAACAACAGAGGGAAGACACTCTTAAAGGATTAGCGAAGGCCAAGGGCTTCATCAGGACAGAAATTGGCCAGCGAATCCGCCTGAGAAAGACTCCTGAACTGATCTTTGAATTTGATGAAACGATGGCTTACGGTAATCGTATCAATACGTTAATCCATGAGCTGCACAGGGATGAGCAGCCTGGAGAAGAAGGGCAAGAAAAGGACAATGATTAAACGGATAGACATAATTGTCTGAACCGTTGATCTTGATATGAAAAATGGATAGACACTTTTGTCTATCCATTTTTTTCGATAAGAGTCGTAAAAGATAAAAAGCCATTTTGTAGGTCGGTATTAAGTTTGCAAGCTCTTTTCTCATAATATGCTTTAATTTTGTTAGAAACATAGGTCATTCAATCCTATTTTGTAGCCAATAGCAACAAAGTTTGAGAAAAGAGCCTAATACATAAAAGAATCGAGGAAAAAGAAAATGGAAGGGATTCTGCCTCTTTTTAAACCAGCGGGAATGACTTCGCATGATTGTGTATTTAAACTCAGGAAACTGTTAAGAACGAAGAAGGTCGGGCATACAGGCACACTTGATCCTGATGTGACTGGAGTATTGCCAATATGTGTTGGCAAGGCGACAAAAATCGCCGAATACATTACAGATGCAGGAAAGGCATATGAGGGTGAAGTCACCCTTGGATTCACGACCACTACAGAAGATGCTTCGGGTGAGAAGGTCGAGGAAAAACAAGTGGACAGGGTCATAACAAGAGACGAGATCCTAAAGGTCCTCCAGTCGCTGGAGGGTGAAATTGAACAAACACCACCAATGTATTCAGCTGTAAAAGTAAATGGAAAAAAATTATACGAATACGCGAGACAAGGGATTGAAGTCGAAAGGCCAACCAGGAAGGTCACTATTTATGGCATAGAGCTTCTTGATGACAGGGATTCGTTTGAAGGTCAGCAGGTTAGCTTTAAATTCCGGGTAACATGCAGCAAGGGCACGTACATTCGAACATTGGCAGTGACGATTGGGGAAAAATTAGGCTATCCTGCACATATGTCTTCCCTTGTGAGGATACAATCCGCTGACTTCACTATTGAGGACTGCTATACTTTTGAACAGCTTGAAGAATTGGCACAAGAAAGCGAGCTGGAAACTGCTCTGCACCCATTGGAAGCTGGTATTTCTTATTTGCCGAAATATCGCATTAATGATAAAGTAGCAGAGAAAGTGAAAAATGGGGCACTGCTTACGATCCCAGAGGATTTTAAGGGGATTGACGGTCCTATCGTAGTAGAAACAGAAGACGAAAAAGCGCTCGCGATCTACAGGGCACACCCAACCAAAATTGGGATGATGAAGCCTGATAAAGTACTAAGAAATGAGCAGTAGTCTATCTTTTGCTTTTTCTTATAAATAAGCAATTATTGCAATTGTCTTGATAAATGAGCAGCTGGGTCAGAAAAGGTGAGTAATATCGTGAAATTGATTAAGCTAAACCACCCTCATGAATATAGAAGAGAAGATTTTCCAGCGATGGCTATGGCACTGGGCTATTTTGACGGAGTACATTTAGGGCATCAGCAGGTCATCAAAGAAGCAAAAAAAGAGGCTGAAGCCAAAGGCCTGAAGAGTGCGGTCATGACCTTTGATCCTCATCCTTCTGTAGTTCTTGGCAAGAGCGTACAACACATGGAATATATAACACCCTTGGATGAGAAAACTCGAATAGTCGAGGATATGGGTGTGGATTACTTATTTGTTGTCAACTTCTCAATCGAGTTCTCAAGTCTTTTGCCCCAGGAATTTGTCGATCAATATATCATCGGGTTGAATGTACACCATGTTGTAGCAGGTTTCGACTATTCTTACGGCAAAATGGGGAAAGGGAATATGGAGACAATCCAGTTCCATTCGAGAGGTAAATTCGAGTTTACAGTAGTATCAAAGCTGTCCAATCAAGAAGAAGAAAAGGTTAGCTCTACTTTGATCCGTACCCTTTTAAGGGACGGAAAGGTGGAGGAGATGCCTACATTGCTAGGGAGATTTTACACCACTAAGGGAACAGTTATAAATGGGGAACGCCGCGGGCGCACAATCGGTTTTCCGACGGCGAATGTTCAGATGGAGGACCAGTACATTCTTCCTCCTACAGGTGTTTACGCCGTAATGATCCAAGTTGAAGGAGCATGGCATGAAGGTGTATGCAATGTCGGCTACAAACCAACCTTCCACAAGGAGAAAAAGGACAAACCATCAGTGGAAGTCCACATCTTCAATTTTAATAAAGAGATCTACGGGGAGTCAGCAGCGATAAAGTGGCACCTGCGTCTTAGAAGTGAGCGGAAATTCGAGGGAATACAGCAGCTTGTCGCCCAAATCGAAAAAGATAAGCAAGAAGCATTGCTCTACTTTGAAAAAAACAAGGGTTAGACTTGCTTTTTGTCGTAAAAAGATGTATTCTTATTAACGTATCAAAAAAGAACCTTTGCTTGGCAAGTCGAGTCACCGACGCTTGCTCGGTAACAGGGGATTACTAATTGGAGGTGAAACGGATGGCAATCACAAAAGAACGTAAAAACGAACTTATCAACGAATTCAAGACTCACGAAAGTGATACTGGATCTCCAGAAGTTCAAATCGCTGTCCTTACTGCAGAAATCAACACATTGAACGACCACTTGCGCGTTCACAAGAAGGACCACCACTCACGTCGCGGTCTTTTGAAAATGGTAGGTAAGCGTCGTAATCTTTTGACTTACCTTCGTAACAAGGATGTTGCTCGTTACCGCGAGTTAATCAACAAGCTTGGTCTACGTAGATAGTCTGTAAAAGCGGGATTTATCCCGCTTTTTTATTAGGCAAAATTTTTGAATGTACATAACATTATATTGATATTAAGCGCTGTGTTTTGGCGCATACTATAACATAAAAAGTCTTCTCCTGAAGCAGGACAGGCAATTTAAAACGATGTCTGATGAACCAGACTCGTCTTATGTGTTTTAATCTCTTTTATAAAGGTATATTTGTTATAAGACAGGCAATGGTACTGTTTTTTAAATAATTTTCCCAGATAGTAAATCTGGATGGATTTTCATGGTAGAGAGGGGCTTAAATGTATGGAACAAGAAAAACAAAGTTTTTCCTTTGACTGGGCAGGCCGTAAGCTGACAGTTGAAATAGGGCAGCTTGCTAAGCAGGCAAATGGAGCTGTACTTGTCCGTTACGGCGATACAGCAGTACTAAGTACTGCAACTGCTTCAAAAGAACCGAAGAATTTAGACTTTTTCCCGCTAACAGTAAATTATGAAGAAAGATTATATGCTGTTGGTAAAATCCCAGGCGGTTTTATTAAGCGTGAAGGACGTCCAAGTGAGAAGGCTATTCTTGCCAGCCGCTTGATTGACCGTCCAATCCGTCCGTTATTCGCTGATGGTTTCCGTAATGATGTCCAGGTAATCAGCATTGTCATGAGTGTGGATCAAAATTGTTCATCTGAAATGGCTGCAATGTTTGGTTCATCACTGGCGCTATGTGTTTCCGATATTCCGTTTGAAGGGCCAATCGCTGGTGTGACAGTTGGAAGAATTGATGGAAAGTTCGTCATTAATCCATCTGTTGAAGAAACTGAAAAGAGCGATATGCATCTTGTCGTTGCAGGTACAATGGATGCGATCAACATGGTTGAAGCTGGTGCTGATGAGGTTCCTGAAGAAGTAATGCTTGAAGCGATCATGTTTGGACATGACGAAATCAAGCGTCTCATTGCTTTCCAACAGGAAATCGTGGCACAGGTTGGTAAAGCGAAGCGCGAAATTACTCTCTTTGAAATAGACAAAGAGTTAGAAGCAGAAGTGCGCGGAATTTGCGAGCAAGACATGCTGGCTGCAATCCAGGTACAAGAAAAGCATGCACGTGAAGACGCAATCAAAGAAGTGAAAAATTCCGTTGTTGCTCGATATGAAGAGCAGGAAGCGGATGCAGACCAGCTTAAAATGGTGAAACAGATCCTTGATAAAATCGTCAAAGGTGAAGTGCGCCGCTTGATTACGGAAGAAAAAGTACGTCCAGATGGCCGTGGAGTCGACGAAATCCGCCCACTTTCTTCAGAAGTAGGCTTGCTTCCGCGAACTCATGGTTCAGGCTTATTCACAAGGGGACAAACACAGGCTTTGAGCATCTGTACACTTGGAGCTATGGGGGATGTCCAAATCCTTGATGGCCTTGGAATCGAAGAAGAAAAACGTTTTATGCACCATTATAACTTCCCATTATTCTCTGTAGGTGAAACTGGACCGATTCGCGGACCAGGCCGACGTGAAATTGGGCACGGTGCACTTGGTGAACGTGCGCTTGAACCTGTTATCCCTAATGAAAAAGACTTCCCATATACAGTACGCCTTGTATCCGAGGTTCTTGAATCAAATGGTTCTACTTCACAGGCGAGTATTTGTGCAAGTACATTAGCTTTGATGGATGCTGGTGTGCCGATTAAAGCACCGGTAGCTGGTATTGCTATGGGTCTAATCAAATCAGGAGAACACTACTCTATTCTCTCTGATATCCAGGGTATGGAAGACCACCTTGGTGACATGGACTTCAAAGTAGCCGGAACGGCAAAAGGTGTTACGGCATTGCAGATGGATATCAAGATCGATGGGTTATCCCGTGAGATTCTTGATGAAGCTTTACAACAGGCGAAAAAAGGGCGTATGCATATTCTTGAATCTATGCTTGCCACTATCAAAGAACCACGTGAGCAGCTTTCACAATATGCTCCGAAAATCATTACGATGTGGATCAAGCCGGATAAAATTCGCGACGTCATTGGGCCAAGCGGAAAACAGATCAATAAAATCATTGAAGAAACTGGCGTAAAAATCGATATCGAACAAGATGGTACGGTATTTATTGGTTCAGTAGACGAAGAAATGATCCAAAGGGCCAAGAAAATCATCGAAGATATCGTCCGTGAAGTCGAAGTCGGAGAGATGTATCTTGGCAAAGTCCGCCGCATAGAAAAGTTTGGTGCGTTCGTGGAAATCTTCCCTGGAAAAGACGGTTTGGTGCACATTTCCGAGCTTGCTGAAGAGCGGGTAGGAAAAGTTGAAGATGTCCTTAAGCTGGGAGATGAACTTCTGGTCAAGGTCACTGAAATCGACAAGCAAGGAAGAGTCAATCTTTCACGCAAGGCAGTGTTGAAAGAACAGCGCGAAAAGGCTGAAAAACAATCATAATTTGTGAAGGCCGGGGGCAATCCCGGTCTTTTTTTGATTTTCTCACAAATTATTTTTAACAACCTAAGCTCATTCGAAGCATGTTCCACGCATGCCAGTAGTCATGCCCAACGCTTTTCTTTGATGGCTCACAATTGTCTTCCGTTCTACCTTGTCCTTCTGTTTCATAAAATAAAATAAGGCCTTGTTTGTACATCCTAGACTCAAAGCCAATTTTATGAAGAGACCTTACAGAAGAGGAGGCACATTAAATGAGAAAGTTTATATTAATTTCTGTCATGTTGATTGCAGGCTGGACCATGGTGAATAATCCATTCTCACATACATATGTAACAGGACTTAAAACGGGGACACTTGCGGTGACAGGGAATGAGAATTCATTGATGTCAGAAATCGAAATGAAAGCAAAAGAATACGAAATTGAACCTTCGGATGCCAGGAAGGATCCGGTCTGGAAGGTAATCCCCGGCTACAACGGTCTTAAAGTAGATGTGAAAAAATCATTTAGCAAGATGGAGAAGGAAGGGAAATTTGACCCGGAAAAGCTGGTCTTTAAGCAGGTTCCTCCTGAAATCCATCTAAGTGATTTGCCGCCCATGGCAATTTACAAAGGACATCCTGAAAAGCCAATGGTCAGCTTTATTATCAATGTAGCATGGGGAAATGAGTATTTGTCCGGGATGCTGGCGACATTGAAGAAGCATAATGTGACCGCAAGTTTTTTTCTTGAAGGCAGATGGGTAAAGAATAATCCAGGTATGGCGAAAATGATTGCTGATGCAGGCCATGAGA
This sequence comes from Mesobacillus sp. QJM3NY_10, assembly GCF_056173465.1. Classification (NCBI taxonomy): domain Bacteria; kingdom Bacillati; phylum Bacillota; class Bacilli; order Caryophanales; family Bacillaceae; genus Mesobacillus; species Mesobacillus sp. QJM3NY_10. The sequence continues at coordinate 1,838,704 of NZ_CM149675.1, forward strand.
TAGGAAACCATTCATTTACGCATCCAAACATGAAGCAGCTTTCTGCTCCTAAAATCAATGAAGAGATTAGGAGGACAAATGAAGTTATTGAAGCAGTGACCGGGGTGAAAACCAAATGGTTCGCTCCACCGAGCGGGTATTACAAGGACGAGGTAGTTGAAATTGCTGCAGCCCATAAATTAGGGACTGTCATGTGGAGTGTTGATACAATCGACTGGCAGAAGCCTTCGCCAGAAAAACTGATCAACAGGGTGATGGGTAAGGTTCATAATGGCGCAATGATTTTAATGCATCCAACAGAGTCGACGGCTGCCTCACTCGACCAATTAATCACACAAATAAAAGATAAAGATCTACAAATTGGAACTGTATCAAATATGCTGAGTGAAAATCGGATAGTATCTGCAAAAAAAATGAAAGAATAGCATTGTATTTGGAAAAAGTAAGTTAAATGGACTATACTAAGTAAATGCAGAAGTTTTAGCAGCAGGTTCCAGAGGAGGAATATAATGATAAAGAAATATACATGCCAAAACGGTGTAAGAATCGTACTAGAACAAATCCCAACTGTCCGTTCTGTCGCAATCGGAGTTTGGATCGGAACGGGCTCCCGTAATGAAAACCCAGAGAATAATGGGATTTCCCATTTCCTTGAGCATATGTTCTTCAAGGGCACCAAAACAAGGTCTGCAAGAGAAATCGCAGAGTCTTTTGACAGCATTGGCGGCCAGGTGAATGCGTTCACTTCCAAGGAATATACCTGCTATTACGCTAAGGTGTTAGATAATCATGCACAATATGCACTTGAAGTTTTAGCCGATATGTTCTTTAATTCTACCTTTGACTCAGAGGAGCTAAATAAAGAGAAGAACGTTGTAAATGAAGAAATCAAGATGTATGAAGATACACCTGATGATATCGTGCATGATTTGCTTAGTCAGGCTGTTTATGGTGACCATCCACTGGGGTACCCAATCCTTGGTACGGAAGAAACGCTCCAAAGTTTTACTGGAGAAAAATTGGAGCAGTATATGCATGATACTTACAGACCGGAAAACGTGGTCATTTCCATTGCTGGGAACGTTCCGGAATCTTTCATTAATAATGCTGAAAAATTCTTTGGCTCATATGAAGCGAGCAAAGAGAAGATGGAGTATGAGAAACCAGCGTTCCACGCAACACAGGCTTCCCGGAAAAAAGAAACTGAACAAGCACATCTGTGCCTTGGGTTTGAAGGATTGCAAATTGGCCATTCAGACGTCTATAGCCTGATTGTCTTGAACAATGTACTGGGAGGCAGCATGAGCAGCAGATTGTTCCAGGAGGTACGTGAACAACGCGGCCTTGCTTATTCTGTATTTTCCTATCACTCCGCTTATCGCGACAGCGGAATGGTGACTATTTATGGCGGGACCGGTGCAAATCAGCTTGGCGTTTTATATGAAACAGTCCAGGACACACTCGGAAAGCTGCGCGCAGACGGTATTACAGAGAAAGAACTCAACAACAGCAAAGAGCAGCTAAAAGGCAGTCTGATGCTAAGTCTTGAGAGCACAAACAGCCGCATGAGCAGGAACGGAAAAAATGAACTTCTGCTAGGAAGACACCGCTCCCTTGATGAAATCGTCGAACAAATCGACCAGGTGACCAAGGATAGCGTCGACGGCATGGCCAATAAGATCTTCACAGACAAATACTCTGTTTCGTTGATCAGTCCGAATGGCGAACTGCCAAACTTATAAAATCGTCCCATCGACAGCAGCTTCCATGTGAAGCTGCTGTTTTTGATCCATTCAGTAAAGGGCCAGGCGGATAGTAGTATAATCGGGTGATTCTTGACAGCTTTATGATCTTCTTGTGAAAAGCTGTCAAGAAAACGAAGGAATCATGACAGGTTTGGGCTCTTCTTCAGAAAAGCTGTCAAGAAAACGAAGGAATCATGACAGCTTTGGGCTCTGCTGCAGAAAAGCTGTCAAGAAAATGAAGGAATCATGACAGGTTTGGGCTCTTCTTCAGAAAAGCTGTCAAGAAAACGAAGGAATCATGACAGCTTTGGTCTCTGCTGCAGAAAAGCTGTCAAGAAAATGAAGGAATCATGACAGGTTTGGGCTTTTCTTCAGAAAAGCTGTCAAGAAATCAAAGGAATCATGACAGCTTTGATCTCTCCTCCAGAAAAGCTGTCAAAAAAACGAAGCAATCATGACAGCTTGAGCTTCTACCCCTGAAAAGCTGTCTAAATAACAGCAGATTCTTGACAACAATACCCTTTTTTTCATGGATATGTATTCTAAAAGACTTCCCGGATTGATACATATAGAATAAGGACAAAGTGACAGGGGGAGGGCATCATGAAATTAAGTGAACTTGGAGGAAAAGAAATCGTCGATGTAAAGAGGGCAGAAAGATTGGGCGTACTTGGTCAGACAGATTTGGAGATCAATGAACGAACCGGACAAATAGAGGCTTTAATCATTCCGTCTTTAAAGTGGTTCGGCCTTCGCAAACAATCAGGAGAAGTAAGGGTCCCATGGAAGCATATCAAAAAAATAGGATCAGACATGATTATCATTGACATCCCTGATGACGAAGAGTAAAAGCGGGCCCAAAGCCGGCTTTATTTTTTTGCCTCTGTATTTGGGTATTTTTGATTTTAAATCAACAGATGATCCCTTGCTTCATTCAATGAATTTTCAGCGCTGGCCAATGGCCGGCGCTTTTCTTTGTGGTTAAGAATATTAAATTATTGAGTTGTCGATAAATCCATGAAGTTTTCTGAATCCAGCTCCAGCGCATAGCCCCTCGAGTCGCTTGTCTAGCTGCGGCTCCTAACTCCTCGAGACGTTTCGGTCCTGCCAATGAAGTCAAAGAGCGACTTCACTGTCAGGCCCTCCAACGCTTGTCGGAGTTGGGCAGTCGCCTCCGCTTTTCGAATTGTTTAGTTTTGCCTCCTAGAAACTCCGAAACTTCAACTCCGCCGGCAGGGTCGGAGTCTCCAGTTTCTGAGTTTCTGGGCAGTCGGCTACACATTTCAATTTCGGTCCGCCCAATGAAGTCAAAGAACGACTTCACCGGTCGGCCCTCCGAGGCACACGATGTGCTAGACCCGCCAGCCACAGGACGTGGCGTTATCGGCGGGCAGCGCTTGTCGGGGCTGAACGAGACACATGCGCTTTTTGTTCTTGGAAAACTCACCTATTCCAAGTCTGATACATATGATGTTGAAGTAGTTCATATTGAATGAAATATATATTCCAGGATTAATGGAAAAGAAGGTGATTGTTCTCATGCTGACAGGAATGCAAATCGCAGTTATCGGCGGTGATGCGAGACAGCTGGAGATTATTCGCAAGCTGACAGAGCTTGATGCAAAGCTTTCTTTAATAGGCTTCGAGCAGTTGGACCATGCTTTTACAGGTGCCTCAAAAGAAAAGATAGATGAAGTTGATTTTTCCGTACAGGATGCTTTGATCCTGCCTGTTCCAGGTACGAGTATCGAGGGCCAGGTCGAGACCATTTTCTCGAATGAAAAAGTAGTCATTATAAAAGAAATGCTTGAAAAGACTCCTGAACATTGCACAGTTTATTCAGGCATCAGTAATTCCTATTTAACTGGGATTACAAATCAAGCAAACAGGAAACTCGTACAGTTATTTGCTCGTGATGATGTTGCAATATATAACTCGATCCCGACGGTTGAAGGAACGATCATGATGGCAATCCAACATACGGATTTTACCATCCATGGCTCAAAGGTAGCTGTTCTCGGCCTTGGAAGAGTTGGGATGAGTGTCGCGAGAACCTTCCATGCCCTTGGAGCAAAAGTGAAGGTGGGAGCCCGGAAAAGCGAACACATTGCAAGGATTACGGAAATGGGATTAGAGCCGTTCCTTTTATCCGATATAGGCAAGGCGGTCTCAGATTCCGATATTTGCATCAATACGATTCCTCATCAAATCGTTACTGCCTCCGTCATTTCGAGGATGCCTGCTCATACTTTGATCATCGACCTTGCATCCAAACCAGGTGGAACGGATTTTCGCTATGCGGAAAAACGCGGAATTAAAGCATTGCTTGCACCTGGATTGCCAGGAATCGTTGCCCCGAAAACAGCGGGACAAATTTTGGCGAATGTTCTTTCTCAGCTGCTTATGGAAGACTTTATAAACCGAAAGGAGAAAGAAGTATGAGTTTAAAAGGGAAGAAGATTGGTTTTGGATTAACAGGCTCACATTGTACTTATGACGCTGTTTTTCCGGAAATTGAAAAGTTAGTGAATGCAGGTGCTGAAGTTTTACCTGTTGTCACATTCACTGTTAAAAATACAGAAACACGTTTTGGAAAAGGGGAAGATTGGGTACAGCGGATTGAAGAGCTAACAGGTAATAAAGTGATTGATTCGATTGTAAAGGCAGAACCTCTAGGTCCAAAAATCCCTCTGGATTGCATGGTCATTGCGCCGCTGACAGGTAACTCCATGAGCAAGTTTGCAAATGCAATGACAGATTCGCCAGTTTTGATGGCTGCGAAAGCAACATTAAGGAACCAAAAGCCAGTTGTCCTTGGTATTTCTACTAACGATGCATTGGGGCTTAACGGCGTAAACCTTATGAGGCTGATGGCAACCAAAAATATTTACATGATTCCTTTTGGCCAGGATGATCCAGTGAAAAAGCCAAATTCAATGGTTGCAAGAATGGAGATGCTTTCCGAAACAATCGTTGAGGCAATGGATGGAAAACAGTTACAGCCAGTATTAGTCGAGCGCTATAAGGATAACTAAGTCTAATTTAAAGGCTCTTTTCAAAACATTGTTGCTTGCTGGGTCAAAAAATGAAATTTTACACAAGCAAAGCCTTATCAGTTCAAGGCAACTTCGAAAAGAGCCTGGAAGCTTATAAGCGGCGAAGTTCAAGGGAATATACGGATGTCAATAATCAATGCGAAAAGAGTCTTTTTCTCATAAATAACAACACGAATACTGCATATTTGAATTTGGAAATGCTTTTCTCCGGCAGTGAAGCAAAATGTTTCTTTTCTTAATGATTGATTATGATAAAATATAGGATAATATACTAGGCGGTTTTTCTATAGACCGCCGTTTTATACTTATGGTTAATCAGCCTCAGCAAATATGCGGGGTATTAAAACGATAATGGTAGTGGAAGGGGAAACAGCAATGTCAGAGAGAAAAGGTTACCGTGTAGCAGTAGTTGGAGCAACAGGAGCAGTAGGGCAGCAGATGATCCAGACGCTTGAGAGCAGGGACTTCCCTGTGTCTGAGCTATTATTGCTGTCATCATCAAGATCAGCTGGTACAAAGGTCCAATATAAGGGCGAAGAGCTGACAGTACAGGAAGCCAAGCCAGAAAGTTTTGAAGATGTAGATATCGCCTTATTCAGCGCAGGAGGAAGTGTATCCAAGGAACTGGCACCAGAAGCAGTTAAACGCGGAGCAATCGTGGTGGATAACACAAGTGCATTCCGCATGGATGAAAACACTCCACTTGTCGTGCCTGAAGTAAATGAGGAGGATCTGCATTCACATAATGGAATCATCGCTAACCCGAACTGCTCTACGATCCAGATGGTCGTTGCATTGGAGCCATTACGGAAAAAGTTCGGCCTGGAAAAGATTATCGTATCGACGTACCAGGCAGTATCAGGTGCAGGAGCAGCGGCAGTCGAGGAGCTGGAGGAGCAGACTCAGGCAATCCTGAACGGAGAAGAATACGAACCAAAGCTTCTCCCAGTCAAGTCAGCAAAAAAGCACTACCAGATTGCATTCAATGCAATACCGCAGATCGATACATTCGTAGATAACGGTTTTACGTATGAAGAAATGAAGATGATCAATGAAACTAAGAAAATCATGCACATGCCTGGACTGCAGGTAGCGGCAACATGCGTACGTCTGCCGGTAGGCACAGGTCATTCAGAGTCGGTGTATGTTGAAATTGGCCAGCAGGGTGTTTCCGCAGCTGAAGTAAAAGAACTATTGACTGACGCACCAGGAGTTGTCTTGCAGGATGATCCTGATCAGCAGCTTTATCCAATGCCTGCATTCTGCGTTGGCAAAAATGACGTTTTTGTCGGCAGAATAAGGAAGGATCTAGACAATGACAAAGGCTTCCATATGTGGGTCGTTTCTGACAACCTTTTAAAAGGTGCTGCATGGAACTCAGTCCAGATTGCTGAAAGTCTTGTAAAGCTTGGAATAGTAAAGTAAACACAAAATTGATTTAATGACAGAAATTCTGAGGTGTTACGATGAAAATAATCGTTCAAAAATTTGGCGGTACATCTGTCCGAGACGAACAAAGCCGCATCCAAGCGATGAGTCATATTAAGAAGGCGATCGCGGATGGGTACAAAGCGGTGGTAGTCGTTTCTGCGATGGGCAGGAAGGGAGATCCATACGCTACTGACACTCTCCTCAGCCTGCTTGGAGGAAGTGACAGCAAGATAAGCAAACGGGAGCATGATCTGCTGCTATCGTGCGGAGAAACGATTTCAAGTGTCGTTTTTACCAATATGCTGCTTGATAATGGCATTAATGCAACTGCGCTTACAGGTGCCCAGGCGGGATTCAGGACAAATAGTGAGCATACGAACGCAAGAATTCTGGATATGAAGTGCGACCGATTGCTGAGAGAACTGGATCAGGTCGACGTAGTCGTCGTTGCAGGATTCCAGGGTGCTGCAAAAAATGGGGACGTGACAACAATCGGCAGGGGCGGCAGTGACACATCGGCTGCAGCACTTGGCGCAGCGTTAAACGCGGAGTGGATTGACATTTTTACCGATGTCGAGGGAATCATGACTGCTGATCCGAGGATCGCAGAAAACGCACGGCCACTTTCTGTTGTAACGTATACCGAAGTCTGCAATATGGCATACCAGGGGGCGAAGGTAATCCACCCTCGTGCTGTCGAGATTGCCATGCAGGCAAAAGTTCCGATCAGGATCAGGTCCACTTATTCGGAAGGCCTTGGCACACTGGTTACTACCCTTAATCGTGAAAACAAAGGTACTGATATAAAGGAACGACCTGTAACAGGAATTGCGCATGTTTCAAATGTAAGCCAAATAAAGGTTTTTGCAAAAAAAGACCAATACAATCTCCAATCTGAGGTTTTCAAGGCGATGGCCAATGAGAACATTAGTGTAGATTTTATCAATATTTCTCCTAATGGAGTGGTCTATACAGTCTTAGACGAAATGACGGACCGGGCTGTAAGAGTATTAGAAGGATTGGGACACACTCCGCAAATTGAGAGACATTGCGCGAAGGTATCGGTTGTCGGAGCAGGAATGGCAGGAGTCCCAGGCGTAACCTCAAAGATTGTTACAGCTTTATCTGAAAAAGGCATCCGCATCCTTCAGTCTGCTGACAGCCATACAACCATTTGGGTATTGGTCAAACAAGAGGATTTAGGAAAGGCAGTAAATGCATTGCATGATGCCTTTCAGCTCGAAGAGGAAACAGCAGATTTCGAGCGTCAAGATATTTAAAAAGATTTTGCTTCCAGCCTCCTAAGCCGGAAGCCTTTCAGAAGAGGAGTGAACAGGAATGGTTCAATTCGGAAGAGTATCCACTGCAATGGTGACCCCATTTGACCACAAAGGTCACATTGATTTCAATAAAACGACCCAGCTAGTAAACCATTTGATTGATAACGGGACAGATTCGCTTGTTGTTGCAGGGACAACAGGTGAATCCCCGACTCTATCTAAAGAAGAGAAAATCGCATTATTCCAGCACGTCGTGAAGGTTGTTGACAAGAGGGTTCCTGTCATTGCCGGAACGGGCAGCAACAACACTTATGCTACCATTGAACTGACTAGAAAAGCAGAAGAGATTGGTGTGGACGCGATCATGATCGTAGCTCCATACTATAATAAGCCAAACCAGGAGGGCCTTTACCAGCATTTTAAGGCAGCTGCTGAAGCTACCTCACTGCCAGTAATGGTGTATAACATTCCGGGCAGGTCAGTAGTCAACATTCTGCCAGAAACAATCATCAGGCTTGCTGAAATCACGAACATTGTCGCTGTAAAAGAAGCGAGCGGTGACTTGAACGCCATGACGCAAATCATCGCAAATACACCGGACGATTTCCTTCTATACAGTGGAGATGATGGATTGACTCTGCCAGTGCTTGCAATCGGGGGTACTGGAATTGTATCTGTAGCTTCTCATGTAATTGGAAATGAAATGCAAGCTATGGTCGATGCATTCTTCAGCGGAAGGAATGCGGACGCAGCTAAACTGCACCAGCGCCTGCTGCCAATCATGCAAGGACTCTTCGCGGCTCCAAGCCCTGCACCAGTCAAAACGGCATTGCAGCTAAAAGGACTTGATGTCGGATCTGTACGCTTGCCAATGGTACCATTGACTGAACAGGAAAGAACCGCAGTAGCTAAACTATTTCAATAAATTGTGTAAGGCCAACCTTTTCGGGGTTGGCCTTTGATATGTAAAAAAAAGAAATTTTTGACCTGTAGAATTTCCGAAATGTCTAATAGATAATGCTTCTTGGACATTTTGAAAGTGCTCATGCTTTGAAATGTCTAATAAATACAGTTTCTTGGACATTTTGAAAGTGCTCAAGCTCCGAATTGTCTAATAAACACTAATGCTGGTTCTAAAGGATAAAAGCAGATTAATGAAAAATCGGGTTCCCTTCAGCTAGGAAAATAGCTAAGGATATTAAGTTGTCAAGATTTTCTTTCATCAAGTATAATATTATTAATTGGTCACGGACGGAGATATAACAGCATAGGAGGAGCGTAGACTTGAATACGAAGAAAAATGAAAATATAAAAATCATCGCACTTGGTGGAGTAGGGGAAATCGGTAAGAATATGTACGTCACCGAAGTGGACGGTGATATTTTTGTGGTTGATGCAGGATTAATGTTCCCCGAAGATGAGATGCTGGGGATCGATATTGTCATTCCCGATTTTTCTTATTTAACTTCTAATAGTGAAAGGGTAAAGGCAATTCTACTGACGCATGGGCATGAAGACCACATTGGCGCATTAACTTATGTTTTGAGAAAAATAAATGTTCCTGTTTATGGAACAAAGCTTACTATTGCCCTTGCGAAGGAGAAGATGAAAGAACAGGAATTCTCTGGTACAGTTGACTTTCATGAAATCAATGCAGATACTGTTTTGAATTTCGACAGTGTTTCTGTTTCCTTTTTCAAGACCAATCACAGTATCCCTGATTCAGTTGGCATCAGCATCAATACCTCAGAAGGCGCAATCGTACATACCGGGGATTTTAAATTCGATCAGGCTGCTGCCCCACTATACAAGCCTGAAATAGGCAAGATGGCCGCAATTGGTGAAAAAGGAGTTCTCTGCCTGCTTTCTGACAGTACAGAGGCTGAGAGACCAGGATATACTCCATCTGAATCAACCGTGGTTTCTGAGTTGTCTAATGTATTTCATAATGCACAGGGCAGAATCATTGCTGCCTGCTTTGCCTCTGACCTAAACAGAATCCAGCATCTCTTTGACAGTGCGGCGGCAAATGCCCGTAAGGTAGCTGTGGCAGGGAAAAGCCTGAAACGTGTCTATGACATAGCATTACAACTTGGCTACATACAGGTTGAAAAGGACTTGATTATATCGGTAAATGATTTGGAGAACTATGAAGATAATCAGGTAGTTATTTTAACCACGGGAAATCAGGGCGAGCCAATTGAAGCCCTTCAAAAAATGGCTAAACAAGTACATCCCCAGGTGAAAATCCAGGAAGGGGACACAGTATTGTTTGCTGCATCTCCATTAAGGGGAAGTGAAGTATTTATTTTTAAGACAATGGATATGCTTTACCGAGCCGGAGCAAACGTAGTATCAAGCAAAAAGAATGTTCAGGTTTCAAGCCATGGAAGTCAGGAAGAACTGAAATTCATGATCAATTTGATGAACCCAAAATTTTTCATTCCTGTTCACGGTGAATACAAAATGCTCAAGGCCCACAAAAAGTTAGCGCAGTCATGCGGAATTTCGGAAGAGAATATTTACATCCCGGACCGCGGTGACGTTATTGACATTTCTGGTGGAAAACTAAAGTCCACAGAGAAGGTACAGGCAGGGAATACATTGATTGACGGAATCGGAGTAGGAGATGTAGGCAATATTGTTCTACGTGATCGCAGGCTGCTCTCGCAGGACGGTGTTTTAATTGTAGTCGTCACACTGAATAAAGCAGACAGAAAAATTGCTGCCGGTCCTGAAATTATATCCCGCGGTTTCGTCTATGTACGTGAATCAGAAAAGCTGATGGCGGATTCAACTACCCTGGTAAAAGAGGTCGTAGAGAAAAATACAAATAAAGAGTCATTCGATTGGAACAGTCTAAAACAGGATATACGTGATTCACTGAGCCAATACTTATATGAAAAAACAAAACGCCGCCCAATGATCATGCCAATCATAATGGAAGTTAAATAAGCACGATAAAGTACTGGCTCATTGCCAGTGCTTTTTAATTATAAATGTTTATGTCTCTTGTCGCTCTGGAATGAAATTGATGATGATGTTCATACTAAAATTATCATGCCTGAAGGGAGCATAAGGATATGAATAAATTCAGTTCAGAAAACCAGGAAGGTCAGCAAGGGGATAAGGAGAACAAACCATCTGGTCTTCTTGAGAAGATCCAACAGCTTGGTCAGACGAATGTACCCCAGCTGTCTCAGGATTCGAAAATTCATTGTTTGACGATTGTCGGTCAAATCGAAGGGCATATGCAGCTTCCGCCTCATAATAAAACGACGAAATATGAACATTTGATTCCTCAAATTGTTGCCATTGAACAAAACCAGAATATTGAAGGGTTGCTTGTTATCTTGAATACTGTTGGAGGGGATGTGGAGGCAGGATTGGCTATATCGGAGATGCTGGCTTCACTCTCAAAGCCGACAGTTTCAATTGTCCTGGGCGGCGGACATTCCATCGGAGTGCCAATAGCGGTTTCATGTGATTATTCGTTCATTGCGGAGACGGCCACAATGACGATTCATCCGATCAGGTTGACTGGACTTGTCATTGGAGTGCCGCAAACTTTTGAATATCTCGATAAAATGCAGGAAAGAGTCGTTAACTTTGTTACGAAGCATTCCAATATCCCTGAAGAAACCTTCAAAGAGTTGATGTTTGCCAAAGGAAACCTGACAAGGGACATTGGAACGAACGTTGTCGGCCATGATGCAGTAGAGACCGGTCTCATCCACGAAGTTGGCGGCATAGGACAGGCGATGAAGAAGTTAAATGAATTAATTGATTTGAATAAACAAAAGTCTGAAGTGATTGTACAATGATCCTTTATACTATGATGCCGCATGAACAGGTATTCCCTCCAGAAGAGGGAGCCGTAAATCAGGTTATGGTTAGTTATAATGGAATCCCTATCATGGCTGAATTGACCGAGAATCACGAGTATCGGGTAGTTAGGGTAATGAGTACTGATCCAAACCATTACATGGAACCTACATGTTTACCGGGTTCGACAATTACACTATCTTAGATAAGTTGATTTCTTGACTTAAGTAAAACGGTCACTACGAGTGCTAAAAATGTAAACAGTTTAGATGCAACCTCGAAAAGTGCTTCAGCACCAGCTATTTAAAAAAACGATTGTGCCGATTCTACTGGCAAATATGATATAATATGGTTACACTAAAGCATTGGCAGCCGAATAGGGCTGCTTTTCTTCTTACTGAAGTTTGAGAACAGGACTCGTTGTTTATGCTGATAGTGAAGCTATAAATATTCAGGTGATAAAATGGCCAAAAAGAAAAGACGGCAATCGAGAAAGAAGAGTACATTGAAAACAACAGTTCAATATGAACTTGCCGGGTTAGCACTGCTCGCGTTGGCCATCATAGCGATGGCGGATTTGGGTGCTGTAGGAAGGGCGGTCGTTATGTTTTTCCGCTTTTTCTTCGGGGAATGGTATATGCTCAGTCTGGTAGGGCTGGTCGTGTTCAGTATCTATATTATGTGGAAACGCAGTCTCCCATTTATATTCCATACCAAATTGCTTGGTACATATCTGATTGTTGGTGCAATCTTGTTATTAAGTCACGTGACGTTATTCGAACTATTATCCAATGGAGGCAAGTTTGAGGATCCTAGTGTCATTAAAAATACTTTTGAGCTATATGTCATGGAAGCAAAAGGAGAGACAAGCACGACAGACCTCGGAGGCGGGATGATCGGGGCTGTGATGTTTGCGCTGTTTTACTTTTTGTTTGATGCAGCAGGATCTCAATTGATTGCTTTTCTACTAATCATCATTGGAGCGATTCTCGTTACAGGGAAAACCTTTAGTGAAGTTGCGGGGAAAATACTTACACCGATTGGCAGTTTTATCAGAGGTCAATGGATTTCATTCATTGATGATCTAAAACAGTGGAAAGAAGATCAACAGCATAGAAGGGAAGCCAAGACGCTCGAAGCGAAACAGGCAAAAACCGAGAGCAAACAGGCTGATACGCGGGAAGCGTCTGTTGAAGAAACAATTGACCTTAACTCGGAACCAGCTCCGGAGCCAATCATCTCCAGCTTTGCGGAGCGAGCTTATGCAAACTCTGCTGAAGCACAGCCACAGCAGCCGGAAAAGAAGGCTAAACCTGCAACTGACAAAGAAGATGACGGTGACGAATTGCCACAGCCCATTACTTTTACTGAGGTAGAGAATACCTCATATGAGCTGCCGCCGATCGACATATTGAAGCTGCCGAATAAAACCGACCAGAGTGGAGAATACGAAATGATCCATGCCAATGCGGCCAAGCTCGAACGTACATTCCATAGCTTTGGTGTAAAGGCAAGGGTTACCCAGGTGCACCTTGGTCCTGCTGTTACGAAATATGAAGTGCACCCGGACGTCGGTGTCAAGGTCAGCAGAATTGTAAGTCTGAACGATGATCTGGCACTAGCTTTGGCGGCGAAGGATATCAGGATTGAAGCGCCTATACCAGGGAAATCAGCCATTGGAATAGAGGTGCCTAATTCCGAGGTGGCAATGGTTTCTTTACGGGAAGTTATTGATTCAAAGCAGCACAACAAACCTGGGTCAAAACTGCAAATTGGTTTAGGACGCGATATTACCGGTGAAGCCGTGCTTGCAGAATTGAATAAAATGCCCCATCTTCTTGTTGCTGGTGCTACGGGAAGCGGTAAGAGTGTATGTATTAACGGTATTATCACAAGTATTCTCATGAAGGCAAAGCCTCATGAAGTCAAACTGATGATGATTGATCCGAAAATGGTAGAGTTGAATGTTTATAATGGAGTTCCGCATCTGCTGGCACCGGTTGTCACCGATGCTAAGAAAGCATCGCAGGCACTGAAAAAAGTGGTCAGTGAGATGGAAAGGCGCTACGAGCTCTTCTCACACACTGGTACAAGGAACATAGAAGGCTACAACGAATATATTAAGAAGTATAATAGCGAAGAAGAAGCTAAGCAGCCTCTGCTTCCATTCATTGTCGTAATTGTGGACGAGCTAGCGGACTTGATGATGGTCGCATCTTCTGATGTTGAAGATTCAATCACCAGACTCGCTCAGATGGCACGAGCTGCGGGGATCCACCTGATCATTGCTACGCAGAGACCGTCTGTAGATGTCATTACAGGGGTAATCAAAGCAAATATTCCGTCTAGAATTGCATTTGCAGTTTCTTCGATGACAGACTCACGGACGATTCTTGATATGGGCGGCGCCGAAAAGCTGCTAGGAAGAGGAGATATGCTGTTCCTGCCGGTCGGTGCATCCAAGCCTGTCAGGGTGCAGGGAGCTTTCTTATCCGATGAAGAGGTTGAAGAGGTTGTAAACTTCGTCATTGGCCAACAAAAGGCACAGTATCAGGAGGAAATGATTCCAGAAGATATACCTGAGAACACGTCTGAGGTTGAAGATGAATTGTACGGTGATGCTGTAAACCTTGTGGTGGAAATGCAAACAGCTTCTGTATCCATGCTGCAAAGGAGATTCAGGATAGGATATTCACGCGCGGCAAGGCTGATTGATGAAATGGAGCTGCGCGGTGTCGTTGGCCCTTATGAAGGAAGTAAACCAAGGACCGTACTGGTGGCTAAGTCAGAAGAAGCATAAGATCGATATTTGAAAAGAGACAAAAGCCGGATGGTCACATCCGGCTTTTGCTTATCATATAGGACATAACTCCTGCAGTAGAAATAATAGTGTCATACTATTAAAACCGCTTACAAATTACTATTATATCAAAAACATAGGTTTATTGTCCCGGAAAAAGTGACAATTTTGGTTATTCTAGCTTTTTTCGACAAAATGATGAAACACTATTTATTTATGTCAGAAAAAGTGTTATAGTATTTTCGATTAGTAGGAATGCTATACATCAGATGTCTGATGTCTTGAGCAAAGGTTGGAGGAACGCCTCATGTCGATCAAGTCAGATAACCGGCACCTGTATTTACAAGTAATCGATCACCTGAAGCAAGATATTCAAAAAGGTATATATAAAGAAAGAGAGAAATTACCTTCAGAATTCGATCTTGCCAAACAGCTTGGAGTTAGCAGAGCGACTCTCCGTGAAGCATTGCGAATCCTTGAAGAAGAAAACGTCATTGTTCGCAGGCATGGTGTAGGAACCTTTGTCAACGCAAAGCCATTGTTTGAATCAGGAATTGAACAGCTTAACAGCGTGACGGGCATGATTGAACAGGCAGGGATGAAGCCTGGTACAATCTTTTTAAACTCAACGACCACTGGGCCAACCGAAGAAGATATTCGTCGTTTTTCATGCTCGCTTGATGATGAAATCACACTCGTCGAAAGGGTCAGAACCGCAAACGGGGAACCTGTTGTCTATTGTCTGGACAAGATTCCTGCAAGCATCCTGCCGGAAGATACTTCTTTTGAAGATGAATCATTGCTTCATCTTCTTGAGGTCAAATCGAACCGGAAGGTGACATATGCAGTGGCCCAAATCGAGCCAATTGGCTACCATGAGAAGATTTCACCAATCCTTGAATGCGAGCCGGAAACAGCATTGCTTGTACTGAAGCAGATGCATTTCGATGATAACGATGTTCCAATTCTTTATTCGGTCAATTACTTTAAAGCCGACAAGTTCAGTTTTCATGTCCTTAGAAGAAGAATTTGATTTTTTTAATGAAATGAAAACGCTAACTGATTGGTTTTTCAGAACATTCCTGCGAAATCACAAACATTCTCTGGGGGGTACAAACCTTGAAAAAGCGTAAATTTGGTTTGGTAATGTCATTGCTTTTAGCGGCAGGTACAATGTTGGCAGGTTGCGGAAGTGACGAAGGCGACAGTTCTAAGGGCAAGGAGTCAGACTTAAGAGTTGGTATGGTTACTGACGCAGGTACGATTGATGACAAATCTTTCAACCAGGGCACTTGGGAAGGAATCCTGATGGCTGAGGAAGATCTTGGCGTTAAGACAAAGTACCTTAAGCCAGCTGGAACGACTGAAGCTGAATATCTAAAAGAAATCGGCAACTTATATGATGCAGAATATAAGTTTATCATTACACCGGGCTTTAAATTCGAAACAGCAGTTTTCCAAGCCCAAGATAAATATGAAGATGCTAAATTCGTCATCATTGACGGAAACCCACACAATGGCGACTATAATCCAGTCGTGAAAGACAACACTGTTGCAGTATTCTTTGCTGAGCATGAGTCTGGTTTCCTAGCTGGTGTCGCTGCAGCGGTTGAATTGAAGGAAGGCGAAGCTGGATTCATCGGTGGTATGGAAATTCCAGCAGTACAAAAGTTCAACTGGGGTTTCCAGCAAGGACTTAAGTATGCAAATGAAAATCTTGACACTAATGTAACAATGAAAGCTGAGAACGTTGTATATCAAGGTTCATTCGACAACGCGGCTGCTGGTGGACAAATCGCGGCTCAATTCTATGACCGTGGCGTAGATGTCATCTTCACTGCTGCAGGTGGTGTTGGTGTTGGAGCGATCAACGAAGCTAAGAACCGTGCAAAGGCTGGAGATAACGTCTGGATCGTTGGTGTTGACGTTGACCAGTTTGAAGATGGTAAGTACGATGGCGATAAGTCAGTTATCCTGACTTCAGCAATGAAGAAGCTTGACCAGGTTGCTTTCGACATGGTCCAAGCTGAGATTGATGGCGAATTCCCAGGCGGAAAAACATTGACTTTCGATGCTAAGAACGATGGAATTGGTCTTCCTGAGAAGAACCCTAACCTAAGCGAAGAAACTACTGGCAAGGTAAAGGAAGCTTACGAAAAGATCAAGTCTGAAGAAATCAAGGTTTCTGCTGAACAAGGAGATTTATTCAAGTAAAAAAGTGCAAAAGAGACGGTCTCTTCCGTCTCTTTTGTCTATCAAACTCAAAACGGAAAATTTTAGAAAATATCGATAATGTATTTAGCAATTTTCCATTTCGATATAGAAATGTACAGCTCCAGAGCCTGGCTTCCAATCGATCGGCCTTCCCAGGGATTTGTTTCATCACTTCCCCATGGTATCCCGGCCTATTCTTATGAAGCTGATCAAGGCGCTTACGCTATTCTTAATAGGTATAGAGTCTAATACAAAGGTGAGTGCTACTATGAGTTATGTAGTTGAGATGTTGAATATTCGGAAAGAGTTTCCGGGTATCGTAGCCAACGATAATATTACCCTTACCCTAAAAAAAGGGGAAATACATGCACTACTAGGTGAAAACGGTGCAGGGAAGTCAACCCTGATGGGTGTTCTGTTCGGCATGTATCAGCCTGAACGAGGATTAATAAAAGTAAATGGCGAAGAAGTGAAGATAACTAATCCTAATGTTGCAAACCGTTTGGGAATTGGGATGGTTCACCAGCATTTTAAGCTGGTTGAAAATTTCACTGTAACAGAAAACATCATATTGGGCAGTGAGCCTCTTAAGGGCATGGTACTCGATATTGATAAAGCTGCAAAAAGAATTGCAGAATTATCAAAGCATTACGGTTTGAATGTAGATCCTCATGCGAAAATCGAGGATATTTCAGTAGGTATGCAGCAAAGGGTAGAAATTTTGAAGATGCTTTATCGCGAAGCCGATGTACTGATTTTGGATGAGCCAACAGCTGTTCTTACACCAGCAGAAATCGATGAATTGATGAAAATCATGCGGAATCTTATTAATGAAGGTAAGTCTATTATTATTATCACACATAAACTGAAGGAAATTAAAGCAGTTGCTGACCGCTGTACGGTAATCCGTCGCGGAAAAGGAATAGGCACTGTCAATGTGGCAGAATCGAGTGAGGCAAGTCTTGCCGAAATGATGGTCGGACGTCATGTCTCTTTCAAAGTGGATAAGAAAGAAAGTACTCCTGGTGAAGTGGTACTTAAAATAGATTCTTTATCAGTCAAGAATAATAGAAAAGTTATGGGTTTGAAGGACTTTTCATTGGAAGTCAGAGCTGGCGAAATAGTCGGTATTGCTGGTGTTGAAGGCAATGGACAGACAGAAATTGTTGAAGCGGTCACTGGCTTAAGGAAAGCTGAGGCTGGGACGATTTTAATCAGTGGTGAAGAAATCACAAACCTTCCAATCCGTCAGCGTAATGAAAAAGGAATTAGCCACATTCCAGAAGACAGGCAAAAGCGCGGTCTTGTCTTGGATTACTCACTTGTATCAAATATGGTGCTTCAAATTTATAACAAGCAGCCTTTCTCAAAGCGCGGACTATTAAATTTCCCTGCTATGAAAGCGTATGCTCAAAATATCATCGAAAATTTCGATGTGCGTTCAGGTGAAGGTGCTTCATCGATTGCCAGGACTCTTTCTGGTGGAAATCAACAGAAAGCAATCATCGGCCGCGAGCTCGAACTCGATCCAAAGCTGTTGATTGCAGTACAGCCGACTCGCGGTTTGGATGTAGGTTCCATTGAATATATCCATAGAAGGATTATTGAGCATCGGGACAAAGGGAATGCAGTACTGCTTATTTCATTGGAGCTTGACGAGGTTCTGCAGCTTTCAGACCGTATCGCCATCGTAAATAATGGTGAGCTGGTAGGCGAGGTAATCGCTGCGGAAACAAATGAAAATGAAGTTGGTCTTATGATGGCAGGCGTGGCTAAGGAGAGAAGCATATGAGAAATACCATCGTATCATTAATATCTATTATTCTAGGTCTGGTGGCCGGTGGCATTTTGATGCTGTTCATCGGCAGCAATCCGATTGAAGGCTATTCTTACTTGCTTCAAGGAGCATTGAAAAACCTGGAGCGTATCGGTAATACTTTAGCAACAGCAACTCCGCTTATATTCACTGGTTTGTCTGTTGCGTTTGCTTTCCGTACAGGTCTTTTTAACATTGGGGCATCAGGACAGATGCTGGTTGGGGGCCTTGCTGCGACAGCAGTTGCCTTGACTTTTGATTTTTCCAGACCAATCCTTCTATTGGTAATGATCCTTGCAGGACTTGTCGCCGGTGCTTTATGGGCATTCATTCCAGGTTTGCTTAAAGCAAAGTTCAACGTTCATGAGGTTGTTTCGACAATCATGATGAACTGGATCGCCTACTGGACGATTTATTATATTGTACCAGGTTATTTTAAGGGAGAATTCCTTGAGACAGAGTCTAAGAAACTAGCAGAATCAGATACTTTGAGAACTCCATTCCTTACAGAGATGTTTGATGGATCATATATTAACTTAGGTCTGTTTCTTGCAGTCATCGCAGTAATCATTATTGCCTTCATCATCGAAAAGACAACTCTTGGATTTGAATTGAAGGCAGTTGGATTTAACAGGTTCGCTGCGGAATATGCGGGTATGAAAGTAAACCGCAACATCATTCTGTCCATGTTGATTTCAGGTGCCCTTGCTGGAGTCGGCGGGGTAGCATTGTACACAGGAAATGCTTCAAGCATTCAAATTGGTATTCTGCCTGCGCAGGGTTACGATGGCATCGCGGTCGCTCTTCTCGGCGCAAATCATCCTGTAGGTGTATTCTTCGCGGCAGTGCTGTTCGGGATTCTTTACTCAGGTACTGGGTTCATGAACGCTATGACTGAAATTCCACCTGAATTGGCAAATACCATTATCGCGATCATCATTTATTTTGCTGCAACAAGTGTAATGATTGAACGTCTGTTGAACAAATTCAAGACGAGAAAATCAAACAAAGAAGATAAAAGTGGTCCTGTAGTCGAGAAGGGAGATTCATAAGATGTGGTCAATAATAGAACAAATTTTTCCTTACGCGATTATCTTTACAATTCCTCTTCTAATTACGGCACTAGGCGGACTTTTTAGTGAAAGAAGCGGTATTGTTAATATTGCCCTCGAAGGATTAATGGTCATTGGTGCCTTCTCTGGCGCTCTGTCCATCCATTACCTGAGCGGCGTATTGGACAACCACACATTGGTACTCTGGCTTGGATTGCTGGCTGCTGTACTTGCTGGTATACTTTTCTCCATCTTGCATGCGTTTGCGAGCATTAATCTGAACGCAAACCAAATCATCAGTGGTACGGCAATCAATATGATTGCCACTGCCCTGACCGTGTTCCTAGCACGCAATATCACTGGAAGTGGAAATATAAGGATCTCAAGCGGTTTCTCACCATCAAATGTTCCTTTTCTATCTGATATCCCAGTGATTGGAGATTTATTTTTCACTAAAACATATCCTACAACATGGTTTGTATTAGCTATTCTTTTCGTAAGTTCATTCGTTTTATATAAAACAAGATTTGGACTTCGTTTAAGATCTTGTGGTGAATTCCCGCAGGCTGCTGAAGCAGCAGGAATCAATGTCAGGAAAGTCCGTTACAGCGGGGTACTGATCTCTGGAGCTTTCGCTGGATTGGGCGGAGCCTTGATTATTGTCACGCAGTCAGGTGAATTCACAGGGACTGTTGCAGGTCTGGGCTTCCTTGCACTGGCTTCCTTGATTTTCGGTCAGTGGAAACCGCTAGGCGTGCTGGCAGCGACATTATTCTTTGGATTTGCCAGTACGATTGCAAACGTCTCTCAAGTAATTCCTGAGTTGGCTGTTATTCCACCGATCTTGTTAAAGATTTTCCCATATGTAGTGACGCTAATCGCACTTGTTATATTCTCCAAGTCATCACAAGCACCAAAGGCTGTTGGAGAAACATTTGACAGTGGCAAACGTTAATATTGTATACTGCAAAAAGAGGTACCTCGAATGGGTGCCTCTTTTAATATTATGACTAGGTTAATGGCGAAAATAGTGTTAAAGCACTGTTGATTGTAGTGGAAGGCGCGTAGACTCCTGCGGGATGAGAAAGTCATGGGGAGACCCCGCAGGCGCATAAAGCGCCGAGGAGGCTCCCCGACTGCCCGCGGAAAGCGAAGCGCCTGGAACGAAAATCAACATTTGAAATAAATAAACACACAGTAATATTTTTTTTAGTATGAAAATATTAATCATAGTATTTTCATAAGAATTTGAACATTCTTTTTAGAATAAATCTTCCATATGTGTTAATATAAAGGAAAAGTTTGCTAAAAATAATATCGTCAAGAGGGCATGCATATGAAACTATCATTATATATGGATGATCGTGAAACAGAAAAAATCTTTTCTTATTTACGCTGGATATTCTTGTTGGTAGGGATTATGGTATTTTATTTCCCCCCTCTGGCGGACAGGCTTAATTTCACTAAAGAAACCTTTCCCTTATTGTTGGCGATAGGATTTGTCTACATGGCCGTGACTCAGGTTGCTTTGATTAAAATGTCGGCGGGAAACGAGTATTTCAATTTGCTTACGAAAGCCGGAATCGTATTTGATTATATTGCGCTGATGTGGCTTCTTGCCTTGACGAACGGAGTCTTGTCGCCGCTTTTTCCGATTGCTTATTTGGTTGTCATGCATGCGACCATCTACTGGAGGACGAAAGGGGCAATTATATCCTCGATTTCGTTGACAGCAGGATACTCAACTATTTTTGCTGTACAGGCTCAATTCGATTTTAATACAACGTTTGTCTTTATTTTAAATCTCGTTTTCATTTGGATCATCGGTGTGTTTGGGTCGTTAATCGTCATTCGTGAAAGGAAACATTTGAAACAGAAGGAAATTTTTCATGAATTGATGTTCACTGATTACTTAACAGGCTTATACAATCATCGACATTTCCAGGAACAACTAAGGATTATGACAAGCGCACGGCAAAATTTCTTGCTTGTCATGGGAGATATCGATCACTTTAAGCAAATCAACGACCAGTTTGGCCATTTGACTGGAGATGA
Organism: Mesobacillus sp. QJM3NY_10; assembly: GCF_056173465.1. NCBI lineage: Bacteria > Bacillati > Bacillota > Bacilli > Caryophanales > Bacillaceae > Mesobacillus > Mesobacillus sp. QJM3NY_10. The sequence continues at coordinate 1,859,978 of NZ_CM149675.1, forward strand.
AATCTTAAAAAATTTAGGTGTGATTTTTCGGGATCTGGCTGATGATTACGATGCACAGGCCTTCCGTTATGGTGGAGAAGAGTTTGCCTTTCTATTGCCGGACACAGAGGAAAACAGGCAGATTTGCTTTTTTGATGACTTGTATGGAAGGTTATCATCTGAGAAGTTTAGTGAAGAATGCATTAGTGTCACAATGAGCTTTGGGATTGCTGCTTCAAAAGCTGGAGTTTTGCCGGATAAACTTCTTGGATACACAGACCAGCTTTTGTACAGGGCAAAAGCAAACGGAAAAAATCAGGTGAAATTTGAATCAGGATATACATATTATTATTCGAAAGCTAAAGAAGAAATAGCTGCTTCAAAGCAATAAAAGCTTCCCAATTGGGAAGCTTTTGCCGTATTGGCTGCCAATTCCTTGAATTAGTCTGAATGTCAAAGGTATAGTTAGAGTATATTTATTGGAATATTAAATATAGACTTCACAACGTATACATAACAGAGAATGATGTTTTATTTTCATCAATGATGTGAAGAAGAATGATTGTAAGCAAGTCCTGGTGTTATAAATAAAGGAGGATTTCAATGGCTGTCATTTCAGAAAGTATCAAGGATATGAAAGGCTACAAGCTCCATATTGTTAAAACCGAAAAATTCAAGACGAATACAATTGTTTGGAAGATGAAGGCACCGCTTACCAGTGAGGATGTAACAAAAAGAGCACTGCTCCCTTACGTACTGCAAAGCAGCTCTAAGGCTTACCCTTCCACTTCAAAGTTTCGTTCCTACCTTGATGAGCTATACGGAGCAAATTTATATGTTGATGTTTCGAAAAAGGGAGAATATCAGGTCATTAGTTTTTCATTGGAAATCGCCAATGAAAAATTTTTAAGCGACCGTGACCCTTTACTGAAAAAAGGAATGCAATTGATGGCGGAAATTTTGGTGAATCCGCTTGCAGACAATGAAGCTTTTGACAAAGAAACTGTCGAAAAGGAAAAACGAACGTTAAAGCAGCGAATCCAGGCTGTCTATGATGATAAAATGAGATACTCCAATTTCAGGCTCGTCCAGGAAATGTGCAAGGATGAACCGTATGCGCTCCATGTCAATGGCGAGATTGATGACATTCCGCAAATCGACGAGAAGAATCTCTATGAATACTATAATAAAGTCTTTGCAGAAGATGAGCTTGACTTGTTCATTATCGGAGATGTTGATGAGACAGAAGTCCAGTCGATTGCCGAAGAACTCCTGCAATTTAACCAGCGTACACCGAAACTCGTTGAGCCTGCTAAAGATGCCCATGTTGAAGAGAAAACTGTCAAGGATCAGGAGGATGTCAAACAAGGGAAGCTGAATATAGGCTACAGAACAAATGTACTTTATGGTGATAACGATTATTATGCTCTCCAGGTTTTCAACGGAATTTTTGGAGGCTTTTCACATTCCAAGCTTTTCTTGAATGTCCGGGAGAAAAATAGCCTTGCCTATTATGTCGCAAGCCGACTTGAAAGCCATAAAGGTTTGATGATGGTTATGTCAGGCATTGAATTTGAAAATTTCGAACTGGCTGTAAAAATAATTCGTGAACAAATGGAAGCAATGCAAGCAGGCGATTTTACTGACCAGGAAATCGAACAAACAAAGGCAGTGATTGAAAACCAAATGCTGGAAACAATGGATACAGCAAGAGGGATGGTAGAGGTCCTGTATCATAATGTTGTATCACGACAAAGTGTCAGCCTCGATGACTGGCTTCAGGGCATGAGTAAAACCACAAAAGAAGAAATCGTTGATGTAGCCAAAAAGGTTCAGCTTGATACGGTCTACTTCTTAACTGGATTGGAGGCGGACAAATAATGGAGAAAATCACTTTTGAACAGCTTCAGGAAGAAATGTACTACGAAAAGCTGAATAATGGGCTTGATGTCTACATCCTTCCGAAAAAAGGCTTCAATAAAACATATGCTACTTTTACAACTAAATACGGGTCGATCGATAATCACTTCCTTCCGCCGGGAAAGGATGATTATGTGAAGGTGCCCGATGGCATCGCTCATTTCCTTGAGCATAAATTGTTTGAAAAGGAAGATGGGGACGTCTTCCAGCAGTTCAGCAAACAGGGTGCGTCTGCGAACGCATTCACCTCCTTCACGAGGACAGCTTATTTGTTCTCAAGTACATCCAATGTAGAGAAAAACCTGGAGACGTTGATTGACTTTGTTCAGGAACCATATTTTACAGAGAAGACAGTTGAAAAAGAAAAGGGAATCATCGGGCAAGAGATCACGATGTATGATGACAACCCTGATTGGAGATTGTACTTTGGCCTGATCCAGAATATGTATAAGAACCATCCGGTGAGCATTGATATCGCAGGTACGATTGAATCGATTTCCCATATTACAAAAGATATGCTCTATGAATGCTATGAAACCTTTTACCATCCAAGCAATATGTTATTGTTCGTAGTTGGTCAAGTTAACCCTGATGAAATTATGGGCTTGATCAAAGAGAGCCAGGGGAAGAAGGAATACAAAAACCAGCCAGAAATCAAGCGGGTATTTGATGAGGAACAGGCAGGGGTTGCTGAAAAGAAACAGGTTCTGAAAATGAATGTCCAGACGTCCAAGTGCCTTGTTGGCATCAAGGCGGCCGACCCAACTGAATCAGGCAAGGAGATGCTGAAAAAAGAGCTGTCAATCAATGTGATGCTTGATATTCTTTTTGGAAAAAGTTCTGAAAACTACACCGAGTTATATGGTTCAGGTTTAATCGATGATACGTTCTCATACGATTATACCGAGGAGCAAGGCTTTGGTTTTGCAATGGTTGGCGGTGATACAAATGAGCCTGATGTCCTTGCCAGCAAGTTAGAAGCCATGCTGTTGGATGCAAAGGCAGGCCGAGGATTGACAGATGACAACCTCGAAAGAACAAAAAAGAAAAAAATAGGAGCTTTCCTCAGGGCGGTCAATTCACCTGAGTATATTGCAAACCAGTTCACACGCTATGCATTCAATGATATGGATCTGTTTGATGTTGTGCCGGTACTTGAAAGCCTTACACTGGAGGACATTAAGCAGGCTGCCAGCAAGCTGATTGCCGAAGAACGGTTCACGGTTTGTCAGGTAGTTCCAAAGGATAAGAAATAACACACCATTTCAATAAGATGTGCGCCGGTCCTAACCGGCGCATTATTTAATGGGTATTTGGAGAGGAAGAATATGAAGAAATTCGCACTCGTAACAGGAGCAAGTGGAGCGATTGGCAAGGCGATTTCCATGAGGCTTGCATCAGAAGGTTATTCGCTTTACCTGCACTTTAACCAGAATGAAAAAGGGATAAAAGAACTTGTGGACCAGATTGAACACCTTGGCGGTGAGTATTTACCAATCAAGGCAAATCTGGCATCAAAATCAGGATACTTGGAATTAGCTGCAAACATCTTTTCGCTTGATGCAATTGTACATAATGCGGGTAATGCCTTATACGGCCTTGTTGAGGACTTAGAGGAAAATGATGTAGAGGAACTTATACAGATTCACGTTACATCCCCGCTGATGCTGACAAAAGAGCTTATTCCAAAGTTAAGGGCCAAGGGGAGCGGAAGTATCGTCATCGTGTCATCGATATGGGGACAGACAGGTGCATCCTATGAAGTAGCTTACTCGACTGTGAAGGGCGCGCAAATAGCCTTCGCCAAAGCTCTGAGCAAAGAGCTGGCAAGCTCCAATATCAGGGTGAATGCCATAGCTCCAGGTGCCATTCAAACCCCGATGGTTGAAGGGTTCACCCATGCGGAGATCAAGGGCATTATCGAGGATATTCCATCAGGACGTTTGGGTTCAGCGGAAGAAGTAGCAAGTAGTGTTGAATTCCTATTATCTGAAAAATCCTCCTATATAACTGGACAGGTCCTTGCAGTGAATGGTGGCTGGCTAACGTGACGAACAGGTGACAATTTTTCAAAACATGTACTGTAATGAATAATAATTGTCGTACGTATGCAAAATAACCTTGTACTATTTTAGACAAGGAGGTTGTCAATATGTCCGTATTGGATAATTGGAATCAGTGGAAGGATTTCTTGGGAGACCGCCTTCATCAGGCGGAGGAGCAAGGAATGAACAAAGAAGTAGTGGGTGACCTTGCATACCAAATTGGGGACTATCTTGCAAAGAATGTAGACCCTAAAAATGAGCAGGAAAGAGTCCTCACTGATCTTTGGTCAGTTGCAAGCCCAGACGAACAGCATGCGATTGCGACAATGATGGTTAAACTTGTACAGAACAACGGCACTAAATAATATGTTAGATTTGAGAGGGGACTTCCAGAATCCTCTCTTTTTTTATTGTCCCTTCCTTGAAATAGAAGCATATACACGGCTTTTTTTTACTTTTAACTTCTGGCTTGTTTTTCCTTTCATCTTCCTTGAAAATCATATAATATAGTAGCTAGATATTTGATGTCAAAATGTGTCGCAATCAAGTGACCTTATAGCAGAGGAGGAGAACGATGGAAAAGAAAGAATGGTACTTGGAATATGAAATAGTGATTAACCGTCCAGGACTGCTAGGTGATATATCCTCTTTGCTTGGTATGCTGTCAATCAACATTGTTACGATCAATGGAGTCGATGAAGGTAGACGTGGTCTGTTGATCCTTGCGAAAGATGATGACCAAATTGAGCGTTTAGAGTCAATTTTGAATACAATGGATACAATAAGGGTAATTAAAATCCGTGAACCCAAGCTTCGTGACCGAATGGCGGTCAGACACGGCAGGTATATACAGCGTGACGCAGATGATAAAAAAACATTCCGGTTTGTAAGGGATGAGCTTGGACTACTCGTCGATTTTATGGCAGAATTGTTTAAGCAGGAGGGGCACAAGCTGATTGGGATCCGCGGGATGCCGCGAGTTGGCAAGACAGAATCGGTTGTGGCTTCAAGCGTTTGTGCAAATAAGCGCTGGTTGTTTGTTTCTTCAACATTATTGAAACAGACAATCCGGAATCAATTGATTGAAGATGAATATAACGCAGAAAACCTATTTATCATTGACGGAATCGTTTCCACAAGGAGGGCAAATGAAAAGCACTGGCAGCTTGTCAGGGAAATTATGCGCCTGCCTGCGGTGAAGGTTGTGGAACATCCGGATATTTTTGTCCAAAACACAGAATATACAATGGATGATTTTGATTATATTATTGAACTTCGCAATAATCCTGATGAAGAAATCGTTTATGACATGGTTCAGAAGAATCACATGTTTACCGATTCTGATTTTGGAGGATTTGATTTTTAACAGTATTGGAAGGTGTTATCGTGACTGAGTTAGGAAATATTTTAAAGGAAGCACGTGAAGCTAGAGGCCTCAGCCTGGACGAACTGCAGTCCATCACGAAAATACAGAAGCGCTACCTTCTTGGTATTGAAGAGGGCAATTATTCAATGATGCCAGGAAAGTTTTATGTCCGTGCATTCATCAAGCAATATGCTGAAGCTGTCGGGCTTGATCCAGAACAGCTGTTTGAGCAGCACAAAAATGAAATTCCATCTACATACAACGAAGAGCTGCCTGACCAGCTTTCCCGTGTCCAGTCGAGGAAAAGCATCTCTCCGGAGACTTCGAAAGTCTTAGACTTCTTACCGAAAATACTAATTGCCATATTCATGATTGGTGCCATTGCCCTGGTTTGGTATTTGATCGTCAAGTATGCCGGAGATGACGCTGACCAGCCTGCAAATACCGATAAAGGCCAGCCGATAGTCGAAGAGACTGAAAAGTTTGCAGATGATAGCGAGGACGAGGGTACAGGCGAGGAAGAAGATGTTGCTGAAGAGGAACCAGTTGAAGAGGAAGCCGAGCCTGAAACACCTGCGCAGGAGCTTACCGTCGCCTCGAATACCGGCAGCAATACGGTATATGAACTAAAGGGTGCCGATGCGTTTGTCATTAAAATTGTATCGCTTGGACAGACTTGGGTTGGTCTATCGAATGGTTCTAAATCCATCTTTCAAGAAACCCTTGTTAAAGGAAAGAATGAAAGCAGGACGGAAGATTTATCCAATGAGACTAAAGCAGTCATCAATATCGGACGAGCACCAGATACCGAAATCTATGTCAATGACCAAAAACTCGAATACGCAGTGCCGCCTGAACAAGACATGACCCAGGTGATTACGATTAATTTTGTGAAATAGGTTCCCAGCGGAAAGCGAAGCGACTGGAACGGAAATCAACAGACTTGTTTTTTCTAGTTAAATGGATGATTTGCCAAAATGCCCGTATGGACTTTTGTTTATACGGGCTAAAATTATACTAGGCATATTTAATGATGATTTATACATATTGGATATAATGAAAGAAGTCAAATTAATGGCTTTGTAATTTTTCATCTGGAGGAAAAGGATATGAACTTGCCAAATAAAATTACGGTTTCACGAATTTTGTTGATTCCGTTATTCATGATTATTATGATTGTCCCATTTTCATGGGGGGAGATTTCCCTTCTTGGTACCACCATGCCGGTGACACATTTTGTTGGAGCGCTAATTTATATATTTGCGTCTGTGACAGACTGGGTTGACGGCTATCTGGCACGAAAGCATAATTTAGTTACCAATCTTGGGAAATTTCTTGACCCCCTCGCGGATAAACTGCTTGTCTCTTCTGCATTGATTGTGTTGGTTGAACTAGGGTATGCCCCTGCATGGATTGTCATCATAATTATCAGCCGCGAGTTTGCTGTCACAGGACTTCGTTTACTGCTCGCAGGCGGTGGTGAGGTTGTTGCAGCAAAAATGCCTGGCAAAATCAAAATGTGGGCACAAACAGTGGCAATTTCCGCGTTGTTGTTGCACAATATCATTTTTGAAGCATTCTCAATCCCGTTTGCAGATATTGCATTATGGGTGGCGATGATCTTTACAATTTGGTCTGGATGGGATTACTTCGCTAAAAATATGCAAGTGTTCCGTAATTCCAAATAATTGATTTTGTCAGGGGGACAAGATATGAATGCCGAAATCATTGCTGTGGGATCTGAATTGCTCCTTGGGCAAATCGTCAATACAAACGCCAGATTCCTTTCCAGGCAGCTTGCCGACCTGGGAATCAATGTCTTCTACCATACGGTCGTGGGGGATAATCCTGATCGATTGAAGAACGCGATGGGAATTGCACGGGAACGCGCAGACCTGATTATCTTCACTGGCGGTTTAGGTCCAACTAAAGATGACCTGACAAAAGATACAATTGCTGGGCAGCTTGGAAAACAGCTTGTTCTTGATGAAGAAGCGATGAGGTCCATCGAATTGTATTTCGAAAAAACGAACAGGGTAATGACTGAAAATAACAGGAAGCAAGCTCTCGTGATTGAGGGATCAACCGTCCTGAAAAATGAACATGGCATGGCACCTGGAATGTTCCTGGCAACAGCAGACAACAAGTTCATGCTTCTGCCAGGACCACCATCCGAGATGGAGCCAATGTTCTTGAAATATGGCCAGCCGGCTATAGAAAGCATGACCGGAAATCAGGCTAAAATTGAATCGAGAGTCCTGCGGTTTTTTGGGATAGGCGAGGCAGCCCTTGAATCGGAAATAGAAGAATTAATTGACAAGCAGAGCAACCCAACCATCGCCCCTTTGGCTGGTGACGGGGAAGTTACACTGAGGCTTACGGCCAGGGATGATTCCAAAGACACAGCACAAGCATTGATTGATAGAGTGGAAGCAGAAATCATGGACAGAGTCGGTGAGTATTTTTATGGTTACGATGAAACTTCGTTAATGATCGAGCTTTCGAAACTATTGAAAAACAAAAACTTGACGGTATCAGCGGCTGAAAGCTTGTCAGGCGGAATGTTCCAGCAGGAATTGACTTCAGTCTCCGGTGCAAGCAGCCTTTTCAAAGGCGGCTTAGTTTGTTACTCGAATGAAGCCAAAATAGGACTTGTTAAGGTTAACCCGGAAACAATTGAGAAGTATGGGGCTGTCAGCGCTGAATGTGCGGAAGAGCTAGCAATGAATGCTGCAGCGCTTACCAACTCTGACATCGGCATCAGTTTTACCGGAGTAGCTGGTCCCGATAGCCTGGAAGGTCATCCTCCAGGGACTGTATTTATCGGGCTACACGTAAAAGGCCAACCAGTCCATTCAGAAAAACTTAACCTGAGTGGCTCCCGCACCGCGATCAGGAAAAGGGCTGTAAAGTTTGGCTGTCAGATTATAATTAATAGATTATCAGGAACACGGAAGCAATAGTTTCCGTGTTTTATTTTTTGCTTAATCCGGTTCTTAAATAGAAAGTTTTCTTGCGAAAATCCTGTTTTAAAGGGTATAGTCTGTTTGAAAACTAGTGAAACATTCACGTGAAATTCAATTTTCTCAATTTCCCTTGTTCTAAAAAAAACGAATAAATGTTCGATTTTTTAATAGACAAACACCCAGGAAAAAGGTATAGTAATAGTAGGCTTTAAATAAGAGATTTGCGGCCAAGCAGTATGCTGGTTCGTTTTTATATAATAAGGAGGAATTTGAGTGAGTGATCGTCAAGCTGCCTTAGATATGGCGTTAAAACAGATTGAAAAGCAATTTGGTAAAGGCTCAGTTATGAAATTAGGAGAGAAGACAGACACAAAGATTTCTACTTCTCCAAGCGGATCCCTTGCACTGGATGTCGCACTGGGAATAGGCGGATACCCTCGCGGACGTGTTGTTGAAATCTACGGACCTGAAAGTTCAGGTAAGACAACTGTTGCGCTTCATGCGATTGCAGAAGTACAGGCTAATGGCGGTCAGGCGGCATTCATTGATGCTGAACATGCTCTGGATCCTGTATATGCACAGAAGCTTGGTGTAAATATCGATGAACTTCTTCTTTCACAGCCGGACACAGGAGAACAGGCTTTGGAAATCGCAGAAGCACTTGTGCGAAGTGGAGCAATTGACATTATTGTTGTTGACTCCGTTGCAGCTCTTGTTCCTAAGGCTGAAATCGAAGGTGAGATGGGTGATGCCCACGTTGGTCTTCAGGCTCGTTTAATGTCCCAGGCATTGCGTAAGCTTTCTGGTGCAATCAACAAGTCAAAGACTATTGCAATCTTCATTAACCAGATTCGTGAAAAAGTCGGTGTTATGTTCGGTAACCCTGAAACAACACCAGGCGGCCGTGCATTGAAGTTCTATTCAAGCGTGCGTCTTGAAGTGCGCCGTGCAGAAACATTGAAGCAGGGTAACGACATGGTTGGTAACAAAACAAGGATTAAAGTTGTTAAGAACAAGGTAGCTCCTCCGTTCCGTACAGCAGAAGTGGACATCATGTATGGTGAAGGGATTTCCCAAGAGGGAGAAATCATCGACATGGGTTCAGACCTTGATATCGTCGATAAGAGCGGTTCATGGTATTCCTATAATGGTGAGCGTCTTGGACAGGGAAGGGAAAATGCGAAGCTTTTCCTTAAAGAGAATCCGTCCATTCGTCTTGAAGTCAAACAGAAGATCCGTAATCACTATGGTCTTGATGGCGAGATCACTGTAACTGAAACTGATGAAGATCAGGAAGAACTCAAATTGGATTAATAGATTATCTATGTTTATGATCAAGGTCTCCTGAAAGCTAGGAGACCTTGTTTGTGTTTTTGCTTACAGTGAAGTACCTGGAACGAAAATCTTCCGGCGCAGCACAAAAATAACAATTGATTGAATAATTAATCAAACCAATAGAACCGTTATGGGACAAACCCTTGACAATAAAATTTGACAGCTTTACAATTAAAAATGTATATTTTACATTTTCATGGTATTAAAAACGTTTAAAAGCATTTGAGCTGTATATTGATGCTTGTAACAATGTACATGCCGACACTTTAAAAAACGTAACACAAGTTCATAGCAAGAGGAGGTGAAAATGATGGATCTAATTATTTCAATCATCTCCATTTTGCTTGGCCTATTCGTCGGTGCAGTTGTTGGCTATTTTTATCGTAAATCCGTTGCGGAAGCAAAAATTGCAGGTGCCAAAAACGCCGCAGAACAAATTGTTGAAGATGCGAAGCGTGAAGCAGAGGCTATGAAAAAAGAATCCCTGCTGGAGGCTAAGGATGAAAATCACAAACTGCGTTCAGAAGCAGAGCGTGAAATTCGTGAACGAAGAAATGAACTGCAAAAACAAGAAAATCGTTTATTGCAAAAAGAGGAGAATCTTGATCGTAAAGATGAGTCGTTGAACAAACGTGAGAATCTTTTAGAGAAAAAAGATGACGCTCTTTCCAAAAGACAACAGCATATTGAAGAGATGGAAAGCAAAGTGGACGAGATGGTACGAAATCAGCAGACTGAACTAGAACGCATCTCGGGCTTAACGCGTGATGAGGCTAAATCCATCATTTTGGAGCGAACTGAGCAAGAACTTGCTCACGACATTGCACTAATGATTAAGGAAAACGAAAACAGGGCGAAAGAAGAATCCGATAAGAAAGCGAAAGAAGTACTTTCACTGGCCATTCAAAGATGTGCAGCAGATCATGTTGCTGAAACGACTGTATCAGTTGTAAATCTTCCGAATGATGAAATGAAAGGGCGTATTATCGGACGTGAGGGACGGAATATCCGCACCCTGGAAACGTTGACGGGAATTGATCTCATTATTGATGACACTCCGGAAGCCGTTATCCTTTCTGGATTTGACCCAATCAGACGTGAAACAGCCCGTCTAGCTCTAGACAAGCTTGTCCAGGATGGACGTATTCATCCGGCTCGAATTGAGGAAATGGTTGAGAAAGCGCGCCGTGAAGTAGATGAACACATTCGTGAGGTTGGGGAACAGACAACCTTCGAAGTGGGAGTGCACGGACTGCATCCAGATCTTATTAAAATTCTTGGCCGCTTGAAATATCGTACAAGTTACGGACAGAATGTACTTAAGCATTCAATGGAAGTAGCCCAATTGTCCGGATTGCTTGCCGCTGAGTTAGGTGAAGATGAGACATTAGCTCGACGCGCAGGACTCCTGCATGACATCGGAAAGGCGATTGACCATGAGGTAGAAGGAAGCCACGTTGAAATTGGCGTAGAGCTAGCTACCAAGTACAAGGAACATCCTGTTGTTATCAACAGTATTGCTTCCCACCATGGTGATACTGAGCCAACTTCGATCATTGCAGTACTTGTTGCTGCTGCTGATGCATTGTCAGCTGCAAGGCCTGGTGCCCGCAGCGAAGCTCTTGAAAACTATATCCGCCGTCTCGAAAGGCTGGAAGAGATTTCTGAATCCTATGAAGGAGTCGAAAAATCATTCGCAATTCAGGCGGGTAGAGAAATCAGGATCATGGTTAAGCCTGATCAAATCGATGACTTGCAGGCACACCGCCTCGCACGTGATATCCGTAAGAAAATCGAGGAAGAGCTCGATTATCCTGGACATATCAAAGTTACAGTCATCCGTGAGACACGGGCAGTTGAATATGCAAAATAAAGCGGTGCTTCGGCACCGCTTTTTATATTGGTCCGGTAAGTTCTGTTCCGATGGTTTTCCTCTAATCTCGATATTATGGTACAATTTTAATAATGGTTGTTTTACATGTGTTAAAGGTTCGGGGCTTTAATTTCAAGGCGGCCCATAAGATCTGGATCTTAATACGATAGTGTTTAAGAAGAGTACATTTTAATATCTTAATTTATAGACAGGAAAGTGAATGCAATGAGAATTTTATTCGTAGGGGATGTTGTAGGTTCCCCGGGCAGGGATATGGTTACGGAATACCTGCCAAAGTTAAAGGGGAAATTTCGTCCGACTGTCACGATCATAAATGGTGAGAATGCAGCGAGTGGTAAAGGGATTACCGAAAAGATTTATCGTCAGTTTCTTGAGCAGGGTGCTCAGGCGGTAACTCTAGGAAACCATGCATGGGATAATCGTGACATTTTTGAATTCATCGATAATGCTAAATACCTGGTCAGGCCCGCGAATTTTCCAGAAGAAGTCCCTGGAACTGGGATTGTCTATTTAAAGATTAACCAGGAAGAGCTGGCAATAATCAACTTGCAAGGCCGTACTTTCTTGACGCCAATTGATTGCCCATTTAAAAAAGCAGATGAATTGATTGAAGAAGCAAGAAAGCGCACATCCCTCATTTTTGTAGATTTCCATGCAGAGGCAACTAGCGAAAAGCAGGCTATGGGCTGGTATCTTGATGGAAGAGTTTCCGCTGTAGTAGGAACACATACTCATGTACAGACAGCAGATGAGAGAATTTTGCCATCTGGAACAGCTTTTTTGACCGACGTTGGCATGACTGGGCCGTATGATGGAATATTGGGAGTGGAAAAAGAAGCGGTGCTTAGAAGGTTCATGACGAGTCTCCCAACCCGATTCGAAGTGGCTAAGGATGGAAGGAATCAGCTATCTGCAGTATTGATAGATTTGGATAAGAAGACCGGTAAAGCAGTGAAAATCCAGAAGATCCTTGTTAATGAAGACCATCCTTTTTATGACTAGAATATATGGATAACCTTTTTTAGGCTGCAGGTGAACTCATTTGAGTTTTTCTGCAGTCTATTTATTTGCACGGGATTAGTTATGGGAGGCGTTTTCAGTTTGAGTTGGCAATAACAGGGGGCAGCGGGAGTAAAGGTACCCTTATGAAAAGGAAGAAGAGCGCATAAGGGTGCTTTTCCCGCTGAAAGGTACCCTTATGAAAAGGAAGAAGAGCGCATAAGGGTGCTTTTCCCGCTGAAAGGTACCCTTATGAAGAGGAAGAAGAATGCATAAGGGTACTATTCCTGCTGAAAGGCACCCTTATGAAGAGGAAGAAAAGCGCATAAGGGCACTATTCTTGCTGAAAGGTACCCTTATGACGCATCAGAAGCCCACATAAGGGTACCATTCCAGTCCCATTGAAGGCAGCTTGAAAAAGAGACAAATCTATGCAAGAGGGAAGTACTAGACAAAAGGGTTCTTTCCTCAAAAAAACAATTCACTCTAACAAACAGGATCATTATCATCAATTGCAATCCTTTTTTCTAATGAAGGTCATATGTGGGCCTCCTCCTGAATATAGTAGCAGTGGAACAGACTAAACTGGATGTCCAGCTAAGACGTCCAGGACGGGATAAAATAAGGAGGAGCCAGGAATGGATATATTAAAAGTTTCAGCAAAATCTAATCCTAATTCTGTAGCTGGTGCGCTTGCTGGAGTACTGCGCGAAAGAGGGGGCGCAGAAATTCAGGCTATCGGGGCGGGTGCATTGAATCAGGCCGTTAAGGCAGTAGCGATCGCAAGAGGGTTCGTAGCACCTAGCGGAGTCGATTTAATTTGCATCCCGGCATTTACTGATATCCTGATTGATGGCGAGGAACGTACAGCCATTAAACTGATTGTTGAACCCAGATGAAAGCGTAATCGAGCTTATAGATAGCTTGCCATTCTAAAGAATCTTTAAAGATTACATTCAGCCTGTTTGCTTATGCAAGCAGGTTTATTTTATTGAATAGAGTATTATGAATGTAAAGAGGAGGTATTTTCGTGAAAATCTATGACGCTCATTGTGATGTTCTATTTAAATTATTCATGAACCCAACGCTTGATTTTGCCAAATCCCCTGAATTGCAAGTCAATCTTGAACGGCTGAAGGCATCGTCTACCAAAATCCAATTATTCGCCATCTATGTACCTGAATCAGTTCACCCTGATCTGAAATTTGAAGCAGCACTGCGAATGGCGGATTTATTTTATGAAAAAGTCTTAAGGCCTCATCCTCAAATTAGGCTGATTAAGGACAAGTTGGACATTGACCTGCTAGCCGATGATGAAATTGGTGCAGTGCTGACCCTGGAAGGTTGTGATGCGATTGGGCAGGATTTATTGAAATTACGCACTTTGTTGAGGTTGGGAGTACGGTCTGTGGGATTAACATGGAACTTTGGGAATTATGTGGCTGATGGTGCCCTGGAGGAACGAGGAGCGGGTCTTTCAAGGTTTGGACGTCAGGTTGTCCAGCTTCTGAATGAAACCAGTACAATCTGCGATGTTTCACATTTATCTGAACAGGGCTTCTGGGATGTAATGGAAGCAGCTGACCGGGTATTCGCATCCCACTCAAACTGTTATTCACTTTGCCACCATCCGCGCAACCTTAAGGATAATCAGATCAAAGCGCTGATTGACCGAGATTCAGTCATTGGTGTTACCTTTGTGCCAGAATTCTTATCAGGTAAAAAGGATTCTGCTTCAATAGATGATGTCATCCGCCACCTTGATCACATTTGTTCTCTTGGGGGAGAAAATCATGTGGGATTTGGATCAGACTTTGATGGAATTGAATTCTCTGTAAAAAGTCTCAAAGGTAACGAACAATATGAAAACCTTTGGAACGAATTGCAAAAATATTATTCTGATATACAAGTGAGTAAGTTCCTATATGGGAATATGGCTACCAGATTATCTGTGCAAAGGTCGTAAATTCCCTGGAGACAGAGAATTTCTGCATAGTAATCGAAGGGTTGCAGTGTAAGAAACTTATAATATTTTAATAAATAAAAAAATATTCATATTTTCGTCAATAATTATTCTGAAAGGGTTGCTTTTTTTTACACATAGGTCTAGAATTGTAAGCGTTTAGTACCATCCATTTGCTAGATTTCAGCAATAAATGCGAGATATAAACCGCTTATTTCTAGTGAATTACTTGGAAAAGTGCTACACTTAATAACGAAGCGTTTTTACATATTTTTTTACGTATCTAAAGGGGTGTAAGAGATGATCAATCAACTTTCATGGAAAGTTGGCGGACAGCAGGGAGAAGGAATTGAATCTACCGGGGAAATTTTCTCTATTGCGTTGAACCGTCTAGGCTACTACTTGTATGGCTACCGTCACTTTTCATCACGTATCAAGGGCGGACACACAAATAACAAGATTCGAGTAAGCACTACTGAGGTTCGATCTATTTCTGACGATTTAGATATTCTTGTAGCTTTCGATCAGGAAACAATCGATGTAAACTACAAAGAATTGCATGAGAACGGCGTAATTATTGCTGATGCGAAGTTTGACCCGAAAAAGCCTGAGGATACTCAAGCTGCGATGTATGCGGTTCCATTTACGGAAATGGCTACTGAATTGGGAACATCTCTTATGAAAAACATGGTTGCCATCGGTGCAACTAGTGCAGTTCTAGACTTGGATATCCAAGTTTTTGAAGAAGTCGTCCAGGAGATTTTCGGACGCAAAGGACAACAAGTTGTCGATAAAAATATGGAAGCCATCAAAGCTGGCTACGAATATACGAAAGAACAATTAGGCGGCACTGAGACAATGCAGCTTGAAAAGGCTGATGGCCAGAAACGCCTGTTCATGATTGGCAATGATGCAATCGCTCTTGGAGCAGTAGCAGCAGGATGCCGCTTCATGGCTGCATATCCAATCACACCTGCTTCTGAAATCATGGAATATCTGATCAAGAAACTACCTGCTCTTGGCGGAACAGTTATCCAGACTGAAGATGAAATCGCTGCTGTGACTATGACAATCGGCGCTAACTATGGCGGCGTACGTGCCATTACAGCTTCTGCTGGACCAGGTCTTTCATTGAAGATGGAAGCAATCGGTCTTTCAGGTATCACTGAAACACCGCTTGTCATTGTTGATACACAGCGTGGCGGCCCATCAACAGGACTTCCTACAAAACAGGAACAGTCAGATTTAATGGCGATGATTTATGGAACTCACGGTGAGATTCCTAAAATCGTCTTTGCTCCAAGTACTGTTCAGGAAGCATTCTACGATGCAGCGGAAGCATTCAACCTTGCTGAGGAATATCAGTGTCCTGTCATTATGCTGACTGACCTGCAATTATCTTTAGGAAAGCAGACAGTTGAACCGCTTGAGTTTGATAAAGTGGAAATCCGCCGCGGTAAATTGGCTACAGAAGCTCTTCCTGAAATTGATAATAAAGGCTACTTCAAGCGTTATGAAGTGACTGAAGATGGTGTTTCACCACGTGTTATCCCAGGAATGAAGAACGGTATCCACCATGTTACTGGTGTTGAGCATGATGAAACTGGAAAACCTTCGGAATCTGCTGCTAACCGTATTGCGCAAATGGATAAGCGTATGCGTAAAATCAGTAATCTGAAGTTCAATACGCCAATCCACAAGAATGCTCCGCATGAGGAAGCTGATCTGTTGATCGTAGGTTTCAACTCTACAAGAGGTGCAATTGAAGAGGCAATGGGAAGACTTGAGAAGGATGGCCTGAAAGTAAACCACGCACATGTGCGCCTGGTACATCCATTCCCGGCTGATGAGATGATGCAGCTTGTAAAATCTGCAAAGAAAGTTGCAGTTATTGAAAACAATGCGACAGGACAGCTGGCAAACATCATGAAGATGAATGTCGGAAGTCATGAGAAGATCCATAAGGTCCTAAAGTATGACGGAAATCCATTCTTGCCGCAGGAAGTCCACACAAAATGCAAGGAGTTGTTCTAGGATGGCGACTTTTAAAGAATTTCGCAATAATGTAAAACCAAACTGGTGCCCTGGCTGTGGCGACTTCTCTGTACAGGCAGCCATGCAGCGTGCTGCTGCCAATGTCGGTTTAGAACCTGAGAACCTGGCTGTAATCTCTGGTATCGGCTGTTCAGGCCGAATCTCCGGATATATCAACTCATATGGTTTCCACGGAATCCATGGCCGTGCGCTTCCTATTGCGCAGGGAGTTAAGATGGCTAACCGTGATCTAACTGTTATCGCTTCTGGTGGTGACGGAGACGGCTTCGCGATCGGTATGGGACATACAGTCCATGCGATCCGCCGTAACATCAATATCACATACATTGTCATGGACAACCAGATTTACGGTCTGACAAAGGGACAAACTTCCCCTCGTTCGGCTGCTGGATTCAAGACAAAATCAACTCCTGCAGGTTCCATCGAGCAGGCCATTTCCCCAATGGAATTGGCTTTGACAGCTGGCGCTACTTTCGTGGCACAAAGCTTCTCAACAGACCTGAAAGACTTGACTGCGCTGATCGAGGCTGGAATCAAGCATGAAGGTTTCTCTTTAATCAACGTATTCAGCCCTTGTGTAACTTACAACAAGGTAAACACTTACGACTGGTTCAAGGAAAACTTGACAAAGCTTGGCGACATTGAAGGATATGATCCATCAAACCGTGAAGCAGCAATGCAGACATTGATGCAGCACAACGGTCTTGTTACTGGATTAATTTATCAAAATACAGAGCGTAAATCTTATCAGGAGCTAGTCAGCGGTTATTCTGAAACTCCGCTATCTCAAGCTGACCTGAAGCTAGATCAAGCTCACTTTGATAAGCTAGTTGCTGAATTCATGTAATATAAATCCGGAAATCAAACCGGAATGAAATAAAACCCCAATCGACCAAGATTGGGGTTTTGTTACTTTTAAAACAATTGCTAGAATTAGTGACAAGCATCACTACAAAATAATAATGTGTTAGGTAATATAATTTATTAAGTCGGCTTTTTTTACCAAGAAAGCTGTATTTCCAGTGCCTGCTATTGTGTTCATTGATTGAAGAGTTTATACTATTATAATGTGTATATTTTATATTTTCAGGGTGAAATATAGCCCTTTTAAAAGTAGAAAGCAGAACTGTTTGTGAAGCTAGCACTGGCTCCAGGCTCGATCAATCTGCCTGCTCGCTTTCTAATGAAAGGAGATCTAAAATGAACGAAAATCAACGCTTGGAAGGACAGCAAGTACAAACTGAAAATTCTTCGGACAAAAAATCCAGCAAGGATTACAGCAAGTACTTTGAAACAGTATATACAGCTCCTTCCCTGAAGGATGCAAAAAAACGCGGCAAGGAAGAAGTCCAGTATCATAAAGACTTCGACATCCCTGAAGAATTCATTGGTATGGGACAGGGGCGCAAATTCTACATCCGCACTTTTGGCTGCCAGATGAATGAGCACGACACAGAAGTCATGGCAGGTATTTTCCTTGGTCTTGGCTATGAACCTACTGACAGTGTCGAGGACGCGAATGTCATCCTCTTGAATACATGCGCGATCAGGGAAAATGCTGAGAACAAGGTGTTCGGTGAACTTGGACATTTGAAGCATCTTAAAAGGGAAAAGCCAGATCTTCTATTGGGAGTTTGCGGCTGCATGTCCCAGGAAGAATCCGTCGTTAACAAAATTCTAAAAACGTATAACCAGGTTGATATGATTTTTGGTACGCATAATATTCATCGCCTGCCACATATTCTCCAGGAAGCATACATGTCCAAAGAAATGGTTGTAGAAGTTTGGTCTAAGGAAGGGGACGTAATTGAAAACCTTCCGAAGGTGCGTAAAGGCAATATTAAGGCATGGGTGAACATTATGTATGGCTGTGATAAATTCTGCACATACTGCATCGTTCCTTATACACGAGGCAAAGAACGCAGCCGCCGTCCTGAGGATATCATCCAGGAAGTCCGTCAGCTTGCTGCACAAGGCTATCAGGAAATTACCCTTCTTGGTCAGAATGTAAACGCCTATGGAAAAGACTTGGCAGATATGAAATATGGTCTTGGTGACTTGATGGATGAAATCCGTAAAATCGATATTCCGCGCATTCGTTTTACAACCAGCCACCCGCGTGACTTTGATGATCACTTGATTGAAGTGCTGGCAAAGGGCGGTAACCTTATGGACCACATCCATCTTCCAGTACAATCAGGTTCTACTGATATATTGAAAATAATGGCTCGGAAGTACACTCGGGAACAATATCTCGAACTCGTCCACAAGATCAAAGCAGCAATTCCTAATGTTACATTGACTACCGATATTATCGTAGGATATCCGAATGAAACGGATGAGCAGTTCGAGGAAACAATGTCTCTTGTTCGTGAGGTTGGCTATGAGTCAGCTTATACGTTCATATACTCTCCAAGGGAGGGAACTCCTGCTGCAAAAATGCAGGATAATGTCCCAATGGAAGTGAAAAAGGAGCGCCTGCAACGGCTGAACGCACTTGTGAATGAGCAATCCGCACAGTCTATGAAGAAATATCAGGATCAGATTGTTGAGGTCCTGGTTGAAGGCGAAAGCAAAAACAATCCAGATGTTATTGCAGGTTATACAAGCAAGTTGAAACTTGTCAATTTTGTTGGACCTAAAACGGCAATCGGCAAAATCGTCAAGGTAAGGATTACTGATGCAAAAACATGGTCTTTAAACGGGGAAATGGTAGAAGAAATCGAACCAGTTGAGGTGAACTAAGTTGGCAAAATATAATAAAGATGACATTATCCAGCGTTCAAGAGAAATCGCAAGAATGATTGCAGAAACAGAAGAAGTTGACTTCTTCAAGCGTGCAGAAGCACAAATCCATGAGAATGAAAAAGTGAAAACACTTATTTCTTCTATTAAAGGTCTTCAAAAACAGGCTGTTAACTTCCAACACTATGGAAAAACAGAAGCATTGAAGAAGACTGAAGCAAAAATTGCTTCTCTAGAACAACAACTTGATGAAATCCCGGTGGTCCAGGAATTCAAGCAGTCGCAAATCGATGTAAATGAATTGCTTCAGCTAGTGGCCACAACAATTTCAAATACGGTTACAGATGAAGTAGTAGCATCAACTGGTGGAGATATACTTCGCGGTGAAACAGGAGCAGCTCTGAAAAACGAAGCAAGCTGCCATACACACAACCATTAATTATCGATCAGTAAATGGTACCTGAATATTCAGGTGCCATTTTTTATTTATAGCAGACCATCAAATTCCGAATTTTGATTAGCCTTCGCAAGTACCTCCCCCGTGCGTGTCACTTTAATGCAATCTAAATCCCCACCAACTTTCATCAATCGGGAACATTCAGGGCATATGGGCATACAATGAACTATGCCTAAGTTTTTACCAGCGGTTCTAAAATTAATCGCACACTAGTCTAATATCACGCATAGGATGAATTGAAAAAGATTGAGGAGGTTTCGCTCGCAATGGGAGATTACAGAGAGATTATTACGAAAGCCGTCGTAGCGAAAGGACGCAAATTCACGCAGTCCAATCATACGATCAACCCAGCGCATAATCCGAGCAGCATTCTGGGCGCTTGGGTCATAAACCATAAGTATAAGGCAAAAAAGGTAGGGAAAGTGGTTGAAGTAAACGGGTCTTACGAAGCCAACATCTGGTACTCCTTTGATGATAATACAAAAACTGAAGTAGTGACGGAGAAAGTAACTTACTGCGATGTCATCAAGCTGAAGTACCGTGACCCTGACTGCATGGATGACCATGATGTCCTTGTAGAGGTCCTGCAGCAGCCTAACTGCATTGAAGCAGTCATTTCGCCTAATGGCAACAAAATCATCGTTCACGTCGAGAGGGAATTCCTTGTAGAAGTCATTGGTGAAACGAAGGTATGTGTTGTCACTCATCCAGGCGGATGCGATTGCGATGATGACGAGTGGGGTCATGGCATCGATGATGACGAATTCGAAGACTTGAACCCAGACTTCCTCCTGGGAGAGGAAGAATAACATCGAACTAGGAAGCTTTCACTTCCTAGTTTTTTTTTTGTAAGTGAAAAATGAGAAGGCACAGGTTTCGAAGCTGTTTAGGCGACTGCAGCAGCTTTGGTTCCGGTGCCTCATTCTTTATTTTTAGACGGAGTTACAGGAAAAAATTTGGTTTCTCGATTTTTTTGCAGATTTCACATTCATTTGATTCTTCCCAGGAATAAAAACTGTTTCTGCAAGTAGTACATTCATTTTCATATACATGATAGGCAACTTCACTTACCTTGTGGATCCTATGAGCAACCTGAATTCCGCTGTGCTGACAAATGTCCATGCAAAGGTTGCACCCGGAACAATTTTTATCATCAATGCTTAATGTATCGTTCTCCAGTGTAAAAATCTGTGTAGGGCAGATGTTAAAACAGGCTTCACATAATGTGCATTTCTCCTCATGTATCCTTACTTCATGTAACGACCATTCATTATATAGGTTAGAAGACTTAAAGCTGTCCTCATTGAACCGCCATTTTACTGGCGTTACTGAAGACAGAACAGTTTTTTTGCCATCCATCGAGAGTTTTGTGAAAAAACCACGTCTTGATAGTTTGGGTTGAGCATCTTCCTTAAGTGATAGGGTCTTGGTGATCAATACTGGATCAAGTTCCATGACGTTCAAAACTTCATTGACTTTCCCTATGCGTTTTTCTAACTCCTCATCAGCAGCAGATTTTTGAATAAAGCGTACTCCTTTTTTATGGAAATAAAGCAATTCCAAGAAGCTTGGAAGCGGGGAATCATCTTGTAATAAAAGGTGACCCTGGATGACCTTCCTTGGTGGCGACTGCCCTTTTATTGCCTGCTGCGGGCATACCGTTATGCAGATACCGCAGAGAGAACAAGCCTTTTCATCTAATTTAAGAGTTCCTTCTTCAATAATTAGTGCACCTTGTGGACATTCATCCATACAAGCTGTACAGGTACTCAACGGACTTTTCTTTTTTGAACACGCTTCTGATATTTCCAGTTCATAGCTCAAGCTTTCGAGCCAATTGGTTAGTAGCGACATATAGGTCACCTCAAGAGTGATAATTCATATACCTCTATTCTACGACTAAAGTTCATGATAAGTGGCGAGTTTGCTGGATATTCAAACATATTTAAAGGAATGTTCACATTTTCTGACCGGCTGTAAGCGTTATAAAGCCTTTGTGTCAGTGTCTTTTAATAGTTTTCTATAATCAGCACAAAAAAATAAACAATTAAATTAGGTGAAATCCTTCACATACGCTTGGGGGAATATCCACAGAATGTATATTGTTTCACAAACTTGATTGCCATATAGTGAAGTTGTAATCGAAAGGTGGTGAATCCCGGTGATTGGATTAGATAAAAAAACAGAATGTGCGAATGTTTTTATAGTCCTTGCAGATTTATATAAACAACCAACTAGAGAGATCTGGGATGAGATTCAGCAGCAGGATCTACTGAAGAAGCTGGAAGGATCGGTCAACGAACTTTTTAGTATCGACTTTTCAATAGAGGAAGTCCTGCCAGAGAACTATGAAGAATTTACAGAGTTATACATGACCTCTATTGGCAGCACGCAAAAGGAGGCTGCACTTCCGATTGAGTCTTTATATAAACAGTGGACACTGGATGAAACGTGCACTCTACCCTTTGCTAGGGACAAAGGTTATATATTGGGAGATTCGGCGTTACATATCAATTATCTGCTAGAAAAGCTTAAGATCGAAATCCCTAATGAATTACAGGGTATGCCGGACCATCTGGCAATCCTGTTGGAGTTGTTGGCTTATTTCATTGAGCATGCCCCCGAAAATACCACTGCTGAATTTTTGGATGATCATTTCGATTGGCTCGATGAATTCGAATCGCAGCTTTCGGAAGTAACGGTTCACCCATTTTATCAGAGATTGACGAGAGCATTGATGGAAATATTAAAGGCGCAACGAAATAGTTACCTGCAAGGCTCTAAATCTTAAAGGTGGTGATGCTTTTAGTGAAGGACATCCTTTTAAAAAGAGCTATAATAACAGATTCCATTAAAGGGACCGGATACTCTGCGAAAGAGTCAATGAGTTTTACATTCAGCAGTAATGGAAGAAAGCATCAATCACAAAAATGCCTTGCATAAACGGTAAAGGCAAAAACTACTAAATGTTTTATCGGTCTGGAGTAAAAGGAGGGCTAAAGAAAATGGTGGATACAAAACTATCACGTCGAGGATTCATTAAAGCCTCTGCAGCAACTGCTGCATTGGCATCTGCGGGAACAGTAGGCTTTAATGAATGGTCCAATGAATATGTAAAAGCAGGAGCAAATGCAGAAATAAAGGAAATACCTAGTACTTGCAATGCATGTTCAAGTAAATGCGGGATGATCGGCCATGTCAAAAACGGGCGATTATGGAAGCTGACAGGGCACCCTGATCACCCTTATTCGAAAGGGAAGCTATGTGCCAGGGGGCATGGTTACGCTACAGTTGTCTATTCTCAAGATAGGCTGACACAGCCTTTAAAACGTGTTGGTGAAAAGAAATTTGAGCCGATTACTTGGGAACAAGCATATAAGGAAATTGCAGAAAAATTGAACAAAATCATTAAAGAGCATGGCCCACAGTCAGTAGCACTGACGGAGGACCCACGGGCTTCAGGGAAATTCTATTCTCCTAGATTCATTAATGCGCTTGGTTCGTCGAACTATTATACACACCATGTTGTTTGTTCAAACTCAAGGGATGCAGGTTTCCTTCATACAGTAGGAGTAACGGCAACGAGTGCAGACATCAGTAATGCGAAATACATTATGTTCATAGGCAGAAGCTATGGAGACGGAATTAGACCAAGCTCCGTACAAGCATTGGCATCTGCAAAAGACAACGGAGCTAAAATTGTCATTGTCGATCCACGATTGAATAACACAGGCAATCTTGCGACAGAGTGGCTGGCAATCCGACCAGGCACTGACTTGGCTCTTGTGCTGGCTATGTCACATGTGTTGATTAAAGAAAATCTTCATGATATGGAATTCATTAAGAACTACACAATTGGTTTTGAAGAATACGCAAAAGAACTGAAAAAATATACACCAGAATGGGCAGAAAAAATCACCGGTCTCCCTGCTGATGCAATCACACGGATTGCCATGGATATGGGCAAAGCCAAACCGAAGGCGCTGATTGAGCAATCTTGGAGAGGAGCATTCGGATGCAACTATGAAAATAGTACAGAAACCGGCCGTGCCGTTGCAATGTTCAATGCTTTACTTGGTAACTACCAGCAAAAAGGCGGTAGTATATTTGGCGGAAAACCTTCGCTAGGCAAACTGGATAAAGAAAAACAACCTAATCCAAAGGAACCAGAAGCTCCAAAGGCTGGTTCAAAGGAATTCCCGATTGCTTACCCAAGTAACGGTGTTGCAACAATCGTGGCAAAAGAAGCATTGGAAGGCAAAATGAAGGCGGCAATTTATTACCATTCTAATGCAGCGCTAGGCTATGGAAATCCGAAAGTAATGAAGGAAGCCCTTTCTAAAATGGATCTCGTTGTGGCCATCGATGTACAAATGTCTGAAACGGCACAACTGGCACATTATGTCCTTCCGGAAGTGACTTATATTGAACGTGATGAGGTAATTGAAGGTTTATCAGGAAAAATACCAGGAATTGCGCTCCGTCAACAAATGGTTGAGAAGGTTCATCCGGAGACAAAACCAATACATGAAATTTATACTGAGTTAGCTAAAGTCTGCGGTGTAGGACAATATTTCAACTTCTCCCTTGATGAATTGAACGAAGCGATGCTTGCGCCTACAGGTATTACTTATAAACAGCTAAGGGAAAAAGGAACCATCATGTTTCCTAATGAAGAAATCACCTTAGGTAAGATGAAAGAACTGAAAACGCCTTCTGGCAAGGTTGAGTTTTACAGTGAAACATATAAAGAAGCAGGGTTTAAACCGATCGTTGAATGGATTGAGCCAAAGGTAAGCCCGGCAGACGATTCTTTCCGTCTGATCACTGGTAAACAGGCAATCCACAGCCATACTCAAACTGCGAATATACCAATCTTGATGCAGATTACAAAAGATTATGATTTAGAGAGAATCTGGATCAACCCTATTCGTGCCAAAGCGCTGGGAATCAAGGATGGAGATATGGTTGAGTTGGAATCCAGTGAAGCAACTAGCAAAATTCGAGTGAAGGTAACAGAAAGAATCCACCCAGAAGCGATTTTTGTGCCAAGTCATTATGGAATCACTTCAAAGGATTTAAAGACAGGACAGGGCATAGGATTTGGCTATATGGAACACGTACCATTCGATTTTGAAAAATGGAGTGGCGCAGGAAATATCCACGAAGTAATCGTGAAGGTTAGGAAGGTGAATGGCTGATGGCACGCTATGGAATGGTAATAGACACACGAAAATGCGTCGGCTGTTATGCTTGCCGGGTAAGCTGCCAGATGCAGAATGAGCTTCCGGTAGAAGAGTCATACATTAAGTTTTACGAAAAAGAAACGGGTGTATTCCCAAACGTCAAGAATGAAATCATCCCGGTACAATGCCAGCACTGTGAGGATGCCCCATGTGTGAGTGTCTGCCCGACAAAGGCTACCTACACGACAAAAGAAGGCATCGTGTTAGTTGACGCTGATAAATGTATCGGATGCAAGTATTGTATGGTGGCTTGCCATTATGGGGCCAGAACACAGGATCATAATACCGGGGTAGTTGAAAAATGCCGCTTCTGTGCTGAGCTTGTGGCAGAGGGTAAACAGCCAGCCTGTGTCAGCACATGCATCAGCAATGCCCGTATTTTCGGTGACCTTGATGATCCAAACAGTGAAGTTTCAAAAGCAATCGTTAAAATGAACGCCCAGCCTTTAAGGCCGGACTTAGGCAAGGCAAAAATTTACTACGTGAGGTGATTATAATGGTTTGGGGAACAATTATCGCTGCCTATTTATTCCTTGCTGGACTTAGTGCCGGTGCGTTTTTAACATCTTCCTATGCAGCAAGGAAATATCCTGATGCCAAAACAGTCAGGATTGTCGGAAGGTTAATCAGCCCAATTCTTATGGGGATAGGACTATTGCTTCTTATTGTCGATGCAGAAGCAGGTCTTAAGGATCCTTTGAGGTTCATCTATTTGTTTACAAATTTCAGTTCTGTCATGACAATCGGTACTTATTTCATTAGCTTTTTCATGATGGCTGCAGCTTATATCGCCCTGATGGAATTGCTGAAAAAAGATACAAACAAAATTGTGGAGTACGTCGGCATCGTATTTGCTGTCGCTACAGCCATTTACACCGGATTCCTGATTGGTGTCATTGGGGCTGTGCCACTATGGAATACTGCAATTTTGCCAATCCTGTTCGTCGTGTCGGCATTCTCAACGGGAATTGCCGGTACAATGCTCGTGTCAGCAGTCTTGGATAAAAAGGTGATCCATCATGTGATGTCGATCAAAAAAATCCACTTAACATTGCTGATTTCCGAAGTATTCCTGATTTTCACAATGTTCCTGATCACTTCATCGACCAATGAGTCAGCAGCACAATCCGTTGCCATGATTCTCTCCGGTGAGTATAGCCCTTTATTCTGGGTGGGTCTGATTGTTATCGGATTGATGGTTCCAATTGGTATTGAGGCTCTCGAATTATGGAATTCGCGAAAACTTCATCAGAGCCAGGCGGGAATGGAAGTAGCAGCTTCCGGATCTCACGGAATTACAGCTACCTTGATCACAGAAAGTGCCGTACTCGCAGGCGGTTTCATTCTACGCTATATATTGCTAGCAGCAGCAGTACCGGTAATATTTTTATAAAAAAGCAAGCAGACCTGGACGAAACACGTCCAGGTCTTTTATGTATCAATTGAACTCTTCCGCTTTTTCTTTATAGAAAAATTTATGATTTGAAGCGTTATATTAATGACCACCAAAATCAGGATTGGCATAAAAAAGTATGGACTTCCCTGATTAATCCAGGTTAGCTCAAAAAAGTAATCGACTAAAGAAAATAAAACGAAAATAATTACAATAATGCGAGTTATGCTTTCCAGTCTAATTAACATAGCAAATTATCCTTTCAAATATTTAATCTATTAATTCTTTAAAATATGGAAAAACCCTTCTAATAATCTAAGAACAGATAGCAACCTTCCGAATATACTGCCTATGATGAACGAGGAGGGATTATTAAGATGAGTTTGCCTGCTGCTGATTTAGGAATCATGGCTGAACATTTGCCGACACATGAAGGTGTTATCAGTAAGTTAAGGATATTTAATGATATTGTGGATAATCAGGAATTAAAGAAACTAATCCAGTTGAATATTCAGATGCTCAGGGAGCATGTGAGAGCAATGCTTGAACTTATAGATCCGAAGCGCAAAGGAGAAGTAAAACTGGCTGAAATGCCTGATATTCAAATAAATACAGAAATGCTTAAGCTCACCGAACAGGAAAAAGACATTGTTCTGGAAACAAGGGCGGCTTCAAAACTTATGGGAAGCGATAATTTCAATTCTGCTTTAATGATGAAAGATATGAATGTAAAAAACATCCATATTCAGATGTCCTATCAAGATGTAAGGATGCAGATGCTTTACAATATGGTTGTTGAACATGTGAATGGTGATTTTACGCCGCGCGTTACTGAAGAAATGCAAGCTAAGACACACGAAAAATATAAACATATTTTGAAAGAGTAGGGGATCTAAGAGGCTAAGTGGTTCGGTCAGAGGCTCACAGAAATAGCCATTAACCCCAATAAAACATGCTGAACCTGCCAAGGTTCAGCTTGTAGTTTGTTAAAACGGGTATTTCCGCGGGTTGGTCTGGGCTGATATCCACTGTACGGTAGTGAATTCTTCAAGGGACCATTCACCGCCGAACCTTCCCAGACCTGAATCCTTTTCACCGCCGAATGCTACGAGCGGTTCATCGTTGACGCTTTGGTCATTAACATGGACCATCCCGGATTGTATTTGCTTGGCCACTTCGACACCTTTTTCTACAGAGCCTGCGTGTACGGCCCCGCTGAGCCCATATGGAGTGTCGTTAGCGACGCGAATTGCTTCTTCTTCACTTTCGACAGGAATGATGGTCACGACTGGACCGAACATCTCGTTCTTCGCTGTTGCAACATCATTGCTGCCAGTAAGCACGTAAGGAGTCATCAGCGTACCATTTGCGGAGCCTTCTAAAACCACTTCTGCTCCTTCAGATTTAGCCTTCTCAATATCGCCAAGGATCCGGTCGACTGCTCCACGGTTGATCAGCGGGCCGATTAGAGTATCCTGCTCGCGCGGGTCACCAGTTTTCAGGCTTTGTGTCTTTTCTACAAATCTTTCAACGAATTCATCATAGCGGTCCTTATGCACAATCACCCGGTTTACAGCCATGCAGATTTGTCCATTGTGCATGAATTTTCCGAAGATCGCAGAGTTTATCGCATGCTCTATATTCGCATCCTCAAGGACTACAAGTGCATTGTTCCCGCCTAGCTCCAAGGCCACTTTTTTAATATTTTGGCCGCAAAGCGCCCCGATATGGCGGCCTACACCAGTGGAGCCAGTAAACGAAATCATTCGTGGTATAGGATTCTCTACGAAGGAATCACCGATTTCACCAATGTCAGATACGGTAACATTAAGCAAGCCTTTTGGCAGGCCGGCTTCTTCAAAAATTTTCGCAATAACAGTGCCGCCACTCATCGCAGTCTGCTCATCAGGCTTTATCACGACTCCATTACCAACTGCAAGTGCGGGTGCAACAGAACGCATTGATAAGTACATAGGGAAGTTAAAAGGACTGATGACACCAACAACACCAAGTGGTTTGCGGTACACACGGTTTTCCTTGCCCGGCACGAGTGAAGGAACCATCTTCCCGTCCATTCTTAATGGAAATGAAGCTGACTCTCTTGTGATGGCGATGCAAAAATCAACTTCTACATTCGCCTTGATATGCGTCGAGCCAGACTCACGTACTAGTAAATCAACTAATTCTTTTCTTCTTTCAGTCATAATGCGTACAGCATTTTCCATGATAGTGGAACGCTCAAATGGATTGACATTCTCCCATTCTTTCTGTGCTTTCTTAGCAGATTCATAAGCTTCTATAACATCTTCAATACCAGCCATACGGAATTCGGCCAGCACGTCTTCGTTATACGGGTTTATATCCTTATAGGAGCTTTGGCCAGTTCCATCGCGCCATTCCCCGCTGATATATTGCTTATTCAAATTCATATACTTTTCCATCGTCTCACTCCCAGTAACATAGTCTCTATTTTCTCTTACCCAGGAGACGATAGTTCAAAAGTAATTTGCTGAATTGGAAGGAGATTCTTAAAAAAACACGAAAAGTAAAATGGAGAAAATAGTTCCAAATAACTGAAGGGGTGTAAAAATGATTACTTTTGGAGAAATGGAATCAGGAATAAACTATACCCTGCGGCCGGGTGTCTATGGAATAATTTTTAATGAACATAAGAATTTGATTGCCTTGATTGAGACGGGTGATGGGAAGTACTTCCTTCCAGGCGGTGGGTTGGAAGGAAGTGAAAGTCACAAGGAGTGTCTAGTTAGGGAAGGCATTGAAGAAATGGGTAGTCTGCTGGAAATTGGAGATTGGATTGGAAAAGCACAGCGTTATTTTTTTTCGGAGAAGGATTCTGAATATTATCTTGGTGAAGGGGATTTTTATTTTGCGGAAATAGCCGGAGAGGCGGGGGAACCTGTGGAAGCTGACCATCAACTTAGATGGGTTGAAACTGGGGCAGCGGTGAAAGTGTTATTTCATGAACATCAGAGCTGGGCCCTTCAAAAGGCTTTGGCTTTAATTGAAAAAAATGAGGAAATATAAGGTGAAATATCTCTGCCTTGCTTGATGAAAAAAGTCACCTCGGTACAAGTCTGTATTCAGCTTTGTTGGGAAATTCAAATGAACCAAATTACCTCTTCCCATTCTCGCCTGCTTAATGGTAATGTTAGTTTAATCAAATCCTCATTATTTATTTGTTTGACATTAGGTATAAATGGGAAAATATTTCTTAGAACAGTAAAAAGTAATGAGGGCGATTATGATTAACAACTTTGAGTATCGGATCTTTTACGAGGAACTAAGAAGACTTCATAAAGAATACCAGCGCTGTGAAAGTGCCACACTAAAACAATCAATATCAAAGGACATTGAACTTATAGAGGACGCGCTGGAAACAATCTGAATAATTAAATTAAGCAGGAGATTTTCAAATGAATAAACAATTAACCGATCCAGAATTCC
Source organism: Mesobacillus sp. QJM3NY_10 (assembly GCF_056173465.1). NCBI lineage: Bacteria > Bacillati > Bacillota > Bacilli > Caryophanales > Bacillaceae > Mesobacillus > Mesobacillus sp. QJM3NY_10. The sequence goes on from NZ_CM149675.1 coordinate 1,889,806, forward strand.
TTTCATTTTGTGAAAACGCTCTGCCAATTGAAGTGGTAGAAAAATTCACTGATAATAACATCCGCGGACTTGAGAATATTGCATTAAGGTCGATTTCAACCCGAAATAAACTACCGGCCAATGTCGTCAATCTATTGGTTGCCTATTTCTACAGCCACTATGGTAATCAGGTATATAATCGTAATGACCTGGCACGTTTATATGATTACTGGGCATCGAAGGATGCCAGGACAATGACTCAGGCAGCTGAAATGACCAATGAAGATATTGAGGAAGTTCTTAAAACGTTGAAATAGTGTTATTACCTTTGAACAGGCTGAGCTCAGCCTGTTTTTTTTGAAGGAATAACATTTGTATTATCGAATGTGAAACAGACCATCACAGTAAATTCGAAAAAAAGGTATTTTCTTAACTCTGACCCTTATTGGGTCTTTTTTTATGGAGACATAAGCAGCTGGAGATTTCACTTAATGTTAATAAACATGGCGAAGGATCATCTGAAATAGAGGTTAAAATGGAGTTGCGACGAAGAGAAGTTTTAGCGAGGGATCAATTATGTTGATGCAAAGAGAATTTTTGGAGGAAATTGTCGACCATCTGCCTGAGGGTATGATTGTTATGGATAAAGATCGTACGATACATTATCTTAATGAAAAAGCAGTTGACATGACCGGCTGGAAGCTTGGAGAGAAGGTTCCTTACTGTACTTATTGCCAGGAAAGAGAACTGGAAGAGGGGGAGAATCGCTGTATCTTAACCTCTGATAATCCTATTCCTTCTTTCAACTCCCATCTGGCAGTGTATGAGGGACTTGAAGAATTTGAGATGTCTTTAAAAAAAATGACAATATCGGAAGAGGTATATTATGTCCTAAGGATACGGCCTCCAGTCCAGAATGAAAATAGTGAGCGGGCACGATTCCATGAGCTGCTTGTACAAGAAACGCTGCTCGCTCAGGAGGCAGAGCGTAAAAGGATTGCCATGGAACTGCATGACCATATTGGACAAAGTGTCTATAGCATATTTCTTGGACTCGAGGTTATTAAACAGAACATTAGCGAAGATAAGTATCAAAATCATGTCACCAACATGGTTAATGTCATGGGAAAAACGCTGGAAGATATTAAACGTCTGACAAAAAGCCTCAGACCTGAGATCGTTTATGACATAGGTTTGGAAAAATCACTTCGGCAAGCAGTGAAGGACTGGAGAAAACTATACCAGATAGAAATCTTTTTGGAGATGGACCTCGATAAGGAACAGAAACTGGATCCAGAAAAAGAACTTCATCTATTCAGGATCATCCAGGAGAGCATCACAAATTCGGTTCGCCACGGCAAAGCAACCTATTTCTCCATTCATTTAAAGACATACTATCAATATATCTTTTTTCAGTTATATGATAATGGCGATGGCTTTAATGCAGGAGGATGTAAAACGAAAGGGCTCGGCTTGAAGCATATGTACGAGCGCTGCAAAATACTTGATGGGGACATTAAGTGGATTAGCAAGGAAGGCGGACCTACACGGGTGGAAGGGTTTGTGTCTTTAACAAAAGTGGAAGGGGAGAGGAAAGATGAACCTAATGATCATCGATGATCATGAAATCGTCAGGGATGGGCTGAGCATGCTTTTGCAGCAATCCTTTTGCATTGATGGGAGAATTTGTGCCTGCGATGGCTATGAAGCTGTTAAAGCTGCGGTTGACTTCCCTGCCGACCTGGTACTTCTGGACCTTTCGATGCCAGGCGGCCTGGATGGAATGACGACATTGGAAAGGCTTCGGAAACTTCTGCCGGACGCAAAAATAGTCATTTTCTCGATGCATGATGATATCGGATATCAAAAGAAGGCTTATGAAGCGGGAGCTGACGGCTATCTAATCAAGCAGCTGAAGCGCGACGATCTGATTCAATCTCTGGATAAAATTTTAGCGAACCAGAAGGTCTTCGATACACATATATGGGAGGATGAGACAGAGGGTGACCAATTCAATCTGGTCGACCTTCCGATCACCAAGCGTGAAAAGGAGGTATTCATCCTTACGGTTAAAGGATATTCCCAGAAAGACATAGCTGAAAGGCTTGATATATCAGTTAAAACAGTTGAAAACCATCGCCAGAAAATTGGTGAGAAGCTCGGAACACACAAGCGATATGAATGGGTAGAGACAGCACGGAAATATAATGTATTTCAACCTTAGAAGCAGGACATACCGATGTCTTGCTTTTTTGTTTACTAGGAAATTATAAAATAATTTCAATGTAAATAACTATACGGGTTTTCTTAATCCAGCTCCAGCGCCTAGCCCCTCGAGTCGCTTGTCTAGTGTCGCCTCCTGGAAACTCCGAAACTTCAACTCCGCCGTCGAAGCAAAAAGCGCTTCTTTGTCGGAGTCTCCAGTTTCTGCGTTTCTGGACAGTCGGCTATACTTTTCGGTTTCGGTCCGCCCAATGAAGTCAAAGAACGACTTCACTGGTCGGCCCTCCGAGGCACACGATGTGCTAGACTCGCCAGCCACAGGACGTGGCGTTTTAGGCGGGCAGCGCTTGTCGGGGCTGAACGAGGGGCTTGCGCTTTTTGTTCTTTGGCCAATGTATACAGATGAAAATTACTGACTTCTAATCCATTAGAATCTTTTCTAAATAGTTTCATATATTAATTGGAATTTATTTCATGAGGCGTGAATTTTTGAGATAATTGAATCGACATAGGATGAAAGTAGGTGTTTGGGTTGGAAGTCTTGAAAGTGAAGCAATTGACTAAGAGGTTTAGAGATTTCGAAGCAGTCAAGAATGTTTCTTTTTCCGTCCAAAAGGGTGAGTCTTTTGGTCTCCTCGGACCCAATGGGGCAGGAAAGACAACAACGATTCAGATGATTACAGGTTTATTTCCCCCGAGTTCAGGAAGCATTGAAATTGCGGGCATTGATATGGTCAGGCAGCCAAAGCGTGGGCAAGGGCTTTTAGGAATCGTTCCTCAGGAAATTGCACTTTACCAAACCATGAGTGCCAGGGAGAACCTGTCGTTCTGGGGAAGAATGTACGGTTTAAGCGGAGACCACTTGCAAAAAAGAATTAATGATGTGCTTGAGATCATCGGATTGGCTGATCGGGCCAAGGAAAAAGTAGAGACTTTTTCAGGAGGGATGAAGCGAAGAGTCAATATAGGAGCTGCGATTTTACATAACCCGGAGTTGTTAATCATGGATGAACCGACCGTAGGGATCGATCCCCAATCTCGCAGTCACATTCTTGAAACGGTAAAAAAGCTAAATGGGGAAGGGATGACAGTTATCTATACAAGTCACTATATGGAGGAAGTTGAGTATCTTTGTGAAAAGATTGGCATTATGGATCAAGGAGAATTCATTGCTTCAGGTACTATTTCGCAATTAAGGGAATCAATCGGGGATCGTTCTCGTATTGTCATGAACTTTTCTGGAGCAGTCGAACTTGAAAGAATAAAATCGATTTTAACTTCAGAGATATCTGAAAAGGACCTGTTAATGAATCAAAATGAGCTTGCCATTTTTCATAAGGAACCACAAAAAATACTAAGTGAATTGATCCAGTCGGTTACAGGGGCCGGTTTTGAAATCGCCTCAGTTGAAATAGTTGAACCCAATCTTGAGAGTGTGTTCCTCCATCTTACTGGCCGAAGCTTAAGGGATTAAGGAGGTTATGAAAATGGGGTTTTGGTGGCTGGCATTGAAAGATGCGCTCCTTATGGGAAGAGACCGGAAGGCGTTGTTAACGCTTGTTTTCATGCCAATCTTATTGATTGGGATCCTGGGGGCAGCCTTTGGCAATATGATGGGAGAAGAAGAAGTGGCCCCCATTGAAAAATTCGAGGTAGGTATTGTCAATCTTGATGAAGGTGAACTAGGCAATGCTTTGGCAGAAGAAGTATTCATGAAAGGTCTTCCTGAACTTATTTCTGCAGAGACAATAACCCAAAAAGAACTGGAAAATAGATTAAAGCAGCAGAAATTGTCCGTCGGAATCATTCTTCCACGGGATTTTTCGGATCATATCATTACGGGTGGAGAATCTGAGGTGAAAGTCATTTCCATTCCGTCCGCTTCGATTCAGTCATCGATTGTCGAGAATGTCGTGCTGCAATTCACTCAGAGTGCTGCCGTAAATGTAATAGCCATGGAGGTTGCTGTACCTTCCGGCATGAGTAAAGCCCTTCCGGCTATGTCTCAATCCACGGATGCTGAAATTAACATAGTTAAAGAAGCTGCGGTAGAACGGGACCAAAAACCAGTTGGGTCATTCCAGTATTATGCCGCTGGTATGGGTGTCATGTTCTTGTTGATGACGGTAATTACCGGAGTAAGCGCCATGATTGATGAAAAAGAGCAAGATGTATACAATCGCCTGCTTGTTACGAAACTGACCGATCTCCATTACTTAATCGGCAAATTTATTGGCCTGTTGTTTTTGTCTTCCATTCAATTTTTAATCATCATTATTGGGACACGGTACCTTTATGATGTTCGTTGGGGAGAATCGATGGCAGGTGTCATGATTGTCGGTCTTTCTTTTGTTTTTAGCGTATGCGGGCTCGGGGTGCTACTTGGTACTCTTGTCAAAACGGAAAAGACATTCAATGCTGCCGGCATGCTCGCCACTCAAATAATGGCGGCTGTAGGAGGGAGCATGGTCCCATTGTATATTTTTCCGGACTGGGTCAATTCTGTCGTGAAAGTCCTTCCCAACGCTCTTGCACTGCAAACATTCCTGGAGTTGATGTCTGGTGCAAACCTTTGGCAAGTATTGATCGAAGCCGGCATTTTAGTTGCGATTGGTCTCGGATCCCTTTTACTTGCATTTGTATCCCTTTCGGCAAAAAGGAGGGCTTACAATGCGTAAGATTATATCCATCGCAATTCTGCATTTAAAAACCTTGTTCAGAACACCATCTGCAATCGTTATGATGTTCATTATGCCAATCATGTTCAGTATTATTTTTGGAGGGATTGGCTCTGAAGGATCTTCACAAGATAAACCTCTCGTCCTGGTGGTTACGGAAGAAAATGAAAGTAACAGCAGGATCGTGGATCTACTGTCTTCAAATGACCAATACACCTGGCTTAAGGCAGATGAAAAACAAGCCCGCAGTTCAGTTGAAAACCAGGAAGCCATTGCAGCGGTGCTTATCGCTGAATCGATAGTTGAGAGTTTGGAATTGGAAAAGCCGCTTTTTCAAATCGTTGTCCAAAGAAAAAGCCAGGAATATCTAGCACTAAGCAGTTATATAGAGGGTGTTGGGAGGACAGTTATTCAAACATTCAAAATGGTTCCCGAACAAGATACAGTCGCCGTCAACGCTATACTTGATAAAGCAGCAGGGCGAGAATCTCTCGAAATAAGCAGTGAAGTAATTCGAAAAGACGAATCAAAAACTGGTTCAGTTGGCATGTTGGCGATCGGCTTTACCATCATGTTCATGATGTTTGGGATTTCTGGAGCAGCTTCAGCCATCCTTGATGAAAAAATCGGAGGAACATGGCAGCGTCTGCTCACGTCACCAACGTCGAAGGTCCAGGTGATGATAGGATATTTATTCTCATATTTCATGATGGGTGCAATCCAATTATTCGTCCTTATGGTCGTGATGAATTTAATTTATGGTTCCATGTGGGGTAATTTGATTTACTTTGTTCCATTTGCAGCACTAGTGATTATAACGATTGTCGGATTTGGCCTGATGATGGCTAGTATCGTGAAGACGAGACAACAGGCAAGTGCACTAAGTGCGGTGTTGATTGTCAGTACATGTATGCTGGGAGGCGTATACTGGCCACTGGAAATTGTTCCGGAATTCATGCAGCAAATAGCCAAGGCTGTGCCTCAGAGCTGGATGATCACAGGATTCCGTGAAATTGTCAGCGGAAGCCTTTATATTCCCGCCATCCGTAATTCAGCTTTAATCTTGCTTGCATTCAGCTTACTATTTTTCACAATTGGCCTGAAAAGAATGAAATATGATTGATGTTTACCAGTCCATTTTTGGACTGGTAATTCTTTTTAAGGGGATTCTATCGAAAATTATATTTTGTCGAGTTATAATAGATATTTAGAGTAAGAGTCGAAAAATGATTTTTGGATTGACCGAATATAAAGGTATTCGGTAAAAGCATACATGTTGCATTACCCGAAAATAAGAGAATGTGGTGAAAAGGGTAAAAGCAGAGGCGCTGCATTACCCGAAAATGAGAGAATAAGGTGAAAAGGGTAAAAGCAGAGGCGTTGCATTGCCCGAAAATAAGAGAATGTGGTAAAAAGGGTAAAAGCAGAGGCTTTGGATTACCCAAAAATGAGAGAATAAGATAAAAAGGGTAAAAGCAAAGGCGCTGCATTGCCCGAAACCGAGAGAATACGGTGAAAAGGGTAAAAGCAGAGGCGTTGCATTACCCGAAATTGATAAAATCAAAAGGGAGAGGCAGAATCTCTGCACACCCCTAACAATAAAGTAAAGTGAATTTTGGAGGATAATATGGCTACATATACCCCTATGATCAAGCAATACCTGCAAGTGAAGGCGGATTACCAGGATGCCTTTTTATTTTTCCGTTTGGGAGATTTTTATGAAATGTTCTTCGATGATGCGTTAAAGGCATCCCAAGAACTTGAAATAACACTGACAAGCAGAGAGGGCGGCGGTGAGGAACGGATTCCGATGTGCGGTGTTCCTTATCATTCAGCTCCTAACTATATTGAACAGCTGATTAATAAAGGCTATAAAGTCGCAATTTGCGAACAGACAGAAGACCCGAAGACTGCCAAAGGTGTCGTTAAGCGGGAAGTTGTCCAGCTGATCACTCCTGGAACAGTAATGGAAGGTCGAGGTCTTTTAGAAAAAGAAAATAATTTCATCGCTACTGTTTCGGTTTTTCCTGGAGACACATATGGCTTTGCCTGCAGTGACCTGTCGACAGGGGAAAGCAGGGCGACATTAGTTAACGGCAGTGTCGAAGAGCTTATTAACGAATTATCGATCTCTGGAGCAAAGGAAGTTGTCATCGAAAGCTCGCTTTCGCCGGAAATCCAGAAGAAGCTGAAGGAGCGTTCTATCCTGGCTCTTTCAATTGAGGATAACACCGATCTCAATGAAAGCTTTTCAGAACTATTTGCTGATCTGGAAAATGAACAATTAAAAAACACAGCTTCCAGGTTATTCAATTATTTGTACCGAACCCAAAAGCGCAGCCTGGACCATTTACAAAAGGTATCTGTTTACAAGGTTCAGCAGTATATGAAAATTGATTATTTTTCGAAGCGCAATCTTGAACTGACAGAGACAATACGATCTACAGCGAAAAAGGGAACGCTTTTATGGCTGCTTGATGAAACGATGACTGCGATGGGCGGCAGGATGCTGAAGCAATGGATCAACAGGCCGCTGATTGACAAAGCAGAGATCGGCCGCCGTCAGGAATTGGTGCAGCTTTTTGTCGGACAGTTTTTTGAACGCCAGGAATTGCGGGAAAAGTTGAGAGAGGTATACGATCTTGAACGTTTGGCTGGAAGAGTTGCTTTTGGCAATTTAAATCCAAGAGACCTGATGCAGCTAAAGAGATCTTTATTACAGGTACCGTCACTAAAGCATATTTTGGAGAGTCTTTCCCATGAGGAAGCTGCCCGTATGGCAGACAGACTTGATCCTTGCGAGGAGGCAGCGGATCTGCTGGAACAGGCAATCGTTGATAACCCTCCGCTTTCTCTCAAGGAAGGGAACATCATCCGTGATGGCTACAATCATCAGCTTGACCAGTATCGCGATGCCAGCCGGAACGGCAAGACTTGGATTGCCATGCTTGAACGTGATGAGCGTGAGAAAACAGGCATAAGATCATTGAAGGTCGGCTATAATCGTGTGTTTGGCTACTATATTGAAGTAACAAAAGCGAACCTCCATCTTTTGCAGGAAGGCCAGTATGAACGAAAGCAGACGTTATCGAATGCCGAGCGCTTCATCACACCTGAACTGAAAGAAAAGGAAGACTTGATCCTTGCTGCCGAGGAAAAAAGCGTCGAGCTTGAATACCAGCTATTTACCGGAATCCGTGAGACGATCAAAGAATATATTCCTAGATTGCAGGGACTTGCCAGGGCTCTTAGTGAACTCGATGTACTTCTTGGGTTTGCAGAGCTCAGCGAACAACGACAGTATGTAAAGCCGATGTTCTCAGCTGAGAGGAAAATCGTCCTAAAGGATGGGCGCCATCCAGTTGTAGAAAAAGTAATGGATGCCCAGGAATATGTGCCTAACGATTGCTATATGGACAATGAACGCGAAGTCCTGCTGATTACTGGACCGAATATGTCTGGTAAAAGCACATATATGCGCCAGGTTGCCTTGACAGCGATCATGGCTCAAATTGGCTGTTTCGTCCCGGCGACCGAGGCGGTAATGCCGATATTTGACCAGGTTTTCACCAGGATTGGCGCGGCAGACGACCTTGTTTCAGGACAAAGTACCTTCATGGTCGAGATGCTTGAGGCAAAGAACGCAATTACCAATGCTACGAAGGATAGCTTGATTCTTTTTGATGAAATTGGCCGGGGTACATCCACTTATGATGGCATGGCACTCGCCCAGGCTATGATTGAATATATCCATGATAAAATTAGCGCAAAGACGCTGTTTTCGACGCACTATCATGAAATGACTTCACTTGAGAATGAACTGCAAAAATTAAAAAATGTACATGTTAGCGCAGTTGAGCAGAACGGCAAAGTGGTTTTCCTTCATAAAATCAGGGAGGGTGCAGCGGACAAGAGTTACGGCATCCATGTTGCACAGCTGGCCGAATTGCCAGCAGAACTGATTGAACGTGCTGCGGAAATCCTGCACATACTTGAGCAAACAGACACACCGGTTTCACTTGGATCTGTGAGTCAAAAGAGCTTAGACTCAGTTCGGGAAACATTGCAAAATGAGCAAGACAAACAAAGCATTCTTCAGGCAGCAGAAACAGCAGCCGCGTCTCAGTTATCATTCTTTGATGAAGAGCCTAAACAGATGAAAGCTAGTGGTGCAAGCAAAAAGGAGAAGCAGGTTCTTGACCAATTAAACGGACTTGAGATCCTGGATATGACCCCTTTGCAGGCAATGAATATGCTTTATGAATTACAGAAGAAGCTGCGTAAGTAAGATTCTATAAACCCTAAATGCGTCAGGAACTGGAAAAAGGGTCTATAGAAAAGTTCTATAAGCCCTAAATGAAAGAAGCTCGATAGAAAGGGCCCATAGAAAGATTCTATAAGCCCGAAATGAGAGAAGATCGAGAAAAAGGTCTGATAGAAAGAATTATGATTGAAAAACCCCGCATTACTTGCGAATAACTAAAAGCTGGAGGTGACAGAATGGCGAAAATTATGCAACTAGATGATGCCTTATCAAATAAGATTGCTGCCGGTGAGGTAGTAGAACGGCCGGCATCTGTTGTTAAGGAATTGCTAGAGAACGCGATTGATGCTAATAGTACCGTAATTGAAATTGATCTTGAAGAGGCTGGACTTGCCCGGGTCAGGATCACAGACAATGGAGACGGGATTGAGGAAGAAGATGTTCTCGTCGCCTTCCAGCGTCATGCCACGAGCAAAATCAAGAATGAAAACGACTTGTTCCGGATCAGGACTCTCGGGTTCAGGGGGGAGGCGTTGCCGAGTATCGCCTCCGTTTCAAGGCTTGAAATGAAAACATCGACCGGAATCGAAGGCAATAAAGTGGTCATCGAAGGGGGCAAGGTCGAGTCTGTTGAGAAAGCAGACAGCCGTAAAGGAACGGATATCATTATCTCAGACCTGTTTTTTAATACTCCGGCACGCCTTAAATACATGAAGACCATTCATACCGAACTTGGCAATATTACGGATGTCGTAAACCGCCTGGCGCTGGCAAATCCAAATATCTCCTTCAGGCTTGTCCATAATGGCCGCCAGCTTTTGAAGACGACTGGAAATGGAGACGTCCGCCAGGTGCTGGCTGCCATTTACGGTATTAATATGGTTAAATCAATGATTCCTATTTCTGGTGAATCTTTGGATTATAGAATAAACGGCTATATATCGATGCCAGAAATCACAAGAGCATCCCGAAACTATATCTCGACCATGATTAATGGCCGTTTTATCAAAAATTATGCGCTGGTTAAAGCGATACAAGAAGGCTACCATACATTACTCCCTATCGGCAGGTATCCGGTTGTTCTTTTAAATATTGAAATGGATCCGCTCTTGATTGATGTGAACGTCCATCCATCAAAGATGGAGGTTCGGTTGAGCAAGGAGCAGGAGTTGAATGAGCTAGTCTCAAGTGTCATAAAGAATGCTTTTAAAACGAAGGAATTGATTCCGGCTGGAATGGTTACTCAGAAGCAGGAGAAACCGAAGTCAGAGCAAACTTTCATGGAACTGGACCATTTGCCTGAAGCAGAAGAAAAACATTCTACTGTGCAACCGACAATTGAACGCAGGCCATTTGTAGAAGAGAAGGCTTTTGAGCTAAGCCGGATCTATAAAGCAGCTGAACCACCAAATAGTCCACAGCAGGGGGCTCCTGACTGGAGGAATGCCTTTGTAGCTCAAGAAAACCCGACCTTCGAGGCCACTGCGCCTGTCCCTGATGAGGAACTCGTTCATGATGAAGAAGAAATCCTCGAGTCAGACACTTCTCCTGCAGCCCAAGAACCTGTTGCAGAAGTACAGGCTTCAAGGGTCCCTCCTCTTTATCCAATTGGGCAGATGCATGGAACCTATATTCTGGCTCAGAATGACCGTGGTTTATATATAATTGACCAGCATGCCGCCCAGGAGAGAATCAAATATGAGTACTTCAGGAACAAGGTAGGCGAGGTGGCGACTGAGCTGCAGGAAATGCTCGTGCCAATCACTCTTGAGTATTCAGCGGATGAGTGCATTAAAATAAATGAACATCAGCATGAGCTCGAAAAAGTAGGAGTCTTCCTTGAGCCATTTGGCTACAACAGCTTCATCGTTCGATCACACCCGCAGTGGTTCCCTCCCGGAGAGGAGAAAGATCTGATTGAAGACATGATTGAACAACTATTGTTGATGAAGAAAGTCGATCTTAAAAAGCTTCGAGAGGAAGCAGCCATCATGATGAGCTGCAAGGCATCGATCAAGGCTAATCACCATCTGCGCAACGATGAGATTCAGGCATTACTCGATGAATTGCGGCGTTCATCCGACCCGTTCACCTGCCCGCATGGCCGGCCAATCATCGTCCATTACTCCACTTATGAAATGGAGAAAATGTTCAAGCGAGTAATGTAAGCAGAAGAAATAGTGTTCCCAATTGGGGGCACTTTTTTTTGTGAAAAATTAACTTCAATTTGATAAAAATTCTTCTTTTTTACCAAATAACGGTGTAAAATTACACTAATAGGAAATTTGTAAAACACCATATTCATTAAATGGATTATAATCTCTTATAATTATTAAAAGGGGGCGATATATTGTTCGTTTTCTCAATATTATTTTTCATACTACCTGTAGTTGTACTGATTTTTATAGTAGCTTTTGCAGTGAAAAATAAAGAGCAAGGGGGAGAGAAAGTGGTCAGACATTTATATACTTATCTAGTATTGTTTGCTACATTGATGATGGTAATTGGCGGCGGGGTATCGATTTTCATGGCGACAGCGGATCTCGTAAGCCCAACAGGTTACTATCAAAGTTTCTCAGATTACAAGCTAAACATGAACCACGGCAAAATTGAAGGTGAAAAGACGGAAATGACAGAGGAAGAACTTCGCAGCAATTATGACATGTACGTCACAGAAGAAAAGGCTCGGCAAAAAGACAGAGCGGTTAATCAAATTATCAAGAGCCTAGGCTTTGTAGTCATACCATTGCCCGTTTTCCTGTACTTTAATAGATTAAGGAAACAGTATAAAGAGTAAGTTCTGACAGATAACGTTACCCTATCAACTTATATACCCGGATTCTGAAGCTAAAAAAGAAAGATTGCCAATTAAAAACTGGCAATCTTTCTTTTTTAAGATAAGTAAGCATAAATTTCACTTCGAGAATGGCCAGCTCCAGCGCCTAGCCCCTCGAGACGTTTCGGTCCGCCCAATGAAGTCAAAGATCGACTTCACCGGCCGGCCCTCCAACGCTTGTCGGGGCTGACCAAGGCGCTTTCGCTTTTCTTATTTTACCTTACAGCTGGCTGAAGTTTATGGATGTATTGTAGTGCTTTACCAGTTCCAATCGCTACGGATTCCAGCGGATTTGGAGCGATGTGTACAGGTACAACCATCTCACTGCCGAGCCAATCCTGAATTCCGTTCAGCAACGCGCCGCCACCGGAAAGGATTACACCGCGGTCAACAATATCACCGCTTAGTTCGGCAGGACAATCTTCAAGAGTGGCCCGGATTGCCTCCATGATATGAAGAAGAGATTCCTTGATTGCATCCCTTATTTCATAAGAATTGAGGGTAACAGTCTTTGGAAGGCCTGTTACAAGGTCACGGCCACGAATATCCAGTTCCATCATTTCATGGTCAACTAGCGCGTACCCAATCTCCATCTTGATTTTTTCAGCCGTTCTTTCACCGATTAACACATTGTACTCTTTGCGGACATATTGAATAATGTCCTCGTCCAATCTGTCGCCAGCTATGCGAATAGAATGGCAAGCAACGACACCGCCGTATGAGATGATTGCGACTTCAGTTGTGCCGCCGCCAATATCAACGACAACGTTTGCTACCGGCTCATCAACAGGCAATCCAGCGCCAATTGCTGCAGCAACTGGTTCCTCGATCAAATGTACCTTCTTTGCGCCTGCATTCCTGACTGCATCCTGGATCGCACGGCGTTCAACACTTGTTGAACCAGAAGGTGTGCAGACGACGACGTCCGGCTTGCGGAGAGAGAAACCGCCCTTTTTGGATGCTTTTTTCATGATGTGTTTCAGCATTTCTGTTGTCACATCAAAATCAGCAATGACTCCATCTTTCAACGGGCGGATGGCCACGATTTTTCCAGGTGTCTTCCCGATCATTTCCTTCGCTTCCTTGCCGACAGCAAGGACAGTTTTTGTCTCAGTATCAATCGCCACGACGGAAGGCTCGTTCAAAGCGACTCCTTTATTTTTACTATATACAAGAGTGTTAGCTGTTCCTAAATCAATTCCTATTTCTGTAGTTGATAACATTTTGTTTTCACCCAGTTCTATATAAATTATTAAACCACTCATAGACTTCTATTAAACTATCATGAATGTGGGGGTGAAAGTGCGTTTGTTACTGAATCGTTATCTAACTGTAAAAGTTAAGGAAAATTTTTTCAAAAGATGATATAAGAGAATAATACTTGTAAAGTTCGGGTATAATGCATAGATGTTCAACTGCTTTCTATTTAATGGTAAAATAAATTAATGAAGTCAGATGCAAAATTGCTGACACGCTCTATGAAAAGGCAGTGTGAAATTTTTTGGAACAAAAACAGAAATTGATTGTGTTAATTGGGCCGACTGCAGTTGGCAAAACGAAGCTGAGCATTGAACTTGCGAAAAAATTCAATGGTGAAATCATCAGTGGCGACTCGATGCAAATTTATAAAGGGATGGATATTGGAACCGCAAAAATCACCCGGGAAGAGATGGAGGGAGTCCCCCACCATTTAATTGATATCAAAGAGCCTGATGAAAGCTTTTCAACCGCAGAATTCCAGGAACTTGTCCGCAAGAAAATAAATGAAGTAAGCTCCCGTGGGAAGATGCCGATGATTGTTGGCGGTACAGGGTTATACATCCAGTCGGTGATTTTTGATTATCATTTCACTGAAGCTCCTTCTGACCCAGTGTTCAGACGCAGCCTGGAGGAAGAAGCAGAGACAAAAGGCCAGGAATTTGTACATGGAAAGTTGAAAGAGGTTGATCCCGAAAGTGCTTCAAGAATTCACCCTAACAATGTTCGGCGTGTCATCAGGGCGCTGGAAATCATTCACTGTACGGGTAAAACTGCGGGAGAACTGCAGGAGAACCAAGCACCCGAACTTTTGTATGATACAGCACTAATCGGCCTGACAATGGATAGAGAGATGCTATACAACCGGATCAACTTTCGTGTCGGGTTAATGTTGGAGCAGGGCCTCCTTGATGAGGTTAAGTACTTTTACGAAAAGGGCTTAAAAGACTGCCAGTCCATCCAGGCAATTGGATACAAAGAGCTTTACGACTACTTTGATGGCAAGATTTCTCTGGAGCAAGCAATCGAGAATTTAAAGCAAAATTCCCGCCGATATGCAAAAAGGCAGCTAACATGGTTTCGAAACAAGATGAATGTGGAATGGTTTGATATGTCAGAGTCTAAAGACGCTGAAAAAAAATTCGCCGAAATTTCCAAGTTCATTGAAGGAAAGCTCGAGATAAAAGCGAATACATAATAATAGAGATAAAAGAGGAGGATCCGCCCATGAAACAAGTGAACATTCAGGACCAGTATTTAAACCAGCTACGCAAAGACAATATCAATGTGACCGTCTTCTTATTAAACGGGTTTCAATTGAGAGGCCAGATTAAAGGTTTTGATAACTTTACCGTGCTTTTCGAATCTGAAGGAAAACAGCAGCTTGTCTATAAGCATGCGATCTCAACATTCGCGCCGCAAAAGAATGTCCAGATCGATTTCGAGGGGCAAGCTTAATTAAATAATGACGAAGGAAACCCGCCAAGTGCGGGTTTTTTCTTTTTATAAGGCTCTTTTCTCAAGCTTTGTTGATATTAACTACAAAATAGGATTGTTTGACTTAATGTTCTTCGCAAAGAAGACTCTTTTTACGAGAAAAGAGCATGCAAATATAATACTGAATTGCAAAATGAATTTTAACAACAATCTTTCCGAGAACGGCTTTATATAAAAGAATTTTATTGCAACCAGTTGTTGGAGTGGGAATGCACCTTGAGCGACATAAGGGTTCCTTTCCAGGATAAATGTATCCTTATTTAGGCAATTCCAACGACATAAGGGTACCTTTCCACGATAAATGCACCCTTATGTAGGCGATTCCAACGACATAAGGGCACCTTTCCAGGATAAATGCACCCTTATGAAGGCAATTCCACCGACATAAGGGCACCTTTCCAGGATAAATGCACCCTTATGAAGGCAATTCCGCCGACATAAGGGTACCTTTCCAGGATAAATGTATCCTTATCAATCCGATGTCAGCCAGATAAGGATGCCGTTCACATCCATGATTCTTTTCCTTTGATAATGATAATTGTTTAATATAGGCTGTTTTCGTAGCGATTGTTGTTAAAATCCTAAGGCCGATTTTAACGTGTTAAAAAGCCATTTTGGAAGTTCGGTATTAAGTGTACAGGCTCTTTTCTCATAATAATCTTTAATTTTTCTCAAGAAACAAGGTCATTCAATCCTATTTTGTAGTCAATAGCAACAAAGTTTGAGAAAAGAGCCTTAATTTAAAAATGAATTTCCACTTCCTTGAATACATATAAATATAGAAGTTTATTTCTTGGGAAAGCGCATAATGTGACAAAAGTAAATAAATGCTGCTGTAGTTTGTCGAACATAAGCGAGTCCTATATAGTGCGGTGGAGGATTCCCGTTTAACTAAAAGTCCTTCGTATTTAACAGGTATGGTGTTATAGTCGAATATCACAAATACAGCATGAATGCGTATACTGTTTCCAGAATGAGAGGTGAAATCTTTGGACCAACCGCTTCGAAAGAAAAACAACGGTCAAATCAGCATTGTTTTGAACGCACAGCAGAGGAAGACGTTGACAAAGGAATTGCCTGAGTCGCAGCTGGTTCCAAAGTCAATCCCGCAGGAGCACGCAGCTTTAAAAGAAATTGAGGAAGAGCTTGGAGCACTTGTGGGCATGGAAGAAATGAAAAGGATGATTAAAGAGATTTATGCCTGGATCTATGTGAATAAGAAAAGGGAAGAAATGGGGCTCAAGGCTGGAAAACAGGCTTTGCATATGATGTTTAAGGGCAATCCGGGAACTGGGAAGACAACGGTCGCCAGGATTATCGGGAAGCTCTTCCTCAAAATGAATGTTCTTTCGAAGGGACATTTAATCGAAGCGGAGAGAGCTGATCTTGTTGGTGAATATATTGGGCATACCGCGCAAAAAACGCGAGATTTGATAAAAAAAGCAATGGGAGGCATCTTGTTTATTGATGAAGCCTATTCCCTCGGCCGTGGTGGTGAAAAGGATTTCGGCAAGGAAGCGATTGATACCCTGGTTAAACATATGGAGGATAAGCAGCATGAGTTTATCTTGATCCTTGCTGGGTATTCGAGGGAAATGGAATTTTTCCTGACTCTGAACCCAGGACTTCATTCAAGGTTTCCGCTCGTCATTGATTTTCCCGATTATTCAATAGACCAGCTTATGGAAATCGGCCAGCGAATGCTGAAGGAGAGAGAATATAGTCTGAGCCACGAGGCTGAACGGAAGTTGCGGGAGCACCTTGTGAATGTTAAATCAACACTTGGTGCCACAGCTTTTTCGAATGGACGCTATGTCCGTAACGTGATTGAGAAATCCATCCGGGCACAGGCAATGCGGTTGTTAATGCAAAATCAATACGACCGACATGAACTCATGACTCTACGCAGCAATGACCTCGTTTTTTCAGATGATCATAAGGGGAAATAATGTCAGCAACTTTGTTGACATTATTTTTTGCTTTTGATAATATACCCATATGGGTATATAAACTAGCTACTGGGGGAATTTAGAATGAACGATATTACAGTTTACACTACAAATACTTGTCCTTACTGCACCATGCTGAAGAACTTTCTCGACGATAAAGGGATCGCATATAAAGAAGTGAATGTACAGCAAGATCCAATCGCCGCACAAAGGCTGGTCAATGCAACTGGCCAAATGGGTGTGCCTCAGTCAAACGTAAACGGAAACTGGGTATTAGGCTTCGATCCTAATTCAGTTATGTCATTCTTAAAATAGTTCCAGAGGATTCCAGTATTACTGGAATCCTTATTTATTTTCTGTAAAATATAAATCCATTCATATTATCCATCCATTTTTGGACGAAGATTCATCGGGATTGGCACACCAAAACTCAGCCATTATTGATGTGCCACTTAACCACGATTTAATAACAAACTGAGGCTGGTAATCAGAATCGTCTAGTGGTGATGTGGAGTTTTTACCTTCTATGTTTTTTTGGGGTTTTAGGTTTGAGGAGTATCAATAAAGGGTAAAACATTGGGGTTTCCTTAAAGATTTTTTGGCAAAACTAATCATTATTATAAATAGGGAGCTTAACGATTTATATAGATAAAAAAGGAGCTAATTATTAATGGGGTATGAGTACAATTACGATATTGCAGGTTATGATTTCGGCTGGGATGTAAATTCCGGTAAGTTCACGTTCGAGGGGCAGGATGCAGTGCTTTTTTGGATCTCTTCGGCAATGAAGACGTTTTTCGATACGATTGAAGAGATTTCTGGAGAAGAGGCTTCAAACCTTGTATTTGAATCGACTGGATTTCGCCAGGGGCTCGTAGTCGGCCAATATTTTGAAAAAATGAAAGAAGTCAACGTAGCTGAAGCTGCTAACATGATTACAAATACATATGCAACCGCCGGGTGGGGGTTGACGATTATAAAGGATTTGGACTTTGAAACGAAAACATTTACAGCATTTATGAAGGACAGCTGGGAGCATAAAGTGAATGTTGCCCAGGGAAAGAAAAAGGGAGGTAGTTTCCTGCCCGCACATTACGCTGGAGTTTTTTCGGGACTGTTCGGAACAAATATCTGGTATGAAATCAAGCAGCATCAGTTAGAAGGACATGAACACAGTGTGATTGAATACTTCCCTTCTGATGTCACAATCGCTGATAATATTCATCAGCTGGCACGAAAGAAAGAATCAGAACAAATCAGGAAACTCGAAGGGCTTGTTGAAGAAAAAACAGCTGAATTAAAAGAATTGGTCAATAAGCTCTCCTCTCCGATCATCCCGGTTCTTGAGGGAATCGTCGTCGTTCCCCTGATTGGAAAATATGAGGAAGATAGGGCGGATCAGCTGATTGTAAACACACTTAATCGACTGCCATCCTATAAAGCCAGCTATCTCGTTCTCGATTTGACAGGCATGGACCAGGAAATCGGACCACATGCGGTCAGTTTGATCGAAAAAATCGGATCAGCAGCAAGACTAATCGGCACGAAAACAATACTGGTTGGGATTTCATCCACTCTTGGGATTGAAATCACCCAATCCAAGATCAACCTATCGAAATTCGATTGCTTCCAGACTCTCCAGCATGGCATCCATTACGCAATCGGGCAGATGGGGAGAAAAATTATATAAATAGAAAAAAACAGAGCTGATTCATAATGAATCAGCTCTGTTTTTTACCAGATAAGAAAGTGTAAATTTTCACTTCGAGAATTGTCTAGCTCCAGTGCCTAGCCCCTCGAGTCGCTTCGGTCCGCCCAATGAAGTCAAAGAACGACTTCACTGGTCGGCCCTCCAGCGCTTGTCGGGGCTGAACAAGGCGCTTGCGCCTTTCTAATGTACTCCAAGTTTACGGACTGGCAAATGCCATTTGTAGGTATAAGACAGTACGCGGAGTGCGGTGATGACGAAGAATAGTCCGTAGAGTTCGACAGCTTGATTAGCCATTCCGAGGCCGATGACAAGTCCGGCAAGAACAGCCCACACTGCATAGATTTCCGCCTTCAATACTAATGGCTTTCTGCCGGCAAGCAGGTCGCGGATTATTCCTCCGCCGCTCCCGGTTAACACAGCTGCAACAATGACGGCGCTTAATGGATGGCCCATATTAGATGCGTAGATCGCTCCCTGGATCGCGAAGGCAGCAAGCCCGATGGCATCGAAAAAGTTGCCCCAGCGCTGCCAGTGTTTTAATAGATTGCTAGGAAATAAGAAAACGATGGTGATTGACAGCAAGGCCAGATTAAAGAATATGCCCTGTTCCCAAATTGCTGAGACTGGAACCCCAATCAGCAGGTTGCGGATTGCCCCGCCGCCGAATGCTGTAACTATTCCTAATATATAAACTCCGAAGATATCATATTCCTCTTCCATTGCAATAAACGCACCGCTGATCGCGAATGCTACTGTTCCAATCATGCTGAGTACTTCCCATGTCATCATGTTTTTCTCCTCTTGTTAAAATGATGCCTGAATACTAAAATAGTTAAATGAAAACATATTGATTTTATCATGTTTATTTCAATTTACAACCATTTTTCCCCCGACTTTCAAAATTTTTGTTTGCGGCTTTATTTTGGTATGATGGTTTTAGCTATATATATGGAAAGAAGGGTGTTATTTGGAACAGGAAAACGTATTTGAAAAAGTGATTCTTGTTGGCTGCCAGACGACTGAAGAAGATCTTCGTTTTCAATATTCGATGGAGGAGCTTGAATCACTTACGGAAACAGCGAAGGGAAATGTCCTGATGCAAGTTGTCCAAAAGCGGCCAAAGGTTCATCCTGCTACATACATTGGCAAAGGAAAGGTGGAAGAGCTTCAAGCACTAGAGGAGGAGCTCGAGCCGGACTTAATTATCTTCAATGATGAACTGTCGCCAAGCCAAAACCGGAATCTTTCTGCCGGCTTAAAGGCGAGGGTTATTGACCGTACACAGCTGATTCTCGATATTTTCGCTCAAAGGGCTCGGTCCAAAGAAGGAAAGCTCCAGGTTGAGCTTGCTCAGCTGCAGTACCTGCTGCCCCGACTTGGCGGAAAAGGGATTGAGATGTCTCGTCTTGGTGCCGGAATCGGAACAAGAGGGCCTGGTGAAACAAAGCTGGAGTCAGACCGCCGTCATATCCGGAAACGAATTGACGATATTAAAACTCAATTGTCAGTAATCGTTCAGCACCGTGACCGCTACCGGGAACGCCGGAAGAAGAACAAGACGTTCCAGATTGCGCTAGTCGGATACACAAATGCGGGAAAGTCGACGCTGTTTAACCGGTTGACCGAAGCAGAGTCATTTGAAGAAAATCAATTGTTCGCTACGCTTGATCCAATGACTAGGAAAGCGATTTTACCTAGCGGCTTTACGGCTCTCCTGACAGATACGGTCGGATTCATCCAGGACTTGCCGACAACATTGATCGCTGCTTTTCGTTCGACACTGGAGGAAGTCCGGGAGGCGGATTTGCTTCTGCATGTAGTGGACATGTCGAATGAAGATTATTTTTCACATGAACAGACTGTCAATAAATTGCTGGAGGACCTTGAAGTCCACCACATCCCGCAGATTACCGTTTATAACAAACGGGATATCGCACACCAGGATTTTGTGCCAAATGCCAAAAATGAAACGGCCTTTATAAGCGCGTTCAGTGAGGAAGACCGAAGAAATCTCCTTTTAAAAATCGAACAGTCCATTATTGGTATGATGGAGCCATTTCATGTCCTTGTGCCGTCCGATGAGGGGAAACTGCTGGCACAACTGAAAAATGAGACCATTCTTCGTGAGCTTGCTTTTGATGAAGAAAAGCAAGGCTATGTCTGCAAGGGATACTCTCTTGCTGACCACCAGATTACCGGCCAACTGAAACGATTCTCAGTATAAACGGATTTTTTTCTAAGGCTCTTTTCTCACACTTTGTTGCTATTGACTACAAAATAGGATTGAATGACCTATGTTTCTTCTCGAAAAAATTAAAGCTTATTATGAGAAAAGAGCTTGCACACTTAATACCGAATTACAAAATGGCTTTTTATCACGTTAAAATCGGCTTTAGGATTTTAACAACAAGCTTTACGAAAACAGCCTTTTATAAAGCTCTTTTATCAAGCTATTGACTACAAAATAGGATTGAATGACCTATGTTTCTTCACAAAAAAATTAAAGCATATTATGAGAAAAGGGCTTGCACACTTAATACCGAATTACAAATGGCTTTTTATCACGTTAAAATCGGCTTTAGGATTTTAACAACAATCTTTACGAAAACAGCCTTTTATACAGATAGGAGAGCAACATGTTTACACAATTAAAAAACGGGCAAATGCTGCAGCCGCTTGTCAGCGAAATTGAGCAGCAAATTGCACCTGTGCACAAGAAAATCGATGAACGGATTGATTCAAACCAGTTCAGAGTATTGCAAAGTTTCCAGAAACATCGTGTGAGTGATTCTCATTTCATCCCGACCACCGGTTATGGTTATGACGATGCTGGCAGGGAAACACTCGAGAAAATATACGCCGAGGTGTTTGGAGCTGAAGCCGGACTAGTTCGCCCACAAATCATCTCCGGAACTCATGCAATTTCTATTTCTCTATTTGGGATTCTTCGACCTGGTGATGAGCTTTTGTACATTACAGGAAAACCCTATGACACGCTAGAAGAGATTGTCGGGATACGAGGTAACGGGAACGGCTCATTAAAGGAATTTGGAATCTCTTATAATACTGTCGATCTTACTGAAAAAGGAGAAATCGATTGGAGTGCCGTCGAAAAAGCAATTAAGCCTGAAACAAAAATGATCGGAATCCAGCGCTCAAAAGGTTATGCAACGAGGCCATCTTTCACTGTTGAGCAAATTGGCGAAATGATCAAATTTGTTAAGGAGATCAAACCAGACGTCGTTGTGTTTGTTGATAACTGTTATGGTGAGTTTGTTGAGGAACTTGAACCTTGTCATGTCGGCGCTGATTTGATGGCTGGCTCTTTGATTAAAAATCCTGGCGGCGGTATTGCCAAAACAGGCGGGTACATCGTAGGTAAGGAAGAATATGTAGAGTCATGTTCCTACCGGATGACATCCCCGGGAATCGGGGCAGAGGCCGGCGCTTCATTATATTCATTGCAGGAAATGTACCAAGGATTCTTCATGGCGCCGCATATTGTTGCACAGGCCTTGAAGGGTGCAGTTTTCACAGCCGCAATGCTGGACCGTTTAGGGATGAATTCATCGCCTAAATGGAATGCGGAACGGACTGATCTAATTCAGGCAGTCCAATTCGACGACCGGGATAAAATGGTTGCTTTTTGCCAGGCGATTCAGTATGCCTCGCCAATCAATTCCCATGTAACGGCACATCCTGCTTATATGCCGGGATATGAGGATGATGTGATTATGGCTGCTGGTACATTCATCCAGGGAGCGAGCATTGAATTAACTGCTGATGGACCGATCAGACCGCCTTATGTCGCGTATGTTCAGGGGGGCTTAACCTATTCCCATGTGAAGATGGCCGTTTGTATTGCAATCGATTCTTTAATCGAAAAAGGTTTAATTCTTATAAAATAGGTAAATATACAACAGGACGCTTGCTAAATAAGTCCTGTTCTTTTTTTATGATTTTTCATGTAAGATAATCTTACATATGATTGACAGGACACCTAACATTGAATATAATGAGATTATCTTAATAGGGAAGGAGGAGAAATCAAAATGGGCGGAAGTGAAATTCGCCGGAATATGCCGCTCTTTAGCATCGGGATTGTCATGCAGCTAACAGATTTAACCGCAAGGCAAATTCGTTACTATGAAGAGCATGAATTGATTTCTCCGGCAAGAACAGAGGGCAATAAACGACTCTTTTCCTTAAATGATATTGACAAGCTCCTCGAGATCAAAGACTTGATTGACCAGGGAGTCAACATGGCAGGCATCAAGCAAATTTTTAATGTTAAACAACAGACAGCCATTAGTGCTGCTGAGAAAAAACAAGCTGAAAAAACGAGACGTGAGCTATCTGATGCAGATTTGCGGAAATTGCTTCGCAAGGAATTACAGCAGGCAGGACGCTTTAACCGATCTGGCAATCACGGAGACATGTCGAGATTTTTCCATTAGTAATCCAAATTATCTATCATTAAAATTCTAGGAGGAACTTTAACAATGGCTAGGACGTTTACAAGAGAAGACATTATAAGATTATCAAAAGAAGAAAATGTAAAATTCATTCGTTTGCAGTTCACAGACATTTTAGGAACAATCAAGAATGTTGAAATTCCGATCAGCCAGCTTGAAAAAGCGCTTGATAATAAAATGATGTTTGATGGCTCTTCAATTGAAGGCTTTGTTCGTATCGAAGAATCTGATATGTACCTGATCCCTGATTTGGATACATGGGTAATCTTCCCTTGGACAGCTGAAAAAGGTAAGGTTGCACGTTTGATCTGTGATATTAAAAATGCTGATGGCACACCATTTGCAGGTGATCCACGCGGTAACCTGAAACGTGTTCTGAAGGAAATGGAAGAGCTAGGCTTCACTAACTTCAACCTTGGACCAGAACCTGAATTCTTCCTGTTCAAGCTCGATGTGAACGGTGAGCCAACACTGGAATTGAATGACAACGGCGGTTACTTTGACCTTGCGCCAACAGACCTTGGTGAAAACTGCCGCCGCGATATCGTGCTTGAGCTTGAAGAAATGGGCTTTGAAATTGAAGCATCTCACCACGAGGTTGCACCTGGACAGCACGAAATCGACTTCAAATATGCTGATGCTTTGACAGCTTGTGACCAGATTCAGACTTTCAAGCTAGTTGTTAAAACTATTGCACGCAAACACGGTCTGCACGCAACCTTCATGCCAAAACCATTGTTCGGAGTGAACGGATCCGGAATGCACTGCAACATGTCATTGTTCCGCAACGGCGAGAACTCATTCTATGATCCATCAGATAAGAAACTTGAGCTAAGCGAAACTGCATACCAGTTCATCGCTGGAACGCTTAAGCACGCATCAGGATTTACAGCTGTAACAAACCCAACTGTAAACTCTTATAAGCGTCTCGTTCCTGGCTATGAAGCACCTTGCTACGTTGCATGGTCTGCAAAGAACCGCTCACCACTAATCCGTATCCCTGCATCACGCGGTTTGAGCACACGTGTTGAAGTCCGCAGCGTTGACCCTGCAGCAAATCCGTACCTTGCAATGGCAGTATTGCTTGCAGCAGGTCTTGACGGAATCAAGAACAAAATGAATCCACCTGCATCAGTAGACCGCAACATCTACGTGATGAACAAGGAAGAACGTGTTGAAGAAGGAATCGATGATCTGCCACCAACATTGGCAGCAGCTCTTGACCAGCTGAAAAAGAACGAAGTAATCAGCGCAGCTCTTGGCGACCATATCCTCGAACACTTCATCGAAGCAAAAGAGATCGAATGGGATATGTTTAGAACTCAGGTTCACCCATGGGAGCGCGAACAGTACATGAGCATGTATTAATAGGAAAGAAAAGGCCTCTTGATTGCAATCAAGAGGCCTTTTTTAGATGTAAAGAGTAAAAGTTAGAAAAAATTTAATTAAATTTTATTCATCGTGCCTCATTCTACAATCACTACAAAAATTGTATTATCACAACGAAATGATCATGCATGCATCACTACTTTTTTATGCTTAATCACTACGCTTTTTGCCACTATCACTACGAACTTCACATTAATCACTCCGATTTTCCCAATAATCACTACGAATACCACAATAATCACTACGAATACCACAACAATCACTACTTTTACCATCTGCAACCAGAAAAATCACCGCTAAATATTAAAATTTTCAGAAAAATAATTGACTTTTTCCTATATTCACGTTATCTTTGTTTTAAAATATATAACACATTTATTGTATTACGGTAATATAACGTTATATAAATAAAATTTTATGTAATACAGGGGGCGTAATCTTGATTTTACATGAAATCGAAACAAGTAGTCGTGAGTTCATAGAAGAAATTCAAATCCAAAGACTCAAGACAGTAGTTGAGAAGGTCGCTCAAAAGGTGCCATTTTACAAAAAGAAGTTTGAGAGCGCCAATTTTTCTCCTGAAATGCTAACTAGTCTTGAAGATTTGGAAGCGCTTCCTTTTACAGAGAAGCAGGACTTGCGAAACCACTATCCATTCGGGTTGTTCGCTGTTCCGCAAAGTGAATTGGTCAGGGTACATGCCTCATCAGGGACGAGCGGCAAGCCGACGGTGGTTGGCTATACACAGAAGGATATTGAAATGTGGGGGGAGATTGTCGCCAGGGCGATTTCTCTTGGCGGTGGTCAACCAGGGAATTTCCTCCACAATGCCTATGGCTATGGACTTTTCACAGGTGGATTGGGACTGCATTACGGAAGTGAACAGCTGGGAATGGTCACAGTACCGGTTTCCGGAGGGAACACCCAGAGACAAATCATGTTAATTGAAGATTTTAAACCGCAAGTCATATGCGGGACTCCTTCTTATATTTTGAATATCGCTGAAACAATGGAGGAAATGGGCAAGGACCCTCGCAATACTTCATTGAAGTACGGTATTTTCGGGGCTGAGCCTTGGTCCGAAGAAATGAGAAAGACGCTCGAAGAAAAGCTGGGAATCAAGGCATGCGATATTTATGGGCTGAGCGAAGTGATCGGGCCTGGTGTCGCAAGTGAATGCCACGAAGCACAGGCAGGGCTCCATGTTGCCGAGGATCATTTCTATGTTGAAGTAATTGATCCTGAAACTTTAAAAACTGTTCCTGATGGTGAAGAGGGGGAACTGGTTTTCACCAGCCTTACGAAGGAAGCCTTTCCGGTCATTCGCTACCGGACGGGGGATATCGCATCTCTGACGAAGGAAAAATGCAGCTGCGGACGGACGACAGTGAGAATGTCACGAGTCAAAGGACGAATTGATGACATGCTGATTATCAATGGAGTCAATGTGTTTCCGTCACAGATTGAACATTGTCTGCTGGCAGTACCTGAACTTGCCCCGCATTACCAGATTCAAATTTTACAGAAGCGCACGTTGAAGGTCCTTGAGCTGCATGTTGAGATGAATGAGGAGTATTTCACGATGATCGGGGAGGATCCGATTTCGGATTCGGTCTATCAGCTGGAGCAAAGGATTCAGTCATTACTCAAGAGCCAGTGCCTGATT
The DNA here is from genome assembly GCF_056173465.1 of Mesobacillus sp. QJM3NY_10. Taxonomy (NCBI): domain Bacteria; kingdom Bacillati; phylum Bacillota; class Bacilli; order Caryophanales; family Bacillaceae; genus Mesobacillus; species Mesobacillus sp. QJM3NY_10. Next base: position 1,915,730 of record NZ_CM149675.1, read on the forward strand.
TCAATGGAGGTGCGTGTGCATCGTCCAAAAACAATCCCGCGCTCTGAAGGCAAGGCAGTAAGAATTGTTGATAAAACAAAAGAACCGATTGGAACTTAAATCTAAGGAGGTAGGCAGCATGGAAAACACAATTTCCTTCGACCAGCTGACCGAAGAAGCTAAATACGAGCACTTCATGAAGCGAATCGAAGCTGGCGATAAAATCGAGGCAGAAGATTGGATGCCGGATGACTATCGAATGACACTGATCAAGCTTATTTCGATGCATGGCATCAGTGAGATCATGGGTGCGCTCCCAGAAAAGGAGTGGGTGCCTAAGGCTCCTTCTTTGAAACGAAAGCTGGGGATCATGGCAAAGGTGCAGGATGAGATGGGGCACGGGCAACTGCTGTTAAGGGTGGCTGAGGATTTGATGAAGCCGCTCGGAAAATCACGCGAGAACATCATTCAGGATTTGCTCTCCGGCGACCTGAAATTCCACAATGTCTTCCATATGGAAGCAAAAACATGGGGAGATGCCGGATTGATCGGCTGGCTTGTTGATGGTGCAGCAATCATATCCCAGACAAATATGCTGGATGCTTCTTATGGGCCATATGCAAGAGCGTTGAAGCGTATCTGTGCCGAGGAGGTTTTCCACGCCCAGCATGGCGAGGCGATCATCATGGCGCTTGCTGAAGGAACAGACGAGCAGAAAGCGATGATCCAGGATTCGTTAGACCGCTGGTGGGAAGCACTTCTTATGTTTTTCGGTCCTGCAGATGCGACTACCACTGGTACTTCCAAACAGGATACAACAATCAAATACAGAATTAGAACGAAAACGAACGAAGAGCTCCGACAGGACTTTTTTACAAAATACATTCCGAGGGTCCTGTCGCTAGGTCTGAAGCTTCCGGATGAAACAATGCATTTTGACCAGGAGTCAGCCATGTGGCAATACAAGCAGCCAGATTGGAGCAAGTTCAAGCAAATCATCAAGAACAATGGCCCTAAATCAAAGGACCGGTTAAGGCTAAGGGAGATTTCCTACAGTAATAACAAGTGGGTCATCGACGCACTGAGCGTTAAAGCATAAGCCTTAGGGGACAGCTGTCCCGGAATACCACAGGAGAGGAGAGAAAATCATGTCTGGGAATGGATTTTATCAGGAATTTGAAGTGTTCAGCAAGCGGAGTGCCACTTCTCCGATGCAGTACCAGTTCTCATTGCTGGCTCCGAACCATGAGCTAGCTCTTGTGATGGCACAGGAAAATTTCATGCGACGCGAACCGGTTGCCGATATTTGGGTCGTAAAGCGTGATGATATCAGGAAAATGTCGCTTGAAGAGCGCCAAACATTGCAAAGGCTCGATAACAAAGATTACCGCAATACAAAAGGCTATGGCTATTTGAAAAAGAAATGGCGCCACTATGAGCAGGAAATGCTTGATGAAAAAGAGATTTTGTCATGGGGAGGGAAGCAGGAGAAATGAAATATGAACTTGAAGATGCGTTGAAAAATGAAGCCCTTCGCGACGCTGCAGTTGAGCTCCTGTTCCAGCTTGCGGATGATGATTTCATGATCGCCTACCGTGGTTCCGAGTGGCTTGGACTCGCTCCTCATATTGAAGAGGATGTCGCTTTTTCCTCAATCAGCCAGGATACAATGGGCCACGCGGCTATGTTCTATCAGCTTCTAAGCGACCTGGGAGCCGGTGATCCTGACCAACTCGCACATGCAAGGCCAGCTGCAGAACGGAAGAATGCGATTTTACTAGAAAAAGTGAACGGCCCGGGGACGTATTTGACTGAGCCGCATTATGACTGGGCATTCGCGGTCGTGAGAAACTACTTTTACGCCCAGGCAAAGAAAGTGAAAATGGAAGCTCTGAAGAATTCATCATACCAGCCACTGGCGGAAGCTGCGGTAAAGATCAATATGGAACTTTACTACCATCTGTTGCACTGGAAGACGTGGTTCTCCCAGCTTGTGAGTGCTGGTGGAGAAGCGGGGACCAGGATGGAAGCCGCGATGCAGAAGGTTTTTGAAGAACTTGAAGGGTTGTTCTCCACGGGGGCTCAGGGAGAAGGGTTCACAAAGCACAATTTGGTAGATTCAGAGGATGCTTTGAGAACGAAATGGCTGCAAATGATGTCACCTGTTTTTGAATCCCTGGACCTCAAGATGCCGGATAAATTTGGGATGAACAGTGGAAATGGGCGAAATGGCGAGCATACATCCGAATTGCAGACTGCTCTTGATACATTAGGTGAGGTCTACAACTCCGATCCGGCAGCGAGCTGGTGATGATTGATGCTAAGAGATAAAATCATCGAAGCATTGCAAGCTGTCAAAGACCCTGAGATTGACAGTGTATCGATAGTTGAACTGGGTATGCTCGAAGAACTCGTAATCCAACAGGATGGAGTCTTGATAAAGTTATTGCCGACCTTCATGGGCTGCCCTGCGCTTGATATCATCAAAAACAATGTTGTCAAAGCGGTATCATCCATTGACGGAGTTGAAAAGGTCGATGTGAAATTCATCTTCCATCCGCCTTGGACATCAGATCGGGTAACTGATTTGGGCAGGGAAAAGCTGAAGGAATTCGGCATCGCCCCGCCGCCAAGGCATATTGCCGAAACTGGCGAGTGGCAGGCTGATTGCCCTTACTGCGGATCTACCTATACGACGATGGAAAACCTCTTTGGTCCAACTGCATGTCGCAGCATTTTATACTGCAAGTCTTGCAAAAACCCATTCGAGGCAATGAAACCAGTATCAACTTTGATGTGAGAGCAAAGTCGAAAAATGATTCCCTGTTGTCATATCAATTGATTAATAGCTTCAAGATGAAAAGCATATATTCTATTTGGTCTATAAACTTTAGAAGAAAAGGGAGAGATTTTTAATGGTAAAACTAATCGCGATCTACAAGCATCCGCAGGACAAAGAGGCATTTGACAAGCATTATTTTGAAACGCACGCTCCGTTGACAGCAAAGATTCCTGGTCTACGCAAAATGGAAGTGACACGCATCGTCGGCAGCCCAATGGGTGGAGAAGGCAAATATTATTTAATGTGCGAAATGTACTATGACGACCATGAAGCATTAAAAGCCGGCATGAAATCTGCTGAAGGCAAGGCTTCTGGAAAGGATGTTATGAGCTTTGCGGGTGATCTGGTCACGATGATGATCGGTGAAGAAGTGAATGAATAAAAATTATGAAATGATAGAAATGTCTGTAAAAGGCCAAGTCGGATTAATCGAGCTGAATCGCCCGAAGGTCCTGAATGCCCTGAACAGGCAAATGGTTTCTGAGGTGCTTTCGGCGATGGAAGCATACGATAATGACCCCGCTGTTAAAGTGATTGTGCTAGCAGGGAAAGGTCGTGCTTTTGCTGCAGGCGCCGATATCGATGAAATGATGGATGCTGACGCGGTCTCAATGGAAACGTTGAACCAGTTTACTGATTGGGATCGGCTTGCGTGGATTAAAAAACCGGTCATCGGGGCTGTACACGGGTTCGCTCTTGGCGGTGCCTTTGAATTGGCACTTTGCTGCGATATGCTGTTCGCTGCCGAAAATGCGGAGTTCGGGTTCCCGGAAGTCAATCTAGGTGTCATGCCGGGAGCAGGCGGTACGCAAAGGCTGACAAAGCTCGTCGGCAAAACAAAAGCGATGGAATGGATTCTTAGCGGCAAGCGCATAACCGCAAAAGAGGCCTTGCATTATGGAATCATCAATTCAACTTTTGCAGAAGAAGTTCTGATGGAGGAGACGCTGAAATTTGCGGACACAATCGCGAATCAGGCCCCAGTCGCAGTAAGGCTGATCAAGGAATCCGTTTTGAAGGCGGTTGATTATCCTTTATATGAAGGAATGCAATACGAGCGCAAAAACTTCTACATGCTTTTTGCCACAGAAGATCAGAAGGAAGGCATGAGGGCTTTCAAGGAAAAACGGAAGCCGGATTTTAAAGGGAAATAAGGGGGTACATAGCTGTGTTTGAAACCGTTTTATATGAAGTGCGGAATCAGGTAGCCTACATTACCCTGAACCGTCCTGATAAATTGAATGCCTTCACAGAGCAGTTGAATAAGGATATCCAGAGTGCAATCAAGTCTGCTTCCCGTGACAAAGAGGTAAGAGCCCTGGTCATCACTGGTGCAGGCCGGGCATTTTGTTCAGGAGAGGATTTGGCTGGGGTTACGGATGAAATGGATCATGGCGAGGTGCTTCGCAAACGTTATAATCCGATGCTGCTGGAACTTGACCGTTGTGAAAAGCCAGTGATTGCTGCAGTAAATGGAGTCGCGGCAGGAGCTGGAATGAGCCTTGCACTTGCCTGTGATTTCCGGATCGCATCGGAAAAAGCAAGTTTTGTAGAAGCATTTATCCATGTCGGCCTTGTGCCGGATGCAGGCAATCTCTATTATCTGCCACGGCTTATCGGCCATGCGAAAGCGATGGTGCTTGCAGTGTTTGGAGAAAAAATACCGGCAGATAAGGCAAAGGATTTTGGTCTGGTTACGGAAGTCTACTCATTGGACAACTGGAACGACAATGTTGCTGCATTTGCAGAAAGACTTGCCAATATGCCAACGAAGGCAATCGGCCTGATCAAAAGGAACCTGAAGGCAAGCTGGCATTCCAATCTCGAAGACTATCTGGAGAGGGATGCCCAGAGCCAGCGAATTGCCGGGCAGACTGCCGACCATAAGGAAGGCGTCCAGGCGTTCATGGAAAAAAGAAAACCGGTTTTCAAGGGTGAATAAATTCGATCAATTAATCTACTAAAAGGAGATGTTACGCGTGACAACAGTAAAAGAGCAAAAATTCGAAGCAATGGCAGTAAAACGCGAGACATATCAGCTAATCATCAATGGAGTTCGCCAGGACAGTGTCAATGGTGAAACGCACAAAGTCTACAATCCAGCGACAGGCGAGGAAGTTGCAACTGTGGCGAAGGCTTCAAAAGAAGACGCAGAGCTTGCGGTACAGGCGGCAAGAAATGCATTCGATTTCGGGAAGTGGCGCCATTTCCCAGTGAACAAGCGTTCCCGCACACTGAATAAGATCGCTTCAATCATGCGCTCCCGTTTCAATGAGCTAGTAGAATTGGAGATTCTTGATACAGGTAAATCTCTTGCTGCTGCTCAGGGACAGGTAATGCAGGCAATTGAGGATTTCGAATTTTACGCAGGTGCGATTGTCAGCCACCGCGGTGCTGTGAACAGCATGCCTGGTGCATTCCAGAATATCACTGAAAAAGAGCCTGTCGGCGTTTGTGCCCAGATCATTCCTTGGAACTATCCGATGATGATGGCAGCATGGAAGATCGCTCCGGCAATCGCTGTTGGGTGCTCCGTTATTGTCAAACCGGCTTCCTTGACACCTCTGACAGCTATCGTCCTTGGTGAAATCTGTATCGAAGCTGGCGTCCCGGAAGGAGTTGTCAACGTCATTCCTGGGTCAGGGTCTGTAGTCGGAAACTACCTTGTTGAACATGAAAAAGTAGACAAAGTTGCGTTCACAGGCTCAACTCCGATCGGCAAGGATATCATGGCAAGAGCTTCCCAGACATTAAAGCGTGTGACTCTTGAACTTGGCGGAAAGTCACCGAGTATCGTCTTTGAAGATGCGGATGTTGATGCAGCAGTAGCGGGCTCACTATTCGGGATCTTCTATAATACAGGCCAATCATGCGAAGCACGTTCTCGTTTGTATGTCCATGAGGATGTATATGATGAGTTCATGGAGAAGTTCGTGGCAAAAACAAAGCAGCTGAAGCTAGGCAACCCGTTTGATAAAGAAACACATGTCGGTGCTGTCATCAGCCAGGACCAAATGGACGTCATCGATGGATACGTGAAATCAGCGGTTGCTGATGGAGCACAAGTTTTAACAGGTGGAAAGGCTGCTAATCTGGAAGGCTATGAAAATGGCTATTGGTATGAGCCTACAATCATCGCTGAAACAGACCACAGCATGAAGGCTGTTAAAGAAGAAATCTTCGGACCGGTTGTCGTGGTCATGAAGTTCAAGGATGAAAAAGAAGCTGTCAAACTCGCAAATGACAGTGAATATGGACTGGGATCTGCCATCTGGACGAAGGACTACGGACGTGCGACAAGGGTTTCCAAGCTGATCCAGGCAGGAATCGTCATGATCAACTGTCCATTCTCGGCATTCCCGGGCACACCTTTCGGAGGATACAAGCAATCCGGATTCGGCCGTGAACTCTGCATCGAAACACTAGATTTATATACAGAAACTAAGAGTATCGTCTCTTATTACGGCAGCCGCCCGCTTAACCCGTTTAACGTATAAAAAAGAGGCGAGCACTCCTCGATTCGGGTGCTCGCCTTTCAATGTTTATTACAGGAGGTATATATAATGAAGAAACTCGTCGTAATTGGTTCAGGCGTCATGGGAAGGGGAATTGCCTACGTTAGCTGCCTGGGCGGTTTTGATACCGTACTGATTGATGTTGATGAAAAACAACTCCGTAACGCCGAACAGGAAATCAACAACATTTTTGAAAAAGGGATCGCAAGGGGCAAAATCATGCAAGAAGACGCAGAATTGGCGAAAGCAAGACTCAATTACTCGAATTTCCTCGCTGATAATGTAAAGGACGCTGACCTTGTTATCGAAGCGGTTCCGGAAAAAATAGATATCAAGAAAACGATTTTTGAGGTGATTGACCAGCACGCACCTGAACATTGCCTGTTTGCGTCCAATACTTCAACAATGAGCCCTACTGAAATCGCCTCTTTTACAAATCGTCCTGAGAAGGTCATCGCCATGCACTTCTTCAATCCTGTCCACAAAATGCCGCTCGTTGAAATCATCCGCGGCCTGGAAACAAGCGATGAAACAGCTGGAGAGATCCAGAAGGCCGCAATCCAGATGGGCAAGGAAACCGTCATAGTCAACGAATTCCCTGGTTTTGTCACAAGCCGGATCAGCGCCCTTGTCGGGAATGAGGCATTTTACATGCTGCAGGAAGGCGTAGGGACTGCGGAAGAAATCGATAAAGCGATCAAGCTGGGACTGAATTATCCGATGGGACCATTCGAGTTGGGTGACCTGGTTGGATTGGACACCCGTTTGAATAACTTGAAGTACCTGCATGAGAAGCTTGGGGAAAAATACCGCCCTGCACCATTGCTTGAAAAATATGTGAAAGCGGGCCGTCTCGGCAGGAAGACCGGGCGCGGTGTGTACGATTATAGAGAGTCGGTTAACACTAAATAAAGGAGGATGGCAATGAAAGAAGTTGTAATTGTCGATGCAGTCAGGACGCCGATTGGTAGATATAATGGCAGCCTCCGAAATATCCGCCCGGATGATTTAGGTGCGGTTGTCATCAAAGCATTGGTCGATCGCAATCCAGACGTGCCAGTAACTGAAATTGAAGAAGTAGTTTTGGGTAATGCGAACCAGGCAGGCGAAGATAATCGAAACGTCGCAAGGATGTCAGGCCTGTTGGCTGGTCTGCCGGTCGAGGTTGCCGGTACAACAATCAACCGTTTGTGCGGATCCGGACTTGATGCCGTCAACTATGCGGCAAGAGCGATTTTAGCAGGTGAAGGCGACATCTTCATCGCAGGAGGAACGGAAAGTATGACAAGGGCGCCATTCGTGATGGCAAAGCCTAACGCTGAATTCCCGCGAGGCAATATGGAAATGTTCGATACAACCATTGGCTGGCGTTTTGTGAACAGCAAGCTAAAGGAAATGTACGGTACGGACAGTATGCCTGAGACGGCAGAGAACGTGGCAAAAAAGTATGGCATCTCCAGGGAAGCCCAGGACGAATTCGCTGCAGAAAGTCAGCTTCGCGCTCAAAAAGCGGTTGAGGCAGGGCGTTTTGAAAATGAAATCGTTCCAGTTGTTTACGAAGATAAAAAGGGTAATAAGACAGTGATTGATACTGACGAACATCCACGGCCAGGCACTACAGCCGAAAAGTTGGCAAAACTGAAGCCATTGTTCAAGGATGGCACCGTTACAGCAGGAAATGCTTCGGGAGTCAATGATGGTGCATCCGCATTGCTGCTGATGAGCCGTGAAAAAGCGGAGGAGCTTGGCTTGAAGCCGCTGGCAAAATATATTGTATCGGCTACAGCGGGATTAGAGCCTTCCATCATGGGCATGGGGCCTGTATATGCAGTTCAAAAGGCTCTGAAGCGTTCTAACCTCTCCGTTGATGATATGGACTTGATTGAATTGAATGAGGCATTCGCAGCCCAGTCAATAGGATGCATCCAGGAGCTGGAGCTGGATCAGGCAAAGGTGAATGTCAATGGCGGAGCTATCGCATTTGGACACCCGCTGGGGGCTAGCGGCGCGAGAATTTTGACAACCCTTTTATATGAAATGAAAAAGCGGGATTCCAAGTATGGACTTGCGACCATGTGTGTAGGTGTCGGCCAGGGAATCGCCACGATTATCGAGAATATAGGAGAGAGATAAATGAACAACATCAAATTCCAGAAAGAGCAGCATATTGCATATGTAACGATTGACCGTCCGGAGTCGTTAAACTGTTTCAATTATGAAACACTTCAGGAGCTTGGGGAGTATGTGGACAAGTTGCATACAGATTCAGACGTGAGAGTCGTCATTTTTACCGGAGCAGGGGAGAAAGCCTTCAGCGCTGGTGCGGACTTGAAAGAAAGGAAGCATCTTACCGAGGAAGAAGTGCGTCGGAATGTAAAAAAGATTCGCGATGTTTTCAGTGCGATTGCTGAACTGCCTCAGCCGACGATTGCCGCTGTGAACGGTTTTGCTTTTGGTGGCGGATTTGAATTGATGCTTGCCTGTGACTTCAAAATTGGAGCAGACAGTGCATTAATGGGCATGACAGAGGTGAGCTGGGGCATCATTCCAGGTGCAGGCGGCACGCAGCGTCTATCAAGGCTGGTTGGTGAGATGAAGGCGAAGGAATTGATTTTTACAGCAAGGAAGATTTCTGCCGAGAAGGCTTTTGAGCTTGGTATTCTAACAGCTGTTAAACCTAAAGAAGATGTAATGACTGCCTGCAAGGAGCTTGCGGAGGAAATCCTCCAGAATGCGCCGATTGCCGTAAGACAGGCAAAGTATGCGATCCAGCATGGCAGCAGCACAGACCTCCAGACAGGGCTGGCAATTGAATCCAAAGCTTACGATGTTACCATTCCTACAAAAGATCGCGTGGAAGCGTTGAACGCGTTCAGCGAAAAACGTAAGCCTATATTTACCGCGCAATAAATCCATAGGGAGAAATCCCTATGGTTTTTCGCTTTTTAAGTAAATTGTTTTTGCAAAATAATGATAATACTGTAAAATATTCTATAACGGTTTTATTACGTACAACAAAAACGGATGAGGATGACATAAGCTTGAATACAAGATCAATGATTTTTACCTTATACGGTGACTATATCTCCCATTATGGAAGCAAGATTTGGATTGGCAGCCTGATTCGGCTTCTGAATGAATTTGGACACAATGATCAGTCAGTGCGAGCGGCGATTTCCCGAATGAATAAGCAGGGCTGGGTCCAGGCTGAGAAAATCGGGAATAAGAGCTATTATTCACTGACGCCGCGTGGCCAAAAGAGGATTGATGAGGCAGGAAAGCGTATATTTAAATTGAAGCCTGAAGACTGGGACGGAAAGTGGAGAATACTGATGTATACGATTCCCGAGGAAATCCGCAATGTTCGTGACGAGCTGCGTAAGGAATTAATCTGGAGCGGCTTCGGATCGATGTCGAACAGCTTCTGGATTTCAGCCAATAATCTCGAGAGACAGGTAAGGGACTTGATCGAGAAATATGAAATCGAAGAATATGTCGATTTCTTTGTAGCAGAGTACAAGGGTCCGCATGAAAATCAGCGCCTCGTTGAAAAAAGCTGGGACCTGCAGGAAATCAACGCGAAATATCAGGAATTCATCAGTGAGTACAGCCAGAAATACATCATTGATAAAAACAAGATCCAGAAGGGCAGCATGTCTGACGCGGAATGCTTCGTTGAACGCACGAAGCTGGTGCATGAATACAGGAAGTTCCTCTTCTTTGACCCAGGCCTTCCTGAAGAACTTTTACCTGAAAAGTGGCTGGGAAGCCATGCCGCCGCATTATTCAGCGAATACTACAAAGAACTCGCAGAACCAGCATCCCGCTTCTTTGAGTCCGTCTTCAAAGAAGGAAATGAAATCAAGTATAAAGACGTGGACTATAATGTAATGGACCACCCGTATATTTTAGAATAGTATCAAGCCATCCTTGCACAGCCTTGGGTGGCTTTCTTCTATCATTTACTTGAGTGAGATGTGAGAAGTGGCTAGAGGTTCAGACAGGTTTGCAGGGGGGAAAGGAAAAGCTGTCAAAAGTAGCCCTAAGTTCAGACAGCCTGGTGCGTAAAGAAGAAAAGCTGTCAAAAGTAGCTTAAAGTTCAGACAGCTTTGGTGCGTAAAGAAGAAAAGCTGTCAAAAGTAGCTCAAAGTTCAGACAGCTTTGGTGCGTAAAGAAGAAAAGCTGTCAGAAGTAGGTCGAAGTTCTGACAGGTTTGATGCGAAAAGAGGAAAAACTGTCAGAAGTAGCTCGATGTTTTGACAGGTTTTGTGCGAAAAGAGGAAAAGCTGTCAGAAGTAGCCCCAAGTTCGGACAGGTATAGAGGTAGAAGTGGAAAAGTTGTCTGAAGTAGCCCGAAGTTCGGACAGGTATAGAGGTAGAAGTGGAAAAGTTGTCTGAAGTAGTCCCGAGTTCGGACAGGTTTATAGGTGAAACAGGAAAAGCTGTCAGAAGTAGCCCCAAGTTCAGACAGGTTTGGAGGAAAAGCAGGAAAAGCTTTCCGAAGCCAAAGCCAGCTTAAGTTTGTAATCAGGATAATGGAATTTCTGCACAATAAGGTGATCTAGGAGGATGAACATGAAAGTACGCGATAGAGGGATTGTGGTGGGCAGGATGTCCCCCGGGACCCATAATTGTATAACAGATGTACCGGGTGTAAAGGTCGGCCAGGTAACACTCGATTTTCCATTGGATGACAAAGGTGAAGATTATGCCTGTACTGGAGTGACAGCTATCCTGCCGCATGGGGGGAATTTGTTCAAAGAGAAAGTTACGGCGGCTAGCTACGTCCTTAATGGATTTGGGAAAACGACTGGCCTCGTCCAAGTGAATGAGCTCGGAACGATCGAGGCTCCCATTATGCTGACAAATACATTTGCTGTACCCGCTGTCACTCAGGGTACGCTGGAGTATATGCTTTCCGAAAATGAAGAGATTGGTGAGACGACCGGTACCATTAATATTGTCGTCGGTGAATGCAATGACAGCTATTTAAACTCAATTCGTCATTTTCCAGTCAAACCTGAACATGCAAAACAAGCGATTAAAAAAGCTTCCAACGTGCCAGCAGAGGAAGGTGCAGTCGGAGCGGGAAAAGGTATGGTGTGCTTCGGTCATAAAGGCGGTATCGGAACAGCATCAAGAATTATCGAAGCAGAGGACCCGTATACGATTGGCTGTCTCGTGCTCAGCAATTTCGGCAAAAAAGAAGAGTTCATGGCAGAAAAATATGGGATTGATTCAATAAAATCAGGACTATCCGATACAGCAGACGGTTCCATCATCATCATCCTTGCGACAAATGTCCCGTTAAGTGACCGCCAGCTGCTGCGCCTGGCAAAGAGATGTGGAATCGGACTGGGCCGGACCGGCAGTCATTTTAGCCATGGAAGCGGTGATATTGTGATTGCTTTCTCAACTGCCAATCAAACAATGCATTATACCGACGAATTTATTCAATCAACCAGCCAGATTAGGGATGACCATCCATTGATGAACGAGCTCTTCACCGCTGCTGCAGAAGCAACCGAGGAAGCAATACTGAATTCATTATCACAGGCTGAAACGACTAAAGGGAAAAAAGGCAGAGTGGTTGAGGCGTATCCTTTTTTGTAGGCAATTTTAAAAGAAATATGATAAGTTTAAAAAAACAAAACTTGGAAGGAGAGATAATACATATGCGTGACAAAGAAACTAAGAAGCAGGAGATTCTTGACGCTTTCCATTTTAGGCATGCCACAAAGGAATTTGATCCAAGCAAAAAGATTCCAGAGGATGACTTCCGTTTTATCCTGGAGACCGGCCAGTTATCACCAAGTTCTTTTGGCTTTGAACCTTGGCGCTTTCTAGTTGTCCAGAGTGAAGAGCTTCGCGAAAAAGTTAAAAATGCCGCGTGGGGAGCATTTGGCAAGCTTCCGGAAGCAAGCCATTTTGTGATTATCCTTGCGAGGACTAAACTTGATACAAAATACGATTCTGAATATCTGCAGGATCATTTTAAAAATAAGAAGAAAATGCCTGAGGAATTCATGGCCAATTACCTCAAGCGAATCGAGGAATTCCAGAAGTCTGATTTTAAATTGCTCGACGGAGACCGCCCACTATTTGATTGGGCGTGCAGGCAGACGTATATCGTTCTGGCCAATATGATGACCGCGGCAGCGCAAATTGAAATTGATTCATGTCCGATTGAGGGTTTCAATTTCGATAAGATGAACAAACTTCTGGCGGAAGAGGGATTGCTTGATGATGGCCATTTCGGAATTTCCGTCATGTGTGCATTCGGCTACCGTGTAAAAGAGCCTAATCCAAAAACAAGAAGACCATTGGATGACATAGTTAAATGGGTATAGTGTAGCCTTTATTAAAGCAAAAGAGCCAGGCGGCTGCCTGGCTCTCACTTTTTATTTGATATCTTTTAAAGTTTCACGGTATTCCTTTCCCTTTTGAACATATGTATCGATCGATAGCTGAATCAGCTCCAAATCCTTATCGCCGATTTCCCTCACAACTTTTCCAGGTGCTCCGACAACAAGTGAGCGCGGTGGTATTTTTTTGCCCGCAGGAATCAACGTATTGGCACCGATGATGCATTCCTCGCCGATTTCAGCTCCGTCAAGGATTGTTGAACCCATGCCGATAATGCATCTTTTTTTGATGGTGCATCCATGCAGGATCGCATTGTGGCCGACGGTGACCTCATCTTCAATGACAAGCGGAGAGCCTTCATACAGATGGCATGTTACGTTATCCTGGATACTGCAGCTTTCTCCTATGGTAATCGTATCTTCATCCCCACGTAAAACTGCATTGAACCACACGCTGGAATTTTTGCCGATTTTCACGTCACCGATGATGTAGCTCCCGGGTGCCTGGAAAACTGTTTCATCAACGACCGGTTTTTTATCTAAATAACTTAGAATCAATGAAAAATCCCCCTTTTCAATTGTCATAATTTTAGAACTAGTATAACATTAATTTAACGAAGGGGGAATTTTTGTGAATGGAATTACTTCTGTTCTGGGCATAAAATATCCAATCATCCAGGGTGGAATGGGTAACATCAGCAATGCCATTTTAACAGCGGCTGTTTCCGAAGCGGGCGGCCTGGGCACAATAGGTGCCGGGACGATGAATGCTGAAGAAGTAGAGCAAATTATTCTTGAGACAAAATCGAGAACATCAAAGGCTTATTCTGTGAATGTAGCCTTAAGTGTTTCTCCGAATGTGGTGGAGATCCTGCGCTTGGCAGTGAAACATAAGGTTCAAGTAGTAACTTTATCAGCGGGTAATCCTGCGCCTTTCATTCCTAAGCTAAAAGAGGCTGGAATCAAGATTATTACTGTTGTAGCGTCTGTAAAGCAAGCAAAAAAAGCGGAAGCTGCAGGTGCGGATATTTTAGTGGCTGAGGGATATGAAGCTGCAGGGATTAACTCGAACCTGGAAACGACGACATTGACGCTGATTCCTCAAATTGTCGCCCAGGTAAATATACCGGTTGTTGCGGCAGGGGGAATTGGGGACGGAAAGGGCCTTGCAGCCATGCTTGCACTTGGAGCGAGCGGTGTACAGATGGGAACGAGGTTCATCGCCACAAAGGAGGCTCCGTTCCATGAAAAATATAAGCAAAAGCTTTTGCAGGCAAGCGACCATGAAACGGTCATAGTCGGCAGGTCTGTCGGAAGAATCCGCAGGCTGCTGAATACTTCTTATGCAGGAAAACTGCTGGAAGCTGAAAAGCGGGGAATTACCGTAGAAGAGTTTGCCGAATTGACGACTGAGGAATTACATAAAAAAGGTGCACTGGAAGGAAGCGAAGAAAACGGGTTTATGAATGGAGGCCAGGTATCTGGACTGGTTTCTGATATCCCGACCGTCCAGGAATTACTGGATCGAATGGTAAAAGAAGCGAAGGATCGGCTTAGAATTGCGGAAAACTTACTATAATTTCTACAAAGTGTGCTTCTATTTAGAAGCATGCTTTTTTAAATTATTGTTTTTATATTATGTCTCCACTCTAGGGTATTTAAAATGGGAAAAGGAAAAAAAGCTTATAAATACTGAGTTTTATAGACGCTTTCGTGCATAAAAGCGAAAAAGTTTTATTATTTCTAAAAAATGTCTTGATAGTTTTCTAAAGTGGTGGTTTAATAATTAGAAATCATAACATACTAAATTTTCGGAATTTTATTGACTTTAAATTATAGCTGGTGTTAATATAACGTTATATTTACGGTGTCTATAGTGAATATCATACTTTTTGGAATCGCTTTCAAGGATTCAACAGCTTTTTACCCAACAAGAGAGAAGACAGGTTCAAAATGGTGCGTTCCGGCTGCCTGCTAGTTAAATATCTACATAGTTTCATTGCCGGTTTATAAATAATCAAGGGGGATTTTTATGAAAAAATCAGTAAAAGCTATTTCTCTTGTCCTGGCTAGTGCATTGCTTTTGGCAGGATGCGGAGGAAATGAAGCATCAAACGGTTCATCTGACAAAAAGCAATACAAGATTGGCTTGACTCAATTCGCGGAACATCCATCGCTTGATGCCGCAACTGAGGGCTTCAAGAAAGCACTTGAGGACAAAGGATTCAAAGAGGGAGACAATGTAAAGTATGACTTCCAGAACGCACAGGCAGACATGAATAACACGGCAAGTATTGCGAACAACTTTGTAGGTGATAAGGTCGACCTCATTTTCGCTAACGCTACACCGAGCGCTGTTGCAGCACTTAATGCGACAAAGAACATCCCAATCATCTTCACTTCGGTGACTGACCCTGTCGGAGCAGGACTTGTTGAAGCATTCGATAAGCCTGGGGACAATATCACAGGTACTACAGATAACCATCCTGATGCGACTAAAAAGACGATCGACTTCATGACGAATGAAATAGGTGCCAAGAAAATCGGCGTAATTTACAACGCTGGTGAACAGAACTCAGAGGTCCAGCTGAAGGAAGTCAAGAAGCTTGCGGAAGCGAATGGAGCGAAGGTTGTTGAAGCGTCAATCTCTACATCAGCTGAAGTTAAGCAGGCTGCAGAATCCCTAGTTGGACGTGTGGATGCCATCTATGTTCCTACAGATAACACGGTCGTTTCTGCACTTGAATCTGTCATTTCTGTAGCTAATGGCAAAAAGATCCCGTTATTTGTTGGCGAGCTAGATTCCATGAAGCGTGGAGCAGTTGCAGCCAGTGGCTTCAACTACTATGACATTGGTTACCAGTCTGGCTTGATGGCTGCAGAAATTTTATCAGGTAACAAGAAAGCCTCTGAAATCCCGGTTGAGCTTCCTAAATCATTGACACTGACAATCAACAAAAAGGCCGCTGAGGAACAGGGCGTTGAAGTCAAGGAAGAGTGGGGAGAGGACGCAGAGTTTTACGAAGAATAAGAGAAAGGATGATTCAACTTGTTTACTTCAATATTTGGAGCATTTGAGTCAGGCATTATCTATGCCATCATGGCTCTGGGCGTATACTTATCCTTTCGGGTACTGGACTTTCCAGATTTAACGGTCGACGGCAGCTTCGTAACTGGAGCTGCGGTCGCTGCCATCATGATTGTGAATGGCGCTAATCCATTTGCTGCTACAATGGTAGCCCTTGTTGCCGGATTCATCGCTGGATGCTTAACAGGCATCATCCATACGGTCGGGAAGGTGAATGCGCTTCTATCAGGTATTCTGATGATGATTGCCCTGTATTCTATAAATCTAAGAATCATGGGTAAATCGAATGTCCCCCTGTTGAACACGGATACTGCAATGACTGCAGTGAGGGACTTTTTCGATAAGACGGGAATCGATGGATTTTTCAATGGCATTTTAACGGCTGTCGGGCTGGGAGACAGTCTTCCGCGGACTTGGGGGATCCTATTGTTCATGATTGTCGTGACATTGGCAATTAAATTCCTTACTGATGCGTTCCTTAAGACAGAACTTGGACTTGCAATCAGGGCAACTGGTGATAACAAAAGGATGATCCGCAGTTTCTCTTCCAATACAAACCTGATGATTATCCTTGGCCTTGGCCTTTCGAATGCAATGGTTGCCTTTTCTGGAGCATTGATTGCACAGCAGGGCGGCTTCGCAGACGTCGGTATGGGTATCGGGATGATTATTATCGGTCTAGCTTCTGTCATTATTGGTGAGGCCCTATTCGGTACAAAATCGATTGCTAGAACAACGCTTGCGGTCATTGGCGGGGCTATCATCTATCGAATCGTAGTCACACTGGCACTAAGGGTAGAGTTCCTTGAGCCAGGCGACATGAAGCTGATCACAGCGATTATCGTCATATTGGCACTGACTGCGCCGAAAATGATAGAAAGCTACAAAGAGAAAAAACGGAAGGTGAAAAGACAGCTTGAAAACATGCAAATGGCAGCTGTTCCTTCTGAGGGAAAGGGTGAGGCTGGTGCTGCACTTAAATCAGATTCATAGAGTCTTCAATGAGGGTACTCCAGATGAGAAAATCGCCCTGGATGATATTAATTTAACACTTGAAAAGGGAGATTTTGTTACCGTTATCGGAAGTAATGGTGCCGGCAAATCTACCTTGATGAATATCATTTCCGGCGTAATGCTCCCTGACCATGGGCAAGTGTCGCTCGATGGCAAGGACGTTACCTATATGTCAGAATACAACCGCTCAAAAATGATCGGTCGTGTCTTCCAGGACCCAATGGCTGGCACTGCTCCGAGTATGACAATTGAAGAAAACCTTGCGATTGCTTATTCACGGAACAAGCGTCGTTCGCTTCGCCTAGGCGTTACAAAGAAACGCCGTGAGCTTTTCCAGGAGGTGCTTGAGTCGCTGCACCTCGGGCTTGAGGATCGGCTGAATGCCAAGGTTGGGATGTTATCAGGCGGTGAGCGGCAGGCGCTTTCCCTGCTGATGGCGACATTCACGGAACCATCGATCCTATTATTGGATGAGCATACCGCGGCACTCGATCCTTCACGTGCCGAGTTGATTACCAATTTAACAAAAGAAATCGTCGACAAATACCATCTTACTACACTGATGGTTACGCATAACATGCAACAGGCACTTGACCTAGGCAACAGGCTGATCATGATGGACAAAGGCCAGATCATCCTCGAAGTCAATGAAGAACAAAAAGCAAAGCTGACAATCGAAGACTTGCTTAATGAGTTCCAGCGCATTCGCGGAACAAAAATGGCAAGCGACCGGGCTTTATTAAGCTAGACAAAAAACAACCAGCTCAAAGTAGCTGGTTGTTTTTTGTTTATTCTTCAAAAGAGGGATTAATTATTATATCAAAATTATTTTTAAGAAAATACCAAAATTTCTTACAATTTATTGACCGTTTATTTAACGAAATGTTATGATAACGTTAAATAAACGTTATACATATTTGCAACTTGGAAAGGTGGGATATGATGCGAGATGGTTTGATAGCTGGGCGAACGGCCTCCATCGATGTCATTGTTACACCAGAAATGTTTGCCCGCTTTGAGGGAAAAGTCGTCCATCCAGTATACTCCACCGTATCAATGGTGTATCACATGGAGTGGGTATCGCGGCAAATTATCGTTCCCTTTTTAGAGGATCATGAAGAAGGTATGGGCGGCGCGGTAACAGTTAAACACATAGCTCCTTGTATTGAAGGGGCCGAGGTTACCGTAACTGCAACCGTCACAGGCCTTCAAGCCAATACCATTCTTACCAATGTACGGGCAGAAAGCAAGGGTCGCCTTATAGGAGTGGGGGAAGTAAAGCAAGTGATCCTTCCTAAAGAAAAGATAACTGAATTACTCACAGGCAGCTAAAAATTTTTGCGCAAAAATGTAAGCGCTAACATGGTTTAACGGAATAAAGGGGGAAAGAATAATGGATATGTTTGAACAAATTCGTGAGCACGAGCAGGTAGTATTTTGTAATGATGAAGCAACTGGATTAAAGGCGATCATTGCGATTCATAGTACACGGTTAGGGCCGGCATTGGGCGGTTGCCGTATGTATCCTTATAAATCAGTTGACGATGCATTAGAAGACGTACTGCGGCTTTCAAAAGGCATGACCTATAAATGCGCTGCGGCTGATGTGGATTTCGGTGGAGGAAAGGCAGTTATCATTGGCGATCCTACAACAGATAAGAGTCCTGAATTGTTCAGGGCATTTGGCCAGTTTGTTGAGTCGATCCAGGGTCGTTTCTATACAGGAACAGACATGGGCACAGATCCAGAAGATTTTGTCCATGCACTAAAAGAAACAAATTGCATCGTTGGTGTAGATGAAGTATATGGCGGAAGCGGTGATTCATCAGTACCAACGGCTCAGGGTGTCATCTTTGGATTGCAGGCAACAAGCAAAGCTCTTTGGGATACGGATGATTTGTCCGGAAAATCCTATGCGATCCAGGGGCTGGGAAAGGTAGGCTACAAGGTAGCAGAGTATCTTCTTGATAATGGCGCAGACCTGTATGTTACGGACATTAATCAAAAAGCAATCGACCAGATCGTTAAGAAAGCGGAAGAAATGGGAGCAGGAATCAAAGTCGTTAACAGTGACGAAATTTATTCCCAGCCTGCTGATATTTTCATACCGTGCGCTATGGGCGGAATCATCAATGATGACACAATTCCACAACTTCAGGTAAAAGCAGTCGTTGGCTCTGCGAACAATCAGCTCAAGGAAGAACGTCATGGTCACATTCTTCAGGAGAAGGGTATCCTTTATGCGCCTGACTACATCGTCAATGCTGGCGGATTGATCCAGGTGGCGGATGAGCTGTATTCACCAAATAAGGAACGGGTCTTGATGAAGACGAAGGCTATCTATAATTCTCTTTTAAATATTTATAAGCAGGCAGAGCGGGAGGGAATCACGACTGTTGAAGCCGCTAATAAATTTTGCGAAAACCGGATTGAAGCCAGAACAAGACGTAACAGCTTCTTCTCTCATATGAAGCGTCCAAAATGGGCAGTGAGAATGTAATAGAATCATAGACTTTTAAAAAAGGGTGAGCCGATGGAAAAGGATTTTCCGATTTTTCAAGTGATGGACCAAAACGGAAACATTGTTTCCGAGGAATATAAGGATTTGGTGACCGAAGAGCGAGTGAAGAAGTTCTATTCGGAAATGGTAAGGATCCGGACGCTGGACAGGAAGTCTATCAGTCTTCAGCGCCAGGGGCGTATCGGGACGTACGCGCCGTTTGAAGGGCAGGAGGCTTCCCAGGTTGGAACCGCTCTTGCACTAGAAAGTGATGACTGGATGTTCCCGACGTACCGAGATCACGGTGCTGCCATGGTGTTCGGGCACTCTCTGAGGAATATATTGCTGTTCTGGAATGGACGAAATGAAGGCTGTGTCCCGCCGGATGGGAAAAAGATCTTCCCGCCAGCCATCCCGATTGCAACCCAGATTCCACATGCTGCAGGGGCAGCTTTTGCTGAAAAACAAAAAGGAACAAAGAATGCGGCGATTTGTTATTTCGGTGATGGAGCGACTTCGGAAGGTGATTTTCATGAAGGCTTGAACTTTGCAAGTGTCTTCAAATCTCCGGTCGTATATTTTTGCCAGAATAACCAATACGCAATTTCTGTCCCGATAAGCAAGCAGATGAACTCCGCAACCATTGCGCAAAAAGCTCTTGCGTATGATATTCCTGGAGTAAGGATTGATGGGAACGATATTTTTGCCGTTTTTGCTGAAACAGAAAAGGCACTTGAGCGCGCCCGCAATGGCGAAGGCCCGACACTGATTGAAGCGATGACGTGGCGGTATGGATCACATACAACTGCGGATGACGCATCGAAATATCGTGACCAGGGAGAAAGTGCGCTGAAGCGTATGGAAACTGATCCTTTGTTAAGGCTTGAACGCTGGATGAAAAACGAAGGACTTTACGATGAAGCATGGGTGAAGGAAATAGAAGCGCAGGCAGCTGCTGAAATTGATGCAGCTGTACAGGAAATGGAAAAGTTCCCTAAAGCTGACCCGGCAGTGATCTTTGATTATGTTTTCGAAAAGCCTACATGGACAATTGAGAAGCAAAAGCGGGAATACCTTGAGCTGATCGGAGGTGAGGCGTGATGAATACGGCAATACAGACAAAGACCTTGACGCTTGTCCAGGCAATTACTGATGGACTGGATACGATGCTCGGTGAAAGCAAGGATGTCATCCTCCTTGGTGAGGATATCGGGAAAAATGGCGGGGTATTCCGTGCGACTGATGGTCTTCAGGAGAAATATGGAGAGGACCGCGTGGTAGACACTCCTTTGAGTGAAGCAGGCTTTGTAGGGGCAGCGATCGGCATGGCCGTTAATGGATTCCGTCCCGTGGTGGAAATCCAGTTCCTGGGCTTTATTTATCCTGCCTATGAACAAATCATGACCCATGCTTCAAGACTGCGAATGAGGACGCTTGGGCATTTTACTGTGCCCATGGTGATTCGCGCTCCATATGGCGCCGGTGTACGCGCGCCTGAAATCCATTGTGACAGCACGGAATCCCTTTTTACCCATATGCCGGGAATGAAGGTGGTCTGTCCATCCAATGCCTATGACGCCAAAGGTCTGATGATTGCAGCGATTGAAGATCCGGACCCTGTGCTTTTTTTAGAGCCAATGAGAAGTTATCGGTCCTCACGCGGTGAGGTTCCGGATGGGAAGTATACAGTTGAAATAGGAAAAGGAAAGAAATTAACCGAAGGCGACGATGTGACGGTTATTGCCTGGGGCGCGATGATACCGGTAGCGATGAAGGCTGCTGAAGATATGAAACAAAAGGGTGTCCAGTGTGAGGTCCTTGATCTGAGAACACTTTATCCGATTGACAAAGACCTTGTCATAGAGTCAGTCCAGAAGACAGGACGAACGGTGATTGTCCATGAAGCACATGCAACGGGAGGCACTGGCAGTGATTTGATCTCACTGATCAATGATGAGGCATTCCTTTATCAAAAGGCTCCGGCCGAAAGAGTGACAGGTTATGATACGCCTGTGCCGTATTTTGGGTTTGAAGATCATTATCTGCCGACCCCGAAAAGAGTCGCAGCTGCAATCGAAAAAGTAATGAAGTTTTAGGAGGCGTGCCGATGGTTGAAGTAAAGCTCCACGACATTGGGGAAGGCATGACCGAAGCGGACATCAATTGTTACCTGGTGAAACCAGGAGATTTCGTCAAGGCGGATGATCCATTGGTTGAAGTCCAGACTGACAAGATGACCGCAGAGATTCCCGCTCCCCGTTCAGGTGTCATTAAAGAACTATTGTTAACCCCGGGGCAAACGGTAAAGGTAGGGACTACCCTGCTGATTATGGAGGATCGTTCCAGCGGAGTTCAAACTAGCGAGTCTCAGAAGGTCGCTGATGTTGTAAAAACAGAAGCCGAACCTGCAGAAGCTGCAGTAGCTGTGTTGGACAGACCAGCTGAAGTCAAGGTGCCTGTAGGTGTAAGCGCGCGACTTGGGCAGATTCTGGCATCTCCCTATACGCGGAAAGTTGCCAGGGAAAAAGGCGTCAACATTATGGAAGTCAAAGGAACTGGACCAGCAGGCCGGATTACCGAAGAAGACATATTGGCATTTGTTAAATTAAGAGATCATGGGGGTGCGAGCACTTCGGAAACAGGTTTCGAACAGCAGGTTCCGAATGTTTCGCAGCATGGTTTCGAACGAGAGGTTCCGAACGTTTCAAAACCTGCTTCCGAATCGAAGGCTCCGAATGTTTCGGAAGTGGGTTCTGAAGAAAGGGCTCCGACCGAGAAAAAGCTCAGCCACCAGGATATACTGCCATTCCGCGGCCGCCGCAAGCAGATTGCGAAAAAGATGGTTCAATCCATGTATACGATCCCTCACTGTACCCACTTTGAGGAGATTGATGTTAGCGAATTGATTGCTTTGCGAGAAGAGATCAAGGGTTCCGGAAGCTCCATATCTGCGACGGCCTTTTTCATTAAAGTCCTGTCCATTGCATTAAAAGAATTCCCGGTATTTAATGCGAAACTAGATGAAGAAAACGAAAGCATCCAGCTGTTGCGCGAGCATCATATCGGAATTGCCGTGGACACTCCAGAAGGCCTGATTGTGCCGGTTATCAGGAATGTTGAACAAAGGAATTTAAAGCAAATTCATGATGAAATGAAGCGTCTAACAAAACTTGCACTTGATGACAAGCTTACGGTAAAGGATATTTCGGGCGGTACATTTACTATTAGCAATGTCGGTCCGCTGGGCGGCAGTATTGGAGCAACACCAATCATCCAGCATCCGCAGACAGCGCTCGTTTCTTTCCATAAAACAAAGAAACGGCCAGTTGTCACAGATCAAGATGAAATTGCCATCCGTTCAATCATGAATCTGTCAATGGCGTTTGATCACAGAGTCGCAGACGGGGCAACGGCTGTTGCTTTTACAAACCGTTTCGCACAGTTGATCGAGAATCCAAAAATGATGCTGCTGGAATTGATGTAACTGGTATTTAGAGGCGATACTTTACCACACAAAAGCATTATAGCTTTACACCGCGCTCTTGAGAGGGCAGGGATAAGTACTATAAAATAATTTTAAATATTATAAATATTATTCCAGGAGGTTTTACAATGCAAGAGAAAGTTATGGTATCTGGCCAAAGTACGGAGGATTTTTTCCCGGTTCAGGATGTTGACTATTTAGAGCTTTATGTAGGAAACGCCAAGCAGGCGTCTCACTTTTTCCAGACTGCTTTCGGCTTTAAGGTCGTGGCATATTCAGGTCTTGAAACAGGCAACCGCGAAACCACATCCTATGTACTACAGCAACGCAAGATCCGTCTGGTTGTGACTGGAACATACAACGATTCATCTCGTGTTGCACAGTTTGTCAAGACTCATGGCGATGGCGTCAAGGATATCGCGCTGGCAGTCGATGATGTCGAAAAGGCATACGAGGGAGCAGTTAAGCGAGGCGCAATCGAAATCCAGCCGCCGCATGAGATTTCTGATGAGCAAGGTACTTTAAAGAAAGCCGTCATCGGTACATATGGAGATACAATCCATACACTGGTTGAAAGAAAAAATTACAAAGGCCTTTTTATGCCAGGCTTTGTTGAGCACGAAACGACTGTTCCTGTGAATGACGCAGGTTTCATCGGCATCGACCATGTTGTCGGCAATGTTGAGAGAATGGAAGAATGGGTTAACTATTATGCGAATGTTATGGGCTTCAAGGAAATGAAGCACTTCACTGATAAGGATATCGTGACTGAGTATTCAGCGTTGATGTCCAAAGTAATGCACAATGGCGGCCGAATCAAGTTCCCGATCAACGAGCCGGCAGAAGGAAAGCGCAAATCACAGATCCAGGAATACCTTGAATTCTACAACGGACCAGGCGTCCAGCACCTTGCGATTTTGACAGAGGATATTGTCAGCACAGTAGCACAACTCCATGAGAATGGAGTGGAATTCCTGAGCACACCGGATTCATACTATGAAATGCTGTCAGAGCGTGTTGGCGAAATTGACGAAGAGATTGATAAGTTAAAAGAGCTTAGTATTCTAGTAGACCGGGACGACGAAGGCTATCTGCTGCAAATCTTCACAAAGCCAATCGTAGACCGTCCGACGCTGTTCATTGAAATCATCCAGCGTAAAGGCGCAAGAGGATTTGGCGAAGGAAACTTCAAGGCTCTATTCGAATCAATCGAGCGTGAACAGGAAAGACGCGGCAACCTTTAATAGCCGGGACAGAAGGGGGCGATTCGCTCCCTTTTCGTTATAAACGGCGGCAGAGAAAATGGGGGATGAATATGAATATTAAAGCAAGAGCAGAACTTGAAGGGATCACACCATATGCCCTCGGCCAGACAATTGAGGAAATTAAAGAACAGTATGGAATTACAACAGTAAGAAAGCTTTCGGATAATGAAAATGTATATGGCACTTCACCAAAGGTCAGAGAAGCAATCATGCAGTCATCTGCTAATCTGGCATTCTATCCAGATGGAATGACATCAGGGATCGTAGAGAAACTGTCATCGCATTATAAATTAGACCAGAAGCATTTTCTTGTTTCGAACGGTTCAGAAGAAATCATTCGCCTGCTTACCCGGGCTTATATCGATAAAAATGATGAAGCCGTCATGGCGGAGGTAACTTTTCCTCGCTATAAAACGAATGTACTGATTGAGGGCGGCGTATCTGTCACCGTTCCGATGATTGATGGCAGGCATGATCTCAAAAAAATGCAGGAAGCCATCAACGAAAAAACAAAAATGGTATTCGTCTGCAATCCGAACAATCCGACTGGGACGATCGTCGCCAAACAGGAGTTGCTTTCGTTTATCGACAATGTGCCGTCAAACGTCCTGATCATTATGGATGAGGCTTATTTTGAATATGCGGATTCTGATGAATATCTTGATACGATGCCGTTGCTTGATCAATATCAAAACATTGTCATCCTCAGGACTTTTTCAAAAATCTATGGCCTTGCGAGCCTGCGTGTTGGCTACGGCATCATGCATGAGGAAATTGCTAAGGAGCTTCACAAAGTCAGGGATGTTTTCAATGTTAACCAGCTTGCGCAAGCAGCAGCGGTGGCTGCGCTGGAAGACCAGGCTTTCGTCCAGGACTGTTCCGCTAAAAATAGTGCGGAAAGAGACTTCCTGAGTGAGAAGTTCAAAGAGTTGGAGATTGATAGTTTCCCATCCCAATCCAACTTCCTGTTTGCCTTCACGAACAGGCCGATCATCCAGACGCTGACGAAAAATGGCGTCCTTGTCAGGCAAATGCAGCTTCCGGGCTACAAGGAAGCATTCCGGATTACTCTCGGCACTCGCGAAGACCATGAGTTCATTCTCCAAATCGTCAGCCAGCTTTTTCATGAAAGGGCGGTGTAAGCCTTGGAAATCAAAACAGATACACTTGAATGGAGAGACGCATACAAGCTTTTGCAAGGCTCTGTCCTGCCACGGCCAATCGCCTTTGTTTCCAGTCAGGATGAAAACGGGAATGCCAATTTGGCTCCATTCAGTTTCTTTACAGTGATCAGCGCGAATCCGATGATGGTGTGCTTTTCGCCAATGAGAAGAGGGACTGATGGCGCGAAAAAAGATACGCTGAAGAATATTGAAGGAACAAAGGAATTTGTTATCAATATTGTCAGTGAGGAGTTTGTTCAGCAGATGAATGACTGTGCCACTGAATTCGCTTCAGATGTGGATGAATTCGAGGCATCGGGGCTGACCAAGGTCGACAGTGTGGCGGTAAAACCGTCACGGGTCAAGGAGTCTAAGGTTCATCTTGAGTGTGTTCTCGATCAGGTCCTCCATTTTGGAGGGGAAGAAGCAGGAGCTGGGAGCCTTGTTATTGGCAAGGTGGTCCATGTCCAAGTCGCCGATGAACTTTACGAAAATGGCCGTATCAATTCAGAAAAGCTGAATCCGGTAGGCAGGCTGGCAGGAGCGACATACACCCTGCCGCTGGCAAAAACCTTTGAGCTGCAAAGGAAATAGGTGATGATATGAAGTTCATAACTTTTATGAAAAAAGACGGTTCAATCCGTGCAGGCTGGATTAATTCGCAGACTCAGGCTGTAGATATGCACGAAGCATCGAACGGTACATTGCCTGACAATATGCTGGCATTCATCGAGAACCATGATGTATTCATGGAGTATATCGAGAAAAATAAAGGTCTGATTGAAACTGGCAGTGGTTCCTATTCTTTGGATGAAGTCAGTTTAAAATCGCCGCTGCCGAATCCGAAGAGTGTCCGTGATTTTTACGCATTCGAGCAGCATGTAAAAACAGCAAGGGAAAACCGAGGCCTTGAAATGATTCCTGAATGGTATGAGATTCCGGTTTTTTATTTTACCAACCATCTTGCCATTAAAGGTCCTGAGGAAGACATCAGTCGGCCACAGAACTGTGAATGGATGGATTACGAACTGGAAATCGCCTGTGTCATCGGCAAGGAAGGCCGTAATATCAAAGCGGAGGATGCCGAACAGCATATTTTTGGCTTTTTTATCATGAATGACTGGAGTGCCCGCGACCTGCAGCGACAGGAAATGAAGGTCGGACTTGGTCCGGCGAAGGGGAAAGATTTCGCTACTTCATTCGGTCCACATCTGGTCACGAAAGATGAGCTGGAATACCTCAAAGCGGGGAAAGGCTATGACCTTGAAATGGTTGCTCGTGTCAACGGCAAGGAGCTGTCCAAGGGTAATATGAAGGACATTTATTATTCATTCGGTGAATTGATCGAGCGTGCATCAGCTGGTACGACTTTGTATCCTGGTGAAGTAATCGGCTCAGGAACAGTCGGAACAGGCTGTATCCTCGAACTTGGAACGGATGTTCATCGCTGGCTTGAGCCGGGAGATGTAGTGGAACTTGAGATTACAGGACTCGGTGTCCTGAAAAATAAAATTATAGAAGAGTAGAAAGAAGGTGTTTTCATGTACTACCGCCAGCTGGGAGAAATCCCGAAGAAACGCCATACCATTTTTAAAAAGGAAGATGGTTCGCTGTTCAGGGAGCAGGTAATGGGAACAAAAGGTTTTTCTGGTACACAGTCCATTCTTTATCACCACCATATGCCAACAGAGGTAGTGAGAAGCGAATTGATCGGCAGCTACCTGCCTGAATATGAAGAGCAGGGTTCACTGAACCATCGGCACTTCCTGACAGACCAGATCACGCAAACTGGGGATGCGTTAAGTGGGAGAGAATATATCCTTGGCAATGATGATCTTTTGATTGGGTTTGCGAATATTACTGAACCGATGAACCGGTTTTACCGAAATGGCGATGGAGACGAGATGTTCTTTTTCCATCATGGATCCGGCAAGGTAGAAACAATGTTTGGAACTATAAACTATCGTCCTGGTGATTATGTCGTGATTCCAATCGGCACGATGTACAGGGTTGTTCCAGATGATTCCGAGCAGACAAAGGCGTTGATTGTCGAGTCGTTCAGCCAGATTACGACACCTCGCCGTTATCGCAATGAGTATGGGCAGCTGCTCGAGCACAGTCCATTCTGTGAACGCGATATCCGCGGACCGGAGTCACTGGAAACCTTCTCTGAAAAAGGGGAGCATGAAGTCATTACGAAGACACGCGGTCATCTGCACCGCCACATATTGAACCATCATCCGCTTGATGTGGTAGGCTGGGATGGCTATCTTTATCCTTGGGCATTCAATATAGAGGACTTTGAGCCAATTACGGGTCGGATTCATCAGCCGCCGCCAGTGCACCAGACGTTCGAAGGCCATAATTATGTAGTTTGTTCCTTCGTGCCAAGGCTTTATGATTACCATCCTGAAGCGATTCCGGCGCCATATTACCACAGCAACGTCAACAGCGATGAGCTGCTGTACTATGTGGAAGGCAATTTCATGAGCCGCAAAGGAATCAAGGAAGGCTCGATTACATTGCACCCAAGTGGAATCCCGCACGGACCACACCCAGGCAAAACAGAAGCAAGCATCGGCAAAAAAGAAACACTAGAGCTAGCGGTCATGATCGATACCTTCCGACCGCTGAAAACAGTAAAGAAAGCCAAGGATATCGAAGACGACCAGTATATGTATACATGGATTGAAAAATAAGTAAAGAAGGCCAATTCGCTAATGAGCGAGTTGGCCTATTTTTGTGGAGAAACTGGAAAAAACTATGGTTTTTTCCAGTTCGCCAATAAAATTTTATTTTCGCCAATAAACGTGTGAAAATCGCCAATAAAATCATTTTTTCGCCAATAAATTTGTGAAAACCGCCAATAAAATTAAATTATCGCCAATAAGTGTTTCTTGATGAATTAAAATCATAGAGTTTTCACCCAATAAACAGTTTACCGAATTGAAAACACTAATTTTCTTCAATAAAAACTAGAAATACCTGTTTGGTGAAGTCCAATTCCCTCTTAGAGACTAAATAATCGGTAAAAAATCGGCAATACTAACAAAATCGATTACGGATTAGGAGGCTATGACGTGACTTTATCTATATTCGCCTTGGGCGGTATCAATGAAATCGGAAAAAACATGTATGTTGTCCAATATGAGGACGATATTTTTGTGATTGACTGCGGCGGGAAATTTCCTGATGAAAGTCTATTAGGAATCGATTTAATCATTCCAGAGATGACTTATCTTGAAGAAAATCGGGAAAAAATCCGTGGCTTGATCGTGACCCATGGGCACGAGGACCATATCGGAGGAGTTCCATATTTCTTTAAAAAATTAAAAGCGCCGGTTTATGCAACAGACTTCACTCTCGGGTTAATTGAACTGAAACTTGGTGAGCACAAGCTCCTGAGAGGGACTGAGCTGAATAAAGTCAATTCCGATTCAGAATTGGATTTTGGCAAGATCAATGTTTCTTTTTTCAAAGTAAGCCACAGTATCCCGGATTGTCTTGGAGTTGTATTCCACACTCCTGAGGGAAATGTTGTCCATACGGGAGACTTCAAATTTGATTTGACGCCTGCTAATGATGAGCAATCAGAAATCCATAAGATGGCGAAGATCGGTACTGAAGGTGTCATGGCGCTGTTATCAGAGAGCACGAATGCCGAGCGTACTGGTTTGACGCCTTCAGAGCGAATGGTGGCAAGCCATCTCGAAGAAGCCTTCATGAAGGCAGATGGAAAAATTTTTGTTTCAACATTTGCCTCTAACGTCAATAGGGTTCAGCAGGTTGTCGAAGCAGCGATAAAGACGAACAGGAAGCTCGCATTACTTGGACGGAGTATGGTGAACGTAGTCGATGTGGCGATAGAAAGAGGTTACTTGAATGTTCCAGAAGGCATGCTGATTCAACCAAATGTGGTCGACCAATTGGATCCTGACAAAGTGGCGATTCTTTGTACTGGCAGCCAGGGAGAACCGATGGCCGCGCTTTCCCGCCTCTCAACTGGAAACTTCCGAGACGTCTCGATCTATCCTGGAGATACAGTGATCATGGCTGCGTCGCCGATTCCCGGCAATGAAAAGGATGTTTCCAAGATTATCGATAATTTGTTCAAACTCGGTGCGAAAGTCATTTACGGCTCCGGCAGCACAACTGGCATGCATGTTTCCGGCCATGGTTACCAGGAAGATCTCAAGCTGATGCTGACTTTGATGAAGCCAAAGTATTTCATCCCGATTCATGGTGAGTACAGGATGCTGCATCACCACCGCTTGCTGGCAGAATCCGTTGGTGTAGAAAAAGGGAATACATTCATTGTGAAAAATGGTGATATTGTTGACATTGAAAATGGAGAGGCGCGCCAGACCCGTAATGTGCCAGCAGGTGATACGTATGTTGATGGCGTAAGTGTCGGGGATGTCGGTGAAATCGTGCTTAGGGACAGAAAGCAGCTATCCGAGGATGGAATGCTAGTCATTGTCCTGACATTAAGCAAAGCAGAAAGGAAAATTATTTCTGGACCAGATACAATCTCGCGTGGGTTTGTTTTTGTGAAAAACTCCGAAGACCTAATGAGAGATGTAAACAGCATCGTGACGAAAACGGTGACAGAACTTCAAGAAGACAATGTCTATCGTTGGAATGTCATTAAACAGGGCATAAAAAAAGCAGTTGGTCAGCATATCTTCCAAAAGACAAGAAGAAGGCCGATGATTTTGCCGATTATTATTGAGATTTAATTTTCATAGTGGACCAGGTACTTTACTTTGTGCCTGGTCCATTTTATTGACATGACACTAAAAGGTGTTATATAATTATAAAGTGACACCAAATGGTGTTATTACATATTGGAGGCTAAAAACATGGATACACAAAGAGAAATACGTAAAAGTATCGTTCTAAATGCGCCAATTGAAAAAGTATGGAAAGCTGTCGCAACATCAGAAGGAATCGAAGCCTGGTGGATGCCAAATACATTTGAAGCCGAAGTTGGCAAGGAGTTCATTCTCCACGCAGGCCCATTTGGTGACTCGCCATGCAAAGTTACGGAATTGGATCCACCGAATCGTCTGGGTTTTGATTGGGGGAAGGATTGGCACCTTGTATTCGAACTGAAAGAGCTGGAAGGCAAGACCGAGTTCACCTTAATTCACTCAGGTTGGGATCCTGAAAAGGTTACGGAATTTGGACAGCCTCATACGATTATTCAGGGAATCATGGATAATGGATGGGATAAAATCGTTAACGAAGCACTTCCATCCTATATCGAGGGTTAACATGCCATCTTCTGCAGCGAGACATGATGTGTTCCAGGCTGTCGCGGATCCTACTCGACGTAAAATCCTGAAGTTGCTCGCAGACAAGGAGATGCCGGTAGCGTCCATAACCGAAGAATTTCCGATTACCAGGACGGCTGTCAACAAACACTTATTTGTGTTATCTGAAGCAGGTTTGGTAACAAGCAAAAAAATCGGACGTGAAACTCGCTATTCATTACAGCCAGAACCGCTTCAGGAATTGCAGGAATGGCTTTCGTTTTTCGAAATCTATTGGGATAACAAACTATCAGCACTGAAAAATTTCGTGGAATCGGATGATGACTAAGTTTCAGGTGTCCTGGAAGCCTCCATTTCCATTTTAAACATTTCCGAGCATGGGGTATTCTCCATGCTTTTTATTTTCCGCTTAACAAATGAGTACATAAGGTCTACACTAATAATTATCAATTAATGCATCTTCGGGGAGGGAGCAGAGCATGGATATCAAACTAAATCAAAAAGACATCAAGGATTTATGCGGAACTGTTTCCTTCAAGCGGGGAGATGCGTTTTACCGTGCGGGAAAAGTCGAGTTTACTGAGTACAATAAAAATCAGGTGAAAGCAACCGTGACAGGGGCGGATGTATTTCATATCACTGTTACGAAAAATGGGGAAGGCCGTTTCGCAGCTGAGTGCACATGTCCGAAGCTTGCGTCTGTCAAACATGAGTGCCAGCATGTGGCCGCAGTATTGCTGGCTATTTTAGATGAGCAAAAGCAAGTGACATCAAATGCAATAAAAAGCATTGATCGGCCTGGAAATGGGCTCGCAGAAGGACTGCTTACCATTTTCAGTGAAGAACCTCGAAGGACAAGCGGCCACCAGCTCCACTTTGAAACGAGGAAGACCCTTAACACGATGTTCGGAATTGAGCCGGTTGAAACCAGTGATCAGCAAATGATGCTGAGTGTCTCGATGAGTATTGGTCCAATTAAAATAGAAGATATCTCGGGATTCCTGAAGAGCGTTGCGAACCGGGAGACTGCATTGCTATCTGACTTGTTCACTTATAACCCAAAGCTTCATTGTTTTCAAAACGATATCGACTCTATCATTAAAATATTTATCCAAATCGTCCATGACTCAGAGTTATCGTTGAAGGATGAGAATGACTCCTCAACCTTAATCATTCCGCCATCCTTTTTGCATCAGCTAGTGCCGCTGCTGGAAAAGGCTCCGGATGTTAAATTAATAGAGGCGGGAGAAGTTACCGGGCAGTTTTCTATTTCGAACGAAAGGCTTCCGCTTTTGTTTAATTTTAAAAAAATCACTGAGAAAGACTATTCGTTAAAAATTGCTGGTATATCTGATCTGATTGTTCTTCATAAATATGACCTCGTTTGGTTGAAAACCCGGTTGATCCAGCTCAGCACCGAGGATTGCAGCAGATTATTTGAACTGAAAAATATGCTCGCACAAACAAGAACTGCTAGCATACCGATTTTACAGGACCAGATGGGTTTCTTTGTGGAAAAAGTCGTACCAGGCCTGCGCCGTATTGGGGAAGTCCAAATAGATGGCGACATCACAAAGCAATTTTTAACAGAGCCGCTGATCGCAAAGCTTTACCTTGATCGAGTGAATAACCGATTACTGGCGGGGGTCGAGTTCCAGTATGGAAAAATCGTTTTCAATCCGCTCGAGGAGAGGGAACCGAAAGTCAATTCGCTGTTAATCAGGGACATGGTCAAGGAGGACCAGATCCTTGAGTTGCTGGATGAAGGTTCTTTCGCGAAAACGGATGGCGGTTATTTTTTGCATAATGAAGAGCTTGAATATGAATTTCTGTATCATGTGATGCCAAAGCTGCAAAATCTTGTACAGGTATACGCCACAACAGCTGTCAGGAACCGGATTTTCCGGGAGCCGGCCCGGCCGCAAATACGTGTCAAGGTGAAAAAAGAGCGGACAAACTGGCTTGAATTCAAATTTGAAATGGATGGGATTCCTGAAAAACATATCAAGGATATCCTTGAAGCTCTTGAAGAAAAACGGAAATATTATCGTTTACGCAATGGGGCATTGATGTCACTGGAAACGAGGGAATGGGAAGAAATCCAGCGTTTCTTGAAGGCAGGTCCAATCCAGGATGAAGATTTGGAAAAGGGGTTAAATGTCCCGATTGTCTTTGGGATGCAAATGCTAGAATCTTTCGAGGATAGATCCATACTGCAGTTAGAGGATTCTTTCCGTAATTTTCTTGATGAAATCAGCACCCCCGGAAAAGTTAAGTTCGATGTCCCTGATAAATTGGAGCCAATTTTACGTGAATACCAGAAACATGGTTTCCAATGGATGAAAACTCTCGCAAGTTACGGATTTGGCGGAATCCTGGCAGATGATATGGGGCTTGGTAAAACACTGCAAAGTATCACCTATATTGCTTCAGAACTATCACATGTAAGGAAAAGGGAACAACCCGTCCTGATTGTTTGTCCATCGTCCCTGGTGTATAACTGGCTCAGTGAATTCTTGAAATTCACTCCTGATATTCAGGCAGTCATCATCGATGGCAATAGAGAGGAGCGGTCCAAGCTTTTAATGGATGTTTCGGGTATTGATGTTGTTATTACCTCCTACATGCTTCTGCGCAGGGATATTCACCTATACGAAAAAATCAAATTTCATAGTGTCTTTTTCGATGAAGCACAGGCGTTCAAGAATCCGTTGACTCAAACGGCAAAAGCAGTGATGAACATTCAGGCAGACCACCGCTTCGCGTTGACCGGTACGCCGATTGAAAACTCGATCGAGGAATTATGGTCTATTTTCCGAGTGGTATTTCCTGAGTTATTCCAGGGGTTGAAGGATTATAGTAACCTGACGAGCAAGACCATCGCCCGCAGGATTCGGCCATTTTTACTGCGAAGGATAAAGGAAGAAGTACTTGGGGAGCTGCCAGAAAAAATCGAATCAATCGATAGAGTTGAATTGCTGCCTGACCAGAAGAAGCTTTATGCTGCTTATCTGGCAAAGCTTCGCCATCAAACGCTGAAGCAACTGGATAAGAATACAATCAGGAAAAACCGGATCAAAATCCTGGCTGGCCTGACAAGATTAAGGCAGATATGCTGCCATCCATCCTTGTTTGTAGATGGATACAAGGGCAGTTCCGCTAAATTTGAGCAGTTGAAACAAATCATCGAGGAGTCCAGGTTTGCCGGTAGAAGGGTGCTCATTTTTTCTCAGTTCACGAAAATGCTCGACTTGATCGGCAAGGAGTTAGCATATGAGGGCATTCCTTTCTTCTACTTGGACGGACAAACACCTCCTGAAGAAAGAGTGCAAACATGCGAAAAGTTTAATGAAGGAGAGAGGGACTTTTTCCTGATTTCCTTAAAAGCTGGGGGCACAGGCTTGAACCTGACTGGGGCCGACACAGTCATTCTATATGATTTATGGTGGAATCCAGCTGTCGAGGAGCAAGCTGCTGACCGCGCCCACCGCATGGGTCAGAAAAATAAAGTCCAGGTCATTAAACTGATCGCAAGAGGGACAATTGAAGAAAAAATGAACGAGCTCCAGGACAAAAAGCGGAACATGATCGAAGAAATTATTGAAGAAAAAAGCTCAGCTTCCCTGACAGAGGAAGATATCCGCGAAATTTTGCAGATATAGCTTTGGGAATTAATCGGGATATCGATGAGTTACAGCTCATATAATAACAGGAAAGCCCCTAGAAATAGACTAGGGGCTTTTACTATATTATTTTATTACTTCGTTATCCAGATAGGACCTTAGTGTTTGCTGTAACGTACCTTTGGTTTCTGCCTTTTGATCAAAAGTGATTCCTGAATGAATCATTTTTGTTACAAGCTCAGGGCGCATTCCAGTAATGACAGCTTTTGAACCCATCATTGAAACACCGCTCAGAACTTTTTGGAAATGGGAGATGACGTTCATTTCCATGTCTGCAATTCCCGAAAGATCCATAATCAATGTTTGGACTTTCAGTTTTGAAATATCCATCAGTACCTTCTCTTCGATAATCTGCATTCTGTAGTCGTCCATCATACCGATTAGAGGAAGTACCGCAACGGAACTGCTGACTGGGATAATTGGTACGGATAAGTGTTCAACCAATTTCCTCTGCGAGTTAAGCAGTTCATCTTTATACTTTGTATAAGTCAGGAAGAAGGTATTCAGGAATTGGTCAACTCGGTCATTGATCCTTTTTTCGAGTTGGAAGAATTCCTCGCGGTCAGTAAATCGGTTATACATTTGATCATATTTATTGAGGAAGTGCCACAAAGTTCGGCGAATGGCCTGAATCCATTCCAGCTTGAAAGCAACAGTCAACGAATGTTCTGCCCAGGCGATTCCTTCTTGTTCAGCAAAAGCAACCAGATTCTCTTCTTGCTGCTCCACTATGTAGACAACTAAGTTTTCAGCGTTTTTTAAAAGGTCAATATTCCCTTTTTGGAGAATATCATTAATCTTTGAAGCGACATTCACCGCTTCTGATAACAAGTGTTGTTCAAAAAGTTCCCTGTTGGATTGAATGAAATCGGTCACTTCATCTCTTTGGTTAAAAGTTGATTCCATTTTTATGTACACTCCCCGGCTATATACTTAAATTTATTTAACAACATCTAGATAGTGTAAACTGTCCTTAATTTAACTGTAACAAACAATGAATGCAAACTCAAATTATCCTATTCCAGTCAGCCTGAAATTTATTTTTTTGAAGGATATGTGCTCAGAAAAACGAAATAATTATTTAGATCAGGATTTAAGGTTTTATAATTTAGCATGCTTAAGGAGGAAAACAATGGGGTGGTTCATCATTGTTATTATTGCGTACTTACCGATAATATACCGGATTCATCGACGACTTGATTTTCTGGAAAAAGAGGTTGAGCGGTTGAGCATAGAAAAGCGGGAATATGAGGATTAGGCCTCGAAGTTGGGCATGTGAAAAGAGTAGAACGGAAATATATTATGTTAAGTAATGTGGCAGCCATTTTTGATGCAATAAAGTCAATGATATTGACCCAGACGACAATAATTATGGGATTTATCGTTTAATGATCGATGAGCTGCATCAGCTGCGGCGGTAAGATTAATAGTTGAAGATTAAAAGAATGAACACGAAAGGAATCCCAACGATCATGATTGGTTATAACCAGGAAAACGAAGGGGCAAGAGCTACATACACGAAGGCTGAATTTGTTGAGGCGGAAATCGCACCATGGGGAGAGCAGTTGGCTGCTTACAACCTTGATGCTTAGGTTCTCTGATATGAAGGAGAGAAATCAGTGAAAGTAGGGAAAAAGTGTTCGTCATCAAGGCCATGACGGACAGAAATGAGAAGAAAATCCGAAAAAGTGTCCGTCATCAAGGCCATGACGGACAGAAATGAGAAGAAAACCTGCAAAAGTGTCCGTCATCAAGGCCATGACGGACAGAAATGAGAGGGAAATCCGGAAAATTGTCCGTCATCAAGGCTATGACGGACAGAAATGAAAGGAAAACCGGCAAAAGTGTCCGTCATCAAGGCTATGACGGACAGAAAAGAGAGGGAAATCCGGGAAAGTGTCCGTCATCGAGGCAATGACGGACAGAAATCAGAGGAAACCCGGAAAAAGTGTCCGTCATTAAGACTAATGGTTCGTTAACTGGCTTCTGGCTTGTTCCCGAACTTACTGAATGAAATGATGCGTGTCACGTAACTTGTCAGTGAACCAAGAATAGCGCTTCCGACGATATCGGATGGATAGTGGTGGCCAACCCATATGCGTGAAAATCCAGTTAGCGCAGACATCCACATCATGATTGCTCCTAATTTTCGATGGGACATCAATATTGAAGTCGAAGCCGCAAAAGCCAAGGTAGTATGCTTGCTTGGAAAAGATGAATCAGTTTTGGACGGAATCAGAATCCCGACTCGTCTTTTCTCGAAAGGACGAGGTTTATCGTAAAACAATTTTATGAAAAACTGCACAATAACACTTAGTAGTACTGAACTTCCCGTTTCGAGGGCAATTCGTTTGTTTTTCCGGTTTTTGAACAACAAAAATACAATTATAAAAAGATACACATAGCGGAGCCGGTTTGAAATAAAGATCATCAAATGATCAACGGGTGAAAGTCGGCCTGAAAGCTTGTTAATTAGCTGGAAAAGTTTTAAGTCCATATTGTTCTCCTCATGGTTTTAGTCTTACTTTTCCCTTTGTCTAAAGTTAAAATGTGAAGAAGAATGGATTAGTATATGGAAAATTTTAAATAATAGAGGGGGTAAAAAAGTTTGTGGAAATTATTCGAGGATAAAAATTTCCCAAGTTTATTTTTATCAAAAAAAAACAAGCACTCTGGAAGCTGCTTGACCAATGGCGTTAGCAAACTTCTTTCTCTTAGGCTGAGGTATTGATTTTTCATTTTCCAATATCCTCCCCACCCGGGTTACTGCTTCCTATTCGAAATAATTCCAGTCCTCTTAGTAAGGCATCACCCCCGAAACCAGCCATGATGGACATCAAAAAAACTCTAAGCAGTGAATCAGCTTCTGAAGATACTACTAATAGTGCGGCTGCTAATGAAGCGGTGAGGATTTCTTCCAAGAAACCAAGGTAAATGAATTTCTTTGTTCTTCTCGGCATGATGATCTTGCCTCGTTTTCTCACATGAGCTGTCAGTCCAACAAATCCACCAATGACCATTGCGAAAATAACGTTTTCTAACAAATTGATCACTCTCCTATTTTTGTTGGTCGACCTTCAGTAATTCTAGGTGTATTACTATTATACAAGTAGTAATGTTGGAAAAGCATGTGTAAATTTATCGAATTTTCAGTAAATTTATATGGTAAAATTTATGTGTAACTTTTTGGTAAAAAATCTTAATTGGGCCCTTTGAAAAAAGTTACAGGCCTTTAGGCTTAAAGAAGGGATACAAATGAGTGTATGCGAATACCAGCAGAACAATTGGAAAGGAGATCAGGAATGTTTGTTTTAAATGTAGAAGGCGCTATTTTCAGGGAAGGGAAGTGGCTGATTATAGAAAGGAGCTCCAAAGAGGAACATGCCGGAGGGCTTCTTTCGCTTGTTGGCGGAACGGTTGAAAACGAGGGGTTCTCAAAGGATTTACTTGAGCGGACTTTAAAAAGGGAGCTCTTTGAGGAAGTGGGCATCACAATAAAGAGTGATGTTAAATATGTTCGTAATACTTCTTTTATTCTCCCGGATGGAAGGGAAGTACTCGATGTCGTATTCTATTGTGAAATTGACGCTGGCGAACCATACCCAAAAAGTAAAGATGAAGTCGAGGCAGTATATTGGATGACAGCAGCAGAAATTTTTGCCCATCCCAAAGCTCCCATCTGGTTAAAAGAAAGCATTGAAGAGGCAGAAAAAATAAATATTAAATTGCAATACAAATGAGGCCGCCTTTAAAAGGCGGCTTTATTTTTGCCTGAAAAAGGAAATATGTGTCGACCTAGCGAATAAGTATATGTATTTTTCAACTTTGAAATGTGAGGCTATGATAATGGAAGTTGTAGAAGAATTATTGAAAAAAATTGTTTGTGCTGGTCGTCAAAATAAACGCGTTATTATAGGTGTAGATGGTCTCAGCAGGTCAGGAAAAACGACCTTGGTGAAGAAAATCGCTTCATTGCTTTCTGAGAAACGCATTGGAAATATGGTCATTCACCTGGATGACCATATCGTTGGACGGTCAAAAAGGTACAATACCGGACACGAAGAATGGCAGGAATATTATTACTTGCAGTGGGATGTAGAGTCGCTAAAGAAATCCTTGTTTGATAACTTGACTCAGTCAAACGAATTCGTTCTCCCTTTTTATGATAATGAAAGAGATCGACATGATTATAAGGAGATAAAGTTAACAGGCAATCAAGTTTTTATTGTTGAAGGTATTTTTCTTCAGAGAGAGGAATGGAGACCATATTTTGATTTTACCGTCTTTATAGATTGTCCAAGAGATATAAGGTTCGCACGGGAAAGCTATCAAACCCAGCAGAACATTGAAAAGTTCAGGAACAGATACTGGAAAGCGGAGGACTACTACATGAATAACTTCCGGCAGGTAGATAAAGCCGATCTAGTCATTCCTTATTATGAACTGATTAAATAAAACTGCAGGTGATGCAAAATGAATTGGAAAAAGCTATTTAGCTTTGGCAGGAGTAAGAAAAACGAGTTTAAAGTAGAACAAAGCGGAATTTCACAAGAAGCACTGGCAATCGTCAAAAGAAATATAAAGGGTAGATTTCATCCTTTTTACAAAGAGGATTTGTATACTGAAAAACCAGCTGATATTGCGGGGATTTGTCTGGAAGTCAAACAGGAAGAAGCGGAGCCCCTGGTTTTAAAACTAAGGGAGGAACTTAAGTCGATAGACTATTTGGTTTTTATATGCGACTCTGAGCGTGAAAAAATCAGCATCATCCCTGGCACCGATAAGTTTGATATCCTTAGGATCCAGCAGACGAATGGGAATAACTACGATATCAGTAATGAAAGGGTTATTTCTAAACTTAAGGAATGGTATAGGCGATATCCATTTATCATCATTGGGGCAGATTACGATTGGGTAGAAGCGAACTTTGAAGTTTTTCCTGAAGGGAAAGCCCTAAAAGCCATTTGCAAAAGAAATTTATAAATTCTGTCCTGATATAGTTGAACAGGGCTCAGGAAGCATCAATGGTTTAATTGAAGAAATGAGAGAAACAAGGAAGCTGATCTTATGGTGGGACTGATAAGAAAAATAAAGTGCTGCGACACAAATTATTAATAGTTTCTATTTTTATAGGCTGGATTGTGGTGACCATTACTCCTCTCTTTGATTCCGTCACTGTCACTTCGAAATATGATCTAACTAAACATAGACTTGGGCTGCCATTGCCAATAATTGAACAGCATACCTCGTCAACCCCGTTGGAGGACGCCTATCCGTTTGAACTGGGATTCGTTAGTCCGCAAGAGCATCCCACAACATTAATAGCAGGAAACTATTTGACTCTTGTGGTGACAGCAGTGTTTGCTGTTTATTTGATATTATTTGGTATTGTGTCTTTATGTAAAAGGATAAGGTGATGTTTGATGTCAAATGAGCTTTCTATGAAATTCAGAAGATTTGCGATCCATGAATGCAGTGAGTCTAGTCCGTTATATGAATTTCTTTCTTTAAAAATTGCTGAAGATGCAGAGATGATACAACTGGCATCTTCAGCACAGAAGGGGCAGCCGGTGCCCAATTTGTTTTTCGGTGCTGTTCACTTTTTATTATTGAAAGGTTATAAGCATACCATAACAGATTTTTATCCGAGCATAACTAATCATCCAGGGAAGGCAGAAAATGCATATCCCGCTTTCGTGGATTTTTGCCGGAGATACTCTGAAGAAATTATTGAATTGTTAAAATCTAAAATCGTCCAGACGAACGAGGTCAGACGGTGTTCATATCTATATCCTGTATTCAGTCAAGTTTTTCAAATGACTAAAAACTCATTGGCACTAGTAGAAATTGGAACAAGTTCAGGTTTGCAACTTTTCGTGGATAAGTATAGGTATTCATACGGCCCAGATAAAAGTTTCGGGAATCTTGATTCGGAAGTTCACCTAAGATCAGAAATAAGAGGAGATCAATCATTCCTGAATCAATTGCCCCATTTTGACGTTGCAACAAGAACAGGAATCGATCTGCATATAAATGATGTTAGAAATGCAGAGGATTACTTATGGCTAAAGGCATTGATTTGGCCAGAACACGGTGAAAGACGGGAGTTATTTGAAAGAGCAGCAAGCTATGTGAGCAATCAGACATTGAATTTAATTCAGGGTGATGGAGTGGAATTGCTTAATTCACTGGTTGCTGAGATACCAACAGATCAAACTATCTGTATTTTCCATACCCATGTTGCCAATCAAATGCCCGCCAAGACTAAGGAGAAGCTGCTCGGGCAAATAAAAGAAATAGGAAAACGAAGGGCGATTTTTCATATATACAATAATATTTACGATGCAAAGCTTCACTTCGATTATTATCTCGATGGAGAAGAAAGCTTGAACACAATTGGGGAAACCGAAGGCCATGGCCGCTGGTTCAAACTGAGGTTGTAGGATATTGAATTTTTCCTATTAGGGTGATTTAAATGGATAAAGGCTCTTTAATTATTTCTTTCATAGGTATGGCCATAGCCATTTTATACTTATTTTATTATTTATTTATCAGTAAAAAGACAGTTGGATTGGAGCAAGAAGTAGAAGAGAAGATAAAAGTCCGTCCAATCGCCAATGTAATTCGTTATCTGATCTTCCTTGCTATCAATTCATTCCTTGCAAATATGTTTTTTGACATCGGGTGGCTGTTATGGATTAGTTTTCTTTCAGCAGCTGCTTTATGGATCTTGCTGGTTGAGCATCAGTTTAACTTTTCATACATAATCAGTATCATAATTATTCTTTTGATTTTTTGGGGAGCTGCTGTACCGAAGCATCAACAATCGTTTCTAAATCATATCAGTGATCATACAGAATACAACTGTTTTACCATTGAATGTGTGAAAGTCTCTCAAGTTGTTATAGAGGATAAGTTGAAGACTGAGATTGAAACTTATTCTATCCAGGGCTACTCGTTTGATTGGTATCTGCTGTTCGCCAAAGGAGCATTATTGCTAAAAGATGAACAAGGTAATATGGAGGAATTCACAGGTTTTAACATTGGTGGTCTGTGGCTGGTGGACAAATAACTTTTGATCAGGAGTGGGGATATGATTAGCGATGATAAGAGATTACTAGCTGAAAGATGGTTCAGTGAATATTTTACAGAGGGGAAAGTAGAAGTGATTGAAGAACTGACTACAGAGGATTTTATTTACCATTCACGAAATGGTGAAAACTCACGGAGTTCGATGGTCGACTTCATGAAATGGTACCGATCCGTTTTTCATGACGATGAATGGGTGCTGGAAGATTTGATTGAACAGGGCGATAAGCTAGTGGTGCGTTATACCGGATGGATGACATACAAAGGCGGCTGGTTCGATATCCCGTCAGAAAATCAGCGTGTAAAAGAGACGGGCATCATGATTTTCATATTTGAAGGCAATAAAGCGAAGGAATTGTGGTGTGAGAATAGTGATGCTGGCATTTTATATGATTTAGGTGCATTGAAGAAAAACACCCATGAAGTTTTTTAGGAGGGATGAGACATGGCTGGATCAATATTTTGGCTATTGATTGTAGCGTTCGGTTTCCTGTTTATTGGGGGCTTGATAAGTAAATCCTGGAAGCTTCTTCTTATGAGCGGAATGGCTGTTACCCTGCCGTCCCTTTATTTTCTGGGAGCTAATAATGCTTTTAGGCTGTTAGCTCTCGTTCCATTGCTTCCCTTCGGATTGAGTTATTTTTTTGTGAAAAAGAGAAAAGAAAGCAGATAAGTAGGAAGTAGAACGTCACCTAAAAGCAGGGAAAATGGAGGGGAATATGGAAATTCGATTAGCAAATCAAGGGGATATTGATCAATTAATAAAAATGAGATGGGACTTTACTCTCGAAGACTATCCCGAAATGGGGGAGGGAGTGGGGTATAGCTCCTTTGAAAAAGAATGCAGAGGGTTTCTTGAATCTGCGCTGGAAAGTGGGCAATGGTTTGTCTGGATTGCCGAGAATAAAGGGGAAATCGTTTCCCATATTTACATTGAATTGATCCATAAGGTACCACGTCCAGGCAGGGTTACCAATCCGTTTGCTTATATGACCAATGTATATACTGTTCCCGAATATAGGGGAAAAGGAACTGGGAGCAAGTTGCTGTCACGTGTAAATGAATGGGCTGAAGAAGAGAAGCACGAGTTCATCATCGTCTGGCCAAGCGATACGAGCATCGAGTTTTACGGGAGAAATGGCTACACACAGTGTACTGAGCCAATGGAAAAGCATTTTTAATGTCGATAGTTCAATAAATTTTTCTGGAGTAAATTTTTGGAATATTTGAAACCTTCTTCCTTGATAAACGTATTAACAATTATCTAGGGAGAAGGAGGGAAAATGATGGCGCGTCTAAGTTTCAATACAGAGAATTCATCTAATATAATCCTTGTGACAGCAATTATTTTAATCATCAGTAGTTTGTTCATGCCTCTCGTTTTTGTTTATATTATTCAGGATTATCTTTACCTGTCAGCTGATAAATGGTTTTATGATACACCATCATCTGCATATGTAATTTTCATGATTGGCATGCTTTGGATAGCGGTAGCTCTATTTCTGCATTTATTTTTCGCATGGAAGTTTGAATGGAAAGGAATTAAGTGGATTACACTTCTCATCATGCTAGGATGCTTACCATTCTTCATGTTCGGCGTGTCAAACTATTATTACCTTGATGACCAGGGAATGCATTTTAATGATTATAAAACGTTCAACACCGTCAACTCCTATTATTGGGAGGATGTTAAAGAAGCAAAAGAAATTTTTGTGAAAAGTAATGGAGTAACCGTAGTGGACCATTTAAATCTTGTCACAAAAGCTGGAGAAGTGATTGAACTGCCTTACAACAGCAAGGTGCAGAACAACAGATTTAAAATCATGGAGAAACTGCAAGAAAACAATATTCCCCTAACTAATAATATGGGAGATTTATATGAATGACATTAAGTTAAAAAGAAAATATGGTGACCGGGCTGATTGGACTCGTGTCGTTAAAAGGGAATTCATTCAGGGTTTCTTCGATGAAGATGGTTTTAAGGGTCACGTTACCTTGTTAAAGGTGATCAAAATAACTGAACCTTTATATGCCCAATATGGGGATATAAAGGTCTGCATAGTAGACGAAGGGTATACCTGGCTACAGCATTTCCCTGAGGGGACACCTCATTCAGTCACTACTATGTTTAATGCAGCAGGGGAGATTGTCCAATGGTATATCGAT
This sequence comes from Mesobacillus sp. QJM3NY_10, assembly GCF_056173465.1. Taxonomy (NCBI): domain Bacteria; kingdom Bacillati; phylum Bacillota; class Bacilli; order Caryophanales; family Bacillaceae; genus Mesobacillus; species Mesobacillus sp. QJM3NY_10. Next base: position 1,959,159 of record NZ_CM149675.1, read on the forward strand.
ATTTGCTATCGAAATGGCATTGATAATGGCCGCCCGTGGATGGACGATCTCTTTTTGGACATCATAATCCTTCCTACAGGAGATGTCTTTCATAAAGATGCCGATGAACTAGAGTTGGCTTTATCTTCTGGTGTTATTGATGAGGAACTATATCATATTGCAGTCTCTGAGACTGATGCTATAACAAAGCAGATCGAAGTGAATGAATTTGATTTACTGCATTTAACGAAGGTACATAAAGAGTGTTTGGAACAGAGGCTAACTAGTCGACGGATTTGAGGGGTGTAAAAGTGTTTGTGAAATTATATAGTTACCATATAAAGTCTGACAAAGAAGAAGAATACCTAAAAATCCAGCAAGAAGCAGAGGGTATTTATTCTAGATTCATTGACGAAAAGGCACTTCATCTCCAAAGCAAGACGGATAAAACGAAATGGCTGGAGATACACATCTATAAGAATGAGAAAATCTATAATGACTCCATTCAAATCATAAATCAGCAGCCGGAGATTCAGGTATTGTACAAGCGGTTTCTTGAAGTGATCACCTCGGTTAAGGAAATGGCAGAAGAAGACTATCAACTGATTGATTTTTTAGGCGGTAAACAGGACTGGGGATTGAGATGAAAAAACTTACTATAGGGTTACTTGTGATTTTCCTTTGCATTGCAGGGTGTAGTGCCAGTTTTGAACCGGAGCTCACGAGGATAGATGTGCAAAAAATATCTGAAGAGGGCCTAAATGATGGTGAAGAAAAGATCATTGTCTCAAATGAAAGGCTGAAGAAGATCCAGCAAGCCTTAGATGAAGTCAAATGGTCACCAAATACAAAAGCTGAAATGGTTAGAAAAGAGGATATACTCGCCACGTTCTTCATTCAGGAAGAAAAGAATATGCCAGAAAGATTATATCATTATCGGATATGGTTTGAAGGGGAAACGGCTACGATTATCAGTGATAAAGAAAATGAGGGTTACGGAAGGTTAACAGATAAAGAGCAAGTCGAGGTTCTTGAAACTGAATTGTTGGCTGGGGAGTAGGAGATTGACAATGGAAAACAAAAAAGAGAAGTGGATTACAATCATACTATATTCAGTATTTCTAATAGGCCTGCTTGTTACGATTTCCATTCTATTAACAGATATCGACACGCCAAATTCCTTTAGATTTGTAATTGGGTTTGTTATATTCTTGCTGTTATTTGGGCTTTTTCAAATGATCCTCGTCATTATGAATATTAAGAAATTGCCTGGGATTGATATTAAAAGGCGGATATTGAAATTCGCGGGAACGTTTGTATTCTTAATGACTGTTTCTTACATATCAAACTATTTATTTTGGCCTGAACGGCTTGATAATCTGGACTTTGGAGCTCCGCTGGGATTGGCTCTTGGCATTACTTTTTATGATTTATTGTTTAAAAAAAGTGAGGTGAGGTAAAGTCGCTTCATTTCTCCTCACTTTTTAAACTAACTTACAGAATTCTCTCTTATCCCTGAATAATCGTCAGGATTTTCCTGACGGATGATGTAATCATTTCTTTTCATACTTCTTGTACTCCCTCCATATCAAGTTGGAAGTTTTAGATTCCGAGTCAGTAAATTCTTTATAATATTGTTTTTCATTTTCGCCTGACATTAATCCATCTCACTTGTTTCACATGCATAAAAACTCCTATCAATTAGGTTCAGGATTATTTTAACAGTTAGTTCCTAATAATGGAATTGTGGTTTTTACCTATATTTTATATTTCATTTCTTTCACTAAATGACTGATTATCTGTTATGATAAAAGCTGGCTTTTTTGCCGGAATCAATAGTCGAGGAGAACCTGAATGACAAATAAACTTCCATTTACAATAAGTAAAAACGATACATTCTTTGATTTATTAGGGGATTACATTGGTGATGTCTTTTACGATATTTTGCCTGAAAAGGGCTATGAACTCCGTGATGAGCAGATTTATATGGCATTCCAGGTGGAGCAGGCCTTTAAGAATAAAGGAATTGTTTTCGCCGAAGCTGGCGTCGGCACCGGAAAAACCTTCGTCTATCTCATTTATGCCATTCTATACGCAAGATACATGGGCAAGCCGGCGATTGTCTCCTGCTCTGATGAAACACTGATCGAGCAGCTCGTAAAAGAGGGCGGGGATATCGAAAAGCTCGAAAAGGCGTTAGGGTTGAAGGTCGATGTCCGATTGGCAAAAGCGAGAGAGCAGTATGTGTGCGTGAAGAAGCTTGATGACCTTTCAAACACATCAAATGAAAAAGAAATCCTGGACGTCCATGACCAGCTGCCAGATTTCATCTTTGATGAAGGGGTCTCTATGAATTCATTCACTCGTTATGGCGACCGAAAAGAATATCCATGGGTCACGAATGAAAAATGGGCATCAATGGCCTGGGATCCCCTTCAGCAATGCTCAACTTGCAGTTGGCGTCACCGCTGCGGCCAAACATTGAACCGTGATTACTATCGTCATGCAGGCGATTTGATTATCTGCTCACATGACTTTTACATGGAGCATGTCTGGACGAAAGATTCTCGTAAACGGGAAGGGCAGATGCCATTGCTTCCAGAAGCAAGTACAGTGATTTTTGATGAGGGGCACTTGCTTGAGTTCGCAGCGCAAAAGGGGCTCACATACAGGTTCAACTCACAAACTTTGACAACTGTACTGACGGGATATATGCACCAGGACGTTCGAGAGGAATCTCTTTACTTAATTGAGGATATTATAGAGCTTCATGATGCATGGTTTGACCTTTTAGTGGAAAATTCTTCTTCAATAGAAGGGTCTAATCGAAAAGAAGTACCAATGCTGCCGAGTATCAGGAGAAATGCAGAAACCCTGGAGAAAAAGGTTTCCGATTTAATGGACCAGCTAGTATTTGACTCGGAAATGTTCCTGATTGACGAATACCATTTAAAAATCATGGAAGAATACCTCGAGTTTTTTGCATATGGTCTTTCAATTTTCTTAAAGAACGACGAAGGGATTTTCTGGCTAGAAGAGAATGAAGTGCAAACATCTCTAGTCATCATGCCTCGACTCGTTGAGGATATATTGAAAAAAGAAGTATTTGCCCAAAACATCCCGTTTGTATTTTCTTCAGCGACCCTGTCCCAGGCTGGAGACTTCAGCTATATAGCGAAAAGCCTTGGAATTGAAACATACTCATCCTTTACTGTAGCTTCACCATTCGACTATGAAAAGCAAATGGAATTCGTAGCACACATCGAGGATGATGAACTAAAGAAATGGAACAAAATAGGGGACGACATTATTAGTAAGAATGGCAGCTCGCTTGTACTGTTCTCTTCTATGCAAGAAATGGAACGATTCCGGGCATGGACTGAAAAACAAGAATGGAGTTTCCCTATCTTGTTTGAGGGAGACCGCGAAATCAGTGAAACCGTAAAGGAATTCCAGAATGACGTCGATTCTGTTCTCTGTTCCTTCAACCTGTGGGAAGGCCTTGACGTACCAGGAGAGTCACTGATTCAAGTCATCATTTCGTCATTGCCATTCCCGCCTCATGACCCAGTCTTCCAGGCGAAAAGAAAGCATGCGGATCATCCAGCTGCTGAGGTAGATATACCCTATATGCTCCTACGCCTAAGACAAGGAATGGGACGATTGATCAGAACCAATCAAGATAGCGGAACCGTACATGTATGGCTTAATCAAAATCAAAAAGCTGCGTACTATGAAGAGTTAAAAGGTGTACTGCCTGTTCAAAATATTCAATGGAAATAAAAAGATCCCGAAAGGACTAATCCTTTCGGGATTTTTCTGGCTGGATAAGAAAGTATAAAATTTTCACTTCGAGAATTGTCCAGCTCCAGCGCCTAGCCCCTCGAGTCGCTTCGGTCCTGCCAATGAAGTCAAAGAACGACTTCACTGTCAGGACCTCCAGCGCTTGTCGGGGCTGACCAAGGCGCTGGAGCTTTTCTTATAGGTGTTAGTCTCTGCAACCGCACTTTCTGCGTCGGCGGTCACGATCGTCATCTCGATCATCCCGTGCACCGGCTACTAAATCCTCGATCAAACAACGGCGCACAGCACGGCAAAGGTCATCAAAATCAACAGTTGCCCTGACTCTGTCTCTGTCACGGTTAGGGTAAAATACGCCTGCTACATCATTGTCATTACGATTGTATCCCATTAGAAACTCAACTCCTTTCCATCATGAAAGATACTTACACAATATCTTATGTGGAGAAGGACAAGTTGTTAGGGTCTCTACCTATTTTTCTAATAAATGTGCTAGTCTCATATGATAAAAGTTCAATAGAAAGAAAAAAAGCAAGCGGAGCCCGCTTGCTTTTTTAATGCATATGCCGGTATACACCGATTACTTTACCAAGTATGGATACGTTACGTAGGATGATTGGATCCATCGTAGGGTTTTCCGGCTGGAGCCTGAAATAATCCTTTTCCTTGAAGAAACGCTTAACTGTTGCTTCATCATCCTCTGTCATTGCTACAACAATGTCTCCGTTATTAGCAGTCTTTTGCTGCTTAACAATAACATAGTCACCGTCGAGGATGCCTGCTTCAATCATACTGTCACCCATGATTTCAAGCATGAAAACCTGCTCATCATGTGGAACAAGGCGATCAGGAAGAGGGAAGTACTCTTCTACATTTTCAATGGCTGTGATCGGCATACCAGCTGTTACTTTACCGACAACAGGTACATTAACCACTTTATATTTAGGAATGCGGCTATCTTCTTCTATTTCCAGGATTTCTATTGCACGCGGCTTAGTAGGATCGCGTCGGATCAAGCCTTTGCTCTCAAGTCTTGCAAGGTGTCCGTGGACAGTGGAGCTTGATGCAAGCCCAACCGCTTCACCGATTTCGCGTACAGATGGCGGATACCCTTTTTTCTTGACTTCGCCTTTTATGAATTCAAATATATCTTGTTGCCGCTTAGATAACTTTGTCATATTTACGCACCTCGTATATTTTCTTGTCCTAATTATACCATGTCTATTCCACAGATACAAACATAAGTTCGAATTTTTGAGTTGACACGAAACAAACGTTCGATTTATAATAAAATTAATTAACCGAACATACATTCGTTAAGGGGTGCCGTAAATGAAAAAACTTTGGGAAAACTATTCATATGCCTTGATCCTGCTTGCAGTCAGCTTAATCTTTTCATTCGTAGCAAAAGCGCAATTAAATAACGAAGATGCATACATAACTGTTACTATAGAAGAAGGACAATCACTGTGGGAAATTGCAGAGGTGTTTGCCAGCGAACATAATTTTACCGAAAATGAATTCGTTAGCTGGGTAGAAAAAGAAAACGGAATTATTGGGGAAATAGTCTTTCCGGGAGATGAACTGGTAATCCCTGTTGTGGCTGAACAGATGGAGCCTACCCAGATTGCCGGAGCAGAAAGATAGATTGGACTAGAATAAGGTGACAACATGAAAGCAATCATTTATTGCCGCGTAAGTACAACGAAGGAAACGCAGGAAACTTCGCTGGTCAGGCAGGAAGAAGAGTTACTGCGTCTGGCAAGCAGTTATGGTTTTGAAGTAGCGAGTATTATTAAAGAAAAAGCTAGTGGCTATGATCTTGAAAGGGAAGGGATCCTGGAACTGCTGGAATTGATCAAGGACAAGAATATAGGGGCATTGCTCATCCAGGATGAAACAAGACTTGGAAGAGGTAATGCCAAGGTTGCGATTCTTCATTGTATCCTAAAAGAAAATGTAAAATTATATAGTGTCTCCCATAGTGGAGAACTCCAGCTTTCTGAATCAGATTCCATGGTGCTGCAGATTGTCAGTATGGTGGAAGAGTATCAGAGGAAAATCCATAATATTAAGATTAAACGTGGCATGAAACGAGCGATTGAGCATGGTTATAAGCCACAGCGCAATCTGAAAAATCAAGGTGAGCATTCCGGCCGTGACCGGAAAGAGATGCCGGTTGAGGAAATCGTCAAGCTGCGGAATAATGGATTGACATTTGCTGAAATTGCCGCCACATTAAGAGGATTTGGGTACGATGTATCTAAGGCAACAGTGAACCGAAGATACCTTGAGTTCATAGAGACAAAAGAATAACGAAGCTCTAATCTTGTAAAATCGCAAGAATTTTAGTAAGATGTCATTTGACGTAATTTTTTACAAAGGAGCTTTACAATGCTATCAAGTGATAAAATTGCTAGAATCAATGAACTGGCAAGGAAAGCAAAATCATCTAAGTTGACGGAAGAAGAAGCAAAGGAACAGACGAAGCTTCGTGCAGAATATCTCCAGTCTTTCCGGTCTTCTATGCTCAATACACTTAAAGGTGTTACCATTGTGGATCCAGAAGGCAATGACGTTACGCCTGATAAGCTCAAGGAAGAAAAAGCGAAGAATAAGCTTCATTAAATATATACTAATTTGGAATACATGCGACATGTATTCCATTTTTATTTTGTTGTATTTATGATAAATAATCGACTAGTTTGTTTCATCTCCCTAAATAAGTGGAAATTAGACTCAGGTAAGATCCAGAGGTAATAATGCGTCGCACTAAAAATCACTTCTTTGGATTTTTTTCACCCACAAAGGCGATCATTTACATATCAACAGCGAGTTTGTGTCAAAATAGATAACAATACGGCCATTTCTGTCTCTTTCAGGCACAATTTGTTGTATAATAATTTCTCTCGCTATAATATTAAGGATGTAGCCAGTACCTATAGAAAGGATGTATTTAATGTTTAAAGAAATTGATATGCTTTCAATTGATTCCATTCGTACCTTATCAATTGATGCAATTGAAAAGGCAAATTCCGGCCACCCAGGCATGCCAATGGGGGCAGCTCCAATGGCATACACATTGTGGACTCGTTACATGAACATCAACCCTAAAAACCCAGAATGGTTTAACCGCGATCGTTTTGTATTGTCTGCTGGACACGGTTCAATGCTGTTATACAGCTTGCTGCACCTTGCAGGATATGATCTGACAATGGATGATATTAAACAGTTCCGCCAGTGGGGCAGCAAGACTCCAGGACACCCTGAGTTCGGTCACACTGCTGGTGTAGACGCGACAACTGGACCACTTGGCCAGGGAATTGCTATGGCAGTTGGTATGGCAATGGCTGAACGCCATCTTGCTGCTGTTTACAATAAAGATAACTATAATCTCGTTGATCACTATACATACAGCATTTGCGGTGACGGCGATCTAATGGAGGGTGTATCTGCTGAAGCAGCATCACTGGCAGCTCACTTGAAGCTAGGCAGAATGATCGTGCTTTATGATTCAAACGATATTTCTCTGGATGGAGATCTTGATAAGTCATTCTCAGAAAGTGTTGAAGGTAGATTCAAATCATATGGCTGGCAATACATTCGCGTCGAAGATGGCAACAACCTTGAAGAAATCGCAAAAGCAATTGAAGAAGCTAAGACAGATGAAGATCGTCCTACTATGATTGAAGTAAAGACTGTCATTGGTTATGGTTCACCAAACCTTTCAGGTAAATCGGATGTTCACGGCGCTCCACTAGGTGCTGATGAATTGAAGCTTACTAAGGAAGCTTATAAATGGACTTTTGAAGAAGACTTCCATGTTCCAAGTGAAGTATATGATCACTTCAAACAGCAAATCGTTAATAAAGGTGAACAAGCGGAACAGGCTTGGAACGAGCTTTTCGCAAAATATAAGAGTGAATATCCTGAACTGGGAGCCCAGCTTGAGAAGGCAATGAAGGGTGAGTTAGTAGAAGGATGGGATAAAGACATTCCTGTATACGAGGAAGGAAAGAGTCTTGCGAGCCGAGCTTCCTCTGGAGAAGCACTTAACGGAATCGCGAAAAACCTTCCTTACCTGGTCGGTGGATCGGCTGACCTTGCCGGATCAAACAAAACAATGATCAAAGGATCAGGTGACTTCTTCCCGGGTTCATTCGAAGGGCGTAACATCTGGTTTGGTGTTCGTGAATTCGCTATGGGTGCTGCGATGAACGGTATGGCACTTCACGGTGGACTTAAGGTATTTGGCGGAACATTCTTCGTGTTCTCCGACTATTTAAAGCCGGCAATCAGACTTGCTGCATTAATGGGCTTGCCTGTAACATACGTATTCACACATGACAGCATTGCGGTAGGGGAAGATGGTCCTACCCACGAACCAGTTGAGCAGCTTGCTGGACTTCGCGCTATGCCGAACCTGTCAGTCATCCGTCCTGCAGATGGTAACGAAACAGCGGCAGCGTGGAAGCTTTCAATTGAATCAACTAAGACACCTACAGCTCTTGTGTTGACTCGCCAAAACTTGCCAACAATCAAAGATACTGACAAGAATGCTTACGAAGGCGTATCTAAAGGTGCTTACGTCATTTCTCCAGCTGGAAAAGACAATGCTGATGCATTGCTTCTAGCAGCAGGTTCAGAAGTCGGCCTTGCCGTGAAAGCACAGGAGGCTTTAGCTTCTGAAGGCATCGACGTTGCTGTTGTGAGCATGCCTTCATGGGATCGCTTCGAACAGCAGTCCAAGGAATACAAAGAAAGTGTTATTCCGAAGTCTGTCAAAAAGCGCCTTGGAATCGAGATGGGCTCTTCACTAGGCTGGCACCGTTACGTTGGTGACGAGGGTGAAGTACTTGCGATCGATACATTTGGTGCATCTGCTCCAGGCGAAAAGATCTTAGAAGAGTACGGTTTCTCCGTTAACAATGTAGTAGCACGCGTAAAGGCATTGCTTGAGCAAAACTAATTAACATTTAAAATGACGAGTATGGAATTTGATTCCGTACTCGTTTTTTTGTAAATTATAAAATAATTTCAATGTGGATAACTATACGGGTTTTCTTAATCCAGCTCCAGCGCCTAGCCCCTCGAGTCGCTTCGGTCCGCCCAATGAAGTCAAAGAACGACTTCACTGGTCGGCCCTCCAGCGCTTGTCGGGGCTGAACAAGGCGCTTGCGCTTTTTGTTCTTAGATACCAGTTTGATCTCCTTGCTGTACGGGCAAGATAAATCATTGTATTATAATGGAAAATGTGGTAGGATTAAAAAAAGAACAGATGTTCCTATTTTAAAAAAGAGGTGCTGTCATGATAACAGGTATTGTTCCTTATCTAGTAACAAATGGAAATGGCCAGGAGGCAGTGAAATTTTATCAGCATGCATTAGGTGCAGAAGTCATCAGTCTGCAGACATTTGGAGAGATGCCTCCCAATCCAGAGTATCCGCTTCCTGAAGAGGCAAAAGATCGGGTCCTGAATGCACAATTGAAAATTGGTAACGCCAGCTTAATGTTATCGGATACTTTCCCCGGCCATCCATACCAGCTTGGATCCCAGGTAACGATAGCAATTTTAATCGATGATGCATCAGAAGCAAAAGAAATATTTGATCAACTGCAGGAGGGCGGAAAAGTAACGATGCCACTGCAGGAAACATTTTGGAGTCCTGCCTATGGGCAGGTGACTGACAGATTTGGCGTGGAGTGGCAAGTTTCCACAGAGAATCGGAAATAAATGATAAAAAGCCAGGCTGCTTACGCAGTCTGGCTTTACATCATAGTGAATCATGTATAACCTTCTTTGAATGGATAACCGATAGTATGCCGAAGGTTGAGTAAAGTAAAGTATAGAGTACCATGACAATGAACATTGGCAGCCAAAGTTCTGTCCCGAATAAGAACCAGCCGGATTTCACTGCAAAATAGCTGTGCATCAGGCCGATTACTAATGGTATCCCAAAGTTAAAAGCTTGTTTTGCCTGGATTCCTCTTAATAAATCTCCCTGGGTAAATCCCAGTTTTCTCAGAATTGTATAATTTGGTTTTTCATCCTCGCTTTGATCCATTTGTTTAAAATAAAGGATACAGCCTGAAGTGACGAGAAAGGTTAATCCGAGAAAGCCGACAATAAACATGGCAAGTCCCATCTGTCTTTTTTGAATATTTGTGTTGTCAAGCCGGGATTCATTCATGCCTTCTTCGTTGTACTTTTTCTCATTGAACAGGGTATTTGCTTTAATCAAGTCTTTTTCATCCTTGATATCAACACCAATATATAGGGACGAACTTTTTTGGATACTAGGGTTCAAATCACCTTTTAGTTTTTTGAAAACACTGTTTTCAACGACTACAACAGGAGAACCGCCAAAATATCTTGAGACTGGATAATCTTTTTTCATGCCAAGATATCGCAGGGGAAGGGTATTCTTGTTGCCGATGAGTTCAATCGGTCCAGAGTCTTTCATAGAGATGAATTTCATCATGATGTCGCTGTAGCCCGTCAGATAGCTCTCGTCTTTGGCAAGTTCAAAACCATCGACAGACTTTTCGCTTATAACAGAAACACTCATTGCTTTAGGGTCCTGGGTATATTCCTCCATTTTCAAGCCAATAATCGCCTCTGCGTTAATCACTGCTTGGAGGACCTCGATTTTTGTTTCTTTAAAAGGAATCCCGTTAGCACTTAAATCTTCTCCAAATCGATTAAAAGCGTCATCTGTTACAAATGAAAAATTAGCTGGAACATTATTTTTCGCAATCTGTTCCGCTGAATAATAAGATATATAGCTTAAAGACAATAAGCCAATGGCCAGTGCAGATACTGTCGTTATGATTGTAAGCAGGACTGCGTTGGTTTTCATCCGAAACATGATGGAAGATAAAGAGAGTACTTCATTAATATTTAAATAGCCGTCCTTCTTCTTTCTTATAAGATTGGCGATCGTACTTACAGAACCTTTATAAAATAGATACGTTCCAATAATGACAGAACCAAGGATAAAAGTCATGGCCAGGAACAATTGAGAAACTGTTGTGAAATTACCATTGAAAAGTTGGGAAGAAACATAGTATCCTGCTATAATCAGTAAAATCCCGAGGAAGCCAATGATGCTTTCCAAAAGAGAAAGCTTTTTCGCTTTTGATTCTGATGAGGATATCACCCGGAATAAAGATAAGATGCTCTGCCTCTTAATGAAAACAAAATTCATCAGCATGATAACTCCAAAAATACAGGTGAACACAATCAATGTCTGAGTTAAAGCTGTAACAGAGAAGTTCAGTGACGCAATTCCATCCACCTGGGTTATTTTAAACAAGATCAGGAGGATCAGTTTGGAAACAGAAAAGCCTAGAAATATGCCAAGTGCTAAGGAAGTGTAGTACAGGATAATATTTTCAGCGGTGAGAATCTTGAAAATTCTGCTCTTGGTCATACCTATTAACTGAAATAAGCCGATTTCCTTGCTTCTTCTTTTGATAAATATGTTGTTGGCATAAAGTAAAAATATAGTCACGATTCCTACTAGTAGAACGGAAGCTGCTTTGATTGCAGCTCCACCTTTAATGGACCCTTTTGTTTCGTCCATGGCGGGATCGTATTGAAGGGTGACAAACGCAAAATATAGGGCAACACTGAAAATCAGCGCAAATATATATAAATAGTAATTTTTTAAGTTTTTCTTCAAATTGCGCAGCATGATTTGATTAATGCTCATAATGGACACCGCCCAATATCCCTTGTGTTTTCATGATGTCCTTGAAAAACGCCTGCCGTCCTTGATCACCCTTATTTAACTCTGTAAAAATTTGTCCATCCTTGATAAAAATCACTCGGCTGGAGTAGCTGGCGGCAACCGGATCGTGAGTAACCATGACGATGGTCGCTTTTCGCTTAAGGTTCAATTCACTCAGCTTATTTAAGAGATCCGATGCTGATTTTGAATCAAGTGCTCCTGTCGGTTCATCCGCAAAAATGATACTTGGTTCATGGATGAAGGCTCTTGCTGCTGAGGTACGCTGTTTTTGTCCACCGGAAATTTCATTTGGATATTTATCCTGGATGTCTTTGATCCCCAGTTCAGCAGCTAAAGTCTCGAACTTTTGGTCAGCCTCTTTCTTTGGTGTTTTACTGATAGACAGTGGCAAAAGAATATTTTCTTTTACTGTTAATGTGTCCAGCAGGTTGTATTCCTGGAATATGAATCCTAGATGCTGCTTACGGAACTGGGCCAACTGTTTTTCCTTCATTTTAGTAATTTCATTTCCATCTATCTTAATCGACCCATTACTCACAAGATCAATAGAGGATAAGACGTTCAACAAAGTGGTTTTTCCCGACCCGGATGCACCCATGATACTGACGAACTCACCCTGTTTAATTTTTAAATCAAGTCCCTTCAAGACTTCTTGCTTATTGAATTTATTGCCGTAAGTTTTATGAAGTTTAATAGCTTCCAAAACGATCATCATTCCACATCCTTTCTTAGATATCCTCATTATAAAATCCATCAATTGTCTTTTCCTTCGAATCAGCGAACAATCAACAAAGGCATGTGACATTTTTGTCACATGCCTGTTATCCTGACAAATTCATTGCTTTTAGGAAAGGTGAGCCTGAAGGTACTTCCTATTCCAGGCTCAGATTCTGCGGTAATCTGTATCAAAAGTGGCTTAGCCGCCTTGCTGGCCAAATATAGTCCCATGCCTGTTGCTGCTTTATCCTGATGGTGAGCTGTTGAGGTAAAACCTTTATCAAAAATTCTTGGCAGGTCCCGAGAGTCAATTCCTCTTCCGTTATCATTCACTTCCAGCGCAACCTGTCCGTTCCTATCAAAGCTTCTTATTGATATATCTGAATCCGCACTGTATTTCACTGCATTCGTTAACAACTGTCTAATAATGAAAGATAACCATTTTGCATCTGTCAGCACTTCTCTAATTTGTAAATCCACATCAAAACCAATGCCTTTTTGGATACACCATGTTTGTAAACTCTTAATTTCCGCAAAAATTATGCCTTCCAAATCTGTAGTTTCAATATACAAGTCATTTTCCATAAACGGGATCCGTTTTTGATGGAGTTGTTGATCGAGTAAAAGATGGATTCGAAGCCATTCATATGTCATCTCTTTTTTCAAAGATTGGTCACTTAAACGGTCTATCATTAGGTGCAAAGCAGTAAGGGGTGTTTTTACCTCATGAATCCATGAAAGCATTTCATCTTTTTCCTGCTCTAGATAAAAGTCACTTAATTCTGCAGTCTTCCTTAGGCCTTCTGATTGTCTGGACATACTTTCGGTGACGATTTTTTCAAAGGGAGTATCTGGGTGAGGTATCCTTGATAGGTCAAACTCCTCATCCTTTTCGGAAATCTCATGATAAAATTTAGTCTCTTTTGGAAATCGGAAGAAAACAAAGATTGTAAAGATAAGCAAGGATAAAAATGCATAATAAAACACTGAGCTTAGAGAAATCGCTGGATCTATATAAGCAATAAAGATTAAAAGTGCCTGAAGGGCTAAGAACAGGAAGATCCAGCTGCGACGTTCCTTAAGGTAAGATCTAACCATTAGTCATTTCCTCTTCAACTGCGATATAACCCTGACCTACCTTTGTTTCGATTTTATTGCCCAAACCAATCTCCTCAAGTTTTTTTCGAAGGCGATTCACATTAACTGTCAATGTGTTATCACTAATAAACCGTTTATCCTCCCAGAGACTGTTTATAATTTGATCGCGATTCACTATTTGATTTTTCTTGTCGATAAGGATCTTTAATATGTACATTTCATTCTTGGTTAATTCTACTGTTCCACTATTATTGGCGACCATGTTTTTATCAAAATCAATCGTTGCGCTGCACCAGGTTTTAAGGCTACTTTGGATTGTACTGTAATCATAGACACGTCGAAGAATAGCCTGTATTTTTGCGATCAGCACATCAAAATGGAATGGTTTTTGAATAAAATCATCCGCACCAAGCTGCATCGACATGACCATATCTGTTGGATGGTCCCTGGATGAAAGGAAGATGATAGGAACATTTGAATGCGAACGGATCATACGGCACCAATGAAAACCATCAAATTTAGGCAGTTGAATATCGATGATCACCAAGTCAGGCTTAATCATGGCAAATTCCTGCATGACCTTTTCAAAATCGGAAATTCCATATACGTCATAAGACCATTGGGATAGCCGACTCTTGATTTCACTAAAAAGAGAAGAATCATCTTCAATTAACAATAACTTAAACATTATTTACACCACACTTCTAAATACTCCATAATAATTCTATAGGAAAAATATATTACAGAACAGGATTTTTAAAGAGGCTTCCTTATTTAAATGTAAATCGAGTGTCTTATTTGGGTATTTTGTTTATGACTTTTGTTTAACATCTAATCTAATCGGGATAAGAGTGAAGGGTATATAAAACGGGAAAAGCTATAAGGTATATGTTATGAAAGGGATGAAAGAAATGGCAGGAAGTGTAGAGGGAAAGGTAGTTATCATAACTGGAGGAGCAAATGGGATTGGCAGAGGAATAGCGAAGGCTTTTGTTGAGAAACAGGCCATTGTTTGCATTGCCGATAAAGATGAAGAAAAGGGTAGGGAAGTTGTCCGCTTTCTGGAAGAGACAGGCGGAAAAGCCGCCTTTTACAAAACAGACGTCAGGAAAGAAGAGGACATATTAAATCTAGTAGAGAAAGTGCTGAAGGATTTCGGCAAAATTGATATTTTAATCAATAATACAGGGGTTTCGAGATTCAAGCCTTTATTTGAGCTGACGACTGCCGAATGGGAGGATGTAGTGTTTACGAATCTACGGAGTGTTTTCATTGGTTCGCGTGAAGCTGCCCGCAGGATGGAGGCAGGAGGTCGGATCATCAATATTGCTTCTACAAGAGCAACAATGTCTGAGCCGAACTCAGAAGCTTATGCTTCATCCAAAGGCGGGATTGTTGCATTGACCCATGCACTGGCAGCTTCTCTTCAAGAGAAGGGGATCACAGTCAATTCTATAAGTCCTGGCTGGATTCAAACAGAGGACTATGATGAGCTCAGGGAGAAGGATCATCTTCAGCATTGGTCTAACCGTGTCGGGAAACCCGAGGATATAGCTAAAGCCTGCCTCTATTTAGCTGACCCAGATAACGATTTTATAAATGGACAGGACCTGGTCATCGATGGTGGAATGACACGTAAAATGATCTATGAAGAATAATTAAATGAGAGGGAGCTGCAAAAATGATTGCGGCTCCCTTTCAACTTTCAATTTTTTTTTATAGAATAGGAGGAGGAGAAAGTACGCAATTGGGAGAGAAGTAATGCATGAAATACACGAAAAAGAAGCCCAAAAAGAAAAAGCAAGTCCAGAGAAACTTCAATCTGGCAATCTTATTATTTATTGCCTTTATTGGTTTTGTCCTGCTTGATAGATTCCTGGATTTATATAATCAGAGTTTCACTAAAATGAATGTTGGTGTGAATAGTTCAATTGGAGAAGTTGCCAAGTATACTCCGATGATAGAGGAAGAATTAAAAAAGGTTGGGCTGGACGGACATACCGTCACAGTCGCAGCTTTGATGATGCAGGAAAGCCGGGGGAAGGGCGGGGATCCTATGCAAGCCTCTGAATCTGCTGGCCTTGCACCAAATACGATTCAGGATCCTAAACAAAGCGTCCAACAAGGTGTAAAGTATTTCAATCGAGTTGTAGAGTATGGAAATACGAAGCAAGTGGACTTCCCCACAGTCATCCAGTCATACAATATGGGAATCGGCTATATTGATTTTGTAGCAAAAAACGGTGGTAAGCACAGCGAGGAACTGGCTAAGAAATTTTCGATGATCCAGGTTGAAAAAAATCCCCAAACATATAATTGCGGCGGTGATAAGAACAATTTCCGTTATCCTTATTGCTATGGTGATTTCACCTATAGCACAAAGGTTGCAAAACATATGGAATCAATTACGGTGAGCATTCCAGCTGAATTAAACGAGGCAAGTACGAAGCGTTCTTTTTAAATTGATTGATATGATAAACAGTCAAAACATCCGAATATTCGGGTGTTTTTTTTGTTATGGAAAATTTTTCGGATAAAGGAGGAAAAAAGAATGAACACGGTAAATATATTAGTAACAAATACCTATACTAATACTCAGGAGGTGTGTATAAATGTTTGAATATGGAAAGGACATTCCACTGGACGGCGCGGCAGTAAATCAGGCGGCTCAACAAGGAAACTTTGAAGAACAGGAAATCTCGGAAAATGCTGTTTTCAATTTCGACCATCGCAAGGACATTCCATTGGATGGAGTAAAATAATTCAGTAAAAAAAAGCCTGAAAACAGGCTTTTTTTGCTGGTTTAAAATTGTTTAGCAAGCTCGTTCGCGCGTTGAATCGCTTGTTGCTTGATTTCCTGAGCTTTATCAGGCGTAGCTGCCATACCTTCTACCGCCAGTGTTTCAACATCAGTCACACCCATGAAGGCAAGAACTGCACGAAGATAACGGTCTCCAAATTCCAGATCTTTAGCAGGACCCTCTGAATAAACACCGCCTCGTGCCTGGATATGAAGGGCTTTTTTACCACCTAGCAAACCAACCGGTCCTTCTGCAGTATACTTAAATGTCTTACCGGCGATTGCAATATTGTCAATGTAAGCTTTCATTTTTGGAGGGAAACTGAAATTCCATAAAGGAGTCGCAAAGATATACTTATCTCCTGCGATAAATTGGTCTGTCAGTTGATTAATCGAGCTGACTTTTTGTTTTTCATCGTCACTAAGCTGTTCGAAAGCAGATCCTTGCTGTAATTTGCCCCAGCCACTGAAAACGTCTGTATCAATGAAGGGAACGTCCATTTTATAAAGGTCCAATCTGATGACCTCATCCTCAGGATTGTTTTCACGGTAGGCTTTAATGAACTCCTCCCCAACCGATAAACTGAACGATTCTTCCACCGGTTTTGGATTCGCTGTAATGTAAAGTACTATAGCCATGCATAGTCATCCTTTCTCTTTCTGATTAACATTGATATATTCCCCTGATTACAAGACAGTATTCCTTTTCTGGGATAAAATTTGTGAAACTTTTAATTTCGTGACAGCTGAATCTTATGAATTTATAATGAAAAAGTAAGAAAGTTTTGAATTCGACATAATTAGTGGTTTTTTTCGGCATCTTTAGACAAACGCAGACTGAACGTTTTCCTATAATAAAGACAAAAGCTTGTCTGCAGAGGAGGGGATCAAATGAGATCCTACCAGCTATATCTAATAGAAGATGAATTTGCCTCCCATTATTTCGGAAGAGAACGGATGTTTTACCAATTGTTTTTGGAATATAGTCAAGCAAACAACGATTTGAAATCTATCATTGCAAAGCAAGTCAAGTTCGTTACAAAATCCATTCCTGTGCTTCGCATCCATCAGCTCCTGCATCAACAGCTTTCCAAGGCAAAAGGATTTCATGTTGAGGACGGCACATATATTTATGAAAATAACACAAATAACAGTTCAGCCATACTTAGAGTGCATGAGAGATGGCTGGAGTTAGATTCCCATGGACAAGTCGACGCGGAAACTGTCTTTTTTGAAATCCTCCGCAAATGTGAATCATCCTTTCTTGCTATCGATCTTGAATCAAACAAATACGGCTGGCTTAAGCCGATTAAAGAACGTAAATATGTATAATGAAGGTTGATGCACTAATTGCCGATTGTTTTTAGTGCATCCATTGTGAAGTTAATGCAAAAAGTTTTCAAAATGAGTTTATTTAATAGAGAAAAAAACCTACAGATATTGTATAATAGCAGTTGGTTTAGTACACTGTATGTTAGACAACATGAAGGAGGAAGTTTTTATGTGGGATCTAATTCTAGTTGGTATACTGGCATTGGTTGTCGGTGTAGCTCTAGGATTTTTCATTGCTCGTAAATATATGGAGAGCTACTTGAAGAAAAATCCGCCAATCAACGAACAAATGCTTAAAATGATGATGATGCAGATGGGTATGAAACCATCCCAGAAGAAAATCAATCAAATGATGTCAGCAATGAACAAGCAGACAGGAAAATAATAAAGGACAAGCACTCATTCATTAGCGATGGGTGCTTTTCTTATTTGTAGAGTCTCTTAAAGACATTTTGAGGTGTGGATTGGATTGAAATGTCTAAGAAGAAGGATTTAATGGACATTTTGAGGTGTGGATTGGATTGAAATGTCTAAGAAGAAGGATTTAATGGACATTTTGAGGTGTGGATTGGATTGAAATGTCTAAGAAAAGAGATTTAATAGACATTTTGAAGGCGTGGGAGAGACCGAAATGTCCAAGAAGAGGGGTTTAATAGACATTTTGAAGCATGAGAGGAGTCGAAATGTCTAAGAAAAGGGATTTAATAGACATTTTGAAGTGAGGAAGGGATCGAAATGTCCAAGGAACTTAATAGACACTTTGAAGGATGGGGATAATCAAAATGTCTAAGAAAGAACTTTATGTAATGTATTAATCTCATCTGTTACTAATAAAATGTCTGCAAAAAAACAACGCCAGAAGATGGCGTTATTTTTGTTTGCCTGATTTGTCCTCAGCCTTAGTTTTAGCGCCTTGCTGAAAAATAGAATCGAAAAATTCGTCCGCAGTTTCCATTACGCCTCCATGAAGCTGGCCGTCAGCACCTACTTTGTTTTTATCACCTTTAACTGGATTATGGATTCTTACCATAGTATGCTCACCTCCTATAATTAGGCTTTGTCATCAAAGATCAAAATAACCGGCCAACAGCAAATGTTAAACAATGGCAGGACATCTGTTGGCAAATACAGAATATGAATCCTAAGGAATTTAAAAAGGGGATTATATATGTATCAATATTTCAACGGACTTGTCATACGGGAAGGCACGGAAGGAATACCGGCGGAAAAGGTTGAGAAGCTTTTTAAAGACGCGGGCTGGGTAAGGAACACTCCAGATTGGCAAAAGGAAAAGTTTTCACTGATATTCATAAATTCCACCTGGGCATTTACAGTGTGGGACCAAAATGAAATGGTTGGGATGGTCAGGGTCATCTCGGATCAGATTATGGCAGCGAACATTATGGACCTGGCAATTTTATCGGAATATCGTGGAAAAGGCATTGGCCAGAAGCTCGTGCAGCTTTGCGTGCAAAAACTTCCCCATGGAGACTGGTTTGCCCATACTTCTGCCAACAATTTTAGCTTTTATGAAAAATGCGGTTTTGAGGTAAAGGACCTTTCGCAAAATGGTACTTGTGCGTATTATGGGTACATCCAGGCACGTAAAGATGGACATCGATAGGAGGGCTGTAATTGAATCAACGTGAATTTGAAGCGGTCATCAGGCAGCCAGCTGCTATAAGGTATGAATACTTCATCAAAAAAACAGCAGATTATGAAGAGGTATGGGGACTATATAACGAAGGCTGGGCAACTGCTCAAGATGACTTGGGCAATACACTGCTCCCATTCTTCCCTAATGAGAAGTTCGCAGAAACCTTTGCGAAGAAAGAATGGGAAGATTTTAGTCCAAAAAGAATTGAATTGGACCACTTCCTTGAAAAGTGGCTTCCGGGAATGAAATCTGACGGAGTAAAACCTTCCATTTTTCCAACGGACACAGATTCTGCCGTAATCGATGTGGACACGGTGAGGGAAGATTTGGAATCTGCGCTGGAGAAGTATTGAATTTACATTTGAATTAAAATGATATCCATAATATACCCGATATAGTATAATTGTAACATCATGATTTTAAGAAAGAGAGAGCTGAAAAAATGTCACGTCAAACTGAAGATGCAGCGGCAATGGAGAGTCAACCCGAGTGGCTGCAAGCTTATGTAGAATCACCTGAAAAACAAAAAGCTTTATATAAAAAGACATTATTAATAGTTGTTTTATCTCAGATTTTCGGCGGTGCAGGTCTTGCTGCAGGTATTACTGTGGGTGCGCTGTTGGCTAAAGATATGCTTGGCACAGAGAGTGTCGCCGGTCTTCCGATAGCTCTTTTCACCCTGGGATCTGCTGGAGCGGCTCTCGTTGTAGGACGTCTTTCGCAACGCTATGGCAGGCGCGCGGGCCTCGCTTCAGGATTTTTAACAGGCGGAATTGGCGCCATTGGGGTAATCATTGCAGCGGTAACGAATAATATCTTTTTGCTTTTTGCGGCGCTTTTAATATACGGTGCCGGAAGTGCGACAAATTTACAGGCGCGGTATGCAGGGACGGATTTAGCCAGTTCGAAACAACGTGCGACTGCAGTCAGTATCGCGATGGTGTCCACGACGTTTGGTGCTGTAGCTGGTCCTAATCTTGTCGAGGTAATGGGGGAGTTTGCAATATCTGTAGGGGTTCCGGCTTTGTCCGGACCATTCATTCTCGCAGCCGCAGCTTATATCGTTGCTGGATTAGTGCTATTGTTTTTCCTCCGACCCGATCCGTTTGTGGTCGCCAGGGCGATTGCATTGGCAGAACGGAATGCTAAAGCCAGCTCTCCTGATTATGTAGAGGAAGAACTAGTAACGGATAAGAGGGGTATCGGAGTTGCCGCCCTTATTATGGTCCTTACACAAATGGTGATGGTAGCGATCATGACGATGACTCCGGTGCATATGGGTAGCCATGGACATGGTTTAAGCGCAGTTGGGATGGTAATTGGATTCCACATAGGCGCAATGTATCTGCCATCGTTATTGACTGGTGTACTTGTTGATAAAGTTGGGCGTGCGACGATGGCGGTCGCTTCAGGCGTTACACTGCTGATTTCCGGGGTTGTGGCTGCGGTTGCTCCGGGTGAATCTATGATGTGGATCACCCTGGCACTCATTCTGCTCGGTCTCGGTTGGAATTTTGGCCTGATCAGCGGAACCGCACTGCTTGTCGATGCGACAAATCCAACAAACCGCGCAAAAATGCAAGGAACTGTGGATGTGATGGTCGCTTTGTCGGGAGCCACGGGCGGGATGCTTTCCGGGATGGTCGTTGCGAATTCAAGCTTTGCCTTCCTGTCGCTGGCAGGAGGCGTACTATCCTTAGTTTTAATACCATTTGTGGTTTGGTCGAATAAGAAGTAACTGTTTTTCTGATGAGTCTGGATGGTCCAGGCTCTTTTTTATATGGTCTTTTTAAGAGGTTTTTACAGTTTCTTTATCGAATTTATTTTCATGAAAATTTGTAGAAAGAGTTGGTCCAGATGAGTAAATTAGTGTTGCTGAGTGATTTAAGAAATATGAATCCTTCTTTAAAAAACAGAATCAAGGAATTAACAGGTGCAACGCCTTTTAAGTTAGCTTATATCCCATCGCGAACAGATACACATAGATGGTATTTTGAAAAGGCAAAGCCAGAGTTAACGAGTTGGGGTGTTACAGACTTCTTATATTTTGACGTAGACCAGGAGTTCGAGGAATCACAGCTTAAGGAGTTCAAAAGCTGTGACGGCATTTTCCTGTCAGGGGGAAATACCTATTTATTTTTGAAAAACCTGCAGGAACAGAACATTGTTAAATATATTAAAGAAATGGTGAACGAGGGAATACCTTTAATTGGTGTTAGTGCGGGAAGCATCATGATGTCTAAGTCGATCAAGATTGCCGAATTCCATGATGAAAATGAAGTTCAGTTAAAAGAATTAAATAGCTTAGGATTGGTCGATTTTGAATTTATGCCACATTGGAACAAAGAAAATCATCAGCTGGATGAGCTATTAAAATATTCCCTTCTCCAGGAAGAAAGTATTTATACATGCCATGACGGCGATGGAATAGTCATAGATGGAGATGAGGTAGAGTTTTATGGAGGTATAAAGGAGATACGAAAAGGTGTTTTGTTATAAATTCCAATAAGGGTATGTATGATATACATTGCTCTATCGGACAAACGGAAGGCGGAACCCGAGAAAATTGTCCGATAGAAGAGCTCTAACGGACAAACGGAAGGCGGAGACCGGAAAAATTGTCCGATAGAAGGGCTCTAACGGACAAACGGAAGGCGGAGACCGGAAAAATTGTCCGATAGAAGGGCTCTATCGGACAAACGGAAGGCGGAGACCAGAAAAATTATCCGATAGAAGGGCTCTATCGGACAAACGGAAGGCGGAGTCAGAAAAAGTGTCCCATAGAAGAGCTCTATCGGACAAACGGAAGGCGGAGATCAGAAAAATTGTCCGATAGAAGAGCTCTATCGGACAAACAGAAGTTGGAAACCGAGAAAATTGTCCGATAGAGGTCTAAACTATAACAGCTCTTTTATTTTCGAAACTACATCCTTCGGGCTGAATGGCTTCAAAATGTATTCGCTGGCCCCTAATTCTTCTCCTCGTTTGAGGTCATGTGCTTCCCCTTTAGCAGAAAGCATGATCACGGGTGTGTCTTTAGTTTTCCTGATTTCCTCCAATACTGAAAAACCATCTCTTCCAGGCATTAAAATGTCCAGGATGATAATGTCAAAGGAATCCTGTAGCGCTTTCTCCAAAGCTTCATCGCCATTGTCCGTGACTTCCACAATAAATGCTTCTCTTTCTAGGTACATCTTTAATAAATGGCTAATTCTTTGCTCATCCTCAGCAACTAGCACTCTCTTCCCCATGTTTTCCCCCTGAAATGTCTTTGTTTAATAGTAAGTATACACTATTGTTGAGTTGTTTTCTTTAATGCCGAGGGAATTTAACCCGATAAAATAAATTGATTTAGAAAATTGAGTGTGCTAATATGTGACCTATAATATTTTAATTCATACTATACATATAGGAATTATAATAATTAAAAAGCGGGTGAATAATTTGGGCAGAGAATTTATCCCCTTGTTTGACGAATGGGCAGAGTTTTACGACGAGACGGTTTCTGGTCAAGACGCTGAATATAAGGATGTTTTTGAAAATTATGAGGAAATTTTAGATTTAGTAGCTCAAAAGTCAAAGGGTAGGGTACTTGAATTTGGTGTTGGGACAGGAAATCTTACCGAAAAACTAATCGGCTTGGGCAGAGAGGTATATGGAGTAGAGCCTTCAAAAGTAATGAGGGAAAAAACGAAGGCTCGGTTCATGAATCTAGAATTATACGATGGAGATTTTATTCAATTTCCAAATCTTCCTGGAAAAATAGATTCAATTGTCAGTACCTATGCTTTTCATCATTTAACTGATGATGAAAAGGATACCGCCATAAAGCTATACAGCAAAATGTTAGAAACAGGTGGAAAGATTGTATTTGCGGATACTGCTTTTTTAAATGAAAGAGACCGTAATGAAAGGCATAGGATAGTAAAGGAACAAGGATACGAGAATCTCCTTAAGGATTTGCAGAGGGAGCACTATACGACTCTTGAGGTACTAAAGCAGATCTTCGAGATACATGGCTTCCAGGTTAATTTTGAAAAGTTAAACTCCTATGTTTGGCTAATGGAAGCCGTGAAAGAAAATTAAAGATAGTATGGGGGAGAGGCATGATGAGAGTTGGAATTATCGGTGCAATGGATGAAGAAATAGATTTGCTTCGCAGCAAACTCAAAAACAGGGAAGATACGTATCTTGCTGGTAGTGAATTTTATCAAGGAGAGATTGATAGCTTGCAAGTAGTCCTGCTGAAGTCAGGAATCGGCAAAGTAAATGCGGCAATGGGGACAGCGATCCTTATTGATAAATTCCAACCCGATGTCATCATCAATACAGGTTCTGCTGGCGGTTTTCACAAAAACCTAAATGTCGGTGATGTCATCATTTCGACAGAAGTAAGACATCACGATGTAGATGTAACTATCTTTGGATACGAATATGGCCAGGTACCAAGGATGCCTGCTTACTTCGCCCCAGATGAAAAGCTTGTCACGGTAGCGTTAAAGAGTGCTGAAAAGATTGATGGCATCCAGATTGTTAAAGGATTAATCGCTTCAGGTGATTCCTTCATGAATGACCCGGAGAGGGTAGAGTTCATCAGATCCAAGCTGCCTGATTTGTATGCAGCAGAAATGGAAGCAGCAGCAATCGCTCAGGTAGCCCATCAATTCGAAATTCCATTTGTTATTATCAGGTCGCTTTCCGATATTGCAGGGAAAGATTCAAATATCTCGTTTGATCAATTTCTTGAAACGGCCGCAAAAAATTCCGCAGAACTGATTTTACTAATGTTAGAGGAGTTGAAGAAGTAATGGTAAAGAAAATGAATGTTGAAAGCTTTAATTTAGATCACACGAAGGTGGCGGCACCATATATCCGTTTGGCGGGAACAACACAGGGCGCCAATGGGGATGTTATTCATAAGTATGATATTCGATTCTGCCAGCCGAACAAGGAGCATATGGAAATGCCTGGCCTTCACTCGCTTGAGCATCTTATGGCTGAAAATATTCGTAATCATCATGCCAGTGTCGTAGATATTAGTCCGATGGGCTGCCAGACGGGATTTTATTTATCGGTAATCAACCATGATGATTACGACAATATTCTTGAAGTGTTAGAACAAACTCTGAATGATGTGCTTGAGGCAGATGAAGTTCCTGCCTGCAATGAAATTCAGTGTGGATGGGCTGCAAGCCACAGCCTGGAGGGTGCAAAAGAAATTGCAGCGAAAATGCTGGCAAAGAAAGATGAGTGGCGCCAGGTTTTCGCTGAATAAGGAGAGTTAAATGCAATGACGGTTTACCGCAGTATCCATGAAATAATTGGCCATACACCCATGGTTGAACTTACCCAATTCCATATGCCTTGCGATGTCCGTTTATATGCAAAGCTGGAATACTTAAACCCAGGGGGCAGCATTAAAGACCGACTGGGATTAGAGTTGATTGACGAGGCTTTCCGCTCAGGCAAACTGGTTAAAGGCGGTACACTAATTGAGCCAACTGCAGGTAACACGGGGATCGGGCTGGCGATGGCAGCGATCAACAAAGGTATTGATGTTGTTTTTGTAGTGCCGGAAAAATTCAGCATTGAAAAACAGACGGTGATGAGGGCTCTCGGCGCTAACATCGTCCATACACCTACTTCGGAAGGGATGGCTGGAGCAATCCGAAAAACTGAACAATTGCTGAAAGAAATTCCTAATTCCTACTCACCATCCCAATTTTCCAATCCGTCAAATCCAGAAACTTATTATAAAACATTGGGACCCGAGATTTGGCACGACTTAGATGGTGAGATTGATATTTTCGTAGCTGGTGCCGGTACCGGAGGAACATTCATGGGTACAGCGAAGTTTTTAAAAGAAAAAAATCCAATGATAAAGACCGTCATTGTTGAACCGGAAGGATCGATCCTAAACGGAGGCCAGTCCGGGTCCCATAAAACAGAAGGAATCGGCATGGAATTCCTTCCGCCATATATGGATTCTGCTTTATTTGATGAGATCTATACTATTTTCGATAAAGATGCATTTAACACCGTGAAGGAACTCGCGGCTAGAGAGGGAATACTCGCTGCAAGCTCATCTGGCGCAGCTCTTCACGCAGCTTTACAAGAAGCACGTAAAGCCCCTCCTGGCACAAACATCGTTACGATCTTCCCAGACGGAAGTGAGCGATATCTTAGCAAAAAAATCTACGAGGGGGGAATTTAAATGAAACGCAAAACAAAATTGATCCACGGTGGTATTCCTGGCGATAAAACTACAGGAGCCGTGTCGTTTCCAATTTACCAGGTAAGTACTTACAAGCAAGATGATGTTGGAGTCCATAGGGGATATGAATATTCACGGACAGGGAACCCGACGAGGTTTGCCCTGGAAGAGTTAATCAAAGACTTGGAAGAAGGGAAAAGAGGATTTGCCTTTGGTTCGGGAATGGCGGCAATTACTGCAGTGATGATGTTATTTAACGCAGGTGACCATATCATCCTGACTGACGATGTATATGGCGGGACATACAGGGTTATGAACAAGGTCCTTAACCGGGTCGGAATTGAATCGACATTTGTGGATACTACAGACCTTGAAGCGGTAAAGGCAGCGATTCAGCCGAATACTAAGGCTCTATATATCGAGACACCAACAAATCCACTCTT
This sequence comes from Mesobacillus sp. QJM3NY_10, assembly GCF_056173465.1. NCBI lineage: Bacteria > Bacillati > Bacillota > Bacilli > Caryophanales > Bacillaceae > Mesobacillus > Mesobacillus sp. QJM3NY_10. The sequence goes on from NZ_CM149675.1 coordinate 1,984,954, forward strand.
AAAGGTAACGGACATCAAGGCATGTGCAGAGCTGGCAAAAGAAAATGACTTGCTGACAATCGTGGACAATACTTTCAGCACACCATACTGGCAGATTCCATTGACTCTCGGTGCTGATATGGTTCTTCACTCTGCAACTAAGTATCTTGGCGGACATAGCGATGTAGTAGCTGGATTGGTTGTCGTAAACGATGAACACCTGGCTGATGATCTTCATTTTGTCCAAAACTCTACCGGAGGGATTCTGGGGCCACAGGATTCCTGGCTGCTTGTGAGGGGAATTAAAACTTTGGGCCTTCGGATGGAAGCGCATGAGGCGAACACCAAAAAGATCGTCGAGTTTCTACAGGGTCACAAGAGTGTGGAGAAAATTTATTATCCAGGTCTCGAATCTCACCCACAGCATTCAATCGCCAAAGAACAGGCAGGAGGATTTGGAGGCATGGTCAGCTTTGATGTAGGAAGCGGTGAAAAAGCAGCAAAGGTATTGAGCAAAGTAAAATATTTCACCCTTGCTGAAAGTCTGGGAGCAGTAGAAAGCTTAATCTCTGTTCCAGCAAAAATGACCCATGCATCAATTCCGGCTGAGCGCAGAGCAGAATTAGGAATTACAGACGGGTTAATCAGAATCTCGGTCGGAATTGAAGATGTAGAGGATTTGATTGAGGATTTAGAACAGGCACTTCAATAGAGAGAAAGATTAGTAATGACACAGGTTATAGGGGGCTGGCGCTGAAATAGGTTGTTCGGGGAAAAAGAGGTCACCAATAGAGCCGATTGGCACACGAAAAACAAGATTTTGGAAAAAGAGGTCACCAATAAAGCCGATTGGCGCCCGAAAATCCGGGATTTTGTAAAAACAGGTCACCAATAGAATAATAGAATGAAAATAGGCACCGGATTCAACCGGTGCCTTAATTTTATGCCCCCAAGTATGTTATCAAAACATTAAGAAGCCTTCTGCTCAGCAAAAGTTGCTTGCTGGGCTGCTTTATTAGAGTTAAAAACATTGAATACTAGATTCAATACGATAGCGGTTAAGCTTCCTGCGACGATGCCGTTATCTGTAAGGATTCTGATGCTGGAAGGCATTTGCGCGAATAGTTCAGGCACGGCTGTCACCCCGAGTCCCATTCCTACAGAGCAGGCGATGATCAAAAGGTTCTCCTGTGATGAGAACTCTATCGCGCTAAGCATTTTAATCCCATAAGCGACAACCATTCCAAACATGGCAACCATTGCTCCTCCTAAGACAGGGGTAGGGATAATCGTAGTCAGGGCGCCAATTTTCGGTACGAGCCCGAGCAACACAAGGAATGCACCTGCTGTGTATATGACATTCTTCGTCTTCACTCCGGACAGCTGAAGGAGTCCTACGTTTTGTGAATAAGTTGTATAAGGAAAAGCATTAAAGAATGCTCCGAGGATAATCGCAAGTCCTTCCGCACGATATCCATTTTCTAAATCTTTTTCTTCAAGCTTTTCTTCACAAATATCTCCAAGAGCAAAGTATACTCCTGTAGATTCCACAAGACTGACCATCGCTACGAGAATCATCGTGAGGATGGCTGATACTTCAAATGTTGGCAGGCCAAAATAAAACGGTGCTGGCATATGCAGCCATGAAGCTTCCGAAACAGCACTGAAATTCACCATTCCCATAAAATATGCAACGATTGTTCCCCCAGCCAATCCCAACAGAATAGCAATGGCACGAACAAATCCTTTAAAGAAACGGAACAACACAATAATGAACAGCAGGGTACCGAATGCAAGTCCGATATTTGTAAGAGAACCAAAGTCAGGGCTGCCCTGTCCACCGGCCATATTATTCATCGCAACCGGAATTAAAGTGATTCCGATGATGGTTACAACAGATCCGGTCACAACCGGAGGGAAAAACCTGACAAGCTTGCCAAAGTACTTTGAAATTGCGACGACAAATATACCTGAGACAAGGATGGAGCCGTAAATTGCTGAAATGCCATATTGTCCGCCAATCGCAATCATCGGACCTACGGCAGTGAAAGTACAGCCCAGTACCACCGGAAGGCCGATTCCGAAGAATTTATTGCGCCATACTTGTAAAAGGGTAGCGATCCCGCACATAAAAATATCAATCGAAACTAAATAAGTTAACTGTTCTCCTGTTAAACCAAGGGCTCCGCCAACAATTAGCGGAACAATTACCGCTCCTGCATACATTGCCAGTACATGCTGGATTCCTAAAGATGCTATTTTTATTGGATTCTGTTTCATCGTGTCAATTCCACCTTTGTCTCAGTTGTTTGTTGTTCAAATCTGACTAAGCCATCCTCAAGCGAGCTTATGATCGCCAAGGATTCGACTCGATAGCCTTTTTCCCTCAGAAGGGATCCACCATTTTGGAATCCTTTTTCGACCACAATCCCGATACCCGCAATGGAGGCTTTTGCCTTGGTGGCTATTTCTGCAAGCCCAAGAGCTGCTTGTCCGTTGGCGAGGAAATCGTCAATGATCAATACCTTATCGTTTTCTGATATGTACTGATTTGAAACAGAAATTTCGCTTGTTTCTTCCTTGGTAAAAGAGAAGACAGAGGCTGTAATCAAATTATTTACGAGAGTAAGAGATTTTCTTTTCCTGGCAAAAACAACAGGTACATTTAGCTGCAGTCCAGCCATAACAGCGGGAGCGATACCGGATGATTCAATCGTCAGTATTTTGGTGATCCCACTATCGGCAAACCGCAGAGCAAACTCTTTCCCAATTTCAAGCATCAGCTGCGGATCAATCTGGTGATTCAGGAATGAATCTACCTTTAATACTGATGATGACTGGACGATTCCTTCGTTTTTAATTTTCTCAATAAGCAGTTCCATCGTATTCCTCCTCTGTAATGAGGGCTCTAAAATACAAAAAAGCCCAAACCTTGCATTCACATCATAAAATGAGTGAAGCAATGGCCTTGGGCTAATGAACAAGCTGCGGGCAAATAGAGGTTGAGTTCGACCCCTGCATTGCTCACTCATAGTCGGATCATTTACGGTAATCCGGTAGAAACTTGCAGGCCATATCCCCGCGATTATATGAGTGAATCTATTGATTTAATGATATTATATCACTATTTTAAATACATTCAACAAATAATGTCGAAAAAACCGAACGAATCATTAGTAATAAACCATAATATTCGTTTATTTAGAGTGAGGTTGAAGTGTCTGCCTGTAGATCTAAAAGAAAAAATCTTCCCCATTTTACAAATATTTGATAAACTATTTAAGCATTTGAGGGGTTTGGGGGATATACATATGAGCGTATTCAAGGATTTATTATGGTATTTCAAATCGGAGAAAAAGGCCTATCTTACAGGGGTTTTCCTGCTGTTATTTGTGGCGTTTCTCCAGCTTGTCCCGCCGCGCGTCATTGGAATAATCGTAGATGAAATTACCAATGGTACGCTTACGGCTGGAAAACTTGGAAAATGGATGTTTGTATTAGCCGCTACTGGGTTTGCGATGTACTCACTTCGTTATTATTGGCGGATCATGATTTTTGGTTCTGCGGTAAAGCTGTCGCGATTATTAAGGAATCGGCTGTATAGCCATTTTACCAGTATGTCGCAGTCTTTTTACCAGAAAAGAAGGACAGGGGACTTGATGGCCCATGCTACAAATGACCTTTCGGCGATCCAGCAGACAGCAGGTGCCGGTGTACTGACATTTGTTGACTCTGTCTCAACCGGCGGCTTTGTCATCATCGCGATGGCAGCGACAATCAGCTGGAAACTGACTTTAATCGCATTGATTCCAATGCCATTCATGGCTTTGCTGACAAGCTGGTACGGGACGATGCTTCATAAAAGATTTCATAAGGCCCAGGAAGCTTTTTCTGATTTGAATGATAAGACACAGGAAAGTATCACGGGAATTAAAGTCATTAAAACATTTGGCCAGGAAAAAGAAGATATTGAGGATTTTCGCAAACAGTCTGAGGATGTTGTGAAAAAGAACATTTCCGTCGCGAAGGTTGACGCTTTATTTGACCCGACGATTTCTATCATTGTTGGCATCTCATTCTTTTTGTCGATTGCTTTCGGGGCAAGGTATGTGTTGAACGGCGAACTGACAATTGGACAGCTGGTATCTTTCACTTCATATCTGGGCTTGCTGGTTTGGCCGATGCTTGCATTCGGCTGGTTTTTCAATATCGTTGAACGTGGAAGGGCTTCTTATGATCGTGTTTCAGCATTGCTTGATGAAAAAATCGACATCCAGGACAAACCGGATGCCCTGGATATTGTCCCGAATGGCGATCTAAAATATGATATTGAGTCATTCACCTATCCTGGCGACCAGGAACCTTTATTAAAGGATATCCATTTTGGTTTAGGGAAAGGGCAGACGCTGGGAATCGTCGGAAAAACAGGAGCCGGTAAAACGACACTCTTGAAGCTGCTGATCCGGGAATTCGACCTTTCGGAAGGAAGCATTAATATTGGCGGCAGGAACATCCAGGATTACAAGATGGATCGATTGAGACAGGCAATTGGATACGTTCCACAGGATCATTTCCTTTTCTCCGCAACTGTCCAGGAGAACATTGCTTTCGCGGACCCTAGTGTTGATAAGGAGGTCATCTATAATTCAGCTAGAGTGGCGAACATCCATGATGACATTCTTGAATTTACCAATGGCTATCAAACTGTTGTCGGGGAGCGCGGAGTTTCGCTCTCAGGCGGCCAAAAGCAGAGGATTTCGATTGCCCGTGCATTGGTGATGAATCCGGAAATCCTGATCCTTGATGATTCGTTGTCGGCGGTCGACGCGAAGACCGAGGAACAAATTTTATCAGCATTGAAAGAAAATCGAAAAGATAAGACAACAATTATCACTGCACACCGCTTAAGCGCCATCCACCACGCGGATCTGATTGTTGTCCTTGAAGATGGACAAATTGTTGAGCGCGGTACCCACGACCAGTTGATGGAGAACGAAGGCTGGTACAAGGATATGTACTTAAGGCAGCAGCTTGAAGAACTTGTCGAGCAGGGAGGGTGATCAATGGAAAAAACGCCTGTACTAAACGCTAAAGAGCAGCGATCCGTGCTGTTCCGGCTTCTTGCTTATGCAAAGCCGCATTTAAAAATGATTTTTGTCGCATTCGGATTCCTGCTGCTCGCCACTGTTGGGGATGTGCTCGGACCGATATTGGTGAAAATTTTTATCGATGATTACTTGAGGGAAGGCTACATGCCATTCAAGCCATTGTTAATGCTCGGTGCTGCTTATATCGGCATCCAGATCCTTAATGTGCTCGTTTCTTATTTTCAGCTTCTGAAGTTCCAGGAAATTGCGCTGAAAATCATCCAGCAAATGAGGATTGATGTCTTTACAAAGGTGCAGCAGCTTGGATTGAAATATTTCGATAAAACACCTGCCGGCTCACTTGTATCCAGAGTGACCAATGACACTGAAGCAATCAAAGATATGTTCGTCAGTGTCATTGCGACGTTCATCCAAAGCGGCTTCTTGCTGTTCGGAATTTTTGTCGCAATGTTTATCCTGAATGTGAAACTGGCTTTGTTCACAATGCTGATTTTACCGTTCATCGTGTTCATCATGAGTTTGTACCGGAAACTGAGCTCAAAGTTTTACCAGGATATGCGTGAACGGCTGAGCCAGCTAAATGCAAAGCTCAGTGAATCACTCCAGGGTATGTCGATTATCCAGATGTTCCGCCAGGAAGAAAGATTGAAAAGGGAGTTCGGTGAAATTAACGATAAGCATTTTGATGCGGGCATGAAAAACATCAAGGCAGATGGGCTGTTGTTACGCCCAGCTGTTGACCTGGTCTATATTTTAGCGTTAATGATCGTTCTTAGCTTTTTTGGGATTACTTCTTTTGACAGTCCAATTGAGATTGGGGTATTGTATGCATTCATCAATTACCTGGATCGCTTTTTCGAGCCAGTGAACAATATGATGATGAGACTTTCCATGTACCAGCAGGCGATTGTCGCTGCATCACGTGTTTTCAAACTGCTTGATGAAACTGAGCTTGCTCCGGGTCAGACTGGAAAAGAAGCTGACAAAGTCAATGATGGAAAAATAGAATTCAAGGATGTCAGTTTTTCCTATGATGGAAAAAGGGATGTCTTGAAAAATATCAGTTTCACCGTGAATCCTGGGGAAACTCTTGCATTTGTAGGCCACACTGGAAGCGGGAAAAGTTCAATCATCAACCTGTTGATGCGTTTCTATGAGTTTGAACGCGGCGATATTTTAATTGATAATCATTCGATAAAAAATTATCCGGTAAAAGAGCTGCGCAATAAAATGGGGCTTGTGCTTCAGGATCCGTTCTTGTTCTACGGAACCATCGGTGATAATATCAGGTTGCACAATAGCGATTTGTCTGAAGAAGATATTAAGAGGGCGGCTGAATTTGTCCAGGCGGATTCTTTCATTGATAAACTTGAAGATGGATATGCACAAAAAGTGACAGAGCGAGGCTCAACTTTTTCGAGCGGACAGAGGCAGTTGATCGCATTCGCTAGGACGATTGCGGCTAATCCGAAAATTCTTGTCCTGGATGAAGCGACTGCAAATATTGATACGGAAACTGAAGAGGCCATCCAGAGTGCACTATCCAAAATGCGTAAAGGCAGGACAACGATTGCCATCGCCCACAGGCTTTCGACCATCCAGGATGCAGATCAAATCATTGTACTTCATCATGGAGAAATAGTTGAACGAGGTACACATCAGGAACTGCTCGCCCAACAGGGGCTTTACCACAAGATGTATCTCCTGCAGAATGGTTCAGTAGAACGATTGGAAGATGTGGTTGGATAAATAAATAAATTATGTAAAATGGCGATTACTAAAAGGTAATCGTCTTTATTTTGATTTAAATCGGAATATGAAAATACTGTCCTGACTGGCAGGTTAGATCACAACGGTTTTATTTATTCTTATCAAGGCAGAAATGAAACTTTTTTGCCTGAATATCGTACTATTATCCATTAAAGTAATTATATTTTGGGGAAGAGGGAAAAAGATGGGATTGAAGAGCATGTTAAAGAAGGAAATTAAAAAACAAGTGAAGAAGCAAGTAACAAAGAAAGCTGGAAAGAGTGCTGGAAAAATAATCGGAAAAGTAATGAAAAAGTTTTAGTTTTGCTAGGAAAAACATATAGCCGTGCATACCATGAAATGAGAGGCTGCGCAGAGTTATCTACACTTCATGTATGAGGGCTATGGATTATTTGGAGATACACAGTGTATCCATTTGTAAGAAACGTATTGCACGAATGCGTCATCCCAAATAATGAATAAACCAGAACCAGCTTAAATAGACAAAAATAAAACAGCTATAACGCTTGTGGCGTTTAGCTGTTTTTAATGTGCTGCTATCTTTTTAATGTATACGCGATTATATTCATTTAACAGTTCATCAAGTTCCTGGCTGTAATGGATGGCGATTGTTGAATTGAGGCCGTTCTTAGATGCTATTTGTATTAGCTCTTCGCGTTTCTTTTCAATGAGGGTAATCAGTTGCTCTTTAGACAATGTGAAAATCCTTTCTTGTTTTATCTCTTGGAAGTTTATTAACAAATTTATGTAAAATGGTTATAAATATAGAAATTATTACAAGTGCTATATTAGTATATAGCATAAACTCCCAAATTTCAAAAGAAACATTTGTAAAATATTTTCCTGTAAAAAATATACACCGTACTTTATTACCCAGCTTTTAAGAAGTTAAACACCTTTTTTATAGAAATTAATAAATTGTTCACAGTTAAACTATAATAATAGTAAATGGTTTTGTTAGAATGGGACTAACGAATATGGACTGGGGATGGAATTATGACAGATATAAATATACTCATTGCTATGGGAGCGGGATTCCTTAGCTTTATTTCTCCATGCTGCTTACCGCTTTATCCGGCATTCTTATCTTATATTACTGGTATGTCTGTAGGAGAACTGAAGAGCGAAAATGCGATGCTGCAAAGGCGCAGTCTGCTGCATACATTGTTTTTCTTGCTGGGCTTTTCGGTGATATTCATTGCGATTGGATTCGGTACCTCTTTTGTAGGCCAATTCTTCATTCAGTACCAGGACCTCATCCGTCAGCTGGGTGCAATCTTTATTGTTGCCTTCGGGTTGATGGTCATTGGCTTCTTTAAGCCTGAGTTCTTGATGAAAGACAGGAAAATAGAATTCAAGAACCGCCCATCGGGTTACTTAGGGTCCTCATTGATTGGAATGGCTTTTGCGGCCGGTTGGACTCCGTGTACTGGCCCGATTTTGGCTTCTGTCATCCTGCTTGCAAGCTCAAACCCTGGCTCTGGAATGCTTTATATGATTGCATATACTCTGGGTTTTGCGATTCCATTCTTCATTCTTTCATTCTTCATTGGAAAGATGCAGTGGATCCGGAAACACAATGTGAAAATTGTAAAAATCGGCGGCTATATCATGATATTAGTCGGAATCATGTTGTTCTTTGACTGGATGACGAAGCTGATTTCGATTCTATCAATGTTTTTTGGCGATTTTACGGGTTTTTAACAAGCACATTGAAGTTTGAAATCAGAAGGATCAATATGAGAGTATATTCACTGGGGATTTTTCAAAGTGAGAAATTTGTCGGTGTCTTTACATTGAAAATAATGGTTAAATATAGTTATATAGTAATTAAGAGGAAATTAAATAGATTAATATATTTGTTGTGATTGTCGGGGAGGATACATCGATGGCCAGAATTTTGATAGTTGACGACGCAAAATTTATGAGAATCACCTTAACCAATATTCTGAAGAATGCAAACCACGAAATAGTAGGGGAAGCTGAAAATGGACGTGAAGCAGTCGAGCTGTATCGCGAGCTGAAACCCGATCTTGTGACAATGGATATAACAATGCCGGAAATGAGCGGACTGGACGCCGTAAAAGAAATCAAAAAGGATTTCAAAGATGCAAAAATCATCATGTGCTCAGCGATGGGCCAGCAGAAGATGGTGGTGGATGCGATCGAGGCTGGAGCAAAGGATTTCATTGTAAAGCCATTCGATGATTCACAGGTAGTAGATTCTGTATCAAGAGTATTAAGATAAAAAACAGCCATTTAAGTCTATCTTAAATGGCTTATTTTCATTATAATAATGTGGACACTATAAATAAGGGATGAAATATAGAATGAATTATGTTCTGGCGTCAACAGTTGGAGCAATTGGCATGGCCATCTTTGTGACATTCATGAGGATGAAGGCTGCCAAAAGACCAGCATCTGCCAAGAAAATTATTTTACCGCCAATCTTCATGAGCACGGGTGCGCTCATGTTCATCTTCCCGGTCTTCCGTGTTCATTTTTTACAGATTATAGAGGCACTTTCAGTAGGGGTCCTATTCTCAATCCTGCTCATTAAAACTTCGAAATTTGAAGTCAGAGGACGGGAAATCTTTCTCAAAAGATCCAAGGCTTTCGTCTTCATTTTAATCGGTCTGTTGATCGTGCGTGTAATCGCAAAACTGGTACTAAGCAGTTCAATCGATTTCGGTGAGTTGAGCGGAATGTTCTGGATTCTTGCTTTTGGAATGATTGTCCCATGGCGAGTCGCTATGTATCTGCAGTTCAAGAAGCTTCAAAATGAATTGCGTAACGGTTAGTAAAAAAAATACGGATAAAACAGGTCCCCTTGCCATTTGGTGAGGGGATTTTTTTGTGGTTTACTACGTTTAAAATGGAAACTTTGGATATAAATGTATTTTAGAGAATGGTATGATGGAAATAATAGAAGCTTCAGTAAAGAATGCGGGTGCAGGGTGAAAATAATAAGTACCTGCAAAAACTAGATTCCACTTGGAGTTTAAAGGGGGAGATATAGTGATGAATATCCAGGCTGTTTTTATTGACCGGGATGGGACTCTTGGAGGAACTGACAAAGTGATTTATCCCGGAGATTTTGAGTTATTCCCCGGTGTCCAGAAATCAATCAAGCTATTAAAAGAAAACAATATTTTAGTCTATTCGTTTACGAACCAGCAAGGGATTGCGAACGGAGAAGCCACAGTTGACCAGTTTGAGAGTGAGTTAAAATCGTTTGGGTTTGATAAGGTATACATTTGTCCTCACCTCCATGATGAAGGCTGTGCCTGCAGAAAACCTTCTCCCGGAATGCTGAAAAGAGCTGCAGTTGAAAACAAGCTGGACTTAAATCGTTGTGTAGTAATCGGAGATAGATGGACGGACATGCTGGCTGCTGATGAAGCGGGCTGCTTGAAGATTTTGGTCAAAACGGGCAGCGGCCAGGATGCTTATGATAAATACATAAACAAGCAGTATTTTGGCAGATGGGGAGAAATCCAACTGGATTTTCATGCCGAGGATTTAAATGAAGCCATAAACTGGCTGAGTGAGGAAGGAATAAAGAAATGACAATTATAATAACCATTGTTTTATTGGTATTCATGTTTGATTTTACAAAGCTCAGGCAGCAAAATGAGGAAATGATTGAACAAAACGAAAAAATGATTTCTTTGCTTGAGGAGCTGGTGAAAAGAAGAAGAGATGAGTAGACCGAACATAAGGTTGTGGGTGACGATTTTCTTCATCATACTAATTATATTTTTAGTCAGTATATTCGGTCTGATCAAGGCGTTCCAAAAGGAACTGAATGCAAGGACTGGAGAGAATTCAACTTTTCTTACGACAGCCAAAGCGGTTTTCACTTTTAATTATGACAGTGAGTTAGAGGTAAAACTTAAAGCTGATAGAATGAAGCATGTGTATGAAAATATATTGATTTACTATCAGGGAGAAAATGAAAAGTTGATTCCATTGACAGTTGAGACGCTGGAATGGGCAGAGCAGATCTCTAGTGAAATTCTTAATGGTTATGAGCAGAGACCTATTGATCTAATTTTTATGGATCAAGAAAGTTTAAACCACCTTTCAAATTCAGAAGATGTAGCCGGATATTATTCTCATTTTGATAAATTGATGGGAATCTACGTTCATCCTGAAGATGTGGAAGATATTTTACAAAGCTTTGAAACACAGCTATATTTCTTTCAAAGAAAGATTTTGCACGAATACGCTCATTATGCTACCTTCAGAAAAATAGAGGAAGCGGAAGGCTCTGGTGATCTTTTTCCGGAATGGTTCATTGAAGGGATTGCAGAATATGTTGGCAATGATCAGACAGAGGTGAATTATGATTCAAATCGATTTGATTTCCTGCCTTTGGAAAGCATCAGCTTGGAAGATGATTGGGAGAAAGCACGCAGGATAGATGGAGCAAATCCTTATATGCAAAGTTATTTCACAGTAAACTACCTGATACAAATGTATGGTAAGAATATTGTCGTTGATTTGATAGAACAGACAAATGAAACTGAGGGATTTTATAAAGCATTTGAACAAATTACGGGGATAACTACTTCCGAATTCGGACAGGATGTACTTGAATATTATCAATAAATGAACTCTATGAAAGGTGGCGTTTGTTATGAAACAGGCAGAAAAGGTCTGGGGAATAAGAAAAATAATGGAGAACATCGTGGTCTAGATAAGAACGTGGCTGGATGTTCTCGAAAATTGGAGGAGCATTCATGTTAAATAAACAAGGTTTTGATTTGTGGGCAGACGGCTATGACAAAACAGTACAGGTTAGTGAAGAAAGTGCAGTATATCCATTTGCAGGCTATAAAGCGATCTTGAATACGATTTTCAATGAAGTCATGGAAAGAGAAAATTCAAGGGTTTTGGATATTGGTTTCGGGACAGGAGTTCTGACTGCCAGGTTGTATGAAAAGGGACATCGTGTAGATGGTATTGATTTTTCACCGAGAATGATTGCTCTGGCGCAGCCTAAAATGCCGAATGCCAACTTAATAGAATGGGATATTGTCAAAGGCTTGCCCGATGAAATTAAAATGAAAAAGTACGATTATATCGTAAGTACTTACGCATTGCATCATTTAACAGACGAAGAAAAAGTCTCTTTTTTGAAAAAATTAATGCCACTGCTATCAGAGGGCGGGAAAATTCTGATAGGTGACATTGCCTTTCAAACGAGGCAGCAGTTGGAAGCTTGTAAAAATGACAGCAAAGAATTCTGGGACGATGATGAATTTTACTTTGTTTTTAATGAGATCCGTTCTGTGTTGGAGGATTACTGCAAACTGGAATTCCTGCCTCTTTCACATTGTGGCGGAGTGATAGAAATTACAAAGAAATGATAGAAGTAGCACTGCTTTATTAATGGTAAGGCAGTGCTACTTTTATCTATGGAGGAAGAATTGAAGGATGAAGTATTTTAAATTAATATCCTTTTTAATATTAGCTATTCTTTTGGGTGCGGTATTAACAACCTTCCCCACAGTCAGCCATGCTTGCAAATGTGTGGAACTGCAAAGTGTTGAAAGAGAGTTGGAAAGCTCTAAAGCGGTATTCAGCGGAAAGATCATAGACATTAGAACCGAAAAGAATAATAGGAATATATTATTTGAGGTCGAAGAAACATGGAAAGGTGTATCACATACACAAATCATTTTGAAAGATGAATGGTCCAGCTGTTCTCTTGATTTTGTCGAGGGAGAATCTTACTTGGTATATGCGTATGATTTCCAGGGTGAATTGACAACCAATATATGTGACCGAACAAAGGAATTAAGCGGTGCAGGGGAGGATTTAGCGACACTAGGAAAAGGGACAACGCCAACCGAGGAAGTTGATCTGAAAAATCAGTTGCGAAATCCTGTCGTCCGCTACATCTATATCTGGCTTCCGTTGGTCAGCCTTTTAATAGTGACTGCTGTATTCATTAGAAAGCGGTCAGGGAATTGACATGATGACGGACAGAAAGAGTGAGGTTGAAGGAGAAAGTGTACGTCATGTTTGAGTTTAAAAGAGCTAATACGTGAAAATTTTTAGGAAGTGTTCTTTTAAAGAATCGTCTTTAATTTTTGGTAAAAAGAAGGAAAAAAGCTACTTCTGGCGAATTCTGTTTACCTAGTAAATTTTTACTTATCAGGGAGGAAATATGGGATACATAGAGGATTTGCGGAAGGATATCGGTCACCAGCCTCTGATCTTGGTTGGGGTTGCAGTGGCGGTGATCAATGAAGAGGGAAAGTTTTTACTTCAGAAAAGACGCGATGGGCAATGGGGTGTTCCGGGCGGGTTTATGGAGTTAGGTGAATCAACCGAGGAAGCAGGCAGAAGGGAAGTATTCGAGGAAACGGGGCTGGAAATCGGCCAGCTAAATCTGGTTGGTGTTTTTTCGGGTAAGCAGCATCATGTAAAGCTGCCAAATGGAGATGAGTTTTATCCAGTTACTGTTGCCTATGTATCCAAAGAAATCCTTGGTGGAGTACTCAAAGCGGATGGCGTTGAAACAACCGAAGCTCGCTTTTTCAGTGTGAGAGAGTTGCCTGGCCAGCTTAATCCGTTAATTAAAAATTTAATGAATCAATATAAAGTATCTGTATGAGGGGGCTTCCATGCCCAATAGATTAATAAAGAAGTTAGCCAGTTTATGAGGAGGACGAACAATGGATGCGACTTTTTATATGGAAAAGGCTGTGTTTAACTACCGGGTAGCGGCGATTATGATTGTAGACAACCATGTATTAATACATAAACAGGAGAAGGACGAGCACTGGGCGTTGCCAGGAGGCAGGGTCGAGCTTCAGGAAGATTCACGGACAAGCATTGTCAGAGAAATAAAAGAAGAGTTAGGAATAGATGTAAAGGTGGACCGGCTGCTCTGGTTCACTGAGAACTTCTTTGATTACAACAATAAAGATTATCATGAAATTGGACTGTATTATAAAGTTTCCCCTCTAATTGGCAGTTTCAATTTCCACAAAGAAGAGTTCTTTGGAGAAGAGGGAGACCGGTTGATTTACCAATGGGTGCCGATCAGTAGCCTTGAAAAAATAAAGCTATATCCCGAGTTTATCAGAACATCTTTGAATGAATTGCCTGAAGCACCGCAACATCTAATAGTTAAGCAATATAGTATTTGAGATTAAGCCAATGTCATTCGAAGTACGCTTCATAATGCATCACTAATGTCTTGTGGATAGGCTAAGAAATAATGAACATGAATTTTGGGGTGGAAAAAGTGGAATTCTACAGCTTCAATAAAGACAACGGAATGAAAATAACCAAGTTCGATTCAGACTTTGTGATGTCACGAATAGTAAGAACGACGAATGCCACTCATATTGGTTTTATGTACCTGGAACCAAACGGGATCATCGGGCATCACCAGGCAACAATGCCGCAGCTTTTATTGGTGGTAAGCGGTGAAGGCCACGTAAGAGGAGAGTCCGATGAATATTTTAAAGTTGAGCCTGGAAACGCGATTTTCTGGAAAAAAGGTGAATGGCATGAAACGAAAACAGCTGCTGGATTAACTGCAATCGTCATTGAGAGTGAAGAGTTAAATCCATCAGCTTATATGCCGCTTAATCACAACGAATAATCCAGGGGAGGTGATTCAATGAGGTTAGGCCTGAAGAAGGACGAAGTTAGGCTTGATGTTTATAGCCCTGAGTGGCGAAACGAATTTGACAGGGTGAAAAACTTTATCATCGAAAATACAAATATAGTAGATCATCGAATTGAGCACATAGGGAGCACAGCGATCATAGGAATGGATGCCAAACCGATTATTGATATCCTGGTCGGAATTGATGACATTTCAAATTTTAATGAAGGAATCGTCAGCGGCTTGAAGAACATTGGATTTTTTAAGCTGAAAGTCCAACGTCCAGGTGAAATCGTATTTGCAAGGTTTACCGATGAAACATATTTGATAAAGACGCATTTCATTCATTTAGTGGAGTACAAAGAGGAATTGTGGAACAATCTTGTGTTTTTTAGAGATTACTTGAACTCTAATGAGGATGCCAGGTTAGAATATTTAAAGGTGAAGAAGGATTACCTTGTAAAGTCTTCCACTGGTGTAAATGAATACACCGACCATAAAGAAGCTTTTGTTAAAAGGATTTTCAACTTGAGGTTAAAAGGAGTCTAGCTTTCACGAAAATTTTTCGGGGGAAGAAGGCAGCCTCGCCTTGGCGGGGAGGCTGCACATACCTTTTTCAATCGCTATAGATTTCTTCCTTCCAAAGCCGTTCACAAGATACTAATTCAAAACGGTCATTGATTATTAGTTTATAAATATCTGGTTTGGTGGTTTGCTTCCAGAATTCAAAATCATATTTTTCATCAAAGTAGTTCATAGTGCAGGTCATAATATTACCGTGGATGCCTATTGCAATTTTCTGGCCTTCAAACTTTTTCACAGCATCTCTTAAACCATCAATTCCTCGTTGTTGCACTTCATGATTGGTTTCTCCTCCAGGATATTTGAATCCAGGGTTTGAGAAGACCTTTTGCATGGCTTCTTCTGGATTTTCAAAATGATGATTCCGGGCAGCTAAATCCCGTTCTCTGAACCGGGAATCTAATTCAATTTCCAAATCCAACAGATCTGCCAGTCCTTTGACCGTTTGCCTTGCTCTGACATATGAACTTGAAATGATATGATTAATATTTTCATGTGAAAGAATTTTAGTGATTTTCTCTGAATCTTTCCAGCCTTTTTCGGAAAGTTCCCGCGTCTCTTCATGCTCGAGGGAGAAGACCGAATGAGCGTGTCTTACAAAATATACTTCTGTATTCATTATTGACCCTCTCAAACTATTAATTTTAAAGTTTCTAATACCCTGGAAACATGAAGGTCATCCTTCATGGATTCAAGTGAATGCCATTTCACTTCTTTTAAGGTTTGTTGTTCGCCAACTTCGGGGTCGTAACCAAGGGAAGCTTCTTTGTCGTTTATTGGGCGAACTAAAAAACACCTTTCCTCTCCATGGCTGTATTGACCAGTAAATAGATAGTCCACTACTTCGACATCTAAATTTACTTCTTCTTTGACTTCTCGAATGACCGCATCTTCGAATGTTTCGCCTGCTTCAAGACCTCCGCCTGGCAGTGTCCAGAAGGAACCGTCTGGATAGACATGCTTTGTCATAAGTATATAATTGTTTTTAATGATTGCAGCAAATGCTCTTGGTCTCGTCAAAATGATACGCACCTCACTGGTGATATTTTGGGTATTTTACTATATTTTAACATATTAGAAGAATCTATTGGCAAAACGGAAGGTGAAAACCGAGAAAAGTGTCCGATAGGAAGGCTCTATCGGCCAAACGGAAGGTGGAAACCGGGAAAAGTGTCCAATAGAAAGGGGAAAACAGAATGGCTAATACAACAAAAAATTCAGATACAGCCATTATCGGGGCTGGAATCGGAGGACTTTCAGCTGCGATTGCTTTGCAGCAACTTGGCCAAAAATTGATAGTTTTAGAAAGAGCTTCGGAATTAAAGGAAATGGGTGCCGGTATTGTTTTGTCTGCTAATGCAATCAAGGCATTGGATAAGCTGGGTGTTGCGGATCAGGTACGCCAGGCAGGTTCGCCGGTGAAAAAAGCAGAAATCAGGACTCCCGATGGCCAACTTTTGGTTAATATGCCGGTTCACAAACAGGCAGAACAATATGGAACGTACAGTTATTTGATATACCGGCCCGACTTGCAGAGAATTTTATATGAAAAATTAGAGCCTAATACAATTATGCTTAATAAAAAGTTTTTAAGACTGGAACAGGACGAGGTGAAAGTCACAAGTTTTTTTGAAGAGGGCGAATCTATTGAATCGGAACTTCTTATCGGTGCGGATGGAGTGTATTCTCAAGTAAGACAAAATATTGTTGAGAAATCGAGATTGCGTTATTCAGGATTCACCGCATTCAGAGGGATTTCTCATTATGAAGATTCTCGTTTTCCAGCCGAGCTTGGTGGAGGATTCGAAGCTTGGGGAAAAGGAAAAAGATTTGGCTTTTCCCATTTAGGAAAGGGTCGTGTTTTTTGGTTTGCGGCTATTAACGCTCCACAAGGGACATTTCTTACAGCTGAAAATAAAAAACATATCGCATTGCAGCATTTCAAAAGCTGGTGGGGACCAATTGCAGATGTCATTGATTCTACCCATGAAACGAACATACTTGTTCATGACATCTTTGACCGCAAACCAATCAAGAGATGGCACAAAGGGAGAGTGACTCTGTTGGGGGATGCAGCTCATCCGATGCTTCCGAATCTAGGGCAGGGCGGCGCACAGGCGATGGAGGATGCATTAATTCTTTCACGCTGTCTCAAGCAATTTCCTCGGGAACTTGAGTCAGCTTTGAGTTTTTATGAACAAGAGAGAGTACCACGGGTTACAAAGATTGTGCAAGGTTCCAGAATGATGGCAAGAATGATGCAACTTGAAAATCCAGCAGCTATTAAGGTCCGAAATCAATTTTTACGGAAAGTGCCTGATGAACTGAAAGTCAAAAGGTTGGACTGGATACTTGGGTATGAAGCGA
Source organism: Mesobacillus sp. QJM3NY_10 (assembly GCF_056173465.1). Lineage (NCBI taxonomy): Bacteria > Bacillati > Bacillota > Bacilli > Caryophanales > Bacillaceae > Mesobacillus > Mesobacillus sp. QJM3NY_10. The sequence goes on from NZ_CM149675.1 coordinate 2,002,393, forward strand.
AGATATTTTAAGCAAGAAGCTCATCCAAGGGAAGAAGGGGGTACTTAAGGTTCAGGACGTCAAGGTAGGGTGTGTCAATGAAGCGGAAGTGTATACAATGATTCGCGTGAAGTCCTCTGGCAGCATGATCAAAAACATGCAAAAGATGATTAAAGAGCTCGTCTCTGGATCTACGAAGATTCCATCCGAAAATATATTTGTCGATTTGAACTGATTAAACACTGAATCGTGCTCTTTAGCACGATTCTTTTTGTGATCAAGTTTTTTTGAGGCAGATATTTCTGGGTTTTGGACTTTTTAACGAGTACTTCCATTCATGCAAAGAAACGAATAAGATCCCAAGCCTTTTTCTAAAAGAAGGACAATTTAAGTGGAATGAAGAAACTCTTCAAAGTGGAAGTGAAAGATAAACGCGAGTAGTAGACAAGCTTGTCGCTTCCAGGCTTAGATAACTACGATGAATTAAGGCATCCGGTTACATGACACGGAAATAGCAGGAGGCTATTAAAATGATTTTTGAAATGACATACCAGGTACGAGTTGCGGATTTCGATGAGGGATTAAAATGGTATAAATCTCTATTACATAAAGACCCTGATTTTACTCCCCATAATGGCTTTGCAGAGTGGGAATTGATACCTGGTTGCTGGCTGCAGGTAGCAGAGGGAACATCAGCTGAGGGAAGCGGTCCACTGCGTTTAGGTGTTAAGTCAATAGAACAAGAAAGATTACGATTAATCAATGAGTTACATATCGAGTCATTTGAGATTTTTTCAAGAGAAGAAGTTCCAGTGAAATGGGCAACCTTTTCCGACCCGTGGGGCAATCGGATAGGATTTTTTGAGTACATAGAAGAACAGGAAATGAATGAGAGAAAAAATTTCGTCTTAGGGAAAAATGGTTAAGTATGCTCCTAACAAAATATATTGAAATTGGAATCGGAAATACCTGGCTTGTTAGAACGGAATTTGAAATCGAGAACGGGGATGAATATGAAGAAAAGGGTATTAAGGGTCCTATTAATTTTCATTCAGCTTATATCAGAGTTTGGTTCTGGAAGTCAGTTATCATTATCGATTCCAGGGAAGGCTTAAAAACCATGCAGAAGAACAAGGGGAATTTTAAATTCATTTTCGGAATCGTGAGCAAGGAGCGAGGGCTGTCCAAATAGATGAGCACGTAATCTTCAGATTTTATATATCTGAAGATTAGTACCGTCCATTCACCTGTGAAATCTCCAGGTATTTCTCCTTCCGGTGTTGTAGAGGAGATCAGATGTTAGAAAAACTCCTACAGGTGGTATGGCGCCTGTATTGATTGGCGGACCGGTCAAAGCTGTATCAGTGGTAGCAATCCAGTTGCCTGATTCACCGGCTTGTAAGGACGGAGGCTTCATCAGAAACTTGCCGCTTAATACCAAATGCCGGACTTTAATAGCTGGGTCATCATAAATCGTCAATTGGCCAGCAAACGAAGCATAAGGTGAATCGAATCGGATTGATTTCGAATTTTCATCCCAGGTTCCCTGGATTGGGATGGGATCACCTCGAAAATTAGCGGTGCCCGTGAAGGAATTTCCCGAAATAGTATTGATGGTGATTGTCCCTCTGACAATCGGTTTCCCGGCAATCTCCGCGTCAATCCCCCAGCGTGAAGGAACCGGCAAACTTTGCGTCGCATTCAGTCTAGTGTGCAACTTGATCTCTCCTTATTTTATAAGTAAGGGTTTCAGCCTAATAAAGAGTATATGCAGCAATCATCTAAATGGGGAATGGGGATGAATACTTGAAAATTGATTATGGATATTATCGTTACATTCCTGAAAAGGATATTTTAGAAGGTGTTTTAGATGTGCACAGAGTTATATTCGGTACGGCTGACGGGTTAAAAGAAAAAATGCAGAATAAGCAACATCTTCTGTTTAATGTTGCCTTTGAAGGATACAAAGTGATTGGTTACAAAATAGGATATGAACTCACAAATGAAAAGTTTTACAGCTGGCTAGGGGGAGTACACCCGGATTATCGCCATTTAGGTGTGGCTTCCATGTTGATGAAGATTCAGCACCGCTATCTAAAAGAGTCAGGGTACAAAACGGTTCAAACAAAGACTCTGAATAAATGGCGCAGCATGTTAATTTTAAATATCAAAAGTGGTTTCGATATTACTGAAACTTATACCGATCGGTATGGGAAACTGAAGATAGTCTTAGAAAAGGAATTAAGTAAAGAGGAAATAAGATGAACGATCACATCAACTATAAACTTTGGACAGTGTGCATGATTCAAAATGGAGATAAAGTTTTACTTATCGACCGACAGCATGATCATTTCAAAGGGTATATTCCTCCAGGTGGTAAAGTGGATTTTCCGGAAAGTATTGTGGATAGTGCGATTAGAGAGGTAAAAGAGGAAACAGGTCTAGAGGTGTGGAATTTAAAGTTTAAAGGTCTATATGAATATGTAAATCCCGTTGCAATGGACCGTTATATGATCTTCAACTATATAACCAGTGATTTTAAAGGAGAACTATTGGAAAACGGGCCGGAAGGAAGAGCGGTTTGGGTTAACATAGAAGAGGCGTACCACCTTCCTATGCAGGAATCAATCAGAAGAAGGTTTCCATTATTTTTTCAGCAAGGAACGTTCGAAATCCAGGTGACATGGAATCATGAAGAGAACACAGAGGGAAATGTTGTGGTTAAAAATACATAAGTTACTGGATTTTTATTTTAGGAGCGGTCATTATGTCAATCGTGGAAAAAGAAGTCGTTACTTTGGTACCTTACATACCGGAATATAAAGAGAGGCTGTCGAATTACAGTTTGTCTGTGGATCAGCAAAGATATACGGCACTTCCTGTAGATGCACTTCAAATATGTGAATCAGAGACAGACAGGCATCCAATTGTCATATTGTATGGTCATCAGCCTGCAGGATTTTTTGTACTCCATGGCTGGGAAGGCGTGAAAGATTTTAGTGATAATACGGATGCAATATTATTACGGGCCTACTCGATAAATGCTGTGTATCAAGGAAAAGGTATTGCTTCACAATCTATCAAGCTATTGTGCCCATTTGTAAGAGAACATTTTCCAGATGTAAATGAAATCATATTGGCTGTAAACCATGCAAATATAGTTGCCCAAACCGTCTATAAGAAAGGTGGCTTAGTGGATAAGGGCATAACTGCAATGGGAAGAGAGGGAGAAATGTTTATTTATCATTTAGATATTTAGTTCGGAGGGCAACTTCGGACAGGTTCAGCGGTAAAAGAGGAAAAGCTGTCAGAAGTAAGGGCAACTTCAGACAGGTTTAGTGGTGGAAGAGGAAACGCTGTCAGAAGTAAGGAGCTTGGACAAGAAGGAGAGGGGATTCAGTTATGCCAGAAGTAAAGCAGTTACCGGAAGTGAAGTTGGTGGGTATTCGGGTGTTGTGTCCAGGTGACCAATATGTCATCGAGATTCCAAAAGCTTCGAAGGTGTTGAGTGAGCGTATGGATGAAATTGCGAATGTCGTGAATCCATCACTGCAGTTAGGAGCTTTTATTGTTGATCATAGTTCTAATGAGGAAGATGGATATTGGGTATGTGTTGAAGTATCTGAATTCGAGGAGATTCCTAAAGATATGGTTACCCTAACCATACCCGCTCAAATGTATGCCGTTTTAAGGCACAGAGGTGCTAACGTTGAAATTATGCAGGCGTATAACGAGTTACATCAATGGATCGAGGTTAATGGGTATCAGAGGTTGGCGAATAAATGGCATTTGGAAGCCTTTCATGAATGGTCTGACTCTGCCAATATTGATGTGGAACTCATGGATACAGTTGCTTTTGAAGTGTAAAAAATGGAAGGATTTGAAACTTTGTGTCTCCCTCATTCGTAAAGATAAATACATATAGATATATACAGGGGGAGAATGCATGATGGTAGAAACACAAGGAGATTTTATGTTTACATTTGCTCCTATTTTTATGGGAGCCATATTCATTTTAGTATTTGGAATAATCATTTTTACAATTATTAAAAGCATAGGGACCTGGAGTAAAAACAACCAATCGCCTCGATTGACTTCAAATGCTAAAGTGGTCACGAAAAGAACGAGTGTGCGAGGCGGTGGAGAAACCAGAGCGCGAAGCCTCTATCATGTGACTTTTGAATTTGAAAGCGGCGACAGGCTCGAACTTCAAGTCGATGGCCAGGAGTATGGCCAGCTGGTTGAAGGGGATCAGGGCGAACTAAACTTTCAAGGAACCCGCTATTTGGGATTTACAAGACACCCTTTGTAATTGCAATCAATAAAAGCTAGAAGACCAAATCAATATGGATTTGGTCTTTTTCACATTTATTTAGAACCTTCACCCGAAGTATTTATGGATAACTCCTTATCATTTATAATCCGGATTATTCCAATAATCCATCGGCATATTAAAAATTTTAAGACTAAACTAATAGCCGAGTGATACCATGTCCACCCCTTTTTCCAATCGATTAGGTTCGTTTTCTTGGCAGCAAATGTTTCAATCAGTACCTGTGGAATAATAAATGGAAACAGTTTAAGAAATATATCTATTGGCTTACTATTCAGTGTCCATTGGTTGTAATAGAGAAGCATCAACGGATAATGTACATAGTCGAAGGGTAAGTGAATCTTGAATTTCTTCTTAAAGGGTCTTATTTCGTATTTTAGATATCCTTTGGAAACAAGGTACCGGTCTGCCCATGAGTTCCCAATTATACTTACCAGGTAAACGATAATCCAATCTTTAAAGGAACGTTTAACGATGGCAAAAGGTAATAAAAACAAGGCTACTACAGCGGAAGTGTATAGCATTGTTGCAGATAATCTTTGTTTTTTTCTACGCAAGAATACCACCTCATAATTAAAATGCAACAATATGATTGCTTTATGTATCCTCATTTAAAAGTTCACTTCCAGCATTGAAATTTAATCAAATATGAAGGCAGGGGGAATAATACATATAAAACAAAAAAAGAAGGTGAGATTTTGCCACGAAAGCCAGCAGCAATTTCTGAAGAACAGGCAAACGTAATGGAAGAAACTGAACCTGTGGTGAACAATAACAATGATGAAATAGAAAACTTAAACCGCTTGCTAGCCGCGGTTCTTGACTACCTGTCCGACGATGAAGTCGAAGTTATTGATATTGAGTATTTGTTAGAGAACACCGAGGGATTGCGTGAATGGTGGAATCAATACCGGGAGAGGAACAGAAAAAAGATCGAAGAGGAAATAACACAGGCGCTTGGAGATCTTTCAATTGAAGAGCTGGAGAACCTGAGGGAGAAAATCAAAGGGAACGAAAAAGAATGAAGGGTTTTGCTTATGATTGTACTACTCATATCAGTTGTAACTTTTAACCTGATTGCATTCAGGATTAATAAAAGACTGCTCCCAAGCCAGATTGTGCAAATTTGGACATTCACTATTGCCTTCCAGATGCTCTTTGATTTGATTGTGGAATTCAAGTATCACAGTTATTGGTATTTCTCATCGGGCGTTGACTGGGTAGGGTTAATTCCTAGGACAGTTTTGATCCCACCGGTAAATATGATTTTTTTGAACTTATATCCATTTGAAAAAAACATACTTAAAAAATTCTTATTCTTACTCTTCTATGTATTTTTAATTTTACTATATGAACTCATCACCTTGCTGCCAAAGCCGTGGGGGTATTTTCACTATGGCTGGTGGAAGATTTGGCACTCTGCCATCGTCGACCCTATCCTATTGATTTCCTTATTAGGTTTTTACAAATGGATTCAGTGGCTTGATCCTAAACCAGTAATAAAAGAGACTAAGTAAATGCGGGTGGTTACAGTATGTATTGGGCACCATATCTGGCTTTGGTCATTAACCTTCTTATTATCTGGTTTATGCCGATGCGACTTACAGCTAAAGAAATATATTCTTCATGGGCTGTTATTGCGTTAATCAACTTAAGTACAGATGTTGCTTTGGATTTATATTTCCATCTTTACGAACTGGGTGGTCCCGGTGTCCAGCTTAGGGTGCATTTCATAGAAGTAACTCTTGGAGCATCTTTTGGTATTATATTTCTCAATTTTATGCCGCGTAAGATTCATACATTTGTTTTTTATATGATAGGTTGGCTTGTTATTACAATCCTTTTTGAGCTACTGATGGTCATAGTGGGATTTATTCGATACACAGGTTGGGAATGGTGGTATTCTGCTCCTTATTACATAGCGGCATTCTTTTTTGTTAGGTGGCATTTATTTTTTATAAGGAAAAAATCTTGAACCGTATGGATTTAGTAGAAAGCTTAAATCTATGCGGTTTTTATTTTGCCTACCGATGTTAAAGTTCTGTAAATGGAAATTTATTGTTAACAAGGAAGGTGAAAAGAGAACAATAGAGAATTTTTAATAGAGGGGTGAAGGTAGTGAAAAATCAGTTAATCCGAGTGGGTACGATTTATATTCCTGTTAAGGATCCGGTGAGTTCAGCAGAATGGTATAAGGAAAAACTGGGTGCAAAGTTAAATTACCTGGATGATGACAAAGCTATTCTGAATTTGGCTGATATTAGTATGTTTTTGGTTAAGGCAGTGGAACAGAACTCTAACTTTTTTGATGCAAATGGTACGGAACGGTTTGTTCTTACATACGAAGTCGATGGTTTGGAGGCACTTAATTCGATTCACGCAGATTTTAAAGAACGAGGAATTAAGGTCGGTGAGATTGAAAACAGGGGTCATGCAGGCAGGAATTTTGTGTTTTACGATCTGGACGGCAATAAATTTGATGTCTGGAGTGAGTTGAGCCAGGTGTTTAAGAGAAGGTTTGTTAAGGAGGAAGTATGAAATTTGTTCTAATCTTTGGGCCACAGGCTGTCGGAAAAATGACAGTAGGGCATGAACTTGAAAAAATAACAGAATTAAAGCTATTCCATAACCATATGACGATTGAATTAGTGAATCCTTTCTTCGATTATGGGACAAGGGAGGGGAAGAGATTAGTCGGACTCTTCCGTCAGGAAATTTTCGAGGCGATGGCGAAAAGCGATCAATATGGTTTAATTTTTACCTATGTCTGGGCGTTCGATATGAAGGAAGACTGGGAGTATGTGGATAAAGTATGCCGAATTTTCGAGTCAGAAGGAGGAACGGTGTATTTTGTTGAACTGGAGGCTGATTTGGACGAAAGACTGGAGCGCAACAAGAGCCCGCATCGACTCCAACACAAGCCAACAAAGCGGAATCTGCAAAGGTCGGAGCAGAACCTGGTGAAAGCGATGGATCAATATCGTTTGAATTCAATTGAAGGTGAGATAGAAAGAGAGAACTATATCCGGATAAATAACACGAATTTAAGCGCAAATGAAGTTGCTCAACATATTAAAGAACATTTTGATTTGTAATTGAAAGGGGAGAGGCAGAATGAATTCTATCAAACAATTAGAACAGGAAATTGAGAGCAAAGAGAAAGAGTTAATGAGTATAAAACAAGAACTGGCAGCGTTAAGAAAACAGCATCCTTCATTTACAGTAGAAGATTATACATTAACAAATACAGAAGGTGAAAAGGTTCTATTGAGTGAGCTTTTTGGCGAAAAAAATGAGTTGATTGTCATACATAATATGGGGAAATCCTGCTCTTACTGTACACTTTGGGCTGATGGGTTCAGTGGTTTTACCCAACATCTTGAGAACAAGGCAGCATTTGTCTTAACCAGTCCGGATGATTTCCAAACTCTATCAGATTTTTCAAAGGAACGCGACTGGACATTCAAAAGCGTTTCGACGAAAGGGACCACTTTTAAAGAAGACTTGGGGTTTAAAAATAAAGAAGGTTTTTGGCCAGGGGTTTCTATTTTGTTAAAGAACGAAGATGGAACTATCACGCACTATTCCAAAGCTGCATTCGGTCCTGGTGATGATTATTGCAGCATTTGGTCACTGTTTGAATTGTTGCCGGAAAGAAGCGGAGAGTGGGGACCGAAACATAGTTATGGGGAATAGAGAGGTTTTATCGATATAGGACTTCCATGAAGAGTTCCGTTATTTTCAATTTTAGGAGGCTTATAAATGTGCCAGGTTGTGAAAAGAGAATTCAAAGTGATTGCTGTGAAGCATAGTGGGCTTTACAAGGATTTTGCCGAACTAGTTCCAAAGACAGCGCATCAATTTTTACAGCGTGTACCGAACCTTGCAGGAACTGAGGTTACGGTGTACGAGCCTAAAGCGAGTGAGAGCCATACTGAGGGAACTTTCTATGTTGGGTTAATGGTTAATGATGCGCTGGACACCTTACCGGAAGGTGCGGTATTTCTCGATATTCAGCATTCATATGGAATGATCAGAGGAAAAGGGACAGAGATAGGTAGCTTATATTCATCGCTGGATCAATGGATTGATGAACAGGGCTACGCAAGGGACACCTTTGAAGATTTTATTATAGAAACCTACCATCCCGTGGAAGATCATGTGGAGGAAGTAGAAATATATATTCCTATTAGAGTCTAAGACAATCCTTTATCTATATGGTAATATATTAAAGATTTGTCTTTCTTTAGAAAGTGGAGTGGATATGATGGAGTTCAGAGGTGCTTCTGTTTATGACGAAGGTGAATTTTACGAGAATTATATAAAGCGGAGAAACCGGCCGGAAAGTCCAAACAACATTATTGAAAAGCCCATTTTGTTAGAGATGATAGGAGATGTGGCTGGTAAAAGGATGCTGGATTTGGGATCTGGTGATGCGGAAATTGGGGTTGAACTGTTAGAACAAGGGGGCGCTTCTTATCTCGGTGTGGAAGGCTCCAAGAATATGGCGCAAGCCGCAGCCGAAAATCTGGAAAGAACTACTGGCCAGGTTTTACACTCTTCAATGGAAGAATGGCAACCACAGCCAGAGCAATATGATCTTGTCCTCTCTCGATTTGCTCTCCATTATTTAGCGGATTTAAATAGTGTTTTTACTAAGGTTCATGACTCACTGGTGCCTGGCGGGAAGTTTATCTTTAGCGTCCAGCATCCAGTTCTCACTTCCTCCGCGAAAAGTGCAGAAGGCTCGGGCAGGAGAAGTGATTGGATAGTGGATGACTATTTTAACCAGGGCGAACGGATCGAACCGTGGATTGGAAAAAAGGTAATTAAATATCACCGGACAATCGAAGAATACTTCAAGCTCTTATTGAAAAACGGATTCGCAGTGGATGATCTTAGAGAAGGCACGCCAAGAGCCGAAACCTTCTCCAGCAAGGAAGAGTACGAGCGGCGGATGAGGATTCCACTGGTATTGATGATCTCTGGTACGAAGCGGGGAGAATGACGACCAGATGGAAATTCGATTGGCAAGACAAGAGGATGTAGAGGATATATTGTCTATTTTAAATGCCGCGTCTCTGGACCTACTTGAAAAAGGGATTAACCAGTGGGAATATCCTTGGGATGAAAAGGTGCTTGTGAATCAGCTTGGATTTTTATATGTGGGGACAGTGGCCGGGAAAGTTATTGCTACATTTGGAATTAAAGATTTGAATGATTGGCATGTAGGAAAGAGCGGAAAATATCTGTATCAAATAGCCATCCATCCGGAGTACCAGGGAAAGGGCTACGGAACGGTGATTACTTCCTGGGCATGCCAGTATGCCCGGAGTCTAGGTGAAGAATTGTATCTGGATTGTTGGGCAGGGAATCAGAAACTAAAACACTTTTACAGTGAGAATGGCTTCGACTATGTGGGCGATTTTGCAGAAGAGGATTATTACATAAGCGTTTTTAAATGCAAGCATGAGGGGGAGTATCGAGCCCCCTGGTCTCCACTGCATTTAAAAGAGGACGTGGACCTAGCTGCAGCGTTAAAGTTGGTAGACACTAACTTAACTACATATTAATAGAAAATACGGTAAAAAGTTTACAAAATAGCCGTATTTCTTTTAATCCAGCTTTACAATACTGTGTTAAAGTATAAATGTAAGGGAACTCACAATTAAGGAGTGTTGGCGATGGTTAAAAAAGTCATCATAAATTTCTTATTGGTATGTGCCCACTTCTATCTGCTTTAACAAAAGTTAAAAAAGTCTTAACAAACTGAGGCAATGAACTTTATTTTACTCTTTTAAAATAAATACTAGGCAGGATAGCAAGTGTGGCTATCACAGCAACCGGCGAAGGTGGGGCCGGTTGCTATTTTTTTTGTTTCGAGAATGATTTAATAGACATTCCAGAGCAAGACTAGGTTTAAAATCTCTATAAAGTGGTATTAATAGACATTTCAGAGCAAGTACGAAATCAAAATGTCTAATAAAGTGGTTTTAATAGACATTTCAGAGCAAGTACGAAATCAAAATGTCTAATAAAGTGGTTTTAATAGACATTTCAGAGCGAGCACGAGATCAAAATGTCTAATAAAGTGGATTTAATAGACATTTCAGAGCGAGCACGAGATCAAAATGTCTAATAAAGTGGATTTAATAGACATTTCAGAGCGAGCACGAAATCAAAATGTCTAATAAAGTGGATTTAATAGACATTTCAGCTTAACACATGAATGAAAATGTCTATTAAAGAGGTAAATAAATCTTCCGAGTGAAAAGAGACATTTTAAATATGGTCAATTAAACGTTCTTCCTTTTCTGATTTCTGAATGAGTATAATTTTTCGCCAATATTCTGCTGATTCTTTTATCACTATCGATTACAACGCACCAATCTTGGATGATTGTAGTAGTTATTGGCAGTTCGGGAAAGAGTAGTTTAACTTCCTTAAAAATTTGTACGACAGCAAGCTCAACCTTTTCTTTATTTCCACAACTTTTACATAATATATAATGCCCGTGTACCTCTACCGAAAACGATTCACACTCACTACAAGTGATGCCTTTCTTGAGTTCATCATAATTATACTGAGGCAGTTTATCGAATGAGGTGTCGATCCGATGGAGGGAGACTAGTTTGGTTGCGAGTTTTTTGTGGTTGCTGGTTACTTCTCCTGGCTGGTTATTGAGATTATCGAGGAGTCGTTTGATCTGGGTGGGGAATATGAATGGGAGGTCTGGATGTGCGTGATACAGGGTGAACTCGGGGTTAATAAAAACGACTGAACCTTGTATTTTAAAGTTGTAGCCTAGTTGATTTAATAGTTTCTTAAAAAGAAGCTTAGTGCGGTTGAGTTGATCGAGTGGATTCTTGATTGTTACTCCAGTTGTTGTTGAGGTTAGACCTTCTTGTTTGTGGAGGTAATCGCCCTGGTTAGTTTTTATTTCAAAAAGATATAATGTGCCGGCAAATATAATTAAAGTATCGATTTGAAAGGTTGTTTTTTCAACTTCGAGCAGTAAATCGTTCAGGATCAAACAGCTGCTTGTCAGTTTTTCCGTCATGGCATCGAATTGCAATTCGCCTTTATATCCCTTATCGAGGTATGAGAAATACCTTTTTTCCTCATCTGCTAACTCAAGTCTTTTGTTCAAGATTCTAAGCTTTGACAAAATAATAGGTTCCGTTCGTTCCTTAAAAGCCACAAGCATCTTCCTTCCGATTTTAGTCTACTTAATCATACTATTTTACCGAAATGAAAATATTGAATCTTTTGTGAATTTAGACAAGCCTGCTTGAATACAATGATAAAACCACTCGATTCAGTCAGGAGGAGTAGGGATGTCATTGAAGGTTTATGCGATTTTACTTAAAACTGCGGGCATTGCCGTTTTCCTTGTTCCAATGTTCATGAAGGGGATGGGATATATTGCGACCATTTCTCCAACGGTAATGTTTAGTTTGATCGGAATAGGAGTCGTTTTATTGATAGTCGGAAATGTGTTAGAAGCAAAGGCGATGCGAAACGGCGAATATTTTAGACGGAGAAGGTATAGGAAATGAGGAACGAGTTTCAGCATCTGAAACTCGTTATTTTTTTAACGAAAGAATGAACCAAACAAGTAGGTAGAGATACCCTGCAATGGTGAAAATCGCCCAGAGTGCGCCTTGCTTCATTTCCATCGCTAGAAATTCGAATTCATCATCTCCAAAGGCCTGTTGATACTATTCATCAGACTGACCATGGGTACCGAAATAATGACGAGGATCGCAATCATGGCCATCGGAACTTGTTTTTTCTTAATGACACTATAAATAGCCCTTACAAAGATAATCATTAACAACAAATATAAGATAATCCAAATTACAACTTCAATCATAAAAATAACCCCCCTAAGGAATTCTATCATTTTTTTATCTCGGATGCCTGTTAGAATGTGGTAAAATTGCTTCAGAGGTGAGCATTTTGGTAGTAATCAATATTTGGTTAATCGTCATCCTGGCTGTTGCCTTTCTCGCGGCAGTCGGAGCTTGGCTAAATACAAGAATCATCCTCAAAGATTTGGCTAAAATCAAAAACCATCTGGGGATTAAGGAAGAGCGGGCACCATCAGTTTTTGACAATGATCTCGATAAAGAATAATTAACAGGGTGGAAGACAGTGACGAGAATACATATTATTGGCGGACCCGGAAGCGGGAAATCTTACATAGCAGGAAAACTTTCAAAAATGCTTGGACTACCTAAGCATGAATTGGACAACTTTTTTTGGGATCATGAATCCGAGTATTTTGGTTCGCAAACCCCTCCAGTAAAACGGGCGGAAAAGCTGAAAAAGGTGATCGGTCAGGAAAAGTGGATCATTGAAGGGGTGTATCATAGCTGGCTTGAGGAAAGTTTCCGCCAGGCAGATTATATTTTCGTGCTTAAAACGAATGTTTTTGTACGTGACTGGAGAATCGTAAAAAGGTTTGTATTAAGAAAAGTTAAACTGGTTTCTTCTCCGCGAAAAGAGAATGTGAAGACGCTGATTGACTTGCTAAAATGGAACCATCAGTATGACGGTGCTAATCTGGTAGAGGCAATCAAGCTAATGAAGCCATATAAAGATAAGGTCATCATTCTCACTAAAAATGATGATGTATTCAAGCTGTTTCGAAAAAGAAAAAAAGTATCTTAACGCGAGTTTAATTACTCGTGTTTTTATTTTGCATAAAATTCCGCTTTCTGCTAATCCTATTGTCGAATCTGAAATTAGGAGGTCTAATGATGAAGCTTTTTCAACGGTTATCATTTTTGTTGGTGGGCATTGCGTTAATCACTGGCTGTGCGATGAACAATGGAGCAAGAGAAGGTGCGAACAATCGTGACAATAACAACTCGGCAGTTCAAAACTATGATGGAAACAGAATGAATAATAATGGTGCAAGGGTCCAGAATACGGACAATGATTCGCAGATGCGTGTGGCTGATAAAGCGCAGGACAAAATCACTGCGATGGATGAAGTAAGAAGGGCGAATGTCATTGTGACAAACAGGAATGCTTATGTTGCTGTTGTCATGGAAAATGGTGATTCTGGCGAGGTTAGAAGAGAGATCGAGCAAAAAATCTCTGACCAGGTAAAATCAACAGACCAGGATATACAAAATGTATATGTCTCCAGCAATCCTGAGTTTGTCGATCGAATGAGGGGATATGGCGACCAGCTTCAGGACGGCAGACCGGTACGTGGATTGTTTGAGGAATTTGGCGAAATGGTAGAGAGAATTTTTCCTAATGCCCGCTGATATCAAGGGAGCCTGACAGGTTCCCTTTTTAAATTCATGAAATTCTTTGTCATTGGAACTAGAACTGAGCGAAAAATGGCTGAGAGCAGATCTGCAGAAAAAGGGTCTCCAGCTAATAGAGAATGCGCAGAATGAATTGCACGTATGATTATAACGATACCTAAAAAAATACACCGGAAATCAACCCTTAAAAAGAGATGCTCATCGTCAAAGATGGCATCTCAATATTTTTTCTAGAACAAGCTCTCATATGGTGCGGTGCTGATTTGCTTTTCAGCAAGACGCTTTCGTAAAAATTTATGGTCACGCTTTGGTGTGGCGAGGATATAGCCGCGGATGACAAGCTCCTGAGTGATCTTATCCGCCTTTTCGTTCAGCGCAATCTCACCAATTTTGCCTGCGATCTTGTGTCTCGCCACATCCCTGAACAATTCAGGAACTGGACTAACCAAATCCTCAAGCAATGCCTTCTGATCATCCGGCCACAAATGCCGCGTTTGATTCACATAATACTCTTCCCAGTCCATATCTGATTTGCCGTCGTTCTTCGGCAGCTTTTTCAAAAACTTACGGAACATAAAGAATCCACCGATCGCGAATAAGCCTACCAACACAACGACCCAAAACAAAATAAACAACAAAAACCAACCTTCAAGCTGATACATAACCCTTCACCCACGCATTTCTAATATCTTTTCTTATTATAGTACCAGCCCATAAGGTAAGACAAGTCTTGTGACAATTTGAGTAACACTCTTGTAAAATAGCCAGCTTCTAAGTATAATAGACCTTGTTCTTCAAAATGGGGCTGAATGGGGTACTGGTGTCCCCCACGGTCTTCAAAACCGCTTGTGACCTGCGTGCCAGGTCAGGTGGGTTCGATTCCCACGCAGTCCCGCCAACATACATAAATTAGTAACCGTTCAGCATGCTGGGCGGTTTTTTTGTATGAAGGATTGTTGATCCAAGGTTACTTGGAAAGGTAAAGCACCTCTTTCTATTCGGAAGCAAAAAGTACGTCCTCCTGCTTTTTTCTAGTATAATAAAAGAAATTCATAAAGTATTGCCAATATTTATTTTATTCTTAGAAAGGGGTGCAATAATGCAATTTTTCTTTGATCACCTTGTTTGGTTCTTTAAGAAACCAGAGAAAGCAATTTCTCCCTTAAAGGAAAGAGGACTTCATGTTTTGAAGGGTGGTCGTCATGAGTCTTGGGGAACATATAATACCCTAACTTATTTTGATTTAAGTTATATTGAATTTTTAGGAATTGAAAATCTATCAATAGCTGAAAAGCATGATGAAAATCGATTGATTACGGAAATCGTTGAACAGTTAGCAAAAGAAAATCAGGAAGGTCCTGCGAAAGTAGCGATCCGAACAAATCAAATAGAAGAACTAGCAATAAAACTTAAGACAGAAGGACTTACAATATATGGGCCGCTAACTGGGGAGAGAGTTCGTGCTGATGGTCAAGTAATCAGATGGTCATTGTTATTCCCTGAATACGCGGGAAAAGAGGTTTCTTTACCGTTTTTTATTCAATGGGAAAAATCAGATGATGAAAGGTATTCGGAATTAGAAGAACAAGGAGTCATAGGGTCACACATAGTTGGTCAACCTAAATTGGAAAGTGTTGGATTTGTCGTAAATGATTTGGATAAAACACTAGAAATTTGGAGTAAATTGTTTGGCCTTAAACAAGGAGAAGAGTATATCGATACGGAACTCAATGCCCGTTGCAGAAGTATAAAATTGAACAGAACAAATTTATTATTTTTTACACCAATTGGAGATGGACCGGCTGCTAAAGTATTAAAAGAAAAAGGGGAGACTCCTTTTTTAGTCAACCTGAATGACACGAATCAAAGTCACTTCTTTGAAATGCTGGATGGTTATTGGAGGTTCAGGTAATAAATTAAAATCATTATATAGTAAATCACAGAATAAGATTGATAGGATCCTAACTTAGTAACCGCTCAGAATGCTGGGTGGTTTTTTCGTATGTAATAAATTCTTTACGGGGTGTGAACAGGGCCCTCACTTTAGAAATAAGAAGTATAGAATGGTAAGACTCCTTTGGAACCGCAATAAAATTTATATTTCGAATAACGAAATTTTTTCATTAAATTAAAAGGAGATTGTCTCGCTTTGTCGAAATAGGTAATTTGCACGAAATTTTTTTACATAAGGAGGATTCTTTCATGCAGTTTAACGACTATCCATATACAAGACCAAATATTGAAGAGGTGGAGGGGAAGTTTAATCAATTACTAGAGAGGTTCCAATCTGCTGAGTCCTTTGAGGTTCAGGACGGAGTAATGAAAGAGATCAATGAGTTACGCTCTGAGTTTGAAAGCATGAGACAGATTGTTCAAATTCGTCAGACGATTGATACAACGGATGAGTTTTATAAGAAAGAAAAGGATTTTTTCAATGAGGTGGGACCAGCCTACAAGGGTCTAATCACAAAATATTACGAGGCACTTACAGGTTCTAAATTTCGCTCTCAGTTAGAAGAAAAGTGGGGTAAACAGTTATTCTTATTAGCTGACAGTCAATTAAAGACGTTCTCTCCTGATGTGTTGAAAGACATGCAGGAAGAAAACAAACTAGTTAGTGAGTATGTTGATTTGCTTGCTTCAGCTAAAATTAAGTTTGATGGAGAAGTGAAAAATCTTGCTCAGTTAGTTCCTTATCAACAATCACCTGACCGTACCATTAGGAAGGAATCAAATGAAGCGAAGTACAACTTTTTCGTTGAGCATGCCGATCAATTGGATGATTTATACGACAAGCTTGTAAAAGTACGTACTAGTATTGCTAAGAAGCTAGGATTCTCTTCTTTTACAGAGTTAGCCTATGCTCGACTATCTCGTACTGATTATGATGCTGAAATGGTAGCAAAGTTCCGTGACCAAGTACAAGAGTACATCGTTCCTTTAGCGACGAAACTAAAACAAAGGCAGCAAGAACGGATTGATGTTGATACATTTAAATATTACGATGACAGCTTCAGCTTTAAGACAGGAAATCCTGATCCTAAAGGAGATGCGGAGTGGATTGTCGATCAAGCAAAGAAAATGTACGAGGAAATGTCTCCTGAAACAAATGAGTTTTACACTTATATGGTAGAAAACAACCTAATGGACCTATTAAGTAAAGCAGGTAAGGCTGGCGGTGGATACTGCACCTATATTAGTAAACATAAGTCACCATACATTTTCGCAAACTTTAATGGAACAAAAGGCGATGTTCGTGTATTAAAACATGAAGTAGGACATGCGTTCCAAGTATTTGAGAGTCGTGTGTTTGAAGTACCTGAGTACGGTTTCCCTACACTAGAAGCGTGTGAAATCCACTCGATGAGTATGGAATTCTTTGCTTGGCCTTGGATGGATCTTTTCTTCGAGGAAGATACGGATAAGTACAAGTTCTCTCATTTAAGTGAAGCGGTCCTTTTTATTCCTTATGGTGTAGCAGTCGATGAATTCCAGCATTTTGTGTATGCCAACCCGGAAGCAACCCCAGCTGAGCGCAAGCAAGCATGGAGAGAAATCGAGAAGAAGTACCTGCCACATCGCGATTATGAAGGAAATGACTTCTTGGAAAACGGTGGTTTCTGGCAGCAACAGGGACATATTTATAAGGTTCCTTTCTACTATATTGATTACACACTAGCTCAAATTTGTGCGTTGCAATTCTGGAAACGTACGCAGGAAAATACAAAGGATGCTTGGAAAGATTATTTACCCCTATGTAAGCAGGGAGGAAGCCAATCATTCATAGAGCTTGTCAAAGAAGCAAACTTAATTTCGCCATTTGAAGATGGTTGTGTGAAATCTGTGATTGATGAGATTGAAGCTTATTTGAATACAGTTGATGATATGGCTCTTTAATGCAGATGCTAGCAAATTTCAAAACCGCTTATGACCTGCGTGACAGGCCCGGTGGGTTCGATTCCCACGCAGTCCCGCCAAATTCATAATTAGTAAACCGCTCAGAATACTGGGCGGTTTTTATTACGCTATAGACAGTTTAGCTATGTGAAATATCACTTGAGATGTTTCTTAATTGAGTTAATTTCATGTATTTTACCTGAAGCTTCTCATAAGTTGAGAAAACTTGAGGGAAGCTTCTTTTTTTCTGCCGTGTCGTGAAGATTAACATTAATGCTTTAAGAACTGAAATAAAAAGACGAACAGTACAAATCCTGTTCGTCAAAAAAATGGAAGTTATATACATCAACCAGGAATTTTAGAATTATGATTTCTGCCTGTCTTTGCAACTTTCATGGTTTCTTTAATATATTCCGCTGATTGGTGTAGCCATTCGAGTTCTTGGGAGTCGAGAGTAATTTCTAATTGTTTTTCTACTCCATTTCTCCCGATGATACATGGCATACTTAATGCAACATCTCCATCGTATCCATATTGTCTGTGTAATGTTGTGGACACGGGATAAACACTGCGTTCATCCAGCATAACCGCCTTTGCTAGTGTAACAGCAGCTTGGGCTACACCTGCATTTGTCCACCCTTTCCCATTTAACACATCAAAGGCTGCCTTTACAACTTGTTTTTTCAAACCGTCCCTACTTAAAGGTTCTTTTCCTTGAAAAACTAGGTCCAATTCTTTTTCACCAAATCCTTGCACACTTAAGCGGCTTAATACTGGGAAAGCAGTGTGTCCGTGTTCGCCCATCATATAACCTGTTACACTTTTTGGATCGATGTCATAATTAGTAGCAATTATTTTACGAAGTCGTGCAGAATCAAGCATAGTTCCGGTTCCGAATATGCGCCCCTTCGGATAGTCGAATTCATTTTCTGCTATGTACACCATGGTATCTAAAGGATTTGTTATTAGAATAATGATTGCATCTTTCGTATATTTAGTAATTCCAGTCATAACTTCACGAATTACCTCAGAATTGACAACAGCTAATTGTGCTCTGTCCGGCATCGCATCTTCATCACTTTTTATCATGCTGGGCCCAGCAGCACAGATAATCACATCTGCATCCACACATTCGGAATAATCTCCAGCATATACCGTTGTATTTGACATATATGTTAGAGCGGTTGCATGTTCTTGATCAAGAGCTTCGCCATAAGCAACATCCTTATCTATATCAATGACAGCTATTTCCGAAAAAAGTCCTAATTTCATAGCATCTGCTAGAACATATGAACCCACATGGCCTACTCCTACAATAACTAACTTATTTCTTTTCATGGTTTCCCCCCTAACCAAATGATATCTATATTTTAACACAATTAAGAAAATACTGAATATTTTAATTGGTATTTTTGAACCGTTCGTTGAAGTTGTATAAAGGAGTAGGACATAGGATTTTACGAATCGACATTATTATAAAACGATATTGTGACCTTTTCTCCATACATTCGTCTATTTATTAAAGTTGCGATTTTTATACCAAATAGGTGAAATTATTGAATGGATGTGAGGGTCAAATGAAAAGAATATCAAAATTCCTTTTTTATTTTGTTTTAATCACTTTGCTAGCTGCCTGTAATACGGAAGTTAACGAAAATGGTAGTCCCAATGACAATAGAGAACCTCAATCAACAGGTAAAGGAAACCCTAAACCTGATGTAAAAGGTGTGGAGGATGTTGATGTCTTGAATACTCATGGAGGCATTGATGGGATTGAAAGGATGCAGCGTTTCTACGAAGATATGAAGAGTGGGGTGCCTTCTGATTTACGTATCGTGTTCTACACGATTGAAGGGGATCCAATTGTAAAGGATTTGAAATTTGATGGGGAAACTCTTGAGGTGAAGATTGATAACACCCGTGATGCGTATGGCAGTGGGGAAATTCAAACGATTAACTGTGGCCAATTGATTGAAGAAGTGAATCCTACCAATACCTCCTACATAGCAACTGATTGTAAAGATGTTCCATACGGGATGGAGGAAATCATAGAAATTCAATATAATATGAGTCAACAGGACTTGTTTGAAATTGTCCTAAAGTATGGAGAGAATCTAGAAAACGAAATAAATTCGAAAACAGACGTGATTAAAAAAGAAAACGGTACCACTGAAGCGTTTCATATGGCGGAAAATGTGAAGCAAGAGCTGTATGAAAGGCTTGTCTTTGCCAATTACTTGGATGAAAAAGAGTTCATTGCATCATGCGATCGCCCTAAAGCCATACAGTACAAGTTACAAGTTTATATAAATGGAGGGAAGCAGGAACTATTCTGGAAGGATTGTGACATGAGCCAAGATGGGATGAAGTTTACAAAGATTGCAAATTACATTATCACGCAATCTGAGCAGCAACAAACGGAAGCACCTGAAGTAATCGTTCAAGGTTATGTACTAGAACGGAAAAACAACACCCTGTTAATTGGAGAAGAATTAAATAAGCTAGATTATGAATGGATGAAAGACGAAATAAAGCAGATAGACATGAATTCATATGTATTTGATTTTACCGAATTAGTAGGAGTTCCTATTGAAGAGTACCAACTTGGCGATAAAATCCGAGCAGCGATAGACGGTAGCATCAGCGGATCAAAGCCAGGAAGAGCCAAAGTGAAAGAAATTAAAAAAATAAATTAGTGGAAATGCAATGTTAGGGTTGTTTCATTTAAATAGGTTTTGTTTTCGGGCTTTGGACATACCAGAATGAGTAGTTCTTACACAGTCCGCCAACTATACATTAGTGAACGTGCGTTTTTTTATTTTAGCTCTGTTATACAGTTATGTTGATATTTACCATTTGAGAACGTCCGTTCTATAATGAACTTATAAAATATTAAGGGCAAAAGCGGGTGATTCGGAATGGGACTGGGGGACATTATCAAAGAGATTCAAAAACTTAACTCAGCAGACCAACTGCAGTTAAAAGACTTTTTCATAAAATCACTTGCCTCTAATTCCGCAAGAGAACCCATCTTTAAAGAAATATCTGATCAGAAACATAAAGATGGATACACCTGCACACATTGCCATTCTACTAACGCTGTTCGTTTTGGAAAGTATCGAGTTAAAGCTGGTGCAAAAGTTATTGACCGCCAGCGGTACCGCTGTAAGGACTGTGGGAAGACATTCACGGATGTAACCAATACCCCGTTAAAGGGGGCTCACCTTCCCCGGAAGGCATCAGACTTCATCGGTGTTCATCACGTCACCCTCTTTTATTGGCGGCACAAAGTTTTATCAGCCTTGAAGCAAATTGATATTGAACATTTTTCAGGTGTCGTCGAAATGGACGAAACCTATTTTCTATACTCTGAAAAAGGGAAACGGAAAATAACTGGCCGAAAAGCCCGTAAACGTGGCGGGGCTTCACAATTTCGTGGCAGTAGCAAGGAACAGGTATGCGTCCTGGTTGTGAGAGACCGTCAAAAGCAAACCTTATCAAAAGTATTAGGGCTGGGCCGCATTGTTAAAACTAGACTTGACCAAGCAATCGGTCCTAAGGTATCCGTTACAAACACGCTATGCACAGATGCGTGGAGGGCTTTCAAGGCATATGCCAAAGAACGAGGAATCGAACATTACCCCTTTCAAATCGGGTGGAAAGGAACGGGTCAAAGGGCTTTACCATATTCAAAATGTCAATAATTTTCACAGCCGCTTAAAGGGCTGGATGAATCGTTTTAATGGCGTGGCGACCAAGTACCTCGACTATTATTTGAGCTGGTTTCTGTTTCTGGGTGTGATCCGCTTCCGAAACGATTCTACAACTGTTAGTAAGATGATCGTCGAAAGCTGTTTATTTCCGACCGTGGCGACTTATGATAAATTGAGGTTATCTACATTCAGAGATCATTGCCATGTTCAACAAACGGGGAGTTTAGTTAAACAAGGAGGAAACTACTACTATAAAATAGAATTTATGGAAAAGTGTAATAATCATGGGGGGATGGTTATGTCAGCATTTTCAGTGCGTGTAGTTCAAGTAAGAGATCGGTCTTTTGATATTGGTTTAAAGATGGGGAAGTATATCAAAAATAAACCAATTTTAAATTCCTTAGAAAAGATTACGAAACCAGAAATAGACTACAAAGAGATGAAGTCAATTTTTTGTCATTTTGCTCCGCATCTGCTTGAGGAGATAGATGGGTTATCTCAAGGATTAGAGATTTCCCCAAAAAAGGCAGCATCATTGTTTAGTGGCTATGATGTGCCCAAAACAGAAGCTATGGGGTGTTCGGCACTAATCACAAACGAATATTACGTCAGAAATTACGATTTTTCTCCTGCTCTATATGATATGATTTTTAGTTTGGCCCAACCTGATACAGCCCTTGCGTCAGCTGGATATACTCTTCAAATAATAGGAAGGCACGAGGGAGTTAATGAAGAGGGACTAGTAGTAGGATTGCATTTTGTAAGTAATCGTGATTATACAATAGGTATATCTCCTTGGACTGCGATACGAATGATTTTGGATAAATGTACATCGGTTAATGATGCGATTTATATGCTGAAAGAAATTCCGCATTCTGCTTGTTACAATTTCTCGGTCGGAGACAAAAAAGGAAATATAGCTGAAGTTGAAGCAAGCCCAGAAAAAGTAATTGTGAGGAATGGTCAATCTTTTATAACTTGTGTAAATCACTTTCAAGAGGATATGCTCAAAAATAAAAATAGAATATCTATTGAAGGTTCAATACAGCGTAATAACTACCTTTTAGGTTTGCAAGATAAACAGTATACTCACACACAAATTTTCGATAATTTCAAAAGCAAACTATCCCCAGTTTTTTTCACGGACTATAACAATTTGTTTGGAACCCTCCATACTTTTTCGTATTCCTTTAAGGATTCAAGAATTCTAACTACTATTGCTCAAAGTAAGCAAGTCCTTGATATAAATTTTCGGAAATGGGTAGAGGGCAAAAATATAAATGACCAAATTTTGCAAGGGGTTATAGAAGAAAGTTAAATTTTTCGTTGAACATTCCATTCTTGTTGAAGTCCTAGTGGCTAATATTTAATAAGAATCTAAAAACAAGGACTCCAAACGGGTCCTTGTTTTAAGTCATTTATCAACAATATTATTTAACATAGCTTTTATTTTAGGAAGTTTATGCGGCAATGATTTTAATAGACTAATTAAAGGCCTTGCTCTCACCACAGAGCAAGGCCTTTTTCAAAGGATGACTAATTTGAATCACTCGCCAAAAAATCTTCAAGCAAATCTTTGTTCTGATCAAAATCCAATTCCAATACTTCACCAATTCCGTCCTGGTATGTATTTTCAAAGCTGCCATCTTCCGGGATCCGTATTGTTTGCATTTCTCCGCCTTGATTAGTCAATACGTCTTTTCCGATGGCTAAAAGAGTGGGGGAGTCGATATTCGTATCAATGTGAGTATGTAAAAGGTCCAGCATTTCAGGTAACTTGGTCACACTGTTAAGACTTACGGCTTCGTCTTTTAATTTGGAAATCACTTCTTGCTGCCGCTGGACTCGTCCGAAGTCACTTAGCCGGTCCTGCCGGAACCGCACGTATCCTAAGAGTTCTTTGCCACTCAGCTGTTGTTTACCTTCCTCTATCGTCATGCCTATACCTTCTGACATCTCATAGGGAACGTCTACTTCTATTCCTTCGGGAACAAGAATGTCGACTGCTTTTTCGAAGCCTTTAAAATCAACGATGGCATAATGATGGATGTCTAACCCGAAATTCGTTTTGACCGTTTGCCTTAGTAATTCGGTTCCACCCAGGGAGTATGCTGTATTTAGTTTTTGCTGACCATGTCCAGGGATGGAGACATACATATCCCGCATAAATGAAATTAGTTTTACATTGTTAGATTGTGGGTTGTAATGTGCAACCATGATTGTATCGGTTCGGGCTCTTTTTTCCCCGCGTGAGTCACTTCCTAGTAAAAGAACGTTCACTTCCTCTTTAGTATCCTTCTCTCCTTGAAACGAATCTGCTTCTGCTTTTTTAAATGGTTGATTTATTGCTTTATAAGTTCCTTCTATGTACTGAAATATCGTAACCAGACCAACCATGAAGACCCCAAGTATCATCAGGGCCCCTAATACTCTTGGCCATCTCACCTTTCTTCTTCTTACTGCCATTTTACCACCACCAAAACCTATTCCATCTTTATAGTGAAGTAGTCATTATCCCATAGTTAGATTTCATTTAGTGTGTGATTTGATTACATTTGTTTAAAAATCTGCTGACAAATAGATTTGTTGATGTAATAAAAAATCCGCACGGCGATGTTCTCCGGGCGGATTTTCAGACAAATGTAACTTCTCTCCAACAAACTGGACTTTCCTGATAAGCAGCAGCTAACCCAATTTCTTTGATGAGTTGGTTATTAACAGCTTTATAGGGCAGTCTGACATGGAGTCTGTTCTTGAAGGGTGAAATTGAAAGAGAAACTGTTTCTTGATCAAGCCACTCTGTATGGATCGGTTGGTTATTGGCGAACGAAAATTTCTGTGGAAGGCCATTTCGGTAAAAATAATGCTCTTGTGATTTTGGTGTTCCTGGATCATTCAGACAAATATACAATGATAGATTGTCGCAGAATTTTAATAGATTTAAATGGAAGGAAAGCGTCTCGTCTTTTTGTATTCCTAATTCCTTGAGCAACCCATGCTGTCTTTGTTTTTCTTGGTTTCAAAATTTCTTCCCGATTTTACTAGTGGCGTCCTTCAGGAATGATGCGTAGTGAAGGCTGCACAGGAGACCGGCGTATGGGTCCATTTGGACGATTTCGTCGATTCCTTTTGTATAAAAGGCAAGCTTCGGGCGTCCTGGGTAATCCATAAAGGAGTATGGCTGCTGAGTTTGTTCATTCCATAAAGGTTCTTCATCTGGCTCAATCCAGCATCGGTCGTGCTCACGCACAGCGAGGACCACCGAATCTTTCTTGTCTATTCCAAGAAAATATTCATCTCTCCAACATTGTGCAGCGTCCCGCGAAACCTTGGCATGGTCATGCTGGGCCACCATCACAAATTCATATTGACGTTCATGGATAATCATTTTAACTCACCTCTTTCCATTATAGTCAGTTGGCTATGTGCTAGAATTTAGTATTTTTAGTCACTCGTAAAAAATGGTATAATTTCTTGGTTAGGAAGTAGGTGTTAAATATGCAAAATACAGCTATCAGCCGGTTTCGTATGATGGGTTTGTTTGAAGGTGGATCATTGTTGGTGCTTGTGTTCATTGCAATGCCGCTTAAGTATTGGGCTGGTTTTCCCGAGGCTGTTCGATTCGTAGGTTCTTTGCACGGTTTTTTATTTGTTTTATATGTGCTTATGATTATATATACGACATTTAAGGTCAGATGGTCGTTTTTATGGGCCGTAAGTGCGTTTGCCGTTGCGTTCATTCCTTTTGGCAACATGGTTTTGGATCGCTTTTTACAGAGGACTTTTCCAGTAAAGGAAGTTTCATAAATGAATGTAATCCAGAAGCTTTTTTCCAAACAAAAGAAAGCAAAAATTGAATTCTGCCAGCGGAATTTGGAACAGTTTTTACAGGAAGAGAATTATGCAGCCTATAATGAATTCTTAAGCCGGAAAAATGTAGAGTATAAGGAATTCGAATGCCAGAGCAGGTGCAAGGAATGCAGGATGTCTCCATATGCAATGGTCAATGGCGATTTTGTAACTGCAGAGGATTCTGATGAGTTGCTTAAGAAAATGGCTGAATATATAGACTGAAAAAGCATCGGTTACGATGCTTTTTTACATGCCGTCGCTTATTGGTTATTCGGTGGTCCATCTCCGCCTGGAAAAATGAAAGACTTGTCGTGCAGGGCTTGGTCTTGTTCAATTCGGTGATTTTCTGAATCGAGTTTCGGATCACCGGTTCCTTTTTTTCTATCCATATAAATAGCAATGGGAACTAAAACAATTAACGGGGAAAACAGTGCTAACCAAAGCATGTTCATTTCTCCTTTCGTTTATAACCAGTCAATGTACAGATTTAAGATGAAAATGACAATGACAACAAGAGCGATTATATTGACCCATAAAGGGGAGACCTCTTTTTTTGCTCTCTTGCCGACTTGCTCTTGATACTTCTTTTGGATTCTTCTTGTTTGAAAATTGGACTTCATTAAGAATCACCCCATATGTTCATTTTAACATAAATATCCATTTAGAATGGCGGAGTTTTAAAATTCCTTCTTGAAACATATTTTTCTAGAAGAAGGAGTTGGTGAAATTGAATTTCGACATGCAAAAAGCCAACCTGCTGGCGGAGAATATCAAGGGGTTTGCTGAGTTTGTTCAGGGATGTTATAAAAGTAAGTCTGGATTGATTCTGAATCATGATAAGTTGTTTCAAGTCAAGCTCTGGGTGGAGGAGTATAAATTTAATCAGCTCGCTGAGGAACTTTCGAGAATCAATATGTTTGAGTGGGATGAAAAATATACATTATTGCTTGTGGAGCGGTTTTGGAAAGGTCTGAGAATCATTGAAAATTATGTGGAGCATAATCAGTCTGACTTATTTATTCTGACAGCGAGAATCCACACTCTTAGAAATTTGAGTGCACTTTTTTCGATAACAAATTGATTTTTGCTTTATAAATGGAGACCTCATATAATGTTAAATTTGTAACAAAGGTTACGATTAAACCTTATTTCGTAATAATAAATACAGTTTTTACCCGTGTTGGTATGAAGTTTAAAATTAACCCAGTCATTAACTAGTGTGATAAGATTGTAAACCTGTTAGCCTAATATAGGGCCTGTTCAGTCTAATAAACAAAAACAGGAGGTTTACAATGAAAAAAATTATTATGTTAGTTGCCATCCTTACTTTAGTGATTGGTTCATATACAGTCTATGCTGAAACGACAAAGAGCAATCAGGATGCGGAAACATTGAAAACGAAGAAAGTGGATGTTGATACGAAGGAGTCTTCGGTCACGGATAAACGCTTCATTAAGGAAGAAGAAGTAAGGCTTCTTGCCCGCCTGGTCCATGCGGAAGCAAAAGGTGAGCCGTATGAAGGCAAGGTTGCCGTTGCCGAAGTCGTGCTGAACCGAGTGAAGCACGAACAATTTCCTGATACAGTAAAAGAAGTCATTTATCAAAGAAACGCATTCCAGCCGGTCCAGAATGGTGCGATCAATAAACCGGCAGGTGAAGAAGCAGTCAAAGCAGTTGAAGATGCCCTTGAAAATGAAAATAAAATTAATTGTCTATATTTCTATAATCCGGAGACTGCGACAAGTCAGTGGATTTTCACTCGAGATGTCGTTAAAACAATCGGAAAACATGCATTTGCTATCTAAAAGCGCGTACAGCCTATAAAGCTGCGCGCTTTTTTGCGTATAAAAAACGGCAAAAGCCCACATTCAGCACATCGCCACAGTATTATCATTTTTATTCCGTTCGAAATTATTATAAAATAAAGCTTACCAATTAGTGGAACGAGGGTGGTCAGGTGGAAAAGTATTCGGTAAGATTAACACTGGTATTTTCAGTGCTTTCATTGATATTGATGCTATTTGGTCTTGGATGGACAATTCAAAATCAATTTTTCAGCAAAGGAGCATCTGGAGCAATTGAAGAGAAAGAGCCAGTAGAAGTAGATAAGGATAAAGACGGTAAGGTGGTTGTCGCACTCGGAGATTCACTGACACGTGGAACCGGGGATGACTCAGGCAAAGGCTATATTGGCTATCTGGTTGATGAGCTTGAGGAGAAATCAAAAGAAAAAATCACAATACATAACTTCGGTGTTAAAGGCTACCGTTCGAATCAGCTGTTGGATCAGCTGAAGCAAGGAGAAATCCAGAGGAAGATCCAGAGTGCAGACTACATCCTGATTACGATTGGCGGCAATGACTTGTTCCAGAGTGGACAAACGTTCTTGCAAATGAATGAGCAGAAAATTGCTCAGGCCAAGGAAAGTTATCTGAAAAACCTTGAAGCCATTTTAAAAGAAGTGCGAACCATGAATGACTCGGCTGTTGTTTTTCATATTGGCCTGTATAATCCGTTCATTGATTTGAATGATTCCGAGCTGACAACAAAAATTGTCCGTGATTGGAATTATGATGCGAATCAATTGCTTGACCAGAATGAAAAGGCGGTTTATGTGCCGACGTTCGACTTATTTCAGCTTAGTGTCAACGATTATTTGTACACAGATAAATTCCACCCGAATGCTGAAGGCTACAGGCTAATCGCGGAGCGGGTCGCTTCATTGATTACATGGTAAGGGGGGAGAACGATGAGTGAGATTACGCTCTCTGTAAAAGGGCTAAAAAAAACGATTGGCAAAAAAGAGATCATCAAAGGCATCGATTTTGATTTAAAAAGAGGCGAAGTGTTCGGCTTTCTTGGTCCTAACGGAGCTGGCAAAACTACAACCATCAGGATGCTGGTTGGTTTGATCAAGCCAAGTGCAGGAACAATCGAAATCGGCGGCTACAATGTCAGGAAGAATTTTACGAAAGCGATGGCGCAAATGGGCTGTATTGTTGAAAATCCCGAGCTATATTCCTATCTGACGGGCTGGGAAAATCTCGAGCATTTTGCGAGGATGCTGCCTGAAATCGACCGGGAGCATATGAATTATGTGGTAGAGCTTGTGCGATTGGATGAACGTATTCATGATCGTGTCAGTACGTATTCGCTTGGGATGCGGCAGCGTCTTGGGATTGCTCAGGCCTTGCTGGGGAAACCA
Source organism: Mesobacillus sp. QJM3NY_10 (assembly GCF_056173465.1). Taxonomy (NCBI): domain Bacteria; kingdom Bacillati; phylum Bacillota; class Bacilli; order Caryophanales; family Bacillaceae; genus Mesobacillus; species Mesobacillus sp. QJM3NY_10. The sequence continues at coordinate 2,030,659 of NZ_CM149675.1, forward strand.
AAGGTCTTGATTCTGGATGAGCCCACGAACGGACTGGATCCAATGGGGATAAGAGAGATGCGGAATTTCATTCGTTATCTGGCCGAAGAAGAGGGGTTAACTGTGCTTGTATCAAGCCATCTTCTAAGCGAAATCCAGCTGATGTGTGACCGGGTCGCAATCATTTCAAAAGGATCAGTTATCAAAGTGGACTATGTTGAAAATCTGTTGGCACTCCAGGAAAAAGTCATCTGGCATGCCGAACCGCGTGATACTGCGAAAGAGATTCTGGGTGGAGTGACGACGGTTTCGGATGGGGCAGATGGAGCTTTGATTACTCCTTATTTTGAAAATGAAAGTGCTATTTGGAACCGGATGCTGGTGGAAAAGGGAGTCCGGGTGAATGAAATGAACAGGAAACTGCCTGCACTTGAGGACCTTTTCCTTGAGCTGACTGGGGGTGAGACGATTGATTAACCTGGTCAGGAATGAAATGTTGAAGATCGTCCGCAAAAAAAGAATCCTTATCGTGGCTGGGATCATCGCGGTGCTTGTCGCGCTTTTTACATACTCTCAATACAAGGAAATTGAAAGAAGACTTGAGCGGTTTGGGGATGTTGATTGGCGGACGACACTGCAGCAGCAAATCATTGATACACAAAACAGGATCACAAGCAGCGGTATTTCAGATGAGTGGAAAAGTGAGCTTCAGCTTCGCATCCAGCAACAACAATACTACCTTGATAACAATGTGAATCCGATGGAGCCTGGAGCACCTAGTTTTGCCCGTGTTTTCGCTGAGCATTCGATCAATTTGTTCCTGCCATTGATGATCATGGTGGTGGCAGCCGACATTGTATCTTCAGAACGAAGTGCCGGGACGGTAAAGCTTTTGCTGACAAGACCGGTGAAGCGCTGGAGAATCTTGATGAGCAAATACATTGCCATGATTTTATCTGTTTCAACAATTGTTGTGTTGTTTGGAGTGCTGTCCTATTTGATATCCGGCCTGATTTTTGGTTATCAAGGCTGGGCCGCTCCAGTCATAACCGGTTTCAATGTCGAAGGGAATGAACTCAACACCAATGCAGTCCAGATGATTCCCCAGTGGCAGTACCTGTTGATGGAGTTCAGCCTGGTGTGGTTTGTGGCACTGATTGTCGGAACGATTACATTCATGCTTTCAGTTCTAATACGCAATACACCAGCAGGAATGGGCGTTATGCTCGCCGCACTGATCTCCGGAGCCATCCTCAGCAATATGGTCTCTTCCTGGGAATCAGCAAAATACTTGTTCATGATCAACTTGAATCTGACAGGCTACCTATCCGGTCAGGCACCGCCGATTGAAGGAATGACACTCGGGTTTTCGCTTGTGGTGTTGGCGCTATGGGGATTGGCAGCATTGATTGTTTCGTTTGTTGTGTTTATTAGGCAGGATATATATTAAAAAGCGATAACCCTGGCCAACTTTGGTCAGGGTTTTGATGATTCTAGAGGTTTGAAGAGATTGTTTCGGCTGTTAGAGAGATATATTAACGGTTGCGGCGGTTTATTTAACGGTTGGAGAGAATAATTTAACGGTTGTGGTCGTTTTTTTAACGGTTGGAGGAAATAATTTTACGGTTGGAATAGTTTTATTATCGGGTGAAAGGTTTTTTGATGATAGGAAAAAGTAAGATTTCTTAAGTAAGTAATATCAATTGCCACAGATTAATACGGCTGGTTTCAATTTTGATAACAGGTGAAACCTTTTTCCTTAAAAAACGTATTTAAAACCGAGGTGAAGGTCATGTTCAAAATTACCCCACAGTGTTCGGTATGTAAGAAAGAAATTCAAGCGAATGAAGAGATATTCGTTAAAATGAAGTACCCGAAATCCAAGGGGATGACGGAAATCAAAGCCTTTATCCAGTATCAGGGTAAAATCATTTGCGAAGAATGCAACAAAAAATAGGAGGAACCTGAATGTTCACTGAAAAGCGGGCCGAAAGAAGAAGGAAAAAGAAGCAGAACGGCAGCTATACGTTTTGGGATTTCGTTTTCGATGTTCTGTTCTGGATTCCGGAATTGATTTTTCTTCCGTTCCGGCTGGTGTTCTATTTGTTCAGGTTTATCGCGCGGTCTATATTTGACGGTATCTAAAAAATCCTGCGATCCACTAATCGCAGGATTTTCACTTTTATAGCTTCCTCACTCTAAAGTTACTGTGCAGCACAGGCCAGTTTTGTGGGAAGGAGGGGCCGAGCACCCAGTAGCTTATGCCTCGGAGACCATATTCTTTTGCGGTATCGTACTTGGCCTGCACGCTTCTTGCGTCTTCGAACCAGACTTCATGCTGCTGTCCGTCTGCGTCGGTGTAGCGGAAAAATGGGGATTGGTACGTTTCATTATATTGGATGCTGACGCCCTGTTGCGCGGCAAGCTCTACTGCTCCTTTTGGACTGACTGTTCGAGCATATGTGCCTTGCACCCAGGGGATTCGCCAGTCTCTTCCGTATAAAGGCACACCCATGAGGATTTTATCTCGGGGAATGGCTGTAACAGCATAGTCTAACACTTTCCTTACTTCATTGATCGGTGCGATTGCCCACGGCCTGCCGCCGGACCATCCCCATTCATATGTCATGATCACGACAAAATCAACAATTTCCCCGTGAGCTTCGTAGTCGTGCGCTTCATACAGGAGACCTTCCTGATCGGCTCTTTGCTTTGGAGCCAGTGCAGTGGAAACCGTATAGCCTTCAGGATGCAAGCGGGCAACAGCTTTTCTTAAAAAGTTATTATAGTTTTCGCGGTCTTCAGGAAAAACGTATTCGAAATCGATATTCAAGCCGGTATAGCCTTTTTCCTTCATTTTAGCCAGAATGTTGTTCAGCAATGTGTCCTGGACGGCTGGATTCCGCAGAATGGCAGCTGCCCGATCCGAGCTGAACGAGCCATCCGCTTCATTAGTAATTGTCAACAATGGTGAGGTGTTGGTCATGTTTGCACCCTGAAGAACATTAGTATCCTGGAGGTTCAGGAGTGATCCATCTTCACCCATCTTATAGGAAAACGGAGCAAGATACGTGAAAAGGTGCCCACGTGACAGAACATTCCTTCTGCCTGTATCATCCATCCTCGTTATATAGGAGTTCACTTCAATTACAGGCTTTTGAGGCGCTGGAATCCTCAGAACCCCGCCGGGATAAATGACTGCTGGATCAGAAATATTGTTGGCCGCTGCTATTTGGTTCACAGTCACCCCATATTGCTGGGCAATCGCCCACATGGTTTCGCCAGACTGGATGGAATGCATTAGATATGGCATCTGAAGCATTTGGCCAACAAAAATCAGCGAAGGGTCCGCGATATTGTTGTAGGCAGCGAGCTCCTGTACGGTCACCCCATAACGGGAGGCAATTGCCCACAAGCTGTCACCCTGCTGGACGACATACTCTCGATTAATTTCTGGAATTACAAGTGACTGTCCAACCACTAATACATTGGGATTATCCATTTCATTCGCTAAAATAATCTGGTTAATGGCAGTTTGGTAGCCTTGTGAAATGCCCCATAAAGTGTCTCCCGACCTTACGACATGTATTTTCATATATAATCATCCTCCAACTTAAGGTCCCTTTTATCATGATATGCCGGCAAAAGATGTCCTATCTGCAAATAGTTTCTTTCTGAATATTTAGAATATGTGTATATATTTTTAAAATAACCGATATAATAGAGAGAAAAACTATAAAGATAAAAGGGGAAAATGTATGGTTACGTATGGCACTTTTTTACTTTTAGTAGAAGAGGCGGAGAAGTTGAATTGCAAGGTGATTTATGACTCCAAGAAGAAAATCAATTTTAATCCTAACATGTCCATAACGATTCCATTATCGACGACACTGGAAAATGTATATGCTTTTGCTCATGAGATTGGCCATTGTATTGATTTTGTTAATGGCGAACTCGACTATGAAAAATGGCTGAATGATTGGTCTTACCGGATTACGGCTGAAATGAGCGCATGGGTCCATGCCTATAAAATACTGAAGACGCTGGATGTTTCATTAGATGGATGGAAAGACCACGTGGATTCAAAGCTCTCGACTTATTTTAAATACCATGAAGTGATTGCATAGACTGGCTTAGGCCAGTTTTTTTATGAAAAAATAAATTAGGTATAGTTTACGAACGTTTGTTCGGGATATAATAGCGTTAAGAACTCCCGAAAGGATGGTCAGCATGAGAATACGAGATCGAGGAAAGCTGAAATTTCTGCCTGCTCATTTTATGCCAGAGCATCGGGCATTATTGAGAGAGCTAGCCAGGGATGAGTTGCGACAGCCGAAGCCGTTGCTCGATGAATACGAAATCCAGGAGATGGAGAATCGGATTTGCTACGCCATGGAATTTCCATATCCAGTAAAAATCACGAAGTGGGATGATGGATTTACATATGAAGAAAAAGGCCATGTCCATTATCTCGATCCAATTCGCAAGGAGGTAAGGATGGTAGTTGAGGATGGTTGTGCAGTGTCGATTGCATTTGGGGATATAGTCGCTGTAGAAGTAATTGAATAAATAGGAAAATAATCCTTTTAAAAGAACATTCTGTAAATTATATTTAATATAGGATATAAATACATAATCCTACTAGGGGGCTATTTAGCTATGAAGCAGAGTGTTTCTCATTTGAATTTTGAAGAGCTTAGGATGGAACTATCAGCGGAAGCTGGCAAAGGGTATCCTATGTTTATAGCAGGAGTTATCTTCTGGCTGATGATGGGAGTTGGAGGACTTTTTGTACCGCAACCAATCATGGTCTGGGTTTATTTATTTGGCATAGGTCTTGTCTTGCCTCTTGGGATTTTGGTTTCAAAAGTCATTCATGTCGATTTTCTAGCTACCCATAATCCTCTTTCAACCATTGGCGGGTTAGTCGGTGGAATCCAAATTTTCTTCGCACCTATAATCATTCTTGTTGCATACCAGCAGCCAAATTGGATTCCGTTCATGGTCGGTGTATTAACGGGCGCTCATTTCCTGCCCTATGTGGCTATTTACCAGAGCAAGGCATATTTGTTTCAAACGGTTGCTACTGTCTTGACTGTTTCTCTGATCGGTTTCGGCTGGATGGATCATGCTTATTTACTAATACCAATTTCATTGATTATTGTGTATTCTATTACTTTGTTCTGGCTGATAAAGGAGGCAAAAGCTGTAAAGGGGAAATGGACTACTGCAGAAAAAAAGAATTCCATGACAATATAACTTTTTAAAATGGGGGAGCATGAATGAATATAGAAATCAGAAATGTGACACAGGATAATATCCGTGCTTGTGCCAAACTTGAAGTTTCCGAGGATCAAAAGCCATTTGTTGCGAGAAATCTAGCAACCATTGCATGGGCATATGTTGATCCAAAGTTTACACCGTACGCGATCTGTAAAGATGACACTGTTGTTGGATTGGCAGCTGTGGAGTATATTCCTGAAAACGAGGATTATGACCGTCACTGGGTACCGAGGTTTATGATTGGTGAACAGTTCCAGGGATCTGGGTATGGAAAAATCGCCATGGAGAAAATCATTGAAATGATCACGACACAGCATCCCAATTGTCAACGGGTGCGCCTTTCCGTTGTGCCAGAAAATATAGGAGCGATCACATTTTATAAAAAGTTGGGTTTTATTGAGACCAATGAAAAAATTGAAGATGAGAATGTGATGGATTATTTAGTCAAGGTTACTAATACGTAAAGCGATATTTTAACGAAGATAAATGGCCTTAAACTGTCCCAATCATAGGGGGACAGTTTTTTTGAGTCCAAGAAGGAGTTCCTAAGCGAGTGACAAGCACGAATCAGGAGTATTTTTTATACAATGAAGTGTTTTAGTTAACGGGAGGTCTGCGTATGTCTGATTCAGCTATCGTGTATCACGGAACAAATTTGTTTGCTGCTAAGTTAATACTCAGCTGGGGAATCAGGCTTGACACGCAGCGGAGATTTTCAGACTTCGGCAAAGGGTTCTATGTCACTTTCAATCAAAAGCAGGCAGAGAGATGGGCGAGGGTGAAAGCAACCAATCTGCAGGTGTCGCCGAAGCTTCTTGCAAAGTTAAAAATCCCTGAATCCCAGTACCTTAACCATCAAGATGCGAAAATTCCTGCGGTTATAGCGGCATATCTGGATATGAAAAAGCTTGCCACGCTAAGAGGAAGGATCTTCCCATTTCCAGGTCATCCTTTATGGTTGAGAGAAAAACCGCTGTGGGAAACGTTTGTTTATGTTTGCCGTTCCGGAATTGTCGAGCACCCTTACGACTTTGTTTATGGTCCGGTAGCTGGTGGTCATTTTAAGTATATGGACCAATTGGTCGTATCCAAGTCAAAGGATCAGTTATCCTTAAACAGCAATGCTGCTATTCACTGCTTATCAAATCCTCGAATATTCATTCCTCATAAAAGTGAAAGAATCGAAAAGGATTCTGGCAAATATGCTCAGATCCTTCAAGAAGTCAGCGAATGCCTGAATGAAATTTTTGGTCCATCTCTTAAGGCCGAGCGAGAGCCGAATGACCTTTCGTTTTTAAAATCAATTCATCCATCAATTCTGCTCAATGAATCTCCTTACTACTGGGCCTTTTATGCAAAGTACGGGTCAACAGAATTGTGGGAAGAAGAATACGAGAGATTTATGGAGAGAAAAGCCAAATCAGTCTTTTTTTCTTAGGAATTTTTCATAGATTTCTTTATCTTTTATGGTTTTACTAACTATCAGTTTCAATGAGTGGCTGTTTTCGTAAACGGAATAGCTATCTGCCAGACTTTTTACAGCTAAGAATGTTTTTGGAACAAGTTTATGTGTATTTATAATCACGCTTAAAGGTACGGTCCGTCCACCAATTTCTCCACGACGAGCTGCTCTTTTTTTGGCTAGTTCAAGTGGGATATCTGTAATATAGAGATGGATTTCATAATCTTGCTGAACAAGATTATGGAAGATTGTTTGATATTTCCTTGGTTTGGCTAAAGTACTTTCATATATGAAGCTTTTGCGGTCAGCGATCAGTCTTTCAACTAACTGGTCTCTTATCTGGCAAGATTCTTTGTGGACCTTTGCTGCAGCAGTAATGGGGTTTGTTTTTTTGAGATATTCATATTCAGGTATGAAATTTTTCAGCTCATCAGGGTCAACGCCAATAAAATACTTGGCATCCAGGTTATGTTCCTTCATGATTCGCTTTCTCAGCGTGCTTTTGCCGGAGGCACTTCCTCCTCCAACAAAGTAGGCCACAGGTTTTTGGTGGGGCAACTGCTTAGAGGCTTGTTTTAATATTTCTCCAATAATTTGCTGATGTAATTTTTTTCGTTTTAGATCAGATTCAGAGTCGTACCTTCTTTCAAGGTTGCGCGGAAGCCATCTCGAAAATAATTTAAATAAAAAGAGGTCGGATTTCATGTTTATATCACCTGTACAGAAATATGCGAACAATACAGGAATCAGCACATAATTTTTAGTGGGCCAAGCTAAGCTATGTTCGAAGGAAACGGAGGTAGGATGATGAATGAGAAAGAATTAGTCGGCATTAAAGCTGTTGAATACATAAAAGACGGAATGGTGGTTGGATTAGGCACAGGCTCAACCGCTTATTATACAATCAAAAAACTGGGGGAGTTGGTGAGAAATGGTCTAAACATTACAGGGGTCCCGACTTCGGAGCAAACCGCCTCCCTAGCCGTGGAGCAAGGGATCACTCTGGTGGATTTTAAAGATGTAAAACAGATTGATGTAGCAATTGATGGTGCGGATGAGTTTGATACCAATTTGAACTTGATAAAAGGTGGGGGAGGAGCACTGCTAAGGGAAAAAATTATTGCGAATGCTGCTTCAACCTTCATTGTCATAGCAGATTCATCCAAGGGGGCAGAGAAATTAGGAGCCTTCCCGTTACCGGTTGAGATTGTAAAGGTTGGAGTCGAAATGACGTCCAGGAAGATCTCCGAGCTTGGCTGTGAACCGAAATTAAGGCTAAATGGAAACCAGCCATTCATCACAGACAATGGGAATTATATTCTCGACTGCGATTTTAAAAAGATCGAGTCTCCTCAGGAACTCGAAAAGCAGTTGAATATGATTCCTGGCGTGGTTGAAAATGGTTTGTTTGTCAATATGGCGGAAAGGCTGATCACGATTGAAAAAGGTGAGCTGGTTGAAAAAATAAGGTGAATTTTTAACGGTGCTTCTGGTTGAAGTACCGTTTTTCGATTTATGGACAGGGGATTTATACCGGGTTATCGAATTACAATGTAGTTTAGTTTTTTGAAGGAGCTGTCTGAATTGAAGGATTACAGTATAAAAACATATGAAGAGGCGATTCAGGTTATCGAAGAGATTGGCTTTCTCCCGCTGGCTCCATTGGTACCTGATTTCCCGGCGCTTAATACAATTACTGCTCCTGAGTCCTGGCATTCGGATACGGAATATGATCCATGGATTTGGAGGACAAGGTTTTCTGTTGATGGGGTCGCTGGCTATGGAAAATTCATGAAGAAAAAGTCCATCCTGATTTCACGTGATTTTCTGCCTTATTTTAAGGCGGTTATTGGTCATAATGAAACGGTTGAGGACCGCTATCAAAAAGGACATGTATCAAGGGAAGCGTTGAATCTTTACAGAATCATTAGCGAGGAAGGGGTCATCGATACAAGAGAGTTGAGGACTCGCGCGGGGTTAAGGGATAAAGAGCATAAAAAGGTGTTCGACAATGGCTTATTAGAGCTGCAGGGGTCAATGGACACTGTCATTTCGGGGATCAAGGAAAAAATAAACGCGGAAGGCGAAAAGAATGGCTGGAGCAGCACATTCTTTGAAACATACGATTCCTGGGCGAGCAGAAATAAAATTGCATCTATCGCTGTGGATAAGGTAAGGGCGAGGGAATACCTTTTGAATCATTTTCAAGGAGTTGCCAGTGAAAATACCTTAAAGAAGCTAAAGAAAATACTGGAGGAATGAGAATGTTAAACAAAGCATTAGTGATTATCGACGTTCAAAACGGAATGTTCCTGGAAGGGGAAGAAGTCTTCAATGGGGAAGAGCTGCTGCGAGGTATTAAGGGACTGATTAAACAGGCAGGTTTAGCCAATATACCAATCGTATATATCCAACACAATGAATCAGCTGGATACCCGTTGGAAAACGGGACATATGGCTGGGCAATCCATTCAGAAATTAGCCCGGAAGAGGGAGATATAATTATTCAAAAAACCACACCGGACTCCTTTTTAAAAACAAGCCTGGACCAGGAGTTGAGAGAAAAGGGGATCGAACATCTCTATCTAGTTGGCATTCAAACGGAAGTTTGTGTAGATACGACATGCAGAAGCGCATTCAGTAAGGGATATAAAGTAACTTTAGTTTCCGATTTACATAGCACATGGGATGGCAATGAATTAACAGCACAGCAAATCATCAACCATCACAATGGAACATTGCGCTGGTTTGCAGATGTGCGGTCTAGCGATGAGATACGGTTCAGCGCGAAAGCCTAGGAATGAACACTACACAAACTTCTGAACTAGCTGAACACACTGTAGCTTAGTGACTATTAATATCTCTAAGCTTTTTTATATGTGAAAATCATAAAGGGAATTTCACCCCTTAAGCAGAATATATTCTCTGTAAAAGGGAGGGGCCGTTTTGGAAAAACCGAATCTTCATCCATTCACGTTTATTGTGCTTGTCGTTGTCACTACATTTCTCATGGGCTCTTCCTTTACCGTCGGGAAGATTGGTTTGAACTATGTCTCCCCTTTGTTATTAGTTGGTTTGCGGTTCACGATTGCTGGTCTGCTGATGGCTGTCCTTGTAAGGAAAAAACTGAAGCCGGAAAAACTGGCTGATTGGGCAAGGATTTTCACCATCGGTTTGATGCAGACTGCAGGTGTCATGGGCTGTATCTTCCTCAGTTTACGGACGATCACCGCTGGCGAGTCCTCGATTTTAACATTTACTAATCCATTAATGGTGGTAATGATGGGGACAGTGTTCCTGGGAATTCGTTACAGGCTTCTTCAATGGATTGGTGCGATTGTTGGTTTTATCGGTGTGTTCATTACATTGGGTTTCCACCTGCAACTGACAGTTGGTACACTTTTCGGTCTGGGAGCTGCTGTTTTTTGGTCAATAGGGACCATTCTGATTAAACAATGGGGCAACCGCTTCAATGTCTGGGTGTTGACAGCATATCAAATGCTTTTTGGAGGCAGTGTTCTTTTGTTGATGGGTCTTACGCTGGAAACACCAAAGCTGACGATAACCCCGGTTTCAATAACGGTTATTTTATGGTTGGCAATCATGGCCTCGATCGTTCAGTTTGCGATTTGGTTCTATCTTATCAATCAAGGCGATCCAGGCAAGACAAGTGCCTTCCTGTTCCTTGCACCTTTCTTCGGGGTGCTTACCGGCTGGGTGATGCTTGATGAGGTCGTCGAATGGTACGTCTACGCAGGTGGGGCATTGATTTTTACAGGAATCTTTCTGGTGAATTGGACTTTTGAAAAGAGGGCAGTGAATCGGAAGGTTGATATTACCGAAATTGCAAAGTCTTTTAATGACTAGGCTATTTTCATCATATTGTTGTTTTTCGGGAAGAGTTTACGTGCCTGACTTCGAAAAGTAACATCTACTGTGTATGTATCCAATTGTTCGAGGAGATATGATGATGTATAGATTTTACGAAAAACTAAAAAGTTTATTTGGCGGGGTATTTTTCCTTTTTGCTTTTATTATTTGCCTGGGTTCCTCTATATCGTTCTTCATAGAAGGAGTATTTTTTTATGGGTTAGCGCTTTCTGTGCTAACTCCGTTTTCACTAGGTGTAAGTGTGATGTTTTTTTCTGACATCAGACGAAAAAAGAATGAATTAATTTAAGTTTGTGGATTTTACAATTAGATATTTAGCGAGCTAGTTGAGGAGTAACTTGTTAAGCGTTTATTTATAGATGGGCGATTAAAGGGAGTAATGATCATGATGAAAAGTGGCTTATTACTAGTGATAATGGTGTTAATGGGTTTTAGCTCTATTGAAGTGAATCGTCATGTCCCGCCTGAAGTTGTCGAGACTGCAAAGGACAATTACCAGGAATTTCTTTCATTTGTGATCAATGATGGAAATCCAGAAGACTGGAAAATAGGGCAGTTTATTGCCGATAATCATCTTGTGATTGATAACAAACTGAATCTGGCTATAAGACCTTTAAATCAGTGGGTTGCGCCAGTACTATACAATGGAGTGATCATCGGTCCCATGACAGTGAATAAATCTTCTGAGGGGAGATATGAAATTGTTCAATTTGGTTTTTCAGGATCCTCTTCACTTTTGCAGTTAAAGCCGGATGAATATTTTCTTTCCAATGTGCAGTTTAATCTTGAGTTAGGATATACTCCATCTAAAGATAACATCCGTCCATTTGGCGGAAATGCAGCCAGACTTTTTGATGAATGGGGAGTCGATGCCGAAGGAATTCCACTAACTGAGTTTGAAGTATTGATCAAGCAGCATTTAAAGGAAACTTATCCTGACCGTTTTCCCGAAAAAACGCCAGTGTCCAGGTTGTACTTTTTGGCTCTTTTATTAATAGCTCTTATACCATTATCCCTAATATTGCTGAGGTTAAGAAAAAATAAACGGACTGAAGAAGCTGGCTAAAATCGTTCCCGGCATATACTGAAGATAGTATAAAAAAAATTTATTGAAGGCCGTATCTTTTCCCTCCCTAAATCCGTTTAAGGGACAGAGAGGTTCAAAGGAGTGAACAGGATGTCGATCGACAAGCTCAGGAAAGTGAATATAGAAAAGGATACCGGGGTCATGACCCACTATCAAAGCCTAAAGAGATATTGCCGGTTTTTAACGCAGAGCAGCTGGGATGGTGATGATCTCGTGCAGGAAGTGGCGGTTAAGGCGATTCGCCATTATCATTCGTCTCAGATCAGCTCGGCATTGTTGAAAAAAATGGCTTATAATCATTGGATAGATACGGTCAGGAAGCGCACCCGCGAGATAACGGGAATTCCGGAAGATCTTGAATCTTTCACTCAGGGGAGCGTAAGGGATACAGTTGAGATGGTTATGACCAAATTGACGCCGAAGCAGGCAGTGATTTTTATCCTGAAGGAAGCGTTTCGCTTTCAATCGCGCGAGATCGCCGAGCTCTTGGATTCAACGGAAATGGCTGTTAAAGCAGCACTCCATCGTGCCAGGAAAAGGCTTGAGAGCGAAGGAAACCTGCGTGAAGTGGACCAGGAACTGAACGAGGAAGAAGAAAAGCTGCTGTCAGACTTGCTTTGTGAATCGCTTCAGACTGAAGATCCGACTGTGTTACTTGAAAATCTCCAGGAAATCCCGGCACTTGCTCCATGTTCACCGGAAATGTCTCTGCACTCCCGTTCACCTCTCTCTAGTTTCAAAATGGCTGCGTAAGCAGGAAAGGGAGGAACATGATGAGTACGATTCCTTATGTCATCGAACAATCCAACCGGGGAGAGCGTTCATACGACATTTATTCCCGGCTGTTAAAAGACCGAATCATCATGCTTGGAGATGAAATCAATGACCAGGTGGCAAACAGCGTTATTGCTCAGCTTCTATTTCTTGAAGCAGATAATCCTGAAAAGGATATCTCCATCTATATTAATAGTCCTGGAGGTTCAACCACAGCAGGCTTCGCAATTTTTGATACGATGGAATACATCAAGCCCGACATCAGCACGATCTGCATCGGAATGGCCGCATCTTTTGGAGCCATGCTGCTGCTTGCCGGTACAAAAGGGAAAAGATTTGCACTCCCAAACAGTGAAATTATGATTCATCAGCCGCTGGGCGGTGCAAGGGGCCAGGCGACGGAGATCGAAATTTCCGCCAAAAGGATCCTGAAGCTGCGCGATCATCTGAATCAGATTATATCAGAGCGAACCGGCCAGCCAGTGGAAAAAATCGCCAAGGATACAGACCGGGATTATTTTATGAGTGCCCAGGAAGCTTTGGATTATGGGATTATTGATAAGATTATTACACGGACATAGTGAAGGGCTGCCTAGGCAGCTCTTTTTGTTTAACTGTTTTCTTTTTACATCCGTTTACCCTCAATTCTCAACTGGTATTATTTCGTCGGCAACTAGTAATAAAAAGCTTTCAACTGGTATTAAAAATGCTCCAACTGGTATTATCCGCAAAAAAAGCTAAATAAGGTGCTGGTTATTTCCTTCTCACTCTGCTATCAACAAGTTTTAGGTTGAAAAGCTAGAGGTTTACGAATACCCGAAGTCGAAAATAAATGAAAAGGTGTTAAAAAAGTGCCATGTCCCACCCTAGTTTTGAATAATGTTTAATATAAGAACTCTTTCGGTTCTTAGAAGAGTATTAGGACTCTATTCTTTTAAAAAAACTGAATTATCAGACAATGGAGGAAATCAAGTGCAGAACACCCCTGAAGTGAACACCGGCAAGCCGGAAATGCCAACACCTGCCTTAAGTATTTTGAAGTTTTTCTTATTTAGTGCGATTGGCATCTTCATGTTTTTTGTTCCAATCACTGTTGGTGAAAAATCATCAATCCCGCTCGACCACTTAGTTACCTGGATTAATACCACTTTTTCTGCAGCCGTTCCGTATTATGCATTTATTGTTATTTTATTGGGAGCCATTTATCCTTTTTACAGAAAAACGTGGAACAAGAATACGACGACTATCGTTTTTTCTTTGCTAAAAGTACTTGGAGTAGTAGTAGCGTTGATGCTGCTGACGAAGGTCGGGCCAGCATGGCTCTTTGAACCAAGCATGGGACCGTTCTTGTATGAAAAGCTCGTTATACCAGTTGGTGTCCTCGTGCCAATCGGATCTGTATTTTTGGCGCTGCTTGTTGGCTATGGCCTGCTTGAATTTATTGGCGTATTATTGCAGCCAATCATGAGGCCTGTCTGGAAGACACCAGGACGGGCTGCGATTGATGCTGTTGCTTCCTTTGTAGGAAGCTATTCAATTGGCCTTCTGATCACCAACCGCGTGTTCAAGGAAGGCAAGTATACTATAAAAGAAGCCACTATTATCGCAACAGGTTTCTCTACCGTTTCAGCGACGTTTATGATTGTAGTCGCGAAAACATTAGGATTAATGGAAGTATGGAATACGTATTTCTGGACGACGCTTTTCGTTACATTTCTTGTAACCGCTATCACGGTCAGGTTGCGCCCTTTACGAACGGTTAGTGAGGAATATTATGAGGGCAAAGGTGTACCTGAGGAACCAGTGACAGAAAATCGCTTGAAAACGGCGTGGGCTGGAGCTATGAGCGCATCAAACAAAGCACCTTCTCTTGGCAAAAACATACTGGATAACTTACGAGATGGATTGATCATGACGATGGGAATTTTGCCTTCGATTCTGTCTGTAGGATTGTTGGGGCTTGTTTTAGCAGAATTCACCCCAGTGTTTGATCTTATTGGCTACATTTTCTATCCATTCACATTGATTCTCCAGATTCCAGAGCCAATGCTGGCAGCTAAGGCATCCGCTATTGAAATTGCCGAAATGTTCCTGCCTGCTTTGCTTGTAACAGAAGCCCCAATGATCACAAAGTTTGTCATCGGCGTTGTTTCTGTTTCAGCCATTATCTTTTTCTCCGCGCTGATTCCAAGCATTATGTCGACAGAAATACCAATCAGTCTGCGGAAATTGGTAGTCATCTGGATTCAGAGAACGATCCTTACACTGATCATTGTAGCGCCGATTGCACACCTCTTGTTTTAATACGGAAGATATTTAGTGGGCTGCATTGCAGCTCATTTTTATTTTTTTCTAGAACTGATAAAGCGAAACTGCTATAATCGAATTTATATTTTAAAAATTCAGAGGAATCAACCTCCATGAAAACATCATGAATTAATGAACAGTAAAGGGGAATATCCATGAATATCTACGGATCAGAAAAGATTAGAAAAATGACGTCAAGTATTTTTCAGGAAGTGGTTGACCGTAAGCAGGCAGCCTTAATGAACGGGAAAGATGTGATTGACCTGAGTATTGGGAGTCCGGATTTTTCACCGCCTTCTTTTGTTATGGAGGAACTTGCTAAATATTCGATGGATCCGGGGAAATACGGATACACGCTCAAGGGAATTAGTGAATTTAACGATGCGGTAAAATACTTTTACCAGCAGCGTTATTCGGTAGAACTTGAAGCTGGAACTGAAGTCCTGCAGCTAATGGGCTCCCAGGATGGGCTTGCGCATCTTGCTACTGCGATCATTGATCCTGGAGATTATGTACTTGTTCCAGATCCAGGTTACCCAATCTATGAAGCTAGCGTAACCATTGCGGGCGGTTCGATTTATCCTATGCCTTTGCTGGAGGAGAATAAATTCCTGCCGCAGCTTAATGAGATTCCTCTTGAAGTTTTACAAAAGACGAAAATGATGATCTTGAGCTATCCCGGAAATCCTGTCACTGCACTGGCAGATCGCAGCTTTTTTGAAGAAGTTGTTGAATTTGCCAAAATACATAACATACTGGTCGTACATGATTTTGCTTATTCAGAACTGATTTATGACGGAAATCCACAAAACAGTTTCTTATCAGTAGCGGGTGCAAAGGAAGTGGGGGTAGAGTTCAACTCACTCTCTAAAACTTTCAATATGGCAGGCTGTCGTATTGGATACGTAGCAGGAAATTCACAGGTTATTGATATTCTTGCTGCTTTCAAATCACACATCGATTACGGCATCTTTTATCCAATCCAAAAAGCTGCGATTGCCGCTTTGACTTCTGACTATTCATTCCTGAAGGATCAGCTAAAGCAGTATCAAGCACGGCGGGATGCCTTGGTATCAGGATTTCGGGACAGCGGATGGCAAGTGGCCAATTCTCCGGCAACGATGTTTGTGTGGGCGAAGATTCCTGAGGGTTGGAAATCCCGTGATTTTGCCTTCAAGCTAATTGATGAGGAAGGGATTGTCGTCGTTCCGGGTGATGCTTTTGGCAAGCAGGGTGAAGGGTATGTCCGAATTGCTATGGTTCAGCCTCCAGAAAGACTGGTTGAGGCATCACAAAGGGTAAATAAATTTCTGTCAGGCTTTCCGTTAGGAATTTAAAAATATATTTCGATAAACGAATTGACTTTTGGATGAATTTAGAATATTATCACTTTAGTAAACTAAAATTTAATACATGTCTTCTTATCAAGAGAGGTGGAGGGAAAGGCCCTGCGAAACCTCGGCAACAGGTTCTGATTGAATACTGTGCCAATTCCTGCGGACAAATTTGTCTGAAAGATGAGAAGAGAGTATTCTATGGCTCTCTTCTTAAAGAAGGGAGCTTTTTGTATTTAGGAGGCTTATTTATGAGTCTCTAATGTTTTTCTTGTAAAACCAACTTATCGGGTTGGTAAAGTCGAGATTAAAACCGGAGGAGAGTTTGGGATGAAATATGGATTTTGGCTGCCGATTTTTGGCGGATGGCTTAGGAATGTAGAGGATGAAAATATGCCGCCTAGCTTTGATTATGCAAAGCAGGTGATTCAATCAGCAGAACAATGGGGCTACTCTACCACTTTGATAGCAGAGTTATATCTGAATGATATCAAAGGTCCCGAGCATGACTCCCTTGAAGCATGGATAACTGCTGCCGCATTGGCTTCGGTGACAGAAAAGATTGAAATTATGGCTGCTGTTAGGCCTGGGTTCCATAATCCCGCAGTCACAGCAAAGATGGCTGCAAACATAGATCAGATCAGCAACGGGCGATTTACCCTTAATGTGGTTTCAGCCTGGTGGGAGGAAGAGGCGCGCCAATACGGGGGGATTTTTACCGAGCATGATGAGCGGTATGAACGGACTACTGAGTTCATTGATGTGCTCAAGGGACTATGGAGTGAAGAAAGCTTCTCTTATGAAGGTAAGTTTTATGATTTGAAGGACACGAAGCTGTTCCCAAAACCGGTACAGCGCCCGAATCCAATTTTATACGCTGGCGGTGAGAGCGAAAAAGGGAAGCAGACGATTGTTGAAAAATGCGATGCCTATGTCATGCATGGCGGGACAGTAGAAGAAATACAACGGAAAATAGTAGACATGAAGACTCGGAGGGCCGCTACGTCAAATCCTGAACTGTCAGAGTTCGGAATGGCCGCTTACGTCATTTGCCGGGATTCAGAGGAAGAGGCTTTTGCCGAATTGGAACGTATCACGGATGTTAAAGAATCCAGTGCCTATGCCGGCTTTAAAGATTTTACGAGCAAATCTCAGCTTGAACAGCAGGTTCAGCTCCAGGACTATTCGGTATCAAACCGTGGACTGCGGCCAAATTTAGTAGGTACACCAGAACAAATTGCCGAGCGAATTTTAGAGTATGAAGAAGCTGGATTGGGTTTGCTGTTACTGCAATTCTCTCCTCAGCTCGAGGAAATGGAGCGCTTCGCAAAGCAAGTTATGCCGCTAGTTGAGGCAAAAAAGAAGCAAGCGATTGTTTGATTTACATTTGATTAAGGAGATGAAGGAATAATGAGCAAAGTATATATCATCCATGAAAATAACGAATGGACGGTCCAATTGACAAAACGGCTTGATGAGCTGGGAGTTCCATATGAAGAATGGCATCTAGACGAGGGGCTGCTAGATTTATCGAAAGAACCTCCTGAAGGGATCTATTATAGCAGGATGAGCGCTTCTTCACACACAAGAGGCCATCGTTTCGCTCCGGAATATACTGCGCAGGTTCTATCATGGTTAGAGAACCATGGCCGTAAAGTTTTCAACGGTTCTCGCGCGCTGGAACTGGAGGTAAGCAAGGTTAAGCAATATCTTGAGCTGACCAAGCATGGAGTAAGGACTCCGAGGACAATTGCGACTGTCGGGAAAAAACAGTTATTGGATGCTGCGAAGGAATTTGAAGGAAAGCCATTTATCACGAAGCATAATCGAGCAGGAAAAGGTCTTGGCGTCCAGCTGTTTCAATCGATTGAAGCACTTCAGGCATATGTTGATGGACCTTCTTTTGAAGAACCGGTTGATGGTGTGACGCTGATTCAGGAATATATCCAGTCCCCGGAGAGCTATATAACTAGATGCGAGTTTGTCGGCGGCGAGTTTGTTTATGCGGTGAGAGTCGATACATCTGAAGGATTTGAATTGTGCCCGGCTGATGCCTGCCAGATCGGTGACCTGTTCTGCCCTGTTGGCGAAGAAGTTGAAGAAAAGCCAAAATTCCAGGTTATCGAAGGATTTAATGATCCAATCATTGATCAATATAAGAGAGTACTAGAAGCGAATAATATTAATGTTGCTGGAATTGAATTCATCAAAAATGAGTCAGGTGAAATCTTCACTTACGATATCAATACAAATACAAATTATAATTCTTATGCTGAAGGGAAAGCAGGTAAGTTCGGCATGCTGCAGCTGGCAAAGTTTTTAGGAGAAGAGCTGGCTGCGGAGTATGGGGTTGTGACAAGATAATTAATAAATTTGGATAAATTTTGAAACTTCCCAGAGATTCCTCCGTATTAAAAATAAGGGGGAGTGCAGATGAAAAAGTTATCGTTTATTCCTATAATCCTGGTGCTAATGCTTTTCGGCTGCCAGCAAAAACAAAATGGAGCGCTCGATACTAGTAAACTTGAGAAAGTTGAACCAACTGGGAATGTCACCGAGGAACAATTGAAAAGTATTCCCATTCTATATAATGTACCATCCTTGAAAGTTGGCTTAGATGCTTTGCCATTTGAAGTAATACCGCCTAAGGATTTACCCTTTGACGCCATGCCGCTGAAAATGACCATTGAGGATTTTAAGCACGATGGGAAAGAGTTAAGAGTCAATTTTGAGAGTTTTTCCAAAAACAAAGAGGATAAAATCATTTTCTTAATAACTGTCCATAATTTTAAAGTTGAATATCCAGAAGGTCCAGGGGAGGAAGTTGAGTTAGCTGATGGGACGGTAGGCGATTATATGAAAGGAACTCTCGTTTTTGAAAAGGATGGAATCTATTATAGTGTTGGCTATTACAATCCAAATATCTCAGAAGAGCAGATTAAGGAAGATACATTTGGTATAGCTTTACAAATGTTATAAAGCTAAAAGAACGCATAGTTTGCGTTCTTTTTGATGTGAAAATATCGGAGGTAAGACTATGGAAGTCATTAAAATAAATCAACTGTTAAGAGAGAAAGTGAGAGCGTTCTTTGAAGCTCATTGGGGAAGTCAGCAAATGGTGATTTCAAGCGGTGTCTATGATTGCAGTGACCTTGATGGGTATGCGGTACTTAATGAGTATGGGGAAATTACAGGTTTAATTACATATATTGTTTCCGGACATGAATGTGAGATTATTTCTCTAGATAGTATAGATGAGGGAAAGGGAATAGGTACCCTTCTTGTGCAGGAAGTTGAAATCCTTGCGGCAAGTGAAGGGTGCGAAGTTCTAAAATTAGTCACCACTAATGATAATTTAAATGCACTAAAGTTTTGGCAAAAACGTGGTTTCACGCTTACACAGGTTTTGAAGAATGCTGTTGAGAAAGCTAGAAAGATCAAACCCTCAATCCCTATGGTAGGGTATGAGGGGATTCCTATTAGAGATGAAATACTCCTGGAAAAGAAGATAAATTAAATACCTTGCGTCAAAACATATTGATTTTAGCATATTTTACCTTCTGAAATATTACATACCAGCCCAATATTCAGAGTATATTTTTCTGATTTACCGCACACTAAATATAGGTGATATTGGTGAAAAAAATACTCTATTTCATAATTTGGATAAGCTGCATTGGCCTTCTGTCTTTCGCGTATGAGGATTACCTCTATTTTCAATTTAATGTGGATTCTGCACAGGGGATTGTTGAGGAAAAAGGGGTAGAGAAAATAACCAGGAATATAGTTGGGAATTTTACCGAGGAACGGGAATACTGGGTTCAGCTTGATGGGGAAAAAATTGTGGTCTCTAAAGTAATTTATGAGCGTGCGCTGCCACACAGGCAAATCAAACTTATGAGGACTCAGTATGGCATGGTGATTGAATAAAAAAGATGGTCCATTGGGACCATCTTTTTTACCAGGTATCGCCACGATCTTTTTTAAGTTCTTTCATTTTCTCCACCCAGTCGTCGACTCTTTGCCTTATTTCCTTGCTCTCGGTATCTGCTTTTTCCCGATTGGTTTTGGAAATGGCATAATGAAGTTCCTTCATGGCATCGCTGCGTTCAAAGCCCCAATCTCTTAGCTCCGAATATTGTTCATCGGTGATCCAGTCATTCTCTGACATGATGGCGGCTGCGTCGATGATTCGGTGTGCTTCTTTTCTTCCAACGGTCCATAATTCCAGCGGATATTTATCTGCTATTTTATATTCCGCTACCATATCCCATCCATCTGGTGCCATCGTAAAAGCAAACGCCAGGTCGAGGGTGGAAGGGAGCCACTCGTATTGGATTGTATTTTTTAATTCCTCAGGGTTGTCGGCCTTAAAGTATTCTCCGTTTCCAGCTTCAGCAACAGCTTTTAACTGATTCTCCGCTTCACCATCTACATCAAATCCGATGATGTTTACCGAACTATCAGTGTTCTTTGCAATCAAATCCTTGCTGGTCTGGACAGGGTCGCCGTCACAGGTTTCGGCGCCATCGCTGACAATGTAAATCGTTGTATTGCCATCATAGCTGCTGCTCATCTCACCGGCCTTTTGGATGGCGCCAGCAAGTGGAGTCCAGCCCTTGCTTTCAAAGGAATCGACTGCTCCGTGGAATTCTTCTTTGGCGTATTTACCCATTGGGTACACCTCTTCGATTCCTGAGCAGGAAGCTCCCTTATCAGCATCTGAATCAGAGCCTTTGTGTCCGTAGACTACAAGTGAAACTTCACTGAACTGGCCGATGGTTTTCGCGAAACTTTTAACGGCATCTTTCGCGATTTCCATTTTGATACGTCCGTCCGCCTGTTGAAGCATGCTTGAGCTTGCGTCAAGGAGAATGATCGCTTTTTCAGCAGGTTTTGTTTCCTCTCCGCCCTCGGCTTTTGTCGGGTCTGGCAGGAAAGGCTCTTCGAAATGCGGTTTATAGGCGCTGGCATTCTCGATAATTTCTTTATAATGCGGACTGGCTAGCAGGGAAACAAGTCCTTTTTTTATGGTTTCCAAATCATCCGTCTGATTAGAAAGTTCTTCGAGTTTCGCCGGTAGCATATTTTTTAGCTCGGGGTCCAATTCCGGTGTATTGAACCCTATATCTTCTATATCCTTTTCATAGCTCAAATCACCCATCATTGATCCAGGGTTCAATGCCATCAGGCTTTCCTCTGTAACCTCTAAACTTATATTCTTCAAGTGCTCAAATTTACTCTGCTTTGTTTCTTCCTTTTTGACAACTTCCTTAGCCGGTTGTTCGGCTACAACTTCTTCATCCGGTTCATCATTGCTGCAAGCAGAGATGACGAGTGAAGTGAATAACAATAATAACAGCGAATACCGTTTCACAAAAATCCTCCTCATCAAGTTTCGCTATGTAAAAAACATCTTCATAGAGTTTACCACGATTAGTGAGAGGATTTGAAGTAATTTCCATGATAGAGAGAGTAAAAAACCTTGAACTGACAAAGAATGTGGGATAAGTAAGGAGGTAAATGATGAAGAATTTGCTTGAACTGCCTGCGCTTCTTATTTTGGATGTTCAAAAAGGCTTCGACGACCCATATTGGGGTACTAGGAACAATCCTGAAGCTGAGGGAAATATGGCGCGGCTTTTAACCGAATGGAGAAACAGGAAGGGGCATGTCATTTACACGAAGCATCAGTCGCTCGACCCGGCGTCTCCGTTGCATCATCGAAACAAATTAGGGACTGAATTTAAGGAAAATATCCAGCCTATGGATGGGGAAATCATTTTTACGAAAAATGTGAACAGCGGTTTCATTGGAACAGAGCTGGAAGCGTACTTAAAACAGAATAAAGTGAAGTCTGTGGTGATAACCGGATTATCTACACAGCATTGCGTCTCCACAACGACACGAATGAGCGGTAATCTTGGCTTCACTACCTTCCTGGTTTCTGACGCGATTGCTGCATTTGAAATCACAGACCATAAGGGTGTTCGCCATACTGCTGATTCCATTCAGGAACACGAATTGGCGATGCTGCAAAAGGAATTTGCCACGATTATGACCACCGATGAAATTATTAGTCAGTTGAATCAACAGTAAAGCGCAGGAGCCAGCATCCTGCGCTTTTATTTATCAATACCAAGGAATTTAAGCATCCTATGATACGGGCATTTAGATAAGGAAGTATCATCATCACGGAGAAAGTACTGCCGCCATTCAAAATTATCCTCAGCTCCGTATGTGTTTAGGTCAGGATGGATTGCAATCGTGTCATATTTAGCAAGCCGCTCTCTAACTTGAGCCTTAATTCTCCTGGCATAACTTGGTGCCTTATTAAATTCCTGCAGAACCCATCTTGGCGTGATCGCGAGCATCAACACGTCAAAATGTCGGCTTTTCCTGTCTTTATGTGCAGGGGTGGCGCAATACATAAAGTACTTTTCACCATTAAAACAAAATTCCCAAATGGGATCATGTGGGTCTGTGGGAATATCCTCTGGCCAATCACATTCATCCAGGGTGCTTAGACCACTTAGATGCTTCCAGAATAATTGTTCAAACTCTTCAACAGAATCGTTCTTTAATGATTCGGGAGTCTCATAAAAAATAATCAAAGAAGTATAATTTCCTATCTCCTTTGATTGCTTTGTATAGTTTGTCAGCAAGCTGGCGAGTTCGTTAATCGTTGTTTCTCTTCTTGGATCCCCAACAAATCCATATCGAAGTTGATTCATTGAAAATCCAATCGTTGCCGGTATGCAGGGGAAGGGCTTTTTCTTATCACTCATTTTAGCGAAAAATCTATCAAGTGCCTGCTTTTCCCAATCCAGCAGCTGATCCCGCGACGAGGAACCATGTGTATACAAGCCATCCATCATAGTCACCTCCAATAGCTCCTACACTATATTCAAGGCGAGGAGAGTAGGGTAGATGTCCCGGGACAAATGGGCAGCAACCCAATTTCCACGAGTGTAAGTCGGTATATAAACGAACTGTTTGAAATATTTCTCACTTTTTAAATTTGCGTGAAGCTATTCTGGGTGGGATTTGGTCATAAGGAGGGCAAACATGTGCCCGTGAAAGAGAAAAATCATGAGTGACGGTCACAAGAAGGGCAAACATGTGCCCGTGAAAGATAAAAATCACGAGTGACGGTCACAAGAAGGGCAAACATGTGCCCGTGAAATAGGAAAATTACGAATGACGGTAACAAGAAGTGCGAACATGTGCCCGTGAAAGAGAAAAATTACGAATGACGGTCACAAGAAGGGCAAACGTGTGCCCGTGAAAGAGAAAAATTACGAATGACGGTCCATACCAGTATCCGCTGTTTGACTTTAAAGAAAGAGGATAAATGTTAGAATAGAAATAGGAAAATCGAGGAGGGTGTTCCATGCATCCAGTTATATTATTTGACGGAGTTTGCAACTTTTGTGATGCGAGTGTCCAATTTATTCTAAATCGTGATCCAAATGAAACTTTCCACTTTGCTTCGCTGCAGAGTGAAGCGGGACAGGAACTGCTGAAAAAGTATCATGTACGTGACGATGTGGACAGCATGATTTTGATTGAGAATGATAAGGTTTATTATAAATCGGCCGCTGCCCTAAGGATCAGCCGCCATTTACGCGGGGCCTGGAAGCTTCTATATGTGTTCATGGTCGTTCCAGCTCCAATTAGGAATATTGTATATGACCTCATCGCCAGGAACCGATACAAATGGTTCGGCCAGAAGGAAAGCTGTATGCTGCCGCCGCCAAATGTACGGAAGCGATTTTTATAATTGAAAAACGGAAAAGCTGGCAGTCAGCTTTTCCGTTTTTTTAGTTAGTGAATGTCGAGTAACGCCAGTAATGATTGGCCATTGGGTCAGCCATCATTTCGAGCCCTTTGCTGTGAGCCTGGTGGATGACTTGCCAATCGTCTGTGCCTGGTTCTTTAAGGTAAATCTCATGTTCAGGTGACTGATCATGAATGCCAACTAGGTCAAATTCATTGTCCTTATAAAATGTTCCGCAAACATGATAATCAATTGCAGGTGAAACGACGAGGGGGTTGCTGACAGAATGATTCAGGTGAAATTGAATTCTGTCGTCGTCTGAAAGCACCTTTTCCAATTGGATTCCTTCGTCAAAAGCGCTCGCCGATTCTAACCGTTCATGTTCCTTAGTGAATGCTTCTGTTATGCCAGTAGCCTTGCTTAACAGGGCAGAAGGGTTGTCGGTGTCGATAAATACATCGCTTCTTGTCCTGAATTCTGATGACTCAGGATCAAATGTGCGGTGATCACCTTTAAAAACCTGATCCTCAGATGCTGCGTTCGGATTTTTGATCCATTCTTCTTTTAAAAAAGTAGTGTATCTGAGCTGCCAGTTGCCGCTCTTAGTTTTGCTTTCCAGAGGGGATTTCAACAATTCCTTTAGAGGTCCAACCCTTTTGGTGATGGTGAACTCTTCATCAGCAGCCATTTCAGTGGAGGAGTCTTTCTTGATGGCACCGATCGCATTGGCGACAACTGATTTAAGTTCCCATTTCATCTGGTCTGAACGTTGCAAAGGTCGCTTGGCTCTGATTGAGTAAGTATAAACTTCTTCATCATTGATTCCTTTATCGGTAAAAGCGCAGGATGTGACTGTTTCCAGCTTCATGCCATTCCTGGAGATCGTAAACTCTGATACACCCTCGATCGGTTCCCATTCAAAACTTACTTGACCGTGAGTCACAATCGTGGTTATGAGTAAATCCTCCAATATATTGTCTCTTTCCTTGAAATCCACAGATGTAGTCGTCTGGACACGCATTCTGTCATTTACATTGCCATGCTCATCAAGTGTTTCGATACAGTAAGTGTAAAGGGTGTCCGGAACGAGGTTTTGGTCCACCAGTTTTGGTTCCATTCCTTCGTAAATCAGTTCTTTCCCTCTGAACACACGATAAGGCCTGTTCCGACCCTTCCATTCCAGTTTAATATGTTTGGTGTCCTGCTCAATATTTTTGAGCAGCCTGGAGTGAGAAGAAGAGGCAGTCTTGCGCCGGCGATTCAATTTGAACGCATAAAGAGTTCCGGCAATGCCCAAAGCTGCAAGGGGTAAGACGATATCTGATCTGCCTTTTTTTGTTGTGTTGATTTGTGTTTTTATCAAAACTCACACCTCCTGGAACTGTAAAGATAATAATTAATACCCCATATTGAAGGTAAACACTCGCAGTTTGACTCAATCCAAAATATGACAATATAGCTAGGGGACAAGTGTATTGTTAAAAGTAGGCAGTAGGGAATTGGAAACATTTTCATTAAAAAGGGCGGGTATAAAGAATCAAAATATTCAAATAATATTGAATTACTTCGAAATCCGTAATAGTATTAGCTATCGAACTAGAAAGGAGGATAGCTACTTTCGGCGTACATACTTGAATGAGGAGGAGATACATCGTGAAGGCAAAGCATTGGTCAATTATTTTAGCATTCGCAATTCTGCTCGGATTCTCAGTATCTTTGTATTATCTGAATGAACCAACAACCCAGGTGGCACAAACTCAAGAAAAGGCGACCCAAGAATCTAAACAAGTTAAAGAAGCAAGTGTTGAAGAAGAGGGATTTGTAGAAAAGGGACCTGGTAAACGGGATGACTGGTTCATGACACAAAAGGGTTACGAAGATGAAGCTATACCTCGTGATGCATTTAGAAAGGCAACCGAGGAGGCAAAAGCGCTAAGAACGGCTACTTCCAAGGAAGCCCCGGGTGCTCTCAATCAAAAGTGGTCCTTCAATGCTCCTAGTAATATTGGCGGCAGGGTCGTAGATGTTGTCGTAGATCCGAAACAAGAAGATACCATCTACATTGCCGCAGCTTCTGGTGGAGTTTGGAAAAGTTCAGATGCCGGCGACACTTTCCAAACTGCATGGGATGATGATAGTTCGCAGGCTATGGGTGCACTCGCTATCAGCGGTGACGGGACATTGTATGCTGGAACGGGTGAAGCGAACCCTGGCGGAGGCAGTGTCGTTTATGGAGGGACTGGTTTGTTCAGATCAAAGGATGGCGGAGAAACCTGGGAACCAATCGGCCTGGAGGAATCAGGTTCCATTGGGCGGATTACGATTGATCCTGAAAATTCTAACACTATTTATGTAGCTGCTTCTGGACCACTGTTTTATGGTGGTGGCGAAAGAGGGTTGTATAAATCGCAGGATGGCGGTAACACTTGGGAACTCGTGTTGAAAGGTGAGAACGATACAACTGGTGTAGTTGATGTAGTTATTGATCCACAAAATACCGATCGAGTATACGCTGCTGCGTGGGATCGAATCCGCAAGCCTAATCACCGCCAATACGGTGGAAGTGGATCTGCCATTTATTATTCTGAAGACGGCGGAGATACCTGGACAAAATCAGAGAAAGGACTTCCCTCAGAAGAAAAAGGAAGAATTGGTCTGGCAGTCTCCTCAACCGAGTCAGGAAAGGTTTATGCGACTGTGGTGAAGCCGGATGGCTACTTTGAGGGCTTTTATACAAGCAATGACAGTGCGAAAACCTGGACAAAGGCACCGTTCCATTCCCAGTTGGCAGGATCACAATCTTCATTTGGCTGGTGGTTTGGACGAAATTATGTAGACCCTCAGGATGGCAATCATATCTTCGTCTCAGGTGTTAGCCTTATGGAATCTAAGGACGGTGGCAAAACTTGGGCCCGTTCAAATGGCAGAGAGGTCCATGCTGACCAGCATTCAATGGCATGGGATTCAAAAAAGCCAAATCGCGTTTACCTTGGTAACGACGGGGGGGTGTATCGTTCTGAGGAGAACGGACTTGTTACTGGGAAGTGGCAAAAAGCAACCTATGAACCTTACACACAATTTTATACATTGGATGTAAGCAAACAGGATCCTACCAGAATCTCTGGAGGTACCCAGGATAACGGTTCTAATCGATCATGGGGCGGAGCCGGATGGAATAATTATTATGGCGGCGATGGCCTTATGAATGCTATCAATCCGGAAAACCAGGAATTTGTCTATGCCTGTTATCAATATGGTAACTGTGCATGGTCTGAAGATGGGGGTAACACAATGACGTCCTTCACGAAGGAAACAACTTCTGATCGAAGGAATTGGCTTACTCCTCTCGCATTTGATCCAAATGATCCATCTGTTATGTATTACGGAGGCAACATCGTAAACCGCTCTACAGATAACGGGAAAACTTGGGAGGCTATCAGCCCGAGCCTTTCAGACGGTGTAAGCAATGATGCATACCCGTATGGAACTCTTACAACAATAGCAGTCTCTAAATCTGACAGCAATGTGATCTATGCTGGAACTGATGATGGCAAGCTATGGACAACAAAGAATCTTGGCAAAGACTGGATAGAATTAAAAGACGAAAATCTGCCAGTAAAATGGGTTACACGACTGGCTGTCGATGACAAAAATGAAGACATTGTTTATGCAACTTTCTCCGGTTTCCGTACTGGAGACA
Source organism: Mesobacillus sp. QJM3NY_10 (assembly GCF_056173465.1). NCBI lineage: Bacteria > Bacillati > Bacillota > Bacilli > Caryophanales > Bacillaceae > Mesobacillus > Mesobacillus sp. QJM3NY_10. Next base: position 2,058,256 of record NZ_CM149675.1, read on the forward strand.
ATGCGGCACACGTAGTCAAGAGTACAGATGGGGGAAAGACATGGCAGAATATCAGCAAAAATCTGCCAGATGCTCCAGTTAATGATATTGTCATCAATCCTAAAAATCGAAATTCTTTATACGTAGCAACAGATGTCGGTGTATTTGTATCACCAAATGGAGGTAAGAAGTGGTATGCTCTCGGGGAAGGGATTCCGCTAATCCCTGTTACCGATTTATCCTACCACGAATCAACAGGTGTAATGTATGCAGCAACATTCGGCAGAGGAATTTATCAGCTTGAATTGAAAGGCTGGTAATAGAATGTGTTGAACCCGGGGGGATTATACCCGGGTTTTTTTTAGCCTTCCTAACTATGTGTCCTCTAAAATGAAAAGTATGGTAGTATAATATTTAAGTAGAAATTTAATAGGTCGAGATAACCAATACATTAAATTAGAGTTACTTAATCATTTCACCAGTTATTTTGTTATAAAATCACATTCTATAGGAGCGTTCGCGATGTTACGGGTAAAAGGGATACTTATGATTGTCATAGGAGCCATGCTTTGGGGGATGACTGGGTCGATCACGGAGTGGGTGTTCGCTAATACGGAATTGTCGGTACCTTTTATTCTCACAATCCGGATGATTATTGCCGGAAGCAGTATCCTGGCGTTCCTGTCTATTAAAAAAGAAGATATTTTTACAGTGGTAAAAACCCCATACTGGCGGAATCAATTGATTGTATTCAGCATTCTGGGGATGGTTGGGTTGCAGTACACTTTTACGATGGCGATCGAAGCGAGCAATGCTGTAGTGGCAACATTGCTGCAATTCTCTGCTCCGATTTTTGTCGTGCTCTATGTTTCCTTTAATCATAAAAAATGGCCGCCACGCTATCAGATGTTAGGCATCGCCGGTACACTGGCCGGCCTGTTCCTGCTGTTGACGAATGGGTCGATGAGTAGTTTGTTGGTCAGTCCGACCGCATTGGTATGGGGAGTCGCAGTAGGACTAACGTTTGCTTTTTATACGCTTTACCCGGCTCGCTTGATGAAGGAATGGAGCGTACTGGCAATCGTAGGCTGGAGCATGCTGTTTGGCGGTATTGTTCTAGGGGTAATCAACCGAGTTTGGATGAGCAATGAATGGCTGATTATCGCACAGCCGAAGATGATTCTTATCATGGCCATCTTGATCTTCTTTGGCACACTGGCGTTCCTGCTATTCTTGAGCAGCATGAACTATATCACCGCTGTCGAAACTAGCATTCTTTCAAGTGTTGAGCCATTAACCGTTATGGTGATCTCAGTAATATGGTTTGATACCATGCTCCAAAGCGTCCAGCTGATGGGTGCCATGATCATGCTCGTATTCGTGACCTGGCTGTCGATCGGAGATAAGAAAGCGTCAGTCGAAGGACAAGTTGTAAAACAAAATAATAGCTAATTGACAGAGTCGCCATTTATGGAGGCTTTTTTTTGTGGGGAGGGACAATTGGATCGGACAAGATTTAACGAAACAGTGGAAAGTTGTCCGCAATTTCATTCATATAATATGGCTCTGTTATAAATAATCCTCTTTGTTTTGAAGGATATTCATATCGTATGTGGAAATTAAAGGAAGAGAAAGGGGAGGAGACAATGATTGTTAAAAGAAAGACTTATAGAATCAAGCCTGAAAAGTTGAATGAGGTCAATCGTTTCTTTCATACATATGTATATCCAGGCCATGTGAGGAATAGTGCTAAATTAATTGGCCGGTGGGTGAATGACAATAAGGACGAAATTCTGGTTATTTGGGAATATAAAAGTGGGGAACATTATAAAAGAATCAATAGTTTAATTGAAAATAGTGTAGAGTACCAGTCAGCAATGAAGGATATCAGCGATTTTTACATAGACGCCGATCAAGATTCCTTGACTTCAACTGCTCCTTATCCTGGGGCATATCATCTCCATAAACACTTAATGTCTGTTAGTGGTTATATAACTAATAAGAATGGAGAGGTACTCCTTGTCAGGAATTTTCACCGTTCAGATACTATGGAAATGCCGGGTGGACAGGTAGACGAAGGTGAAACATTGGAAGAGGCCATTCACCGCGAAGTATTTGAAGAGACTGGTATCAAGGTGGATTTACTTGGCATAACAGGTATCTACCAGAATGTGACGAGTGGAGTAACATGTGTAGTCTTTCGGGGTGAGCATCAGTCTGGTGAAGTGAGGCCAGCAGAGGGTGAGACCTCAGAAGTCTTTTTCACTAAAATTACGAGAGGAAATATAGAACAGTATATTACGAGGAAACAATTTAGAAACAGGGCTCTAGACGCAATGGATGCGAGCTACATTCCCTATGAAGCATTTAAAGCCAGGCCCTATGAATTAGTTAGTAGATTTGAAGCGAAAAAAGAGTTCAGTTAGTCTATTCAAACAAAACTATGGGAGATGGTTGATATTAAAGCAGTTCTTTTCGATTTTGATGGTACTCTAGCGGATACTTTGCCTGTGTGCTTCTTGGCGTTTAAATCTGTTTTTAAGGAATTTGACGATCTTGAAGTATCCTCTGAAGAAATTAAAGGAATGTTTGGTCCTTCCGAGACAGGCATTATCCGTGAGAATCTTAAGAATAATGATAATGAAAAAGCAATTGAGTTATATTATAAAATTTATAGGGACCAACATGATAATATGGTCGAGAAGAATGAAGCAATAAACAGATTGCTTTGGCGATTAAAAACAAATGGATATAAATTGGGGATAGTAACCGGGAAAGCAAGAAGAAGTCTCGACATATCGTTAGAATGCTTAGGGTTAAATGACATCTTTGATGTAATTGTTACGGGGGATGATGTGAAGTTTCCAAAACCCCATCCAGAAGGAATAAATATAGCATTAGAAGAGCTGGGTCTTTCGAACAAGGAGGCTATTTTCCTGGGAGATAGTGACGCTGATATATTGGCAGGTAAACAAGCGAATGTACATACAATTGGAGTGCACTGGCTGCCGAATTTCCAGACAATTGAATTTAGTGTTCAACCAGATGAAGTATTTAGGGATATAAGTGAATTCTTACCTTCCATTTTAGAAACTAAGGTGTAATGTTGACCAGCTGCCAATTTGGCAGCTTTTTTTTGGAGTCTATTTGGATAAAGCGTAGAATAACTTACAAATCTTTTTCCTGTAAAAATCAGAAAATGGCATGTACATGCATTTCATTAATACTTGTTCACTTCTTTTCCAAGTGGAAGGTTACTGTCAAACTGAATTTCAGGGTATATTATTGATTGTGTATTGATTTTTTTAAAGGATAGATGACAGATATCACTAAATTACAGAGGAGAGTATTATGTCAGTTAAAATCACACCTACAGGAGAGCAGCATATTCTTCAACAGATCGCCAATTTGGAACAAGAGCTTAAGCAAGTTCGGATAGATAAGAATATTGCATTCAATGCATGCGGGGATGATAAGCTAGCTAATCCAAACGCTCATAAATTAGAGCAGGATGAACGTGTATTAGTGGAACGGATTCAGGAGATTCAGCATGTGTACAAGACAGCTGAATTTATTATGGTTGATGTGCGGAATACTGAAATAGTGGAGATTGGCTCGATCGTGAAGTGCTCGTTTCAGTATCCTGATTTTACAGAAGAAGAAGTATATGAAATTGTCGGATACGGTGAATCGAACATAGATGAAAACAAAATCTACTATGATACTCCAGTTGCAAAGAAATTATTAGGCTTAAGGATCGGAGACGAAACGGTTTTGTCAGTCCCTTCTGGAAAGGTGCAATGCAAGGTTTTGAAGATGTATAGCGGTTGGGAAGAGGTTGAGATTTAAAAAGGTATAAAGCAAAGTATTCACGATGTAAGTTGCCGATTATCCTTTGATATTTCGTTCTATTTTCTAAAGGGGTTCATATAGAATAACAATCTATATTCCAGGAAGGAACGATGCCATTTTGGAAAAATATATTTGCAATAGTTGCGGGGAAACACATGAGATTATACCGGCGATTTGGAAATGTGATTGCGGCGGTCTATTAGACTTAAAAAAAGATTCACCTAAAATTGATGTGTCAGCCTGGACTAAGTATCCGAACACGTTATGGCGTTATTTTGAAACAATGCCCTTTGCAAAAGATTCTAAGACTTGGGAACATGTCACAATGGGAGAGGGCCAATCACCTTTAATTGTGCTGGATCCGAAAGAGCCAGATACCTATGTAAAAGTGGATTATATGATGCCTACGCTTTCGTTCAAAGACCGTGGGGCCGCTGTATTAATGACAAAGGCGAAAGAGTTGGGTGTTACGAAGGTTATTGCTGATAGCAGTGGTAATGCCGGAACCTCGATTGCGGCGTATGCAGCACGCTGCAACATTGCATGTGACATATATTTAAGCAATGCAACATCGCCAAAGAAGGTTGCCCAGGTAAAAGCTCATGGTGCAACGATTAAGGAAATTGTGGGAACGCGAGAGGACATTGCAGAGGCTGCACAAAAGGCAGTTGAGGAAGAAAAAGCTTTCTACGCCAGTCATGTATACAATCCTTACTTCTATGAAGGAACAAAAACTTATGCCTACGAAGTTTTTGAGCAATTAAAAGGCGGCCCTGATTCGTTAATCATCCCGGTTGGAAATGGAACGTTGCTGCTTGGTGCATATTATGGTTTCAAAGAGTTATATCAAAACAGAATGATAGACAAAATGCCAAAGATTATTGCGATTCAGGCAGCAAACTGTGCACCTCTTGTGAATGCTTACAATAATGGAAAGACGTCTGCAGAAGCTGTGGCCAATAAAGGGACTTTAGCAGAAGGTATTGCGATCGCAGCACCAGCAAGATCACAGCAGATTTTAACGGCTGTGCGTGATACGGATGGGGAATTTATCGCAGTTGAAGAGGATGAAATCCTAAATGCCCGGACCTTACTAGCAGATAAAGGATTTCATGTGGAAGTAACAACAGCGGCTAACTATGCAGGCTATTTAAAATATAAAAAGTTACTAGGAGAAAAAGTGATCATACCACTTTGCGGTGCAGGGATTAAATCTAAATAAATCAGTAGTCTAGCTTAATTGGAGCATTAATCTCAGAGGATTAGTGCTCTTTCTTGTTGAATTAGATTACAGGTCGTTGTAAAGGCGACATTCCAAAATGGATTTAAAGGTACATATAAAACAGTTAGAGGAGAATTTATTAAAGCCGGAAAGTACGTTCATCAGGAGCTGAACTGAAAAAACTATTGGCTGATGATTTCTTTGAAATTGGAAGTTCAGGCAGGATTTTGTATAAGAATAAGGAGATTGCTGAATAGGGAATAGGGTCGTTAAAATGAAATTGAGTAATTTTGAGGTTCGTTTCTTAGCTGATGATATTGTATTTGAGACATACCGAATTTTCTATGAGTAACCAACATTCCTTACGAAGTTCGATATGGAAGCGACATGAAAGCGGATGGAAGATGGTATTTCATCAAGGGACCAAAACTGGGGATTAAATTGCTTATTGAGTTATAGAGAAAATACGCCAATTGCAATAAGTTAACAATGAGTTAAATTTGTATAAGCGAAATAAAAAAACTGCCCAATTGTTGAGCAGCTTAATTGGAACAAGTTATTGAAATAAATTGAATATAAGCATAACAATTAGTCCGGCTACACTGGATATCCTTTTTACTTTTTTATTTGTTACTGGCTTCATAAAAAGTGAAATAATAAAGCCAAGAGGAATTAGGAGCCCATTTATTTTGAGATTAAAAATTCCTAGGGTATAGTAACCTATCAGTTTAAGGGTTAGTCCCTGTTCATCCACTTCTTTATTTTTGTTGAGAAAATAGACAAATAGAGCAAGAAGGAGCATTCCTATTATAGTGATGATAACACCCACGCACATTCTCCTTTATACATTATACTTTAATTCTACCATAATTTAACACATGGTGAATGCTGTATTTTTTATTGTATAAGATTCTTTCATGGTTAAAAGACAGCCACATTCTGATTCAGTGGAATACTCTGGACCTGACCACTTGCCGTGTTGAGATAAGGGCTTCTGTTTATTTAGATTTAACCAGATGATAGTACTCCCTATCGAAGATTCGGTAATAAATCCATGATGGGACTTTGTCATGGTAGGGCTGGACGCTTGCTACGGTCTTCCATTGTGTTTCATGTGCAAGCAGGACTTGTTTGCGTGCGGATGCTTCGGATGCCATCGGGAAGGCGATTGTTGGTTCCGGCAACCCCTTATCCCGCGGGTATCTTTCTTTAAAAGTAGGGGAGAGCTTGAGTGCAAGGTCAATCATTGGCTTGGGAAGGGTGGCGAAATAGAGTCGTTTCACATGAGAATCTTCTTTTTCCATTTCCTCCGTAACGACTTCTTTTGTCAACTTGCTCATCACGACATGGTCAGGATGTCCGTATAGCCCGACTATATCATCGTAGGTAATGACGGTTGTGGGCTTATATTGATGAATTAATTCTCTGATGGTTTGTTTGATTGCCTCATGATCTGCATCAACTAGGCCACTGTCTGGAAAATCATAGACTTCAAGATGGTCGATATTGAGGATTTCTGCTGCTTTCTCCAATTCTTTAGTCCGTATTTCCCCCAGTTTTTCTTTAGGGACAAGTCCTCCTGTTCCGCCGGCTTCGCCTCTGGTAAAAGTAGCGAGAACAGAGGTAACATCTTTATCTTTATTTAATAATTTCATCATCAGGATGAGCAAAGATGGCCATAATCTTTTGCGGTGCACCTTCAGGAAAAAGCTCCTCCGAAACATGGATATTCTCATCATTCACATAAAAGTTAGCATAAATAATTGCTCCAGCAATCAACACTCCGAACAGGGCTACAGTGGAAAGCAACACAATAAACAAAGGTTTTTTCCATTTTTTCATAAGATTACTCCTTTAGAAAGACTATTAATCTAGTATATGAGCTTTCTTATGATTCATTACGACTATGTTAAATTGAAATGTGTAGAATAACATAAAATTATTATGTAAACTAAATCAACTTGTTCATAAACCTATACTAATTTATAAAAATCATTTACCATAAGAACTTGATGTACACCCTGGGTCTTCCATACCAATACCAATGTAACCTTTTTCTTCTCTTTTATTTCGAAAACACTTCTTTCGCCCAATTACATAATCATGCAACAGTTTTTATAATTAAACTGTATATATTTCGAGATTCGAAGGAGGATGTTATGAAAAAGATTTTATTGCTTTTGACTGTTTTCCTGCTAGCTTTGGGGACAGGCCAGTTTCCGGCAACTGCACAGGAATCGGTCGGGAAGGATTACATTGTAGTGTTAAAATCAGATCAAACTGACACTGCCTCTCTGCAATTTCTTAAGGATTCTGGTGCTGAAATTTTAATGGACGCTTCACAAATTGGCGTTGTGAACGTCAGGTCGTACGATTCCGAGTTTCTTGAAAAGCTGGAAGGAAACTCACATTTTCTTGCTGTTTCCGAGGATTTAGAAATCCGTTCTAACGAAGAAGAAGGGTCAGCCTTAAGCCTTCATGAGAGTGGAACGGTATCCCATGAAAGCGCTGATCTGTACGAACAGTATCAATGGGATGTTAAACGAGTGACTCAAAATGGAAAGTCCTGGTCAATTAATGCTGGGAACAAGGAAACGCTTGTTGCGGTAATCGATACTGGTGTAGATTTTAGCCATCCTGATTTGAAAGAGAACCTGGTATTCGGCAAGGCTTTCTTTCCTGGAGCACAACCTGAAGATGCATTTGAAGATGCAGGATCTCATGGTACACACGTAGCCGGAACTATTGCGGCTAACGGAAGAGTGATGGGAGTAGGACCAGAGCTTGCGATTGCTTCCTATCGTGTATCTAATAATCAGGGTCGGATGAACTGGACTGGAATCTTATCGGCGATCACTACTGCTGCTGATGATGGAGCCGTATCAGCGAATTTAAGCCTAGGAACTTACAGCATTATGAATGATAAGCAGGACCGCGCGCTTCACCTGTCATCTCAACGCGCTGTGCAATATGCTCTGAAGAAGGGCATGCTGATCATTGGAGCGAATGGCAACAATGGAATGGATCTAGGAAAAAGGATGGAAACCGAGAAAGGGACTGGCAAAGTATATGACGGTCCACTGTTTGACACCTTTACCAGCATTCCAGGTGTCATTGGTGTATCTTCATCAACAAACCGTGACACTTTAGCCTATTATTCGAATTATGGATCATCCAATGTGAACCTTGCTTCACCAGGCGGAGATTATGGTCCTAACTGGCCGAATGAAGCCGGAGATACATCCCAGAGGGATCTTGAAGCGCGGACTTTATCAACCATTCCGGTTTCTCAAGGTTCGTACGGCTGGAAAATCGGAACAAGTATGGCTGCTCCTAAAGTAACTGCAGCTGCTGCTCTTGTAAAGTCGCAGTTTCCTCATTTGTCAGCTCAGCAGATTTCAACACACCTGCAAAGAACTGCTGAAGATTTAGGGAAACCTGGACATGACGAATATTTTGGCCATGGACTTGTGAACGTTTTTAATGCATTGCAATAAAACGAAGAAAGCTGAAGCGTAACTGCTTCAGCTTTCTTTATACCATTTTCTGAGCAGCAAAGTTTTTCATATTCATAATTTGATTCAAGTTGAGGAAAATACAAGTGAGTATGTTTATCTCTATTTCTTAAGATCGTCCAGCTTATACGAAATAGTTCTTAGAATTTCGTTTCTCTCCTTCTGAATTTTGAGGAATTTGAGCAGGAACCAAACTACGAATATGAATGGAGCTATAGTAAAAAACAGTGGTACTATCGGTAAAAAGGTAAATAGATTCTCAGTCACCATGTTAAACATCCTCTATTTTGGGTATTTTTTTAGTAACAAAACATCTTGCAAAGGAGTTATCCTATGAAGCCCTATTCGATCAAAGACATGTACAGTGATCATGAATCATATGGTGAAGAGCATGTAACCGCTGAAATTACCTATGAAGAAAAAGACTATATGTTAACCTTTCAAAAATCCGATCTTGAATTAATGAATGCCTGGGTTCTTGAAAATGGCACATCCCTTCCTGCAACCCTTTCCGAAGACCTTATTGAGTTAGTTAAAGAAGATATAAGTGAGAAAATCTAGTTATCAATACTAGATTTTTCTTTTTGCTAAAATCCCTGCACAAATCAACCCAAAGTATGTAGGTGCTTCATAAGATAGAAATTGTATTATTCTATCCTCTGGTGGGATGGCGCCAGCAAGGATAAGGGTTTGCCAGATTCCGTCTGGTTTTGCGGCTTCAATGAAATCGGTATCGAAGTCTGCCATTTTTTCGAGTTGATTTGTTTTTATCAACTCAACCGCTTGTTCATCGAGTTCTTTAGCTGCTGGATCAAACCCATAAGGGCCTTTTTCATCATGAGCATGAGCCCAATCACAGCTGGCTATCAATCCGACTTTCTTATCGTATTGAGCCACTGCTGTACGAAGTGATTTTCCGAATTCAATATGCTGTTGGAAGGAAAGATCTCTTGCTGGTGTGATCACGACAACGGGAACATCAGGCATGAAACGGAGAGGGACGATAGCACCCCAATCCAGTGGCAGGCAAGAAATCGGACCTGCAGCTGTTCCGAAATTTATTGTCGAAGTTGGCTGTCCGTTTTTTATCGCTTCCTCATTAATTTTTCTAGCTAAATCCCGCGCTACTCGTTTTTCCATCATGAAAGTTGCCTCGTTCTCACTCCAGCTTCCCTTCAGACGTTCTGAATCAGTTATGGAAAATCGGCCATTGATTCTCGTTCCATGAGGAGTAAGAACAACAATACAATCTGGTTTGGCTTCATCCATTTGCTGTCCAAGCCTCTCCAAACTTTTTCTTGTGACAGCCATCCGATTGGGATTGGATCCTTGCAATTCAGGAATAATCTCACCACCGTGAGGGGCAATACACGCAAAGACAAATGGATTCAAGGTTACGACCTCCTTTTACAAAAGATAATTAGATACCGATGATAAAGATTCCTTCTTTTTATTCTAGGAGTTTCCAAATTCTTGCTTGTCTAACTGTCTTGATTTGAGGGTAAAGACAGTTAACGAGACAGCAAGGAGGAAAACAAATGGGGAAAAGTATCGAGAGGAAAGTGCCATTTGGACTTGCTATCATCCCTTTGTTAGTTATGGTAGTTTCAATGGCAGTAACGATTGTAAAATTTGAAGGAGACCCGCATATTCCGTTGATTATTGGAACGGTGGTGGCAGGTCTTGTTGCCTGGTTTGCAGGCTTTAAGTGGAATTTTATCGAAGAAGGTATATATAAAGGAATTAAAATGGCTTTACCGGCAATTCTGATCATAATCACAGTTGGGATGATCATCGGTTCATGGATTGGCGGGGGAGTTGTAGCAACGATGGTATACTATGGCCTGAAAATAATGAGTCCTTCCATGTTCCTTGTATCAATAAGTATAATCACGGCACTGATTACTCTGGCTATAGGAAGTTCATGGTCTACAATGGGTACGATTGGTGTTGCGGGTATGGGAATCGGCATGAGCATGGGCATCCCAGCACCAATGGTAGCAGGGGCGATCATTTCAGGTTCTTATTTTGGGGATAAAATGTCGCCATTGTCCGATACAACCAATCTGGCGGCAGGAATCACGGGAACAGATCTGTTTGCCCATATTCGCCATATGGTTTATACGACAGTGCCCGCCTTTTTGATTGCTCTGGGCGTCTATTGGTATCTTGGCAGGGATTTTAGCAATGCAGGAGTGGATAATCAACAAATTCTTGAAATCATGAATGTGATTCAATCAAATTTTGTGATATCACCATGGTTATTGCTAGTTCCAGCGGCGGTCATTTTATTGGTTGCCTTTAAGATCCCAGCACTTCCAGCCCTAATCGTAGGAGTATTCCTCGGATGGATTACCCAGTTCACCGTACAAGGTGGCGCGATAGCTGATGCGGTTAATACACTTCAAAACGGTTTTACGATCGAAACAGGGAACGCTTCTGTCGACGAGCTTTTCAGCAGAGGCGGAATTCAGGATATGATGTATACTGTTTCCCTGGCTCTTATAGCGATGGCATTTGCAGGTGTAATGGAGCAAACGGGTATGCTTCAGTCAATCGTAGAGAAAATATTGAAGCTGGCCCGGACCGCTCGAAGCTTGGTGATCTCAACGATTGCAACTTCATTTTTAACAAATGTTGCAGCTGGGGAACAATACCTGTCTATCCTTTTACCAGGACGAATGTATAAAAAAGCATACGATGACAAAGGGCTTCATTCGAAAAACCTATCCCGTGCTGTAGAGGATGGAGGCACGGTAACATCACCACTAGTGCCCTGGAATACTTGCGCCGTGTTCATTATTTCAGCCTTGTCAGTACATCCATTCGAATACGCACCATATGCAGTACTGAACTTCACAGTACCGATATTATCAATCATCTTTGCATTGTTCGGTTTTAAACTGGAGTTTGTGAAGAAGGAGAGTTCGACAACAGAATCTGTAAGGAAAGCTTCATAGTTAAGAGGGCAGTCCCAATAGGGTACTGCTCTTTTTGCTTCATAACAAATTTTCTATCATATTAAAGAACTACAATACCATGCAAAGCTGGACCGTCCGGATTCTGTATATGCGAAAAAGCTTCAGGAGATTCGCGGTGAACAATATGGCGAGATGAATGGGATGGGGGGAATTGCCGCGGTGAAAAGAAATATCGAGATTTGCTGCTGGATCACTGGACGGAGGGAATTGTTTCCAAAAAAATGACCAGTGTTTTTTTATTGAGCATGATACAGGAAATCAAAAAAACAGGCTCTATTTAAAGAGCCTGTTTGTCTAATCAATTATGATTATGCTTTTTGAACGTTAGCAGCTTGAGCTCCACGAGCACCTTGCTCAACGTCAAATGTTACTTTTTGACCTTCATCTAAAGACTTGAAGCCTTCACTTTGGATAGCAGAGAAGTGTACGAATACGTCGTCTCCATTTTCACGTTCGATGAAGCCGAAACCTTTTTCTGCGTTAAACCATTTCACTGTACCTTGTTCCATTTTTGTTGCCTCCTAGTGCTATCGCACAACTTATTACTATCCTTGCCCAAAGTGATCATCAAGACGAAAAGTCAAAACTTATACTATCCTTTACACCGAACAAAAATAATTCTTATTCATCATAACAAGAAACAGAAGAAATTGCAAATCATATTGACTTAAGCAAAAAAACTTTAGTTATATTAGTGTTGAAATGCAAGGTGCATTAGTGTTTGTTAGGGAACAAACGGTGGCGTTGGGGGAGAACAAGATGATTATTGTAGTTGAAGAGAATAACCTTCTAAATGGAGAATAAATATCAACATATAGAAAAGATAAATAGATCCATACATAGACTGGGGGATGGGGTATGAAAGAAAGGAAAGAAAAAAGATTTAACGTTCCTGGTTCTGGAAGTGCAATTACTTTTGGTTCTGCTTTGGCCATTACAATATCTTGGAGTATTCATAAATCAGTACTCTGGGCAATAATTCACGGGTTTTTTAGTTGGTTTTACGTTATATATTATGTGTTGACTAGGTAAGTCTTTTAGGCAAATTATATGAAACTAAAGGTTTAACGAGGCATTATAAAAAGATAACGCTTGGACTCCAATATCCAAGCGTCTTTACAATTTTTGATCCAGTTAGAAGGATCATTAAGTTGTTATTCAACATTGGTTTTATTTTAATTTCGTCCGGCACCTCTTTGGAAGGCTCTTAGATGGTTTTTTGAAGCATTTCCTAATTGGGTAAATACCATTTTTACATCCTCCGGCAGGGAGGGAATCGTTTTTAATTTATCATACATCGCAATATTATCGATTTCGGCCTGAACTCCTTCATTAAAAGCTTCCTTTAATGTTCCAGGTGCTGAAACATATTGTTTGGCACTGTCTTCGGGAATTTGTTTGTCGTACTTCTGAAATATCGTAAGGAGGGCACTGATATGTTGCTGCTCCGCCGCCTTGATATTGCTGAATGGCCTAATGTTGCCGAATTTTCCGATGACAGCGTCGTAACGAGCCTGTGCAAGGTATTCGTCCTGGATGGCATATACTAAAGCTTCATCCAATGTAATCGAGGAATCCTTCAGTGCACCTTTAGCACCAAAGTCAGCAGGCACCTCAGTTTGCGCCTGGGCAGCTCCCGAAATACTCATGAATAAAAACAGGCAGGCTACTACTTGGATTAATTTTGACTTCATTCTTAAACACCCCTTATGTAAAATGATCAATCTTATTGTCTTCATTGAGGCGAATTTGATTCATAAAACGCTATGGGTTTAATTTGTAGAGATGATTCGATATAATAGACGTAACTTTTTTCAATAGGAGAGATACAATGTTTTCAAATATAGGGTTTCCAGGATTAATCCTGATTCTCGTAATTGCGCTGATCATTTTTGGGCCAAACAAACTCCCGGAAATCGGACGGGCAGTCGGCAAGTCGATGAGAGAATTCAAGAACGCGACGAATGGACTCGCTGATGATGTTAAGAAGGAAATCAAGGAAAACGAACAAGATAAAAAGAGTTAATTGAAGCTGCCACTGGCAGCTTTTTGTTCTTTTTCGAAGGCTGTAATCAAATAGCAACAAAGTTTCAGAAAAGAGCCTTTTCGAAAAAAAACTGTCCGATCATTTATCATCGGACAGCCTTGAACATCTATTTCCTGAAATAAATGTGAATGGAGGACAACAGCAGGATGAGTCCATTAAATATATACAACCCAGTATAAATTACAGTTAGGATTCCTGCCCCCCATCCCGAGTCATCCCATGTAAAACCGAGGTAGAGAGTGCTGAGAAAAATTACTGGTGTAAACAGGAGGAAGACCAATCCGGCAATAATTCGTCTTTTAATATTTCTCGCTGAATGCTTCACTGCAAAATAATTCGCAACCCCAAAAAGAGCAATATTCATTAAGAGTGTCAAAATCATTCCGACTGATTCTGGCATTTTATCTTGCTCCTTTTCTTAAAAGCTTCATGGCAAAGGCAAAAATGAATAGAACGATCTTACAAACTAGTAAACTGGCTGCCAGCATACCGACACCAATTCCTGCCCAAGGATCTACCGTGACAGCCACAACAAAGCTTGCCGCTAATGTCAATAACCCAATTGCCAGGCTGATTAACGACGGCAAAAACACTTTTTCTTTTCTGACGTAAACAGTTATAAGCATTAACAGCACTGTATATAACAGGCCAACTGTCCAACTGTTGACTGAGTAATCGATGGCCTTCATGACAAAGTTGCTGGATTCAAGATCCGGCATTTCAAGCCTAAGTTCCTTTAACTTCTTGGTTTCTATGTCTACTGCCCTCAACTTATATTCCTCTGGTTCTTGCGGCCAATTTATATATTCCAGGAAGAGAATTTCATTTTTCTCGTTAAAAAAGACCGGAGAAACGACAGATGAATTCAAGTCGGTGAGTCTTTTGGTGTCTCCATCTTGCAAACCTTTCAGAAATAAATCGTATTCAAACAGGGAAGTGTCCTTTGATTCCTCAGTGATCGTCGTATAAGCTAAAGCATTAAGCTTAGGCGAAAGCGTGAGATGAAAAAAATCTGTTGGTATTTCACCGCTAAAATCTGCTGTATACACCCGTCGATCCTCAAGGTCAAACGCATTTATATCGTCAAAATCCTTGAAGAGAATTTCCTTTTTTTCAGCAGAAAAGACAAGGCTATCCATTGTATAGAAGTCTCTATCAGTTAACTGCTCCATTTGTGAGCCATCAATTTTAACGGAAAAAAGGTCAAAGCCCTCCTGAGTTTCCCCCTCAGTCTTCTTAAACTCTTCTGCAGGCATGCTTGCGAAGAAAATCGTTTCGTTGTCATCAGAAAAGACAGCTCCAGAAATGTGCTGAGAATGATTAGAAAGTTTTTTTGGATTAGTGCCATCCTCATTTGCTATGTAAAGCGATTTAATATGGTTACTGTCCTGTGATAAATATAAAATCTTGCTCCCATCTGGTGAAAACTGAGGATTCAGGTGATAAACCCGTTCAGGGTTGCTTACTCTTTTAACATCACTGCCATCATGTCCCGCTGTATAGATTGCAGAATTCCCATTATTAAAATAGGAAAAGGCGATGAGCTGATCATCTTCAGAGATAGCTAACCCACTTCCAAGACCAGTATAATATTTATAAGCATCCCGGTCGGCCAACAACATATAACTAATGCTTGAAATCAACAACAAAGCAACAAAAGCAATTGCACCCAATATAGTGTTCTTTCTATTCACTCGTCATCCCCCTTAAAGTATCGATATGTTTACCATACATACAATATAGTGTAAAATTACACTATTTAAAAGGGTTTTTTAGGAAAAAATTATAAAATCTTCATAGGGAGTAAGTTTTTGTACAAGACATAGCAACCATGGCAAGCCACTGACAATTTCTTTAATAAATTTCAACTGTTGTTCATAATAGGACAATTTAAACCATGGTAAAATAAAAGGGAAGGAACCGCAGAATACCAGGGGGTGCAGAGATGGATAAAAGGTTTCATTCAGGTAAAAGACGTCCATCGAAACGTGTGATCACTGCCAGAAAAGAAATGCGGTCTGCTCATTTACTCCATGAATTTGATGAAGACGATCATGACTGGAAAAAGGAAAGAAAACACAACATGCACCACTCCCATTCATCCGTATCAAAAGCCCATGATTACAGGTTAACAAAACTCAAAAATAGGGAAGCTTTTAAGGACCAACCAGACGAATATTAATGTTAGTACTGTAACGGCTGTCAAAAGTGGCAGCTTTTTTTATTGGGCGTAGAGCCTTTCAGAAAAGCTTCGAGCTGGGAAGAAAACGAAAGACTTGTGACAATATTGGGTGCTCAGAGCCCAAAGCTGTCAAGAAAACGCTGTTATTGTGACAGGTTTCAGGGAAACAGGAAAAACTGTCAGAGGTAGCCCAAAGTTCAGACAGGTTAGGAGGGAGAAGGAGAAAAGTTGTCTGAAGTAGTCCCGAGTTCCGACAGGTTTAAAGGGGAAACAGGAAAAGCTGTCTGAAGTAGCTTCAAGTTCGGACAGGTTTAGAGGTAAAACAGGAAAAGCTGTCTGAAGTACCTTCAAGTTCGGACAGGTTTAGGGGTAAAGCAGGAAAAGCTGTCTGAAGTAGCTTCAAGTTCGGACAGGTTTAGAGGTAAAACAGGAAAAGCTGTCTGAAGTAGCTTCAAGTTCGGACAGGTTTAGAGGTAAAGCAGGAAAAGCTGTCTTAAGTAGCTTCAAGTTCGGATAGGTTTAGAGGTAAAGCAGGAAAAGCTGTCAGAAGTAGCTTCAAGTTCGGACAGGTTTAGGGGTAAAGCAGGAAAAGCTGTCTGAAGTACCTTCAAGTTCGGACAGGTTTAGGGGTAAAGCAGGAAAAGCTGTCAGAAGTAGCTTCAAGTTCGGACAGGTTTAGAGGTAAAGCAGGAAAAGCTGTCCGAAGTTGGTCAAAGTTCAGACAGGTTTCAGGGTTTGGAGCTCAAAGCTGTCAAGAAAACGTGATTATTGTGACAGGTTTCAGGGTTGGGAGCTCAAAGCTGTCAAGAAAACGTGATTATTGTGACAGGTTTTAGTGGTCAGAGCCCAAAGCTGTCAAGAAAACGTGATTATTGTGACAGGTTTTAGTGGTCAGAGCCCAAAGCTGTCAAGAAAATGTGATTATTGTGACAGGTTTCAGGGTTTGGAGCTCAAAGCTGTCAAGAAAACGTGATTATTGTGACAGGTTTTAGTGGTCAGAGCCCAAGGCTGTCAAGAAAATGTGATTATTGTGACAAGTTTCAGGGTTGAGAGCCCAAAGCTGTCAAGAAAAAGTGATTATTGTGACAGGTTTCCGAGTTCAGAGCTCAAAGCTGTCAAGAAAACGTGATTATTGTGACAGGTTTCGGGGTTCAAAGCCCAAAGCTGTCAAGAAACCGAAAGAATCATGACGGCTTTCGGTGTAAATCTAGAAAAGCTGTCAAGATAGCTGTCCCCTTAACCTGGCAACCTAGTCAAGCCCGGTGATAACTTCTGATCACAACCAAAAGCTGATACTGATAAGTATTTAAAAATAGAATAACGTAAATTAATTGGAAAATTAATCTAATTTTATATTGCGACCACCACTATATAGTGTTACGATATACCTAGTAAGTAGTATTCCGATATAGAGGAGGCCAATGCATGAGTAAAACTGAGCTTTTAAAAGGCAGTACTAGTATGATTTTGTTGTCACTGCTTTCGGAAAAAGAAATGTACGGGTATGAAATTACCGAGAAAGTTCACGAGGTTAGTGAAGGTTATCTCAGCTATAAAGAAGGAACACTGTATCCTGCGCTGAAAAAACTGGAGCTATCTGGGATGGTTGAAAGCTACTGGGTAAGTTCCCAGGATGGTCCGCGCCGTAAATATTATCGGATCACCAAAACTGGAAAAAAAGCTTTGGCCGATCAAAAGCAAGAATGGAATATGTTTAAGAAAGTCGTACATCGAATTGTAGGTGATGGAAGTGTCAATACGAGAATCAATTAACCAATTCGACGACTATATCAAAAGGCTGGTTCAAGACTTACATCTGGAGGAAGAGGAAAAAAGGGAAGTGGAAGAAGAGTGGACTCAGCATTTATATGACCACTATTCCTCCTTGCAAAAACAAGGTATGGAAAAGTCAGAGGCAATACAAAGTGTTCTTGAGCAATTTGGGGACATGCAAATGATCCAGATGGAAGTGAATCAAAGTTATCCAAGCGCTATCAAGTCTCATATTCAGAAAGAAAGTGTGATTGGGATTCTTTGCATCATTGCCAGCTTGATTGGCCCAATGATATTAATAGGTGCCTATTTTCAGCCATATTTTATCTCTGCCTCGCTTATAGCGTTGGTTTTAGCTTATCTTGTTCATCGGTTTATTGCCAAACGTCAGTCGGACTGGAGGCTGTCTGTTATCGGATTGATCGCCATCTACGTATTTTTCTTTCAGCTTTTTAAAAGAATGTACGGTTCATCATTGTCATTAGATCTATATGGTGCCCACTTATTCACTTTGGATTGGAATAGGCTGACTGGTTCTGGCGGACTGTTTGAATTCGTGACAATCCACATGATGTGGTATGTAATTATTGCAATGCAATTCATCACCAGTAACAATTACACCCCTGTATGGAAAAGGATATTGAACTCGAGTTTCCAGTATTGGGCGATGCTCTTAATTGGTGTATTTCTGGCAATGTTTCAATCAAGCGGTGAATGGTCGGTCCTTTTTATAAATGTCTTCCTTTTGTACGCGTTCCTGCAGCATACGATATCCATCAAGGGAATCACGATTTTTAGCCAAAAAGTGTCACGGATGTTTTATCGGCAATCACTTTAACTTCTTTGGAGGTAAGAATGAAGGAACTTAAGAGGGGAATTGTCCCATTTTTATTAGTCATGCTAGTTGCGTTCGTAATGACCGATTTTGGAGATGGAGAAATCAAATATATTATGGCAAGCTATGAGAGCCTTCCAGATCAACAAAGGAACTTTATTGAAGAAATCGGTCCTGGCGGAACAGGCATGTTCCGACATGATGGTTCATCTTACGCTTTCATTGCTACTGAACCGGATGAGAAAGTGGAAGTTTTATTCGTAGGGAAGGCGGAAGATGGTGTTGGTAATGAAGTGAGATACAAGGTTGTCAAAAATGATGGTGCGATGATATTAAGATTATTGATGGAAGGATGGGAAGGTTCGCGTTAAACCTGTTACGGCTGGAAACAGTAGTCCCAACTCCGTTTGCTTTTAATAATGAAAATCTTTAATTAGCTGCCGGGATTGGCAGTTTTTTTTATTTTCATTACGGGAAAAAGTGGTATAATTGGGAGGTGTAAAAAAATGACTAGCTGAAAGGGAGGTACGATCCATGCAGCTTACGCTTTCAGTCATAGCTTTTTTAACAATAGTTTCACTAAGTATTTTCATCATGAGAACTAGAGCCAAAGGGCAAAGGAGAGCGATTGTAGGCCTAATCTTCTTAGCAACTTCATCTGTAGCGATAGCCTTAGCGTTAAATTCGATTTATTCCCTGGTGTTTTTTGCGTCGCATTTGATCCTATTGCTTATGGCTATAAGCTTGGCATTAATGGAACAAAAGGAAAAAATTAATAGAAGTATAAAGTAGTTACCGGCATTCATACGACTTTACCGCGAGTTACCAGAACGCTATATATGACCAACAAAACGGACAAGCAAGTCTGTTTATTTTTTGATTCTCAAAAGAACAAAAATGTTGAATATTTTCCTAAAAAAATATAGAGTATTATAGTCTCTAGCATTTATCTGTTGGTAAGTTTATCTAGTGCTTTTAAAAGGTATATGGAAATAGGTAAATGAAGAAGACATAGAATGAAACTCAGTAATATTCCTTTGGATTTTGTAAGGCTTTATGGGTAATTCTATTGTTAATGAGACATTTACATAAGAGTTGTGAAAGAGGAAGGAGAGAGGTTTATGGAAGGAATTTGGCTTGAATATGCCTGGGCATTATTAATATTGATCGGTCTTGAAGGTTTGCTATCGGCTGACAATGCACTTGTACTGGCTATCATTGCGAAACATTTACCTGATGATCAGAAGAAAAAAGCAATAAATTATGGAATTATGATGGCGTTTATCTTCAGGTTTGGGGCTTTATTTGCTATTTCATTCATTGCAAACGTCTGGCAGGTACAGGCAATCGGTGCAGCATACTTGCTTTACCTAGGACTGAAGCATGTCATCCAGGCTAAGTTTGGTAAGGAAAATGAAAATATTCGTGAGGAAGAAGAGAAGGAAGCGAGAGGAATGGGCTTCTGGCCGACTGTTGGTAAAATCGGTTTAGCAGACCTTGCGTTTGCGATTGATTCAATTCTTGCGGCAGTTGCTCTTGCGCTTGGTCTACCAGACTCACCGCTAGGAGATTTTGGCGGCATGGACGGCGGAAAGTTCATTGTCGTTCTTCTAGGCGGAATCGCTGGTTTGATTTTGATTAAATACGCAGCTACATGGTTCGTTAAGCTGCTTGATCAGCGTCCAGCATTGGAAACGACTGCGTATGCAATCGTGGCATGGGTTGGTGTGAAGCTTGCAGTCATTACTTTGGCTCATGAAGATATCGCTATCCTTAACCATGATTTCCCACATAGTACACTTTGGACAACAATCTTCTATGGAGTGCTGATAACAATTGCTCTAGTCGGATGGTTTGCTCCGGCGAAAAAAACTGAGGGTGAAGGCAACTCTTTATAATGAATGAAGCAATAAGTGCGTGTAATCCTATTAGGGATTGCCGCACTTTTTTTTGCTCCAATCCTCCATTCTTTACTAAAAGTTTATCTACACTCCA
This sequence comes from Mesobacillus sp. QJM3NY_10, assembly GCF_056173465.1. NCBI lineage: Bacteria > Bacillati > Bacillota > Bacilli > Caryophanales > Bacillaceae > Mesobacillus > Mesobacillus sp. QJM3NY_10. The sequence continues at coordinate 2,078,637 of NZ_CM149675.1, forward strand.
TCGTGGAATAGTCATTATAAGGATTATTCCACTTAAAGGAGTGTTGATATGAAAGCAGCGGAATTGATGATTAAATGTCTGGAACGCGAGGGTGTTGAATACATTTTCGGTGTTCCCGGTGAGGAAAACCTTGATATTATGGATGCTCTTCTCGATTCGAGCATTGAATTCATTGTAACAAGACATGAAACGAATGCCGCTTTTATGGCTGGGACATACGGAAGACTAACCGGGAAACCGGGGGTCTGCCTTGCGACACTTGGACCAGGCGCGACGAATCTTTTAACAGGGGTTGCTAATTCAAATATGGACCACAGTCCAATCGTTGCGATTACTGGACAGGCAGGCTTGGACCGCCAGCATAAAATTTCACACCAATATTATGACCTGGTATCCATTTTCGAGCCGGTGACGAAGTGGAATACACAGGTAAAAAAGGCGGAAATCATTCCTGAGGTTGTCAGAAAGGCATTTGATGTGGCGCAAGGTGAGAAGCCTGGCGCAACCCATATTGACCTGCCAGAAGATATTGCGGCAATGGAAGTAGACGGCAGCCCTCTCGATGTAATGGAGCCGACATTAATGGAAGCAGGGGAACGTGTTATCAAAGATGCTGCAAAGCTTATTGAGCAGGCAAAGCACCCGCTGATCCTTGCTGGCATGGGCGTTGAAAGAGGAGAGGCGGAAGGAACCCTTCGAACTCTAGTGGAAAAAGCTGATATTCCTGTCGTCCATTCATTTATGGGCAAAGGGGCGATCTCCTGGAAAAATGACTTGAGCCTGCTGACAGCAGGAATAGGCGGCAAGGATTATATTACATGTGGATTTGAACAATCCGATCTGATTATTGCTGTCGGTTTTGACATCGCCGAATATCCGCCGGCAAAATGGAATCCTGGCGGCAAAACACCAATCCTGCATATCGATACAAGGGAAGCGGAAACAGATGCCAATTATCCAGTGAAGCACAGCGTGATTGGTGATATAAACGAAAACCTTAAGCAATTGGAAAAAGTGATTTCATCATCGGAAAACGATAAAAAGTGGGTATCACATGTACGGGATAAAACACTTGATGAATTTCAGTCCTATTCGGATGATACAGGCTTCCCTGTGAAGCCGCAAAAAATCATCTCCGACTTAAGATCTGTCATGAGCGACGAGGATATCGTCGTCACGGATGTCGGAGCACATAAAATGTGGATGGCAAGGATGTACCATACAGCCGAACCTAACACCTGTCTCATATCCAATGGATTGGCATCGATGGGAATTGCCGTTCCTGGTGCGATTGCCGCAAAAATGGTCCATCCTGAAAGAAATGTTGTTGCGGTAGTAGGGGACGGTGCATTCCAAATGTCGAGTGCGGAGCTTGAAACAGCTCAAAGGCTGAACCTGCCAATCATCATCCTTTTATGGAGAGATGACGGCTATGGCCTTATTGAATGGCATCAGCGCAGGGAATTCAACAGAACTTCGAATGTCAAATTCGGCAACCCGGATTTCCTCCAGCTGGCACAATCCTATGGCTTTGAAGCGATTTGCATAAATGAAGCCGGGGAATTGAAGGATGCCATCAAGAAAGCGACTGAAATGAACAAGCCTGTATTGATCGATTGCCCTGTAGACTACAGTGAAAATATGAAGCTGACAGAAAGGTTAGGTGGAATATTATGCTAAAGACTAGTGGGGAAGTCATGGAAATTGCGTCGATCATCAATGGTGCTGAACAGATTGACCGTGAATCCGAAACGATGGAGGTGAGGAATCCTTTCAGTGGCGAACTCGTTGCTGAAATGTTCCTTGCTGACGAAAAGGCTATGAATGAGGCTATTGAGAATAGCCGCCAGGCCTTCCATAAGACGATGAAGAAGATGCCTGCCCATGAACGGGCGGATATTCTTCGCCGGGCTGCTGATCTGCTGGAGCAAAGAGAGGATGAATTCGCTGAAATCATCGCGATCGAAGCGGGTAAGCCGATCAAGCACAGCCGGATGGAAATCAAGCGGTCAATCCAGGTGATCCGATTCTCAAGCGAGCTGTCCAAGCATACTGAAGGGGAAGTCTTGCCGATGGATGCAGCGCTGCGCGGAAACAATCGGATTGGAATGGTGAAGCGGGTTCCGATGGGTGTAATTGGTGCCATCACTCCATTTAACTTCCCGTTGAATTTATCGCTGCATAAGATTGCCCCGGCAATCGCAGCGGGGAATACGGTTATTTTTAAACCAGCTGAAAAAACGCCTGTATCAGCCTACATGCTTGCGAAGCTTTTAAAAGAGGCAGGGTTGCCTGATGGAGCGTTGAACCTGGTCCTGAGCACCGGTGAAACGGCAGGAACCACTCTTGTTCCGCATAAGGATGTACCAAAGATCACTTTTACCGGCAGTTTGACAGTCGGTAAAATCATTCGCGACACTGCCGGGTTTAAAAAGGTCACAATGGAACTCGGGTCAAACTCGCCGAATATCGTCTTTGAGGACGCCGATATTGATGATGCCGTAGATAGGCTGGTTAATGCAGCCTTCGGTTATTCAGGACAAGTCTGTGTTTCCGCTCAAAGAATATACGTCCAGGAAGGTATCTATGACGAGTTCCTCAAGAAGTATATTGAAGCAACGAATCAACTGAACATCGGTGATCCGTTGGAAGAAGGAACAGATTTTGGCCCGATGATCGATGAAAACGCCGCAAAACGAATCCAGGAATGGGTGGAAGAAGCAAGAGAACAAGGAGCTACTATTGAAACTGGTGGGAAAAGAAAGGGTACGATGATGTATCCGACGATCATCACAAATGTGAAAAAGGACATAAAAGTTGTCAAAGAAGAAGCATTTGCCCCAATTGTAGCCGTGATGCCGTTCAAAACAGAAGAAGAAGCGGTTGAAAATACAAATGACTCCATCTATGGACTTCAGGCAGGCGTATTTACGAAAGACATCAGCCGCGCTTATCGAGTCGCAGACAGCCTCGAAATGGGAGGAGTCTGGATCAATGACTCATCCGTATACCGGCAGGACAATTACCCATATGGCGGCGTGAAACTAAGCGGACTAGGTAGAGAAGGCGTCAAGTATGCGATGGATGAAATGACTGAGATGAAATTTATTGGGGTTAGGTTGTAAAAATAAAATTTTACAGATGTTACTGCTGATCTGGTTTGAAGTAAAGTGTGTTAAATTAGCACAAGAAATGGCATACGAATTGACGTATGCCATTTTTCCTTAATAAAAACGGGTTCATATACTTTTTTTACAGAGAATTAAAATGAAATGCGCATTTCTAGTTATTTGTCAGAATCTGCAACTTTCACGATAGCTTTTCCCAGATTCGCGCCTTTGAACAAATCCAAAAATGCATCTATTGTATTTTCAAAGCCTTCCGTAACCGTTTCTTCATACTTCAATTTCCCTTCTAAAAGCCAGCCGGCCAATTCTTTCGCTCCCTCGCCAAAACGGGAGGAGTAATTGCCGACAGTGAAACCTTGCATCAACGAACTTGTCTTGATTAAGTACCCTTGCACCCGGGGCCCTACATCTGGCTCAGACTTGTTATAAGCTGAGATCGCTCCGCAGACAGGAATTCTTGCGAAGTTGTTCAAGAGCGGGAAAATTGTATCTGAAATCTCTCCGCCTACGTTTTCAAAATAGACATCGATCCCATCAGGACATGCATCTTTTAAAGCGGAGCCTACATCCTGTGAATTGTAGTTTATTGCTGCATCAAATCCAAGGTCATCCAGAAGATAACGAACCTTCTCATCGGAACCAGCAATACCAACGACCCTTGAACCTTTGATTTTTGCGATTTGACCCACAATGGAACCGACAGCTCCTGCGGCACCGGATACAACAACGGTTTCTCCTGCTTTCGGCTTGCCGATATCCAGTAAGCCAAAGTACGCCGTAAGACCGGTCATGCCCAATACACTCAAATAGGCTGATGCTGGTGCCAGATTGGGGTCAATTTTACGTATAGTATTTTCTTTGGCGACGGAGAATTCCTGCCAGCCTAATGAACCGATTACGAAATCGCCAACTTCAAAAAGGTCTGACTTTGACTCAACTACTTTTCCAATTACGCCACTTGAAATCGCCTCGTTCAATTTGAACGGTGGAATATAGGATTTGGTGTCATTCATGCGCCCTCGTAAATAAGGGTCAACCGAAATATAAATAGTCTGCAAAAGTATTTCTCCCTTTGCAGGTGATTCTACAGGAACTTCCACAAATTCAAAATGTTCAGAAGTAGGAACTCCAGTTGGTCTCTTTTTAAGCTGTATTTGCTTTTGAATAGAAATAGTAATCATCCTTCCTAATTGTTTTCTAGCCTTAATATACAGGAAAGCAGAGTCCATTCAAATTCATATGGTCCGTTAAGGTGGTTTTCCTTTAGATAGACCAACCATCCATCGAGGATAGAAAAGAGTTAATTGATGTAAAAATCATTACTTGCTGCAGATTTTTTGTATTGAAAAAGAAACCAGCGGTGTCACGCCCCCAAAGATTCTTTTACAAAAATAGCTTGAACTCTTTTGTCTTGTTTAAGGCTATTTGATAAAACTTCAAGTGCATCATTTAATAGCATTTTTACTCTCCCAGCCAGTCTTTCAATTCACCGAAACTTTCCTTTGCATCTTCAAATCCAACTTCATACAATTGAGTCAGTTTATCGGGATTGCGCTCAACTCTTCCTACCTTGAGATCCTTTGAAGGTCTAATGACGAAGACTTTCTTTTTTGCTTCGAGTTCTTCAATATAGTCAAGAGTTTCGTTATACAGCTTGTACCGTGTTTCGAGCGCAGTGTGCAGCCCTTTGTATTCCTTATACACATATCGTGGCAGCCAGGAAAGGGAAGATTTCTTCTTGCGATATCCTTTTGGTTTCGTTAAAACGATGACGTTTTTTACTACACCATCAGCCATTGCTTTCCTTATTGGAATGGGATCCGCAATTCCGCCATCCATAAGCGTCCTGCCCTGGAATTCGATGGCTGGTGCCATGAACGGCAGCGTACTGGATGCTCTGATGATTTTAAGAAAATCCTCGGGCACATCATTTTTATCAAAAAATACCGGTTCGCCGGTGATACAATCGGTCGTTCCAACAAGAAACTTTTCAGCAGCTCTGTTAAAAGTTTCAAAATCAAATGGAACAAGCTCATTAGGGAGTTTATCAAAAATGAAATCCATCCCGAATAATTCCTTTTTTAATAGTAAATTTTTATAAGAAATATAATCTTGGTGTCTTACATAGTCAATCGTGACCTGCTTGTTTCGCCCGGGCTGCCTGGCAATATAGGAAGAGCCCTGGCATGCACCTGCAGAAACGCCAATGACATACGGGAAAAATAACTCATTATCTAAAAAGTGCTCCAGCACCCCGGCAGTGTAGACACCTCTCATACCTCCGCCTTCAAGGATTAAGCCACTGTTATACACTACTACTCCCCCTTAAAATCTATTTCTATCAGTCTCATGTTGTTTTCTATAAAAATAGTCTATCACAGAGTATGCAAATTTTTACAAGTTATGATTGTGAAAAAGTAATTTTGGGGATGGCACCCTCATGGACAAAGATAAAAGGTTCGACGAAATTTTATTAGTAAAATAAATCCCCCGTTGTCGTATTAGAAGCAATAACGATGAAAGTACCGTTTACTCATATTTTTGTCGGGTAAAAGTTCAATATAATTTGGAAAGAAGAGAGGTTAATGGATCAGAAAATCTTATGAATTTAGGGATTTACATAATGGCTTTTTTAATGTTGAAAGAGGGAGGTAGGTGATTTGGAATTAAATAAGGAAGAGTTAAAGCAGGCAGGGTTGCCGTTTTTGCTGATGATCGCTGGAGCTGCAATGTCGGTTCTTTTTCTCGTCATATTCTCAGAGTTAGCTGAGGATATGCTGGAAAAAGAAATCGATGAGATTGATGAGGCGGTCATTCAAAGGATTAACTTAATCGAAAACGGTACTTTGGACCAGATCATGATGTTTGTTACAGAGCTAGGTTCTGTTTGGTTTTTGTCGTTATGCACACTTGCTGCGATAATTGCATTATGGGTAAAAGCGAAGGATAAATTAGGCATTCTGTTTTTATTGATCGCTATCGGTGGCGGAGGTGCGCTGACCAAATTGTTGAAACATCTTTACGGAAGAGGGCGTCCTTCTATTAATCCTGATATCGATGCAATTGGCTACAGCTTTCCAAGTGGACATTCAATGGGTTCGTTGATTTTTTACGGTTTTATTGCCTATTTGATCGTCCGCTTTGCAAGAAAGCCTTTGACTAAATGGATTGCAATTTTTGTTGCAGGCTTTCTGGTTGTCTGGATCGGATTTACACGAATCTATCTTGGAGCCCACTATCCAAGTGATGTTCTGGCGGGCCATTTAGCCGGTGCAATCTGGCTTTTGATTACCATACTTGCCCTGGAATGGATTAAATGGCAGAGCGCAAATTTCATAAAAGTAATCAGGGTGTTTAAGCAAATGATCAAGAACCAATAAGGAAAAGCCATTTTTTAAAGTTTATTCAGTTAATAGATGGTGAATCATCCTTGGAGTATTCTCGAAAAACTGTTTCATGATTCGATAATGATTCGTTTCTTCCAGCTTTCTTTTGAAAATGCCTTCTTCACTGAATTCATAGATCGCTGCATCTGGATAGGCCATGATGATTGGCGAGTGCGTGGCGATGATCAGCTGGGAGTTATCATTCACGAGATCATGGATCCGTGTCAGCATCGACATTTGCCGCAATGGCGAAAGTGCCGCCTCGGGTTCATCCAAAATATATAGGCCATTGCCGCGAAACCGGTGAAGAAAAGTTGAGAAAAATGCTTCGCCATGGGATTGTTCGTGTAATGACTCACCGCCAAAAGAATCAATAATCTTCGGACCGGGACCCTCCCGGTCGAGTTCTTCAATATTGGAAGCGACATTATAAAAGCTTTCAGCACGCAAGAAGAATCCATCCCGTGGTTTTTCAATCCCTTTTACTATCCGTAAATAATTCCCTAAATCCGAATGGGAGTCATAGGTTGAAAAATTGAAATTATATGAACCGCCTTCAGGATTGAACCCCAAACCAACAGCAATCGCCTCTAGTAAAGTCGATTTGCCCATCCCGTTTTCACCAATTAGAAATGTCACCTTTGGATGGAGAGTCAATTCATCTAATGCTTTAAAACTAGGAAGATTAAACGGATATTCTCGAAATGATGGCACTTCCTCGCTCTTGAGACTGATGCTTCTGACATATTGCCAATTCAGCATAATACCAACTCCCTGACTAATGGTATTTTTATTTTAACAAATTGAAACTGGAAAAAAACAAGCAGAATTTCCAATTCGCTATAAAAATGAAAAAATCGCTATAAAATAAAATTTTTCGCTATTAAAAATAAAAAATCGCTATAAAAAGTGAAGCAAGGTTATAAGCACCATATAAAATTACGCTATAATGCAGATAAATATCTACCTAGGAAGTGATTTTCATTTTTAGTGCAATTTTTTTGTTCATTGTTGCTGGAATAGCCGAAATTGGCGGAGGATATTTGGTTTGGCTGTGGCTAAGGGAAGGAAAACCGATTTACTGGGGGATAGGAGGAGGACTGGCACTCGCTATTTATGGCGTCATTGCTACGTTTCAATCCTTCCCATCATTCGGAAGAGTTTACGCCGCTTACGGAGGTGTGTTCATTGTTTTGTCTGTTCTATGGGGTTGGGGAGTTGATAAGAAAACTCCTGATTTTTACGACTGGATTGGAGCCGGTATTTGTATGATCGGCGTTTCGGTTATGCTTTTTGCTCCACGACAGTAAACCTACATACTTTTTGTGTGAGATTTCAATAACACAATAATTTCTTCATTTTGTTTTTTAACAAGTTCAAGTTCTGTTCGAACTTTTGAAACATCATGAACAGTATGTATGAGCATGGCAATAAATGCGATAGCAACTGGTATGATGAAAAGTTCCATTAATCTTGCCTCCGCTTGAAATAACATTACTTCTAAGTTAGGTACCCACCCACTATAAGAATACCTCCTATCCTGTTTTTTTTCAGCAAAATAGGGAAAAACAAAGGTATCCTGGTACTTATTTTTTGCATAAATTTAGCATAACTGGGATAATACATTATAGGGTATAGAAAAATTAAGGAGGTTTTTAGAATGAATGATATTACTGTTTACACAACGAACACTTGACCTTACTGCACAATGATGAAACAATTCCTTGAGGGTCAAGGATTAAACTACAAAGAAGTTAATGTACAATACGATCAAGCTGCTGCGCAAAAACTGGTTGAAGAAACTGGCCAGATGGGTGTGCCACAAACGAAGGTTAATGGCAACTGGGTTCTCGGTTTTGACCCGGACACGCTAATGCAGTATGTAAATAAATAATCGTTACCAAAAGAGGCTTTTGCCTCTTTTTTGTTTAGTTAAATTACTTAGTTATGAATAACTACATGTCGTATTCAGAATCCAGCTCCAGCGCCTACCCCCTCGAGTCGCTTGCGCTTTTTTTTCATGAAGAAGGATTTCCAATGTTCTATGTGGAAATAGAATCCAATAGAATAGTTTGGAAAGGTTGTGCCATATGGTAAAAGAGCGAAATGAAATTTGGGAATGGGCAAAGGCATTTCTTATCGCCATAGTAATAGCTTTTGTTGTTCGATCGTTTTTAATGACTCCTATTGAGGTAAAAGGTGCTTCCATGGAGCCAACTTTGCATAGTCAGGAGAGGATGTTCGTTACAAAAATCGGCGAGCCGAAACGGTTTGATATCGTCGTTTTCCATGCAACCGAGGACAAGGATTATATCAAACGTGTAATTGGACTTCCGGGTGACCGGGTAGAATACAAAGACGATGTCCTCTATATAAATGGGAAGCCTTATGAAGAACCATATTTGGATAAAAGCAAAAAGCTCATCACGAATGGGCTGCTGACTGGCTCTTTTACGTTAGATGAGACGCCTGTTGGCAGTGATGTTGTTCCAGAAGGCCATGTTTTTGTGCTGGGGGATAACCGAAGGAATAGTAAGGATAGCCGCCATATTGGTGCTGTTCCGATTGACAGTATCATTGGGACAACAAAGGTTGTATTTTATCCATTAAAAGAGTTGAAGATTATAGGTCAATAATTTATTGCACAGTTAAACGCGTTGGTCCTTCGGGGCAACGCGTTTTTTTATGTCCTATCCTTGCCGATGCCTATGAACATAAATCTTTTCAGCGAGAAAACTGGCAATCAGACCAATAATCAAGGGAAGCAATGAACCCCCTGAAATGAAGAAACCATCTGAATCAGAAGAGAACTCGTATTGAAACATTAACCAGGTTATCGAAAAAGAATGTCCAATCAGGTAGAGAATTCCCGTAGTAAGAATGAAAGTACCAAGAGTAACAATCAAGCTTTTAAATGTCATTTGATCACCTCCAGATTTAATACGGTTTAAGGGTTGGATTGGTTTCATGCGTTTTTTAAAGTCGAATTTATTACCTTTCCTATAGCCTCATTAGATGCCGACTTATAGGCATATGATGGACAGAAAACCAATCCATGATGGTCGGAAAACGATGGGGAAAAGGTAGATTGCGTCCGTCATAGGGTGCATGACGGACAGAAATTTACCGTAAAGAGAAGAAAAGTGTCCGTCATCATGGTCATGAAGGACAAAAATCATCTGAATATGGAGAAAAGTGTCCGTCATAGGGTGCATGACGGACAGAAATTGACCGTAGAAAGAAGAAAGTGTCCGTCATCTATTGGCCATGATGCTTGTGAAGTCATAGTTTCCAAAGTTCCATATCATTTATTCCGGGGAACTATTAATTAAAATTTATCAGTGGAGGGATGATTGATGCTGGAAATTCTTAAACGTCGGAATCCGTCTACAATAGTACATACTAAAGCCGTTCTATATAAAAATCTAAAAACTAAACCTGTCAATTTATTAAATTTATATAAATTGAAAGTTTTTATAAGGAAACATGCGGCCTGTATAAATTTCCCAATCCGAGATAGTATAAGGATGACGAATTAAAGGAGGTTATTCATTTTGGCTGAGAATAAGGATAAAAACACTCCAAACGGAGATGACATGAAGCGTGAGAAGCTGACGACACGCCAGGGGCATCCTGTTAGAGATAACCAAAACATCCGTACTGTTGGCAATCGTGGTCCGGCCACTCTTGAAAATTACCATTTCATCGAAAAGATTTCTCATTTTGATCGTGAAGAAGTGCCTGAACGTGTGGTACACGCACGTGGATCTGGAGCGTTTGGTTATTTTGAAACATACGGAAAAGTGGGCGATGAACCAGTTGAGAAGTATACTCGTGCGAAAGTTTTTTTAGGTGCGGGAAAGAGAACACCTCTAATGGTCCGTTTCTCTACAGTTGCCGGGGCAAAGGATTCTCCGGAAACGGCAAGGGATCCACGCGGTTTTGCGGTTAAAATGTATACGGAGGATGGAAACTGGGATTTAGTCGGGAATAACCTGAAGATTTTCTTTATCCGCGATGCAATGAAGTTTCCTGATATGATTCATGCGTTTAAAGCAGATCCGACTTCAAATGTGCCAAATCCAGAGCGCATGTTTGATTTTGTTTCAAGAACACCTGAAGCAACACATATGATTACTTTCCTATTCTCGCCATGGGGTATTCCAGCTACATACCGCCATATGCAGGGTTCTGGTGTTAATACTTATAAATGGGTAAATGAGAAAGGCGAGGCTGTGCTTGTTAAGTACCACTGGGAGCCGAAACAGGGAATTCGCAACCTGACACAAGAAGAAGCCAATGAGATTCAGGCGAAAAATGTCGGGCATGCAACCCAGGATCTATATGAAGCGATTGAGCGTGGAGACTATCCGGAATGGGAACTCTTTGTCCAGATTATGGAGGATGACTATCATCCGGAACTAGATTTTGATCCGCTCGATGATACGAAACTATGGCCAGAGGATCAGTTCCCATGGCTGCCTGTAGGGCGTATGGTGTTGGACCGCAATCCAGTTGATTTCCATTCTGAAATTGAGCAAGCTGCTTTCGGTACCGGAGTGTTAGTTGATGGAATGGATTTCTCGGATGATAAAATGCTTCAGGGCCGTACATTTTCATACTCTGATACACAGCGCTACCGAATCGGTGCCAATTATCTGAAGTTGCCGGTGAATGCACCAAAAGCACCTATTCGCACGAACCAGCATCGCGGACAAATGGATGTCCGTGACCCGAAAGAGTCTGGGGACAACCCACATATCAATTATGAGCCATCGATGCTAGGAGGATTCGAGGAAACGGGTAATGAAGGCCATCCGCCACATCAGCCATCTTACAATGCAGCGGTAGTAAGTGAGCCAATTGACCGTCCTAATAACTATGGTCAGGCTGGTCACACATATCGCAGCCTTGATGACTGGGAGCGTGATGAGTTGATTAAAAATCTCTCTGAGGCACTCGCAGCATGCAACAAAAAGATTCAGGACGCGATGATCGAGCACTTCACACCAGCGGATGAAGACTATGGCCGTCGCGTGAAGGAAGGGATCGAAAAGCGAGTGAAAGAACTAGAAAACATGGCGAAGGAAGACAAAGTTCCTGGCCGTGAATCAGGTAACTCCAAATATGGGCAGGGTGGACAAGGCTCATTAGCTGCAAATGAAGCGACAAAAGATGCGGTGAAGAAAAGCCACGAAACAGGTCCTTATTAATATAAAAAAGGCTGCATAGAGTTTTGTCTCTGTGCAGCTTTTCATTTTATTCACTAAAGGAGGTCATTCTCATTAAATAATCGGGTAATACTGCTCATATCGCGGATAAGCATAATAAGGCGGTCGCGGTCCGATTTTTGGCATTTCGAACCTTACGCTAATGTCATTATAAAGAACTTTCACCTTCTCATTGGACTGATTGACTAATAACAGTTTTACCTCCGGACTGTATTGTAAGTTCTGCAAATCATTCTCCTCCTCGCTACAGCTTCACTTCACATTATTCAGCCGCAGCAAGTTTGACACCTTTCATTGCCAGGCACGATAGGCTTCTGCCTAACATACCCTGATTGAGAATGTAAAGTCTCAGGAGGTTTTGAGATGACTGACAATGAGAAGCGAGCATATCCGATGCACCCGAATTACGGCAAGATCACAAAGTATGAGGAAGTTGCTCTTACTGTTCCGGAGCAAAGACAGCTTCGGCAACCAGGTGTGGAGGGCCAGATGATTCCCCGGCCGATTGTTGAAAATCCCCATTACAAAGGGAGCGGCAAATTAAAAGGAAAGGTAGCACTCATTACTGGTGGTGACAGCGGCATGGGTGCAGCAGTAGCGATTGCTTTTGCGAAAGAAGGAGCAGATGTGGCTATTGCCTACCTTGATGAACATGAGGATGCCAACCGGACGAAGACAAGAGTAGAAGAAATCGGACAACGCTGTTTGCTTTTGCCGGGGGATTTACGGAATAAGCAGCAATGTATTGAGATTGTTGAAAAAACAGTTGAGACGTTCAATCAGCTGGATATTCTTTGCAACCACGTTGGCATCCAATTTCAGCAGATGAGTCTTTTGGATATAACCGATGAACAGTTCGATGATACCTTCAAGGTCAATATCTACTCGCATTTTTACACGACTCGGGCAGCGTTGCCACATTTAAAAGCAGGGAGCTCCATCATCAACACCGCTTCGGTCGTTGCCTATTATGGCCACGACCAACTCATTGATTACACCGCAACAAAAGCGGCGAATGTCGGTTTTACTAGGGCACTGGCCAATAATCTCGTTGACAAGGGGATTCGCGTGAATGCTGTTGCTCCAGGCCGATTCTGGACTCCACTTATTCCTTCGAGCTTTTCTGCTGACCAGGTTGCGTTAGCCGGCAACCCGATGGAACGTCAAGGCCAGCCATTCGAAATCGCGCCAACCTTTGTATACCTGGCATCTGACGATTCACGTTTCGTAACAGGACAGACGCTCCATGTGAATGGAGGACAGGTGACAGGATCGTAAAGCATAGGACTGAATCCTATGCTTTTTGTATTAAATACGTTTTTTCAAAGCTTCGTGTAAAAATGAAACCTAATAGTGATAGAATCGTATATAAGTAAAAGATTGGAAGGAGTGTTGTTATTTGGATTTTCTGAATTGGTATGACTGGCTAGGTCCGACGAATCCGGCAGCTGCTATTTTTTTCGGTTTCATTTTTACCATCATAGTATCCGTGACTGTTTGGTTCGAATCGAAAAAAATAAGGACCGCAGGAATCGCGGCTCTAACTGGTACTTGTGTGACATTGGTTGGGGTGTTTGTATTGAATGCTGTGGGGTTCTACGGGTAGAATCTCAGCGTACCTTTGCGAGAATCTTTTAAAAGGAGAGAATTCATGTGTTCACAATAGGAAGGATAGCGAGAGAATCACTAATCCTTCCTGGTTTTCCAGTTTATACTGAACTTTTGCATTATGGTAGATGGTCAGAACTAAAATAACAGTGCTCATCACTCCGGAAGGAATCGAACTTCCGACAAGCAAGCGTTCTTTTTGACTACTCCTCAATATGATCACCTCAATAATTTACCATTCGATAAATTAAATAAGCTAAGTTTCTCAAGTAACTGAATAGAAAGATGAAGATTCATTCTGACAAAATTGTCAAATTTGGCAGGATTTGAAAGGTGTAAGGTCGAATTTTGATAATTAATCTCAATTTACTTTTTTACATAATCTATTACTAGTGGGTGAATTAAATGGAGATGCAAAAGGATCTTGTTGTTGGCGGAGTGGAATTGAAGTGGGATTTGGCTACTGGCCGGGTGTTGTTTGAAGGTGGGGACGTCGTATTTTTCTGGGTGTCTGCCATGAAAACCTTCTTCGATACTATTAATGAAATTACAGGTGAAGAGGCAACGAATCTCGTACTTGAGGCGACTGGTTTCCGCCAGGGGATAATCGTCGGTGAAGGCTTTAAGGAAATGAAGGAGATCAATACATCCAATGTGGTGGCCTGGCTCTCGGACACATATGTTCCAGCTGGATGGGGTTATGTGAGAGTCGAAAAAATGGATGTGGATACGAAGAATTTTACTTTATATATTAAAGATGACTGGGAATATAAAATGAATAAACTTGGAGCCCAAGAAAAACAAGGGATTTTCGTTCCCGCGCATTATGCAGGTGTTTTTACTGGCTTGTTTGGGAGGAACTTCTGGTATGAAATCGTGGAGTACCAAAATGACTCCAACCCATATACCATTGTTGAATACTTCCCATCTGACATGAATGTACAGGAAAGCATTTGGCAAATGGCGAGGAGACAAGAAGCCAAGCAAATTCAGCAGCTGGAAAGCCTGGTAGCGGAAAAAACCAAAATGCTCCAGGAATTAGTGAAGGAATTATCATCTCCGCTCATTCCAGTACTTGATGGAATCGTCGTTGTCCCGTTGATCGGCAGATACGATGAGGATCGTGCCGAGGATTTGATAATGAATACGCTGAACAATCTGCCAAAATATCAAGCAAGATATGTCTTGCTCGATCTTACTGGCTTAAATAAGGAGATTTCCCCTTATACGGCCGAGTTAATCGATAAATTAGGTTCCGCGGCCAGGTTGCTCGGAGTAGAGGTGATCCTCGTAGGGATTTCAGCTGAACTGGCAATGGTGATAACCGAAACACTGACAGGCCTGAAAAAATATGAATGTCTGCAAACCCTGCAGCATGGTATATACTACGCCCTAGGTAAAAGCGGGCGGAGGATTATATAAACAAACAAGAAGTTAAGCACGACGATCACGTGCAAATAGAAAAAATCCCTCCTCTTTTTGCTGTGGAGATATACCTGAAGCTGCTAGCGTCCTGGCAGCTTTTTTGTTTTCAGGAAATATTTAGTTTCAGCATCACCTAAAATAGGCTCTTATATCAGTGACAATGCCCATCGGGTTTACATAAATTGTTTGAGAGAATTCTTATTTATTAGTGTATTTGCCTTATATACAATTCTTTAAAGAAATCTCGATTCTTTCTTACATCCTGTTTTTGGGCCCTTGTTAATTTGTGGAGGAGGTTATACAGATGATGAATGATTTTCAAAATGAACTACAAATGCTGAACGTTGGTGATTTCCAGGCAACACAGCCGGTGAGCTGGGATCAAAGCCAGTACTATAATACTGGGGATGAACGGATCTTCGTTGGCCTTGGTGGGTTTGGGCGTTGCTTTAGCTGTTTTAGCTGTTTTAGTTGCTATAGCTGCTTCAGCTGCTTTAATTGCTATAGCTGCAGCAGATGCAGTCGTTGCAGCAGCTGCGGTCGATGCGGCGGCGGTGGTCGATGCGGTGGCGGTGGTCGATGTGGTGGTGGCGGCCGTTGCGGCGGCCGTTGACATTGGAGAGTGTGTCAAGAATAAAGAATGTTCAGTTTTGATATGTGAAGCCCCTGCAGAAGTTCATGCAGGGGTTTTCTTCTTATAAGATGAGACATACGGGACAAAATGCGATACATACGATGATAGTGACAGTCAATTAAGGTGAGTAAAGGGCAGTTACGCCTGAGGAGGAGTGAAATGGTAAAAGTGAACCCTTCTATGCGGTTGAAGGTGAAGAGGGATACGTTTTATCTCCCTGAACCAAACAGGGGTGTATATTTAAGGAACAATTCAGTGTCTTTCCGTCTCGAAGGAACAGGGGTTGAAAAATGGGTTGAAAAGCTGCTGCCAATGTTTAACGGTGAGCATTCGCTGGAGAAATTGACGGAAGGCTTGCCTGGCCCTTATAGGGACCGTGTACTTGAAATTGCTGAAGTTTTGTATCGAAATGGGTTTGTCAGGGATATAAGCCAGGACAGTCCACACGATTTATCGGAAAAAGTACTTAAAAAATATGCCGCACAAATAGAGTTTGTTGACAATCTGGCTGGCTCCGGTGCTTCGCGGTTTCAGGCTTTCCGTCATGCCAACGTGCTGGCAGCTGGCTCTGGTCCTATTTTAAATTCCTTGGTTTCGTCATTGCTGCAATCCGGTCTGCCCAAGTTGAATGTTCTGATAACAGACGATATTCCGACCAGCAGAAAAAGGCTAACTGAAATCGTAAACCATGCCCGTAAAACAGATCCTGAAGTGGAATTGAAGGTGATAGAACTAAAGGATGAAGGCTGGAGGGGGGTTCTACAGCCTTTTGACTCTGTCCTTTATGTATCACAAAAAGGACACCTGGAAGAACTAAGGGTACTTCAAGCTGTATGCAGACAGGAGAAGAAAGCATTTATTCCGGCTATACTCCTAAAACAGACCGGGATAGCAGGTCCAGTATTTGTACCGGATTCTGAAATTTGCTGGGAGTCTGCATGGCGGCGATTGCATTCCTCTGTTTTGGAAAAAGAACAGCAAGTACCTGCGGCTTCTGCCACTACTGGTGCATTGTTAGCCAACATGGTCGCATTTGAATTGTTTAAAGAGGCAACGGGCGTCTCAAAGGAAAAACAGCGAAACCGGATCTATTTGCTGGATTTAGAGACTCTTGAAGGGAGCTGGCATTCTTTTTTGCCTCACCCCCTGGAGACGGGAGTGCCAGCAGCGAAAAGGATAGAAGATCTGGAAAGCCGGCTTGAACAGGACTTAAACAGAACAGAACCGGAAAAACTTCTGCAAGCCTTCATTTTGCTGACATCGAAGGAAACAGGGATTTTTCACCAGTGGGAGGAGGGCGAGCTAAAGCAGCTCCCGCTGGCTCAGTGTCGGGTTCAGGCAGTCGATCCGCTGTCAGCCGGTCCAGCTGTATTGTTAGGAGAGAAAATTTGTTCTGGTTTCACACATGAGGAGGCACGGAGGGAAGCGGCGCTGACTGGTGTTGAATCCTATGCTTCTCGATTGGCCAGTTTGCTTCAAAACGATGACTTTCTAAGAGTAGGAACAGGTGAGACATTTCAGGAAGCTGTCAGCCGAGGCCTGCAAAAATGTTTGATTGAGCAGCTTGACCAGCAACGGCAACAGCATGAGAAGTATATTTGCCCGGTTAAGCTTGACGCAGTGGAAGATGAACGGTGCCGCTTCTACTTGGAAGCTCTAACGACGATGCAAGGCGCACCAATCATTGGATTGGGAAAAGAAGTCTCAGGCTTTCCTTCAATATGGGTAGGTACCAGCAGCGGATGGTATGGAAGTACGGATTTGAACCTAACCTTGGCGCTAAGAGGCGCTTTACAGCGAGCGTTGTTCAAATATCAAAACGAATCAGAACAAGATTACGCAATGGTGCTGGATCAATCAGAAGTTAAGCTTGAAGAAGAGGTTCAGCAAAGACTGATCATTCCTTCCTATGCAGAAAGAATACAGTCGGAAACCATGAAGGAAGCAGTGGAAGTCCTAAAAAGGAACGGAAAGCAGTTATACGTATATGAATTAAAGCTTGAACCGGTTTTTAACCAGGAACTTGAAGGGGTATTTGGTGTATTGCTGCGAGAGGAGGGACTGCAATGAGTTCCTTCGTAGTGATCATCGGTGAAGGAAGGCTGGCAGACCAGGTAAGTGAAGAGTTATCAGCCCGCTACCAGGTTTTTAGAAGGACTGATTTTGAATATGGTATTCCTGAAAATGCCGAGTTGATGCTGGTATTGGAGGATTCCTGGAACCCCCTTGCACACAAAATGGCTGAGGAAATCATGAAAATGAATGGTACTCCCTGGATGAGAGGCAATGTTTCGTTTGGTGAGGGGGTGATCGGCCCACTGGTCCGCCCTAATATTTCAGGATGTTCACAATGTGCAGATCTAAGACGACTTCTGGGAGGGCAGGAACGAAGTGAAATGCAGGAGATCCAGCAAAAACTATATGCGGAAGGAGGAATGGGGGCTGACCCGTGGGCTTCCGATCCAGGGATTTTACAAATGGCTCAAATAATTGTGGCAGAGACAGACAGGATTCTTGAAAGGAAGGAAGCATATACAGAAGGAAGGATGTTCTTAACCGACCTAAAAACTCTTAATGGCTCATGGCATTCTTTCCTGCCCGATACCTTATGTCCGGTTTGTAGTAATATTCCCGATGATTCAGCTCCCCTGGCTGAAATTTCTCTGCAGCCAAGTCCGAAGATCAGTGCCGGGAGCTTCCGTTGCACTCCGCTGGATGAGTTAAAGAGGGTGCTGGCTGAGGACTATCTGGATAATCGGACCGGGCTTTTCAATAACAAAATGTATGATCTTGTTACTCCATTCGCTGATGCAAGTGTCAATCTGCCAATGGTCTCAGGAGGCAATGAGGGAACTGCGGGTCGAACACATTGTTACGCAGAAAGCGAATTGACAGCAATTCTTGAAGGCCTTGAGCGGCATTGCGGTCTGGAGCCCAGGGGAAAACGAACCGTCATCCATGACTGTTATCGGAATCTGGAGGGGCAGGCGCTCAACCCGCTGAAGGTAGGGGTACACGCTGATGAAGAGTATGGAAAGCCTGGTTTTCCATTTGAAAAATTTGACCCCGAACGGCCGATGGATTGGGTATGGGGTTACTCTTTGATAGAAGAACGTCCGATTCTCGTTCCAGAGCTTCTCTCTTATTATAGTTTAGGCTGTGGTTCAGCTGGCTATGTCTATGAAACCTCCAATGGCTGCGCACTTGGCGGTAGCAGGGAGGAGGCCATCTTTTACGGCATCATGGAAGTGGTTGAACGCGATTCCTTCCTGATGACCTGGTATGCTCAGCTGAATTTGCCGCGTCTTGATCCTCTATCAGCCGGCGATGAGGAATTGAATTTAATGGTTCAGCGGATGCGCGCGGTAGCCGGTTATGATCTGTACTTGTATAATGCTACGATGGAGCACGGGATTCCAAGCGTTTGGGCGATGGCGAAAAACAGGAAGGATCATGGATTGAATATCATTTGTGCCGCAGGTGCCCACCTTGATCCGGTAAAGGCTGCAAAAAGTGCGATCCAGGAGCTCGCAGGCATGATGCTGAATCTTGATGAGAAGTTTGAAACGAATAAAGAGAAGTATATAGAAATGCTCGAGGTCCATTCACTTGTAAGGCAGATGGATGACCACGGGATGCTGTACGGGTTGCCTCAGGCAGAGGAGCGTTTTGGCTTTTTGCTCGATGATAATCGAACGTTGCATAGTTTTAATGATGAATTCAAATGGAGATCGAACCACCAGGACCTCACAGATGATCTAAAGGATATTCTCCGGAAATTTCGTCGATTGGACCTCGACGTTATTGTGGTTGACCAGACGACACCGGAGACGAGGAAAAATGGGCTTTATTGTGTAAAAGTGTTAATCCCAGGAATGCTGCCAATGACATTCGGATACCACTTGACCCGGCTGAAAGGGCTCGACAGGGTGCTCCACGTCCCGATGAAACTAGGCTATGTGAAAGAGCCAATGACGTTTGAAGAACTCAATCACTATCCGCATCCGTTCCCATAGGAGGTAGGAGGATGAGTCTCGAGGAATTTCTGCATAATCTTCAACTTGATATTGAACGCGCCAACCAGCCAAAATTGGAACCCGACTGGGAGGATGCGCCTTATGCCTACAAGATCTACCGCAACCAGCCAGTGGTGCCCCTGTCTTTGGAGGTACCACTGACTCTTGAGAAAATACAACCACCAACTAAGCCGGATATTCATAGAGTCGGCCACTTTCTCTGGTACGTCTATGGAATCACCCAGGTAAGCCAGTCCGTTTTTCCAGCTGAAAGCACAGAGGAAGAATCCTACCCGATAAATTCCTTCCGAAGGTTTGCTCCCTCTGGCGGTGCATTGTATCCAAACGAGCTGTACATCTATTTAAAGGTAGAAGGATTGCCAGATGGAGTGTACCATTATGACTCCGCGCACCACCGGCTCGTGTTGTTGCGGGCTGGGAACTTTGATTCATATGTTTCAAGTGTCCTAGGCAACCGGTGTGAAGTTTCATCCTGCTTTGGCGTCGCCTTTGTATCCACGATGTTTTGGAAAAACTTCTTTAAATACAATAACTTCTCCTACCGCCTTCAAGGACTTGACGCAGGAGTCCTAATGGGCCAGTTGCTGGAAACAGCAAACCGTTTTGGTTACACTGCCGGAGTATACTTTCAATATTTAGATTCTGCAATCAATCATCTTCTCGGCTTGTCTGAGCAGGAGGAGAGTGTCTATTCGGTTATCCCGCTGTCGGTGGAAGCCACAAACTGGTCTGGAAGCGGAAAAGTTAATATTACGGCCGATGTATTGAAACGTGAATTGGAGCCAATAAGCTGTGATTACTTGGAGCGGTCACAAAGGGTTTTAGAGTTTCCTAAGTTAATAGCTATGAATGAAGCTTCCAAGCTCGAATCAGCCTATTCATTTAACAGAATACAAAGCCAGCAGAGTGGTGGCTTTGGTGGTGTGAAAATAAATCTTCCAGAATGCGAACCTTTGGCATACGATCTAGCGGAGGCCAGTAAAAACCGTTTTTCTCCCGATATCGACTTTGTTATGCGAAAGGTAAATCAGCAGCAGCTGGCCGTTCTGCTGAAGGAGTCAATGTCAGGATTCTCTTACCGGAATGATCTGGATGATGTCTTCTTGAACAATGAATCGCGGGTCTCAATCTATGGATGTCTTTATAATGTTGAAGATATCCCAGATGGAGCCTACTATTACGACCATACCGAACATGCATTACGGGAAGTCCTCCAAGGGGATCACCGGCTCACTTTACAGGCAGGCATGTCTCTCGACAATGTGAATCTGCTGCAGGTACCTCTTTGTTTGCACATCGCTGGAAATAAGGATTTTTATATAAAAGAATTAGGGTACAGAGGCTATCGGATTTTACAAATGGAGGCAGGGATGCTCGTTCAAAGATTAGTCACAACAGCGTCTGCAATCGGGTTAGGTGGACATCCACTGCTTGGGTTCGATGCAACCCTGGCTGATGATCTTTACAGCATGAGCGAAAAAACCAGCTTGATCCAGATCCCCATCGGTCCCTATCGTCCCCGTCCATGGTTAAAAGGGAGTTTGCACAGCTAGTTTTACAGAATATATTAATAGTTTTAAGGTACAAACGAGCAGGGGAGAAATCACCTGCTTTTCTTTTTCCCATAAATAAAAAAGAGGAACCTGCGGCTCCTTCTTTTTACATACCATCCACACTCTATAAAAGGCTATTTAAAAATAATCAAAGCCCTTTAAACTAATGAATCTTAAAGGGGTTGCTTTCTTATTGATTGGAGACCTTCTCCTTCTCTAACTTTTCGATTAGAGATTCAACGGTTTTCATAATCGTTTCATTACTTACATCTCGGCCTAACACAGCACTTGCCCTCTTTATCAATTCTTCTTTATTTATAGTCATGTTTTTACCTTCCCAATTTTATAACTTGAAGTTTCATACAATGATTATATTATCGGTAGAATTAGCTAAACATTTAATGCAAGAAAGAGAATTTGTAAGAGAATGACCACTCGTATATAGAGAATTAAACCTCGAGTCAGTAGTCAGTGTTTTTCCAGTCTTAAAGATAAAGAAGGAAATTTTATCCTTAACCTCGAACTTTTATTTAATAAATAGATGGTTTGTTAAGCAATGGGGTTCGATGGTCTTAGTAGGGGGATTTGTATGAGAAACAATCATTTTCTTTTGATTACAATATTTTTTCTTATATTAACTTCTTTTTCACCAGGTAGGACCATGGCAACCTCATGGGCATATTCATTTGTAGTTTGGGACGGGTATACTTATGTGATAAGTGATGAATATGTAACAGAAGTTGATAGTGAAATTGGTCAGGTCACAAAGTATTCGGATATGGAACAGTATTCTGGTAACTTCTCTAATGCTTATAAGAAAGGTACTAAATACTATTCAATTGAAGGTATCAGTACGGACGAAGCTATAGCCATTAAAAAATCTGAAGGTCAATATATAAAGGCATATAGAGAAGGGGAATATGAATTAAGAAGTGTTTTTGATGGATTTTTTGATGGACAACAAGGAATTATAAAGATTTTGATTTTCGCCTTATTGTGTATTTCAGTCGTTATACTGTTATATAAAACTCATAAGAATAATCGTGGAAAAACGATTCGCTGAATGTAACTGCCTCGAATGTATTAATAACTTTTCGAAATTACATGGACCAGATTATGAGAATATGGCAGAAGAGATTTCGAGTTTGGCCGATAGTCTTTAATGAAGAAAGAAATGTGTTTGACCTTCTCACCGAGTACGTGAGTAGAGAGAAGATATTCTTAATTCAAGAATTAGAATTATAGACTAAAAATCAAAGGTAAAGTGTATAAAATTTCTTGCTTCTTCTACTAACGAATCAGTAATGTTGAAGAAGGATTTAATATTAAAAATTAGAACTTTTCTATATTAGGCGACAGTTAAGGAGTGTAGAAGTTGGCTAAGAAAGAAGATATTGTTATCCGAAGAGCGAATTTAGAAGATGCTTTAGCGATTTTACATATACAAACAGAAGTAGTATCGGAAGGAGATTATTTAATAACTCTTTCAGAGGAATTTAATAAGACATTAGAACAACAAAGAGATTGGATAGGGAAGATTTTGCAAAACGACAAAGAAACAATGTTGGTTGCCGAAATTTCAAATGAGATAGTAGGCTGGATAGTGCTAATGTCACCAAACAGAATAAGGCTTTCTCATACTGGTTCAATTGGAATGATGATAAAGAAAGATTATCGAAGTATGGGGATTGGTAAGTTATTGATGAAAGGTATGTTGGATTGGGCGGGAAAAAATCCATTTATTGAAAAAGTTTCTTTAGGCGTATTCTCAACAAATGAAAGAGCAATAGCTTTATATAAAAGTATGGGGTTTATCGAGGAAGGGAGAAAGGTTAAAGAATTCAAGATGGATACCAATGAATATGTAGATGATATCTTAATGTGCAAATTTGTCTAAATGCTATTGAGTTAACGGAACCGTAAACCAGAATTAACGCGTTTTTTGGGAACTTCTTATTGAAGTAAAGAAGCATTAGGTTGAAGAAGAAAAATGAGGATCTATTAAAAAGGTAGGATAGATATGGATAAAACGATCGAAGAAATTATACTAAGTATGAATAAAAGAGCTGTTGAATATGCTATGTGTCTAGGACCTCATTATATAGAAAGCTATCGGAAAGGAACAGTTGATGAGTTATACCAAAAATCGGAAATGCATAATAGAAAATAAATTTCATATAGAGGTGGAATTATATGCCTAAAATTGACAATATGTTAGCAATTCTATGGATGCTTCGTTCAGGTGAAAAAATTACTGCAAAACAAATTTCAGAAAAGTTAGAGATGAATATAAGGACTGTGTATCGTTATATTGATACAATTTCAACAAGTGGCGTACCTATAATTTCAGAACCAGGACATAACGGTGGATACACTTTATTGAACAATTTTATTGAGGCTCCTCTTTTTTTTGATTTTGAGGAGCAAACTTCACTATTTCACGCTGCTGTTTTTGCAGAAGAAGCCGGATATTATGGTGGTGAGGCACTAAATAGGGCCATTTCAAAACTAAGTAATTACTCAAATCAAGAGCAGGAAACAAAGATAAACCAACATTTAACTAGTCTTGAAGTAATAAGTCGATTAAATTCACTCTCTATGGAGCCTTTTTTGAAGGAGTTGGAGCAGGCCGTAGCTGACGGGTACTCAGTAAAAATTCTTTACCATAAAAGTGGCGAAAAGCAATTAAATTATAGATTGGTCGATCTGTACAGAATTATCTATTGGAATAATAAGTGGTATGTGATTGGATTTTGTCATCTTAGAAATGATATCCGTAGTTTTAGAGTAGATCGAATTGAAAGTCTGATGCTAACCGAAAATAAGTTTAACCGGCCAGAAAATTTTTCAGCACGTGACTTTTTTATAAAAAGCTTTCTTCCAACTATAGAAGATAAGGAAGGGCTTATTTCTTTGGTTATTAATGGGGATAAAACTGTATTGGCTGATATTTGCCAACATTGGTTTTTAGGACATTATTTACAAGAACGGACTTCAAATCAAGCAGTTTTTCTTCTTGAAAAAGATATGATACATACATATGTACCTTATTTACTTTTACCGTACAATAAATCTATTAAAGTTATTGAGCCAATAAGTCTTAAGAAAAGACTTATTGAAGTTCTGTCGGAATTAATAAAATTTCATCAAGTATGAAAACTTCCCTGACGTTAACTGTCAGGGAAGTTTTATTATAATGGCTATATAAATTGTGATTGGGAGTGTTATTGGATGCAAACAAAAAAAGCTTTTCTATATGTATTTAATTCAATGTCGGACTGGGAATATGGATATTTAATTGCTGAACTAAACTCAGGAAGATATTTCAAAAAGGATTTAGCACCTTTAAAAGTAATTACAGTAGGAGCTAATAAAGAAATGATTACTACTATGGGAGGACTGAGCATAAAACCAGATATTTCCCTTGATGAATGTACTCTTGAGAGTAAAGATCTTTTAATCTTACCAGGAGGGACTACTTGGAGTGAAGAAATACATCAACCAATCTTGGAAAGAATTGGCCAAGCTTTAAAGCTTGGCACTATTGTTGCTGCAATTTGTGGTGCAACTGAGGGCCTCGCGAATATGGGATACTTAGATACTAGAAAGCATACAAGTAATAACTTAGAATATACTAAAATGGTATGTCCTAACTATAAAGGAGAAAAGTTCTATGAGTTGGGATCTGCGGTATCTGATGCAAATTTAGTTACTGCATCAGGAATAGCTCCTCTGGAATTTGCGATGGAGGTACTGGAAAAAATAGATGTATTTACACCAGATGCATTACATTCATGGTATAACCTAAATAAGACTCATAAACCTGAATACTTCTTCCAGTTAATGAATTCAATAAATAAATAAAGTAACTGAAAAGCTCAATTTCTCTATTTAGATTTGTAGAGAAGTTGGGCTTTTAATTTGGAATTTCCTTATCGTTGTAAATCCGCATTTTCCTGACGCTACCCCATATTAAACGATAAAAAAATTAGGGTATCAAGTTTTTTCGTTGATTTAAATAAGGATTACTTAGGAACTTTTGTTTGGAATTCACAAACTAACAGAGGAAGGCTTGAAACTATCCAGCGAATCGTGAAATGAAGAATGATTTAAGATTAGGAAAAGTCTTATTCAGCTATCCAATGCGAATGAGCAGGAAGGATTATGGTGTTTTCTTGTGGAAATCCTTATTAAACAAAAGAAGCAGCATTCCTGTAAAAAACAATAACATAAAAGAGGGGATTATTATGGTACAAAGTACACAACAAATTTACACACCACCAAAACATTTTGTTTCAGCAGCAACTATTGTAATCAATGATGAAAAGGAAATTTTGTTAATTAAGGGACCTAGTAGAGGATGGGAAATGCCAGGTGGAATAGTTGAAGAAGGCGAGTCTTTGAAAGATGGAGCAGTAAGAGAAACTAAAGAGGAATCTGGTATTGATATTGAAGTTCTAAAATTCTGTGGAATATTTCAGAATGTGAACAAATCAATATGTAATACGTTGTTTTTGGCTAAGCCAATCGGAGGAGAATTAACAACTTCATCAGAGAGTTTAGAAGTAGCGTTCTATCCAATTGAGAAAGCATTAGAAATGGTAACCGTGGGAAACTTTAAGCAAAGAATTGAATACTGTCTTGATAATAGCAAACACCCATTTTATATAGAGTTTTAGGTAAAAGTAAATGAAATAACAGTATTGCTTATTAAACTAAACCAGCAGTATAGTTGAACAAGGAAAACATAAAGGAGAACTTCTATGACAAATTATTCAAATCATTTTCCCGAAATATACAAAGAAATTAAGCAAAGTGTAATTGTTAAGATCAATAAACTTCAACAGAAGAATATTAACAAGAGTTTTATATATAAGTATTACGAAATGTTGGCAAATGATTTTTATGCCCTTGGGATAGGTGAAATATGTTTAAACCAGGATAACAAAGAGGCTAAAAAATATTTCTATTTGGCCGGAAAAATTCAAGAAATACTTTTCCAAAAGTATGACTTACAAGAAGTGGGGATTTCTTCTTCTTTTGTCACCATGAACAAGTATAATAGATTACTTTTAGCAATGTTGAGTGACTCCGAGGAATTAACCTTTTCATTAGCAAAGTTACTTGGAGGAAGGCCGGAAGAAGAAAACGAACACGGTAATTCTTTCATTAATAATGTAGGCTATGCAGTGAAATATCTTATTATAGAGGAAAATGAAAAGGCTGCCGAAACGATTGAAAACCTAAAGAATATAAAATTAATAAAAGATTTGAAACAGTATAAAGACCATGTTCATGTTTTGAAAGCGATTCTTGAAAGAGATGAAAATGCAGTAAATAAAGGTTTACGTTACATAATCGAAAATCATAAAAAAAATAAACTCTTTAAAGATACTTCAGAGGAGTTAATCAGTATTATTGGGTTAGGGCTTGGTAAATTAGCTAAAATAAAAGGACTCAATATTCATATTGATGATGAAATAGCTCCTTCCAACTTTTTGGAAAAGGACATAATCGAATATCCAAGTCTGGACTTGGGATTTACATATATTCTTCAAGAATAAAGAAAGCGCCATTTTTTAAAATAATAAGTTTGTAATAAATAGTAGTTAAACAATCTGGTGCGTTGATCCAGGAAGAATTAAGCATCTTTTTTGTTGAATTCCTTATTGAACTATAGGGGCAAATACTTTAATAAAGGAATATCACTCTACCATATAGAATTGGTATTGAAAGTGAATTTAGGGGGCTTTTAAGGATAATTTATTTAGAAAATTTCTTGATACTTATTTAGATGCTTGGCGTTCTTCTTCTTTGCCTGAATTAAGAGATTTAATATCGAGAAATTACAGAGCCAGAGAGATTACGGACGGAGGTATAATTGATTTTGGGTTTGAAGAATCAATAAATGGGTGGGAACAGGGTTTCAATTTTGCAAAAGAAAATAATGCAGAATGGGAACTCAAAGAAATTTCTACTATCCCATTGAGAGCGGATGAAACATTGGTTATTATATCAGCAACTATGATTTTACACGGCAAGAGCTTAAATACGGCACACTTATTTTTTCAGACCTTTCAAAAAGATACAAATGATGGTTGGAAACTAATAAGAAGTTATATTGAAGCAGGAATCCCAATGGATAATATACTGAGATTTCAATTGAACTAACGGTGCGATGATCCTAGAAGGATTAGGCACCTTTTTTGTTGAACCCGTTATTAAACATACGATGCAGGTTAGTTTAATAAGGAATGAAAAATTTTTAAATAAACATTCGAAAATAATTGAATTTATAATTCAATAAAATTATAATTACTATTAAATGATTGAATAAACTTACTTAAAGGGGATTTCTATGAAGAAATTAGATTTGAAGAATTTAGATTTGAATCAGTCTGAGTCACTGAATTTAAGGGTAGAAACTTCTTCTGTTTGGGAAGTTATTCTTGGTATTGCGGGATTCACACATAGACAATTAAGGCATACATTTGATTTAGATCAAGAATGGGAGAATTCTTTTGCCTCCATGTCTAAAACACTTAAGGATTTATTAAACGAAATTGAAAAAACGAATCTATGGTACGGTTTAATATTGTTACAGGAAAGAATATCTGCTGAAACGATTGAGGATTTTTCTAATGATCTATCCATTATGGATAACAAAACATTATATGGGACTCTTTTACCTTATAAAGACCGTTTTAAGGAGCCAATTCGTAAGTCTTTGATCGATGACTTGGGGGAGGATAGAGATTTTAAAGACTATGCTTCGTTTTTTGATGACCACGAGTATTTGAATGAATATGTCCTCGTTCTTGATAGTTATTCACGGGAAAAACTAATTAAAATTCTTGTTAGGGTAGTAAAGGAATGGCATGAATGGGTTTCCCAGTTTGATGAATGGACGAAATGGAACAGAGCATTAGATTTTGAGGGAAAGCAACATCAATCAATTGATCATTCTAATCCAGTTGAATTCATTGAATTGGTCACAGGGGGAACTAAGTACTTTCCGGAGCCATCAATTTGGACAGTCAAAATGGTCCCTCAAGTGTCCTACCGTCCGTGGACTCTAACAGTACGTACACCCGATACAAAGCTCTTCTTCTATCCATTGAAGGAAGAATATTTACTTGAACCAGGGACTCCTTCAATGGAATTAATTCGTGGACATAAAGCATTAGGTGATGAAACACGTTTAAAGATACTATATCAATTGACTAAAGGGTCTTCCTCTCTACAAGATTTAAGTATCCAATTCAATATATCTAAACCAACAATTCATCATCAGTTATCCCTACTAAAAGCAGCAAAGTTTGTTCGAGTGGATAAAGGAATTTATTCAATAGATAAAACTCAAATAAGTAGCTTTGCTGAACGTCTTTCCAAATTCCTTGGAGAAACATTATGAGAAAGTTTACGAAGTCTTTCCGTGCACTCTGGATTGGACAAGTTATTTCGGAGTTTGGTGGTGCAGCAGGTGGAATTATCAATGGATTGCTGCTTTATGAGTTAACTGGTTCAAAGGAATGGATGGCTGCAATATGGTTAGTCTACTTTATCCCATCCTTACTTTTACAAAGTATAAGTGCCCCGTTCCTAAATTATGTGGTGAAAGAAAAAATGCTCCGAAATATTCAATTGATTCGGGCTGGGGCGTACCTTCTGCCTTTAATAGGGTATCTAATCGGATCAGATATAGGAATAATGATTGGCCTAGTATTACTTCAATGTGTTCTTGGCTTGTTACAACCGATTTTCTCAAGTTTATCCTTTTCACTAATACCTGAGATTTGCAAGGAAGATGAGTTAGTTGAAGCTAATGGGTTATTAGATACCACACTAAGACTTATGAGCATAATTGCACCAGGTGTTACATCCTTACTACTTTTGGTAATTCCAATGCAGTACATATATGTAATTTCCTCAGTAATATTTTTGATTAGTTTCCTTTCTCTCTATAGAATACCGGTTAAAAGTATCGAAAAAATTGCCACATGGACCAAAAAGTTTTGGTGGGAAGAACTTAAAGAAGGCTATAGGATCTTCTTTCAATATACATATCTACTTAGGTTAACCGTACTTTCTTCAACAGTACAATTCGCGGTAGGGGCAACAATGGTTCTAAGTATACCTTTTATACAGGGAGAACTTGGCGGACAACCCTGGGAGTATGCCATTTTCAAGGGGGCGTTCCCCGTTGGGTATGTATTAGGAATGATTTTACTTACTAAACTGCCTAAAACAACAACGATTATGTACCTTGGCTTATTTGGGGGAGGGTTATCATTTATCCTGTTGTTTTTTGTTCAATCAATCCCGTTCGCATGGAGCTTTGAGCTAATGGGAGGTATGTTATTCCCACTCTTTAACGCTCAAAGTGCAGCCATTTTCCAAAGGGAGGCACCAAGAGAGCGTTTAACTCAGCTAAGTACGATACGTCTCTTCATCTTTAGAGTCTCCATGCCAATTGGGATCTTATTTGCTTCGTCAGCATTATTTGATATTAGTACTCGTAATACTTATTTAGTAATCGGTTTACTGATTGTCCTTCCTGCATTGTTCTTTATGATCAAATCAATAAAGAACCCCAATAAGGTATTAAGTACCACGGTTAATTAAAATGATTTTAATTTCTACAACCAGAGGCACTAATTCAGCAGGATTAGTGCCTCTTTTTGTAGAAGTTTTATCGAACTAAAGAAGCAGCATTCCTGTAATAAAGCTACTTTTGTGAAAAAGTATACTTAAACATACGGGTGCTTATGTAGAATAAGAATTTTTTATATTTCAGATGCTAAAATACTATAAATCAGAAAAATGGCGTGTCAGAACTGATGTCAGTTTACACGCCATTTTCATTGTCATAAATTAGATGCGATCTAAAAATCAAACGGTTTACACACTTTTAACCGAGCGTGCATTTTCACTCGTAAGTGGTTTTTTATTTTCCTAATTAGTTAAAGTCCTCCTGGTAATTCTCATGTATAGGTAGGGTAAGCGTAACGGTTGTTCCTTGATTAACGATGCTGGAAAACTCGATTTTACCTCCATGATTTTTAATAATTTTTTGGCAAATCATTAAGCCGAGGCCGGTTCCTTTTTCTTTTGTGCTATAGAAGGGTTCTCCTAGTTTCGTGAGGCGGTCTTCTGGAATTCCTGCTCCCTGATCCATAACCTGAATTGAAGCTAGGTTTGCTTCTTTTGAAATAGCAACGAAGATTTCTCCGCCTTTTGTCATTGCCTCAATAGAATTTTGGATTAAATTGATTAATACCTGCTTAATTTTATCCGGCTCACAATCTATGTAAATGCTAGGTGAATCAGTTTTAATCTTAATAAAGGCATCTGATAGGGCTGCCTGCGGATTCAGTAAATTCACAACCCCGTTCACGAGAGGAATCAAATCTACATTCGATAGATTGGAAGCCTGAGGCTTGGCCAGAACCAGCAAGTCACCAACAATAGACTCTATGCGGGCGAGCTCGTCAAGGATGATTTCGGCATAATCTTCTGCTTCTTCTGCCGGGTGCTCACTCAAAAGCTGGGTAAATCCTTTTATCGCAGTCAACGGATTCCTGATTTCATGGGCGATTCCGGCTGCCATTTGTCCAATAACTGAAAGTTTTTCAGCTACCTGCAGCTGGTCCTCGGTTTTCCTTTGTTCTGTAATATCCTTAATGATGACAAGGGAAACGTCTCTGTTCTTGAAGACTGTAGGGATAAGCTGTACTTCAGCTCTCTTCGAATCATTATCTTTCCTGATTAAACTGATTTCAAGGTCACTGGAGTCTCTTGAAAGCAGGCGTTCTTGTAGCAACTTGTAGTCCTTATGGTCAGTATAGTCATATAAAGAAGTACCAACTATTTCATCAAAACTGGTAGCGCCCATCAATTTCTTGCCCTGTTCATTAATGTAAGTCCATACACCGTTTTTTGTGATAATCCCCATTGTATCTTTGGAATGTTCAAGGAACAGCCGATCTCTCTTTTGATGTTCTTTCAGTTTTTCCTGTCGATTTACGCGAGGGGTAACATCTCTTGATATGAGAACTACCTCAGTGTGTGAAGGACCCATCGTGCTGCTAGACTCCAGCCAAAGATAATCACCTTCTTTTCTCCTGAAACGAAACAGGATTTCTCCAGACTGAGAAGAAGAAAAGAAATGTTCTAACTTTTCCTGGTCCAATGGGTGGCAAAAACTGAAGATGGATTGATCATACAGTTCTGCTGGTGTATAACCAAAGAGAGTTTCACAGGAAGGTGCCGCATATGTAAATCTGCCATCCAGAGAATGACTGGAGAGAAAATCCTTTGCATTCAGCAGTGCTAAGCTTATATCATCTAAGTCTTTTATATCTGGGGTATAGGCTCGTTGAGTTTCTTCTTTGATCATATTAAAAGCCTCCCTAACAATTAATTTCTGTATAATATGTACACGCGATTTAAATCCACTTTCTATTTTACTAGACGAAAGAGAAGAGGAACGAATATTATTTTCAATTTTTGAAAAAATAGAACTTTTATCCTGTTTTAAATTCATAAATAAATGATTATTAAAACCTTTCCAACACGTTCAGAATGGGGGTACTATAGAACGGCTTGATGCTGGGGATGAACTGTCTTGAATATGGTTTCCTCTCTTTTTGTTTAAGACAATTTAATTTAGATTTTTATTGGTGCCCTAATTCATTGTATCTTCGAGGTTTAGGTCACCAATAGGCTGTATTGCTGACCTGTTTTTTCGTATTTTCGAGATTTAGGTCACCAATAGGCAGTATTGGCGCCCTGTTTTTCATATTTTAGGAGGTTTAGGTCATCAATAAGCTGTATTGGTGACCTGATTTTACGTATTTCCGAGATTAAGGTCACCAATGTAATACAACGGTGACCTTTAAATTTTTTAAAACAAAATTCATGAAAAACATTTACCATTTTATTCTTTTAGTGTAAAATTACACTAAATTAAAATAATTAACGGGGGTCTTCGGAATGAAGAAGGATGCCGGGTTTTTGATTATTTATCTAGTACTTATGCCTCTTTTTCTATCTTTATTAGGGATTGCGGTTCTATCAATTGAGAAGTTCGGTCCGCCAGTTATGGTAATGATCATCTCGATTGTGGCCCTGATTATAGGGTTTCGGTTTGGAAAAAGGCCACAGGCTACCACGTTTTATGGTCGGTATCTGCCGATTTATGCACCGCTTTTGCTGACGGTGCTCCTTGCTGCCGTTGGGATGATTATTTCCAAGGGGTTCTTCGGTCATCAGGTATGGGGGATTTTCGTATTTGCGCTATTCCCGTTTTTACCGAATTCGTTTATATCCGCGATGATGGGACAATTTATTTACATATTTGCGGTGCCGTTCGCTTATTATTTAATCTTTTTGATCGGCTATATCGTATCTGAACGGAGGACGAAGTCGAAAGTTACCTTCAGGAAACTGAATCTGTTTGCGGGGATTGGCATCATTATCCTGTTGTTGGCTGTGATTGGTTCAATCCATATTGAGCGGAGCAAGCATATCCTCCCGCCATCTTATGGCTTTGATTATGGCAATGGTTTTTCAAGTGTTGACCTAGAGCCGTATTATGTCACGAACCCAAACAACATCCTGCCAAAGCTACATGACTCGGCTAACTTCAGGGTGGAAACACAAAGCGAAATGCCTATTTTGGACGGAGCGGAGGCAGCGTATCCCGTTTATGCTGCATTCGCAAACGCAACTTACATGGATATTAAAAACAAAAACGCACTTCCGACTGGTGAAGAGATTGTTAGTTTTACGAATACAATTTATGCTTTTGAAAGACTAGTATCAGGTGAGGTTGACATATTCTTCGGAGCCCAGCCTTCTGCGTCGCAACAAATCCTGGCAGAGAGCAAGGGGAAGAAGCTCGTTCTCACACCAATTGGCAAGGAAGCATTTGTGTTTTTTGTGAATGAAAAGAATCCTGTTGAAACCCTGGCTTCTGAGGAGATTAAATCAATCTATTCTGGTAAAATCACCAATTGGAATGAAGTTGGTGGTGACGATAACAAGATCATGGCATTCCAGCGGCCGGCGGACTCGGGCAGCCAGACGATCATGGAAAAATTCATGGGTGATACGTCCTTGATGCCAGCCCTGAAAGAAGAGGTGGCAGGAATGGGCGATTTGATGGAGGAGGTTGCCGGTTATCGCAACTATAATAATTCACTCGGCTACTCATTCCGCTTTTTCACAACTGGCATGAATCCTAATGAAAAAATAAAGCTGATCTCACTGGATGGAGTAGAACCCTCACCAGAGAATATCACGTCAGGAAAGTATCCATATGTCGTCAATCTATATGCAATTACGGTGAAGGACAATCCGAAAAAAAACGTCCAGCCTATGCTTGAATGGATGCAAGGTTCTGAGGGGCAAAAGTTGGTTGAGGAAATTGGTTATATTCCATTACATGAGGATGACGCAAGATAAATCAATCAAAAATGCTAAACCAGGAAAATATTTGGTTTAGCATTTTTTTGTCGTCGTCGACTTTGTAATAAAAAGATTAAAGATAAAGACTGGCTATTCCGCCTACGAGTAAAAGAATGGTACCAGTTAATAGAGCTATTTTAGTTGGACGATTTGATTTATGAAAAATCCTGAAGAACATCCGTTAACACCTCACTTATAAAAAGTTTAGCTAATCTTAATACGATTATCTGACTGGGAAAGTTTCATGTATTACAGAAATGGGCTCTTTGGTCTATTATTCTCAATTGAAAAAGAGGATGGATTCCGAGTCGGAATCCATCCCCATTTGTTCATCATTAATCACCATCAAGCATTCTGAAGACTCCGCCAAGGACACTGCCTTCGCCTTTGTTTTGTCCTCCGCCTTGTGGTGCGGCTGCAAATACTCTGCTGGCTAGGCGGCTGAATGGAAGTGATTGAATCCATACAGTTCCTGGTCCTCTGAGTGTTGCAAAGAAGAGACCTTCTCCGCCAAATAAGGCTGTTTTAATTCCCTTTACCATTTCGATGTCGTAATTCACGTTGCTTGTCATTGCAACAAGGCAGCCAGTATCGACTTTGATGACTTCTCCTGGTTGAAGCTCTCTTTTATGTATAGTTCCGCCAGCATGGACAAATGCCATCCCATCGCCTTCAAGCTTCTGCATGATGAAGCCTTCTCCTCCAAAGAAACCTGCTCCAAGCTTCCTTTGGAATTCAACTCCAACTGAAACACCTTTTGCCGCAGCCAGGAAAGCGTCCTTTTGGCAGATGATCTTTCCGCCATTCTCACTCAAATTCATCGGAATGATTTTACCAGGATAAGGAGAGGCGAAGGATACATGCTTTTTATCATGGCCAGTATTCGTAAATGTGGTCATGAAAAGGCTCTCGCCGGTCAAAAGGCGTTTTCCGGCACCAAACAGCTTGCCAACAAGTCCGCCGCCACTCCCGGAGCCATCGCCAAAAATTGTTTCCATGTCGATTTGTTGATCCATCATCATCAAACTGCCAGCTTCAGCAACAACGGTTTCATTCGGATCCAGCTCAACCTCGACAAACTGCATGTCATCGCCGTAAATTTTATAATCAATTTCATGGTTCCTCACAACTTTTCCCTCCAACAAACAAATTAGCTTTTCTATTCCATTTTACACACATTTTGATAATTGCAGAATCCTTTTTAGGGGGATGGATTTCTATAAGCCCGAATTGGGGAAGATGCATGTAAAAGGTCACATAAAAAAATTCTATAAGCCCAAAAACGAGTAGGAAGCAGAACAAGGTCCTATAGAAAAATTCTATAAGCCCAAAAACGAGTAGGAAGCAGAAAATGGTTCTATAGAAAAATTCTATAAGCCCAAAAACGAGTAGGAAGCAGAAAAAGGTCCTATAGAAAAGTTCTATAAGATTGAAAAGGTAAAATAGCCTAAAAGGGTCACAAAGGAACAGCCGGATTTAGTACTCAGTCTCGTCCGTAATCACTCCATCATCGAATGAAATCTCCCGGTGCTGGGTGTCGCCGAATTTTTTATAGGTAATCCTTAATAAATTTATATCATTTTCTGGAGTCGTGCCATTGTATTGGACAGTTAAGATTAAATGAAAATCCTTGTCTACTTGGTAATTTTTAATATCGATGAAATCCTCGTTCATTCCTTCTTCTAGTACAGATTCTTCATCTAGACCGCCAATATTTCGATTTTTTGCTATATAGGGTTCAATCTTGAACTCATCATCATCCTTGGCAACAATAGTTCCGTCTTTCTTAATGAACTCGACTTTTTCAAGGGTTGGTTTACCGATGCCCTCCCAACTAAAATCATATCCCAAATAGTATTTCTTCCCATCCTCATAATGTTCGTAGCCCATAGTTGTATGGCTCCATTTAGTGAAGTCTCCATCACTGCTAACATAGTCAAATGTCCAAAAGGATCCAATGCTGAAAATGATAAAGACCAGCATGATCATGATTAATCTCTTCATAAAAACCCCCCTAATCAAGCCCAAAGTCAAATTAAATATATTTTTGTGGTAATCAAATATGCCTTGAAGTTGGTATTTTCTACATCCTTCCAGAATTCTCCTTCTTTTTTGAAATTTATCTAGTAGATATTCGATTCATATGGTAATATCTTCATCAAATTAACCCGAAAAGAGTGTGTAAGGTATGATAGAAAGTTTCTCAGTGTCACTTTTTGGAGAGGAAAGAAAAATTAGAGTCTATTTGCCTTTAAGTAAGAAGGAAAAAAAATACCCTGTTCTTTACATGCATGATGGACAGAATGTGTTTGGCAATGAAGGGGCGATTGGCGGTGTGGGGCTTGAACTGGACGACTATCTGGAGAAGAACGAAGTTGAGCTCATCGTCGTGGCAGTTGATCAGAACTCAGGGGAGCGTGTGAATGAATATTGTCCATGGGTAAATGGTGATTATACAACAAAGCTTCTTGGAAAAACGAGTTCTGAAGGCGGAAAAGGCAAGGAATATGTTGAGTTCATCGTGAACGAATTGAAGCCACTCATTGACTCGAAGTATAGTACGAATCCCAACGAAACCTATATGGCCGGCATCTCTTTGGGCGCATTAGTCACAACTTACGCTGCATGCGCTTATCCTCATATTTTTAAAAGGATAGCAGGGCTTTCATCCGGTTTTTACCGAAATCAGGAGGAAATAGAGCAGTTGTTGAAAACTGCAGATCTATCTCATCTGGAAAAAGTATATCTGGATTGCGGCACAAATGAAGGTGGCGAGAAACTTGCTGGGCCATTCCTGGAAACCAATAAAGCTATCTTCGAGGTTATTAGACAAAAAGGAATCGAGGCAGAACTGAAAGTCATCGAAGGTGCCGAACATAATTATCAAGCCTTCAAAAAACGGATACGAGAGGTTATTTCGTATTTATTAGAATAAAACCAGCAGCTTTAAAAGACACTCTTCCATCTCTGAAGGGTGTCTTTTTACGTTCCTAAAAAAGTACAAATAGTCCAGCTCTATAACCTGGCCACTCGGTTTTATCTAGTTACTATCCAGGAAATTAAACCTGCCCGCCATGCCTTTTTTTCAGACCTAAGAGGATTAGGGATTATTTCCATAAAATTGGAGATTGTATTAATTAATATGGAATCGTAGGGAGGTTATTTGCTTGGTCCAAACTAAGCCGATCAGTGCTTCTGAAGTCGGGACACTTTGGCAGACATATCAGGAGAAAACCTTGATCATGAGGATTTTAGAATATTTTATTGAACAAGCTGATGATCAGCAGGCTCGAAATATTTTAGGCGGATTGTGGCAAGAGCTTGATTTTTACGTAAAAGAGATGGAAGTTCTTTTTAAGGAGCAAGGAATCGTAAAACCAATCGGATTTACGCCAGAGGACGTTCATTTGGATGCCCCAAAGCTCTTTGATAATGGCTTTGATATCATGTTTGTTCGTGTCTTAAAGCAAGTGAGCATGGGCTTATATACATTGAATATGAATATGTCATTCGACAATCGAGTGATGACGATTTATGAGGGGCTTACGACGGTTACTCAAAAGATTTACAAACTCGCAACATTTTATCTCCTGGAAAAGGGGATTCTCTCACAGCCGCCAAAGGTGACCATGCCAAAAACAACGGAAATGATCGAGAGCAAAAAGTATATGAAGGGCATGAAGCTATTTGGTGACAAACGGGTATTGAACGATCTGGAAATTGGGATTCTGAATCACAATCTTGAATCCAATATTATCGGCATGCAGTTGATTACTGGTTTTGCGCAATGTGCCCAGAAAAAAGAGGCAAAACAATACTTTCTTAAGGGAAAAGAACTGGCAAAAAAACAGATAAAAATAGTGGAGGAAATCCTTAAAGAGAGTGATCTCCAGCCTTCAGCTGCTTTAGGGGGGACGGTTACTACATCAACCATTCCGCCGTTTTCTGACAAACTTATGATGCATTGTATTTACATTTTGAATGGTTTTGGGCTTGTCGGAGCGGGGGCGGGAGCATTTTTCACCTTAAGAAATGATTTATCCATGAAATCAATCATGATATCGAAGGATATTTTTTTCTATGCGCAAGAAGGAATTGAAATTAAAATCAAGAATGGCTGGTTTGAAGAGCCTCCGCAAATGGAGGATCGGGCGGCCATCATCAAAAAAGGGAATTGATTTAAACATCTGGCACAAACTAAGACTGGTGTTAGTTATAACACTAATCTCAATGTGGGGGGATTTCAGTGGATATTCTTCACAGCTTGGTTAAGGCGATCGTTACCTTTTTGATTAAAGCAAGGTTTTTCATGATTATGATCAACAGAAGATTAGAGTCATTGGTAAGGATCCCGATTTTAACCTAATTAATCTTTTCACATTGGCAAAAAGGTAAGCGCGTGTTGTGCTTACCTTTTTATGATGATTAATAAGTAATGATCAAAAGTGCTGGGGCTGTAAAAGTCTCAAGCACTTTTTTTGGTTGTGCAGGTTTTCAATCGATGAAAAAATTAGAAATAATTTCCATTAATTTTGCGTCTAATTGCAAAAGTGTCCTGGTTAGCCAGTAGTGGAAGAGCGGATACGGCCTACTATCATCTGATTGTCAAAAGCTACATTAATAATTTCCTGGTGAGCGGAAGTATTTTGTTAGGATTCGGTTTAGTAAGCACGGTGTTCTTTTATTTTAAGATGGTTAATTTTGAGAGGTAATTTTAGTAGTGAGGTACTTAGCAGGTTAATGACTGGCATGTTCTTGACTATATGTTATCTAACAGTCTTGTGGTTATCTAGAATGAAAGCTCAGAGCTATTTCTGAGCTTTCAGTTGCTGCTTATTCTTTGTAGTTACTATAAAATACTTGGTGATTACTCCCTTTTTTCTACATTTACCAGAAAAGCTAAAGTTTTTTCTTTCTATTCTATCATTAAAAAGAGTACGACTCTCCGTCCTCTGGAACGAAAACACTTGCAGAGATTCCTTTTTCATTAATAAAGTTTTTTAGTTCTCTTCTCGATAAAGTCCAGTGGTTGACAGCTTCCATATGGATGGTAATGATTTTTGCAGCAGGGGTTGCTTTTTGGACTTCATAAACATCATCTTTGCTCATGACGAGGGATCCTCCTTCGAGGAACTGATTGTCTCCCGCATTCACGACAATAACCTCTGGATTGTGTGTTTCAATGGCTTCTTGAACACCTTCATACCAAACTGTATCTCCCGCAACATATAAGGTTTTCTCTGTGTGGTGTTTAAAGACAACCCCACACACGAGGCCGGCCATTTTCAATATTTCCCCTCTGCCATGCTCGCCTTTTGTTTTAATTAGCTGGATGTCTTCAAAAATTGTATCTTCCTGTAAAACTTCTACATTTTGAAAACCATCATTTTTGACTGCAGTGGCATCTTCCTCATTTTGTACGAACATTTTAAGATCCTTCGGAAGTGCCTCTTTGGCAGCTTCATCATAGTGGTCGAGGTGTAAATGAGTTACAATGACAGCATCCACATTATCGATAATCTCGTCAATGGAGGAAGGCAGGCTGACTAAGGGATTATTCTGATCCTGTCTTAATGAATTTGGAAAAGGAGGATAAGTGCCCTTTTCCGCCAAAAATGGATCAACTAAAAATTTCTTTCCCGCGTATTGCACAACTAATGTTGCGTTTCGAATTTGTTGTATAATCATATTCTTTAACTCCTTTTCTATAATGTACATATAGTTTATAATAAGACCGCTTTTGACTTACATAGTTTAATTCAAGTCTTTTAGCCGTTTCACTTGAATATTGAAAGGATTTGATAAAATGCTGGACTCCACAGATTTGCAAATTATAGATGAACTCACCAAAAACAGCCGGATTACAATGAAGGAATTAGGCGAGAAAGTACATTTGACTGGCCAGGCTGCATCAGCCAGAGTGGCGAAGCTTGAAGAACAAGGGATTATTGAAGAATACACCATTAATGTGAATCATATGAAAATGGGGTATGCAGTTCACGCAATCATTCATATTTTTACGAAAACGACGAATCACCAACCATATCTTTCATTCTTGAAGAAACAAAATGCATTCGTTATGAACAACTATAAAGTCAGTGGAGAAAGTTGTTACCTTTTGGAATGCAGATTTCCCTCCAATGAATTATTAGATGAATTTTTAACTAACTTGAGCAATTATGTGAGTTATAAATTATCAATTGTTATAAATAAGTATTAAAAGTGCTGGAGACCTAGTCTCAAAGCACTTTTTTAGTTGGAGGGAAATTAGTAGAAAATATTTGAACAATTATAACAATGAAGTTGAAGTATTTGGTATAATTTGTTAGAAGAATTCAAGCTGGATTTAACTTGAAGAAAACAACTGATGACAACGAATGGAGGACTACATGAAGGCGTCAGCAAAGGTAAAGACATTTATATTTATAGGGATTTCATTGGTTGTAGTATCGCTATTAGATGTTCTTACAATGAATACCCTTCTACAAGGGAATAATTATATCTTCCTTTTTTTAATAAGTGTCGTCTTTTTTATTAGAGCTATAATTCTTTATCGGAATGAATAAATAGAGGGTTGATCTTTACTGACTAAGCGGATTAATTTGATATGAAAAAGAGTAAGGATATCCATGGAAATTCAATACGGAGGGGAATATGAAAAAAACGAGGATCATAGCCATAAGTCTTTTGGCAGCCTTAGGCATTATTTTTTGGTTTTATACATCTGAGTTTGAATTCGGAAAATACGATGATTTTCAAGAGGCGATTCAAAAAGGAATTCCGTATGAAGTGAATAATATTATCCATACAGAAGAACAGGGTGGAATTACAGTTGTTTTGTACACGACCGACCCTGATAAAAAAGACTTTCCTTCAGCAGATTGGGAAGCTCTTGCCGTAGCATTCTTTACAGGCAGTGACGAAAATGGCTGGGAGAGTAGAGGCGGTCATGGATGGTCTCATTACGATAACGATAATATGACGCTTTATATTGAACCTTTTCATGACTTTGATAGACAAGGCAATGCACTTCATGATCTTTACGTGGTGTTCGGGGAAGTTCACAATCCTGAAATTATAAAAGTCGAAACAAAAGGACATTTTGAGGAGTCATTTGAAGAGACTGAAATCATTGAGCATGAAGGAAAACGATATTATTTTCGTACCGGACGAGAGCCTATCGTCAGAGGACTCTCTGAAAGTGGAGAAGTTATCGATAGACAAGGGGGCTAAACTTACCTGTTCCACACGCAAAACTGAGATTTAATAAATGATAGATTCATTGTGTTTTAACTTAACAAAGTTATTTGTTTTAACTTAACAAAGTTATGGATAAAGGGGGAATGAAAATAATGGAAATAGGAAATGAAATGTTTATACAAGGCACAATAGGCGTTTTTGCAGTCATTGGATTTATTACAGTTGTGGTAGTAACATTTAGAGTAATTGATAGTCTTTTCCAAAGTTCAAAAGGTGAATAACCAATAACGCATGAGGCTAAAAAAAGCAGAACTGGTAAAATAGTTGGATGTGTTGATCCAAGAAGGATTAACGCATTTTTTGTTGAACTCCTTATGCAATTATGGGGGCAGGATAGCATCAGTAAACGGATAATGAATTAGGTGATTTATAAAGTCCGAGGTGAATAATGGATAATAAAGCTGAAAAATCTAATGTTGGATATACGCTTTTTAAATCAACAGGAGTACAACACAGGTTTTCTCATATAGATTTAGAGAAACGACAAGCAATCGGTATTGTTACATACAAAGAAAAAACTTATATGACCGTCTATGTTGACCTGAAAACAGATACTGTACAAGTCCAAGGAGATGTGGATGATTTGGAAGATTTAAGTATGGATAGACATTCTTATGTAGACATGTTTAAACATCAGGCTAGATTTTTAATTGAAAACAATATTACTAATCCAAAAGAATATTAAGATGATTTGATAGGAGATTAATTTTCAGAGGGTGTAAAAATGCTTTGTGAGTTGCGATAACCATATGCTTATTGAAGTAAAGGGACAGTTTAGTAGAAGAACGGATCTAAAAATACCTTGGTTTGAACCTAATAAGGGGATAATTAGATGAAAAAGGTTGGATTTATACTAGGTATAGCAATAGTTATTATAGCTGTGTTCATATTTGTAAATAAATTATTCTATCCCTCTCTTCCAATAGAGAATTTATCAGCAAAAGAAGCAATTGAAAAACTAAAAGAATCGGAAAGTAAAATAGCAGAAATTGCAGTAGAAGGCGATTCTATTTGGTATATCACAAGTAGTGAGAACAAGGGTATATCGAT
Source organism: Mesobacillus sp. QJM3NY_10 (assembly GCF_056173465.1). NCBI lineage: Bacteria > Bacillati > Bacillota > Bacilli > Caryophanales > Bacillaceae > Mesobacillus > Mesobacillus sp. QJM3NY_10. The sequence goes on from NZ_CM149675.1 coordinate 2,120,420, forward strand.
TGCTGATGAAAATATAAAACAAATGATTGGTTCAAATGGATGGGGATTTAAAGAAAAAGATGGTGCTGGTCTGTTCTTTGAAAAAGACGGAAGGAGATTAATTGTTACCACTCAAATATGGACAGGGAATTATGTTCTCGTTAAAATCCCAGGTAATTTTAAATAATCTTGAGAGGTTTTTTAATGAACTATAGGGTGCGTGTGCGTTAATCCAGGGGAGGATTAACCGCCTTTTGTTGAATTCCTTATTGAACAAACAGAGCAGGAATGGTGAAAAAGAAGTATTTGATTTAGATACAAGTACACCTGGAAATGGGGGCTATATTTGAAAGAGAGAAGAAAATTACTTAGGGGGGACAAACATGATTTTATCTGTTGAGGGCATACATAAATCATATGGAAAAGAAAAAGTGTTACATGGAGTGAGCATCCGGATTCATCAGCCTGAAATCGTTGCGTTAGTTGGACCGAATGGATCGGGGAAGTCCACCCTTCTTGGAATCGTCACCAACTTAATCAGCCCGGACCATGGGCAGGTAAAGATTTTAAATCGTACCAATAAGGATCCAGAAATTTTCCGTGATGTTTCTTTTATGCAGGATAACTCTGTTCTCTATGATTATTTGACAGGCTATGACCATCTTCAATTTATCGGAGATGTCCAGGGCATTTCAAAAGAACAAATCCTATCTGCAGCTGAACGGGTTGGAATGGAAAGCTATTTGCATAAAAAAGTTGGCAAGTATTCTTTAGGGATGAAGCAGCATCTTTTGCTTACCATGGCAATTGTCAACGAGCCAAGGCTTTTGATTCTGGACGAGCCTTTAAACGGACTTGATCCAACAAGTGCCATCCGGGTAAGGAATTTGCTGCTGGAGTTGAATAGGGAAGGTACAGCCATTATACTTTCCTCCCATAATCTGTCCGAGATTGATAGAGTGACATCCCATATTCTCTTTTTAAAAAATGGCCAGCTCATTGAGGAAGATTTATCTCTCCATGAAAAAGTTGCCTATGAGCTTACAGTCCAGCAGCCAGAAAAAGTGATCGGGGTATTGAGTGCCGCAGGTATAGAAGTTGAACATGGAAAAGAAAATCAACTGATTGTAAGTTTGGGAGATGCTTCTTTAAGTCAGTTGTTCAAACAGTTAAGCACCCATGGGGTGCAGGTATTGAACATCGAGAAAAAAGCCATCGGTTCCGAGGAACGGTATCAGATGATTTTTGGAAAAAAGGAAGAGATCTTATGAATCTTTTAACCTTTGAACTGAAGAAAATTTGGAAACAAAAAAAGATATGGTGGCTTTTCCTGATCATTCTTATCAGCACGGCATACCTTTTTCATTTCAATGCTTCCCAGCAGAATGAATGGGTTATCAAGTTAAAGGAAGAAATTGTAGAGTACGAAAATGCGGCTGAACAGATCCAGACAGACCTAGAAGGAAAACGAAATGAAGATCTCCTTGATGAACCTAGATTGCTGCAGCAAGAATATATCGTGGAAGCAAGATACGCCTTGTATAATTGGCAAATCGCTGTTGAGCGCAAAAAGTGGGACGAGATTCCTCAACTGCAAGGAGAATTCCTTGACAGTTTGGGCCGATTTGAAACGGCTGGAGGAGTATTTCCTCCTTTGCAAGGCATGGAAAAAGTAATAGCTGTGAAGAAAAACGACTATATGCGCGACAACAACCTTCCATATGAAAATGAAGAACATCCGACTTCTCCCCACCTGATATTAAAGCAGTTAAGCAGCCTGTTTATCGGGCTTGCCGGGCTGGTGATCCTGCTATTTTTCTTTGGGACCACATTGACACAGGAGAAGGACCAAAAGACAATCTTAATGTTAAGAACACAACCGATTACACAGAGGGATCTGCTAACTTCGAAGTATGTAAGTATCTTGCTAGTGTCACTGGTCTATATTTTATTCGTCATCTGTCTTGGTTTGTTGATTCCAATGGCATTTGGAGAACAGCCGTTGCGATTGGAATATCCGCAAGTTGTATTTAATGGAGCAGAAGTCGAAATTGTTTCAACCGTCATATATATTTTAAAAAGTATTGCTTTATTCATAGGTGCGTTGATATTTTCATTCAGTTTGGCCTTATTCATTGGCACCCGAATGCAAAACACCTTTAATTCCCTGGTCATTACGTTTTCCATTTTATTTGCTGGATATTTGTTGACGAGCATGGCAGGAATTTTAGGGAATCCGCTCAATCCCTTTTACTTGCTTCATTTAGAACCGTTATTGAATGCGGTGCCTGATTCTAAAGACGGTCTATATGTCATTAGCGCATTTGTTTGGAGTTTGTTTTTGATTTTCCTTTCCGTCTATCTGCCTGAACGAGAATATAGCCTTTTAGATTCCAGGATAATCAAGAAGCCCTTTCGAAAGGGAGCGACAAGTGCTAGAAGGAACTCTTTATGGAAGATCGTCGTTTTTGAATGGAGGAAATTGATAAGGAAAGGGAATTATCGGTTTGTTTTAGCGATTTCGATTATTTTTATCGCTTTCGGCTATGCTTTTATTTCTCAAGAAGCAAAAGAAAAGGAGCAGGAATTCTTAGCTAATTTGGAGAGGGCCAGAATCGGCTTGATTGAAGTTCATATTCCGGTCCAAGAACAATTCTTAAATGATATAAAGAATGACCTGCAGACAGCCTTGGAGAAGGAAGAGGAAACCTCTTATTTAATGGAGCAACTAAACGAACAAGAAATTGCCTTAAACGCTCATAGAGAATTAGCGGACCTTATCAGTCTGGCAATAGCTGACTATAAGAAAGGGAATTATATTCATTTAATTGAATATCAATTGTTTGATAATCGTTTAATAAACGGGGAATTTGATTCATCCTCCAGTGTCGTTGATGATATTGGACAATTTACAATGGATGCCAGCATCGCAGAAAAGCAGTGGCTTTTAAAGCATAAGATACGTCCTCTTTCATCCGGAGGACTTCTCTTAAATATCCATACTAATACGAAAAAACTGTCAAGGGAATGGATAGTAAACAATGAAAGAATAGATGATAATGGGCTATTTTCTCTTTATTTATTCTTCCAGCAAAACGCCCATTTCCTGCCGCTAGTTTTCCTGTTGTTTTTAGTGGGTGGAGGGCTGGCTTATGAGAGGGGGAAACGCCCGACAATCTCCTTTTTGCGGACACAGCCAGTTTCAGAACAATCGATTTTTTATGGGAAAATCCTTCATTCAGCTATTGTATCAATTATCACATGCTTAATTTTATTCGGAACTGTCATCCTAATTGGGACAGTGTTTGACCGGTTTGGTGATTGGAATTACCCTATCCTTCATTATGATGGATTGAGTGAGTCTAGTACAGCCGACTATAAAGGCATGAAATCCATTTATTATGGATTTCAATTCATTCCCTTAGGATTGTACCTCATGCAAATTATATCTTTATTCTTGGTGGTATTGCTCTTTATTCTTATACTAAGCCAATTCTTATCTATCTTTATCAAAAGTCAATTCGTTGTTTTTGTGTCTACAGTATTCATCGTAATCGGGGGATTTATGGCAAGTAAACATTACCTTGCCGATGCTGCACATCTATCACCTTTCACGTACTTGGACATAAACAGGATTGTCAACGGGGAAGCTTCTACTTTGCTCGACAATCCCGCATTGAATGTTTATACAGGCTTTTTGGTTTTAGTTGCATCGATTTTATTTCTTGTATTCATTTCAACACTTTTATTAAAGCGTAGGATTTAACTATACAATTTTTTGACAAACAAACGTTCAGTGATCTTGTTTAACATAAAGCAGGATAGTTGAAGATTGACTTTTTTGAAAGATAGGAAGTCGTGACCATCAAAGAAATAAGGGGAAATTCTTCCCTTATGTTATCAGATCATGTTGCTAGTTTAAGTTGGACCGCTCACTTATGGCTGAATGGAGCCATGAATAAGAATCGCTTATTGAAACAAACGGGGGCATGGATCCAGGAAGAAGGATTCAACACCTTTTTGTTGAATTCCTTATTCAACATAAGGGTGCGAATGTTGAACAACAATATTCGCCTTTCTATATGGAAGTAAAGAAGAGTGGTGAAGAATATAGTATAAATGGGGTGGTTTAATGGACAATGAAAAATTGAGGACAATCAACAAGTTGCAAATCACATCACTAGTTCTAACAATAATCCTTACATTTGTTCCTGCTGTTGGTCACGTTGGTTCTGGTAAATACTACGGTGTACCTTTACAGTCTTTGTCTTTTCATGCTGGAAGGGGATATGGCGGGATCGATGTCAACCTTTTGGCGCTTTTAGTGAACTTCTTTATAATCTACTTTCTCTGCAAGATAGGGTTGAAGATATGGATGTCTATAATTAAACGACCATAAGTACGAAACAATCTGTTGGGAACTCGGATGCCATTATCACACATAATCACGAAAATAAGGTACTTGTGAAAAGATGCTCTTAAATGAAACCAGTAAATAGTTTAAGAAATTCCCAATCAAATAGTAAATTAAGCTTGTCCAATTTGAGGCGAGTTTTTTGCTTTTTAAATGGCCAATTTACGATTCGGCTCTTTCGTTTGTCGAAATTTTACGACTGCAATTTTTAGAAAATTATGAAATAATTAGAGTATCTTTCATTAAGGAGTGGTGCGGGTTGGCTAGTATGTTTCCTATTGAACAGGTGAGGGAGAGATTTCCTGCTTTGAGTCGTAAGGATGATGGACGACAGGTGATTTACTTTGATGGTCCTGGCGGTACGCAGATGGTGGATTTTGCGTTGGAGTCGATGTATCGGTACATAAGGAATGGGATGGCTAATCTTCACGGGACGTTTAATACTAGCGCTGACACGGATGCATTGTTGGACGAGGCCAGGGAGGCTGTCGCTGATTTGCTCGGCTGTCAGCCGAATGAGGTGGCGTTTGGTGCCAATATGACCACCCATGCCTTTGCAATTGCACGGAGTTTAGCCGGTTTTATCAATGAGGGAGACGAAATCGTAGTCACAGAGCTGGACCACCGTGCCAATGTTGATCCATGGATTACCCTTGTCAGGGACCGTGGTGCCACAGTAAAGTTCATGAAACTGGATCCAGATACTTTCACTTTGAATTTAGATGGTTTGGAAGAGATTATCACGGAGAAAACAAAGCTGGTGGCAGCTGGTATGTCATCTAATGTAACTGGAACTGTGACGGATTTAGAACCAATAATAAAAAGGGCCAGAGAAGTCGGAGCGCTAACAGTTGTCGATGCAGTCCATGGAGTCCCGCACTTATCGATAAATGTTCAGGAACTAGGGTGTGACATTCTCCTGTGTTCTGCTTATAAGTTTTTCGGGCCGCATGTTGGCATCGCTGTTGTGAGGGAGAGTTTATTTGAAAAACTTCCTGTCTACAAGCTTAAGCCTGCACCTGTTGAGATTCCTTACAAGCTCGAAACCGGAACTCAAAATCATGAAGGCATCGCCGGGGTTATGGGAGCAATCCAATTCATTGAGGAATTGGGTTATGGAGAAACGAGAAGGGATCGGTTGTTGTCTGGGATGCATGCAATCGATGAATATGAAAATGAACTTGCAGCAGAAGTGGAAAGCTTTTTGAGGAGCCTTCCGGAAGTGAAGCTATTTCGTGCAGCTTCGGGGCGCAGAACCCCAACCTTTGCTTTTACAATAGAAGGTCATCATTCCCGTGATGTCACGGCATGGCTTGCGGAAAATTACAATATGTGTGTCGCAGATGGGGATTTCTACGCTTCGACGATGGCTGAGGTTCTCGATGTCTATCCAACAGGCGGTTGGGTTCGAATCGGCCTGGCACCATACAATACGATGGAAGAAATCCAGCAATTCAAAGAAGCGTTAGCAGCTTTCATCGAGCAGCATCAGCAGAATGTTGTTTAATTGAAGGTTATTTTACGGTAGGGGAAGATGGTTTATGTTTGGAATTAATAATTTCGAAGTGTTTCTGGTAACAGCGATCCTGCTTAATCTAACGCCTGGTACGGATACGATGTACATCGTGAGCAGAAGTATATCGCAAGGCAGGGAAGCCGGGATTTTCTCAGCGTTTGGAATTACTTCTGGAATTGTTGTTCATACACTTCTTGCAGCTTTTGGGTTATCTGTCATATTGACGCAATCAGCATTTTTATTTCAAACCGTTAAAATTGCTGGGGCGATATATCTGGCTTATCTGGGGATTCAAATGTTAATGGCAAAGAGCAAGACAAATGAACAGAAATCCCTGCCAATCCAGAGCAATAAAAAGATCTTTTTTCAAGGCATGATCACGAATGTAACAAATCCGAAGGTGGCTTTGTTTTTCCTGGCATTTCTCCCTCAATTCATTCAGGCCGATGCAGGAGCTGCAAGTCCTATACCATTCATCATCCTGGGAATGACCTTCACGTTGACCGGGGGGATCTGGTGCCTGCTTACGGCCTATTTTTCCTCGATGGCAACAACAAGGCTAAGGAAAAATGCAAAAGCTGGAACAGTCTTAAACCGTTTGACCGGCATTGTTTTTATTGGAATGGGCATCCAGCTGCTGAGCACGAAAGCCACTTCATAAAATGGAACAAAGGAGCCTGGATATTTCCAGGCTCTCGTTTGTGTATTTTTTAGAAACTTTTCTATCATCTAAACCGTATAGAAAATATTACTAATTTAATGTGGGTGATAAGAATGTTGGCACAGAGAAACTCTCATATTTTGATCCCATACAAAAATGGTAGAGAATCGATATAAAATTTTGGGCTAGGTAAACCAGCGTAAGTTTTGGCATGTGAAACAGGTATTTATAATATGGGGGATAGAGACTCATGAATAAGGAAAACAAAGATCATAGTAAAACCACTGAAGATGGTTGGAACAGAGCCTTTTTCGGAAGTCCAACAATTGGCGGTTTTGTTGTTATAGGGACTATAATCGCGTTTATTTTGTATAACATCATTTTTAACTAGTGTGTGAATTGATGCTGTCTTCACCAACAATAGGTTGTGCACTAGAAGTAGTCAGTATTTTTTATATCTGATATATTCAAAGTTTGAGGTGGGGACCTGTTTTAAAATCTTACCATCTTCATCCCTATGAATCTCGTACTCCCTGTGTGTTTCAATGATATAACCATCCACTTCTTTGTCTTTATCTTTCTCATGAACATATTCAAATTCAGGTATGATCGTTTCGAGAATGTCCTCAGTTGTGCCAATTCTGGCATTTGTCTCTAAAGACTCTATGTCAGAGTATTTCTGGGATATTTGAGGACTGTTATAGACCAAGTAAATACAGAGTAAGAGTAGACCTGATAAGGCGATTATTCGTTTCAATTTTATAGGCTCCTTTTGTTGAAGTTTCATTTAATCCATATGCCTGTCCATTGATTTATATAACTATCTAGTGATTAGTACCAAAAAAGTACGCATCGTTTTTTTAAAATATAAGTTAGTTTTCTTTTGGGGGGTTTTTGTGTCAAAGTATGTTAGCGTTTTTTTCTTAACTCTAATGGTAAGTCTTATTTTCTTTTTTATATTTGCTTCATTCTTTATGGGTGGTGGCGATCCGGCAGAAGAGATGGTATTAACGTTAGGAACAATAATTGTCATTCTTCTATCATTTCTAATAACGCAGACCTTCTATTTAATCGAATTGGTCAAAAAGAAACGGTGACTTCCTTTTTAAAAAATGGTTGCATGGAGACGTGAAGGGATTACAACCTTCGTCGTTGTACTTATTGAACCGACGAGAAGAAAGAATTACGAAGAGGTGAAAAAATTGTTTATTGGCCGTGCTTTATATTTATTAGGAATGGCTTTTGTTTTCTTTAGTGTATTAGGGATTATAATGGTTTCTTTTTCAGATAGTGGTGGAGATATAGCACTTCTGATATTTGCTTTGCTGAATGGATTAATTGCAATGGGTGTGGGAGAAATTGTTATAGATTTAAATCATCGCCAGAGGGTTGAAAAGATGAATAAAGAATAAGGACTGTTAGATCACTGTGAAGCAGTTGTGCATAAAGAGTTGAAGTCGAATTGAAAATATAAGATTTGGAGGTACATATGATGTACGAATATAAATTTGTAGAGACTTCCCTGGGAGGATTTTTTTCTTCAGCAACACATAGGGAAACTATTAGTGAATATGCAGCTGAAGGGTGGAGATTAGTACAAGTATTACCCTTGGAGTACAATGGGAACGGAAAACCAAGGTCTTATGAAATCATCTTTGAAAGACTTATTCAGGATTAGCGTAATTAGAATGTATGAGGGTGTTGATCCAGAAAGGATTGACGCTTTTTTTTTAGAATTAGAGTGTAAGAACTAGTTAAGTAGCTATGTTTAAAAGGAACAATAGTATTATGGTAAAATATAACATGTGTGTGATTATAAGGGGGGTACATGTGAAGAATATTGGATTTATATTTATAGGTATTTTTTTATTATTGGTTGGCTGTAATAGCAATTCATTAAATGAGCCAGTTAAAGAAGAAAAGAAAACAGATCAATTCAGCTTAGTAATAGAGGGAGATAAGAAACTTTACCAAGAAGACGAAAACATACAAATTAGTGCTTACTTAAAATATATTGGTGAAAAAGATATAGAGTTTACTTCTGAACCTACAATCACAATCGTAATTAGAAATTATGAAGGTGGAAATGTAATTGAAGAAATTGACTTTAATGATATTAAAACAACTATTAAAAAAGAAGAAAAGTTTTCTCAAACATTAAATGGGATCTATCTTGAAGAAGGAAAATATGATGTATTTGTTCAAACTTCACCTTTCTCGGTTGATTCAAGTCAGTTGAGTTTAAGCACAGAACCAATTGTATTTGAAGTGAAAAATTATAGGGAATTTTAAGTTCATGATAGGGACTGATTAGATGGCTGATTTTTCAAAAGAACTGAAAAGAAAAACTGAATAGCATCCTATCCTCACAACTCTATTCATAACGTTTTGGATTTGGTATGGATCCTATCGTCTGGGAATTAATGTTGGGGAGTTCAATGCAAATTTTAACAATTAAACTTAAAGTGCGTTGATCCTAGAAGGATTGATGCCTTTTTCTCGTTGAAATACGTTTGGATCAATGAGAAGTTAAGTTACATTATTGGGAGGTACAAAATGAAACTTAAGTTGAGTTGGTTATTTTACACTTTATCTATTATCGGTGTAGTAGCTGTTACTTTGGCATTTTTCAATATTGGAAGAGAATTTTTTGATAGAAATAAAAGTTGGTTTTTGGCATCCCTATGGATTGGTTTGATCGGTAATTCAATTTTAAAAAGGAGTAAAAAGAAACAAAGCATAAGCTAGTGAGTTAGGGCAATATTAACGCTCCGGCTTTTGCACATCTTTGCGTACAAAAGCCGAAAGCGATAACCAATTGGAAAATTGAATTGGTTCTCTTAAGGCATTATCTTAAAGATGGTAAAGATTAATCGTATATTACTGCTTTTCCTTGTTCTCGTAACTTTTTTAAAAATGTAAGCATATGATTTATTTCTTCATCGCTATGTCTTTCCCATGAACTTAATTCTGCTACTATTTTTAAAGGAGATTTAGACCTGTAAGAACGTGTTGGGTTGCCAGGGAATTTTTTGTCAGTCAGGTTTGGATCATTTTCAAAATCACCTAATGGTTCTACAATGAAAATTCTTTCTTTGGATTTAGATGTTGCTAATTCAGCACCCCATTTAGCAGCATCCAATGTTGCAGTGAAGTATATATAGTTAGATTTTTTATCTTGGTAATTTGATAGGTGTTGTGGTTCTAATAAATCTCCAATTTTTAGTTCGGCTTTAGTACCATGAAAAAAAGGCCCATGATCCAAGACATCTTTTTTGTCATTCATATTCATTCCACCTCTTAAATTTTTAGATTTGTGAATACCAGTATATTATTGGAATTACTAAAAGAGTAGTCTATAAATAATTTATAAATAGTTGTATAATGTAAGTAGAGAGAATGATTTCGAACGAAATTATCAATTATGTACGTTTTGATTTAGCATCATCATTTTGGGTTATTGCCGATTTTCGGACAACACATGGTTCTATACATATAAAGTGATATTTAGAAATAGGGTGCGTTGATCCAGGAGGGATTAACCGCCTTTTTTATTGAATTTCAGGGTAAACAAACGGGAGTTTAGTTGAACTAAACTTGGAGTTGAAACCTAGGATGTGATTGTATGTTTCACGATGGATTTCCTTTTAATTTGAGAGAAGATGTAACTAAAGTAATCAAACTCATTTCACAAAAGGTTTATAATAATGTCACTATTGGAGAATCACAGGAAATTGTTGAGTATTTACAAGGTGAAAACTTGATTAAATTTCCTTATCGTATATACAACATTGATAATTCAGATGAATTTATAGACAGTTTAAATGAACAACAAAAAATGATTGTGTATTGCATTTATTCACGGAGTTGTGACGGTTTTGTAAGACAAAAACACTTGAATTCATTGCTTTTGATGGATTACGAAGATTGGGCTATTCCATACATCGTAAAAGTATGTGATGAATATGTCGTAGAAATATTAGAAATGACTTATGAAATCTTAAAAGAACAGGACACGGAACGGATCAAGAAATTTTGCCTTCAAAATAATGTTTTGTTTTGCAAAAGCTATAATAGAATGATTAGCTATTGGAACGAATATTACAGATTTAAAAACAAAAATTTTCAACAGTATATTGGCAGGAAACTATTTAGAGATTGTTTTGGATACTCTAAATCAATTGAAGCAGGGAAAACAGGAGGATGTGAATCGATACACTTTGACTAAAGGTTGCTCATATTGTATAAGATTTTTAATATTATTGATGTGAAAATAATAAATCTTTAAAAATGGAGTCCCCAAACTGATGTAAGTTTGGGCACTCCTATAGGAATTACACCATAAAAGGGTACTGCAGGAATTTTGGTTACACTGTTACAAACTATTTCTTAAACTTCTCCGGGAACTGTTTTACAACTGCATCTGAAATGGCATCGGACATCATGATGATATGAGTCAATCCGTCATCAATTGAGACAATTCTTGCTTGCCAATCTTTTTTCAAGCTTGCATTAAGGTCATCTGCTACCATTTCCAGGTGAGTATACAGTAACTTTTTTACATCTTCGTTTTTTAGATTTGGGTTGGCGTCGCTAAGGAAGGCGGCGATATCGTCAGCATTTCTATACCATTCTTTGTTTAGCTGGTCTAACTTTGCTTTATCTCCACTTTTGGCTGCTTCCACAATGCCGCCGGCAATAACGATATGCTCCTTAAGCAAGTCTGTAAGTTTGTTTCCAGCTTCCTCTCCGTATACCGGTTTGATGGAGTTTCCGATATCCTCCTGGTTTCTCAGCAGTCTCTCAAGCACATCTTTTTGATCCTCCGCACCTGCTGTCGTGGCACTGGTGATATAGTTGCTTGTCCACAATACATGGTCAACCCAAAGTCTCCGGAAATCATTCTCGAACTTTACCTCAGATTGGGTTATACATTTGTGATGCGGTTTAGCGTAGGCAGGAGTTGTTCCGGCCATCATATTCAGCGGCAATAATAACATAAAACCCATTAACAATAATTTTTTCATGCTGCACATTCTCCTTCGCAGGTTAATAACATCCTCCATTATTATTAATACATGGCATTTCTTTTATCCAAAACTGCAAAATAAATAGACCGCCAAATGGCGGCCACTAAAACTATTGCAATTTACTTAAATCATAATACTGAACAGTCTTACCATCACGGTCGAACTGGATGATCAATTTGTTCTTGTTAAATTGATAGATGAATTGTCCGCATGTCGCGCTTTGGTAACAGGAGACATTCTTTACTTCATTAGGGTATCCATATACATCAATAACCTGGCTTTTGACTTTCGGAAGGGAGCTAAGTTTTAAATATTCCGGATAGACTTGTAGTCCGAATACGGAACCATTCTCCATATTGAAATTCACGCGAACTCCTGCACCCTCACCATTGTAATACAGCGACCTGATATTCAACTGGTCCTCTGTTTTTACCGGCTTTCCGAACTGGTGCAGAAGCTGGCTATATGTGGATCCAATGTGTACGCCATGAACATGAAGATTGTTACTTGTTACAATGTAGGCATCTTTAATCCCGTTTTTGCGCAATAAATCATTTTGCTTCTCCGCATTTGCCTTTCTTGAAAAGACACCAGCCTGGATACGGTAATAAGTTTTTTCGTTAATGACTTTTGTGACGACCGTAGCTTCAATTCCTTTCTTTTTCAGATTAGCGATTTGCTTTGTTGCATTGTCTTTCTTTGTAAAAGAACCTCCAACAACTGCATACATCGGTTTCGATTCTGTCACGCCAGGGAGCAGCAGTTTTTGGCCAATATAGATGGTATTGTTCTTTAACCCGTTGAAATCCTTCAACTCCTGGACAGTCAGGTTGTGTTTCTTTGAAATACTGTATAGTGTATCACCTTTTTTAACAGTCAGAGAATGATCATCTGCATAACCAAACCCATTCGCGAAAAAAAGTAATGAAATCATCAACAAGATGCCCAACCCGAGCTGTATGAAACGTTTTGTTTTCTTCATTTTTATCACCTCAAATAGTTTGACGTGATGATTTGAACTAAGTTTCGAACGGATGAGCCTATTTTTACATGGTGGAAAAAATGGGTGGTAAAAAGGGGGGAGCCCTTGAAACGACTATTGACATTGCTAACTGTAAGGTTTAATATTACAGTATCGCTATTTTAATATCTAAAAAGATTCTATTGTTGTTTATCTGTAATTTTTATTATTACAGTTAGACGGAGGAGCTGTTGATCAATGGTTACTTTATATATCACATCAAGTTGTGCGTCTTGCCGAAAAGCAAAAGCCTGGCTGCAGGAACATCAAATTGATTTTATTGAAAGAAATATCGTATCTGAGCCACTTACTGTTGATGAAATCAAATCGATCCTTCGATTGACCGAGGATGGAACAGAAGAGATTATTTCGACGAACTCAAAAACCTATAAGCAGCTGGATCTGGATATTGATTCTCTTCCGCTGAATCAACTATATGAACTCATCAGAAGAAATCCGCAAATGCTGCGCCGCCCGATTATCCAGGACCATAAACGGCTGCAGGTTGGCTACAATGAAGAAGAGATTCGCAGCTTCTTGCCGCGCAAGCTACGTACATTCACTGGCTTAGAGTGGGATAGGATGGCGAACTAGTAGCTTTTGCTTTCAATTGGACTGGATGAAAGGTAATATATAGCGTAACAAATTGTTACTTTTGTTAGGAGGCAGGCAATGAACAGCGATTTTACCCTGGCCATTCATAGTTTAACCCTGCTTGCACTGCAGCCGGACAGAATGTCGACAAGCGAAGCCATCTCAGAGAGTGCAGGGGTTCATCCCGTGCGGATCCGCAAAGTGCTGGGCTTGTTAAAAAAGCATGGTTTTATTAAGTCAAAAGAAGGAACCGGCGGCGGCTTCATTTTTGCGCTCGATTTAAATGAAGTTAACCTCTGGGATATATATAAGCTGACCTCCGAAGGTGCACTGCAGCCAAAGTGTCCTGACTCTAATGAAAAATGTGTCGTCGGCGCGAATATGCACAAGGTCCTGTTTGCTATTTTTCTCGGTGCCGAAGAACACTTGGGAGAATATTTGAAGCATTATTCGATTAAAGAAATAGTGGACTTGGTAAAAGAAACGAACTGTTGTGACTAAGGAGTCCACGACTTCTTAGCTGGTAAATGTAATGAAAAATATTACAGATTAAATGAATGAGGTGACTTATATGTTTTCCAATAATAATAGTATTTTAAGAGTAGGCGATTGGATCAAAGGGAAATCCCGGGATGGAGAATTATTCATCGGATATATAGAGTCACTTGCGATACTGGATGAAAAGGTTAATGCAACGATTACATCAAGTGATGACGAATCCATGGTTGGCAAAACCATTCCGATTTCTACAAATGAAGTCAAAAAACTGCCTGATCCGAAGGTGAAAAATAAAGAACAAATTCAATACCTTATTGACCTCGCGCTAGCCACTGGCGATGAGGAATGGTTCCTAGAGCTTTCTGGAAAGCTTAATTCCATGAGGGAACTAGTCAAGGGTGTGTAAAAAATAAAGACGGTCCTTCCTATATAATGGAGGACCGTCTTTTTGCTATTTCATTCCAAGTGCCTTTTTGGTGGCTGGCCCGGCGATTCCGTCTACCTTCAGCTTCTTCGCTTTTTGGAATTTCTTTACGGCGGCTTCTGTAGCTGGCCCAAAGACTCCGTCGATTCCCTTTGTGCTGTATCCTTTATTCGTTAGGGCCTGTTGCAGCTGCTTCACTTCTGCTCCGCGCATGCCTTTTTTAAGGACTGTGCTTGTTGGTGCAGCGATGACAGGAACTGCAGCCTGGCCTGTAACCTTATATCCGTTAGCGGATGCGATCGCGTTAAAGGACTTTTTGGAAGTAGTGATGACAACCGGAGTATTGACTTTTACCTGATCATAAAGCCACTGAACCTCGTTATCATACATCCGCACGCAACCAGCACTTACATATCCGCCGATAGATTTAGGATTATTGTTTCCGTGGATGGCATAAGTTGTTCCCCATGTTCCTCTCGCGTTAATTCCTAGCCACCTGTCGCCAAGCGGGTTTTTTGGGTCACCGCCTGGGATATTCCCGCTATAATAAGGGCGATTCTTGATTTTGTTAACGACTTTGAACTTCCCCTCGGGCGTATAAGAAGCTTTGCGCCCAGTACCCACCTTAAACGTTTTTACCAGTTTATTATTTTTGTAATAAGCCAGTTGATTGTTAGACTTATTGATAATAATCATGTCCCCGCCAGCAGCCTCTGCAGGTGCCTCAAAGAACAGCAACGACAATAAAAGCATCATCGAAACCAGCAACTTTTTCATTCCCATCCCCCTTGATTTCAAGTGCAGGCCTATCTTCCAGAAATGGTCTACGGGCATGCAATTTTCAAAAATATATTTTCACTCTTATAAACGATTTTTTATCATAAAAGTTACATATTTTTCCGTTATATGGTAATAAACTGTATGACAAAAAAATCGAGTTATTTGTCGTTTTATGGAGGTTTTTTGAAGAAAAACGATTCAACTTCTGTAAATCTTCCCATAATGGTTAAGGAAGGAGTGGGAGTGTTGAATCATTATTTATCAATTGCAGTAGAATTGGCGAGTGGATTTGTATTTCTTTTTATCATGACAAAATTGCAAGGGAAGACGCAGTTCTCTCAAATTACGCCGTTTGATTTTATTTCGGCGATCATCCTTGGTGAGCTGGTAGGGAACGCAATATATGACCATGAAGTAAAGATAGGTGAAATCGCCTTTGCCGTTACCTTGTGGGGTGTGCTTGTTTATGTTACAGAGACGGTTACGCAAAAGTTCCTCGGTTCTCGAAAGCTGCTTGAGGGGGAGCCGAACATAGTGGTCCGCAAAGGTAAGATTAAATTCGAGGCCTTGAAAAAAGCAAAGCTGGATATCAATCAGCTTCAAAGTCTTGTTAGGCAGCAAGGCTACTTTTCACTTCGCGAAGTAGAATACGCGATCATCGAAACGAATGGAATGGTCAGTGTCCTGCCCAAAGCGGATTATGACACGCCTAAAAATAGCGATATGAAAATCAAAGCTGCCGACCCAAGCTTGCCGATCAACATGATCCTTGATGGGGAAGTGGTTCGCGAAAACTTAAAAGAAGCCGGGTTCGATGAGCAGTGGCTGAAAAATGAATTAGAGAAGCAAAAAATCCACCATTTTGAAGACGTGATATTTGCGGAGTGGATGGAGAATGAACCGCTTTTTGTGCTGGAATATGAGAAGAAGGCGAACTAAAATGAGCTGAGTTAGGCACTTGCTGAGTCAGCTTTTTTGAGTAGGGTAGTTTAAATTCGAACTCCTTGAGATTTTTGACTCGAATTGGCCTTCTGGGAATAAAAAGTGTTCAACCAGGAATATAATTGGGGCAACCGGGAATAAAAAGAGTTCAACCGGGAATATAATTGGGGCAACCGGAAATAAAAAGTGTTCAACCGGAATTAAAATTGGAGCAACCGGGAATAAAAAGGGTTCAACCGGGATTAAAATTAGGTCAACGGGGATTAAAAGAGAACCAAAGGGGATTAAGTGGGCCTAACCGTTAAAAAATTCTCTGCAACCGTTAAATTATTTGCTCTAACCGTATAATTTTATGGGCCAACCGTAGAAATATTGGTACCAACCGTTAAATTACGAATAATTAACGGTTAAAGCACAAAAAAAGCTGAACTAATGAATGATATTGGTTTCAGCTTTTTGAATTCAGCCAGAAAAATAACATCGGATTCAGCACACTCAAACCTAAAATGGCCAAAGCGAGAAAGAAAGTCGTTGGGTCTCCTCCTAGTCCAATTTCATCGACGATAATTGCATCATAATAGGTGACTTGGACAGTGATAACCCCCAAAATGAAGGATAGACTTACAACGTTGAAACCCTTCAGCAACTTTTCGCGCAACTTGGGTGAAAGGATCATTATAAATAGCAAGATTGATAGACTCAGCAGGGTGAAGAATATTGGCCGCATAAGTGTAAATGCTCCATCGGTAACGAAAGTTCCATATGTATACATAAATGTCCTCCATATAATGAATTTATTTATTTTACCATAAATTAGTAATTTTGACTGGAATGATCCTTTACGAGGATAGATGCTATTGAGTCGGGGGAAATTAACCAAAACATAACATAGGGTGATGTTTATGTACCACAGGTTAGCAAGTTTCCTGTTTTTCATTATTATAATTGGTGTGCATAGCGATACAGTGAGTGCCAGGCCAAGCCCATTTGAAAAAATCTACATAGAAATAGGCTATAAAACGGTTGAAGAGGCCGTGCAACAATTTGAACATCATTTCAATCAGGATTTAAAGTTACCTTTGAGAGTTCCACCTATAGAATTTACACATCATTTTGGAAGGTTCAATGACTTAGAAGGGGATGTGAATGACACTTTAGAACTCCAATTTTTAAATGAAAATTCGCCTGAAAGTCACTATAAAATTGATGTTCGCCCTATTAACTACAGGATTCCAATGAAAGGTGAAAACACCTTTAAACTAAAGAACGGTAACAATGCAATGTTTGCAAATGTTGGGGGTTTCAATCTGTTTGTCCTTGAACAAGACGGCTGGCAATACATTTTTAGCATCGATAAAAGAGTATCCAATCATGTGACGCCTGAGGTTTTTGTTGAAATAGCTAATTCAATTGATTGAAAGATTGAATAAGTACTAAATCATCTATCTCGGGAAACCATCTTAACAAATTTAACCTAAATCCTTTCCTTTTTTTCTGAATTCTGTATACTAATAAGTGAACTGAATAGCAGTAACTAGGGGTGCCCAATGGCTTGGGCTGAGAAAGGAACGCGCTAAAGTTTCTTGACTCTTTGGACCTGATCTGGATCATACCAGCGTGGGGAAGTTAGATTGTACAAGATTTTTGTGCAAAAAACATTCGCGGTTAAGCCGGTCCATATTTATGTGGACCGGCTTTTTTACATACTAGAGAACTTCTTTGTGACCAGATCTCGTCCCAACATTTTAAAAAGGGAGAGATGATCAATGACGACAGCAAACTCATTAAACCAGGACAGCATTGCAATTATGTCAAGCTTTTCTGGGAGCAAAAAGGTCTATGTGGAGGGGTCTCAGCACGATATTAGAGTACCGATGCGTGAAATCGAATTAAGCCCAACCAGCGGAAGTTTTGGAGAGGAAATTAATGAGCCGGTTCGCGTGTATGATACGAGCGGCCCTTATACGGATCCTACGTACATTGCAGATCTAAGAAAAGGTCTTCCTGCACTGAGAAGCCGGTGGATTCAGGAACGTGGAGATGTTGAAGAGTATGACGGGCGAGAAATAAAGCCTGAGGATAACGGCTACCATGATGAACATGACCCTCGTGCTAATCACAAAGTTTTTCCGGGACTATCCCGCAAGACATTTAGAGCAAAAAGCGGAAAGAATGTTACTCAGCTTCACTATGCCAAAAAGGGAATCATTACACCTGAGATGGAGTTCATCGCCATCCGGGAAAACATGGATCCTGAATTTGTACGTTCTGAAGTAGCTAGAGGCAGGGCGATCATTCCTGCCAATATCAATCATCCTGAGACGGAACCGATGATTATCGGCAGGAATTTTCATGTGAAAATCAATGCGAACATTGGGAACTCGGCCGTTACCTCCTCTATCGAAGAAGAAGTGGAAAAAATGACCTGGGCAACTCGCTGGGGTGCAGATACAATCATGGATTTGTCTACCGGAAAAAACATTCATACAACTCGTGAATGGATTATCAGAAACTCTGCTGTTCCGGTCGGCACCGTTCCGATCTATCAGGCGCTTGAAAAGGTGAACGGCATTGCCGAAGATCTTACGTGGGAAGTATACAGAGACACCTTGATCGAACAGGCGGAACAGGGCGTTGACTATTTTACCATCCATGCAGGAGTTTTGTTGAGATACGTTCCGCTGACAGCAAAGCGATTGACCGGAATCGTATCGCGTGGCGGCTCGATCATGGCTCAATGGTGCTTGCATCATCATAAAGAAAACTTTTTATATACGCACTTTGAAGAAATCTGCGAAATCATGAAAACCTATGATGTGGCCTTTTCTTTGGGGGATGGCTTGCGTCCTGGATCAATTGCCGATGCCAATGATGAAGCCCAATTTGCAGAACTCGAAACACTAGGGGAATTGACGAAGGTTGCGTGGGAGCACGATGTTCAGGTAATGGTTGAGGGACCTGGACATGTTCCGATGCATTTAATCAAGGAGAACATGGATAAGCAACTGGAAATTTGCCAGGAGGCGCCTTTTTATACCCTTGGGCCACTTACGACAGATATTGCCCCAGGGTATGACCACATCACCTCTGCAATTGGTGCGGCGATGATTGGCTGGTATGGCACGGCCATGCTCTGCTACGTGACGCCTAAAGAACATTTAGGTTTGCCTAATAAAGATGATGTGCGCGAGGGTGTGATCACTTATAAAATCGCAGCGCATGCCGCTGACCTGGCAAAAGGCCATCCAGGAGCACAAAAAAGAGATAACGCCCTGTCAAAAGCCCGTTTTGAATTCCGTTGGAGAGATCAATTCAATCTATCTCTGGATCCTGAACGCGCTATAGAATACCACGATGAAACATTGCCGGCTGAAGGTGCTAAAACTGCTCACTTCTGTTCCATGTGCGGTCCCAAATTTTGCAGCATGAGAATTTCCCAGGATATCCGGAATTATGCAAAAGAGAATAAGCTGGACACGGCTGAAGCAATCGAGAAAGGGCTTGTTGAGAAAGCAGAGGAATTTAAAAAAGCGGGAGGAAGCATTTATCAGTAAATGGAAAACCTTGAGCTAATTTAGAAGTGGAAAAGAAAGCCACTTTCAATCCAGAAGGTGGTTCTGACATATTTTTAAAAGGAGAAAGCCTGAATGAGGAAACAACTGCATGTTATTTCAGATGGAAGGCTTTCTCTTAAGGCTTTTGCTGAGATAGCCGGGGAAGTGGAACCCTTTGCTGACAAGTTCCACATAAGGGAAAAACATCGGACATCAAGGGAGATTTATGAAGGTGTCGAACTGCTGATTCATGTGGGAATCCCCCTTCATAAAATTGTCATCAATGATCGGTTGGATGTGGCATGGGCATGTAAAACAGGTGTGCAGCTTGCTTTCCACAGTCTTCCTGTCCATGTTGTCAAAAAGCATTTTCCAGACTTAACGATCGGCTGCTCTATCCATTCTTCTGAAGAAGCTATTGCTGCAGTGATGCAGGGGGCAGGTTATCTTTTGTTTGGGCACGTATTTGAATCGCAATCCAAGTTGGGAATCCAACCGAGGGGAATAGAAGCCCTCGAGGCTGTAAAAAAGAAAGTGGGCATTCCGGTTTATGCAATTGGCGGAATCAAACCAGATAATGTCCATCAGGTGCTAAATGCAGGAGCAGATGGCATTGCTGTGATATCGGGGATTTTACATGCAAAGGATCCACGCGAGGCAGCAAAAACATTTTCAAAGAAACTGAATCAGGAGGCATAGGGAATGAGAAAGCATTTTGACTCCTTAATTGTCGGAGGGGGCATCATCGGGAGCTCCATAGCTTTTCAACTGGCCAAAAGAGGATACAAAGTAGCTGTTTTGGAAAAGGGAAAGATTGCAGGTAAGGCGTCAGGGGCAGCGGCAGGTATGTTAGGAACCCAAACGGAGCTTACAGAAGATGGACCGCTTTTCCGGCTGGCATGCAAAAGCCGGGCTATGTATCAAAGCCTGATTCCTGAACTTGAAGAATTATCCCAAATGCATATAGGCTACCAAAATAAAGGCACGTATAAAGTGGCCGTCACTATCGAGCAGGAGCTGGAATTAAGAAGATTGGCAGAAAGCCAGGTGAAAATGGGGGAGCAGGCTGAATGGCTTTCAATGGAAAAACTGTCCAAACGAGAGCCAGGCTTGTCAACCCTATTGCGAGGAGCTATGTATTTACCGAATGACGGACAGGTTGAGGCATATGAATTGTCCCTTGCCTTTGCAAAAGCTTCCATGATTCTTGGCGCTGCATTTTATGAGTTTAGCAATGTAGTAGATTTTATTTTAAAAGAGGGAAGGGTTCAGGGAGTTAAAACCTCCACGGGAGGATTCCATGCAGATACCGTTATTGTCGCTTCCGGTGTCTGGAGCAGGTCGGTCCTTGAAAAGGCGGGCCTTTCACTTCCAATCATTCCAGTAAAAGGGGAGTGCTTCACGGTAATACCTGAAAAGCCGCTTATTATGGGGACGGTTTTCTCCCCTGGTTGTTATATTGTTCCGAAGGCTTCAGGAAGATTGCTTGTCGGCGCTACCGTAAAGGCAAACTCATTCGATGAGAGAGTGACCATGGAAGGTTTATCCTTGCTTATGAAAAAAGCCCAAAACCTCGTTCCTGAGATTGGGAAGGCAGAATGGGATCGAGCATGGGCCGGAATACGTCCACAATCGGCAGATGGACTGCCATATTTAGGGGAACATCCCGCTTATAAAGGATTATTTATTGCCACAGGCCATTTCCGTAACGGAATCCTCCTTGCACCGGTCACAGGGGAACTTATGGCAGATTTAATTGAAGGCAAAGCAGATCAGCATAATCCATTTAAATTAACTCGACTCAAAACCATAGTTGAGACTGAAAAAGAGGTGCTTTTATGAAGGTAGTGGTTAACGGAAATGCCATGGAGGTTCCAGACTCAGTTAATAGGCTTTCCCTCTTGCTTCAGCATTTTAATTTGGAGGAGAAGGTCGTCATTATTGAGCAAAACCAGCAGATTATCGATAAAGCCCTGCATGCTGAAACCATGCTGACAGAGGGAGACAGAATCGAAATCGTCCATTTTGTAGGAGGCGGATGAAATGTTGAAAATTGGATCATATCAATTTAAATCGCGCTTGTTGCTGGGAACAGGGAAATATCCTAGCTTTGATGTTCAGAAAGAAGCAGTTGTAGCGTCAGGGTCAGAAGTGCTTACCTTTGCTGTCCGCAGGATGAACATCTTTGAAGCGAACCAGCCAAATTTTTTGGAAAAGCTGGAGCTCGATAAATATAAGCTTCTGCCCAATACGGCCGGAGCCAAGACAGCAGAGGAAGCGGTGAGAATTGCCAGGCTCGCCAAAGCCTCCGGACTTTGCGACATGATTAAAGTAGAGGTCATTGGCTGCAGCAAAACACTTCTCCCTGATCCGGTTGAAACACTTAAAGCAGCGGAAATTCTATTGGAGGAAGGGTTTATTGTCCTGCCTTACATTTCTGATGATGTGGTGCTTGCCAGGAAAATAGAAGAACTCGGCTGCCATGCCGTAATGCCTTGTGCTTCGCCAATTGGATCAGGACAGGGAATCATCAATCCTATGAATCTCCAATTCATTACGGAGCAGGCGAATGTGCCAGTTATCGTAGATGCAGGAATTGGAAGCCCGGCGGATGCAGCACTGGCGATGGAGCTGGGTGCTGATGGGGTTTTATTAAATACAGCAGTATCAGCTGCGGAAGATCCGGTCAAAATGGCCAGGGCCATGAAGCTGGCCGTTGAAGCAGGGCGGCTGGGCTATGAAGCAGGACGAATGCCGCGAAGAAGATATGCATCAGCAAGCAGCCCGGAGGAAGGGATGGTTTTTAGTTGAATGAACGCTATTCCAGACAAATCTTATTTTCGCCGATTGGCAAGGAAGGGCAAAAGAATTTAAAAGAAAAACATGTCCTGATCATCGGAGCCGGGGCACTGGGTTCTGCGAATGCCGAAACGCTCACGAGGGCAGGAGTTGGGACGATAACAATTGCCGATCGTGATTATGTGGAGTGGAGTAATCTGCAGCGTCAGCAGCTGTATTGTGAAGAAGATGTAAATCGTAAAACCCCGAAAGCCATTGCCGCAGCCAACCGATTGAAGTCAATAAATTCAGAGGTGCAGATCATACCTCGAGTGATGGATGTTGGGGTGCAGGAATTAGAGGAAATGATAGGTGGAATCGATTTAATTATTGACGCAAGTGACAATTTCGACATTCGTTTCCTGATCAATGATTCCGCACAAAAGCACAGGGTGCCTTGGATTTATGGAGGTTGTGTCGGAAGCTATGGGGTGAGTTATACAATCTTGCCTGGAGTGTCGCCATGTCTGAATTGCCTGATGGATAAATTGCCTTTGGGAGGTGTCACCTGTGATACAGTTGGAGTCATTCAGCCGGCTATTCAAATGGTCGCATCCTATCAGTCTGCGGAGGCATTGAAAATTTTAGTGTGTGAACTCGAGTCCTTGCGAGGGACACTGGTTTCATTCGATCTTTGGAAAAATCAATTCAGTTCCATAGATGTTTTCGGCTTGAAAAAATCGGAATGCTTGTCCTGTGGACATGAGCCATCTTATCCCTACCTTTCCTATGTGAATCAGACAAAGACCGCGCTGCTTTGTGGTAGGGAAACGGTTCAAATCAGGCCACCAGTTCTGCAGAACATAGATATTTCATCTCTGGAAAAATCCCTGGTAGCTCAAGGAATTAGCATCGAGAGGAATCCGTATTTGCTCACTTTCACAACCGACCAGGCCAGATTAGTTGTGTTCCACGATGGAAGAGTGCTTGTCCATGGAGTAAGAGACGTCCAGCAAGCTAAAAAAATTTATTATCGTTTTCTGAGATCCTAAAAAGTTTCTGTTTTTTAAGGAGTAGGATAAACCATAAGAAACCCGGCTCACCATGGCCGGGTTTCAGGTTTGTACTATTTTCTTATTGGCTGCTCCAAGGTTAACATTTCCTCTTCCATAGAAGAATGTTGTTGATTTACAACTTGGATGGCATCTAATACAGCTGCGTTATAAAAGTGGGGTCCTAGTGATTCTTTAATGAAGTCCAAAACTCTTTCCGCTGCAAATTCCGAAATTTCTTCATCCCTTTCATCTGAAAAAAACCTCTGGATATCAGAAATCATTTCTTGCTGCTGCTCTTTTTTGAACTTATAAAACATAGCAGGCCACTCCTCTCAAATTCATACAAGGAACACTTTATCTATAAATTAATCTAAATTACAGTCTTTATTTTTTTCTTAATTTATGTCAATTGAGAACATGTAGATGCAGGGAACAATAGGGCAAAGAAAACCTGTAAACAGACAAAAGGCTGAACCATCACATGCTGGTTCAGCCTTTACCATGGAAATTCAATCTTCTCAGCCAATTCTGGAAAATCAATGAACGGGTTGCGGTTTCCCTGGATATAATAGATGGCTTGATTGCGGTGCTGTTCGTACAGGGTTGGCGGGAATTCTTTGTTCCAGCGGACGAGCAGCGGAATATCGACTTTCTTTTTGAATTCGTTTTTTACACGTTTAGGATATCTTAGGAAAAAATAAAGCATGGCCCGAGCGGAGGCTCCCTTGCCGTGTTCAGGTTCGAACTCGAAGCCTGTTGTGACTCCGCAGTTATTCTGAATTGGCTCATCGTCACGTTCCGGATTGTAAAAATCAAAATCGGCGAATGGGTAGTTCGAGCGCGAGATGTTGCAATCAGGTTCACAGACAAAAAGGTGGTGTAGATCACCTTTCATCGGCTCGGCTCCCTCGAACCAGGACTGCGGCACAATATGTTCTGTGTTCATCTTGAAATGGTCCTCAAAAACCTTCAAATCCTTGATCGAATCAAAGCCATTCACTTGAATCTTGCGTGATCGCCGTCTGAACTCATCGTATTTCTCCCTCAGTGTTTCGTTATCCTCAATCAATAATGACTCCGGATCCTTCTTCTGGCTGGAATAAACACTCTTCGCGGAACCGTCCGGATATAAATCGACCCATGTGTACAAATACAAATCCTTTGCCAGGAAGTAGGGCAGCTGATTTTTATGAGATTGGAACACGATTGTATGGAATTTGTAAAAGAGGGCCAGACCTGACAAATCCAACTTCTGCGCACCACGGTAATATTTTTTGATATCCAGCTCATCTTGGTCTGGATCATAATAGAGCTGTTGATTACTCTGGATGTTCCTCCGGTTTTCCTTCAGGATTGTCAGCAGCTTTTTCAAATCCAGGGAATCGTACTTATGGTCCCAGCGGTCTTGTTGCCGTTGTTTTTTATACTTTGACATACCGAACTCCTCATTCTTGTCATGGTATCCCTATTTTACCCTTTAACAGATTGTCCTTCAAAGACTTGAGAGGATAAAATGCTCGAATAAAGAGTCTTCAATGACTAATGCAAGTAGCCAGATTTCTTCACTTCAACTCTCGCTTCATTCTTGAAGTTGCAACCATCCTCAAATGCACATTGGCTGCAGTCCTGAGATGAAACGATAGTGGTATATTTTCTGGGCTTTCTAATACTCTCTTTGAGTTCATTAAAATAATTTCTTGCTAGCTGGACATCATTTTCTTCAGGATAAAATTCGAAATGGCTGCCATCAAGAAGGGTAATCACTTCGACCTTCTCGGGGAGCTTTCCAAATGCTCTATCGGAAAAAAGGATCGTTAAATATGTATACAGTTTTACCATCGAATCGTCTGCATCCAGCAGATATTTTGAAACTGTGAAGCTTCGATCGCTCCAATTCCCAACCTCGAATTTGATCGAAACATTGATTTCCTCTATGGAAGTTTGAAATTGATCATACAAGAAGAGTGGAGAGCTATCGATTTCCCTTTTCCCCAGGACCTGCAGCAGATGATCTGTAATTTTTGCCAGAATTGTATAGTAATGAGCTTTATTCTGAAATAAATGGAGAGGGATCTGGTCCCAGTACTGCTGGATCAATCTTAGTGCCGCAATCTTGCTTCTTGTATTGGGCGGCAGGCTATAGAATTGATGGACAATAAGATTAACAGAATTTTGTACTGCCTGGCGCCAGCTATACTCGCTTAACTTCTTGCCGGTCACGAACTGATGATAAAACTTGTATGGACACTGCAGAAATGTTTCCAGATGGTAATCGGCCAGCATTTTCCCAGTTTGCTTCTCTCGCAAGAGCAATCCCTCCTTAATAATCAATTGATCAATTGAAGAATCATTTCCTTGTTTCTCTCTGAAAATACTTTGTTATGGGACGACACCATTGCCGCTTGGGAAGCTGCCGGTTCGATAAACTGTTTTGCTTTATTGACTGCGTTGGCTGCATCCTGGAATGTCCCTGCTATTAAATTCAATTTTCCTTCGTGCTTTAAAATATCTCCTGCAGCAAATAAGCCGGGGACGGAGGTTTCGCTTGTTGCTGTTCCATCGATGTAAAAATCATCAATCAACTTCGGTTCAAGTTCACTATTTTGCAGCAATGATGCGTCCTGATCAAAACCATGATTGACTAGTACATCGTCAACAGCAAGATGAAGGACTTCACCTGTATTCTGATTGGTGATTTCGACATGTTCAATTGATGACCGGCTTTGGTCAGCAATTAAATTGGTAATGCTCGAATGAAACACACATTCCACCGAGCTGTTCATCAACTGGGTCACTTGAGATTCATGGCCAGAGAAGCAATCTCTCCTGTGGACGAGATAGATCTTTTTTGCAACAGGTTCGAGAGCATTCGCCCAATCTATCGCCGAATTGCCACCACCGGATATGACAACCGTCCGACCCTTGAAATATTTGAGCGAATTGACCATATAGTGAAGGTTTGACACCTCGAATTTTTCCGCACCCTCAAGTTTTAGTTTCTGAGGTTTTAAGATTCCGCTTCCAATCGCAACGATGACAGATTTCGAATAGTGAATCTCTCCTGAAGCTCCTTTTAGTAAAAATAAACCCTCATGAGTACTGATTGATTCAATTTTTTCATTCAACACAACCTCTGGGCTGAAAGTCAGCGCCTGTTCCTTTAATTGTTTGATTAAGTTTGCACCGGTGATAGGACCGATTCCCCCAACATCCCAAATTACTTTTTCCGGATAGACATGAATCTTCCCGCCAAGATCTGGCTGGGCTTCGATTATTTTCGTCTTCATTTCTCTAAGGCCGGCATAAAAGGCAGAATAAAGTCCGGCAGGCCCGCCGCCAATAATCGTAAGGTCATAGATTTCAATATTTTCCATGGAAAACACTCCTAGTAGTGGATTGATCGAGTTAAATATTTTGAAAATAGGATGGAAAAATAGATAATTCACAAATCTGTCATTGACTGAATAAATTAATAGCTTTATAGTATACATTGTAAACGACATTGATAATCATTATCAACGAGAAAATGAAAAACTTTGGAGGAATGAGGAATGGTCCGCTTATACACAGACCAATTGAACGTGGGATACGGGGAAAAAACAATCGTGAATAACCTGACTTTAGAAATCCCCGATCAACAAGTCACGATTATCATTGGCCCAAATGGCTGCGGCAAATCGACTTTGTTAAAATCGATGTCACGAATCATTCCCCATCAGTCTGGCTCGATTTACCTGGATGGTTCTAGTATCTCTAATGAAGATACGAAAAGCCTGGCACGAAAGATGGCCATTCTTCCACAAACACCTGAAAGTGCTGCCGGCCTGACGGTAGGGGAATTGGTGTCGTATGGACGCTTTCCTTATCAAAAGGGATTTGGGAGGCTGACCAAAAAGGATATGGAGGTCATAAATTGGGCTCTTGAAGTGACAGGAACGGCAAGTTATAAATACGAGGCCGTCGATTCCTTGTCCGGCGGGCAGAGGCAGCGTGTCTGGATCGCACTCGCTCTCGCGCAGGAAACGGAAATGATATTCCTTGATGAACCAACGACCTATCTGGACATGGCGCATCAGCTTGAGATTCTCGAACTGCTTCAGAAATTGAACAGGGAGCAGGGCCGGACGATTGTGATGGTGCTCCATGATCTGAACCATGCAGCGAGGTTTGCTGACCACCTTATCGCCCTCAAGGCAGGAAGGATTGTCAAAACAGGAACAAGCGAAGAAGTCATCAACAAGCCTGTTCTCAGGAAAGTATTCCAAATTGACGCTGAAATCGGGAGAGATCCACGTACGAATAAACCGATTTGCATCACGTACAACTTATTAAAAGGAGAAGAAGAAAATGAAGAAATTACTTATGCCATTCCTGCTTATGCTGGTGCTCGTTCTTAGTGCTTGCGGAGGCGGAGAGACCACGAATAAATCAAGCGACGAAAAGAAAGAAGATTCCCCAGAAACGGTCACCTATCAATCTGAAAATGGTGCTGTAGAAGTCCCTGCAAATCCTGAAAGAGTCATTGTTCTTTCTTCTTTTGCCGGAAATGTAATGGCTCTAGATGTGAACATGGTCGGTGTTGATGCATGGTCAAAAATGAATCCACGCTTTGAAAAACTGAAGGACGTGGAAGAAGTGACAGATGAAAACCTGGAGAAAATCATTGAATTAAATCCAGACCTGATCATTGGTCTCTCTAATATCAAAAATGTCGATAAGCTGAAGGAAATCGCACCTACCGTGACTTTTACATACGGTAAGCTCGGTTACCTGGAGCAGCACTTGGAAATCGGTAAGGTTCTAAATAAAGAAAAAGAAGCCCAAGAGTGGATTGATAACTTCAAGGCAGACTCTAAAGCGGCTGGCGAAGAAATCAAGGCGAAAATTGGTGCAGACGCAACCGTTTCTGTTATCGAAAACTTCGACAAGGAACTGTACGTATTTGGCGATAACTGGGCAAGGGGTACGGAAATCCTTTACCAGGAAATGGGCTTGAATATGCCTGAAAAAGTGAAGGAAGCAGCTCTAGAACCTGGTTACTATGCGATTTCCCCGGAAGTACTGTCTGAATACGCTGGTGATTATGTGGTATTCAGCAAGAATGCAGAGGGAGATACATCGTTCCAGCAAACAGAGACTTATAAAAATATTCCTGCCGTAAAGAATAACCGTGTATTCGAAGTGAATGCGAAGGAATTCTATTTCAATGATCCTCTAACACTTGAATATCAGCTGGAATTCTTTAAAAAATCATTTTTAGAACAATAAAAAGTAGCAGGAGGAATTCTTATGGATTCCTCTTCTTGCTATAAGGAAGATGAGATGCATATGATCAACCAAAACAGCTCGCTCTCTATGCTGATTAAGTTCGCTGTCGGAATCATCGTATTAGTCGGCAGTTTCATGACGGCCATGGTATTTGGAGCAGCAGATACGACCATAAAGGAAATCTGGCTGGCACTTACTTCAACTACTAAAACAGATACAATAACCATGATCAGGGAAATCAGGCTACCAAGGGAGGTTGCGGCAATTTTTGTAGGTGCTGCCCTTTCGGTAGCTGGTGCAATCATGCAGGGCCTGACGAGAAACCCGCTCGCTGACCCGGGCTTGCTTGGTTTGACGGCTGGAGCAAATGCTGCATTGGCACTGATTATGGCGCTCAGTCCTTCGGCCGGTTACCTCGCCATCACATTTGCTTGTTTTATCGGTGCAGCTGTCGGCGTCGTCCTCGTTTTTGGGATTGGTGCCTTGAAGAAGGGCGGATTCTCCCCATTGCGAATCGTCCTGGCCGGAGCAGCAGTCTCCGCCTTTTTGTTCGCAGTGGCCGAAGGTATCGGTCTGTATTTTAAAATTTCAAAAGATGTCTCGATGTGGACAGCAGGGGGCCTGATGGGAACATCATGGACTCAGCTGAAAATCATTGTGCCGTTCATCTTGGTTGGAATGCTGATTGCTTTTTACCTAGCAAGGCAACTGACGATTTTGAGCTTGAGTGAAGAAGTAGCAGTAGGACTTGGCCAGAAGACCAGCTTGATTAAATTGGTATTATTCATTGTTATTGTTTTACTGGCAGGGTCTTCGGTTGCGCTTGTTGGGAACATGGCCTTTATCGGTCTGATGGTCCCGCATATCGTCAGGATGATTGTCGGTACCGACTATCGATTCGTCCTGCCGATGTCAGCTATTTTCGGCGCGTCGTTCATGCTGATCGCAGATACTCTTGGACGAACGATCAACGCTCCTTATGAAACACCGATTTATGCGATTATTTCCATTCTTGGACTGCCGTTCTTCCTGTTCATCGTCCGCAAAGGAGGGAAGAGCTTCACATGATTCATCCGTCCATTATCAAGAAACAAAGGTATATTGTGTTGACCTTGTCTGTTTTAATTATTATAACCATCCTAGTCAGTCTGGGATTGGGCTATTCCTCCGTATCGTATAATCGGATCTTGCCGACGATATTCGGAAATGGAACGTTCAAAGAAGAGTTTGTACTGTTTTCAATCAGAATGCCGCGAATTATCGTGACACTTCTAGCTGGGATGGCGCTGGCACTTTCCGGGGCGATTTTGCAGGGACTAACGAGAAATGATTTGGCTGATCCCGGGATCATCGGGATAAACTCTGGGGCAGGATTAGGAATTGCCGTGTTCTTTCTCTTCTTCCCAATCGATGCCGCTTCGTTTGCGTATATGCTTCCACTGGTCGCGTTCGGTGGCGCTCTGGTAACCGCGATTCTGATTTATTTATTTTCCTATAAAAAAGGAATAGGACTACAGCCTGTTAGACTGATTCTTGTCGGTATTGGTTTTTCGATGGCACTGTCAGGTGCAATGATTGTCATTATTTCAGCAGCAGAAAGGCAAAAAGTTGATTTTATCGCCCGCTGGCTTGCCGGCAATATCTGGGGAACAGACTGGCCGTTTATACTGGCACTTCTGCCATGGCTGCTGATCCTGGTTCCGTTTACGCTTTATAAAGCCAATCGCTTAAACCTTCTGAGCCTGAGCGATCCGGTCGCGATCGGTGTTGGAGTATCGATTGAAAAAGAAAGGATCGTCCTGCTTTTGACAGCAGTTGCATTAGCAGCTTCGGCCGTGTCGGTAACAGGCGGGATCGCCTTCATCGGCTTGATGGCCCCGCATCTTGCAAAAGCACTTATAGGTCCAAGAAACCAATTATTCCTTCCAATCGCAGTGTTGATCGGCGGATGGCTGTTATTGTTCGCAGACACCATCGGCCGCAACCTCCTTGAACCAGAAGGCATCCCGGCAGGAATCATGACCGCATTGATTGGTGCACCGTACTTTGTGTATTTGCTTTTAAAAAAATAGATGGCTGAGACCTGTGCAAAACTCAGGAATAGAAGGGCGAGGATATCAAACTTTCCTCGCCCATTTGCATATATACGAGAGGGGTTGAAGGTAGAATCCTGCCATAGGTACTGAACTTTGCTATACTGGCCAATAAGTAACCTAAAAAATTTATACATAGGTGTGTGGAATATGGAGAATAACGTATTTGAACAGATGGCCAAAAGATACGATACCGAAGACAGAATTGAATTAGCTAAAGTTATAGTGAAGGAAGTAAGACAAGAACTACAAAATAACAAATCCAGTTCCTTAATGGACTATGGGAGCGGTACAGGTCTGGTTAGTTTAGAATTATCAGACCTAGTTGATTCGATCTTGCTGGTAGACTCATCTCAACAGATGTTGGAGGTGGCGAATGCCAAGATTTCTAACAAAGGGATGACCAACGCAAAAGTACTTTATTCAGATTTCACTCAAGAAACTCCTGAACTTAAGGCAGATATCGTCTTAATGTCTCTAGTCCTACTTCATATACCGGATACTCAAAAAATTTTGCAAGAAATGTTCAGCATATTAAGTGACGGTGGCAAGCTGATTATTATTGATTTTGACAAAAACGATAAAATAAATCATCCGAAAGTTCATAACGGCTTTTCACATGAAGAACTGAACAAAAGTTTGACACGAGCTGGATTTAAATCTACTAAAATGAAGACATTCTATAAAGGAACTCGTATTTTTATGAACCAGGATGCCTCCATGTTTATTTCCAG
Source organism: Mesobacillus sp. QJM3NY_10 (assembly GCF_056173465.1). Taxonomy (NCBI): domain Bacteria; kingdom Bacillati; phylum Bacillota; class Bacilli; order Caryophanales; family Bacillaceae; genus Mesobacillus; species Mesobacillus sp. QJM3NY_10. The sequence goes on from NZ_CM149675.1 coordinate 2,151,761, forward strand.
CAGCATAAAGTAAGATAAATAACGGTCTGTTCACAAGCAAAGGGTGCTTTGATCCATTTTGGGTTAAGCACCTTTTTGTAGGTATGTAAGAATAGATGAAAATTGCCTGCTTTCAAATAAAAAAGTTACTTTTACTGTTTTAACCGCTTTTTAAGATATTTTAAATTCCAGCCAGCAGAAGAACAAGATTTTAAAAAAAGTTTGTTCCTTTTACTTGTAATGATTTAAATTCAGAAAAATAATTTATTCTTTTAAGAGTATTTCTTTTCGATACCGTGTATTTCAGTCATTTATGCATAAATTAACTACAAATAATTAAAGATGGTGACTATATGCAAACGGTTGGGCTTTTTTTGATTTTAGCGATATTATCACTTATTTCCTTGTATTTCTTGATGAAGAAAATGAACGTCACGAACATCTTGGGCTCTTATTTCTTATCCAATATTCTTATTACAAATACAGGTTTAATCATTAATCTAAATTTAAAATTAACAAAGCAAGACCCATCAAGTGAATTAATATTTTGGACACAAAAAATACCTGAGTTAACACTCAAGTCAGCTTTACTTTTATGGTTAATTTATATTTTGTTCTCTAATAGAACTATTTTTAGTAAATCAATCTATTCATTCATCTTTTTAACAGCACTTATTTCAATTGAAATATATTTCGTTCATATTAAATATTTGGAATGGGTAAATTGGAATGTATTTTATTCATATTTGAGATATAGTCTTATTTCTTTGTTATTGGCTATCTACTCCTTTTATTTAGAAAAACTGATTAATAAAGACAAAGAGGTGAAAACTATATGACCTTACCTCTTCCTGAGAAATTTGACGCGAATGAAATATTTATAATATCTTCCACCTTGATTACTTTTGCACTGATGTTCAAATTACCTAGGCACTTGTCTGCTGTAACCATCACTATCATTTGGACATTTAACATCTTTCTTGCTTTGACAGCTGACATCACCCTTAGTGTAAAACCTTATGAATTATACTTTACGATCGACCATAAAACCCATGAACTATTTGATGTATTATTGCACTTTGTAACTTACCCAACTCTGCCTTACTTTGTAGTAAACTTTTATCAATATTACAAACCCAAAGGTTTAAAGTGTTTTTCTTATATTGTTTTTTGGTCAGGAGTCGCCATAACTATCGAATGGATATCTGTTAAATTTCATGTTTTTACATATACCGGCTGGAATTTATTTTTATCCTTTTTGGTTTATTTAGTTGTATTTGCCGCTAACATTTGGCTTACAAACTTTACTGAAAAGAAACATCCTTCCAAATGACATCAACAAGTTGATACAAAATGATACCAATGGTTTTAACGGCAAAAGAGTATTGTAAAAAACAAATTAAATAAAATACAACTCACTTTCAATAAAATCAAAATTTTTCATTTAGCACTTCACGGTGAACTTACCACAACTTAGATAATTCCTTGTTATCACCATTCGGGCATATGAGTGAACAAGAAATCCCCTGAATTGGGGGCTTAGTTTAGGATCATGAAGGGAGCGGCTGCTCAATCCACTTATTGAAAAAAGGGACAGTACAAGAGTACAGAAGCAACGCTTAAATTGTGTTGCTTTTTCGCTTTGTCAGAAGTACTTCTGGTAAAAATCCTGTCTGACGCTTCCGCTTAGTTGAGCATAAATCCTAGTCGTTCCACTTTTCTCGTGGCCCAAAAGGCGTTTATCAGCTTCATAGGATTTCCACCCAGTTGATAGTAATAAATAAATCACTCCCAATTAATTGGATACTAAGAGGAATTAATGCCAGTTTTATAGAAATTAAGAATCAGGGTATTCAATATTAATGAAAGGTTTATTCCAAGACTATTAATGTAAAGATAATAAGATAGAAAAGGAGATTTAGTAATGTCCAACTGGGAAAAAATCGGCTTTTGATTCTCCTTAAGTTTTATATTGCTTGCAAAATAGCAGAAAAGGCCAATCTTAGATTTGGATGAAGTTACTTCTATAGATGTTGAAAAATTTATTCCTTATGCATTGGGAGATATGGAGTACGATAAGGATTATCTAAATGAAAACCTTACTGTTTTTACTTTTAATCAAATTATCGGTTATATAGAGACATCAGTTGAACTTGGGATACAGATAATAAAACCAATCCTTAAAAAACAGGGCAGTACGAAATAGGGTTGTAGACCCATGGGGAAATTGGCTGCTTTTTTTGAATCCTTCCTAATAAACAAACGAGGTGGGGATGGGGAAGTTTATATGCATTAAATAAACAAAAATTTTGGAATAAAGGAGAATGGAATATGTCCTTTCCTACACATATTGTATCCGCAGGTGGAATTGTTGAAGATTCAAAAGGAAATATCCTCTTAGTAAAAACTCATGACGGTGGTTGGGTTTATCCTGGAGGACAAGTGGAAGTTGGAGAAAACCTAATGGATGCTTTGGTTCGTGAAATCAAAGAAGAAAGCGGAATTACCACGACGGTTAGTTACTTAATTGGAGTCTATTCCAATACGGGATCTTTTAAATGGTATGATAGCGTAACTGATGTTCCTACCCAAGTTATTTTTGATTTCGTATGCAAACCTGTTGTTGGTCAATTGGCTGTTTCTGAAGAAACGACCGAAAGCCGTTGGGTGGCGAAAGATCAAGTTCTTGCCTTTATAACACATCCAGCTATTCGAACTCGCTATAAAGCTTATTTGGAGTTTGATGGAATGGTAAATTACATGGAATATGTTACGAATCCCCAGTTTACAGTCAAGCACCAGAAAAGTATTTCTAAGTAGTTTTTCTTCATCTGTTATCCGGACAGGCGCGTTTTTATTGTGAGATGGATTAATAGATTTTCAATTTGGTATAAAAGGCCCAAATTCACTGTTACCAAGAAGTAATGTTTAATTAAGGAACGGTTGAAATGGAGCTACTTCAAGGGTTAGCCTAGGCAGTTGCGGGGATTCTTTATTTCGCAGTAAATTATGCTGATTCCGGCTTTACCTTATAATTATGTTTCCAACATACAGTGAACCAGATTGCAGGATCAACCCTATTTAACACAGCCAAAGAAAAGGAGATTGCGAATTGATTATCGAATTTATTCTGTCATGATAGATAGGAGCTTCATATGAAAAAGAAAATGTTAATGTATAGCACCAGCTTTGTGATTTTGTTTCTGTTCCTGTTTGCTCTGGACAAATATAAGATTTATAAAGAAGAAGAGCCTCCGATTCCGGAGATTTCGGTTGATGGCATTTCCATCAACGCTCATCCAGGCCCATATGACTGGCGCGGCTCAAAGAAGAATACTGAAAATCCAGTAGAGATGCTCGCAGGGTTGCCTGGTGATAAGGTAAAGGAAGATAACAAGCTGACAATCGCCTTTCCAGAAGGCGGCCAGCCAAAAAAAATAACGGTCAGTGAATGGGACAGCTTTTCTAAAGAGCAAACCGATTACGACTACCAGGAGGGTTTTCCCATACCATACAGCTACAAAAGCTGGGGAATTGTCTATTTAATTATCAATGCGGAATGGAAAAATGATTCTGTTTCATATTATTTGAAGCTGAACGTAGAGCAGAATTATTATGGAGACATGCTGGCAAAAAAAGAAGGAGCACTTACAGCTATGGCGGTTGTTCCATCAGGAGAAGGCGCAAATTATGATTTGCCTGTTGAAGTGAAAAAGCAGCTTGAAAGATTTGAAATATACGATGATATTGAGTTTGTCAAAGCAGAGTTTCCAGGGTTAAGCAGCTGGGCACCTTCAACCATTCCTGTATACTTTGTGTTCAATAATGAAGACATGGATTTTACTACAAAGGATAAAGCGCAAATGATCCAGTACCTGGAGGCTGTTCCAAAGCCACCTTATACAGGCCTGCTGGCACCAAGGGACGGGGAAATCAGGGTCCTTGCGGTCGTCCCTCCTGGAGAAAAAGAATTAATCGATTCCGACCCTGAAATAAGGGGATTGCTTAATACATTCGAAGTTCATGATGACCTTGAGGCAGTTAAGAAGGAATTCCCGGAGTTAAGAGACTTAACTGCAGGTGCACTCCCGGTATACTATGTGTTCAATGACAAAAAACCGTTAATAACAACTTTTGACAAAGAAGAATTGAAAATTTTTATAGAATTCTATAAAAATAAATAAAAAAAAGTTGCAGCTGAGATGAGTGAAGAAGCTGTAAAGAAAGAGGGTCAGACATACGTGAATTCTGTGTTAGAACTTCTTCAGAAAGGCCTATTAACAGCAGATATTATGGAAGTTGACATGGATCCCAAATTTGCTTATAAGGTAATGGAATAACCAATAAGATGCAAGCTCATGTGGAAAATGAGTAGTTGAGTCACTATGTAGGATAGAGATGCAGTAATATGGGGAAAATTGATAACCGAACGGTATATATAAATAACCGTATAGCCCTTTTGGATTGTAATCAAAAAAGAACTAGCGTGTTGAAGTGGAAAATGGAACAACTCTATCTGACTTTTGGAAAATCGATAACCGTTTCCTCCTAAAGGTTATTTATAAGGAAATTATCTTTGGTAAGCGAGGTGCTAAGATGTTTGACCATTTTATGAAGGAGAATTTTCCGAACTTGGAACTTAGCCCCCCTTTGTTTTATAATTGGCCAATTGGGATTCGTTTTGAATTAGGCGTTAGCTACGATAGTGATAATGCTTTTGAAAATAGCCCTTATCTACAAAATGTATATAAAAGGGCTATTACTTTATTTAAGTATTTGCATTCCCAAGATGAAGAAATCTATATCGTAGCTGATGTAAACGATTATTCAAATGGAAAATCTTTTACATATAAATTGAATGCATTCTCTCGTTATATAAAGCAAAAAGCGGTTTTATATAAGATGAAACAAAATACATATATTTTTCCTAACGATGATGAAGGAGGAACATATAAAACACATAGATTTACTATAAATTGTAAAGTGTCAGACTTAAGTTATGTTCCGATGCTGAAAGCAATCTGCAATAAAGATATGGGGATAAAACCTAGTATTATTAATCGGATATATTTTGTAAACACCAACAGGAAAACCATATTTCATGTTTATGATGACAGAGGATGTGATTTAATAGCAACCTCTACGGAAACAATTAGAGATGTTTATGAAAAATTTATCGGATGGATATTAGATTATGACAGAAAAACAATAGATAAGATATTTCAATAATTTTCACCTGACAAGTTTTGCAGAGTACGCTGCCAATGATAGCGGCGGCTTTTTCATTATTAGTTTAGCAAGGTATACATAGGTTTGGTAAGGGGATTATTATCTTTTGTAGGGAATTGACCCTATTTGCTTAACCTAACAAGGAGAGCTGATATTGTGAAAAAGCAGTGCTGTGAGGACATGGATTACCATGCAAGTTTGAACTGCGAAATACATCCTTATGATTGTCCAGATAAAATAATCATATATGATGAGGAAAGCAATGAATACGGATTAGTAATTCATGATGGAGGTTCTTCAAGTATAGAAATTCATTACTGTCCCTGGTGTGGTTCTAAAGTGTAGGGTCTTGAAGTACTCGCTAATTTAGGAGAGAAACCAGAGGATTTGTTTAGGGTGAAAACATTTAACAAGCAGTAGCGTTGATCCTGGAAGGATTAGCGCTTTTTTTGTGGAATAACAATAGTTGATTAGTTTGAAAAAGGGGTGATGTCTTGGGTTTCCTTGCTTATTACTTAATAACAGTTGTTATTATCAGTGTGGTTTCGTATTTTTTATTATTAGTTACTAAGAAACTTAATTTTATAAAATTACTGCCAGGTTTATATATATATCTATTTGGAAGTTTTATAATATCGAGTATCTTTATTTACTCTTATTTCTTTTCTGACGGAGAATATATTAATAGAGGAATTGCTGGCGCATATATAGCAGTAGTATTTGTATTAATTGCTAATGGAATAGCTTATGTATTAACTCATTACATCGTGGTAAAAAAATATGCTGCTTTTTCTGGGGTGTTTTATATTTCATTACCGATTATAGGAGTGTTTTACATTAGCGCTTTTATTGTGATTGCAACTATCTTCAATTTATAATTTTTCATTCATAGTTGTTTTACTTTGAATAAGTAATTTTAATTGAATTAGAAAAATCTGTAACTTTTTCTGTGTGAAATTGAAACGTTTTTATAAATGAAAACGTAGATAATTTACAGCGAAGGAGGATGGTCATGAAAAGGGTATTGTCTATGTTATTTTTATTATTTCCCTTGATCATATTGGGATGCAGTCAAAAAGAAGAAAGGTTTGACCATACGGCACTTAAAGAAGAATTGAAAGAGGAAGGGATCGCCCCCAAGCTTCCGACGAAATTTCCAATGAGCATAGCAGGGTATGAACGAGTTATTCCTCCTCATGACACAAATATACACGAGGTGATATTCAATGGGGAAGATGGAGGGATGAAGCTTTCATTGACGATCCAACCTCCCTCGGTTGAATACAACAATGTTGAGGAAGATGATGTTACAGTTAACGGAAACAAAGGTTTCTTTATAAAGGGACCTGGATCCTCGATTCATTGGACGGAAGGCGATTATCATTACATTTTGACATCCTATTCAGAGGAAAATGGGACCAAGGAAAGTATGGTTGAAATAGCCGAGTCTTTTAAGTAAGAAAAAAGCAATCTACGTCAACTACTTGGTGCGTTGGTCTCAATTGATTAACCGCCTTTTTTTATACAAACGGAGATTGGTTGAACAGGCAATTAATCTTCATCGACAATGAGTTTATAAATTGTCTTTGAGTCTTTCTCGGAAAGAAATGTGTTCTTTTCGAGGTTATTAACCCGGACCCTTATATTATTGTCAGGAGAAAGTGCCCATATCGAATACTTACTGTTTATCATAAAATCGGGATAACTACTTTTGCCGCTATCGTCTTCCCAATTTGCGTTACTTAAGACTTTAAAGAAAATATCCACTTTTTCTTTGTCAGTTATTTCTTTTATTTGCTGATATTCTCCCTTATTTTCATTAGAAAGTTCTTGGATAACAAGTCTTTCTTCTGAATTAAACTTCAATCTTTCGCCCCCAAGCTTCGAACTAACTTCCTCCATGCAACCGCCAAGTAAAATAACTGTTAGCATTAAAATGAGTGTTATGAGTCTTTTGGTCATTGAATTCCCTCCCTGACAACTATTCCTTTTTCTAATTAGACGATCTTTGAACTTTATTGTATCAGATTCCAGTAAATTCCTTTAGTTGATAAAAAAATTTATTAATCCAGGAAGGTCTAATGTTCCTTCTTGTTGAATCACTTACTGAATAAACCAGGCAGATTAGGGGAGAACGTGGGGAAATAAGATGACTTATGAATTTGATGTTTTGACACAAGAGCAAGCTGAAAATATAGCATATAAATGGCGTTATGGCGGTGAATATTCTTTTTATAATATGGATGCGGATGAAGAAGATTTAGCTGAATTCTTGAACCACAAAAAACGAGGAAACTTTACATACGCTGTTACAGAAAGAAATGAATTGATTGGGTACTTAAGTGTTATCAGAATTTCCGATAAAACTTTTGATATTGGATTAGGAATGAGACCGGATTTAACCGGGAAAGGCAAAGGGATAGGATTTATAAAAGAGGCTATCCACTTTATTCAATCAGAATTTAGACCTGAGAAAATCACCTTATCAGTTGCAACCTTTAATCAAAGGGCAATTAAAGCATATAGGAAAGTTGGATTTGTTGAAACGAAGACTTTTAAGCAAGATACAAATGGTAGCACATTTGAATTTCTTAAGATGGTATATGAATGTAAATAGTCTTATATTAAAAAGTCTGAAAGAACATTAATAACAGAAAATAAATTTACAGGTGATAATTGTGAAATTTCATATATCAGGCGATGATACAAAAATACAGATTGAAGTAATATCCAGAAGCCACCCCACTTTTACGGATTATTGGGATGGTAATTGGATTACGTCAACAATAAAAATAGAAATCCCAGGATATAAAGCTCAATTCAGCGCAGATTTAAGAACAGATGAATTAAGGGTTTTTGTTAATGAGCTAAAAATAATGGATCAAAAGCTAAGAGGTAAAGCTAGTCTGATCAATTTGGATGGGTATATTGAACTCGAGGGTGAACTTGATAAAAAAGGAAGAGTTTCTTGGGAAGTAGAAACGTGCTATCCAGCAGGGATTGGGGCTGTTTTAAAATTTGATTTCTGCTCAGACCAATCCTATTTAAAAGCTATAATAAAAGAAATAGAATCAATTCTATCTGTCTTTCCTGTGCTAGGAAAACCATAATTCACACTGTTGGGCTATATACTAGTTCAGTTTTAACTCTCCAACTAAACCAGCAGGTTAAGAAAAACTTAGATTATATTTTAAAATCAACTTAAATAGCCTATTAATTATTAGTTGAAGATACCTTAATTACTTAATAATTAGGAGGGTTTTTTTTTGAAGATAAATGATACTGTACCGTATTTTTTGGATAACTATCAACCTTCTATAAATTTCTTGCGGAGCTACTATATGAAGTTTCCAGGGATTTTTAAAGAGTACTTTTTATATCATTGCAAAGACACCGAAGAAAGGCATAGTCAGTCAATAAAAAGGTATCCTCAAGTCCTGGCTTCCATCAAGTTAATCCACAACGAAATTGAAACTATTATAAAAAAAGTAGCGCAAAATTACTTGGATATGTATCAAGTGAATTTTCCTATTGATGTAAATTTTATTGTCGGTGGTTTTGGTTCCAATGCCTATTCACACAGACAAATAATACCTAGTGTAACTTTTGCGTTAGAAAAATTATCACCAGAAATTAGTCATCTACAAGCCATTATTGCACACGAATTAGGACACGTTACTCATAATATTATTTCAGATAAAGCGGGAAATGACTGGTCAAAAGTGGAGTGGAATAGTCCTCTTACCTGGCTATATCAAGAAGGGGCGGCTACACATTTTTCAAGAAAAACATCGCCTGGGTTGTCGTCTTCCGTTTATTTTTCTTTTGATGATAACGGTGATGAATGGTTAGAATTTGCATCATCTCACAAAAAGGAGATTCAACTTGAGTTTGCAAAAGATCTTGTAAAAAGTCCCCCTCAGGAAGTTTTCCGTGAGTGGTTTTCCATTAATGGCGGCAAAACCTTTGGTTACCCTCGATTGGCATACTTTTTGGGCGATCTGTTGTTTCAAGAAGAAGTTTTACAAGTCGGGGAACTGAACGTAATTATTGCTTGGAAAAATCACAATTTTGAGGAAAGAGTTACTAGGTGGTTGGATTATTAAAAAACACTTATAGATTCAACTAATTTAACAAAATTGTAAAACATTCTACTTAAACGGGTGTAAGATTTGAAAATCGAATGCTTCAGGAGGACTTATGAAATTCTTTAACAAAGTAAGTAATTTCTTTGGATTTACAAAACTAAAAGAAAGATTATTTTGTAACGATAGTGTGGGAATTTCAGAAGTAGATAGGGAATATATAAATCGTATTAAGGGACAAAACCCTTTTGGCATCTTATCAATGTTCTTAGGTGGAGTATCTTTTGCATTTGGACCAATTTATGTTGCTTTTCCCATCATAACTATCATCTTTTGTTTCTTAACTTATGGAACTTTTGATAGGGAAAAAGAAGATAATCCATGGACTTTTTTTATAGGTTTTTGTTTGGCCTTAATAGGCTTATTTATGTATATAAGTGGCGTAGTCCATGAGCTAATAGTATAAATAACGTGCCCCAAAGTATTAGGTGTGAGAATTCTGGAAGATAATGAATAGCTATTCACTTTGTGTTACCATGAAAAAAAGGTGATTAGCGGAGGATGAAACTATGCTGTTTAAAAAGAACTTTACCCAAAAATCAGTAAATGGAGTGCAGATGGGCAACGGATCCATCTCATTTCAAGGTGTAAAACTAAATGTCCATTGTTTTTCCCTCGATGGTGTTCTGATTGATACTGGGGCAAAGTCATTGGAGAAGGAGTTTATCCCATTTTTTAAAGAACTAGAAATTCAGCAAATTGTGATGACGCATTATCATGAGGATCATACCGGCTGTGCCGCTTTATTGCAGAAAGAGCTTCAAGTGTCGCTTTTGATGAATGAAAAGATGATAAAATATTGTACGAAGAAGCCGGATTATCCGCTGTATCGTCAATTATATTGGGGAAGGCGCAGGCCGTTTCGGGCAGAATCGATTGGAGATTCGTTTTCTTCTGCAAATGCCCTATGGAATGTAATCAAGACCCCGGGTCACTCTCAAGATCACACGGCATTTTTAAACAGTGAAACCGGTCAGCTTTTTACGGGCGACCTCTATTGCCAAGAGAAGACAAAGGTAGTCTTGCAGGAGGAAAGCATTCCCGATATTATCGAGTCATTGCAAAAAGTACTAACCCATGATTTTACTGATGTATTTTGCAGCCATGCCGGTTACTTGAATGATGGCCGTTCTGCCTTAAAACGAAAGCTGGAGTACCTTCTGGACCTGCAGGGAAATATTTTAAAGCTGTATGATGAGGGCAAGACACCCAAGCAAATTAATGAAACTCTGTTCCCTAAAAAATACCCTATTATTCGTTTTTCCTCCGGTGAATGGGATTCCCTTCATATTGTTCATTCCGTGCTGGGAGAATACCAAAAGATATCTTACTAATCTATAAAATAGGTTAGAAAATATCTCATATAAATTTAATATAATTCACTCAGAAGCTATAATTGTTGGAAATATAAAAAATCTCAGCTCGTGCCAGCATCAATAGAGAAACCCACCCTCACCAATTAAGCCACATCTATGCCACCCATTTATTTATCAATGGAGCACCAGTAGAAGTTATTCAAAGCCTTTTGAGCCACGTCAACTTGACCATCCTCAGTTCGACCGAAGGCACCAAATCAAACCTATTTCATCCGGATAAGTTCGATAAGTGCTTTTCTCTATGCATACATTAAAAAGATGTCTCTTCCAGGAATGGATTTTTTATCTAATTGAAGTAACAATTCAGATTAGGCATGAATAAGAGAATATTTTTACAGAGGGAGAGTTAAATAATTTGGCGATAATTATTGGAATAGCTGTAGTTATAACAATTTTTTCAATAGAAGTACAGCTGAGGAAACTAAATAAAACAAACCAAAAGATAGTTGAATTATTAAACGAAATTAAGAATAGGGAATGAATTAGTTAATTAACACAGGTGGATTAAATGACTTCCTGTTGTTTCAGCCAATCGACTAATTCAGTTGATGGAAGAATCAAGAAATGAGGCGTATGCTGGTTACCTAGAACAACCTTCGATTTATTACCAGCAAAGCAAGTTAGTGAAAAAGAGAGTAATGAGATGCATAGAGACAAATTTAATTCTCAGAAAGAATCGAGGAGAAAAAATGTCCCAAAATGGAATTATCTTAGTGGCTAGTGTATCAATCTTTAGTGATGATAAAGTCTTAATAATAAAAGAGAATAAACCTAATGCTGTTGATAAGTGGAACTTTCCAAGTGGACGTATTGAATATGGTGAAGACATCCTCTATTCAGCTAAGAGGGAAGTTAAAGAGGAAACGGGGTTGGAGGTTAAACTGATTGGTACTACTGGGGTATATAATTTTATCAGTAGTATGAATAGTCAGATTATTTTATTTCACTTTATTGGTGTGATTACTGGAGGTTCCTTATATCTTGAAGAAGATGAAATTACTGATAGCAAGTGGGTTAAAGTGAGTGATCTTGTAACATTTGATAATAAAGATTTGCGAGAACCAATTGTATTAAAGCAAATACTTGATAACTTACTAAAAGAGAAATTACACTCAATTAGCATGTATAATGAGCAACTTTTTAAATAGATCTTCTTTATGCTAGCGTAAGCGTTGATCCAGGAAGGATTAACCGCCTTTTTTGTTGAACTCATTATTGACTAATTTCTTATTCCACAATCGATCCATTATAGTTAAAAAGTTGGAAGCACACCTAAATATACCATCTGTACAAGCTTTATTATAGGGCTTGTTTTTTGGACCAATATGTGGAATATTATGTTAAAATTTTTAGTATATAAAAAAATTGGATGTGCTCAATATGGTTTATGACGTTATTGTGATCGGAGCTGGACAAGCAGGGCTTTCAATAGGTTACTTTTTACAGAAAAGTAACCTCTCTTTTATTATATTAGACAAATCAGCAGAAGTAGGAGAAGTGTGGAAGGATAGGTACGACTCACTTACCTTGTTTACACCACATTATTATAGTTCATTGCCTGGGTTAAAATTAGATGACAATAAGAATACTTATCCAACAAAAGATGAGATTAGTTTATATTTAAAACAATATAAAGAGAAATTCGACCTTCCTGTAAAGTTAAATACTTTTGTACAACAGCTATTTAAAGGTAAGAATTACTTTGAAATATCAACTAATCAAGGGGAATATTTGGCACAAAATGTTGTTATTGCAACGGGGCCTTTTCAAACACCCTTCATACCTGAACTATCGAAAACAATTCCAAGTCGTATTTTTCAACTCCATTCATCCGAATATAAAAACCGAATGCAGTTAAAAGAAGGACCTGTACTGGTTGTTGGAGGAGGAAACTCAGGTTCCCAAATAGCTGCTGAATTATCAAATGAAAGGGATGTTTATCTATCCGTTGGCCACAAAATGAAATTTCTTCCCTTAAATATAGGGGATAAAAGTATTTTTTGGTATTTTGATAAAATGGGAATATATCGTGCTAACTTAGATTCGATAATAGGTAAATTCATAAAAAAGCAGAACGATCCAATCTTTGGGCTCGAACTAAAAAACTTAATAAGAAATAACCTCGTAAAATTAAAACCAAGAGTTAGTTCAGTAGATAATGATTCAATAATTTTTTTAGATAAAAGTGAATTAAAAGTAAACAATATTGTCTGGGCAACTGGGTTTAAACCGAATTTTGAATGGATAAATTCCTCTTTGGAGTTTGTAGAAAATGGCCTCCCGATCCATAAAAGGGGCATTACATCTGTAGAGGGTTTATACTTTCTAGGATTACCCTGGCAATATAGCAGAGGATCTGCCCTTATTCAGGGCGTAGGCAGGGATGCAAAATACCTTTATCATCACATTTTATCTAGTTGAATTTAATGTCATATTTGAATGTTTGAAAGAAGAATGGAAAACAGAGAGATAAACTTTTCCACCATAGAACTAAATAAACAGTAAAAAAAGCTTTGGGACTCCCAAAGCTTTTTTTACTAACTTATTTTTGTTTTTTAATTAGTAACATAAACACAATTATCAATGAGAAAGCTGTGAATGCTAAAAATGGAATGGTAATAAAATCAAGCCAATTTATATATTGAGCGCTGCAAGGAACACCGCTGGAGCAAGGTTTGATTTCTGCAAAACCAGGGACCTTTTGCTGTAGATAGTGGAATAATGAGACAAACCAACCGATGACTGCCATAGGCAAGACGAAACGCTTTACAGTTGAATCATTTTGAAAGGTTCCTATGCCAAGTATTAATACTAATGGGTACATTAGTATTCGCTGATACCAGCAAAGCTCACAAGGAATGAAGGCGCGTATTTCACTAAAATAAAGACTGCCTAAAGTGGCAACAATTGATACAAGCCATGCAAGATAAAGAGAATATTTCCTTAGACTATCCATCATTATTTATCCTCTAACGCCTGATCAATGAGGAGTTTGATTTGTTCGTAATCGAAAGGATCCTCAACCATCGTTCCATTCATCATGATACTTGGTGTAAGTTCAACTTTAAACTCTTCAACTAACTGTGAATCTTTATTAACTTCCTCTATTTCTGTTTGATTGTTAATATCATTTTCTAATTGTTTTACATCAATGTTGGGAATTCCGGAGGCAATCTCCAATATCTTTTCATTGGTGATCCAAAGGTCATCATGGTTTTCTGCTGGTTGAGCCTTAAACATTTCTTTATTGAAAGTCCAATAGCTTTCTGGATTTTGCTTGAATACAGATTCTGCAGCAAGAGAACCTAATTTTGATTCTTCACCATGAAAAAGAACATTAATATAGGCAAACTTAACTTTACCTGTTTCTACATAATCCTTTACAAGTTGAGGGTAGAAGTTTTGACTCCATGCTTTACATGCAGGGCACTTAAAGTCCCCAAATTCTACAACCGTCACTGGTGCATCTGGGTCACCTAATACAGGCTGTCCTTCAATTGATGGTTGTTTATCAAAGCTAACATTATTAGATGTATCTGATTTCATATTATTTACTGCTACCAAAGCGACTAATAAGGCAAAAATAATGATGGTTATAACTACAGCCATCTTAAATGGTTTGTTTGTTTTGTTGTTCATTTTAACACCTCTTCATAGTTTTAATGAGGAAAACATTTGTGTTCTATTGAAGACTGAGTACAAGAGATAAATATCCGGATATTACAAATAAGAAGCACATGAAAAACGAAATGATGATTGGAACTTTCCTGATGAATGACAGAATGATGAGTGCCAAGAAAACAAAGGATAAAGTCAAAAACGATAAACTGATCCAGTTTACAGAGAATTGGACGACTAATTCTGGATCAATATTCCCCCTGAATATTGTTGAAAAAAGCTTTGAAACTCCTTCAGTTTGAATTGTCAATGCAATTTCATGAGGTGGCGACTGCTGCCCTAATGCTGCAGTAACAGAAAAAATGAAAAGGATCACGATGCTTTCAGCTCTTGTCCATGGGATTGGATTATACGATGAATCCACCAGCAACTTTTTTCGAACGAGAAAACTATTAATAAAGGCATAAGCCATTAAGGGAAGGATGAGCAAATGCTTTAATAAAAGAGCTTGTCCATAAGAGATACTCCAGGAAGTCGGGTATTCCTTAAATTCCACAACGAACGACATCAGGATTAAACCGGATAGGATTGTTGCAGCAAAGCCAATCATAGCCAGAGGTCTGAACCACCTTAAAAATGATAACCAGTTGGATTGATTGGTTGAGAACCAGCTTACGACAATCAGAACACCTACCCAAACACTTACAGCGGTAAAGTGAGCCGAATGGGTCAGGAACCCTTTCCATTGATCAAGTGAGCTAGCATGACTCGACCATCCAAGGGCTAATATTAATAGAATGGTAAAAGCTAGTCCAATCAAAGCATAAATTGTCCTTTTTCGATAATCAATCCAGACAATATAGATAAATAGTAGATTTGCAAGGATAAAGGTAAGAATCCAGGCTTTTCCGACTTCAAAAGTGTAGAGCACGGATTGAAAAGTAGTTAAGAAGCCTAAGTCATGATATAAATGAAGAATTAATGATAATACCGGAATAAAGGAAAATAAGGCTATACCGCCTGTGGCAGACATCAGAATCCCCTTTGGTATCCTAATTTCTGGCTTGTACGAATGTGGTACCAAGCTTAAAACAAAGGCCCCCATGAGAAGGGAGAAGCATAGATAAAGTAGTGTTTCGCTGATGATGGTTATCGTGATCATGGTTACTTCTTCCTTCTAAAAAAGATCAAGAATGTCCCTATAATGATAAGGGTCAAAATGACCAATATTGTTAATAAAACAGAATCCGACAATGATTCTTGCTGGTTTTCCGTTTTGTTTGATGAATGCGGGGCAGAATTTGTATCATCCCCAAGTTCTTTTTCTTCTTCAACGGGTTTTTCCTTTAACTCCTCTTGTTCCATTTCAACAAAGAAGGTAAATTCCCCCTCAATTGGATGGCCATCTGCGCCGATGATCGCCCATTGTACGAGATATTCCCCATTTTCTAAGGGTTGTTCGACAGATCCTGTCATTTGTTTTTCGTTCAAGGTAATATTGGCGATAGGTACAACAGGTCCATTAACAACATATACTTTGAATGTGCTGCCTTGTTCTATTTTTGTTTCAAAGTCCAATGATATATCCTGGACTTGTTCCGATACAACTTCACCATCTTTTGGTGAAGAGTTTTCTAAGCCTGTATGTGCTGCCACAGTGTTTGTGAAAGTAAACAGCAACAGAAAAGATAAAAGGGTGTTTTTAATCATTTCTAACCTCCGAATAGTACTAACCGTTTTCTATTTTAACAAAGTTACCTTAACAGTCAAACAGATGTTAGAATGTAAAATGTGACAACTTTTCAAACAAATTATTTAATTGATTCCTAAACCAATCTCTATGTTATATATTTTTTAAAAAAGATCATGTTTGTCCTATATAGGAGGAAATTATAATGAAGAGGTTAATATTATTAATTCTTAGTACAATGTTCGTGTTTGTTGGATGTTCCAACAAAACGACGGATGATCCAGAAGTGCCTGAATTGATTGAAGTAGCTGTAGAGACAACGCCGGCAACGTTAACAGTAAACCAATCCATAAGAATTGATGCCAAAGTCACCCAAGGAAAAGAAGTGGTTAAGGACACAGATGAAATGAAGTTTGAGATATGGAAAGACGGTCAAGCTGATGACAAGCACGAAAAGATTTCAGGAAAATTGGATAAGAAAAAGGGCGTGTACTATGCAGAAAAAGTGTTTGATGAACCAGGCAAATACAATGTAATTGCACATGTAACAGCCAGAAATATGCACAATATGCCGAAAGTCCAACTAGAAGTAGGCGAATAATAGGTAGACACAGAAAGAATGGGCTTCCATTCTTTTTTTGTTAATCATATTTTCTTAACTAACTTCGTTAAAAATCCCTATTTTTCTCAACAGTAATTACGTCTGTGAAAGAAACAATAAAACAAATACATATGGTAATCGAATCGAATAAAGGGAATTATGCAGTCCCTAAAGTTTGACCATAGCCAAAAGGATTTTTTGGTGTAATACTCTAATAATCGTTTGACTATTTGAAATGCATTGCATATACTGATACTCAAATAAATGTTTGAATGAGAGGTGAGGTCGTTTGAAACATGATGATGTGTGTGAGATCACTTGTTTTGATGGTCCTAAAGTGAACCGGGTAAAGGAATCTTTATCTAAACATAATACATTTTCTGTTTCTAAAGTGTTCAAAGCATTGGCAGACGATACACGATTAAAAATTGCTTTTGCATTAAGTGAGGAAGATGAGCTTTGTGTGTGTGACGTCGCCAATATTGTAGAATGTACAACAGCAACTGCTTCACACCATTTACGCCTGCTCCGCAACATGGGTCTGGCAAAACATCGTAAAGATGGAAAGCTGGTGTTTTACTCTTTAGATGATGAACATGTAAAACAACTGATTCAACTAACCTTCACTCATGAAAAGGAGGGGAAAGTGCATGGATAAAGCGATTGAACAATCAGCCGAAAAACATGTATACCGTATACAGGGATTCACCTGAGCAGGCTGTGCGACTACGTTCGAAAAGAACGTAAAACACCTGGAGGGTGTTTCAGATGCAAGTGTGAACTTTGGCGCTTCCAAACTTGTTTTATACGGGAATGCTTCCATTGAACAACTTGAAAAAGCCGGAGCATTCGAGAATCTTAAAGTCATACCGGAGAAGGAACGATTTGAAGAAAAGAAAGAGCCATTTTTGAAAAAGCATGCTACGGTCATTACCTCATTTGTTTTCTTGCTGATGGGATGGATTTCCGGACAATTGAATGGAGAAGAGAATATAGCCTCCATTATTGCATACGCAGCCTCGATCCTAATTGGAGGCTACCGACTGTTTAACACTGGGTTGAAAAACCTGTTTCGATTAAATTTTGATATGAAAACCTTGATGACCATTGCCGTCATTGGTGCAGCCTTCATTGGTGAATGGGGAGAAGGTGCCACAGTTGTCATCCTGTTTGCCATTAGTGAAGCCCTTGAAACCTACTCAATGGATAAAGCCCGTCAATCCATTCGATCATTAATGGACATTGCACCAAGGGAAGCCTTGATTAGAAGAGGAAATCAGGAACTGATGATCCAGGTCGATGAAATTCGAATTGGAGACATTATGATTGTCAAACCCGGGCAAAAAATTGCGATGGATGGCACTGTAATGAAAGGAACCTCTTCTATAAACCAGGCAGCGATCACTGGGGAGTCCGTGCCAGTGGCTAAAACGATCGATGATGAAGTTTTTGCCGGAACCCTTAATGAAGAAGGACTGCTCGAGGTTAAAGTAACCAAACATGTAGACGACACGACCATTGCGAAGATTATCCATCTAGTTGAAGAAGCACAAGCAGAGCGAGCACCTTCCCAGGCGTTTGTCGATCGCTTTGCTAAGTATTATACACCTGCCATTATGTTGATTGCTCTAGGTGTTGCCGTAATTCCTCCGCTTTTCGGAGCTGACTGGAACACCTGGATTTATCAAGGTTTAGCAGTGTTAGTGGTCGGCTGTCCATGTGCCCTTGTGGTTTCCACTCCTGTCTCAATTGTTACCGCAATCGGAAACGCAGCCCGAAACGGCGTGTTAATTAAGGGTGGAATTCATTTAGAAGAAATGGGATCGATAAAAGCCATTGCTTTTGATAAAACAGGAACATTAACAAAAGGGGTTCCTGTCGTCACTGATTATCTTCCGCAAGATGGAGCATCAAAAGAACAATTAAAAATCATAGCTGCTCTAGAAAACGGGTCGCAGCATCCACTGGCTTCCGCGATCATGAAAAAGGCAGAGGAAGAAAATCTGGATTATCAAAGTGTTGATATTAAGGAATTTTCTTCGATAACGGGTAAAGGAATAAAAGGGGACATCAAGGGTGAGACATATTTTGTTGGCAGCCCGAATCTATTTGAAGAAATTCTCACTGACGGAATCGAGGCCGAACTAAAAGAGAAAATTGAAACCTTACAAAGCCAGGGGAAAACCGTGATGGTTGCTGGTACATCAACGGAAGTAACGGCGTTGATCGCTGTTGCAGATGAAGTGAGAGAAACGAGTCAAACAGTGATTCAAAAACTTCATGCTTTGGGTATCGAGAAAACAATCATGTTAACTGGAGATAACTTTAGGACTGCGAATGCCATCGGAAAGCAAGTAGGCGTTTCGGATATTAAAGCAGAGCTTTTACCGCATGATAAGCTTAACTACATCAAAGACCTAAGAAAAGAATTTAACCGCGTTTCCATGGTCGGTGATGGAGTAAACGATGCACCTGCTCTTGCAGCCTCAACTGTTGGGGTGGCCATGGGAGGTGCAGGGACAGATACAGCATTAGAAACGGCCGATATTGCCCTGATGGCTGATGACTTAGGGAAGCTGCCTTTTACGGTAAAACTAAGCAGAAAAGCTTTAGCGATTATTAAGCAGAATATAACCTTCTCATTAGGTATAAAGCTTGTTGCGTTATTGCTTGTAATTCCTGGGTGGCTTACGCTCTGGATCGCGATATTTGCAGATATGGGTGCCACTTTACTTGTTACCTTAAACAGCCTTAGACTTCTCGGAGTTAAAGACAAATAAACAATAGCTTCCCAGGAATGGGAAGCTTCTTTTTAACTGACAAATGATGAATCGAAATAGTTTCTGTTGATATCAATAAGCAGCGATGCACTGAGTAGAATAAGATGAAAGAAAAAAAGATATATCATTCACTTCTATCCATGGTAATGTTTATGCTTCCAACAGCAGTAATTTCATTCATACCTATAAGCTGTACTTCTATATGGACATGAAGAAAGGGCTTGTCGATTTTCACCAACAATAAGTCCCTTGTTTGTTGAAAATGAATTGGGAACTTTTTGCAGAGGAATTTCGTATGTAAAAAGAGGTGAATACAGGTGTTGCGAAGGTTAAAGCTCAGCTTCTATATCGTGGGCGGCAGTTATGCAGCTCTTTTCCTAATCTTATTTCTTATGATCGGGAAATTCGATGGTAATATGGTTGGAGTTTCGGGATTAATAATAGGTTTTATACTCTTAAATGCTGCTTTACCTTTTCACAAGCTCGGTTACTTCGGAGGAAGAGGGCTAATGGGTGTGCAATCACCCGAGATACCGGGCGATGAACATCTGCACCATAAGATCCACAAACAATACGAGAAAGAACAAATCGGTCAAAAGCAAAAAGCAGCTAATCACCGACAGGATGTCCTTACAATTGCAGGGATATTCATCATTTTAATTGCCGTTTTCTTAATATAAATTGAAGTCTTGATTTTTCCTTTTAGTGCCAATGGAACTTTTAACAATGTGTCCAAAATTTGATGGTAAATGTGAAACAATAAGGAGTGCTATTATGTCGGATAAAAAGCCTATTAATGATGCAATGGAACATATGAGCAGAATCGAAGGAATACCAACTGATGTGAATCTGAAAAAGTTGCCTAAGCCATTAAGGTATTTTGGTTATTTTATGATTGGCTTCTTTACTCTTTCCATACTCTTTATCATAATCGCTAATCTTTTGAAATAACAATAAAGGTGATCGATCAGAAGGAAACTAATTGTTCTGTGCTAGTAAATGCATTTAAGCTAGTTAATATAGGTAAATGGTACGTTCTTTTGCTTCCTCCTGAATTTCAGACCGGCAAATTGGCATTCTATTATTGTTTTAGTTAGAATGGAACTAATTCGTACAATTGAGGGAGTATTAAAATGGGACATTCTAACCATCAGATAAAAGTGAACAAAAATGAATTCATATGGAATAGCCAGGAAGGGGAGCTGACTTTTGATGGCGCTCCTGCTTTGCTTTTCTGGGATTCGGCGATTGAGTTGTTCCTGAATACGATTGAAGAAATTTCCGGAAGTGATGTGTCAACTACTGTGTATGAAGTGACCGGATTCCGCATGGGCAAGCTTGTTAGCTCTTATTATGAGGGCAGGACCGATGTGGTTGAGTTGCTGAATGAATATAGTGATATATACAAGAGCGCAGGCTGGGGAGTTTTCGAAATTCATGATTACTCTTATGAAGAGAAAAGAGCTGTCTTGAGAATCCGCAATAGCTGGGAACACCGCATTTTCAAGCTGGCTGGTAAAAATAAGGCCGGAGTATTGCTGCCAAGCCATTGGGCCGGTATTTTCAGCGGACTATTCAAGCAAGACATGTGGTATAAAATGACCAAAAGCCAACAGGAAGGCCATGAATATGATGAGGTTGAAATCTTCCCATCTGCAGTGACCATTACGCATAACATTCATGAACTTGCAAGAAAAAAAGAGCAGGAAAGCATCATGGAATTGGAAAAGAAGGTAGAGGCCCGAACAGAAGAGCTCTCCTCCTTGATACAAGAGCTCTCCTCGCCAATCATTCCGGTTCTGAAGGGGATCCTTGTCCTCCCGTTGATTGGTAAATACAACGAAGAGCGGCTTACCAACATGATTGAAAAATCATTGGTTGAACTCACAAGGCTAAAGGCAAAATATCTTTTGATTGATTTAACAGGAATTAAGAACGTAGATCCCTACACCATCCATGGAATCCAAAAATTGATTCAGTCAATCCGCCTGATCGGGGGTCATTGTTTTATTGTCGGTGTGTCTGCGGAACTAAGCATCCAAATCTTAAGTTCCAACGTTAAAATCGAGGGCATCCAATCCTTCTCAAGCCTGCAGCAAGGCGTTGAATATGCCATCCAACAGAATGGATATGAATTGGTGGAGAAGAAATAAAAATGAGGCTGAACCTGGGATTCCTGGTTCAGCCTTTTTCTTCTAGTAAGTTTCCCAAAGGAAGTACCTAATCATAACCTAGTGCATTATCTTTTTTCGGCTAACAATATGAAATGATCTATCTACATTGCCAAATGATGGAGTGGATCTATTCTCATTCAACCTATAGCCGCTGCATTTCAAATGGATGTTTATGTCCCTTCATAAAGGGAAAGAAATGAAGGAACATACATCGTAGAATAGGAGATGATAGAAATGAAATTCAAAAATGTACTATTGTCTATCCCATTAGGTGCAGGAATTATGTTGGCCGGTTGCGCTGCGGATGAAGAGCCGCCACCGGAAGATGAAAATAACATGGAAAACATAGAAGAGCAGGAAGATAACCAAGAACCAGACGTAACTGAAGAGCCTAGTGAAGAAAATCCTGATGAAGAAGAACCAGATTTAGATGAAGAGCCTAGCGAAGAAAATAACAATTAATACTGAGGAAAACGCCTGTCATTATACAGGCGTTTTTTAGCGTTTTGAAACAAATATAGTTTGTTTTAGGACATATGTCCTTCCCGAACCCTCTTGTTCTGTCATTTAATTAATACAAACATGAGATTTGGGGAGAGAGAAATGAAAGGTTTAATTTTTGCTTTTTTAGGGGGAGCTTTTATCACGCTGCAGGGAGTGGCTAATGCGAGGATCAGCCAGGATATCGGTACATGGCAGACGGCTTCGATTACACAACTTACCGGGTTTTTAGCTGCTCTGTTGGTCTTGATTTTTGCTGTAAAAGGACAATGGCAAGGACTGAGAAAAGTGAGGCCGCTTTATTTGATTGGCGGTACCTTTGGGGCGATTGTTGTCTTTAGTAACGTGACTGCAATCCATTTTATTGGTGTCACTCTAACAGTTTCTGCGATGTTGATCGCACAGCTTGGGATGACGTTCCTGATTGACCGGAACGGATGGTTCGGAGGAAAGAAACAAAAAATGAGGATACCACAGCTAATTGGCATTACAATGATGGTAGCAGGTGTAATGATTCTAGGTTGGTAATCGAAGGGTTTAACAAGATTAAAGGGGCATGAAAGCTTATGAAAGAATTAAAAGCAACGGAACAGATTGAAACGTATTTGAAGTCTCACCAGATACAATCATTATTTAATGAGGAGATCATCCCATACTTAACACTATTTGAATTTGGAAAAGGGGAGCAAATCTGTTCCCAAGGTGAGGCTGTTGAGTATCTATATATACTGGTTAAGGGGAAAGTGAAGATTTTCACCACGTCCGAAGAGGGTAAAACATTGATTCTTTCCTTTAAAACTCCGCTTGAAGTCATTGGCGATATTGAATATGTGCAGGAAATTGATACGATCAATACCGTTGAGGCAGTTTCTCCTGTCGTCATGATTGGAGTCCGGCAAACTGTGCTGCGAAGATTTTTAAAAGATCACTCTCCATTCCTGCAATTTTTGCTGAAAATCATAACAAGGAAATTCTATATCAAATCCCAGTTCATGCGCCATAACATCCTATACCCGGTAGAGACTCGATTAGCCAGCTATCTCGTTTCTGTCGCCTATGATGAAAACGAAGCGCTGGTCAATGGGAAGGTAAGTACATCGAACCTCACTGACATTGCCAATTTAATTGGAACAAGCTACCGCCATCTCAACAGGGTCATTAAGGAATTCTCCTTAAATGGCCTGGTTGAGCGAAACAACGGCGCAATCGTAATCAAGGATTTGGAAGGACTCAAATCTCTTGCTAAGGAAAATCTTTATGAATAGGGAGGGTAAACGATGCTTTTAGGCTTACTATTTGCATTAATGGCTGGCACGCTTGTCGGCCTGCAAAATATTTTTAACAGCAAGGTCAATGAAAAAGCGGGCTCATGGACGACAACGACCTTAGTATTAGGGTTAGGATTCGTGGCATCCTTCATCCTCGGCCTGTTCTTTGAAGGAAGCAAAATGTTCGATCTGCAGCAAATGAAAGGTTGGTACTGGTTCAGCGGCTTGCTCGGAATCGGAGTCGTTGCAGGCATCGTCCAGGCCATAAGGTATCTCGGGCCGACCTTCGCGATCTCAATCGTGTTGACTTCACAGCTCGGTTTTGCGGTATTATGGGATTCATTAGGCTGGATGGGATTGGAGAAGGTACCGTTTACTTTCCAACAATTCCTCGGTGTTCTCGTCATAATTGCTGGAGCGATTGTCTTTAAGTGGAGCGAAGGCAGGAAGAAAAAGCTGAGGTTATATCTTCCCGACATGATCCAAAAGCAGAAGTATCATAACCAATCGTATAGTGAAAAATTTATAAGGAAATCTTAGACGGCAGGTCGATAACTGCCGTTTTTATTTTGTAGTGATTATGCCAATAAGTTGATTTGAAATAGTTGAAATTATATAAATCCTTATAATAATGGTATAATCGATAAAAAGAAAAAACGGATCTGTTTATAGGAGCTGAATTTGTGAATCCAATCGAAAGATTTTCTAAATACCTACAAGATCATGCAGATGAAATCAGTAAGGAAATTACTGATTATAATTTAAAAAAACTCGAAATTGAACTGCCTGCAGAATTCGTCGATCAATCGAGGAAAACGAATAAAGCCTTCGTGGAATTTCTCGGCAACACACTGAACCTGCCAAAGGAAGAGGTGGCGGAGACTTTCATTGCCTGGCATAAAGAACGGCAAGCAAATCGAAGAGAATATCAATTCAGCTATGAGGAGCTCGCCAGTATTCTGAAGCCCTACGCGGAAACACGCCTTCAGCTAATTGAAATGCTGACAAAGATTTCGGTTGGAGAAGGACTAACCACCGAAGAAGTGGTTTTTGTCAATAACCGAATCAGCTACCTGCTCGATTTAAGTATCACGGAAACAATGATGGAGCGGGAAAGGCTTGCAAACGAACAGAACAAAAGGAATCAAAAAATCATTACTGAACTGTCATCGCCAATCGTTCCGCTCGAAGAGGACATGGCCATCCTGCCATTGATCGGCGAGTTCGATTTTGAACGCAGCGACCATATCATGACCCATGTCATTCCAAAGATCAGCGAACTCAGAATCAAGAAACTGATCATCGACTTCTCTGGAATCGCCATGATCGATGCAGAAATAGCAGCTCGCATCTTCAATATCAATAAAGTCCTGAGGCTGATCGGAATTGAGACAATGCTGACAGGAATTCGCCCTGAACTTGCAGTCGATGTCATCAACACAGGAGTCGATTTCTCTAAATTGACCACTTATGGAACAGTACAGCAGGCAATTTTGGCTAATGCAAAATAAACATGATCACACAAGGCGGCAGTATAAAAACTGTCGATTTATTGCATGAATAATCAAAGGGAAGCCTTTCCATTGGAAAATTGCAGTTGGATAGTCTCCTTTTCATTAAATGATCACCAGTTGGGAGTTACTGCTGTCAGTGTGTTTAGAAGCATAAAGTACGTCCCTATGCTTCTAGTTGAATTCCTGATAGAAACTTGATATATTAATTTATAAATATGGAATCAATGATGTGATCAAGTAAATAGGGATTGTGAATCCAGAGAATATAGCCATGGCTGAAAGCTATATCACCCCTCCTTATTGAAACCTGCCACGGAGATGTTAGCGAAAAACTAACCGGGTCGTTCCGATACAAACTTTAGAGGACATTCATAATGAATGTCGAACTAAGGTGGTACCACGTCTATTAGCATAAAGACGTCCTTATTAAGGACTCTTTATGCTTTTTTATGTTTATATTTGATTTTTCAGGAGGAGAAGAACATGTCACAGCAAACAAATGATTTTACAAAATGGTATATTGATACGATTCAAAAAGCGGAATTATTTGATTACACCCCGGTTCGCGGCTGTATTGCTTTTAAGCCGGATGGTTATGAAATCTGGGAGCACATTCAGGCGGAAATGGACAAGCGGTTCAAGGAAACAGGCCACCGCAATGCTTATTTCCCGATGTTGATTCCGGAAAGCTTCTTCCAAAAGGAAAAGGACCATATTGAAGGCTTCTCGCCAGAACTTCCATGGGTTACGGAAGCTGCAGGAGAGGAATTAGAAGAACGTCTGGCATTGAGGCCAACTTCGGAAACGATGATTGGACATTTGTATTCTAATTGGATTAAAAGTTATCGCGACCTTCCAGTCCTGATTAATCAATGGGCAAATGTATTCCGCTGGGAAAAGAAAACTCTCCCATTCATCCGCACCTCTGAGTTTTTATGGCAGGAAGGTCACACGGCTCATGTCGACGAGGAAGATGCGCGCAAGGAAACGATGCAAATGTTGAATATCTATAAGGAAGTGGTCGAAGGTTTGCTCGCGATTCCAGTTTATGATGGCCAAAAAACACCGTCTGAACGATTTGCCGGTGCTGTTGACACCTATTCGATCGAAGCAATGATGAAGGATGGAAAAGCCGTCCAGGCAGGAACATCCCACTACCTGGGTACGAAGTTTGCGGAAGCATTCGATATTAAATACTTGAATAAAGAAAATAAACACACATTTGTGCATACAACATCCTGGGGTACCTCCACTCGTTTGATTGGTTCCGTCATCATGGTGCATGGGGACGAACAGGGTCTCGTACTGCCGCCAAGAATCGCGCCAACTCAAGTGGTTCTGATCCCAGTTGGCCCATGGAAAAAGAACCCGGCCATCATCGAGAAACTGGATGAAATCTTCGCCGCTTTAAAAGCAGAAGGCATTCGCGTTCGACTTGATGATTCCGATCAATCACCAGGATATAAATTCAATGAGTGGGAGTTAAAAGGTGTTCCTGTCCGTATTGAACTAGGTCCTCGAGATTTAGATCAAAATCAGGGGTTAATGAAGGCTCGGGATCTGGACGAGAAAATTTCTGTTCCATTGGAATCCATGGTCGAAAGAGTTAAAAACGAGCTAGAAACGATGCAATCTCGTTTGTTTGAAAAAGCAAAAGCGTTCCGTGAAGAAAATTCCCATACCCATATTGAGACCTTGGAACAGCTGGAACAACATATTTCAGAGTCCCAGGCAAGTGAAACTATCCCGGGATGGGTATTGGCAGGCTGGTGCGGAGACGATGATTGTGAAGCAAGCGTAAAAGAAAAAACAAAATTCACAACTCGAAACATACCATTCAACCCGCCAGCAGAAAAACAGACATGCATCCACTGTGGCAGCGAATCAAAACACACCGTTTGGTTTGCGCGCGCTTATTAAGGGAGCCGTCATTTTAGGCGGATTGAAGGGGTATGCAGTTAAGGTATCTCGAAATGATCGAAAAGCAGAACGATCTTGAAGGATAAGGTAGACATTTAACGGCAGTTCAAAGACTGCCGTTTTTTCTATACTTGATAGACTGTTTCCATTACTGTACGTACTTTCATTTTTTGAAAAACTCTTTTGGTGAACTTTGATGTTTTCTCAAGGACCATATGATGCCATCCTTATTAAAAAGAGCGACGAAACATTAATAAAGCGAATACAAGGCCATATTCAAAATGCAACAATCACTGCAAAACCGGCTTTGAAAAAGAAAAACCGAACAACTGCTTCAGAAAGTGTTTTGGAAGCATAGGGGCCGCCTCTATGCTTTAAATCGGTTTCGTTTTTGGAAAATTCAGGTATTTTACTTTAGCTATGAATGATCGTTATTTGAGACCGGTATATTTTATATGTCTGAAAAATGGGCATTTGATATGTGCATTTTTTTCTTGGCATGCTTTAACAATCTATCTGTTTGGGCTATAACCTTTTATTATAGTGATTATCTTAATTATTGGCTTGAATCATTCTTTAAAATATACTATTTTAGTACTCTTTTATACATAAACATTAAATACAGCATGATGATCAACATTAGACAATAAGGTGGTAAACAAAGTGGGAAGAATGGAAAGAAGACAGCAACGAGAAGCCTCAAGGAGGGGCTGGAACGATATTAAAACGAAAGGCATCAAGTTTAAAGTTGCAGCTATTGGTATCGCATTATTCCTATTGGGGCTTCTGGTACTGAACATCATGATATGGAGCAGTGATGTCAGTAAGCTAGAGGATCCTGCTCCACAGCCGACGATCATTTTTGATCAGAATGATGCGATCGCAAGCAAGGTGGCAGCGTCGAACATTGAAGGTGTAAGCATTGAGCGAATACCGGAACATTTGATTTATGCTGTCATTGCTACAGAGGACCAGAGGTTTTATAAGCATGACGGAATAAACTATTTTGCAATAGCAAAAGCATTTGTGCAGAACACGTTAAAAGGGGAAATTGTCGCTGGCGGCAGCACTCTTACCCAGCAGCTTGCGAAAAATGCTTTTTTAACACAGGAACGGACTTATACTAGGAAGTTTAAAGAACTGATTATTACGAAAAAGATCGAACGAAAATACACCAAAGATGAGATTATGGAGAGGTATCTGAACCAGATTTATTTTGGCGAAGGTGCCTGGGGAATTCAGCGAGCAGCTCAAACGTATTTTGGTAAGGACGTCAGTGAGCTGACAATAAGTGAATCCGCGATGATTGCAGGATTAATCAAAGCTCCTTCACTATTATCACCTTTTAAAGACATGGATAAGTCGATTGATCGCAGAGATATCGTGTTAACACTGATGAAAAATGAAGGCTATATCAGCCAACAGGATTTGCAAAAGGCACAGGAGCAGCAAATTGTACTGCAAGGCAAGAAGATTGATGAATATAAAGGTAAATACCCTTATTACGTTGACCATATTATTGAAGAAGCAATAAAGGAATATGATTTGACAGAAAACGAGATTCTTTCTGGCGGCCTGCGGATTTACACCGAGATGAATCCGGATATTCAAACAGCAGTTGAAGAAGTTTACAAGAATAAAAGTCTGTTTCCGGATGGTCAACCTGATCAGCTGGTCCAGAGTGGTGCTGTTTTTATCTCGCCAAAAACTGGCGGTATAGCGGCGATTGTAGGCGGCAGAGGTGAACATACCTTTCGCGGGTTCAATCGCGCCACTCAACTGAAGCGACAGCCCGGCTCCACCATGAAGCCATTGGCCGTGTATACTCCGGCATTGGAACAAGGCTACGATATGTTTGACAGGCTGGAGGATTCTCCTATTAATATAGATGGTTATCAGCCAATGAACTATGATAAGCAGTTCCGAGGGGAGGTAACCATGTATGATGCGCTGGTAAACTCCTATAATGTGCCTCCTGTTTGGCTTCTTGACAAAATGGGGATTAAGTATGGAATAAATGCGGTAGAGCGTTTTGGAATAAAACTGGAGGAAAAAGATCATAAACTCGGCCTGGCACTGGGCGGTATGGATGAAGGCGTATCTCCATTATTAATGGCGCAAGCATTTTCAGCATTCCCTAATAAGGGACTGATGGCAGAAGCTCACTCTATTAAAAGGATTGAGGATGCGGAAGGTAATCTGATTGGCAAATGGAATAACAACGCAACCAGAGTAACGGATGAGAAGGTTGCTGATCAAATAACGTATATGCTCCGAGGAGCTGTCCAGGAAGGCACTGGTAAAAATGCCAAGGTCGATGGCTGGGAAATCGCCGGTAAAACGGGAACAACGGAAGCTCCTGGTAACAACGATGGAACCAAGGATCACTGGTTCGTCGGTTACTCACCAGAGATCGTCGGAGCCGTCTGGATGGGCTATGACAAAACGGATGAAAAGCACTATTTAACAGAATCAAGCAGCTCTACTGTTACAGTTGTATTTAAAGAGATCTTCACTAAGTCTATAAAGCAATTCTCGCAAAATGAATTTGATCTGTCATCGATTGCAAAGCAGCTGAAAGAACAGGAGAAAAAAGAAGAACAGGCAGAGAAGAAGCGAAAGGATGATGAGAAGAGGAGAGAGCAGGAGGAGAAGAAGAGAGAGAAAGAACAGGAAAAGAAAGAGAAAGAAGATGAGAAGAAGCGCGAGGAAGAGGAAAAGAAAGAGGAAGAAGAAGAGAAGAAGCGTGAGAAAGAGGAAAAGAAACGAAATAAAAAAGATAAAAAAGATGACGACTAGAAGCGAGGGGAATAATCCCTTTGCTTTTTTTTGAGGAAAGCTGGTAAACAGGTCTACTTCTGGAATAGAGGAGTGTGATCCTTTCGTTAACTGTGTGGAAGAATAAGGTCCGTCCCTATGCTTCTCCCGGGGACATACAGTTTGCAACTTTAATCATTGCCGTAGTCGCGTTAGGTATTTCTGCAAACAAAAAGAAATGACCTACCCTGCACCGCCAAATGTTTGAGTAGATCATTTCTTATTCTATTGGCCGCTGACTTCAAGCAGCTTGCTGTACATTGAGTTTCCGGTTGCACACGGAAGCTCTTTTTTAATATACGGGCTTTACATAAATATTATAAACATTATTAAACTGAAAAGTAAATATTATAACCCGTGAAGCTCGTTCACTTCCTTGCGAATACCTCGTTGTCTATGGTACCCATCTTTGATTATCTTTGTCGGTAAAATGATGGGAGTACAGCTTAATATAAATGCTCATTTTACATTCTGATGAATTTTGTTTATCTAAATTGTTTATCCTCAATATTAAATTCCTTTTTATCCTTTGTCCTTACGACGATTCTATATGGATCTTGTTTTACATTCGGCCAAATTTCGTCTGATTTGATGAATTCCTCGCCCATTGTGTACAGGTCGGTGGCATGATCGGCTGCTTCTTTGTCGGTGCTTTTCATTTTCATGGTGATGAAAATGGTCATTAAGCCGTCTTCACTTTTATGGCCGACACCGGATACTTTATATTTTTTGTAAGTCATAAATTCATGCGCAATTCCTGAGACCGCGTCTCCCCAGCGAGCGTATTGCTCCCGTTTAGCCAAATTGTATTTCCTGATCTTGACCTCGAAATTTTTGCCATTTGCTGAAAGGGCATCCTCAACAGCTGTTTTGATTTCATCAACTTTTTCCTGCTTCTCATTGCTTGGGATTTCAAGTTCAACCGTATCAGTACTGAACATAATACTGTTTTTAAAATCAAAAGGCTTTAGCGCAGCCTGGACGATTTCAAACACTTCTTCGCTTTCCTTTTCGATTTTGGCTTGATCCTGCTTCCATTTTTCAGATGGTTCGCGATATTGTTTTACTTTAATAAAATAATCCTCTATTCTAGTCCCTTTGAATTCCTCGCTCTGGACAATCGAAAGCCCGATTTTTTTCACACCTTGTTCCATCTCTTTGACCTGCTTTTCAGATGCTTCCAAAGAAACGGTGATTCCTTCGTTTTTCCCTCCAACATACTGGTTCACTTGCTTCACAGGATATCCTTCATCTTTTAAAGTTTGAGTCAGTCGCTCTGTCAGGTCTTGCTCGGGATCATTAAAGATCGAGCTAAGCGGGGGAATCTTCGCTACCATCTTAGCCATCGTAGGGGAAACGAACCCTGAACCAACAAATAACATGAAGCTGGCTGCGATCGCTGCAGTCGTTACACCTGCTTTTTTCCAAAATGTCCACTGCTTTTTTAATGCTTTGTTGAAACCTTCAAGCTCACGATTAACTCGATCACTCCGCTCATCATCAAATTCACCTGCTGCGAATCGGCCAGGCAACTCCTTTGTAAACTTTTGCAGCGAATCAGGGATCTGCATCTTATCCTTATCATATCCCATAAGTATTCCCCTCCATTTGAAAGTGGCTATGCTTTTTCATCAGTTCTCCGAGCTTTTTCCTGCCCCGTGACAACCTTGTTTTTACCGTATTAGTGTTTTCATCGAGGATGAGGCTGATTTCCTTTACGGACAAGTCTTCATAATAAAACAGCAGTAAAGGAACTCGCTGGTCATCCTTTAAATAGGTAATCAGCTGAAGCAGTTCCTGTTTTGTTTCCATTTCTACAGCTTTATCCTGAGCTGACTCTGATTTCATCTTGTAGATTGCTTCTGGATTTTCCTCAATATCAGAAAACTGATTTCGCTTTTGCTTTCGGTAAACATCGATCGAACGGGTATAGACGAGCCGGTAAAACCATGCTCTAAAATGGCGGATTTCCACATCTCGCATAATGCTGAGATAGCAGTCCTCCAGGGCAATCTGGACAGCATCCTCAGCCAGCTCCCGTGAACCAAGTATGAGGTAAGCCGTCCGATATGCAGAAGAAAGCAGACTTTCAACCAGCTGTCTGAACGCTTCTCCATTACCCGCCCGGATTTGATTGATTAGTTTCTGTTCCTCATTCACTGGGCAACCTCCATATGTTATTTTCACTAGTATGTCGTTCAGAATGGGTATGTTGGTTTCATTTTTCGCAAAAAAAATAATTGAATCAATTTAACCTTTAGGCCGACCAACAGACATACGCTGTGCTAGAGCCAGATATTGAAGGGATGTGGTAGGTGTTGTCTGTCCTTTACCATTATATAATGAAACAACTCATTAACTTGGATAATTATGCTAAAATCAATCTTGGATATCTTCGTTATCTTCTGTCTTTCAAGACAATTGAATGAGGGGAATGAGTTACATGTTAGATAAAATATTAGAGTTAGAGTTTGCTTACCTTGCTACCTTTACTACACGTCACGACAGGGAGTGGGGTTATCTATTTTTAAATGAAAGTCAGCCTGCCTATTATGATGCGAATCATGCCCATGTTCGCAAACCAGTTGACCATCCAGAAAATGTTGTGGAAGAAGTCATTTCCTTTTATCAGGAAAAAAACATTATTTCGAGATTTTACATATACACTCCAGATGAACAACCTGCTCTGATACGGGAATTAAAATCAAAAGGATTTGGATATGAGGAATTGCCAAGTCCTGTACAATTATGGGATCAAAAAGTGATGAACCTGAAAAGAAATGATGCTATTTCGATTGAAGAAGTTACCGAAGCAAACTATCAAGAAGCATTAGAAATCGAATGCAGCATCAAAGAGATTGGCGGCCGTGAAGTTCGAGAAAAAACTTTGAAGGAAGATTTCGATCATCCCGCATATCAACACTTTTTGTTAAGGTACAATGGTGTCGCCTGTTCCACTGCCTGTATTTTTGCTCACGGCAGACAAGCGCGAATGGAGAGTGTAGCGACATTAGAGGAATACCGAGGAAAAGGATTAATTGGCTACATCATTCAACATATTCAACAAGTAGTTGAAAAACAGGGCTTTGAAAACCTATGGGTGTTTCCTATTAATGAAAGGGTTGAAAAGGTATATAGTCGCTATGGCTTTGATACAGTCATGACACTGACGACAGGACATGCCTTTTTAGGCGGAAAAAGTATTATCGAGCTTCAAAATCGTTAAACCTAATCATTACCTCAGTTCCGTTATGATTTTTTGATAAAAAAATGACCTATTCACAAGCTCGCATTGGTTAAATCATTTCTTAATTATTCTAATGGCAACTACACTTGAAGCAACTTGCTGCAAGCTTAAGAGGGAAATGGTGTTTTAAAAAAGGATTGGGGCTATGAGGATTTAGCCAGGAGTGATGATACCATTAAAAGAAATAAGAGAGGAATAGGGAAATGCCAGATATTCAAGAAGTATACAATAGCGGGTTTGAAATGGAAGTAACTGCACCTTATTCGTTAAATTATTTAATGACTATTCAAAACCTATACTTAAACAGCAAAAATAAAGATTGTGAAACACCTTTGTTCCCCTATGTTGATCGTTCAAATTGGGGGATTCTCGAGGAAGAATTTGAAGAGACCTTTGCTGAAGTTTGGAAGGGGGCTGTCGATAAGAACTCTCAGAATCATATGTATGACCACAATGGAGTTCTTGACTTTGATAAAGCGTTATATCAAAAGTTGTTTGAGAACAATGAATCGGGTTTTATAGGCTACTCAGAAAGTGTGAAGTTCTTTTTATCCTGGTGGAATGGGCTATATGGAAAGATGGCCATTGAGGCCGTGTTTGATCATGACAGAATGGAGAAGGTCTACAAAGAGTTAGCTGCATCGATAAAAATCGATAAACGATTAAGAATCCATTTGGTCTATGACAAACCCGTATTAACTGGCAAAAATGAACGGCTCTGGTATGCTGTGGTGCCAATTGAAGATGTATTTATCCCTGATAAACGACCAGAGTTACTAGCGAATCTATTAAAGTGTTGTAAGGTATAGTTTAGATTTGAAATTTTAGAATGGAGGTAAGCTTTTGTTTTTATATCATATGATTATTGAAAATATAGATGACCCAGGTATTCCACCGCAAAGAGTTTTAAAAGAAGGATTAAATCGTACAACAGCAAAAAGATGGTATTCAAGAGGTGCTAATTTCTTTCCGGAACTGACAGAACGTTTCAGGCCTGAAAGTGCACCAAAATGGATTGATTTTAAAGTTGCTTTCGGTGCAGATTTAGAACCACATGAAAAACCTTACTATCGCTTTCCAGTGTTCAGTGACAAGATTTTAGTTTTTAATTTCGATCTATCAAGTGATTTATTTGCCTATATAGAAGATGAATATGATGGAAGCAGAGGGCACATTGTTGCAGGGCTACCTTCAAAAGAGGAATTAATGAAAGAATACTGGAAAAGTATGATTCCTCTTTCCGAGTACTTGAAGCACAAACCTTTTAATAACCCTGAAGTTTACATTTTTGAACAAGTTCCAGCAGAGCTAATTGACTATATCGAGTAAAACTTGAGAATGAAATGGAATTTGTATAGGTGGGTGTTTATATGCGAAATAACCGGAAGAAATATTACGTTGGAACGTTTGCTGCAATTGTAATTACAGCCCTGATTTTATTGTGGTATTATAGGATTCCTTTGGCTGCTGAAGAAGTATTAAAAGGAATGGGCAGTGTAGATAAAATTAATTTTGGTGATTATAGAGATGAAAGATGGGATCATATCTATAATATTGATATTGAGGATGAACAAGAAATAAACAAAATAATAGGTGAGCTCTCCAAAAGTCAATATACAAGGGTGCCATATAAAAATATAATAAATGACGGCCGATATTTATCAATGGTTATCATTCATAATGGAACGTCGTCAATCTATAGAGTGGGAATTAATGACCAGGGTTATTTAAATCTTGAAGATGACGCAACCTATAAATTCACTAAAAATAATTCGACTATTTTTAATGAACTAAAAAAACTTTTGGTCGTTGGGAACGAACCATTTTATGAAAACGATAAAACACATTAGTTTAAAAAGCGTGCTGAATCCCCAGGACGCTTTTAACTTAACCATTACAAAAAAACACCAACCTTTATATTAACGGGTTTACTTCAGAGGTGCAAACAAGTAAATAACAAGGCAAATCGCACGGGAATTCACATTAAAATTCACCGTGCGTTTTTCTTATTAAATCAATGGTTTTTAATATTTTTATTTAAAATCGCCCATCAATTCTCAGGTCATTTCTCATTGTGGAAATAATTATTGGAGGATATGTGATTTTGTTGTGATTTGGTAAGTAGAATGTATGGTAATTATGAAGATATTTGGATATTTATGTTAAAAATTAAAAAAGACTAACGAAGACTTTGTGAAATAATGTACTTAAAGTAAAGATGCAGTTTAGTTGAATAAGAAGTTAAAAAATAAGACTCATTAAATTAATAAGAGCATCGACTATTTGGTTGTCGATGCTCTTTCAATTTGCTTTTGTAGTTTATGCCTTTGATGATTTAAACCCCATTCATGCATATTCACTAAAATGGGTTCTAAACTTCTTCCGTAATCGGTTATAGAATATTCAACTTTAGGTGGAACCTGTGGGTATACGACTCGCTTAATAATATCCTCATCTTCTAACTCTCTCAAATGTTTAGTTAACATTTTCTGTGTAATTTCTGGGATACTACGTTTCAAGTCACTGAATCTCAGTGTACCGTTTTTCAATAAATATAATAAAATAATAGGCTTCCATTTCCCAACGATAATATCTAAAGCGTCATCGACTTTACATAATTCAGGTTCAATGTTCATGCTTATTCACCTTCCAATAGTATCTTTTAGTATACTATACCACTTTAAAGTGCGTACTTCTTAAAAAGATATTTCTAAGTCATAATAACATTGTTAGATGGAAACTTACAAGTTCAAATAAAGGTAGGTTTTATATATGGAAAAATATCGAATTGACAAAAGTAAAGGTCTAGAATTTGGTCTATATACTTTAGGGGATCACATACCAAATCCTAAAACTGGAGATCGTATTTCAGCTAAACAACGGATTCATGAAATTATTGAATTGGCTAAGTTAGCTGAACAAGCAGGTATTGACTTTTTTGGTGTGGGAGAAAGTCATCAAGAGTATTTTGCTACTCAGGCACATACTGTTGTTTTATCGGCTATTGCACAGACAACAGAAAAAATAAAAATCGGTAGTTCTTCTACAATTATCAGTACCTCAGACCCCGTTCGTGTGTTTGAAGATTTTGCGACAATTGATTTAATTTCGGATGGACGTACTGAAATCATTGCAGGACGGGCTTCGCGTATCGGTCTTTTTGAATTACTAGGTTACAATATACGTGATTATGAAGCATTATTTGAGGAAAAATTTGAATTACTTCTAAGTTTAAACGAAAAGGAAGTTGTTAATTGGAGTGGTCAGTTCAGAGAACCGTTGAAAAACGCGAAAATTTTGCCTAGACCTAAAAATGGTTCGCTTCCTATTTGGCGTGCAGTAGGAGGTACACCAGCGAGTGCGGTAAAGGCTGGTTCTGCTGGAGTTCCAATGACCTTAGCAATGCTTGGAGGAGCTTCTAGTTATTTTAAAAGTACAATTGATGCTTATAGACAAGTAGCAAAAAGTAGTGGTTTTGACCCTAATACCTTGCCCATTGCAACAACTGGTTTCTTTTATGCGGCGAAAACTACCCAGGATGCCTTAAAGGAATATTACCCTCATATTAATCAAGGAGCAATTTTGGCAAATGGGCAGGGTTTTCCGAAACAACTTATGGCACAAGGTACTGATGTTCGTAGCGTGTTAAATGTTGGAAGCCCGCAACAAATTATCGAAAAAATCCTATATCAGCATGAACTTTTCGGTCATCAACGTTATCTTGCTCAAATTGATTTGGGTGGAGTTTCATTTAATAATTTAGCCAAAAACATTGAACTAATAGGTACAGAAATTTTACCTGCTATTAAAAAATATACTACAACAGATTAGGAGAGGACACATTATGAAAATTGTTGAGATTTCTGGTTCAATTGTAGGTTCTAAAACAAGAACAGCAATGAATTATCTTTCTAAGGAAATATCAGAGAAATATCCAGAAGCAGAATATACAATTATTGATTTAGCGGAATATAATGTTTGGTTTAGTGATGGACGAAATTACTTGGATTATGAAGGAGATACTGCATTTGTAACAAAACAGATAATGGAAGCAGATGCCATTGTGATCGGTACACCCATTTTCCAAGCATCTATTCCAGCTACTTTGAAAAATATATTTGATTTGCTCCCAGTTAATGCGTTTCGTGATAAAGTGGTAAGTATCCTTGTAACAGCAGGTTCATCAAAGCATTATTTGGTGGCAGAACAACAGTTGAAACCGATTTTGGCGTATATGAAGGCACAAATTGTTCAGTCATATGTATTTATCGAGGAAAAAGATTTCCAACGAAAAGAAATTATCAATGATGATGTGATATTCCGCATCAATCGTTTGGTGGAAGACACAGTAATATTGACCGAAACATATATGAGCATTCGTAAATCTAAAGAAGCGGAATACGATTTTTAATTGAAAAGAGGATGACAAATAGGTAAGTTTTAATAGGAGAAAAAGGTTGCTTATAGCAACCTTTTTCTATTGAGTCATTGCAGAGTGTAACTAAGCTGAAATAATGAATGTGAAGATTTTCACTTAAACTAACGGGTGCTTTAGCACAATAAGGTAATATGAAAAAAGGCTTAGAGATTGAAATTTCTCTAAGCCTTTTTGTATTGTGAATAGTGTGGTGAAATTGGTGCGAATTAATATGTGATTTTGTCTGTGATTTGCCGTTTTGCACCTCACAAGTAAACCCGTTACCTTTATATAAGGTCAGTATTAATTATTTCCGCAAAATCTTCTCCATCTTTTTTCCTTTTGCCAACTCATCGATCAGCTTGTCTAGGTAGCGGATTTCTCTCATCGTTGGTTCTTCGATGTCTTCTACTCGGACACCACATACTACACCTTTGATCAATTCTCTCGAAGAATTCATTCGAGGAGCTTCTGCAAAGAAGGTCTCAAAGTCTGTCTGTTTTTCCAGTATTGCTTCCAATTCTTCCTGGTTATACCCTGTCAACCAGGTGATGATTTCATCAACTTCTGCTTTCGTCCGTCCTTTTCTTTCCGCCTTATTCACATAATGAGGATAGACACTTGCGAAACTCATTGTGTAGATTTTATGTTTGCTCAAGATATAAACTCCCTTAGATTCGTTTTCTTCATTATAGTATGAAAAATAGGCCGGTACAAACATAGTAACGGTCAAATTAATTCGTTAAATAGGGTGATTCCTTAATTCATAGGTAGGAACTGTTTCTTTTTAAAAAGGAAATAGCCCAATAGAGAAGAATATTAAAGTATATGAATCTGAATCGCGCGTAATGGGGTGTGGTGGATGGCTAAAACAATACTTTCTAACAAAGAAAGTAAAAATCCTAGAACTTTTTTCGAAGGAAGCTCTTTCTTTCGTATGCTCCGCTTTGTCTTCTTACTATTTCTTTCCTTCTTATTGGTGTATGTCTACTATCTGTATCTGACTGGCAACCTTAAAAAAACCATTCTTACGATCTGGTCCAATCATCAGCAAATCATCATTTCATTCTCTATTTTCATTACTTATACGGGGATAATTTTTCAGTTGGGTGTATGGAAAGGGAGAAGGAGGTAGCATGATTCTTATATTGATCAATGTATGGAAGCAGGGTGGGTCCTTGGCTTCTTTTTTGTCGGCGAGATCTGTTTCTGTATCCAAGGGTTCTGAAATGCTATTGGTTAATTCTTTGTGAATCCATTCAACATTATATAAATTCCCCATATACCATCATCCTTTTGTACTATCCATTACCGTGCCTAATTTACCCCTTCCGCCAAAACAACTAGTATTATAGTTTTAAAATTGGGAAAATTCGGTTAAATATTTGCTATTACTCTTCTATATCCCCTACCATAATATTGAAATCAAATTAAACAGGAGGGATTCATTTGAAAAACTTCTTACGTACCGGGCTGTTTGCTTTACTCAGTGTTCTGTTACTGGCCGGCACAATGCCTGCAGCAGGACTGGCTAAAAAACCGCAATTCAGCTACGACCAGTACAGCCAGGTGGATGTGGGCAAGGATGGAATGGTTGCGACAGCACACCCACTTGCATCAGAGATTGGTGCTGAGGTTCTTCGCAAGGGCGGGAACGCGATTGATGCTTCCGTTGCCATCCAGTTTGCGCTGAACGTAGTAGAGCCGATGATGTCCGGGATCGGCGGCGGTGGTTTCATGATGGTTTATGACGGAGAAACAAAGGAAACAACAATCGTGAACAGCCGTGAGCGTGCTCCTGAGGGCGCGACGCCAGACATGTTCCTGGATGAAAACGGGAAGCCGATTCCTTTTTCAGAACGTTCAACCGGAGGTAAGGCAGTAGGAGTGCCGGGAACGCTAAAGGGGCTTGAGACAGCGCTAGAAATGTGGGGAACACGTCCGCTGCAACAGCTGATCGGACCATCTATTAAGCTAGCAGACAAAGGATTCCCAATTGATTCAGTTCTGGCAGACGCGATTGCCGATAATCAGGACAAGTTATCAAAATCAGCAGCTGGTGAGGTGTTCTTGCCAGACGGGAAGCCGCTTCAAGAGGGCGATGTCCTTGTTCAGGACGACCTGGCTAAAACGTTCAAGCTGATCCGTGCAAACGGGGCTGATGCACTGTATAAAGGAGAAATTGCAGATGCTGTTGCAGATGTGGTCCAGGATTTCGAAGGTTCGATGACTTCCGAGGACTTAGCAAAGTATGATGTAACTGTTGATGAGCCGGTTTGGGGAGACTATCAGGGATACGAAATTGCCAGTATGCCTCCGCCAAGCTCAGGCGGTGTCTTCCTGCTCCAAATGCTGAAAATACTCGACGATTTCAATCTGTCCCAATATGATGTCAACTCTGCAGAAAAGTATCATCTTCTGGCTGAAGCTATGCATCTTGCCTATGCTGACCGAGCGGCATACGCTGGAGATCCTGAATTCGTCAATGTTCCTGTGAATGGATTGCTTCACCCTGATTACATCAAGGAGCGCCAGGAGCTGATCAGCATGGATTCTGTTAATCAGTCTCCAACAGCAGGTGACCCTTGGAAGTATGAAAATTCCGAGGCGAACTTTACACCAACCAGCCAGCCAAATGACAGAAAGTATGGAGAAACAACTCACTTTACTGTTGCTGACAAATGGGGAAATGTTGTTTCCTACACAACAACAATTGAACAGGTTTTTGGAACAGGCATCATGGTGCCTGGGTATGGTTTCATGCTGAACAATGAACTGACTGACTTTGATGCAGTCCCTGGCGGCGCGAATGAAGTTCAGCCGAACAAACGCCCGTTGAGCAGCATGACGCCGACTATCGTGTTTGAAGACGGCGAACCAATCCTAACGGTTGGCTCACCAGGAGGCCCGACCATCATTACCTCCGTGCTGCAAACCATTCTCCATGCCATCGAATACGATATGGAGCTCAAGGAAGCAGTCGAGCAGCCAAGAATATACACAAACAATCTTAATTCCTATCGCTATGAAGATGGCGTCAGCGCGGATACACTAAGCAAACTGAATGCCATGGGCCATAAATTTGGACCTAGCCCAACGACCATCGGCAATGTCCAAAGCATCCTGATTGACCGTGAAAACGGTACTTTTAAGGGAGTCGCCGACTCAAGCAGAAATGGCGCAGCTATTGGAGTAGATCTTAAGGGCAACCGAAAATAAACATAAGGAAGGAGCGGGATATTTCCGCTCCTTTTTCATTTCAGTTATTAAAGTCATAAGTGTTATACTAATGTTCTACTATAATAGAAGAAACGGATCAGACCGACCGTTTGTTATATAGAGCAAAGGAGTCAACAGTATGGCCAATGTACATGTATTTACAAAGAGAGAGGAAATCGCAAACGCAATCATCCATGGCATCGGGGGATTATTAAGCATTGCAGCCCTCGTCATCCTGATCGTTTTCGCTTCCCTATACGGAACAGCCTGGCATGTCGTGAGCTTCACCTTATTCGGTGTTACCATGGTACTGCTATACACATCATCAACCCTCGTCCACAGCTTCCCACCCGGCAAAGCAAAGGACTTTTTTGAAATCATAGACCACTCATCCATCTATTTCTTCATTGCCGGCACCTACACACCATTTCTTTTTATCGCTGTAAAGGGAGCATTAGGATGGACACTGTTCGGAATCGTCTGGGGACTATCCATCGCCGGAACTGTTTTTAAATCATTGTTCGTCAAACGCTTCCTGAATACATCCACTGTGCTATATGTCGTCATGGGCTGGCTGATCGTCTTTGCGTGGGGACCACTGACACAGAATGTTTCCTCACAAGGACTGCTATTCCTAGTGATTGGAGGAGTCCTGTATACAGTAGGAGCCATCTTTTACGTCTGGCGCGGATTCCATTACCACCATGCAATATGGCATTTGTTTGTATTAGCCGGATCGATCATGCACTTTTTTGCGGTTTTGGGTTTGTTGCCGTGATTGCATTTTTTATAGCTTGTTAGAACGGAAAGAGGTAGAAACTAACGGGCTCAGTTTTGAAGTTTAAAACTCGGGGTAATAGGCTGATTGCACAGTAATTCGCATTTGATTTAGCAGGTAATTAAGCAGTTAATAAGCAAACAAAGAAGCTCAGAGTTATCAAAAAGCTCTGAGCTTCCTTTTGTGTATTGTAGTATATATGCACCAATAGCTGAATATGGAGATTATTATCAGGTTTATTTTTATATGTAATGAAAATAACAATTGATCTCCGTAGGGTGAATAATAGGATTCAATTTTTAACTCAATATTTTCCGCTAGAAACATTATTCTTAATTTGAGTTAAGTTCACGCTCAAATTCCTGTATCCATTTATAATCCAAAGGAGCATTCACTACTTCGTAAATTCGTGTTGAGACAAAGACTCCTCGCTCGAAGGTAAAAATCTGAGTATCTCCATTTTTGTATACTACGCGAAAGGTAAACTGTTGGCTTGGATAATCAGAAGTCCATCCTTCTTTCATCGTTAGTCTTACTTGGTATTGATTTAAAAAATCAGCGAGTTTTTTCCTTTGTTCCTGGCTTACCTTGGGAATTTCAACCGCAATCCCCTCAATTTCTCTTTCACTTTCAACTGTTGTCACAAAAATGCGATCAACTTGATCAATATTAACTACATCACCTAAGTCTTGTGCACGGTATATATAGAAGATAAAAGAGATAGTAATGAGCAGAATCAGTGCAGTAACTAGTACATATTTCTTCAATATGACACCCCCTAGCTTACTATTTAAGGTCTGAAAAAATTGATTTTTATTTCGTTAATTACAATATCCATTTCTCCACCCAATCCAAAAATCCTGCTTTCACTATATCGCTTTCAATGCAAATCATCCTGTCAGTAAAGCCTGTTTGTATAACCTTCTTTCAATTCCATTGCTACTTGTTCAGCAGAAACATTCGGAATCTTTGAGTGAGCGACTAACATGCTGGGAACAGAGGGAAGAGTCTCTTTCTCTAGCCATGTATCAGGCTTCCATAATTCAGATCTGATAAATGCTTTTGCACAGTGTGCATAACATTCTTCAACTTCTACTAAAATACCAAACAAAGGAACTTTTCCATTCACTGCACTATTCTCAAGCAGTTCAGGATCACGACTAATATAAGCTTTACCATTTATTCTTAAGGTTTCGCCTAATCCAGGGATTAGAAAGAGCAGGCCAATATTTGGGTTAGTAATGATATTGTGTACAGAATCCATTCTTCGGTTTCCGGGCCGTTCAGGAATAAACAAATGCTTCTCATCAAGGACCGCTACAAATCCGGGAGAATCCCCTCGTGGTGACACATCACATTGACCGTTTATATGCGAAGTGGCCAAAGTTAAAAATGGGGATTTTGAAATGAAGTTCCTGCAATGTTCGTCAACAAAAGAAATGACTTTATTGGCTGCCCGAGCGCTAGGATTTCCGATAGAGGAACGGAACTCTTCAAATTCTTCTTTTGTAGAAATAATGTGCTGATATTTTATAGTCATGAAATCACCTTTCAAAATGGAATATATACCAATAATACCATTTTATTGATGTATAAGTAGCAGTGAGTTAAGTGAGCAAGTCGATGCTTGGCTTCTCACCAGTAAAATTGAGGGCATGGCTTTTGTCATTTCCGTCAACGATGAGCATGCGCAGCCAGTAGCCTTGAGCTTCAGGCGTCCCATAAACCCACATTCCGATTCCTTTAGGATTATCACTGATCGTTGTAATCGCACCAGGACCAGCACATACTCCAAGTGTCGTCCCAACCGTTGAACTTGAAAATCATAATCCAGCTTCAAGACGGAGAAGTCATGGATGAGTCCACGATAGTAAAATGAAGATTATTTTTTAGAAAAATAAATGCCATGGACAAGGCCAGCCCGTTAAGCAGCATGGGTCTGGCCTTTCTTTATGATTCAATATTTTATCTTGTTATATTGATAAAATGTGGATAATTAACGCTATTCTAGCATATAAATGGGTGCAGCCATTTTCCGAATTGCAGGTGATTGAAGTGGAAGTACAAAAAGGTTTTCAGAATTTGTCAAAGCGGAACATGAATTTTGAAGAAGTATTCCAGCATATCCTGACATTCATCAAAGTGCAGCCAAGTGGCAGCCACCGATTGATCATAGGCACGGACTCCCAAGTTCATAGTACGT
Organism: Mesobacillus sp. QJM3NY_10; assembly: GCF_056173465.1. Taxonomy (NCBI): domain Bacteria; kingdom Bacillati; phylum Bacillota; class Bacilli; order Caryophanales; family Bacillaceae; genus Mesobacillus; species Mesobacillus sp. QJM3NY_10. The sequence continues at coordinate 2,195,237 of NZ_CM149675.1, forward strand.
ACACGCGTTTCATAACAGGTGTTGTCATACAGCGGGAAGGCAAAGGTGTGTGGGCATGTTACCGATCCGTTAATATAGGAAGGCGAATTGAATCCATACAGGAAAAAATTTCGATGGAAACAACCTATACACAGGAAGTTGCCTATCTGTTCACTCCGGAGAAGCAAAAACAAATAATCAATCTATTGCTGCCTTACGTCAATGAAGGAGCCAGCTTCAAGATGGTGGGCCATTTAGACCTTGACCGAAGCACGAAAAACAAAACAAGAGTGTATGTGAATGAGATGATTCAGCGAATTGAGTCAATCGGGCTGGAAGCAGAAATCAAACCTGATTCATTTGTGGCGTCGAGCTATGCGAACAAGTATACTAAGTAGATTCTGATCTTGAACATCCCGTTCAGGACTATTTTTTTGTCGTGTAAAAGAGGACGTTTTTCTAAAAAAAGGATAGTGTACGGGGGATTATATTACTTTTCTTAAGTTTGCCGGTCAGATAGAAAAGCGGTTTTTTCGGCATTAAAATAAGACCTTAAATAAGGTCTTGAAAAATCTGCTGCTCAATTTTATGATTCACTTCTGTTTCGCCTTTAATCGTTTTATTTTTCTCTTATGTGTTCTTATCGCTGTTTGCTTATCCTTTAAACTGGTAGTAATCACTCCATAACTTTCGACAACCACCAAATTATTGTTCCCACCTTGGTAATTCCTATAGGAAATTAACAGAAATATCATCCTTCCCCTATGAATAATATTTGTTTTTCCTTTTTATTGTTCTATCACAATCATTCTAGCTTTTGTTTTTTAAGTTAAGATTAAGAGTTAGTTAAGGTTTCTTTAAATAATTTTTTTGGTTCACAAGACCACTTTCTAGACGTATTTAACAGCCCGATAATAAGACTTCAATTGCAACCTTCCCAAGTTGAAACTGCAGTCTCTCCAAATTTAATATAATTATTTTCATGTTAATGTAGTTTCTTCAATATCATTTGAGATGAGTCATTGAAGGAATACAAATCTTTTTATGGAATTTAAATAGGGACCTTGGAAAATAAGTTGATTCCAAATGGAGTCGCGCGAAATAATGATATCAAACTAATCACAACTGCCATTCAATGGAGGCTTGTCATGAATAATGAGAGTATAGTAGATGTAAAAGGATTGAAAAAACGATACGGCAGCTTTACTGCTGTTAATGGAGTTTCTTTTCAAGTTAAAAAAGGAGAAATTTTCGGTCTGCTTGGTCCGAATGGTGCTGGCAAGACGACCACGATTGAAATGTTAGTCGGTCTGAGAAAGCCAGATGAAGGCACCGCAACATTATCGGGCTTCGATGTAATCAAGGAAGTGAACAAAGTCAAAGAGGTAATCGGGGTACAGCTTCAGTCCACCTCTTTGTTCGAATTGTTAAAAGTAGAAGAAATCCTGCATTTGTATGGAAGCTTTTATCCGACTCACGTGGATATCAATGGACTAATCGAAGATATGCTGCTGACGGAGAAGCGGAATGACAGGATTAAAGGACTATCAGGCGGGCAAAAGCAGCGTCTTGCCATTGCACTTGCACTGATCCATGATCCTGACATTGTGTTCCTCGATGAGCCAACGACCGGGCTGGATCCACAGGCAAGAAGGACTCTTTGGGACATCGTCCTCCGATTAAAAGAGCGGGGAAAAACGATCATTCTCTCAACACATTATATGGACGAAGCCCATGTGCTCTGTGACCGCATCGGAATCATGGATCAGGGCAAATTGATCGCACTCGACACACCAATGAATCTCGTAAAAAAACTGCAGTCAACAAGTTCTGTAGAATTCCATTTGAGCAATCCACCAGAGCAAGACTGGTTTTTGAAAATGGATGCTGTCGATGAAGTCTCGATCAAAGATAACTTTGTACAGCTATATACGGATGATGTTCAAGTAACCTTGACCTCCTTGATCCATGCATCTGCAGAATATCAGTTCAAAATTGAGGATTTACAGACTCGATCAGCGACTTTAGAGGATGTATTCATCCATATGACTGGAAGGAGCATCAGGGAATCATGAGAGCTTATTGGCAACTAACACTGGCACAATTACGGATTTTTGCACGAAACAAGCAGGTCTTGTTCTTCACCTTACTTTTTCCGATCATTCTAATGCTGGCCCTTGGAACTTTTGCCGGAAACGATAGCAGTCTTTCACTAACAGTAGGGCTGATCGACTCAGATCAAAGTGATTCTTCAAAGGTTTTAACAGAAAGATTTAACAAGAATGAAGGTCTTGAGACGATAACGTTCAAAAATGTCTCAAGCGGAAAAGAAGCCCTGAAAAATGGAGACATCCAGTTGTTCATGGAGATCCCGAAAGGATACGAGAACAACCTGGAGGAGCAGAATGAACCCTCAACTCTGCCTGTCTATTATAATGAAAAAAATCTCACAACCTCAGAGCTCGGCCTGACAGTTGTGAACGGAATCATTGATCAATACAGCAAGGATCTTGCAGACTACGAGCCGGTCGTATCGATTGAAAAAGTGGGAATAAAAGCACTGACCATCCGTTATGTGGACTTCCTCGTTCCAGGAATCGTCGCCATGATGATCATGAGCAACAACATGAACGGAGTCGCAGGCCAAATCTCCGCCTGGCGTGAAAGAGGAATTTTGCGGAGAATGCAAGGAACGAGACTAAAAGCCTCAACCTTCATTGCCGCACAAATCACCGCCCGCCTCCTGCTCAATGGAACCCAGGCACTGCTCGTCGTCCTCATCGCTCATTTCGTCTTCAGCATTAATGTCACTGGTTCTTGGCTAGCCTTGATCTTCTTTATCATCCTTGGCACACTAGCTTTCATGGCACTCGGTTTCATTATCGCCGGAATCGCGAAAAACCCAGAAAGTGCAGGCCCGATTGCCGGATTCATCACCTTCCCGATGCTTTTCCTTGGAGGAGTGTTCTTCCCGATTAACAATATGCCAGACATTATCCAGCCAATCGTGAAAATCCTGCCAATCGCCCATTTGAGCTCCGCATTGAGAGAGACGATGAACCTCGGTACACCATTCCTCCAATTGGGGACAGAAACACTGATCCTCGGTTGTTGGTTAATTGGCGGATTCATCGTGGCAAGTTATGTGTTTAAGTGGGAGTAGGAAAGTGAGTTGTTGAATAGGTTCTCTAGCAAAATACAACCAGACACCTGCTTATCTCAATTGATTTGGAATTTAATTAGGAGGTTCTTCATTTGCTTCCTTCTAAAAATATGAAATAGAAATTTGCGGCAGTTATCTTGACTGCCGCTTTTCTATGAGAATAGAAAAAATGTTGCGCTAAGGAAACAAACGCCTAGTTATCTACGTGTATCTATTTGTAAAATAGGTTTGTAATGGTCTTAAAAAGGAGTCATTCCCTTGAAAAAAGAAGAGACCATTATTGTTGGAAAAATACTTAAAGCACTGCGAAAACAACAACTTCTTAGCCAGGAGGATTTAGCCGACTTCAGCCAAAAAGATCGAAACACAATAAGCGACCTAGAGAGAGACCAATATCATCCTACACTTCCAACCATCTATAAGTTGGCTGCTGCACTTGACATGAAGCCAGGAGAATTAGTAACGGAAATAGATAAAGTAGCAGAAAACGCGGAGTACTATAATGAACTGCTAAGCGTAATAAAAGAAAAAAAGATCATCAATAAAAAGAACAATAGGCCCGAATAGAACGGAGACTCCCTATATGAATACATTGAAGTATATTGACCGCAGCGTCTCCCGGCTCATCAATGAGTACAATGATGAGATTGAGATGGAAATCATTAAATATCAGGATCAGTATAAAGTAGTCGTTACCATATGCCAGGAAGAACCGCCTTATAAGGATGGTATTGGGATTGGTACTGATAAAAGGAGTGCGAGGAGAGCGGCTTGGAAGGCGTTGAAAGGTTTGTATTTGGAAGCATATGGTGATGAAAAGAATTAGTAACCTATTTAGTTTAATGCAAACAAAATTATTATTTATTGGGTACACTCTACACACTGTGAAGCCTTTGCGTAGATTATATTTTCATAAAGCTTTATCCCTTGGTGGATAAGGCCTTTTTAGATTTCATAATAAAATATTTTGATTCCCGAATGATACACAAGAACCGTCCCTGTGTCTCGAACACCAAGCCCAAACAAGACATTAAACCTAGTCCCAGTGGAACTGGAAGAGATGGAATCATTGATCAAGCAGTCAAACGACTGGGAAACCTCGTTTGTATTAAAAAATATTCTTATTTTTACTTATGTAAACGATGTGCCAACTTCTATCAATAACTTCGTTTTAAAACAATACTTTCCTAATGAAAAGAGGGAAACAACACTAACGGAAGAAGAGATGGAGTCCTTTAGAACGACGGGATTAGGGATTAGTCCTTTATTATACAAGGAAGCGCTGAAAATCTATAGTGAGATTGTATTGGAATGGGGACTCGATTTCTTTAATTTGTAAAAAAAATAGTTCGGTAGCGGCAGTTCATAGACTGTCGCTTTTCTGTGTAAATCTGCAACTCTGTTATTTTTTTGGAATTGCATAAGAAAAAGTGAAGATCATTAGAATAGATAAAATGTTTTAAATTTAATAGAATATTCAAAAAACGATAAAATGGGTAATTTTTGAATCGGAAGACCAGAGATATATAAGGGTTACATTTACCAAATAAATTAGTGAATTAAAGTGCTAAAATAGATATTATGAAATTTGAGAGGATGCAGCAACAATGACAAACACCATTATAGGAAATCATTTAGTTGATATAACGCCTGATGTACGATTGCTTCGTGTGTTAAGAAATTCTGGATTCAATAATATGACAGCCATGGGCGAATTGTTGGACAATTCCGTGGATGCAGGGGCAAACCGTATTGATGTGCATGTGCAGGAACAAGAAAACGGAAAAGTCATGATTACCATAGTCGACAATGGAAAAGGAATGAGTGAAAGTGCCCTTCAATACGCATTGACATTGGCGAAAGAATTGAAGATAGGTATTGACCAACTGGGTAAATTTGGAATGGGTATGAAAACGGCCGCCTTGTCCATGACGACTCAAATGGAAATATTTTCAAAGGCTAGTCATAGTGACATCTTTTATGGCGAGTTCAATATGAATAAAATTGAATTGCAAGGAAGCTTTAAAACCACTGTGCGACAAGCGAAGGAAGAAGAAATTGTCTATTTCAACCAAAGATTGGGCAATAGTCGTTCAGGTACCGTCATTATCTTAAAGAACTGCGACCGTGTAGGTGTCAAAGCGGAGACATTGGCAAACCAGTTAGAAGAATACATTGGAAAAACGTATCGGGTCTATATAGGCAGAGGAGTTGCCTTCAGCATCAGCAATACTCATAACAAAGGAAGAAATATCGAAGCCATTGACCCATTAATGCGACAACACAAGGACACCATTATTGTCCGTGACCGAGAGACATATCCCATAAATTATTCCCTAGCTAACGGGAGTATCAAAACAACCTTCATCGAAGTATCGGCGGGTGTCTTACCAAAAGCTGAGAAACAAGGTAAGTTCATTGATGGAAAAATCGTTCCATTGACGATAAACATGGCAAATCAAGGATTGTATTTCTTGCGTGAGGGCCGTGAAGTGGCATCAGCGGTTTCATGGACACCTGTTTTTGGAGAAAAACATCCATCGTTGAACCGATTTCGTTTGGAAGTCGTGGTGAAATCGGAACTAGATGATGAAATCAAGATGGATTTCCAAAAAGGAAATGTTTTTCCTACGAGCAAACTGAAAGAACAACTCGGAGATATCATTAAAAATGATATCTTGAAGGAAATGAAAGAAATTGTCGATATAAAGGAAAGAGAAGAAAAAGAAAAAAATAAAAAACGAACAGGTACGGCAATCCTGCCAACACCTACGGGAACAGGTCAAAAGACGTACGTTGAAACACTTCGACCGACCAATACAACCTTACAAAAAACCGGGGGGCAAGATGTGGGGACACAAGGGGAAACGGCTAAGGGACATCCACAGTCGACCCATACAAGTGGTCAAACGCACGTTGGAATTGAAACCCGAACAGGATATGAAACACAATCAAAAGGTTCGACAGAAATAGATGCTGAAGAAATGGAAAACCATTCCACCCCTTCTTATGACGGTATTTTAGAAGTGGCAAAAAAAGTAAAGGCTACCTTGATGAACCCAGAAACCCCAGAAGAAATCAAAGATGAAATACTAGCTATCTTGGGATTAAAAGCCTAACAAGTTACCACCTTCGGGTGGTTTTGTATTTATATTCATAAAATTCAGATTTTTAGTTTAAAACAAATTTAGGAAGTTATAAGATGATATTGCTGCTGGAAATGCTTGATTAAGGAAACTATGACTGGAGAAAACCGATTACTGCAAAGTAAGTAGTTTTGAAAGACATAGGAGCAGGGGACGTACACTGTGCTCCCTCTAAGTGTCGTAGTTTTGGACAATAAAGCATCATGAAGATAATTAATTTACTCTAATACCTGGTAAGATGATGAAAAATTTGGTATTTGGAAGATAAAGATTCCAGTGTTTTATACAATAGGAACACCGTCTCCTTAGTAGCATAGGGTGCGTCACCATATCCAAAATGAACATATACTAAATGGATGTCACATAATGGATCACTTGGTATCAAGTTTTTTAGATTTCCTCGGGCTTGAAAAAAAGAACCTAGCCTTTCTTATTTAAATAGCTTAATAGAGCAACATCAAAAAAGGTGAAGGGGGAAACTCTTACGAAAATAATCGATTGGGAGAAATGTAATCGGACAGGAATGGTGACAATATTTCTTTAAATGTATTAAATAGTTCGAGAGCGGCAGTTCATAGACTGTCGCTTTTCTGTGTGGATTGAAAGATGTTGCATAAGGGAAACAAATGTTCATTATCGTGCGTGGTTAATTTTTACTCCAGAAGTATCTAATGGTGGTAAAAAGGAGAATCACCCTTGGAACAGAAACGGACCATTCTGATTGGGTGCGGTCTAATTTATGCCAGAGGTTTGTAATGGTCTTTAAAAGGTTTGATCTCCGATAAAATAATAGCAGGAGGACGCGTGAAAAAAGCAATTATTGTAATGCTGAAAATGTTGCTCCTGATTATTAATTATCCATTTTAAAAAGTATTTTAAATACAAATGGAATAATTTAGTGGGCATAATTAAAATAAATAATTTATAATAGATATACGGTGTGGAGATACAGGGTTTGAACTGTTTCTAAACAATAACTAATAAGCCGTTAAATAAAATTAAAATCCACTAGAATAATTAAAATCCTATAAAACTCAAAGACCAGTAATGACACTGGCAAATAATAAATAGGTAAAGTGAAGAGTGGTATAAAAACAATAAAAGGCTAAATGATAGACTTTTTCCCTTACCCATCTACGCCGAATATTAATGTGGAGGGTAAATATGAAACCATTCTTCACTAGACTTAGACGTACAGTTAATTCTAAAAGATTTTGGGCTGATGTTGTAGCTAAAGTTATTGTTGGCTTGATTTTTGTTGTTGCAAAGATAACATTCTTTAAGTAATACAAAGATTCCCTTCTAAAGTAGAAAAAAGAACTTTGAAAGTTCTTTTTTCTACTTTAGTGGGAATTTTTTTTTTAGAATAGTACTCAAAGTCCATGAGGGACCTTTACGTAATATAGAGATTGTACATTAACAAAACACAAACATGGCTCTTAAGCCACTCCAACGCCAGCAATGTGCATTTTTGAGTAACTAGATTCTCATGTATGGGTGCGAGATTCTCCAGCGGCTCGGACCGGAGCTAGTAAATATAAAACACATTTGCGTCAGCCAGTCGAGAGGCTCATTTTTGCTGGACTTTTAGAGCTAATGCAATGGATTCGGGACTTTTTTTACTTTTCTTCATCATCTAATTTTAAGAAAAAATGATATTTAAATTACACTATGAAAAGAACTGGATTTAAACAACTTGAAAACTATTGGAATTTCCAAATTCTATAAATCACTACCGTCTTACCCTTGAAAGATACATTGAGTTTAAACAGAAAAATGGTTAGGTAGTACGAAATGTGTGTTCATGTAAGGGCTGATATATTTTTGGATTTACCGAAAACATAGTGATATCTGACATGCATTTAAACTACATAAAGAGTCTTCATTAAATATATATATATAATAGCGACAGTTTATAGACTGTCGCTTTTTAGTATGAGCTTTAAAAAAGTTGTGTTAGGGAAACAAATGTCTAATTATATGCGTGTTCCAATTTAATTAATAGTTATCTAATGGTCTTAAAAAGGAGTTTTCCCTTGGATCACGAACAGACCAAACAGACCATTTTTATAGGTAAGATTATTATTGAAAAGCTGCGAAGAGAACAACTGCTTAATCAAGAAGACTTAGCTGACTTGAGCAATAAAGACCGCAGAACAATTAGCAATTTAGAAAGAGATCAATATAAGCCCTCACTTGAGACTTTCTTTAATTTGGCAGCTTCCTTAGAATTGAAACCATATGAACTCATGAAAGTAATTTATGAAGTAAAAGAGAACCAAGAATACTACAATGTAGCTCTCAAGGAAGTATTACAGAAGAAGGTTATTCTTAAAAAGAAACGGAATACTAAAAATGATGAGTAAATAAAAGGTTGGAGGAACCGAAATGTATTCAATAGAATATGTCGATCGAAGGGTAAATAGGTTCACCAATGAATACAACGATGAACTTGAAATGGAAATCATTAAGTATAATGATCATTTTAAAGTAGTCGTGACGATATGCCAGGAAGAACCACCTTATAAGGATTCTATTGGAGTAGGGACTGACAAAAGAAGTGCGAGAAGCGCCGCGAAGAAAGCATTATTGGAATTGTATCGAGACGCTTATCAACTGTAAAATAAAAAAGATAAGATCATATCGCAATTAGCCGTTCTTGAAATTGAAATTAAAATCAATTAAAGGTCATCACAAATGTTGAACATTAACGTTTGTGGTGATTTTTTGTTTAAAGGAATATGGTACTATTTAACATAGGAGTACCTTTTTAAAATCAAATTGAACTTTTTGTTTTATCTATATTGATTACAAAAGAGGTGACATTATTGAATTTGCAGGAAAAAATCGATGAAGTTTATCCGCGTTACTACGATTATGAAGTCAACATATCAAAGGAACAGTGGAAGGAGCTTCTTCAGGATCCCGAGGTTTTTGATGAAAGAAACCTTGAACATATGAAATGTCTTTATAGTTTTGACAATCATGCAGCGACTTGTAAGGAAGTTAGCGAAAAACTGGGTAATACTGCTCAATATTTTGTTGGCTTAGGTACAAATTTGGCGAAAAAGGTTGCGAGGAAGCTTGGGATTGAAAATTTACCAACCAGAAATGGAAATGATGGCGACGTTTTTTGGTACATCCTTTTTTATGGACAAGAGGTTAGAGACAGGCAAAGAGGAAACTTTGAGTGGAAACTTAGGCCTGAGTTGGCAGATGCATTAAAAGAAACCTTCCCAGATTTAGATTATCCTGACCCGATCGTTCTGAAAAAATTGAACGATGTACCGACAGCAGTTTGGATTGCAACCGCCTTGCTTACATATCGAAAGGTTAAATTTCAACACTTATCTGGTGAAGAAGCATACTTCCATAAAAACACTGAAATACAATACCTTGCGGAGCGAATAAGCTCCAAAAGAGTCGATCCTCCACGTATTTTACAATGGTGCAATGGTGATCATTCAAACCACTCATGGCGTTTTTTAAGAGAAGGTCATAGTAAATTAAAAAGGTTAACTGCACCAGGAGAGTTTAATGGAGTTAAAGAGCGACCAGATAATTTAGATTTTGAAATGGAATTGGTTTTGGATAATGCACTTACTACTGTGGGAATGTTAGTGGATTTTGTGGAAGGAGAATATGCAGATTTGATAACAGAAGCTCACAAAGAGATTGACTTAGAGGTTATTGAGCTATACTTGGAGCGTTATGCTGGGGTTTCTTACATAAAGCCAGATAAAGCTAAGGATCAGGCTAACTATATGGAGGAACTTAGAGTAACAGGAATGAGAGCTCGTCAAAACTTTATCGAATTGGGGAAACGGGTATCACATAGCTTTCCGGAATACGTAATGGGAACATGTTCTAGTTGGGTAAATCAGGGGCAAAATGTACCAGATTACTTCTGGATTGAATTTAAGAAAAAAGGATTCCAGGAAAGTAAATCAAGCTTATCTTTGTTTGCCTGGAAAACAGAAAATCATGTGTATTTTTATACCTCAGTTGAAGCCAGAGATTCTGCGTGCACACCGGAAGATTTCAAGAAACATAATAGGTTAATTTATTTGGAAAAAACTGATCCTGAAATCTACTATCGCGTAGAGGTAGAGAAGGATCAATACGAAATTATGGATGTCCCAAGAGAAGAGATTATTAGATTACTCGACAATAATGAGTTAATAAAGATAAGAGCTGAGGTTGGAATTGGGGGACCTTACGCAAACGCACTTACAAATAATATTGTTGAGCAAATTATAACAGCTTTTAAAAAATTGGAACCCTATTATCATGCCACAATTGGTGAGGTTAATATGAACGGGAATGAAGGAATTATGCTATCCAATCCAGCAATTGGAGGCCAAGAGTTTAGTCTTAATACTATTTTATATGGACCACCTGGGACGGGAAAAACCTATCATACAGTACTTTATGCAGTAGCAGTATGCGATAAAGTTAGTCTGAAGTCTTTGAAAGACATGCCGTATCAGCATGTCATGGACCGTTATGAAGAGTTAAAAAAAGAAGGGCGAATTGCTTTTACCACATTTCATCAATCTTATGGATATGAAGAATTTATTGAAGGAATTAAGCCGGTGATAAGCCAACAGGGGAATGATGCGTCATCTGAGATTCAGTATGAATATTCTTCTGGAGTTTTTAAGAAATTTTGCGAAAAAGCGAAAGAGATAAAGGTTCAGTCAAGTTCACTTGCAATCCGAGAAAGTCCAATAGTGTGGAATGTTCTTTTAGGTGGAACAGGAGAAACAGACCTTAAGAAGGAATGTTTTGAGAATGGTTATATTAAAATCGGTTGGGCTAATGAAGATGAAATGGTATCAGAGGAAACGGAAAATATTAATAATAGTGAGCGTCGCATTTTGTTGAACTTCCAGGAAGAAATGCAGGAAGGAGATCTAGTGTTTGTTCAGAAAAACAACACTTCTATTGACGCTATCGGAGTGATCACAGGACCTTATGTTTACGATTCTTCTGACCAGAAATACCCTAGAAAAAGAAGTGTCCAATGGATCACAACGTATATTGATGAGAACGTATATGAACTAAACAAACAGACAAAGTTAGACAGAAAAACGATCTATCCGTTACGAAAAATGGATCTTAAAAAAGTGAGCTATCTGATAGATAAATACACCCTTAATCATGCAATTAGGGTGGAAGAAAGTAAAGAGCCCTTTGTATTCATTATTGATGAGATCAACCGAGGTAACATTTCTAAAATCTTTGGAGAACTGATCACTTTAATTGAAACAACGAAAAGGTTGGGTGAAGACGAAGCGACAACTGCCATTCTTCCTTATACAGGTGAAGAATTTGGAGTACCAAATAATGTGTTCATTCTCGGTACAATGAATACAGCTGATCGGTCTATTGCCCTGATGGATACTGCCTTAAGGAGAAGATTTAAATTTATAGAAATGATGCCAGATGAAAATGTTTTAACAACGTTAAACCTTCAAGATGTAGAAGGTATTGATGTACCGAAAATGCTAAAGACAATTAATGAACGCATCGAGTTTTTATACGATAGGGAGCATACAATTGGTCATGCTTATTTTACTTCTCTGGCAGTAGATCCTTCATTAACTAACCTTGCAGGGATCTTTTTGAATAGCATTATTCCATTACTTCAAGAATATTTCTATGAGGACTATAGTAAAATTCAACTCGTATTAGGAGATAACGCTAAAGAGGATGCTCAGTATAAGTTTATTCTTGATAAAAGAATCAATGAAAAAGAGATATTTAAAGGGAATATAGATATGGATCTACCTGAAAAGAGATATTCCATTCAAACAGAAGCTTTTTATCAAGCAGAGAGCTATAAATCGATTTATTAAAGTGGTGAAATAATGGTCAAGCTGTTGGAAGTTCGTGAGTTTGAGTCCATAACCTGTAATGAGGATTATGAAAATGATCCTCAATACAAATATTTAAATAAAGAAACTTTCGCTGAACTTGAAAACCTTATCTTATCGTTTAATGAAAGTGACCAATCTGAGGCGATGGATTTTTTAAAGATTGGCGTCCGAAAAAATGTAGGTAAGGTCATTCAAGCTAAGAACTATGTTGGGCTTATTCAAATGAAAAATGGGTTTCAGGTGCAAATACTTCCGAAGGTATCATCCGATAAAATGGAGGATACAAAAAAGACTTTCTTAAGAATGCTTAGGAGTATGAAAGACTTTCCGAGTAAGGTATTTAATGACGCTAATCTGAAAATGGACAAAATGAACCTTTATGAAATCTTCATAAATATGTATATCCAAGAAGTAAATAACCTAATAAAAAAGGGATTAAGATCAGCGTATTTACCCGTCGAGGAAAACTTAAAATTCTTTAAAGGGAAGCTAATCGTTGGTGAACAGATTAAAAAAAACCTTACTCATAAAGAACGGTTTTATGTAAGATTTGATGAGTTTGACATCAATCGTTCTGAGAATCGCTTGGTTAAGGCGACTTTGCTAAAATTGCTAAACTTATCTAGTAGTTCATCCAACGTCAAGGGAATTAGACAGCTACTTCCTTATTTTGAAATGGTCAAAGCTTCTACCAATTATGCAAAAGATTTTTCAAAAGTAGTAAATGATCGGAACACCAAAGATTACGAGCTAGTGATGCGCTGGTCAAAAGTGTTTTTAATGAATCAAAGCTTTACGACATTCTCCGGTCAAACAACTGCACGTGCACTACTGTTTCCAATGGAAAAAGTCTTTGAAGCTTATGTCGCTAAGCATATGAAGCGAGTATTAGCCGATCTTAATTGGGAGATATCCACTCAGGACACCGGTTATTATTTATTTAATAGCCCTAAAAAGTTTGCTTTGCGGCCCGATCTTGTAATAAAACGTGAAGATCAAAGTACGATCGTCTTAGATACTAAATGGAAGTCACTCAGCAATCAACCTCGCCAAAACTATGGAATCTCCCAAGCAGACATGTATCAAATGTACGCTTACTCTAAAAAATATAAGACATCAGAAATCTGGCTGCTATATCCAGTAAACGAGGAAATGAAGGACTCTGATATTAGTTTTGTATCTTTTGATGAAATGGAGAGTGTAGAAGCTAAAGTTCGCTTGTTTTTTGTTGATGTCACAAATATTAAAGATAGTCTAATGATACTGAAGGAAAAGTTGCTAACATGATCAGGAGAGGTGATCTGAATATAGGTCACCTGCTCTTATTGAAAAAGCGCCATTTGATATTTGTTAGATTGGTTAGCACGTTTTTAAAGCATAAAAAAGCCTGTGGAAAATTCTCTTTCTCCACAAGCTTAAACTAATAAAATATTTAGAGTTTTTTCCTAAATTAAATTGGGTTTATATCTGTTACTGTAATGCCATTGGATATAATGCTTTTGTTGATCATTTAATATTAATTTTAACTGAGGGTTAATATTCATAAAGACTTTAACAGCATCATTTATTTCATTAGATATTTTGATCTTTCCCTCTCCGTCAAATGAAATAAATCCCTTATCAAAAACAGAGTCATGATTCGGACATAATAACAATCCATTATTTACGTCCAAACGTTCTTCATTTGTTGATTTGCTCCATGGTTTAATATGACTTGCTATCAAAAAGCGTTCATCGTTTACTCCGCATAAGGCGCATTGATTTGACTTAGCAAGGAGCTTTTGTTTGAATTTCGATTGTCCAATTCGGGACTTTACAATTCTTTCTTTTTCAGTTTTGTCAATTGTCTCATCTTGCTCTAATTCTTCCTCTAAACGTTCAATTTCTTCAATAATATCTGTATCCCCGTTTACAACACGGAGTGGGAATATCCAGACATCACGGATGTTACCATTAACATCTGGTTGCTGTTCGGTATATGGACTTCCCGCTAATTCTACTATGCCTTGATATGTGTATTCCCTTGGTTTAAATACTTCGAAAAAGTGGACTTCGACTCCATTTTTATTTGATTCAGCTAAAGTTTTGTTTTGACTAGTAAGGGTCTGGTCTCCTGTCTGACCCATACCTGTATAATAAAAAATCCCATTTTCAATACGGTCTTTGTAAATGCCTGTTTGATCCGATACTAATACAAGTGTATTGGTTCGGTGAGAGCGTCGCATACCACCTTGTGGTGCGCATAAAAAAATGCTTGTTAATTGTTCATTGTTTAAAACTGTACCAGACTTAAGAGAAATATTCATAGTTGTCCCCCTATACGTGTTTGTCATAATTTTACTATAATTAAAGAATACATAATATAGTATTTTATAAACTCAGTAGAATGCAATGGATTCAATAGATAAAAATACCTTTGGAGAGGATGCAAAAAATGTATAAGGAGTTTGTAGAGATTTCGGTAAGGCAGCTGAAGGACATGCCGAGGAACCAGTTCGTACAAGGGTTAGGTAAATTTACGGAAAGCCTTGATTTAAGGTATAGTACGTCACAGAAAAAATCATGGGGGGACTGCTATGACTATTTAAATAATGAATTCAAGAATACGAACAAATACGATGAAGGTGTTTTGCTTTTCGAATATTGCTTACCATTTACAAACTATCGTCGACCAGACGTTATTATGCTATTTGATGGAAGTGTTATGGTTTTAGAGTTTAAAAGAAAAGATATTAGTTTAGTACAGGATGTCGATCAGCTTCGGGGCTATTTAAATTTCCTTCGTCGTTATCATGATGAAACACATAAGAAGGGTTTCAATGTAAATGGAGCGTTAATTCTAACCACTAACAAAGAGAACCATGTAGAACCATGTGATGGTTATACTTTAATTAAGGGAAGTGGATTAATTGATTTTTTAGATCAGCTAAATTTAGGGGATGTATTAGACAAAGCTAATTCAATAGTTTGGGCTAATTCCTCCTATGAACCTTCAAAAAATGTATTAAAAGCAACTTATAATATGTTTAGAAAAGATGATCTTTCTATGATCAAAAACATCTCAGAGCATGAGCTACAAAATGTACTGGACACACTATATAAACTAACCGCTGAATTACATAATAAAAAACGACTAATCTTTTTAACCGGTGTTCCAGGAGCAGGAAAGACCCTAGCATTATTACATACTCTTTATAAATTGAACCAAGTAGGATTTAATGCTGTGTTTTTAACGGGTAATGGCCCTCTAGAAAAAGTCTTGTCGTATATTTTAACGAATGTAAATACTGGTGCAGATGGAGATGCCTTAATTAAGGGAGTACTAGCTTATAAAAAGACATTCTTTGATCGCTATAAAAAACACCCGTTTGCCAATACAAAAATACCAGCAACCATTTTATTTGATGAAGCCCAGCGTGCCTGGAACGAAGAGCAAATGGGTGCTTCATATGGAATGAGCGAACCTGAACTCATTCTAAAAGTTCAAGAAGTTGCAGCATCTCAGCGCGGTTTTACAAATGTAGTGGCTTCTATAGGATTTGGCCAAAGCATTTATAAAGGAGAAGAAGACGAATTTGAAACATGGGTCAAAGTGATTGAGAAACCAGAGTATTACGACTGGGAGATCTATGCACCATCAATATTAAAGAAAAAGATAAGCCATCTACCGAATGTTATATATTTAGACGACCTGCATCTAGATACTTCTATAAGATCAAACTTTATAGATACTTCGCCTTTTATTGAGGCGGTATTAGATGCCAATCTGGCAGTGGCAAAAGTTGAATACCAAAGGCTTCAAGAACAGGGTTATTTTATTCATTTGGTTGATAACCTGGAAAGTGCAAGGGATTATTTAGAAGCACATGCACGAGACACAGGGGATTATTTTTATGGGTTAATTTCATCATCTAATATACGATTAAGGGATCATCAATTACACCTTGGCCAAGCAAGAATGATACAACAATCAGACTCAATAGAAACAATAGGGAGATGGTACCTAAAGGATTCATCTGAATTTGATGCAATTGCAACAGAATTTGTTTGCCAAGGACTTGAACTAAATATTCCGGTTCTTTATTTTGGTGGTGATTTCCTATTGGAAAATGGCCAATGGACAGTCAGGCCGACGAAGGCATATCAGGATAAGGAGAGAACGGTTAGGAATATTTATCGGGTTTTGCTTTCTAGGGGACGGGTTGGTTTATTTATTTTTATACCCCACGATCAAATTTCGTTAGAGACCATCAAATTCTTTAAAACATTAGGTTAGATTTGAATTTCCTTAATCTAACAAAATAAGAATAATTATTATGCAATGGTTAAACAAGCACATCTAATTAGGGTACTATTTGTATTTTAATCAAAAAAATTTTACGATACAAAAGGCAAAAGAAGTTCGTGTATTAGAATTGAGTATTCTCAGTCACGTAAAGTTAAGACATGTTATTATTTTGTCTACTTAGAAATAGGAATTAAAGATTACTTTTCTATGTTATTTCAATTTTTTGCTATAATTTGTTATAAATGGTCAAAATATTTTTTATTGATGGAGGAGAAAAAATTGATAGAAATAAAAGATACTAACATTGTAGATATTGAGAGTGAGCGAGAAGATGATTATTCAGATGATGATTTATTTAATATTAACTCTTGGGGAGCTGATTTATCTTTTAGAGAACTTATTACCATGTATGAGGAAGACGAACTATTAAAACCAGAAATGCAAAGACACTATGTGTGGGATAAATCTGAAGCAAGTAGATTCATTGAAACCCTTTTAATGGGTTTGCCTGTTCCTAGTATATTCTTAGCTAAAGTTGGTGAAGACAAACTAATTGTAGATGGTTATCAAAGGATTATGACTGTATTTGATTTTGTAAAAGGAATTTTTCAAAAAGATAAATCAGTATTCAAATTATCGAATTCATCAAAAATAAACGAGAGATGGAGAGGTAAATCTTACCAACAACTTTCAAAAGAAGAACAAAAAAGAATTCGAAGTACAACAATTCATGCAATTATTTTTGAACAGAAACACCCATATAATTCGGATACTAGTTTATATCAGGTTTTTGAACGTATTAATACTGGTGGAAGAACCCTTATGCCACAAGAAATAAGGAATTGCGTTTATCATAATAAAGTTAATGAATTACTGATTGATCTTAATAAATTCCCGAAATGGAGATCTTTGTACGGTAGCTTAGTTTTTGAACCAAGAATGAAAGACATAGAATTAATATTAAGGTTTTTCACATTAAAGTCAGAAGATGTTAAGAAAGAAGAGACAACACAAATATCCTTGAAAAAAACCCTAAATCTTTTTATGGGAAAAGCAGAAAATAATTCAACGGAATCCATAGACAGCTTTAGAAATCTTTTCTTAAATACAATTCAATTTATCTATGAAAATCTTGGTGAAAATGCATTTCATAATCTCAATGCAAAAGGTGAAGAATTCGTCCCTAGATTTCACCCGACTATATATGATGCAATCGCTATTGCTACTGCAAATGCCATAGAAAGAGGAGCCATTAGTGATATTAACTCAGAGGAATTGTCTGAGAAAAGACTTGCACTCCTTAAAAATGATGAATTTAAAAAGTATATTAGTGAGAGAACAACACGAATTGAACATATAAACGGTAGGATTAATTTAGCATCAAAATATTTATATGGGGTTTCTTATGTATAATACAACAGCTAAAGAAATCCTTAGTGATTGTAAGGACGAATTAGATATTATTAATACTTTTATTAATCAAGATAAATTTAATAGCAAGAATCCTTACCTGGTAAAGTATTGTGTAATTAAAGTTAGTGGTTCTATTGAGTTAGCTTTTAAAACAATTATTGCCGATGCATTCGAATTTAATGCAAGTGAAAGAGTAAAACAGTACATAGATAAAGAAATAAGAGATAGTTCAAAAAACCCGAGTTATAGTAACATCTATCAATTACTGAGGAAAATAGACAATGAATGGTCTTATAGATTTAAAAGAAGTGTTCAAAGTGAAAAAGAAACGGATCCATCATTATTAACTTCATTAGATTCTTTAAATGAAGCAAGAAATTCCTTTGCTCATGGTAAAAATACCAGTATAAGTATTGATAGTATTATACTATATTTTTGGAAAGCTTATAAAATTATGGAGATTCTTGATGCGGTTGTACAAAATGAAGAACAAATTCTAATCAACATGGTGAATGAAGATAGTTATTCTATACAAGACTTAAAATCATTTTTAGTAAGATATGAACCAGAATTTTTAATGGAGGTGCTATCCAGAAACATACACTCCATTACAACTTTATATAACTTTTCAATAGCTCTATGTTCGTGTTTAGAGGAAAAGGAATATACTGAAAAACAAAGTGTTTGGGTTGAAGTAATTAAAATCATATCATACTCGCTACCTAAACTTGATGCAGCAGACAGGTTAAATTTATTAATAGAGGTACAGACACAGAATACTCCTCTAAATTTCAAGGCCTTGTTTTTTAATTCATTGAAATCATTAAAGCATTTATCCAATGATCTTATAAAGGAAGATGAATTAAGCATACTTGGAGAGTTATTATCGGAACTGATAGTAAAAAAAATCAAAAATTTGGATGTATTAATTGAGTTGCCAAGAGAGCATATGATGGCTATTTTGAAAGTTATTTCAATTTATCAATATAATGATCTATTAGAAACTTTAGAAACTTGGAACGAAATAGAATTAGCTCTTGGAAAAATTGTTTATTATCTTTGTGAAAGTCCTGATGACTATCAAGTCAACTACAATAATCTCAAAGAATTAAGAATTTTCGAGAGAATTATTAAGCTATCTGGACAAAGATATAATAGGGTTAGTATTCAAGATATTGAAAAAATAAAAGATGATAATTTAGAGGGTAAAGCCAAAAAAGCAATATTAAAACTTTTACATGATTCAACTCCTCAGACTACAAAGTAAATGTACAAAAAAGAGTGGGAATAATTTATTCCACTCTCCTTTTTCTATGTATGAGAGCATTTTCATTGAAAATTGCTGTCTTACATTTCCGTAATCCATTTTGATGTCCCTGCGATGACTCTTTCCTTCTGATATCGTCGATCTAAAATACTATTATTAAACAATTTTGCAAAATGTCCATAGGACCCAGTTGGATGAGGGATTCCTATAATTGTTCTATTACCGTAAAGGTATGACAAGGCAGTATAAACTTCTCTGGATATAGCAAAGATTATCCAATTTTCCGGTAGATGTTTTAATTCCTCTTGTAAATACATTTTAGAGCAAGTACGAAAAGTTTGTATGCTTAAACTTCGAACGTCTTTTTTACATTCGCATTTTGCTAATTCTGTCCATAAGATTGGTCCGTTTATACCAAATTGTGTTACCATGTTTCTTAATTTAAAGTAAAAACCAGGTTTGTCATAATTACTATTCCAATGGTTAAGAAAAAGATCGTAAGTTGCCCCTCCATGCTCTATATAAAAATTTTTCTCTCTATTTTTCATTCTACCTGGATTTAATCCTACAACTATACATCCTTCTTCCTCTATACTTCGTTTATTTTCATCCCAAATTAAACATCGAGGAATAATTCCTTGATGCGGATTTGACTGATGGGCATCTTGACAGTTGAATTGACAATTAGTGACTTGTTGACCTATTTCGTAAATTTTTTTTCCAATTGTATTAATCATAAGTATAAACCCTTTCTTTTATTACTAAATCCCTTTTTTTATAAATATATCTTCTAATAAGAAAAAAATACCATATGTATATGATATTTTGCTATGATTAATCAATAAAACGATAAAATGGTTGGTGTAATAATGAGCATTCTACAATTAAAACCGGGAATATCGCTAGATAAAAAACAATTAACAAATATTTTCAAGTGCGCTCGCAAGGTTGTATGAGAAAGTGCCATGAGACAAACACATTAGTATTAGTATCCAATCATACAAAATCGCTAGATGAGGACCGTTGGGACGAAGATTTCTTCTATCACAATGACTTGATGAGTTTGCAAAGTGGTAGGATAATGGCAATAGTCAATTATGTGAGCGACCGGATCCATATCTAAAAAAGGTGATCTGCATTTACATGCCCATCATATTGATGGCTATCACTAGGTGATGAGGACTTGATATTTAACACAATTGCTCTCTGTCCTAATTGGAATGATAAAATGCATGTTTTAGATTTAGAAGACGACGTAAAATTTTTAAAAGAGAAACTACTAAAAATAAATAGTTCTATTAATTAGGGAGAAGTCTACATGAAAGTTAAGAGTATGGCGGCTGGTTTTAAACTGTATAAAAAAGGTGCTAGTATAGGTGGGGATACTAGTTTCTTTGAAATGGTATCAGGGAAGAACAATGAAACTAAACAAACTAAAAGTTTAGCTTATTTACTTACTCACTGTCCGGAGTTTCGTCATGATTTATTTTCTTTACCATTAATTAAGGGGAAAATAGGAAAATATATTAAGGATTGTGATTATATCAGAATTGATGGGGAAATGCTTTCTGATGATGGGAGACTTAGGAGAGATATTACTCTTACCTTCTATAAATCGAATCAACCCCAATTAATAACGGTTATTGAAGCAAAAGGATTAGATGTTACTGCGAATGGAAAGAGTATTGAAAGACAGCTATCAAAATATCTAAATAAAAAAAACTTTCAAGACTTTGCAAATCGACCTAAAATTGTGATTGCTTTAACGAAGAATAAATTATTACTCAAAAAGAATTTCTTAAGTTTAACCTGGACAGATATTGTAAAAGTTTTAATAGAAACAAAAAATAAAATAAAAAACAAATTAGATTCAAAAGTGGAACATAACCTTCTAGAAGAGTTTTTAAAATCAATTATAGGAGTTAATAAAACCATGTTTTTTTATGAAGAAGAAGTACTGTCTGTGGGTGCAAGGAATACAATTAAAGCAATAATGAAATATAATATTCACTCCTGTCCAGACTCCTATAGTTATAAGGATGCTATGTTTATTACTTTTAGAGCAAAAGGTGGATTGATGGACACCCTTTATAAGATTGACGATATTCTAATAATTGATGTGGATTTACCCTCTTTTAAAACTGTAGTAAAAAAAACATATCCTCTCTATGCAGATAGAATAGTTGATTATTATGAGATGATAAAAAAAGAAAAATGGGCCAAGGGAAAACTGCGATTTTATATGTTATCAAATGATGAAAAGATAACCCTAAGTCATGAACCAAAAGCACCCAAACGCCAGGGCCATATATATTTTAAGTTATACCAATTACTAGATAGTAGTAAACTAGTACATTAAAAACAATCCATTCTATACAGTATAGATTGAAGAGGAGCCTTTTGCTAATGATACTAAGACATTTAACTACAGTAGATAAACTTCCACTAA
The DNA here is from genome assembly GCF_056173465.1 of Mesobacillus sp. QJM3NY_10. Lineage (NCBI taxonomy): Bacteria > Bacillati > Bacillota > Bacilli > Caryophanales > Bacillaceae > Mesobacillus > Mesobacillus sp. QJM3NY_10. The sequence continues at coordinate 2,216,824 of NZ_CM149675.1, forward strand.
TTTTAAAAAGTGGTTGTCTTCTTCCAGCAGATAAACCTGGAAAGATTGACGACCAGCTTGTATCTTTCGAAGTGTATACAGGAAGTGAAGCGTTAATAAAATGCTATGCTGAACAAAAGAAGATAACGAAAGAAGATGTTTTTCCTTTATTTTTTGATAGTGAAAAAATGGTGAAGGAAGGATTAATCCCAGTAAAAAAAGTAGCCGACAAGGCATATTCTAAAGACGAGTTAAAAGTTTTTATTCCGAAATCTTTTATCCATGAGGGGCATGAATATGAGGTCCCTGGTATACTAACACATGATGAATTCGAGTCAATTGGGGAATATCGCTTTGTTAATTCTGAGGTGCCGCTTAAATTCCTAACGGATGAATCGAAGAAAAAATTGGGGATAAGTTAAAAGGGTTTAACCTATAAACGTCATATAACTCCATATAAATATATAGTGAACTAATTTTATAAAGTGTTACTCATTAATATATTTACACAATACTTCACAGGTTTTGACGGGAGGGCAATCATAGGGCATATTGGCGTCACATTCAGAGAGTGGTTTACATATTTATAAAAGAGACAGAATCAACCCATACATAATATATACTGACAAGATAAAAGAGAAGTTTATTAGAACAATTTAAACTTTTAAATTAAGGAATTATTATTAAGTGTTTTTGAAGCAACAAATTCAAAGGTTGCAAATTGTAATAAGGTTTTTCTCAGAAATTAATTACTTTAATAATGAAATTAAAGAACTATGTTAAAATATTACTGAATTCTCATTTATTTATAATGATTTACACTTGGGATTGTATCTAAAATGAGGTGGATTTAAATGTTAGGGAAAACGATCCAAATATACTTACCATTTGGTTCTCCTAGAGGAATCAAAATAGCTGAAATTACTAATCGTACTGTACAAGCAATTTTTATTCCAAGAAATGAATTAGAAAAAGCTGCAGAAAGAGAAGAAATTAGAAATGTTGGGGTATATTTTTTGTTTGGACAAGATGAAGACGAGGCTAAAAAAAGAGTCTACGTTGGTGAAGCCGAAAATTGTTTTGACCGTTTAAAGACACATAATCGCGAAAAAGATTTTTGGGAGGTAGCAGTTGCAATTGTTACAAATAATGCTCAAAATCAATTTACTAAAACTGATGTGAAATTTTTAGAACGATATTCATTTGAAAAAGCTAAAGAAATCAACAGATATAAGTTAGACCAAACTCTACCGGCTAAATCTTTTGTGCCAGAATGGCGTAGAAGCGACCTACTAGATATATTTGAAACGATTAAAATTTTAACATCCACGTTGGGTTATCCATTATTTGAAGAGCTTCGTCGACATGATAATAAGAGAAAAAGTGATGAGATTTTCATATGTGTGGGACGTGGAATAAAAGCAGAAGGTGAATATACGGAAGAGGGGATGGTAGTAATTAAGGGTTCTCAAATGGCCCTTCATACCACTGAAAGCCTTTCAAGTAAAACAATACGAGAAAATCTCATAAATGATGGAGTTGTAAAAGCTATGGGCGACTGTTATGTGTTCCAAGAAGATTATTGCTTTCCTTCTCCAAGTGCTGCAGCTGCTACTGTCTTAGGTAGGTCAGCAAATGGCTGGACGTCCTGGAAGACTAATGCTGGTAGAACTTTAGATGAAATAAAGAGAAACGTCGTGGAATAAAAGATAGCAGAAAAGAGGGTAGCAGAAAAAATGTTCATGAAGAAAAATTCATCATTGGAGTTATGCTGGTGATAAGTAATTCTCCTGTAGGTTTGCAATTATAAAATCACTAATTGATATAGATTTCCAAGCTAATAAATTTTTCCTTTAGTCCCGTTTTGTCATAAATGATATATGTTTTTAGATAAGTGATTATTGTATTAGCTGCTCAAGTTTTTGAGCGGCTTTTTGTTTATATTTGGTAGAACGTGGGTGACGATGTGTCCAAAAAAAAATATTTCAGGAATTACTTCAGTTCACATACATTGTTTGAGTAATAAGAAAATGTGTGTGTGCCGTAAATTATGAAATCTTATAATTAGACAATCTTTAATTGTTCATTGTCCCATGTTTGTATTTCAATTGATCACTTATGGATTAAAAAGAACCTTTACCACAACGATTATACCTAGTAAAAAGAGAAAGTATTTAATTATATATATTAAAATTCTTCATAGATTTGATTAAAAGGCTGGTATAATAGCAATTGAAAATGTTGGTGATATAAGTGAATGACTGTGATGTATGGTTAATGAATTTTATAGAAAAAATAGAGGAGAAGGGATGATAGTAATTAAATGAAGCTTAGGTAAAAAGAATTTTCAAAGTTCTTCTAAAAAAAGTTTGAGTGAAGAGTAAGGTAAATGAAAAATAATAATTTGTGCCTTAAATATAATTTGAATCCTATACAGTTTTCAAAAATGCCCTAAACAAGTTTTTTTATGTATGGTAAGTTAGATGATATATGTTTGGTGCTTGATGTTGATTTGAGAGCAATTATTGAGCAGAAACAGTAAAAATTAATGGGGGATAAGAAGTGATTACATCAGAAGAAATTAAACGTAGATTATGGGACGGGGCAAATGAACTGCGTGGTTCAATGGATGCTAGCCGTTACAAAGATTACATGCTTGGATTAATGTTCTACAAGTTTTTGAGTGATAAGACTTTAGAAACATTCAAAGTGACCAGCGGTTTAGGGCGGATGACTGAATCTGAATTGGTTGAGGAGTACACACAGGCAAGAGCAGAATACGGCGAACAGCTTGATAAAATGATTCAAAATGTACTCGGTTATTATGTTTCGCCTGAGTATTTATATCAGACTTGGTTAAAGGACATTAATTCCGGAGATTTTGAAGTTCAAAAGGTAACGGATAGCCTGAATAACTTTGAGCGTACGATTGCCGTTTCTGGTGATTCAAGTGATTTTCAAGGGTTGTTCTCAAGCTCCACGCTTGATTTAACGGATACTGCTTTAGGTAGCAACTTAAACGAGCGCAGCAAAAATATCAAAGCACTGATTTTGCTGTTTGCAGACTTGAACATGGTGGCATTGCAAAAAGGTGATGTTTTGGGAGATGCCTATGAGTATCTTATCGGTCAGTTTGCAATGGAATCGGGGAAGAAAGCAGGGGAATTTTATACGCCACGACAGGTCAGTGAAGTCATGGCACAAATCGTAGCGAAAACATCAGACATCAGGTCAATCTATGACCCGACTGTCGGTTCTGGATCCCTACTTTTAACAGTTAAGAAGCATTTAGCTGAAGATGTTCAGAAAAATTTGAACTATTATGGGCAAGAAAAAAATACAGCAACCTATAATTTAACGCGGATGAATTTACTACTACATGGTGTTCGTCCAGAAAAGATGACCATTAATAACGGAGATACACTTTCTCAAGATTGGCCAGAAGATCCAGAACGTCCCAATGAAGGTGTGCAATTCGATGCGGTGGTTATGAACCCGCCATATTCTGCGAAGAATTGGAACAAAGCAGGGTTAAAAGTCAGCGATCCTCGTTTTGAAGTTGCGGGGACATTACCACCTGACTCTAAAGGGGATTTTGCTTTTCTTTTACATGGATTATTCCATTTAGGGCAACAAGGTACGATGGCAATTGTCTTGCCTCATGGGGTTCTGTTCCGGGGTGCAGCTGAAGGCGAAATTCGTAAACGATTGATTGACAAAAACTACATTGATGCCATTATCAGCTTACCAAATAATTTATTTACAAATACAAGTATTTCAGTTGTGATAATTATTTTAAAGAAGAACCGAAAAATTGACGAATCTATCGTATTCATTGACTCATCCCATAGCTTTATCAAAGTCGGAAAACAAAACGTCCTACAAGAAAAGGACATCGCAAAAATTGTTGATACATATGTTGAACGTAGGGAAGAGGAAGGATACAGTCATCTAGCGACACGTGAGAAAATCTTAGGAAATCATTACAAACTGAACACTTCTCTTTATATTAATGCGATTGATGAAGAAATTCCTCACGACGTTGATGCTCACCTACTGGGTGGAATCCCTCAAAAGAACATTGACAATTTGAAGATTTTGCAGTCTACAGTGTCGGATGTTTTGCGACAATCTTTGAGAGAAATACGTGAAGGTTATGTTGAACTTTCAAAACCAATTGAGGATATTACTAAGGATATAGTAAATGACTACCGCATTGATAAAATGTCAAAAGAAATCGAAAATAGAGCCAATTCATTTACCGATAAATACTTTAACATTATTCGAAATGTAAACAAAGATAGTAATTTGACTCATTTGATGGATGAAATGCTTGTGGAAATCAAGTCGATGTTGTCAGAGTTCCATTATATTGATGTTTATGACGGATACCAGATTGTTGCAGAATTATGGAAAAATACATTAGCACATGATACTGAAATTATCTTGTTAAGTGATTTCTATTCTGCTGCACGTAGCCTAGAACCGAATATGGTAACAAAAGGGCAGGGAGATAAAAAAAGAATGGATCAAGATGGTTGGAGGGGAAAAGTTCTACCATTTGAATTGATCCAAAGGGAATTATTATATGATGAATTACAAGATATTAAAGTAATAGAAGATCAAATGGAAACCATTAACGACAGATTGACAGAAATACGGGAATCATTATCTGAAGAAGATGGGGAATATGATGTCTTAAATGAGAAAAATGATGGATTTACTGAGAAAAATGTTAAGTCTGAGCTAGAACAAGCCTATCAAGCAATAACTTCAGAGGAAATCAAGTCATTAGAAACTTATCTGGATTTTCTTGGTGGAGAGCCAAAACCTAAAAAACAAGAAAAGTTAGATTTCGTTTCTAGCCATCCCGAAATTGACTGGACGCAACTTGAAACAAATAAAGATGGTACGGTAGGTAAAGGTAAGGTGGTAGCACGTATAAATGCTTTAAAAGAATCTTTTGTATTTAATAACGATAGCTTCGAAGCTAAATTGATAGAAGTGATGCAGCTTTTGCAAGAAGCAAAACAAGTAAAAGAAAATTTAAAAATAAAAAAGGAATCACTAGTAGTGAAAACAATTGAGATTTTTCCGGAATTAACTACTGAACAGATCGATAGTTTAATGTATAAAAAGTGGTTCGGAACCATAGTTGGATCTTTAGTTGGCTTGATAAAGAAATCACTAAAAGTAGAATTTAATACAATACAAATGTTGAACGATCGATATACTGATACGTTGTCAGTGATTGATGAGGATAGTAGAAGTCTAGAAAACACATTAGAAACCTTGATGGATGAATTGGTGTTGAGATCATGATAGAACAAACAAAATTAGTACCAAAAAGGCGATTTAAAGAATTTCAAAACACTCACGGTTGGGAACAGCGCTATTTTTTTGATAATATCAAAAATACCATTGATTTTCGTGGAAGAACACCTAAAAAGTTAGGGCTAGACTGGAGCAACGCTGGTTATTTAGCACTTTCCGCCTTGAATGTTAAGAATGGATACATTGACCCTAGTGTAGATGCTCATTATGGAAATCAAGAATTATACGATAAATGGATGACTGGACGTGAATTAAGAAAGGGACAAGTGCTTTTTACAACTGAAGCACCAATGGGAAATGTGGCTCAAGTGCCTGATGATAAAGGCTATATCCTAAGTCAGCGAACAATTGCTTTTGATGTTAATCCTGAAAAGATTACCGATGACTTTCTTGCTGTACTTTTACGCTCTCAGAAGGTATTTAAAGAACTATCTGCTTTGTCTAGTGGAGGAACAGCTAAAGGTGTAAGTCAAAAATCAATATCACTGTTGAAAGTTACCGTACCAACAAATCTTGAAGAACAAGCTAAGATTGGAGCCTTTTTCAAAAACCTGGACCACCTCATTACCCTTCATCAGCGTAAGTTAGAAAAGACGAAAGCATTAAAAGCTGCTTATCTTTCTGAAATGTTTCCCGCTGAAGGTGAGTTTGTGCCAAAACGGAGATTTACAGGATTTACACAGAATTGGGAGCAGTGTAAGTTATCGGATGTGGCTGATTATTATGATGGAACTCATCAAACACCTAAATACACAGATGAAGGCATAAAATTTATTAGTGTTGAAAACATCAAAAATATTTGGGAATCAGACAAATACATTAGTGAAAATGACTATGAAAAGCAGTTCAAAATAAAGCCTCAGATAAATGATATTTTTATGACCCGAATTACAGCGGGGGTTATTGGTGAAACCGCATTAGTGGAACAAGATGAGCCATTAGCATACTACGTAAGTCTAGCACTGATTCGATCGAAGTCTATTGTGCCGCGATACTTAGAAAAGTATATCGGTTCTCCATTCTTTAAAAATGAATTAAACAAAAGAATTATTCATACTGCATTTCCTAAAAAAATAAATCTTGGAGATATAGGAGAATGTGATATAAAGATTCCCAAATCAAAAGAGGAGCAGATTCGAATTGGGGAGTTTTTTGAAAAAATGGATAATACCATCACCCTTTATCAGCGTAAGTTGGAGAAACTACAAAATATTAAAAAAGCATACCTAAATGAGATGTTTGTCTAGTGAGGAGGAAAGGCCATGAGCAATACTCCAAAAAGTGCGGCAGAGAAAACGTTTCAAGCGAATTTTGTCAAAGAACTAAGTAAATATAAATGGGAAGCACCTGACTTTTTAGACGGCAACAAGCAAAAAGTGACTGTTGAGGACTTGATTACTCACTGGCGTAGTGAACTCAATCGGATCAATGCTGACCAGCTTGAAGGTGTGGCATTGACGGATAATGAATTCCGTCAAGTTATGACAAAAGTAAATCATATTCGAAACAGCTACGAAGCAGCGAAGATTTTAGCCATTGAAGAATCAAAGGGGAAGATTGATGGCATTTACCGTGACGACAATCCCAAAATTACGAGAAAACAAATCACGTTGACGATCTTCAAAAAAGCCGAAGTGCGTGGCGGGGACTCAAGTTATCGGATTGCTAGAGAAGTACAGACGCAAAACAGCAACCGATTTGATCTTGTTTTACTTATAAACGGCTTACCCTTAATCAATGTTGAAATGAAACGTACGGACAAAACGCTAGACGAGGCATTTGGCCAGTTTATGCGATACTATCGTGACGGGGAATACAGCAATAATTTCATGGCTTTTTCGCAGATGATGGTCATTATTTCAGAAATTGCCACACGATATTTTGCTACTCCAAAAACAGTAGGTGATTTTAACCCTAGCTTCGTTTTTCATTGGTCGGATAAAGACAATAAACCAATTAACGATTGGAAAAAAGTTGTGGATAATTTCTTGATGATTCCAATGGCTCATCAAATGGTGGGCGATTACTTGGTGATTGACGAAGCCAAAGAAGAAGAAAGCAGGCGTCATATGTTATTACGTCCATATCAAGTCTATGCCCTGCAAGCTATCGAAGGTGCTGCTTTCGGTTGGGACAATGATGAGAAAATTCCTCATGGAGGATTTGTTTGGCATACGACGGGATCAGGTAAAACCATCACGAGTTTTAAGACGGCCTTGTTTTTATCGACTAGAGCGGGATTTGATAAAGTCGTATTCCTTGTTGACAGACGTGAGCTAGATAAAAATACCCGTGAAAAATTTAAAGCATATGCTGTGTATGAATCAGTTTCTGTCGATGAAACGAAATTCACCTACCAGCTAAAAAAGAAACTGAAGTCTGCTCAAAATGGAATTGTGGTAACGACAACATTCAAACTGAATTCTTTAGTTAAGGAACTCGAAGAAGCAAAGGATGATAGTCTAGCTGATAAGAAAATCGTTTTTATCATCGATGAAGCCCACCGCACGACAATGGGGCAAATGATGGGGACGATTAAGAGCTATTTCAGGAAAAATGGTCTTTTCTACGGCTTTACCGGAACCCCTTTATTTGATGAAAACAACGTCAAAGGAAAGGTCAACGAAAAAAGCGAAGTCATCAATACAACTGAAAAACTTTTTGGACCTAAGTTACATCAATACACGATTGATGAGGCGATTGCGGATAATAATGTACTAGGTTTTCACGTTGACTATATCAACACTGGTGAATTCAAGAGTTATGATGATTTAAGGGAGCAACTTGGTGAGAAGATGAAGGAAGAACAACCTGAATTGACGGACAGAGAAATCGAACGCAAAGTTCAAGAAATGTCAGAGGTTGAAGTTGAAAAGCAAGCTAAAAAACACGGCTTGCTCATTTACCAAGATGAAACGCATATCCCAAGGGTTGTGGAAGAAATTCTGAATAACTGGGAATCGCAATCACAAGACAAAGAGTTTAATGCGATTTTGACAGTTGCCTATAAAAATCGTGTCATTGCTTATTATAATGAATTTAAGAAACAACTGGCAGGGCGAGGAGAAGAAATGAATGTAGCAATGACATTTAGTTTCGGTAACGAAAATGATCCTACCCCACTAGATCCAGAAGTTGTAAAAAGTATGTTTAAGGACTATGCGGAATTTACGGGCATTGAGTTTGTAGCTGGGGATAAAAAACACGGTGAGGATGCTTATTTTGAAGATGTCGTAGAGCGTGCTACACGTGGCGGTAGCGGACGAAATCCTAAGAATATAGACCTTGTGATAGTGGCAGACCAGTTGCTGACAGGTTACGACTCTAAGCGTCTTAATACGCTTTATGTTGACCGTTCGCTTGAACTTCAAGGATTGATTCAAGCGTATTCACGAACAAACCGCGTGTTTGGCTCAAATAAAGAGTTTGGAACGATTATCAATTTCCAATATCCACGGATTACTGAAGAAATAGTGAATACAGCTTTAAAGCTGTATGGAAGTGGCGGCAAGAGCAGTAAGGCAATTGTTGATACCTACGAAACCGCTGTTAAAAAATTAGCGATAAAAGTCACGGATATGATTCCGACATTACCTGACCCTACTGAATGGCAGACAATTGAACATCATGAGGAGAAAAAAGAAGCATTTATACTTGCTTTTAAAGATGCAGCTGAGCAGCTAAATTTGGTAGAACAATACTATGTATTTAAGTGGGATGATTTATCATTTGGTATTGATGAGCATAATTGGTTGCAATACATCGGTGCTTATAAAAACTTAACATGGAAGCCAGGCAGTCCACCTCCCCCAACACAAATAAATCCACTTGTAGGGAAAACAAAGTTAGCGGGAACACAAGTAATCGATGCACATCATATTCTTACTTTGATTGGTTCAAAGATTACCTCACCATACGGCATACAAATTGTGGATAGTGAAACACTCCGTATCATTTATGAACAAATACAAGAGTTAAGCAATATGGGGGAACATGAGCAAGCACGGTTATTGAAGGAATTTGTGAATACTCAGCTTGTGCCTGGGAAATTGTCGGGGGATTTAGACTTTGATGAGGCTTTTGAAGTTTGGAAATCAGACAAGATAAAGGACGCGGTTATTAGTTTTTCTTCAGAGTGGGGATTAGATAGTGAGTTGCTTTTAAAATCAGTGAATACCTATTCTACTTCACAGCCTGATGTTGTTCCTTACATTAATGAACTTATTAGTAGTATTGATTTTAGCAAGGCAATAAATCAATCGGCTGGCAATTTGTTAAGACATAATATGACGCTAACTGCCAAACTTCCAGAGTGGATTGCTGAAACCAAGCAAAAATATAGTTAACTAAATGATGCCTTAAATAGGAATAATAAGTAGAATAACCTATAAAAATAGAATATGTTTGATTATAAGAGTCGTGGAAATACATTCCCTGGCTCTTTTTACATTCACTTGGTGACATCATAACTTGAGGACGCTCTATAAATTATTATGGATCAATCGCCAAACTTCTAAAACATTACTGGCAATCCTAACGACTACAATTTTGCTGTTATATGTTCCTAGATATTGTTATATTTATATTAAAATGTTAAGGAGGAAAACAATGCCTATATACAATAAATTAGTACGAGATCGTATACCAGAGGTAATTGAAAATACAGGAAAGAAATTCTCAACTAGGAAATTAAATGAAACTGAATACATAGAACAACTCGAGAAAAAAGCCTACGAGGAATTAGATGAATACGTTAATACTGATAACGAGAAAGATGCTGTTGAAGAACTTGCAGATTTATTAGAAATTATCCATGCTCTGTCTGAGTATCATGGTTCTTCTATTGCTGAAGTTGAAGAAGTACGAAAGCAAAAGGCGGAAAAGCGTGGTGGTTTTAAAGAGAAGATTTTCTTAATTGAGGTAGAAGATGAGTAAGGTTGAGTTAATTACAAATGACTTAGGTAGTCATTTGTTGAGTCAAATTGAAAAGGCGTCGACAATATGTATTCTGACTTCTTTTATAATGAAATCTGGTGTGGCTTTTTTAAAGGACGCTTTGGCAAGTGCTGCTAAAGCTGGTGCGGATATTAAGATTTGTACGGGGGATTATCTTCATATCACTCAGCCTGAAGGTCTTGCTGAATTATTAGCTATTGATGACAACATTGAAGTTCGACTCTGGAAGAGCAAAGGTGTTTCTTTTCATCCTAAAGCTTATTTGTTTAAATCAGATTCTGAAGACTGCTTGTTTATAGGTTCTTCGAATCTATCGAAATCTGCACTTAACAATGGAATTGAGTGGAATCTGTCAGTAAGTAATGATAAGACAACTTTCAATGAAGCGCTTAATGAGTTTTTGAAAGTTTTCTATGCTGACCAGACTGTTAAGTTAAATAATGAATCATTGAAGGATTATAAGGCAGCTTTTGAGCTATACCATAAAGAAAACCCTAATGTGGCTGAGGTTTGGTCAGATACTGAAGAACTGGATTTGATGTTACCTACTCAAAAAGAGGTCAATGTACAACCAGAAATCATTCATGATCCACCGTTAAGTGAAACGTATGGAGATATAAAGCCACGGTTTGCTCAGATTGAAGCACTTGAAGAGCTTGATAAGACAAGGGAAGAAGAATACCAAAAGGCACTTGTTGTAATGGCTACGGGCTTGGGGAAAACGTATCTCGCTGGTTTTTTTGCAAAGGACTTTAATAAGGTCTTATTTATTGCCCATAGGGAAGAGATTCTTTACCAGGCGAGAAAATCATTCAAAAATATAATGCCTAACAAAAAGTATGGGATATATAACGGAAAGTACAAGGATAGCGAAGCAGATGCTATTTTTGCTTCCATTTATACTTTAAGTATGAAAATGCATATTGAGAGATTCAGTCCAGATGAATTTGACCTGATCATAGTGGATGAATTTCATCATGCAGCAGCTGAATCTTATCAGAGGGTCTTGGACTATTTTAAACCTGAATTCTTACTTGGAATTACGGCAACTCCTGATCGTAATGACAATAAGGATGTGTATGCGATTTGTGATGGAAACGTAGCATACCGACTGGATTTCCTTGATGCCATTAATCGTAAATGGCTTGCTCCGTTTAAATATTATGGAGTATATGATGAAACGGACTATAGCCAAATTACCTGGTTAGGAACACGTTATGATGAAGAAGAACTACTTCACGTACAGTTAAAAGAAGAGATGGCATCAAAAATACTTAAAGCATGGGAAGATAAAAAACAGTCAAGGACAATTGGTTTCTCTTCTTCCATCCGGCAGGCTAACTTTTTATCTAGCTTTTTTAACAAACAAGGCTATAAAACAGTCAGCGTTCATTCACAACAAAAAGAAGTTGGTCGTGCCGATGCCATAAAAATGCTTGAAGCTGGAGAAATGGATATCATTTTTACTGTTGATTTATTCAATGAAGGTGTGGATATTCCACCAGTAGATACACTTCTATTTGTAAGGCCGACAGAGTCATTGACTGTTTTTACACAGCAAATTGGACGTGGTCTCAGACTAGCTCCTGGTAAGGACCATTGTGTGATCATCGACTTGATTGGGAACTATCGTAATGCGGATGTTAAATTAAGCTTATTTGATACAGCAAGAGGTGAAGGCAAGTCTAAGAAGATTGAACCAAGAATTCCTTCAAACTGTGAGTTGAACCTGGATTTACAGGTAGTCAATCTTCTTAAAGAAATGGCGAAGAAGAGATCTCCACGCAAAGAAAGGCTGTTAAATGACTACATGGAGCTTAAACATGATCTTGGCAGAAGACCTACTTATCTTGAGTTGCATCTAAAGGGACATTCGGATTCGTCACAATATAGGCAGGAGTTTAACTCCTATGTGGGTTTCTTAGACTGGGCAAATGAGTTAAGTGAGGAAGAAAAGGTAGTATTTGAGCGTTATGAGTATTGGTTGGTTGAAGTTGAAAGAACTAGCATGTCTAAAAGCTACAAAATGGTTCTCTTGTTGGCAATGCTACAACGAGGAATTTCAGAATGGTTTAAACCGATCACTTCAAAAGAAGTGGCTCCATTTTTCCATCATTACTTGACTGAAACAGAATACAGGAAAAGAATAGACTTTTCTGATAAATCTTCGAAAAAGCTTTGGGAATATAACGAAAAAGGAGTCAGGAAGCTGATTGAAACGATGCCAATGACTATGTGGAATCGTGGAGAAGACGGGTTAACTGATTTTTCGGATGGAACTTTCAAGATCAATTTTGATGTATTAGATGAAGATCAAGAAATTCTTTACAATTGGACACAAGAAATTGCGGAATATCGTTTGCATGTACACTTTGAAAGAAAAGCTAATAATGCCACCAATTAAATATCCAATTAACTATAGTCTCCTCTATATGAGGAGACTATTTTTCATGGCATAGTTGCTCTACTGCTGGAAGATCAGCTGGTGCCCATCTAAGGGATGAAAGGTTCTCTCTTTTTAACCAGATTAATTTTGAGTGCTCATTCGGTGTGGGGCAACCATTCACTATTGTAGATTTAATGCAAATTAAATTAATAATAAATAACTCATATTCATGGGTCGTCTGGTTATATACTCTAAAGGCAGTTTCAATTTTACAATTCAATTCTTCTTCAATCTCTCTTTTTAATGCAGTGTAAATATCCTCATCTTTTTCTACTTTGCCTCCTGGAAACTCCCACATATTCGGGAGAGACATTTTAGGGGATCTTAGTGCACATAATATCTCTTTTTCCTCATTCTCAATAATTGCTGCTACTACTTTGATTGTCTTTTTCATTAGTTCCTCCAAGGGTCATTCTATATAGATAATAACATTTAGATAATATCCAATAAAAATTCCCCTTAAGCATCCTATTGGCTTATCCTAATTTATGTAAAACATCTAGTGGAAGGGTCTTTATATGTTAAAATAATAACTAGTGTAAATATACTATTAATATAGCAAATATAGAATGCTTCTTAAAAGTTGTTGATGGAAAAAATGGGGGTTAATTATGAATACTTATTGGAACTTTCCAGCAGCTACTGGTGGTTTGATTAATTCAATTAATAATGCTGGTCTTGAGACCTTTAGAGGGAATGCATTAGAGTCTTTAACAAGGGAAGTTTGTCAGAACTCTCTTGATGCAGCGAAGAATAGTGATCAGCCGGTTATTGTGGAGTTCAAACGTTTTGAAATTAAATCCAAAAACTTTCCTGAAAAGGATCAGTTGATGGATGTTTTTTATAAATGTGAGGATACCTGGCGTGGAAGGAATAAAAAGAGTGAGGATTTTATCGATCACGCTAAGGATCTTTTGAGAAAAGAGAAAATGAACTTTCTTAGAATAAGTGATTTTAATACTAAAGGGCTAGAAGGTGCAAGAGAAGGTGAGATTGGTACACCTTGGAGCTCTTTGGTGAAAGAGGCAGGGTCATCTAATAAAGGAGAGAGTTCTGGCGGTAGTTTTGGTATTGGAAAATCCGCTCCGTTTCTAAACTCAAACTTAAGGACACTTTTTTATTCTTCGAAAGACATAACGGGCTATGAATCCTTTATCGGTGTAGCGAACATCATGTCCTTCAAAAAGGATGAAATTCAGATTACTCTTGGGAATGGATACTTTACTTATAATGAAAAATCTTTGGCTATACCAGGAACTTTTCAACTAGATCCTGGATACGTTCGAACTGAAACAGGGACAGATATTTATATCTCCGCTTTTGAACCAGTAGAGGATTGGGAAACAGAAGTGAAAAAGTCTGTGTTGCATAACTTTTTCATTACCATCTTTCAAAGAAAGTTGATCGTTAGGATTAATGATTTTGAAATCGATCATGAAAATGTCGGGCAATTAATTACAGAGTTGGAGAGTAATGAGGAGAATGAAATCCTTAAAAATTATTTTAACCTCCTAATCTCAGATAAAACCAAAAAATTAAAGTACCCTGCTAAAACCTATAACCATAGGATTTCCTTTGAAGAGGGAGAAGCGGAGCTGCTTTTACTAAACGGGGAAGATTTGAACAGACGGGTTTTAATGACGAGAAAAACTGGTATGCGTCTTTTTGAACAGAAAAACATTAGTGGAAGCATTTCTTTTACAGGGATTTTAATGATTACTGGAACCAATATGAATAATATCTTTAAGCAAATGGAAAACCCTGCTCATAATGAATGGTCACCAGAGAGATATGAGAAGAATCCTAAATTAGCTAAAAAGATATATTCTGAGTTAAGAAGTTATATCAGGAAGACGGTTAATGAACTTTTCCAGGAAAAAATAACGGATAGTATGGATGCTGTTGGATTAAGTGATTTTCTTCCTAATAAAAATTTACTTTCTAACGATGGAAGAAATAAAACCGAATCTCTGACTTCTTCAGTGAAGTCGATTGTATCAAAACAGAAGAAAGAAGAGCCAAAGAAAAAATCCGTTACTAAAGGAGAGCAAGAGCAAGATATAGAGGAGCAGTTACAGGGCGAGTTTGGTATCACTCCAACCGGAGAGCAGGGTGGAAATGGTACTGGCCAACACAGCGGCGGTGGAGATGCAGGCGGTGGGTCCACTAATCCAGGTGGGAATAATGAGATGGATGATAATGACAAAGGTGACTTGGATAAGAAGAAAGAACGTAAACCAAGTAAAAAGCCTATTCACATCCAGCAACGGTATATTTGTGTCGATAAGAATGATGGCAAATACCGATTCATGGTTACTCCTCAAAAATCCCTATCCAATGGAAGATTGGTCTTTAAAGTTATGGGTGAACAAAGTGATTATGATCTTCCGATTAAAAAAGCAGCTACTGATAACTCAGAGGTTGTTGTAGAGAAATATAGCGCCAATACAATCTACTTGCAATCTCTTAAAGCGAATAAAAGCTTTATGCTGGAAGTCGAGATTGATTATTCGGATTACTGTGTGATGGAGGTGGAGCTGTATGAAAATTAGTCAAGCCTACCCATATCCAGTTCTTTATATGAACAATGAAGATTATACTAATTCAAGCTTCCATACAAGAATTGAAGTTTCGGTGGCGTTTGGGGTAGTAAAGATTAGCTCCTTCTTCCAATTGGAAAACGAAGGGATTAAAGAATTGATTGCGAAACGTTTAGGTGTATTTCTAATCCATGTAGAATGCGGCCAAACAAGTTTCCGTCAAGCCTATGAGTCTTATGACAATACACTGGATATTAGTATCCCTTCGAATAAGTTAAGAGGGAAAATACAAATTCATTCATTCATTATCGCAAAAGATAGAATTGAGAATTATACTAATGATTCATTGAGTGAGTGGTATAAAGGTTTCCCAGTTACTTTTGAGAAAGGAAACTTCCTTGCAATTGGGGAGGCTATTGAAACTACTTTATTTGAAGACAATGCTGAATTACTAAACTTGCCTTCTATCATCACGGTTACTAAGTCTCAAAAGAAAGAGATGATGGATGTTGAGTTGAATTCGAATAACATAACCATTTCACTCCCTGAGTATGAATATAATCAATATGCAGGTAATGCAAACTCTCGTTTGAAAAACACAATCTTGTCTGCTGTGTTTATGCCAGCACTGGTTTATATATTTTCAAAAATCAAGGACAGTCATGGTGACTTTGATGAATACACCTGGTATCAAGTGTTAGAGAAGATTTTTGATGAAAACAATCACAAACTTGAGGATGTTGGCTCGGATACTTTTTCTGCATTGCAAGCTGCTCAAATGGTCTTAAGGAAACCTTTGAAGACGAGCTTTGAAGAGATTGAAAAACTCAACCATGCGGAGGAATAACATTGAAACTCAAATTTATCACAGATGAAACATTGATGGACCTTAGAACGAATTATGATGCTTATAAGATAAATTATTATAAAGCAGATCATAACTGGTTTGACGAGTACTTTAAGGAAGAAGGACGAGTTTTAGAGTCAAGTATTATCTTTGAGGTGCCATCTTTGAATATGGATGAAGATTACTCAATGAGTGACCAGGAAAATGTGAAGAATATATATGATGCATTAAAGCACTTAACTGCTTCCCAAGCGACTCAAGAAAGATTATGGGCCGGCTTAGCTCATTTGCAATTCAGGGATTTCTCCTTTTACCGTTTAAAAAATGAGTTACAAGGTGAAAACGATACCCGTATCAATACCGCTTTATTTTTCAAAAACGGTAATAAGCGATCTCTATTCGTTCATATCCTGGCGCGCCTTTGGTGGGTAGGATACATGACATATGACGAAACTAATAAGGAAAATCCTTATTGGTTAACTGAGTTCTTCTGTGAAAAAGATTTCTCAGCCAGAAGTGTAGTCTTTTTCTCTAGCAACTTCACATCTAACCCTAATATCACAAAAGGGATATTTAGGTCACTAATAAAGTTACAGAAGAACGGTGTCAGCATTAAACGCGATCACTTTGTTCAAGCTAATAAATACCTGAATGTAGTCGGCGGGGCAATGGTTTTGGATATGCTAACGACTGATGAAGTAGAGAATATGATCGATAAGTATTTGGCTAAGTATTATGGGCTGGTATTGGAACAGACAGTGTAAAATGAAGCATACCCGATGTTTGGGTATGCTTTATTTAATGATACTAACATCTAATCAATTCGATAATTTTCATGGTAAGATAATAGTATGTAAATAAAAATAAATTATAAAATAATCTCAGGTGTTTTATGTCATCGATGATAAGTTTTTTAGTATTGACAGAAGGCAGGGCTAATTTGTGGTAAGTAAAAATACAATTATGACATTGTTGGGCAATGAAATAGACAAGTTTTCAGCAAATTACGAGGAAAGAATTAATGATCTCAATAAACAAATATTGCAATTAAAAAAAGACTTCAATGAGATAAAAAGTGAAAATATGATTCTGAAGGCTAAGCTACTATCTCAAAATGAACAGAGTGATTATAAAAGCAAATATGAAAACTTACTTCAATATATCCATCAATTAAACAACGGGGTTACTTATGAAGTAATCGACGAGTGGTGTTTGTCTAATGTTATAGAAGACGCTTTAATATTACTTTCAAGTTTGAATCAAATACTTCTTGATGGACAAGATCTTAATAAAGCAATTTACATAATTAATCTAATTGAACACAATCAAAGACCTCTAGAACATAATGATCCAAGAATTCACCAGTTAGTAAAAGAGGTTTTAACGAATATTTATATTAGTAAGCATTTAATTGATAATGATAGTAATGTAGACGAACTATATATAAGTTCTTTAAATCTGCTCTGTCAGCTATCTAAGAGTAGTATTAAAGATATTATAAAAGGTTTTATCAATAAGAACTTTTATAAGGTAATGGATACCATTTTTTATCTAAATGAACCTGAAATAATTAATGCTTATATAAGAGTGTGTCACTATTATAATTTGAAGGTAGAGGTAAAAGATACTTTTAATCATATGTTTGAAGAAGAGTGGACCTTTCTAGAAAGTTCTTTTACCAAGGAAGACTTTATTTCTCTTTTATGGTATTCATTCTTATATGATTTGGATGAAAAATTGATAGAGAAATCATCTGCTAGTCTTCAGTGGTTTGAAGAGTCAACTAAAGATCTGTCTCTCTATTTTTATCTATACGATAGTATAAATGGAAATATAAATTTTAATATGGAAGAATATAAAGTACGAGTACAGGAGTTTAATGATGGGACAGTTCTGAAAGATATAGAAAAAGAAGAGGTTATAACAAAGGTAGAATCCAAGATTAAAACAGAAATTGAAAAATATAAAGCTCTTAAACTATATGATAATAAATTAATCATTATAAATGAGGACCAAGAGCAATATTTTAATAAAAAGTATCACCTATCCAGAAAAAAAGTTCTAATTCCTCTCTTTCAAGGAAAAAATGACAACCTGGTATTTGGATATGGTCAGGTTTCAATACTTCAGAAGGATAATTCTAAGAAAGAAGCATTTATTCTTGAAAAAGATTGGGAACATATGAAAGAAGAGCACTTTCCTCTGATCGCAAAAGGAAAAAAATTAAATGGACTTTTACTTGATGAGAAAAAAGTTAAGGAAATCTATAACTCAGTAACAAATAATTTTAAATGGCCAGAAACAGTATTAGCCGAAAAACCTGTATCAGTTATTGATCAAAACGATGATAAATCATTAAATGAAAATAGTGCACTAAAATTAATGGGATACCAAATTACTGGACTAACAAGAGTCAGGAGGTGGGAGATTCTCCAGAAAGCAGTACCAACATTAAGTCTAAAAAAGGTTGCTAACATAATTGCCTATAATGTTAGGCTGCGAAAAGGTCAAAAAAATGGAGTTAATAAATATCATAATGCTATCACGGAATGGGAATATGATTTGGCTAAGCTAAAAAAAGAGTATTACAATAAAGATTTTAATTGGCCAACAGTGTAAACTTTTAAAGCACAAAAAGAAACGCCGAATATAGCGTTTCTTTTGTGGTTTAGATCGTAAATTTATTTAGATACTTCTTCATAGGGTTTTCGAAAACTTCCAAATCCTCTCGAGTTTCAATTGCTGAATATCGTACCAAATGAGCAACTGAAGAAGGACCTAATCCTCCTGTAGCGTCCATATAAAATTGTGCTGATTGAATTGTAAGCAGGCCTTCTTTTAATTGTAATAAGAAGCCTACATTACTTGTTTCCCCTAGATTGAGATTATTAGTGAAAATAAAGTCTTCTCTTTCATCATCTTCTAAGAAATCATCTACCTCATCTTCACTGATGGTTTGATATTCTTCACCGTCGATACAACCGACATTTGGATAGTTAACTCCACAATCGCAGAAAGTAACAAATAGGTACTTTCCAGATAATAATTCATTATATATCAAATCTAAACTTGCTTCTTCATACTTGTCATAACAATCATCAAAATCAAATTCTGAAATATTAGTAACTAAAAAAGCAGGCACATTTAAAAAAGCTTTGCCACTTTTCATTGACACATCAATAAAATCTTTAAGTTTAAATCGGGACAATTCTAATTTAAGTTCTTTCAACCTGTTGATCCCTCTTTCTTGGTAAATTTCTTTGTACTTCGGTAGTGTATTCTATTGTTTACTTTATTTCAATAGAGTAACTTCGAAAGATTAACTGTTGAGCAGATTAGTTTCTCTATCGGCTTTCATGAAAAAATTCATTTATCCCTAACCTGGCTTTACGTTTTTAATTAAATTTTAACTAAGGTACTATTAAGTTAGAGTATAGATCATTGGGAGGGATAGTAGTGGACTATAACTTATTAAAGAGAATTTTATTAAAAGGTAACTACTTGGAGATTTTTTTAAAGCGTTATTTACAATTTAAAAATAACCCATTGTACGATGAAAAATACAAATGGGATATCCTTGGTGATTTGAATACATATTTACAGCAAACGTCAATTTCAGCTGATAACATTGTTTCTGTTATTAAGTATATAAAAAGTAAAAATCCGCAGACTGGCAGTTTTGCTCATTGGAGTTCAATCGATAATCTCTTGAAACTTGCGGAAGAGCAGCCTGTTCTTACCGCTAATCTTCTAGTGGATTTATATGATGGATCACTTGCATTAGAGGAAAGGTTAGATAAATTTTATCGTGCAGGCAAAGATTATGGTAAAACTCTTGGGGCTCCTTTGTTTGGTTATTTGCTTGCAGCTTATGATTACAAGAAGTATCCGTTGTATAAAGAAGAAGTCTTACAAGAGATAAAAAGGAAGTTCGGTATAAATAAAAAGCTTGGTACTATCACTCAAAACTATGTTTTCTTTTATGAGATTTGCCAAGTTGTGCAGGAATATGTCCAGGAACAAGGCTATGATTTATCCATGCTGGATGTCCAGGATATGCTGTTCAGCGCCACCTATTATTATACTTTGATAGCTGAAGTCTCAGCGGAATATTTGTATAGTGTTGCGGTTCGCTTTCGTGAGTTCATGGAAAATGATGAGTTGTTCCTGAATGAGATAAAAGAAATGGATGAAAAGGATCTAGAGGAAAGAAGGAACTTTTACAGAACAGGCATAAAGGTTAACCGTATTCGTTTTTTGCTGCTGGATCAATGGCTAGAACAGAAAACTTTGACCCTAGATCATCTGGAACAGATTAAGCAGCAGGTGAATGAAGAATACGATACAAATATCCTTCAGGTCTGGAATAATTTCCGTATCCTTTTCCAAATTTATTATCATCCTATTAAAGAAAGAGTGCAGAATTCACTGGCAAATCTCCATGAGTGTATTCGTCATATAGATGGGTTTGATGAAGGTGAATTCGAAGAGCATAAATCTATAAATGGTTTTGGATGGAATCAGAATTATGGTGGCTCGGAAGCCTGGCTGGCCGTATATCCGAAAGCAAAAGATAGTCATAAGAAGGCGGCCCAGCTCTTCTTGAGTATTGATTCTGGACATATTCGTTACGGACTAGGCTACGGTTCTGAACATCCAAAAAGGGAAGCTGCCTGGGATATTGATACCCTTGAAGATATTACAGATTTTACTTACGGCAAATTAGAGTTGAAATTCAAGCAAGTATATCAGCGGTTCTTGAAAGAAAACCAGGTACCAGGTAATGAAGAAATTCATGAACCTAAGGAAGAATTTATGATTGAGGAGGGGAAGGACATTAAATACTTCTGGATGACTGCAAACCCTTCTATTTGGTCAGTAGACAAGATTAAGGATGGAGGAGAAGTATTTTATACAGCCTTTAATGAAAAGGGAAATAAAAGAAGGATTTTTAATGCATTCGAAACAGCTGCTCCTGGTGATAAAGTCATATTTTACGAATCAACTCCAAGGAAGGAAATTGTTGGTGAAGGAGAGGTGACGAAAGGTCTCCACACTGAATCAGAGCCAGGGTTTTCGGAACCTGTAAAGGGAGTTAGCTTCAAGTTTGTAAAAGATGTTTCTCCGATTACCTGGGAACAAATTATCAATGTAGAAGAACTCCAGGAAAGCGCTGCAGTTAAGAATGCCGCACAGGGCAGCTTATTCCCGCTTACGAAAGAGGAATATGAAGCTATACTTGCTATCGAAGAGCCAGTCGTGGAAGAGTATCAAGTTGAGATTCCCTCAGTTGATTTTACGAGAGAGGTTGAGATAAACGGGCTTCATTTCGAAGATAAAGAGTTAATCCTTAAGCAGGTTAAGACTGCTCTGTCAAATGGTAAGAACATCATACTGATTGGTCCTCCGGGAACTGGAAAGTCAAAAATGGCGAAAGAAATATGCCGCAGCTTTGATGTTGGTTATGAAATGACAACAGCGACCTCTGATTGGTCAACTTATGAAACGATTGGTGGTAACCGTCCTAATTCTGATGGAACCCTTTCTTTCCAACAAGGCTTGTTCCTGAACTGTTTCAAGGATTCCAAGACTAACAAGCCCTTGAACAGGTGGCTAATCATTGATGAGATGAACCGAGCTGATATTGATAAGGCATTTGGTGCAATGTTCTCAGCTCTAACTGGAGATAAGATTACCCTTAGTTTTCAGGGGAAGAGCGGTCAGAGCATCTCGGTGATTCCGGAAAAGAGGGTGGATCAAGTTATCCCAAATGATTATGAATATATAATTCCAGAAGATTGGCGCTTAATTGGAACGATGAACACCATTGATAAAGCATCTTTATATGAAATGAGTTACGCTTTTATGAGGCGATTTGCGTTTATCCCAGTCGGAGTACCGAAGGGAATAAGTGAAGAAGTTGTTGACTCCTATTTGCCTTTATGGGGAATTCATGATTACAACTATTCCGAAGTTCTTGCTCAAGTTTGGGCGTATATTAATGACTACAGACAAATTGGTCCGGCTATTATTGAGGATTTAGCAAAGTTTACTGAAGAAGATGGAGATTTTACATCTGCTGTCATTCTATATGTGCTTCCACAATTCGAAGGCCTGCAGGAATATGAAATAACAGAGTTTGTTGATAAATTGGGACAACTGGATGGAATTGAAAAAGGTAGACTTTTGGAATTCACTAGAGACTTTTTTCATATTAAGGAGTAAACATGAAACGAAATACTGATGAACTTATCGAAGAAGTCAGTGATTTTCTGGTTGTCTATCTGAAGTCTGGTAAGATTAGTCTCAATTCTTTTATCCGTAAGGCACATTTGAATATACGAGAATTGGAGCAACTTATCAATATTCACTTTTTGCTAAAGGATGAAGTAAAGGGATTTGTTAGAGATCTCCCGAGGCTGGTTAGAAGATTTAAAACTTCTACCACTGTTTTCAATGAAACTTATCATGGCCAAGTGAGGGGACAGATTCACTGGCAAAACACTGTTAAGGAAAGATTGAAAAGTGGGTACCGAGACCGAACTATTTTCTCCTGTAATGAGCAATCCCGCAATTACAACATTAAGGAAAATTTAGTATTGAAATCGTTCGTTCAATTGATTGAACAGTTATTAAATCACAAAATTGAATCTGAGAGATTTATGAAATATGCCTGGTTCTCTGAATGGCGGGATTTGAAACCATTTGCCGAAGATGTCCTACACAAGAATATCTATATGCAGCGAGTGTCTTTGAATAAAGTTCGCATCACAGATAGGATGCTTCAAGAGACTGCGAAGCATAGGAATCCTTTATATAGTGAAGCAGCAAGACTGTTCATTTTATATAGAAGGTTGCATGCCAAAAAGTTAAATGAAGAAGAAATACAAAAACTCTTACAGCAGACGTTTGTTACACCTGATGAACCATCTGTCCTTTTTGAATTATACTGGGCAGTGCAGCTGATCAAGCAGAATGGAGCAAATGCCAAGCTAGAGTTATTAGATGGTCGGAAGAATTTGTTTGCCAGCTGGAGTGATGAACGATATAGATACGAGTTGTATCATGACTCGGCCGGATCAAGGAACCTTCTTTTTCATGTAGGTATTGAGGAAGCCAGGGAAGTGTACCATCCTTTTATTGAAAAGAAGATCGCATCCATGGCTCAAGCCTCAATGGTGTCCGTGCATGCTTTTGGCAGTTCCTTTGATCAAGGCTCTCTTTGGAATGGACGGCCGGATTTACTGGTTGAAGTCTATAACAAGGATACCAGTGAGCTTGTAAAAGTAATCATTGGAGAAGTGAAGCATACAAGCAATATTGAATATGCCAAAGTAGGCTTGCGCGAATTGGTAGATTATATGACTTTTATAAAAGGAGCAACTGGACAATACCTGTCAGATACTCAAGAGATTGAAATCAAAGGAATGCTGTTTTTGGATAACGTCTATGTGAAACAAACTGAATTTGGCGGAATTAGGATTGTTAATCATCAGAATAGGTCTGTTTCTATAAACTAGTTGTCTGGTCTTCACATGCAGCCAATATAACATGAAAGCGCAGGGTGTAAATCACGCACCTTGCGCTTTTTTTTTAATAAATTTAGATTCTAGAAAAATCTTCCTGTAAACCTGAAGGGTAAGCAATTTTCTTGTCGAATTTCTTATTTAATGTTGATAAAATTTAACCAATTTACGAACGGAGGTTAACTAATGATTACTGAAATTATTACTAAATATCATACTCTTTCCAAAAATGACCCTCATCATCGTTTTAAGTCGTGGGAGCATTGTTATTCCTACTTTTCCAACAATCGAGGCAAATTGCATAATGAATTTGTCTTTGACCATGCGAGCTTGCATTTGGCTTTTTATTTAGCTAGCTGGGGAATGTTAAGGGGAAGTTCGTTTCTTTTGCAAAAAGATTATAAAGTACATATTTATTTTCTTAAACAAGTGGTCATGAATCCAGTTAACCAAAAGTATTTTGATTGTATAGATAGGAACAATATTGAAGATAGGGATCTTGCCGGAATAAATAATCTTATACAAGAAACTAAAAGGTCATATATGGACAATGTTAAAGAGTTAAATGGAGAAGTGACGGAAATTAATATTACTGATACATTGGCTTCAAAAATATTATTAGGAGTATATGGTAATGTACCTGCATATGATCGTTATTTTAAAGATGGACTGAGTCTGTTTGGGATTAATACTCAATTTAATGAAACTTCCTTAAATGAGTTGAAATCTTTTTATAACAAAAATTGCTTAGAGTTCGAGAGTTTAAGAGTAAAATTCAGTCATGATGGAATCGAATATACTTCAATGAAGTTGATTGATATGTACTTCTGGCAGGTTGGATTTATGATGGATCAGAAAAAGTTGTACGAGGAGGATTTGAAAAGAGTTGCTGAGTTTGCACAGCAATATATTTCAGATTCTAAGGATGGAAATCCGTCACATCAGACCAAGGTTTCTTTGAGTAATTCTGTTAAGAATCCTGGTACTGCTGAAATAAGAGAGTTCATCCAGTCTCGGTTGCTAATTGCAAAAAATGAAGGAAAAGAAAGCTTAGATCTTAGATCTGGTGATATTCATAAAGACATGGGGCTGCATAATTGTATGCCTTCAGTTTGTAACGCTATGGTTTCTATACCTGGTTACAAAGGAGTGATTATCCAAGATACCCCTAGTGGTAAGAGTTCCACTAAAGTTATTAGATATATGTTGAAAGAAGCTATAACAGTTTAGTGAGAGGGTGAAGTTAATGAAGTTAACTCACAAGTATCAGGATAAATGGATAAGTAATAATTTGTTTGAGCCAACTTTTATAAATGAAAATGTATCCGAGAAGGTAAAACTTCATAATGCAATAACCAGTACTTTAAGCAGTGCTGCTGCATGTTTAAATGTATTAGGAAACTTGAATGCTAATATTATTGATCTCAAAAATTACTTGAATTCATTCGGATTGGGTATTCAAGAGATTCTCCCTTTCCCTACGGGAGCTGAGGTCGGAGAAGAAATTTATGAAGATAACGGCCCTGTAGTTTTCGAGTGGATAGGTCCAAAGCAGTCACCATTATACGAAAGTAGTGGTGGAAGGGGGCATAACAGGACGAGTGTTGATGCATATGTATTGGCTTTAATTAATAAAAAAGTGACTCAAATTTTTATAGAATGGAAGTTTGATGAATCTTACAGTGGAAGATCCAAGTTCAGTGGAGATCAAGGTATTGAAAGATTGAGAAGATACTCATCAGTCTTGTGCAAAATGAGACGAAACAATCCATTCAATATCAATGAAAAATCTCAACTAGGTTTGTATGATCTTGGTTATGAACCATTTTACCAACTGTTAAGAATCACATTGCTGGCGAGAACTACCACACCTATTGAGATAAATGATTATCAAGTAGAAGATTATCGGATTCTTCATTTAACACATTCTCATAATAAAAAGTTAGATGTATTTGGTGAAAAGCATACTATAAACACACCAGGTTTAAGGAATGACGTGGGTAAGCAATTACATGATGTCTGGGCAAACACCATTCTGTCACCAGTTGAGAGAAGTCGCTTTAGATCCGGTTATTGGGATAAAGGTTTAGTTAGATTGACTGATGGCCCGCTGAAGCAGTACTTAATTGAGAGATACTATGATTCTAAAGGAGAGTAAGAATTTATGGAAGATCTAGTTACTACCCTTGAAGAAGTAAAAAGTAACGTTCAACAATTTAACCTGGACTTAAGAGCAGAAACAGATATTGTAAATCAATTAACACAGTTTAAACACTGGTATTACATTCCCACTTTAGATGCTTTTGGTCCTAGTAAATATATCGGATATAAAAATATGAATACCGAACGATATGACAGAGGAAAAGGAAAAACCGGTATAGATACAGAACGGGAATTAAAACAATGGTTTATCAAACTTCCTAAAGAATCTCAGAAAAGCCAGGAATTAATGGCGGAATTAGAAGGATTATTCTTTACCTTTGATAAAAAGCCGAGAAGCAATGCTTTTATTCATGTATTAAAAAACGGCATTTAACCCTATCTTGTGAATGTGGGTTTTACCTGAGAACTCGTATTTGGTTAAGGATAAATGAAAATTTTAAGGGGAGAACATCTGATGTATATACCCAAACATTTTAAAATCGATGATGAAGATCAAATTTATGAGTTTATTGAAAAGTATAGTTTTGCAACTTTATACTCGACACATGAGGGAGCACCTTATGCTACTCATCTGCCATTGATCCTAAAGAAAGATGAAAATGCATTATATGGCCATTTTGCTCGCCCTAATGGACAGTGGATGGATCTAGAGAATCAATCAGTTCTTGTGGTTTTCCAGGGTCCTCATTGTTATATTTCACCTTCCTGGTATGAAATAAATGATGCCGTACCTACCTGGAATTATGTGTCCATCCATTTATATGGAAAGGTGGACATCATTGAAGATGAAAAAGTAATCTTTAATTCTTTGAATGAGATGGTAAATAAATATGAAAAGCCAGATAGTACATACAATTTGAAAAATGTAGATAGCAGATATGTTGAAGGAATGAGTAAAGGAATTGTTGCGTTTAAGATCACCATTACTAAAATTGAGGCAAAGGCTAAACTAAGTCAAAATCATCCAGTTGAAAGGCAAGAGTTGATTATTCGGAATTTAGAAAGATCTGCAAATCAAGATAATTTAGAAGTAGCATCCCTTATGAAGAAGAACTTGTAAAATATTCATCTACTAACATTAAAATATAAGATTTTAACTTTTAATGAGTCGTTTGTAATGCGACAGTTAACAGGAGCTATTTTTTTATCGTTCGGTTGTCTGTTCTATTTGCTGAATAATTTCGAAGGATATTATTCTTCGATCAATGACAATTGGATTGTAGGTATATTTATTTTTGTTGGAATAACTTATTTGTTTATTGACTTGAGGAGTTATATTAAGAAAAAATTTAATAGCTAATAATCAGACTGGACCTGAATAGGGGGTAATCTTTATTGGATAAGGTTGAATTGCTGAATTTAGTGCCTAAGTTTTTATCTTTTTACGACCTGGCTAATAACCCTGGTGTTGATGATGAAAAAAGATGGGCTCTTTGGAAGGAGCATTATAACTTTGCGGCGATTCCTCCTGGTGATGAGGGTAAAAAGATGGCGAGAAATATGCTGGACACTGCCTGGAAAGTTTATCCTGAATATTTAACTTTTATTGAGTCATGGAAACCAAATGAGGTAAAAGTAAGGGAGTACCTGACAAAAGTTAAAGCATTGCTTGGTTATAATGAGCCGATTGATTTAGTCGTTGTTTATTTCGTTGGGGGATTTGAAAATAATCCTTTTGTTGCTCCCTATGACCAAAAGCGTATGGCACTTTGTCTACCGGTTGAGAACGGAGATTCTGAAATTTTTCTTGCACATGAACTGACACATATAGTACATACACAAACCGCAAATCTTACAGGTGAGTGGGAACGAACAATTGCATCTACTATTCTGCAGGAAGGGTTAGCGACTCAGGTAAGCAAATTCTTAGTTCCAGGGCATCCAGATGAACAATATATTGAGCGTGAAAAAGGTTGGCTGCAATCATGTAAAGAAAACAGAGCAGAAATCATTTCTGGAATTTTTCCTTTTTTAGATGATGCCTCATCAGAAGCCGTAACAAGGTTCACCTTCGGGAATGGCACAACGAATCACGAGAGAGAAGCATACTATGTCGGATGGGAGTTGGTCAATTTCCTTTTAGCTCAAGGAGTCACTTTTAAGGAAATGGCTAGTGTTCAAGAAAAGGATATTCCAGATTATTTAGGTGATGTTTTTTTAAAAAATATTGAAGTAGCTCTTAATCTCAAGGTAAGAATTAGCGGATTCACTTAAGCAATCTGATGCCAGGGAAATCAGGAGGTGTAATAATGACTAGTCTAAAAGGAAAAATTGCAATCGTTACTGGTGCAAGTCGTTCAAAGGGGATAGGGGCTGCGGTTTGTCGCTCGTTTGCGACCGCTGGGGCAGATGTATTTTTTACACATTGGTCTCAGTTTGATGAGATTAGCGGTAATGGTTTAGATCAGGAGTTTCCAAATTTGTTATGTGAAGAGTTAAGAAATATTGGAGTGAGTGCTGCTCATATGGAGATTGACTTGAGTATTAGTGAATCAACTAGTCTTATTATGGACCGGGTTGAAGAAACGTTGGGGACTCCTAGTATTTTAGTGAACAATGCTACGTTTGAATCGCCAGCGGATTTTCGAACTTTGAATAGAGAGATTCTGGACAAGCATTACCAAGTGAACAATAGTGGGACACTGATGCTGTCGCTGGAATTTGCTAAAAGGTATGAAAAGTCATTTCCTGAGGGGAAAGACGGTCGAATCATTAATATGGTGTCTAAAGGTCCTGATTCTAACAATCTGGCCTATATAGCAACTAAAGGTATGATAATTGCCATAACTGAACCTTTATCAGTTGGATTAGCACCCATCGGTATCACAGTAAATTCCGTCGATCCTGGCCCCACAGATTCCGGTTGGATCAATGATGAATTGAGAGAACAACTGCTGCCACTATTTCCAACAGGACGAATAGGTGTACCTGAAGATGCTGCACGGTTAATAACGTTTTTAGCCAGTGATGAATCTGGCTGGATTACCGGGCAAACTATAAAATCTGAGGGTGGATTTTTGGGTAAATAATTTTACATATGTACTTTCATCAGGGGTTCATTATTAGTCTAATCCAGTGATTTTTCAGGAGGACATTATGACGGGGAAACTATCGGCCTACAGGGTCTATCTTATATATGCAGGATTGACTGCTTTTTTGTTTGAGATGGTTTTTACCGTTAACGAGATTTATAGAATAGAGGTTGCTGGCTTCAATGCCTTTGAACTGGTCCTTGTCGGAACGGCGCTCGAACTTAGCAGTTTTCTTTTTGAAATTCCGACAGGTATACTGGCGGACACGAGGAGCAGGAAGCTGTCCGTCATCATAGGATTGTTCCTGATCGGCCTGGGATTCCTAATTGAAGGTCTGGTGCCTGTCTTCTTGGTGATTTTGCTATGTCAGGTTCTTTGGGGCATCGGTTATACCTTCACAAGTGGTGCGGATGAAGCTTGGATTGCTGACGAGATGGGCGGCAAAGACCTTGCCCGGCTATTCCTGAGAGGAGCTCAGGTCAAACAGTTTGGAGCGCTGCTTGCTATTATCGTCAGTGTTCTCATCGGTACGGTTATGATCAATTTACCGATGATAATCGGGGGAGTGATGTTCCTGGTCCTTGGGGTATTTTTGATACTCTTCATGCCTGAGACGGCTTTTCATCCGGCACCTTCAGAGGAACGAGATTCGTTCAGGCAGATGATCCATACTTTCAAGTCCGGTCTCCAGTCGATTAGGAAAAAGCAATTTCTGATAGTCATGACAGGAATTGTTTTCTTTTACGGCCTATTTAGCGAGGGGCTTGACCGTTTGTGGATCGCCCATATTTTAGAAATCGGCTTGCCTGACGTAAATATTAAACCGGTTGTCTGGGTGGGTATCATCAATGGGATTGCCATGGTAACGAGCATCATTGCTGTCGAATACATAAAGAGGAAGCTGGAGAAGACGGGGAAACTTCAAAAGGTATGGCTATTGATTGCCATCAACTCGGCAATGGTACTTAGCATCATCGCATTTGGGCTCGCTGGGAATTTCACCATGGCTTTCTCTGCCTACCTGATATTCTATATTCTGCGGATCACCAATGGCCCGATTTACAGGGCTTGGCTTAATGAGAATATTGAATCCAGGGTGAGGGCAACAGTCCTTTCCACCTACGGCCAGATTGATGCGCTCGGACAAATAATGAGCGGGCCAATCATTGGATTCATAGCCATCAAATTCGGATTGGGCCTTTCCATCGTAACATCAGGGCTGATTCTGGCACCAGTGGTCATGTTGTATGTGTACTTACTAAGAAGAGTATAGTTGCCAGGAACCATCCAAATCCTTCGTACACCCATCAAACTGGAGATGCGCTTGTTGTAAACGAAAAAAGGAACCTGGCAGTAAAGGAATATTCAAAGTTGGAGATTTGGTAAAATAACTGTAGACATGTTTAATCAAAATTAACCTATGTCTTAAGATATCAATTTTGAAAGAAGCGAGTCTTACTTTATTTCGTTTTTTATATGGCACTAAAAGTGTTTTGTTTATCTACATATCTATTGCATTTATTTTGGGAGGTAACAATTTGGATAAGGTTGAAATCTTAAATTTGGTGCCCAAGTTCCTGATTTTTTATAAAATGGGAAATAAGCCTGATATTGATGATGAAAAAAGATGGGATCTTTGGAAGGAGCATTATAACTTTGCGGCGGTTCCTCCTGGAGACGAGGGAAAAAAGATGGCGAGGAATTTGCTGGACACTGCCTGGGAAGTTTATCCTGAATATTTAACTTTTATTGAGTCATGGAAACCAAATGAGGAAAAAGTAAGGGAGTACCTGACAAAAGTTAAAGCATTGCTTGGTTATAATGAGCCAATTGATTTAGTCGTTGTTTATTTCGTTGGGGGATTTGAAAATAATCCCTTTGTTGCTCCCTATGACCAAAAGCGTATGGCGCTTTGTCTACCGGTTGAGAACGGAGATTCTGAAATTTTTCTTGCACATGAACTGACACATATAGTACATACACAAACGGCAAATCTTACAGGTGAGTGGGATCGAACAATCGCATCTACTATTTTGCAGGAAGGGTTAGCGACTCAGGTAAGCAAATCTTTAGTTCCAGGGCATCCAGATGAAGAATATATTGAGCGTGAAAAAGGTTGGCTTCAATCTTGTAAAGAAAGCCGAGCGGAAATCCTAAACGGAATCTTTCCTTTTTTAGATGATGCCTCTTCAAAAGCGGTAACAATGTTTACGTTTGGGAATGGAACCACAAACCATGAAAGAGAATCATACTACGCCGGTTGGGAATTGGTTGAGTTCCTTTTAGCTCAAGGAGTACCTTTTAAGGAGATGGCAAGTGTTCAAGAAAGGGATATTCCGAATTATGTGCGGGGTATCTATCCAAAGTTGTCGTCGTGTTAGATAAAAGCACATGGGTGTACCTTGTCCGGTACTATAAAATTACTAGTCTCCGGATTATCAAAGGATCAAAAGGGAGGGCCATTTAATGTATATACCCAAATATTTCAAAATCGAGGATGAAGAACAGATTTATGAGTTTATAGAAAAATATAGTTTTGCAACTTTATACTCAACACATAAGGGAGAACCTTATGCTACTCATCTGCCATTGATCCTAAAGAAAGAGGAGAAGGCATTATATGGCCATTTTGCTCGCCCTAATGGACAGTGGAAGGATATAGAGAATCAATCCGTGCTTGTGGTTTTCCAGGGTCCTCACTGTTATATTTCACCTTCCTGGTATGAAATAACTGATGCCGTACCTACCTGGAATTACGTATCCATCCATTTATACGGTAAGGTGGACATCATTGAAGATGAAAAAATAGTCTTAGATTCTTTGAATGATATGGTAAAAAAATATGAAAAGCCAGATAGTCCTTACAATTTGAAAAATGTAGATAGCAGATATGTTGAAGGAATGAGTAAAGGCATTGTTGCCTTTAAGATTACCATTAATAAAATTGAGGCAAAGGCCAAATTGAGTCAAAACCATCCAGTTGAAAGGCAAGAGTTAATTATTGAAAATCTAGGAAAAACTGCAGATCAAAATAATTTAGAAGTAGCGGCCCTCATGAAGAAAAACTTGTAAAAGGTACTTTTTTGCTAAATTAGTTGAAAGACAGACAGGGGAATCATCCTGTCTGTTTTTCTATACTATCTTTACTACTGGTCATGATGATCAGGCACTCCACGATAAAGAAAGTACCTGATTTTTGTTTGATAATCATGATACTTTAATTTGTTTTAAAATGAGTTGGGAAGACTGATCACTAACTTTAATAGCGGATTATAGGGATGAACTAGTTTTCAAATTTCCCAATAAAAATAAGACAAATAGAGTTGTTTAAATAAATATAATTTATTTTTAGGAGTACTTTCCTAATTTTACAGAATATACAATTAGTTCTTTGTAAACTTTTCCAGTCTTTCATTCTCCTGTATTCTTAGTAATTAAATAGGAAAAGGAGGTTTTTTAATGTTTAAATTATCGTCTAAAGTTCTTGCCGGAACTCTGGCCATTACTCTAGCAGGAACCAGTATCGCTTGGGCATGTGAGGATGGGCAAAAAAGTTATATTGAAGCAGGAGCTTCTACATTTGGCGGAGTTCCTCTTGTTAAGGGTTCAAAAAACTTCATGAATTTGCAGGAAACTGCTGCAGTATCTTTAAAAGAGTTGAAGGGATCGTCTGTGACCACTGCTGATGTTTTTGCCCATAAAGGCTATGCCTATCTTGGAACTCACAGGGGGAAGATGACAAACGAGGGTGTCAGAATTTTTGACATGAAGGACCCAGCTAATCCTACGGAAGTCGCCGTCATAGGAAATGATATTCCGGGAACCTGGCAGGAAAAAGTTATTGTTAAATCCGTCAGCACTCCATCTTTTAAAGGGATATAGCGGCAATCAGTGTTCAACGTGTCGATAAGGAACGATATGGCTATGAAGGAGAAACGTCTCCAAATGGCGGAGTAGTTCTTTATGATGTTACAAATCCTGCGTCACCGAAGAAATTAGGATTTTGGAAAACTCCTTCAGAGCTGCCAACTGGTACGCATGAATTCTGGCTGACTGAGCAAAACAACCGTTTGATTCTGCTGGCAACCAACTATCAAGCAAAAAGATACAAAGACCAGGGAGTGGAAGTGAATGACTTCTCCATTGTCGATGTAACGGATCCAACCCAGCCGAAGGAGTTGTCCAATTGGGATGCAACTGAGGTAGGCGGTGCTTTTGATGGCAATTATACATATAAGGATGAGACAGGAGCGTCAAGGACTGCATTCCTTCACAGTGTAATTGCGGATGAGACAGGTAAGTATGCGTATCTGTCCTACTGGGATCTAGGAACAATCATTTTAAATATTGAAGATCCGGCAAATCCTAAGTTTGTGGGCCGCACGAAATTCGAACGTGATGTCCAGGGAGCCGCTCATTCGGCTGCACTTGCTCATGGAGGAAATATTCTCATCGAGACAAGGGAAGTGTTCAATCCAGATCCACATGATCCAGCATTCGAAAGAGGTTGGGGTTATGTCCGAGTCTATGATATCAAGGACAAGAGCAATCCAGTATTGCTGAGCACATTCCGAACTTTAAATTCAGCAGTCCAGATTAAAGCAGGTGAAAGACAGCCTGGAACCTATACAGTCCACGATCCAAAAGTTAGAGGAAACACTCTATATCTGTCACATTATTCAGATGGTATTCGAATGGTCGACCTTACCGATCCAAGCAACCCAGTTGAAGTCGGGTCTTATGTATCCGATAAGGCAAATGTATGGGGAGTATTCGTAGATCGAAATTATATCCTTGCTTCAGATATGGGCCAGGGATTGAAGGTGCTTCAGAAGAAAGGATCAGGGTTAAGATAAGAAAATAAAGCAGTATGGCCATATTTAACATGGCTGTGCTGTTTTTTTTGTGGTTTAGTCTTGGATTATCAGGGTTTTCACTTCATACCTTCCTGAACTTCCATTGCTCCTGGAATCACTAGTGTGTTTCTTTAAACTAAATTTATGGACCATTTTTATTGCTGATGGTCTACGCCACCTAAAGTGCCGCCTATTGCCATCTTTTTTACCATTGAACGACAGATAGTTTACTATTAAATGATAAGCTGGTTACCAAATCCTTATATCATTGTTCAATCAGCATGTTCTTCAATTGTTGTAAAACAAATGTCTCACGCTTCAACCAGCCGTTGTGCTCATATCTGTCTATCAAGCTTTCATTTTGTTTAATGGCTTCCTCCAGGGTAACCCATTTGGGTGTGAAATTCAGTTCAGCTTCGTACCCTTCCAATTGTTGGGCCGTTTTTATATCGGTTGCTAATTCACAAAGATAATAGTGCGAGGTCATTTGAAATAGGGCATTTTCGATATACTCGTCCATTTTCCGTTCAGTGACTGTGCCAACCTTGTCATTGACTTTGCAATGAATATAACCTGTTTCTTCTCTCACTTCTCGTATTAGGCATTCTTCGTGGCTTTCGTTTTCCTCTAGTCCACCTCCGGGAAATTTAAAGTCCCCTCTACTGGATTGAACTAGCAGAATACGATTATTTGCCATTATGATTGCTCGGATTGCTATTCTTTCTATGGTTGTCTCAACGTTTGCTTGTAGTGGATCTTCTATTATCATATCGAAATTCATGTTTTTCACCTTTTCATATTTATAAGGTCATAGATTGTTAACGAATAAAATGACTATGTAACACACTAGCTATTTTTCCTTCCCATTGGACAGCTCTTATGCTATGAATCTGCATTTTGGGAAGCTGCTGCAGCCTTTGAACTTACCTTTTTTACCTGTTCTTGAAACAAGGGGACTTCCACAGCGAGGGCATATGTTTTCTGTCACCATTGTTTTCTTTTTCTTAAGCTCGTTTTTAATATCGGAGACATGCTTTTTCTTTATTTCCCTCTTTTGGTTTTTATCCTGACTGAGAAATGGAGCGAGTATTTGCTTTATTTTACCGCGCTTAAAAAAGGATACTTCGGGTGTGACCTGGATTTTATCAATTGTAGCAAGAAGCTCGTTGTTTTTGATGACATAGGCATTCTTGAATGGTTCTTTGAATTTCAGTGTTGCTTCTTTTCCGAAAACGATCACTGAGTGGATGGGTATTTCTGCTGCCACTTCACCCAATTGTGCCTGAAGGGCTTTTATATGGCCTGAATTCTGCCAAATAGGGTTATATAATTTATCTTTCCGCTTGTAGTTTGTTTGATTCCAGTACTGGCTATGTTCAGACCCAGTAATCCAGCCTTTATAGTTTTTTGTCTCAATAACGAATATACCTTTAGGGGAAATTAATAGATGGTCAATCTGAGTAGTTTGTCCATTTTCATTCGGTAGATAGAGGTCGTTCATGAGGGTGTAGTCCTGAGAATCTAAGGAAGAGAGAATATTGGCCACACGCTTTTCTCCAATCCAGCCTTTGATACTGGCAAAATTACGGTTTAAAATCCATACAATTATTAACATTAATACGGGAAAAAAATAAGCTTCCATTAATGATCTACCTCTCATAGTGAAATATTTCCAATAATAGATTACCATATATTGCGTGATTATATCCTATTATGTTAACGAATGCTTCATAAAGGACTACATCCTCGAGGCGGCTTCTTGAGCAAGGAGGAATGTTGCAAAGTATGTCGAAGTTCTTTTATAGGAAAAATATAGGATTTTAGTATGGCGGACTTTAAAGTATCAATGTTGGGAATTTCATCAAAGCGAAAGGTTTGAACTCTACCTAGGATATAATGATGGAGGATATGAAAAGTATACTTTTGACCGAGATGTTGTTGTATCGGATCGATTGTACAAGGTAGTGAATCCTCCACTGGATTACAAAGTGATCGAGAAACTCGAAAGAGAAATTCTTTCTAATAATTAATATTATAGATTTATAAATTCAATACCTGGAAGCGCAGGGACTTCACTGCGCTTTTACGAATGGAGCGACAAAAAGATGACAATCAGAATAACCAAGTGTACTCCTGAAGATTTACTCACACTCCAGGAAATTAGTTGTGTAACATTTGACGAGACTTTTAAGCAGCAGAATTCACCAGAGAATATGAAGGCTTATCTGGATAAGGCATTTAATTTAAATCAATTGGAAAAAGAATTGAGAAACTCTTCTTCTGAGTTTTTCTTTGTGTATTTTAACAATGAGCTTGCCGGGTATTTAAAGGTAAATATTAATGATGCGCAGTCTGAGGACATGGGAAGTGAAGCGCTTGAAGTCGAAAGGATTTATATTAAGAGCGATTTTCAAAAGCATGGGCTTGGTAAATACCTCTTTAACAAAGCGGTGGATCTTGCGCAAGAAAATAATAAGAGTAAAATCTGGCTGGGTGTGTGGGAGAAGAACGAAAATGCGATTGCTTTTTATAAGAGAATGGGATTTGTAGAGACTGGATCTCACTCTTTCTATATGGGTGATGAAGAGCAAATCGACATTATCATGGCTCTTGAAATTCAGTAGTATTAACAAAGGTGGTCGGTCAAAAGCTTTGCTAAAAATCGCGTGATACTAGATGAGGGGGATGGGGAATGAAAACAGTCTACAAACTCAGCCCCAGTGATTATTGGAGAATCGGGGAGCTTGAAAGCTGGTTGTCAGACATGGCGGCTGAGGGGCTTTTTCTAAAAAAGTTGGGGAGACAGTTCGTCAAGTTTGAAAAAGCTAATCAGAAAAACATGAGATACAGGCTAGTGGTGTCGATCAATAAAGAGATATCGACTGAGCAAGTTGAAATGTATGGCGATAAAGGCTGGGATTTTGTCACCAGCTATGGTTCTTTTTATGTGTTTTCATCACCTGCTGAGCTGAATGCACCGGAGCTTTACACTGATCCTGAAGAGCAATCGTACTCATTGAAGGAACTCGATAAACAATTGGTATTTAATGCTGGTGTCATCGTTTTGGGCCTGCTTCTCATGATTGGTATGTTAGCTTCTAGCTGGTTCCTGGACGGGACGCCAACGTTTGTAATGGTGGAAGGAATCATGGTCCATCAAACGCTTTTGGCTATTTACATAAGTTATATCGCTTATGCTTCATTACAAGCTGCTCTCTCTGTTCGTGATTTGCGCAAAAAATTAGCTGAAGGCATACCAATTAACCATCATGCTCCGTGGAAAAAGAGACATACATTCCATACTGCTATTAGTTTTCTTTTCACAGTGATGATAGGATTAAGTGCGATTATTCCATTTTTACACCTAATGAAAATTGATACGAAAACACTTCCGGATAAAGACGTGAATTTACCGATTGTCAGATTAGCAGATGTCGAGAGCAATCCTAAATTAGAGAGAGCGGAACCTACCTTTATAGAAGATGGTGTAGATTGGGGGAATCGATATTCATATGACTGGAGCCTTTTGGCACCTGTCCAATATGAAGCTGATGAACACGGACTGGTTCGAGGTAGCTTGTGGGAAGATGGCAGCGGCGAGTATTCACCGGCGATACATACACAATATTATCAGCTCAGATTCCATGGCATGGCAGAGAATTTGGTTTCGGATTTGATCAAACGCTACAGTTTTGAAACCAGCCAGGATGATTATGTTGAAAAGAAGCACCCGGACCTGGATCTTTTGATTGTCCATGAAGAAAAGGAAATGAAGGAAGTTTTTGCTTCAAGGGGAAACGAAGTCATATATGTTCATTATTTTGGTTATGCGGATATTAATACAGTCATTGATAATGTGGTCGAGAAGATTCAATAATTGTAAAACAAGATTGTCGAATTAAAAGGCATAAGACAATTCAAACAGGAGAAATGTAATGGGCTTCCTTAAAAAAACTAGAGAATTTATCGATCGGCATTATGAAACGCCAAAAGGAATAATAGGTACATATATTGGTGAAAAAATGGTAAGGCAGCACAAGACTGAAACAAATTGGACATTAGAGTTAATGAATGTTCAAAAAGGAGACAGGATTTTAGAGTTGGGCTGTGGGGCAGGTTATGCAATTAAATTGCTTTTGGAAAAGGATTTGACCGAAGAAATAGTCGGT
This sequence comes from Mesobacillus sp. QJM3NY_10, assembly GCF_056173465.1. Lineage (NCBI taxonomy): Bacteria > Bacillati > Bacillota > Bacilli > Caryophanales > Bacillaceae > Mesobacillus > Mesobacillus sp. QJM3NY_10. Next base: position 2,254,672 of record NZ_CM149675.1, read on the forward strand.
TTGGACATTTCTCCAACAATTATTCGATCAGCAAATTTCAGAAACAAAAAGGCATTAAGGGAAAAGAGAGCAAAACTAGTGCAAGCAAATCTCAATAAATTGCCCTTTGACCATGAACATTTCAACACGGTCTTTAGTATCCAAACCATTTATTTTTGGATGGATATAGAAACGACTTTATCGGAAATCTATAGGGTTCTAAAGCCAAAAGGAATTGTCATACTTACTTTTTCTGACGGAAAAGAAGATGAAACATGGGAAGGCATAAGAGGCATTACTGAAAATCAAGTTATTCCGTATATGAAGAATGCAGGATTTACTGACGTTGCTTTAATCAAAGGCCCCGATTCGAGGGGGTATCATACCGTTGCGGTTAGGGGAACTAAGCAATAAATTCACCTTTCAGTCTTCTTTTGTACCTCTAAAAGTTGAAAAACATGCCATTAAAATACCTGAAAAACGCAGAGGTTGACAAAATCTCTGCGTTTTTTTATGTGAGTTAGTTTGTATAAAAGTATGGGACTTACCTGCTATTTCTCTTGTGAATTTGGATTTTTCGCATCACAACCGAACTGCTTATTGCCACCCTGCACTTTCTATTGTTTGTGATTGACCATTTGCGGTGGCTCTTCCATCCATCCGTTTTTAACCATGATTTTGGCACCTTTATGGGCATACTCAAAAACATCCTTCGTAAAGATGGACATTTTTACAGGCAGGTCATTACGTAAGCTAAAAGCAGTTCCGAGTGAATTGCTTCCCAGGGAAAAACTGCAAAACAGACTTGTACAGTACATCATTAATTTATCCGAAAAAGGAGCGACTGTGGATTGAGTTGCATTTCCTCCGGATGATTGTGGGGCAGGAAGGCTTTCTTGAATCATTAACTCACTTAATTCTTTTATAATTCCTTTAGCAAGCTCTGCACCCTCATGAAAAAACTTTTTAACCTCGTTATCATTGGCGCACTGGGCAAAGCCGAGGATCATCTGCAAGCCTGTGAGATTTGCTTCGATTCCTTTTTGGATATGGGCCACCTCAAGTGTGTTTAAGGTCCTTTTCTGCTTAAAAGGATTGATGGGTAGCCCGCCAAAGTAATCATAATTTTTTACAAATTCGACGGTCTTTGGCATCGGAACGTAAGGAGTTCTTACAAGCAGCCCTTTTTCAAGTAAATATTGCGTGCAAATCCTGTAATACTTCTGGCTGAGAGCGGTAAGGTCTGCCATAAGGATATTGATATCCTCTCGGAACGTCATCGTTAAATTCAATGAGTGCATTCCCATGCTGATTTCTTTTAATAGCCGGACAATCATAATATCAAAACCATTGTCGTATAACTTAGGAACATGTTTATTGACATCTTCTGGTGTATATCCGGCCGGAATGACAGCACCTTCCTGTTCAAAAATTTCCACGATTTTGCTGACATATACCTCAAGTTCTCCATACAAACTTGTCATAATTTCCCTGGATTTTTCATCATCAGCTTTGTCTATAAAGTATTCCAGCATTCGTAAAATCATTGTTTTTTCCTGATAGGTAAGCCATAAAGTGGCTAATTCGGAAGAAGAAATGGAAGCTTTCTCTGGCACTGGTAATCCTCCCTAATATCATTTAATTTTAGGGTGTGTTTAACCTGTGATTTTATGCCATTTTATTAACTGTTTACCTATTATTCATATGTAAATGAACTGTGTTAACTTGCTGTCTGTTGTTAGAGCTTTTGATTAGTAAAAGGGGGATATGTTTTAGTACTTATCTGACTCTCCCGAGCCCCCAATCCCCGTATTGGTAAGAAATATAGAATAGGAACAAGATCACATTGGCGATGAAGAACAATAGGAACCAAGACTTTTGAATTCTTATTTTCCACATTAAAAATAGGACAAAGAAATTCATCATCATAGGAACAAATGTGTATGTCATTCTTTCATCAATAAGAGAAAGCGCATTTGGGCTTAGCCAAAAAATAAATTTGTCAGATATCTGCGCTATTATGGAGAAAATGATCATACCCCAAAATAACATCACCAAAATTACTTTTTTCATTTGTCCTCCGGCGTACTGATCTATTTTCCTTTCATTTTACGGAATTTATGACATATTCGAAAGGGAAATCTTCCCTTACCATCTCATTATGATACTATAAGAATATATGTTCGGTTAATGGGAGGTTGTATGTTGAAAAGTAAAGATGATGTAATAAAGTTAATTCAAAGCGACGATAAAATGATGGAGATTATACAAGCTGCTAGCACACTGAATTTGCCTGACTGGTGGATCTGTGCAGGGTTTGTCCGTTCGAAAATTTGGGATGTGATGCACGAATTTAAAGAACGAACGCTGACCCAGGATGTCGATGTTATTTATTTTGATTCAGCTAACATTGATGAGAATGACGAAAAGGTATTAGAGAAACAGTTGAGAAGGATTTTACCCGATGTGCCCTGGTCTGTTAAAAATCAGGCCAGAATGCATGTTGTCAATCAGATTCCGCCCTATACTTCTTGTGAGGATGCGATCTCAAAGTTTCCGGAAACGGCCACGGCTCTTGGCGTAAAGCTGGACAGTGAAAATAACTTGGTCCTGACCGCTCCTTGTGGGATAGATGATGTCCTTCATCTTGAAGTGAAACCGACTCCTTTTTTTACCGAAACAAAAGAGCGCGCTGCGATTTATGAGAACCGGATTGTTAAAAAGAACTGGAAAGCGATTTGGCATAAGATTAATGTCCATCATGTAGTTAAGCATTCAAAGGGTTAAAACCCCATCTCAAATAGCTCTCCAAAGTATAGATCCTGAAACTTCTTGTTCAGTATGCCGGTATAGTAGGCAAGTGGATTTTTCACCGTGACGTTTGACTTCATTTTTCGTACTAGCTGCTTAAAAGAATCCAGGGAAACAGACAGAATAGTGTCCGTCTCGTTTTCCTGGTTATTTTTATAGGCTGCGATTCTTGTCATTTTCCAGAATTCCTCGATGGCCTTTGCGCTCGGAAAGAAGTATTTTGCCAGGTCGACGAATGGCTTCGGAATTCTATCGCTGACAAAAAGATGATCTTCTGGTGCTTGGTGAAGGGCGCTTTCTTCACGTTTATTATTCTTTATAGTTTTAGTTTCAGAAGGATTAATAGTTTTATTCTGGTGGTTCATTTTTTCCTTTTTCGGTGGTTCATTGTTGGGAAAACGATTGAATACATATAGGTTGCTGGATTGTGAACCGTTTTTGCGTTCTGTTTCGTGTACGGTGAAGATGCCAAGAGTGCTTGCTTTAATGATCATTCTTTTAAAAGTGGAACGAGAAATGCCGAGCTCGTTGTATTCCTCATGGATGGCTTTCAGCACCGTTCCGATTTTTGCATTGCTGACACCGGGAATTTTTGCCGCGAACCTGGAGAGCCTCTTTAACCCCACAAGCTCACCTTTAGAAAAATCATGCTTATGTACTGCCAGCCACATTTCCAAATGCCTGTTGAATTCCTCTAGCGAACTGAACTGTGAATATCCTTCAAAACCTTCAATGACCCCTGATTTAATTGTCATTATTTTGCACCGCCCTTTCACTGTCTATATACAGGGAGGCAATTAAAAGGGACATGTAGGGAAGGGGATTTTTGTGACGGATTTGTGACAGATTTAAAATGGGCTGAACTTAAAATTGAAAGATAAATTAAAATCTGATACGATTAAATCGTACACGATATAATTATTCTCTGAGGAGGAACGATACATGAAAACGGTTTATGATTTTACAGTGAAGAAGACAAATGGCCAGGAACAATCCTTGAGGGATTATGAGGGAAAACCAATGTTGATTGTCAATACTGCAAGTAAGTGCGGCTTGACGCCTCAATTCAAAGGACTTCAGGAATTGTATGCTCAATACCAGGAGAAAGGCTTAGAGATTCTCGGTTTCCCTTGCGGCCAGTTCAACGATCAGGAGTTCAATGATATTGTCGAAACGACGCAGTTTTGCCAGATGAACTATGGAGTTTCGTTCCCGATGTTTGCGAAGATTGATGTGAATGGTGCACAAGCAGATCCTCTGTTTGCATTTTTAAAAGAACAAAAAGGTGGAGTCCTTACGAAGGATATAAAGTGGAATTTCACTAAATTCCTTGTGGATGGCAACGGGCAGGTGGTCAAGCGCTATGCGCCGACAACTGAACCTAGTAAAATTGAGAAGGATCTCGAGAATCTATTATAAAGTTTGTGAAGGTGATACACTTGGATGATTTTTTAACGCTGGAAAATCAGTTGTGTTTTGCAGTCTATGAAGCCGGTAGCCAGTTCAATAAACTATACACCAAAGCACTTGAATCATTCGGCATTACCTACCCGCAGTATCTAGTTTTGCTGGCACTGTGGGAAGAGGATGGGTTAAGCGCCAAAGAGCTCGGAGAAAAATTGAACCTCGGCACAGGGACATTAACCCCGATGATCAAAAGGATGGAAGCGAGCGGCTGGGTGAAAAGGGAGAGGTCGACGGCAGACGAAAGGAAAGTCTGCATCTCACTTCAACCAAAGGCCCTGGAAGAAAAAGATGCTATCGTCCAAAAAATCGCCACCGAGCTGAAGCTGTGCAACATCGAGTATGAAGAGTATGAACAGTTGATGAAGCAGTTGAGAGTGCTGCGGGGGAAGCTGAAAGAGTATAACCGGTTATAAGAGAAGCGCAGGGACGATGAATCCTGTGCTTTTTTCTAGGAATGTTTTAGTCTCTCCCAGCTAATCAACTCGGCGACCGTAAAGATATGGTGTTTATTCCGTTTTATTGGATATGTTTGAAATAGAATAACCTGTATCTTCATATTAATGTTAATCAAAATCAAACCCCTTTTTCTTCGAATGCATGAATTTCATTATTATGACCTAACACGATGAGAATATCATTTGGGCAGATGACTTCTTCAACTGAAGGGGACACAATGAATTCTTCTCCTCGCTGGATTCCGATGATCGTACAGCCGTACTTGCCCCTGACATTCAGCTCATTTAATGTTTTATCTGTTACCTTTTTTGTAGAGATTATTTCTGCAATGCTGTGGTTCTTGGAAAGCTCAATAAAATCGACAATCTTATCGGAAGTAACATGGTGGGCGATTCTCTTGGCCATTTCCCTTTCAGGGTGAATGACGCGATCGGCACCGATTTTTTCTAATACCTTTTGATGGTTCTCACTTAATGCCTTCACCCAAACTTGTTTGACACCCAATTCCTTTAGCAGCAATGTCGTGAGAATACTCGCTTCAATATTACCGCCGAATGATACAATCGCAATGTCTACATTTTTTAAGCCCAATTCTTTTAGATTATTTTCGTTAATGGCATTGGACACAACTGCATGGGTTGCAAACTGGCTAAACCGGTTCACTCTCTCCTCATTCATATCCACAGCCAGAACCTCGAAACCAAGATGGTGAAATTCCTCAACAAGACTTCCACCAAAACGCCCGAGACCTATCACGGCAAATAGCTTTCTCATTATGCCATTCCTCCTGATTTTAAAAGAAGATTCTATTTACTGAGGGCATTTTTAGTATGCCAATTCGTCATATTTATTTTTAATAAAATGAAAGAAAATGATTAATAGGATGGCTGCTGCTGGGTAAACGGGTATGGAATATAAGAGCTTCCATCCAGTATAAATCAAGGCGTTATTTTTCACACAAATCCATTCGTAAAATAAGGAAAACCCTGTCCATCCTAAAATATACAAAACTGTTTTTTTACCGTATATTTCGAACTTGTCGTAAAAATAAAGAAACACTAAAGAAGCACAAGGATACATGAATAAATGAAATAGTGCACCAGAAAGTTCGTATGTTGGATTATCACCAAAATAGTAGGCCTTAAAAGGGGTTGCGATTAAAAAGTAGTCAATTGTTGATACGAGGAAAATATTATACATCCAGATGAGAAGGACGATCACTGGCCGGAAGTATTTCCGGATGGGCCAGAATGTTAATAATGCTGCAGCGGAAGAAATCAGAAAGAACCATTCATTCCAGTCATAATTTACATTCATTTGTATTGTCCTCCTTTATAAAGCAAAATGCGGTATCCTTTCATAAAGCCAATCAGCAATATGAGACCACCAAACCAAACGGAAGGTGACCACCAAAACTGCCAATTTACATGAATCAATACACCTAAAAAATGGTTCAGCCATTCTACGCCTGTTAATAAAGCCACAAATAAAACCATTAAAAAGCCCTTTTTGTACCATTTATCCGTGACCAGATAATAATCCAAAAATAGAACCATGATCACTGGATAGATGTTGATTCGACTAAAAAAATGAGCCATTTCAAGAGGTAAATGTTCAGGGATGTGTAGAGTTTTAAAATTCATATAACATAGTGCAGAGAAATTCTGAGCGATGTAAGAAGCAAGAAACCAATAAGGCGTCAGCTCAAGAATGTGGAGGTTTTTCTTTTTCTTAATGAAAAAAAGTAAAGCGATTCCATTCAATAAGAGATAAATGAACAATATCATAAAATAATCTCCTTATTTGCCTATTCCCTTATCGATGGGCTAGAAGCCCTTCGCGTGATTGGAGAGGGAATCTTCTGTAGAAATACGATAAATGCCATAATGATTTATTGTCACCAAAAAATAATCAAAATATGTTTCCCTCTAACAATTATTTTCGAAAAAGAATGACACTTTTTTACTCTAAAATTACAGTTCGTTAACAAATCACTAGAAAAGACAGGATTTCGAAGTCGGTGTCGAATTTTATAGGTATAGAGATAAATAGGGGGCAATGTCTGAAGCTAATTAGGGGGACTGTAAATGTTAGAATTTGAAAACAATATCGATCAATTTGCCACTATAAAAGTAATTGGGGTTGGCGGCGGAGGGAATAATGCTGTGAACCGAATGATTGAGGACGGCGTACAGGGAGTGGAATTCATTGCTGTGAATACAGATGCGCAGGCTCTTAACATGTCAAAAGCGGAGGTCACGATGCAAATCGGCGGTTCGCTGACCAGGGGCCTGGGCGCTGGTGCCAAACCTGAAATCGGCAGAAAGGCTGTCGAAGAAAGCAGACAGCAGATCAGTGATGCCCTGGAAGGTGCGGACATGGTGTTCGTAACGGCCGGAATGGGCGGCGGAACCGGGACCGGAGCTGCGCCGGAGATTGCCCATATCGCACGCGAACTTGGTGCACTTACAATTGGAGTGGTGACTCGTCCGTTCACTTTTGAAGGCCGCAAGCGGGCACAAAATGCGGCAGCCGGAATTGAAGAGATGAAGAAAGCCGTTAATACATTAATCATCATTCCAAATGAGCGATTGCTGGAAATCGTCGACAAGAGAACACCAATGATTGAAGCCTTCCGTGAGGCGGACAATGTCCTCAGGCAGGGTGTCCAAGGCATTTCCGACTTGATCGCCGTGCCAGGCATGATTAACCTTGACTTTGCTGACGTTAAAACGATCATGTCCAACAAAGGAACAGCTCTCATGGGCATCGGTGTAGCTTCAGGCGATGACCGTGCTGTCGAAGCTGCCAAAAAAGCCATCTCCTCGCCATTGCTTGAAACGAGCATCAATGGCGCGAAAGGAGTTCTGATGAACATCACAGGCGGCATGAACCTCAGTTTGTATGAAGTCCAGGAAGCGGCCGACATTGTGGCGGCTGCAACAGATGACCAGCTTAACATGATTTTTGGATCGGTCATCAATGAAAATCTCGATAAAGAAATCATGGTGACCGTGATTGCGACAGGCTTCGATCCTAATGAGGAGGAAGCTCCGCTGTCTAACACATCCCGCCGACCTGGAGACATGATTGGTAATTCCCGTGGGCAATACCAGTCTCAGTCGAGACAGCGAGAGGCTGTTGCCTATGCAGAACCGGCGGATTACGGGCGAGGCCAAAACTATAACCAGTCCGGCAGCAATGGCCAATCCGGTAACTACAACCAATCCGGAGGCAATGGCCAATACGATAACTACAACCAATCTGGAAAGTACAGCCAGCCGCCTGCCTACGAAGAGTCTGAGAATTACGAACGGGGTACAAAGGATCAAGAAGAGTCTCTTGAAATTCCATCGTTCTTGCGGAAGCGAAGCAGAAGGCGGTAATCCAAGGAACAAAAGGCCAAATCATTTGCGATTTGGCCTTTTTGAATAGGTAAAAACAAACGTTCATTCCGCATTTTTAACGTATTATAGATTTAATTAAAAGGAAGGTTGAATTATGGAGCAATGGCTCATGTGCCGTAAGCGCAGGGACGTACCTTGTGCTTCGAAGCAGCCACAGCTTCGGACAGGAATTCGGTGGTTGCAGTCAAAGCTGTCAGAAGTAGCGTCAGGTTCGGACAGGAAATCGGTGTTTGCGGCCAAAGCTGTCAGAAGTAGCTTCTACACTACTACAATGATTTACTTCATTAATTTCTCTGGATTTTTCATTTTTATCGAAACAACTTCTCCGCAATCCAAACAAACTGTGTAAATTTTTTCAGTCTCAAGTGTCATCTTTTTATCCATCGGACGAAGGTTGACGAAGTCCATCGCTTGGACAAAAGAACTTCCACCACAATTAGTTGCATTTCTTATATTAAGTAGTCATTATATTTTCAACCCTTTCGTTATAGTTCCTATTACTTTACCAACTCTAAAATGGTCTCAATATTCATATATATTCGGTGTATTGTGGTAAGGAATCTTAATAATAAGAATCTAGTCTAAGGAGGAGAATATTCGCACTTTTTCTTAAGAGTTTTTGCAAAGGAGATTTACCGATACTCCATAAAATTCGTATATGAAAGCGCCTCTGGTGAGAGACACCAAATCGGAGATGATATATAATAATGTTCAAGGAGGTGAGAGTGATGCAACAGCAAATACTAGATATTTTAACGAGCATGCAAAAGGATCTAAGCGAGGTAAAAGGTGACGTAACGAACGTTAAAAAAAATCTCGGTGCCCTACAAAATGATGTAACGAACGTTAAAGAAAATCTCGGTGTCCTACAGAATGATGTATCGAACGTTAAAGAAAATCTCGGTGTCCTACAGAATGATGTATCGAACGTTAAAAAAGATCTCGGTATCTTACAAAATGATGTAAAGAGCGTTAAAAAAGATCTTATTGGCTTAAAGAGTGATGTATCAAACGTTAAAAGAGATCTCGGTGTCCTACAGAATGACGTATCGAACGTTAAAAAAGATCTCGGTATCTTACAAAATGATGTAACGAACGTTAAAAAAGATCTCGGTGTCTTACAGAATGATGTATCGAACGTTAAAAAAGATCTCGGTGTCTTACAGAATGATGTATCGAACGTTAAAGAAGATCTAAGTGTCTTTCAAAATGATGTAACGAATATGCATATAAGCCTTAAACAAGTACATGCAGACATTCACGAAGTCAAAACAACTGTAGATAGGATAGAGTTAGCTCAAACTGAGGACGTTATTAGAATCCTAAAAGTAAATAAAAAGAAAACTGATTTTGAAGTTGAATATTTGAACAACAGATTAACAGAAATGGACAAGCGTATATATGTTTTAGAAAAAAAGTGAGAAGCAGTGCAACATTGTTAAATTTTATTTCTTAAGGCATTATTATTCTTAATAAGATCTTTTGAAGGGGAGGGAAAACCATGGAACAAATTTTAAATCAAATATTGTTTGAAATGAAAAATATGCGCGCCGATGTCAATGAGCTGAAAGAGATGCGTGCGGATGTCAGTGAGCTAAAAGAGATGCGTGCCGATGTCAGTGAGCTGAAAGAGATGCGTGCGGATGTCAGTGAGTTGAAAGAGATGCGTGCAGATGTCAATGAACTGAAAGAGATGCGTGCGGATGTCAGTGAGCTGAAAGAGATGCGTGCGGATGTTAATGATCTGAAAAATATGCGTGAAGATATGGAAGACTTGAAAGTTATGCGTGCAGATCTAAATGATTTGAAAGAAGGTCAGAAAAGACTGGAAATCGGGCAAGAAAAATTGCAAAAGAATCTTATCGCTAGTCTGGGATTATATACAGACAAAATTGTTGAACATTTTGATGCTAGTACTGAAGTTTTAAACAAAAGAGTCTATAAAGTGGAAACAGAGGTCGAGCGATTGAGCAGACGGTAAGGGGATAGAATCAAACTGACTTTTGGCTTCTCTTAAGTAAACTAATTGCACCTATGATTAAGTAATAAACATAATTTACTTCACACATTCCCCGAAGACAGTTTTTTCCTATTGCCACAAAATACTAATTCTTCTTGTACCTAACCAGATCATTTCCCACATTTATCTACCTTTTCTCTTGATTCCAACGTCATACCTAAAACTAAGTAGAAATGATTCCTCTTTTGCACAATAAAATTATAGTTGAAATATGGTAATTCATCTTATGTGTTACTTCCTTTGCAAATCCAGAAGATCATACCAAAATTCCCTTCGTAACCATGGTATAGTTTATTTTGATCGGGGGGAAACCGAATGGAAGAAACCTTGAATTTAATTTTGAATGAATTAAAAGAACTGAAAGCGGGCCAGCAAGAGCTGAACGAAGTAAACAAGGAACTGAGAGAAGGACAGCAAGAGCTGAAAGATGGTTTTGTAGAATTGAATGTAGAACAGAAAGAACTGAACAATAGATACAAGGAACTGAGAGAAGGTCAGCAAGAGCTGAAAGATGGTTTTGTAGAATTGAATGTAGAACAGAAAGAACTGAACTATAGATACAAGGAACTGAGAGAAGGGCAGCAAGATCTGAAAGTTGGTTTTGTAGAATTGAATGTAGATCAGAAAGAACTGAACAATAGATACAAGGAACTGAAAGAAGGACAGCAAGATCTGAAAGATGGTTTTGTAGAATTAAATGTAGAACAGAAAGAACTGAACAATAGATACAAGGAACTGAGAGAAGGGCAGCAAGATCTGAAAGATGGTTTTGTAGAATTAAATGTAGAACAGAAAGAACTGAACAATAGATACAAGGAACTGAGAGAACGGCAGCAAGATCTGAAAGTTGGTTTTGTAGAATTGAATGTAGATCAGAAAGAACTTAAAGATGGATTTCTGGTACTGAAAAGAGGACAGCAAGAACTCAAGGATGGACACCGCGATCTAAAACACGGACAGAAAGTATTGCAAAAGGATGTTTCGAGTATTAAAGATAATCTGATTAATGGGCTTGGCCCATTTTTTGAACAAATAGAGAAACATGTTGATACAAAGACAGATGAACTGAAAAGATATATTGGGAGACCAACAAAGAGTTATTGATACGCTAGCTGCTTGTTCAATTAAGCACGAAGGCGAAATAAAAGATTTTAAACACATACTGAAAAACCAGTAAGGGGCGATTTTGCTCCTTTTTTTGTTGTTCTCAATAAGCTTTAGACTTATCTTTCCTTATCTGAGTTTCTAAACCCAATGTACCTAATGAGCAATGCTGAAATTGCTAATCTTTATCCAGAATGTTATCCGTATTTTGTGATGCCGAATTTAATGCCAATAAGCTGAGATTTAAAATATCAACCCCTGCAATTAAGTAGCTACAGTAAAAATTGAATATTTTTTTACAATAGATGTGTTATGAAATAATGGGGTGTCTAGGAAAATGGTTTTCCTTCGGAGGGGAATTATAAAGAGCCATGTTTCAAAAAGTGTAATATTTTAGTAGAAAAGAAATTACATATTGAGTATCGGGTAAATTTATGCGACAATTTAATGGAAATATTTTACTGAAAAAGGGAGCTGTCTGTATGAAGAGTCCTAGAAAAAAATTTATTAAAAAAAGGTATCCAATCCTCTTAACATTACTCATAACCCTATGGATCTGGTATGGTTCCTATCACCTCGGATTTAATATTGGGGAGTTCTTCGCAAATATAAAAAACGAATAGTAGCAGTACTGAATTCTAATTCTTGGGTGAATTACTGTAGGGCAACGAGGAAGTTTATATTATGGTTTATGGCTTCATTTTAAATTTGATTAAAATACAATTCTAAGGAGATAAGGATGAGGAAAAGAGAATTATTCACTTTATCAGCATTGGCATTTTCTATGGGCATTGTTTTGGGATTTTTAATTTCACCAGCGAAAAATGGTTTTGGCAATAATTCTGGTAATAACATTAAGAATTACTATTATAGCAAGCCGTCAAAAGATGATGAATCATGATTTTTTAATAGAATCTTAGAGCAAGGTGAAATTGTTTTTATGGATGGAATTATGATAGGTGTAAAGGGAGAACTTTTGAATGAATCATAAGTTAATTGAACAGATACAAAGTGAACATCATGATTTAATCATTAACGATTTTTATGTTAATGAAATGGGCCAGAATAATGACGTCATTATTGTTAATGAATCTCTGGTCTTCAGATTTCCTAAATATAAGCAAGGAATCATTCAATTAAGAAGAGAAACGGAGATTTTAAAATACATAAAAGATATCGTAAAGGTGCCCACCCCGATTCCTATATACGAGTCCTTTGATGAGTTAGAGCCGGGTAAGGTCTTTACTGGCTATAGATTAATTGAAGGCAATCCTTTGTGGAGGAAAAGTTTACTTGAAATCAAGAGTGATGAGCAGCTTAGAGGGCTGGCTTCACAACTGGTTTCTTTTCTTGCAGCCATGCATTCTATTTCTGGAGATTTTGCAAGTCGGGAATTACATTTGGAGGCCCGTCATCCTCGGGAGGAAATGAGTGCTCTTTATGAAAAAATTCAAGATAAATTGTTTCCTTTTATGAGTAAGGAATCTCAAATCAGTGTATCAGAGTCGTTCGAGGATTTTCTAAAAGGAGAAGCACTTTCAAAGGTGAATCTTGCCTTAATCCATGGGGATTTCGGCGCTTCCAACATTTTATGGAATTCAGTGACTGGTGAAATTTCCGGTATCATCGATTTTGGTGGTTCTGGTATAGGGGACCCCGCGTATGACTTTGCGGGGCTACTCTCCAGTTATGGTGAAGATTTTTTTAATAGGTGTATTGATCAGTATCCGAAAGGTAAAGAAATAGTTAAGCGTGTTCATTTTTATAAAAGTACCTTCGCCCTGCAGGAAGCACTGCATGGAATAGAGAATGACGATCGACAGGCTTTTGAAGCTGGTATTCAGAATTATAGATAGTTGTGAAGGAGAGCAGATCATAGCTTTCCTATTTTTACAGGATGGAGAAATGCCGCCGTTAACGCGGCGTTTCTCATTTTAATAAAATTATTAATTCTCCGCAGGAACATCTTTTCAAATGATATAATTATATAATTCATACACTATATAATAAATGGAAAGAGTGAAGAGTATTACATTAATTATGTTATAGTGACAGGTTTCAGGTGGAAGAGGCCAAAGCTGTCAAGAAAAAGTTGTTATTGTGACAGGTTCAGGTGAGAGAGCTCAAAGCTGTCAAGAAAGAGCCGTAATTGTGACAGGTTTCAGGTGGAAGAGGCCAAAGCTGTCAAGAAAACACCGTTATTGTGACAGCTTTTCAGGTTGAACTCCCAAAGTTGTCAAGAAAACACCGTTATTGTGACAGGTTTCAGGTGGAAGAGGCCAAAGCTGTCAAGAAAACACCGTTATTGTGACAGCTTTCAGGTGAGAGAGCTCAAAGTTGTCAAGAAAACACTGTTATTGTGACAGGTTTCAGGTGGAAGTGCTCAAAGCTGTCAAGAAAAAGCCGTTATTGTGACAGGTTTCAAGTGAAAGAGGTCAAAGCTGTCAAGAAAAAGCCGTTATTGTGACAGGTTTCAGGTGAAAGAGCACAAAGCTGTCAAGAAAAAGCTGTTATTGTGACAGGTTTGCAGGTTGGATTCCCAAAGCTCTCAAGAAAACACCGTTATTGTGACAGCTTTTCAGGTTGAACTCCCAAAGTTGTCAAGAAAACACCGTTATTGTGACAGGTTTCAGGTGGAAAAGGCCAAAGCTGTCAAGAAAACACCGTTATTGTGACAGCTTTCAGGTGAGAGAGCTCAAAGTTGTCAAGAAAACACTGTTATTGTGACAGGTTTCAGGTGGAAGTGCTCAAAGCTGTCAAGAAAAAGCCGTTATTGTGACAGGTTTCAGGTGAAAGAGGTCAAAGCTGTCAAGTATCGCCATGGCAATCCCAGGGTTCAAAAAAAACCGCTTTACTGCATTCGAGCAGAAGTAATAGAGTATTTAAAGTTAAGAATCAACAAATGGTTGAATGCAAGGAGGGGGATAGATTGATCCAGAGGCTTGGAAACGCACCTTATTTACTTCTGGTTGGTGCTGCGTTATTTTGGGGCGGGAATGCGGTTGCTGGAAAGTTTCTTGCTGATTCGCTGCCGCCGGTGACGATTTCGTTCACCCGTCTGGGGATTGGGGTCCTGATCATGTCTCCGGTTATTATCAGGCTGTTCAGACATGAAAGGGCAGCCTTAAGAGAGCACTTCAAGCTGCTGTTATTCCTGGCTGTGACGGGGGTAATTGGATTTAATCTGCTGATTTATTGGGCAGTCAATTACACGACGGCGATTAATGCAACTTTATTGAATAGTACTAGTCCTCTGTTCATTTTCCTGCTTTCAGCTCTTCTGATCGGAGAAAAAATGGAGTTGAAGTACTGGGTGTCGATGGCGATTTCAATGGTCGGTGTGCTGATTGTCATCACGCATGGGTCAGTTGAGAGGATGCTAGCTTTGCAGTTTAATATTGGCGATTTGATTATGGTGCTGGCTGTAATTTCGTGGTCTTTATATTCTATTAATATTAAAAAGATTTCCGGGAAGCTGCCATCGCTTGCAATTTTCGGTTTTACGCTGGCGCTTGGTTTTATAGTGATGATTCCAGCAATGGCTATAGAGTTGGCGTTCGTTCCGGTTGGTAAAGTGAATCTTGCAGAGTGGAGTGCTTTATTTTACATAGGAATTTTCCCGTCCATATGCTCGTTTTTGTTATGGAATCGTGCAGTTGCATTGATTGGACCATCGAAAGCGTCCATTTCTTTGAACCTAATTCCGGTGTTTGGTACAGTCGCAGCGTTTTTTATCCTGGGCGAGGTTATTGCCATTCCGCAAATCATTGGTGGCTGCCTTGTTTTTATTGGGGTATTCATTACTTCTTTTACGAAAAAGAAAGCAGTGCAGTTGGCAGAAGAAGGTTAGATTTGACTGGACAGCGCAAAAAATATATAAACTTTGAGACAGCGATTTGTTCGCTGTTTTTTTGTGCCTGTTTTACTGTTTCTATGACTTTTTTAATAGATGAAGGGTCTAAAGGCTTATTCAAGTGCTTGTCTCATATTGTCAAAACATTCATACTTTTTACACTATTAAAATGTTGCTAATTTACTATATCATTTATTTAGCGTCCCGAAATGTATGAGAAGGAGGGATGAAATAAGGGGCGACGACTTTTGGGAAAGGGGATACATAAAATGGTTAAAAGATTAATGAAAATCGCAACGGCTGCCTTGATCCTTGTGCTTGCGTTCAGCTCAGCTGCATATGCAGCGCTACAGCCTGGAGGGCCGTCTACAAATGGTAATACTAACATTAACAGTACCCTCTCTTACAATGAAGTGATCAAAATCCTTGAAGACATCGAGAGAAGCAGCAAGGGAAAGGTAGAAGTATCGACCCTTGATCAGTATGGAAAGTCAGAACAGGGCAGAAGTATTTATGTTGCAAAAGTGGGGACAGGCCCTCAAAAAATCTGGATTCAGGCCCAAATCCATGGGAACGAGAAATTGGTTACCGAAGCAGCTCTTCAGCTTTTAAAAACGTATGCGAAAAGCGGAGACAAGGATGTTGAAAAGGTGCTTGAAGAGGCAACTCTTTATTTCATCCCAATGTATAATCCGGATGGAGCAGAAATGAACATCCGCCATACGAAATTGACTGACAGCGGAAAATTAATCGACTTAAACCGTGATTGGACTCTTGAAGGCTTTGAGGCCGCAGAATCAGAAGTAGTCTACGCCTACTGGGCAGACGTTAAGCCAGATTTCGCTATCGACCTACACCATCAGGGATTTAAGCAAGTGTATGGAACAGACGAATCTACATCGTTCTCCCTTGGCATCTCACTTGCCCCGGATGGTCCTACACTTCCTGGTACAGGATATAATGACATCACAAAGCAGATGATGGCCTATGTCTATGATGATTTGAAAGATTATGGCTATACACATATTGACCGCTACCAGGTCGCCATCGATAGAGAAGCAGGAACAGCCTACGATATCGATATCAAGGGTGGCGTTGTATCAGCTATGATGATGGGGCTGAACTACAAGGATCTGAACCCGGATAACCACAGCCATCCAGCCGTATTCTTTGAAACAAAAGGAAATTCCACTGATGGAAGCCTTGGGCAAAAATCAAATGGCTACCTGACAAAGCAGAATTACCTGGCATTGAAATCGCTGGTGCACGGTTATGTAACTGGAGAAGTCGAAAAGGTGAATCCAGAAGACTGGTATAACATCCCGTATTATCCTCTTGCAGGGTACATGACGGATTATAATGGATTTGTACCTGTTGGATCTGGCAGCGGCTACTAATAGTTTTGTAAGGAAGTGTCTCAATTTTATGATTGGGACACTTTCTTTTTGATTGTGTCCGAAACACTATTAAAAAGGAAATTTCCTTGTTGAGGCGAACTTATTAGGTATTGAATTTATTTTTTTAAAAAGGATGCAAACCTAAAAGGAGGCCGTATGGAGTCTTTAAAGCCTATTAAAAGAAGCCCTGTGAGAATTTATCTTGGGAAAAAGTATTACCGTTCCAAAAGATATTTGGATTGGATCTTCGGGAACAAGAAATTCTCTGTGAAAAAAGAAGATCGTCCGCTGAAACATCAGGTTTTCACCCATCAAACTTTACTTCTTCGAGAATTGAAGGATGTTGATATGTGGTTACAGCATAACAAGGTGAAGAATCTCAAAATCGCAACTCAAAAGCTGAATAAAGTGATCATCCGGCCCGGCGAAACCTTCTCTTATTGGAGGTTACTCGGAAATACAACCAAGAGCAAAGGCTATGTAGATGGTATGATTCTTCATTATGGCAAGGTTACGACAGGGGTTGGCGGAGGTCTATGCCAATTATCGAACTTGATTTATTGGATGACTTTACACACTCCATTAACCATTACAGAAAGATATCGGCATAGCTACGATGTTTTTCCGGATTCCAAAAGAAGTCAGCCTTTTGGCAGTGGAGCCACTTGTGCTTATAATTACCTTGACCTGCAAATTAAAAATGAGACGAATAACACCTATCAATTAGTTGTTTATTTGAATGACACTCATTTAGTTGGTGAATGGAGGTCTGAGTCCCAACCGATCCAAACGTATGAAGTGTATGAGCGGGAGCATTTAATCACTCGGGAATACTGGGGAGGATATGTAAGACATAATACCATTCACCGCAAGGTATTTAACAAGGAGAAAATACAAATCGATGATGAGTTTGTTACTGAAAATCACGCTATAATGATGTATGAGCCGTTGCTGGAGCAGCAGACTGAGAAAGTTAATTAAGATTACATAAGGTATTTTAAAAAAAGATCTAGTAAATGTGTAGGGGATTAAATAGAGTTTTAATTAGGAGGATTACATATGTACGTAGAAGGTTTTGTGGAGGTTACCGGCGGGAGAGTCTGGTATGAAATTTACAATAAAGACGCGGAAGGGACCCCTGTTGTTATTTTACATGGTGGGCCAGGGTCTTCGACTTATTCGTTAAAAGCTTTGAAGGCGCTTGGCAAGGATCGGCCTGTTGTAATGTATGACCAGCTTGGCTGCGGGAAGTCGGATCGTCCGGATGATCTGTCGCTTTGGAATATTGACCGGTTTGTTGAGGAGCTCGGTCAGGTTCGTGAGGCGCTAAAGCTTGATGAAGTTCATATTCTTGGACACTCATGGGGTACGACTCTGGCGGCAGCTTATGTGCTGACAAAGCCAAGCGGCGTGAAGAGCGTGATTTTTTCAAGTCCGTGTTTGAGTGCTCCGCTGTGGGAAGAAGATCAGAAGCGGAATATCGCTAAGCTGCCGGAAGACGTGCAGGAGACGATCATACGTTGTGAAGAAAGCGGTGAGACGGACTCTGAAGAGTTTAAGGCTGCAATCAAGGTGTTTAACAAGGAATTCGTTTTCCGCGGAGTGCCGGATTTGGAATGGCTGAAAGCTGGAGCTGGCATGAAGAACCCAGTCGTATATGAAACGATGTGGGGACCATCCGAATTTACAGTGAAGGGCAATTTAAAGACTTTCGATTGCACACCGCAATTGGGAGAAATCGAGTGTCCAACGCTATATACATGTGGCCGGTTTGATGAGGCGACACCTGAATCCACAGAGTATTATGCAAGGCTGACGCCAGGGTCTGAATTCCATGTTTTTGAAAAAAGTGCCCATATGCCATATATGGAGGAGCCGGAAGAGTATCTGCAGGTTATTGGTGATTTTTTGAAAAAAGTCGATCGCCAGGTGTGACTTTTCTTATACTGCTTCGTAAACCCTTTATGCTATGTTAACAGTGTTAATTAAGTCATAAAGGAGTTTTTCTCATGAGCTGTGGATGTTCTAGATTAGAAGATGGCAAAGCAATTGTTGACCATGTGAAGAGTAAAGGTAAGGAAAAGATAAAGCCACGCGTCGCGCACCAGATCGCGTGTGAATGCGGTGAAATGTTCACGATGGAAGCGGTCATCACAAACTGCCCAAGCTGCGGCATGACTTACGGTGTCACACCATGCAGTTCCGGTGATATCAATAAGGTTAAAGCCGCAGGAATTCAATACGCATAAGGAAAAAATCTCTCGAGATCTCGAGGGATTTTTTGGTTGGGGGGCTATAAGAATCGGCTGTGCGTGAAGAAAGTGTTTCTTGAAGAGGGGGATTATTGGAAGATCATTGTTTGGAAATTGATTAAAAACCTTTAATATCACCTCCCGTCCCTATGAACAATATAGAAAAAATTAGATCACCGTATCAGATTCTTCAACTAGTTCAAAATGAGTTTTAAAAACGGTATGCTTCTTGCCAAGTTTGTTGGTGACTATATAAGTAGTTTCAAACTCTCTATCGACATCATATTTATGACCTACATTGAATTCCAACTCTAAACCTTCGTTATTGATACAAATAACTTTTCGCATAATTATCCTCCTGGGAAATGAATCCTTGTTTTATATAGTTTCGCATGAAGTGTGTTTTTTATGTCTTTTTTATAGTGTGGGGAATCGTTTGTAACCCAAATGAAAAATTGGTAAAATTCGATTGCAATTTCCAGTTCGACAATAAAGTTGTGAAAATCGCTAATAAAATCATTTTTTCGCTAATAAGTGGCTGGTTTTCTCCAATGGCTATGTTCGTATAATTTTTTGCTGAGGATACCATAGTGTTATACTAATTGAACTTATTATGACTGGAGCGATTCCTTTAAGGTGGCTAGATATGTACGAACAATTTTCATACCTTACCAAAGATGAACAGATAAAGCTTTTCTTTGCTATGAAAGAAGAATTTTTTCCTGATTCTACTACCACTATTTGGAAAAATGTAGATATTCGGGAGAAGAGGTTATCTAATGGGTTAGCCTGTGAACATTGTGGAAGTATGGCTGTTAAAAGAAATGGTACGTATAAAGCCCGTCAACGTTATCTTTGTAAGGATTGTGGCAAATCGTTTAATGATATGACCGCCACCCCTTTGTCTGGTACTAAATCACTATCGGAGAAGAAAGGTTTCTAGCTCGTTTCTAGAAATGGTTAATAAAAATTGGAATTAACCGATTAGATAAACTTATAACCTTCAATTGAATTAATTTAATTTTTAGACAAATAAAAGTATGGTAGTCTAAAAATGAATGGAAGGGGGAAAAAAATGAAAGCTATAATTCAAAATGAATTTGGTGATGCTAGTGTCCTTACCTACTCAGATGTTGATTTACCTATAATAGGTGAAAATGAAGTTTTGATAAAAGTTGCTTATACAAGTGTTAATTATGCAGATATAAAAAAGCGTAAAGGAAATAAAGGAAAAGGTAAATTTCCTTTAACCCTTGGATTGGATGTTTCAGGGACAATTGAAGAGGTCTCTCCTAAATCTAACTTTTCAAAAGGAGAACGGGTTATAGCCTTCCCGAAATCTGGTGCATATGCAGAGTATGTTGTAGCAAATGAGCAATTAGTATTTAAAATTCCAGATAGTCTACCGTTTGAACAAGCCGCATCAATGCCAACGGTTTCTATTTTATCCTATATGCTTCTATATGATATCGGTCAAGTCAAAAAAACAGATACGATTGTAATACATAGTGCAGCAGGTGGTGTAGGCTCAATGCTCGTACAATTAGCAAAATTAGCTGGTGTTCAAAGAATAATAGGAACTGTTGGGAATCTAACTAAAGAAAATTATGTAAAAACATTGGGAGCTAATATTGTTTGTACCTACGATACATTCGTTGAGGAAGTATTAAAGGAAACGAATAATTTTGGGGCTAATGTTATCTTTGATTCGGTTGCTGGTGACGTCTCTAGTAAGAGTTTTGAATGCTTAGGACTGTATGGGACACTTGTTCAATTTGGCAATAGTAGTGGGAAAGCTGGTACTTTTAAAACAAGCGATGTCCATAGTAGTTGTAGAAACATTAAAGGTTTTAGCTTAGGGACGACGAGGAAACATTGTCCAGACCGATTAGCACCTGTCGCAGAAAAAGTTTTAGAAATGTTTGCTTCTAAAAAATTGACACTTCCTATTGCTCAAGTCTTCAATTTATCTGATGTGAAACTTGCTCACAAATTAATTGAAAGCCGTAATTATGAAGGTAAAGTGTTAATCAAAGTTTAAAGAATAAAAGAAGACTCTAAAGAGGGTCTTCTTTTATTTATTATAATAGCAACAATCTATTAGAACATAGCCTCTCCAATATAAATTCCAGACACTTAAAAGGGCGTCTTCCAATTTACGGTTTAAGCAAAAAAGAGCCGATTATTATGATAAAATCATAGAAGACTACAATCGGGGGACCAATTTATGAGTACAAATACATATTTTTATCAATTTTTAGAGCCGATTTCAAAGGAATTGGCATTGCTGGCCAAGGAATTAGAAAATAGTATCTTTTCCAGCCCAAGAACGATGCTGACTCATTCGCGGGTGTTTATTGAAAATATTCTGCAGCAGGTGACGAAAGAAGAAGGAATTACAGAGGATGCTAGGACTGGTTTGAAGGAACGGCTGGATCTGCTTAATGATCAGGGTTATTTAATTCCTGAGATTCGCGACGCGCTGCATTTGGTGAGGCGGATGGGGAACCAGGCGGCACACGATGCGAGGATGTTCCGCTTTTCTGAGGCGCTTTTATCGTGGGAAGCTTTGTATAGCATTGTGAAATGGTATGTTGAGGTATACGGTCCAGTGGACGTAGTGGTACCGGAATATCAGGATCCTTCTCCCCAGGCAGAAAAAACGTTTGATATGACTGAACTTGAGGTCAGGTTGAAGGGTTTGGAGGATCTGTTGAAAAATCCTCCTCCGCAACAAGCTGAAACTCCAGCGAGGGAAGAAGTAGCAGTGGCTGTTGCTTCTACTGCTGTTGATGTTCAGGAAACGCCTGGGTTTACGCCAATCAGGACGATTACTTACAAGGGCCGGACACTTGATATCCCTTACTTCCTCCGTGATGCGTTTCTTTTGCCGCAACGATTTGATAAATCGGAAACTTTCCTGATTCGTCTTGGTGCTGAACAGGAAGCGCGAATCATGAGCGAGCTGCCAGGTGATCTGGAAGGTCTGCATAAGAATGTAAAGCGTTATAACGAGAAGAATGATGAGCAATTTTTCGAAGAGCTTGGAATCTTCATTGAAGAAGAGAAAGTACGCAGAAACCTGACATTGAAGCGTCAGGGGGAGCTGTTTTTCTTTTACAAGGCGAGTCATATTGTGGTGACGGAAGAATTGAAAAAAGTTCCGCTAACTGCTGAGGAATTCACGGGCATTCCAAGTTTGTTAAGGCAATTGAATGAAGATCAAATCTATACAGTCGGCCAGCTTCCAATGGAGCTTGTGATCTTAGCGAAGTATGCCAATGTTGGAGTAGGGACTGTCGAGAAATTGTTCGACCAGCTGAAGGCAAAGGTAACAGACAAGTCCGTGCATGCTGATGACGACTCTTCAACAGAGCGGAAAAGCTTCAAGAAGTGGGAATCTTTATATGTAAAAGTAAAGCTGAATGGTGGTCAATCAGTTATTGAGGGCTCTAGCGTTCCAGCGATCTGGAAGGAAGCATTGAAATGGATTGAGGCCAATCGTTTGCCACTGCATGACCTGGTTAAAGCGGGGGTCATTCTTGGGTCTACAGATAATGGGAAGCGTTTTGCCATTGCCCTCCAGCCGATCCATCCAGATCAAAGGCCATTTACGCAGCTTCATACCTATCAGTCTCAACTTACAGGTGAAGTATATTATCTAGAAACGAAGATTAATCCTAAGTCTGGGCTTGAGACATTGAGTAAGGTTTTGACTCGACTGGGTGTTGAGGTGGATATCCCGCTTTTGAAGGGTGAATAGTAAACGACAGACTGCCGTGGTGACGCCACGGCAGTTTTTTAGCAATATGTTACTTCCTCTTTTGGGCTTTCAATTTGTTCATTTCCAGTTCAGCTGCATATTCCTCTTGCGATTTACCTTGCTTGAAGCTTTCAGATTGGATTTTCCTGAACTTGTTGTCATTTTGATTTGGCATGAAAAAACCTCCTTTTTATCATGAGTATTTTGTTCAAAGTCTGGAGGATTATTCTGTCATTCAGAAGTAGAAAAGAGAAACTAGATTTTTAAAAAAACAAATGGTTAAATTTCTCATAATTCTATATTATTTTGCTATTCCGTATATAATGAAAGCGCTTTACATGTGAAACTATTCACAAGTATAATAAGAGTGTAAATAAAACATTATTCATTTCCGGGAGGAATTGCAATGTTAGCTGACCTTATCTATGAATTCAAGAGCTGGTGGATTGGAGATTTACCAAGAGGCGGAAATGAGGAATTTGAAAGAATCGAATCAAAGCATACGAGAGTTCATCACGATGAAGATATATATGAAATCATTCGAGTGCATTAAAAGCAAAGCAATCTGCAGTCCGATTCCAAAGTGAGTTGGACTGTTTTTATTTTATAGTAGATAATAACTTCTGACTGTTATATGATTAGACTTCCTTAATGTTTGTTTTTTCCTATGCGAAAATGGATAAAACTAAACAATGAACGTACAAGAATATGGAGTTGATCTTTTGAGTAAAGCGAAGGGCAAGAGCGGAACAGGAAGAGGTACTGGCAAGAAGGGCTGGAATCGCTGGCAAGCAAGTGCGAATAAAGCTAAGAGTTTCAAGCCGTACAAAAGTAAAGGTGTAAAACATGGGGATGCTTCAAAGGATGATTCATCCGAAAAATAGTATTATCATGATGCGTTGATCCAGTTGTGGATCGACGCTTTTTTTATTGAGGGGATTATAATTCAATAAATTAATTATAAATTTTAATAAAAATTTATTGTAAAACGATAAATAACATGATAAATTCAAAATGACATTAATTGAATGAGGTGCTTTTTATGAAAAAAGGTTCAACACTTTTTTTGAAGGTAGCTGTTATTTTTATTGGCCTACCGGTTTTAGCTTTGTGTCTGTTCTTATTCCCTCAGATCGCGTCTGAGGCGAATGAGGCAATGGAAAGAGGTTCAGATTTAGCTCTTGCGGTTTACGCAATTTTAATGGTTCTGTATGTTTCGGCCGTTCCATTTTACTTCGCTCTGTATCAATCATTTAACCTTTTAACGTATATCGACAGGAACCAGGCTTTCTCTGACTTATCTGTAATCGCTCTAAAGAAAATCAAAAATAGTGCGATCATTATCAGCGGATTATACGTGGTTGCGCTCCCATTCGTCTATGCTTTAGCGGAGGTAGATGATGCTCCGGGCCTTATCCTCATCGGCATGGGGATGGTTTTTGCTCCGTTAGTGGTTGCTGTTTTTGCAGCAGTTCTGCAGCGACTTTTAAAAGAAGCCATCGATTACAAAGAAGAGAACGACTTAATAGTCTGAGGTGATAATAATGGCAATTATAATTAATATTGATGTGATGTTGGCAAAAAGGAAAATGAGCGTAACAGAGCTTTCAGATCGAGTTGGAATCACGATGGCTAACCTTTCGATTTTGAAAAATGGAAAAGCCAAAGCGATACGGCTTTCCACTCTTGAGGCCATTTGCAAAGCTTTAGAATGCCAGCCAGGAGATATATTGGAGTATAAGAGTGATGAAGAGTATTGACATGAGAAGCAGAATCGTAAAGTGCTAATTGAGGTTATCAAACCTTCTATAACTATAGTGTGCGGTTATCCAGAGCAGGAGGATGACCGCATTTTTTATTGGTTCAGATTAATTTTTTTATGTGAAAATGGTTAGTTTGAATAGCAAGAATAATGACATGTACACGCACATATGATGAGGGGAAGTCTGTATTAGGGGTGGGGAAAATGGCGAATCCGATTGTTGTCAGGTCGCTGGATGAAATACAGTTTTGGTCAAGAATCATGAAGGAACATGCTTTGTTTTTAAGCCTCGGATTTACTTACGAACAACAGCATTTGATAGCTGAGGCTCAACAATTTATTACTGTCTTTGAACGAATCGAGGAAAAGCTCTCAAGGTTTTCCGTGGACACGGATATACGCCAAGTTCAGGCCTTTAACAATGAGGTTTATCAAGCGGCTGTTGCCATTTGGAGTTATAAAAGAAAGGTGTTGGGGTTAACGCTACGCTGTGAAATCCGGACAAATAATTTCCCTTTATTGGTTGACCATGTTAGCAGAGAGGCTGCTTATTTTGCCAACAGGTTAAAAGAACTTAATGAAGGAAAACTTGCCCCCCAACCTGATAAGATCATTCAAGAAAACCTGTTCTTTTTAAAAATTATGGCCGACCATGCGAAATTCATCGGACATCTCCTGGATCCATCCGAAAGAAAGCTAGTAGATCAAGCAAATGAGTTTAGTCATGATTTTGATCAGTTGGTCTTCCAGGCGGTTGATTTAGACTCTATGCGTCCACAATCAGAAACTGTGCCAATTTTAGATCAATTCCTGGATCAAAACAGAGTTTCAGTCGTCTCACTAAGAGACTTTAAGAAAACCGCCAGAGAATTAATTGAGGCTTGCCGAATTAAAAGCAATATTCATCCTCTCCTGGCAGATCATACATTTAGAGAAGCAGAAAGATTTATAGAAATTATCGATTTGTTTGAGGCTCACCTCACACAAGCAAAGCAATAAAGAACTGCGGGGACGTACCCTGTGCTTCCTTTTTGAAAGCACAAGGTATGTCCCTTTGCTTTTTATGCAAGCGCATTTAATGGACATTTGGGAGGCTGGCGATGGTTGAGATGTCTAATAAAAGGTGTTTAATGGACATTTCGGAAGCTGGTGGTGGTAGAAATGTCTAATAAAAGGTGTTTAATAGACATTTTGGATGCTGTGGGAGCTTTAAATGTCTAATAAAAGGTGTTTAATAGATCTGTTTGCTTATCGGTTTTCAAGATAGGAATATATTGACAACAACTTATATAACCGCTAAACTATTTTAAAATTCCAAATAATAAAAGCGTTGAAGAGAAGAGTAATTAGGCTTGGATATTTCCAGAGAGCTCCTGGCTGCTGAAAGGGAGTAATATTCGGCTTAATGAATAAAGTCTCGGAGCATCTTACCAATCTGATGATAATTCAGGGATCGTAAGACGGGTTCTTCCGATATCAAGATAGGGTATGTAAGTACCTGAAGAGGTTGGTTTGGCGACAAATCAACAAACTGAGGTGGTACCGCGAAGTCAAACTCTCGTCCTCAAGATTCATTTCTTGGGTGGTGAGAGTTTTTTTATTGCATTTTTTCCAGAAATCATTAGAGCGGAGAGGAGAAATAAGATGAAGGAACCTATATTACTAGACATTCCACCCCAATTAGAAACAGAAAGATTAATACTTCGTGCTCCAAATGTAACTGGTGACGGGAGCATCGTTAACCAGGCCATAAGAGATTCATTCAATGAGTTAAAAGCGTGGCTGCCATTTGCCCAAAAGCTGCCTGCAGTCGAGGAAACCGAGATTAACCTGAGGAAAGCACATATTAACTTTTTGAAGAGAGAAAGCTTTCGTTTTCTTATTTTTCATAGAGAGACGAGTGATTTCATTGGAACTGTCAGCCTGCAAGGAATCGATTGGTCTATTCCTAAATGTGAAATAGGATATTGGATTAATAGCATGTATAGCGGCAATGGATATATGACAGAAGCGGTAAAGGCATTAACTAATTTTGGCCTGAATCAAATTAAATTCAAAAGAATTGAAATTAGATGTGAATCTACCAACCTGAAGAGTCGTGCCATTCCTGAAAAACTTGGATTTGAATTAGAAGGCATACTACGGAATGATGATTTATCAGCAGATGGCAGCAGGCTGACCGACACATGCTTTTATTCGATTATTTCATAACTCACAGCTGCATGGATCCAGGAAGGATTCATGCAGCTTTACGTTGAATGTCTTACTGACAGAACGCAGTCAGTGTTAGAAGTGAAAGGTGGAGATTATCATAAGAAAAACTCATGTATTAATTATCTTCGCAACTCTTATTTTGCTCGCAGGATGTAGTGCCGATGGTGGGAAGGTAACAGCAAGAGATGTTCTTAAAAGGAATGAGGACGCGGATGTCTTAAAATACAATGGTTTTATGTACAATAATGTCACCGATCTTGAATGGTTTGAAGAAATGAAGAGTAATATTCAAAAAGGCAAGGAAATTGGTGAAATCAAAAAAGTATCAACTTCCAGTCTGTTTTTTACTGACTTTTCAGCTACAAAGCTACCAAAAGGAACGATTTTGTATGAAACGGGTGATGGTAAAACAGGAATTATTATAGTAGAAACCGAGGATGAAGAAACTTTATATTATATGCAATTGCTTGAAGGGTAGAAATCACTGATTCGGTGGATTTCTGTTTTTGTTAAAGAAATTCATTTGGGAGTTTGAACAGGTCTTTTATATTGAATAATCAGAAAATTGAAACCTTCTTCCTGTACAACCGTAAAACTTAATACAAATAGTCATAAGGAGTGCTGGATACATGGGGTGGAGTTTAGCCGGGAATACAGATTTTAGTGGTCACCAAATCGAAATTGTTGTTATTTTATCAATCTTCATCATAGTCGGAGTTTGGGTGTATTATGATTCAGACAGATACTTTGTCGGGATCAAGAGACATATTTTTTGCCTATTAACAATTATAACTGGTCCATTAGGTCTTATCGTTTATTTAATTCAACGGAAAAAAGAAGGATTGGTTTGATAAAGTTATTGGGGTAAAGTAGCGGCAGGGTACGCTCTATTCTTCAGCATTTGTAAGGCTCATTCAATGTGCCCTAAATAAAACCATGCTAGCAGGTTCATACTGTAGCATGGTTTTATTTAGTTTTAAGCAAAGCTATTTACAAGGATAATGACTGAATGTTACTATTCAACTAATTAGTTGAATAGTTATTTTTTGCTTGGAGGTATTTATTATCGAAGCTCGGGAATTTAAGGATTTCATTTACGGCGAGTTTGCACGGATTGGAAAAGCAATCTCCAGTCCAAAGAGAATTGAACTTTTAGATTTATTGACTCAGGGTCCAAAAACAGTTGAAGCACTGGCTTCAGATACGAAAATGAGCATAGCCAATACATCAAAGCATTTGCAAGCCTTGTTTGACTCTAAACTTGTCGCATACTCAAGGGACAAAAATTATGTGATTTATCGGCTGGCTAGTGAACAAGTATTAATGTTTGTGCTGGCGTTAAGAGGGACGGCTGAGGAGCGGATCTCAGATGTGAAGCTTGTAAGGGAAGGTCATATTTTGAGAGAAAACTCTCTAAATCCTATTTCGTTGGAAGAGTTAGGTGAAAAGTTGAATAAGGATGCTGTCACTTTATTAGACGTAAGGCCATTTGAAGAATATAAGCACGACCATTTACCGAATGCCTTATCAGTACCAATTTCGGAACTTGAAGATCACCTGGAATCATTGCCGAAAGACAAAGAGATTGTTGCATACTGCCGCGGGCCATACTGTGTCTATGCTACTGAAGCAGTAGAGCTTTTAAAATCCAGAGGATATCGAGCTACATTGCTTGATGCAGGAATAAATGAATGGAAACAAATACAGCACTAAAATTATTACACTTTTAACTTCTTCACAAGCTGTTACGATAAAAATAATTTTACAAGCCTGAAGTCTCTTCGGGCTTTCTATTTGGAGGTGATAAGTTTGCAACCTAAAATCGGAATCAAAGAAAACATCGTGCAATTCGTTCTATTGGTCGTGACGAATCTCTTCGTCGGTTCAATGGTCGGGATTGAGCGTACCGTTCTTCCGTTGCTTGGGGAAGAGCAGTTCGGACTGGCATCTGCAAGTGCTGCGTTATCATTCATTATCAGTTTTGGATTTTCTAAAGCCATTGTGAACTATTTCGCAGGACAAATTGCAGATCGTCTTGGACGTAAGAAAGTATTATTGCTCGGCTGGTTTGTTGGTCTTTTCGTACCAATCCTCATCATATTTGCACACGCATGGTGGGTCATCATTGTCGCGAATATCCTGCTAGGGATTAACCAGGGACTGGCATGGTCGATGACGGTGAATATGAAAATCGATATTTCAAAAGCGAACCAACGCGGTACGGCAGTTGGCTTGAATGAGTTTGCAGGCTATTCAGGAGTCGCGATCATGGCGGCTGTTTCTGGTTATATTGCCTCATCCTATTCATTGAGGCCCGAGCCATTTTACATTGGAATAGGTATAGTTATAGTCGGATTAATCCTATCGTTAACCGTCAAGGATACTGGAGAGCATCTGAAGCTTCAAATTAAGAATAGTGGAACCGTCAGTTCCGGAATAACTCGATCGGCAAAAGAAGTATTTGCGTTGACAACCTGGAAAAATAAGAACCTTTCAACCATTAGTTTTGCCGGTTTATCAACGAATCTTAAGGATGGAATGGCCTGGGGGCTTTTCCCCATCTACTTCGCAACCGCCGGATTATCCGTAGGGCAAATAGGAACAATTGTAGCGGTATATCCAGCAGCCTGGGGGATTTTTCAGCTGTTCACGGGAACATTAAGCGATAAGATTGGCAGAAAAGTTCTGATCACTTATGGCATGTGGACACAAGCCGCTGCACTGTGGTTCATACTCGCTGCAAATCAATATTCACTATGGATTATAGGGGCTCTTTTGTTGGGCCTCGGAACTGCAATGGTTTATCCAACTTTGCAAGCTGCCATCAGTGATGTGGCCGAACCAGACTGGAGAGCTTCCTCAATGGGAGTATACCGCTTCTGGAGAGATAGTGGTTATGCCTTCGGTGCATTAATGGCAGGAATCATTGCCGATCAACTAGGTGTCAACTGGGCAATCGGTTTAGTTGCATTACTTCCATTTATAGCAGGAGTACTTTCAAAAGTGCGGTTGAAAGAAACGATCAAAACTTGATTAGAGCGGTGCATCACCTTATATGGGGTGGTGCATTTTTTTATTGAGTCAATTAACAAGGAATTTCTGCCAATATTGTAGAACTATTGTTATATAAGATCTTTGAGAAATTAGATTAATAGACATAGCAAATGAAGCTTTTTCAAACAGATCATATTAGTGGTAAAGTGGTTATTTTTAGTTAGGAGATGAACAAAGAATGAAGTGGAAATTAAGAATACCAATGATGCTTTTTATTTTCGGATTGGTTTCGGGGATTTATCAGTATTACCCTAATATAATGATCTCCCAAGAAAATTACCTGCTAAATAGTATCCAGTTCCTTGCTTCAATAGGAATTCCAATCTATATTCTTGAAAAAACACAAATTAATGAGAAGCAAGTAAACTTCTTATTTGGTATTTTGTTAATATCTTCAGGGGTTCTAATTGATTATTTAATGGTTTAAGTTGAAATGAAGCTGGAGGTAAGTAAATGCCAAAAGAATTAATTAGGTTTATAGTAATCGGAGCCTTCATTGGATATTTTATAGGAATGTTTTCAGAACAGCCCGGTATAGGTGCTTTATTAGGAGCAATACTGGCGGTACTAATAGCTATCTATAATCAAATCAGGAATAAAGAAAATTAAACAAGTATTGTTCGATCCGTCTTATTCTCTCAACATGAATATCTAATCGACAGACCGGTTGATGTTTATACGTCATTCGGTCTTTTTCTGATACAAACAAAGAAAAATATTAAAAATTATATTTTTCATCTTTAGCTAGTAGTCAAAAATTGAGTATAATTAAAATACTATAATGAGTATATCGGAGAATCTATTGAAAGATGGGTGGATTCGCAACTCCAAAAGGACTAAGGCCAGGAAAAGCAACGTCAGCCGGTTACCGCTCCAGCTAAATGAGGCTAACTGGATGATTAATTGCTCTCATTTCACTTAAAGGAGAAGACATATTGGGGAAATTAGCATCTCTGCAGGACTTTAAAAGGACTGTCTATCTTTGTATGATCATTCCCAGTCTTCTGGCTATGATCTCTTATATCTTTTTTGTGTACAACCATTCAGGGCATCGGAAATATTTAGTATTAACAGTAGTACTGACTTGCTGGTTTACAATCAGTTTAATACTGTTATATCGTAAAAAGCACATGCGTATTGTTGAGTATGGAACATTAATAATCATTTCTATCATGCATATAGGAACAGTATACGATGGCTTTTTTAATTATATTGCCATGGACAAAGCTGGTGCATTTGGAGTTACAGTCATGTGGGTGCCTGCTGTGATTCTCAGCTTTTTTCTAATTCTCGGAGCACGACGAGGGCTTGTCTTTTCCTTAGCTGTTTTTTTGGTTATCTTTATTATGGGTATAGTGAATTTCCCTAAAATGTCTGAGGATTACTTAATCTCGGTAATTCAATTTTATGTAGCATATCTTTTCTACATCCTGATTATTTACTTTTCCCAGTTTTTAATTAAACTTTTTTCAGACTTTGAAGATATGAAAGAGAATGCTTTGACAGATTCATTGACTGGAATTGCCAACCGACATCAAATCGACATATGGCTGGAAGAAAAAGTTTCGGGCACAACTGAAGTACCCATATCTTTATTGTTTTTCGATATTGATCATTTTAAGACAGTTAATGATACCTACGGGCATAAAGTTGGGGATTCCGTACTTAAGGAAGTAGCCGGAGTTGTTAAAGAAAATCTGACACCAAATGAACAATTTGGCCGCTGGGGAGGGGAAGAGTTTATTATTATCTCCCCCCAATACGGAAAAAGCGCACTGAAGCTTGCTGAAGAACTGCGCATAAAAATAAATGAATACCACTTTAAAACAGCTGGAAGACAGACAGTAAGTTTCGGTGTGACTGAGTTTAGAGCAGGTGAATCAGTTGATTTATTAATAAGCCGAGCGGACAAAGGATTGTATCACTCGAAACATGAAGGGCGAAACAGAGTTACAATTATTTAGCCATTTTTCATGTTGCTTTCCCAGGGTAAAACCCAGCATCAGGGTTATGCGAAAATACCCATTGTTTAAAAGGTGGCCAAAGGAAAGGTTCTGTTTCGCAGTGCAAACTAAATGACATTAAAAAAGGGGTATCAAATCGCAATGATTTGGTATCCCTTTTTTACTATGGTGTCCTGCGTTTTCTATTAAAATTAACGTATGAATCGCACCTTAAATATCTCCCCCTATTGGTAGGATTCCAAAGAGTGAAAGTTATTAAAAAGGAATTTCATTTCCAAATGTAGAATAGACAATATGATGGTTCACTAATAAGAAGGAAATGGTCTATTCATTATGAAGACTTAACAACAAAGGGGGACCATTCTTGATTTATGTAATCAGACATGGGCAAACAGACTTGAACAAAGAACGTAAAATGCAAGGCAGATTGGGTTTGCCATTAAATAAGCATGGAATAGAAGAAGCCAAAGCATTAAGAGATAGATTGCAAAACATAAAATTCGATATTGTATTTTCTTCCCCTCAGGATCGAGCAGTTCAAACAGCAGAGATTGTTACCGGCCAAAAAGCTGATAAAGATGATCGACTGGATGTTTTTGATTTAGGAGAAGCTGACAGGTTAAGTGTTAACGAGGTAAAGATGGCTGGACCAATACCCGATCCTTCAGTATATAAAGGTGTTGAAAATCCAAACGATTTTGTTAAAAGAGTGTTCAGTTTTATGAATGAACTTGAAAGTCAGCACGGAAATAGAGAACTAAATATTCTTATTGCTGGTCACAGATGCACAACAGGCTGTATTGGAGCTTATTTTGCAGGAATACCAACGGATGGGAATATTTTAAGTTTTTCATCAGATACGGGCGATTATAAAACTTATGAATTTAAGAGGTCTGAAATAATGCATAGGGGTTAATTTTTTTACTATGAAAACTAAGAGGAATAATAGATGGCAAACTTAAATGAAGTAATACATATTCTTAGTAAAAATAGTTTAATAACGAGCAATGAGCTTGAATTCAAAGCTTTAAAAAGTGGAACAACCAGTGGTGTTTTATATACTCTATTTGTTAAAAATACACCAACTTATGTTTTAAAAATTGATCATCCATCTATTATAAACTCTACTAAAGAATTTCTTCTTGCTTATCAAGATGTACAGTTACTGCCAAATGTACATTATATTAATGATCAACAAGAATTTCTCGTCTACTCTTATATTTCAGGAGAAACGCACTTCAATCGTGGTTTAAAACTGAAATGGATGACGCGTTTAATAAAGGAGCTATTCAATCAATACCAAAAGGTAGACCAGGATATTCCCTGGGGCAGAGTAAATGGGCAAAAAAGAAAGTCCTGGTCAGAATTTAACCAGATTAGTTTTGAATCTACAAAAGCTAATATAGGCGATCTTCTTTCAAGTGAGGATCATAAAAGAATGGCATCGCTGGTTTGTGCCTTAAGTGAATATCATATTCGAGAAGAAAAGTATTATCTTCATGGTGATACTGGGGTACATAATTTTGTCTACTCTGATAATGAGTTAAGAGGAGTTATAGATCCGTCGCCTTTAATCGGTCCAAGAATATATGATTTTACTTATGCCTTCTGCTCTTCTCCTGATCATTTGGATTTTAGTACATTAATGGCCGTTTTTTCGTTATGGGATGGTAATGATTGCTTTAGTAATGAGAGGCTGTTGGGTGAAGTTCTTTTCCAATTATATACACGCATTGGGGTTTGCGTTAAAGTTCATCCTCACGACCTTAACGAATATATAGATGCCTGGAGAGAGTGGAGAGAGTACCTGCCATCTATATGAAGACGGTTTAACAATCAGGTTGAAAACTAATGAGGATATATTTATATACATTAGAGTAACGATCGGAAGAAGTCTTCTTATTTTAGAAGACTTCTTTTTTGAGAATCTACTAGAAAATCGATTGATTAGTTATGGATACAACCAAAAGACCAATTTAACTTGATTTGTAATTAGATAATTATAGTTTTAAGTGGGAAATTTATCTTTATTTTGCCTTTACTTTGCAATAGTTTTGTATTTTAATTGTTATATAGTTTAGAATATTATTATTTTTCTAAAAATTGAAGGGGGCTATGAGAATGAGAAAGCATTTTAGAAGATTTGCTCAGTTTACAGCTTTATCAAGTCTGGTTTTGCTGTCGGCTTGTGGGGGTGCCCAATCTTCTGGGGAAAAGGAGGAAAAGGGGGCAGCAGGAAAAGTAACAGCTGATATTGGAGTCATTTCTTATATCAGCGGACCGGGAGCGGCGTATGGTGAAGCGATTACCAACGGACTCAAGCTAGCAAACGAAGAAATCAATAAAGAGGGAGAAGTAGAAATCAACCTTGTCATTGAGGATTCGGCAGGCAAGCAGGATCAAGCATTAACCGCTGCGCAGAAATTGATGAATTCCAAAAATGTCACGGCTATTATCGGACCGACTCTAAGTACAGAGATGAACGTAGTTGGTCCTGAAGCGGATCTAAACGGGGTGCCAATTATGGGAACATCTACTACTGCTGAAGGGATTCCGCAAATCGGTGAATATGTATTCCGAAACTCGCTTCCTGAAGCATTGGCTATTCCAGCATCGATCGATAAAGCGATTGAAAAATATGACGCAAAAAAAGTAGCAATCTTATATGGAAATGATGATGTGTTTACGAAGTCAGGATTCGATACTATGAAAAAAGCCGCTGAAGAGAAGGGGCTCGAAATCTTAACCATTGAGACCTTCCAAAAAGGCCAATCTGACTATAATGCACAATTAACGAAGATCAAAGGTCTCAAACCTGATTTGATTCTGGCTTCAGCTCTTTATAATGAAGGTGCAGTCATTATGGACCAAGCACGCAAATTGGGGATCGATGTTCCGTTTGTCGGCGGTAATGGCTTCAACTCTCCTGAAGTGATCAAAATTGCCGGTGATGCTGCCAACGGCTTGATTGTGGCAACTCCTTGGTATGGTGATAAAGACGATCAGAAAGTCCAGGACTTCGTGAAAAAGTATGAAGAAAAATACGGCAAAAAGCCTGACCAATTTGCTGCACAGGCGTATGACGCTCTCTATATCATGGCTGAAGCGTTAAAGAATGCCGGAGATGCAGACCGGGATGCGGTTCGAGACGCATTAGCGGAAACTAAAGATTTTCAGGGAATCCTTGGCAGCTTCTCCTTTGATAAGGACGGAGATGTTGTAATGGAGCCTACTGTTCTTATAATTGACGAAGGCAAATTCAAGGTGTTTGAATAGGTCAGACCCGCGATCCATCAGCGGAATACTCCGCTGATGGAAATTTCTTTTAAATAAGGCTCTTTTCTCGTACTTTGTTGCTATTGACTACAAAACAGGATTGAATGACCTATATTTCTTTACAAAATTAAAGCTTTATTCTGAGAAAAGAGCTTGCACACTTAATACCGAACTACAAAATGGCTTTTATCACGTTAAAATCGGCTTTAGGATTGTAACAACAATTTTTACGAAAAAAGCCTTAAATAAAGAATCAGAAGGTGAGATGCCATGTTAATCGAACAGTTAATCAACGGAATAACCCTGGGCAGCATATATGCCATTGTGGCACTAGGCTTTACACTCGTTTTCGGGGTGCTGGGCATCATAAATATGGCCCATGGTGAAATATTTATGTTTGGAGCTTTCATTGGTGTTATTGTAACTTCCACTTTCAAAGGACCTCTATGGCTTGCTTTCGCAGCAGCTGTTTTGGTGACTGGGATTATGGGTTATTTGCTGGAGCGCTTTGCGCTAAGGCCGCTCAGAAATAAACAGGGAGTTTCACACCTTGCCCCTTTAATCAGTACCATTGGTGTTTCCATCCTGCTTGAAAACTTATCCCATCATTTATTTGGGGCAGGAAACCATCCGTTCAATAATACATTTGCGGAAATCAGCTTCCAAATAGGATCCATTACTGTGTATCTGGTGCAAATTGTCATTTTTATGATTTCTGTTATTTTAATGTATACACTCTCTTATTGGCTGGGAAAAACAAAAGCCGGCAAAGCACTAAGGGCAACTGCCGAGAACCTTGAAACGGCCAGTCTTCTAGGAGTCGATACGAAAAAGACCATCACCATGACTGTGATTATCGCTTCCGCAATGGGGGGAATTGCAGGAATCCTTGTCGGAATGGCATTTAACTCAGTCACCCCTCAAATGGGCTTGTCTATTGGCTTAAAGGGGCTAGCAATAATCATTCTCGGTGGTATGGGGAATGTCAAGGGTGCGATGGCAGGCGGCCTGATCCTAGGATTGGCGGAAACCTTCATTGTGGTGTATGGCAACTCGGGCTACCGGGATGCGATTGCGTTTGTAGCAATTATTGTCATTCTCCTTGTTAGGCCACAAGGATTATTCGGCCAAAAAATTTCGGCATAAGAAGGTGAAAAAATGCTTGGAGAACTTATCAATCCGTACTATTTACAGGTCGCTTCATTTATTTTAATCAATGTCATACTTGGTATAAGTATTTATATAACACTTTCTACCGGCCAGCTTTCACTTGCAAATGCAGGGTTCATGGGAATAGGTGCTTATACTTCGGCGCTTCTGACGCTAAACTTCGATTTTCCAATCCTGATTGGAATTTTAGCAGGGTCACTTATGGCTGGATTGTTCGGCATTATGATCGGCATTCCGACTCTGAGACTACAGGGGGTTTATTTGGCCATTGTGACTCTTGGATTTGGGGAAGTCCTCCGTGTTGTTTTAGTAAACTGGGAGTCTTTGACTAAGGGATCCATTGGTTTGTCTGGCATCCCCCATCTTGGCCGTGAAATCCTTAGGGATTTTAAGGAGTTTGGTTTCGACCCGAGGGTTATGGGATTGCAAAATAACCAATTTATTTTCCTTATGGTTTTTCTGCTCTTATTGATTATTGTAATTGGGGTTATATGGTTTTTCAGAAGACAATCCCGCTCTCGGGTTGGTCGGGCGTTTGCTGCCATCAAACTGGATGAAAAGGCAGCTGAATCTATGGGCATCAACATCACTTACTATAAAGTGCTTGCTTTTACACAGGGAGCTTTGCTTTCCGGATTTGCCGGAGCCTTGTATGCCCACGTTCTTGCCTATATTAGTCCGGCTGATTTTGCTTACCACAGGGCAGTTGAGATTTTGATTTTTGCTGTGTTCGGTGGCAGCGAGGTCATTTGGGGGCCGGTATTTGGAGCATTATTCTTAACCGTAATGCCTGAGGTCCTTCGCTTTATCAGTGAGTATCGTTATATGATTTACGGTTTGATTATCCTCGTGATGATGGCAGTCCGTCCTCAGGGACTCATTGACGTTCATCTTTTAAACTGGATGAAGTTGAAAACGAAGAAAAGGGGGAAAGAGCATGGTACTGCAAATCAAAAAAGTGCATAAAAATTTTGGCGGAATCAGCGCAGTTTCCGATGTCTCCTTTTCAATCAACAAAGGTGAAATCTTCGGGTTGATCGGTCCGAACGGAGCAGGAAAAACGACGATGTTCAATTTAGTTACCTCCATGTTCCCGCTTACTTCAGGGGAGATTGTTTTTAACGGAGAAAATATCAGCGGAGTCAAGCCGCACCTTATCACAAAAAAGGGGATATGCCGTACGTTTCAAAATATTCGCCTGTTCCCTCAGATGACAGCTCAGGAAAACGTCATGGTAGGGGAGCATTGTCGGAGCAAGTCGGGCGTTTTCAGCAGTGTCTTCAGAACAAAAACACAACGCCAGGAAGAGGATAACATTCGGAGAAGAGCGAATGAATTGCTCGACTTTGTCGGCCTTACTGGATATGCCGAGAATATAGCAGACAGCCTGGCTTACGGACAGCAAAGAAGGCTGGAAATTGCCAGAGCGCTGGCAAGTGATCCGCAATTGCTGCTGCTTGATGAACCGGCAGCTGGGATGAACGAAACAGAAACAAGCAGTTTGTTTGAGCTGATAAAAAAAATTCAGGCTAAAGGGGTTACTGTCCTGTTGATTGAACACGATATGCCGCTGGTGATGAATTTGTGTGACAGGATTGCGGTGCTTAACTTTGGCAGGAAAATTGCGGAGGGCAGTCCTGCTGAGATACAGAATAACCCTGATGTCATCGAGGCATACCTCGGCAGTGAGGAGGATGAACTATATGCTTAAGGTTCAGGGAATTTCTACTTCCTATGGAAAAATCAATGTGCTAAAAAATATTAGTCTTGAGGTTGAGGAAGGGAGTATTGTAACCATTCTCGGAGCAAATGGTGCAGGAAAATCCACCACAATGAAAACGATTTGTGGCCTTTTAAAGCCGCAAGAGGGAAAGGTTGAATTTTTTGGAGAGGATGTAACAGGAAGGCGGCCGGATCAGCTGGTACGAAAAGGAATCGCACTTGTGCCTGAAGGAAGGCAAATTCTTTCCGGTATGACCGTGCTTGAAAATCTTGAAATGGGAGCCTATCATCGAAAGGATAATGAAATTAAGCAGGATATTGAAAAAGTGATGGAGAGATTCCCGATTCTTAAGGAAAGGCATCAGCAATTGGGAGGGACTCTCTCTGGAGGACAACAGCAAATGCTTGCCATCGCAAGGGCGCTCTTGAGCAGGCCGAAGCTTTTATTGCTTGATGAACCTTCAATGGGCCTTGCACCACTTGTTGTAGCCGACATTTTCAAAATCATCAAGGAGATCAACGAAGCAGGGACAACCGTACTCCTAGTGGAGCAAAATGCTAGACAGGCTCTCCGTGTATCTGACTATGGATATGTACTTGAAACAGGAAAAATTATCGCAGAAGGAAAATCCAATGATCTTTTGACCGACCCAAGAATCATGGAGGCATACCTAGGGCGGAAATCAAGTTAACCGAACTTTGGTGCTAATCACAGATTGTGGTTTATTAAAAATGTTGTATAAATGCCCAAACCCTTGCTGTATATGGGTTTGGGCATTTTTAAATCATACCATATTTTGTTTTTAGAAGGATTAATGCCTTTTTTGTTGAATTCTAATTAATGGAAAAAACAATGCACGACATGAACCTTTCATCTTTTGAAGTTAACGAAGATGTCTATAAGGTTGTTTTGGATAAAGATACATCACACAGGTTTCCTATTCCATAGGAAAAAATCATATTTTCAGCTGCCTTTAAGGTGGCTTTTGGTATCTTTTAATTAACAAGATTTAC
This sequence comes from Mesobacillus sp. QJM3NY_10, assembly GCF_056173465.1. NCBI lineage: Bacteria > Bacillati > Bacillota > Bacilli > Caryophanales > Bacillaceae > Mesobacillus > Mesobacillus sp. QJM3NY_10. The sequence goes on from NZ_CM149675.1 coordinate 2,293,357, forward strand.
TGATTTAAAAAATAGAGAGTCCAATTAATAAAAAAGTGGGGAATTTTATTGTTACATCGAGTGATTAAGCAATTTGGACTGCGGGAAGATTCTCTAACCGAGGTAGAAAATTCACACAGTTCTACTGTCTATAAATGTACCTTGTCTAAAGGTGAAAATATCTTTTTGAAAATCCCTTATACAAAATTAAAGTTTCAGCGTGAGTTGGAAGCCTATGAAATATTAAAAGGTAGAGTTTCTATTCCTGAAATGTTGGATTATTGGTCTGGTGATGATGAGTGTCCGGGCGCTTTTTTATTATCTGAATTAAAAGGAAAACCGTTAACAACTGTGGTTTCGCCAACCGTCGCGTTTCAGGTTGGGGTTCTTCAAGCTCAGATGCACACAATTGGCCCGCCTACAAATCGAAAGTTATCTGGCATACAAAATGAATTTGCGAACTGGTCTAATTTTGTTGAGCAGCAATTTTATAGTTTTGCTGAGGACGTAAAGAATGTTTTGGATCCACATTTATATATTCACGCGATTGAAAAATACGAGCAAATGAAGCACAAGCTGCCATCACCAGATGGACCAAGTTTTGTGCATATGGATTTTCGCCCTGCCAATATAATCGTTGACGGTGATCAAGTTTCAGGAATGATTGATTTTGAGAGTGTGCGCTTTGGTTCAACAGAAGTTGATTTTACCAAACTGTATCGTGATTTTTTATCTTTCGATATTACCCTCTATAAGGCCTTTAAAGAAGGTTATAACAGTATCAGGCCACTGATCGTTTTAGAAACTGTCCTGCCTTTTTATCAATTTACGGATGCTTTTAACAGTATTGGTTGGTGTAAACGTCGGGGCATTAAGAAAAACGCAGTATTTCTGGAAGAAAATTTAGCAAGATTAAAAGAATTTATGGAACAACAGAACTGAATAAAGAATTCAGGCGGGGAGAAGAGAAATGAATACAACTCAATTGCCAAAAGTTCATTTAAGAGATTTGACTATAGATGATGCAGAGGACAGATACCAATGGTGTCTTGATAAAGAAGTAACGAAGCATTTAAATATGCCAGCTAAATATCCTCCCTTCAGTAGAGAGGAGACTCAGGCCTGGATTAAGATGTGTATAGATAAGACAAATGGATATGAACAAAAAGCGATCATCACTGAAGAAGGTAAACACATTGGTTGGATTGATTTTAAAAATATCGATAAGTTAAACAAGCACGCAGAATTAGGAATAGCAATTGGAGATAAAAGCTGCTGGGGTAAAGGATACGGATTATCCGCGATGAACGAAATGCTTATTTGGGGATTTACACAACTAGAGCTAAACAAGATATGGCTTCGAGTAGAGATTGATAATGAAAATGCGATTAAATCCTATAAGAATATGGGATACGTAGAAGAAGGTATATTGCGACAAGACAGACTGAGAAACGGTGAATTTGTTGATCGGTTAAGGATGAGTATTCTTAAAGACGAGTTTTTCAACTAAATGGTGCAAGGCTCAAAATATCTTTAACTAAAGGGAAAATAACTCCTTAAAAATAAGGGGGTCTCAAATTGAATGTAATAAAATGGGTAGTCATCTCTATCGCAATAGTAATTGTAAACTGGTTTGCTATTGATTTGATTAGATATGGAGATTATGACGGGAAGAAACAAATAGATGAAATCAATGGAGATACATTAGTGCTGGTTGAACTTAAAATTTTGCCAGATGCTTCATATATGCCTTTAGAAGTGAAAATTACAGATGAAACCCTAATAACAGGTGTAGGTCCTCAAACCCTCTTTATAGAAAACATAGATGATTTAAAACAGGGTCAAAAAGTAAGAGTATGGTATTACACAAACTCTGATAATGAAAATATAGCTAAAAAAGTGGTAATTTATGACTTGTTTTGATTTCAATGAACGGTACCCATTTATAAATTGAGATTTTACTTTAATAATCAATTCCGGGTGCATTGATGGAGAGGGATTACCACTTATTAATGAATGAACATATGAATGATTTCAACTCATTTAAGGGGTGAAGTAATGAGCTTTTGGTCAAGGGCTATTGTGTGGTGGTTGATCCTAAGTGTGGTCTTTATTTATTTAGTAGATTTATTTACAATCAAGCCTAATGTAATATCAGGTAATGGCAACTTAGGTCTCTTATTTGTAGTGCCGGCGCTGGCGTTATTTATTTTGTTTGTAAGAAGTTTATGGAGATTTTTAGGGACTCTCAACTTAAAATCTAACACTTGGATGAAGATCGGTTGGGGTGCATTTGCTATATTGCTATTGCTGTCCTTTTTACAATATAAGCTTGCTATAGATCTTATTAACGATTTAGGAGGTACACCTACTAAAGTTTCATCAAGAATATACCGTTACCCTTGGTTAAATCAATATACTAATACGATGTTCATTAACCTTTACACCCTGGGTATTATGGCAACCGGAATCACTATCTTAAGGATTTTTATTAAAAGCAACCCAAAGTCAAATAGCGAAGAATGATAAACCAACGGGGCTGTTAAAATGACAAAGAAATTCCCTTTGATTTTCTTAGGATTTTTGGTATTCGTTGCATTACTCTCAACTTTTTTATTTTTTAAAACAATGTTTTCAGATTTAGTTCCTGAGTTTTTGATAGCTGAAGCTATTCCGTTAGCAATTTTTTCAGGATTATCATTAATTGCACTTTCAATAACTGTAAGGAACAAATAAACATATATTCTCAGGGGGAGTTAGTAATGGAAATACCAATGATCGTCGAAAAAGTCTTAAAGGATTATATTAACCTATTTAATGAACATTTACCTGAAACGATTGAAGGGTTATACATACACGGTTCAATTGCCCTGAATGCCTATGTTGAAGATTCAAGTGACATCGACTTTATCACTTTGACGAATCGTCGATTAACAGAGGAAGATTCAGAAGCATTATCTAGTATACATACCACAATAGCGAACAAATATAAAAAGCCAGAAATGGACGGAGTTTATGCTGTTCGCGAGGATATGGGAAAACTCAGCAATGCCGGTAAATATCCGTACTACAACAATGGTGAACTATTGTTCGGTGATTACTTTAACTTTAACCCGATAACTTGGTGGACTTTAAAGATTAAAGGAATAAAGTTTTTCGGGCCAGAGCTGCAGGACTTTCGGATTGATATTCAGCCTCAAGAGTTATCTACTTACGTACTTGGAAATATGAATACGTACTGGACAAATAGGATCCAGATGGCTGAAACTTCTATTGAACATCTAGTAAAGCTCCCGACCGACGAAGTTGATATTGAAATAGAATGGACTATTCTCGGATTGCTACGTCAGTTTTATACAATAAAGGAATACGATATTGTTTCCAAGTTGGACGCTGGAGAATATGGATTAGAGCAACTACCCGGGGAATGGCGCAATATTATAAAGGAAGCTATGAATATACGTAAGGGTGTAAAGGAAGGGTGTTTCAGCTCTGAGATGGAGAGATTGGATACTACTTTACGATTCTCAAGATTCCTGATTAATCATTGTAATAAGATTGTAGAGAGCCAGATATCATAATGGTTCTGTTTTTATTAAGAAGTAGTCCTGTTGACGCAGAGTTGTTCTTTTTAAAAGTCAATTAATAATGAAATAGCGGTTGAATATTTTTTCTGAATCTTTAATGTATTATGAAACGTATTACTTTGAAAGGGGGAATTATAATGTCTAATATTAAGCGAAAAATGAAATCCACAATTTATTTAAGTTTCATGTTGATCATGTCAGTTTTTTTAATAGCTGCTTGCTCAAGCGGAAATGCAGAAGACGCCAATAAAGATGCTATTAAAAAAGTTCTTGAGCATGAGTTTACTGGTCCGGATGAGAAGTTTATGGATATAATGTGGAATCCAAAATATAGGACTGTTGTAAACAATAAAGAAGAAAATAAAGAACTTGATAAGTTATTAGAAGAGAAATACGGACCCTACTTTACAGATTCTGGACTTCATTCATTTATAACTGCATTTGGTGGGACTCAATACCAAACTTTTGCTTACAATGCTGATTATAAGATTAACTTAAAGAGTGTCACAATTGAGCAAAGTCAGGAAAATTCAAGTCTTTATACCTTTATTGCGAAGGTCGGTTATAAGAAAAGTGGAGAGGAAGAGCAAACTGCGAATGTAGAAGGTAAAGTTTCTTTCTCTGCAAAAGAAGAAGGAAAAATCGGGAAATTTGAATACGGAAACGACGACGGTTTGTCTGATAAATTGAGAGAATAATAAATTTTACAATATATCAGACCATGGATTATATGACCATTCCAGTGGTATAAACGGAGGAATAAATGTGGAGAAACAAAACTCAGTTGCCAAAGTGCTCCGTGTCATAGGGTTTGTAATAATGATTGGCGGTTTTTTCATTGCATTGAGCCTGGGTTCCAGAGCATCAGAGATGGGTCAAAACTGGGAATTGACCTTGCCTGCCCTGTTTTCCAGTTTTGTCACAGGCATGCTTTTCATTGGGTTTTCTGAAGTCATTGCCTTGCTTCAAAAAATTCATCTTCAACTTCATCAGGACGGGACCAGAGCGACAGATTCATCAGGCAACGAGCATGAAGTAGAACAGCCAGTAAAGCTGCAAGAACAAAAAGAGTGGTATCCGTCGCCACAAGATTTCGAAGACATCCAGGAACTATACCATGAGCAAAATGTCACAAAGATTGAAGCATCTCCATTTGAAGATTATTGCGTTGTGCAGATTGACGGTAAAGACCACATCGAAGTGGTGGAACTGGGAGGGTTCAAGCCAAAGAAGGTTTCTGCAGCTGCCAAACCTGACCTTGTGAACAATATACAAAAATGGTTCAACAATCTACCTTCATCCTAAATACCTTTTATTCAACTTGAGGGTGCGTCGATCCAGGAAGGATTAGCCACCTTTTTTTGTTGAATTCTAAAGGTGGCTTGAAAACCTTACATAGCAAGTAGTGATTAATAGAGGTGTTTTTGTGGATAGCAAATTTATAAGAGGAACTTTCTTTTTGACGGCAGCAAGTCTAATATCTAAAGTTTTGGGCTTCATTTATATAATACCATTCACGGCTCTTGTAGGCACACAGGGGTACGTCTTGTATAAATATGCTTATGGTCCGTATACAATTCTGTTAAGCATTTCAACAATAGGTCTTCCACTTGCCGTTTCCAAATTCGTTTCAAAATATAATGAAATAGGTAACTATAGAGTCGGTTTGACTCTATTAAGATATGGAATGTATCTGATGGTCATAAGTGGTATTATCTCATTTACAGCGCTGTATTTAGCCGCACCATTCTTAGCAGGAATATTAATCGATCCTAATGATCAAACAGGTAATTCTATAGAGGATGTTCAGTTTGTCATTCGTCTTGTCAGCTTTGCTTTATTAATTATTCCAGCAATGAGTATTTTCAGAGGGTACTTCCAAGGGAGCCAATCTATGGGTCCTTCGGCGTTAAGTACAGTGATAGAGCAGGTAGTCAGGATTGTCTTCATCTTGGCAGGTGCCTATGTAACCATTCATATATTTAACAGTTCTCTAACAAACGCAGTAGGAATTGCTACCTTTGCCGCCTTTATAGGTGGAGTAGCAGGATTTATCGTTTTATTATTCGTTTTCTTTAAACGAAAAGATTTAATAAAGAAACAAAGAGATATGAGTCCGAATAACGAAGACATAAAAGTTATATCAATGTTCAAGGAATTGATTGGCTATGCAATTCCTTTTGTTATTACAGGACTAGCAATACCTATTTATCAGAACATCGATACCTTTACCATTAATAATTTGTTTCAGGCTATAGGCTATAAGTTAGATGAAGCAGAGACAATTAATTCTGTTATTGGATTAGCTCAAATTCTCGTAATGGTTCCTGTGTCATTGGCTACAGCATTCGGTATGTCTTTAATACCAGGTATAACTTCAGATTTTACAAGTGGAAGAATGCTAGAAGTCCGAAGTAAGATTTCTAAAACCATCCAGATTCTTTTGTTCTTTACACTTCCCGCTGCTATGGGTTTAGGTATTCTTGGAGAACCGATTTATATAATGGTTTTTGGCTTAGAGAACAGTCCTGAAATAGGTGGGTCTATTTTACAATGGTACTCTTTAGCCGCAGTATTCTTTGCTCTGTTTACGGTAACTGCTGCAATTATGCAAGGAATTAACGAGCAAAAAAAATTAATCATTGGAATCCTATTGGGGATTTTTTTAAAGATCGTTTTAAACTTCATACTCGTAGCATATCTAAAGGAAGCAGGGCCTATTTTAGCTACCTACTTTGGTTTTATCGTCTCAATTCTATATAACATTTATATCATTAAAAAAACCCTTCAATTCAAGTTGTCACCCTTACTTCAGAGTTTAAAGGAAGTTTTCTTGTTAGTATTGGCAATGTCTATAGCTGTTTGGTGTGTTGCATTTTTAACAGAGCAATGGCTGCCAGAGGTTGTAAGCTCATATTATCGTGCCTTAACTACATCGATCACTTCCATTTCAGTGGGGTTATTAGTTTATTTAGGTATAGGTTCAAGACTGAATTTAGTAAAGGAATTTTGGAGCAATAAAAGAAAGGATAACTCAAATCGCCAGTGAGTACTCCATGTAACCCTTTTGATTATTTTATAAATGTGTAAAAGGTTTTAGCTAAAGAGAAGTAATGTTTAATAAAAGTGCTGGTTAAATATGGTATTATTTATTATGGGTAAGTTCCCAAAACATGCAGGACAATCCAATAAGCGCTTTTATTAATCCCATTTTAGATAAGTATTTATTGAAAGGAAGGTACTATGGAGGTAATTTTAGCAAGTGTGTTTTCAGCTATCATAATATTAATTACTGTCTTTGCTATGGTGAAGGTACTCATTATCGCCTTTAATAGGAAAGAAATTTCATTTAGAAAATTAATTATTTTTTCAACTTCTTCTATCGTGATAGGTTTATTAGTAGCCTACCTTTTACCATTTGGTTATCAAAAAATATTTGATTATCTTTATTAACTTATACTTAACTGACTGATAAAAAACAACCAATGCAAACCGAAAAAATATTGTGTTCAAATGTACTTAACGGTGGATGTTGCAAGATATGTTAGGAAATCAAAAACGGTAGTGAAATTACCACCGAGGTTATTTAATAGGGGGATGGGGCTCATTGATAAAAAACTATTTGATTTACATTTCTATCTTAATTTTCATTTTAATATTGGGTTCTGGTTGTTCCAATTCGAATGACAAGGCAGCGTCTATATCAGTTAAATCCGATTCTGAATATGTGAACACCTTTGAAGATTTAAATTTAGGAATCCTATTTGATTTTGATTTTAAATTAGCTAGTGCAGATACAAGTTGGGTTACTCTTTGGGTAGATCGGTATCAGGATGGAACAAAAGAGAATCAACCAATAACGCAATTATCCTACGGCAACAGTCCAAATAAAGTCGATGAAGGGTCAGTGGGTTTTGGAATGATTAACCCAAACTCTGGTGGACCACTAGTATTCCTTTATGGACCTGGTGTAAGCACTCAACCGACTATCAATGAAAAAGTATCTAATACTAACCGTCTTAGTACTTGGGATTATGCGATCGGTGAAGAAGAAGTAGAACTAGAATTAGGTGAAACAAAGATTCTAGCAGTCTATAGAGAAACGGAAAATAATTCACTTCGTACGGTTGACTTACAAGATGAGAAAACTGTAAAAGAAATAATTAAAGAAGATGATACGGTGTTAGTGTTAAAGATAAAGGTTGAAGAGAAAAAGGTGGATCAGAACTAAGATCAGTATCTGATTGTGAAGAAACATAATTTAGTTAAATGTGTGCCATTATCTGTGCAGGATGAGGCCCCTTTTTGAGCAGCTAGAGGAAGGGGCCTTTCCTGGTGTTTGTGTTAGGTACTACACTATCAGTGAAATAACAATGGAGGGATATATATTGGATACGTCTCCGAAACATATAGTTGCAGTTTCAGCAAATGTTACAAATGAAAATGGAGAAACACTATTAGTCAAGACACACTGGCGATCTGATACTTGGGAAACTCCAGGAGGACAGGTGGAAGAAGGAGAACCACTTGATACAGCCGTATGTAGAGAAATATTAGAGGAAACAGGAATAGTAATCTCACCTATTGGGATAACAGGAGTGTATTATAATGCCACGAAACATCTATTATCTGTGGTTTTTATGGCGAAATATGTTAGTGGAGACATTAAAATTCAACCCGAGGAAATTAAAGAGGCTAAATTCATCCAACTCACTGAGGAAAATATAGATCATTACATAACTCGCCCGCATATGAAGTCTCGTACAATAGATTGTATGAAAGCAAAGAACTTTGTGCCATATGAAACTTGGGATGTAGATCCATATAATTTATTGGGTAGGTTATTCTAATTCCCTTATCCGAGTTTAGTAGAAGAAATTATTAAAACTTGCTCAGAGTCTTGTGCCCTAAGCAAGTTTTATCAAGCTTTAGTTGAAAAATAAGATGTCTTCGAATGCTTTATTCCGCTTTTACCCCTGATTGCATTTCATAATTCCTTAATAGCATTCCATTTGCTTTTATCATCCCCAGCTTTTCGTAATAGGGGACGAGGTCATCGTCACAACATAAGTCAATCATATAAATATCAGCAAGTTCTGCCAACATTCGATTGACCAATTCCTTACCGATTCCTCTATTCTTGTACTCTGGCAGCACTTCTAGGAAGGGGATATAGGCGGATAGGACTCCATCACTGATTGCGGTGATGAATCCAACAACTTGATCACCATCTTCATTAAGTGCTAGGACTACTTTGCTGCTGTTTTTTAATAGTTTGAAGTGAGTCTCCGGACTCGGTTGGGAAGGCCAACCATCAAAGAAGCCTTCCAACATTTCAGGTGTAATACCCTCAAGTGAATTTTTGAATAACATCTTCTATCAACTCCTGTTTGTTTTTATCTTAGGTAGTTGATATGAATCAAAAGTAAAATAACAAATCAGGGACCCTCCAGACATTCTTCTCTGTTTTTTATATTCAATTTTACGAGGGGAAATCCTCCTAAAAGCGGTAAATTATTTCTCGGGAAAGCGCAGGATTTGACTTTATTTTCAGGCTTTGTCGCTTTTTTGGACATTGTGACAGTTTGTGTTAATTGTGAAGGCTGAATAAGAAACATGTCGAAACTGTGTTTTGGTTTTGGCTGGACATTTAGCCCTAGTTCTGTTTAAGTTTTCAGTATAGATAGAAAATTTTAAAAAGTATAGGGGTTGGGGAAAGTGATTCAATTTAAAAAGCCAGATATCGAGAATTTTTATCGTACCTTTAACATTCAAAGTTTTACGGTGAGTCCTGACGAGAAGCAATTGGTGTTCAGCACGAATTTAACAGGGAAGTACAATTTGTGGGCAATGGATCTGCCTAATCAGTATCCATATCCGCTTACATTCATTAACCAGACATGCCAAGCATTGAGCTACTCACATGATGGAAGCTTTATGGTGGTTGGTTTCGATAATGATGGCGATGAAAATGGTCAGTTATACGCACTCCCTCCTGCTGGTGGAGAAATGGTGCCGCTCCGCACGGCAGAAGGGCATCGCCACATATATCCGTTCTTATCGAAGGACGATCAACGACTTTACTACACATCTACCAAGGGCAACGAAACCTATCTGAATATTTACCGTTATGATATCCAATCAGGTGACGAGAGCGTGGTCGTCGAGGGAGAAGGTGCGGCTTGCTTTTTAGTGGCTGTTGACGAAGAAGAAAATAATTTTGCCTATCTAAAACAATATGCCAATACATACGCACCTGGATTTATTTTTCAAGATGGGAAATCATACTCGCTAACTCCTGAAACGGATGACCAATTCACTGTCGGTGAAGGAGTTTTTGTAGGTGACGAGTACTACTTTGTCACTACATATGGTGAGGATTTTGATTATCTTGCAAAATTCAATCTTAAAACCCATGAATTTACCAAGGTTCTTTCAATTGAAAAGGAAGAGTTCGGACCTATCCGATATGATAAGAGTACAAACAGCCTTTATTTCGTGACATCAAAAGGCGTGAATGATTATTTATATCAATACGATTTGGCTGAAGGAACATATAAAAACAGTCATTTACCAGCTTCAATTATCCAAGGTGGCTCAGTCGCTAAAAGTGGTAATGTGTACATACTTGCCGGATCAGCGACGAAGCCTAATAACATTTTCATGAAGAAAGCTGGCAGCGACGAGTGGAAACAGCTGACGAACCTGGCTGTTCCGGGTGTCAAGGAAGAGGAGTTAGTGAACCCTGAAGTACTGACTTATCCTTCCTATGACGGCATGATGATGGAAGCTTTATTTTTCAAAGCAAAGGAAGATGTCAGCAATGGCCATGTTATCCTTTGTCCTCATGGTGGCCCGCAGGCTGCAGAACGTAAATTCTTCCGGTCGATGTTCCAGTTCCTCGTGAACAGAGGCTATAGCATTTTCGCTCCAAATTTCCGCGGATCAACAGGTTATGGACTGGCGTTCACCAAGATGGTCGAGGGCAATTGGGGTGAAGGACCACGCCTTGATAACATTGCTGGTCTTGAATACCTTTACGAAAACGGAATGGCTGACAGGGATAAGACATTATTGATGGGTGGAAGCTATGGTGGCTATATGGCACTGCTGTTGCACGGCCGCCATCCGGAATACTTCAAGGCAGTCGTCGATATTTTCGGACCATCCGATCTATTCTCATTCATTAACTCTGTCCCGGAGCATTGGAAACCAATCATGAATCAGTGGGTTGGCGACCCAGTCAAGGATTTCGATAAGCTAACAGAGTATTCACCAATCACTTACCTGGATACGATGACCAAACCAATGCTCATCATCCAGGGAGCAAACGACCCGCGCGTCGTGAAGCAGGAATCAGACCAGATCGTCAAAGCCTTACAGGAAAAAGGCCGCGACGTAAAATACCTTGTACTTGAAGACGAAGGGCATGGATTCTCGAAAAAAGAAAACGAGATCCTTGTGAACAGGACGATTCTTGAGTTTTTTGATCAGTTTGTTGAAGCGAAGGTATTAGCGGAATAATTCTTTTTGAACACTCCCCAGCTGCAGGAGAACTTTCCTGTGGAGGGGAGTTTTTTTTACATAGAGCTGTTGAGTGTAAGGACAAATATAGGCGTCTTAGCTAGAGAGCGAATAAATATGAGGTTTCCGTAAACCCCTTAATTCAGATTTAATAATTCAGCAATTATTTCTGCACTTCCTGGCGAGAACATAAAAAGTGAAAATGAAATAAATATTAGACCGACAAACACCAAGCAAAATTTAATCATTAACAAAGCTGGTTTTTTTATAAACAACCCTTTAATAACTAAAAATAATCCTAAAAATAATATTAAGAAGTACCAAAATCCCATTAATACACCCCTCATATACCTTGGTAAGTAACATACATAGAGAAACTATGTATGTAACTATTGTAAATTCTTTCTAATTTAATTTCAACTTTAATTAAATTTACCTCTGTTAATGTAGTTCCATTTAGAAAAACTCGTTTTTTCATGGCAAAAGGAGGAAGTGAATTTCATGAGTAAGCCGGGATAAGTTAGGGAAAATACACTTTGTTAACACAAAGGAGGAATTTTCAATGGCAAAAATATTAGCTGTATTATCAAGTGGTCATAAAGATGAGAAAAACAATTATGAAACTGGCTGGTGGGGAGAGGAATTATTTGCCCCGATGCAGCTTCTTGAAACGGCGGGCCATCAGGTCGACCTGGCATCGCCGCTTGGAGGCAAGCCGGTTATCGATAAAATGAGTATAAGCGAAGATTATGATCCGAAAGGTATTTATAAAGAGCTTTATGAGTCCGGAAAAGCGGATGATACGATGAAGCTTTCGGATGTGAATGCTGACGACTACGATGTCGTGTTAGTGGTAGGCGGACATGGTGCAATGTATGATCTGGCGAAGAACGAGGATTTACATGAGATCATGAACAAAATTTATGATGGAGGCGGCATTGTGGCAGCGGAATGCCATGGTCCTGCACCGCTTGTGTTTGCGAAGAGACCGAACGGTGAAAGCTTTATCGCGGGTAAAAAAGTAACAGGTTATCCAGATGAAATTGAGCCAGAAGGTCTGTTGGATATCCTTCCGTTCAGCTTGGAGCAGGAAATGAGAAAGATCAGTCAATATGATCAGGGAGATCTGGAAAAAACAGGTCATGCTGTATGGGCGGACGAGCAGCTCGTGACAAGCCGTGACCCATTTTCTTCCGAGTTGATGGGGGAAGAATTGGTTAAGGCGTTGGAGAAGAAGGGGAAATAATTTACGTATTTTTTCCCTCTTAGGGAAAAATAACTGAAGTGAGGATGTAGATTAAAGGAGAGGTGCAATTTTATGGGAAACGAAAATAAAGTGGCCATTATTACTGGTGGCGGCAGCGGATTAGGGCAATCGACCGCCCTCAGATTAGCAGAAGAAAAAGTGAATATCGTAGTGGTAGATATTAGCGAGGAGGGTGGAAGCGAAACCGTCGAGATGGTCAAAAAGCTTGGAGTAGAAGCGATTATCATCAAAGCTGATGTCTCAAAGCAAGAAGATGTAAAAAGATATGTCGATCAAACAGTTGAACAATTCGGTAAAATTGATTACTTCTTTAACAACGCGGGGATTTCGGGCAGCGGCTCGTATTTCCTGGATTCCTCCATTGAAGAAATTGAAAAGATTGTCGGGATTAACCTTTTGGGAGCACTTTATGGTGTTCGTTATGTCGCTGAGGTTATGCTGAAGAATGGTGGAGGTTCCATAGTGAACACCGCTTCAAGTGCAGGCGTGATCGGCCAGGATTCCGTTGTTACCTATTCTGCTACAAAGCACGCGATTGTGGGATTAACGAAGAGTATGGTCGCGGAATACGGAAAAGATGGACTTCGAGTGAACGCCATAGCACCTGGACCAACCGAGACGCCAATGGTGAAATCCTTTTACGAAGAGAATCCAGCAATGAAGGAAAACGCGATGAAAGGGATCCCGCAGAGACGTTTGGGCAAGCCAGAGGAAGTTGCTGAACTGGTAACTTTCCTGCTAACCTCTAAAGCACAGTATATTAATGGAGAAGTCATCCGGATCGATGGCGGGTTTACTAATACGAAATAATTATAAAGCCGGGGGGAGGGAGAACCTTACCCCGGTTATTTAATGAAAAAAATAAACTCCACACGTGGTGGAGTTTATAACTACCATTGATAAGCACCTTCGCAAGTATTAGCAATTGGTTCGTAATAACAATGTTGTTTATATTGTCCTGCGAATGGTTGATTGTACCATGTAGATGGACAAGGAGCATACGGATTGAAATACCAAAGAGCAAACTTGGAAGGCTGCTGTCTCCAATAATCCAATGTTTGTTTAGCCAATCTTTTTTCTACACTTCTAGCTCTGTTATAAAAAACATTCCCCTTTTGAACGGCCTCAAATGAATAGTTTCCTCCTTGAATTTGAAAAATCACGTCTCGTACAGACCTTAAATCTTCAAAATCTAGACAATTCGCTTTCAGTCGATTTACAACTACATTCCCAACCATAAGCATCCCCAGCGGTCCTTCACCCTCAGCTTCAGCCCTCATCATCCTGGCAATTAGTGCAACGTCACTGTCGACATACTTTACCCTTGGCATTTTTATCACCTCTATAAGAATTGTATTAAAAACAGCTTGTATTAATGTTAAGAGGTTCCGATTTGCTTGAGATAAAGCATTTGTTAAATGGCTAAAGTGGATGGTGACAAAAACCGTACTATCCCAGCTAGAGTTTATAGGCTTGATCCAATAAATAGAGAAAACCGCTATGGGTGTCATCATAAATGAGTACAATCACAACTTCAGGTCTTCTAACAAGCCATAGATGTTACTATAGAGGAGAAGAAACACGAATGACGGTCACAAGAAGGTCAAACTTGTGACCTTGAAAGAGGAAAATTACGAATGACGGTCACAAGAAGAGCCAACTTGTGCCCGTGAAAGAGAAAAATCACGAGTGACGGTCACAAGAAGAGCCAACTTGTGCCCGTGAAAGAGAAAAATCACGAGTGACGGTCACAAGAAGAGCCAACTTGTGCCCGTGAAAGAGAAAAATTACGAGTGACGGTCACAAGAAGAGCCAACTTGTGCCCGTGAAAGAGAAAAATCACGAGAGACGGTCACAAGAAGAGCCAACTTGTGCCCGTGAAAGAGAAAAATTACGAGTGACGGTCACAAGAAAGGTCAACTTGTGCCCGTGGAAGAGATAAAACAAGGATGACGGTCACAAGAAGAGCCAACTTGTGCCGGGAAAAAGGAAATCCATGAATGACAGTCACAAGCAAGATCAATATGTGACGGTAAAAGTGGAGAATCACATATTAAGGTCAAATACTATACAATCAGAGACGAAGTGGAATTATTCTATTCCTTCATCCTTAAATAACGCCGGGTTTGCTGATGTATTCAAGCTTTGTGTTGACGCCCACAGGTTCCCAAGGAATCTTGGCATCATCTGCTGGGAAGGTAAGACGCCGTATCTTGAGAAATAGACAAAAAGTTTTAAATAGTTACGAGCATTGCCAGGCAAATGAATTTCTTTTGCATAAAATTCATTTTCTGTAACTGTCGCAAAGGACCTTGTCTCAAAACCTGAAATAAAACGGGTTTTCTCACCTTTGTACTGATTCTCTATAAAATGGATTTTCTTGATAATCGTTGGGTCGTCGCTGCCATCGTAATTGGCCAGCCGCGCCTGGTTGAAAGCTGAAACAGAATCCAGCTTAGGAACGAATGAAAGCACATGGCCGTATGCTTTATCATGTCCCTCATAAAATGGCTTAATATCCAACTTATCCATTAGATCAACCAGCTTCAGCCTCTCGTCTTTTAAATAAGGAGGCCGGAAAATCTGTCTTGAAAGCTTCAATTCATCAAGTGAGTTGCACTCAAGTGACGTGAAAAAGTACCACTGGCCATTATCATCGAGACCAATATCATAGGATTGACCATTATTTTCCAATATGTAATCCTTAAAACGATCCTTTTTGTCAAAAGTAAAATCTCGCTCAGGTTCATTACCTGGCATAAACCCAAAAGGGGACTCGATTGGGACAGCAATCTCTGAATATAATTTATTTATCATTTAGCAACACACCCTTTAGTAAATCCAAGATACATACAGATTACCCAATATTGTTTAAATGAACACTTGAAAGGCAACCTGAAAAGGAATTGCGGTAGTAAATACCGACAGCCGCACTGATTATATATTAGAGGATTGCAGCAACCCAGAGGGAAAGGATCTTACAATACTGGTAGTTGACAAAAAACTGTAAATTACTGTCGATAAGATGCAGAAGGAGATTCGCTTCAATTTATAGAAATCATCTAATTGAATATTAAGTAGGAGGGATTATTGTGATAAGTAAAATCGGTCAAATCATGTTATACGTCAATGATCAGGATGTTGCAGTGAAGTTCTGGACTGAAAAGTTGGGTTTTGTTGTTAAAGCAGAAGAGGATAATGGGACAGGATTCAGATGGATTGAAATCGCACCGAGTTTAGATTCTGAAACAAGTATCGTGCTGCATGATAAAGAATTTGTGGCAAAAATGTCGCCTGGACTCAATCTTGGCACTCCTTCATTAATGTTTTATTCTGAGAATCTTGAGAAGTTCCGCAGCGATTTATCAAATAGAAATGTGTTTGTCGGTGAAATTGTAAACATGCCTTCAGGCAGGGTATTTAACTTTGCTGATGATGAGGAAAATTACTTTGCTGTTATGGAAAAATAAAACCTTGAAGCCGCTTTTAAATATAGAGCGGCTTTTTATTTTGCCGTATTTTTACCTACGGGATAAGGTTCTACAAAAAAAAGATATATTGGAAAAAGAAGGAATATGTCAACTTTTATTGAATTTTTCAGCGTAAGGTATTTCGTGAATTAAAAATAAGTATGGAATAAGAGTGTTTCTATACTCAAACTCGGGTCTCTTAAAGAAAGTATTCCTTGTACATAAAAAATGTCGCAATTACTGATCCAATTAAATAGAGAATAGATGCGTAAAATGCAAATGAGGGTGAAAACTTTTCCGGAGATTGGTTCATTTTAAATCCAGTTTCACCTTGTACTTGCATATCAATACTGCGGCTTGTAACTCCGCCTGAAGAACTAAAGAAGTAAATGAAGAATGTGCTGGCCAAAGCGACGAAAACTGATACCTCTATAAAGCTAAAATCCAGTATTAACGTTGCTCCAAAGTTGATTAATCCGATAATTATCAAAGTGGCTATAAAGCTTATTGTTTTTCCGATAGTGATGACCCCCTTTTAAGTTGTTACGCATTGTTACAGAAAAAGGTTTCATTTTTTTGTAAAATCGGGGAGTTAGTCCCTAAAGAACTAAGTCAGGGGGAGACAGAATGATTCATTTTATGGGAACACCTAAAATAGAGACAGAACGATTAATTCTCAGGCAGTTGGGACTGAAAGATGCCCGAACTGTTTTTGAAAATTGGCTATCAGACGAACGGGTAAGTGACAATCGAGTAAGCCCGGCTCATAAGCAAGTCTCAGAGACGTATAAGAGGTTAGCTAAAATTGTAGCTGACTATGATTCTAAAGAACTTTGTTATTGGGGGATTGAGCTTAAAGTTGATGGCGAACTTATCGGAGAAATAGACTTATATGATTTTGATAGGACTACTGATAACTGTGAAGTAAGTTATTCAATTGGGTACGAATGGTGGAATCAAGGTTATGGAAGCGAAGCGCTTAAAGCGGTAGTTGATTTTGGCTTTAACTATATGAATATACATAAAATATCCGCTGCACATAATACTGATAATCCGGCTTCAGGAAGGATAATGCTTAAAGCGGGGATGGAGCAAGAAGGAATAGTCAGTCACATGATTCGCAATGCCAAGAATCAATATAAAGACTGTGCTATTTATGGAATTCTCCAGGAGGATTATATTAGACGGAATGATATTACTGAAATCCGAGTCATAGAAACATAGAATCGTGTGGTCAATCCTATACGAATGAAGACGAAGGGAGAGATTTTACTGAAAAGGATAGTGGTAATTACTGTAGGCAAAACACACAGCGGTAAAACTGCTTTCGCACAGGCTTTGGAAAAAGAGCTGGAGAACTCTATGGTCATTGATCAAGACAATCATGCGGAATTCATCAATACATATTATATGGCCCTGCAACCGACACACGGACCCAATACTCTAAAGCACGCTTTATCCAAGCTGATCGTCAATTATGCAATAGAGCAAACAAATTATCATCTTATCATTTGTAACTCGAATCGGAGCCTAAAAGACCGGTCGTATCTTTTTAAAGAGTTGTTTCCCAAAGATGACTTTATACAGATTATTGTTCATTTTGATATTCCGGACCATGTTCTTCAAGCCCGAGTTACTGAAAGTCAACGGAGTACCACCATCTTCAGAGGTGCCTATTCCAATTTTGCCGAGGTATTAGAAAAACAGCAGACTGACTCCTTAAAAGCAGATGTAATGGATCCAGTGGAGGGTGAAGCAGATTACTTGTTTAGGATAAAAGACAACGCAGAAGCTAAAGCTGTTATTCTGGAAATTTCACGTATAGCAGAAGGATAGACCGTAAGAGTTATCTAAATTGGGGGAGCTCACATGAAAAAACTAGTCTTTCTCATTGTTGTCTTAGTGCTAACAGCCTGTGGACCAAGATTAGATGAAAATGCTCAGTTAGCCAATGAATATTTAAAAGATCAAGGATACTCGATTAAGTCATACGAGGGTAAATATTTTTATAGTTTTGAGAGACAGCAATTAGTTGATATGCCACACAGTTCGATTTGGGCCGTACAATCAATTGAGCCAGATGCCTACATTGGAAAAGAAATCACTCAGGAGATTTTCATTGTGAAAAATCACCCATTAAGTAAAACTTATAGACATAAGATAGGTTTTTCGAGAAAAGTTGAGGTGAGAGTATTTGTTTTTAAAGGTGAAATAATCGGAGGTACATCATTTCCAGTCGGGAATGGATTGGTCGGGTCACCTTATTCACTCGATGGCAAAACTGCTGAAGAGGTTATAAAAATGGACTATGCTGAATGGAATAAACATTGGTTTGAGAAATATGGGGATTGATTATATTGCGTGCTGCCCATTAAAGGCAGCTTTTTTGCTGTTCAGTACTATTTGATAAAGAGGAGGTCTCTTGTGAAAAAGAATTTTGTAAATATCATTTTAACAATGATGTTTTTTGTGGGTTATGTATTCATATTTGATTATTTCATTAGATATATTGAAATGATGTTTGTGCCTTATGGACTTCTGATATTCATTTTACAAATAGGCTTTTCCATTGTGATCCTCTTTCCTGCATCAATCATTACCACCAAGAAGATAGTCGAGATTTTACAAGGATGACTGGGAATTATTTTAGCGAAGGGGGCATTGGATGAAAAGGTTAACTTTACTGGTTTTTATTTTTATATTTATATTGACTGGCTGCACAACTACAAGGGATTACTATCAGGCGTTTAGAGGCAAAAGTGATCACTGGTCCGCTGAGCTGATTCAGAAAGGCAAGGTCGAATACAGAGACCATAAAGAATTCGAAAACCATTATGAAATGAAATATGAACGAAAACAGACTTTAAAGCTAAAGTATGTTGGTAGTGAACCAGACTTAGGCCGGATTATTGAGTACTCATCTGATGAATTGGGCAGCGCAACTCAACAAGTATTAGAAGGCGATCCGTTTGATGTCAATATGGTTTTCACTTCATCAGGTTCAAGCGAAGGCACTACCCATATTCCGAAGGATTCTGATTATAGACCACTCGATAATCAGGAAAGTACTTTTGAATTGACCGTTAAGTGGAATGGAAAAGAAGAAAAAATTAAGTTAAAATATGATCATTAAGGTGACTGAGAAACGAGAGCAAGCTGCCAACCAGGTGGCTTTTTTTCTTTTGAGATAACAGGAGGTTGGATTTGGAGACTGCATTGATTTTTATAAGCATTATTCTGGTTGCTTCTGTTTTGCAAACGAGCACTGGTTTTGGCTTTTCGATAATGGCAACCCCATTTTTATTAATGCTATACCTGCCGTATGAAGCGATTCAAATAAATATCATCCTGTCGTTGGTCATCTCGGTGGCTCTTATCTGGAATATCAGGCAGGATATTGATTTTATCTTGTTGAAAAGGTTTACTTTGGGGAGTATTGCTGGGGTACCATTTGGTATATTAATTTTTGCTTCGATAAACATAGATACGTTTAAACTAAGCGTTAGTATCCTTTTGTTGTTGTTGACATTGTTGTTGATTTTCCAATTCAGGCTTAGCCCAACTCCGTTTCGAGATTACATAGTTGGTGGGATATCGGGCCTTTTAACGACGAGCATCGGTATGCCAGGACCGCCATTACTGTTGTATTTTACGGGCACTGAAACTAAAAAAGCGAAGCTGCGAGCAACGACACTGGCGTTTTACCTGTTTGCCTATTCAGTTAGTCTGCTTACCCAGATGACCATTATTGGTTCAAATAAAACGATCTGGATATCAAGTTTATATGCAGTTCCGATCGTGCTGATTGGGATGTTCATAGGGCAAAAATTATATACGAGGATCAATCAGCGAGCATTCAGGATATTTACCTATATCCTTTTGAGCGGTACAGGGATTTATCTGTTTTTTGATAGCATAACGAGGAATTGAAGAATTGCTCTAAGTTTGTTTAAAATGACGTGTGTACTGGCATACGTCATTTTTTTATTCAACCAGAGAAGTTACATAAAAAAAGCTAGCACGGCCAATTGGAAACCGCACTAGCTTTTCATTTCTTATTTATTTTCCATCATAACCAAAATTCATATGTTGATAGCGGCCTTTAATAATTTGGTAGATGCCGTATAATATTAGTCCGGCTGCTACAATAGCTAGTAGTAATTGTCCGAATGGCTGGTTTGCCAATTCTGTTAATGCACCGCCCAGGCCTTTTGATTCATTTGGATTATGTGTGTATGCTGTGCGAATGAAGAAAAATCCAACCATACTCAGGACAATTCCTCGTGAAATCAGGCCGATCTTACCTGACAGGCGTGCGATTTTACGTTCTTTATCATTCATTTCATATGTTTTGAATTTGGACATGAACTTCTCTTTAGCTCCACTATATAGTTCGTAAATTCCATATCCAATAATGACTGCTCCAACCACTCCAACCAACCAGACGCCAAATGGCTGCTCCATTAACTTGGCAGAAATCGTTTTCTCCGAATTGTCACTGCCAGCAGATCCGGTGTTACTAGCTAATTTTATTGCACCGAAAGCCAAATTACTATATATAAGCCCGCTGATGAAATAACCAGTTCTTTTAATCAAACCTTTGGCATCAGTTCCTTCATTTTCAGGTTCCTTTATCGCTTTAATAAAATCCCATAAGATATATCCAATTAAACCAATCCCGATCATCCATAGGGCAACTTCACCAAAAGGCATTTCGGAGATTGATTGAAGTGCTCCTGAGGTCCCGGTCGTGTCGCCTTTGGGTCCGAATGCAGCTAAAGCAGCGAGCACTCCAACCATTACAAAAACCAGACCTTTTGCAATATAACCAAACCGGGCAAACCTGCGCATCCACGGTTTAGCTTCTCTCAATCTATTTTTGACTTCTATAGTTGATGGTGAACTCATGTTATGAACACTTCCTCTATTTTTCTCTCATTTATACAATGTTCCCCCTTTTCCTAAAAAGGAAACCATTTGGGTTACTTGCTTCCACTAGACCAGCATAAAGTCTCTTGTTTTATTTTCAGCAGTGCGGGAAAAGTAGAAGAAAATTCTATCCTCAGGAGGTTTTAATATGCCATATAATTCTTTAAACGACCTGCCGGATGCAGTAAAGGATAACCTGCCGCATCATGCACAGGAGATTTTTAAAGAAGCATTCAATTCAGCTTCTGAACAATACGATGAAGAAGAAACAGCCTTTAAGGTGGCTTGGAGTGCTGTTAAAAATGAGTACGAAAAGAATAATGATGACGAATGGGTGAGAAAAGAAGAAGATTAATATTTATTGATCCAGGCAAATAGCCGCTTTCCTTAAAGGAAGGCGGTTATTTTTTACAAATAAAGATGTTTTTATCTTTGGTAAAATTTATACTAGAGTCATATAGTTTTAGGGGAGATTTACTAATGTATAGAATTATGCTGATTGAAGATGATCCGCAGCTGTGTGAACTGATCAAGGAAAATTTGGAGCGGTATGGGTATGAGGTGGAATTGCCGGTTCATTTCTCAAAAATAGAGGAAGAGTTTGCTCAAATTAACCCTGATCTGGTTTTGCTTGATATTAACCTGCCTTATTATGATGGGTATTATTTGTGCAGGAGTTTTCGCCAGAAGTCTAATGTGCCAATATTGATGATTTCTGCGCGAAGCCAGGAGATCGAACAGATTATGGCAATCGAGCTGGGGGCAGATGATTTTATCACAAAGCCGTTCACGTTCGATATGCTGCATACGAAAATCAAGGCGACGTTAAGAAGGGTTTATGGAGAGTATTCGGCAAAAGAAGAGAAACAAAACTGTGCAGGGTCGCTTTGTCTTGATGAGAAGACATTGATGCTAGAATATGAGGGTTCAAGGGCAGAGCTTTCGAAAAATGAGTATAAATTGATGAAGAAGCTGATGGAGAACCAGGATACTTTTGTTTTAAGGGAAGAGCTGATTGAAGAAGTGTGGGATGCGGTCACTTTCGTGGATGATAATACCCTGACCGTGAATATGACAAGAATCAAGCAAACTCTTGCCAAGCTGGGATTGAGCCAAGTTATCAAAAGCAAACGTGGAGTAGGCTATATGCTAGAGATTCCTGTGGGGATTGAACATGCTTAAACGTCTTTTCCTCCGGTTTTTAAAAGACCGCTTACTCCTTATTATGTTTTATATACTCAATATCGTTTGTGTTGTGTTGTTTATTCATCTTAGTCAACCTGCGAACAAGGAATATTATTACCCGTTGGCGATTGGGTTATTTTTCTTAACTGTCTATCTGCTGATCGATTGGTTTCGCTTTTATCCAACGAACCGCGCTATGGAAATGCTCAGGAAGGGTCAGAATGTGGAGTTGGCAGGCAATACCGAGGAGCAGAAGGCTTTCCAACAATTGTTACATAAAGTAGTGGGTGAATACACGAAGGAAAACAATGAGTTAAAGGAGAAAAGCAAAGAGAGAATCAGCTTGCTGTCCCATTGGATGCACCATTTAAAGACGCCAGTTTCAGTGATTGAACTGATTTTGAATAATGAGGGAAAAACAGAGACTTTGGAAAAAATCCAGCAGGAAAATAAACGACTCCACAGCTCCATCGAGCAAGGGCTGACAATGATCAGGATGGATCAGTTTGAGAATGACTTTGAGGTGCAGACTGTTGACCTGGTTGCTTCGTTACGGAAGCTGATTAATGCTCGGAAAAAGGAATGGATCTATTCATCGCTCTATCCTGCCATAGAATCTAGTGAAGAAGATGCTTTAATCATTACTGATCCAAAGTGGAATGAGATTCTGATTGACCAAATCATCTCCAATGCCATTAAGTACTCAAGCCTGAAGGAAGGGAACAAAAAGCTAGTTTTTAAGGTTGAGAGGGTGGATGATCACATTCTTCTATCAATTATTGACGAGGGTGTAGGCATACCGCCATATGATCTCGAGAGGGTATTTCAGCCGTTTTTTACCGGGGAAAATGGAAGGAAGCATCGCAATTCTACAGGTATAGGACTTTACCTCAGCAAGAAAATCGCCGACAAACTTGGGGCTAAGATCACCATTCAATCTGTGCAAGGAGAAGGAACAACGGTTACGCTTCGTTGGTTAGCCGGACCAAAGCCCGGAAGTGATTCATGATACCTTACAAAATTGTAAGGTATTTTTTAGCGTTATCGATGGTTGCTTTTTGATTGGCGGCTTAATATGGAGTTAGAAAGCGAACGCGATTTTATACCTTATAGGAGCCAGCGATTACGTGGAATCCTCTACGAACAAATGCTACTTTGGACAAAAGTACGGAGGAGTGCTACGGAAACTTCCGAACCCGAAGCTACTTCAGACAAAACAAGAGGGAAGAGTCGCGGAATTGTCCGAACCTGATGCTACTTCGGACAAAACAAGAGGGAAGAGCCGCTGAAATGTCCGAACCCGGGGCTACTTCGGACAAAACAAGAGGGAAGAGTCGCTGAAATGTCCGAACCCAGGGCTACTTCAGACAAAACAAGAGGGAAGCACCGAGGAAATGTCCGAACCTGATGCTACTTCGGACAAAATGAGAAGGAAGAGCCTCTGAAATGTCCGAACCCGGCGCTACTTCGGACAAAACAAAAGGATAGTGCCACGGAAATGTCCGAACCCGGGGATACTTCGTACAAAACAAGAGGAAAGTGCCACTGAAATGTCCGAACCTGATGCTACTTCAGACAAAATCAGAGGTAAGAGTCGCGGAATTGACTGAACATGACACTACTTCAGACAAAACAGGGGTGAAGAGCCGCTGAAATGTCCGAACCCGGGGATACTTCGGACAAAACAAGAGGAAAGAGCCGCTGAAATGTCCGAACCCGGGGATACTTCGGACAAAACAAGAGGAAAGTGCACTGAAATGTCCGAACCTGATGCTACTTCAGACAAAATCAGAGGTAAGAGTCGCGGAATTGACTGAACATGACCCTACTTCAGACAAAACCAGAGGGAAGAGTCGCTTAAATGTCCGAACCCGGGGCTACTTCAGACAAAACCAGAGGGAAGCACCGTGGAAATGTCCGAACCTGATGCTACTTCGGACAAAACAAGAAGGAAGAGCCACTGAAATGTCCGAACCCGGGGCTACTTCAGACAAAACCAGAGGAACCAGCCGGAGAAATGTCTTAACTGGGGATGCCTCGGACAAAACAAAGGCGTAGAGCCGCTGAAATGTCCGAACGTCCTAAACAACTACAATTTTTAAAAGGGGGAACTAGAATGGTCATTTTGGAGGCTCAAAATATCGTAAAAGTGTATGGTGGATCGAGTGGGGAAGGTTTGACGAAGGCTCTTGATGGAGTAAGCCTTTCTATCAATAAGGGTGAATTTGTGGCGATTATGGGACCGTCGGGAAGCGGAAAGACGACATTGCTCAATGTGCTGAGTGGAATTGACCAGCCGACTTCTGGCGAGGTCAATATCTCGGGGCAGGAGATAAGTGAGATGTCAGGCGATCAGCTAGCACTGTTCCGTCGCAAACAGCTCGGCTTTGTGTTTCAAGAATTCAATCTCTTAGACAGCTTGACGGTCAAAGAAAATATCATTCTTCCAATGGTGCTGGAAAGGAACACAGCAGCTGACATGGAAACGAAGGTTCATAGTCTTGCGAATCTATTTGGGATAGAGGCGACCTTAGACAAGTACCCTTATAATATATCGGGTGGACAGCAGCAGCGGACAGCCGTCAGCCGTGCGCTTGTAAATGACCCGGCAATGATTTTTGCGGATGAACCAACCGGGAATCTGGATTCAAAATCCTCCGCCGTCATCATGGAATGCTTTGAAAAAATCGTTGATGAGCTCTCAACTACGGTCCTGCTTGTGACGCATGATGTTTTTGCTGCCAGCTATTGTCATAAGGTCGTTTTTATCAAGGATGGAATGATTTATTCGAGCATCGTGAAAAAAGGGAACAGGAAGGAGTTCCTGAATCGGATCATGGATAATCTTGCCGTCTTAGGAGGAAGAACCTATGACATTTAATCAAATGGTTTGGAAGATGGCGAAGGTTAATTACAAGAAGTATATCTTTTATTATCTTTGCAACAGCTTTGCGGTGATGTTCTTCTTCATGTTCTCGACGGTTTATTTTAACAGCAGGGTTGAACAGGGGAAGAAGTTGGAAAGTCTGCAGGACGCATTATCGATTCCTGGTGCTGCGTTGATTATTTTCACGATATTTTTTATCAGTTATGCCCACAATGTTTTCATGAAAAAGAGAAAAAGTGAGTTTGGGCTTTTCATGACATTGGGCATGGCAAAAAGAGAGTTAAGCAAGTTGCTGATCCTGGAAAATGCAGCGATTGCCATTTTATCCATTCTTTCGGGACTGCTGGCTGGAGCGATCTTTTCAAGACTGTTTTTCATGCTCTTGATGAGTCTCATCGAAATGGGGGAAGTTCCGTTCCATTTTAACGGTAAAATGTTTATTTACTCTATCGGATCCTTTTTGGCCGTGTTCATTCTGGCTGTAGGAAAATCTCTGTTCCAGACAATGAGAAGCAGCCTGATTACTAGTATGAAAAGCAACAGGTACGCAGACACAATCAAAATGAGAAGCCCACTGATTGGCGGCTTTGGGCTTGTGCTGATGGCCGGGTCACTGCTGATCCTTTATTTTACATATGTAAGCTCAAATGGCGCATACCTGCCGCTGTGGACATTGGCGATGTTACTGGGCCTGTATATCTCAATTAACCAGTCTGCTAGTTTCCTAATTAATCTCGTTAAAAAGTTTCCTGGTTTTTACTATCGCAGATTGCTTTTCCTGAGCAGCCTCGATTATAAATTTAAGCAGCTGACATCCATCATCATGCTTGTGACGGTAATGATTATGATCACCATCTTCTATAGCACCTTATTATTGACCTTCTACAAGGCTTCTGAAAAAGATGCTGTAATTAATAATCCATATGATGTCGCTTTTTATCAGTCAGAAACGAAAAATACGATTTCCGATGGCGAGCTAAACGAGTTATTCGGTAAAAAAGAACATCTTGAAATCACGATATTGAATTATTATGAAAAACTTGAATATGTCGATGGATATCATACTTATGACTTCATGTCATTGGATGATTTCAATAGGCTGACTTCGAGTGAGGTGAAGTTAGGAAAAAATGAGTATCTTTTTTATTTAAACTCTGAGCCAGAATATGCTCATACAGATATTGCTGAGTCGATTAAGTTATCCATTAATAATGAAGCTGTAACATATACATTGAAGGATCAAGTGATTGAAAGAACTATCAATCTGCTGCCGAATGCATATGAATTCATTGTCGTTAATCAGAACGAATTTGATTATTTGCGGAATACAGTGGAAGGGTACGTGTTGAATCTGAATTTAATCAATGTGGATGACTGGAAAGAGAGTGAAAGTGCTGTTGAAGGATTAGAAGAAAAATTAAAGCTAAATAATCAGTCGACTCCACCAATGGATTTTCCTGATCTGGAGCATACAGCAGAATCCGAATTGTTTCGGGTGGCCTCGAAAATAGGCGA
This sequence comes from Mesobacillus sp. QJM3NY_10, assembly GCF_056173465.1. Classification (NCBI taxonomy): domain Bacteria; kingdom Bacillati; phylum Bacillota; class Bacilli; order Caryophanales; family Bacillaceae; genus Mesobacillus; species Mesobacillus sp. QJM3NY_10. The sequence continues at coordinate 2,319,700 of NZ_CM149675.1, forward strand.
CTATCATCAAAATAAAACCACTAATGGAATGATGTTCTATGTCACGACATTTTTAAGCATCATGTTCTTTTTCGGAACCTTTGTTTTGCTGTTTCTTAATCTGTTTTCCGAAGTCGAAACTGAGAAATTGAAATATCGAAAACTAAATAAAATTGGGATGTCATCAAGGGAAATTAAGCAGAACGTAACAAGAGAATTAGGGACGATCTTCTTTGCACCAACTGTCCTCGGAACGACACTGGCCTTCTTGTATCTTGGAATTTTATCAACAGACGTCGGTGGAATCATGAATAACCCAGATATAATAATGCACTTTCTGCAAATTTCGGGAATTTACCTGGTCATCCAGGTGGGATCTTTCTTTTATGCCAGGAAGAAGATGTTATTGCAGTTGATTAATTAGAATATCAAAAGCCGCTTTCCAAAAGGAAGGCGGTTTATTTTTCTACCCTAATCGACAGATTTATTTTATAATATGAAAAAGGGAGGTGAGAAAAATGTCAGAAGAAAGACTTGATCGATTAGAAGGAATGATGTCGCAACTGATTACCATGGTTGGTAACCTGCATAACAGTATGAGTGATATGCAAAAGGACATGAAGGAAATGCAAAAGGACATGAAGGAAATGCAAACTGTTCAACAGGAACATGGACAAAAGTTTGAATCTATTGAGTTGAGAATGGACAAAATGGAAACAAAGAATGAATTAAGGCACCAAGAGGTACTGAATCAAATTAAAAGATTGGAAAAAGACCAGGACTTCATCTGGGAAAAGACAGTGCGAAATGAGAGAGAACTTGAGATTATGAAAAGAACTTTGGAATCGTAATCTATCCTTCTTTTTGCTGCCAAGCTTACCAGCTACCAGCAAGCTTGGCTAGTTTGTTACTGTATTTTAGTTACCCTTAGATGACTCTCCATGGAATTGCTCCAGCAACTCGATTATTCTTCTGTTCTGCTCCACTTGAATCTCTGAATTTTTATACAGACGATAAATCCAGATTAACAAAATGACTAATGAAGTAGTCACAGCTATAACTATGAATAAAGACGTCAACCCCATTATTGACGGCGCATAGATATTATCCCCTCCCTCACAATTATATTACCAAAATACAACCATTTTTCTATTTGTAGATAACATCTATTTTATGAACTTATTCAGATATTTCAGTGTCATCCATTGTGCTAAATGACAAAGGCAAGCATAGTTTGAAATGTCTAAGATTATGTTTAATAGACATTTTGAGATGAATCACAGCGCAAAATGTCCAAGAAGTCTTGTTAAATAGACATTTTGAGATCATTAACAGAGCGAAATGTCCAAGAAGTCTTGTTAAATAGACATTTTGAGATCATTCACAGAGCGAAATGTCCAAGAAGTCTTGTTAAATAGACATTTTGAGATGAATCACAGGGCAAAATGTCTAAGAAGTCTTGTTTAATAGACATTTTGAGATCATTCACGGCGCAAAGTGTCTAAGAAGTCTTGTTAAATAGACATTTTGAGATCAATCACGGCGCAAAATGTCTAAGAAGTCTTGTTTAATAGACATTTTGAGATTAATCACAGCGTAAAATGTCTAAGAAGTCCTGTTTAATAGACATTTTGAGAGCAGTTTTTTACATAGACTTCATTCAGCAAAGTCTATTAAACTCTACGACAGCATAGCCATTCATTTATCTGCCCAATCCTTCTCTACTTTTTCCGCATAAGTTTCCCAAAAATGATATAATTATCATAATTATTAGAATAGTCACCAGTAAAAAATAGAGGAAGGTGATGGAATGCATTTTCTTCGTTATCAATGGGAGCCGTATTTGTCTTATGGGCAGCTGTTTGAGTTTGAGAAGAACAAGGTTGTCTATCATCAGGGTGAGGCTGGCAGAGGAATTTTTTATTTGAAGAAGGGTGAAATCAAGGTTACGCTTCTTTCGGACAAGGGGGATGAGCGGATCATCAACATGGTTCCGCCTGGGATGCTGTTTGGTGAACATGGGGTTCATGGGGAGCCTTATTTGACGAGCGGAACGACGACTTGTCCCTCGCTGGTTTACTACTTTTCCGATGATGTCATTGCGACAATTTGCAAGAAACATCCTGAAGCGGCGGGGATTTATACAGATTCATTGATTTATAAATTCAGGACGCTAGCAGAAATCATTGCCCATCTGGACAGCCCCGTAGAGCAGCAAATGGCTTTTTATCTGCTCAAGCTTGTTCAGGAGAACGGGAATGCCTCGATGAACCAGACGGCTTTCTCTAAGTACATTGGCACGTCCCGAATCACAGTGAACAAGATTATTCAAAAATGGAAGCAGAAGGGGTACATAGAGCTTCATAAGCGTGAAATTATTATCATCAATTTTGATAAAATAAGGGCGATTGCCAGCAATCCGCATATGGATTAACCAACCAGGTTTCTTAGGGAATCTGGTTTTTTTATGAAGTATTTTCTTTTGTCAATCTCAATGATTCCTGCTTCCTGCCATTGTTTGAGCACTTTGTAGACGGTTATTCTTGTGAGTCCGGTGCAGCAGGCAAGGTCTTGCTGGGAAATAGGAATCTCGTAATTTTTGAATTCGTCGCAAATGTTATGGAGTAAGACGGCTAGCTTTTGTTCGGATGTAAACGCATTCAAATTGATGCGATCTAAAAGAATTTTCATTTTGTGAATGACGCTCTTCGAAAAAAGCTTGAAGAGTTCTGGGTGGGTGATCATCAGTTGTCGGAATTCGTCAGACGAGAAGTGATAGACAACAGAGTCTTTAACTGCGATTGCAGAGGTGAAATGGGTTTTCTGATCGAGTGACTGGACACCCAACAGCTGGTTCGGGATGACGATATTCAGCATATTTTCTTTTCCAGCGGCTGATTCTGTCACGATTCGCACAAGACCTTTATGCAGGTAATAAAAACCTTCTCCAAATTCTCCTTGCTTATAAATGCACTCCTTTTTTCTGAAAAACTGCCGAGTGCCGTATTTTAAATAATTCTCCCAATGAAAGACTTCTTCATACACCGTAACCATACCAAAACCTCCCTATGAGTGAAGCTGATATCTAACATTATCATAGGGGAAATCTTAGAATAATTCTACAATTTATTAGATAATTTAGACTTTTAAGAAAACTATTTTAGAAAAAACGTTAAATAGGCTACAGTTACGTTCAAAAATTAGTATTACAATTCATTATGAATTTTCAATTAATTTTTCAGGAGGGTGAATATGGGAATTAGGACTGGGGCTCAATATATCGAAGCGGTTAAAGCACGTAAACCTGAGGTTTGGCTTTCTGGTAAAAGGATCGAGAATGTATTTGAGGAGCCTGTGTTCAAGCAGCCAATCCTTGAAATTGCAAAGCTGTATGACATGCAGCATGATCCAGAATTTCAGGATAAGATCACTCACGTTTGTGAGGAAACCGGTGAGCGAGTGAATAATGCATTCCTCGTACCAAAAAGCTATGAAGATTTAGTCAAGCGCCGCAATGTTTTCGAGGCGTTTGCGAAGGCAACATTCGGCCTCATGGGAAGGACTCCAGATTTCTTGAACGTCGTTGTGACATCCATGTATTACAATTCTTGGTTTTTTGAAAAATACAATAAAAACTGGGCAGAGAATGTCTGCAACTATTATAAATACATCCGTGACAATGACATCTTCTTAACCCACGCCATCATCAACCCGCAAAATGACCGCAGCAAGAATTCACATGAGCAGAAGGATACGTACACACACCTTGGTGCAGTGAAGGAAACACCAGACGGTTTGGTCGTTAGGGGAGCGAAAATGCTGGCAACGCTGGCTCCGGTGACAGATGAGGTAATCATCTACTCTTTCCCTGGATTCGCACCTGGTGATGAAAAGTACGCTCTGGCATTCGCGATTCCAATCAACACTCCAGGACTGCGCATCATATGCCGCGAGCCAATGCAGGATGGGCAGCGCTCATTCTTCGATCACCCACTTGCCTCAAGATTTGAAGAAATGGATGCATTGCTTGTGTTTGATGATGTCGTTGTTCCTTGGGATCGCGTTTTCCTTCACAACAATGTCGAGGCAGCCAATAAGCTCTACCCGATGACAGGTGCAGGACAGCAGCCAGCTCACCAGTCCGGCGTTCGCGGTCTTGTGAAATTGGAGTTTGCGACACAGGTGGCGATGAAGGTTGCCGATACAATCGGTGTCGACGGATACTTGAATGTCCAGGACCAGCTTGGTGAACTCGCACAATCACTTGAATCAATCAGGGCATTGTTAAAAGTTGCGGAATACGAGCACACAATGACCGAGCATGGTGAAGCGATGCCAGCTTATGTACCTCTGGAGACGATTCGCGGGTTGCTGCCGAAAATGTATCCGCGGGCAATTGAGGTCATGCAGATTGTTGGCGCAGGCGGCTTGCTGATGTCACCAACAGGAGCAGATTTTGAGAGTGATGAATTAAGAGGATCGATTGATAATTACTATGTTGGCCGGGAAGGAATTTCTTCTTTGGAACGCGTCAGCATTTTCAAACTTGCCTGGGACCTGTGCGGCGAGGCGTTCGGACAGCGTCTATTGCAATATGAGCGCTACTACACAGGAGATCCAATCCGTAAGCGCGGAATTTTCTATAACAACTATAAGCGCCAAACATCGTTAACAATGGTTGACGAAGCGTTAAAGGGTGCACAGCTGGATAACAAGGAAGCGCTTACAAACTAACCTGTAGGAGGAGAAGGACGGATGAAAACACATATTTATTCTTCATTGGAACTGCCTCGATCAATCGTCGCGATTGGGGCCTTTGACGGGGTCCATCGAGGGCACCAAACGGTCATCCGGCAGGCAGTGCAACGAGGCAGGAAACTGAAGGTTCCGAGTGTGGTGTTTACATTTGATCCTCCACCGCGGGTGTTTTTTCGAGGAGCAAGGATGTTGACCACAGTCGAGGAGAAGCTGGCGAAAATTGAGAAACTCGGTGCCAGGCATGCTGTTGTTGCCAGATTTGATGAGGTGTATGCCGGGCGGAGTGCTTACGAGTTCATCGATTGCCTGGCGAAGCTGAATCCTGCTGAAATCATGGTCGGCAACGATTTCCGCTTTGGCAAGGACCGGATGGGAGATGTTTCTCTCCTTGAAAAATATTTTAAGGTTTCAGTCACGAATCCAGTCCGCTGTTCTCAGGGAAGCGTGATTTCTTCCAGCAGGATTCGTCAGCTTATTTCTGAGGGTGAGATTCACCTTTCGAATTCGCTGCTCGGCTGGCCAGCAGGAAAGTAGGATTTTATTTTACAAGAATAGGAGGGACAGTGTATGAAGTTGCTTGGGATATCAGGCACGATCATCGGGGCGAAAACTGGCATTGTTGTCCGTAAAGTGCTTGATGATGTGAAAAAGAAGTACCCGGACATCGAGGTGGAAATGCTGGATATGATGGATTATGATGTCGAGTTTTGTGATGGCCGCCCGCCGGAGAAATATTCAGCAGATACGAGAGCTGTGATAGAAAAAGTCTCATCTGCCGATTTTTACGTAATCGGGACACCCATTTTTCAGGGGTCCATTCCAGGAGTGTTGAAGAATCTGTTTGATCTTATTCATCCTGACGCATTCAGGAATAAAGTGATGGGGTTCGTCGCCAATGGCGGAACATACCAGCATTTCCTCGTGATTGAAAATCAGCTGAAGCCTATTGCCGGATACTTTAGAGCGTTTGTAGCACCTAGCTATGTGTACGCCAATTACGATCATTTTAACTCTGAAAATGAAATTGTAGATGAAGATTTGCTGAAGCGAATTGCAGGTTTAGCCGACGAAGTCGTTCATATGCAGAAATCATTAAAGGGTAGCACCGCGAAGGTTACGGAGTGAGTTTACCATTTTACAAGAATTGAAGGAGGACGATTAGAGATGAAAAGCCAATTTGTTCCGATCAATCTTATGAAGTTTATTGAGGAAAACAGGGATCAGCTGAAGCCGCCGGTCAATAACAAGGTAATCTGGAAGGATGCAGAGTTAATGGTCATGCTGTTGGGCGGGCCGAACAAAAGACGTGATTTCCACGTTGATCCGTCGGAGGAGATTTTCTATCAGATCCAGGGCAGCTGTTATGTTGAGGTTATCAATGCTGAAGGCAAGCGTGAAGTCGTGGAAGTGAAGGAAGGCGAAATGTTCCATCTTCCTCCGAACGTGCCGCACTCTCCTCACCGTGTAGCTGACACAATTGGTCTGGTAATTGAGCGTAACCGTGCGCAGGGTGAACTCGAGGATTTCGTCTGGTTCTGCGATGAGTGCGACCACGAAATGCACCGCGCGACCATCCAGCTGACAAACATTGAAAAACAGGTGAAGGAAGCGATTGCCAGCTTTAACGGAAATGAGGAGCTGCGCAAGTGTGATAACTGTGGACATATGATGCCGCCAGAAGCGAGTGAATGGAAATGCGAGTAGACTTCCATACGCATATCATCCCAGAAAATTTCAGTGAGCTGACGCAGCGATTCGGCGGTGAGAAGTGGCCGACGCTAGAGCGTACCTGTGCGTGCGGCGCTAATATCATGATTGCCGGCAAGGTGTTCCGTGAGGTGACCGACCAGGTATGGGACGCCGAGAAGCGAATCAAGGATATGGAACGAGAAGGAGTCGACATTCAAGTTCTTTCTCCGATTCCTGTCACGTTCTCTTACTGGGCTCCGGCCGAGCAAGCGGAAATTTTGGCCAGGGTCCAGAATGACTTTATTGCTGACCTGGTGAGCCAGTATCCGACTAAATTCATTGGACTAGGTGCTGTGCCGCTGCAAAACGTTGAGGTAGCGATCCGAGAAATGGACCGCTGCAAGCATGAGCTAGGATTGAGCGGCATTGAGATTGGTACGAATGTAAATGGCGTCAATCTCGATGACCCTCAGTTCATCGAATTCTTTGAAATGGCGGAGAAGTGGGAAGTTCCTTTGTTCATCCATCCTTGGGAGACACTTGGAAAGGACCGGATGCCGCGCCATAACTTGATGTACACCGTTGGGATGCCGAGCGAAACAGCTCTGGCTGGAGCAAGCTTGATCCTTGGCGGAATCATGGATAAGTTCCCGAAGCTGAAAATCTGTTTGGCTCATGGCGGGGGTGCGCTGCCGTATTTGCTTCCGCGTTTGGATCAGGGCTGGAAGGTGTGGCCGCATCTGCGATTGCTTGATAAGCCGCCAAGTCATTACGCAAAGCAATTTTACTATGATTCGCTTGTGAATGAACCGGTCAACCTGAATTATTTACTTCAGAATTTTGGCCATGAGCGCATCATCATGGGATCCGATTATCCATTTTTGCTGAGGGAGGTTCCTCCTGGAAAGGTCATTGACGATACAGTCGGATTATCGAAGGAACAGACGGAAGCGATGCTCGGTAAAAACGCGCTCAGGTTCTTGAATATTCCTGTTAAGGTGGGGAGTTGATTTTATGGAAAAGGCCTTAGTTACACCAGAAGAACGTTTGAAAGAGTTAGGCCTGACCTTGCCAGCTCCACGTCAATCGGCAGGGAATTATGTGAGCTGTGTAAGGACCGGCAACCTTATTTTCACATCCGGCCAGGGAACGAATGAATACCGCGGCCGGCTTGGCGAGGATGTCACGATTGAAGTGGGCTACGATGCGGCAAGGCAGTGCATGCTGAATCTGCTGACGGTGCTGAAGCAGGAATTAGGTGAACTTAGTAAGGTCAAGCGGGTGGTAAAAGTCCTCGGCTTCGTTAATAGTTCGCCAGATTTTACCGACCAGCCGAAGGTCATGAATGGAGCTTCTGACTTACTCGTACAGGTGTTCGGGGAGCGTGGAAAGCATGGGCGATCTGCTGTCGGCATGGCGCAGCTGCCTTTGAACAATGCTGTCGAGGTCGAAATGGTCGTGGAAGTTGAGGATGAGGAGGATGGATTAGGATGAATCTGGCTCAGCCACAGGCTATAAAAGATGCAAAACTATTTATTAACGGTGAATACCGTGATGCGATGTCTGGGGAGGCTTTTGACACAATCGACCCTTCGACGAATAAGAAGCTGGCATCCGTTGCGAAGGCTGGCGTCGAGGATGCGAAGCACGCAATTGATGTCGCACAGAAAACTTTTGAAAGCGGCGTCTGGAGTGAGATGCCAGTTGCCGAAAGAACAAAGATTCTGGTCAGGATGTCTGACCTGGTTATGGAGAGAGTCGATGAATTAGCCCTGGTCGAGACGCTTGATGTCGGCAAGCCAATCAAGGAAAGCCGTGGGTTTGATATCCCTCGTGCTGCAGCTAATCTACGTTTTTTTGCCGAGATGGCGAACTACATTAACCATGAGCATTATGACCAGTCTCGCTATATGTCTTATTCCAAATACGCTCCGGCTGGGGTCACAAGCTTGATCATTCCATGGAATCTTCCGTTCATGCAGATGACCTGGAAGGCTTCGGCAGCGATGGCCGCTGGCAATACGGTTGTCGTGAAGCCAGCTTCCTATACTCCATTGAGCGCCGTCATGCTTGGCGAGATTGCCAATGAAGCGGGACTGCCGCCTGGAGTGTTGAATATTATCACGGGTCCTGGCGGTACAGCAGGGACAGAGATGACGCGCAATCCATCAGTGCGAAGGATTTCATTTGTCGGCGACAGTACGACAGGCCGCACGGTCATGCAAAACGCGGCTTCACAGCTAATTCCCGTTTCTCTTGAACTTGGTGGTAAATCAGCCAATATCGTGTTCGAGGATGCGGATCTCGATGAAGCAGTTGCGGGATCGATTGAAGCGATTTTCAGGAACCAGGGTGAGATTTGCCTGGCAGGATCGCGTTTGCTGGTTCAGGAGAGCATTTACGATCAATTCATGGCAAAATTCGTTGAAGCTGCTCAGGCTTTGAAAGTCGGCAATCCACTTGATCAGGAGACAGATATGGGTGCACTTGTTTCAAAGGGCCATCTGGAAACCGTCGATGAGTACGTTCAGGTCGGATTGGGTGAAGGCGCTAAGCTCGCAACAGGCGGGAAGCGTATTGCCAGTCTTGGAGAGGGCAACTTCTATGAACCTACTGTTTTATACGATGTCGATAACAAGATGCGCGTGGCTCAGGAAGAAATCTTCGGACCAGTGCTCGTTGTGATTCCATTTAAAACAGAAGAAGATGCTATTAGAATCGCGAACGATTCCATGTACGGTCTGGCTGGAGTTGTCTGGACAAACGACCTGCGCCGTGCCCATCGTGTTGCTGCAAAAGTGAATTCCGGCTTGTTGTGGATCAACTGCTGGTATTATCGCGACCTGCGCACACCATTTGGCGGCTCGAAAGCAAGCGGCATCGGACGCGAAGGCGGCAGGCACAGCTTCGAGTTTTATACCGAAGCGAAGACGATTACGATGAAGCTTTAGCAAGGTGTACCGGTAAACTAGGATTATATAACCCGAAACTGGGATTATAATTACGGAAACTGGGATTATTATCAATGAAACTGGGATTAAATACAATAAAACAGGGATTATCTCTATTCTGATAAAAAGTTGATACTTAAACTACTCCATCAACGGGGATAAAATCTCGGTAAATAGAGATTATCTTAGTCCCAACAGTACAATGGCCTTCCAAATTGAATTAAAACGAACTCTACTGGTGTTAAAACCATTTCAACTGGTATTTAAATCGAGGACAATTGGCATTAAATCCATTCCAATTGGTATTAAAACTATTTTAAACAAAAATCATCACGATAGTAGTAACTATTTTAATAGAAAAGGAGGGTGACTTCATGAACGCAACAATAGAGAAGATTGCTGAAACGCTTCTCGAAGCGGAAAAAAGTAAAAATCCCATGTCGCCGCTAACTGCACAATACGAAAACCTTAATGTAACGGATGCCTACAATGTCCAGCTGGAAGTTTTAAAAAGAAAGCTGGAACAAGGTCGGACGGTTATTGGTAAAAAGGTCGGCCTTACGAGTGTGGCGATGCAAAAGATGCTTGGAGTGGATGAGCCGGATTATGGCCATTTGCTTGATGATATGAAAGTGCCGAATGGCGGCACAGTAAAGATGTCCAACTTTCTCAGCCCGAAAATTGAAGCGGAGATTGGTTTCGTGCTGGGGGAAGACCTTAAGGGGCCTAATGTCACTTTCCTCGATGTGCTGATGGCAACAAAATATGTCGTGCCAACGTTAGAAATCATCGACAGCCGGATTGCGGATTGGAAGATTGGACTCGTCGATACAGTGGCTGATAATGGGTCATCCGCTATGGTAGTAGTAGGAGACCAAATGACAGACATAACTGGAATTGACCTGCGGAGTGTTGGGATGACTTTTCACAAAAATAACGAGATGGTGGCGACTGGATCGGGTGCTGCGGCGCTTGGCCATCCGGCACATGCCATTGCATGGCTGGCGAACAAGCTTTATGAGTTTGGGATTACGTTAAAGGCTGGCGAGTTGATTTTACCAGGAGCGCTTTCGGCAGCAATCTCTGTGCAGGAAGGCGATACGGTTTCGGCTCAGTTTGGTCCGGTCGGCTCCGTGTCAGTGACTTTTGAGTAGGAGGTGTGCAGGTTGGCGAAAATCAAAGCAGCAATCATAGGTTCCGGAAACATTGGGACCGATCTTATGTATAAGCTGGAAAGAAGCGAGGTTATTGAACTGACAGCGATGATTGGTATTGATCCTGAATCCGATGGGTTGAAGCGGGCAAAGGAAAAAGGATACTTGGCGTTCCATAATGGAATTCAGGCACTGAAAGACAATCCTGATATGGCTGACATCGTGTTTGATGCAACCTCAGCAAAGACACATGTCAGGCATGCGAAGGTTCTCGCAGAATTGGGCAAGCTGGCCATCGACCTGACCCCGGCGGCAAGGGGACCATTTGTCTCTCCGGCTGTTCAAACAGATGCTTATTTGAATGAAAAAAATGTGAACATGATTACATGTGGAGGACAGGCGACGATTCCAATCGTCCACGCGATTAATTCAGTTGCTGATGTCAATTACGCTGAAATCGTCGCCACTATCTCTTCGAAAAGTGCTGGTCCGGGAACTCGTGCGAACATTGATGAATTTACGATCACGACTCGCAGGGGAATTGAGGAAGTAGGCGGAGCAGACAAAGGGAAGGCACTTATTATCCTGAATCCGGCAGAGCCTCCGATTTTAATGCGAGATACGATTTATTGCGAAGTGAGAAACATGGATGAAGCTGCGATTACAAAATCGATTGAAACGATGGTCGAAACAGTGAAGGAATATGTACCAGGCTACAGGCTGAAGCAGGAGCCGTTGTTTGATGGAAACAGGGTAACTGTGTTTGTCGAAGTCGAGGGTGCGGGTGACTACTTCCCGATTTATGCTGGAAACCTTGATATCATGACAGCAGCAGCGACGCGGGTTGCTGAGGACTTCGCGATCCATATGCTTGAAAAACAGATTGTCTAAGCGAAAGGCTGGGTGGAAATTTTGAAGCGCAAAAGTGATAAGCCTATCAAAATTACAGAAGTTTGCCTGCGTGACGGCAGCCATGTTATGCAGCATCAATATACTGAAGAGCAGGTACGCCGTGTGGCACGCGAGCTTGATGAAGCGGGAATGCACTATATCGAAGTGAGCCATGGAGACGGATTGGGCGGTTCGACGCTGCAGTATGGAAAGTCGCTCGTTGATGAAATGAAATTAATCGAAGCGGCGGTTGATGAATGTAAAAACTCAAAGGTAGCGGTGCTGCTTTTGCCAGGAATCGGGACGGTCCATGAACTGAAGCAGGCCAACCAAATCGGCGCAAGTCTTGTCCGGGTTGCGACTCACGTAACCGAGGCTGATGTTTCAGCGCAGCATATCAGCATGGCGCGCGAGCTTGGAATGGAGACGCTTGGCTTCCTGATGATGGCCCATATGGCGCCAACTGAAAAATTGGTAGAACAGGCGAAGCTGATGGAGAGTTACGGGGCAAAGGCTGTCTATGTAACCGATTCTGCCGGGGCCCTTTTACCCCATGAAGTAAAAGAAAAGATTGCGGCTTTAAGAGAATCATTGTCTATCGAAGTTGGATTCCACGCTCATAACAATCTCTCATTAGCGGTCGCAAATACGCTGACGGCAATTGAAGAAGGAGCAACAAGGATTGATGGAAGCCTCCGCTGTCTGGGCGCAGGCGCTGGTAATGCGCAAACAGAGGTTCTTTTATCCGTATTGGACCGAATGGGCGTCAATCTTGGAATCGATATTTATAAAATGATGGATCTCGCTGAGAATACGGTTGGGCCGATGCTTCCGAAAGCGCAGGAGATTAATAGAGGAAGTCTAGTGTTGGGCTATGCTGGTGTTTATTCGAGTTTCTTGCTGCACGCTGAGCGGGCTGGACAGAGATTTGGAATCGATTCAAGAGATATTTTAATAGAGTTGGGCAAGAGGAAGGTAGTCGGCGGCCAGGAGGATATGATCCTTGATGTCGCTGCTGAACTGGCCAAAGCCCGGAAGCTGGAGGTGTAAAATATGACGATTACGAAGGGTGTCGACCTCGAAATCGTGGAATACTTATATTCTGCTGAAAAAGAACGCCGCGAAGTCGTGAAGGTGACCGACCGTTATCCAGAGCTTAGCTTTTCCGATGCGTATTCGATTCAGGAAAAATTGATTGAGAGACGCGAGCAGGATGGGTCTCGTAAGATAGGCCTGAAGCTTGGCTTGACGAGCAAAGCGAAGCAGCAAATGATGGGAGTCCATGAAGCGATTTATGGGTACCTGACGGATGATATGCTGGCATTGGAGTGGGAGCACCTTGATTTTACAGAGTTCATCCATCCAAAAGCAGAGCCGGAAATTGCGTTTTTTATCGATAAGGATTTGGAAGGAACCAACGTAACCGCGGAAGATGTGTTGGAAGTGACGAAATTCGTGGCACCGGCAATCGAGATTATCGACAGCCGCTATTTGAATTTCAAGTTCACCCTGGCTGATGTGATTGCGGATAACTGTTCTTCTTCAAAATTCCTGATCGGAAGCAAGTGGATGTCACCTCATGATTTGGATTTAGGGCAGCTGGGTATGGTGATGTCGAAAAACGGACAGGTTGTCCAAACCGGATCAAGTGCTGCAGTCCTGGGCCACCCGGCAACATCGGTCGCATGGGCAGTCAATAAGCTTGGTGAGGTTGGGAAAGGGATTAAAAAGGGAGACGTCATCCTGAGCGGAGCGGTATCAGAGGCGATTGCCTTTGAACCAAATGACAATGTTCTAGTGCAATTCGCCGAACTGGGCAGCGTTTCTTTTACATGTAAATCAAGCACTTAGTTTCTATGACTAAGTGCCTTCTTTTTTAGTTTTGAATATTCAAAATATAAAGATAAAATTTACGTTCTATGTTAAGCACTTTACACTTTTGCTAGTAAAAAGTGATTATAATCACAGGTAGAGACAGCTTGGGAAATTTTTTATGAGAGCGTTTACAAAACATAAAAGGGGTGCGAGAAATGATTGGTTTAAGAAAATTTAGTCTGACACTATTAATTTTTATGCTCGTGTTGACGGCTGCTGCATGTGGCAATGATACCGATGCAAAGCCTGCGGCAGGATCTGGTGAGAAGTACTCATTCAAGCTTGCGCATATAACCCCAACGGACCATATGTGGCATAAAGCCGCGGAAAAATTCAAGGAAGAACTGGAAAAGAACTCGGATGGCCGAATGACAGTGGAAATCTACCCTGCAAGCCAGCTTGGAAGTGAAGCTGATATGGTTCAGCAAATCTCTTCTGGTTCAGTAGATTTCGGATTGATTACTGCTGCCTATATGAGTTCACGCGCTCCAGCGTTCACTGCCTGGTTTGCACCATATGCTTTTGAAGATTTAAAAGAGACGAATGCAGCACGCGATACAGAAATTGCGAAGAAGATATTGGCTACCCTTGACGACCAGGGACTTAAAGGACTTGATTATCTATTCGCCGGAAACCGCGTCATGCTTTTCAAGGATAAGGAAGTAAAGAAGCCTGAAGATATGAAAGGATTAGCATTCCGTGTGACGCCAAGCCCGCCGCTTCAGGACTTTTATAAATCACTGGGAGCTTCTCCTGAGTCATTGCCATTGCCGGAAGTATATGCTGCTGTTCAAACAGGGGTAATCGATGGAATGGATATGGACCTTGACGCCACGATTACGAACAAGTATCACGAAGTTGCCAAGTATGGTGCGGTAACGAATCACATGGTATGGCCTTCAGTTGCGATCATGAACAAAGATAAGTACGAAAAGCTATCTGATGGAGATAAGAAAATCATTGACGACGCCATCAAGACTGCAGCTGATTATTCAGCTAACACACGTGCATCCCAGGAGGAAGAATTCAAAAAGACTTTAAGCGATACTGGGATGAAGATCTATGAAATCGACCAGAAATTGTTTGAACCATATATCAAACAATTCGATGAAAAATATGGACCAACAGATCCGCTGATCCAGGAATTCATCGACACATTCCGCAAATAACCTATTGGAGGGAAATGCGTGAAATACGTCAGCAATATGGTAGCCAGTTTCGAAAAGAAACTGGCTATTATCCTCATGTTTGCAATGGCTGTGATTGTCGCGGCTGCCGTTGTTTTTCGATATGTATTCAATAACCCTTTATTCTGGGCGGGAGAGGTATCGATTTTCTTGTTGATTTACATAACGTTCATCGGCGGCAGCCTCGGCTTGAAGTATAAGACACAGGCGTCTGTAACGCTGATTACAGATTATCTGCCTGAAAAGATTAATAAATGGGTGGCAGTACTTGCTCATATCTTTATGCTATTATTCATGGCGATTCTATTATTCTATTGTTTTACCTGGATTACTTCATCATCTGTAGCAATCCAAAGATCGAGTGCGATTTTGCTTCCAATGTGGATTCCTTATGCGATTCTGCCTTTTGGATTGCTGTTCGCGACGATTCATTTAATTAGTAATATGTTTGATATTATCCAAAATCAGCATATTGATAGTGAAATGGTTACGAATCTCCATGCTGCTGCAAAGGAGAGTGAAGAAGAATGATGGCACTGGTTGTTTTAGCATTCGTTGTATTTCTGTTCATGGGAATACCGATTTCGCTTGTGCTTGGAATGACAACGATCGTCTACTTTTTGGTAACTGGTAATACCATGCTGCTCGAATCGACTCCTCAACGGCTGTATTCGGGGATGGAGAATTTCGGGTTGTTAGCGATTCCCTTGTTCATGCTGACAGGTGAGTTGATGAATAGCGGTGGGATCACGAACAGGCTGGTTGTGTTTGCAAGGATGCTTGTCGGTCATGTCCGCGGCGGACTTGCTTATGTAACGGTTATCGCCAATATGTTCCTCGCGTCGATTCTTGGATCGGCGAATGCCCAGGCTGCGATGATGAGCAAGGTTATGGTACCTGAGATGGAAAAAGAGGGCTATAGCCGGGAATTTTCGTCGGCTTTGACACTCGCAAGCTCTATCGTGGCGCCAATCATTCCGCCGAGCATGATTTTCATCATTTATGGGACCTTATCTGGAACTTCGATTGGCGGTTTGTTCATGGCCGGGATTATTCCGGGAACGATTTTTGGTATCGGCTTTGTCTCTTTAATCGCCTATTTAGGATATAAGCATAATTTCCCGCGCAGTGAAAGAGCGAGCTTAAGCGCTATCTTCGACTCTTTCCTGAAGGTACTGCCAGCTATTTTAGTTCCATTTGTCATTACTGTCGGGATTTTAAGCGGGGCTTTCACAGCTACGGAATCCGCTGCAGTCGCTAGTGTGATTGCATTCATCGTCGGGATGTTTTTTTACAAAGAATTGAAGTGGAAGAGCTTGTCGAAGATTTTGGTGAACACCGTTATTGGTACAGCCACGGTTACCTTCTTGATTGCGATGGCCAATTTATTCGGCTGGCTGATTGCCTTTGAGCAAATTCCGCAATTGATTGCGAACTCGATGTTGTCCATTTCGGATAACCCGTTTGTTTTCCTGTTGTTGGTTAATATCTTCTTGTTACTAATAGGGACATTGCTAGATGGAATCGCAGCTCTGATTATCCTTGTTCCAGTGTTGATGCCTTTGGTTACAGGATTCAATATCGATCCAATCCATTTCGGTGTGATTATCTGTATCAACCTGACAATCGGACTGTTGACACCGCCAGTCGGAACAGGACTGTTCATCGTGTCCTCCATCGCCGAAGTGAAATTCGAACGCTTGATTAAAGCCGTTACACCAATGCTTCTAATCGGAATCGCCATGCTCTTCATCGTCACCTACTGGGAACAAACAACCCTGTTCATTCCACGATTGCTAGGATTTTAATTCGGGCGGTGCCTGTCACCACTCGGAATTTGTCGATAAGGAGCGATTGCTATGCCGATTATTCAGGTACAAATTCTTGAAGGTCGAAGTGATGAGAAAATAAAAGAGTTAATTGCCGGGATTACTGATACTGCGGTTCGGACACTTGAAGTGAAACCTGAACAAGTACGAGTGATCGTCCAGACGGTGCCTGATAAGTACTGGGGCGTTGGCGGAGTTACGAAGGATGATAAGTGTTAATTAAGTGTATTTTAACCACGTCAAAAATAGAGTTTCGTGAGTTTACCTAAAAAGTTGATAAGCGAAAATTAACGAAATATAAATTATCTTTTAAGAAAAAAATCCTGGGTTGAATTAACCTAAAGACAAAATCAAAATAATAAAGAACCACCCATTGCATTTGAGCATTTGGTGGTTTTTTAGTTTTTTAGAATAAGCATGTTCCCAGCAACTATAAAAGACAAATGAAACGGTTCTATCTACTCTTATTAAGAGTGTAAATCTTGACGTCCGTATTTAGCACAAAGTTTTCTAATAATCTTCAGGGTCTGGTTATTCTATCAAATTAAACAGTTTAAATAATTTTTGAATCTTTGAGGGTTATTACCTTCATAGTCTCCGATGTTTACATACTCATTATCTGCAGCGGCAGATACATTGGTAGTGTAAATGTTACCTGGGAGCAAGAAAGTCTTTTAGTTACAAAACATCATATCCTCATTGATGGTGAAGGTTAAACTTGGTTAATTAATGATATAAGTTAAGTGAAAATAATGTTAACTAATTAATATAAAAATATCTAAATATTCAGTATTATTTATATTAACTAAATCAAATACCAAAGAAAGGGTCAGTTTATTAATTTCATTTTTTTAGGAGGTAATTATGTTGAAAAGAAAAAACTCTTTGGTTTTATTGTTGTTGATAGTTTATCTTTTCGTTTTTACTGGATGTAACAGTAAGGATCAGGAAGTGGATGCAGCCAAGAGTGATGGGAGTAAGAATCCTCAGGTGTTTAAATTAATCAGCTTTTTACCTACTGATAATACGCTAACAAAGGACATTGTTCCAATGTGGATAGAAAAAGTAGAAAAAGAAACAAATGGAGCAGTTAAAATTGAATGGACTGGAGGACCAGAGTCTATTCCTTCCAAAGATCAATTTGATGCTGTAAGAAATGGTATTGCTGATATAGGCTTCAATGTTAGCTCCTATTATGGCCATTTAATGCCAGAATCCCTATCGATGCATCTATCACCTTACACACCTGAAGAAGAAAGAGAAAATGGGTATTTCGAGTATTTGTCAAAAAGGTTTGATAAAAATGGGTTAGTTTATATGGGAAGATGGTTGAGTCCTTCACCTTTTCACTTTTGGAGCAATAAGGAAATAAAGTCCTTAGATGATTTGAAGGATACTAAATTCCGTTCTAATCCAACATACCATGATATTATGCAGGCGTTAGGAATGACTCCGATCGATATTAATCCAACAGATGTATATACCTCTCTTGAACGAGGTATGGTCGATGGATTTGGCTTCCCGTTGCTAGGACCGAATGAAAACGGTTGGACAGAGGTAACTAAATATTTTATCGATGAGCCTTTTCTTAACCAAAACGCAACTATATTGATGAATCCTAAAGCCTTCAAGTCACTTTCTTCAGATAACCAGCAGAAAATGCTTGAACTTACAGCTGCTTTTGAATCTGAAATGATCGCATACTTTAATGAATTGAATGAAAAAGAGAGAAAGAAAATAGAAGTCGCCGGTGTGAAAATTATAAAATTGAACCAAGAGGAAAGTAAGGAATTTCAGGCATTAGTAAAGAAGGTGAAGTGGGAGTCGTTAGAAAAATCTACTCCTGATCAAATTAAAGAACTTAAAAAACTTCTGTACAAAGAGTAACTGTAGTTCTTTGAACTTCATAAAGTCATTTCTTTAATAAAGGGGATAGCCGTAATTTAAGGTTATCCCTAACAACTGTTTATTAGTAATAAGGGGAGTGAGTAAATTGTTACATAGATTATCTAGAGTGCTTGATTATATAGAAAATGTACTTGCCTATATAGGCGGTATTCTATTAGCAATCTCTACTATTACGGTTGTTATGGAGGTAATTTCTCGCTATTTATTTAATTATTCCTTTCTGTGGGTCAATGAGATAAGTGAGTATATCCTACTGTATATTCCTTTTCTTGGTGCAGCGTGGCTTCTCCGCTCAAATGGACATATAACTGTTGATATTTTAGAAGAGATAATGTCTAATCGATTACGTTTTTTTTCAGATATTTTGATTGCTATCGTCGGCATATTAATATGTATCATTATAGTTTGGTATGGCACATTAACGACTTTCGATGTGTTATATCGAGATGTACGCAGTCTAACAACTCTCCAGATCCCTCAGGTTTACGTAATGGCGATCATCCCGCTTGGAACTTTTATTCTAATGTTAGAGTTTATTAGGAAGCTTTATCGGACGATCTTAATGCAGAAATCTATAAATAAAATAGACACTATAACGACGAGTTTGTAATAAAAGGGGGATGCACTATGGACTGGTGGCAAGTGTTATTTCTTATTGTTGGTGGCTTAATTGCCTTAATGTTAATTCGTGTACCAGTAGCTTTTTCCTTCTTTACAGTAAATATTGTCGCAGCAATATTCCTTTGGGGAGGCGGCAATGGACTTATTCAATTAATACAAAGTATTGAAGACTCATTAACTACATTTGCGCTAGTTCCCATTCCTTTATTTATTTTAATGGGGGAAATTATGTTTCATACTGGTATCGCCCCCAAAATGATTGATTCCGTAGATAAATGGATTGGCAGATTACCTGGCAGATTGAGTTTGCTTGCAGTTGGAAGTGGAACCCTACTCTCGACACTTACTGGCTCTACAATGGCCAGTACAGCTGTATTAGGGTCAACATTGATACCGGAAATGGAGCAGAGGGGTTACAAAAAGCCGATGACTATCGGGCCGATTCTTGGAAGCGGGGGTCTTGCGGTTATGATTCCTCCAAGTGCACTTGGAGTTTTGCTGGCATCAATCGGTAAGATTTCAATTGGTGCCTTTATGATCGCGATTATTTTACCAGGAATTTTAATGGCCCTCCTTTTTGCGCTTTATATCATTTTACGGGCTAAAATGCAGCCTGAACTTGCTCCAAAATATTCTTTGTCTTCTGTACCTCTAATGGAGAAAATTAGAACTAGCATAATATATATTCTGCCACTCGGATTTATCATTTTTCTAGTAGTTGGCCTAATTTTTCTTGGAATTGCGACACCAACTGAAGCTGCTGCAATGGGTGCATTCGGCAGTGTTGTACTCGCAGCGTTATATGGGCGTTTAAACTGGGCAAGCCTTCAAAAAGCCTTTACGAGTACAATGAAAGTTTCGGTGATGATGTTAATAATTGTCGCTGGATCCACGGCTTTTAGCCATATTTTATCTTTTTCGGGAGTTACTCGAAATCTAGTGGAATTAATTCAAAATTTACAGTTTTCACCTATAATTATTCTGATTGCCATGCTTTTGCTAGTGATCATAATGGGTACTTTCATGGAATCTTTATCAATCATGATGATCATTTTGCCAATGTTTATACCTATAGCTCAGATTCTTGATATTAATCTTCTATGGTTTGCAACAATGCTGTTGATTACGATCGAAATTGGTGCAATCTCACCCCCATTTGGTGTAGGCCTATTCGTAATGAAGGGGGTAGCGCCTCAAGGTACGAAGATGAAGGAAATCTACAGTGCATCCTTTCCATTTATTGCATTAGACATTGTACTTATCATCCTGGTGTTTTTATTCCCTGAATTAGCGACCTGGCTGCCAGAAATTATGAAAAATTAGCTAAGGTAAAAAAATGCTCCATTGCAATTTTAAAAGCTGTCTTTTATAAAACTAAAAGACAGCTTTCTTCTGTGTAAATTATTTACAATAAATATATTCTACAAATTAACAGTTTGCTTTTTCAATGCATCTGGTTGTTTTACGATAACCATCCGATTTACTACATCTATAATTTCTGCTTCTTTCCATTGTTTAAAAACTTTGTATACAGATATTCGAGTTAATCCTGTATAGTTAGCGACTTCTTGTTGAGTTAGAAAAATTTTGTCAGTATTACATGTCGTGCAGATTTTAATTAAAGTCAATGCAATTTTTTGTTGGGCTGTAAGTCCTTTGGCTAATATTTCATCAGCCAGAATGCGAATTTTTCCTATTGTAGAATCCATAAATAGATTCAACATTTCAGTATCCCTAATAATGATTTCATTAAATTGCTCTTTTGAAAAATAATATAAGACACAATCATCTGCTGCTATAGCAGTTGAAAAATAGGGTTCCTGGTCCATGGCTTGCTCTCCAAATAATTGTCCAGATGCTTCTAAGCTTAGTATTTTTTCTCCTCCTTTTGTCTTTGTAGTCACAATTTTTATCAATCCTTTGTGAATATAGTAAAAACCGTTGCCTATCGTTCCCTGCTCGTAAATTATCGAATTTCTTTTGAAAAATATACGTTGACCGAATTCGTAATATTGATCCCATTTTTTTGTATTAGAGTGTTCAATCATTGTTTTCATTGAGAGTCTCCTCATTTCTTTTGTAAATGTAAAACCTTACTTAGCCATAGAGAGATAAGAGATGGCGACAAAAAAGAAAGCAATATTAAAAGATATCATAATCTAACCTTCTCAATACAGAAGGTCTTGGAATTTGTTTACGTTAATAATCCAGATTTTCCGATCAGTAATATTTACGATTTCATTTTCTTTCCATTGTTGTAGGATTTTATATATTGTAACTCTTGATGTACCTATATAGTTTGAAAGAGAGGTTTGGTCGATGCTTATGCAGGGATTTTGGGTTTTTCTGTAGAGTTTATAAATGATGTGAGCCAATTGATGCTCCATTGAGCTATCTTGTATAGAAACTGTTTCAGCTAATAAACGTACTTTTTTTACTAATGAATTCAAAATAATATCTGATGCGGCGGAGTGTTTCTTGCATATCGTTTGCAGATCATCTTTAGAATAAAAGAAAATGGTAGAAGGTTTTGTGATTTTTGCGGTTGTAAAGTATGGTTCTCCCTTAACTCCTTGCTCACCTAGTAGTTCTCCTGGTGAAATATAGTCTATTATTCTTTCATCCCCTTTGTCCGAAAGCATTTTAATTTGAATTTCTCCTTCATGTAAATAATAAAAGCCATTTCCAATTTCCCCTTGGCTATATAGGGTTGTATTTTTTTTAATCTCTTTTTTTTGTCCATAGGAAATAAAAGGCTCCCAGGAATATGTAATCTGCATATTTACCATCCTTTCCATTACAATGTTAACACCTTTTAAAAGTCAGTAAATTCAAAATATTGTTTACATTACTATATAATACAACCGGAGTACAGTAAAGCGCTTACAATAAATTTGTTAATTAAACAGGAACTGAAATATGTCAGCTAGGAAAAATTTGTTTGATGAATTGGAATCCAGTAAAAGCCCTCGTTGATTTAAAAACTAAGTTGATTGCTTGACTGTGCGACGATGCAAAAATATAACGCAAATCAAATTAATAATAAAGGATATGTTAAATGATTAATATGAAAAATTTAGAATAATTAGTAAATTAAAATTGAGGAGTGATTATATGAAAGAGATTAGGTTTCACGGTCGTGGCGGACAGGGAGCGGTAATGGCTTCAGAATTATTAGTCCATGCCTTGGTTAGAGAAGGAAACTATGGACAATCGATACCAGCTTATGGCTTTGAAAGGCGGGGAGCACCACTCCAGGCATTTGTTAAGTTGGATCATAAACCGATTAGGGAGAGAGTGCAAGTTTATGAGCCGGATGGAATTATTGTTTTGGATGAATCTTTAATCAGCCAATTACCTGTTTTTGAAGGGATGAAACATTGTGGTTTCGCCATCTTGAATTCACGAAAAACGTTAGTGCATAGTGATCTTCCAGAGGTTTTGGAAACCCTTGCGACTGTAGATGCAAATAGAATTGCTCTAGATGTTTTCAAAGCTCCTATCACGAACACGATATTACTTGGTGCGTTTGCATCGGCTACTGGTCTAGTGAAATTAGATTCACTTCAACATGCCATCAGTGGATTCTTTCCAGATAAGGTGATTGAGAAGAATTTACTTGCAGTAGAAAGAGGTTATAACGAAGTGGAGGTAACGGTAAGAACCGAGATATTAAAGAAAGCGAAGTGATTAGATCATGAATCAAACTTTAGTATTGAAAAAGGAATATAAAGAAACAGGAGAAAGTATTGCTTCAGTAGGACGAGGGTTATATGTAGTAAATACTGGTCTGTGGAGGTATCAGAGACCGGTAACCGATCCTGATTTATGCAAGCGATGTTCAGAGTGCTATATCTATTGCCCTGTTGGCTGCAAAATTGAAGTAAGCACTCATTATGATACCGATTTAGACTGGTGCAAGGGATGTGGAATTTGCACTGAGGTATGTCCTGCCAATGCGATAACAATGTTTGAAGAAAGGGGAACTGAATAGTGGGTAAAGTAGATGTTTTAAATGGAAATAAAGCAGCTGCTTGGGGTGCCAAACTGGCTAGAGCAGACCTTATGGCAGCCTACCCTATAACACCCCAAACCCCTCTTGTTGAATATTTGGCATCTTTTGTAGCAGATGGAGTGATAGATGCCGATCTTGTAGAGGTGGAAAGTGAACATTCAGCTTTGAGTGTGTTACAAGGTGGGGTATTAGCTGGTGCGAGAACTTTTACAGGAACTAGCTCACAGGGACTTGCGCTTATGTATGAACCATATATTAGAACGAGTACGATGCGTTTACCTATTGTGATGGCGCTTGTAACCAGGGAAGTCATATCGCCCCAAACTGTTTGGGGCGGACAGCAGGATGCCGTAACAGTACGAGATGCAGGCTGGATTCAGATTTGGTGTGAAAGCAGTCAGGAAATTCTGGACTCCATAGTCCAAGCATATAAAGTAGCTGAGAATAATGATGTTTTGCTTCCGGTGAATGTTTGCTATGACGGATTTTCACTTTCCCATATGGCAGAGAGGGTTGAAATCCCAGATCAAAAACTAGTAGATAAGTTTTTGCCGAAACCGAACATTACTCATGTGAAACTGGACCCAAATAATCCAATAGCAGTAGACCCATTAACCCCAGGACCAATGCTTACCGAATTTCGCCATAAGCAAGTGACAGCTATGCATATGTCAAAAAAGATTATTGAGGAAGTTCGACAAGAATGGTTAGAAATGTTTGGCCGCGATTATGGAGGTTTAATTGATCTATATAGAATGGAAGATGCTGAAATAGCTTTGGTTTGTTTGGGGAGTCCCGCAGGTACAGCCAGAGTAGCGATTGATGAAATGCGTAATCATGGCATCAAAGTGGGAATGATACGTATTCGAGTTCTTCGTCCGTTTCCTGATGAAGAAATACGCAAGGCGTTAGTCAATATAAAAGCTATTGGTGTAATTGATCGGAATGTCTCATTTGCCAAAGGAATGGGTATCAGCTTTCTTGAGTTAAAGACAGTGTTTGGAGGCTTAAAGATGCCACCTATGATAGATTTTATAGGCGGTCTTGGAGGTTCGGATGTAACAATGGAACAAATTAAACAAGCGATTGTGATTACTCAACATGTGGCAGAAGGCGGAGAATTTCAAGAAGTTACCTGGTTCGGCTTAGATCAAATTGATGTTGAGACATTATTTAGTATGGATAAGGATACAAGTTTAAAGTTGAAAGGAGTGAGTGGCTAATGGGTGTTAATGACGGTATACGGGATAACACAAATTATTCAACAATTCCTGAGGGTGCAAGACCTACACTAGAAAAGAATGATGCGTTTTTCACAAAGAAACGCTTTGGATTTATATTTAATGAAGAAAAGAAAACAAAAGAAGTTTATAAAGAGATTACAAAAGTACAAGATTTGTTGTCACCTGGAAATTCTGCCTGTCTGGGGTGTCATGCAGAATTAGCATTGCGCACTACACTGCGAATTCTTGGCCCTAATACAATTCTCGCAATACCACCAGGTTGTATGGGGGGAATTGGTGCTGTAGGATTCAATGGTGGTGCAGGGGCGAAGATTCCAGTATTTTTTCCCCTGCTTGATAATACAGCAGCAATGCTCGCTGGCATTAAAAGAAAATACATCCGTGAGGGTCGTGGAGATATTAATGTCGTAGCTTTTGCGGGAGACGGCGGAACTGCAGATGCAGGATTCCAATCATTGTCGGGTGCAGCTGAACGAGGAGAAAATATTATTTATATTTGCTATGACAATGAAGCGTATATGAACACTGGTGTACAGAGAAGCGGTACCACTCCGAAATGGTCATGGACTCAAACAACTCCTGTAGGTGAACAAACCCAGGGGAAGTCACAAAAAGGAAAAGATATGCCTATGATTATGGCACAGCATAATATTCCATATGTTGCAACAGCCAACCCTTCATATATGCATGATTATATTGCGAAATTAAAAAAGGCAATGAAAGTGAAGAATGGAATGTCTTATATTCATTTATATTCTGGATGTCCAACTGGATGGAAGTTTCCTACAGAGAAAACGATAGAAGTGGGAAAACTTGCTGTAGAGACAAATCTTTACCCCCTTTGGGAATATGAAGATGGAAAATTCAGATTAACTTATGAGGTTTTGAAACGCCGGCCGATTAGAGAATATACTAAATCAATGCAAAAATACTCCCATCTGACAGAACAAAATCTAGCAGAATTACAACAAAATGTTGATGCAAATTACAAAAGGTTTAAAAAGCTATGCAAGATTTAAAAAAAGAACAAACTTCATATGAAATTGTAATTGAAGCGACAGCACATGCCTGGAGAATGCCGTTTGTATATCTTTTCGAAAAACTGTTTAGTGCTGGAGAAGCAATTCGAATAGGGAAAACCACTTTATTTGTAAAGGATCAATCAGGGAAACTAGTTCACCAAGAATACTATGGGAAATCTCGTAAAGCTGCCTGGTATAGAAAGCTTGAAATTGAAAAAACAATGAAAGAGTTGTCAGATGATGAATTTTTAAAATGGTTAAAGAACAACAACACATCCTAAGAATTAAAAAGAATTCAAAAAATAGTATAGGAGTGAAATAGTATGACAGGACATACTGTAAACTTGAAAGTGCACTGGGGTGACACAGATATGGCTGGGATAATCTATTATCCTAACTATTTTAATTGGTTTAATATCGGTAGTCATACCTTATTCGAATCAATCGGAATCCCGCTAAAAGAACTTATGTTTGAAGATAAAATAGCCTTGCCAATTTTGGATGTGGGCTGCAGTTTTCATAAACCTCTCTATTTCGGTGATGAAATAAAAGTAGTGACAAGAGTTACGGAAGTTAGAGAAAAGGTTTTTCGGATGGAACATGAGGTTTACAAAGGCAACGAATTAACTGGAAAAGGGCATGAGTTGAGATCATGGGTACAGTTCAGTCCAGAAGGGAACCTTAAAGCCTGCACTATTCCTGATGATGTGCGATCTAAAATGATGGCTGTAATGCCTGCAACATCAGTTGAGAGGTAAGCATACTCTAAAAATTCAGAAGTTGCTTTGGTAATAAGATAAGAGAGTAAATAGGTCTCCGCACATATTATATGAGTGGAGGCCTTTTTTCATGAGTTTGATTTATAGTACTCATTCTTAGAAGTTATTTTACAAAGTAATCCTTTAGTTTTTATGTCTCTTTGAAATACTGGAATAGAGATGATAAGTCATTTTTCTAAAAGTATATTGAATTTTAAAGTCTAAAAAAATGGATAGAAAAGGAATTTTTGATATTTATAGAGAATAATTAAGATAAGCATATACTCTAGAGGTTATTTTTGACCTTTTTATCGGTAAGGTGACAAAATGTCCACTACAAAAGAACAAATTGAAGTAATCTCAAAAACAATTGAATACATGAAAAAGAATATCGAAGAGGAAATCACCTCTGAAAAATTGGCAGAATTGGCTGGATATAGTCTATATCATTTTACACGAGTGTTTAAGGATGTCACGGGCGTTTCTCCCAGACACTTTCTCTCCGCTTTGAGAATTGAGGCGGGAAAGGAGATGTTGATAGAGCCGTCATCCCGCTCAATTCTCAAAACCTTAATGGATATAGGCTTCCAAAGTTTTGGTACCTTTAGCTCAAAATTCAAGCAATTTGTCGGACTGTCACCCAAACAATTTCAAAACAGTGCAGTGAAACTTCATCGGTTTATTAATGACTACGATGAAGTCAATCTTGAAATTCCTGTTTCTGTAAAATCACCCGCAGTCAGATGCACGCTAGAAGTTCCAGTGTTCTTCAAAGGCTTCATTTTTGTAGGGTTGTTCCCTCGGCCGATACCAGACCAAAGACCAGTGGTGGGAATTGCCTTAAGAGGAACCAAAAAGGAGTGTGTTTTTTCGAAAGTCCCACCTGGAACCTATTATGCTCTGGCAACTGCAATTCCATGGAGCCTTAATCCTCGGGATTATTTTCTGCTATCCAAGAATCTGCGCGGGAAAGCTGACTGCCCTGTTGAAATCTCTGAAAATAATATCTGCAAAGTCCATATAAAGATGCGCGAACCTTTGCCGTATGACCCGCCAATCTTGATTAATTTGCCGAGTCTTTTATTTGAAAAAGATAGCAAACTAGAAGAAAAATAACCTATTATAATGTGTTAATTTTATGAAAAAGGAGTGATTTTAATGTTAAACAAAGTTTGTGTATTGACGATTAAGGTTGGAGACATGGAAAAAGCACTTGAATTCTATACAGAGGTGCTAGATTTTGAAGTGTCCAAGCATTATGGGGAAAATATCGTGTCATTGGTACATAAAGAGGTTCCAGTTGTATTGGAGAAAAGTGACGAAGCCAGCAATTTGGCAGGGCAGAAGGTTTTACTAGGGATCCTTTCTGAGAATATTGATGAAGATGTTGAACGCCTGCGCAAGAAGGGAGCAATGATTCTTTTTGAGGAATCCAAGCCGTGTCCGCCAGGTAGGTACAATGTGATTGAAGATCCATTCGGAAACCAACTTGAGCTTGTGGAGTTTTCGAATTTTAAGTAATTTTTGGAGGCTCCATTAGTTGGCGGTTTCCCATTTGTTCTTGATGAGGTAATCAGAATGAAAAAATTGAAGAACCACCTTCACAGAAGGTGGTTCTATCGCTTTTATTCAGTTGGTTTCTCACCGTTCGCGATATCCGCAGCGTATGGAAGAATTCCTTCCGCTTCGATGCCGAATGTATCGATTTGCTGGGAATGCAGGACAGTGCCGTCTTTATCAAGAACAGCGAAGCCTCGTACTGCTATTGGAGACTCCGGGTCCGACATGTTTGTCTTCTTGATCAATTTTAATTTCTCATCAGAGATGACTGGATAATCAAGTCCCAACTCTTCTTTCATCGCTTTATGTTCCTTTACAGACGATGCGCTTACGGCGTAAATGTTCCCAGGAAACTGGCTGAATGATTCTTTACGGTTCTGCAGCTCGACCAGCTGCGATTTACAGAAGTCTCAACCAACTCCCGTAAAAAAGAAAACCAGCGCAGGCTCTTCCATATTTTCGAAGGATACTTCCTCACCGTTTTCATCAGGCAGGGAAAGGCCTTTTGATTCAGATTTATCTTCAGAACAGCCGCTTAGGAAAGCTCCTATCATTAATAACATCATTAAAAAAGCTAATTTCTTCAAGGTGCACCTCCTTATGTATTTTCTTCCAGTATATATGGTTTTGCTGAAAACTCATTATACCATTTATGAAGAATTTGTATCGAATGGGCAACTCCTTCCTCCTAAATTCCTATTTTTTATAAAAAAGAGCCTTCCATTTAGTTAAAATTCAGAAAATATGTTAAAGTTATAATTAGTAACAGGTCATAATATCTAGTATTTAATTTGGAGGGACTGCTTTGCTGACGAACCACCTGGATTTCCGACTCGAGCCAAGGATAAGAGAACTTTATGAGGAACATAAGAATCGTGCTGAAAAAATCGACTGGGGCTACCATGAATTTTTGCCGTGGGATAAGGCAATGGATTTTAAACGCGTTCCCTGGGATGAAAGCCAGGTCACGTTGCCGACACCGGTTATTACTGCCATTGAAACAGCGCTGCTAACCGAGGTGAACCTTCCATGGTTTACTTCTTATCTGGATCAGACATTTAAGGGATCTTTAACGGTCATCAAAGATTTTGTCCATACATGGACGGCAGAAGAGGACCAGCACTCAAATTTGCTGGAAACGTATCTGTTAATAACCAGAAATGTTGAACCAATGCGACTGCATCAATTACATAAAATGACATTGGAGAATGGCTGGGATCCGGATTTTCATACGCCATTTGAGACGATGGTCTACACATCGATGCAAGAGCTGGCGACGATGGTGTTTTACAATAATGTCGCGAAGGTAGCAGGTCCGCATGATCGGGAATTGGCCACGCTTCTTCGCCGTCTTGCAAAGGATGAGACGCTTCACTACGCATTTTATCGAGATGTAATCAAATACCACCTAGAATTAGAGCCTAATTATTGCTACTACCTGGGCAATGTCATCATGAACTTTAAAATGCCAGGTGCCGTCATGCCAGACTTTGAAGACCGGATGGCCATCATCGCTAAAGAGGCGAATTACGGCCCACTGGAGTATTTCGATCAGGTGCTTGATGTGATTGTCGATTACTGGGATATCGAAAACCTAAGGCCAATAGCCCCAGAAGCTGAAAAGGCTAGGCTGGATATTCTAAATTACCACGCACGATTGAAAAGGGTCAGGGAGAGGTTTTATAAAAATAAATAGAAAAAATGGAACCAGCTAGGTGACTTCTGGTTCCATTTTTATTTCAAAAGGTATTTTCCAATTATTGTAGAAGTAGTCTATAGAAGACATTCAATAAAAGGAGTTCTTATGAATAAGAGAATGCTACTGTTTATCGTCGGTTTGATTATGTACATGGCAGGTATCTATTTATCCACTATTTGGGTGATGACTGGTGCCGCTATCGGTGTTTCAGGCGGCATTTTGATGGGTGCGAGTACATATTTACTCGCATTGAAAAAAAGGCGAGACAGCTAGATTTCAATAGTTGCTCCATCAAAAAATTCACATTTACTTTAGAGACTCGTAATGCTTCTTGAACACTTTAAAAAGCCTTTCATCACCGCCACGATCAGGATGGAGGGCTTTGAGGATTTTCTTGAATTCTTTTTTAACCACCTGGATGTCGGGTTCCTGCTTCAACCCTAACAGTTCTTCCAATTTTGAAGGATCAGTACCGGATGCTTCGATTTGTGCATTTAGCATTTTTTTCAGCGTTCTAACCTTGGATTGCTCAATATGTAATCTTGTGTTCAGCAATTCTAGCTGTTCGTTAAGCAAGTTATTCTCCCGTTTAGAACCTTCCAGCTGTGCGGTGAATTGGTCGTTATACTTTTGTATTATGAAGTCTGTCAGGTCTTTAAGATGGATTTTATACGAAGCATTTCTTCTATTAGCCTGTTCGGCTTTTAAAAGTCCTTCTTCAATCCACATCAAAACATCTTGATCAGTAGCATCTATTCCGTATGAAGTTAACTGTAATGCAGCCTCTTTGATTGTCAGCATCTAATTGCCTCTCTTATATAAAAATAATCAGACAAATCTATCATACCATTGTATTTTTGCAGAAAAAGAACAGAAGTGTGACATTGTGTTACATACAAACCCTCATGCGAAAATAAAATAGAATTATATCGAAAAGGCAGGTGTAAAAAATGGTGTTTAACATGAATGAAGCAATTGAAATCCTGGAGCGGACGCCTGGAACTTTGGAGGCTTTGTTATCAGGATTATCAGAAGGCTGGGTGTACAGCAATGAGGGGGAGGGAACTTGGAATCCTTCCGAAGTAATCGGACATCTCGTCGACGGTGAAAAATACAATTGGATTCCAAGACTTAAAATCATATTGGCGGAAACAGATGATAAATGTTTTCCTGCTTTTGACCGTTTTTCACATTTAACAGACAATAAGCATCTATCGATTGAGGAAAAGCTTAGTGAATTTTCTTCCTTGAGGAAGGAAAGTATCAAGAAACTGAAGGAACTGATCGTTGATGATAAGCAGTTTGTATTGACGGGAGTCCATCCAGAATACGGGGAAGTAGAGGCAAGACAACTAATCGCTACATGGGCAGTACATGATTTAACGCACTTATCGCAAATAACCAGAGTTTTAGCGAAAAGGTATACGAAAGAAGTTGGTCCATGGAAAAGTTACCTGGGGATTTTGAATAAATAATTTGTAAGTATTCATTTTCTAAGTGCTCAAAATTAAGCCCCTGCAGATTTCACAGGGGCTCTTCTTTATCTTATCGCACCGTGCGGCAACACCGCATGCACACCTTTAACCCCGTTTACTACCTGTGTAACTCTCAAATCGACTGTCACACTGGCCAGTGCAAGGGCCTCTGTACGCTCCATCCCATGTAGTTCTCGCAATAGTGAAACCATTTCATCCAGTGCCTGTCCGGCAGCAAGATTTAAGTCTTCATTAAAGCCAAAGGTAACCCAACCAGCTGGCGTGTTAGCCCGCGGCATTTTTAACTGAAGATCCTCTCTGACTGTCAGGGTGATGTCAACCAAGTCCATTGGACACTCAATGGCCGTGCCGGAAACTTCGCCGTCGCCTTGTGCAGCATGTCCATCACCAATTGAAAACAATGCCCCATCAACGGAAATCGGCAAATACAATGTGCTGCCTCTTTGGAGTTCTTTGCAGTCGATATTCCCGCCGCAATAGCGTGGAGGGGATGTATGGTGTACACCTGGTTCTGCTGGTGCGACCCCCATCAAGCCGATAAATGGATTAAGCGCAACATTTAAGGAACGAGAACCAACTTCAGTTCTAGCTGTCATTGTGTCACTGTCCAATTCCCAATCAAGGCGAATTCTCTCAGACCCTGTTAAACCGACTGCATCGTTTTGCCAGCTCTTTTTGCCACCTGCCCAATTTGTGCCGTACCAGCCTGGTACGACATCGTTCAATTTTACCTCTACAACCATTCCGGCTTTTGACCCGCTCACTTCGATCGGCCCAATCATTGGATGGAGAGGAGTCTCTTCCTTTACTGCAGACGTGAAAAATTGTCTCTCAACGCCTTTTGATTTAGAGTAGCCCCATTCAATATCAGGTGTTTGCATGCGAATGCTGTCTCCAGAATTCACCTTAAGGATGGGTTTATATTCATTGCTAAAAGATCCGTGCAGGTTTTCGGATTTTAATTGAATTTTATGAATCATAATTGCAACTCCTTACGCGATTTCATTTTTTACTAACTTGCCAGCTTGCTTCTTTTTAAAAAGCCGTGGGTTTGTTCCAATATAAACACCGGATAGCACGAGGGCTGCCCCGATGGCATGAGCAGCGGTGAAATTTTCACCTAAAAACAGAGTAGCCATTATGACTGCAGATACTGGCATGACATTGATGAAAATCGAGGCCTTTGCGGCGCCAACTTCTTTGATTCCGTTGTAGTACATGACGAACGAGACAACGGTAACCAAAACACTCATATGAATGATGGCAATCCAGGTGGTCCCTGATGCCTGCTGGACATCCTGCCATGATGTTTCTGACAGGGCAAACGGCAGCAGGAAAAGAGTTCCGAAAGCGACGGCGTAGGTGGTAGACTCGACCGAGCTGAACTTCTTCAAAACAATTTTACCAACGACACTGTATAATGCCCAGCTGACGACTGCCCCCATAAGCACAAAGTCGATCGGTTCAAAACCAAGCTTGAACAAGCTCAGCAGGTGTCCCTCGGTTATGATGAAAAAGGCTCCGGAAAGGGCAATCGCCAATCCAACAACATTATTGCGTGTGATGGTTTCTTTTAAAAACAGAGCCGATAAAAGCACAATCAACACTGGATTGGAGGCGATAAACAGCGAGCTTTTGATCACCGGGGCGTGCTTGCTGGCCAGGAAAAAGAAGATATTGTACAAGGCGATTCCTGATAGTCCTAGAACTGCAAACAAGCCATAATCTCTTAAGTTAGGTTTTTGTCGGTGTTTCTCCATCACGAACATAAGAGGAATAAGCAGAATCACCGCGCCAAAAAACCTGAAAAAAGCGACAGTAGCCGGTTCAAAGCTTTGGACAGCATATTTGCCAGCGATGAATGCGCTGCCCCAGGTTGACGTGGCGAAGGTCAACATTCCATATGTAAGCCATAATTTTTTGTTCATTGCATTCCCTTCATTCTTTTAAATTATTTAAATAGTATTGTAGCATTTTTTTCGAAGTGCGAAATAGTTTTTTGAAAATACATGCAAAAAAGAAACTTCCCCGTTGGAGGTACAAATCGCTGGGACTAAATGGTAAAATAGTTCAGAAGGGAGTGATTATATGCCATGGCTTGAATTCTTTTTTCTTATTGTATCGATCCTTGCCATAGTAGCCGCATCTAAGTTCGTTTTAAGGAAAGTATTTAATATAAAAAAAGTGAAAAAGAAGATATTTTCCTATAATCATATCAATCGCACTCACCGCATTGTAGATTGGATGGTCAGAATTACCGCGGCAACTTTATATTTGATTTTCATGTATCGATTATACTTCCATGAATTTTCAGTGAATCTGTTACTTTTTATCATGACCTTGATCATATCATTGGAAAGCTTTGTCCGCGCATTCTTTGAATGGAAATATACTGCTGATCCTAAGCAATCAATCCTGTCACTTGGAGAAGGCGTCATCCTTATTTTGATTGTACTGGGGATCATTCAATTTGATGTGTTGAATAGACTATTTCTGTAAAAACAAGGAGGGCAGTAATGAGACGGAAGAAGATCTCCCTTTTAATGATTGTCTTTTTACTCGTGTCTTTTATAGTCATCTTGTATAACTTCTTAAATCAGCCAATGTATCAAAGCAATACTATGATGATGGTGATAGAAGAAAAGGATCATCACATCGAACCAGGCAAATACCTAAAAATGTGGATAATCGGTACGAATGTTAATGATCCTGACAAAAACAAGGAACGGTTTAAGGTCATGATAAAGGACTCAAATATTTATAATCTTCTTGAGGAAGGCAAGGAATACTTTGTTACCTTTGAAGGTGTCAAAAAGAGAGAAGAAAGCGACTATATCTATACTTTTAGTCAATTAGGCCTTCCGGATGGGACACAAATGCGTGGGGATGGAATAATAGACGAATAGAATTTTTTATATTGAGGTGAATTTTTTGATAGAAAATAAAAGAAATTTTGTCATTGCTATTATTCTGTTTCTTTTTTCAATGGCATTGAATTTTCCTTTTCCTCATGAATATCCAATTGGGCAGGATGTTTTCTCAGCGTTAAATATACCTCTAAAATCTATCAACGGGCTACATTATGTTGGGATTACTTCCTTGACTCTTCTAATTATTAGTCTTTATTTCCTGGGGCGCTCACTCAAAATGTTTCATAACAGAATGGTCCTGATTGCCATTTTGCTTGCGATCTTCCTCCCAATGGAACTTGTCGGAGCTTACCAAAAAACATTGGCCTCAGGTATTAATGCTGTTTACTATGACCGGGACAACAGCCACTGCACCTTCGAAATGAAAAGTGATACCACATTGTCCGCTTCATGCGATTTGCCATTTGAAAATTACAATAATGAAGCCGTCCAATTTAACATTGAATTCTATGAAAAGTACCTATTTGAAGATGAAACACCACTGCTTTCCCTGATGAACGACGGAGGTCCATATAATGTAATGCTAAATGGGAAAGAGAGAGAAGTAGTAACCATTGAAACCGAGATCGATCTTTCCAAATTAGAAGTA
Organism: Mesobacillus sp. QJM3NY_10; assembly: GCF_056173465.1. Taxonomy (NCBI): domain Bacteria; kingdom Bacillati; phylum Bacillota; class Bacilli; order Caryophanales; family Bacillaceae; genus Mesobacillus; species Mesobacillus sp. QJM3NY_10. Next base: position 2,353,855 of record NZ_CM149675.1, read on the forward strand.
GGGTCAATGAGTGGGGAGGCTTGGGCGGTTAATGTCATGATAAAAGATAAGGGGAAAGTTAGGAAGCTGTGAGGAGCAATAAAATATAGCACACATTCAGTTAATTGAATGTGTGCTTTTATTATGTAAAAAAGGTGAAAATTGTCGTTTGTTGGCGCAACTTTAAAGAAATCAAATCGAGTGCGCGAGTACGGAGCTACAATGGTTCAAACTCCATTTACCTATTTAGATAGAAAGCTATTAAAAAAAGTTCCATAAAATTTGTTTTTCTAAAATTTTTTGATTTCTTATACATACACTTCTATAAAAATAATAATTTAACTCTTAAGTTACTGATTTTATCGTATTAAAGCAATGACAAAAGTATTTTAGGATAATTAGAAGTTTATCTATGTCTATCGGTAATTTTATACGGGGATAGTTTTATATTTTAAATATTATAAATATTCTAAAAATAATCTTTACAAACTTTTTAGCCTGTTATATAGTGTTACCAATATCCAGGACCAAGCGAAGGGGTGGTATTTTGATTCAAAGTGTTAACAGTTTACAATCGACATTTTTTACAGAAAAAGTTGTTCTGGTTACTGGTGCAGCGCATGGGATTGGCAAAGGAATCTGCGAAGCATTTCTCAGGCATGGAGCAACAGTAATTGGTACAGACATATTGGATCAAGAACTAGTCGAAGTAAAAACGGAACTTAATGAGTGGCTTAATATGAATAAAAAATCTAACCGTTTTGATACATATACATGCGACATCACAGAAGTGGAAAGTGTGAAACAGTTAGTGGATTACACAATCCAAAAATTTAACAAGATCGATATATTGGTAAACAATGCTGGAGGTGTATGTGGACAAATCCATCAACCAGTAGAAGAAGTAAATCCTGAGCAATGGAGAAAGATATTTGCTGTTAATCTGGATGCCGCTTTTTATACAACAAAGGAAGTTGCTCCTTACATGAAAAAGCAGAATTATGGACGGATCATTAATATCTCAAGTGGAGCAGGCCGCAGCACAAGTCTGACTGGAATCCAGGCATATGCCAGTGCTAAGGCTGGACAGATTGGTTTCACAAGGCAAATGGCTCAAGAACTTGGTCCCTATGGAATAACGGTCAATAACGTAGCGCCTGGATTTGTGATATCAAATCCGTCAACAAAGAAGCAATGGGAAAGAATGACGATGGAGGAGCAAGCAAATCTGGTCAAATCGATCTCGGTTAAGCGACTCGGAGAACCTGAAGATATTGCTCATCCGGTTCTGTTTTTTGCCTCAGACTTTGCAAGCTATGTGAGCGGCCAAACCATTTCAGCGGATGGCGGACAACAACTTTTTTAGGAGGAGTCGAATGGAAATCACAGTGATTGGTGCAGGCGCGATTGGCGGTGTGCTAGGGGCTCATCTTGTGAGAGCGGGCAATAAAGTAACTTTCTGCGATAAAGATTCGGAACATGTTCATGTCATGAATAGCAGCGGTCTTAGAATCGAGGGGCCTGATGAAACCTTTACCGTTGATTGCGATGCCTATACACCAGAACAACTAGTTAAAAAAAAGCCAGTTCTGGATACGGTGTTCCTCTGTGTTAAGGCACAGCATACAAAAGAAGCACTGAAACCATTTATACATCTTGTTGGAGATGAAACCAAAGTTGTTTCTTTCCAAAATGGGTTATGCGAAAACGAGATTGCCAGCTTGATAGGAAGAGATAAAACGATTGGCTGCTTTGTTAATTTTTCAGCGGATTACTTGGAGCCAGGCAGGATCCTTTATGGCGGAGTCGCAGCGCTCTATCTTGGGGAATTGGATGGAAAAATCAGCCAGCGAGTAACTGATCTGCAAAAGGTTCTCGAATGCTGGGGGCCAGCCCAGGTTACGGATAACATTTGGGGCTATCTCTGGGGGAAAATGTCCTACGCTGGACTTTTATACGCGACGGCTTTAGTTGATGAAACAATGGCGGCTGTTGTAAGAACTTCGGAACTTAGGGAAACATTGATGGAACTTTGCTCCGAAATACTGGAGGTTGCAGATAAGGAAGGGGTCAAGCCAATCGGTTTTGATGATTGGGTCCCTGGGCTTGTATACCCTAGAGAGACTCGGGATCAGCAACTTCTCGATAATCAGCTGGAAAAGCTCGCACAAAGAATGGCGGAAAACAAGAAAACAAAAAGCGGCATCTGGAGAGACTTGGCTGTCAGAAAAAGAAAAACAGAGATTGATTCACAGCTAGTCCCTATTTTAGAAATGGGAGCAAACCATCAAGTAGCAATGCCGTTGACGGAATTGCTCGTGACTCTTATCAAAAGGATTGAAACCGGTTCAACACAAATGGATTGGGATCACTTATATAAATTAAAAGGACTATACGAAAGTGGAGAAAAAATATGCAGTTAAATCATGAAAATCTTTCTGATCATGTAGCGAAAATCATAAGGAAAATGATCTTGAACGGGTCATTGAAGCCTGGCGAAAAAGTAAACCAAGCCCAGCTTGCTGAAAGTCTTAATATATCACGTGGCCCGATAAGAGAGGCTCTGAGATTGCTCCAAAATGAAGGGTTAATCAAACATGAAACGAATAAGGGAACGCATGTTTCAACGCTTTCTTCTCAGGATGCATATGAAATATATACACTTAGGGCTTTGCTGGAAGCAAAGGCTGCAAGCCTCGCAATCCCCAATCTAATAGATAAGGATTTTAGCAGACTTGAACTTCTTCTGGAAGAATTCCAGAATGCCATGGATGAGAGGGACTTAGAAACGGAAGCAAGATGTGATATAGACTTTCACAGATTAATCGTCAGTGCTTCCAGGCATAAAAGATTGATCCATATGCACCAGCAGTTGGATACCCAAGTGGGAGCGATGTTTTTAACTGTAGCCAACAAGCTTCCTGCGAGAGCGGCGCTTGTTGTAGAGAACCACAGAAAATTGCTTGAAGCATTGAAGGCAAAGGATACAGATAGAGTCAGCAGGGAGTTTTCCGATCATTATGTTCACGCATTGAATGAACTAAAAGAGGTAAAAGGCCTTCTGACAATATAAAGGTGGTGTTTTTATGTTACTAGAACTGAATGACGTGTCCCTATCTCTTAAGAGAGATGGGAAATACGTAAAAATCTTAGATGGGATTTCTCTTCAGGTTAATAAAGGAGAGACAGTAGGGATTGTAGGTGAGTCAGGCTGCGGGAAAAGCATGACAGCATTATCGGTCATGCGACTATTACCTGAAAAAGCGAAGCTTGAAGGTGTTGTTCAGCTTGATCATGAAAATATCACATCCTATTCAAAGAGGAAAATGGAGAAAATTAGAGGCAATAAAATGGCGATGATTTTCCAGGATCCGCTGACGTCACTGAACCCTCTTCATACTGTAGGCAGACAGATTGAAGAGACACTTATTCTTCATACAGATTTAAATAAGGAGCAGCGGAAACGTAGAGTGATTGAGCTTTTGAATGAAGTAGGATTGCCGAGAGCAGATGAAATTGCTTCCGAATATCCTCATCAATTATCTGGCGGGATGAGACAGAGAATCATGATAGCAGTTGCCATGGCATGCAACCCAAGTCTATTGATTTGTGATGAACCAACAACTGCTCTGGATGTAACCGTTCAAGCACAAATCCTCGATTTAATGAACCATCTTAAAGATGTTAACGAGATGGGAATTATTATGATCACCCATGACCTCGGTGTAGTTGCTGAGGTATGTGACCGCGTTATTGTTATGTATGCCGGCAAAATTGTCGAGCAGGCCAATGTCAAGGAACTATTCATCAATCCTAAACATCCTTATACAAAAGGTCTTCTAGAATCAATACCGAAATTAGGAGTTAAAAAAGCAAAGCTTGGATCCATTCCTGGGATGGTTCCATCACCGGATAAAATGCCGAAGGGCTGTCGTTTCTATGAACGCTGCAGCTCAGCAATGGAAGTATGCAAAGGAACGACACCTCCAATGAGCAGTGTAGGAGAGGACCATACTGCAGCTTGCTGGCTATACGAAGAAAAGGGGGGAGAAATGAATGGCTCTTCTGGAAGTGAAGGACTTGAAGCAACACTTCACAATTAAAAAGGGATTCCTGGGTGAAAAGAAAAAAGTGAAAGCAGTGGATGGTGTAAGCTTTCACATTGAGCAGGGGGAAACGTTAGGGATTGTTGGCGAATCTGGCTGTGGAAAATCAAGTCTGGGCCGTACAATCCTCCAGTTAATAAAACCAACTTCCGGAGATATCTTTTTCGGTGGAAAAAATATCACCCATCTTCCGAGGAAGGAAATGAAGGAATTGCGGAAGGATATGCAAATTGTCTTCCAGGATCCCTATGCGTCATTAAATCCAAGGAGTACTGTCCGTACAATCCTTGAAACTCCGCTTATCGTTCATGGAGTAGGAAATCGACAGGAAAGAAGGAAAGTAGTCGAAGGCCTGATCGATAAAATCGGCATTCGCAAAGACCAGCTTGACCGATTTCCGCACGAATTTTCAGGGGGACAAAGGCAAAGGATCGGCATAGCACGTGCACTCACATTGAACCCGAAATTGATTATAGCAGATGAACCAGTATCAGCTCTTGATGTTTCGGTTCAGTCCCAGGTTCTGAATCTTATGGTGGATTTGCAAAAGGACCTTAACTTAAGCTATATGTTCATTTCTCATGATCTTTCTGTTGTACAGCATATTTCCGACAGAGTAGCTGTTATGTATTTAGGAAAAATAGTTGAAATCGCTGATGTCGAAGAATTGTACAGGAATCCGCTGCACCCTTATACAAAGGCACTGCTGACAGCCGTACCGATTCCGGATCCGACAAAAAAGCGAGACAGAATCATTTTGCAGGGAGACCTGCCAAGCCCTATTAACCCTCCGACAGGCTGTGCATTTCATACACGTTGTCCGGTAGCAACTCCTGAATGTAAAGAGGAATCTCCTGAACTCAGGGAAAAAGCAATGGGTCACTGGGCTTCATGTATTCATGTACATCCTGAGCAGAGTGAGAAGACAAAGATTAATATTTCTTAACTTAAAGGAGGCGGGGTAGGTGGACGCACTTCGTTACACGGTAAAAAGGATTCTGCTCATGATTCCGATTTTAATTGGTATTAGTATTTTGACTTTCTTCATCTCGAATACGATTCCAGGAGATCCAGCTCGTTTGGCGGCTGGTCCATATGCAGATGCGAAGGTAATCGAGGAATTGCAGGAAAAAATGGGCCTTAATGATCCTGTGTATGTACAGTATTTCAATTACATGAAAAATTTGCTTCAAGGAGATCTTGGTAACAGTAACTACTCCCATCAGCCAGTAATGGAGGACATCAAACAATATTTTCCGGCAACTCTTGAATTAACATTCTTCTCGATGTTTATCACGATATTAATCGGAATACCTTTGGGTGTCATAAGTGCGAGCAAGAAGGATAAAGTAGCTGACCAATTTGCAAGGGTCATCGCACTTATAGGGGTGGCGATGCCAGCATTCTGGCTAGGAATCATCTTTCTATTATTCTTCTATCTGAAACTCGGGGTTCTACCCGGTTCAGGACGGTTAGATACTGGCCTGGCTCCACCAGAGACAATTACCGGAATGTATACGATTGACGCATTGCTTACAGGAAATTGGACAGTGTTCAAATCAGCAGTGATCCATTTAATACTCCCAGGCATAACCCAGGCGGCCGTAACCATCGGGATGATTACAAGAATGACAAGATCATCCATGCTCGAAGTTTTAAGAAGCGATTATATCAGAACGGCCTTTGCAAAAGGTGGATCAGAGAAGCGAGTACTTTACGGCCATGCATTGAGAAATGGAATGATGCCGATCATGACACTCCTTGGGATGACCTTTGGCCATTCGCTGGGCGGAAGTGTCCTCGTTGAGTCGGTGTTCTCGTGGCCAGGACTCGGAAAGTATGCGGTCAATGCCATTACATATTTGGATTTTCCAGCTGTTATGGCCGTCACGATCTTAATCGCCGTACTCTTCATTCTCGTTAATCTTATCATCGATATACTCTATCAGGTTGTCGATCCTCGACTTAACTATGATTAACAGCTGTTTACGTAAAAATTATTGTTAAAATCCTAAAGCCGATTTTAACGTGATAAGAAGCCGTTTTGTAGTTCGGAATTAAGTGTGCAGGCTCTTTTCTCATAATTGGCTTTAATTTTGTAAAGAAACAAAGGTCATTCCATCCAATTTTGTAGCCAAAAGCAACAAAGTTAGAGAAAAGAGCCTTGATTAAAAGGAGGCAGTAAAAGTGGGTAGACGGATTTTGCAAAGTCCTTTAACAGTGTTAGGGATTTTCCTGGTAGCAATGATCATTATTCTGGCTATATTCGCTCCATGGATAGCCCCTAGGGATCCTCTGGAGGTAAACCTTGGACAAAAATTGCTGCCGCCAAGTTCAGAGCATTGGTTCGGTACGGATGAAGTAGGTAGAGATATATTAAGCCGAATTATCTTTGGAACAAGAATCTCTTTAAAGATTGGATTAATGGTCGTTTTAATCTCATTTCCAATCGGGACCATCCTGGGAGCCATCGCAGGTTATGTCGGTGGTATGGTGGATCAGGTCATCATGAGGCTTACTGATATTTTTCTCAGCTTCCCAGGAATCATCCTATCAATGTCCATTGCTGCTGCTCTCGGACCATCGATTGAAAATGTCCTGCTTGCATTAGCGATCACCTGGTGGCCATGGTATACAAGGATTGTACGCTCATCAGTCCTGTCAATTAAGAACTCTGAATTTATCGAATCAGCTAAGGCGATCGGAGCTAACCCTTTTAGGATTCTGTTTAAAGAAATCATCCCTAACGCGATTGCTCCTGCAAGCATCCAGGCGAGCCTGGACTTGGGATTCGTTATCCTGGCTGCAGCTGGACTAAGTTTTATCGGCTTGGGAGCACAGCCTCCATCACCTGAGTGGGGAGCGATGCTATCCTCGAGCAGGGAAATACTGCGGGATGCCTGGTGGGCAGCCACCTTCCCAGGTTTAGCAATTTTGCTGACTGTCTTAGGTTTTAACTTATTGGGTGACGGCATGAGAGATCTGCTAGATCCTAAAAATAGGTAATTACAATTCTTTGAAAGGGGTGATTCCTGCCTTTTAAAGCTGTGCAAGTAAAAAATCCATTAAAAATCTGGGGGGAAACAAATGAAGAGGAAGAGTATCTTATTTAAAGTGATGACCATGGCCCTGATTCTGTTACTTGCTTTGACTGGATGTAATAAGTACAACCAAGAGACAACCACTACACCGGCAGAAGGAAAGAATGAAGAAAAGAACGAGTCGCCAGCTGAACCACAGGGTTCTGGAAATCCAGAAGTCTTCAATTTCGCCACCAACCAGGATATACCTCACCTTGACCCACATGGCACTGCTGCTAATACTTCGTTCCGCGTAACTTATATGCTATATGATCGCCTTGTTACTTATGATGGAACAGATACTGAAGTCAAACCTCAACTGGCTGAAAAATGGGATGTTTCCGATGATGGTTTGACTTATACATTCTACTTGAACAAGGAAGCGAAATTCCATGATGGTACTCCTGTAACGGCTGAAGCTGTTCAGTATTCATTCACTCGTGCAATTGATATTGGAAAGTCGGCTGCTGGTCAATTTAAAAAGGTTATCTCAAAGGATAGCTTTGAGATCGTTGATGACCATACAATCAAGATTACTCTTGAAAAGCCATTTGCACCGTTCATTAAAACACTTGGCACTGTGTTCGCCAATATCGTAAACCCAAAGCTTGCTGAAAATCATGGCGATGATCTAGGTGAAAGTTATCTTGCAGATAAGGGCTACGGTTCTGGTCCATACATTCTTGAAAGCTGGGATCGCGGCCAGAAAATAGTTTTAAAAGCAAATGAGAATTACTGGGGAGAAGTACCTAAATTAAAAACGGTCAACATCATGATTGTCAACGAGCCTTCAACAGCAAGATTAATGCTTGAAAAAGGCGAAGTAGATTTGCTCGACTACTCTATGCTATCTCCTGATGTCATGAAACAAATGGAAGGTACAGAGGGGATCGACGTCATCACACAGCCTGGATACCAGATTGACGATATCGCAATTAACATGGAGAAGAAACCTCTTGATAATGTGAAGGTGCGCCAGGCTTTGGCACACGCCGTAAACTACGATTCTATTAATAATGATATTCTTCTTGGAGCTGGTAAGCGTATCGGCGGAATCATCCCTGAAGGAATGTTTGGCTATAACCCTGATGTGAAACAATATGATTTTGACCTTGATAAAGCAAAAGCCTTACTTGAAGAGGCAGGACTCGGAGACGGTTTTGAGACAGAAATCCTGATTTCCGAGAATAATGAAGTACGTAAGAATATTGTTGTCATGATGCAATCAGATTTTAAAAAGATTGGTGTTGAATTGAAAATCAAGACATTGGCTTGGCCGACATTCCTTGAAACTGTCACTTCAGGAGGCCATCAGTTAGCACTGGCAGCATGGACACCGGATTATGCTGACCCGGATTATAACCTTTGGTACTTTGCTCATTCTACTAGTAAGGGCCCAGGCTTTAACCTTGCATTCTATGAAAACAGCAAAGTCGATCAGCTATTGGAAGAAGGCAGAAAGACTGTCGATGAAGGCAGACGTGAGGAAATCTACAAGGAAATCCAGTCAGTCATGAGCGAAGAAGTTCCCTATATCTTCCCTGCACAGCGTCTTGTCCAGGCTACTCAAAGATCCTGGGTAAAAGGGTATGAAATCAACCCGATGAACACATGGTATGTTCCGTTCCAGAAGATGACGAAAGAATAATTCCAGTAAAACGACCGCAGGACTTTATTGTATGCGGTCGTTTTATTCAATCAAATTCAGGAGGAAAAGCAATGTGGAAGTTTTGGAACTTGGGGCGTGGCGCGGTCGATTGCTTCCTGGTAACCGCACCGGTAAATAGGATTGATCCTTTACTGGCAAAAGGTGATGAATGATGAAAAAGGGGTTTGATTTATCGATTTTAGAAGTTGCTGATTTATACAGGCGTAAAGAAATGTCGCCGGTTGAATTTGTGGGAAGTACTTTCGAAAGGCTTAAGGAAGTTGACTTAGAACTGAACAGTTTCATTACGACCTTGGAAACAGAAGCCACACAAGTAGCTAAAGAGGCCGAAGCTGCTTTTTTAAGAAATGAAGTGAAGCATGTTTTATATGGCATTCCATACAGCGTAAAGGATCTTTATTATACACAAGGAGTCAGAACGACGTGCGGGTCCAAGATCCTTAATGAGTACATCCCTGACAACACTGCTCCATTAGTATCAAGGCTGCAAAATTGTGGAGCCATCCTCATTGGTAAAACGAATATGCTGGAGTTTGCTTATGGAATTGTTCACCCGGACCATAGGCAGACAAACAACCCCTGGGATCTGACAAAGACTGCCGGAGGATCTAGCGGTGGTTCTGCTGCATCGGTTGCTGCCGGGATTGGGTTGTTTTCTCTTGGTTCAGATACCGGAGGATCTATAAGAATTCCCGCTTCTTATTGTGGGATTGCAGGGCTTAAACCGACTTATGGCTTGCTTTCACTCGAAGGTCTATTTCCATTATCGCCCTCACTCGATCATGCTGGGCCAATGGCAAAAAGTGCGGAAGATTTAATGGTTGTGATGGATGCACTTGTGCAGGGCTTACCCTCTGAGAAGCTTCCAATCAATAAGAATATCATCATTGGAATCCTGCCAGCCGATAAAATTTCAGATGTTACCTCAGAGGTGTTTAGAATTTATGAAGATGCTTTGAAGCATGTGCATAACATAGGGTGGACTGTGAAGGAAGTCGATTTGAAGTATTTTGATCAGACAGAAGAAATCGTAATGAATGTGCTTTTACCTGAAGCAGCCTTAATTCATGAAAAATGGCTTTCCAGGAAAGAAGAGTATGCTCCTTTAACATATAAACAGATTGAGGCTGGTTTGGTTCATCGATCTCTTGATTACTTGAAAGCGAAAAATGAATTAGTGAGTGCGAGAAAGGATGTGGACGGAGTATTGGAAGACGTGGATTTTCTTCTCATGCCTACGGTTCCTTATCCTGCTCCAGAAGAAGATCCTGCTCTTGAGGAAGATAATGAAATGAAATTTACCGGGTTATTCAATGTTACAGGACATCCAGCCATGACGATTAACGCAGGTTTTACAAAGAATAAGCTTCCGGTTGGACTGCAGCTTGTCGGAAGACGTCTTGACGACAAAAGACTGATTGGAACAGCAGCGAAACTAGAAAAACTGTTGGCCAAATCAATGAAAGGAATCAAAATGAATGTCTGATATTTTAAATTACCTTAAAGAACACAGTAACCATATCACAGACACTTTGCTTAGGTTGACAAAGGCTGAATCTCCATCCCATACAAAGGATCTGGTAGATAAGTGCGGAGAAGTATTGCGGGAGGAATTTGAGAGGTTAGTAGATGGTTCCGTCGAAATGATTGAAAAAACGAAAGTTGGCAATCAATACAAATTTACATATGGAACAGGGGGCGATGGAGGACAGATTTTAGTGATTGGCCACATGGATACAGTATGGGATGAGGGGGCCTTGCCAATAAGGCAGGAAGGAAACCTGCTTTATGGCCCAGGGGTCTTTGATATGAAAGGCGGCCTTACTATTACATTATGGGCATTAAAGGCATTGAGAGAAACGGGTACTCAGCTTAACAAGAAGATCACCTTCCTGGTAACAACAGATGAAGAAGTGGGCAGTACTCATTCGAAGGAAATTATCCTCAAGGAAGCTGAAAAAAGCTCAGTCGTTTTTGTTCCGGAATCAAGCATCGGACCAGATGGTGCAGTAAAAACCGAAAGAAAAGGTGCCGCGCAGTTCCTCATGAAAGTGGAAGGGATTGCAGCGCATGCTGGGATTAATGCATGGGATGGTGCCAGTGCAATCGAAGAGCTGGCTTATCAAATCCTAGATTTGAAAAAGCTTGAAAATCGTGATGAAGGGATTTCGGTGAATGTCGGGGTAGTGAAAGGCGGAACCCGAGGGAATGTCATTGCCAAGGAAGCTGTAGCAGAAATTGATGTTCGCATCACCAAAAAAGCACAGGCAGAAAGGATTACAGAAGCAATCTTGAACAGACCTGTTTTTGTAAAAGGAACAAAGGTCGAGGTTCTTGGGGAAATCGATCGATACCCTCTTGAACGGACGGAGGCTGTGATTCAATTATATGAGGAGTTGAAGGGAATCGCGGCATCACATGGCTACGCTTTGAAAGAAGGTTCTTCAGGCGGAGCGAGCGACGGTAACTTCACTTCAGGGATAGGCATTCCGACAATCGATGGGCTGGGCCCGCTTGGCGATGGAGCGCACACAGAGAAGGAGCATGTTGATTTATCTAATCTCCCATACAGGGCCGCACTTATGGCTGAAATTATCCAGAGATACGCCAACAAATAAAGGGGGTCTGATAATGTACATGATGGATTTAACAGCCTCAAAATTCAAGGAAATTAAATCTTCAGTAGACACTGTATTGCTGCCAATTGGAATGATTGAAATGCATGGACCTCATTGTTCACTCGGAACGGATGTATGGATTCCGCGTGAGTTTGTCAGACGGCTTGACCAGAGAATTGGAGACAGAGTATTGATGGCCCCTGAAGTTGCTTACGGTCATTCTTGGGGTCTTGCCCCATTTGAAGGAACGATTGATATTTCTGCTGAGGCCTTTTCTCAATATGTCTATGAAATCGGAAAAGAGTTTCACCGAAATGGTTTTGAACAGATTGTCCTGTTCAACGGACACGGAGGCAATATTCCAAGCTTGACGACTGTTGCCGAAAAGCTTGCTGACTTAGGGTTGAAGGTTTTAACCATCAATTGGTGGGTGGATTACCGTGAACAAATTCTTGAAATCACAAAAGGACCTGGCCATGGTGGTGAAGATGAGACTTCATTGATTCTTGCCATTGATGAGAAGCTTGCGGATCCTAGTCTTGCTGGTGACCATCAGGTAAATATGAATCTGAAGATCAAGTACGAAAAATCAGGCAAGCAGTTATTTAAGGATGGCTATCTAGGCAATGCTGGCGCGGCAACAGCCGAAAAAGGCGAAAGATTATATGAAATGATGCTGGAGCTAGTTTTATCCGATATTGAAGATCTATGGAGGGTTGCTTATGAATCGGTCAATTAAGGAGGAGAAGCAGATGTTGAGATGGACTGATGAGCCAGTTGGGGAAAAAATCGTTGATATTGTCGTTAGTTTGAATGAACAAGCGCAAAAGTTACACAGCCAGGAGGTTGCCACGGCAAGTTACAGTGATGTGAAGCCAACGCTTTCCAGTTTCGATGAGATTGGTAACGCTTTGGATGAAGTAGAAAGTGCACTCAAAGCGACAGAAGGACATGAAGGAGAATATTTGAGAGCTATGGCGAACGGGTTCCGTTATTTTGCTCGTAGCCTGCAGGGTGACAATGTCCCATATGAAGAACTGATTGCGAACATTCAAGAGCTACCATCCACCTTAATAACTGATCAGCAGTTAGAACATGCAAGGGATGTGGTTGAGAAAGGATTGTCAGACCTTGGCTACAAAGGAAGTTTATTTGAAAAAGCTACTGCCTGGCGTTCTGATACATTGATTGATCCTGAACAGGTGACAACAGTAGCAGAAAACTTTCGGGAAAACAGCAAGCAAGGGACTTTAAAAAGGGTGATCGGTCTGCCAGAAGAAGATGGGATCGATTGGATCAAGCCAATCAGGGGAGTGTTCTGGAGCGGGTATTCTAAATATACCGGCAGCTATCGAGGAAACTTAACCTTCAATATTGACCGCCCATGGACAGAACCGATCCTTGCACAAATCATGACGCATGAAGGCTATCCTGGACACCAGGCGTTCTATTGCCGATGGGATTACTTATTCCAGCAGGGAAAGCTTCCACTCGAGGCTTCGTACTACTTAATCAACAGTCCTACCAATGCATTATTTGAAGGTGGACCTGAAACAGCCCTAAGCTTCCTCGGCTGGGATGATGTAAACGAAGAAACACCTGGTGTCACGGATGAGCAAAAGCAACAGTACTTGCTCGCAAGGAATTATCTCGATTACCAAAGGATGTTCACCACTAATGCATGCTATATGTATAACCTTGGCCAGGTATCAAAGGAGGAAGCAATAGATTATTTAATCAATAAAGGCGGTATAACCGAAATTGAAGCAAACAATGCCTTCCGATTCTTCTCAGACCCTATACAAAAAACCTATTTCCCTTGCTACTACTATGGCCGATGGATGGTAGGAAACGCCTATAAAGAAACTCCTAAAGAAAAACGAGAAGAGTATTTCTCCATTCTCTATGACACACCACATACAACGCAAACCTTTATTAAAGCGATCAGCAAGCTGAACGGAAAAGAATTCGATGCTTTTAACACGTTGAAACAATAAAAATGGAAGGTGAGGCTTTTGGCGGCTTCACCTTCAAAAAAATATTTTCAGTGGAGGTGAATGAATGGAAATAACTATTATTGGCTCGGGTGCGATCGGAGGGGTTCTTGGCGCCTATATCGCGAGAGCAGGTGTAAATGTAGTTTTCTGTGATATTGAGCAAGATCATGTAAATCACATCAGGTATAAAGGACTAAGAATAGAGGGTCCGGCAGAAGAATTTGTACTCAAAGGAGAAGCGTATACCCCAGAAGAATTGATAGCAAGAAACAAGCAGCTTGATTGGGTTTTTATTTGCACGAAGGCCCACCATGCTCAACAGGCATTGGACCAGGTCCACCAATTAATCAACAAAGACACAACAATTGTATCCTTTCAAAACGGATTAATAGACTTAATAGTTCCAAAAAACAAGAATATATCTGAGCCACTATGCTGTTTTGTCAACTTTTCGGCAGATTATCTTGAGCCAGGACGTATTTTGTATGGTGGGGTATCCTCTGTTGCGATAGGAGAATTTAATGGGACATCTACCGATAGATTGAAAGAGTTGAAAAAGATATTGGAACATTGGGGACCAGTTAAAGAAACGAACAATATAAAGGGTTATTTATGGAGCAAGTTATCCTATGCAGCCTTATTATATGCAACCGCTCTTGTGGATGAAACAATGGCAAATGTTGTGGATAGGAAAGAATTCAGGGCTGCACTTATTGAGCTTTGTGCTGAAGTACTTGAAGCAGCACATATAAAGAGTGTGAATGTCATTTCTTTTGACGTATGGAAGCCGGAACTAATTTATCCGAGGGATAATCAATACACAGACTTGCTAAATGAAGAATTTGACCGGATTTCGTTTTGGATGTCAAAGAATAAAAAACAAAAAAGTGGAATATGGCGGGACATTGCCATAAGAAGGCGAAAGACAGAAGTAGACTTTGATTTAGTTCCTATATTAGAGATTGGCAGACAGCATAATTTGTCCTTCCCTCTAACTAAATTTGTAATTGAAAGAATAAAAGAGTTAGAGCAAGGGGCCAAACAAATGTCATGGGATAATCTAATGGATTTGAAAAAGGTATATGAGGATGATGTACTAAGGTAATGAAGAGAGGGGTTTGAGGATGAAAAAGAGTCAACCTTTTGTATTATTTATATTGCTGCTTTGTTCAGTCTTATTAATAGCTGGGTGTAATAAATACAATGAAGAGGCTACAACAAAATCGAATGATCAAAAAGACAAGTCAGCAGCTGACACTGCCAGTGAAGTCTTCAATTTTGCAACCAATCAGGATATTCCTCACTTAGATCCTCACGGAACTGGAGCTAATACATCTTTTAGAATAACTTATATGCTCTATGATCGACTTGTTAATTATGATGGTACCACCACAGAAATTACTCCAATGTTGGCGGAAAAATGGGACATTGCAAACAATGGACTGAGTTATACTTTCCATTTAAGAAAGGACGCAAAGTTTCATGATGGCAGTGCCGTTACTGCAGAAGCGGTTAAATATTCATACTTAAGAGCATTAAAAGTAGGTAAATCAGCAGCGGGACAGTTTAAAAAAGTAATTGATGAAGATAGTTTCGAAATTGTCGATGATCATACGATCACTATCAATCTCAAACATCCATATGCTCCATTTCTTAAAACTTTAGGAACTGTTTATGCGAATATAGTCAATCCGAAACTAGCTGAACATGAGGGTGAAGACCTAGGAGAAGAATACCTTGCTGATAAAGAAATGGGATCTGGACCCTATAAACTTGAAAGCTGGGAACGAGGGCAGAAACTTGTCTTAACTGCAAATGAAGACTATTGGGGAGAAAAGCCAACTTTGAAGAAAGTTAATATACTGGTTATTCCAGAGGCATCGACAGCAAGAATCATGCTGGAAAAAGGTGAAGTGGATATGCTGGACACTACCACTATTTCTCCATCGACTCTGGAAGAGATGGACGGCAAAAATGGAATCAAAGTTCATTCTTCTCCAAGCTACAAATTAGTATTTGGAGACATGAACATGTCGAAAGCTCCATTTGATAATCCTCTTATTAGAAAGGCGTTTGTCCATGCAGTTAACTATGAGGCGATTATAGAAAATATCTATCTTGGGAATGCATTTAGGGTAAACTCGGCAGTTCCTAAGGGTATGTTCGGCTTTGCTAAGGATACTCCTCTATATCCTTATGATTTAGAAAAATCAAAGCAATTAATCGAAGAGGCTGGTTACAAAGATAAGCTTGAATTTGAAATTTCAATTTCAGAAAATGATGAGGTTTATAAAAACATGGCCGTGACTATCCAATCAGATTTGGCAAAGATTGGTGCAAAAGTAACTATAAAAGAATACGCGTGGCCTACTTATCTAGATTTAATAACTTCAGGAAACCATAATATTTCGTTAGGCGCTTGGACACCTGACTTTGCAGACCCTGATTATAACTTATGGTATTTTGCGCATTCCTCAAGTAAAGGACCGGGCTTTAACACAGCATTCTATGACAATAAACAAGTTGATCAACTGTTAGAAGAAGCACGTACTACTGTTGATGAAGCAAAACGCGAAGATTTATATGAAGACGTTCAAAATATCATGGCAGAAGAAATTCCTTACGCCTTCATAGCACAAACGATGGAAAGCGCGCCTGTAAAGGAATATGTAAAAGGATATGAAATGAATCCAATGAATACATGGTATGTGCCTTTCCATAAAATGTCCAAATAAATATGAGAGGGCAGGTTTTGAAAGGTTTAAACCTGCTCCTTTAAAATCCTAAAGCCGATTTTAACGTAAAAAAAGCTATTTTGTAGTTCGGTATTAAGTGTGCAAGCTCTTTTCTCCTAATAATCTTTATTTTTGCGAAGAAACATAGGTCATTTAATCCTATTTTGTAGTCAATAGCAACAAAGTTTGAGAAAAGAGGCTTCATATTAAAGTGAAAGAGGCTCATCAACATGATCGAATTGAAATACTTTACAGAAGAAGACATCCCACAACTTATAAGCTGGATTGATAGTCCTGAATTTTTACTGCAATGGAGCGGGACAGGATTTACCTATCCGCTGACTCACCAACAGCTCATTAAGTATTTGGGTGAAGCAAATAAAGAAGGTTCAGAGATTCAGGCTTTTAAGGTTGTTCACGTTGAATCATCAAAGGTAATCGGGCATATTTCGCTTGGTTCAATCAATCTTCATAATGGAAATGCGAGAATGTGTCGGGTCCTAATTGGTGATGAGGAGATGAAAGGCAAGGGCTTAGCTCCTTTAATGGTCAATAAGCTGTTAAATATAGCATTTGTACAATTTGGACTTCATAAGGTGAGCCTTGCTGTATATGATTTCAATACCCCAGCTCTTAAACTCTATCAGAAAATGGGTTTTCGAACAGAGGGATTGATTAGAGAAGCATCAAGAATAGGGAACGATTATTGGAGTTATTATGAGATGAGTATTTTGGATCGAGAGTGGAGTTCAGCATTAAATGGAAATGGGAGGGAGAACCTTGGAAAAGTTGACGGTGATTGAAAGAGAAATATTATCCCAAATAGATGCGAATCAACTAATGGATTATAACAGGGAAATTGCCAAAGAGGTAAGGCTGTCAGGATCTGAAGAAGAGCTTCGTGCGTTCAAGTTTGCCCAAAAGACTTTGGAAAGCTTTGGGCTAGAGACTGAACTTTCTTATCACGAAGCGTACATTTCTCTTCCACGTAAAGCTATCTTAAAGATTGGGGATCTCGATGTTCCATGTATTACTCATTCAATGGCACCTTCAACCAAAGAGAGCGGGATAAGTGGGGACTCTGTTTATATTGGTGATTATTCAGATGGTAAGCTTTCTCTTTGCAAGGGCAAAATTTGCGTTGTAGAAGGCATTGCAAGTCCGGAAGTTATAGCGAAGCTTAGTGGTGCCGGAACCCTCGCCGCCATTTTTATTAATGGACCTTATACACATGAGATGATTGTTTCAACTGTTTGGGGTAGTCCCACTTTTGAAAATATCTCCCAAATGCCGAAGATTCCTGTCGTTTCGGTAAATGATGACTCTGGTGAAATCCTTAAAAAGTTGATTGCTGAAGGGAAGAGCCAGGTAGAATTACATACCGAGGTTGAAACAAAATGGACAACAATCCCAACGTTAATCGCCGGCATTAAAGGTGTAGAAGAACCGGAGCATTTTGTTTTATTCAGCGGCCATATCGATTCGTGGCATTACGGAGCCATGGATAACGGATCTGCAAATGCGACGATGCTAGAGGTAGCAAGAGTGCTGTCAAAATATAAAGAGCAAATGAAACGATCGATTCGTTTTGCTTTTTGGTCAGGACATTCTCATGGCAGATACGCTGGTTCACAAGCCTACTGTGATCTGCATTGGGAAGATATACACGAGAATTGCGTCATGCATTTCTATGTTGATTCTGTCGGAGGCAAGGGAGCTACTATTCTGAGCGAGAGTAACTGTATGAGTGAAACTAAAGATATTGCCTCTCTCTATGTGAAGGAATTAGCCGGCCAGGATTATATTGGAAGCAGATATGGAAAGTATGCTGACCAATCTTTTTGGGGAGCGGGAGTTCCTTCCTTGTATATGGGAATGTCAGAACAACGCTTATCTAATGATCCGATGTCCCAAAAAGTGTTTCAAGTTTTTGCGGGTAAGGAGGCAGGAGGATTCGGTTGGTGGTGGCATACAGTTGAAGACACAATCGATAAAATCGATCCGGCCAATTTAAAGCGCGATTGTGAAATCTATGCTCTCTCAATCTATAAAGCTTTAACCGATCCAATTGTGCCGATCAACCAATTGGCTGCGGTTCAAGAAATCAAAGTTACAATAAAAAAATATCAAGAAACAGCAGGAGATAAAGTGAAACTAGACTTGACCTTGGAACGTTTAAATGAACTTGAAGAAGTAATCATGAAGGTGCAATCTACTTTACCAACTTCGGGCCCGTTGGTTGAAGACCAGAAGGCAATCAATAAGAGAATCATGGCAATTTCACGTAGTCTTGTTCCTCTTAATTATGTAAGTAATGACCTTTTCGAACATGATCCGGCTGTTGGTTTATTGCCAGTTCCCTCGCTCTCGTCAATTAATAGAATGGCTTCCTTGGAGAAGGGGACACATGAGTATTATTTGTTGAACACCTCTATAAACAGACAGGTTAATAAAGTAAATTATTTATTGAAAAATGCACTTAAAGAGGCTCATACCTTATTAACTTTTAATAAAAAAAGGAGTGGCAATTATGTCGGCAATTAAAAATAAAGTCGTAATTATTACAGGGGCTAGCAGTGGGATCGGTCGTGCAACTGCTGTTAAATTAGCAAGTGAGGGTGCGAAAATTGTTCTTGCTGCAAGGAGGGAAGAACGATTGCAGGAGCTTGCCGAGGAAATACAATCACTTGGCGGCACAGCTGTTTATAAAGTTACCGATGTCACTTCACTGAAGGATGTTCAAAATTTGGCTGGTTTCGCACTGGATCATTTCGGCCAAATTGATGTGCTTTTCAATAACGCTGGAATCATGCCGCTTTCCTATATGAAAAATAATAGAGTGGAAGAATGGGATCAAATGATTGATGTCAACATTAAAGGAGTTTTACACGGAGTAAGTACTGTACTTCCTCATATGCTTGAAAAAAACAGTGGTCACATCATCACGACATCTTCCGTTGCAGGACACGGAATCTTCCCATCAGGAACAGTTTATTGTGCAACAAAGTTTGCTGCCAGGGTGATTATGGAGGGATTGAATAAAGAATTGACCAAATCGAATATCAGAACTACTACAATCTCACCAGGAGTTGTTGATACAGAGCTGCCAGATTTAATTGTTGACCCAGAAGTGAGACCAATATTTGAGAACCCTGAACTCCCATCCATCAAAAGTGAGGACATTGCCAATGCGGTTTTTTATGCTTTATCACAACCATCCTCCGTTGCTGTAAACGAAATCATCATTAGACCGACAAATCAAGGGTGATTTTTTAACTCCTTTTATTAATTAACTAAAAGTAAAGTCGTTGTATCACTGAAGGAAGCAGGTCTAGATGACTTGCTTTTTTCTATTTCCTACAGGAATATTTGCTATTTCTCCCGAATAGGTAACGAATAAATCTAGTTAGAGGAGGAAGAAGTCCTATCAATGCAAAATTAAAACCACTAGTCGGAGGGCTGATATCAGGGATGGTCCTTGGTTTGTTTTTAAAACTCATCCAATCTGTAACAAGCCTTAAAGTGTATACTTTATTGCTGAATGTTGATTACATACCGATTCTTAAGAATTTAAAGTTATCTGAAGCTGTTGAGTTTGGTTTGCATTTGGTGATCTCAATAGGGCTCGGCATAGTTGTGAACTATTACATCAGCAGAAAGGGAGTAGGAAAAGAAGCATTACACCGCTTTGTTATTAGAATTAGCTTAATCGTAGGTTTGTTGCTTTACCCAACAACGCTTTTATCAGAACGGACGCCGCCCATCACAAGTGCATATGCCTTTTTATTTTGGATGGCGGGTCACTGGATCTATGGCTTCGTTTTAGGCAGAGTTTTATCGTATAAGGAAGGAGAGAGGGTTTGAACAAGAAAAACTTCTATATATTAACCATCGTTATTTTAATTTTACTTATATTTGGTGTTACCAGATGGGTCGATTATCGTGAAAAGAATTTAGCAGATTTACTAGATACAGGTAAAATTGAAAAAATCTATTACAATCAGCTTCCGAAAATGAATGAAAAGGCAGCTTATAATCGGCAATTAACTGATAAGCAGTCAATTCAGGAGCTGATTAGTTTTCTAAGTCAATATAAAGTAAAAAAAATCGGAGACCGCGATTTTGTTTCTGAATATCCAGATGAACAATTCCAATTCCAATTGGAATATAGTGACAACAGAGTCACGATGCCTTCCTTAATCGAAAGAGAAGTTTTGTTATTCGATATGTACCAATTTGAAATTACCAATGGCCCGGTGGATTATGAATGGCTGGAGGAGTTTTTAGAGAGAAAGGGAGAAAAAGTGTAAAAAAGTGGTTGATTATCCCTTTATTTGAAACCCTTTATAATTCTCATACGTAATTGTAGTAACCACTAATCTTCAGGAGGTACGTAGTGATGATAAAGAAACTACTGGTTATGGCAATTATACTAATCGCTTTTTTATCAGGCTGCAGTGAAGAAGAACAACAATTGAAAGGGTTAATATCGGATAAAGAAGGTACATATGGCTTGTACATCGTTGGTGATGAAGAAGTTGATGGAAGCAAGCTCGCAAAGGAAGGCATTGATGAATCAAAAATTCATACAATTTATCACCCAAAGTCGCTGGAAGTAGCTCAGCAGTCCTTCTCGACTGCCGGGATTAAAAAAGAACCTGCATATGTAGTTCTGGATAATAACGGGATCGTATTAAAAACTTATGATTATGATGAATTGGTGGAGTATCTTAAAGCAAATATCGGTAAGTGATATTCAAATACTTAACTAGCTGTTGGTTTGCTTTGAGTGCCGATTTTTTAACATAGACCATATGCCGATTAAAACGAGTAATACAAAGGTTACTTTGATTATTGAAACATGCTCAATTAATGGTGAATGGGTTGAGCGATTTGCCGAAAAAATTGACCACCACGTCGGTTCTGATAAAGTGATTGTCGATACAGTAAACCAGATGATGAATAAAAAGAAGATTGACAGCCAATATAATTTCATAAATTGCACCTCGTTAAAAGCTCAGGAAGTCCTGAGCTTTTTAATTGTCCGAAAAGGGCGTCAAACAGAAAACCATTTTAATAACAATAGAAATTTGGCGAGCTATATTAAATCCACTCTATTTTTCCTTATCCGCTTCTCTAATAACTTCCATATAAAAACTAATCGCGTTCAAATAGTTATCAATACTGATATTCTCATTTGTACCATGCATCCGGTTCAGGTCTTCTGATGTCAACTGGACAGGGAGGAACCGGTAGGTGTTTTCGGCGATACTGTCGTAATGCTTTGCATCAGACCCGGCGAACATTAGATAAGGTGCGATGACTGCTTCATCATAGATGTTTATCGCACTTTGATGGATTGTTCTGAAATGCCAGCTGTCAACGGCAGAAACACCTGAGGCTTCTGAACCCACTATTGTCACTTTGATATCCTCGTCATCAATCGTTTTTTCGATATAATCCTTCACTTCTTCCAACGAATCACCTGGCATGAGGCGCAGATTGATGATTGCCGAAGCTTTTTCTGGAAGGGCGTTATACTGCTCGCCGGCATGGAAAATCGTTGGTGCGATCGTTGTCCTGATCAGCGCAGATGATGCAGGCTGCTGAAGCAGGATTCTTTCGATAACCGGTTCGAAAATTAACTTGTTGGCAAAGACATATTTCATGGCAAAGCTCATTTCAGGAGCGACAAACTCAAATAGATCCTCACCAGGTCCCTTCAGGTCGGCGGGGAACTGGGTTTCTTCTAGCTTGGCAATCGCGCTGGCAATTCTGCCGATGTTCGTCCGGTCTTTTGGCTGCGATGAATGGCCGCCGCTTCCTTCGATAGACAGCTCTGCAGTCGCAGACCCTTTTTCAGAAACACCGACAACGCCCACAGGTTGATCGACACCTGGAATCATGTTCTCCACGATGGCCCCGCCTTCATCTAAAACGAAGTCAAACTTAATGCCTCTTTCTTTAAGAGTACTCACAATAGAGGCAGCACCTTCATCACCGCCGATTTCTTCATCATGTCCGAACATTAGATAGATATCGTGGGCAGGCTGATAACCTTCTTTGAGCAGGTGTTCTGCAGCTTCAAGTATTCCAACTACACCGATTTTGTCATCCAGTGTACCGCGTCCCCAAATCTTTCCGTCTGCAATAGTCCCGCTGAAAGGGTCATGCTCCCAGTTTTCCTCCGTGCCTTCAAGGACAGGAACGACATCGTAATGGCCAGTCAAACCAATAGGAAGCTTCGTTGAATCTGTTCCATTCCATTTATATATGAGCGCATGGCCATTCACTTTTTCAAGCTCAAGCTCTTCATGCACGATAGGAAAGCTCTCTTTTAAAAAAGAAATGAAACGGTCGAATTCAGTTAGGTCCATTTTGTTGCGGTCCTGGTAGGAAATAGTCTTGAATTGAATCGCTTTTGATAGAGTATTGATCGCATGGTCTTCCTTGATTGTACCGTTAAAGTGTTCGGGTGAGGGCTGGCGGGATTCCAAGGTGAGGGCATTGAACAGGGTGACAATGATGAAAACTAGGAGCAAGCTGCCGATTATGATTAGGGAGTACTTTAGTTTTTTCATAGATTATTAGAAGACCTCCTTTTTAAAAAAAGCCCCCGGTTTCCCAGAGGCTAATAATTAAACAATTTCAGGCGCTTGAGGCTGTTGTTCTGGTTCTGGAACAAAAGCGAGAATGACCATTCCAATAACGAATAGGATGACGAGGCTGAAAACTCCCATACTCGAATTGCCAGTAAGCTGTGCTGTCAGTCCAACCATTAACGGGCCCATGATGGAAGCGAACTTTCCGAAGATGTTATAGAAACCAAAAAATTCATTCGCATTCGCTTTCGGTACCAATTTTGCAAAATAAGATCGGCTTAATGCCTGAATACCGCCCTGTGATGTAGCAACAAGCATTGCCAGGATCCAGAAGTCAGTCGTTGTTTCCAGGAAGTAAGCGTAAATACAAACAAAGATATAAACGGTAATTCCGACATAAAGCATTTTTTTACCGGTAAAACGCTCGGATAATTTTCCGAATAAGATTGCGAAAGGCCAGGCAACAATCTGGGTAGCCAAAAGGATGATTAATAGGTTAGTAGAGCTGATTCCTAAATCGGTTCCGTAAGCTGTAGACATCGTAATGATCGTTCCAACACCGTCAATGTAAAAGAAATAAGCTAATAAGAATAAAAATAATGCCCTGTATTTCCGGATTTCCTTAAAGGTTTTTCCTAAACGTCTAAAGCTTTGCAGCACCAGTTGCGGTTCGCGCTCGATGTAATGTTTTTGGTGCACATTTTTAAACATAGGGATGGAGAAAAGTCCCCACCAGATGGCGGTAATGATAAAAGCTGTCTGACTGGCCAAGGTCATAGAAATTGGCAGGATCTTTGTCTGGGCTAAAATAATGATTGCGATACTGATAATGAATGGAATCGTACTCCCGATGTAACCCATCCCGTAACCGCGTGATGATACTCTGTCCATCCGTTTATCTGTCGTTACATCAACGATAAAGGCATCATAGAAAACATTGGAACCTGTCGATCCGAGCACGGCAAGGGTGTAGACGACAAGCAGCATGAGCCAGTTTCCGCTCGGCACGAAGGCAAGACCAGCTGTAAAGGTGATTCCTAATGTAAAGAAAATGGTGAAGAAGCGCTTCTTCATACCTTGATAATCTGCAATGGTTCCTAGAATTGGTCCGATCAATGCCAAAATGAAGGTGGCGATGGCAATCGTATAACCCAAATAGGCGGTCGAATTTGACAGACTCACACCAGCCTCAGTAGCAGAAGCCTTATAAAATAGCGGGAACACAGCCGTCGAAATGATAATCGAATAAGCCGAGCTGGCCCAGTCATAACGAATCCAGCTGCTCTCTTCCTTCGTAAAACCTTTCATCCTTTTGCCCCCAATAAGATCGTATTTTTGTCTATTAAGTTGCACCATAACTACTCTACGTTTATAAAAGTATCCCAACCGCTATTATTAAAATTGTTGCAACCGGAGATAAAAGCGCCTCAACCGGTAATAAAATTGTTGCAACCGGAAATAAAAGCGTGCCAGCCGGTAATAAAATTGCTGCAACCGGAAATAAAATTGTCCCAACCGGTAATAAAGCTTCTCTCACCCTAAAATAAGGCTATCCCAAGGGTGTAAAACTGTCTTAACCGCTAAAATATCTCTTCCAACTGGTATTATAATTCGCTTCAAGTGCACGAAAGACCTTCTTTCCTAGTGCTAAATATCCAAAATCCCTTCGAGGATAGAGCCATCTGTTTCGCCAAGGTCAAGACCAAGAAGGCGAGCAAAGGTTGGGCCTTCATCTACAAGGTGCATCGACTTGATGGAGATTCCTGGGCGGATGCCTTTTCCAGCTGCGAAGAAAACAGTGTGATAACCTTCTTTTTCAGGGGAGTATCCATGGCAGGCAAAAGTGTACTTTTTTGTTCTGGCATCCTCTTCGGTTACTTCTTCAATGTAGTCACCGTCTATTGACTCGCTAAAGTAATATCCTCTGGCAGCTTCCAGCATCCTGAAGGCTGTTCCATCAGCTCCTTTTGCGTTTGCTTCTGCACCAGTGATGGCTGCTTCAATGCCATTGCTTTCATCCTGTAAAAGATCAGCTAATATATCTGTAACTAGATTTTTCGCTGCATCATCGTTTGGGTCTTTTACATAGATATAGGCTGAGCCGTCACAACTCTTGCAATAGGCTTGCCAGTCGGTCACTTTACCTGATGCATTGGTTTGGATAAGTCCTCGTTCTTTAAATAATACGTTCAATTTAATTACTTTAGACTCATCAAGTGCACTGTGGTCACCAAGAATGGCAACAGTTGTATTCTCAGCAATTCCAGCCTCTTTGAGTGCATCCATGATTCTTCCAAGTCTCTTATCATGGCGGTGAAGCGCAGCCTGTGCTTCTTCTGATGAAAAACCGTGCATATGGCGCTAGGAGTCGAGATCGACAAAATGGATCAGCATTAATTCAGGCTTCCTCGTTTTGATGGTTTCCACTGTTGATTCAAGAACGAAGTCATCAAGCTCAGGCTGGCTCAATCCGTTTCTGATATGTCCGAATTTCGAGTTCATTTCAAGCTGGTATCGAGGACTCCCATTGGAAAGAGAAACAGGAATCTGGTGATGCCAGGGGCGATTTGCAAAAATTTCAGGCATGTTGTAATCGATAGCAGCTTTTGCCGTGACTGGCCATAATAATGCGGCAGTTTTCATGCCCGCCTTTTTAGCCTCATCGTAGAGGGTTGTCCCTTTAACATGTTGACGGTGCCAGTACCAGTCTGGTGAAATTTTGCCAGGTTGGATAAAGGTATTGTTGACAATACCGTGCCGATTAGGGAAATTGCCGGTCACGATTGTCGCATGGCAAGGGTATGTAACAGAAGGATAGATCGTTTCCACCTGTGTACAGAAAGAACTATTTTCTATAAAAGCCTTAAAATTTGGCAGCTCCCTGAGCAATGGAACATCATGCTCAGAAAGACAGTCAAAGGAAATGACGATTAAGTGGTCTGTCAGTTTTTCCATGTCAGCCTCCAAAAGGTTTATATACTAAATATAGCAGAATATTTTGGGAAAAATAATCAGGTTTGCCATTTTCGTAAGGAAGGATTTCCTGTTCCATTAAAGAAGTAATTAAGTATCTGAAAAACTGGAGGCAGATTGAATGGGTTTAATTGAGAAAGCATTGCAAATTGCTTCAATGGCACATGAAGGACAATATCGTAAAAATACAAAAATCCCGTATATTGCCCACCCCGTGGCAGTAGGGATGATTTTACAAAAAGCGGGATACAGCGACGAAATGATTGCAGCTGGGATTCTGCACGACACGGTTGAAGATACCGACTTAACAATGGAAGATATCGAGCGGGAGTTTGGAAAGGAAATTGCCATGATCGTCGAAGGCTGCTCAGAGCCAGACAAGTCTCTTTCCTGGGAAGAACGAAAGGAGCACACAATCGAGTTTTTGAAGACTGCATCAGAAGAAATCCGCGTGGTAGCTTGTGCTGATAAACTGCATAATATCAGGTCAATTCGGAAGGACGCCGAACAATCAGGCGAGGAAGTTTGGAGCAGGTTCAGACGCGGAAAAGTGCAGCAGGAGTGGTACTACAGGAATGTTGTGGAGAGTCTCGGGCATGCCACGAAATTTCCTCTTTTGGCAGAGCTAGAAATAGAATTAGATCGTTTGTTTGAAAAAGGAGAAATCAAGTACAACGAATCGGATTTTTCGTTAACCGAAGATGCTGGATTGGACAAAGATGACATCCTGGATAGGAAACATCCTAATCGGCAATAAGACAACAGGAGTGTGAAGGATGGAGACAACGCTCATTTATAAAGATGGATCTTCAAATAAATTTTGGAAAATCAGCGTGGCGGGACAGAGTTATAGTATTACGTATGGAAAAATCGGAACTGTAGGCGCGGTAAAAGTGAAAAGTTTTGATTCTGAAGAAGCCTGTCAAAAGGATGCCGATAAACTGATCAAATCTAAGTTGAAGAAAGGTTACACTCCGGCTAATCCTGTCGACCAGGTGATGAAGGAAAGCTCGATGACCGAAATCGTATTTTGGGAGATGCTTAAGACTGCAAAGCAAAAAGGAGAAGACCCCGAGGAACAGATCGAATGGCTGGTAAACAATTTAACAAGGAAGCCAGTCAAGGATATTGTGATGTTCGATTACTTTTTCAATCAGAATTATCAGAAGTCATACAATTCCGACCTTTGGGCTGCGGCCTATATCATTATGGGAGGAGCCACGGATGATTCTTTTGATTATTTCAGGGCCTGGCTGCTTTTCCAGACAGGCTTAGACTACGACGATTACTATGATTTATATGTACAACTTACAGGAGACGAAACGATGCCACCTGAGATTGAACTTGACTGGCTTGAAGATGATGAAGAAGGATTGAAAAAGAAGTTCCCTGCCTTATGGGAAAGGTATGGAGACAATCCATTAGAGTATTAACAACCAGGAGGGAAAAAATGAAATCACCACTTTACAATAAAGTAAACAATGTATTTATCCACGTGAGCAATTTGAAAAAATCTGCAGAATGGTACTATAACCTGCTGGGGATACCATTTGATGCCGAAAAGATAGAGTCACCAGTCCATAACATCCCGGTTACATCTGAAACAGGATTAACCCTGGACGATCACACCTTTGACCCAGGTTTTAATTTGAAGCCTTCAGACCATGTTCTGTTTAATATTCTAGTAGATGATGTTGATGAAGCCTATAGCTTTGTGAAGTCGAATGAAATTACAATCACCAAAGAAATTGAGCGAATTGGCGATTTTGCCTACTTCAACTTCAAGGATCCAGACGGAAATGTCTTGATGATTTGTAACTGTTAAGCGGTATTGGTGCCCCTATAACGGTGAAATTTACTTTTATGGAAACCAATAGGCGGTATTGGAGCCCTAAAAGGACCCTAACTAGAACCAATAAGGGTCATTGTTGCCCTAAAAAGCTCGAAATTAAAATTATAGGTAACCAATAAGTATCATTGGTGCCCTAAAACCGCCGAAACTAGGATTATAGGTAATCAATAAGCCTGATTGGTGCCCTGAAACTGCCGAAACTAGAATTATAGTTAACCAATAACCTGGGAGTAAACTTCATTTACCCATAAATGGTTTTTATTTCCTTGATTTACCTGTATCATCCCTGGGTAAAGAAAGATAATTCCTAAGAAGGGGTGATAAAGATGAAGACGAAAGTGAAAATATCAAAAGAAGAGCTATTTAATCAAATTCAGAATAGTGATGGGAACTTAAGAATTTCGTCTGTGTCCTCAACTGAAGAAGGGGAAGAAGTGATCGCCCTGGCTAAGCACCTTGAACTTGAAGGCAAAATTGTTTTATTGGAATACTGTTTGGATAAAAAGCCACTGGCTGTTTCCCTGAAAACAAAAAATCCTGACTAAAAATATAAATTCAACTGGCGAGCCGCTTTTAAGTGGTTCGCTTTTTTATTTACTAGGTAATAAGAACCAAAAAGGCTAAGGAAACGCTTTCTTTTTAAAATTATAAAAATTTATAATTGACTGAATATTATATCTATATTATTATCGTCCTAATACTTTTTTTCTTTCGCAAAGCGAAGCGTTTAAGTAAAGAAGAAAATGGGGGGATTCATGATGTCACAGATGTTAGCTTTGGTAATTGTTGTATTCATTTTACTAGTCGGTGATTTAGTTGCTGTTAGGACGAAGGCATGGATTCCGTCCATGTTCGTCTCAGCTGTTTTGTTCCTGATTGGATATTGGACGTTCTTCCCGAAAGAAATCGTAGCACTTGCTGGTGTACCATCGACAGTGGCTGTGATGATGATGTATTTGTTAATCACAAATATGGGAACATTGCTTTCAATTCAGGAATTGAAAAATCAATGGAAAACGATCGTGATTGCGTTATCAGGTATTTTAGGAATTATCACAGTACTTTTGAGTGTCGGAACTCTAATCTTTGGATTCCAGACAATGGTTGTTGCTGTACCACCTTTAGTTGGTGGAGTCGTTTCCGCCTTGATCATGTCTGAAGGAGCAAAGGAAGCAGGCCTTGCCACACTGTCGGTATTCGCGATTGTTATTTATGTCATGCAGGGTTTTGCGGGTTACCCATTAACCTCTCTCGTTCTGAAAAAAGAAGGCAAGAGACTTCTAAAGCAATATCGCGAGGGCAGCCTTGCAGCTAATGAAGTGGCTGCAACAGTTGAAACCGCCGCGCCACCTGTTGAATTGAAGCTTTTTAAAAACATGCCCCAAAAATATAATACCGAATTCTTTAAGTTTTTCAGGCTCTCACTGGTCGCATATCTGGCTTATTTAACTTCAACACTATTGGCACCGTTCGTCTCAGTAAGTCCATTTGTACTTGCCCTATTATTCGGTGTCATCGCCACTAGCGTTGGTTTCCTTGAAAAACAGGCCCTGCAGAAGGCCAATGGATTTGGGATCGCGATCCTCGTCTTGATGTTATTCATTTTCGATGGATTGAAGCAGGCTACACCAGGTATGCTCCTTGAAATCATTGTTCCGCTGCTTGGTGCAATTGTCCTTGGAATCACAGGAATGTACATTTTCTCATTTATTGTCGGCAAGATTTTAAAGGTGAGCAAAGAAATGGCCTTTGCTGTATCATTAACAGCACTTTATGGCTTCCCGGCAGATTATATTATCACCAATGAAGTCATCAACTCATTGACTGAGGATGAAAAAGAAAGAGAAGCCTTGACCAGCCATATGCTTCCACCAATGCTTGTGGGCGGCTTTGTAACCGTCACGATCGTATCGGTCGTACTTGCTGGTATCTTCGTTGGATTCTTGTAAGAAAAGAGGGGATGAGATTGGTAGAGTTGAAGGAACGAATTGAACAGCATATTCATCAAATCAGTGAATACACTGCGACTCCTGGTAAAGGAACGACAAGACTGACATATAGCCAGGAGGATTTAAAGACTCGCAATTATATCAAAGGAAAAATGAGAGAGTATGGACTCGAGGTTAGAGAAGATGGATTCGGTAATATTTTTGGCAAATTGGAGGGAACTCTGAAGGACGCACCGAGCGTGATGGTCGGGTCGCATTTTGACTCCGTTCCTCACGGCGGTTCCTATGATGGTCCAGCAGGCGTTGTCGCCGCACTAGAAGTGGCAGGGCTTTTTGCTAAAAATAACCTAACGCCAAAGTATCCTCTCGAAGTTGTTGCATTGGTTGAAGAAGAAGGAGCAAGGTTTGGCGGGGGACTAATGGGATCCCGCGGGATGGTCGGCTTACTGGGTGAGGAGGATTTTCATAACCTGAGAGATTCAAACGGCGTTTCCACAGTCGAAGCAATGACCGAAGTTGGACTTGACCCGACGCTTCCGAAAAAAAGAGATCCGAAAACGATAAAGGCTTTCCTCGAGTTACATATTGAACAAGGTCCTATTTTAGAAGAAAAAAAGATTCCTATTGGTGTGGTTGAAGCGATCGTTGGACTGACTCAGCTTGAAGTAACCGTTAAAGGACAGGCAGGGCACGCAGGAACCACCCCGATGGATCGCCGGGCCGACGCACTGGTTGCTGCAGCTAATATTATCGGTCGTTTGCCAGAACTTGCTGAAGAAGAAGGAGCAGGAACAGTTATCACCACGGGTCGTTTGAATGTTTACCCGAACGGCGCCAATGTCATCCCGGATGAGGTGGTCTTTTCAGTTGATATTCGTTCCGGAAAGGAAGAAAACGTCCTGAGTGTCATCGATAAAACAAAGGCTTTAGTTCATTCTTATAGTAAAAATGGAATTCAAACAGCAGTAGAGCTGCTTTTATACATCCAGCCGAAAGAGCTGAATCCAGGCATCCGCTCTCTTTTAAAAGAGAAAAGCGAAGAGTTGGAAATTCCGTTTTGTTCTATCAATAGCGGTGCAGGGCATGATGCAATGGTTTTATCCGACTATACAGATGTAGGAATGCTGTTCATTCCAAGCAAAAATGGACTTAGCCATTGTCCGGAAGAATGGTCAGATTCACGAGACATTGCTAGAGCGGTAGAAATTTTTTACGAAACAGCCAAAAGCTTAACGGAGGCGGAATGATGATAAACGAAAGATTAAAAGAAGCTATTAAGGAATACAAAGACGAATTAACAGAGTTGCGCAGGAAGCTTCACAGCGAGCCGGAAGTTTCATGGGAAGAATATAGAACCACAGATTTCGTTTGCGAATATCTGGATCAGTTAGGAGTTTCATATAAAAGGACCGAACCAACAGGTGTCATTGCTGAAATCAAGGGTGGCAAGCCAGGCAAGACCGTCGCCTTGAGAGGAGATATGGATGCACTTTCTGTCGAGGAACTAAACAAGGACCTTCCTTACGCTTCGAACGAAGATGGAAAAATGCATGCATGCGGCCATGATGCGCACACTGCAATGCTAATGGTCGCGGCAAAGGCGTTGAATGAAATCAAGGATGAGCTGCCAGGAAATGTCCGTTTATTGTTCCAGCCTGCCGAAGAAGTAGCAGAAGGGGCCAAAGCTCTGGTGAAACAGGGTGCAGTCGAAGGCGTCGATAACGTTTTTGGCATTCACATTTGGTCGCAAATGCCGACCCATAAGGTGAGCTGCACTCCCGGGCCATCCTTTGCATCAGCGGATTTGTTCAAGGTCACTTTTAAAGGAAAAGGCGGACATGGAGCAATTCCGCAGGATTGTATCGACACCGCGGTCGTTGCATCTTCTTTTGTAATGAACGTCCAATCTGTGGTGTCGAGAACGATTGACCCTCAGCATGGCGCGGTTCTCACAGTCGGTAAAATGGTGGTCGGCACACGCTTCAATGTCATTGCCGAAAATGCAGTGATCGAAGGAACAGTACGCTGTTTCGATCCCGCAACACGTGACCACATTGAAGCCCAGCTTACGCATTATGCCGAAAGTGTAGCGGCTTTATATGGCGCAACAGCAAAAGTAGAATACACACGTGGGACACAGGCAGTCATCAATGACGAGGAAAGTGCGTTGCTTGTTCAGCAGGTCGCATCTGAGTCATTCGGTGAGGATGTCATCTATCATGAAAAGCCGACGATGGGAGGGGAAGACTTCAGTTTCTATCTTGACGAGGTCCCAGGCAGTTTTGCACTTGTAGGCAGTGGCAACCCTGAAAAAGATACAGAATGGGCTCACCACCATGGCAAATTCAATATTGATGAAGACGCTCTGGTAACAGGAGCAAGTCTTTATGCACAATATGCCTGGGCTTTTTTGAACAAATAAAAGGAAATGGAGAACCCCCGCGTGGTTCTCCATTTTTTATTACCTTTTCTTCTTTTTGGCAGGGTCGGCCGCTACGCCAGGTTTCGCTTTCGCTTCCAAGGCAACTTGTACATGATACGTTTTCTCATCGACTTCCGTCACACTCGAAACCTTAGCTTTACGACCCTTGATTTTCAGATCCTCCCCAACCTCGGGCACACGCTTAAGCAATTGATTCAGCATTTCATTTTTCTGCTCATAAAAATGGACAACAAACACTTCAATCACCTTTTTCTATAGTATTGGCTTTCCTATCACTAAGATATTGAAGGGATACTAGGTTTAGAACTAATTAATAGAAGGAATTTTAGTAGGGTTGATTAATTGTTGAGCGGGGAAGAATTTGTAGTGAGGAATTAAGGAAGTGTGTAATGAGAAATGGATTTAGACAGCTTAAGGCTTGGTATTGAAAAGCTGTCAAGAAAAGGACGGAATCGTGACAGGTTCACCGCCATAAAGCGAAAAGCTGTCAAGAAAAAGCCGGAATTGTGACAGGTTCACCGACACAAAGCGAAAAGCTGTCAAGAAAAGGCTGGAATCGTGACAGGTTCGGGGCCACCAGGCGAAAAGCTGTCAAGAAAAAGCCGGAATTGTGACAGGTTCACC
The DNA here is from genome assembly GCF_056173465.1 of Mesobacillus sp. QJM3NY_10. Taxonomy (NCBI): domain Bacteria; kingdom Bacillati; phylum Bacillota; class Bacilli; order Caryophanales; family Bacillaceae; genus Mesobacillus; species Mesobacillus sp. QJM3NY_10. Next base: position 2,386,482 of record NZ_CM149675.1, read on the forward strand.
GACACAAAGCGAAAAGCTGTCAAGAAAAGGACGGAATCGTGACAGGTTCAGGGCCAAAAAGCGAAAAGCTGTCAGGAAAAAGCCGGAATTGTGACAGGTTCAGCGCCATAAAGCGAAAAGCTGTCAAGAAAAGGACGGAATCGTGACAGGTTCACCGCCATAAAGCGAAAAGCTGTCAAGAAAAAGCCGGAATTGTGACAGGTTCACCGACGCAAAGCGAAAAGCTGTCAATAAAAGGATGGAATTGTGACAGGTTCAGCGCCATAAAGCGAAAAGCTGTCAAGAAAAGCCTAGAATCGTGACAGGTTCAGGACCACCAGGAGAAAAGCTGTCAAAATCACGCCAACTCGTTCGGTCTAGATATGCTAAAGGGGAAGCTAATAACCTGTTTCCTAAATTTAATATGGAGGTATTAACCATGAAAACATATAAATTCCCACAAGGCTTTTTATGGGGCGGTGCTACGGCTGCTAACCAGATTGAAGGTGGATATAAAGAAGGTAACAAAGGCCTGAATGTCGCGGATGTTCTGCCTGGAGGAAAAGCCAGATACGATATATTAACGAAACCTGGTTTCGACTTTGAAATCAAACCAGATCAATACTACCCGAATCACGAGGCGATCGATTTTTACCATAGATACAAAGAGGACATTGCATTGTTCGCTGAAATGGGTTTCAAGGCATTCAGGATGTCAATTGCCTGGACACGGATTTTCCCAAATGGCGATGAGCTGGAGCCGAATGAGGAGGGGCTGGCTTTTTACGATCGAGTAGTGGATGAACTACATAAGTATGGGATTGAGCCTGTTGTGACCATTTCCCACTATGAAATGCCACTTCATCTGGTAAAAGAATACGGCGGCTGGCGTAACCGAAAAGTGGTTACTTTCTTTGAAAGGTATGCCAGAACTATTTTAAATCGTTACAAAGACAAAGTTAAGTACTGGATGACCTTCAATGAAATCAATAGTGCTCTGGTGATGCCGATCAACGGGCTTGGTTTTTCAATTGAAAAAGAAGAGGATCGATTTCAGCCAACCTTCCAGGCGTACCATCATCAATTAGTCGCAAGCGCAAGGGCAGTGAAGGCTTGCCATGAAATCATTCCAGAATCGCAAATCGGCTGCATGATTCTTTTCGCACCTGTTTATCCATTTGACAGCAATCCGGAGAATGTCCTGCACGCACTAAAAGAAGAGCAGATTTTCAATTATTTTTGCGGTGATGTGCAAGTGCGGGGAGAGTATCCTTCCTTCATGAATCGATACTTTTATAAGCACAATATTCAATTAGAGATTGAAGAAGGTGACCTTGAGTTATTGAAGGAAGGAACCGTGGATTACGTCGGTTTCAGCTACTATATGTCACGCACTGAGAAAAAAGAGAAGGCGGATGACGATGCTTCAGAAGGAAATATCATCGGTGGAGTGCGGAATCCATTCCTGGACGTAAGTGACTGGGGATGGGAAATCGACCCGGTTGGGTTGCGCATCAGCCTGAACAAACTATATGATCGCTATCAAATTCCTCTTTTTGTTGTGGAAAACGGCTTGGGTGCCTATGATCAACTCGAAGAAGACGGAAGTATAAATGATGACTATCGAATGGACTATTTGCGCGAGCATATAAAAGCAATGGGTGAAGCGATAGAAGATGGAGTCGACTTGATAGGATACACCAGCTGGGGATGCATCGATATGGTCAGCATGTCAACAGGAGAGCTTTCAAAAAGATACGGCTATATCTATGTGGACAAGCATGATGATGGAAGCGGAACGTTAGAACGGAAGAAAAAAAAGTCATTCTTCTGGTATAAAGATGTGATTGACTCCAACGGTGAAAAGTTATAAAAGACTTATAAAGGGCTGCCAGCTCAGTTGGTAGCTCTTTTTTATAGAAGAAATCCTTAGCAATAAAAGGAAAAACGAATCATTTGTCGAATAATATCTCGTTATACACTGAACATACAGGAGGAAAATCTATGTTTCTATATAAAATAGATGAAAAATTATCATTAAAACTAACAGAGGTGTCTGATGCAGAAAGACTATTCAAACTAACTGAAAGGGCACGGGAATATTTGAAAGAATGGCTCCCTTGGCTGGATTTTACAACGGATGTTGAAGATACTAGAGAATTCCTAAAAGGCACAATGAAAGGTTACGCTGAAAATAAAAGCATGACAACTGTTATTTTATATGAGGGAGAAATAGTCGGAACAGCAGGCTTCAACAGTATTAACTGGTCAAACAAAACGGCATATATCGGTTATTGGCTCGGGCATGAATACCAGGGAAAAGGGATCATGACCAAGGTTGCCAGGGCATTGACTGATTACGCTTTTAACCACTTGAAATTGAACAAAGTTGAAATCAGGGCTGCAGAGGAAAATAAGAAGAGCAGAGGAATTCCTGAAAGATTAGGCTTTGTAAAAGAAGGCAGGATCCGGCAAGCTGAATGGCTGTATGATCACTATGTGGACCATGTTGTTTATGGGATTTTAGCTGAAGAATGGGCCCAGAATAAAAACAGGTAATTGGCATGCTATTTCAAAACGGCAGTTTAATGGTTCGCAGGTTAAAAGAACAAGATAAACACCTATTAGCAAAATGGCTTTCTACTCCGGAGGTTCTTGAATACTATGAAGGCAGGGATCATTCCTTCGATGTAGAAAAAGTCGAAAGGGTTTTTTACTCTTCAGATGACGATGAAGTTAAATGCATTATTGAGTATGAAAACAAGTCAATAGGCTATATTCAATATTATGAATTGGATGAGGTCACTAAAAAAGAGTATGGATATGAGAGCGGAAGAATTTTCGGAACCGACCAGTTTATCGGTGAAGCTAACTATTGGAATAAAGGCATTGGAACTTTACTGGTTTCATCCATGACAGAGTTTCTTTTTACCCAAATGAAAGCCGACAAAGTAATAATGGATCCGCAAGTTCGGAATGAACGAGCAATAAAATGCTACGAAAAGTGTGGATTCAATAAAGTGAAATTACTGCCAAAACACGAACTCCACGAAGGAGAATATCGTGATTGCTGGTTGATTGAGTGTAGGTAATAAAAGGAGTTGTTAGTTGAATGGATCTGAAAATCACCCGCCTAACCTCAAAAATCTTCTCTGAAATTGTACTTGAAACAGGTTCCGGGTTACCTAACATAGATACCATTAAAATGCTTGAAAAAAAGGCTGCTAACGAAACCATTCTAAAAATTTTGGGAGTGGTTACTCCGAATGGCAGATTAATTGGGTACGGTATGTATGTTACTGGACCATGGGATCCTATATTAGAGCCGGGATACGCTGAAATTTTTATCAAGGTGGATCCTGAATGGCATAATCAGGGGATCGGGGGCTGGATATTTACTGAAATCGAGGATATTGCCCAACAGAACAAGTCCAAAGTTCTCCAAACTCAAATCCAGGATACAAAGGAGGGAGACCTGAATTGGGCTAAAAAGAAAGGGTTTGCCATAACCAGTCATGTATTCGAATCTCAGCTAGATATTTCTCTGTTTAACAAGGAACAATACAGTTCTATTTTTAAAGAGCTAGAATCATCCGGAATTCATTTTACTAGTTTAGATGATTACCCAAACGATAAAGAGACTCAAAATCGGTTTTGGGATTTCTGGTGGGAGCTTGTTACTGATGTTCCAGGCATGAAAGGAAAGCCTCGTCCAAATAATGATAGAATGATAGCCTTGTTGAAAGATTTTGATAAGAAGGGCTTTATTTTAGCGGTTGATGGCGATCAATGGATTGCTATGTCTATGGTCGTAAAGGAGACTGAGGATGTCTACTATAATTCGATGACTGGAGTAGATCAGAGATTTCGTGGTAAAGGGCTTGCCCAGGCGGTAAAAGTAAAAGCCATCGATTATGCTTTGCAACATAAAGTGAAATATATTCGAACCCACAACAATTCCAAAAATATCCCAATGCTTTATGTTAATAGAAAGTTAGGCTATGAAGAAAAGCCTGGAATTTACGGTTTAACAAAGCGCATTGCTGAATGAATTCTATGAAGTTGGTCTTACTTGATACCGATTAGTGCATGACTTAGTATATAGAACCACCCAAAATCTTCACAGAGTTCCCTATCAAATGCTCAGGCAAAATGCCTGAGCATGTTTATTTATAAAAGCGATTCCGCTCCATCTATATAGACTTCTGTGCCGGTAATATGCGATGACAGATCGGAAGCGAGAAAGAACACGAGGTCTGCTACTTGTTCTGGCTTCCCGGCGCGTTCTTCGAGTGGTTGATTGCCCTCTGGATATTCAACTGGGATTTTGATTTTTTCTAGGTCATCCTCTTGCGGGAAGGTGTTTTTTCCTATGTTGGTTTCAATTGCACCCGGGCAGATGATATTAACCCTTATTTTATATTGCGCAAGTTCCAGGGCTGCCATTTTACCAAAGCCTGTTTGACCGATTTTGGAAGTACTGTAGGCAGACATCCCGAAATTCTTATAAATCCTGTTTCCGTTTATTGAGCTCGTGATGATAATGCTGCCGCCATGCTTCTTCATATGGGGAATGGCATATTTTACGGTAAGAAATGTACCTTTGAGGTTCGTGTTGATGGTTTCGTCCCAGTCCTCAGGGGTTAGGTCTTCAATTGGGGCCATTACACCATTGATGCCAGCGTTGGCAAATACGATATCGACTTTTCCCCAGGTATCAACAACCTTTTGATAGCTTCGTTCCATTTCTTCTGGGTTTGCGATATCACAATCGACGATGAGCGCGCTCCCGCCAGACTCTACAATTGACTCCTCAACAACCTTGGCGTTTTCTTCCTTCACATCGATTAAGGCAACCTTTGCACCCTCCTGGGCCAGTTTTATAGCTGCGGCTCTTCCGATACCGGAGCTGGCACCTGTTATAAAAGCGACTTTACCATCTAATTGACTCAAAATAGCTGCCTCCTTCTTGGTGATCCGAATATTTTTAACTATGCCCCATTTTTTAAAAAATAAAACAGCGGTTACTAGCAAACTGTCGTTCTATGAAACTTTTTCCATACAAGTTCGTAATAAATATGAAGCCTCCTTATTATGGGAGGATTTTTCATCATCCGGATTTGTCGATTAAAAGGGTAATTTGTATTTTTTTAGTGATACAGGGGGTTAGATAAATGGACAAGCAGGAAAAAGTCATTTCTAAGCTTGATGAACTATTAACAGAATTAAAGGCGGGAAAAGAGGAAAGCTCGACTTCCCTGGCTGCACATCCGCCGAGGTCATCAAAGCTTAGTACTGTTAGCAGGATTCTAATCATTACACTTTTCATAGCTTCGGGCATAGGTGCTGGTTTCTGGTATTTTACGGGGAGTACAGGCAAGGCTGAGTCGACTGTATTCATTGAACAAGTACACGGATTGGCAACCTTGGCCACAGCAGAAGCACATGTGAAGGTCATCCTTGAGCAGGAAGATAACGAATTTTTCGGCGAGAAAATTAACTTTGATATACCCGGGACAAAACGTGAATTATTATTGATCGTTCCGGCAACTGTGATAGCAGGTGTTGATTTGCAAGCAATCGATAAAAAAGACATGAAGGTGGATGAGGAGAAAAAAGTAGTAGAGTTTGTACTGCCTCAGGCACAATTCATTCAAGAGCCGTCAGTTAAGATGGACGAGGTGAGGACATTTTCTGATGAAGGCCTTTTCCGTGGAAAAGTACGATGGGATCAAGGATTCGATTTGGCCGCAATAGCCCAGGGACAAATTAAGCAGGAAGCAATCGATGCAGGTATTTTACAAAAAGCTGATAAAAATGCAGAAACAGTGTTGAAGGAATTTTTTGGGCATTTGGGATACGAGGTCATTATAAACAGATAATAATATTATGTAAACCGAGTTGGTTTTAAATTGCAATTCTTGAGTACAGTAATTTGATAATAAAATTATATCAATTGAATAATCTATGTTAGAGATTCTCCTTTTTAAATATATTTTGTTCTCCTTAAATATTTTCACCCAACTTGTAAATATTATTAATAAACCCAAGTGTTGGACAGGTTAGCATGCCGCTACAGAACTTAGCCATTTGACAATAGATTAAAATGAGGTGAAATGGATGAGAATTTGCGAAGTTTGTGGACGGAAGGATGTTTCAGAGAATAAGGAAGAGAAGCTTTTTCAACCCGTTAGGCTCCATGTATGCGAGAGCTGCAAGCAGAACCGTAAGATGACACCTCTTGGTGATTGGGCTTTCTAAATGAATCCAGGCGAATGCCTGGATTTTTTATTTATAAGTAAATATAAAATAAATCTAGCTCCAGTGCTTAGCCTTTACAGTCGCTAGCTCTATTTGTTCTTATAAAGTTAAAGGCTCTCAATATCGAGAGCCTAGTTTTCATCCAAGCCGTCGATAGATACAAGCTGTCTTTCTTCATGTGTTCCTCTTGGTGAAATGACCGCCATGCTAGAAGTAAGATCGATGCTTTCAATCCAGATCGGGACTCCGTGATAATGTACAGATATTTCATTTTCCGCGGATAATATTTCTTTTACACGTTGTAAATCCATATCAATCACCTCCTACTTAAAATATCCTTAGATAGCTTCAGGTATGTATGGAGGTTGTTGTGGGGGAATCAAAAAAGAGAACCAAGGTAATCTTGATTCGCTTTTTAAAATTATTTAGTAAGATTTTTTATTGTTTTACCCTCTACATAATTGGGAATTTGCAGCCCAAGTAATTCATAAATGGTTGGTGCTATATCGAGATTGGAGATCGGCTCTATCTGTTTTCCACGGGGGATGTCAGGTCCCATTGCCATGAATACGGCTCTCAGTTGCTCGCGATTCGGATTCCCGCCATGGGTACCTAACTCAGATGTTGGTTTTACAATATGGGATTCACCCTGGCCCATTATATAACCAGGAGCAGCCATCAATAAAATATCTCCGGCATTTTGCTCCTTCGATTTTTTGTTTTGGGATATCTTGATAATATACTGGTAGGGGTGGACATCGGCGTTAACGAGATAACCAAATAAATCTTTTGTATTTTCTTTTACACCGGTAAATGAAAAGTTCTCGGTGCTGTTCCATATTTCTTTCAGTTGATGCCTGATGACAGGACCGTTTTCATTCCTGTTCACCTTAATCCCTTTGAAGGCCTGGATAATGTCATACCTGACTTGTTCATAATCTTCCTCTGGAACGATTCCATGCTTTTCTCTCGATTTCAGGTTGATGTATACATGTGCGGCCGAACCGCTTGGAATTGCAATCGCTTTTGATTTCTTATAATCAATCTTACCATCGGAATCCAAAACTAGAAGGCCATTGTCTTTTAGAACCTTATTGGGCTCTAAGGCAGAATGTGCCGGCTCCATTCCATGGTCAGAAACGATAAAGAGATGATCGTTTTCGTCGAGTGATTTTACCGTTTTGCCGACAACCTTGTCTGCAACTTTATAGGACCATTGTATATAATCCATGTACTTTTCCGATTTTTCAGGTGAATAATCAGGCTGCCTTGGGTCTGTCAGCAAGTACTTATGCTCCTGATGGTCAATTTGCGGCGCATAAAACATCAGCAAATCCGGCTTGTACTCATTTTTGATAAAAAGGGATACATCTGTTACCCAATTTACGAACCTCTCCGAAATTTCCTCATATTCCTTCCTGGAAATCCATCCTTTCTCAAGGGCGATGTCATCATCCTGAGGCGGGAAAAAACCAAATTGGTCCCTAATTCGTTCAGGAAATCCTTCTGGCCCATCAATTAAACCTGACGTCACTGCTGAACGGTACAATACAGCTTCCTTACCCAATGCTGGGTCAGTTGAAGTGAACTTGAACCAGAAACCCGCTGTTTTGTTTTCTTTTACCTGAAGGCTTACTGATCCCCAATCTTTTTGGCTTAGTGAATTTGAATCCATTGTCTTATTCTCAGAGACGATAAATTTATCGTAATTCTTTGTTTCATCGTTGCTTGAATCGTACGCAAGCACATGGATTTCTTTGTTTTTACTATCCTCGACCTTAATCTTGAAGGAGGTTTCCATCAATGGACTAAAGCTTGTCGGAGTGTTGTTCCACCCGGATGCTTCAGTAAATTTGAGCTTTTCCTGTTTACTGGGGGACAGAGTATCTCCATAGTAAATCGTATAATCCGCCTGCTCGCCAGTCGCAGGATTCGCCCCGGCAAAAGCAACCGTTGCTGTAGTTTTTCCTTGCTTCCTGGCTGCGACCCAGAGTGGGTCTACCTCAAATTCACTTAAAAAGGCATTTTTCTGGTTTGTCAGTGCTGCATCTTTCTGCTGCCAGGCATTGCTGACGATTGACGTTTTAAGTGGAGTTGCGCCGGTCGCGATAGCTGCGTGTGATGGAGCAGTAAGGGACGGGCTTACCGTCTTGGCATAATTGGCGATCGTTCCTTTTTCGATAACATTCTTTATATTAGGCAGTTTGCCGTCTTTTACATAACTCCGGGTGAGATCATTGCGCATGCCGTCAAAAGAAATAAGAATTACCTGGCGGTCGCTTGCTGCTTCTGCCAGAGTCACGTTGATGGATGAAAAAGTGATAAATAATAGAATAATTACTTTTAAAAATCTAGTTGTCATAAAATCTCCCTACATCGATGTTATACAGGGATTTACCTATTTTTAAGGGGATTAAAACTTTTTGAAAATTAGTTATACAACCGCCAGGCAAAAATGGGAAGTGTGCTCGATAAAATCTGCATAAATTTATGATATAAATCTTTTATAAAATAAGGGGGAATCATTAGTATGAAACTAAACAGTAAATTAGTAATGGTATTGTTATCAATAACCACGGCACTATTTTTAACAGCTTGCTCTGGTGAAGAAGAAAAATCAAGCACTAATGATCACAACAGCCATGCAAATATGGAGCATTCTGGATCAGGAGAATTACCTGAAGGTTTACATGAGGCAACGGAACCAGCATACAAAGTTGGCGGCAAGGCAATCATCACGGACGACCACATGCCAGGAATGGATGGGGCGGAAGCAACGATTGTTGGTGCATTTGATACTGTTGTCTATTCCTTATCCTATGACCCGACAAATGGGGGGGATCGCGTTGAGCAGCATAAGTGGGTCATCCATGAAGAACTGCTTGATGTCGGTGACGAACCATTAAAGCCAGGGGATGAAGCCACGATCAATACCGATCATATGGAAGGAATGAAAGGAGCAAAAGCGGTTATTGACTCAGCTGAAGAAATGACAGTCTACATGGTCGACTTCATGCCAACAGATGGCTCTGAAAAAGTGACGAACCATCAGTGGGTAACCGAAGACGAACTTTCTCCCGCTAAATAATATCGAGATTGCCAAAATCATGCAGGATTGTCCCTCGTATAGTCTGGGTATATAAGTACTAAGACATGAGGAGGGATGACACATGAAAAAATTAATCAGAACGGCGCTTAAATGGGGACCAGTTCTATATCCGATTGTGAAGAAAATGTTGAATAACAAAAAAACATCCTCGATTAAAACTAGCTATTCAAAATAAATGTCCTACCGACCGCACAGGAGTCATAAGGTGGCTGCTGTGCGGTCTTTTTCTATTTATGCCAAATGACCGAACCGTGAACTGTTAGGAGGATTGCCACTTTAGTAAATAATCTTTATATTTCAAACTATTGTTCATGTTATAATGGTAAAATGAATCATAAACTATGTACATAAAGTTGGCTTGCATGGGTCTAGTAAAAGGAAGGTATCTATGGGCGAGGAAAATATAACGAGAATTGAAATGAATGGCAAGGAATACATATTGATTGGAACTGCACATGTCTCCAAGCACAGTGCGGAGCAGGTAAAGGAAGTAATTGAAGCTGAGAGGCCTGATTCTGTCTGCGTCGAATTGGACGAGCAGCGCTACAAGACAATTTCCGAGGGTTCAAAGTGGCAGGAGATGGATATCATCCAGGTTATCAAAGAAAAGCGGGCTTCTTTATTACTGATGAATCTCGCTATTTCGTCTTTCCAAAATCGAATGGCGAAGGAACTTGGTATCAAAGCAGGCCAGGAAATGATCCAGGGAATTGAATCTGCGAAAGAAGTCGGGGCTAAACTTGTGCTTGCAGATCGAAATATCCAGATTACTTTTTCAAGAATTTGGGGAAATCTTGGCTTGAAAGGAAAGGCCATTTTGCTCAGCCAGATCATAACGAGTATCTTCAGCCGGGACAGCATCTCGGAGGAAGAACTGGAAAAGCTGAAGGAACAAGATACGATCAACGCAATGCTGAATGAATTCACTGAAACATTCCCACGGTTGAAAAAGCCATTGATTGACGAGCGTGACCAATACTTAGCTCAGAAAATCAAGGAAGCACCTGGAGAAAAAATTGTCGCTGTCCTGGGGGCTGCACACGTACCGGGAATAAAAGAAGAGATCAAAAAAGATCATGATTTGAAAAAATTAAGAGCGATTCCGCCGAAATCCAATTGGCCAAAAATCATTGGCTGGAGCATACCTGTATTGATTCTGGCTATTATCGTCTATACTTTTTTAGCTAATCCATCTGCAGGTTTTGCCCAAACAGTCAGCTGGATTTTATGGAACGGAAGCCTTTCCGCCCTGGGAGCTGCGATCGCAATGGGGCATCCACTGACCATTTTGACAGCATTTATAGCGGCACCGATCACTTCCTTAAATCCTTTGCTTGCGGCAGGCTGGTTTGCCGGTTTGACACAGGCCTATATCCGCAGGCCAAGTGTAAAGGACTTTGAGAGCCTATCTGAAGATGTTTTTAGTTTTAAAGGATTTTGGCGAAACAAAGTCAGTCGTGTACTGCTAATCGTCGTACTTGCCAACCTGGGAAGTTCACTTGGAACTTTCATAGGCGGCGCTGATGTCATCAGGGTCTTTATCGAGAATTTATAAGGACTAGAACGAAATCTACATGGTTTCGTTCTTTTTTTATAAAAAGTCTGCAATTCAAAGAAGAAACCTGACGAAAAAAGAGGATTTATGTTACATAAAATGGAATAAGAAAAGGAAAAGATTTTACAGGAGTGATATTTTGAACGTCTTAAAACCTGCCATGTCGATTTCGATCTTCATTCATTTTCTATACATACTAGGAATTCTGTTTTTTGCGAACTATAACAACATTTCTTTTCCTCAAGGTGAAATCCCAATCTTTCTGCTGTTTTCAACTTTCGTTTTTGCGGCAATTATCGGCTTGATCCTCTGTGCAATTGACAGCAATACGAATTTGAAAAGGTAGATGGATTTCTAAAGTCAGTAAGTAGAAATGGGCAAAAAAAATCATCCTCAATAGCAGGATGACAAGAAGATGAATGTACAACCGTAAGGCGGAATATCTATTTCGCCTTTGTTTTTGTTTTCTTTTGAAACTTAGACTGACGCTGTGCATCCTTTTTAAAAGCTTCCATTGCCTTGCTGTACAACAAACTCACCTTCAGCACCTCCCATATCATTCTTATTACGTTCCTTCCCCGTGTATACTAATCTAAAACTTAAATTTGAAAAAGAGATTTGGTATTATGTTCCTTCTGGACAGGGAGTTAAGAAATCCTGAATAAAGAAGAAAAGACGCCCGGGTTATGGGGCGTCTTCCTGTTACTTTTTATTCACTTGTTTACCGCTTTTTTTCTGGCTCTGCGATTTTGAATTCCCGACCTGGAACTCGGCGCCAAGCTCAATATCATTCCTTTTATCATGTTTCTCTGTTTGTTCTCTTGTTTGATCCCTGTTGTGCATACCTTGTCTCGCCATTTCATTCAGCTCACTTTCCTTGGGTTTACCTAAATGGCCTTATTATTATGTTCATTTAATAATTAATTATTGATGGGTACTATCTGATTGCCCCCGAATTACTTTGTCATAAAACACCTGAAATCCATATAAAACTAAGGTTTTGAATAAAAACACAATCGATAACTGGAATTTGGTTAAGCGGACCAATGAAACATAGCCAAATTTCTTGAAGATGTCCAGTCCGTAATAAGTAAACAGTGAGTCAATCAGGATATTGACCAGCAAATACAGATTGAATTTTTTATAGGTGTATTTCAAGATCCAGAAGGAACCTATAAAAAACGGACCCCAGATTAAAGGCAGTTCACCCAATACGTTTGGTTTAATTTTAAAGGGAAACCACCACCATTTTCTCTTTTCAGCTAACCTTCCTTCAAAGATTAAATAAATGGCCATGAATAACGTACCTGGCAAGAACTTTCTGAATGTTTGTCTACCAAGGAGAGGCAGCGATAGCCAGGGCAGGACAGCCATTAAAAATATGTAAAGTTTTAGATTTTTCATTAGCAACACCTTTTGGGAGAGAATAGGGATTGTTTTTCTTAGTATCTCTAATCATGCTAAAAGTATTAAAAGTTTCCTGAGGTCATCATTTCTTTCGCTCTTGAACAGTAAGTATAAGTAGGTAAAGGAGGGGGAAAGAGATGATTTCTCTTTGGGATGAACATTCATTTTGGCTGGAAATGCTTCAGGATCACGCCTATTTTGTCAGGGATGGTTTGTCAGTGAGTGAAAAGGAGTACGTAAAAATCGCCCAGCAATTCATCGGTTTATATGATGACCTTTTAGCTAATTTGCAGTCAATACCGCGGCAAGCTGGCCACCAGGACGGTCAAATGATCGATTTTTCAAGAAAAGTTTGGAAGGTTGCTAAAAACTATTATGATTTTGAAGGTACACTGCAATCATTGAGGATAGATAACAAAGTAAACCTGAGCCTGTCCCCAACCTATTTAAACGGTACCCTGAGTGAAAACCAGGAATATTTACGGATATTGAGCTATCTAGTACAGGGGCAGGAACCAGTACGGTTGTCAGCGACCCAGGTTATGGACCTCTGGCTTGAAGATCAACTCGGTCACGCGGTGCTTTTTGAAAATCTGCTTGACCCGATTGAAGTAGGAGCCAACACAGCAGCGCAAGAATTCAAACGGAGATTCCAGCTATTTATTGTCCAAAATCATCATTTGAAAAATTATTTACGGGTAAAACAGCCAGGCTTTGCCCGCCAGCAGGAATTCATTTATGAAGTAGGAAAGACGACACTGGAAATGAATCAGTTCATTAAAAATATGGTCGAGAAGTACAAAGAAGATACGATTTTGAATAAGACCAACCTCCGCTTCCTAGAGCATCACTTTCCAGAAACATGCTACTTCCTCGCTAATTTAAGTTACTATGAACCTAGGTTGCAGGCTTTAGTAGGAAATTGCTCTTTGTCTAAGCCGTCTTTTTAGTAAAAAAATAATGGATTAAAACAACGGGCAAAAACCCGTTGTTTTTAAATGTCCAACTTTATTGTGAAACAGGCCATTTTTCTTGATTGTAGGCCATGTCCCAGAACATGAATTCATACTGGCTGCTGATGATAAAATGCTGTTTCATCTTTTCTTGTTCTGATTTTGGCGCTTCCAATGCAAGTACATTTAGTCTGCTTAATTGCTCATTTACCAATTCACTGAACCATTCTCCTCCATATGCATTAATCCATTCTTGATATATTTGGACATTTGGAGTGGAGTCCTTTAGCAATTGTCCAATATCATAATAAATCCAGTAGCACGGCAGAATCGCTGCAATGATTTCAGCGAGGCTTCCAGAAGCAGCAACCCGATAAAGATGTGATGTGTAAGCATAGGCAGTGGGAGAAGGGATGAACTCATCTAATTCTTGTTTTGTTACTCTCAATTGCTTTAGGAAATTTTCGTGCAGACCAAGCTCAGCCTCATAAGTCCCCAGTGAATGTGCTGCCATTCTGGAAGTCGTGAACAAATCGGATGCTCTCGCTGCTCCAATTGCCTGTATCCTGGCAAAATGGGAAAGATAATAGGAATCCTGTAGAACATAATAGCGAAAGGACTCCAATGCTAAATTTCCATTAGCGATTCCCTTAATAAAAGGGTGGTCAAAATTTGCCTGCCATATTGGCTCTGCTTCGTGTCTTAATACTTCAGTGAATTTTGTCATTTAAAAGCTCCTCCTCATCCTTTTTAACCCAATAAAAAAACCACTTTCAAAGAAAGTGGTTGTATTGGCACAATAAAAAATGTCCCAAAGTCCACTTTCCTACGCTGGTGTAAACCAGATCAGGTTCCAAGGGTCTCAAAGTCTCACTTTAATCTCAGCCTTTAAATCAAAGGCACCCCTAGTGGTAAAATTTAGATATTTAATTCATCTTTAATCATAATAGCAAGGCTGATGTAAGAGTCAAGTGTTAATAAATTGTGAAAAAGTTTGGGGCTAATTGTGAACATTATGTGACATTTTTTATTAAATTCTGTTAATATAAAAAATACATACGAAAAAGTGGGGGAATGAGAAGTGGGAAAACTTCTTATGTACTTTTATTTAATTGTTGGTCTATATTGTCTTGTAAGCGGATTCCTCGCATTGGTATCACATGGATTCCAGCATGCTGTACTTTCACTGTTCCTTGCGGCATTTAATTTCGCCATGTTCTCTTTATTCCGGAAAGAAGGCAAGCTGCCCCGTTTACGATTGATCAAAGGACGTAAAAGCGAGATGGCAAAGATTTAATTCTGTTGTATAGGCAATCGAGGGCTGTTTTTGAACACAAGATCACCTTCGGACAAAATGAACGTAAATTAAGCGTAATTTGTCCGAAGTCGGGGCAAGTTCGGACAAATTTCAGGGCGATCAAGCGGAAATTGTCCGAAGTCGAGTCAGGTTCGGACAAAACCCCGGCCGTTCAAGCGGAAATTGTCTGAAGTAGGGTCAGGTTCGGACAAAATCCCGACCGAACAAGGGGAAATTGTCTGAAGTAGGGTCAGGTTCGGACAAAATCTCGGTCGTACAAGCGAAAATTGTCTGAAGTAGGGTCAGGTTCGGACAAAATCTCGACCGATTAAGCACAACCCGTCCGAAGTAAGGTTAGGTTCGGACAAAACCCCGACCGTACAAGCGAAAATTGTCTGAAGTAGGGTCAGGTTCGGACAAAATCTCGACCGATTAAGCGCAATCTGTCCGAAGTAGGGTTAGGTTCGGACAAAATCCCGACCGAACAAGGGGAAATTGTCTGAAGTAGGGTCAGGTTCGGACAAATTCCCGACCGAACAAGGGGAAAATTATCTGAAGTTGGGTCAGGTTCGGACAAAACCCCGGCCGTTCAAGCGGAAATTGTCCGAAGTCGGATCAAGTTCGGACAAAGCCCCGGCCGTTCAAGCGGAAATTGTCTGAAGTAGGGTCAGGTTCGGACAAAGTCCCGACCGTACAAGTGGAAATTATCTGAAGTAGGGTTAAGTTCGGACAAAATTTCGACTGTACAAGCGGAAATTGTCCGAAGTAGGGTTAGGTTCGGACGAAATCTCGACTGTACAAGCAGAAATTGTCCGAAGTAGGGTCAGGTTCGGACAAAATCTCGGCTCACCAAGCCAAAGTTGTCCAAAACAGCATTAATCACACAAAAGGAGCTCACAAAAAAACCAGGCCACCCCCTAGAGGATGCCTGGTTTCATTCATTTTAATGCGAGTGTCCTGAGGTCATAACCCAGATGGATCCTGCGACAATGACGACTGCGATAAATGCTGAGTAAATGATATTGATATTATTCGTTACTTTATCGTCGCCTTCATTGATGTGCATGAACATGTATAGCTGGATTCCGGCTTGGACTACTGCCAGTGTGCCGATGATCCACATGACTGCCTTTATTGAAAGCGAGGTCTGAAGGGCAATCCATGCTGCGCCGAATGTCAGGACGAGTGACATGAAGAATCCGATGACATGGCTGATTGGGAAGCTATTTGAATGCTTATCCATATTACATCACCAACCCTTGTAAATAAACGAATGTGAAGATGAAAATCCAAACGACATCAAGGAAGTGCCAGTACAGTCCGAAGATGAATGCTTTGCGTGCTGTAACAGGTGTCAATCCTCGCTGCAAGATCTGGATGATTAGCAGGATGGCCCAGCCAATCCCGATGGTGACGTGCAAACCGTGTGTTCCAAGAAGAACGAAGAAACTGGATAGGAACGCACTGGTCTGCATCGTCGCACCTTCGTGCACGTAGTGGATGAACTCGCGAACCTCCATGAACAGGAAGCCGCCGCCCAGCAATAATGTGAATACGAGCCACATCAGCATGCCTTTAATATTGCTGCGGCGCATTTCAAAAATCGAGATTCCCATGGTGAAACTGCTTGTCAGCAGCAGGAAAGTCTGAATCATAACATCTTTTACTATGAAGATATCCTTCTGTGTCGGTCCGCCGGCATAACGCTCACCGAGGACTCCATACACTCCAAAAAGGGTAGCGAAAAGGACAATTTCAGCTCCGAGGAAGACCCAGAAGCCAAGGATATTCATCCTGTTTTGTTCTGTCTGGTATTCAAGCGGCAAAGCGGCATTGACTTTAGCTGACATGGTTCTTCACTCCTTTGTTTGCGCCTTTTCTCCATTTACTTTCTGTTTCAAAGACTTCATCTTTGTGGACATGGAAGCCTTCATCGTAGTCAAATGAACGGAAGGCAAGGCCAGCGAGAATACCTAGAGCGGCAACTCCGGCAGCAATCGTCCATTCGAAAACAAGCAGGAATCCAGAAATTCCGAATACAACACCCATATAAATTGGTATCCATGTGTTGCTTGGCAAGTGGACTTCTTCAATTTCATCTTCAGAAAGTGGCTGAAGTTGATTGTTCTTTTTCATGTGCCAAAATGCATCAAGCTTTGTAACCTCAGGGAGGGAAGCAAAGTTATAATGCTGTACTGGTGTTGCTGTTGCCCACTCAAGCGTTCTTGCATCCCATGGGTCATTGCCGATATTGCGGTCAGCATGGCGAGCGCTCCAGTAAATGTTGTAAACCAATGCCGCGAAGCCTGCCGCAAGAATCACTGAACCAACAGCAGAAATCATCATCAATGGACCAAACCCAGTTTCAGCTGAGTATGTGTACGCGCGGCGGACCGCACCGTCAAGTCCAAGGAAGAACATTGGCATGAACGTAACGTTGAACCCAACAACGAACAGCCAGAAGTGCCATTTACCGATTTTCTCATTAAGCATATAGCCGAACATTTTTGGCCACCAGAAGTAAAGACCAGCAAAGATCGGGAACACAACACCCGGAATCAATACATAGTGGAAGTGTGCCACCAGGAATAATGTGTTGTGATACTGATAGTCAGCGGCAGCCATCGCCAACATGACACCAGTAACACCGCCGATGACAAAGTTAGGAACGAACGCCAGTGCCCAAAGCATGGCTGTCGTAAACTTGATTCGGCCTTTTCTCATCGTGAACAGCCAGTTGAATACCTTCACCCCGGTCGGGATGGCGATTGCCATCGTCGTGATCGAGAAGAATGAATTCACTCCTGCGCTGTTCCCCATTGTGAAAAAGTGGTGAACCCAAACGAGCATACTCAATACTGAGATCATCACAATCGAGATGACCATGGATTTATAACCGTAAAGGGTTTTACGGGCAAAAGTCGAGATAATATCTGACAGCATACCGAACGCTGGCAGAACGACGATATACACTTCAGGATGTCCCCATAACCAGAACAGGTTCGCCCAGAGCATATCCATACCGCCGCCGGAGATCGTAAAGAAGTGAGTACCGAACGTGCGGTCAAATGTCATCAATGCCAGCGCTACTGTGAAAATAGGGAAGCTGGCTACAATGATGATCGATGTGATGAAAGATGTCCATGTGAACATCGGCATCTTCATCAAGGTCATGCCTTTGGTTCTCATTTTTAACACTGTGACTACGAAGTTAATACCCGTCATCAAAGTACCAGCACCTGCTATTTGCAAGGCCACTGCGTAAAAGTTATTCCCGATGCCCGGACTGAATTCTTTCCCGGCAAGAGGGAAGTATGATGTCCATCCTGCGTCAGGTGAACCACCAATGATGAATGAAATATTGAACAATGCTGCGCCGCTCACAGTCAGCCAGAAGCTAAGGGCATTCAACTGAGGGAAGGCAACGTCACGGGCACCAATCTGCAGCGGAATCACAAAGTTCATGAGACCGATCAGAAGCGGCATCGCAACGAATAAAATCATTATGACGCCGTGTGTTGTGAATACCTCGTTATAGTGCTGGGCATTCAGGAAGTCATTTTCCGGTACGGCTGTCTGGCCTTTCATCATCAAGCCATCAATACCGCCACGGAGGAACATTACGACGCCAAGCAGGATATACATAATCCCGATCTTCTTGTGGTCAACCGTTGTGAACCACTCACTCCAAAGGTAATTCCATTTTTTAAAATAGGTGAGACCGGCTAATGCACCAACTAATGTCAGGGCAATCCCGATTTGTGATGCGAATATTAATGGATCACCTGTTACGAAAAATTCATCCCATTTAATGCCCACTGTGGTCACCCCCGTGTGAATCTTCAGTTTCAGATTCTTTATGGTTCATATCTTCATTGTTTTCATGATTAGAACTCTCATTGTTTCCATCTTTATTTTTGTAATTGTCCTTGTCCTCAAAGATCTTTCCTGGCCAGCCATGTCCTCTATCGTACATTTCTGGATTTGTGTAGTTCTTTGAATGTGGATCAGAGTGGTCAACCCATTCAAGGTGTGTGTTTGAGAATGTCTTGCGTCCAAGGTGGGAAGGCTCAAGCATCTTCTCATATTCCTCCAAAGTCATTTTTGGAGCAGTTTCCTTTACATCTTTAATCCATTGATTAAAATCTTTTTGTGTCTGGGAAAGCACTTCAAACTCCATGCCCGCATAACCCTGGCCGTTAAAGTTCGTGTTCTTGCCTACATATGACCCTGGATTATCTGCAACCAGGTAAAGCTGGGTTTCAGCTTTCGCCATCGTGTACTTTTGGCCCGCCAAAGCAGGGATCCAGAAGCTTTGCATCGTGCCTGCTGAGGTCAGTCTGAAGTCAATCGGACGGTCTTCAGGAATATTCACATAGTTGACTGTTTCGATTCCTTGCTCCGGATAACTGAATATCCATTTCCAGTCAGCAGATGTAACGTTAATGATCAGAGGTTCTTTATTCTCATAACCTTTCGGGATTTCATCTATAGCGTAAATTGTTTTGACTGTAGGAATCGTCAAAGCAACGATAATCAAAATCGGAATCACTGTCCAAATTATTTCCAGCACAGTGCTGCCGTGTTCTTCAGGTGGTTCGTAATCCAAATTGTCTTTGCGCTCACGGTACTTCCAGACGATGAATCCGAATAGCCCGAACACAACCACTGTAACAAGTAACATCAGAGCAATCGAAAAGTTGATTAACTCAAGAATTTGTCTTGCTATTGGCCCCTCTGGATTGAATACCACCATATTGTTTTCACAGCCGCTAAGCAACAGCACAGCCATGATCGAGGTGAGGGAGACCAAAAATAGTTTTGATTTCTTCATCACTGCAGCTCCTTTCAAATATCAACCTTGTTCATTTTATCACAAACTTATGTTCATTTGTTCACAAACTTGTCGAAAGTAACCCTTAAATGAACGGTAAGTTGTGGCAAAAGGTGTGATAAATATCACACTGTTTTATTTGTAATTATTCTAACATGGAAATTGTTACGGTTTTGAAGACAAATGTGAACAAATTATGAAAACAAAAATTGTCATCTTAGTGAATTAAAAATATAAACTATTGACGAAAAAGCAGGGCCCTCAAATTGAGGCCCTGCTTCGTAAGATTATGATACTTTCATTCTTTCTATATATGTTTCCAATGCTGGATGAAATTCTTTTTCATAGTGGCCAGCCGGACAAGTCTTTATTACAATCGCCTTGCATGAAGGATTTTCTTTTACTTCCAGCGCTGCTTTACAACGTGGGCATTTTTCAACAGAAAGATTCATTTCAACAACACCCCTCCAATAATTCCTATGTGTTTAGTATGGATTATATTCAATATAATTTCAATGGTTAATAAGACCAATTGTGATAAGATAATTGAAGAGAAAATTCATATTCCAATATTATTAGAGAAATCGATTTACATACTAAATGGGGTGTATTTATGTTAAAGGAGAACTTATCAGGCAAGACAGTTATTATCACTGGAGCCAATAGCGGGATCGGCTATGAGGCGGCAAAGAAACTCTCAGGAAAGGGTGCACATGTCATACTCGCAGTGAGAAATGAGGAAAAGGGCAAGGTTGCTGTTGACTCAATTGTGCAAGGAAATCATGAAGCATCAGTAGAAATAATGAAGCTGGATTTAGCAGACCTCGCAAGTGTCCGCAATTTCACTTCAGCTTTTATAGAAAAATACAGCTCTCTTGATATACTGATCAATAACGCTGGAGTCATGATCCCTCCATATGGCAAGACGAAGGATGGATTCGAGCTTCAATTCGGAAGCAATCACCTCGGCCACTTTGCGTTGACAGGCCTCTTGCTGCCGCTTCTGAAAAAGACCCCTGGATCCCGGGTAGTCACTTTAAGCAGTATCGCTCACCGGGGAGCTTCGATAGATTTTGATAATCTGGACGGCTCAAAAGGATACAAAGCAATGAAGTTTTATGGACAGAGCAAGCTTGCAAACCTGTTATTTGCTAGGGAACTTGACATTCGTTTTAAACAGCATGGAATCGAAACAATCAGCGTCGCCTCCCACCCTGGAATTTCCAATACGAATTTATTCAACTTAGGGAAAGGGGAAACGCCTAAATATATGAAAGGATTGATGAAATTTTTTTCACAGCCCGCAGAAATGGGTGCTCTTCCAACCATCTACGCTGCAGCGGATGACAGCTTGACCGGCGGTGAATACATTGGTCCGGACGGGAGGGGGAACAGAAAAGGATATCCTGCGATTGAGATTCCTGCACCTGGAGTTTTTAATGAAGAAACAATGACAAGATTATGGACCGAATCGGAGGAATTAACGGGAGTATACTTTGATTTTTAGAGACTCGTTCCTAGAGTCTCTTTCTCCCTATATTAATATATTAAAATAATAAATTGTTTGTAAGCGTTTACAATACGTTGTTCTTCACTCTTTTAAACGTTGAAAAACAATAGTTCAAATATTGTTCAACATTTCACAAACTATTATTCTGTTTATGTGATAATCTTTAATTAGAAAAGGAAAAGGAGTGATCAAAATGATGTATTGCGAATTTAAACCCTTCTCAACCGATACTGAGACATACAGCCAGGAAATGCTCGAGGAAGTCATTGGTGATGAATTTGAGGCGATGATGTATAAAGATGATAAAGAAATACCAGCCTACATCTGGACAGTAAACTTCGTGGTCATAGTGAAAAGAAGTACGAAGTTTGTAACAGACATCAGTTTTGAAAAAATACCTAGAAATCCAGTTTGCGAGTAAATTATTTTTTTGAGCAATCATGTGAAAACATTCACAAATTATAACTAACAACATATGAACTACATAAATGCAGCAGATTATCTTAAAACAATTAGGAGGTCTTGAAGATGGGGACAGTTGAGAAAGTGGTAAAGGAACAATCATCTGTTACGAAAATGGTTGATGGTCTATTGGATAAAGGGTTAAAAGCATTATCACAAATGCGTGAGATGGATCAAGAAGCAGTAAATAAAATCGTAAAGGAAATGGCGCTGGCAGGACTTGATCAGCATATGCCTCTCGCAAAAATGGCAGTTGAAGAAACGAAACGTGGCGTTTATGAAGATAAGATCATCAAGAACATGTTCGCCACTGAGTATGTGTACCACAATATCAAATATGATAAGACGGCTGGGATCATTGATGAAAACGAGCACGAAGGCATGATCACGATTGCTGAGCCAGTGGGAGTGATCGCCGGTGTAACACCGGTAACAAATCCAACCTCGACCACCATGTTCAAAGCATTGATCTCGATCAAGACAAGAAACCCAATCATATTCGCTTTCCATCCATCTGCGCAAAAATGTAGCAGTGAGGCGGCGAGAATACTACGCGACGCAGCTGTTAAAGCAGGAGCGCCAGAAGATTGTATCCAGTGGATTGAAAAACCATCACTTGAAGCGACACAAGCATTAATGAACCATTCGAAAATTTCAATGATTTTAGCTACTGGCGGTGCCGGTATGGTAAAATCCGCCTACAGTTCAGGAAAGCCGGCACTAGGTGTTGGTCCTGGAAATGTACCTTGCTATATTGAACGAACTGCAATTGTAAAACGGGCAGTCAATGACCTGATTTTATCAAAAACATTCGATAACGGAATGATCTGCGCTTCTGAACAGGCGGTCATCATTGATAAAGAAATTTACCATGATGTAAAAACAGAAATGATCGCGAATAGCTGCTACTTTTTGAACGAGGAAGAAAGAACGAAAGTCGAGAAGCTTGTTATCAATGAACAATCTTGCGCTGTTAATGCTGATATAGTGGGGATGCCAGCTCATAAAATTGCTGAAATGGCTGGTGTGTCAGTACCTGAGGAGACTAAAATCCTTGTTGCTGAGCTGAAAGGCGTGGGTGCTCAATATCCACTTTCCCGTGAAAAGCTTAGCCCTGTGTTAGCTTGCTATAAAGTGAATGGAACAGAGGAAGGATTTAAGCGCGCAGAAGAGATGCTTGAATTCGGTGGGCTTGGCCACTCTGCTGTCATCCATTCAACAAATGATGAAGTGATTAAAGCATACGGCTTAAGAATGAAGGCAGGACGCGTCATTGTAAACGCACCGTCTTCCCAGGGCGCTATTGGAGATATCTATAATGCCTACCTGCCATCTCTGACACTTGGCTGCGGAACTTACGGCGGGAACTCCGTGTCTACCAACGTAGGTGCGATCAATTTGATCAATGTTAAAAAAGTCGCGAGAAGGAATGTGAATATGCAGTGGTTTAAGGTGCCAGCCAAAATATACTTTGAAAAGAATTCAACACAGTATCTTGCGAAAATGCCGAAAATCTCAAAGGCATTCATCGTCACTGATCCTGGTATGGTGAAGCTAGGATATGTTGACAAAGTTCTCTATCATTTAAGAAAGCGTCCGGATTACGTACACTGTGAAATCTTCTCTGATGTAGAACCAGATCCATCAATTGAGACCGTGATGAAGGGAGCAGAAATGATGGCGAGCTTCCAGCCAGATGTCATTATTGCCCTGGGCGGAGGCTCGGCAATGGACGCGGCTAAAGGCATGTGGCTTTTCTATGAATACCCGGATGCAGACTTCCATGGCTTGAAGCAGAAGTTCCTTGATATCCGCAAGCGGATTGTCAAATATCCGCAGCTAGGACGCAAAGCTCAATTTGTAGCGATTCCGACAACATCTGGTACAGGTTCAGAAGTGACATCCTTCTCGGTCATTACTGATAAAAAAGCGAACATCAAATATCCGCTCGCAGACTATGAGTTGACTCCAGACGTGGCTATTGTTGATCCGCAGTTTGTGATGACGGTGCCAAAACATATTACTGCTGATACTGGAATGGACGTATTGACACATGCGATTGAAGCGTATGTCAGCTGTATGGCAAATGACTATACAGATGGTCTTGCCATCAAAGCGATTCAGCTTGTATTTGAATATCTGCCAAGAGCGTATCGAAATGGCCAGGATGAGGTGGCGCGCGAGAAGGTGCATAATGCGTCCACGATTGCAGGTATGGCGTTTGCCAATGCTTTCCTTGGAATCAACCATAGTCTGGCGCATAAGCTTGGTGCGGAATTTCATATCGCCCACGGCCGCTCGAATACCATCTTGATGCCGCATGTCATCCGTTATAACGCAACAAAACCTAAGAAATTCACGGCATTCCCTAAATATGAAAGTTTCGTCGCCGACCAGCGCTACGCAGAAATCGCACGCATACTCGGACTGCCGTGCCGTACCACCGAAGAAGGTGTTGAAAGCCTTGTCCAGGCGATCATTAAACTGGCGAGGGAAATGGATATTCCAATGAGCATCGAAGCAAACGGTGTTGATAAAGCCGAATTTGAAGCAAAGGTTGAGCAGCTTGCAGACCGGGCATTCGAAGACCAGTGCACAACAGCCAATCCTAAGCTTCCATTAGTATCAGAACTGGCCGAAATCTATCGATTGGCGTTTAAAGGAGTCTAATAAATAAAAGGAGGATGGAATCTTTAGGTTCCATCCTCTTTTATAAGTAACTTGACCCACTGCGGTAAGGATTGGTTTAAAAATTGTTCTATTTACCTAGTAAAAATAGTAATAAATTAACTAGTTAGTATTTTTAGAATATTATATTATTTATCCCGGGTAACTATTTTACTAATCCGGGAGGTACTTATGAAGAAGAAGCCTTATCTATCATTCGCATTAGCAGCAGGTCTGGCAGTAAGCAGCTTGGGAGCACCGGCCATTTACGCGAAGCCGGCAGAAACGCCGCAACAGGTTCAGCCATTCAATGTATTTGACAACAAGGTACTGGACAAAATCAATGTTGAAAAGATGTACAACAACATTGAGTATCTATCAAGAACGCCTCGTGTTGCCGGTACAGAAGCCGAGCACAATGCGATCCAGTATGTCAAAGAGCAATTTGAGTCATACGGTTATGAAACAGAGCTTCAGGAATTTACTTTCTACGGTTACACAGCACCTCACACGGTCGAGCTGGCAGTAGATGGCTATTCAGGTGAAATTAAGTCAAAATCCTTTACATATGGGATGGATGGAAATGTCACAGGTGAACTGGTCTATGCTGGTTTAGGACAAGCAGGGGATTTTGACGGTGTTGATGTTAATGGAAAAATCGCTTTGATTCAACGCGGATCGATTTCATTTGCTGATAAAGTCCTGAATGCAGCAGCAAACGGTGCAGCGGGAGTCATTATTTTTAACAATGCAGCAGGGGACCTGAACGGAACATTTGGTTCACCTAACGACGCATATGTACCGGCTGTGGCCATTTCCCAGGAAGTTGGACAAGCTTTAGTGAACCAACTGAACAATGGTGAAACTTTGACAGGATCGATTAACATTGAAGGTGCAGATGCTGGTATGAGAACTTCCTACAATGTCATTGCCACGAAAGCACCTACGAATAAAAATAAAGCAAAAGACGGAATCGTCGCATTGGGTGCCCATCACGATTCAGTTCCGGGAGCCCCAGGTGCAAACGACGATGCATCAGGTACGGCTATGACACTCGAGCTTGCCCGTGTCATGAAGGATCTGCCGACGAATATGGAAATGCGCTTTATTACTTTTGGAGCAGAGGAACTTGGATTAATCGGCTCACGTTATTATGTAAGCCAGCTTTCCGAGGAGGAAAAGAATCGCTTTGTGGGATACTTTAACATGGATATGGTAGGCAGCAGGGATGCGGGTGATTTGGTCATCAATACACCAGACGGAAACGAAAACATTGTTTCCCAAACTGCTCAGGCTTCCAGTGCCCGCTTAAATGGAGAACCAACTCCGATCCAGCCTGGCGGGAGCAGTGACCACGTATCGTTTTATGAAGGTGGCATCGCATCAGGTTCATTTATCCATAGACCGCTAGAGCCATGGTACCATACGCCAGAAGATACAATTGACAAAATTAGCAAAGAAAAACTGCAGGATGTGGCGGAGATCGTTGGTACGGCTGTCTATGATATCGTTCGTCCAGAGAATCAGGGGCCAAAGGCAAATAGAGGAAAAGAACAAAAAGTACCGCACCTATATTACGAGGAAGAAATTAAATAAATTTTTCATCGCCAGGTTCAACCTTTTATCGGTGGACCTGGTTTTTTAGTTTTCTTAATTAACACTTTTAAGAGTAGTGAGACATGTAAAAGAAGTTTTTTGAATGAAGTGGAGAATTCCGACCAGTTTGGGAGTTTCCAATAATGAACACTCTGGCAATACTTTTCATCGATTTGGCATTTAGGGAATTAAATGTTTGATTCCTCTCAGAAAATCAACCCTTTAATACATTTATTAGGTCAGAGTGGGATATGTGAATATCGCTTGGTCAGATGATCGTTTTTTAAATGAAGGATATTTTCCTAAAAACAGAAAGTTGGAGGGAAGAGTTATGGAGACAAAATAAAAAGAAGGTCCCATAGGAACCTTCTTCTTTAAACAAAACTAATATTATAGTTTTGATACGTTAGCAGCTTGTGGTCCGCGAGCGCCTTGCTCAACGTCGAAAGATACTTTTTGACCTTCGTCTAATGATTTGAAACCTTCAGATTGGATAGCAGAGAAGTGTACGAATACGTCGTCTCCACCTTCGCGCTCGATGAATCCAAAACCTTTTTCTGCGTTAAACCATTTTACTGTACCTTGTTCCATTTCTTGTTACCTCCCAGTGCGTTAGCACATTATGTTACTATCCTTGCCCAAAGTGATCATTAAGACGAAATAATTTCTATCCTTTACACCGAACAAAAATAATTCTTCTTAAGAATAACAGGATGTGGAAGAAAAATCAACTTAAAACTATTTTTCCATTTATAATCCTCCATAAGCCCCAGCTTAACTATTAGATAAAAACCCCGTTTACTAAGAAAGAGATTGAGAGTAGGATTCTAGTAACGAAAAGCGGTGTACAGCTTTATAAAAGTAGGAGTATTTACCCTTTTTTTCTTTCGCAGCCGAATGACATTTCTATTTTTACTAGTTAATTGGGCATTTAGTTTGCGCATATCCTGTTCATTCCTGGAAGATACACTTCTTTGGATTTATTTACCTATTTTCCCAACAAATACTTATTAATCATTTACTGAATATTCAGATTTAAATCCTATTTTTCGACACAAAAACAAGCCTTAGAGGTCTATTTTTAAATTAGCACCTATTTTTACATAGAAAATGCGACGGGAGGAGGATAGCTATTTCAAAAAAACACTTAGGAGGTAAGTGGATGAAACGAAAGAAAAAAAGATTATTATCCGTTCTTCTCACGACAGCACTAGTATTGCCAATGCTTTTACAGCCTCAGATGAATACTGCAGCGGCAAACAAAGGAGTAAGTGTTTCAGCAAAAGAAGCGATCCAGACTTCAAAGCAAAAGGTAAATAAGAAGTTATATGATCAATTCGGTGAGCAGGAGAAGGTCACCTTCCTGATTAAAATGAAGGAACAGGTGGACACGAATACTGTTGCCAAGGAGGCTGATAAAAAGGCCAGCTTAAAAAAGGCGACGCCTGCCAAAGCTAAATCAATGAAACGCTCCACGATCGTTTCCGAGTTGAAGGCAAAAGCACAGCAGACTCAATTTGATGTACTGGAATACTTAAGGGAGGAAGAGAAAAAAGGAATCGCTAAAGATGTTCACTCTTATTATGTGGTTAATGGTATTGCCGTTACTGCCACTAAAGAGGTAATGGAAAAAGTAGCGAGCTTCCAGGAAGTTGATAAAATCCTTCCTAATGAAACAAGGCAGCTATTTGTTCCGGAAAAGTCGGCAGTTGCTGTACAAGATCCAGCAGCCAAGACAAATTCGATTGAATGGAATATTGACCGGGTCGGAGCACCGGCTGTATGGGATTTGGGGATTGACGGCAGCGGCATCACAGTAGCTTCCATTGATACAGGTGTACAGTGGAACCACCCAGCATTACGGGATCAATACCGAGGTTATGATTCAGCAACTGGTGAAGCGTCTCATGCAAATCACTGGTTTGATGCAGTAGCTGGTCAATCTGCGCCATATGATGATCATGGGCACGGAACACATGTAACTGGAACAATGGTCGGAGCAGAGCCAGATGGTGCCAATGCCATCGGAGTCGCGCCGGGAGCAAAATGGATAGCTGTTAAAGCATTTACAGCTTCGGGCGGCACTGATGTTGATCTCCTAGAAGCGGGCGAGTGGATTATAGCGCCGAACGGAAACCCGGATTTGGCACCTGATGTTGTCAACAATTCATGGGGCGGGGGACCAGGTATGGATGAATGGTATCGTCCAATGGTCCAGGCGTGGAGAGCGGCAGAGATTTTCCCGGAATTTTCAGCGGGAAATACTACGTTCAGTAACCCTGGAGGACCGGGTTCAGTAGCTAATCCTGCTAACTATCCTGAATCAGTGGCTACAGGAGCAACTGATATCAACAATAACCTGGGAAGCTTTTCATTGCTTGGACCTTCTCCTTATGGAGAAATCAAGCCTGAGCTTTCGGCACCGGGAGTCAATATTCGTTCATCTGTACCAGGAGGCGGATATGAAGGTGGATGGAACGGCACTTCGATGGCCGGGCCGCATGTATCAGCGGCTGTAGCATTACTGCTGCAGGCAAATTCAAGTTTGAACGTTGATGAATTGGAAGAAATTCTGATGACAACCGCACTGCCATTAACAGACAATGCATACCCAGAATCTCCAAATAACGGATATGGAGCTGGATTATTGAATGTATTCGATGCTGTGTCATCTGTTGTATCCGGCCTAGGGAAATTGAAAGGCCAGGTAACAAAAGATGGAGACGACAGTGAAGCACCGGTCTTGGAGCATTCCCAACCTGCCACGGTTTTCGCAGGAATGCCACTAAGCTTAGAGACTTCAGCTGTCGACAACATCAGTGTAACAAATGTAGAACTTGAATATCAATTAGAGGATGGATCATGGACATCTGTTGCAGCAGTTCGCACTAGCGGCGACTATAAAAATGGAATATATCGTGCAGACGTGCCGGGAGAAGCCATCGCTGGCAGCGCGTTCAACTACAAATGGAAAGCAGTGGACTTCGGCGGCAACGAATCAGTAAGCGAGCATAGTGTTACTGTATTGCCGGGTATCACGGTTGGATATGAACAAGATTTTGAAAATGATACTGCTGGTTGGACCACATATGGAGATGCCAATAGCTGGGAATGGGGAACTCCTACATCAGGTCCTGGATCAGCTTTCTCAGGTGAAAAAGTATATGGAACGACACTTGCAGGCACGTACCAGAACCGTGCGAACATGTCCCTGCAAATGCCGCCGATCGATTTGCCGGAGGGCAGCACCTACCTTCAGTTCAAGCAGTGGTATAACCTTGAAAGAAACTATGATTACGGTCATGTTTTTGTATCGACTGATGCCGTGAATTGGGTTCAAAAACTTCTTGTGAACAATTTATCAAATGGCTGGATTGATGGTGAAGTAGATTTAAGCGAATATGCTGGCCAAAGAATTTATATTGCCTTCAATGTAACAACGGATGGCAGCGTGGTCAGGGATGGCTGGTACCTGGATGACGTCCGCTTGGCGGATACTCCTCTCCCTGAACCGGCAACTGCCAATCTTGGCATTGAAAAAGATGATTCAA
Source organism: Mesobacillus sp. QJM3NY_10 (assembly GCF_056173465.1). Classification (NCBI taxonomy): domain Bacteria; kingdom Bacillati; phylum Bacillota; class Bacilli; order Caryophanales; family Bacillaceae; genus Mesobacillus; species Mesobacillus sp. QJM3NY_10. The sequence continues at coordinate 2,415,663 of NZ_CM149675.1, forward strand.
AAGCGAGCTTGAAAGAGCCAGTGGATGCAAATAAAATCACCATCGCACTCCCTGAGGCTAAGCAGGCTGAAAACACATCTTCACCTATGGCTTTGCCTATGCAGGCACAAGTCTCAGTGGTGGAATCAGGACGTTCTGTAAAAACAAACCCTGCAAACGGCAGTTATGAATTAACCCATGCTGCAGGTACTTTTACAGTTATTGCAGAGGCTTATGGTTTCCGTCCGCAAACCCAAACGGTAGACATTGAACAGGATGGAGAGGCGATCGCCAACTTTAACCTTGAAGAATTGCCTAAGGGTACGGTAACTGGAGCCATTACAAACAAAGCAACAGGTGAGCCTGTTGCAGGGGCAACTGTTTACTTGCTAGAGGATGCGAACATCTCCCCAGTTTCAACTGATGAAAATGGTCAATACTCACTAACAGCATATGAAGGCGAATACACCTTAAAGGTAATTGCGCCTCATTACTACAGTCAGGAAGCTTCAATTAATATTGAAGGGAACATCGAGCAGAATTTTGAAATCAAACCATTCATCGGGTATCCTGGTGAGATTGGCTACGATGATGGCACTGCTGAAAATGCGAGAGCCTTCTATGATGCAGGTAATGGCTGGGCAGTGAAGATGTCGTTGGAAAATGGCAATGATAAAGCATTGGTTACTGGCGGCTTGTTCCGTTTCTGGGATACAGAGTGGCCGGTTCCAGGCGGTACAGACTTCAAGGTAGAAGTATATGATGCTACTGGTACCGATGGAGCACCTGGAAAGAAACTCGCGGGTCCGATCGATGCAACGGCATTAAGGAATGGCGAGTGGACACATGTTGATTTGAGCAGCCACGGAATCGTGGTAGAAGGAGATTTCTATCTAGTCTATATCCAGGCAGGTATCAATACAGCTTCACCAGGACTTGCAACGGATGAAGACGGTGAAAATGCCTTAAGGAGCTGGCAGCTGGTCGGCGGCGGCTGGTCACCTTCACCAGAGGATGAAGGAAACTATATGATCCGAGCAGTTGTAGATTATGAAGTGACAGCACCAACGATTTCATCGCCAGTTGATGGGTCTTTCACAAACGAGGGTACTGTTACAGTTAAAGGAGAAGCAGCCCCTACGACGACAGTCCATATTTACAATGATGGAGAGGAAATCGCCACAGTTGCCGCCAATGATGATCGTTCTTACGAAGTTGAGGTCGAACTCCAAGAAGGCGAAAACATTTTAACAGCTAAAGCTTCGACAGAGCAAGGTGTTACAGACCCATCTGAAGCAGTTACGGTCACTTATGATCCACATGCACCGGAGTTGACGATTACTTCCCCAGCAGACAGCAGCAAGATTAATAAAGAAACGGTTACAGTAACGGGAACGATCGCTGATGATCATCTGGATACGGTAACAGTCAATGGAACTGCAGCCAAGGTAGAGGATGGAAAGTATTCAGCGAGAGTCATGCTGGATGAGGGTGTTAATGAAATCAAGGTCGTTGCCAATGATAAAGCGGGCAACACTTCAGAAGAAATTGTGAATGTCGATGTAAAATTCACGGCTCCTGTCATCTCAGAATTGAAACCGACAGAGGATGTTACACTCAAGAAAGGTGAAAGTGTAAAAATTGAGTTCACGAGTGAAGAGGACCTGGATGCGACATTCGTCCTTCACATGCCTTTAACAAACAACGCGCAAACTACCAATGCGACTGAACTTCCGATGCGTGAGGAGTCCCCCGGTTATTATGTGGGATACTACACCGCTACGAAGGATATGGTAGCAGATGGAGCAGTAATTGAAGTTAAAGCAGTTGATTCTTATGGCAATGAAACGAGAAAAACCGCTGATGGTAAGTTATTCATTAATGTAAAGAAAAAGAATTAATCGAGCTGATTTTAACGACGAAGTATTTGGAGCCCTACACTGATAATGAAGGGCTCCATTTTTCATTTAGGTTGTACATTCTTAATGATGAATCCACTCTCAGGAACGGTTGGCATCCTGACAAGACTGTAGTTCAAGTCCTGTTCTGGCACCTCATACTCAATATCATTTACTAGGAAGGCAACTGTGGATTTCATGACTTCAACCGTAATACCTTCACCGGGACATCTATGACCTGTAGCAGGATCGCCTCCTCCCTGGGGAATGAAATCAAACATGTTACCATCCCACTCCTTGAATCTCTCTGGGTAAAATAAATTAGGATTTTCCCATAAACGGGCATCATGATTTGTTCCATACATATCAAGAAGAACCAGCATCCCTTTCTTGAATTCTGCTTGCTTCCAAATAAAATCCTTTTTGACCCTGGCACCGAGGAATGGGCCGAATGGGTAATACCTTCTGACTTCATTAACGAATCCGATGTACGCTTCATCCTCAGCCTGTAATCTTCGTTTGACTTCTGGATATTCATGAAGAGCTAATGCAGAAAAGGTGATGAAAGTTGCAATTGCAACAATAGGCCGCAATACATTGATCAGTTCGATTGCTGCCATCCGTTCATCTAATAAACTCCCATCAAGTTGTTTATGAAAAGCCATCTCGTAAATAGCAGATCCTTCACGCGTAGAAATTTTCCCGGAACGCACTTTTTCAATAATACCCTCTATCCAATCTTCCGTTTTAGTCCTCGATCTCCGTCCTTTCCAATGTCTTGGGCCAACAGCACCAAAAGCATCAACCATATTCATGAAATCGTCAGCACGTTCTTTGACCTCACCATCTTCCAAAGGGACGCCAGCCCAGCTGCACGCAACTCTGCATAAAATTTCTTTAGCTTCTTCGAAAAGGATTACTTCCTCTTTTTCATGCCATCTATGGGCAGAGGCTTGCCATTGCTCCCTTACAAGCTGCCCTAATAGTTTTTGGTGCGGGGGAGTCATCAGTGACATGAAAAGCAGTTTCCTATGTATATGGTTTTTACCGTCCATAGTCTGGATTGCATTCTCCCCAAACAAGGACTTTCGGATTCGTTTAGGTGCAGCACCTTTTCTCTGAAAACGGTCATTATCATAGAAAAGTTTTGTCGCCTCTTCACCGCTTATGCAAATGGCTTGTTCACCGAGAAGACGCGCGGTGAATATATCAGTGTTATACTTTTCCATGCGGTTCTGAATAAAAAGATATCCTTCTTTCATTAAAGCAATACTGTTATCCAGACTTTTATCATGTGGAATGCTCATTAAATAATCTCCTTTAAGATAGAATGATCTAATAAATAATTACACTTAATTGTAAAAGATAAACTAAGCATTCATATTCATTTTCCGTAGAACATGTGAGTGTTATTCATTGGAGGTTGCTGCTTTCATAATTGTTTTTATCTTCTTGTTAACCTTCCTAGAAAATTTATGATGGGTTAGTTTCTAGAACTGATCTATAATATATCGGTGAATGCGACTTCTGCCTTATACAAATAGTAAGGAAAGGGAGGTTAGGTTTAATGGGAAAATGGAATGAAGAAGGTGCTCCGAATAACAACCTTTCTGCCGAAACAATTGCAGGCTCAAAGCTTGTAGGAAAGCCAGGACTTCAAGAACATGAGTTTTCAGAAGAACTCGCAGATGGAGGAGAGAGGGATAAGGCGATTGTTAGGCAATTGAAGGAACATCAACCAGGAATGTAAAAAAAAGGTCGGACAAGACGTCGCCGGGCACAAAGAAGGACAGCTGGAATAGCTGTCCTTCCTTGTGAATTTTTTTATAATCAAGAGGAATTCCTTTTTAAGCCGTTTTGCGTAAATGGCTGAAGCTTGGTCTTGAAAGAACAGATCTCTCAAGTCTTGCTGCCATCAGACCCGCAAAAACTGCAAGGATGATATCTTTTGGCAGCGGAACGACCATCCATAGCCATGCCATTTCATACGAAAAGCCCTCTGGAGCTGCTGCCCAGAATTTATAGGCAAAATACATCCAGTTTGTTCCGATAATATAATTAATGGCAAGTCCAATTAATGAGGCAATGATGAATGTCGCAACACTACGTTTCTTCTCAACAATTTTACCAACAGCGTAAGCAGTAAAAATAAAAGAAAGAATAAAACCAAAAGTCGGGCTGATCAATGTTCCAAAACCTGCGCCGAATTGAGCGAAAACAGGGACACCTACTAGTCCTACTAATGCGTAAACGACCATTGAAATAGCGCCTAACCGGCTGCCTAGAACGGCTCCAGCAAGAATGGCGAAGAAGGTTTGCAATGTGATTGGCACGCCGCCGACAACCATGAAAGGTACGATAGATGTGATGTTCGAGCCAAAAGCCATCAGGGCAACAAACATCGCTGCCAATGTTAAATCTAGTGTTCTAAATTTCATTACTAAATCCCCTTTATGTATTTTCTGTACATTAACAGATTAAACTTTTTGAATATTATATGTCAACACAAATGTAGTTTGGTTAACATAATCGAATTAACTTAATGAAGGAGCTGATCTTCATGGACCTAAATCTTGAGTTAAGTACGAAAATCATACAAAATGCGAACAAAATTGTTGTGCTTTCTGGTGCAGGAATCAGCACTGAATCAGGGATCAGGGATTTTCGTTCCAGCACAGGGCTTTATGCCATGGCTCCCGAATATATCCTGTCTTTAGAGTATTTTTATAAAGATCCAAAAGATTTTTACGAATTCGCAATCGAAAATCTTTACCATCCAAATTCTGTTCCGAATAAAGGGCACGATATTCTGGCTAAATGGGAGAAAGAGGGAAAAGTTCATCATATCATCACGCAAAATATAGATGGACTCCACCAAAAAGCTGGAAATAAAAATGTCATTGAATTCCATGGGACGATGAAAACGGCGTCCTGTCTAAATTGTGGCGTGAAATATAGTTTGGAAGTAATGATAAACAGAATGAAAGAGACAAATCATTATTATGTTTGCGATCGCTGCAATTCAGGAAGTTACATAAAACCTGATGTCGTTTTATTCGGGGATGCGGGGGAATGGTTCACAAGTGAAGGGTTTGAACAGATTCTAGGATTTATTGCTGACGCGGACTGTGTGCTAGTGTTGGGTTCGAGCTTGAAAGTTACCCCATTTTCAGCATTTCCTCAATATAAAAGTGACGGAATTCCTATGATTATCATCAACAAGAGTGAGACTCCATATGACTATGCACCTGATACATATGTGATCCATGACTCCATAGGTAAAACATTAACTAGTATAGATCGAAATCTAAAGTAAAGTGCACGGAAAAACCCGTGCACCTGGTCTTATCTGATGCGATTATGCATAGCTCGTTCAGGCAACGGCCTGTCGATATCCTTGTTTTTATTCGCTTCTACCCCGGGGTTTTCTGAAGGGTCATCCTCGTAATCTTTGAATGCAGGTTCTCCCATATCAAGCTCGCCTGGACTGAAGGCGTTGGTAGGATATTCTTTAGTGGATTTCTCTTCGACATTATAGCCTGAAATGGAACTGTTGACAGGATGATCTTTTTCATCCTTTATCTTTTCAATTGAATCGATGGCTTCTTGTTCGTTTTTATATGATTTAAGGATATGTTTTTTCTCAATTCCCATTTCAATCAGCCTCCTATCGGTTTTACTTATATATACCCATGAAACGGGCAAATCTAACTTTTACAAAATCCTGCAAATTGGTCTTTTTTTTCGCCCTATCTGGTAAACTATTTTTAAATAGATAAAGAAACTAGGGGGAAAAGGGGAATCTGGCTGTGAAGAAAAAGATAATATTGATAGCGAGCGGTACGTTTCTCGCGATTTTCATCGGATTGTTTGCTGCTGGTAATTACTTTTATAATGTTGCCATAAATCGAGGTCAAGAATCTGTGGATCTTCATGGCGGCGGGGAAAGTGTCACAGCAGCCAAACTGCTAAGTGAAGAAGAGGAGCAGAAGAAACTGGAGGAAATTACAGCCTGGACAGAAAAGCAAAACTTTGAAATGGTTGAAATAAAATCGGAAGACGGCCTTAAGCTGAAAGCGCGGTTTTTAAAAAATAATCAGCCCTCGGGTAAAGCTGTTATTCTAGCCCATGGATATAAAGGGAATAGTGAGCAAATGCCAGGAATCACGAAGTTTTACTATGAGCAAGGGTATGATATTCTTAAGCCTGATGCGAGAGGTCATGGCTTGAGTGAAGGTGATTATATAGGTTATGGCTGGCATGATCGCAAGGATTATGTACTATGGTCAAAGTTTTTAGCTAAAGAAGCTGGGGCTGATGATATTTTCCTGCATGGCTTTTCCATGGGTGCAGCAACTGTACTGATGGCAAGCGGAGAAAAACTTCCTGAACAGGTCAAGGGAATTATTGCTGACAGTGGGTATACGACGGTTCTTGAGGAACTGAGCCACCAATTGAAATACCTGTATAATCTTCCAGCATTCCCGGTCATGCAGGTTACCAGTGTGATCACGAATATCAGGGCAGGCTACACATTCGCTGAAGCCTCGGCATTAGACAGTGTAGAGAAAAATAGACTCCCATTACTCATCATTCATGGTGACAAGGATGCATTAGTACCGACTGAAATGGGAATACGCATATTCGAATTAGCGAAAAGCGATAAAGAGCTATGGATTGTTCCAGGCGCCGGGCACACGGAGGCATACACGATCGCTGAACAAGAGTATCAAGAAAAATTAAAGGAATTCTGGACAAAAGCCACTGGAAAATAGGTGAATTAAATGCAATCAATCGAAAGAATAGGGAAGCGATTTTGGTATATGACGCCTGTTTCTGAAACAGACAGGCCAATCCTCGGGATGGTCGCAGGCAATGAAAGAACGCTGATGATTGACGCCGGGAACTCTGAAGCGCACGCCAATCATTTCAAAGGTATGTTAAAAGAACAGGGTGTAGATGAGCCATCTTATGTGGTATTGACACACTGGCATTGGGACCATATATTCGGCCAGTCTGCGCTTGAAAATACCGTTTCAATCTCTTCAAAGAAAACGAGGAATGAGATTGAAAAGCTGGTCCCTTTATCCTGGTCAAATGAGGCACTCGACCAAAGGGTAGCAGAAGGAACTGAAATTGAATTTTGCGCGAACGCGATAAAACAAGAGTTTCCGGATCAACGGGACATTACAATCACTTTGCCTGAGATGACCTTTGAAGATGAAATCGATATAGATCTTGGCGGCATTACCTGCATTATCAAGCATGTGGGCGGTGACCATGCTGAAGATTCGGTGGTCGTATATGTCAAAGAGGAAAAAATATTGTTCCTGGCTGACAGCATTTATCCCGATATCTTTTCGGCAAAAGACAACTATACTGTCGAGGGAACAAGAGACCTACTGAGGAAAATTGAAGTGTTTGATGCAGACACTTACATACTTTCTCACTCTGGCATAATTTCTAAAGAAGAGTTCAAAAATCAAGCGAATCTCTTAAGATCCATTGGAGATTTGACTGAAAAGCATGGTGGAGATCAAAAATTGTTGATAGAGGAGTTCAGAAAAGAGGTTAACAGAGACCTTACAGAAGAAGAACTTGAAACGATAGAATACTTCGTCAACGGATTTGAAATGAAGTAAATATCGTTAAGCACACCAAATTGGTGTGTTTTTTTCATATAAAAGGAAAAGTACTGATTGTATGCTCTGAGTGCTTAATGTCTGTTGGCGTATTCTCTACGAAATGATCGTCAATCGCTATGTTTTTACTGATATTCTCTACGAAATTGCCCTACGAAACTTGTAATAATCACTACAAAATCCCTCGTAATCTCTGCGTTATCCAATTTGTTGGCAGTTGGGAAGGACAAAGAATAAATTTGCACGAAAAACATATATCTCTTAAAGGATGTTCTACAAAGGAGGAGATATCATGCCAGAAGGAAAACACGATATCATAATTGATGTTCCGATAGACCAGGTTTGGGATTTTGTAAAAGACATGGACAACTGGGCACCATTATTGCCCGGATATATCAGCCATGAAAAATTAAGCGAAAAGCAGTCCAACTGGACATTCAAGGAAACGGTGGGTGTATTAAAGAAAAAAATCAGCTTACAGGTGACCATAACAGAGTGGATTGAACCGACCAGGGTGATGTTTGACTTGAAAGGAATCAATGAAAATCTGACTGGAAACGGATATTTTAACGCAGAAGCGTTAGGGCCAAACCGGACAAAGATGACTGGTTATCTAGAAATGACGGCAGATGGTGCCCTTGCACCGGTTATGAATGCAGTCATGAAGACTTCACTCCCGAAAAGTGGCCAAGAGCTAACGACAGCGATCGCCCAGAAACTTGAGGAAAGAAAAGCTATTCGATAAAAAGTATAGGGAGCCCGCAATCTGCTGGCTCCCTAGTCTATTTTCTCGATTTTAACAGGGCCATCAATTCGGCCGCTCTTATCAAAATAAACTAGAACGGAATCGCCACTTTGGATTTTCACGTAAGCTGGCACTTTTTCTTTTTTAAAATAAATGCTTTTTCCGTCCGTGCTCTCTCCATAAAATCCAGAATCGTCGCTCTTGTTGATGATAAATTCTTCTGAAATATAATCAGTTTCAACCTCATTGGAAACCTTTCGCGCTTCATCCATTTCAAACTTCAGGAAAACCATCAACCCAAGAAGAAGGGTCAATAAAAACAGCAACAATACCCTCATTTGTTCATCCTCCACTTGTTCATCCGTAACCATTATATGAAGAAGGCTTGTCTAAATGACTTAAACCCTTTAAAAGTTTGATATAATGGTAGGAAAAACGGCAGGATGGACAGAAGGGTTTGACACATGACGAAACTATACGAAGCCGATTTATATGAGCCGATCCGAAAGCATTTTATAAAACAGGGCTATCGTGTCAATGGTGAGGTGCACGATTGCGATTTAACAGCTGTTAAGGATGAGGATCTAATAATCGTTGAACTAAAACTGAATCTGAATATCGACCTTTTGCTTCAGGCAACGAGACGGCAGCGGTTGACTGATCTCGTATATATCGCGATTCCGAAACCAAAACGCATTTCAAGGAAACGCTGGAATGATATCATCCAATTAGTAAAAAGGCTGGAATTGGGACTGATCATCGTATCATTTTCTGGTAATCGGAAAAGTGTTGAGTTTAAGGTTCACCCGGAACCATATAAGCGCATGACAAGCAAGAATACGAGGAAGAAAGCAGCGTTGATTAAAGAAATAGAAGGAAGAAGCGCTGACTACAACATCGGCGGCAGCAGCAAAACCAAGATCATGACTGCCTACAAAGAAAATTGCATCCAAATCGCCTGTTATCTCGAAAAACTCGGACAAATGTCTCCAAAAGCGCTGGTTGCTCTCGGTACAGGGGAAAAGACACCATTAATCCTTCAAAAAAACTATTACAATTGGTTTGAAAGAGTGGAAAGAGGCATTTATGTCATCACAGAGCAAGGAAAGAAAGAACTTGAAGACTATCCAGAACTTGTGGAATATTATTTAGGCGGACTGAAAACGGAAGATTGACTTTAAGTGCACGTTAAGCCCCCTAAGTTGCGGGAGAGAATTACATGAAAAAACAAATCAAAGTCATATAGAGAGCTGTTTTTAACCTTATCACTAGTTTGTTAGCTGGAAAAAAACATTCAAAATTTCCAGTTCGCCAATAAATTTCAATTTTCGCCAATAAAGAGGTGCTTTTCGCCAATAAAAATTTATTTTCGCCAATAAAATTAAATTATCGCCAATAAAATTGTGAAAACCGCCAATAAAATTCTCTAAGCAATAAAATCCTGGATAATAATAGAGAAAATTGACGAAAATTTAGCTGCTATTGTGACTTACTATCAAAAAAGCAAATTATGCCTACTTTTACATTGATAATTTACCGATAAATCGAGACAAGACTAAATTACAGTTAAACATAAACACAATGAAGGGATCGCCACTAGCTTAGCCAACATGATCTTCACCTTAAATTACAAAAAAGCGGGGAGAAAACAGATAAACTTTTTTCTCCCCGCTTTTTATGCTTTTTCGAGCAGATTCTCATCTATCAGTGCCTGTAACTCGCTGACTTCATTTTTATTCACCGTGGCCAATGATAATAGGACGCTGTCAATCAGGAATTTTCTTGGCCTTGAGGAACGAAGAATTTCTTCTTCAATGAAATCAAGCTTTTTAAGATAATCAGTATTATTGCAGTCCAGCTTCTTCATTCGAGAGATGACTGAATGAATGTTAATTCTCCAGTCAAGTTCCTCTGTTCTGGAAACGGGAAGCCATTGATCCATGATTTCCGGTGGAACTAATTGTTCTCCAGATAGTGCCAGTTCATCAAGCATATTCAAAATTCGGGTTACACTATACCGTACTACTGGATGTAAACTCGCAGCTTCTCCGTTCGCTTTACGATGGAACCTGATGTTCTGGAGCAGTATCCCATTAAGCATAATGGCCGCATCGAGAAGGTAAGGCTGGCAAATATCATTTGTTATATCCCCGAGACGATCAGAAAACCAGCGCAATATTTTCAGTTGCCCTACTTCGATAAACTGTTTGAGCTCCTTATCACCTGAGAAAAACACTTCTTCAAAAAGCGGAACGATCTTATTTTCCCGGTTTGCGGTCATCTGTAATTCGATTTGGCTTATAAAGATTTCCGGGTCACCTGGATCCTGGCCAAGCAGCAATCCATTCCGGTCAATCTCTATCTTCTTAAAGGTTGTTCTAAAGATATCCATGAGCAGTTGATTTTTGGAAGAAAAATAATTATAGAATGTTCCTTTTGATATTCCGCTGTAATCGAGGATATCCTGAATAGAGGTGGCTTGGAATCCTTTTTCTATGAATAGCTGATGTGCTTTTTCAATAACATGGCGTTTTCTGTCGTTCATTTCATCACCTTAACCTTTTTGTACCGGTTGTATAAAAATATACTACATTAAATTTTCGGACTTTACAAACCCCTTGTAATGGCTGTTTAAAAACGTTGCAAAAATTGTACCGATGGTATATGCTAGTGTCTATGCAATTACATTGTTTACAAATTTGTGAACAATATAGGGGGAAACTAGAATGGAACATAATATGAAAACACCTGACAAACCGCCCTATGGAATATTGGCGGTATTAATTGTTGGAGCTTTTATAGCCTTTTTAAATAATACATTACTTAATATAGCTTTGCCTTCCATAATGACTGACTTGAAGGTCGAAGCAACGACAGTACAGTGGCTGACAACTGGTTTCATGCTTGTCAGTGGTATAATGATTCCTCTTAGTGCGTATTTGATCCAAAAGTATTCGGTACGGAATTTATTTTTGACTGCGATGAGTTTATTCACATTGGGTACGATCTTATCCGGAGCAGCACATGTGTTTCCGCTTTTATTAGCAGGGCGGATGATCCAGGCATCCGGTACAGCGATCATGATGCCACTTTTGATGAATGTCATGCTTATAAGCTTCCCGATTGAAAAACGTGGTACCGCAATGGGTGTATTCGGATTGGTGCTTATGTTCGCACCAGCCATAGGTCCGACACTTTCAGGCTGGCTTATTGAGCATTACGACTGGAGAATGCTTTTCCATTTTGTAACGCCAATCGCAGCCACGGTCTTGTTACTCGGATTCTTCCTATTAAAAGATAAAAAAGAGAAAGTGCATATGCGTCTGGACGTTATTTCACTATCGTTATCGAGCGTTGGATTTGGCGGACTTCTGTACGGCTTCAGCTCTGCCGGTTCGAAGGGATGGGACAGTCCACATGTTTATCTAACATTAACGATAGGGGCAGTTTCACTTATCGTCTTTATCCTTCGTCAATTACGCCAGGATAATCCGATGTTGAATTTCAGGATTTATAAGTATCCGATGTTTGCTTTATCTTCAGTAATTTCGATGATCGTGACAATGGCGATGTTCTCTGGAATGCTGTTGCTGCCCATTTACGTGCAGACAATACGCGGGATTTCACCATTGGATGCAGGCTTAATGCTGTTGCCAGGCGCGATTGCCATGGCAATTATGTCACCGATTACCGGAAGATTATTTGATAAATTTGGCGGTCGTGCAATGGCGGTCATTGGCCTGATCATCACGCTTGTGACAAGCTACTATTTCAGCAAGCTTTCAATGGAAACAACTTATACTCAGCTAATCATCCTTTATACGGTTCGCATGTTCGGTATGTCGATGGTTAATATGCCTGTTAACACGAACGGACTAAACCAATTGCCTGCACGTTATTATCCGCATGGTACAGCAATGAACAACACATTGCAGCAGGTTTCAGGTGCAATCGGAACAGCCTTGTTAGTGACGGTAATGTCGATGAGGGCAGAAACTTATGGAAAAGAATTAGCTGCCTCAGCACTCAAAGAAGCAGCAGCTGCAGGTAAAGCTGTTACACCTGCTGTTCAAGCTGAAATGGAGCAGCAGATAGCAATGCAAGCGATGCTGCAGGGTATCAATGACGCATTTTATGTCACTGTATTTTTATCAGCGATTGCGTTGATCCTCGCTTTCTTTATCAAAAGGGCAACACAGGCGGAAGACACCATTGGTAAAAAAGCTCCTGCAAAGAAACATTCTCATAAGTTGGTTAATAACTAATTATCTCCCCCTGGATTCCAGGGGGTTTTGTATAATAAAAAGCGGATAAATTATAAGGATAGGAGAATATTTATGGAAGAAATCTCTGCAATGCTCGCACAAAAACAGCTCGATGCGTATAACAAACAGAATTTAGATGAATTTTTGTCAGTGTATAGTGAAGATGTAGTAATCATGGGATTTCCAAGCAACGAGGTAACTACCAGAGGTATAGATGAAATGCGTACCAGATATGGAAATCTTTTTAAAAAGCATCCAAATAACCATGCGGAACTTTTGGGCAGGATGGTTCATGGAAACAAGGTTGTTGACCATGAACTCGTTACAGGCAGGGAAAATTCCGAGCCGAAAAAAGCGGTTGCCATTTATGAAATCGAAGGCGAAAAGATCGTGAAAGTTTGGTTTTTGTAACCCACTGCAATAGAAAGCCAGCATCTGTATTATACAAGGTGCTGGCTTTTTCTATTCCTAGTCACTATTTGGACTAATATAGTTAGCATCAAAAATCAGTCAAATAAAATTGTAAAAGCTGCCCATAACCGGTGCAGTAATACCATTATAATTTCATTATCAAGGGGGAATCTATTCTTAAATAAACAGAAGGGTTTGAAAGAAGTGGCAAATCATGAAAACATCCAGTTGACATCAGCTGAATTAGCGGCACTGCATCAAAATTACCTTGGAGATTCAATGTCTATCTGTATTTTTGGACATTTCCTTGAAACGGTAGAGGATTCGGAAATAAAGACAGTGGTAAAACACGCACTGGATATATCAAGACAGCATGTTGAACGGATTAAAGAAATCTTTGTTAAGGAAAATATTCCTATTCCCATCGGTTTTACAGCCCAGGATGTAAACAAACGAGCACCAAGGTTATTTTCAGATCCATTCTATTTGTATTACATCAAGCACATGGCAAGAGGGGGATTGGCTATCTATGGTTTCATTCAGCCCCATATGTTCAGGGATGATATTTTATCTTTTTACACGAAATGTTTGCAGTCAACAATTGAGTTGAATAATGAAGCAACTGACTTATTAAAAAAGAAGGGACTATCAGTCAGGCCTGCGTATATTCCTTATCCGGACAAAAATGAGTTCATTCATAAGCAATCCTTTTTATCAGGCTTTATGGGTGATAAACGTCCTTTGACTGGGATGGAAATCACACATCTCTTTGGGAATATACAAACGAATAAATTGGGGGAAGCACTTGCAACTGGTTTTAGCCAGGTTGCACAATCCAAAAAGGTTACGAAGTATTTTCTGAGAGGGAAGGAAATAGCGGAAAAACACATCAAGGTTTTTTCGGAATATCTTCGTGATGAGAATCTTCCGGTACCGATGACTTGGGATCATGAGGTATCAAAATCTCAGGAAGCCCCTTTCTCTGATAAATTAATGATGTTCCATTTTGGAATAATGAACTTTTCCGGCAGCGGCAACTATGGAATGTCGGTATCGGCCAGTCAAAGAAAGGATATTGCAGCAATTTACGCTCGTTTAAACGCAGAAATCTTATTATATGCTGAGGACGGGGCAAACATCATGATTGATGAGGGATGGTTAGAACAGCCACCACTCGCAGCAGATCGCAATGATTTGGCTAAAACATAGCAAATTTTTTTCATCTCGGATTAAAACCGCAGCTAGAAAGACAATGGAGGGAGGTGAATATCGTGAGAAAAGATAAGATGGAAGGGGCTTATGAGAACGAAGTAGCCAAGTTATTCGGACTGGATGAAGAAACGAGTCTGCAATCCGTCAATTTTGCCACAACTGAAAACCGCTTGTTAAATGAACATTTCCAGGAGGAACAGCAATAATAAATAAAAGCCAGGCTTATAGCCCAGCTTAATTTTGGCGGTTTGCCAGGACGGCATCCGCTTTATGCTGTTGTTGGAATTGCTCAAGCATCTGACTTGATATAGCTGTATTGCCTGAAGGGTTCGGGTGCACTCCATCACTAGCCAGGAATTCCAAATTATCGCTGTTGATGACATTCGTAGTTTGTACCACAATGGAAGACGATGTACCTTTTGCAGCTTCGTAGATCATTAAATTCCACTTTGGAAGAAGTTTATCCGCAAGAGAATAAAATTGATGATCGGCTGGCATCGGGTTATAAAGCTCAAGAAGGACGATTGTCGCCGAAGGATTCAACTCACCAATTTTTGAAGTAATCTCCGCAAGGTTTTGTGAAAAACCTTCTTGCAGACTTTCAAAGGATTTCAGCGCACTATAGATATCGCTTTTTTTTACTGCTTTGAGAATGTCATTGCCACCAACATTAACGGTAATGAGGTCAGCTTCCTTGATCGCTTCGTCATACGCACCACCCTGAATGAGCAGATTTAACCTCTCACTTGTTATCCCGATCACTCCTTCGTTTTGTGAAAGAACTTGTTTGCCAGTTTCATCACCGAGTTGGGTGGAAAATTGACTGATGAAATTCTCTTCCTCTGGAATACGGTAACCACGTATGATTGAATCACCGAGAGCGAGATGGTTAATGGTACTGTCCGGAATTGTTCTGTAGTAATCTATATAGGTCAGCTTATTTGTCTTTTCAACAGAAGGCGCAGTTTCCTGCTTGATTTTATTGATTTGGTATTGGGGATAGTAAATCCACGCGGAAAACGACAGGACGGCAAGCAGGGACGAAAGCAGTAGAATTTTTATGATTTTCATGTTGATTCACTCCTCGATATACTTCTATTGTATCAAGGATTTAGAAGGAAATAATTAGGGGGGTATTTCCATTTTTAAAAATAGTGATAATATTTAGGGATACGAAAAAACTTCCGTTATTGGAAAGATATTTTGTTATAATTATATAATTAATATATTCAAGGAGTACACAGATGTACCAGACTTTTTCGACAAAGGAAAAAATAAAACAGATTTTTGTCATGCTGATCCCGATCTTGATTACACAATTAGGGATGTTTTCAATGGTCTTTTTCAATACCATCATGTCAGGAAAATATAATTCTTCAGACCTTGCTGGTGTGGCCATCGGGTCATCGATTTGGAGCCCGGTCTTCACCGGTCTCAGCGGGATACTCCTTGCTGTTTCGCCAATAGCAGCCCAGCGCTTTGGTGAAAAGAAGGGAAAAGAAGTTTCATCAATCCTCACTCATGGAATATATTTGGCATTGATCATTGCAGTAATTGTCATCATTTTAGGTGTTTTTCTGCTAGATCCTATATTAACAGCGATGAACCTGCCTGAAAGTGTACATGAAACAGCGTTCCGGTACCTGGCTGGGTTAGGTTTTGGAATCATCCCATTGTTTATTTTTAACGTATTAAGATCATTCATTTACGCACTCGGAAAAACTAGAGTGGTTATGTATATCCTCCTGATGTCGTTACCAATCAACTTCTTCTTGAACTATGTTCTGATTTTCGGTCATTGGGGTTTCCCTGAATTAGGAGGATCAGGAGCTGGTTATGCAACGTCGATTACATATTATGTGATTGCGGGATTAACGGCAGCAGTCATTATCAAGCAAAAACCATTCTCGGATTTTGTCGGTTTGAAATACTTCAAGGAATTTTCCGGTGAAAAAGTGAAGGAAATCCTCAAAATAGGGGTCCCTATGGGTTTATCAATCTTTTTCGAAACAAGTATGTTTGCCGTCGTCACGATTTTGATCAGTAAATTCAATATCACGACGATTGCCGCGTACCAGTCTGCTCTAAATATTGTATCCTTTTTATACATGATTCCGATGAGCATCTCTATGGCGCAAACTGTTTTGGTCGGATTTGAAGTCGGTGCAGGCCGTTATAATGATGCCAAAGCCTACAGCTGGATGGGGATTTATCTTGGTGCCATTATTGCAGTTGGTGCTGGATTGCTAGTCGTGCTATTCCGTTATGAGGTAGCAGGATTTTATTCAAATGAACCAGCAGTGATCGCTTTAACTGGACAATTTTTGATATATGCCTTGTTTTTCATGATATCCGACGCAATCCAGGCCACGGCGCTCGCAGCATTGCGCGGGTATAGAGATGTAAATATATCCTTTATTATCACCTTGATTGCCTACTGGCTCATCTGCCTGCCGGTTGGCTATCTGCTGGCCCATAATACCGGACTTGGAGCTTCGGGATATTGGGTAGGGCTGACCATCGGATTGCTTGCAGCGGGAATATCCTTGTCACTAAGATTGATATTTATCCAAAAACGTCGTTTTAACGGTAACTTGGCAGGGGTGGTATAAAAATGTGTGAGGTTCCTTATTAGGAATCTCACTTTTTTTTGGAAAACTAATATGATTAATTCTATTGCTCTGATCAGATTTAAAGGAATTATCATTAAAAATTTTATCCTGATTATGGAAAATTGTAGAAGGAATCCAGTCTTTTTGGAGGAATATTATTTTAGGGAGGTGCGGAAATTGAGTTATTTAAAGTTAGCTAATGAAAATTTCAAATACATTAAAATTCAGGCAGAGAAAGCGATGGAACAATTGAATCTGGACCAGCTCCATTTTTCTCCAAATGAAGAATCCAACAGTATTGCCATAATTGCAAAGCATATGAGCGGTAATCTTAAATCGAGATTCCGTGACTTTTTGACCTCTGATGGTGAAAAACCAGACCGCAATAGAGATGGAGAATTCAAGGGAACATTTGCCGCGAGGGAAGACTTGCTGACTCATTGGAATGATGGCTGGACTGTGCTTTTTCAGACGCTTTCACAGTTAACGGAAAAGGACTTGGAACAAACAGTCTTAATCAGAAACGAACCGCACACTGCGATTGAAGCCATCCAGCGCCAAATTGTCCATCAAGCAACTCATGCTGGGCAGATTGTCTATCTAGCAAAGATGATTAAAAATGAGGATTGGAATACACTCAGTATTCCTAAGGGTCATTCTCAGCAATTCAACGAAAAAATGATGGGGATGTCAAAAAAAGAAGAGACCCGCTAGTAAAAAAGACGGGACCCTCTTAAGAATTTGTTGCATGTTTCTTTGGCTTATATTTAGACAATTGAAAACGAATAAAGCAGCCTATGCAAAATCCCAGAATTGCAATAAATGCGGCCAACGCAACCATCACGGTAAATATATGTCCCAATGCCGTTAAACCGCTGGCATAGGAAATAATTCCGCCTGCTAAGCAGAAAACAGCGATTTTTTGATTGAACTGCTGTTGTTCCCAGTCTTCCGGGATATAATCAGACGTTTGTTTTCGCAGGAAACGTCTGGCGATTCGCATTACTGGATTATATCCGAACAGCAGTCCTGAAATTCCTGCGAGCAGTGGCAAAGTCAAGATCCATTCACTACCTGTTAACCAGGTACTTAAAACACTTAAGACAATGAACCACTGATTGGTTCTTACCAAGGGCCGAGGAATTGAGCGAATCTCAGTAGTCATGTTAAATCCGACCTTTCTTATTGGTTTATATGTATTTTATCTTTTTTTCCCTAAAATGTGAAGACTAAAGCAATTAATTTTTCAGAAGTGAATTTTTTAGGAAATATGGAAAAGTATTCCTGAATATAATGAAATGCTGGTTTTAAATATAAATAGAAATGATGGGGGAAACATGGGGAGAAATTTGAAGGTCATTTGGTTTTTATTTTTTGCGGCATTCATTGGATTAGCTGGCTGTTCACAACCAATTGCAGAGAAAGCTGGAACGGAAAAAAAGGGGATTGAACAGGAGGGCAAGACAGGAAGTAAAGATGAAAAAAAAGAAAAGGAGGCAGTTGAACAAGAAGAAGAAGAAGTAGCTCAACCAATAGTAGTAAATGTAATTGAGCCTGCCACTCAAGAAGTGATCAAGTCTATTACACCGGTTGAAATGGGATACGGAACAGAAAATGAAAAGTATAAAGCTGAATTGGAAAAATGGGCTCGTGAATTAGCTCGCGGAAATGACGTGACACCAGGTTATGACCAACGGATGATACCGGATAAACTTGGTCCAGATGGCCAGGTGATTAAAGGCAGTCCTTTAATTATTTTGGAGGAAACCGAATTCGTCGATAACATTCTCCAGGCTTCAGAAAATGGAGGAACCGTCGAGCTTCCGCTTTATGTAACGGCAAGCGGATATGAAATCGATGATGCTGCCCTGCTCGGCGAGGTTATTGTAGGAAAGTATACAACCTATTTTAACGCTGGGGTTGCGGGCAGAACAAAGAATATTGAGCTGTCAGCGGAAGCAATCAACAATGTCATCCTGGGCGCAGGGGATGTGTTTTCCTTTAATACAACTGTCGGGCCGAGCGATGAAGCTCATGGCTATCAGCCTGCTGAGGAAATTGTCAACAAAAAGCTGGTTATGGGGATAGGAGGCGGCATCTGCCAGACTTCTTCAACTTTGTATAATGCTGTGGATGTTCTTGGTGTTGGTTATGTGGAGAAACATCATCATTCCCTATCTGTAGGCTATGTTCCTGAAGGAAGGGACGCAACGGTTTCCTATGGAGGCAAGGATTTCAGGTTCGAGAACACAACAGGCGTGCCACTTTTACTGAAAGCAATAGTAGGAAAAGGTACTTTGACCGTAGAAGTGAGGACATCCAAGGAATATGAAACACAAATGAAAAAAGGCATTTAACAGTCTTAAATCAATTCCGTCAAAAGGCGTAGAAAGAATCAATCTGATGGTGAATGTTTCCATTCTTCAATTCCCTTATTCTTGAATTAAGAACAAGGGAGGCGAACCATATGGATATGAATTATTTAGCTTTAGAATATATCTGGAATACAAAGAAAGAAGAAATGAAGCGGAAAGATGATTTTCGAGAAACATATAAACTTTATCAAGAATTTAAAAGGTTTAGCTGGAACAATGCTTTTAGGAGGGAGAAAAGATCAAAGTAATAAAGTATTTATTTTATACAGCAGGTTTTATCATTTTGTTGATTGTTATTGGTAACCTTCAGCAAAGCTTTGAGAATATTGGAAAGGAGACCTTTAGGCTCTATCCATGGAGTTTCATTGCTGTTATATTGTATTTTCCTATCGGCGTTTATCTAGGAATACCAGGGTTACTGAAGGAATATCAAAAGAATGGAAGCTGGAAGTTCAACTGGGTTAAGATTATTGTCATTACTTTGCCGCTGATCTATTTTTCATTCTTCTGGTTCATTCCAACCTCTTATCCGATACCAGATTTAATGGTAGGATCCCATTCAACGTTTAAACTGGCGATGATTGCCTCAGGGATTGTTTTCATGAATAGCATTACAAAACAAAACAGCGGCTGAAATTTGCCGCTGTTTTGTATTAGGAAGTCCGTCTCTTTTCATTTACATTGACCAACAATCCGCGTTTGATCCAATAATCAAAATTATCAACAGGAAATACACATCGATTCTCAGCGTTACTCATTTTTATGATGACGCTGCTATCTGAAACCTCTAAAACCTTCAGTCTGTCAGAGTTGTACATATTCGGCAAAAAGCCATTACGGATTTCAAACTCCATGTTATTTTGATAGTCCATTAAAAAACCTCCAAGATTTCTTCATGGAAATAATATTTGCCAATAAGTGATGATTTATCCAATTAATTACCTAAAAACCAAACAGGAGAAATTAGCAACGCCATAAGAAAAAGCAAGAGGGGGAAATCCCTCTTGCTTTTTCTCTTTCTTTTGACAGCTTTCCTCCGGTTGATGCCAAAGCTGTCAGAAGCCTGAAGTGTTCAATCTCCTAATTCTTCAACACATTGAAATACCTTGCTTCTGGATGGGAGAAAACGAGAGCCGTTACTGATGCCTCGGGTTCCATCATGTATCCGTCGGTCAAATGGATTCCGATGTCTTCTGGTTTGATCAAGTTGAAGAGCTTACGCTGATCTTCCAGATCGGGGCATGCAGGATATCCGAATGAGAAGCGCTGGCCTTGATACTTGGCTGCAAAACGGTCTTTCATTGTCATATCCGGGGTGTCAGGGAAACCCCAGCGATCGCGGATTTGGCGATGGATCAGTTCGGCGTAACCTTCTGCACTTTCAAGGGCAAGGGCCTGGAGGGCGTGGCTTTCCAGGAATCTTCCTTCATTTTTTAGTTGTTCTGCAGCCTGGCGAATTCCTGCACCTGCTGTGACAGCGAACATTCCGACGTAGTCCTTTTTGGAATCACCCACGGACCGAACGTAATCTGCCAGGCAAAGGCCGGGAGCAACATCCTGGCGCGGAAAATCAAAGGTTTCCAGGATTTGATCAGGTTGTTCTGGATTAAATATATAAAGCCTATTTCCATCTGACTGGGCAGGGAAGAACTGATAAACGGCAGCCGGTTTGATCCAATCATTGGCTTTGGCTTCCTTTAAAAGGTTTTGGACAACTTCATATAGCTTGACTGCCTTATCATTGCCCTCAGCAAGCAGCTTTTCTACCTTTCCCTTTAATCCAAGATGATGCCCTATAAGCATTTGCTGGTTGATATAGGGCTCAATATGGGACAGGGAGTAAGATTTAACGAGATGCCTTTTCGTATCCTGCGGAATGAATACCGGAGCCTTTTCCGTCACTTTGGGACGCTCCAATACGGTTGTGGCAGATTTTCGCCCGGAGACCGTGAATTCCGGTTTATTCACCGCGGCTTCTTGTTTTGCTTTTTGTTCTGTTAAAAACTGTTCATACCCTTCCGGTTCGCGGAGTTGATTTGCGATAGACAGTCCGTTCATCGCATCTTTCGCATACAATACTAGTCCGTCATACTCCTTGGCAATCTTTGTATCTGTGAACTTTCTTGATAAAGCGGCACCGCCCACAAGAATGGGAGTGTCAATCCCTGCTTGCTTCATATCATGGGCAGTAAGCACCATCTGCTGTGCCGATTTAACAAGCAGGCCAGAGAGGCCAATGATATCCGGTTTTTCCTTTTTAATCGCCTCAATGAGGGCAGTTGGATTCACCTTGATTCCCAGATCGACTACATCATATCCATTATTGCTCAGGATAATATCAACCAGGTTTTTTCCAATATCGTGAACATCGCCTTTTACAGTTGCGAGAAGCACCTTGCCCTTTGCAGCGGTTGTATCATTTTTCTCCATATGAGGCTCTAACTGAGAGACAGCAGCCTTCATGACTTCAGCACTCTGTAAGACCTCAGCCACAATCAACTGGTTATCATTGAACAGTCTGCCAACTTCCTTCATCCCATCCATCAATGGACCATTGATGATATCCAGTGGGGCAGGGTAGAGACCCAGTGCGATATCAAGGTCTGGCTGAAGGCCTTCTTTCGTACCTTCAACCACATAGTAGGACAGTCTTTCTTCTAGTGTCATATCAGGCAGGGTACTTTTTGTTTCCTTCTTTTTATCACGGTAAAAATCAGTGAATTCCGCCAGTGTCTTATCTGTTGTATTGAATAATAGCTCTTCAGCCATTTTAACTTCCTCAGGACTAATAGAAGCAAATCGTTCGAGCTTTTCCGTATTCACAATGGCGTAATCGAGACCTGCCTGGGTGCAGTGATAAAGAAAAACTGAATTCAAAACTTCACGGCCGACAGGAGGGAGGCCGAAAGAAACATTGCTAATTCCAAGGATCGTTTGCGTTTCCGGGAAAGTTTCCTTGATCAACCTGATTCCATCCACAGTTGCTTTCGCTGAACCAATATATTGCTCATCCCCGGTGCCGACAGGGAAGACGAGCGGATCAAAAATCAAGTCCTGTGCCGGTACTTTATATTTATTGACAAGTAAGTCGTACGATCGTTTAGCAATTTCCAATTTCTTTTCAGCGGAAACACCCATACCTTCTTCTTCAATCGTTCCAACAACGACAGCAGCACCATATTTGTGGATCAGGTGAGCCACAGACTCGAATCGTTCTTCGCCATCTTCCAGATTGATGGAATTGATAATTGCCTTACCCTGGGAATAACTCAATGCTTTCTCAATTACTTCATCATCAGTAGAATCGATCACGAGAGGAGCCTTAACTTTTTTAACAACTTCTTTAATAAATTCTTCCATGTCTTGAAGCTCATCTCTGTCAGGGTCAGCCACGCAGATATCGATGACATGGGCTCCATTTTTAACCTGGGCCCTTGCAATCTCAGCTGCTTCTTCAATTTTGCCTTCCGAAATCAGCCGCTTGAATTTTCGGGAACCGATTACGTTCGTCCGTTCACCAACCATGATAGGCCTTAGTGTTGGATCGTCATAGATGAAGGCCTCGATCCCAGAAACCATATGCAGTTTGTTTTCTTCTGTCTGCCTCGGCGGTCGCTCCTGCATTTTTTCCGAAATCGCCTTTATATGTGCCGGTGTCGTACCACAGCAGCCTCCGACAATATTCAGCCAGCCTTCACCGGCAAAATCAGAGAGTTTCTGAGCGAGCGTGTCAGGCGTTTCATGATATTGACCTTCCTCATCAGGCAGGCCAGCGTTAGGATAACAGCTGACCGCGGAAGTGGAGAGGGAGGATAGTGAACGCAGATGCTCCTGCATAAATTCCGGTCCGGTTGCACAATTCAGTCCGATCGCAATCGGATTCATATGCTGAACAGAAATATAAAATGCTTCGATGGATTGCCCAGCGAGTGTCGTGCCCATTGGTTCAATCGTGGCAGAAATCATCAGAGGGAGTTCTTTGCCACTCTTCTGGAATGCACGCTGGATTCCGGTATAAGCTGCTTTTACATTCAATAAGTCCTGGCTTGTTTCGAGCAACAGCAAATCAACGTTGCCATCTATTAGGCCAAGTGCCTGTTCTTCGTAGGAAGCAGACATCTCTTCAAAGGTTGAACCCCCGGTCACGCTTAATGTTTTGGTAGTTGGTCCCATAGAACCAGCTACAAAACGGGGCTGCGAGGGAGAAGATGCCTCATCGGCAGCTCTTCTGGCAATAAGAGCTGCTTCCTTGTTGATTTCGTACGCTCTGTGGCCCAGGTCGTATTCGTCCAGAACCAGGCTAGTTGCACCAAAGGTATTTGTCTCAACAATATCTGCGCCAGCCTTAAAGTATTCACGATGGATATTTTCAATAACATCCGGAACGGTCAGGTTCAGCATTTCGTTACAGCCTTCATATTCTTCACCGCCAAAATCCTCCGGTGTCAGGTCTGCCTGCTGGAGCATTGTTCCCATCGCTCCGTCCATGATCAGGATCTTTTTTCTCATCTGCTCAGTTAACAAGGTTGACATTTTGTTTCCTCCTCATAAGACGGCTGCTGTATTCATTAGCGTAGCTCGACAACTCGACACTCATTTCATAGTTCATAAAAGGAGTGATTAAATAGATCCCGTTAAACAGTTCTGCTGCAGCCTCAATTAAACCTTTTGTGATCGCTATGCCTTCCTTTTTGGATTGCAGCGGTTCATTATTGAATTTCGCCATGATGTCGAGGATTTCCTGTGAAATCTTGATGCCCGGAACTTCGTTATGAAGGAATTCTGCGTTTCTGCTGCTCGTGAGCGGCATCAATCCAATATAAATGGGGGCATCTATATGCTTTGTTGCTTCATGGACCTCAACAAGCATTTTTTCAGAGTAAACGGGCTGGGTGATGAAATAATCAGCACCAGCGCGGATTTTCTTTTCCATCCGAGCCACTGCTTTTTCGATGGAGCGGACATTCGGATTGAAAGCTGCGCCGATCGAGAAAGCACCTTTTTGTCCTAAATCCTTTCCAGAATAGGAGAGACCTTCATTAAACTGCTTGATCATCTCGATTAATTCGAACGAAGAGACATCAAAAACTGACGACGCACCAGGAAAATCACCTACGCGGGCAGGGTCCCCCGTCACGGCTAACACATCATGAAGCCCAAGCGTATGCAAACCCATCAAATGAGACTGAAGCCCAATGATGTTCCGGTCACGGCAAGTAAGATGCACAAGGGGGCGCAAACCGATCTTTTCCTTTACGAGATGTCCGATTGCACCATTTGAGATTCTTGGTGAAGCAAGTGAATTATCTGCGAGGGTAAGGGCGTCTATACCTGTATCCTTTAGTGCTTTTGCTCCTTCAAAAAAACGAGTTGTATCCAGTTTTCGCGGTGAGTCAAGCTCGACAATCACAGAAGGCCGTTCCTTTACCACCTGATCTAGTGGAGCTAAAGGCCTTTTTACGTCAGAAGGAGTGACAATAATTTTTGGCTTCTTCGCAGGGATTTTCTTGTCTAACACTGGTGTCAATCCCTTTAGTTCATCAGCAAATGCTTTTATATGTTCAGGAGTCGTTCCGCAACAGCCTCCAATCAGCCTGACTCCCTGGTCACGGAAACTGCGGGCAGACTTGCCGAAATATTCAGGATTGCCTTCGTAGTGGAACTTCCCATCTGTGTAGGCAGGGAGCCCGGCATTTGGATAGGCGGAGAGAAATGCCTTCGAAGGCAGCTCTATCTGCTCAAGACTTGAAATCATATGATGGGGCCCAAGTCTGCAATTAAGACCGACAAGATCAGCGCCAAGGTCTTCGAGTCTATTGAAAACCTCCTGAAGCGGGGTCTGATCCTGCATGATACCAATTTCCTGAAGGGAAACCTGGGCGATGATTGGCAGGTCGGTCTCTTTTCTGGCAATCTCCAGCACAGTCTCGATTTCTTCCATATCATAAAATGTCTCTAGCAATAGTCCGTCCACACCCTCAAGCAGAAGACAGTAGAGCTGCTCCCTGAAGCTTCTTTTGATTTCTTCAATCGGGATGGCGGAAGGTCTGATTCCCCGGTTCCCGCCAATCGTTCCGAGGACATAGGCATCGGTGCCAGCAGCTTGTCGGGCGAGTCTTACTGCTGCACTATTAATCTCTTTCACCTGATCCTCGAGTCCATATCTTTCAAGTTTTATATAATTAGCGGCATATGTGTTCGTCTGGATAAGGTCCGCACCAGCATTTATATAGGCTTTGTGGATCCGTATGATGTCATCAGGATGAGAAATGTTCAACTCTTCAAAACAGGTACCAGCTCCATAAGAGTGGAGGAGAGTACCAATCGCTCCATCGGCGATTAAAATTTCATTTTCCAGGCGTTTCAGGAAACTCATTAGACTTCCTCCTTTTGTGCTTGTAGTGTTCCTATGGAATCCAAAGCTTGCTCAAAGTCCGTGATCAAATCATCCGCGCCCTCAAGCCCGACTGATAATCGAAGGAGACCATCACTGATCCCACGTTTTTCACGTTCATCCTGCGGCATCGCTGCATGTGACATTTTTGCCGGGTAAGAGAGGATGGATTCTACAGCTCCAAGGCTGACTGCAAACACAGGGAGTTTTACTTTTTCTATAAATCTAGTTAAAACCTCGGCATTTTCAAGCTCAAAGGAAAGCACCGCCCCTGGCCCATAGGCCTGCTGAAGCTGAAGGTCTGCCTGCGGGTGATTCGCAAGACCAGGATAATAGACATTCTTAATTAAAGGCTGTTCTTTTAAAAATCCAGCGATTTTCTTTGCGCTTTCTTGAGATTGGTTCATTCTGACAGACAAGGTCTTAATCCCTCTCATGACAAGCCATGCATCCTGGACTCCCAGTACTGCTCCGAAAGAGTTCTGCAGGGAATAAAGTCTGTTTGCTAATTCTTCATCCTTAACCACCGCCAGACCTGCGACTGTATCACTGTGGCCAGACAGAAACTTTGTGGCGCTGTGAAGGACAATATCAGCTCCAAGTTCAAGCGGACGCTGCAAGTAAGGAGTCATAAAAGTGTTGTCAACAAATGTATAAGCACCATGTTTCTTTGCAATTTCACTGACAGCTTGTATATCTGTCACCTTTAACAGGGGATTAGAAGGTGTTTCTGCATATAGTAAAGTAGTATTTGGTCTAATCGCTTGTTCTACCGCGTCAAGGTCGGTCATGTCCACAAAAGTATGCTCAATTCCAAAGCGGTTCAAAACCTGTGTGACCATCCGGTAAGTGCCGCCATAAACATCCTCGGTGACAACCACGTGATTTCCCTGTGAAAGAAGCAAAAATGCAGTTGAGATCGCAGCCATTCCAGAAGAAAAAGCAAAACCTCGGGTGCCGCCCTCGAGCTCGGCGATTATTTCCTCAAGTGCCTCTCTGGTAGGATTAAGACTGCGGCTATAATCATATTTTCCGAATTTGTCTGCCGACGGCTGGTGGAATGTTGACGCGTGCTGGATTGGCACGCTGACTCCACCGGTTGCTGGATCGAATTTATGCTTATTATGAAGTAGCTGGGTTTCGAATGTGTATTCATGACTCATATAGCCTCTGCCTCCTGGCGTGCCTTTTTGAAGGCTTCTTCTAAATCCTTTTTTAAATCCTCAACATTCTCGATTCCCACAGAGAACCGCAGCAGTCGGTCACAAACGCCTTTTTGTTCGCGTATTTCAACTGGTATATCAGCATGTGTCTGTGTTGCAGGGTAAGTAATGAAACTCTCCACACCACCAAGACTTTCGGCAAAAGTGATTGTGGAAAGACTTTTTAAAAATGGATTGACCATTGCAGGGGAGTGGACCCTGAAAGAGATCATCCCACCCCTGCCAGGATACAGGACATCTCTCACTGCATCATGTCCTTGTAAATAACCCACAAGTTCCCTAGCATTTTGCTCGTGGCGTTCCATCCTTAATGCAAGAGTCTTCATTCCACGGATGAGGAGCCAGGAATCGAAAGGACTTAATACCGCACCGCCGCCATTGTGATGAAGGAATAGAGAATCACATAACTGCTGTCCCCTGGCGACGATCAGCCCTGCAAGGACATCATTGTGACCGCCAAGATATTTTGTTGCACTGTGAATCACGATATCTGCACCTAAAGTCAATGGTTTTTGCAGCAGGGGAGTGTAGAAGGTATTATCAACAATCAACAGAATACCGTTTTCTTTTGCGATTTTTGCGATTGCCTCGATATCAGCTTGCTCCATCAGTGGATTTGTCGGTGTTTCCACAAAAAGAGCCTTCGTCCTTGGAGTGATTGCCGTTTTGATTTCGTTTAGATCTGCCATGTCAGCATATGTACTATTTAATCCCCACTTTTTGAAACCCTGCTCCAGAAGCCGGTAAGTTCCTCCGTATAAATCCTTTGAAACAATCCATTCATCTCCGTGTTCGAATAATGAAAGAACCGTCCAGATTGCTGCCATACCGGAGCTGCAGGCAAAACCGCGATCACCTTCCTCGAGGTCAGCAATCGCCTTTTCAAGAATTTCGCGAGTAGGGTTGCCCGTGCGGACATAATCATAACCGCTCGATTGGCCAATCCCTTCGTGGCGATAGGCTGTTGTTAAATAGATAGGTGGATTGACCGCCCCTGTTGATGTTTCACTCCTATTGCCAAGCTGCGCTAACTTCGTATCAATTTCTGTCAATTTACTCACTCCTAATGGTTGTATTCAGACGGCAATTTTTGTTTTATGAGTAAAGACGAAATTTACGACTTTTAAAAAGACCAATTCCCGCAAAGATCCAGAAAGACAGTGCGGTAAGTCCCAAATAAAACAAAAAAGCCTTCTTAAGAAGAAGACTTTTACAGATGATAGCCATTCTTCTTATCTGCCAAGTTTTAAAAACTTGCTGGAATTAGCACCTTTTCAACAAAAAATAGTTGAAGGTTGCTGAAGCTTCACAGGGCCAGGACCCTCAGCTTCTCTGGATAAGATTTCATATTATTGAATTATTAAATTTCTCTAAATATTACAGCTGTTATGAAAGAATGTCAATCATTTTGTTAATGCGGTAAAGCAAATAGGTAAAAGATCCTTGTGGTCTAATATCTGGTAGGGCATAGAGATTCTATTCAGACAGCTTTCCAGGTTATTGGGGCAAGCTGTCAAGATTCTGCTGTTATTATGACAGCTTTTCTGGATCCGAGGCCAAAGCTGTCAAGATTCTGCTTTTATTGTGACAGCTTTTCTGAATCCGGAGCCAAAGCTGTCAAGATTCCGCCGTTATTATGACAGCTTTTCATGATCCGGAGACAAAGCTGTCAAGATTCCGCCGTTATTGGGACAGCTTTTCATAATCCGAAGCTAAAGCTGTCAGGATTCCGCTGTTATTATGACAGCTTTTCATGATCCAAAGCCACAGCTGTGAAGATTCCGCTGTTATTGTGACAACTTTTCATGATACCAAGCCAAAGCTGTCAAGATTCCGCCGTTATTGGGACAGCTTTTCATGATCCGAAGCCAAAGCTGTCAAGATTCCGCTGTTATTGTGACAGCTTTTCTGGATACGGAGCAAAAGCTGTCAAGATTCCGCCAGTATTATGACAGCTTTTCATGATACCAAGCCAAAGTTTTCAAGATTCCGCCAGTATTATGACAGCTTTTCATGATACCAAGCCAAAGCTGTCAAGATTCCGTCGTTATTATGACAGCTTTTCATAATCCGAAGCTAAAGCTGTCAGGATTCCGCCGTTATTGTGACAGCTTTTCTAAATCCGGAGCAAAAGCTGTCAAGATTCCGCTGCCTCATAATAAAAAACTGGCTCACATGAATAAATGAGCCAGTCTTGCTAAATATAAAGCTATTAATATACTCCTACTGCATCAAATGCTTTATTGACAGCATTGACTTCTGCAGAAGCTGAACCATACAGGTCTGATGCAGCTTGTACCAATCCTGCTCGTGCCTGGCTGAAGTTCGTCGAAGAAGTAAAATAGACTGTGTTTGCACGGTAGAAGATCGCGCCCATTTTATCCGTTCCTACACCTGGCACCGATACTCCATAATGTGAACCACCTTCGCTCAGAAGGTAAGCAGCTTTATTGATGATTCCGCTGTTGATATGGACTCCGCCATTATCGGAAGTGCCAGTGTAACGTACAGAGTAGTGATCCGGATCACCGTATTTAGTTGGGTCGCTCATTGAACGTAGGGCATCACCAGCTTTATTTGGTGTGTAGATGTCTTCGCCGATTTCAAAATCAGGATCATTATTATCATGGAATTCAGCAAGTGTGCCGAAGATATCGGAAATTGCTTCGTTCAACGCACCTGATTCGTACTGGTAGACAAGGTCGGAACTGAAATCAGTCACGGCGTGAGTCAGTTCATGCGCTACAACATCAAGACCACCTGATAGTGGGATGAACGTAGTTCCATCTCCATCACCGTACACCATTTGCTGACCATTCCAGAATGCATTGTTATAGCTTCTTCCGTAGTGGACAGTGGACTTCAAAGCTGCGCCTCGATCATCGTATGAATTGCGGCCAAAAGTGTTTTTATAGTAATCATAAGTGAGACCTGCATAGTAGTGGGCATCTACAGCGGCACCGTCATAAGCAGCATTCAGGTTATTATCAGCATCCACCCAGAGCGATCCAGGTGTTCTCTGACGGTTCTTTGCATCGTAGGTGAACACACCGTTTCCGCGAGTATTGTCCTGCAAATAATATGAGCCATTTGAAAGAAGAGTATTCAATGTCTTCGTGTCACCCAGCACACCGACACCAGAACCAACAGTGTCACTTCCGTTTAAAGAAGGATTGTTTTTACCAGCAGTATGAATGGCATTGTACTTATTGATAATTTCACCTGTAACAGCGTTGACAAAGTACTGGTAATTCCCTGGTTCAGGGCTCAGGAAGTTCAATGTTACATGGTAAGCGTAAACTGCCTGATCTTCGGCAGGGTAAACGACTAAATCCGCAGTTGGGCTTACTTCATAGTCAGGCTTGTAACCCAAATCCGCTTCTGCCGTGGCAATTGCATCTCTTTGTGATTTTTTATTTGTAGCTTTTACAAGTTTGTCGCCCAATCCCTTGCTGACTGTACCGCTGAAAACCTGAAGAACACCAGCTTCATCGACTCTTGCCACCTGGGTTGCTCCCCAGACAGGAACGCCATTATAGACCTGCTGCAGGCGGACAACATCTCCACCCAGCTTGTCTGCTTCCTGTGATGTAACAATGAAACTATCATTTGTGCCAAGGTTGTATTTTCCTTTCGAAGCTTTCAGGTAACCAAGGACAATGTCCTTTGCTGCCTTCTGGGAAGGATTGGTCAGCTTACCGGTAACAAATTCAGGTGCGCCATGGCTTTTTGTGTACTTTTTGGAAGGTGAATCTGCTGATGGGGCAGCAAATCCAGTCGCAGCAACCAATCCGCTTAGTGCCAAGCTTGCTGATAAACTAAGGGAAACTACTTTCTTTTTCAAATGTATTCCTCCTAAAATGAAATTCTAGCTAATAAAAATCAGTAGATTATTATATTTATACTTTAGTTATCTGAACATTGCAATAAATAAGTCTAAAATTGTCGAATTAGCATGTTGGGAAAATTCCTTGGCAAATTTTCAATAAAAGTAATCAGAATTTATTGACTAATTTGTCAATATATTTTTATTATTAAGTTGTAGTACCAACTCATAAAAAAGGAGGTTAATAAAATGAATTCTTTATGGTTAGCCGTGATCGGAATGATTGTGTTTGCGATCGGATACCGCTTCTATTCTAAATGGGTAGCAGAAAAGATTTACCGTCTTGACCCGAACTATGTCACACCGGCGCACCAGTATTCGGATGGAGTAGACTTTGTTCCAACGAAGAAAATGATCCTTTGGGGTCACCATTTTACGTCCGTTGCCGGGGCAGCACCAATTGTTGGTCCGGCGATCGCTGTCTATTGGGGATGGCTTCCTGCATTCCTCTGGGTTACCTTGGGCACGGTCTTCGCAGCAGGTGTTCATGACTTCGGAACTCTTGTCCTTTCAGTCAGGAATAAGGGACAGTCAGTCGGTACAATCACAAATAAGCTAATTGGCAAACGTGCAAAAATTATGTTCTTATTCATTATTTTAATACTTGTTTTGATGGTCAACGCCGTTTTTGCATGGGTTATTGCGAACTTGTTTGTAAAATTCCCCGCGAGTGTTCTATCGGTATTCCTTCAAATACCACTTGCGATTTGGATTGGTTATGCAGTTTATAAAAAGAAGAAGGGAATGCTCGTACCATCTCTGATTGCATTAGCTGTCATGTATGGTGCCGCTATCCTGGCCAGCCGCGTACCGGCATTGCAAATTGATCTTGTGAGATATTTTGGCGGGGCGGATAGTACCGTCATGTTTGGTCTAAGTGGTGTATCCATGGCTTTCTTAGTCTGGATTGTCGTTCTGATGGTCTATGTTTACATTGCATCAACACTACCGGTCTGGAAGCTCCTGCAGCCTCGTGATTATATCAATTCACACCAGTTGGTTGTAGGTTTATTCATTTTATATGCAGGACTCATTTTCCTGCAGCCAAAGGTTACAGCTCCAGCAATGAATGCAGCGGCTACTGATGTTTCCTGGTTCCCATTATTGTTCATCACGATTGCCTGTGGTGCCATTTCTGGATTCCATGGACTTGTTTCTTCTGGAACATCCTCTAAGCAGCTGGAAAAAGAAACAGATGCCCGCTTTGTTGGTTATCTTGGTGCAGTTGGAGAAGGTGTCCTTGCCTTGATCGCCATTATCGCGGTTATCACTGTATTTGCGACAAAAGCTGATTTTACTGCAGCTTATTCAAGCTTTGCCGCTGCAAGCGCAGGTGGGCTTGGCAACTTCATCAATGGTGCTGCCCAGCTTGCGACCGGCATCTGGATTCCAGCAGACATCGCAAGGACGATTGTTTCCATCATCGTCGTCAGCTTTGCTGCTACCACTTTGGACACGTCAGTAAGATTGATGCGTTATATCATCGCTGAAATCGGAAGCGAGTACAATGTCCAGGCACTGACAAAGACTCATGTGGCTACAACTGTTGCTGTTGTTTCCAGCGCAGCGCTTGTGCTATTGCCAAAAGGACCTAACGGATTCGGTTCTGGCGGATACCTATTGTGGCCATTGTTCGGAACGAGCAACCAGCTTTTGGCCGGAGTCAGCCTACTGCTTGTTTCCATCTGGCTGAAGCGTCAGGGAAGGAATTATCTGGTAACCTTCATCCCAATGGTGTTCGTATTCTTCATGACACTTTGGGCAATGATTCAGCAGGTCGTTTTCCAGTGGTCTGGTTATGGAAGCGGCGAGCTGAATATGCTGCTCTTTGGTATCGGAGGACTGATCCTGATCTTTGTATTCTGGATCATCATCGAGGCAATCGCAGCCTTCAGCAGGAATAATCCACCGCCATTAAGCAAGGAAATGTAATGAAGTGGAGGCCGGGCGACCGGTCTCTATTGTCATTTTTAGAAAGCGCTGTTTTCGTATAGATTGTTGTTAAAATCCTAAAGCCGATTTTAACGTAATAAAAAGCCATTTTGCAGGTCGGTACTAAGTTTGCATGCTCTTTTCTCATAAAAAGTGTCAACTTTACGAAAGAAATAGGTCTTGAAAATCCTATTTTGTATTCAAAAGCAACAAAGTTTGAGAAAAGAGCCTTAGAAAGAGAGGAATTCGTTATGGGTTTCTACGAACAATTAAAGCGCGCAATAGCTGTCTATGATGAGATTCTCAGACAGCCGCACAGGACAGAAATTGCTCGTGAATTAAGAGATGAAGAGGATCTGTTTATGTTGTTGTGCTTTTCAGAAATGCTCGGTCTGCCCAACCCGGCATTTTACTACACACTTGAACTATACCCTGTCATCATCGAGCGTTTTCATGATTGGCATCTGAGGGCCGGAATGGAAAAATCCCCGCTTGAAGGAATACGCTGCTGCTAGGAGGAAGTGTTATGGATATGCTGGAAAAGAAGATCTATTTTATCGGTGGAAAAGGCGGTGTTGGCAAAAGTACAACATCCGCGGCTATGGCGCTTTTACTTGCGCAAAAAGGAAAGAAGATACTGCTGGTTTCAACAGATCCCGCCCATAATACAGGCGACTTATTTCATCGTAACTTCAGCGGGGGAAAAATAGAAAGAGCAACGGAGAATCTGGACGTACTGGAAATTGATTCGGAACAGGAATCAAGGAATTACATCAATGGAGTAAAGGGAAACCTGAAAGGCCTGGTCAAAGCGACGATGCTGGAGGAGGTTAACAGGCAGATCGATATGGCAGCATCCTCGCCTGGGGCAGAAGAAGCCGCGCTGTTTGATAAAATCACCTCCTTGATTCTTGAGGAAATCGCAAACTATGACGGTATTGTTTTTGACACAGCACCTACTGGACATACAATTCGGCTACTAACACTTCCGGAATTGATGGGCGTCTGGATGGACGGGCTATTGGAACGGCGTAAAAAAGTGAACGAGAATTACGCACAGTGGATGAATGATGGTGAAATCGTTGAAGACCCTTTATATGAAAAGTTGAATGAACGAAAAAACCGTTTCAAGCGTGTAAGGGAAATCCTGCTTGATGGAACACAAACACAGTATATATTTGTACTTAACGCCGAGCGCCTGCCAATCCTTGAAACCGCCAAGGCAATCGAAACATTGCATCAGCACGGAATACATGTTAACTCAATCGTAGTAAATAAGGTCATTCCAGATGAAGCAGATGGAAGATTCATGGAGCAAAGAAGAGCCAATGAGCGAGTCTATCTTGATGAAATCAAAGGCAAATTCAAGAACCAAAGACAAATCTTCCTGCCGCTTCTTGAGCACGACATTTCCGCCCTGTCCACCCTGCAACTTATATCAGGCCTTTTAGGAAAACAAATCGATTATCATTTAAACCATCGTTAAAAGTGGTGTTTTCATTTTATTTATTAGGGTTATATAAAAACATGGATAAATTTTAAAGCAGTATGGAAACTAAAGCTAATTGGAAATTGTAATATAGAAAGGGGCACTAGAATGAGGCGAATCTTTCCCGGCTCGATTACAGCGTATAGTCAGTTCGGACATTTGAAGGTCCCTAAGAGTATTAGAAATATTTGTCCAGATTGCAAAGACAAAGTTGAGTTTGTCCTAAAATCGACTTATCAGAGCAGCAAACATGGATTGATGACGGAAGGCGCTTGCCCTTCATGCAAACAAAGTGTTCCGTTTATCATCATTACAAAAGAAAAAGAGGCACAGCCTGATGTGTACATATATGATCCCCAGAGCTCGACAGATCCGTCAAGCCAGATTCAACACATTCCCAGAATACCTGAAGAATTGGTCAGGGCTTATAAATCTGCGGTCAGTGTTCATCTTTCGAAAGAGAATGGAGCGACTGCTGTACTGGCCAAGCGGGTCCTAGAGAATGTACTTAAAAACTTTTTAGGCGATAAAGCTAAGGGCCTTACTCTTGACCAGCAATTCGAAATTCTTCCGGACCATATTAATTTAGTAAAACCAGTCACCTCATTAGGTCCATTGATGGCATCTGAAGGCGGACTTCACAAGATGCTTGAGCTGGAATCTGAGATGGATGATGAAATGACAGAACTAACAATGGATTTATTGGAGGATTTGATTCAATACCTATT
Organism: Mesobacillus sp. QJM3NY_10; assembly: GCF_056173465.1. Classification (NCBI taxonomy): domain Bacteria; kingdom Bacillati; phylum Bacillota; class Bacilli; order Caryophanales; family Bacillaceae; genus Mesobacillus; species Mesobacillus sp. QJM3NY_10. Next base: position 2,450,454 of record NZ_CM149675.1, read on the forward strand.
CGTATTGCCTGGAAAAATAGAAATGACCCGAGAACAAATTGAAAAAAAGTTAAATTGATTTGACTTCAAGCAGCTTCCGAGGGAGGCTGTTTTTTTGGTATAGTAGGAGGGGTAAAAGGGGGAGCAACTGTGAATTACATAAAAAACTTTAGTGTGATATTTGCCATCCTGATGGCATTTTTTATTTTACCCAACCTGGTTTCGGCGCATAATGGTTCACGGGATGAATTGGGCGGCCATTTCCGCAATGCCGATTGTATGTATTTGCTTCATGAACCGACGTCGATTGCGAAAAACGCAGCCAATATTGGCGAGCTGATCAGATTGATTAATCAGTATAACAGTAATTCTGATTGTGCAGCCGGACTCACTGAGGAAAAAGTCGATTTGGAAGGGTATACTTTCTCAGAAGCAGGAAATGCTGCGTCAAAATCTAATCAGGCTGCAGGCGAAATGCCTAAAGCTGAAGTTTCTACCGGCAAATTGCAGCTTGGAAAAATGTATGAAGCAGAATTGTCAGCTTGCACAGACGGTGATACGGCTGTGTTTACAATCAACGGCAAGGACTATAAAACACGTTTTCTCTATATTGATACTCCTGAAAGCACAAGGACGAAGGAACCATTCGGACCTGAAGCGGCACAGTATACATGTTCCTTTTTAAAGCAAGGGAAAATTAAACTTGAGACGGATGGCGGGAACCTTTTTGATAAATATGATCGACTTCTTGCCTGGGTTTGGGTAGGAGACAATCTGCATCAGGAGGAAATTACTAAGGCAGGATTAGTCGAAGACTTTTACGACTATGACAGCTATAAATATGAAAATCGCATCTGGTCGGCGAGGGATTATGCAAAAGAAAATGGAAAAGGCATATATGCAGGTACGGATACTCCAGAAGAGAGAAATGAACAATCACAAGAGCAACCTAAGAAGCAGGAGCAACAGCCCAAAAGTGAAAATGAAGAAAGCCAACAGGAGAATCAACCTGATAGCAATGAAAAAGATACCGAAGTAACAGACCAACAGCGTGAATCGAAACAAGAAACAGAACAGGCTGAAACAGCTGAAGAAGAGTTTGACTGCAGCTTTTTAAGCGGCCTATTATACGCTTTGTTATTTTACCTCATCGTTCCCATAAAGAAGGCGATGGGTAAGCGGACGCTGATCGCTCACAGATTGTGGAGCAAAAAATGGCCGCTCAACCTGTTACTTGGCTTAATTTATGCTTTCCTATGCTACATCACCTTGCTGCTATTGTTGGTGGAAGTCCTCCACCTTTTCAAAAATAAAAAGCGCAAGCGAAAATGACGGACATAATTCAATGTGTAATCTGAAAAACTGTCCGTCATCCAGGTCATGACGGACAGAAATCGATGGAGAATCGAGAAAACTGTCCGTCATCAAGGCCATGACGGACACAAATCGATGGAAAATCGGAAAAACTGTCCGTCATCAAGGCCATGACGGACAGAAATCGATGGAAAATCGGAAAAAATGTCCGTCATCCAGGTTATGACGGACATAAATCGCTGGAGAATCGAGAAAACTGTCCGTCATCAAGGCCATGACGGACACAAATCGATGGAAAATCGGAAAAACTGTCCGTCATCCTTTATGGGTGGCGTTTTCTATTTTAGTTAGAACCCAGCTTTTCTTATGGTGCCGCGATCTTCAATATCTTGAAGAAATCATCCCGATTATATGCCTCGTAAAGCAATCTTTCATGATTGAAAATGGCGTAATACGGCAGCGAATCGATTTTCAAATCAGGAAATTGCCGGCGTGCTTCCTCAAGGTTGTTAACCTTCAAAGAATGCGCCTTATGTACATATTTGTTATTTACCTGTTCAAGAGCCCAATTTTCCTGCAGCGCTTCTGGTTTATACAGTTCAAGTACAGCCAAGTAGCCTGGTTCTTCGGCAAGTTGTGCCTGATAAGCAACCACTTCTTCAATGATTAATGGAAAAGCATAATGATAGACTTGATCTCCGCTGGAGGCCTGAATGATTACTGTACTTTGGCCAGCCACATTGTTAAAAGTATAGGTATTATCAAAAAATGTTTCAAATGGAAGGTTCCCCATCTCCAAATCTCCATGTCCCTGTGAGCGGTATACGGAAATATTGTCAATTCCGGCTTCTTCGGGAAAAGTGATCTTCATTTCGCTGAACGGCTTCACGCTGACAGGAAGCAGATCATGGAACAGGATTGGTGGCTCATCCTGGTCGACGACAGGTCCGGTTCCTTTTTCTACCCAGGCAAATGTACCTGATTTATATAATACTTCCTGGCCTCCAACGGTTATTACTGCTACTGGAATGCTAAATGACGGTTCTTTTTCCTGTTCTGGCATAAGGGTTCGGAATCCATCTATGGTGAGGATCAGCAATATAGCTAATAGGACGATTCCATACGGAAGCCATTTACTTTTCATAGCTAGAATTCTTCGAAGTTAGCATCTTTTCAATTTCCTCATCCGTTGGCGGTGGTGACACTGGGTTTAGATGACCACTCAACTTATCGATTTTCTTATGCAGTCGTACTACATCAACGAGTATGAACAACAGTAAAACAATGATTAACCACGTTACCATAAAAAACACCTCACTTTTTTTCAATATAAAACAAAAGGCATGGAATAGAAAGGTGAAATTGGATAAAATTTGCGCTGCGCACTGGATTATTATACTATCTTAGGGAGTACGAATGGTGGTGTTGCAGTGGAAATTACAAAGCATTTATTAATGAATCTCTCACTTCTTCTTGTCCTTTTGTTTTTTACACAGCTAATCATCGAAAGACAAGTAAAGGAAGAGAGCCGAGAAAGATATCAATTGTTCTATTTCATTATATCGATTTTTACATGTTATATTTTTTCGGTACAAGTCCAGGATGGCATTCGCTTTGACCTTCGACAGGTGCCGATGATTCTTGGAAGTCTCTATACTGGATATAGTTTCTTGCTTGCAGGTGTCACGATCCTTATGAGAGGTTTTTTAGGCATAAACGATGGGTTCTGGGTCTCGATGGGGGTCTTTGCAGCCCTTGCCATCCTTCTCAAATGGATTCATCCCTGGTTCAACAGGCTAACCTTGAACAGCAGGGTCGGGATCTCTGTTTTATTGACCGTAATCACTTCCTTTTTGTTAATGCAAATGGTCACTGTAGTCAGCGAACCAATCAGACACCCGGAAGCCTGGATCAGTTTTATTTTGATTCCCGCACTAACTTCAGGTCTGGTCAGCTATTCAATTGAGACAATTCGTCAAACTTTCATTATCCGACAAAGACTAGCGAAAGCCGATAAAATTGAAGCCGTCAGCCATTTAAGTGCAGCTATTTCTCATGAGATCCGTAACCCGCTTACAACAGTAAAAGGATTCCTGCAACTGCTCGGCGAGAAGGATTATCCTGATGAAAAGAAAAAGGAATTCATCGATATTGCGGTCCAGGAATTAAATCGTGCTGAAGAGGTCATTAATGACTATCTAACTTTTGCAAGACCTGCTTTTGAAAAGGAAGAGCAAATTGAAGTCGATAAGGAATTGAATCAGGTTCTTAATGTACTAAATCCATTGGCTAACCTTAATGGTGTGAAAATAATGAAAAAGTATAGTCCGGAATTAGTCATATCAGGAGATTGTTCGAAATTCAAGCAAGCATTCATCAACCTGATCAAGAACGGTTTGGAGGCTATGCCGAACGGCGGGGAACTAATCGTTCAAACCTTCCGCACGGGGACTGTGATTCATATCCTCGTGAGAGATACAGGTCTCGGGATGACTGAAGAGCAGATTGCCCGCCTGGGAGAACCATACTACACGACAAAAGGGCAGCAGGGAACTGGCCTTGGCATGATGGTGACTTTCAGCATCATCCGTGCAATGAGAGGTAAGGTTGAGGTTAAAAGCCAGGTTGGCATAGGAACAACCTTCCATATCCGTTTCAGCAATTTAATAGCTGAAGAGTAACTAGATCCTTCCAAAGGTTGGGTGTGGTATTGGGTTTTTTTCAACATTTCTCAGTAGAAAGCTCTGCCAGAAAAAAACCACTTTTAACAGATTGTCAGGTTTGTCTTTTGTTGACAATAAAATCCATCGTTGCTATATTGAAATTAGCTGATTGCACACGTATTAGGCACTTTGCAATTTGCTTATTCTAATGTTTGAAGACGTTTGAATAGGTCATGTATGAGGAACTAGTCGTTGTGATTTGCTAAATTTAATCATGGCTTGTTCGGCCGATCTAGGAGGATTTTTCACATGAAAAACGGTAAAGTTAAATGGTTCAATGCGGAAAAGGGTTTTGGATTCATCGAAGCTGAAGACGGCAATGATATTTTCGTACATTACTCTGCTATTCAAACAGAAGGTTTCAAAACATTAGAAGAAGGCCAGGAAGTATCTTTCGAGGTTGTTGAAGGTGCTCGTGGACCACAAGCTGCTAACGTTACTAAACTATAATTCTTAATTTGATCTTATAGCTCAGCCATCTGGCTGGGCTTTTTATGTACCAAAAATTCAATTATTTCGAAACCTTTCCAGTATGGAAAACGTAATATCGTTAACAACTATTTCACAAGGTGAGGTGTATAAAAATGGGTGTCTTCTTAACAATCGCGGCTGGAGCAGGGATACTCTTTGCCATTGCTTATTTTTCCGGCAATGGAAGCAAAAAGAAAGTTTTATTGAAGGAGAACATCCCGCACCACCTTGGCTTAATGGATGATGTGCCGGCTTTTGCTATCTTGAATAAATTAGAGAAATCTCTTTCTTATGAGTTTATAAATCAAGTGAAACTTCGTTTTTTAAGCGAACATCCCGAGATTTCCGATGATGAATTTGAATGGCGTCTATTTGAATTAAAACGATATTTTTTCCTTAATTCGTTTATGAAAAGCACGCCAATGTTCAGCAGCAAGGTCGATGAGATTTGGCATGAGATGCTTATGTTCACTAAGCAATATGAAGCTTTTACTGATAAATATCTTGGCAAAATGCTTCATCATACGCCAAACTTGGAACCGGAACCAGCACCACAGCAACGGGCGTTCTTTGATTGGGTGTTCGCTCAGCTTTTTGAAATAACAGAATACACATGGCAGACATGGGGAGACTTTTTCCATTATCCACTTGATCAGCAGCTACTCCAAAAAATCGGTTCACTTAGTGACGATGAGCTGAAACAGCAATTTTTCAATGTTACTGATGATAATCAGGAACTTGTGAATTATTTAATCAAACAGCTGAGATCACAACTAAAAAAAGCGCAAGAAATGTACAATGTTGATAGAAAAGGGGCTTTTGAAAGGCCAGGACTTTTTGGTGACCTATCAGGACTGAGCCTGGTAATGGTGTTTTACTCTTACTATTACTTTGATGAATACTGGGATTATGCTCAAGCATATGCTTATTCACACCAGACACATGGAACATCGGGCTGCAGTGCCGTTTTTTGCGGCTCAGGCGACATAAATGATTCACATAATGATGGAGGCGGCCACAGCTGTTCCAGCAGCAGTTGCTCTAGCTGTGGCGGAGGTTGCTCATCATAATAATGAAAACCTGCTAACAAGTAGCTAGCAGGTTTTTAACTTTGGATGAATTTTTTGATTACATTTTGCAAATTGCCTTCTGTCATAATGTCTGAAAAATCAATTCCCAGCTGGACTGCTGTCTGTGCAACCTCTGGCCGGATTCCTGTTACGATGGATTGAACGCCAAGCAGCTTTAAAGCATCCATAAGCTTAAAGATTTGATGGGCAACCATCGTATCAACCATCACCACTCCAGAAAGATCCACTATCAAAGTATTGATTCTGGCATCGATGCTTTGTGTGAGAGTTGATTCCATTAAGCCTTTTGCTCTCGTTGTATCGATTTCACCAATCAATGGCAAAAGACCGACTTCCTTTGTCAAACTAATGACTGGTGCGCTCAATTCTTTAATTAGAGTTGCTTGAGAGGCTAATCGATTCATAAGGATTTCCATAAAAACAACTATAAAACTTTCAAAGACATAATCAAGAGTATAATTGATCTCTGCTTCCCATGTAAAAACGTCGTCCAGTGTGATCTCCATTTCTGACTGTTTTACGAATTTTTGAACGTATTCCCAATATACCCGGCGGAAAACGCCTGAATTCCAAGCGACTTCTGTCAGGTCAGTTTTAGATTTTATTCGGTCTGCTGCAGTCTGCCTCGTCCAGGACGAAATCGTTTCCTTCATCTCTTCCTCAGTCTGGAAAAGCGATTTAGCCACAAGACGAACATAATTTGAATTCTGTTCCTTTACCCTGTCCATTACTTCTGACGGAGCGTTAGCAGAGTAATCTGATCCCTTAATAACCCTCTGGCGTTTTAGCCAGTCATCGGTAAAATTAGTGGCATTGTCGACAAGAAACTTGTATAACGCCTCTGTTTTTGTATCCATTTTAATCCCTGCTTTTTTGATTAGTCGTTACCTCTATTGTGAAAAACATGAACAGAAAAGTCAAATTTCAAATATAATCACTAAAAGTTGTCTCAACAGACTAAACTTGTGGAAAATCCAGGTAGATATTAAAGAGAATGTTTGATAGAATAAGAACAAATGTTCTATAAATCTTTCCTTTTTTTGAGTGACCATTAAATTTTTGAGTTTGATATAATAGTAGCATTGTCAAATTGGCTTTTAAAAATTATTTAAATAGATAACTTCTTAGGAAACAGGGGGGATTTGCATGAAATTTATTCATACAGGTGACTGGCATCTCGGAAAGCTTGTCCACGGAATTTACATGACCGAAGACCAGAGAGAGGTATTGAATCAATTTATTGAGCTTGTCGCGGAAGAACAACCTGATGCTGTTGTAATTGCAGGGGATCTATACGACAGGTCCGTACCGCCAACTGATGCAGTAGAGCTTCTTGACGAAATACTATTCAAAATCAACGTGGAACTGAACACGCCTGTTGTAGCGATTGCAGGCAACCACGACAGTGCAGAACGTCTATCATTTGGCAGCTCATGGTACCGCCATAATCATTTTTACCTTACCGGAAAAATGACGAACGACTTTAGGCCAGTGCATATAAACGGGGTCAATTTTTACCTGATTCCTTATGCAGAACCTGGTGTCGTCCGCCATATGCTTGACGATTCTTCAATCCACTCCCATCAGGACGCGATGAAGGCCGTGATCGGCAAAATTGAAGAAAACCTGAATCCTGACGAAGCAAATGTTTTTGTTGGACATGCTTTCGTTCTCGGTGGTGACTCAAGCGATTCAGAGCGTTCATTATCGGTCGGTGGATCTGGCTGTGTCACCCAGGACCTGTTTGACCCATTTGCATTCACTGCACTCGGCCATCTCCATAGCCCAGACGCAATCAAACATGACAAAATAAAATACTCAGGCTCCCTATTAAAATACTCTTTTTCAGAGGCTAAACAGCGCAAATCGATTACAATCGTTGAAATGAACGAAAACGGCAGTTTTGATATGCGTTACAGGACCCTGAAACCGAAGCAGGATATGCGTGAATTGGAAGGCCATCTGGAACAACTTCTGGATCCTTCCTTTTATGAAAAAGAAAATATTAATGATTATTTAAAAGTAACTTTGCTTGACGATGGAGCCATAATCGACCCAATGGGCAAGCTGCGCCAGGTCTTCCCGAATGTCCTTCATCTTGATCGAAAAATCGAATCCATTGACCAAAAGCATAAGCAGCACTTCAAATCGATCAGGGAAGAAAAAAAGTCCGAGCTTGAACTTTTCGAACAGTTTTACAAGGAAATGACAACAAGCGAATTTACTGATGATAAACGCGGTGTCATGACTGAAGTAATTGGCAAAGTTTTGAAGGAGGAGGGACATAAATGAAACCTCTGAAACTGACGATGCAGGCATTTGGACCATATGCCGGTGCGGAAACAATTGACTTTAGGCACCTTGAAAACCGGACGATGTTTGTCATTTCTGGTAAAACTGGTTCCGGAAAGACAACCATTTTTGATGGTATCAGTTATGCGATTTACGGCAAGGCAAGCGGTGAGGACCGGAATGGTTCCGACTTGCGAAGCCAGTTTGCGGATGATGAGTTATTGACTGAAGTTACGCTTGAATTTTCTTTGCGTCAAAAGACATACCAGATTACCAGATCTCCGCAGCAGGAAAAGAAAAAGAAGTCTGGTGAAGGAACGACTACTGTCGGTGCAAAAGCAGAATTATATTTAATTGACGAAAACGGAGAATTGCAGCTGCTTGCTTCAAATGTTCGCGAAGTGGATGAAAAGGTCAAGGAGATCATGATCATCGACAGCAATCAATTCCGCCAGATTCTGATGATTCCCCAGGGGGAATTCCGTAAGCTTCTAACGTCGGACAGTAAAGAAAAGGAAGTCATACTGCAAAGACTTTTCCATACGGAAATCTATAAAAGAGTAGAGGAAAAGCTTAGAGAAGAAGCAACTGTGCTGAAAAAATCGGTTGAGGACCAGGTTGAGAAAAGGAATTCAGCCCTTCGCAGCATTAAGGCTGTCGAAAATGAAGAATTGATGGAATATGTAGAAGCTGGCAGTACAAACGATGTCCTGATCCTCCCGCTTTTAAAAGAAGAAATTGGCGCAATGGAAACAAAACTTGAAAAGTTGAATAAAGACCGTGAAAAACTTCAGCTGGACCGCGATAAAATGCAGCAGCGTTTATTCGAAGCTGAAGCAACCTTAAAACAAATCCAATCACTAGAAACCCTGAAGATGACAAAGGAAAAGCTTGAAGCCCAAAAGGATCTTTTTGAAGAAAAAGAAAAACAAACAGTGCTTGCAAAAAAAGCAGCCCTTCTGAATGCACAGGAACAGCTTTGCCACCGACTTAAGGCCGACCTGGACAGTATAACAAACCAGGTAAGTGTGATCACGAAGCGAATTGAACAATTAACAGTCCGACTAACAACAGCCGAAAATGAACACCAGAAACAACAAATTGATCGGGAACCTGAGCGAAAAGCAGCTGCTGAACAGGTTAACAGACTTGAAAATATGAAAGAAGATGTCCATTCATTCGCAAGCCTTGCTGCACAGTTTGCAGAGCTAAAGCAAGCACTGGAATCATCGGTACAGAACCGGGAGAACAATCAAGCCCAGCTTAAGTCAACTGAAGAGCGGGTTAAAGTCTTGCTTACAGAAAAAGAAGATGCCGAAAAGGCGCAGATTACTTATCTGGAGAATGACCGGAAATTGGAAAAGCTGCTGCTTGAATTGGACAAGCTGAAAAGGCTTGGCAACCACAATCAGAAAGTCGAACAGGTTCGATCGAGTTTTGAAACCCGCAAAGGTCAGTTTAACCAGGCTGTTTCCAGACTAAATGATGCCAAAGCCGCAGTAGAAGCTCTTGAGCAAAAATGGCTGCATTCACAGGCTGCTGTTTTGGCTGCATCTCTGCATGAAGGTGGCGCTTGCCCTGTTTGCGGATCAGAGGATCATCCTGAACCCGCGAAAGCAACAGAAGGTTTTATCCCGACCGAAGAAGATCTAAAAGCTGCACGGGAGCAGATCACTCGTGTTGAAAAAGAGAAGAGCGCTGCTGAAAAGTCTTATATTGAAACAGATACGACATTAAGGTCTATGATTGAAACGGGAGAAGAAATGATGGCTGAGGTCGTCAAATTCCGCCCTGACTTAGATGTTGGCCAGTTAGCTGATGCCGTACTTCTGACTGAAAGTGATATTGAAAAGCTCCAAAATGAGCAGAAACAGTATTCTGTAAAAATAAAATCCCTGGAAAAAATCAAAACTGAAATCAAAAGGTTTGAAGACGACAGAGAAAGGCTGAATAAGCAGCTGAAAGCTATCGACGAAAGCTATCAAAGCCTGATGATCCAGTATACAGAAAAGAAAACCACCCTGGAGAGAATAACAGGGAAAATACCTGAACAACTACGCTCACTGCAAGTATTCGAATCGAAATTGAATTCAGCACGACTCTTACAGAAGCAGCTTGATGAGGAACTGGAGCAGGCCCGCAAAAATTATCAGGAAGCGAAAGAACTTCTGGGAACCGAAAAAGCACGGAGTGAAGAGGCTGAAAAGAGATTGAAGGAAATAGATACGCAATTGACAGCCGAGCGCGAAAAATTCAAAAACAATATGACATCCCAGGGCTTTGAAAACTATCAGGCCTATCACCAGGCGAAAATACCAGAACAGGCTATTCAACAGCTTGATGCAGACATTTTGAATTATCGGGAAGAATTCAGGTCAGTAACGGATCGTTTCGCAGAGCTGTCTGATATGCTAAAAGATGTCAAGAAGCCTGATATGGAAACACTTCAATCAGAATTCGCACAATTAAATAAAATAATCAAAGAAACAGATGAAGCATACCAGGATTTAAATCTAAAAAAACGCGATAATCAATCTATTATGGAACAAGTAGACTCTTTGAATGAGCAGATGAAGGTGCTTGAGGAAAAATACAAGCTAGTCGGCCATTTATTCGAGATTTCAAAAGGCCAGAACACATACAGGATTACATTCGAGCGCTTTGTCCTGGCTGCTTTCCTTGATGATATTCTTGCAGATGCTAATGTAAGACTCAACAAGATGACGAGCGGACGATACCGATTATTACGAAAGACTGATCGTTCAAAAGGCAATGTACAGAGTGGATTGGAGCTTTTGGTTCTGGATGCATATACCGGACAGGAGCGGCATGTAAAGACATTGTCTGGAGGAGAAAGCTTCAAGGCTGCGTTATCACTTGCCCTGGGGTTGGCTGATGTTGTCCAGAATTACGCAGGTGGAGTTTCATTAGAGACAATGTTCATAGATGAAGGCTTCGGAACCCTTGATCCAGAGTCCTTGGACCAGGCCATAGAAGCATTAATCGATATCCAGAGCAGCGGCCGACTCGTCGGAATCATCTCCCATGTACCAGAGCTAAAGGAACGGATTGACGCAAGGCTCGAGGTCATATCCACCCAAACAGGAAGCAAAACAGAATTTCATTTAATGAATTAAACTGAGAAATACAGCATCTTGAAATAGGTGCTGTATTTTCGCGATTATTCAGCAGCTCACAACCAAATGTACCGCTCTAATTGGTTATGAGTCATGCTTCTAAAACAAGGAAGAACAAAGACATACGTCAGCAGGGAGTTTTATCATGGAATTTGAAGTTCAATATTTATCATTTTACGTAGTACAGGTAGAAGGCAAAGGCGAGCAGGCTGATAAAAGGTACAAGCATTTCCAGACATTGAATGAGCAAGAATATGAATCAAGTCATCTAAAGGAATTTCTTGATGGCGAGTTCGCAAAAATCGTCAAGCGCAAGGTAGATCGCCATCCAAAAACAGATGAAGTTCCCACCAAGCTCGGCTACTTCATCGTTGAGGAGGGCCATGATTTAACCTCCAACCCAAACTACAACCTTTTCCATCGTGTCCGTTTCGCGGAGTCAAAGGAAGACTTCCAGCAAGAGAGTGAAAAATTCGCTATTGCTTACGTAGATACAAGCGCTGTAAGAGGCGGTGCTTTCATCGTAGCAAGAGCCAAGCTACGCAAGTTTTTTGATGATGCATTCGTGTTCATCCTGAAATGCGATTTTGAACCAAAAGTTGCCTCTATTTCCGATGAATCGACATTGATCCGGCAGGTGGAAATGGCGATAACGACGAAAAACATGAAATCAATCCAGTATCCCTATATGCCAGAAGAGGGAATGATCCAGGATAATGAACTAAAAATCAACCAGTCCTCACATGCACGTTATTTTGAAGACTTCCTTAAATATGTAGAGTATGGGCAGTCGATGCCGGAAATCGTTAAGACTCAGGTCATAGAGATGGTCCGCGGTCATATGGAAGAAACCTTCGAGCCAGAAAGTGAGGAACGGGAGCAGCTTGAGAACGCCATGGAAATTTGGGCGGCCAGCGAAAAACGCGAGCTCCAGGAACGCTTCGAACCCGAACAGGTCATTGAAGCGGCTGCACAGCTTATCGAGCATACCCCTGAACTCGAACTGAAAATGAAGCTCGACCACATTTCGGTAAAAGGGTTGCTAGCTGATTACGGTGACAGCATCCATCTGGCAAAGGTTAATGGAAAGTATGTGATTATGATTGAAGCAGATACCATTACCTTTGAAAAAGGCTTTTCCCCAGTCGAATTTGCAAAACCCGATGAAATCGGTACTGTAGTTGAAAGAATCAGGCAAAAGAGCTAACCTTTTTCCTACACAGCAAGGCATTTTATATTACTCATACAAAGAAAAGCATTGGCATAATTGCCAGTGCTTTTTTATTTCTTGTCATCAACTTCATTTTTTGGTTACAATTGGAAAGAAGGAATGGTAGAGCAGTAAGGGGGCTTAGGAATGGTTACTACATATGTAAACTGGAACAATGCAAAAGTTAAATTATCCTGGCAGGAAGAAGACCAGCTTCCACCCAGGGAGTTGATCAGCAGTGTCCATGGTTTCTGTTTCCACGATGATAAGGTGCTCCTGGTAAACTTAAATCATCGCGGGTGGGATATGACTGGTGGTCATATTGAGCCTGGTGAATCTGTTGAGGAATGCTTTAAGAGAGAAACTATGGAAGAGGCCTATGTTTCTGGTGATTGCAGGCTTTTAGGTTCAATCATGGTTGATCATAGTGAAAACGCGCACTGGAATGAGAGTAGTCCATACCCCAAAGTCGGTTTCCAGGTGTTTTACAGGATGGACATCAAAGAAATACATGATTTCGATGGAGGATTTGAATCCTCCGAAAGAATATTTATCGACCAAGAGCAGGTCCGCGAGTATTATCATGATTGGCACGAATTGTATGAACATATTTTAAATTATGCTGCAAAGAAAAAATAATAGATTAAGATAGTTAGGGTGATTCAAATGGATGCTGTTAAACAAAATAGTCTTGCATGGGACAAGAAGGTTGAAAGTGAAGCAGTTTATACTAAGGCTGTTTCAAGAGAAGTAATTGAAAAAAGCAAAGCGGGAGAATGGGAAATAACAGTTACGACTGGAAAACCGGTCCCAAGAAGCTGGTTTCCACAATCAGTGGCAGGATTGAAAGTTCTTTGTCTTGCTTCTGGAGGCGGACAGCAGGGTCCTGTTCTGGCTGCAGCAGGAGCTGATGTTACAGTTGTTGATATTTCAAAAAAACAGTTGGAACAGGATGAGTTTGTTGCGAAAAGAGATGGACTCAATTTAAGTACATTACAATGCAGCATGACAGACCTTTCAGCCTTCAGTGATGAGCAATTTGACTTGATCGTCCATCCAGTGGCCAATTTATTCGTCGAAGACATCTCACTAGTTTGGAAGGAAGCATCAAGAGTATTGAAAGACAAAGGGACGCTAATATCCGGCTTTACGAATCCTCTCTTATTTATTTTCGACGATGAAGAGGACATGAAAGGTAACCTGGTGGTGAACAATAGGATTCCGACGTCGTCTCTTGATAATCTAACAGATGAAGAAAAGGAAGAGTTTATGAACTCTGATCAAACGATTGAATTCGGTCATACTTTAGAGGATCAGATCCAGGGTCAAATTGATGCCGGCCTGGTCATTGCTGGATTGTATGAAGACGATTTTGGCGGCAGAAGGCCACTTGATGAGTATATTAAATGCTTTGTCGCAACAAGAGCAGTTAAGATTAAGCTCTAAACTGCTAAAGCCCTAAGCCTCCTTAGGGCTTTTTCTTATATATTTAGAATATTTAGACTAATAGTTGAATATTTCAATATAAACGTTATAATAAAGTTAACAATACATACCGACCGGTTAGTAGATAGTCTGAGGGGGAATAAAATGAGATTAGAAAACAAGACAGCAATCATTACTGGCGGTGCCAGCGGAATAGGCCGTGCAGCCGCCCTTCGATTTGCTGCGGAAGGAGCTCAGCTGGTGATTGCCGATGTGAATGGTGATGGCGGGCGAGAGACAGTTCAGCTTATTGAACAACAGGGAGGCAGCGCTCTTTTTTCCGAGACAAATGTAAGCGATTCCAAACAGGTGAAAGAACTCGTTTCAACAACTGTTGAAGCATACGGGAAGCTTGATATTCTCTTTAATAACGCAGGCATAAGCAATCCGGATGTTAAAAGTGTTGATCTTGAGGAAGAAGATTGGGACAGGATCATTGATATTAACCTGAAAGGGGTATTCCTCGGCATTAAATATGCAGTTCCTGAGATGAAAAAGGCTGGAGGCGGAGTGATTATCAACACCTCTAGTTTGCTTGGGATCAAGGGACAAAAATATCTGGCTGCGTACAATGCATCCAAGGCCGGCGTCATCTTGCTGACCAAAAATGCAGCGTTAGAATACGGCAGAGACCATATCCGTGTAAATGCTATTGCCCCGGGTGTTATCGACACCCAAATTATCGACGGGTGGAAAAATGATGAGCGAAAATGGCCAATTATTTCGAGGGCCAATGCCTTAGGCAGAATCGGAACACCTGAGGAGGTCGCAAATGCGGTCCTGTTCTTAGCCTCCGATGAATCTTCCTTTATTACTGGTGCCACTTTGTCAGTCGACGGCGGTGGACTGACATTTTAGCCATATACAATTAAGTTATATTTTGAATGGGGGAAATTAAATGAGCGAGAAGAACGTCTGGCTTTCCAAGTATCCTGACTCCATTGCTTCCACTATCACTATTCCTGAAAAATCCTTGCCGCAAATGTTGCGAGAATCAGCAGAGAAGTATCCTCAAAACAATGCTTTATCCTTCTATGGCAGGAAAGTTACCTACGAACAATTGTCCCAGACTGTGACACATTTTGCCTCAGCACTGCAAAATAGAGGAGTCGAGGCTGGAGACAGAGTTGCCATCATGCTTCCGAACTGTCCTCAATATGTCATTTCATATTTTGGTATATTGACAGCAGGGGGTATTGTCACACAGGTTAATCCAATGTCCGTTGAACGTGAGCTTGAATATATTCTCAATGACTCAGGAGCGGAAACGATTGTCGTGTTTGATGCGCTCTATGCCAAAGTTAAAAGTGTTCGGGCCTCTACGAAACTAAGAAATATCATTGTTGTCAGTCTCCAACCTTCTAGTCATGATTTTGCACCAGATACAAAATTTGAAGTGTTCTTATCAGAAAGCAGCGGCCGGACATCTGTAGTGGATGTTGATCCAGCAGAGGATGTCGCTGTCCTGCAGTATACCGGCGGAACGACAGGTAGATCCAAAGGGGCGATGCTAACCCATCAGAATCTGCTTGCTAATGTCCTGCAATCATATGAATTTTTCAAGAATGACATCAAACCTGGACTAGAGCGCTCGTTGACTGTCATTCCCCTGTTCCATGTGTTTGGAATGACAGCTTGTATGAATCTATCAATCTATACAGGGGCAGAGATTATTTTGTTGCCGCGCTTTGATCTGGAAGAGGTCCTGAATACGATAAAAAATGAACAGCCGACCATGTTCCCAGGTGTGCCAACGATGTACGTCGCGATCACGAACCACCCGAAAGCAGAAGAATATGGAATCGGCAGCATAGAAATTTGCAACAGCGGCAGTGCGCCTATGCCAGTTGAGCTGCTAAAAGAATATGAGAGAAAAACTGGTTCAAAGATCCTTGAAGGCTATGGCCTTTCTGAGGCATCGCCAACTACACATTGCAATCCAAGTTTTGCGGAGAGAAAGCCTGGCAGTGTCGGTATCGGCATGCCATCAACAGAATACAAAGTTGTTGACCTGGCAACAGGAACAGAAGAAGTACCAGCTGGAGAACTGGGTGAAGTAATCATCAAAGGGCCGCAGGTTATGAAGGGATATTGGAATATGCCAGAGGAGACAGCGAACACATTGAGGGATGGATGGCTTTATACAGGTGATATCGCTAAGGTAGATGAAGACGGATATCTCTATATAGTCGACAGGAAAAAAGACTTGATCATTGCGAGCGGCTACAATATTTATCCGCGAGATATCGAGGAAGTATTATATGAACACCCAGCTGTCCAGGAGGCCGTTGTCATTGGCATACCGGATGAATACCGAGGTGAGGCAGTTAAAGCAGTGATCGTGCTAAAAGCAGGTAAGGAAGCGGATGAAGCTCAAATCAAGGAATTTTGCCGGCAAAATATGGCGGCATACAAGGTTCCGAACGTCGTGGAGTTCCGTGAACAGCTGCCGAAGACGAGTGTGGGCAAGATTTTGCGCAGAGCATTAAGAGAAGAAGTAAAAAGTATATAAATACTTTATTACTCAATGGGACAGGGGGTAAAATATGGTATAATTTCTGTGCAGACTAGTAGGATTGCGAGGACAGCAAAGTGAAAGAAAAAATTACAGCACACAGCATAAAATTATTTGAGAAAAAAGGCTTCAGTGAGACATCCATCCAGGATATTGTTGACTCACTCGGGGTGACCAAAGGTTCGTTTTATTATTACTTTTCCAGCAAAGAAGAATTACTGATGGATATACACCTGAGATATATTGACGAGTTATTAGGACGTCAAGAAGAAATTCTCTCAGAACAGTCAACAAGCAAGCAAAAATTGTTCGATATCGTATATATGCTGATTAGCAGCATTAAATCAAAGGGTGCCTCGGCAAAAATCTTTTTCAGGGAAATGCGTCACTTAAGTGATGACAGGCTTTCCCAGATTGTCGCAAAGCGAGATCAATTCAGGATGAACGTTGAAAGACTGATTCGTGAAGGAATCGATAGCGGCGAATTCCGGAAGGATTTGAATCCTGTTATTGTTACCTTTGGTATACTGGGTGCTGCCAACTGGAGCTACCAGTGGTTCAATCCTCAGGGGAAGATATCAGATCGGGAAGTGGCCGAGATTTTTGTCGAAATGATCCTAAAGGGAATCGAAGTCAATTGAAGAATAAATGTAGGGAGGGGCTTGTGAGAGCCAAGCCTCTTTCTATAGCATTTACATACCAACCGGTTAGTACGAAGGATGGTTACTAAATTCAATACTGCAGAGAGTAAAGGAGCGATACAATGCAGGAAATCCAGGTTCAGGCTCGATTCGGCGAGACGGACGCGCTCGGACATATTAACAATACTAGTTATTTTGTTTATCTGGAGGAGGCAAGGATTCGTTTTTTCGAGTCTCTTGGCTACAACATGGAATTGAATGACTGGAAATTCATTTTAGCTTCCACTAAATGTGATTTCGTTAGCCAGGGTTATTTTGATCAGTTATTAACGGTAAAAACTTATGTATCGAGAATTGGCTCAAAAAGCTTTCAGCTTGAGCATGATATTGTTTGTTCGCAAACGCAGCAGCTGATTGCAAAGGGAAATGCAATCATTGTGTATTATGATTTTACAAATCAAATGAGTGAGGTTTTGCCAGAATTGCTTAAAGAAGGACTGAAAAGCTATTTAGTGCCCGCTTAAAAAACTGAATATTCCGTTTATATATAGGAGGTGCTAGAAATGAGATTTGCAGAATCTGTCGTTCTTATTACAGGAGCGGGGAGCGGAATCGGGAAAGCGACGGCGGCCCGGTTTGCCAGTGAAGGAGCAAAAGTGATACTGGTCGGACGGACGAAATCTAAGCTTGAGAGCGCGGCTAAGGAAATTAATAAATACCATAAGGTTCCTAGATCAGAAATCTTTCCAGCTGACGTAACAGATGAAGAAGATGTCCGGGAGTTAGCACAATACATTGAGGAACAATTTGGCAAATTACATGTCCTTGTCAATAATGCAGGCGGTTCGGTCCACTCAAAGATCATGGACACCTCAGCAAGCGATTGGGACTTTGTACAAAATACAAACTTAAAAAGTGTTTTCCTTGTCTCGAAAACGCTTGGAAAGCTCATGGCAAATAGCGCAATGAAGGAAGGAGATCTGTCTCAAAACCGTTCGATTGTGAATGTAGCCAGTTTATCCGGACACCAGGCAGGTGCCCATATCCCCCATTATAGTGCTGCTAAAGCTGGTGTCATCAATTTTACAAAAGCAATGGCATTGGAATTGTCTCCTTACGGGATCAGGGTCAATTCAGTATCACCTGGTTTCGTGGAAACTCCCCTGACTGAGGAGGGGATGAAGAATGATCAATTTGTTAAAGCGATCAGAAGAAATACAGCACTAGGGCGAGCTGGCAATCCTGATGAAATCGCGAATGTGATTGCATTTGTCGCATCAAGGGAAGCTTCATACATGACGGGTTCTGACATTCTCGTTGATGGCGGCTGGTTGATTAAATAAGCTTATGATTCTATTAAATCCGAGAAAGGGTGATTGCTTTGACGAATGTTAGTATGAGTGACCATTTGGTCATTAATAAAAATGAAACAGTACTGTCCTTAACCTTAAACAGACCTGAAAGCTTGAATGCCTTCAGTCCGGAAATGATTCTTACACTGACGGAGGCATTGAAAGAGGCACAGCACGACCCCGAGGTAAAGGTAATCGTTTTATCAGGTGCCGGCCGGTCGTTCAGTGCAGGCGGCGATGTAAAAACGATGGGCCAGGCAAACGCGGCAGGAGTCTATGACCACATCGGCAGACTGAATGAATGTATCCTTGCAATGAAAGCTGCAGAAAAGCCGATCATTGCAGCAGTTCATGGTTTTGCTGCTGGTGCAGGTTTTAACCTAGCCTTAGCTTGTGACCTAATTATCGCAGCCGATGACAGTAAATTCGCGCTGAGCTTTTCGCAGGTTGGCCTCGTCTCTGACGGCGGGGGTTCCTATTTTGTCCCAAGACTAGTTGGACCGCATCTGGCAAAACAATTCTTGTTCACTGCAGAACCCATACCGGCGGAGCGTTTATACCAGCTAGGAGTCATCAATTATCTTGTACCTGTAGAAAAGTTACAGGAAGAAACACTAAAGCTTGCCGGTCAGCTGGCAAATGGGCCGACCAGAGCGTATGGGATGATCAAGAAGCTGGTTGACCATGCAATGACAGCAAGCCTGGAAGAAATACTGGAGCAGGAGCGGATTACACAGACAATGATGGTATCAACTGAAGACCATCAAGAAGGCATTGCAGCCTTCAAGGAAAAAAGAAAGCCAAACTTTACAGGCAACTAAGGAGGAAAACCATGAAAGCTTTTCAACTGAAAGAATATGGAGGTCCAGAGGTTCTCCAAGTGGTAGAACTAGAACGTCCAGTTCCTAAAGGTCATCAAGTATTAATTGAAATCCATGCGATTGGAGTCAATTATGCGGACACAGCAAGAAGAGAAGGTCAGTACGTTGTTCCAACTAATCTGCCGTTTATCCCTGGAGCAGAAATTGCGGGGGTAGTGGTTGAGACAGGAGAATCAGTAACGACTGTCAAGAAAGGTGACCGCATTGTTACCTTGATCGAATCAGGAGGTTACGCTGAGTTTGCCCTGGCTGACAGCCGCGGTCTGATTCCGTTGCAGGACCAGATGGAATTTGAGCAGGCAGTCGCACTCCCGCTGCAAGGTTTGAGCGCTTACCACATCCTGAAAACGATGGGGCGCCTTGAAAAAGGTGAAACAGTGCTAGTCCATGCAGCAGCTGGAGGTGTAGGCACTCTGGCTGTCCAACTAGCCAAGCTATCAGGTGCAGGCAAAGTAATAGCGACTGCTAGCACAGAGGATAAACTCGCATTGGCCTCTGATATGGGAGCGGATGTACTTGTCAATTATACTGAACAAGGATGGGAGGAAAAGGTTCTTGAAGCGACTGGCGGTAAAGGGGTCGATGTCGCTCTGGAAATGGCAGGAGGCGAGGTTTTCAATAAAACATTAAAATGCCTTGCCACTTTTGGACGGCTGGTTATCTATGGGGTTGCAAGCGGGGAGCAGAGCCGCTTTTATCCATCATCCTTGATGGCCAGGAACCAGTCTGTCATCGGGTTTTTCCTGCCGCAGATCATGAGGAAGCCAGAGCTGATTCAATCAAGTATGGCTGAAATGCTTGGTTATTTATCAAAGGGTCAATTGAAACTGACAATCGGCGGCGTTTACCCGCTCGACCAGGCAGCAGAAGTCCATCGACTTTTACAATCACGTCAGACAAAGGGAAAGCTGATTCTTAAACCATAAAAGGGGTGTGCTGTATGACAACAATCAATACGGTAACTGGTCCAATTAAAGCGGAGCAATTGGGGAAGACGCTGATTCATGAGCACTTTATCTTTGGCTATCCTGGTTTCCAGGGGGATGTTACTTTGGGTGCTTTTAATGAAGAAGCAGCTCTGGAAGAGGCCATCAACATTGCCAGGTACATGCAGAGCTTTGGTGTGAAGACAGTCGTGGATCCGACACCTAATGAATGTGGAAGGAACCCTGAGTTTTTAAGTAAAATCTCGGAAGCTACTGGCCTCCAGATTATTTGTGCTACGGGCTATTATTACGAAGGCGAAGGAGCAACTCCTTATTTTAAATTCAGGCAGGCATTAGGCACAGCGGAAGAAGAAATCTATGAAATGTTCAAAAAAGAGCTAACCGAAGGGATCGCAGGTTCCGGAATAAAGCCAGGAGTGATTAAGCTCGCTTCAAGCAAGGATGAAATCACAGAGTATGAAAAAATGTTCTTCCGTGCAGGCGCACGCGTGCAGCAGGAAACAGGCGCAGTCATCCTCACACACACTCAGGAAGGAACAATGGGCCCAGAGCAGGTCAGGTTACTGATTGAGAATGGAGCAGATCCTGGAAAAATCATTATCGGCCATATGTGCGGAAATACCGACCCTGAATATCATAAACAGGTAATGGACCAGGGAGTCAGGATCGGCTTGGATCGTTTCGGCATCCAGGGAATGGTTGGAGCTCCTTTCGACCAGGAACGGGTACAGACTTTATTGGCTTTATTGAATGAAGGGTACGAAGATCAAATTTTACTGGCACATGATACCGTAAATATCTGGCTGGGACGCCCACCTGTCATGCCGGAACAGGCTGCGAAGATCATGGAGAACTGGCAGCCAGGGCATATATTCAACAATATCCTTCCACAGCTCAGAGAAAGTGGAGTAACTGAATCGCAAATTGATAAAATGCTTGGCGGAAATGCAGTGGGTCTCTTCACAGGGGCTCCGGCAAAGGTAGTTTCCTAGAAACAGTTCTCAGAGCTGATTCAAGATTCTAATAGAAAGGGGCGATGACGTATCCAAAAGATTATACCGCTGACTCTGGATTCGCCTTTTTCTGAAGGAATCGTTGTCGTTTATGCCGTTCTTGGTGAAACAGCAACACTTATAGATACAGGCAATCCAGGCGAGAAATCCTTTTACCAGCTTAAGTCATTGTTAAAAGATCATAAACTCAGCTTTAAGGATTTTGACCATATCATTGTGACCCATATGCATACGGACCATTGTGGTGGAGTCGGCCTAATCCAACAAGAAGCACCCCTTCCAGTATATGTACATGAGCTTGCCAGGCCAGCGATTACAGGAGGAGAAGCAGAGTTTAATAGAATCAATCAATTTTTTTATGATTTTATTAGGCAATGTGGTGCTGACGCTTCCGTTCATCAGCATGCACGCAAATACAAAGAAGAAATCTGGCGTGACGTCCATTATGTCAGCGAAGGTGATGAAGTATACATAGGTGGAAGACCCTATAGTGTGTTGCATGTTCCGGGTCACAGCCAGACGGATATCCTTCTGATTGATGAGGAGCAGGGAATCACATTTGTTGGTGACCATATAATACCTGAGCTGGCCGTCAACGCCTTTATCGAACCACCTGTGCCAGGGAAGAGGCATCGTCCCGCTCCCTTGATCCAATACAGAGAATCCCTGATCCGCTCAAGAGGCAGACAGCTTGGAAAATGTTTTTCTGGACATGGAAAACCCTTCACACAGCACATTGAACTCATTGATAAAAGATTAGCTCAGCAGGATGCACGCTGCCAGCAAATACGGCAGGTTTTAAAAGAACGTGATAAAAATGTTTACGAGATTTGTCAGGAGGTCTACCCGCACTTGAAGGGCGGAATCTTTTTCCTTGGGCTCTCACAAATACAGGGCCATCTTGATTTGATGGAGGCCCGAAATGAGGTGATGAAAGAGGAACGGAACTCAATCACATATTACAAGCTGATCTGATAGTTGCCCAAGCTTCTTAAACTTTTAACAGGAGAGGATTACATGAAGCTGAAAGAGCTGCTTGAAAATAATATCAGTAAATACGGTGAATACCCATTTATCTATTATAACGGTCAGCAGTATACAAATATAGAAACCAGGAATTATGCTGACCAGATAGCGAATGGTCTCCATAAGCTTGGAGTCGGAAAAGGCGACAGGGTTGTCGTTTGTATGCTAAATAATCCTGAAGTGATTTTTTCCTATCAAGGGATTACCAGGAGCGGTGCAGTCATTGTACCCATCATGTTCACCCTGCATCCGAAAGAAATTCAGTACATCATCAGAAATTGCGAAGCCAAAGTTGTCATTTCCTCTTCCTATACAGCAGAAAATATGAAAAAAGCGATTGAAGGCCTGGAAGTCAAACCAGTGCTGGTCGTTACAGATCTTCCTGGCAGTGAAGACGTATTCAACCTTTATGATCTCATGTCTACGGAGTCAGCTGTCACCGAGGAAGGTTCTGATGAAAACGAAACCGCCGTGATTTTATACACCTCAGGAACGACTGGAAATCCGAAAGGCGTTCTATTGACCCACAAAAACCTCTACACCAATGCTGCTAACTCCGCGGCCCATAATGAAACCGAAAGAGGCGTTACGATTGGCGTCCTGCCGTTAGCGCATGTCTACGGGCTTACGATATCTAATACATGCTATATAACGGGTAGTTCAGTTGTTGTATTCGCCCGGTTTGATCCAGAAGAAATTTTCAAAGCTATTGAGACTTATAAAGTAAAAGCTTTTTCTGCGGTGCCTGCGATGATCCACGCAATGGTTGGCAGCCCACATGCTGATCAATATGATACATCTTCCCTTGAGTGGATTGGCTCAGGGTCGGCACCATTGCCGATTGCACTCCTCAATGGTTTCCGCCAAAAGTTCGGCGCGAAAGTTTTTGAGGGTTATGGTTTATCAGAGGCAGCCCCTATCGTTACCGCTCACAATAAGAAAGTCGAAATAAAACCAGGTTCAGTCGGAATCCCGCTTCCAGGGGTCAACATAAAAATTGTTGATGACCGGGGATCTGATGTCCCAACTGGAGAGGTTGGCGAATTGATTGTCTCAGGTGAAAATGTTACCCCGGGATACTACCAGAACAGCGAAGAAACAAACAAGGTAATCAAGGAAGGCTGGCTGTTTACCGGTGATATGGGCAGAGTTGACAACGAAGGTTATCTCTATATTGTCGACAGGAAAAAGGATTTGGTCATCAGAGGTGGTTTTAATGTGTATCCCCGTGACATTGAAGAGCTGCTGAACTCTCATGAGGCTGTCTCAGAAGCGGCTGTTGTTGGAGTACCTGATGAGGCGATGGGTGAGGAAATCGTTGCATGCGTCGTGAAAAAAACGGGAGCCACTGTGACTGCAGAGGATCTAATTCATTACTGCCAGGACAATCTTGCCAAAAACAAAACACCGAAGCGCATTGTTTTTATGGAAGCTTTGCCACGGAACGGTGTGGGCAAGATACTGAAAACTCGTTTAAGAGAAACAGCTGCAAATATCATCACAAAATAAGCCATTTACCAAGGAGGAGCGCAAGTGGAACAAAGAACAATTTTAACAACCAGCAAGCGAGGACTGCAGATAGATTCATTCCCGTTCCGTCTCTATCAAAAAGCGAAGAAGTTCGGCATCTGGAACCCGGCTGATATTGATTTTACCCAGGACCAAAAAGACTGGAAGCAACTGAATGCTGAACAACAGAATGATATTTTGCGTTTGGTTTCGCAGTTCCAGGCCGGAGAGGAGGCCGTTACCCTTGATTTGCTGCCACTGATCATGGCCATCGCAAAAGAAGGCAGGCTCGAGGAAGAAATGTTTTTAACTACCTTCTTGTTCGAAGAAGCCAAGCATACAGAGTTCTTCCGTCTTGCCTTGAATGCACTTGGTGAAACAGGTGATCTATCAGGACACCATACAACTACTTATAAAACGATTTTTTATGAAATCCTGCCAACTACGATGGACCGTCTGATGACAGACCAATCACCTGAAGCGATCGCCGAAGCAGCAACTGTCTACAATATGTTCGTCGAGGGTGTCCTTGCTGAAACGGGCTATTACTCATTCTATCAAAATCTCGAAACACTCGGTTTAATGCCAGGACTCCTCAAGGGAATCGGCAATTTGAAAAGGGACGAATCCAGGCATATCGGCTATGGAACCTTCCTGCTGCAAAGAATGATCTGTGAGCACCCTCATTTGTACGAGTTTGTTGAAGGGAAAATGCAGGAGCTAACTCCGCTTGCCATCCGCCTGAACCAGGAGGGCTTTAAGGGTAAGGATGTAAGTACATTCGGAAACCAGATTGAAGATACGATGAATTTTACGATGAAACAGCTTGCTGTCCGGATGGACATCCTTTCTCGTGCAAGGGGCAAGCGGATTGAAGAGATTTATAGAGTCACAGAAACAGAAATGGGAGTTCTATAAGTTCAGTTAAACAGGCCATAATAAGCAGCCTGGTCGAAATAGTTGAGAATGTGGTCGAATAAATCGAATATGTGGTCGAATTAATTACAAATGTGGTCGAATAATTCACAAATGTGGTCGAAAAAGTCGGAAAAGTGTTCGAAATAATGAATTCGGGCCGAATAACAAGGTAGATATAACTATGATTTGAGGAATGGGGTCTAAGAGTAGTACAACTTTTTGAAAACGACCATTAATAAGGGATATACCCAACAATTTTTTATAAGTGAAGGAGGAAGCAAAATGACTGTAAATGTGGATGTAAAAACGTTCCCGTTGTTCATTAATGGAAAATGGGAGGCAGCGAGCAGCCAGGAAACCTTTGATGTATTTAATCCGGCAACTGGTGAACTGGTGGCACGCGTGGCAAAAGGAAATGCAGCTGATGTTGACAGGGCCGTTGATGCAGCACGTAAGGCATTTGATGAAACTGACTGGAAGGATATGAAGCCAAAGGACAGATCGAAGGTGCTTTATGCTATCTCCTATCAAATAGCTGCCCATGCAGAAGAATTGGCTTATCTTGAAGCGGTCAGTTCCGGCGGTACGGTGAGAAGAATAGGCGCAAACGATATTCTTCAAATGGTCGATTTATTCCAGACATTGGCTAAGTTCGTTGAAGATTATGAGTTTTCTGAAACGCTGCCTAGCCCGCCATTTCCGGGACCGGCACATAATTTTATCTGGCGTGAACCCATCGGAGTTTGCGCAGCAATTACTCCTTGGAACCTGCCAATGGTGATCGCGACATGGAAAATCGCGCCTGCACTGGCGATGGGAAATACGGTTGTCGTCAAGCCGGCAAGCTACACTCCTTTATCGACTTTGAAGTTAGCTGAAATCATTTCACAGGTCGTACCTCCTGGAGTCATTAATGTCGTGACTGGCCCGGGTGCTGAAGTCGGGGAAAAGCTGGCCAGTCATCCAAAAGTTGATAAGGTTGCTTTTACAGGATCGACTGAAGTGGGCCGAAAGGTGATGCAGTTGGCTGCAGGGACAATAAAGAACACGACACTGGAGCTTGGAGGTAAGTCACCTAACATCATTCTTGAGGATGCCGACTTAAGTATCGCCTTGCCGGGAAGCTTATTCGGGGTGTTCCTGCATTCGGGCCAGCTTTGTGAATCGGGCACGAGGCTGTTTGTTCCGGATCATTTGCATGATGTAATCGTTGAGAATCTTGTAAAGCTGGCTGGGAAAATCAAGCTAGGCAATCCACTTGACCCTGCAAGTGATGTTGGCCCTGTCATATCAAAAACGCAAAAAGAGACGATTTTATCTTATATTGAAGCAGGAAAAGCAGAAGGAGCCACCCTTGTCTGCGGTGGAAAAGAAGCTAAGGTTGATGGCTGCGAAAATGGCCATTTCATTGAACCGACGATTTTCACAAATGTAACGAATGACATGAAAATTGCCCGTGAAGAAATCTTCGGACCTGTTTTGTCTGTGATTCGTTATACAGATGTTGAAGAAGCCATCAGAATGGCGAATGACTCCATTTACGGTCTTGCTGCAGGCGTATGGACCAGGGACGTGAATAAAGCATATGAGGTTGCCCGCAAACTGCAGGCTGGTGTGGTCTGGATCAATGACTGGCATATGCTGCGCAATGATGCCCCATTTGGCGGATACAAGCAGAGCGGAATCGGCCGCGAGATGGGCAAGCATTCACTCGATGCCTATACCCAAGTCAAACATGTACACACTTCGATGGTACCAGAAGCTCATAAGCGAACATGGTATGGCTTGCTGCTTTCCGACAGTGCTGAATAAGAAAATAAAAATTTTATGAGGTGAATAGGATGCAAACGACAACATTATCACAGTTCTCCCTACGTTCGGCAATTTACAGTGGATCAAATTCCCGTGCAATGGTACCTGATTTGTTCAAGGGCTTAGGGTCTAAAAGGGTGGTTCTTTTTAGCGACAGAGGTCTGGAAAAAGCCGGCGTAGTAGACAAGGTCGCCCAAATTTTCGAGCTGACCAGTAAAGGAACCGGCCCTGAACTTGCAGGGATTTATGTCGACATTGCCCAGGATGCCGAAAGCCGGTCAGTGAATGAAGCGCTCCGGTATGCAAGGGAAGTGGGGGCTGACGGGCTGCTTGCTGTCGGAGGCGGCAGCGTGCTTGACACGGTTAAAGGAGTAAAGTATGCCCTGCATAAAGGGTTAACCGATATCAAGGAAGCGATTCCTGGCGGCTTTTTATTCGAGCAATTCCCAAAGGCAACCCATATCCCGATTCCGCACATCGCCATTCCGACAACTGCAGGAACAGGCTCTGAGGTCTCGCCGATCGCGGTCATCTACAATGAGGATATTCAAATGAAAGGCAATATCATCAACCCTTTCCTCAGCGCGGATATTGCGGTACTGGATCCTGACTTGACAGTAGGTCTGCCGCCTGCAATCACTGCTTTTACCGGCTTTGATGCACTGACTCATGCGATTGAGGCATTTGCTTCACCTAGTGCCACTGCACTGACGGATGCCCATGCTTTGCATGCAATCAGGCTGATTGAAAAAAATCTTCCGATTGCTGTAGCAGAAGGTTCCAATCTTGACGCAAGAATGGAAATGCTGCAGGCGAGCCTTATGGGAATCACGGCATTCAGTTTTGCTTTGAACGCCATTCCAGTCCATAACTTCGCCCATGCATATGGAGCATTGTTCCGAATTCCTCATGGACTGGCAAATGCTGTTTTCCTACCTGTGGTGATGGAATATGTCCCAAGTTTATATCTTCCGAAGGTAAAAGAGTTAGCCGCGGCATTGCGTGTTGACTTTGATACTGATGAGGATCATGAGTCTGTCCTGGCAAAAGTTGTTGAAAAAATCAGGGTGCTTCAGCATAAGACCGGATTGCCATCGGACTTTACAGAATACAATTTAACTGAGGAAGACCTGGAGCGGGTTGCAGGTGCCGTTGCCAAGGACCCTGCCGCCGTATCGTTCCCGATGCTAAAAGAACTGATTCAGGCTGTCGGACAGCAAGTCGTGCCACTTGGCGTAAAATAATATGAATTAAGAGGGGAATCCGAACGCGGTTCACCCTCTTTTTACAATGAGGGGCTTATCCTAAAAGCCCGAGTTTATAAAGGAGTGGTCACCGATGATGAATTTTGATTTTACTGAAGAACAAGAGCTATTGAGAAAAACGGTCAGGAGCTTTGTAGACAAGGAAATCATGCCATATATAAAAGAATGGGATGAAAACCAGCATTTTGAAACCAGTATTTTAACAAGGCTTGCTCACCTGGGATTAATGGGAGTCTGCATCCCTGAACAGTATGGTGGCAGCGGGATGGACTATAATTCCCTGGCGATTGTATGCGAGGAACTTGAGCGCGGGGACACGGCCTTCAGGACAGCGGTATCTGTGCACACCGGGCTTAACAGCATGACCTTGCTTCAGTGGGGAAACGAGGAACAAAAGCAAAAGTACCTGGTGCCACAGTCAAAAGGGCAGAAGGTAGGAGCGTTCGGCCTTACCGAACCTAATGCAGGGTCCGATGTCGCGGCAATGCAGACAACGGCGAGGGACGCAGGAGATCACTATGTCCTCAATGGCTCAAAAACATGGATATCATTATGTGATGTAGCGGACCATTTCCTTGTATTTGCTTATACGGACAAAAGCAAAAAACACCATGGCATCTCTGCCTTTATTGTGGAAAGGACTTGGGAAGGCTTCTCCTCTAAAGCGATCAAAGGAAAATTGGGTATTAGGGCCGGAAATACCGGTGAAATTTTCTTTGATAATGTAAAGGTTCCTAAAGAAAATTTGTTGGGGGAAGAGGGAGATGGGTTTAAAATTGCGATGTCTGCACTGGATAATGGCCGCTTCACGGTTGCTGCCGGGGCATGCGGAACAATCCTGGCAAGCCTTGAGTCTAGTGTAAAATACTGCCATGAACGAAGCACCTTTGGCAAAGAGATAGGCAGACACCAGCTCGTCCAGCAGATGATCGCCAAGATGGAAGCAGGATTGGTACAATCACGATTGCTCGTTTACCGTGCCGGCTGTCTTAAAAACCAGGGTAAGAGGAATACCCGGGAAACCTCCCTGGCCAAGTGGCAGGCATGCGACTATGCCTATGAAGCAGCAAACGATGCCGTGCAAATCCATGGAGCATATGGTTTCTCCAACGAATATCCGGTTGAACGGTATTTGCGTAACGCCAAAGCCCCTGTCATTTATGAAGGAACAAGAGAAATTCACACAGTCATGCAGGGAGAGTACGTTTTAGGATATCGAGTCGATAAAGCATTGTCCAAAATGCTCCCAGCATGGCCGTTTGAGTCCGTTACTGAAGAGGCCGTGAAATAAGTTAAGTGTAGAGATTGAGTAGATACTTTTGCTTTGCCCGAAATTCGGTGGTGGAGTCCATTTAGGGTAATGCAACAACTCTGCATTGCCCGTAATTCGATGGCGGAGCCAATTTGGGGTAATGCAACGGCTCTGCTTTGCCCGAAATTCGGTGGTGGAGTCCATTTAGGGTAATGCAACAACTCTGCATTGCCCGTAATTCGATGGCGGAGCCAATTTGGGGTAATGCAACGGCTCTGCTTTACCCGTAATTCGATGGCGGAGCCAATTTGGGGTAATGCAACGGCTCTGCATTGACCGTAATTCGATGGCGGAGCCAATTTGGGGTAATGCAACGGCTCTGCTTTACCCGTAAATCGCTGTCGGTGACAATTTGGGGTAATGCAACGGCTCTGCTTTACCTACAATTCAAAGTGAACTTCCATTTGAGTAAAAGCAGCACTTAACCTTAAAATTCATTCGATATACTTTAACTAAAACAGCTGAGGTATTGTGTATTGCACATAAAAAAGGTGACGACTTCATTTCGAAGCCAGTCACCTTTTTACTCTTATAAGATCATTTCAGATTGAACGTAGTGATATAACAGTTTCGCTGTATTCTCAATTGAATCTTTGTGCGTTCTTTCGAAGGCATGGGATGAATCGATTCCCGGTCCAATCAGTCCATGGATGATATCATGTCCTGAACGGATAGCAGCAGATGCGTCTGATCCGTAGAATGGATAAATATCGAGCTTGTAGCCGATTTCATTATCGATTGCCAACTGAGTCAGCCTTTTCCTTAGCTCGTAATGATACGGGCCGCTCGCATCCTTTACACAGATGGAAACTGTGTACTCATCCGTTGACTGGCCATCACCCATTGCGCCCATATCGACCGCCAGATACTCAACGGTTTCCGGTGTGATATTTGAGTTTCCGCCATAGCCAATTTCTTCATTATTGGATATCAAAAAATGGGTTGTGTATGGCAGTTCGATGTTCTCTGCCTTAATTTGTTTGATTAACTGAAGCAGGATGGCCACGCTTGCTTTGTCATCAAGGTGACGTGATTTAATGTATCCTGAAGGTGTTGTTTGAACACGTGGATCGAATGAAACAAAATCTCCTACTTCAATTCCATGTGCCCTCACATCTTCCACGCTATGTACTTTTTCGTCAAGACGCACTTCCATGTTGTCCTGGTTGCGTTCTGCTTTCCCGGCATCCTTATAAACATGGACGGAGGTTTGATGCATTAGTATTGTGCCAGTGAACTTTTTGCCGCTTGTAGTTTCAATTTCACAATACTCGCCTTCAATGGAGTTGTATTTGAAACCGCCAATCAAATCAAGCTTTAGACGCCCGCTTGGCTTGATTTCTTTTACAATCGCTCCGAGAGTATCAACGTGGGCAGTCAGCATTCTGTGGTTTTGCTGATCCTTACCAGGAAGAGTCGCAATCAATCCGCCTTTGCGGTTCCGTTTCGTTTCAACCTGTAACTCTTTCAAATAATTTTCCACATATGTAATTACTTCATTCGTATTTCCTGAAGGACTCGGGATGCTAACCAATTCCTTCAATAAGCTTACTGTTTCATCTGTGTTCGGGTATGCCATAGTAAAACTCCTCTCATATAAAATCTTCACATTATTCATATTATAAACTTTTTTCCGGAGGCAAAGTAGGCATTTATAAAGAAATACTGTAATCTCCAAACCAGTCTATTCATATTTTGATTGTGGATGCAGTTTTGGGGAGGAGATAAAATGAACGGTTATTGGTTCAAATATTCATTGATTCAATGGTGTAATGAGATGGAGGCAAAGTGTCATTCCATTAAAGGTCAGTTCAGGGAATCCGGTGATGAAGCCAATTTGCAGAAATGGCAAGAAAATCTACTGGCATTGAAGCAAAAAGCGCAACACTCTTTAGACGATGGAGCATTATATGAGCAGGCCAGAAATTTGTATGACGAATTGGAGAGTTATTTGCACGGCCCTGATTGGGAAAATGAGCGTCAGCAAGGACAAAGACTGCAGCCAGTCCCTATAGGCGGCCACAGACTTCCTCCGTTACCGTACGCTTATGATGCGCTTGAGCCTGTGATTGATCAGGAGATAATGAGACTTCACCATTTAAAGCATCATCAAAGCTATGTGAATGGTTTGAACAAGGCTGAAAAAGAAATGCAGAAAGCAAGACAAACTGGGGATTTTGGTTTAATTAAACACTGGGAAAGAGAAGCAGCCTTCAATGGCGCGGGCCATTATCTTCACACGATTTTTTGGAGCATTATGAGCCCTAATGGCGGCGGCACCCCAAAAGGACAGCTAGGAAAAGCGATCAACGATTCATTCGGCAGCTTTGATGCATTCAAAAAGCATTTTTCAGAAGCAGCGAAAAACGTTGAGGCTGTTGGCTGGGCAATCCTTGTTTGGTCACCGCGTTCCCACAGACTGGAAATCCTCCAGGCAGAAAAACACCAGAATTTATCCCAATGGGATGTTGTCCCTTTACTTGTCTTGGATGTTTGGGAGCATGCTTATTACCTGCAGTATAAGAACGAGCGGGCTAAATATGTAGAAAACTGGTGGAAGGTCGTCAATTGGAAAGAAGTCGAGCAGCGGTTTAATAAGGCCAGGACACTAGCATGGCAGCCTTTTTGAGAGTGACTTCTTGTCACCCTTTTTTTTGTATAGGCGCTTCTGTTATAGCCTAATGTTATTATAAAGCCGTGTTGATTGTTGTGGAAAGCGCGTAGAAAATCAACAGTCGATTTTAACAGAGCCTTTTGTATAAAAGTCTCCTTATAGCGAACACTAAACGTATGTTCGGGAGGTGTTTTTTATGGAAAACAAAGATTATAACCAGATTTACAATGATTATAAGGAACAAAGCCAGGGACAAGCAGAACTGGAAGCCAACTCACCACAATCAGGAAAAGAACAAATTGTTGCCGTCCGTAAAAATGATGATGGCGATCTGATTGCTTTTAAAACAGAAAGCGGGAGAGAACTTGATTATGTTTCTGCTCTTACCGAAGCTAAAGCGGGAAAACTTGCCCATGTGGATGTATTCCATAAATACGGCCGTGATATCCTCAGGAGCGAACCTGACGGAATTAAAGAAAATAACCTCGATAATTTACCACATTTCTAGCAGGGAGTATTCCCTGCATTTTTTATAAATTACTTGATTTTTCAGAAATTTCACTCTAAAATAAGATTAACATACCAACCGGTAGGTATGTATGATGGAGTTAAGACATACACTTTAATAGACTATCAGATTTTAAGAATAAGATGGGAGTGACTTTGAATGCATTTACGCCTTACGGAAGAACAAAAAATGGTACAAAAGACAATTCGCCGATTTGTAGAGAAAGAATTAATGCCGCTCGAAAATGAAGTACTAAGAAATGAAAGAGAAGGACGTCCAAGCCTTCCTCCTGGAAAAATGCATGAACTACAGATGAAAGCTAAAGAAGCAGGATTCTGGGGAATCAATACACCTGAAGAATATGGCGGGGCAGATTTAGGCCAGATGATGATGGCGATCGTCCTGATGGAAGTATCTAAAACATTCGTGCCATTCCAGTTTGGTGGTTCAGCAGACAATATCCTTTATTATGGCAACGAAGAGCAAAAACAGAAGTATCTGATTCCTACCATCAACGGGGAGAAAAAATCGTGCTTTGCGATGACAGAGCCAGGTGCCGGCTCAGATACAAGAAATATTAAAATGACGGCTGTGAAGGACGGGAATGAGTGGGTCCTGAATGGTGAAAAGACGTTCATTACAGGTGGGAATGAAGCTGACTTTGTCATGGTCATCGCGATTACTGATAAAGAAAAACACCGTGCTACGGGCCGTGACGGGGTGACCTGTTTTATTGTCGACCGTGATATGGGCTGGAAATCAGAATTTATACATACGATGGGCGAATGGGGACCGGCGGGACTGGTGTTCGATAACGTCCGCGTACCAGAGGAAAATATCCTCGGCGAAGTTGATGGCGGCTATAAACTGGGACTGGAGTGGATCGGGTTTGCAAGATGGGTTGTTGGTGCCAGGGCGATCGGAGCCGCGGAACGCTTGCTGCAAATGGCGATTGACTATTCAAAAGAACGGATTACCTTTGGCAAACCGATTGCTGAAAGACAAGCTATCCAGTGGATGATTGCCGATTCAGCTGTGGAAATCGAAGCCGCAAGATGGCTCGTACTTAATGCCGCTTATACACTTGATGCCGGTGAGGATAACAGGCATATGGCATCGATGGCAAAATTGTATGGCTCCAACATGGGGAACAGGGTTGTCGACCGCGTCATGCAAATCCATGGCGGTATGGGTTATACAAGGGAATTGCCAATAGAGCGCTGGTATCGGGAAGCAAGACTTTGGAGAATTTACGATGGCACTGATGAAATCCAGCGTATGATCATCGCCAGGGACCTATTGAAAGGGCATGTGAAAATCGGCCAGTTTGTATAACCAACAAATGAAAGCGTTCACAGTCTGATAGACAGAGGAGGAACTAGAATGACAGGAAGATTTGAGGGAAGAGTTGCTTTTGTGACGGGAGGCAGCAGGGGGATCGGAAAAGGAATTGTTCAGCTTTTCGCCGAGGAAGGAGCAAAGGTTGCTTTTATTGACTTGAATGAAGAAGCATTAGCGGAAACGACGAACGAGTTACGTGAGAAAGGATATGAAGTTTATTCCAAAGTAGCGAACGTGACAGACTCCGGGCAGGTTGAACAGGCAATGAAAGAAGTCCATGACACTTTTGGGTCTGTCGACATCCTTGTGAACAATGCCGGCGTCATCCGTGATAATCTGCTATATAAAATGACGGATTCCGACTGGCAAACGGTCATGGATGTTCACCTGAAAGGTTCATTCAATGCAGCAAAAGCAGCTCAGAATTACATGGTTGAACAGAAATATGGCCGAATTATCAATATTTCATCAACGTCCGCACTTGGAAACAGAGGGCAGGCAAACTATGCAGCTGCAAAGGCAGGTCTCCAGGGTTTCACTAAAACACTTGCAATCGAACTTGGTCGTTATGGTATTACATCCAACTCGGTGGCTCCAGGCTTTATCGAGACAGAAATGACAAAAGAAACAGCTGCTCGAATCGGTATTTCGTTTGTTGACCTGATTAAACACAGTGTCGCGAGCATTCCGGTCGGCAGGAGCGGAAAACCGGCGGATATCGCCAACACAGTAGCCTTCTTTGCTGATGAAAAATCATCTTTTGTCAACGGCCAGGTCATTTATGTAGCTGGCGGTCCAAAAAATTAATGTGAGGTGAAGGTCAGTGTTCAAAGAGCATATTGGCAAACAGTCCAATAAAGTAAAAAACATTGTGGAACGTGGCGCTGTCAAGAAATTTGCTGAGTCCATCGGAGATCTACACCCCATTTTCATTGATGAGGAAACCGGCCAAAACTCCAGATATAAAAGGAACATTGCCCCGCCTACTTTTCCAAGGGTTTTCGATTACGGAACAATACAAGGACTGAACCTTCCTAATAAAGGCCTGATCCATGGGGAACAGACTTATCATTACGAACGCCCTTTACTTGTAGGTGAAGAAATAACCTGTTACTCGGTAATCAAAAATTATTTCGAAAAGAAAGGAACCCAGGGTGAAATGGGCTTCCTGGTATTAGAAAGCTTTGGTGAAGACGAAATGGGCAAACTAGTCTTTTCCTCCACGCAAACGGTCATTATCACGGAAGCGGTAAGGAAGGTGCTGATTGGATGAGTAGCTTGGCAGAATTGAAGGTAGGCGAAGCCCTGAAGGAAGTTCAACTGGACCCGGTCGACCGGATTACCCTTATTAAATACGCCGGTGCTTCAGGAGATTACAACCCGATCCATACAATTGATGAAGAAGCGAAAAAAGCAGGGCTGCCGGGGATCATCGCTCACGGCATGTGGACAATGGGCAATCTCGCAAAGCTTTTCACCGAATTTTACGAGGAAGGATTCATTCAGGATTATACGATTCGTTTTAAAGGAATGGTCTTCCTGAATGACGTCGTCACTCTCCAGGCAGAACTGGCAGAGGAAAATGAGAACATCCTTAGATTCAACGTTAGAGCAATCAATCAAAATGGCAATGAAGTCATTAAGGGAGATGTCCTGTATCATCGGTATGCTTCTTAATAATTAAACCCGGCAGAGAGTTGCTGGGTTTATTGCTATAGCGGAGGATTGGACACTTTAGGAATAAAAATTCAGGCATAAAGCCCAGAGTTCAGGAATAAACACAAAATCCAAAGATTAATGACTTTCGATACTCTACTTATCTCAAATTTCAATTTAGAAATAGCAGAAACGAGGTGTTAAACAATAGTGAACTTTGATTTTGAAGAGGACTTACTGGCTTTAAAAAGAAATGTCCGTGATTTTATCCAGAGTGAAGTCGAGCCTGTGGCGATGCAGATCGAAGAAGAAGACAAAATTCCGGAAAACATCATCGAGCTTTCCAGGGAAATGGGCCTTTTCGGATTAAGCATACCCGATGAATACGGCGGACTTGGAATCGGCATGGTGGAGAAATGTGCACTGTATGAGGAAATCGGCCAGACGCACAATGGCTATACGACTTTGGTTGGAGCCCATACCGGGATTGGCACAGTCGGGATTGTCGAGCTGGGCAATGAACAGCAAAAGCAAAAATACTTGCCGGCTATGGCGAGCGGAGAGAAAATCGGTGCTTTTGCCCTGACAGAACCTGATGCCGGTTCGAACGCGGCCAACTTAAAAACGACAGCCGTAAGGAATGGCGATAAATATGTGCTGAACGGTTTGAAGCACTATATTACGAATGCATTAGAGGCGAGTGTTTTTACAGTGATGGCAGTGACGGACTCTGAAAAAGGAGCAAAGGGAATCACTTCATTAATTGTCGAGAAGGACTTTCCTGGCTTCAAGCTCGGCAAAGTGGAAAAGAAGATGGGCCTGAAGGGATCGCATTCTGCTGAATTGGTGTTCGAGGATTGCGAGGTTCCAGTTGAAAATGTTCTGGGAACTGAAGGCCAGGGCTATGTAAATGCCTTGAAAATACTGGCCAACGGCAGGGCGGGCCTCGCGGCGAGAAATTTGGGGTCATCACAAAAGCTTCTTGACATGTCTGTAGCCTACGCGAAAGAGAGGATCCAGTTCGGGAAACCGATTATCAAGCATCAGGCAGTAAGCCATATGCTGGCGGAAATGGCGGTTGAAATCGAAGCACTCAGGTCTTTTACATACCGAGTTGCCTGGATGGTTGATTCTGGCCAGAAGGTTATAAAGGAAGCTGCCATGCTGAAGCTCTATGGATCGGAGGTTTACAACAGGGTCGCCGATAAAGCAGTGCAGGTTCACGGGGGTCTCGGTTATATATCTGATTACCCGGTCGAAAGATATTTCCGTGACGCTCGAATCACAAGGATTTATGAGGGAACGTCGGAAATCCAGAAAAACATTATCGCTGCTCAGCTGGAAAAAGAATTTTAACAACTGAACATACCTACTAGTTAGTATGAAAAAAGAATGAGGTGGAATGGATGAATTTTAACCATACGGAGAAGATCAAGGAATATCAGGCCAGACTGACTGAGTTTATGGATGAATATGTCTATCCGAATGAAAGGCTTTATAAAGAACAAATTGACAAACATGACCCATTCTCCAAAGTTCCCCCAATCATGGAAGAACTGAAGGTGAAGGCGAAAGAAAAAGGGCTCTGGAACCTGTTTTTACCAGAAAGCGAATACGGCGAAGGTCTCACCAATCTGGAATATGCACCGCTCTGCGAAATCATGGGAAGGTCAAGTATTGCGCCAGAGGTGTTCAACTGTGCTGCTCCTGACACCGGCAATATGGAAGTCCTTGTACGTTATGGAACTGAAGAGCATAAGGAGCAATGGCTGAAACCGCTCCTGGACGGCGAGATCCGGTCCTGCTTCTCGATGACAGAGCCAGACGTCGCTTCCTCGGATGCAACGAACATCCAGGCAAGCATTATCCGTGATGGAGATGAGTATGTCATTAACGGAACGAAATGGTGGTCTTCAGGTGCTGGGGATCCGCGCTGCAAGATTGCGATTGTGATGGGTAAAAATGACCCCGATGCCCCGAAGCATGAGCAGCAATCTATGATTCTGGTTCCGCTTGATACACCAGGAGTAACGATTAAAAGAATTCTGCCTGTCTTCGGGTACGACCATGCGCCCCATGGACACGCGGAAATAGAATACAAGAATGTGAGAGTGCCAGCCTCCAATATGCTATGGGGTGAAGGAAAAGGCTTTGCGATTGCCCAGGGTCGCCTCGGACCGGGGAGAATCCATCATTGTATGAGAACGATCGGTGCAGCTGAACGTGCACTGGAAGAGATGTCTAAACGCGTTCTCCAAAGAACTGCATTCGGTAAAAAGCTCGCCGACCAGGGCGTCATCCAGGAGTGGATCGCGGAAGCAAGGATCGATATCGAGCAGGCGAGACTCCTTACTTTAAAGGCAGCCTTCATGATGGATACAGTCGGAAACAAAGAGGCCAAGGCCGAGATTGCGATGATCAAAGTGGTTGCGCCTAATATGGCACTCAAAATCATCGACAGGGCCATCCAGGCATTCGGAGCTGCAGGTGTAAGTGATGACTTCACGCTCGCAGCTGCATGGGCGAATATCAGGACACTAAGATTGGCAGATGGTCCTGATGAAGTACACAAACGAGCGATCGCAAGATACGAGCTGAAAAAATATCTGTAAGGAGGAAACATCTATGCATGTATCAGAACTGTTTTCACTAAAAGGAAAAGTAGCGATTGTCACTGGCGGAGGACGAGGACTTGGGGAACAAATCGCTATTGGTTTCGCAGAAGCAGGTGCCAATGTGGTGGTTTGCTCACGGCGAGTAGACGCCTGTGAAGAAGTCAGCGGGAAGCTGAAGGAAATCGGAGTTGAATCTCTGGCTTTGAAATGTGACATCACCAACCCGGAAGATGTGAAAAATGTAGTAGAACAGACTGTTGAGAGATTCGGCAGGATCGATATCCTTGTCAATAACAGCGGAGCCTCCTGGGGCGCACCGGCAGAAGAAATGCCGCTTGAAGCATGGCAAAAAGTCTTGAATGTCAATGTGACAGGAACATTCCTCATGTCACAGGCGGCTGGTAAGGTCATGCTTGAGCAAGGAGCTGGAAAAATCATTAATATTGCTTCTGTCGCAGGACTTAAAGGTTCCAACCCAAAGGTTATGGATGCCATTGGCTATAACGCCAGCAAAGGGGCTGTCATTACTTTCACAAAGGACCTGGCCGCAAAATGGGGGCCGCGCGGCATTTATGTCAATGCAATTGCACCTGGATTCTTCCCGACAAAGATGTCGAAGGGTCTGCTTGAAAAAGGCGGCCAGGCCATTCTTGAAGGAACTCCATTAAGGAAATTTGGTTCGGATACGGATCTTAAGGGTGTAGCGGTATTCCTGGCAGCATCAGCATCGGATTATATTACCGGGGATATAGTAGTCGTCGATGGCGGAACGCATGTACTGTAAAAGGAGGCAGCATCCATGAACAGAGATGCAGTGATTGTATCTGCAGTTAGGACAGCAATCGGCAGGCAGGGCGGAGCGCTTGCTTCGGTACCTGCCCATGTCTTTGGGGCAGAGGTGATCAAAGAGGCAATCAGGAGGGCAAAAGTAAAGCCTGAAATGATTGAGGACGTCATCATGGGGAATGTCATCAGCGGAGGCGGAAACATTGCCAGGTTGACGGCTTTGCAAACAGGACTATCCCTTGAATTGCCCGGCCTGACGATCGACCGCCAGTGCGGGTCTGGAATCAATGCGGTCAACCTTGCAGCCCAGGCGATAAAATCGGGGACCGGCGATGTCTATGTGGCTGGCGGCATCGAAAGTATGAGCAGGGCACCTTATTTAATGGATAAACCAGAAAGACCTTACAGTCCTGTGCCTCCAAGTTTCAGAAAGTCCCAGCTGTCACCGAAAGAAATCGGCGATCCGCCAATGGGAATCACAGCGGAAAATCTAGTAACAAAATATTCAATCAGCAGGGAAGAACAGGATGAATTCGCACTGGAAAGCCAGAAAAAAATGGCAGCAGCGATGTCTGAAGGACGATTTGATGAACAAATTGTGCCGATTACGATACCTGTCCGAAAAGGTACACCAGTTATTTTTAACAAGGATGAGCATCCGCGGCCGCAAACGACTATGGAGGCCCTGGCTCAACTTAAGCCAGCCTTTTTACCAAATGGAACGGTCACAGCCGGAAGCAGTTCTGGCCTGAATGACGCAGCTGCAGCCTTAATTGTTATGTCAAGAGAGAAAGCACAAGAATTAGGTGTGAGACCAATGGCGGTCGTAAGGGAGCAGGCAGTAGCCGGGGTGGATCCAAATATCATGGGCATCGGTCCGGTACCTGCAGTCAGAAAGGTTTTTGAAAAGTCTGGGCTGACTCTCGATGACATGGACGTCATCGAAATTAACGAAGCATTTGCTGCACAGGTGATTGCTTGTGACAGGGAGCTAAACATGGATAGGGCCAAAGTCAATGTCAATGGCGGGGCGATTGCTCATGGACATCCATTGGGAGCCACTGGAGCAATTCTGATCACGAAAGCAGTTTACGAACTCCAAAGAAGAGGCGGACGGTACGCGCTGATCACTGCTTGCATCGGCGGCGGCCAGGGAATCGCCACAATCATTGAACGAGAATAACAATTTCACCTAAAAGGAGGAATGCTACTTATGGCTTCTGATACGATTCCCATCAGGCAAGGGGAAGAACTTGATACCAGTGCGATCGAAATTTACTTAAGGGAGCAATTAACAGATCTTCCTGAAAAAAATCTGACGATCCAGCAATTCAGCTTTGGAAAATCGAATTTAACCTATCAGCTGAAGATGGGAGAGTGGGAAGCGGTCTTACGGCGCCCCCCGCTTGGTCCTGTGGCACCGAAAGCGCATGATATGGAAAGAGAATATAAAATCCTCAAAGAGATCAGCCCTCATTTCTCGGCTGCTCCGAAACCATATTTGTTTGCAGATGAAAGTGTCATCGGCAGTCCATTTTTTGTGATGGAAAGAAAGCGCGGCATTGTCCTTGATACTGATTTCCCGGAAGGTATTACGCCTAGCAGAGAGATATGCAGGTCTCTGTCAGAAACGATGGTCAACCACCTTGTAGAGCTCCACAGCATTGATTATACGAAGACAAAGCTTACGGAAATGACCAAACCCGAAGGCTTCATGGAGAGACAGGTCATAGGCTGGATTCGCCGGTATGAGCGGGCGGAAACGGATATCGTTGAAGGCGTGGAGCAATTGAAACAATGGATGCTAAAGAATGTGTCTGAATCTAAAACGCCATCAATCATCCATTATGATTACAAATTGAACAATGCCATGTTCAATGAGGAAATGTCTGAAATGGTTGGATTATTTGATTGGGAGATGACGACTGTAGGTGATCCGCTTGCCGATTTGGGTGTCGCGATGAGCTATTGGATACAACCCGACGATCCCGACCTTTTGAAAAAAGGAATGGGAAAGCCTCCCGTTACGGTAACTCCCGGGTTCATGACCCGTGATGAATTTATGGAGCATTACGCAAGAAAAAGCGGCAAGGATCTGGCTAACATGAATTTTTATCAAACATTTGCTTATTTCAAGCTTGCTGTCATTTGCCAGCAAATCTATTACAGGTGGAAAAAGGGACAGACGAAGGATCCCCGGTTTGCACACCTTGACAAGTTTGTCAGCAGCCTGATCCAATATGCTCTTTACACCGCAGAAAAAAAATGACAGAAAGGGCTGAATGCTGATGAAAGTTCATCTTTTGCTAAAAAAGGAGGATATCGATAAACAGAAAATGGCTGACAACAAAATCGCTGTTGTTTTCGATGTTCTGCTGGCTACTTCCACTATCGCGTCAGCACTTGAGTTCGGTGCGAAAGAAGTGATCCCAGTCCTGGATGGAAAGGCGGCCGAACAGGAAGCTGCAGGCAGGGAAAATGACAGTTTCGTTCTGGTTGGAGAGTATCAAGGCAAAACAATCGACGGGTTTCTATCACCAAACCCACTGGAATTGAAAGAGAAGATTGGAGGGAAGTCTGTCATTCTTTCTACAACTAATGGAACGGTCGCACTCAAAAACTCCGCTGATGCGAATGCAGTTTACGCTGCTTCACTACTGAACTGCGAGGCAGTCGCCAATCATATTTTAAAAGAATATCAGGGAGAGACGATCGTGGTCGTCTGCTCAGGTTCTTCCAATGAATTTAATGTCGAAGATTTCCAGGGAGCGGGGTGCTTTATTGACTCTCTCATCAAGCAATTCCGCGATGAGTTTTTTCTAACTGACTCAGCTTATGCTGCGTATAGTTTCTACCATGGGCACAATCAAAATAGTGATGATATTCTAAAAGCTTCCCGGGTCGGACGGATGCTAAGCAAATATGGGTTTACAAAGGAAATCGAGTTCGTTTCACAGCAAAATATATTTAATAAGGTTCCTATGCTTATAGATAAGAAGAGAATCATTGCAGTTTAAAATGATAGCGTTTACATAAAAAGGAGGAAAGATTATGTCATTAAAACCAGAAGTAAAGTCCCTGCTCGAAGCATTTGCCAATAACCCTGTTCCGCCACTAGAACAGCTGCCATTGGAGGAAGCTAGAAAGGGATTTGAACAATCTGCTAAGCAAATGAGCAGGGCTGAAAAACTAGCAAAAACGGATGATCGGAAAATCAATGGATTTAACGGAGAAATTGATATCAGGATCTATACACCTCAAGGAGCTGGAGAGTCAAAGCTTCCAGCTGTAGTTTATTATCATGGAGGCGGCTGGGTGATCGGCAACATTGAAACACATGATGCTCTTTGCCACACACTGTCAAATGAAGCTGAATGTATAGTAGTTTCAGTGGATTACAGTCTTGCACCAGAAAGTAAATTCCCGGTTGCGGTAGAAGATTCATATCTAGCTGCTCAATGGGTGTTTGAATACGCTCATGAGCTGAATATTGATGAAAACTTTATCGCAGTCGCAGGTGACAGTGCAGGAGGAAATCTTGCAGCGGCTGTCAGCTATCTTGCAGTCGAAAGGCAGACACCGTCGATTGCTTATCAAATGCTGTTTTACCCGTCTACAGGCTTTGAATATACTCCATCCTACGAAAAATACGGCGAAGGTTACTATTTGACGAAGTCCACAATGAACTGGTTCCGTGAACAATACCTGA
Organism: Mesobacillus sp. QJM3NY_10; assembly: GCF_056173465.1. NCBI lineage: Bacteria > Bacillati > Bacillota > Bacilli > Caryophanales > Bacillaceae > Mesobacillus > Mesobacillus sp. QJM3NY_10. The sequence goes on from NZ_CM149675.1 coordinate 2,492,576, forward strand.
ACACGCCAGACGATACACAAAACCCCCTTGCCGCACCTTTGCTGATTCCTGATGATGTAACTGCACAGCTTCCGCCAGCTTTTATTATGACAGCAGAGCTTGATCCCCTATGCGATGGCGGCGAGCACTTTGCTATGAAATTGAAAAATGCCGGAGTAGAAACAGAATATGTGTGCGTTCCGGGAATGCTTCATGGATTCCTTGGAATGACTGAATACCTGCCAGACGGCAAGAAATCAATTAGAGCTGCCGCAAAAGCTTTCAAAAACAGAAGTTCTCTTAAACCGGTTGATTAAGAAATATGGAGGAATAAATGATGCCTAATCTACACTTTGAACATTGGCCGAAAATCTCTAAATCTCTCAAATTGCCAGAAACATCACTCTATGAAAATTTAAAAGTCAGTGCGGAGAGATACCCTGACCATAGTGCGATCTACTACTATGGTCATACCATTTCCTACAAGGAGCTTGATGAGGAGGTCAACGCTCTTGCAGGTTTCCTACAGCAAAAGCTGGGTGTTACTAAAGGGGAAAAAGTATTGTTATTCATGCAAAATTCACCACAATTCGTGATTGGATTCTATGCCATATCAAGAGCAGATGCAGTCGTGGTACCCATCAATCCTATGCTGACCGCAGAAGAGTTGAGTTTTTATATCAAGGATTGCGAAATCAATACAGCATTGGTAGGCCAGGAACTTTATGACAAGGTCGAGCCGCTCGTAGGAACGACTCCATTAAATAATGTGGTTGTTGCCGCTTATTCTGATTATAAAGGAGATAGTTTCAACGGAACAGTGCCCCCAGAGGCAGAGGCAGCAAGAAAGAGTTACAATCAGCCCGGACACTTCCACTGGAAAGAAGTCATTGCCGCACAGTATGAACCTGGCGACCATAAGACCTGCGCAGATGACTTAGTTGTGCTTCCTTATACTTCTGGAACGACAGGCCTGCCAAAAGGCTGTATGCATACAAACAGCACCGTTCAGGCGAATACCATCGGTGCGTATCACTGGTCGAGCTCTACCACCAGTTCGGTTCATTTAACCACACTGCCATTGTTCCATGTAACCGGAATGGTACACAGCATGCATATGCCGATCTATTCAGGAAGCACAATGGTGCTGATGACAAGATGGAACCGCGAGGCAGCAGTTGAATTGATTCAATCGCAAGGATGCACACACTGGGTGGCCATTGCAACAATGATTGTCGACTTCCTTGCAAATCCCAAACTAAAATCAGAGGATATTGCAACGTTAACCTCGATATCAGGTGGCGGTGCAGCGCTCCCTGAGGCGGTTGGAGAAAAACTGTACAAACTTACAGGCCTACGGTTTGTGGAAGGATACGGACTTTCTGAAACCATTGCCCAGACGCACTTCAACCCGCCTGACAGGCCTAAAATGCAATGCCTTGGCATCCCGTCCTTTGATGTCGATGCAAGAGTCATTGAACCGTCAACCGGAAAAGAACTTGGTACAGGAGAGATTGGTGAAATTGTCGTGAATGGCCCGCAGGTTATGGTCGGCTACTACAACAGAGATGATGAAAACAGAAATTCATTCATTGAAATAGAAGGCAAAAAGTTTTTCAGGACAGGTGACATTGGCCGTTTTGATGAAGAAGGATACTACTTCATGGTCGATCGTGTCAAAAGAATGATCAATGCCTCAGGTTATAAGGTATGGCCTACTGAAGTTGAATCCTATCTTTACAAACATCCGGCGATACAGCAGGCTGTGGTTGTTGGTATTCCTGACCCTAGGAGAGGTGAGTCAGTAAAGGCCTTCGTAATACTGAATGAGGGGTACGATGGTGAAATAACTGAAGCTGAGATCATCGAATGGTCCAAACAGCATATGGCAGCTTACAAATATCCCCGTGAGATCGAGTTCAGGACACAGTTTCCAATGACAAGCAGCGGCAAGATATTATGGCGGAAACTACAGGAGGAAGAACGGGAAAAGGCTGAAAAACAGGTCAGGTAAAAACTTAGTCGAAGGCAGCTAAAAAATTTAAGGAGGATTTTGATGGAGATTTTGGTACAGCAGCTGTTCAATGGGCTCACCATAGGAAGTGTGTATGCACTTGTGGCCCTCGGACTTACTCTAGTTTACGGTATCCTTCATATCCCGAATTTCGCCCACGGTGCCTTGTATATGATGGGTGGCTATATCACCTTGATGATGATGGTGCAATACGGGCTTCATTATTGGCTGGCGATCCTTGTTTCTGTCATTGTTGTCGGACTTATTGGCGTGCTGATGGAACGATTGGTTTTTTATCCATTAAGGCACGCACCGCCCATACACGACAAAATTGCTGCGATCGGCATTCTGTTGTTTCTGGAAGCTTTTGCTCAGTATGTCTGGGGAGCTGACTATCAAACAATGCCAACTCCATACGGCCAGGTCGTACAGTTATTCGGATTGACCTTTACCATGCAAAGATTACTGATCATCATTGCGGCGATTACCGTCATGGTACTGCTATTCCTTTTCCTGAAGAAGACTTATACAGGGGCTTCCATCATCGCCATGTCACAGGACCGTGACGGAGCTAACCTTGTGGGAATCAATACGAACCGGGTCGCGATGCTGACGTTCCTGATCTCTGGAGGGCTTGCGGCGATCGCCAGCTCTCTGGCTGCGCCTATCAATCTGGTTTTTCCGGGTATGGGACAGCTGGTTATTCTAAAAGCATTTGTCATTATCATTCTCGGCGGTATGGGCAGCATTCCAGGAGCTATCATCGGCGGCTACATTTTAGGATTCAGCGAAAGCCTGGGGGCGACGTATATATCAAACGATTATAAAGATATCATCGCGTTCATCCTGCTGGTGATCATTCTATCCGTAAAACCAACAGGCCTTTTTGCAAAGGGGGGACACTAGTGGCAAAAATCATTGATAAAAGGTTTATAATTCCAGTACTCGTACTGTTTGCCATCGTCTTTCCATTCGTGACCCAAAATGACTACTTCATCCATGTCATGACTCTCTCTTTTATCTGGATGATTGGTGTGTATGGGCTTAATCTTCTGGCCGGTTACACAGGATATTTATCATTGGCACATGCTGGATTCTTTGCGGTTGGGGCATATTCCTTAGGGCTTTTAACAGTAAAAGCGCAGATGAATTTCTGGTTGGCTTTTGTGCTCGCTCTGATTATTACCAGTGTTCTTGGATTTTTGATTGGCCTGATTGCACTCAGGACAAAGGAGCATTTCTTTGCCATCTATACGCTATGTGTAGGGTATATCCTTTACCTTATCATCGATAAGTGGGATAGCTTAACAGAAGGAGTCCGAGGTCTGATCGGTATACCAGCACCAGGAAATATCGGGCCGATTTCCTTTGAAACACCATTATCACAATATTACCTTGTCCTTACGATCCTGCTAGTTGTGATCCTGATTGTCTACCGTATCGTGCATTCCCTGACTGGAAGGACTTACATTGCTATTCGCAATAGTGAGGACCTCGCCCAAACAATCGGTATATCGACAATGAAAAATAAACTCGAAGTATTTGTTCTCTCGACTTTTTTTGCTGGTTTATCAGGAGCACTATACGCCTCTTTCATCCGCTTCATTGGTCCTGATATTGGTAACATCGTCATCACGTTTGATTTGCTGACATACCTGTTGATTGGCGGAATCGGCACGCTGTCAGGACCAATCGTGGGTACTGTATTGGTCGTATGGATTTCACAGCAGCTGCAATTTCTCCAGGATTACCGCATGCTTATTTTTGGCCCGATCCTTACACTGCTAGTGATCTTTTACCCACGAGGAATCGCCGGTTCGATTGCCGGGTGGAATGTAAAGCGAGCTGAGAAGAAGCTTGCAAAAGCCCAACAGGACGAACGATTTTCACGAAGCTCAATCTCGCCAGAAAATCAAGTGAAGGAGGGATAAGGATGTTCCTTGAAACAAAAAATTTATCGAAGAAATTTGGCGGTTTGACAGCAGTGAACAACGTTGATTTTTCAATAGAAAAAGGTAAAATCAATGCCATCATCGGTCCTAATGGCGCCGGCAAGTCAACATTTTTCAATTTGATAAGCGGATTCCACCCTCCAAGTTCAGGCAGCATTATTCTGAAAGGCCAGGAAATCACCAATATGCCTTCAAATAAAATAGCTGAAATGGGAATTGCGCGCACCTTTCAAACTACCAATCTGTTTGAACAGTCAACTGTGCTTGACAACGTGGTCGTCGGACACAGATTAAGGACAAAGTCCAATTTGATGGACGCTGTTTTAAGAACAAAGAGGTTGAAAAGAGAGGAAGAGCAATGCCGTGAAAAGGCCCTCGAAGTGATAAACTTTACCGGGTTAGAAAAAGTTGCAGGGAAATTGGTTGGCAGCCTGACTCAGGAAGAAAAAAAGCGAACGGCCTTTGCGCTGGCTCTGGCGACAGAACCAGAAATTGTTTTTCTTGATGAGCCTGCAGCCGGAGTCAATCCTGATGAAACAGAGGGTTTGGCACAATTAATGAAAAAAATGGTCGATAAAGGGATTACCGTCTGCCTGATTGAACACAAAATGCAAATGATCATGAAGCTGGCAGACAAAATTATGGTTCTCAACTACGGCGAGAAAATCGCGGAGGGTACTGCTGAAGAGATCCAGAATGATCCCGCTGTCATCAAGGCTTATCTGGGAGGGAGCGCAAGTGCTTAAACTGCAGGACGTTTCAGTAAAATACGGAAGCTTCACAGCTGTCCATAATGTAAATCTAGAGGTTTCTCCTGGTCAAATTGTTGTTTTGTTAGGAGCGAACGGGGCAGGAAAGAGCACAATATTCAAGACGATAAGCGGGCTGAACAAGGCGTCTTCTGGAAGAATCGAATTTGAAGGTGAATACCTTAACAAACGCTCTCCAGATAAAATTGTCCAGTCAGGCATTGTCCAGTGTGCAGAAGGGCGTAAACTCTTCCCATCAATGACAGTAGAAGATAATTTGAAGATGGGCGCCTATGTCCATAGAAAACACAAGAAAGGGATAAAGGAATCAATGAAGCACGTATTCGAACTTTTTCCTATTTTAGAAGAGAAGCGGGATGATATGGCTGGTTCCCTGAGTGGAGGCCAGCAGCAAATGCTTGCGATTGGCAGAGCACTGATGGCAAAACCGAAGCTGGTGCTTCTCGATGAACCATCAATCGGGCTTGCTCCGTTGATTGTAGAGCAGATGTTTGAAGTGATCAAAACCATCAATCGCGAGGGTACCACAATCCTCCTTGCAGAACAAAATGCGAATGCTGCCTTGAAAATTGCCGATAAAGGCTATGTGTTTGAAAATGGTGCTGTTGTGCTTGAAGGTACTTCAGAGGAGCTGTTCGCGAATGATGAGATTAAGAAAGCTTATATCGGTGCTTAGAACAACTTCTGTCTTTAGGGAGGTGGTTGCAAAGCGGTACAAAATAATATTTCTGAATATTAGGAAAATAAATTTAGGGGGAAAAGCAAATGAAAAAATTTAAACTGTTACTGTTTTTAAGTATGATGTTTGCTTTAATTTTTAGCCTTGCCGCTTGCAATAGCTCTGAAAAAACGGATACGGGAGGATCGGATGACGAAGCATCAGGAGAAGGTACTATTAACATAGGATATACAGGGCCGTTAAGTGGACCTGCAGCCTTTTACGGAGAACGGACATTGAACGGTGTACAAATGGCAGCCGAAGAAATTAACAATGCCGGCGGAGTTGAGGTGAATGGCAAAAAGTATAAATTCAATGTCGTCTCGCTGGATGACAAATATTTGCCAAATGAAGCCGGAGCGAACGCCAAGAGACTGATGCAGGAAAACAAGACACCGATTATTTTCACACCGCACAGTGGCGGAGTGGCTGCTATGCAAGTGTTTAACCAGCAGGAAAAATTCATTATTGGCGCATACACCAGTGAACCTAAGGTAACAGAAGGCGGCAATAAATTAACAGTGAGAATCCCTCCTCGTTATGATGGCTATCTTGAGCCATTCACAAATTATTCAATGGAGAAATTCGGCAAGAAAATCGCCTTCCTGCCGACTGCCTCACAATACGGTAAGGACTGGGCAGAAAAGCTGCAGCCTCATTGGGAAAAAGCAGGCGGAGAAGTAGTGTATAACTCTTCTATTGACTTCGCGAAAGATACTGATTTCTTTACGATCATAACCAATGCCCTGAAGGAGAAGCCTGATGTATTGTTTATCGGCGGACCGTCCGAGCCAACCGCTAAAGTTGCCAAACAAGCGAGAGAACTAGGCTTCAAAGGCGGATTCATTGTCATGGACCAGGCAAAGTTCGATGAAATGAAGAAGGTTACAGGCAGCTATGATGTCCTTAATGGAGCGATTGGAGTAATGCCGCTTGTTAATTCTGACAGTCCAGGCATTCCAGAATTCGTGAAGAATTATCAGGCAAAATATAATGAGGACCCAGGTTCAGAAGCTGGCTTGAATTATATTGCTATGTATGTATTCGCTGAAGCGATAAAAGCAGCAGGATCAGTAGATGATTCAGAAAAAATCATGGCGCATATGCAGGATGGTTTGGATAATCTTCCAGAAGACAAAAAAGTGTATGTCATTCCAAAGATCGACCCTAATGGTGGATTTGAAGCAGAGCTGATCGTCGCAGCAATTGAGGATGGGAAAGTCGTGCCTATAAAGGCAGACTAATAGGGGCATTGTGTAGTCAGTATAGATAACGCTAGCTACTCTAAGCCCGCAGTTCTTTGTTTATTTAAAATGCTAGCTATTAAGTTCCTTGTGCATGTATAAGGTACAGGAAATTCAAATTCTGAAGGCGGCAGGTTAAATGACTGCTGCTTTTTTCTTTGCTTTCTAGTTTTACTAAGACTTACAATAGGAAAAAGGTTAACTTGAGTTCCATGAGAGGAGAGACCTCATGAAAAATAGGATCGGCATAGACGCTGGCGGCTCACTAATTAAAATCGCTTATGAAGGCAGATTTCATTTTCGGAAACTACCCTTCGGAGAAATGGATGAAGCATTAGGGTGGCTGAAACTTGTTTCCTCTAACAAAAGGGTCTCCCTTACAGGCGGGAGAGCAGGAAAAATTAAAGCCAAATTCTTTCCGGACGCAGAGATTATCGATGAATTTTCCGCAGCATGTGAAGGTGCTAATTACTTAATGATGAAGGAAGGATTACCTAATGGTGAAAAATCCATACTCATCAATATTGGTACCGGCACTTCCTGGTTTAAAATTGAAGGCGAAAACTATGAAAGGGTTCTTGGCAGCGGAATTGGCGGCGGTACTTTTATGGGAATGGGAAAACTTCTGGCTGATCCGAGTGATTTTGCAAGTCTGGTAAGCTTGTCTGACTCAGGTGAAAAAGGAAACGTGGACCTCCTGGTGAAGGATATTTATCATCCAGAAGAACCACCAATTCCTGGTGATTTAACTGCGAGCAACTTCGCAAAGACGGAAGCTATTTTATCAAGTTCTGCGGCCGACAAAACGGCTTCAGTTTTGAATATGATTGCAGAGACCATCACGCTTCTAACCGTACAAACAGCTGCTCTACACAGTACAAAAAGAGTTATTTTTATCGGAAGTACGCTGTCAGGTAATAAGCCATTGCAAGAAAGCCTTGATTTTTATTGTAAAATGTCGGGGCTGGAACCAACATTTCTGCAGACCGGCGAATTCAGCGGAGCAATCGGGGCAATACTCAAGTGATGTGAACTTACATGCTTATAAGACAAATTAAAAGAGGAGAATCTATTGAGTTCTCCTCTTTCTATCATGAACTATTTTTTCTATCCTTTAAAAATATCAGAAACGATTTCGAATGATTTCAACCTTGCTTTATGGTCAAAAATTTGCGCGTTGACAATCATTTCGTCTGCCTGGGTTTCATCCAGGAATTGCTGCAGCTTTATTTTGATGGTTTCAGGGCTACCTACGATAGATGATCCGATACGGCTGCCCAGCAGCATTTTCTCATACTCGCTCAGCTGGTTTTCCAAGTTCTTGACAGGAGGCAGCAATGGACTTGGATTATTCCTGAACAAGTTAAGGAACTGCTGCTGCATCGATGTTGCCAGGAATTCTGCTTCCTCATCAGTATCAGCAGCAATCACGTTAACACCGACCATTGCGTATGGCTCTTGCAAAACTTCTGAAGGCTGGAAACTCCTTCGGTAAAGCTTTAGTGCTCCTAAAGTATTTTCAGGTGAGAAGTGGCTGGCAAATGAAAACGGCAAACCTAGTTGTCCTGCAAGCTGAGCACTATAGCCACTTGAGCCTAATAACCAGATGGGAATATTCAATCCTTCGCCGGGGATCGCCTTGACACTTCGATATTGAGAATCGAGCTCTGGATTGAAATAGGCGCGAAGTTCGTCCAATTGCTCAGGGAAATCCTGACCATCACTGCGACGTTCACGACGTAATGCATAGGCCGTCACCTGGTCAGTTCCTGGAGCGCGACCAAGACCAAGGTCAATTCGCCCCGGGAAGAGAGATTCAAGTGTACCAAATTGTTCAGCTATCACTAGCGGAGCATGGTTAGGGAGCATGATACCGCCTGAACCAACCCTAATAGAGGATGTACCAGCAGCAACGTGGCCGATGACAACCGATGTAGCGGAACTTGCTATGCCAGGCATGTTATGATGCTCTGCTAACCAATAGCGGTTATAGCCCCATTTTTCAGCATGTTGGGCAAGATCCAGTGTGTTTTTGAACGCATCTTCTGCTGTGCCACCTTCAAGAATCGGAGCCAAGTCGAGCACGGAATATTTTATATCGTTTAAACGTTTGTTTTCGGTCATTTTTCATCTTCCTTCATTGAATAATATTAACTGCCAGGATTAGCATTTTTACTATTCCCAGCGGTTATACAATTCAATAGTAACAATTTTCTTTCGGTAATCAAAATAAAATGATTTGAGATAAATGGAATAAAGACATTTAAGAAAGGGAGTTTGGGGAGGGCAGCAGGGAACAAGGTTATGTTATTAAGGATAAGTATTCATATACCTCCCGCAAATTCCGGTAGTCCTGCTCACGGGCTTTTTTTATATAGAAAGCCCAAAGATTTGCTGCCATTTTAGCATCTGCCAATGCATGATGCCTATCGTTTACTTCAATCCCGCACTCAAGGCAAATTTGTTCCAAGGGCAGGGAATTGACAACAGGCTGGAATAATCTTATTAGAAATAAAGTATCTATCACTCTGTGTTCGAAATTAAAGCGTAAATGGCTGCTTGTAAATTTCTTCATAAAGGCTTGCTCATGTTTTGCATGGTGAGCTACAAGTACTGAGCTGCCAATAAAATTTAAAAATTCCATCAGCACTTCTGAAGTTTTCGGGGCAGCCATGAGCTCTTTCTCAGTAATAGAAGTCAGTGTAAGGACATTAGTCGGCACTGGAATTTCAGGGTTGATTAAAGAGTAAAAAACTTCATCATCTAGTATCCTGGAACCAATTACTTTGACAGCTCCTATTGAGATAATCCCATCGCCTTTTTCTGGATAAAAGCCTGTTGTCTCGATGTCAAAAACGACGACTGGCAATTCTTCCAACGGACAGGCGAGGCTATTTCCTTCCTTCATTTCTTTTTGCAGCTGCCTTAAAAAAGACATTTGCTGCGGATTTGAGTGAGGCAGCATTCCTGCATAGATGTGCGACCCAAGCTTCCCGGTCATTTGCCGGAAGAAACGAACCATATCATTCATTCCCAAAACTTACATCCTCTCAAGCATCTTCCGGACATGTTCATAAAATTGTTCACCAACTTTAAGGATTTCCTTCAATGATTTCTTTTCATCTTTAGTGAGTTTACTCGTATTTACGTAGTGGCCGGAGTCATAATCCCTGTTGCATCCATGTTTAAGGCGATAGTCAAGCAGTGCAGAGAAATTCTTGCTGTACAAAGATTTATCTTGATCTGGCATCATGACGTCAGATAAAAGGCTGATACGAGAGAGTGTGGGTGTTTCTTTTATCCCTCCGTAAAATGATAACAGCCTTGCTGCATTCACGAAGGGGAGAAACGCTGTTTCCTTAAGATTAATAGATCCAGTATAGGCACCATGAGTTTCTACAAGCAGCTGGCCAAGTAGTCCGACGCCTTTTTTCATATACATTGTGTTATGAAGCATCCTTAACAGCAATTGCTCTCTTTTAACTTCATCAAAGGCTTTTTCTTTTAATCTGCTTACCATGCCAGGATCGCCGAGGATCGACCTGGCATCTGCGAATATGAGCAAATAGCGGATTGACTCCCATGTAGATTCATCAACCCAAAGTCCAAGTTGAGTCTCCCAATCTTTCATTGATTTACACCACAATGGATTGCTGGCCATAACAGAGCCGGAACATTTTTTATAGCCAGCGATCTCTAATCCTTCAGAAATCTCTTTTCCTAACTTTAAAAAGTACTCCTGTGCTTCATCTGTTTTTAGTGTAAAAACCAATCCGTGGTCCTGGTCACTCCAAATAGATTGCTCCATTCGACCAGCACTGCCCATGACGAAGAAAGAGAATGGGGAAGGGGGATTCCCGTATTCTTTTGAGACTTTGCATAATGCAGCAGTTAAGACTTGATCATAGACCAAATCATGAAAATGGTTTAATTGTTCATTGCTAAAAGATGCGTCAGACTGCCTTTTGACTCTTATTCCATTAATATTTGAATCGTCACTCAAGTTCATAAGCCGGACGGCCTCCTTTCTCCATTCATCAAAACACGGCTGGCCCACAATAGGGGCCCGCCGCTTAATTACCCCAAAGATTAATTGACAGAAGGTTGCTGTGAATTTAAAGGAACATTGCCTGTTGAGGGGATTTCAATTGATCCCTTTGCAGCTGCTTCTTTATTAACCAATTCCGGATACCCATAGCTTCCGTGTTCACTAATATCCAGGCCGATGATTTCTTCCTCTTCTGTTACCCGCAAGCCCTTCATTGTTACCTTCATAATCGATAAGATGATAAAAGATACAGTGAAAGCGAAAGCACCTGAGGCAACAACTCCCAGCGCCTGTACTCCCAGTTGTTCAAGACCGCCACCATAAAACAATCCTGGATTCCCAACTGTGGCTAGCTCAGGGGTCGCAAAGAATCCTGTTGATAGAGTACCCCAAACACCAGCCGTACCGTGTACTGATAGCGCAAAGATAGGATCATCTATCTTTCTGCTTTCGAAGAAGCGAATACTATAGAAAACAAGGATGCCGGCAATCAGCCCGATGATAACCGCTGCCCAAGTATCAACAAAAGCACAGGATGCCGTAATGGCCACAAGGCCTGCGAGCGCTCCGTTCAACATCATTGGAACATCCGCTTTGCCTAAAACAATCCAGGAGATGAGCATGGCTGCAACAGTACCAGCAGCTGCTGCAAGATTCGTGTTGAGAGCAACAAACCCAAAGAATGCTCCATCAACAGAAACGGTGCTTCCTGCATTAAATCCGAACCAGCCAACCCATAATAACAATACGCTCAATGCTGTGAAAACCTGATTGTGGCCTTCGATATTATTAGCTGAACCGTCTTTATTAAATTTGCCAATACGCGGCTTCAGAAGGATGGTCGCTGCCAATGCCGCCATTGCTCCAGTCAGGTGGACTACAGTTGAACCAGCAAAATCCTGTTTTCCATGTTCTGCAAGCCAGCCGCCGCCCCAAATCCAATGGGCAATGAACGGATAAACTAATACTGAGAATAGAAGTGCAAAGACAAGATATACAGATAATTTTGCTCTCTCAGCAAATCCGCCAAAGGCAATCGTTAATGAAATCCCGGCGAATGCCAGCTGGAATAGAAAGAATACAGCACCTGAAAGTCCTAAGCCCTCTACGTCATAGCCTGAATAGAAAAAGTCCGAGAAGCCCAGAATCGAGTTACCTTCTCCAAAAACAAGGCCATAACCTACAGCCCAGAAAACGATTGATGAGATCCCAAATGTCAGAATCGTTTTACCGGCAATGTGGCCGGCGTTCTTCATTCGTGTTGATCCTGTTTCAAGCAGGATGAAGCCTCCAATCATCAAAATTACCAAAACCGCGGAAATCATAACCCATAGGCTGTTCATTAAAAATACCGTATCCATTTTTTCGTCCCCTTTCAAATTGTGAATGTAGTTTGTATTCTCGCATGTATTTTTTAATCAATCTACGTTTGTGTCAGAAAACCTTACACGGTTTCTAAAAAAAGAAAAAACCTCCATTATTGAAGGTTTAATAGTTTAGTATTTTCGAACGCCGAATTGAGCGTTCAATTGTCCTTGTATCATTTTCTTATGTGACTCGTCTTTATGTCGTTTCTTTTCCTTAATCATTTCCTGCCGGATCTCATAAGTCTGGACGCCATCTTCAATTTTGTTGGCAATCTCAACTAATTGTTCGACATCTACGAATGAATATCTTCTGCTTCCACCAGGGGTTCGGTCCGGAAAGACTAATTTCCTTTCTTCATAATATCGTATTTGTCGTTCAGAAAGTCCGGTCAGCTCACTGACAATACCTATAGTTATGACTTTCTTTTCTTTAAAGGAGGATGGGTCTGCAGCCAATTCATACACCACGCTTTTAACAGTTTTAAATAGTATATGTCATATTTCCTTACATGGCTATTAATTTGTATAATAAAATCGTTAATCCCCATTAATTAAATTTTTAAGTTCAGTTAATGTTAATTTCCTTAATTCTTCTTCGCTTTCATTTGTAATTTTCGATTTGATCAGATGCTGGATATAATGGTCCTTTAGTTTTTCTACGGCAGTACGCAAATGCAAGGACACAGAGAATCCCTCCTTAAAAAGTTTCATTTTGAGCAGCACGTAATATTTCTACAGCGTGCTTTCCATGTCTTTTCAAAAGTTCTTCATACAATTCATCCCGAAAAAGATCAAGCATGATAATCAATTGTGCCAAATCAGAAGTATTCTGTCTTTCCACATTCATCTCCTCATTTCCTGAAACGGTTGTGAATTTTTCATAAGCGTAAAGAATTCTTGCTAAAAAGTCAGCAGGTTCGTCAGGATATCTGACAGGATTTTTTCAAGGGGAAGTAATGATTAAAGTAAAATCCGGAAAACCTAAAGTGATTTGTATATAAGGAGGAATGAGGATGGAACAGAATATGCAGCCCGAAAATAGAGGGTATGTCATAAATGAATATGACGTACTTAAGAAAGTCATTCTTTGTAGCCCACAGTATATGACAATACGTGATGTAATTAATGAAACTCAGAAACATTTCAAGGATGAAGGCATACATATAGAAGTTGCCTTGGAACAGCACAATGAATTCGTGAATACTTTAAAACATTACGGGGTGGAGGTTATCCTTCTTCCATACCATAAAAAATACCCTGAGCAAGTTTTTACCAGAGATATCGGGTTTACACTCGGCCAAACCATATTTGTTGCGGATATGGCTAGCGATGTGCGAAAGGGCGAGGAGAACGTCCTGAAACAGTGGCTCGAGGATGAGGGAATATCCTATTATAATTTAATAGGTGATCAGATCGAGGGAGGGGATGTAGTCATCGATCAAGACACTATATATGTTGGCTTGAGTAACCGGACCAACCAACAAGCAGCAGATCATTTACAAGGATTGCTTCCCCAGCTTAAAGTTCGCGCCATTCCATTTAAGGCCGAGTATTTGCACCTTGACTGCGTCTTCAATGTCGTTTCCCCGGAAGTCGCATTAATCTATCGACCTGCATTGACAGAGGAAGATATTAAACTGTTCAGTTCAAGGTATGACCTAATAGATGTTAGTGAAGAGGAACAATTCACACTTGGAACGAATGTGCTCTGTATCGGCAACAAAAGAATCCTCAGCTTGCCTGTAAATAAAGGAGTTAATGAACAACTAAGAAGTAAGGGATTCGAAGTAATTGAAGTGGATATAACAGAAATCATAAAGTCCGGAGGTTCATTCCGCTGCTGTACCCTTCCGATTTTACGAGAGAAGAGTGGACATTAAGAAACAAGCGGGAGACAGTCGTCTCTCGCTTGTTTCGTTTATGGCCAGCTTCGGACAGGTTTTATGGTAACCAGCGAATTGCTGTCTGAACATGGAGCAACTTCTGACAGCTTTGGATGAAAGCAAGGGAACCCGCCCGAACAGAACCCATATAAACCTGTGGTACGAAACCATCAAATTCTGTACTCGAACCTCTGTTTATATACAGATATATAAATTGTTTGCTGTTAAATATCACATTTTGATTGTCCTTTGAGTTTAATTATCTTATAATTCAAAATAGAAAGAAATCAAATTTGTAAAGGGGGATTCATTTGGAAGCTTTTGTTTCTTGGCTCAATGGGATTTTGTGGAGCAACCCGGTCATTTACATCATTCTGGGAATCGGCTTGCTTTTCTCAATCTTGACACGTTTTCTACAAGTTAGACTCTTGAAAGACATGGTTAAACTTATGTTCACAGGAAGAAGTTCCGATGCGGGCGTTTCATCTTTTCAGGCCTTATCTATCGCTTTATCCGGCCGTGTAGGAACTGGTAACATCGCAGGTACTGCCACTGCAATCGCAATGGGGGGACCTGGTGCGGTTTTCTGGATGTGGACGATTGCATTCATCGGAGCAGGAAGTGCATTCGTAGAGTCAACACTAGCGCAGATTTACAAAGTGAAACAAGACGGTCTTTACCGAGGCGGTCCGGCATACTACATCGAAAAAGGACTCGGTATTAAGTGGTTTGCTATTGCGTTTGCCATTGCAGCTTTGATCGCAATGTCCCTGTTAATGCCGGGTATTCAGTCCAACTCGATTGCACTTGGTCTTGAGAATGCTTTTGGCGTTAGCAAGTCAGTGACAGGTTTTGTTGTAATCGCACTTTTGGCTTTAATCATTTTCGGAGGAGTTAAAAGGATCGCGTCTGTCGCGCAATATACAGTTCCATTTATGGCTGTTGGATACATCCTTGTCGCCCTAGTCATTATCGGAATGAATATCTCAGAAGTTCCTGCCGTTTTCGCATTGATTTTCAAAAGCGCTTTCGGTGCTGACTCAATGTTTGGCGGTATCCTTGGAAGCGCGATTGCATGGGGTGTAAAACGCGGTATTTACTCCAATGAAGCAGGTCAGGGTACGGGGCCACACGCAGCTGCTGCTGCAGAGGTTTCACACCCGGCTAAACAAGGACTGGTCCAGGCATTCTCTGTATACATCGATACACTATTCGTTTGTTCTGCCACAGCCTTCATGATCCTGTTCACAGGAATGTTCAATACGGTTGGCGCGGACGGAGCATTCATTGTCGAGAACCTTCAAGGAGTTGAAGCAGGTCCAGGATATACACAGGCTGCAGTAGATGCGGTTCTTCCTGGGTTCGGTGCAGAATTCGTTGCTGTAGCACTATTCTTCTTCGCTTTCACAACAATCATGGCTTACTATTATATGGCTGAGACGAATATTGCTTATCTTCTTAGAGGAAGAAACGGCAAGGTGCCAATGTTCATCCTCAAAATTGTCATCCTTGGTGCGGTCTTCTATGGAGCGGTAAAAGAAGCGTCACTCGCATGGGCGCTTGGTGATGCTGGCTTGGGATTGATGGTATGGCTCAACCTGATTGCCATTGTCCTGCTCGCGAAACCAGCATTGATTGCCTTGAAGGATTATGAGGAACAGAAAAAGCAAGGACTTGATCCAGTCTTCAATTCCAAAAAACTCGGCATCAAAAATGCTGAATACTGGGAAGAAGAATATTCCTTCAAACATGAAAAGGATAAAGTATCATAAGTCGTTTCTTCTGAAGAGCTGCCATCTCAATGGGCAGCTCTTCTTTTTTTGCTTATTCAGTTTGATTATATTGTCCCGATGGAATGGGAAGAATGAGAGCATTAAGGACGAATCGGGGGAATTCCATGAAAATGTTATGCATCGATGGCGGCGGTATAAGAGGCATTTTCCCGATTGCTATCCTGCAAGCGATAGAGGAAGAGTTTGGAAAGCCTGTGGGTGAACTCTTTGATGTGATCTCAGGTACAAGTACAGGATCAATCATCGCTGCTTCAGCTGCTTTGAACACATCGATGGAAGAGGTGATGGGCAGGTACGAGACTTATGGTGAAAAGATTTTTGTACGAAAAGCCAAGATTGGTCTTTTCAAGAGTGTTTATAGTGACAGGTATTTACGTCGGTTGTTAAAACAAGCCTTCAAGGAAATTACTCTTGGCGATATCGAAAAGCCTTTGTTGATCCCAGCTGTTGATATAACCCATGGAAAACCTTATGTTCATCGAACTGACTTTGGTTATTCGTCCGAAAATGAATTATCGATAAAGTTGTGGGATGCTGTGCTATCGTCTTGTTCAGCGCCAATCTACTTTCCACCCAACAATGTAAACAATCAATATTTATCGATCGATGGGGGGCTATGGGCTAATAATCCATCGTTGGTTTGTGTGACGGAAGCCCTGCACCACTTTAAAACCGACTTAGCCGACATCCATATACTATCGATTGGAACTGGCCAACAGAATATCGATTTTTCCATAAGTGAGGAAAAGTACTGGGGCATCCGCCAATGGCTGCCTTTCCATTTTCCAACTTTAAAGGTTACGCCAAAATTATTGGATCTGGCGATGGATTTATCCTCAGAATCCGTTTCTTATCACTGTCGGCTTTTGCTAGGCGATCATTACCTCAGACTGAATACAGAGCTATCAGAAGAAGTCCCTTTTGATGATTTTACTAATATGGAAGAACTAAAGCATCTGGGACGGCAGGTCTTTCAAGATAACAAAGACAAAATCGCATCTTTTTTATCAGGTAATTAGGCTTTATACTGGCTAAAAACTTCTTTTTAACTTAGTCTTAAACAGAATGTGGATTACATAGTTTTGAGATACTATGCTGTGTAAAAAAAGTTAGGAGGTACTATCGATGGATAAACTTGAAGTTGGCGAAGTATTCACAATTAGTGACGAGAATGATGTGGAGCAAGAGGTCGAGGTGATTGGCACTTTGACAATTGAAGGGTCTGACTATGCAGCTGTCAGTTTTGTCGAAGATCTTCAGACCGAAACGGACGAAGATATTGATATCTTTTTCTTGAAAGTAGACGAAGATGGAGATTTTGCAGCAATTGAATCTGATGACGAATTTGAAAAAGTGTCTTCAGCATTTGATGAAATGATGAATGAAGAAGAATAATGAGGAGGAGGGAGGTTAAGCCTCGCTCCTTTTTTGGTATTATATTGTAAAGGCATTATGGTAAAAAAACTTGTAAATAGAAGGAAATTAAATGAGTTTGTCGAATTGTTTTTGAAAGGAGTTGATTCAATTGGAAAGCGTCGTCCTTGTCACCTTTAAAATAAAGGGGATTCCGATACCTATTAAAATAGCATCTACTAACGAACCAAGCAGGGAGCAAATACTAAAGAAAATTTCGGATTTAGCAAACGGATATGACTTATCAGGCGAAATCCAATTTAAGAAGCTCCTGAAGGAAAACGGCCATAAAATGTATATCTATGAAATCGGCGACAGAAAGTGTATGGTGCTTGTAGAAAGGCTCGAGAAAATTAAAGAATTTGAAGAGCTCAGCTCATAGAACTCCTGTACATCTTGTCTTACAATACTGTGTAAAGATCGTTTACAATTTTACATTACTTTTTTTGTGAACCGTAAAAACATATCAAAACAAACCCAGAGGTAGAAACCCCCTGGGTTATTTCGTGCGGATTACGATTTTGATACTTTTGAGTTTTCGTCAGAATGTACTGTCATTCATTTTTTTATAAAGAGATCGCCTGTTTCATTCTACATTTTCGCCGTAATCCACTGTCATAAGCAAAGTATTCTCCAGTTTGCCTTTTTCGACCTCCAGATAACCGATTGAGTTTTTCGTTTCGGCCACGCTGCCATCTTCAAAAGAATAATAGTTTATTTTTTCTTCCCACAAAAGGGTTTCACCTGGATTTACATCACTTTTTCCAAGAGTAAGTTGATATGATTCACCACAGCTGCGGTAAATATTCTGTTCTCGTCTCTTGCGGGAGTTTAGCCAAAGCACTGACTTCATCAACGCTCCCCATAATCCAGTAAAGCTTTCATTATGAATGGGACTGCTTGTAAATTGATAGAATGAATGTTTTTTACCGGATCGAAACTGAACCTCTGATTTCACGGATGAAGAGAAGTGCACATCGCCGGAAAGCAATACACAGTAGGCAGGATCCCATGAGGCAATTTGGTTTATAAACGCATGAAAGCCTTTGCCATTGTATTTCCACCCATCAAAATCAAATGAAGTCTGGACGGGGAAGCCTAATACTTTGAATGGATATACATATTTATGGAGAAAGGATTCGATTAATCCCATTCCGTAAAAAGGTGTTGGTGAAACTATATTCAGGGGTGTCTTACTTTTCCAGCCGCTTTTAATCAATTTTCGAGAAATAGCCTCCCAGCCTTCTTTGCTGATCAACAGGGGAGTGCGCGTCGTTTCTTCTATCATCCCGCCCAGCTTAATTGCCTTTGGTCTAGGGTCGAACTCTCGCTGGGTCCTTGTATCAAGGAAAACTGTTTTCGGGACGGTAGGAGCGATGAAATGCCAGGAATGATAATTCCATAGATAATTCAACCCGTCATTATAACTGGCTGAATCAATGCTGGTTGAGGCAATATAGCTATTTACTTTTTGGAAAAATGTCTGGTCAAATCCTTCCGGTTCATTGCCCCACCCCTGGAATAGCCAGTAGGCTGTAAGACCGTTACCTATGATATGCTTTCCCAAAGAGGATTCTCTGACTGAAGAAGTCCACTTTTCGGATATATTCCAATCATCTGTCATGTCATGGTCATCAAAGATCATGTAGGTAGGCGTGTTAGCCATCAAACGCCTTGCCGCAGACAGGGAGACGACAAAGTCCCTTATATTCTCGATTTGCTCATCGTACCTTGCTTCCAACATCGACAGTTCCTTCATTCTCGTCTTTTCATCTTTATCCAACTTAAGGTGAAGTTTATTTCTTTCCTGTAATTGCTGAAAGGAAAGAAGCAGCTCCTTCTCATGGATGAAATCCCAAATTTCCGGACTCCAGCTGAATAAATACATGGCTGCATATTCACCCAAAGTGATCAGATGATTATCGCCCTTCCTGGTAGAAAAGTTGGCAAGATGCTCAATCAGGAATTGCCGTCCATTCACCTGGTTTAGCCGGGTATATAAGTTCTCTGGCAGGAGCTCATGTAATTTGCCGCTTTCGCTATCACCTATCAATTCCTTGCCAAGTTCAGTCAGGATCGGGAAAAGTGGATCTGCAACATCATCAGCATAAATCTGGTCTCCCATTAAAAATAAGGCATTAGGCCGCTCTGAAAGATCAAGATGTTTATTTTTTACGAGGACGTCTGCTGCAAACAGGGCATCATCACCCTGTCCATGCGGCTTTCGACAGGAGCCATATAGCAAGTTTGTAGGCTCGCTTTCATGGTTTAAATAAAACGCAGGATATTTAAGATCCCCGTATACGATTGAACGGGGACTATCAGGATTGAGCAGATTATAACTGCCTAAATTTTTGACAAATCGTCCTCTTTTAAAAATTAAATTATAACCAAGGAGGGTGCAGAGAGGTAAATGATAATCAGCGGAAGAGATTTTAACCAAATATATAAATAACTGCGCTCCTGCTCTAAACACTTTGGATTCAGTATAGATTTCTAAAGGAAGATACTTGTTCTCTTCGTCTGTTCCTGTAATATCGATCTGGAACAATCGAGCGTCGATTTCAACCTGACGGCTTAAAGCAATCCAAATATATATAGAAGAAGGGTCGACCCTTCTAATGACTGGTCCGGACAAAATAGTTGGTAATCTCATTCATCAGTTCACCACCGTATAGTTCTTTACTGCTAACTTATTCATGCAGTAATTAAACGGTGTCCAAGAGGCCCAGAACAAAAAGCGCAAGCGCCTCGTTCAGCCCCAACAAGCGCTGGAGGGCCGACCAGTGAAGTCGTTCTTTGACTTCATTGGGCGGACCGAAGCGACTCGAGGGGCTAGGCGCTGGAGCTGGATTAAGAAAACCTGTATAGATATCCACATTGAAATTTTTTTATAATTTCCTAGTAAATAAAGAAAAGGAAGCCAATAGTGGCTTCCTTGTTTATTTCCGGGTATAGTATCGAGGATCTTCCTGGATTTTTAATTCCCCTGAGATTAAAGCCGTGGCACTGTGATTCCCTTTAGCATCTAGACCTGCTTCCCATAGCATCATGCCGCCCAGCTGCTCTGAGAGTGCAAGATCGGTTTTCGTTTTCAATGTGGAATGGCCATTATAATGGTATGTTGTCCCATTCATGTCGACTTGGTCTTTTCCGGTATTAGCAGGGTTATGATTGATAAGAGCTTCGTATGAGACCTGTTTAATCGAAGGATCCTCAGGCTGTGCATATAGCGGCACACCCAGGACAAGTTTCTCTCTTGAAAATCCATGCTTGTCAAAAAGGGCTGTCCAGTACGCCACTATATTAGCAGAATAAGAGTAAGGTGATAAATTGGCAGCGTTATACTCTCCATCCCATTGGCCATCATAAGCCATCAAATTGACATGATCAAAGTACTTGAACATGGATGGCTCAAACACGACAGAGTGAATTTCAGTCCCCGTCACGCTGTGCACCTTGGCATTTACAGCGATGGACAGTTCCTTACCGTTTGGCTTCAATTGTTCACTTAATTCTTTTGCAAAATCAGCCAGATATCGCGCATCTTCTGTTGAGCGAGGGTGCTCAAAGTCAATATCTATACCATCTAGCTTTTCTTTTTCTGCAAAACTTACAAGCTCGTGAACTAATTTTTTTCTTGAAGCAGGGTTTGAGATGGCTGCCTTGAAATAATCATAAGATTCCCCGCCATTGATATGGTACCAGCCCCCGATTGCCAGCATAACCTTCGTATCGTGTTTTTGCGCATTAGTAACAATCGCCCTTAAATTTTTGACAGCATGATCACCATTCATTAACAGGCTTCCATCCGAGTTTGGATGTGCAAAGGAAAAAATCACATGAGTCAGGCTATCGTAATCAATCTCGTCCGGTTTCCTGAAATCCTGGACATAGCCGATTAAAACCTTTGATTCTTGCTCTTTCAATTGTGGTTCTTTCTTAACTCCAGGTATTTTGGTTGAATGTGCTGCTTCAGCACTGGTTGCGATTGTTTTAGTTTTTTGCGTATTCGAATATAATGTTCCAGATATAAAACCGCCCATGAAGGTGAGTAAAACAATCATCAGAGGCAAGTAAAGTTTTTTCATAAGGGTATCCTCCTGTGTTTTATCAACCTCAAAATTGTAACAGAGAATACACCTTTATAGCTGTGGAAATATCAGCCTATCGATTCTAGCGATAGATTAATAAACGAGATTGGGGGAATATAATAAATATACTGAACGATAGGAGCGGAAAATATGGACTCAAAGAAGGTAAGAACTGGGAGTACGGAAGTAAGTTTTTATGATCAAGGCAAAGGAGATCCAATCATCCTCATACATGGATTTGCCGGGAGCAAGCACTATTGGGATAAAATCATTCCCGAATTGGCCAAGGAGTATAGAGTCATCGCACTCGACCTTCCTGGACACGGAAAGTCAGGCATGGGGAAGGACAGCTATTCCATTGAGGATATGGCCAGTACAATTAAAGAATTATTGGATCAGCTAGGATTGGATAAAATAACAATGTTCGGTCATTCACTGGGAGGATATATCACCCTGGCATTTGCCGAGTTATACCCACAGTACTTAAAAGCTTTCTCTTTGGTACACTCAACAGCAAATCCGGATTCAGAAGAAGCGAAGGAAGCCCGGGAAAACAATGCAAAGAGGATTCAGGAAGAGGGACCTGGAGCATTTATCGAAGGACTATCCAGGAAGCTCTTTTCTCCTGAAAATATAGAAGTGAATGCGAAGGAAATCGAAGAGACAGTCAAAATTGGCAGGATGACTAAGGTGGATGGTCTGGTCAGCGCCTTGATGGCGATGAAAGATCGACCAGAACGGAATAAAGTGTTAGAGGAAACGGATCTTCCTGTAATCTTGATTGCTGGTGAACAGGATCAAATTATTCCTCCTGAAAAAACATTTATTGTATCCAGACCAAATATAGAGAAGAAAGTTATACAAAATGCAGGCCATATGAGCATGTATGAACAGCATGAAGAACTTGTTAAAGTGATGAAAGATTTTCTTGCAAAAAGATAACGAGCGCAAGCAGCCTGTCCACTCAGGGCAGGTGTTTTTTTCACGCAATAAATTAATGGTAAAATGGTATCGAGCTAGTTAGAAGGAGAGGATACATTGGTTGACAAAATTGTTTTTGATGATCATTCAATCCTGATCAATAAATTTGATATGGACATTTTTAATGGATTAAGGCGGATTTCGATTGAATTTCCCGTAAAAAGTGAAGAGTATCATGATTTAACCACATTATTATATAAAGGCGAATTTGATGTACACGTTCCTGATAAAGAAATAACCTTTAGAGGAAAAATTGTCGAGTATTCGACCTCTGTTACGAATTTATATGAAAGCGGACAGGTCGGTACATATCAATTAACCTTATTAGAAGTAAAGGAGTAAGACATGAAATTAAGTATCCTTGACCAGGCCCCTATCTCAGCGAACCAGACAGCCAAAGAGGCTCTGGAAGAATCTGTTTTGCTTGCACAGACTGCCGAAAATTTGGGCTATACGCGTTTCTGGATTGCTGAGCACCACGATATCCCGGGGCTTGCCTGTCCTGCACCTGAAGTGATGCTTCCGTATATTGGCGCAAGGACAAGCAAAATCCGAATAGGCTCTGGCGCTGTATTGCTTCCACATTACAAACCTTACAAAGTGGCCGAGCTTTATAATTTGCTTGCAACATTGTTCCCAGGCCGGATTGATGTCGGAATCGGCCGGGCTCCAGGCGGCTCTGCAGAAGTCACCAATGTTTTGTCAGACAACTTCCTGCAAAACGTTTGGAAACTTCCAGAATCATTGAAAGAATTGCTTCATTTTGTTAATCATGATCACCCAGAAGGAAGCGAATTAGCAAAAATAAAGGCAGCTCCCTTACCAGATGACCGTCCAGAACCCTGGCTTCTCGGCACGAGTGAAAAAAGCGCAAGGCTCGCGGCTGATTACGGAATAGCTTATGCGTTCGGATTATTTATGAGCGACAAGGACCCTCAAGACATTTTGCAAGTTTACTATGACTCTTTCAAGCCAGGAAGCATAGAATCTCCGCAAACCATTTTGACTGTTTCGGCCATTTGTGCTGAAACCACTGAACAGGCGGAAGAAATTGCATTAAGCACACTTATATGGAGCATCCAGCAGGGAAACGGAGAAGGCTCTTCCGGTGTACCTTCTATTGAAGACGCAAAGGATTACAAGCTTTCGGCAAAAGATTATAAAACTGTAGAAAAAATAAAGCAAAAAATGATCATAGGGAATCCTAAGCAAGTAAAAGATAGATTGCTTCAATTGCACAAGAAGTATAACCCTGATGAAATCATGATCCTGACCATCACGTTTTCACCTGAGGACCGAATAAGGTCATATGAATTGATAGCCGGAGAAACTCTTTAGGACAACCGTTGAACCATTGTATACTAACCTCTTAACAAATCTTCCATTTAAGGTATAATATTATCTGTGAGCAGCTGCCGAAATAGCTTTATAAAAATTAAGTGATGCAGCTATCTGATCTAAGTTGAAAGAGAGTGGAATTTATGGGTCGTAAATGGAACAACATTAAAGAGAAGAAAGCGTCCAAGGATGCAAATACAAGCAGGGTATATTCAAAATTCGCGCTTGAGATTTATGTTGCAGCCAGACAAGGTGAACCAAATCCAGAATCCAACCAGGCGCTGAAATTCGTCCTGGAAAGAGCAAAGACATATAATGTGCCAAGAGTAATTATTGACCGCGCGATCGAAAAAGCCAAGGGAGGAGCTGAAGAAAATTATCAAGAGCTTCGTTACGAAGGCTTTGGCCCTAATGGCTCCATGGTGATCGTTGATGCACTTACGAACAATGTAAACCGTACTGCATCCAATGTACGCGCTGCTTTCGGAAAGAACGGCGGCAACATGGGAGTAGCTGGATCCGTTTCTTATATGTTCGACAAAACTGCAGTAATCGGGTTTGAAGGAAAATCGGCTGATGAAGCACTTGAAATTTTGATGGAAGCGGATGTTGATGCACGCGATATTCTTGAAGAAGACGACTCCATCATTATCTACGGTGAACCTGATCAATTCCACGCTATCCAGGAAGCATTCAGGAATGCCGGTATCACTGACTTTACTGTTGCTGAACTGACAATGCTGCCTCAGAACGAGGTTACTCTCGACGAAGAAACACAGGAACAATTCGAGAAGCTTATTGATGCCCTGGAAGATTTAGAGGATGTCCAGCAGGTATATCATAATGTAGATTTAGTTTAATTGAATTTTTATACAAAAACAGACCCATTCTATAAAGGAGTGGGTCTGTTTTTTGTATACCTGTTAAGTTTAATTCGCTTGTTTTACAGGAATAGACTGATATATTGGAATTGCAGGTGGTACACATGGTAGATACTTTTATTAGGGACATTTCACGCGAGGATATTATAAGGCTTGCTGTATTTTTAGTGATTATTATTGTAGGAAATTGGCTTATAAAAAGGGTTGCTAAGTTTTCAGCTGCCAAAGATTCGAGGTTTTTCCAAAGATCTCTGCCGATCATCGATTCGCTTGCGGACTGGGTAACTTTTTATGGCATCATCATTTTGCTCTTATTAACCTTCTCAAAGAATGAATGGTTATTTGAACCGTTATATACCCATGGAGAAGTGAAGGTGACAATCTTTCTTATTGTTATTGCCTTCCTGATCGTTTCGCTGGCGCACAGGTTAGTTAAGCTATTCAATAAGTTTATTTTATCCTCTGTCTATGATTACTATGGAGTAGACAGGGGCTTAGGATATACTTTCAATCAAATCATCTACTATACCGTTATGTTTGCAGCTCTGGCAATAAGTTTAACCAGTGTCGGAATCAACCTGACTGCGATAGGGGCCGTTTTTGGAGTCCTTGGAATTGGTATTGGTTTTGGCATGAGGAATGTTGCTGGTAACTTTGTATCCGGTATCATCATTTTATTTGAAAGACCGATTGAAGTAGGGGAAATCATTCAAATCAATGATAAGGTCGGGCGTGTTGAAAAAATACGTTTAAGATCCACAATCATCCGAACTGCAAAGGAAGGGACACTGATTGTCCCTAACCAGTATTTTATCGAACAGATTGTCAAGAACCGAACCAGTGCAAGAATGATGGCTCAGGTAAAGGTGAGTGTCGCTTTTGGGACAGATACTCATATGGTACAAGCTCTGCTTGAACAAGCAGTTAATGAAATTAAGGAAAATGAAGATGGCATCCTTGATTCTCCGGAACCTGATATTCGTTTTATTGATTTTCATAGCAAGGCTATGGAGTTCCTGATTGAAATACCGGTCGTTAACTTTGAAATCAAAGAAAAGATTGAAAGTAAATTAAGACATATGGTCGCAGCCATCTTTGTTGAACACAATATTCAGCTTCCAACAGTAAATTTTCAAATGATTGATACAAATTGACGGAGCTTTTCATCTTATGAAAAAGAGTTTACCAGCACGGTAAACTCTTTTTTGGTTCCTATTAAAAACTTTGAATCGCTTCATCAATATCCGTTTTTCCCGAAATTAAATCAAAGGATTTCTTGAATGTATTTTTCGCATCCAAGCATGCCAATATGGTTTTTGCTACATCAACTCTTGCAATCGTGCCTGTTTTCAGGTTCTCAGAAACCTCAATTTTACCCGTACCAGGTTCGTTCAGTAACCCTCCAGGCCTGATGATGGTATAATTCAGGCTGCTCTGCAATAAAGCGCGATCAGCATAGTGTTTTGCAACATAATAAGGTTTAATGGCTTCAGACCAATTCTCTCTTTTGTGAGCTTGCAGGGCACTGACCATTATGAACCGTTCAATCCCAGCCTGTTCTGCAGCCTCCACCGTTTTCACAGCGCCGTCAAGATCCACTAACAGAGTTTTATCCAAACCTGTATGTCCTCCTGAACCTGCTGCGAACACAATGGCATCGCAGCCTTTTGCGGCAGATGCGATGTCTTCAACTGTACCTTCAAGACTGGCGATTACAGTTTCAACACCTTTTTCTTCAAACTCCGGAGTTTGTTCCGGTTTTCTCAGCATCGCTCTTACATCATGTTCGCTGCTTTCTTTAAGCAGATCAACAAGTTGTTTGCCAATCTGTCCATTAGCACCTACGACGAGTACTTTCATCAGAGAACCTCCTTAAAAATTCTTAGGTCATACAAAACAAAACCTCTTATTCACATTAAGATCTGTATAACGCCACGTATATATAATCTACCCTTTATTCAGGATTGTAAAAGGATTTAACTTCTCTCCCGGGATGTAGGCTAAATAGGTAGGTATCATCACCACTCATTGGGGAATACAAAAAAGGAATACAAAGCAGGAGGGATAAAAGGATGGGAGCCATCGAACGCAGTGGTTATGTATTTGAACCTGAATATAGTGTGATCAATCAGGATGGAGCTATTCATGTATACCATAAAGGGGAATTTATCGAAGAAATCAAATTTTCTTTTGATGCGGAAGGACCCGAACCTGATCAGATCGAAAAGTTGATTGATGAATATTGTGACACACATGAACTTTAACTGAAAGCGTCATAGTTTTCCAGAAGCCCAAATAAAAAAGCTGCTCAAAATCAATTGAGCAGCTGCTCTTAAAAGTTTAGAAATTATGCAGTAACATTCTCGTCTATTTCAACTTCTTCTAAAGTTTCTCCTTCAGAGCGGGCAACATAGACAGCGCAAGCAGCATCCCCGGTAATGTTTACAGCGGTTCTGCACATATCAAGGAGACGGTCAACCCCCAGCACTAAAGCTATGGCTTCAACAGGCAAGCCTACTGAAGTTAATACCATCGAAAGCATGATCAATCCCACTCCAGGGACACCAGCTGTTCCTATACTTGCCAGGGTCGCAGTCAATATGACAGTCAATAATTGACCCAGTCCAAGTTCGGCTCCATAAACCTGAGCAATGAAGATGGTGGCAACCCCTTGCATGATGGCTGTTCCATCCATATTAATCGTGGCTCCCAGCGGCTGTACGAAACCACTGACACTTTTGGAAACTTTGAGATTATTTTGCAATGTTTTCATCGAAATAGGCAGGGTCGCTGCACTACTAGATGTACTGAATGCAACAACCATAGCTGGCGAGAATTCCTTGATGAATTTAATTGGGTTCAGTTTTCCGAGTAAAGATACTGCTGACCCATAGGTAATCACAAGGTGTAGCAGCAGGACGAACAGAACTACGAACATATATTTACCCATTGCTGCGATTGCCTCTAACCCTTGGCTGCCGATTGCTGTAGCGATCAAACCGAAAGCGCCGTATGGTGCAAATTTCATGATAGCCTGAACTAAATACATCAGTACATCGTTTGCCTGTTCGACCAATTTGATCAGTCCAGATGCTTTTTCACCAACTCTTGCTATACCAAAGCCAATGATAATTGAAAATGCGATCACCTGGAGCATAGAGCCCTCAACCATAGCTCCAAGAGGGTTGGCAGGAATAATATTCAATAATGTTTCAATAACTGGCGGTGCTTCAGCAGCTTCGAAACTTGCGCCATCCAATTGGAAGCTGCCTGAACCTGGTTGAACCAGAAGTGCCATTCCAATCGCCAAAACTAGTGCAATTGCGGTGGTCACGAGAAAGAAAGAAATCGTCTTGCCGCCGATCCTGCCGAGCTTCTTAGGATCACTAATGCCCGCAGTTCCTAGTATAAGAGAAACGATGACAATAGGGACAACAAGCATCTTAATCAAATTTACAAAGATTTTCCCAAGAGGGACCAACACATAACTATTGACTGTTTCGAACAACTCAGGCAAAGCTAAATTAAAAATAAGACCAACAATAATACCTAATCCCATACCATAAAGGATCTTACGAGTTAGTGACATCTCATCTCCTCCTAATAAAAAATAATAAGATATGAAAGCGCTTACCAAAATAACTGATAATTATAAATATTTAGTTACAATAAAAGTATGACTATTTTTAAGGGATTTAGCAATATATTTTCAGAATATTTTAAAAACAAAGTGTAAAAATGAAAGAGTAATGCATCTATGGTATATTCTTGTTAACTTTTATTTCAGAAGGCAGTGATATACAGTGGACGCTCAAGATAAATGGAATCGAAAATATATGGATAAGCTGACTAACCAGGCTTCTCCAGAACCAAATAAAAGATTGCTAGAGATGGCTACTTACCTGAATGGAGGGACTGCAATCGACTTTGCCTCTGGACTGGGAGGCAATAGCTTCTTCCTGGCAGAGCTGGGCTATGACATGACAGCTATTGATATTTCTGACATTGCTATTATGTATGTTCAAGAGCAGGCAGCCAACCGAGACTTGAATATTACAACTAAAGTAGCCGATCTTACGAAAGAAAGAACCGATTTAACGACCCGTAAATACGATTTAGCGGTAATGACATATTATCTGGAACGTTCTTTATTTCCATTAGTAAAACAAGTAATCAAAGATGATGGATATTTATTCTTCGAAACGTTTTACAAACAAAAAGCAGCAGGGAACGAGCATATTTCAAATCAATACAAGCTGGAGTCGAATGAGTTGCTTAAAGAATTCAGTGAGTGGAAGATTCTCTTTTTTGAGGAAAACGAGCAGGAAGGACGACAGTCAATTTTTTGCCAAAAAATACAGAAATCAATCGAGTAAGAAGGTTGTATCGCTAATTCCGGAACATAAATAATGAAGGAGCATCAGAAGGAGATATATGTCATAAGATATGTAAGATGAAAAAAAGGGTGGGTTGCTATGTATAATATCCTGTTGTTTACAGATTCAGGGGTAGATGATTCATTGGCCCTTATGTATGCCTTGCTTCATCCTGAACTAAATGTTGTGGGGGTAGTTACCGGGTACGGAAATATCACAAAAGAACAGGCAATAAATAATACAGCCTATTTATTGCAGTTGGGAGGAAGAGAGGATATACCGATTATCGCAGGTGCATCCGGACCTTTATCAGGTGAACTGGCTACCTTTTATCCTGAGATACATGGACAAGAGGGGCTTGGTCCGATCAGGCCACCAGAGGATTTGGGGGAAGTAAAGGTCTATGATATTAACAAAATCCTTGATATTGTTAACCAGTACCCTGATAATCTAGTAATCGTCGGAGTCGGAAGACAAACGGAACTGGCGATCCCATTTATCTTATATGGCGAAGAAGCGTTCAAAACAGTCAGTGCTGTTTATATCATGGGAGGAGCGTTCCTCGTACCGGGCAATGTCACAGCCGAAGCTGAGGCAAATTTCTATGCCGATCCTATTGCGGCTAATCAGGTGCTGGAAAAGGCAAGAAACGTATTTCTGCATCCTTTAAATATCACTAATAAAGCCATCATTCCCCCAGCAGTAATAGATTATCTTGCACAAAACAGCCAGTCTCCTTTTAAGGATCTGATTAAACCTGTATATGATTATTACTTTGATGCGTATAAAAAGAATGTCCCGGGCATCCAGGGTGCGCCGCTCCATGATGTGATCACATTAAGTGCCCTTGTGAACAAAAATCTGGTGAAATACCTGCCAAGACGAGTTACCGTTGAATTGTTTGG
Source organism: Mesobacillus sp. QJM3NY_10 (assembly GCF_056173465.1). Taxonomy (NCBI): domain Bacteria; kingdom Bacillati; phylum Bacillota; class Bacilli; order Caryophanales; family Bacillaceae; genus Mesobacillus; species Mesobacillus sp. QJM3NY_10. The sequence goes on from NZ_CM149675.1 coordinate 2,522,332, forward strand.
CGGGGCAAGAGGTAAAAGTATTGCAGACTTCAGGCCAAAACCTGAGCAGGAACCTGAAGATCAACTGGATTGGATTGGCATGGAAGCAGATATACCAGCTTTTATTGAAGATTTCACTCTTGTCTTCATGGGCGACACACAAGCTAAAAGTTAAACATAAGGAACTCCCGCAAAATAGGGAGTTCCTTTTTCAGTTATACACTTTGATTAACTTCCTTATACTTTTTCCTATTAGCATTTGAATATAGCATCACTAAAATGCTTGAGGAAATCAAAGTTCCGTGGAAAATCCAGACCATTTTAGCCAATGAAAGAGCTTCTAACAGAATTGGGGCAACGACAAAGCCAAGTGCGAATCCTAATGATTTTAACAGCATGCCAACGCCAAATATTCTCCCCCTGATGTAATTATCTGTTTTCTGAAGGATCGTCGCGTGCAGGGTGGTGAAGCAGGCATCAAAAATCCCGGTAAAGAACGCAAACATAAGGACAATCCAGATATTTAAATTTGACAGAAAGGTTATAAAGCCAGTCGACATCAAGATCGCTGCAAGAAAATATGTACGATACAGGTGGTTACCCTGCAGGAATTTCATTTTCGGCAGCAGAATTGTGGCTAACACCGATCCGATTCCCCAGACACCCCAGATCAGTCCGTAAATCAAGCTTTGTTTGCTGGAATCAATTGTGTCAGCCAGCAAAGGAATGCCAAGATTATGAGAGGCACCGGCAAATGAACCTACTAGGAAAACAATGTTTACATACAATAACATCGGCACTGAAAGGATGAAAGTATATACTTCTTTTAAATCTCTACCAATCTGGGAAACTTTCTGTTTAAATCCATTGGTAATCAAACCTGAATTTGCCGGTTCAGTTGTTTGCCACTTGATTTTAATCAATACTGCTGCAGATATTAGATAAGTAGCAGCGTCGATGATCAAGGTAACCTGGTAACCGAGAAAGTCTGTAATCAATCCAGCACCAATGAACCCAAAAACTTAGCTGATCGATGTAAGTCTAGAGATAAGAGCATTGGTCTCTAAAACCTTGTCCTGACCGAAAATTTGCGGGATTTCAGCACTGTAGCTTACAGCAAAAAAGCTGCTCGTCAAACCAATCAAGAAGCAGACAACCAATATCATTACCGGATTAGGGAAGGGAATCAAGATCAGTATGATGATTGCTCGAAAAACATCCGTCCATATCATGATTTTCCTGCGGTCAAAGCGGTCAGCAAGAACACCGGAAAACAAGCTCGATAAAACACCGCCTAATGTACGGAACGCCATTGTGGCTGCAAGCCAGGCAGGACTTCCGGTAGAAATATACATCAAAACATTGATTGCGATTAAATCCATAAAGGTTCCAAGATCAGAAAATGCTTTTACATAAAGAAAAACTTTGCGGTTCATAAAATCTCCCTTAATCATGAGGTAGTATAGTTATTGTTTCATTTTAAAGATTTTGAATTTACTTCGCAATACGAAATTTCAGTTTTTTGCTATAATAGAATAAATTTCCTCATTAAAAGAGAGAAACTCCCTGGTGAAAAGGGAGTTCCATTTATTTTTCAATTACCACCATGGTCTTCCATACCATGGACGACGACCGAATCCATACCATGGACGTCGGCCAAATCCATACCATGGTCTGCGGCCGTACCAGTATCCAGGACGTCCGTAACCGTACCAGGGACCACCGAATCCATAACCGCCATAAAATGCAGGTGCGGCAGCAGCAAGGAACAATAAAGGTATAATCCTTTCATCATTCTGCTGATCTTGTCTGTGAAGATATGTTTGAGGATAATTCATTGAGCAACCTCCTATAATATATTCAATATAGGATATGTGACTAAAAATATGATGGTATTAAAATAGGAAAAATAGACAGTTGCCCATGCTTCTTAAGAAATACAGCGCTATACATTAAAAGGAGGGACATACATAATGATTCAATTAATCAATCAAACTGTCATGCATAGTTATCCAGGAATGGTCGCATTGGTGACGGTTAATCATAACGGAGAAAACAATATCATGGCTGCTGGCTGGCATTCCTACATATCTTACGAGCCGCCAATTTACGGAGTTGCCATCGGCCGTGAACGTCATACTTACAAACTCATAAAATCTGAAGGCAAATTCTCCATAAATTTTGTGCCATTTGAATATTCTGCTCTTATTCAGCAAGCAGGTGTGTATACGGGTTCAAAAGTGAACAAATTTGAAAAGGCGAACATCAGTTTCGACCACGGATCAGCAACGAATTCACCGATACTGCGTGATGCATATATAGCATATGAATGTGAAGTCATAGACCGTAATAGCTACGGTGACCACGATTGGTTCGTTGCAAATATCGTCCAATTTTACAGGGATCCAGATAAATTCCTGGAAAACGGCATGCCAAATTTCGATGAGCTCACGATTCCGCTTTATTTGGGAAGATCCACTTACACAAATATAAATCAACATAGTGATTTTGCTTCGCATAAGATAGAGGAATAGAAGCACACTAAAAACACGAAAAGTGATCAGCCAAAGGTGCAGATGATTTTTCGTGTTTCTTTTTAGTAAGGTCGGGAGGAGAAGAGTACAGATTAATCTCTCATAAAATACTTATTTTCTAGTTTACATAACATAAATTCTAGGAAGTTAAACAAATGATTTTTAATACCGTCTCATTGACTAAGTATACTTAAATCAGTGAGACAAAATCAAAATTTTCATAAATTCACATATTCATCATTATGCTTTACATAAATCAATTTAGTTTTCTATTAGTTAATTCAATTACATAATTCTATTTAGTTTTTTATATTAGTTAATTCACTTAACCGTCCATTTGTACTTTACTCAAATCAATTTAGTTTTGTACTACAACTGGTTTTAGTTAGTTCAATATGCTTTTACAATGAAAAATTCAATCATCAATCTGGCTTCTGGATCATTTAAGTAAAACTTACCGGACACTTTTAAAAACTCTATCATTTCTTATATTTCCAGTTATTCATTTACATTGTCTTTAAAACATTATAATCAAAGTCAATCCAATCTTCCTTTATACTCTTTCAATTCATTTTATTTGTTTACATAATAATATTATGTATCTCTATCTAGGATTGCTATCAACGAATAATTTTAAAAGCACAGGTTCATCACGCCTGTGCTTCTTGGGTTTTTTCCTTATTCACTTTGTTAAGATACATTCTTGGCGTACCGTAGTAAGCTACCTGATTAAATTCTGGGTAAATAGATGAAAACTGTACATAAATTGGAGCATCGAGCAGCCAAGGATAGTATGTGAAGAAGTTTTTATCTCCATAAACCATCGCAGTCAGTGCTAAATCCAGCTCTTTTTTGAAAATCATATAACGGATCCTGGACATATTCAGGTCGTATTCCCCGTTACTGATATACACCTTAGCATACAGCAAGTATTCACCATTGATGGTGATCCAGTCTGCCAATACTTCATCCCGCATTTCATAGTTGATTGCCTGGTAATCATAGACATTCCCGACTGCTAGAAACAGCTCTCCAGTAATATCGGAATGTGTTAAAGTATACTTTCTGTTATCTATTGGTACAAAAGCAGTTGCTGGTGGAATAAAGTTAACGCTCAATCGTTCTGGCTTGAATTTGGTCACGGCAGAAGGCTCCTTCCCGCTAAAAGAATCCTTTTCTGATATCATATGCCACTGAGCCGCGATCCGTGACAATCGCCTATATTATTGAGACTTCAGGTTTTTGACTTCAGCGTTTATTAATTGCCATTTCCCCTTTTCATATATCCATGTCGATTCAATATTAGCAATTCCATCCGCATTATATGCACCATTTATTCGCTGGATGCCTTTTAACCCATAAAGATCTTCTTTTACCTTAATCGGCTTTAATGTGCCAAAAGGAAGAATCATTAGCTCTGTTGGTTCATTCAACTTTCCATCCTGATATAAACCCAGGCGTTCGTACTCCTCTTTCCTGTCGCTTAGGTCAAAACTGTATGATTGCCCTGTTTCCTGAATATTTATGGAAGCCTTGTAACCATCCTCAAATTGGCTGTTGACTGCAAGAGGTTCTGGTACAGTCAGATTGGTAACTTGGAAATCCTTTAAAGTGTATAAATAAAAATTCGACAAACCTCCACTTCCACCGGTAGGAACACTGATAAATATGTCTTTTACGGAATCGTGGTTCAAATCTTTATAACTAGTAGTGGGATCGTATCCACTATCTAGATCAATTTTATATATTTCTCCATTTGATGCTCTGACTTTTAAGAAAATCTTTTTGAGAAACTGTGCACCTTCTTCAAAAGGCACTCCTTTTACATAAATCAAATCCTTTTTTCCATCACCCGTTACATCAACTTTTTCTTCAGAAATCGTCACCGTTTTTTCATTAGATTCCCCTGCAGATTCCCCTGCATATACGCCGGTAAGGGCGGTTAACGACATAAAAAAGAACGCGCTGAACGTGATTAATAGTTCCTTTTTCATAATACATCACCCCGTTATACTTAACATCTCCAAATATGGTAAAAAAATGCACAAAAACCCCTCTGATTTGATCAGAGGGGTTAATGATGATTATTTATTCTTAGATACTCCGTGGTTACGGTATTCCCAGGATTCAATTCCTGTTAAACCTTCGATAGAATCAGCATAAAACACTGGATCTTTTCCTTGTTTTCGCTGTTCTCTATAATCCTTTAAGGCAGCCATTGCTATTTTTGCAAGCAAGGTAATGGCTACAAGGTTGATTAATGCCATTATTCCCATGAAAAGGTCTGCCAGATTCCAGACAATGGCTAATTCGGCAACTGAACCGAACAAAACCATTCCCATAACAGCAAGACGATAAATAAATAAAGCTGTAGGACTTTCCTTGATGAAACCAATATTTGTTTCTCCATAATAGTAATTCCCGATAATCGAGGTGAAGGCAAAAAGGAAAATAGCTCCGCCGACGAATGCTGGTGCCCATGAGCCAACATGCGCTGTCAGCGCTGCCTGCGTTAACTGTATACCATCTAAATCAGAATTCGTATATTCGCCTGACATAATGATAATGAATGCTGTTGCCGTACAAATCAACAAAGTATCCGTAAATACTCCTAATGTTTGGATTAGGCCTTGCTTTACCGGATGGGTGACTGCAGCAGTGGCCGCTGCATTTGGCGCACTACCCATACCAGCCTCGTTAGAAAATAGGCCTCTCTTGATTCCCATCATGACCGCTGCACCCATTCCACCGCCAACTACTTCCTTTAAGCCAAAAGCATTCTTAATGATAATTGAGAGCATAGACGGAATTTCACTGAAATTCATGATCACAATGAATAAGGCTAGAATTAAATATAACACCGCCATTATTGGCACAATTATTTGTGATACAAAAGCAATCCTTTTGATGCCGCCAAAAATGACTGTGGCAGTCATAACAGTTAAAATGATTCCCATCCAAAAGCGATCGAATCCAAATGCCTGATCAAAAGCAAGGGAAATGGTGTTAGATTGAACAGAACTGAAAACGAGGCCGAATGTAAAAACAATAATGACAGCGAATAAAATTCCCAGCCACCTTTTATTTAATCCGCGTTCCATATAGTAAGCTGGTCCGCCACGGAATTCATCCTTATCCTTGACCTTATAAATTTGAGCAAGCGTGCTCTCAATGAAGCTGGATGCTGCGCCTATGAGCGCAATGACCCACATCCAAAAGACAGCTCCCGGACCACCGGCTGAGATAGCTGTCGCTACTCCTGCCAGATTACCTGTACCAACCCTTGAAGCTAAGCTTACCGTAAATGCTTGAAATGAAGACCTTCCCCTTTTCCCTTCGGAAGAAACGGTGGCTGGATCCTTTAGCACCCTGATCATTTCAGGAAAGAATTTGAATTGAACAAACCTGGTTCTGAACGTAAAATATGTACCCAGTACAACTAAAACAGCAATTAAGATATAGCTCCACATATAGTTGTTTAATTCAGATATAATGTTGTTGAAAATCTCCATATAAAACTCCTTTTTTAGTTTTTGACAAAGCTGGTTTTACTTTGAATATTACTTTTCTTTTAATACCTATCTTCTAAAAGTGCCAACAGTACAGGAGTAACTTTCTATCTACCCATCACGTATTATGGCTTTAAAAAGGCTAGAAAAAGCAAATAGGTTTAAGAAAAGAGCCTTAAACAAAGATATTTTAATATAGTTTTTAATGTACCAAAATTGCAATCGCTTTACAATGGTACTTCACTCCCATTATCAGCTTTGTCCAGACAGAGAGGAAGCTATCTATGTAATACCCTGATTATGGTAAAAAAAACAAAAAACACAGCAATTTTACTGTGTTTTTTGTTGATGCTCTAGCTATTGTGAGTTTTTATCCTTTTCATTCTCACTTTTCCAACTAGCTGTAAGTTTTCCGGTTTCACTTTCATCCACCAGGAAAGATCCATTTGTATATCGATCGCTGAACCTTAATTCTGAAGCTTTCACAGATACAATTTGCTGTTTTTCAGACTGGAAGAATACTTCATCCTCGTTATGAACAGCCTCCACGCCAATAATTCGGTGAGGGTTTGCTTTCAGTTCACGCAACATCACAACACCGCGTTTTGCGCGGGAAGTCTTCTCGAACTCTGACAGCTTCATTTTCTTAACGGCACCACGCTGCGTAGCGATGACGATAGAATGGCTTTGGTTGTTGTCGATAATTTTCCCACCGACAACATAATCTCCATCCTTCAGGTTCATCCCCTTAACGCCTGCTGCCCTGATTCCAATTGGACTGATTTCTTCTTCGCTGAACCATAAAGCATAACCGAGATGTGAAGCAAGGAATAAATCCTTCTCCCCATTGGTTACATGTATGTCGATGACTCTGTCGTCACCTTTGACATTGATTGCAGTTAGCGGTTTGGAGTAACGCTGAGCTTTATAAAGATTTAATTCGGATTTTTTTACCATACCATTCTTTGTCACAAATAAGAAGAATAAATTCTGTGCGAAATCGGTGACTGGAACAGCTTTGATGATGTCTTCATCCCGGTCTAACGGCACAAGATTTGCTACATGCTGACCAAGGTCTTTCCAGCGGATGTCCGGTAGTTCATGAACAGGCAAGTATAAGTAGCTGCCTTTATTCGTGAATAACAGCAAGACATCAGTTGTATTCATATTCAACTGTGATAAAAGTCTATCCGTATCCTTCATCGCGAAATCCTGACCATTGGATGCGGCATAAGATCTCTGGCTTGTCCGTTTCACGTATCCATCCTTCGTCACGGTTACAATGACGTCTTCACTTGCGATTAGGACTTCAAGGTTAATCTTGATTTCCTCAATCTCGTCCTCAATTTTTGTCCGGCGATCATCTGAGAAACGCTTTTTGACATCCTTCAGTTCCTTTTTGATGACAGATAATAGCTTCTTCTCACTGCCCAGAATGGCGGTAAGTTCCTCTACCTTCTTGGTAAGCTCTTCCGCCTCGGCTTGAAGGGCAGTAATATCAGTATTTGTCAGACGATATAGCTGTAAGGATACAATCGCTTCAGCCTGAACTTCGGTGAAGTCGAATTTTTTGATCAAGTTATCCTTGGCGTCGCGCTTATCTTTGGAAGCACGAATCGTTGCGATTACCTGGTCAAGTATCGATAAAGCTTTTATGAGGCCTTCAACGATATGTTGGCGGTCCCGCGCTTTTTGAAGGTCATATTGGGTACGCTTGGTTACAACATCCTTCTGGTGTTCTATATAAGCATCTAGCATCTCGGCAAGTCCCATCAATACAGGTCTTTTCTTGTTGATGGCAACCATATTGAAGTTATAGGTAATCTGCAAATCACTGTTCTTGTAAAGATAGTGCAAAACACCGTTTGCGTCTGCTTCCTTCTTCAATTCAATGACAACACGAAGGCCGGTGCGGTCTGTTTCATCACGCACTTCCGAAATGCCTTCCACTTTACGGTCGAGGCGGAATTCATCTATCCGCTTGACCAGGTTAGCTTTATTGATTTCATAAGGAACTTCCGTGATGACGATCTGCTGTTTGCCGCCACGGATATCCTCGATTTCAGCTTTGCCGCGAACAATGATCTTCCCTTTACCAGTCTTGTATGCCTTGGCGATCCCTTCGACACCCTGTATGATTCCGCCCGTCGGAAAGTCAGGCCCCTTGATCACTTTCATCAGATCTTCAACAGTGCATGCAGGGTTGTCCATCCTCATGATGACCCCATCAATCACTTCCGCCAGATTATGCGGAGGAATATCAGTCGCATAACCCGCTGATATTCCGGTAGACCCATTAACCAGCAAATTAGGGAACATCGCAGGAAGCACCGTAGGTTCACTTGAGGTGTCATCGAAATTCGGAATGAACTCGACGGTTCTTTTCTCGATATCCCTTAACAGTTCACCTGCGATTGCTGACAATCTTGCTTCTGTATAACGCATCGCTGCTGGCGGGTCACCGTCAATGCTTCCGTTATTCCCATGCATTTCGACAAGGTAGTTCCGCACTTTCCAATTCTGGCTCATACGGACCATTGCTTCATATACAGAGGAATCACCGTGCGGGTGGTAGTTACCAATTACGTTTCCTACTGTCTTGGCTGATTTCCGGAAGCCCTTTTCATTTGTATTGCCTTCTACGTGCATCGCATATAAAATCCTGCGTTGAACAGGTTTGAGTCCGTCTCTAGCATCAGGAAGTGCACGTTCTTGGATAATATATTTACTATAGCGGCCGAAACGGTCGCCCAGTACGTCTTCTAAAGGAAGGTCACGAAATTTTTCAACTGAACTCATTCGTCAGCAACCTCCTCTGCAACTGAGATATTTTCATTTTCAAGGATGTTTCCATCTTCCTCAAGGCCGAACGCTACATTGGATTCAATCCACTTCCTGCGTGGTTCAACCTTATCTCCCATAAGGGTCGTTACTCTTCGCTCCGCTCTTGCTGCATCGTCAATACGCACGCGGATCAAAGTCCTGGTCTCAGGATCCATCGTCGTTTCCCAAAGCTGGTCGGCATTCATTTCTCCCAGTCCTTTATAACGCTGGATTATATAGCCTTTACCGACTTTCTTCATCGCGTCCTTCAGCTCTTCGTCGCTCCAGGCATATTCGATGATTTCTTTTTTGCCCGTGCCCTTGCTGACCTTATATAACGGCGGCAGGGCAATGAATACCTTACCCGCTTCGATCAGCGGCTTCATATATCGGTAAAAGAACGTCAGCAAGAGTACCTGGATATGGGCACCATCAGTATCAGCATCCGTCATGATGACGATTTTGTCATAATTGATGTCTTCTACGTTGAAGTCTGACCCAACTCCGGCACCAATCGCATGGATGATCGTATTGATTTCTTCATTTTTGAAAATGTCCTGCAGCTTTGCTTTTTCCGTGTTGATGACTTTACCGCGCAATGGGAGCACAGCCTGGAATTTCCTATCGCGGCCCTGCTTGGCAGAACCACCAGCAGAATCACCCTCTACCAGGTAAAGTTCATTCTTCGCAGGATTCTTTGATTGCGCTGGAGTCAGTTTGCCGGATAGTATCGCATCTGATCTCTTTCTCTTCTTCCCGCTTCTTGCATCCTCGCGTGCTTTCCGGGCCGCTTCACGTGCCTGGTAAGCCTTGATGGACTTGCGGATCAGCAATGTACTGATATCAGGATTTTCCTCAAGGAAATAAGAAAGGTGCTCTGAAACGACTGAGTCGACGGCAGATCTTGCTTCACTTGTCCCCAACTTTCCCTTTGTCTGGCCTTCAAACTGAAGCAACTCTTCAGGAATTCGCACAGAAATGATGCCTGCAAGACCTTCTCGGATGTCAGCTCCATCAAGGTTCTTATCCTTCTCCTTGAGCAAGCCAACCTTGCGGGCATATTCATTGAATACACGGGTCATCGCTGTTTTGGAACCCGCTTCATGTGTACCGCCATCTTTCGTGCGGACATTGTTGACGAATGACAGCACATTCTCTGAGTAGCCATCGTTAAATTGAAATGCAAATTCAACTTCTATTTGGCTGTATTCACCTTCGAAGCTAACAACTGGATGCATCACATCTTTTTCTTCGTTCAAATATTCAACGAAAGCCTGGATCCCAGTCTCAAAATGAAAAGTATCCTTAACATCATTGCGCTCATCGATTAACTCTATTTTTAATCCTTTTAGCAAAAAGGCAGACTCTCTAAGGCGTTCCGAGAGTGTATCATAGTTATATGTTAGGGTAGAGAAAATTTCAGGGTCTGGTTTAAAGTGGATTGTCGTACCTGATTGGTTTGTTTTTCCGATCTTTTCAAGCGTCGTCGCTGGTTTCCCGCCATTTTCAAAACGCTGTTCATAGACAAAGCCATCACGTTTGATGGTTACAACCAGCCATTCTGATAATGCGTTTACAACAGAAGCACCTACACCATGAAGGCCTCCGCTTGTTTTATACCCGCCCTGACCAAACTTTCCGCCTGCGTGTAAGACGGTAAGGATCACTTCAGGTGTCGGTTTGCCAAGCTTATGCATCCCGGTAGGCATACCTCTCCCTTTATCCTGGACGCTGATGGAATTATCTTTATGGATTTTGACGATGATTTGATTACCGTAGCCACCTAGTGCTTCGTCTACCGAGTTATCAACGATTTCGTATACGAGGTGATGAAGTCCCCGTGTATCTGTGCTGCCAATATACATACCGGGTCTTTTGCGAACCGCTTCAAGACCTTCAAGTACCTGTATGGCATCATCATTATAATCAAAAGCTTGCTGATTTCTTGCCACGAACATACCCCTTTCATTTCTTGCAAACAACATTGACGGTTTTTATGTATAGTGTCAATGATTTCGTTAAGTATTCGTCTTTTAAGGCTCTTTTCGTAAACTTTGTTACTTTCTCAACAAAAAGTAAAAACCGGCACCTGGGTTTTTACGAGTATTGATACAATGCTTGTTCGGATCCCCCTCGAAAAGAGCCCCTGATACCTTTACTAATGTGAGTACAAGTACATGTTTGAAATGCAACAATCAATACGAAAAACAGCCTTTCTGATTTAAAAGATTACGTGCAACGTATCCTTTTATCAGTATCAGAACAATTGTTCTCTTAGTTATTTTACCATAAGAATGGCGTCTATGCTTAATTGTAGCGATTAATTGGGATTTGGCAAACGGATTTAAAGAATTAATTGGAATTTTGTCATAAAAATTCGGTTATTTGGAGACTTATATGTAGATTTCATGTCAATTTTTATCCTGTTTTTTTTAGGATACAAGTCATCTTGTAGAAAATTCTTCTCATCAGCCTCTCTTTTACAATCCCCTAAACTCCCAGCGATTTCCGCCGTTAATTTTTTAAGATGTACTGCAACATAAGAACAAATACATTTATGGAGGACTTTTAATTATGAGAAGAACGAGGGTAATCTTTCTTGGATCGGCATTAATCCTTCTTCTTGCCCTTACTGCCGGTGGAGTATTCAGGAATGATACTGATAAAAAAGAGCCTGAGGCCAGAACCCATTCCTCAGGACAACAAGTTATGATGGATCGGCCTATGGCAAAGGTGAATAACGTGAAGTTGGGAGAGAAGATCAAGAACCAACTCGATACACAAGAAGAAGTCACTCTAATCTTTCATAACAAGAAGGATACAAGCCACTACTATGATCATGAAGCTACAGTTGATTTTGTAAAAGAACCAAGCGTGGAGGAAATAGACGAAATTACCCGAGATATTAAAGGCTGGGTCATCAAGCATCTAAACTCAATTTATATTTTCAGGTCAACAGTGATGGAAACACCCGAAATGATTGAGTATTTTAATCAGAGAAAGAATATCGAGTATTCTGAGCCTAATTTTATCTTAATGCAAAATGAAGTGAGCGGACCTAATGACCTGCTTTACCAGGAGAATTACCAATGGAATTTGCCAGTCATAGGTACGGAACAAGGTTGGACGGTAACCCGTGGAACGGAAGAAATCGAAATAGCGATTGTTGATACTGGTGTTGATTTGGACCATCCTGATTTAAGGAACCGGATTGTTAAAGGCTATAATGTCATCAATGAGAAAGCTGATCCTGATGATGATAATGGGCATGGTACCCATGTAGCCGGAATTATTGCTTCGGAAACAGATAATAACGAGGGTGTTGCCGGCATGACATGGTTCAGTAAAATCATGCCAATAAAAGCGATGGGAGCAAAAGGCTACGGTACTACTTTCGATATTGCAAAAGGGATTGTCTGGGCTGTTGACCACGGTGCAGATGTCATCAATTTGAGTCTTGGCAATTACCAGCCTTCAAAGGTTCTGGAAGAAGCAGTCCGTTATGCTTATCAGAAAAATGTTGTCATGGTGTCTGCTGCCGGCAATGATGGTTCAGATCAGCCGACCTATCCTTCGGCATACCCAGAAGTATTGAGTGTAGCTGCTGTAGATTATAATGGGAACAGAGCAAGCTTTTCAAACTACGGAGATTATATTGATATTGCTGCGCCAGGTGTTTATATACCTAGCACTTACTTTAATAAGCAATACGCTGCCCTTTCTGGGACCTCGATGGCCGCTCCACACGTTGCTGGCCTTGCTGCTTTAATCAAATCAGCTAATCCTGACTTAAAAAGTTCTCAAGTAATCAGGATCATAAAGAATTCCGCAATTGACCTTGGTGAGCAAGGAAAAGATATTGAATATGGAAATGGCTTAATTGATGTAAATTCAGCACTGCAGGAAGCGACTAAAAAGCAACCCAACATCAGCAATCAAGAGAAGTCTTTGTTCAAGTGGTTCAAATAATTGGTAAAAACCTAAAAACAAGCCGCCATTAATATTTTGGCGGCTTGTTGCTGTCATACCAGATTATATAATTGTTCATCAACATCTTTCAGAAGCGGACTAAGCTCTACCTCGGAAAGGATATATAACTCATGCATTGCCCTTGTACATGCTGTATATAACAATTTCCTTTCTTCCGTTCTTGTGTAGGATGATGAATCGTAAATAATCACAGCGTCGAATTCAATGCCTTTAGCGAGGTATGTCGGTACAACATTGACACCATTTTCGAACGTCAATGTGCCCTTTTCGATCAATCTCGCATCATGCGCCTTTTTGACACCCTCGAATGCCGCTTTGCTCTCTTTGGCAGTTTTGCAAATAACCGCGATGTTTTTATGTCCTGATCTCTGCAACTCGGAGATAAGTTCATTTGTCTTCAGAAAATGGTCGCTGCCTTCACTGCTCATGACGATTACTGGCTTTGGTCCAGTACGGTTGAATGGCTCGATCATATCTCCGCCCTCGATCAGTTGGCGGGTAAATTCAACAATTTGCTTCGTTGATCGATATGTCTTGGTAAGCCTGTATTGTTCCTTTTCTCCAAAGTCAAGAGCTGACTCCGCCAGGATTGTTTGGGCACCTGTTGGTCCTGAGTAAATCGCCTGGTTTATATCGCCAAGCAAAGTCATCTTGCTGTATGGAAACAGCATTTTAATATATGCAAACTGGAAAGGAGTGTAGTCCTGGGCTTCATCAATGAAAACATGGCGAATGGATTTATTCGATTTCCTGCCTTCAATCAAGTCTTGTAGGTACAGAAAAGGAGTTGCGTCCTCATATGCAATATATCTGTTTTCCAAATTACTGATTGCCTGTTCACATGTGGCGGCCCAATTTTTAGGAATGGCTTCGATTTTGGAATGAGCTTCTTTAAAGAAATTCATGTATATGGCTCTTATATTAATGAATTTCAATCTTTTTACTGCATTGAACAATGGCTTGAAACGCCTCTTGACTACCATTTCCAAAAGCCACTGCTGCTCACGGTCATAATCATGGAACGTATCATGTGCTCCACCCTGTTTTTTCTGGCTTTGCTTAAATGCCTCCAGATAATCTTCCTTCTCAAGGAATTGAATCTCCTTTTCCACCCATTCCTGTGACATTTCCGCTTTTGCTTTTTTCTTAAGTTCCTTTAACAGCCATTCCTTAACAAGCTGAATTCTATTTGGAATTGAAATACTGTGATCAAGTGAATCATAGTATGCTGCTATGTCTTTCTTTGAGATGATTGCCCGTTTATTTAAGCCTAAGCTCTTAAAAACAAGCGTTTCTCTGGCTAATTTCTCAGCGTATTGATCCAATAATTTTTTAAACTCTAAACCCGCCTTAAAACGTATGCTTTCAATCCTGTCAAAATAAGCATCATTTTTTTCTGCTTCTAGCATGAATTCCATTTGTTCAAAAGGATCCTCTAGTTCATATTCAGCGCCAAACCTTGTTGAAAGATACTCCTGGAATGTTGCCTGCTGCATATTTTCCTCTCCAAGCTCCGGCAAAACCGTAGCAACATAGCTATTGAAGAGGGGATTGGGTGAAAATAACATGATATTTTCCGACTTGATGATATTCCTGTACTTGTAAAGTAAATATGCGACGCGCTGCATGGCAGCTGATGTCTTTCCGCTTCCTGCCACACCTTGGACGACAACAAGGCTGCTTGAGTCGTTGCGGATGATTTGGTTCTGTTCCTTCTGGATTGTTGCCACTATGGTTTTCATTTGGGTATCGGCATTGTTGCCCAGGACTTCCTGAAGCATTTCGTCACCAATGGTAACCCCAGTTTCGAACATTGCTTTGATTTTGCCACCCTTTATGACAAACTGACGCTTCAGCTCCATCGATCCTTCGATAGAATCTGTTTCTGTCCTATATTGCGCCGGACCGGGTGAATAGTCGTAATACAGACCAGATATCGGTGCTCTCCAGTCATAGATCAGGAAGTTTTCTTCCTGTTCATCCATTAGAGTCGCAATGCCTAAGTAAATTTTCTCGGCCTTATCTTCACCATCTTCTTTAAAATCGACTCTTCCGAAATAGGGTGAAAACCTGAGGCGAGATAATGTTTGAAGCTGTTTGACCATTTGGGATTGTGTTCGTTCACGCTCGGATAAAAGTGCGGCCTGTTGCTTGATACTCGTGAAGGTTTCCGCTACATCATCCGCTTCGTCAAAGTTGACTGTAACATCCTCCCAAAAGGTTTTTCTGATTTGAAGAGCATCTGAGCCGACATCACTTGAACTTTCATTCCATTTCGCTGCTTTTTTATCAATTTCCTCAATGATGGAATCAACACGTTCCTGTTCCATTTCTAAATCTTTAAGCTGCTTTTCTTCCATGAAAAATCACTCCCAAACTCAATGCTCTTTTACTTGACTGTCACCATTATTTGTGATAATGTTATAATAGAATTATTGTGTGCATTAACTATAGATAAACATTGCCAACTTTCATTTTACTATGTAGCTATTTTTATTACAAATACCTTTTACCGAAATCCACCTTAAAGGTGCTTTTTTATTTTCTACATATATCTTATATATATTTATTCGAATTCTAACCTTTTTAAACATAGGTTCTTTTCTAAAACTCTATTCAATACAAAATTTGATTGAATTACCTAAACTCCTTTGTAAAGTTGACGCTTCTTATGAGAAAAGACCATGCAAACTTAATCCCGATCTAAAAATGGGTATATATTCCGTAAAAATCGGCTTTAGGATTTTAACATCAATCTTTACGAAAACAAGCCTAAACATAAAAACCGCGATGCTGATTTGCAGCCGCGGTTTTTCCATAGTTTTTTTTACAAATCATTACTTGCCAAGTTTGATTACGGATGCGATGTTTGCAGCAATTCTTTCAACATACGTACTGGCGTTTTCGAAAGCATCTTCTAAAGCAATGACACCTGGTACTATGCTGAATACGGCGTCGATCCCATGTTCGTGTACTACCTCACTGTCTGATGCTACATTACCCGCGATCGCGATGACCGGAACATTTTGTCGTTTCGCTGTCCTGGCAACGCCGATCGGGGTTTTACCGAAAATTGTCTGGCCATCAATCTTGCCCTCTCCTGTAATCACAAAATCGGCATCTAGTAAATGGGTTTCAAGCTTGGTTGCCTCCAGAACAATGTCAACGCCACTTTTCAACTCGGCAGACAGGAATGCCATCAATCCAGCACCAAGTCCTCCTGCAGCGCCAGCGCCTGAAACATGTTCAATATCCTTGCCAAGATCGGTACGAATAATATCAGCAAAATGGTGAAGGTTGTTGTCCAATACTTCAACCATTTCTTGAGTTGCCCCTTTTTGCGGTCCGAAAATATGTGATGCGCCCCTCATACCTGTTAACGGATTATCTACATCGCATGCAACATCAATTTTTACCGATTTCAACCGTTTATCCAATCCAGCTATGTTAACCTCAGCAAGCGAATGTAAAGCTCCACCGCCTTCACCAATTTCTTTTCCATCAGAATCGAGAAGCATGATGCCAAGGGCTCTTGCCATGCCAGCTCCTCCATCATTCGTGGCACTGCCGCCTATCCCGATGATGATCTGTTCAACACCATAGTCCAGAGCCGCGGCAATCAATTCACCTGTTCCCCGAGTTGTAGTAATCAGCGGGTTTCTGTCTCCAGGAGGCACGAGATGAAGTCCGGATGCGGCAGCCATCTCTATGACCGCAGTCTTTTCATCCCCGGAAATACCGATAAATGCTTCAACCGGATTACCAAGCGGTCCTGTTACTGTTTTAGTGATAATTTTTCCTCCTGTTGCATCAACGAGGGATTGCACGGTTCCTTCGCCTCCATCTGCCATAGGTACCTTTACGAAGCTTGCCTCAGGAAGTATTTTCTTCATGCCATTCTCGATTGCTGTAGCTGCCTCAAGCGCTGTTAGGCTCTCTTTAAAAGAATCAGGTGCTATTACAATTTTCATGCTCATTTTCTCCTCTCATTGAATACCGGAGTATCAATTACACTGAAATGAAAGGTCCGGACTTTAAACAAAATCCAGACCCATTTTATTTATCCGAAAAACTTGAAGATGCCAAAGATTAGTGTCGATACGATTGCAAGTGTCAAACCGACAGCTGTTTCGTAAGGAATTAATTTCAAACGTTCTTTGATTTCCATGTTGACACTTCCTCCCGTAGCGTGGAAGAAGCTTCCGTGTGGCAGGTGATCAAGTACTGTTGCACCTGCGTGGAACCATTGCAGCACCTGCTAATGCAGTGACACCCATTTCAAGAATTGTTGATCCAAATACCTGGGAAGCAACTGCTGTTCCTGCTGTTGTCGAAGCAGTAGCAGCCGACATGAAAATACCGGATACAGGGGCAAGTACAAATGCTGGAAGACCAAGTGCATCCAGGCTGTTAATCAGGACATCCTTTAAACCTGAATTAGCGATGATTCCTGCAAGTGTACCTGTACCAAGGAGCATAATAGCTACACCAGACATTTTACCGAGACCTGCCACTGCATAGTCATTGATATGTCTGATTCGACCCATTGCAAGAGCTCCGGCAATCCCCCCTGCTGGAAGGGCGATCATTGGGTCGATGTTTATATCAAATAAAGGTCGAAGTGCAAGCAGGATGATTGTCACTAATGGCGCGACAATCGCTGGGACTATTAATGGAAGTTTCCCTTGAACTGTTGTTTCACTTTCCTGAGCTGTAACGTTAGAGCCTTTATTAACTAGCTTCTTGGCTAAAATATAAGTGACAGTCAATCCGAAAATAGCGGGGATGATTCCGGCAGCCATGACAGAAGTCAATGGAATTTGGAATGCATCTGCTGCAGCTATAGCATTCGGGTTCGGTGACATGATATTGCCCGCTTTACCGCCACCGATCATCGCAAGCAGGATAGCTGTTTTGGAAATACCAGCTCTATTTGCGATTGCAAGTGCAATCGGTGCAACAGTGATAACAGCAACATCGACAAATACCCCAACAGTAGTAAGGATCATTGTTGCGATCGCAAGTGCAAGCAGTGCTCGCGTCTCGCCGACCTTTTTAACGATTGTTTCTGCAATGACTGCAGCAGCACCCGATTCAATCAAGACACCAGCAAGTACACCAGCAGCCAGGATTCTTAAAACTGCGGGTATAATTCCTTTTGCACCTTCCATCATCAAGGCAACAGTATTCGTAACATCGACTCCGCCTACAAGTCCTCCGATCAGGGCTCCAGCGATCATTCCATATGCTGGTGAAACTTTCTTTAAAATAAGGAAAATAGCTACAATAAGTGCAACGATAGCGCCGAAAGCGCTTACTTGAATATCCATCATGATGCCTCCTATAAATCATTTTGTAACTCCATTGTAAGCGCTGTCTTATTTATTTACATTAGTCAAACCATCAAAAAAAGACCTGTAATAGAACAGATCTTTTGTGCATTTGCACAATTTCATTCCAGCTCATTATTTAGAAATGCTAAATAGAGGTGAAGCAGGTCAGTCGTTTTGCGTGGATCCTTCCCTGTTATTTCTGTAATCTTATCAAGACGGTACCTGAGGGTATTGCGATGAACAAAAAGCTTTTGCGCAGCTTTGTTCATGTCGCCATTTGTTTCGATTACCGCTTTTAACGATTCAGTGAGCTCTCCTTTTACATCCTTCTCTTTTAAAAACTTATGGAATGGCGGTAAATCTTCCGTCAGGCCAGTTTTTGACGCATTCAACAGAAATACTGGAAGATAATAATCTTCGTACATGAAAATGTCATTTTGCGGAGTCAGTTTCAGCCCGGAATTCAGTGTGTGAACTGCCTGTCGGTAGGACTTTGTGAATCCTGACAATCCTTCATGGTATTGACCAACTCCAATTTTCACGAAGATATTGGCATTCTTTCTCAAACCGTTAAGCCAGCCTTCTGTTATCTTTTTAAGATAATGGTCAAAGTCAGCCTCAGGAACTACTTTTAAAATAACAACCCTGTCATGCTGCATCAGTAACAGGTCTTCTTTTTGCAGTCGGCTTTTTAAATATGTGAATGTTCTCTTACGGTCCGAAGTCATGATGACAATAGCCGCCCGTGCCAGTTCCAGATCAATTCCCAGACGCATTGCCCTTTCCAGGAAAAGCGGGTCATGTTTGCCTTCATAATGAATGATTTGGCTGACAAGCTCTTCTTTAAGCCTCTGATCCCATTGTATTTCATTCATCAATACCGCCTGCTGAAGGCTAAGCTCAGCAGCCATTCGTACAAGTTCTCCGAAGTTTCTAATTTCATCAGGGGAACCAGTAATTCCTATAACGCCAATGATTTTCCCATCAAAATAAATGGGCAGATTGATGCCTGGCCTTACACCATGGAGCCTTAATGCCTCATCTTCGGTTATTTCAAAACCGGTCCCTTGTTTGATCACAATGACTGCACCATCATGGATATCATCAATGCGCTTTTTGTCGCCTGATCCAATAATTACCCCCTGGTTATCCATTATATTAATATTTTTGCCGATAATCCCCATCGTCCTGTCTACTATTTCTTGAGCTAGCTGTTTGTTTAATAATTCCATGTCAAAATCCCTGCCTTACCAACTTGGATACCTATCATTATGGCCGATTATTTGCGGAAACAAAAGAGAAGCGTGAGAACATAAGTCCTCACGCGCGCAAATATTATTTTGTTAAAGCATGTTCCACCTTGATGCATCTGTCCATGATTACGGTATAGCCTTTTTCTTTGAGGAAATTATAGGCCTCCTCATTTTCAAGTCCTAGCTGTGCCCAAAAGACATCGGCATCAATTTCCGCAAATTCCTTCGCGACCTCCATCAAGTGCTCCGAACGGCGGAAAACATTTACGATATCCACATGGCCTTCGATCTCTTTAAGTGTTTTAACGGCTTTAACTCCAAGTACCTCATCAACAGTTGGATTGACAGGAATGATTTCATATCCCGCTGATTGCATTGCCTCCGATACCATATAGGAAGTCCGCTGTGGATTGTCGCTCAATCCCACAACGGCAATCCTTTTTGCCTTCTTAAGAATTTGGCCGATTTCTTCCCGGCCTGGATTTTTAATTGCCATATGATCTCACTCCTATGGATTATTTTGACCCTGATTTTATTTTATCTCACAATTATGAAGACTCAAACCAAACTGCCTACCCATAATGTATGAAAACACGTTTTATAAACTACGAGATTCTAGTTTTTCCATACTTCTTTTCTTCATTAATGTGAATTGGTCAGAGACAACGGCAATCAAGGTGCCTAGGATTAAACCATTATTAAGGATGGATACAAGGACAGGCGGTACGTTGCGGAAAGCTTCTCCCGGAAGAAACATTGCTCCTACACCGGCCAGCAACGAAGTTCCAATGACGGTCCGAACCCTATTCTTATCGTTCTCACGGTCGAATTCCGAAAATGCAATCCCTATCATATTGACGAATATAACAAATGTGACTGAATAGCCAACAGGTGCAGGCAGTGACGCGAACAATGACATCACATGCGGCAGCATGCTGGCAACGAT
This sequence comes from Mesobacillus sp. QJM3NY_10, assembly GCF_056173465.1. Lineage (NCBI taxonomy): Bacteria > Bacillati > Bacillota > Bacilli > Caryophanales > Bacillaceae > Mesobacillus > Mesobacillus sp. QJM3NY_10. Next base: position 2,542,699 of record NZ_CM149675.1, read on the forward strand.
GATCAGCAATGAGCTTATGATAAAAGGCATAATTCTTATAATTCCAGTTGTTGCGATAAATCCAGCTGCACCAGAGATGGGGACAGACCCAATCGCCGAGAAAATCCCTCCAAGAAGCTGATTGATACCGGCGGTAAAACCGCTGGCCCGATAGCGGAAATCAGCATTTTCAGATCCCCTATCTTTTAAAACTTGTCCAGTAACCCTTATACTAGCTAACATATTGGTGATTAACAGGAATGTGATAAAGATGGAAGTCACGATTAACCCTGAATCGAAGATGGGCTGCCCGAAAGCGAAAACCTCCGGAATGGCAATTGCTGCTCCTTTGTATCCTTCGTACGCTTTTCCCAGGTCCAATATTGAAAAAGCCACCCAGCCAGCGGCCAGGCCAATTAAAATTGCATACTGGCTGACCCATTTAATTTGATGTCGTGTCAGATAGAAAGTAATGCCAACCAAGAAAAAGCTGAAAAAAGCGATTGGAAGACTGACCTCGGTTCTCCCGCCACCAAGTCCCACCATTCCATTAAGGAATGAGCCGCTTAATTGAATGACGAGCAAGAGCAAATATATCCCGCTCACTACGGGGGTAAACAACTTTGCCAGTTTATCAATAAGCTTGAATAAGCTTAGCAGGAAGAATACAATTCCGCTGATGATCATTGCTCCTTCTAAAGCCTGCAGAGTTTCAATGTTTGATGAAAACAGTGTCGCACTTAATCCTGCATATATTGTAAAAACACCCCACCAAAGACCGGCTGGCCCCTCGTTAATTGGCATGCGATGCCCGATCAGGGCCTGCAATAGACCCGAAATACCCAATACAAACATCGTCCTCTGAACAAGACCTGTCGTCTCCAAATCATTCAATTGGAATAAATCTGCAATCGCAATTGGAGCAACGATTGAACCAGCAATAATAAATGCCATCCACTGTATGGCTGATAATAATGTCTTCATTTAAGATCTCCATTTTCTTGGCGTAATAGGTATAATTATTTGCAGAAATTAAATCATGTTTTATAAGTGAGAGGATATTTATCCTAATTCTATAGGAGACATCCTTTTTCCTTCGCCTATAATAATATCGTACTTAAGGATGTTGTAAATAAGAAGTATGATTTGGTTTAACATGCAACCTAATAAAAAAAAGGCATCCAATTCAGGATGCCCTTGCCGCTAATAGCTTGTGAACCATAAAATCCTCTGAATCCAGTAAATAATATATTTAAAAGGAGTCAGCTTGTCCTTATTTTCTTCATAATCAAGTGTAAACCTGGCTCCGTCGTTATTCCAGATTCTATTAAAATAATGGTCAACATCTTTAATGACTTGACTGTCAGATGCAGCTGTTATCTTCATGTTGGTTTCAAGGTTTAAATCATCGAGATTCCTTCTGGTGAAATTGGCAGACCCTCCGAGTATCACGCTGTTTTTACCACGGTCAAAGAATATCATTTTTGCATGATATTGCTCCTGGCCAGCGTTATACCATTTTATTTCGATATTCTCGCTTCCAAATTCCATAATTTCTTCTGAAACAGGAATGTTGGGTAGGCCCGATTTCTGATTACCAAACGCATTCGTATTTGGATCTAGTATAATTTTGATTTTCGCTCCCCGATCGGCTGCCTTGTCGATTTCGTCGATGACCTTCCTTTCGGCCAAATAGAACATCCCTATCCAAATTTGATCTCCCTTTCCTGTCTTTTTCAGTTCATTCAGGAGATGCTTGAGTATTTTCCCTTCCGTTAAAACCTGGACCTTAATAGCCCCTTTCTCTTCTACAGGTGTGTAATCAGGAAGGCTTCCTCCTCCAGAGAAATCGATTACTGCCTGCTCAGATTCTAGAATGTCCCCGATTATATTTCCGCTTGTTTCAAAGGCTATATTTGAGTGGAAGCCGCTTGCATCATGAGGGTTCGCGGATGCCACGATAGCAGTTTTCTCAGTGACGAACACTTTCCTGTGATTAGCCTTAAGGTTCAGTAGCTCAAGATAGGAACGCAGTGTCACGTCCGGAGCATTCTTTGCCATCGGATTTGGAATCCAGCCATCTCCTGATTGCCCAAACCACTGGAAAAACACCCTCCATACACCTGTATATAATGGATTGGAATCCCTCAGTGGATCTAGATTGGTGAAAATCACTTCTATGTCATTTTCACGGAGTTCCTTCAAGATTCCCGATTTGTGGGAACCGTATGTCAAATTAATTTCATCAGTGATGAACACAATTGTGAGATCCTTATGCTTTTTCTTCTGGGCTATAAGCTTTTCACCGATGGATTCACTTATTTCCGGATAACCCATATCTTCTTTGTAATAGCCATTGAATAAAAACATATCCAGGACGATGAAATCCTCCGCTTCCTCAATCCTTTTCAATACCGTATCGAATATTTTATGCTCGTACTTTTTTTCACCATCTGTCCCCTTATAGGTTAAATCATATAAAAAGCGGACATCCTTGACGTTATGAACTTCTCCCTCATACGACAAGCCTTCAGGGATATCCTTATTTGTATGATAGACAGCCGTTATGATTACTATTAATGCAAGCATGATTAAAATCAATAACAGTTTTCTTTCCGATAACCTTTTTACAATCCTCATAGAGAAGGACTCCTTAAGTTTTATTAATATACCTACTTATTCACTTATTCAACAAGTTATAAACTTAGCAAGCAAGGAAGTAAGACGATTAATGATTGAAATTGTTATGGATTTAATCTTATTGCAAATAGAAAAGATACTATATAATTAGCTGGCCATAAGTCCGTAATCAGTTTTGTTCAAGATTTGCATGGAGTTTTTAAGAGAACATGGTAAAATAAAAGAACCTTAAAATCTTTAAAGGAGAATATTTCATGGCATTAAACGCAATCATCATTATTCTAGCTTACTTGCTTGGATCAATACCTTCTGGACTCATAATCGGAAAAGCATTTTATGGCAAAGACATCCGTGAACATGGGAGCGGGAATTTAGGCGGTACAAATACATTCCGGACATTGGGGGTAAAAGCTGGTTTAGTAGTAAGTATTGCTGACGTCCTGAAAGGAACTCTTGCAGCTAGTCTGCCTTTGCTTCTGAATGCTGATGAGCTCCATATGCTTTTAGTAGGGGTATTTGCTGTAATCGGACACATGTACCCTGTTTTTGCAGGTTTTCGAGGCGGCAAAGCGGTCGCTACTTCCGGTGGTGTTTTACTGGCGTACATACCGGTATTATTCTTACTCATGCTCATTATCTTTTTCATCAGCTTGTACATAACAAAGTATGTTTCTCTTTCTTCGATTCTAACTGGTATAGCAGCGTTCATTTACTCTCTGTTTACACAGGACCTTCCGTTGATCGTGGTTGTCGCTGTCCTGGCTACCTTCGTTATTTACAGGCACAGGGCTAATATTGAGAGAATCCGCAAGAAAACCGAGCCGAAAATCAAGTGGCTTTAATATCTGTTAACAGCAAAAAATTAGCCGTCAAACCCTGATTAGGTTTGACGGCTTTTTTAGCTAAAGGCTCTGTTCTATTGGGCTGTTCATTTACCGTTCCAGTCGCTTCACTTTCCTGCTAACCAATATGAATGCGCTTTACTATTTTCGGACGATCCCAAAGGCCTTTAGTGCCTGCCCCAGATTGTTATACATTTTTACGTTATCAAAATTGATGCCAAGTGTAACGACTGAGTGTGCCAATTCAGGCCGCATACCTGTCAGGTTCACGTCCACTCCAGTAAGTTTAAGGCTGTCTATTCTTTTGAAAAGCTCCTGCGCGACCATTGTATCAACTATGAAAACACCAGATAGATCCATAATCAGGCAGTCAACTTCTTTATTCTTCGTTTCAAGCAGGGTATGCTCCATCAAAACCCTTGCTCTATGAGTATCAATATCGCCAATGATTGGCAGAACGGCCACTCCATCAACAATGGAAATGACAGGTGTGCTTAGTTCATCAATGACCTCCTGCTGTGCTCTAAGGCGCTTATTGGCCTGTCCAGTATAGGAATTCGTGAAAGTGAGGATCAGATTGTCAATGAAGTCGTTAATGAGATTGCCTACCCTTAAGCTTTCCCCCGCACTAAGATCACTCATTTTATCTGCCAAATCAGAGAGTTCTTCCCACAATGCACCACGGATACTATTAAAATGGTGAACTGATTGACTAAGCGAAAGACCTAATCGCACTTTATCTTCACTCACCCGTTTTCCCCAATCGTTAATTCTCTCGTCATCTGATTCCCCTATTAAAAAACTTTCTAGCAAATGAATTAGTTCTTTAATTTGTTCTTTATATAAATTGACTTTTGTTTGGTGTGTTAATTTGATGTACGCTTCTGGCTGATTTTTATCAATTGAATTTAATATATTGGTTGTTACATTTTCTTCCCTTTCAATCAAGAAATTTTTAAATACGTGAATTGCTCTATCCATCTCATAGCTCCTTTTGTCACAAAAAGTTCTTTTTAAAATATTTTTTGTTCTTTATAAAAAAATACACACTTTTGCTGGTATAATTCAAATGAATATGTCATATACATTCGAAAGAAATCGAATTTAGGTTGCCCAGGTTAAAGATTGTGAATTCCTGATGAAATTACCCGAATCTAGATTGCTTCAAACAAACACAGTTCAAAAGTATATTTAAAAAGAAGGGATACAGATGGAAGCTATGAAGTACTCTCCACACTCACAATTCAGTGCGGGAATGGGGAAGAAACGGTCATATGCAAGTAGCTTAATCATAACAGGACCAGAAAATCCTGTTTTATTTCCAACTTTCTTATCAATCGAAAGCTCTTTCCCATATCTTAACCTGGCAATTACGAAGGATGAGTTGACAATGGTTGATTTTTATCAAGAAAAAACAATTCTCGAAAGCAAAAATCTCAAGCTCGAACAGGAAATTTTTGAAAAACAGCAAACCTTAAAGAATCTACAACTGGCCATTCAATCAGCCACTAGTGATTTTCAATCCACTTCAGCGAGCCATTTAGCGGCTGGGTTAGCCCATGAAATAAGGAATCCCCTGACAACGATCAAGGGTTTTATCCAGTTACTCCAGCCGGAGCTTCAGGCAGCCGGCAAGCAGGAGTTCGCAGATGTAGCTCTTGATGAACTTAATCGAGCCAATAGCTTACTGACTGAATTTCTTTCCGTATTGAAACCTGCCTCCTCTGAGAAAAAGAAGATATCTGTTAACAACTTAGCTGCAAGTATGTTCAAGCTTTTTTCAAGCGAGTCCATTCTAAAGGATATCGAAATAGATATTGAACTTCCTGATGAAGAGTTGTATGTACTGGCAGATGAAAATGCGATCAAACAGGTGTTAATCAATTTATTGAAAAATGCCATAGAGGCTGTTGAAGGAAATCGAGGGAATAAAGGTTCTATAAAATTGGTTGTGAATGAAAATGGTGGATTCATTCACGTTAGTGTATTAGATAACGGTAACGGAATTGATGAATACTCCCTGAAAAAAATCTTCACTCCATTCTATACAACAAAAACTGACGGAACCGGTATGGGACTGGTAATCAGCAAGCAAATAATAGAAAATCATGGAGGAGAAATGACTGTTACCACTCAACCCTTTAAGACCGTATTCCAATTTTCCCTCCCCGCTATTTAAATTTTAGCTTTTCGATTAGTCGAAAAATTGTCAAATTGAACACAGTTCTCCTCTTCTTTCACTGGTAAAATGTAGGTAAGAACAGGAGAAAGAAGGCGGATTGAAATGGAAGAAGTTATAAAGCTGGCTGAAAATTTTGTGTACACAACCACAACAGCTGATGTAACGTCGCCAGATGATTTTATGGTAGAATTTCTGACTGATATTCATGACAATGACAAAAATAATCCTTCTACAATAAAAATAAAGAATATGAACGAACTAATGGATTTCCTGGAAAAAATGGAATGGTAGTATAGTTTCCTTCTCTCTTAAACTTACGAGCATACAAGTAGTCCCCCAGGATGTACTGATACCTATAAACATTAATAAAATGCGGTTCCTCAGGAACCGCATTTTTACTTATCACAAGTTACACTTTAAGGAGTTTAAACTTTCCTGAACCAAAAACATCTTTTAGATAATCTAGTTTGGTATTATCGAAGTAAACGGAATCACCCTCATGAATCAGGATTGAAACCTCGTCAAATGTAAAAATCTGATCATTTGTTAATGGCTGCTCCTCCAGAGCAACTCTAAGCTGTGGTCCCCCTCAGCCGATCCCCATCGTCAGCCGGACAAAAAGCTTTTCCCCATCTTCACTTTCCTTTTTGATGGCCTTGAGCAATATTTTATAAGCACTGTCAGTAATTTTAAACATATACAATCTCCCTCTCCTTGCTATTATTATCAAGATAATTTTCAAATAATTTATCGAATTATGACAAAAACATGAAAATCATACTGAAATTTATACATTTATCACCATTCTTATAATATATTATCCTTAGGGGCTTAAAAATAAAAATGCCTCATTCTAATCTGGGGAGATTAATATGAGAAAAAAGAAGAAAAAACCTTTTGGACTGGCCTTGTTTGCTGGCTTAGGTGTTTTGGCATCTGTATTAACATTTCAGATGTATCATGAAGCCGAGGCAAAAACACCAAGTGCTACAGTCAAATCTCAAAAATCACATCTTGAGAGAAGCTATGATGTTTCTGGAAAGAGTTTTGTGGAAACGGTGAAATTAGGAGCAATTGGTGATATCCTGATTCACGATACGGTTTACGAAGATGCCTTCGTGAATCCTGGGTATGATTTCAAACCGATGCTCAGCAATGTTAAGGAATATTTAATTGAACCTGACCTATTGCTGGCAAACCAGGAAACGCTTCTTGGCGGAGTGGAAATCGGACTGTCAAGCTATCCTATGTTCAATAGTCCTGTTGAGGTTGGTGAGGCGTTTATAGATGCCGGAGTGGACATTGTATCAAATGCAAATAACCATTCGCTTGATAAGTCTGAAAAAGGTGTGATGGCTTCTATTAAAAACATGGAAGCTGCTGGGCTCCCTTATGTAGGTTCATACAAGGATGATGCAGACCAGCAAAAATTGCGCATATTGAATAAAAATGGGATTAATGTTTCCTATTTATCATACACCTATGGTACGAACGGGATTCCAGTCCCTATAGGCAAGGATCATCTCGTGAATCTCATTGACAGAGAAGCAATGAAGGCTGAGATTCATCGCGCTAAAGCAGAGTCTGATGTTGTGGTGATGAGTATCCACTGGGGAAATGAATACCAGCGTTTCCCTACAGCTGAACAAGAGGACCTTGCACAATTTCTCGTCGACGAGGGTGTTGATATCATCTTTGGCCATCACCCGCATGTTCTTCAGCCTATGGATTGGCTGACGGCGACAGACGGCAGAAAAGCATTAGTTGTCTACTCTCTTGGCAACTTCCTGTCAGGTCAAATGTGGGATTATAAAGACATTGGCGGTCTTGCCACTGTGGAAATAACTAAAACCATCACACCGGAAGGTAATGAAATTGTATTAAATAACCCTGAATTTATCCCGACCTTTGTTTCAAGCAGCAGGCAAAGGAATTACCAGGTGGTTCCTTTGCAGGAAGCCGGTAAATTCGGTCTTGCTGGTGCAGAAAATAAATATAATGAGATCATGCATCATATGACTCAATTTATAAAAGAATAAGGTGTGAGTGCCCGGTCCATGAAGACCGGGCATTGCTTATGTTATAATTGGTCTATCTGGTATGGAAGGAGAACAATATGAATATTACAATTAATGATGATGCAGCAGCATGGTATGAAAATGAAATGGACCTTTCATCCGGAAGCTATTTACGATTTTTTGTCCGGTATGGCGGTTTCAGTTCAATTCAGAAAGGTTTTTCATTAGGTGTCTCCAAGGAAGAACCGGATCACATTGGCGTAAAAACAGAAAAAAATGGAATCACCTATTATATTGAAGAGAAAGATATTTGGTATTTTGACGGCCATGATATGACCGTGGAACTCCACCCGGTTGGCCAGGAACCTGATTTCAAATTCGAAAAGAAATAGGCAGACGCATTTAGCGTCTGCCTTATTTCTATCCTTTTAAAAGAGGATTCACAATGCCCTCTTGTTTCAAAATTTCAGCTTGCTTCGTTCCTAAAAGATCGAAATGAGGATAATCCGTCTTCCTTTTGTCGATCCACTCCGGCCGCAAGCCATATTTTCTTCCCCACTCAGCTAACTTTTCGAGATCCCTGCACCCGACCTTCGTAACAGTTAAACAGTCTGGGAAGCGGTCATCAATCCAGTAGTGGGTCAGGAAGGCGACCTCCCCACTATCGATTTTAGCTTTCCATTCCTCAAGCTCATGACGCTTTATCCCGAAAGCCAACTCAGACTTTCTCCTTTTCATCTTCCGGCTTCTTCATTGCCTTTAGATATGCTTCATGCCAGTCGGGGTAGCTCCTTTTTAACGAAATCGGCCGGAAGCTATCCTTTTTAACACAGACATGTTTTGAGCTGCCAGTCAAAGCAAGCTCGCCCTTACCATTGAAGATTTCATATTTATAGACGGAGCGAATGCCATCATATTCCTCCACCCAGGTTTTGATTGTAGCTGTATCTCCATATCTCAGTGGTTTTTTATAGGAAGCTTGGATATCAAGAACAGGTGAGATGATTCCATCCTTCTCCATTTCTGCATAATTAAAGCCAAGCTCTTTAATCAATTGAGTTCTGCCCAGCTCCATCCACACCAGATAATTAGCGTGATACACGACCCCCATCTGATCTGTTTCCGCATATCTAACCTCGATCTCCCTAGAAGAAATTTTCATTGGTAATCCCCTTTGTTTTTTCTTGTAAGTTTAATCTATCAGCTTTTTTAAAGCCGCTTCAAAGTCTTGTTTTTCCAAGTATAAAACATCTTCACCCAAATTCTCAAAATTTTCGCCGTCAATCAATCGATATGCCTGAGACTGAATCGCTTCATCCACTAAGTTAGTAGCGAATCGACCGTTTCCATCGATTTCTGTTTCTGAGAGTTTTGCAGTTAAAAAAACTTCAGCTTCCACCTTAATCTTATATTGGTACTTTCCAGCGTAGTTCTTAATGATGAGCAGCAAATCACTCACATTATAGTCTGGAAAATGGAAAAACTTCTTGAACCTAGACCTGAGGCCAGGATTGCTTTCTAACAGCATATCCATTTCTGCAGGGTAACCAGCCAGGATTACCACAAGGTTTTCATTATGCCTTGTCATTTCATCGACAAGAGTGTCAATTACTTCCTTGCCAAAATCACCTGAGCTTTGACCCAGCAATGAGTATGCCTCATCTATGAATAGTACTCCTCCAAGTGCCTCACGGATTTTTTTCTTTGTTTTGATGGCTGTCTGACCAACATAACCAGCAACAAAATCCGCCCGGCTGCTGACAATTAGATGACCGCGCTTTAGCATACCGCATTCCTTCAGGAGCTCAGCGTAAATCTTTGCGACAGTAGTTTTACCAGTTCCCGGATTGCCGGTAAACACGGAGTGAAGCTGTATCGGCACAGCAGGCAATCCCTTTTCCTTTCGCAGCTGCTGCATCCTCACGAAGGAAATTAGGGAGGTAACCTCTGATTTCACGGTATCTAATCCGACAAGAGCATTCAACCTGTCTAGTGGTTTTTCCGCAGAAGGATTCGAAGGTGATTCAAAGTCTTCTTTTTCCAATAATGTATAGGTCGAAAAGTCATCTTCTTCAGCAGGCCGGGACCCCTTTTTGAAAATTGCTTCTAACACAAGGTTGCGTACCGTCCTGGCATTTCCGAAGGTATCGTCGACTCTTTCCTTTTCAATACGATCACTAAGCTCGAGTTTCGCTGATTCTGTCATGGCATAATCGTTATCCTGTGCCGCTTGCTCAGCAATTTGCAAGAGTTCATCATCCGAATAATCCGGGAGATGGATTAAATTCGATTGAGGGAATCGTGATCTTAATCCTGGATTCGCATCAAGAAATAGGCGCATTTCTTCTGGATAACCAGCAAGGATCACTGCGAATTTGCCTCCATACTCATTTCCTGTCATTAAGGACACTAGTGTATCGATTGCAGTTTGACCATAGTCATTTCCAGTCTGGCCTTCTCGCTTAAGACTGTAAGCTTCATCAATAAACAGTACCCCTCCCAATGCTTGCTCCACGACCTTCCTGACATTTTCTTCTGTCTGCCCGACATAAGCACCGACAAGCTGGGACCGGTCAGCCTCAATTATTTCCTCTCGCGGCAATACTCCAAGCTGATGATATATTTTGGCAAGCAATCGGGCTAACGAGGTTTTTCCTGTTCCCGGGTTCCCGGTCAGAACCATATTCAAGCTTTGATCATCCTTCGTTTGCAGACCAAGCTCTTTCCGTTTTTGCTGATACTTCAAGAACCGGTAAAAATCATTTACTCTCTCTTTTACCGACTGTAGTCCTACCATTTTATTCAGTTCAGCCAGCGGATCTATTTCAGACTGTGTTTGGCTATCCATACCCTCCGCAAACTCTTCTTCCCATTGCACCCTGATCTCATCGAGGCTTTGAAGTCTCTTCTGCATTTCTTCATAATGGACAGCTGTGTGGAAAACCCCGGTAACTGACTCTTCATATAGCTCTGTGGCTTTCAGGAGAGCTGCCGTCTCTTCTATAGCCTTTTCCAGCAAATGAGTCAGCCTGTTAAACTTCGCCTCAACTTCAGACCCTTTTTCAAGATGCTGGGCAGTTAGGTCATCAAGTTCTTCTTCAGCGTGTGAGAGGAATTGCTGTGAAATATCTATATACTGCTCTGCAGTTTTCTTTTTTAATGCCCGATTATCCGTTTCCCTGATCCGAGGGTAGGCAAGCTGGTCAAAAAGGTTCCCTTTATTTTTCCATTGATTCCTGGCGAGCAAGGATTTTGCCTTCTTGTTTGCTGGGTCGTGTTCAATCGCAGTCTTTAGCCACTCGAGGACTAGAGAATCATAACCGTTTCGTTGGGCCCTCGATTGAGCAGCAAGAGTCAGAGTTTGAGACAGTTTCTTATTCTCTCCACTTTTTGTCAGTATCCTAACCGCGGTGATCAAACTGGCTTCATCCTGAATATATCCTTTTGTATTTATCTCTTCTTCCCATATCAAAATTTGTTCATCTATAGGAATTTGTTTTTTTTGTCGATCCATCCAAATCACTTCTTTATCTAAAGTTAATTACACACGTTATCTTAGTTCACATTCCGTATATTATCACATTTTTAGCGAAACGGAAAAAGACCCGCCTGTTGACGGGTCCTTTCTGATTTACTGCTGGTTGTGCGCTTCATCCTTGATTTCAGCCCTAAAGGCATCAATGCTTTCTCGGCGGCGCTCATTTTTTTCCTTGATTCTTTGCTGGTCTTCAGGATTCGAATTGACCATTGCAGCTTCAGCATCCTCCATGTTCTCAATCGTATGATGGATCATGGACTGCAGCTTTTCCACATTATCGCTTCGATCGTCTGGCTTTGGTGTATGATTTGCCATTGTCATGTACCTCCTTTTAAAAAGTACATCAATAGTATGCGACTACACACTTTGATTATTAGCGGAAAACAGTGGATAACTTTTCTGCGGAAAACAGTGGATAACTTTTCTGCGGAAAAATAAAAGCCCGCCAATCGGCAGGCATATTCATTCGGTTATTCACCTTTAGTTTGTATTACCTGGGCATGTTCACCCGACTTATCATTCATTTTCTTTCCTTTATTGCCACTGAATCCACGCGGCTGCGTTCCAAGGTGGCTTGGAACATAGTGCTTGCTGTCCTTTTTAGGATTGCTCATGTATATCCCCCCTCTAGAATAAGTTTTTCCTAAAGAAGAGGTTTTCATAAATGGTAATGTATGATATTACTCAGCTTTACCCAAGTGTTTTTGCTCTAATTTAGTCTCGATCCTCTCGATTGCATCACGGTCATTCAGAAGTTGGCGTTTGTTTTCCATTACTAGCTCTTGAAAAGAACGCTTTCTAGGTTTTCTCATCGTGTTCACCATCCTTTGTCATCATTGTAACAGTTATTATGTCCGGAAACGGTTGCAATTATTACAACTTTTTGAAAATTTAATCGTATTTTATTCTTACCCGATATTTTCGTGTATCTTCCATGCAATTTTTACCATAAATAAACCACCAGTAGCCAGTACTGGTGTCACTTCATTAGTTCTTGCATTTGTTCGTATGTCATGGAACCGATATGCTTTTTTAGAATCAACCCCTCCTCATCAATAATGAATGTGGTAGGAATTGAGATGATTGAGTATGTTTGCTGTGTGGTTCCATCTTGATCAAGTAATATCGGGAAAGTTAATTCATTGTCCTTTACAAACGACTTAACATTATTCTGAGGATCCAAATTGACGGCAAGAATTTCAACTTCCTTTGAATTCTCTTTATAAAATTGCTCCATCGCCGGCATTTCCTCTTTACAAGGCGGACACCAAGTAGCCCAGAAATTCAGCATTACCTTCTTACCTCTGTAATCTTTCAGGCTTACCTCTTCACCAGCAATGTTTTTCAGTGTAAAAGTAGGAGCTACCATTCCGGCACCGATTCCAGTTGTTGCTTTTGAAGCTTCAATCGCTTGTGGCTCCTCCGTTTTATAAAAATGCTGGAATAAGGCAAACAGAACCAGACCAGCAAGAATACCAGCAGCAATCGCTTTTTTGACCATAGGAAAACCCCCTTTGGTTTATTTACAAGTAGGATATCCCAAGTATACAAAGATAATGAAAGTGGAAAAGTGAGAAAATTTGAGGATTATGTGAATTTTAATTAAAAGGCTATGGCTGTTCGAACACTGTGTAACTCCTTCAGACAAGCAATGCCGTCACTCCCGATGATTTGTCCGAACTTGGGTCACCTTCGGACAAAAAGTGCGGTTACTCCCGCTGATTTGTCCGAACTTGGGTCACCTTCGGACAAAAAGTACTGTTTCTCCCGTGGATTTGTCCGAACATGGGTCACCTTTGAATAAAAAATGCTGTTACTCCCGATGATTTGTCTGAACATGGGTCACCTTCGGACAAAAAGTACTGTTTCTCCCGTGGATTTATCCGAACTTGGGTCGCCTTCAGACAAACATTGCCGTCACTACCGATGATTTGTCCGAACTTGGGTCACCTTCGGACAAATAGTACCGTCACTACCGATGATTTGTCCGAACTTGGGTCACCTTCGGACAAAAAGTACCGTCACTCCCGTGGATTTGTCCGAACTTGGGTCACCTTCGGACAAAACGTGCCGTCACTACCGATGATTTGTCCGAACTTGGGTCACCTTCGGACAAATAGTACCGTCACTACCGATGATTTGTCCGAACTTGGGTCACCTTCGGACAAAAAGTACCGTCACTCCCGTGGATTTGTCCGAACTTGGGTCACCTTCGGACAAAACGTGCCGTCACTACCGATGATTTGTCCGAACTTGGGTCACCTTCGGACAAAAAATAACGTCACTCCCGTGGATTTGTCCGAACTTGGGTCACCTTCAGACAAACATTGCCGTCACTACAGATGATTTGTCCGAACTTGGGTCACCTTCAGACAAAACGTGCTGTTACTCCCGATGATTTGTCCGAACTTGGGTCACCTTCGGACAAAACGTGCTGTTACTCCCGCTGATTTGTCCGAACTTGGGTCACCTTCGGACAAAAAGTACCGTCCCACTCGCTGATTTGTCCGAACATGGGTCACCTTCGACAAAACGTGCTGTTACTCCCGTGGATTTGTCCGAACATGGATCACCTTCGGACAAAGCGTGCCGTCATTCTCGAGGATTTGTCCGAACTTGGGTCACCTTCAGACAAATAGTTACGTCCCGCTCGCTGATATGGATGAACATGGTTCTCCCTCGTCCAAAATCTGAGCCAGGATTCTAAATATCAAATACAGATCACTTTTAAAGCAGACATACATAAAAAATGCCAGGGAGTCACTGCCCTGGCATTCAAACATGCTTATTTCTCAAACAAACGCGGCAATTCTTCGCTGTAGTTTCCTCGCATGATCCCTTTTTCTGTAATGATTGCGGTAATTAAGTGATGTGGTGTGACATCAAAGGCTGGATTGAAAACCTTAACTCCTTCAGGTGCTGTGGATTTTCCGAAACCAGCAGTGATTTCCTCTGCTGCTCGTTCCTCTATCGGTATTTCATCACCTGTTTTTGTTTCAAGATCAATTGTCGATAGTGGCGCGGCGACATAGAACGGGATGTCGTGTGCTTTTGCTAATAAAGCGACGCCATATGTTCCAATTTTATTGGCTACGTCTCCGTTGGCTGCAACACGGTCACAACCTACAATGACTGCTTGTACCTTTCCCTGTTGCATGACCATGGCCGCCATGCTGTCAGTAATGAGGGTAACATCGATGCCAGCCTGCATTAATTCCCAGGCCGTCAGACGCGCTCCCTGCAGCAATGGACGGGTTTCATCAGCAAACACCTTGATATCCATTCCTCGTTCCTTAGCCAAATAAATTGGTGCGAGCGCAGTTCCATACCTTGCTGTGGCAATTCCTCCAGCGTTGCAATGCGTTAAAACGGTCATACCATCTTCGAATAAGGTCAAAGCATTCTCACCAATGGAACTGCAGACATTCTCATCCTCCTGGCGAATCACGTGTGCTTCCTGTTCCAACAGCCTTTTAATTTCAACTACAGGCTCACTGCTTGATTGCTTTGCACTAGAATCCATTCTTTTCAATGCCCAGAATAAATTGACTGCCGTTGGGCGAGATGTAGCAAGATAATCTGCTTTCTCTTTGAAGAATTCATAAAATGTATCGAAATCATCTTCAGGGGCATTCTTGATTCCCAGAACGAGCCCGTAAGCAGCGGCAATGCCAATCGCTGGGGCGCCCCTTACTTTAAGCTGTTTAATCGCATCCCACACATCTTCAATATTGTTGATTTCCAGGAACTCAGTAACCTGGGGAAGTTTAGTTTGATCTAAAATATAAAGTTTTTCACCGTCATATTTTACAGACTGTAAAAATGTTTCTTCCATGGTGATCCTCCTTCTGGCTTTTAAGACAATTCTGAAACTAAATATCATTTTATCAATTATAAGCCCCAGAGCAAGTGAAAAATATAGTTATGGACATTTTTTACCCTTCAACAAGGAAAAAGACACCGAACAAAAAGCGCAAGCGCCTTGTTCAGCCCCGACAAGCGCTGCCCGCCTTAAAACGCCACGTCCTGTGGCTGGCGGGTCTAGCACATCGTGTGCCACGGAGGGCCGCCCAATGAAGTCGTTCTTTGACTTCAATGGGCGGATCGAAGCGACTCAAGGGGCTAGGCGCTGGAACTGGTTTAAGAAAACCACATGAAGTTATCCACCCACACCTAAATAATTTTATAATTTCCTGGTTAACAATTAGAAAAGCAGCGCCATTGACGCTGCTCTCACTGTTTACCGCTATAATAGTATGGCGGCACTCTTAGCCAGCCCTTTTCCTGCATAAGCGTTTTGAAAGTCAAAGAAAAAGTTACTTTCATCATATGGTATTTCGCAAATAGATAACCTACATCCGATCTTACTGATTCGGTAATGCCCCTTGTTGCAGACGTGATTCCTACTACGAGATTGTAAGCGATCAAATTGGCGATTTCCTCATCATTCATCCTGGCCCCTTCAGGAAGTGCTTTGAATTCACCGACGACCTTTTCCGCTCCTACATCAGGCAAAGGAATTCCTTCATCCATGAAAAACTGTGTCAATTCCTTGATCATCGGCCTGTGAACATTTTCAATGATATCCGAAATTTTTTCTTTGAGATCAGGGTCAAGCGCTAAATTATATGCGTGCTGATCGTACCTAAGGGTTTGTTCCGTCCCATGGAGATAAAACCATAGATTCATTACTTCCCCAACATGCAAAGGCTTTTTGTCTCCGTCCATAAAAGGACCGAAAGCATCCTTCATCACTTCAAAAAGATTCAAAGCAGGACACCTTCCTTTCTGCAACAGAATTTGGGGTTATTATTAGATTTATAAAGCTTTTCTATTCATAAAAATTATCGGATAAACCGAGACCTTGTTTGACCAAATCAATAAAATTTCTTGCCGGTCTGGAAAGGTGATGCTGCTTTAGCCAGATTAACCCAACAGATGATACCATCTCGGCATCTGAAATATTCCGGGTGAAAAGATTCGAGTGCCCGTATGATTGAAAAACAGATTCAGGGACTATCGTTGAACCAATCCCGGAGGAAACCATTTGTATCAGAACATTCATATCTGAGCATTCACATATGACCTGAAGCGGAAGCTGGGCTTTTGTAAAAGCATCATGGATTATATTGTAACTTCCAAGTCCCTCTGTAGAAGGTAGAATTAACGGATAATTGCTTATTTCTTCTATTGATATCTCGTCTTTCCCCTTTTGCCTGCAAACGAAAACAAATGATTCATTGTATAAAGGAAGGTAATTAAGATCTTGATTAGCCAATGGAAGCCTGACCAGTCCCAGTTCAATTGTTCGATTTTTTACAAGTTCAGCCAAGTAGGCAGAGTCATTTTGTACAATCCGCAAGTAGACAAGCGGAAAGGATGTGTGAAATGCTTCCAGCCATTCAGGGAATTCTGGCACAGATAGAGTGTTGATGCCGACCGATAAATTTCCCTTCCTCCCTTCATCCGTCTCTTGAAGTTCATTTTTCACTTCCTCAAAAGCATGGACAATATTAAGTGCATGTCTATATAGCAGTTGACCCTTATCAGTCAATTCAAGCTTTTTTCCATGCCGCTCAATCAGCATCACTCCTAGTTCTTCTTCCATTTGTTTTAATTGAAGGCTTAATGGCGGCTGTGACATATGAAGTCTATGTGCTGCAGCTGTTATATTCTTTTCTTCGGCGATTGCGATAAAATATCGCATTTGTCTAATATCCATAAAAACTCCTTCTATTTAAAAAAGATATGATTTTAATACAAATTATATATTTTAAATATACCTAAGGTCTATGGTACGATATTTTCATTCGTTTCAAAACGGAAAATTTATCTGTAAAAGAGAGAGGAGAAAATAATGGATAAATTATTTCAATTAAAGGCACATGGTACAACGTTTGGAAGAGAGTTATCTGCTGGTCTTATTTCCTATATAACAGTTGTATATATAATTATTGTCAACGCAACAATATTAGCAGCAGCAGGCATCCCACTCGAAGCAGGAATCATCGCCACGATTCTCACAGTGTTTGCGGGCTGTTTGCTCATGGGATTCTGGAGTAACACTCCAATTCTAGTGATTCCGGGTATGGGATTAAATGCGATGTTTACATATACAATTGTGCAATCCGGCGGTTTTACATGGCAAGAAGCTCTTGCGATGGTTTTCGTTTCGGGTATCCTGTTCATGTTTTTAGCCTTCACTCCGCTGGCGAAGACAATCATCGCATCCATTCCAGATTCATTGAAAGAAGCAATTACAGTCGGTATAGGAATACTATTGATTTTAATTGGTTTCGATAATAGCGGAATTATTACAAGCTCGGAGCATACCCTGCTAGAAATCGGGGATTTAAGCAGCTCAACTGCACTCATCACATTAATTGGTCTAATCGTCACAGTTGTCTTATTTATTAAAAATATTCCAGGCAATCTATTGCTGAGCATTGTATTCACGTCTGTACTTTCTCTTATTTTCGGTAATTTTGGAAGTGGCGGAGTTTCGTGGAGCATACCGGCAATTGGTGAGTACACATCTGTTTTTGGGCAGCTGTCGTTTGCCCAGGCAGGTAATTTTGTTTTCTGGCTGACAGCCTTTTCTCTTGCAATGGTCGTTATTTTTGAAAACATCGGTCTGATCCATGGCCATACAAAAATGCTTAACCAGACTCAAAAAAGCAAGAAGGCACTTCAAGCTAATTCGATTTCAGTTGCCACCGCAGGTATTTTCGGCACGAGCCCAACAGTATCATCTGTAGAAAGTGCTGCAGGGATAGCGGCTGGCGGCAGAACTGGTTTAACCAGTATTACTACAGGTGTCCTGTTCCTGGCGTCGATTGTACTAATTCCTGTCATAAAAGTCGTACCTGAAAGTGCGGTATCACCGGTATTAATTTTAATAGGAATATTGATGCTTCAAAATATAACGAACATCAAGCTTGATGATTTAATGGAAAGCTTCCCAGCACTTCTGATTATTGTGTTGATTCCATTAACCTACAGCATTGCAGATGGTATGGCGATTGGTTTTATCCTTTATCCGCTCTTAAAGCTACTGATGGGAAAAGGCCGAGAAATCCAGCCTGCACTTTATATGATTGCATTGCTGTTCCTTGGTAACTTCGTGCTGCAGTATGCACTATAAGAGCTACGGAAATGATCTGTGGAATTTTATGAGTACCTCAAAGATGTTACATGCCTTAAATAATAAATAGACCAGAGAAAAGGACGCCAGTGTAAATTATACTGCCGTCCTTTTCTCTTTGGTCGTTGTGTTTTAAAACGAAATTGCCGTTTCACAATAAAATGATCCATTAAAAATTAGTTGAAGATTACTCAGTCGGACTGCTTCACACTAAGTACAGTGATCGTAACCAAGATGACCATCATTCCAATAAGTTGAATGGTGGTCAAATGATCACCGATGATCAGAACGCCAAATAATGAAGCTGTAACCGGCTCTACCATAGCAACCATTGAAGCAGTTGTTGGGGCAGTCCTACGAATGCCAATCACATAAAATATAAATGAAATTCCAGCACCCACGATACCTAATAGAAGGAACCATCCTATGTCGCTTGACGTTACCACAGCAACAGCTTCATCTTTGTCTGCAAAAAGAAAAAGGATGAGACATAATGAAAAGAATGCGATGGTTAACGTGGTCTGCGGCTTCCCGATAGAAGAGGCATTTTTAAACCCGAAGATAAACAATGCATAGGAAAGACCAGCAGTTAGCCCCGCTGTCACTCCTAGAAAACTCACTGAAACCGATTCGGTGTTGTAGGCACCTGTAAGAAGGGTAATTCCTATAAGTACACCTGCAATGCATCCCCATTTAAACCAAGTTGAACGTTCTATTCGCAACAAAAAAGATATTAATAGGACGAAGACAGGCGCCGTGTACATTAGAGTAGCAGCAACAGCAATGCTTGAGGCTTGGATACTTACAAAATAAAAAGTGAAATTTCCAGCAACGCCAACACCCGCCAATAAGGACCATATGTATAAGCGAGTAGATAAGGTCCAATTTTGTCTAAAGCGAAAGAGAAACCAGGCAAAAAAACATATAAATCCAACAGCCCCTCGATATAGTGAAATCACAATAGGATCCCAGCCTCTGGTCATTAAAATATCGGCAATTCCTCCACTAATGCCCCAGAATATTGCCGCCAGTATAACTAAGCCTACCCCTGCAAATTTCATGTTGTGCCCCCCTTATGAAAAGTATGGGTTTGAATTTTGTGATCCCGCGCCATTATTCATGAATATTTAAAAAACACACAATTCTCGTTAAGACCTCACCATCAATATATGTTTTAAAAAAGGTATTAACGATAATTCCCTTGTTTTCGTACCTAAAACCTGCTGACATCTTTAAGGCTTGTGAATGAGATAGTTTATATGTGGGTGCAAAAAAAATAAACATAAAATGGCGTGTCAAAACTGATTCCAGTTTACACGCCATTTTTATGTTTATAGATAAGGCACCAAAAAAACAGGCAGGTTTTAATTTGCTTTTTTGAGAATATATGAGGATGGGTTTGTATGAACGTTTGGAATGAACTTTGCCGCTTCCTGCAACAAATGGATTTGGGCAGCCTGTGCCTGGTCAACTGTCCCCATGCCATACATCTTCAAGGACTTCTCAAGTACAAGCATCGATTCTTGACCGTTTACATAGTAGAGACTCTCACCTGTCCGAGGGTAATAGGATTCAAGGGGCTTTGTATTGGATATGACATGATACTGTGCTTCCCCTTTTTGAGAGTACCCTGCGACCACTGCTTCAAAGGGCTGTCCATCCTCCATGAGTATGGAACTCTTGATTGATGACTGGATTGATTCTGCCAATTCTTTAAGACTCATTCCTTGATTAACGAGAATTTCAGCAGCACTTGCGGCCATCATGGCATATTCCTCATCACATGAGAAAGCAATGAAGGCTGTATTTGGTATTAATTCTTTAAACCTGATATCATCGATTATCTGATGAGTTCCCAAATCGGTAACCAATGAAATAAAATCCTCTCTTGCAACTATTGATACTAGGCCCATAGAAAACACTCCTTATGTTCCATCTATCTTAAACATACCTTTTTGCCAGCAAATATCAATAAGAGAAGTTGTCGATACATTGGAAGTTTTCGCGAATTTTGTAAGATCAGTAAGTTAGGAGCACTCCTCACTGTTAAATAATCGAGGAAACTGTATTTAATAGTCATTTCTTAATTAATATTTTCACTAAACAATAGCATAACCTGGCGAAAACAGCTTTCCATATCAAGCTGGAATTTGACAGGTTGAGCTCCATCAGGTGAAAGCTTACTAGATTAACCCATTATCTTGACAGGTTTGTTGAGCTCTTCAGGCAAAAAGCGGTCATGATTAACCCATTATCTTGACAGGTTCAGCCACTTCAGGTGAAAAGCTGTCATGATTAACCCTTTATCTTGACAGGTTCGAGCCCTTCAGGTGATAAGCTGTCATGATTAACCCTTTATCTTGACAGGTTCGAGCCCTTCAGGTGATAAGCTGTCATGATTAACCCTTTATCTTGACAGGTTTAGCCTTTTCAGGCGATAAGCTGTCATGATTAAGCCGTTATTTTGACAGGTTCAGCTCCTTCAGGTGATAAGCTGTCATGATTAACCCTTTATCTTGACAGGTTCAGCCCCTTCAGGTGATAAGCTGTCATGATTAACCCTTTATCTTGACAGGTTCAGCTCCATCAACCGAAAAGCTGTCATGATTAAGCCGGAATTCTGACAGCTTCAGCTCCCTCAACCGAAAAGCTGTCAAGATCGACCCGATGTTCTAACTGAACTAATTACAAATAAAGGCAGCACTACAATACACCAAAAACCCCCTGGTCCGCATAATGGCCAGGGGGTTCAGTTTAATTATTTACGCTTTTAATTTATCACGAAGAACCATTTGCAGGATTCCGCCGTGACGGTAGTAGTCGATTTCGACTTCTGAATCGAAACGTACAAGAGCTTCGAAAGTCTTCTTGTTGCCGTCTTCGTCAGTAGCTGTCACAGTGATGATGTCGCGTGGGCGAACCTTTTCATCAATCTGGACGTCGAATGATTCTCTTCCTGTCAGGCCAAGAGTTTCTGCGTTTTCACCAGCTTTGAATTGAAGTGGCAGTACGCCCATCAATACAAGGTTTGAACGGTGGATACGCTCAAAGCTTTCAGCGATAACAGTCTTGATTCCTAATAGGTTAGTACCCTTCGCAGCCCAGTCACGGGAAGATCCCATGCCATAATCTTTGCCTGCGATAACCATAAGGCCAGTGCCTTGCTCTTTGTACTTCATGCAAGCATCAAAGATAGCCATGACTTCGTTCGTTGGCCAGTAAGTTGTGAAACCGCCTTCTGTGCCAGGAGCGATTTGGTTCTTGATACGGATGTTTGCGAATGTTCCGCGCATCATAACTTCGTGATTACCACGGCGTGAGCCGTATGAGTTGAAGTCACGAGGTTCTACACCCTTTTCACGCAGGTATTTTCCAGCTGGTGTATCTTTGCCGATCGCACCTGCAGGAGAAATATGGTCAGTGGTTACAGAATCACCGAACTTACCAACAATACGCAAGTTGTTCAATGGAGCAACTTCCCCAGCCTCTGGAGTTAAACCTTCAAAGAATGGTGGGTTTGCGATATAAGTTGAATCTTCATCAAATGTATAAAGCGGATCGCTGTTTGTTTGGATCTCGTTCCACTTTTCATTATCAGTGAACACAGTTTCATACTCTCTGCGGAATAGCTCTGGAGTTACAACTCGGTGTACGACTTCGTTCACTTCTTCAGTTGATGGCCAGATATCTTTGAAGAATACATCGTTTCCATCTTTGTCTTTACCGATAGGGTCATTCTGAAGATCGACGTCCACTGTTCCTGCAAGGGCATATGCAACAACCAATGGCGGTGAAGCCAGGTAGTTTGCTTTTACGAGCGGGTGGATACGTCCTTCGAAGTTACGGTTACCGGAAAGGACAGAAGTAACGAGAAGGTCGCTTTCAGCTACAGACTTTTCGATTTCCGGCTTTAATGGACCAGAGTTACCGATACATGTCGTACAGCCATAACCTACAAGGTTGAAGCCGAGTGTTTCCAGGTAAGGCAGCAATTCTGAATCACGAAGGTATCCAGTAACAACCTTGGAACCAGGAGCCAATGAAGTCTTAACGAACTTAGGAACTTCCATTCCAAGCTCAACAGCTTTCTTGGCAACAAGGCCTGCGCCTACAAGTACGTATGGGTTAGATGTATTTGTACAGCTAGTGATCGCGGCAATTGCGATTGCACCAGTCTTCATTGTAGTTTTGTCACCATTAGCGAACTCAACAACAGCTTCTTTTTCGATTTCTTTCTTGTCTAAGCCAAATCCCTGGTTTCCTGCAGGTGCAGTCAATGCTTCCTTGAAGGACTTTTGCATCTCTGATAGCGGGATCAAGTCCTGTGGACGCTTAGGGCCGGAAAGGTTAGCTTCGATTTCTGAAAGGTTGATTTCTACAACATCTGTATAAACTGGCTCTAATGCAGGATCGAAGAATAATCCGTTCTCCTTGCAGTATGCCTCAACCACTTTAATGTGATCTTCTGTGCGTCCAGTTAAACGCATGTAATCCAATGCTTCTCCGTCAACTGGGAAGAATCCGCAAGTTGCGCCGTATTCTGGTGCCATGTTGGCAACTGTCGCACGGTCTGCAAGTGGAAGTGTAACGACGCCAGGTCCGAAGAACTCGACGAATTTGCCAACAACGCCTTTACTGCGAAGAACCTGAGTCACTTTAAGTGCAAGGTCAGTTGCAGTAGCACCGTTTGGCATATCTCCTACTAATTTTACACCTACTACTTCTGGAACTGGGAAGTATGAAGGCTGGCCAAGCATTCCAGCTTCTGCTTCGATACCGCCTACGCCCCATCCTAGAACACCAATACCATTGATCATTGTAGTATGTGAGTCAGTACCTACCAATGAATCAGGGAAAGTTTCAAATTCGCCATCTGCGTTTTCTACAGCGTGGACAACGTTTGCAAGGTACTCAAGGTTAACCTGGTGCACGATACCTGTTGCTGGTGGAACAGCACGGTAGTTATCGAATGCTTTCTGTGCCCAGCTTAAGAACTGGTAACGTTCAGCATTACGTTCGAATTCAAGTTCCATATTTACATTTAGTGCATCTGGAGTTCCGTATTTATCAACCTGTACTGAGTGGTCAATAACTAGATCAACCGGCTTTTCAGGATTGATTTTTTGCGGGTCTCCACCCATGTCTGCCATTGCTTTTCTAAGTGATGCAAGGTCAACGACTGCTGGTACACCAGTGAAGTCCTGGAGAATGACACGTGAAGGCTTGAAAGGCACATCCACTTCTTTAACTTCGCTAGTTCCCCATTTTGCTAGATTTTCAACGTGCTCTTTTGTAATTACAAAGCCATCATGCTGGCGAAGTACGGATTCAAGCAAAACCTTCACGGAGTAAGGTAGTTTTGATACATTGCCGATTCCAGCCTTTTCTAATGCTGCCAGGCTATAGTAATGATAGCGTTTCCCGTCAACTTCAAATGAACTACGGGCGTTAAAAACATCTTGATTTGACATATGTTTACCCCCTTCTTTTACGTAAACATCATAAACTAAATAAAAGTAATTGTCGAAAAGTTTGAATCTTGTATTCCATCCTAACTTTTCTCACAATTTCATATTAATATAACCTTGTGTATAAGTAAATAACAAGAAAGTTATTGTGGTTGATAAGTTTTTCTTATTATAAAAATTGTAAACACGATTAAAACAATCTTAATGGGATTTTATCAAACAAAAAATCCATCCCCTTTCTACGCCAACTTGAATAAAAACTATTTCACAAAAATGAAAAAGATGGATTTTGTAATGGGTTGTGGGAAAAAATATGGCAGATGGAGGTGAATTCTGTGGTAAAAAGAAAATCAAATCATGTCATCCCTGGAGCGAATGCAGCTAAAGCTCAAGGTAATGGAGCTGGGTATAACGAGGAAATGGCAAATGAGCCATTATCAGAACTGGAAAAGCAAAACAATAAGAAGAGGAAAAAGAATCAATAAGAAACAAAAAGCGGAAGGCCTACCTTCCGCTTTTCCTATTATTCCATATTTACCTCAGTTACAATGCTCTGCAAATCCTGCTGGAACCTCTCAAGCTGTTCCCGTTGGTGTTCAGATGCGTTTTCGAGGGCATTTTCAATTTGCTGGTATGCTTCATTCACTTCATTTTTAAGATGTTTTAGCTGATGTCCATAGCTTGCGCTGTCACGTACGATTTCTGAGTATAGTCCTTGCGCGTCTTCGAATCCTTGCTGTGCTGCCTGAAAGGCTTGCTGTTTATCTTTATGATAAGGCATATGTGATTTCCTCCTGGTGTATTAAATCTTTACCGTTAAATTGCTCAGTTATAAGTAATTTATTCAGTATAATTTCGGTGGAAAATCTAATCCTAAAGTCAGGAGGGATGAGCAATGAATAAAAATGATTCCAAAGATATGCGTAAGAATGCTCCGAAGGGCGATCAAGACAGCCAGCCTGCTCCATTAAGCGGATCAAAGAAAGTGAAAAACCGTAACCATACTCGCCAAAAACATAACTCACACCACGATATGTAAAAGAGGCGAAAGTGAATTGCCGCCGTAAATAAGCTTGAATTTTTTTAAAAAAGGCAGGGCTGCCAATAAAAATGGCAGCCCTCTTTCTAAAATTGTTTAAACGCATTCAGTAGAATTTTGCCTTCTTCGGCTGTAACGGTCCTAAGATCAACATAAACTTCTTCCTTTTGGATCCGAACAACGATTGCCGGGGAATGTTCCGTTCGGAGCTTTCTGGCAATATGTTCAGCACTGACCTCCGGATGACTGATCGAGACTAGATACGTGGGCAGCTGAACATCGGGCATCGTCCCTCCGCCAACCTGGCTAGTTCCTTCTGCCAAAACTGCTTTTAGCCCACCTTCAAAGGAATTAATGTCATCCGCAAAACGCTCAGTCCTGACTCTCAGTTCTTCAAGAGGAACAAGCAAGTCTCTTAGTGTCGGGATATCGAGTAACCCCTGCTCACCCCTTATATAATCCATCAAAGTCCCCTCTAGCGCCGCGAGTGTCATTTTATCTACTCGAACGACTCTTGCCAGCTGGTGTTTTTTCAGCTTATCAATCAGTGCTCTCTTCCCTGCGATGATCCCAGCCTGTGGACCGCCAAGGAGCTTGTCTCCGCTGAAAGAAACAATATCTGCACCCATTTTCAGCACTTCTCCTACAACTGGTTCGTCACCGATTCCATGGCGGGTGAAATCATAAAGAACACCGCTCCCGAGGTCTTCGTAAAAAATGACGTGGTCGTGCTTACTTGATAGTTGGGCCAATTCCTCTGTATCGACAGTTTTCGAGAAACCATATATTTTAAAATTACTCGTATGGACCTTAAGAATCATCCCGGTATCGTCAGTGATTGCATTCTCATAGTCATATAAATGCGTTTTATTTGTTGTTCCAACTTCCACTAAATGAGCTCCGCTTTCTTCCATAATGGAGGAAATCCGAAAGGAGCCACCGATCTCAACAAGCTGCCCACGTGAAACAATGACCTCCTTGTTTTTTGCAAGTGCATTCATGATTAAATAAACTGCTGCAGCATTATTATTAACGACCATCGCTGCTTCAGCCCCAGTGACTTTTTTAACTAGGCTTTCGACATGGCTGTGCCGGGACCCGCGCTCGCCTTCTTTCAACCTATACTCAAGATTGGAATAATTCCTCGCGGTTTCTACCACATGCTTCACTGCATTCTCGCTCAATCTTGCCCTTCCAAGATTCGTATGTAAAATGGTCCCTGTAGCGTTAATGACCCTCTTCAGTGTATAGTCAAATCTCTCTGTTGCCGATGAATCAAGCAATGTAAATAGCTGGTCAACAAACAGTTGGGTACCAGGCTTTGGCCCATTCCATTTTTCGTTAACAATTTCTTTCCTTATATCATTTAATACATCTTTGATTATGTCTGTAAAACGATCAGCGTCCGCATCATGCTTCTTCATTAAATCAAAAAACCTAGTATCCTTCTGTAATTCATGTACAGCAGGAAGCTGCCTTAAAAATTGTTTCAAAATCTATCTCCCCCACAACGATTGTGCATTCATTAATTATATCATTATTGCCCAACTAAAAGTTTTTTCAAAACGGTGAACTTGAAGGAAAAATGGAAAGCGCATAAACCGTAAAATATCCCGGTAGAGAGTATAAAAAAAGCCCGGCTAATTGCCAGGGCATTAATTCATCGCTTCCATATGTTTGATCATGTCGTCTGTATCAGGAAAAACACCTGTATCCAGTTTCGAATAGATTGTCTGGCCATTTATTGTTACTTCAAAAGCTCCTTTGGAAGCTGGAATCAGCTCCATCTTCTCAATCTGGCTTCGGAAATGCGTGAATAATTCTTCCGCGAAACTCGCGGCTTTTGGTGCATAATTTCACTGCATGCAAAATTGGATGGTTACTTGAAAATTCTTCATTGCAAAATCCCCCTGTAATACTTTTTTATATGTTTTTACTGTCATTTTAGTGTAAAGCCATTGTCAGTGCAAATAATAATAGCTTAAGGATGATTTTAAAAACAAGAAAGAGTATACTTTTTTGTGGAGGTGATCAGGTTGAGTGAACACGAGAAAATCCGTTTGACATCACTATCAACAAAGGCTGGCTGAGGATGCAAAATCAGTCCCGAGGACTTGACGCAAGTTTTGCGTCTATTGCCAGCACAGGAAAATGTTCCTGAATTGCTAGTCGGACATGAGACTTCCGATGATGCAGGTGTATATAAACTTACCGACGATATCGCCCTGATCCAAACGATTGATTACTTCACCCCTGTAGTGGACGACCCATATATGTTTGGACAGATTGCAGCCGCGAATGCCCTAAGCGATGTATATGCAATGGGCGGCGAACCTAAAACAGTCCTTAATATGGTGGGATATCCGATCAAAAAGCTAGGACCGGATATGCTTGCAGAAATATTGAGAGGTGCCAGTGACAAGGTGAAGGAAGCTGGCGCAGTGACGATTGGCGGTCATTCAATTGATGACCAGGAACCTAAATTCGGCTTATCCGTGACGGGTCTGGCCCACCCTGGTGCTATTTGGAAAAATATCGGCGCAGAGCCAGGTGATTTACTTGTTCTTTCAAAACCTATCGGAGTCGGCATCATGACAACAGGAATCAAGCGCAACGCAGTAACTGCCGAACAAGAGCAAGAAGTAACGGAAACAATGGCCTTGCTGAACAAATCGGCAGCAGATGCTCTAAAGGCGTTCACCCCACATGCGGTAACGGATGTAACAGGGTTCGGACTGCTTGGACATGGGAGTGAAATCGCTCGTGGCAGCAATGTCAGTTTTGAAATTTCATTAGCTGACGTACCAGTTTTAGAAGGTACATATGAATTGGCTGCAAAAGGAATTGTGCCTGGAGGATCAAAATCCAACCATAAATGGCTGGATAACGATGTAGAGTATAAGGACATTTCTACTGAAGAGCAGTTAATACTCTGTGATGCGATCACTTCTGGAGGACTCCTCGTTTCGCTTCCTGAAAGCGAAGCCGGGCAGTACGTGGAGGCCTTAAAAAACAAAGGGGTCGTTCACGCGGCTATAGTTGGGAAGGTCACAGAAAAGAAAGATAAACTAATCTATGTAAAAAGGTGAAATCATTGAGATTTCACCTTTTCCTTTTATCTATAGCTTTACTTTTAATTTTTCCAGCATGTCAGCAGTCATACTTGGGAGATCATACTTCGCCTTGAAGCCCCACTCTTCAGCAGCAGATGATGCATCGATAGAATTCGGCCAGCTGTCTGCGATTGCCTGACGGACCGGATCGACATTATAGGATATTTCAAACCCTGGAATATGCTTCCTGATTTCTGCTGTCAGTTCCTCAGGGTCAAAGGTCATTGCTGTTACGTTGAAAGCATTTCTGTGAATCAGCTTGGAAGGGTCAGCTTCCATCAGGTCAATGATCGCCCCAAGCGCATCTGGCATATACATCATGTCCATGTAAGTGCCTTTATCAATATATGAACTGTATTTCCCATTCTTAATTGCTTCATAGTAAATTTCAACCGCATAATCAGTTGTTCCGCCGCCTGGAGGTGTCACATAAGAAATCAACCCAGGGAATCTTACTCCCCTTGTGTCTACCCCGAAACGGTGAAAATAGTAATCCGCAAGCAACTCACCGGCAACCTTGTTAACACCATACATTGTTGTTGGGCGCTGGATGGTGTCCTGAGGGGTATAGTCCTTAGGCGTATTAGGACCAAAAGCACCAATGGAACTTGGTGTGAAAAATTGCAAATTTAGTTCTCTAGCAGTTTCTAGAGCATTCATCAGGCCGCCCATGTTAAGGTTCCAGGCAAATACCGGCTTCGTTTCCGCCGTTGCAGATAGCAATGCTGCCATATGCAGGATGGTATCGACATTATATTTTTTTGCCAGTTCGACCATTTTGTTTGCGTCCATGACATCAAGGATCTCGAATGGACCGTTGGTAGCAGCTTCAGAATCAGTTTTCCTGATGTCCGTCGCAATTATATTATCCTGACCATAGATGTCGCGTAGTTTAACTGTTAATTCAGAACCAATCTGGCCAAGCGCGCCAGTTATTAAGATTTTCTTCATTATATGTATTCCTCCCGGTTACTCTGAAAAAGAAAGCCGGCTTGACATCCAAACCGGCATATCCAATTAAATAATCTTTAATTCCTTGCCTACTTTTTCATAAATAGAAATGGCATTGTCCAGCATTTCCTTTGTATGAGCTGCCGAAGGCATGTTCCTTACACGGCCAGTTCCACGTGGTACAGTCGGGAATACGATTGATTTAGCGTATACTCCCTCTTCGTAAAGCCTTTTGCTGAACTGCTGCGTCTTGACTTCATCGCCAATGATACATGGAGTGATTGGCGTCTCAGAATGGCCAATGTCGAAGCCGAGTTTTTGCAGACCGTCTTTCAGATAATTTGCATTCTCCCATAACCGCTCGTTCAATTCTGTGCTTTCCATCAAAATTTCGATTGCTTTCTTGCTGGCAGCAACGTCGGCCGGAGTCAGTGAAGTTGAAAAAAGGAACGGACGGCTTCTAACCTTCAGCCAGTCGATCAAGTTTTGTTTACCAGCAACGTACCCTCCGACTACACCAATAGCCTTTGATAAAGTACCAATTTGGAAATCGACTTTATCTGAAAGGCCGAAATGTTTAACCGTTCCAGCACCTTCACCAAGCACTCCAGAACCGTGTGCATCATCGACGTATGTAATAAGATCGAATTCTTCGGCGATCTCTACAATTTCCGGAAGCTTTGCAATGTCCCCGTCCATTGAGAATACTCCGTCTGTAATAACCATGATTTTATTGTATTGGCCAGACTCCTTCGCTTCTTTAGCTTTTGCCCGAAGGTCTTCCATGTCTGAGTGGTTGAAGCGGATGATCTTTGCTCTAGATAAACGGCAGCCATCAATGATTGATGCATGGTTCAATTCATCAGAAAGGATGGCATCATTTTTATCCATGACAGCTGAAATGGCAGCCATATTGCACATGAATCCGGACTGGTATGCAATCGCAGCTTCTGTCTTCTTGAATTTCGCCAATACTTCCTCTAGTTCAATATGCAGCTGGAGCGTTCCGTTGATTGTACGTACTGCACCTGCTCCCACACCATATTTTTCAATGGCTTCATCTGCAGTCTTTTTCAGTCTTTCATCCGTAGCGAGTCCAAGGTAATTATTTGAGGAGAGGTTAATCATCTCTTTCCCATTAATGGTTATGACTGGTCCATTTGGGCTCTCAAGCGGGTCGATTACATTATATAAACCCTTCCCTTTTAAATCCTCCAGGTTTTCATTTAAAAACTGATCCAATGTTTTACTAGACATCGTAAATCCCCTTTCTGCCATTACATTTGGCATGTCATTATAATGGATACATCTGTCTTTTTGGAGAGGACAGTATTTCCGCCTCTTTTTCCATGTTTAATGTGTGTTCACAAAATATACTTTATCATATTTATTATATTTGTACATCTATGAAGGACAGAAAACGCTTTCTTTTTTTATCTGTTTAGTTTTCCCTATTTTTTGTCACAATGCATGATTTTTTATGAAAAGCTGCATCTCCATTGATGTTGGCAGTCTTCCTGGTGATAACCTTTCATCACTTTTGGGGAAAACCTTGAAAACATAGGTTTCAAAGTTTTTATTAGGGTATAGAAAAGGGAGCCAGTCTGCAGGCAAGCAGTTTGGCGGGGGCAGTGAAATTTGAGGTTTTACATAAATAATCACTTCCTCCTTATTTCATATAGAAATAGATACTGAATATGGAGGCTACTTATATGAAACACCCTTTGAATGTAACATCTGAAATTGGTGAGTTAAAATCCGTCGTCTTGCACCGTCCAGGAAAGGAAGTCGAAAACCTGACACCCAAGTACCTGGAACGACTCCTTTTTGATGATATCCCTTACCTGCCAGCAGTTCAAAAAGAGCATGATTACTTTGCGGATGTATTAAGAAATCGCGGCGTTGAAGTTCTCTACTTGGAAAAATTAATGGAAGAAGCATTAAAAACTGATGAGTTACATCAACAGTTCATAGATCAAGTATTGAATGAAAGCAAGAGCAATTTGAATGGCTCGAGACAAACAGTCGAAGAGTATCTTCATTCTTTTTCAACTGATGAAATGATCCGAAAAGTCATGTCTGGGGTTCTTAAATCAGAAATCAAGCAAGAGAAAAAAGTCCACTTACATGAGCTTCTCGATGATTACTACCCATTCTTTCTCGATCCAATGCCAAACCTTTATTTCACAAGAGACCCGGCAGCTGTGATTGGAAATGGTGTCTCTCTAAACAAGATGTGTGAAGGTGCAAGAAAAAGAGAATCATTGTTCATGGACTTTATCATTAAACACCATCCTAGATTCTCCGAGCATGATATTCCACATTGGTATGACCGTGATGAATATTATCCATTAGAGGGTGGAGACGAGTTAGTACTCAGTCGTGAGGTGATTGCGATTGGGGTTAGTGCAAGGACGTCTGCACAGGCGATTGAAAAATTGGCGAAACGGATTTTTGCAAGGAACGGTAGCATAAAAAAAGTGATTGCAGTTGAAATCCCTAAATTAAGAGCTTATATGCATCTTGATACTGTATTTACAATGGTTGATCATGAGAAATTCACAATCCATCATGGAATTGAAGGCCCTAATGGAAATATGAAAATCTATATTCTCGAAAAAGGCATGGATCCTGACACTCTTAACATTTCCGAGCGCTCAAATCTGACACAAACACTAAAGGAAGTCCTTGGTCTACAAGAGCTCGTACTGATTCCTTGTGGGGGCGGACATGAAATTGCAGCAGCCCGCGAACAATGGAACGATGGTTCAAATACACTTGCGATTGCACCAGGAGTAGTCGTTACATATGACCGCAACTATGTTTCGAATGACTTGTTGCGTAAAAATGGTGTAGAAGTCATTGAGATTCCAAGTTCGGAGCTATCAAGAGGACGCGGCGGCCCGCGTTGCATGAGCATGCCTATCTACCGAAAAGACTTGTAAACAAAAAGCAGTCCTGATAGCAGGACTGCTTTACATGTTAACTTTAAACTAGTATAACTATTGCACAATGATTAGTATCTAGCTTCAGCGCCTAGCCCCTCGAGCCGTTGTCAGGGCTGATCTAGGCGCTTACGCTTTTATTTCTAGCTGGTTGCAAGGTAGCTTTGCAATTCTTTGACCAATTGCTCTGCTCCCTCTCTGCTTAACACGATCTTACCATTTGCTAGTGACAAATTATCACTGCTGATTGTACCGGTTATGAGGCAAGTTTGATCTGGCTGGTATTTCTTCAGGATAATCATATCCTCATCAACAAATATTTCGAGCGGATCACTTTCCCCGATACTCAGTTTTTTCCTAAGCTCCATAGGAATGACCACTCTGCCAAGTTGATCTGTTTTCCTCACAATTCCTGTAGCCTTCATATAGCATCCTTCCCTTCAAAAAAATTATGGGATGTGGATGTCAATTCTTTGAATAAATTCTAGCCCAATACAATTATAGCAAAACGAGGCATAATTTTACATTATTAATGTGTCAGTTTAAGCAATCAGCGTTTGACCGTTACTATGATTTATATAGGTTCCTCTAATTACCAAAGTACCTATAATAACGAATTTAAGACTATTCCAACCACAAAAAGGCTAAACTCTAATATTAGAATTTAGCCCATTGTGTTATTTATGGTGAAAAGGACATTTGCCTTCTATTGGTTTGCTGTCGTCGCCGATAAAATACATTTTCCATTCCCGATGATCCGGATCGCCATAATGGCTTACATTAGGGTGCTTTGGCAGGTTGTCCCATTTCTCAACGCGCTCCCTTACCTTTTCCCGTGACATAATCCCACCCTTTGACGTTCCTTCAAGTCCCTCAAAAATTCGACGCGGCTGAAAACCAAGAACAAGACTATTTCCCAGATCCCTAGTTTTTCGCTGTTTATAGGCGGGTGCATTTCCGAAGGCAAAAAAAGGTTCGCCTGCAAACGAAAATGCCCATAAATGATGGTCAGGATCTTGTGGATAATCTGCCGGCCATGGCTGCGTATCTTTTTCATGTAAGAACTGAAGTACATTCCAAAAGTATTCACGATAGTAATCAATTGTTTTTTCTTCCATTTCAGGCTCGACGAATACAAACAATCCATGTCTTATAAGAGGCTTGGAATCATCAAACAATGCAATGAATTCTTCTATAGCACCGGGCAATTCATCCCAATTGTCCCGGCTAATATATGAATAACGGAGTTCTCCTTTTTTCTCGGCAGACATTCCAAAATAGCAAGGAAACTCCCGATTTGTGACAACATCCCTGAAATTTTTATATTCTTTTATCACCCACTCAGGCACAAGGTCTGAATTGACCATATCTTCCTTTGTAAACAAATAACTATTGGTAACTGCCATGTTTTACACCTCAACTTAGTTAGTCAGTTACCATTTACCCCTTCAATCAATTAGTAAACAAATTGCTTCCTTTCTTTATTTCACATACCTTCATAAGAAAAAAGTAAAAGCACGCAATCTTCGCGTGCTTTCACCATAAGTAATTGGCTGTATTCGTATGCTTTGTTGCTTTTAAAAAGTGGATTTCCACTCCAGAAAGGCGCTTTCCGCGTGAAGAATTATGAAAAAGCTCAACTCCCTGCTAAAACAGCCAAATTATTCTACACCCTGGCTAGGTGTTGTGGATGAACTATTATTCTTCAATAAAACCTTTAATCCTGACCCGATATCAGATGCAAGAATGTAATTCCTGTCCACAAACACTCCCCATACATCACTTCTTTCAGGTACATATTGGCCTACTTGAACAGGTGCCGCTGGGTCTGTTATATCAACTGCATATACTCCTCCTGCGTAGTGGGACAAGTACAATGTGTTTCCATGGACTTTAGGGTCGTGGACTGTATTTGCGAATGTAGTACCATCCTCGACGTTATCAACCAAATCAGTCTTAAACTCGCTTAGTAATTTAGGATTTGTTTTATCCTTGATATCGAAAATTCTTGTGTAGCCATAGGATTGTTCATAACCTTCTTTCGTTGGGTTATAGACTTCCCTGGTCTCAATCAGAACATTTCCTCCTTTAGCAAGGGTAGCCGAGTGTGCGGATCCCTGCTGGTCGGAACCAAAATCTGTACGTCCAAGGTATTGAGGGTTTTCGGGATTGCTGATATCAAAAATGACTGTACCCAAATCCCACATGGAAACATAGGCATACTTTCCGGTTTCATCTATCATCGTGCTGTGATTGAAAACTGGACGGGTTTTTCCATCAGGAGAATTCCAATGGTATCCGTTAAAATCGTCCGGAATTTCTTCAAGCATTCTTGGATCGAACTCCCATAGTTTTTGAGGGTTTGCAGGGTCGCTGACATCTACAACCTGGAAGTCCTTTTCCTCCCCATGGCTATAATAGTCTGCATAAGGATTTGCAGCAAGTACGATCGCGCGGTTCCCCTGCATAGTTAAATATAACTCATGAGTTCCTCTCGTTTTCTTTGTAACCTCATAGAATCCTAGCTTTTTTGGTTCTGTTGGATTTGTCACGTCATACAGCAGGAAACCGCCTTTGGAATCAGGGTTTTTACTATCTAGTTGCTGCACACTCACCACGGCAAGATCTCCTTTAAAAGATGGTGTATTGACGCTTTTTACGATTACTTTTTCTTGCCAGGTTCCAGGGATATCATTATTGGCAAAAACAGCAACTTCTTGAGGATTTGCAGGATCCTTTAAATCAAATACACGCACGCCTCCGTTTGCGCCGTTTTTAGTGTGAGTTCCAAGATATGCATACCCCTTATGCGAATAGACATCCGCAAAACTATTCTGTTTTCCATCTTCCCTTACTGTATTCATTTCAGGAGCTGCTGCTTCATGTAAGAATTGGAGGTTTTTGCTGCCCTCCATGACAGGGACAGCAATATTGCTATATCCAGCCCTCTCTCCTTTTTCAATATTGACATCCCCAAGTTCATCATGGGCAAGGACATTGAATGGAACCGAAGAGACCGTCAGAGCACCAGCTAAAATAAAACTCGATAACAAACGTTTTTTCATAATTTAAACCTCCTTCTATGTATTGAATAACAATATAGCAGAGGTGAAAACTTCGCTTCAATTAATAAACTGTATTTTTTGTAAATTCAGTTAATTTATCCTAATTTTGTAATTTGCTGCTATGTCTATAGTAGTTGTTTCGGATTCCGAATTAGGTAAAATTCCACAAAGCTGATAGGAACAGTTTCCATATCTTCCAACCTAGAAAACGCTGGTCGAAAACCAGAGATTTTAGTATGATTAAGAAATGTGATTGTAAAATATTTGTTTTCTTAAAATAGATTGAAGCGAGGATTTTATCATGAGTTTATTGAATGTAGAAAATTTAAGCCACACATTTGGCGATCGTACCCTTTTTAAAGACGTTTCCTTTCGTTTACTGGCAGAAGATCATGTTGGCCTTGTAGGAGCGAACGGTGTCGGAAAGTCGACATTGATGAATATCATTACTGGGCAGTTGATACACGATTCCGGTAAAGTTGAATGGACTCCAGGAGTTGAGTATGGATATCTTGATCAGCATACAGTTTTGACACCTGGAAAAACAATCCGCGATGTATTGCGTGATGCGTTTCTTCCTCTTTTTAAGAAAGAAGAAGAACTCAATGAAGTGACAGCAAAAATGGCGGATGCAACACCTGAGGAGCTTGAAAAGCTACTTGAACAAATGGCGGAAATCCAGGATGCCTTAGATGCGGGAGGTTTCTACTCCCTTGATATGGAGGTCGAAGAAGCTGCGCGGGGTCTTGGTTTGGATGCAATCGGTATAGATCGCGATGTCTCTGCTTTGAGCGGCGGCCAGCGTACAAAGGTTCTTCTTGCAAAGCTATTGCTTGAAAAGCCAAAGGTTCTCCTGCTTGATGAACCGACCAACTACCTTGATGTCGAGCATATCCAGTGGCTCACAAAATACTTGAAGGATTACCCTTATGCTTTTATCCTGATTTCACATGACACTGAATTCATGAACCCGGTTTCAAATGTTATTTTCCAGCTGGAATTTTCAAAGCTGACGCGCTATACTGCTACCTATGAAAAATTCCTGGAATTGGCCGAAATTAACAAGAATCAGCATATCAACGCATATGAAAAGCAAAAGGAATTCATCAAGAAACAAGAAGATTTCATTGCCAAAAATAAGGCACGCTATTCGACAACAGGACGGGCAAAGAGCCGCCAAAAGCAGCTTGACCGTATGGAACGAATTGACAGACCTGAAACGGCCGTCAAACCTACTTTTGAGTTTAAGGAATCACGCGCAAGCAGCCGTTATGTATTTGAAGGCACAGACTTTGAAATTGGATATACTCAACCACTTCTCCCTAAAATGTCGGTTACGATCGAGCGTGGTGAGAAGATTGCGATTGTCGGAATGAATGGTGTCGGTAAATCGACCTTGTTAAAAACGATGCTTGGGAAAATTCCTGCATTGAGCGGTAAAATCGAACGCGGCGACTTCCTCTTCCCTTCTTACTTTGAACAGGAAGTAAAAGCAGGAAGTATCACTCCGATTGAGGATGTCTGGAGCGAGTTCCCAGGCATGGATCAGCATCAGGTCCGCGCTGCATTAGCACGTGGGGGCCTAAAGAATGAACATATTTCCCGCCCGTTGAACCAGCTTAGCGGCGGTGAGCAGGCGAAAGTCCGCCTGACAAAATTGCTTATGCACGAGAGCAATTGGCTTCTGTTCGACGAGCCTACCAACCACCTTGACATCACTGCGAAAGCAGAGTTAAAGCGTGCATTGAAGGCATATAAAGGGACGGTTGTCCTAGTCAGCCACGAACCAGATTTCTACGAAGACTGGGTAACAAAAGTCTGGAATGTTGAAGAATGGATTGAAAAATCAAAATAGAATTCAAAGGAACCTGACGGCTATTCCGTCAGGTTTTTCTTTATTATAGTTCTGACAACTCCTTATAGAACTTGTTAAAAACAGGCTATGATTAAGATTTTGAACTGCTTGGACATTGAATTCTCCTAATCTCCCATAATATTCATATTAAATTTCATCAAAATGTATTGAGTTATCCGCTAGTTATTGATAAATTTTATAGGGTACATAAAATTTGTTTATAAAGGTGATAACAGATGAAAAAATTGATTACTTTTTTAAGCTTGTTGATGACCTTCACCCTTACGGCTTGTTCTGACACTGGTACAGACGAAGGACAAAAAGACACAAAAACAGAAACAATTAAAATCGGTGCGATTCCCGACCAGAATGCAGCAGATTTGAACAGAAGCATGGAGGATTTTGCGAAGGACCTGGAAGAGAAGACAGGATTGAATGTTGAGTATGTCCCTTCTGTCGATTATTCTGCGCTTGTCACTGCCTTCGAACGCGGCGAAATCCAGCTTGCCTGGTTTGGCGGCCTTACTGGTGTACAGGCGAGAAACTTAGTTCCTGAAGCGGAAGCATTTGCACAGAGACCAATCGATGAAAAGTTTAAATCAGTATTCATTGCCAACAGTGATGTGAAGATTGATGGCCTGGAAGATTTAAAAGGGAAATCCTTTACTTTTGGCAGTGAAAGCTCGACATCCGGTCATTTAATGCCGCGCTACTTCATGATGGAAGCTGGCATAGACGCGGATCAGGACCTTGATGGAAAGCCGAACTACTCCGGTTCACATGATAAAACATATAAGCTAGTAGAATCAGGTGCGTACCATACAGGCGCATTAAATATTTCAGTATGGGAAGCTGCTGTAAAAGAAGGCAAAGTAGATGAATCAAAGGTAAAAGTGTTTTATACAACTCCTGAGTACTATGACTACAACTGGACATTAAATAAGATGGATGCAGATACCAAAACTAAACTCAAAGAGGCGATACTTTCCATGACTTCAGAGGATAATGAAATCATGGAATTATTGCAGACTGATAAATTCATAGAAACGAAGAATGAAAATTACGAAGCAATAGAAAAGGTAGCAAAGCAACTCAAGATCATCAAGTAGGTGGATTTCATGCAAGAAGCAATAAGCCTTAAACAAATATCGAAAATCTATGAGCGGAAGGTAGCTTTATCTTCCCTCTCTTTTACTGTTAATAAAGGAGAATTAGTTGCCCTCATTGGTCCAAGCGGAGCAGGCAAAACTACATTGCTGAATTTGCTGGCAGCCATTCTTCCACCAAGCCAGGGTGAAATCCTGATAGACGGCCACCCTCTCTCTGAGCTAATGGACCATAAGAAGAGAGCAAAAAAAATCGGTATCATTCGCCAACAGTTTGACCTTGTGGGAGAGCTTCCGGTCATCCATAATGTTCTTGCTGGAAGGCTGTCTGAATGGGGGATTTTTAAATCGATTCTTTCCATGCTGATCCCTCAGGATAAGGAATATGCTGTCCAGGCACTGAGTCGGGTGGGATTGACAGATAAATTGTATGAAAAAACTTCTTCCCTCTCAGGTGGAGAACAACAACGAGTAGCACTTGCAAGGCTCCTTGTCCAAAGTGCTGAAATTGTACTGGCCGATGAACCGGTTGCCTCTCTGGATCCAGCGCGTGCGGAAGATGTCCTCGAACTATTGGTTAAAATCGCATTAGAGGAAAACCAGACACTGATCGCCAGCTTGCATTCAGTCGATTATGCCCGGAAATATTTTGATAGATTGATTGCCCTTAAAGATGGTGAAATCTTCTTTGACCTCCCCGCTTCCTCCGTAACTGATGACCATATCAATAGCCTTTATAGACTAAAGGAGCTGTCTTGATATGGATAAAAGATGGTTGAATTTTGAGCTCCATAAGCGAAAGATCCTTACACTGATCCTATTGCTTGCATTCATGTGGAGTCTTTTCTCTGTTGAATGGCATAGTAACTTGATTCATAGCGGAGGATTCATAACAGCAAAACAAATTGCGGCAGCATTTTTCACTCCTGATTTATCGGGTGACATCCTTCTTCTGGCCCTGGAGTCGAGCTGGACAACTCTTTCATATGCAGCTTCCGGCATGAGTCTGGCGATTATCATTGCCTTTTTCTTTGGCATTTTCGCCTCTGGAATTGTGGTATCAGAAGGTAAAATCAAAAGGTATATAAGGCCATTTTTTAGAGGTCAGCTTGGCTTCATGAGAGCCATTCATGAACTCGTTTGGGCCTGGTTATTCGTCGCCTCGATCGGTCTCTCTCCTTTTGCCGCGATTTTTGCCCTGGCTATACCATACGGTGGCATCCTGGGAAGGATTTTTGCAGATATGCTGGAGGACATACCAAGGGAACCGATTAAAGCTTTGGAAGCAGCGGGCGCTTCAAAAATGCAGATTTTATGGTATGGTTACTTGCCAATGGTCAGGGCAAGCATTACCAGTTATGCGATGTACCGATTTGAGTGCGCAGTTCGTTCTTCTGCCATCATGAGCTTTGTCGGCATCGGTGGCCTGGGGTATCAAATTCAGTTGAGTCTTGATGACCTTCATTATGATGAAGTTTGGACTTTCGTGTTCTTTTTAATCGCCCTAGTCCTCATCATCGATCTTTGGAGCAACCAATTAAGAAAGAGGCTGGTACAATGAAGAAATATAAACTTAGCTTCGTAACAGCTTCTGTCTATGCTCTATTGCTACTTATGATTGGATCCTGGGCATCGATATTTATTGTAGAAAAAGCAAGCTTGTCCTTACTGTTTACAGAAAAGAATCTTTTTTACGCTAGCAAGTTCTTTAAAGGGCTTTTGGGTATAGATGAAGAAAGTCCGGCTTATCTTAATGCCAAAAACTGGAAAAATGCATTGGATCTTACGATTGAAACATTGGTGATGAGTGTGATGGCTACTGGCTTTGCGACAATTGCCGCACTCCTGACAGTTGTGCCAGCAGCAAGGAATGTTGCAGACGGGTCCCTCACGCTGGCTAAAAAATGGCATGGTTGGCTATCATTTGGTGTTGTTCGCGGAGGATATATCTTTTCTCGGGCAGTCCCTGAGCTTGTTTGGGCAATGATCATCATCTTCATTTTTAAACCTGGAATATTGCCGGGGGCAATCGCACTTGCTCTTCATAATTTCGGGATTCTTGGAAAGCTTTTTGCAGAGGTCATCGAAGATTTAGACTCAAGGCCGGTTCGGAATCTTTCTTCATCCGGGGCAGGACGTTTTCAGCTCTTTTTGTATGGAATATTGCCTGCTGCTCTTCCCCGATTCCTGACGTATATCCTTTACCGTTGGGAGGTCATCATGCGAACGACGATTGTCGTCGGTTTTGTTGGCGCAGGTGGGCTCGGTCAGCAATTCAAGCTGAGCATGAGTTTCTTCCATTACACAGATATTACTCTCTTGCTATTTTTCTATCTTCTCCTGGTTTTCGCAGCCGACTACATTTCTGAAAAAGCGAGAATCTTCATAAAATAAATCCGGCCATGCCTGGCCGGATTTTTCCTTATAAAATATCAATTTTGTCCAAACCGTTTTCCAGGAAGTATTTTTCATAACGTGCTTTCAGTTGGAAAAGCCGATTGATCTTTTGTTCAATAGAAGCATTGATGTTGACTTCACGCTTCAAATCAATCGTTGCGAGCTTATGGGTAAGCTGATCCCAAAAGACATCTTCCTCGTACTCATCAATAATCGCCTCCACCGTATCCCTGAGGCCTTCGGAAAGATAGTAATATTCCTCTTCCTCGTCATAGTAAATCCCGTCAGCAGCTTCAAAGTCCCTTGATAGAGAGAAAATATATTGTTCAAGATCCTCCGCTTTACTCACCAGTTCCTGATTTGCTTCCGTCAGACCAAGCGGCCAGTTTCCAAGCTGCAATAATTTTACTAGTGTCAAATATTGCTCCCTTGAAAGGTCAATTCTCATATAACCCTCCCCTTTCATATGCTTGTTTCATATATATGAAAGAACAATGGCTAGCTTTCCTAAATATAGCTCTTGTTGGTTCTTTTTTTGTTCACCGGCTCTTTCACACACTCAAAAATACCTAAAAAATAAAAACGACAAGCCGCTGATCAAGGGCTTGCCGGGTTCTATTTAAACCTAGTTACTAATATTGATTGCCTTACCTAATAGCTGAATATCTTTATAAATCTCATTTTTCAGTTCCTTATCCTCGCATTGCGCGTACTCATTGAATAAACGGCCAAGTTCTTTGATAAATAACAGATGTTCTTCGACTGCAACCATACAGAGACCCCTTTACACAGAAGATGACCAGTGGCTAATGCTGCGATTCTATTTCTGTTGACCAGAATATTTACCCGTTAAGATTTATATCAAACTACCATTTTTATTATTATATGTCGGTACTGTCCACTATATGACAACCAGTTTGTTTAGTGTCCATTTCTTTAAGGTAATTAATAGGAAGAGACATAAATATTCAGGGGGTAAAAGACATGTGGATACAACGACCTTTTTTTAAATACGCAACCGGAACCATTCTCCTGCTTCTTATCATTTTCCTCTTTGGTAAGATAGACTACTTTGTTTGGCCGCTGCAAAACTTTATTATCGCCATTTTCTTTCCTGTTTTGATCTCAGGTCTTGTCTATTATATATTAAGGAAACCAGTTCAATGGTTTGAGCGTTACATGCCAAAGATAGTGAGCATTGTGATTGTCTTTGTTCTGGTAGCTGGATTATTTTCGGGATTTGTTTATTTTGCAGGTTCCCAATTAGGAGAACAGATCAGCGAAATACAGGGAAACTTTCCTCAAAAAGTAGATGAAATTACGGAAGAGTCGAAAAAAGTCATCAATGAAAATCAGCTTGGTTTTGTTAATGCAGATGAAATCAAGCAAAGAGCACTGAACTATTTGAGCAAGGTCACACAAAGTCTGGGAGAAAATCTCTTGACAGTATTTTCGGTGATCACTAGTGTCGCGACTGTTCTTGTCGTTGTTCCTTTTCTTGCGTTCTTCTTTTTAAAGGATGATGAAAAGTTAAGGCCTTATATTTTAAAACTAATTCCAGAAGGACATGTGCAGGAAGGCAATAAAATCTTAAAAGATATTGATAAAACTCTATTCACCTATGTAACTGGCCAATTCATCATCGCTCTTGTGGACGGGACGCTAATGTATATTGGATATAAAATCATTGGACTTGATTATGCCCTTATCCTTGCAATCTTCACGATGTTCTTAACTGTTGTTCCATTTTTGGGCCCGATTATAGGTATTATTCCAGCATTATTCGTTGCCCTCACAAGCAGTCCGATGATGATGGTAAAGGTACTGATCGTCCTAGTAATCGTGCAGCAGCTTGAAGGGAATCTTGTTACTCCTCAGGTGATGGGGAAAAAGCTCAGCATCCATCCGATTACCGTCATCCTCCTGTTAATCGCAGCAGGCTCCTTATACGGCTTCGTTGGGATTCTGATCGCCATTCCACTTTATTCTGTGGTTAAAATAATCATAAAGGATGTATGGAAATTTTATAAACTCAGGGAAAAGAGGAACCTGATCACCCCTGATTCATAAACAAATCACAAAAGGCCAGCAGCATCGCTGGCCTTTTGCCTGTTTAGTTTGTATTCTTTCCTCCATCCTCCAACCCCGTCTGAATAAGTGGGCGGACTGATAAATCTGTCAACAGGCCGCTATGGCTCACACCACTAATTTCAACATTTTCTGCTCCAGCAATAATTGAACTCGTATAAGGGTTTATGACTGTATCAGCACTACTGTAAATTGATGTGTATTGAATGATCGCTGAAGTGTCACTTCCATTTGGTGTTTCATCAACACTGTTTAAGTCGTTCAGGAAAGTACTTCCAGGGACCATTTCTCGCGCTCCCTGAGTCCACAACCCAAAATACGAAGAATTCGTGCCGTGATGAGGGGAACCTAATGTGACTACATCATCGACTTTTTGAGCGCCTTCCAGGTATTTTACATAGTATCGTGTACTTAGCCCTCCCATACTATGTGCGACTATATCAACTTTCGATGCTTTCGTCTGTCGCAAGACGGTTTTCACGAACGATTGCAATTCGTACGCATTGTCTATACTGCTTCCTGTAGTATCTGAATATTGGATGGCATACAGGTAATTGGATGGCCATCCCTGGCTAATAAGCCATTGTTTCATGTCATCAAAACTTGAAGACGAACCTGTAAAACCATGAACGAAAACGACTGGATCCTTCTCAGAAGTAACGGGAACTTTTTTAGCCGCTTCGGCTGTTGAAAAAACGGAAAGAAAAAAGACAATTGTAATAGCGATACTCATCAAACCCCTGGTCTTAGTCATTAATAACCTCCTAAAATATTTTTCTATAAATCTTATGGCGGCGCTTTCATAAAATTCCTCCATTTTCTCAAATATCCACACTGCCTTATTTTCCAGTACCAAATTACCGAACAAACAATAGTCTTTTCTCACTTTTAATAAGTTAGGAAACTCCGAATAAAACTTCGTCGATTTGGACATTCTATTTGCGATTCAAAAAATAGGAGGATTTGCCAATGAAACGAATTAGCGTACAGGTGCTTATCCTGATTATGACCGCCCTTTTGTTCGCCGGGTGCAATACTTATACAGATGAGGGAGCAGAAACTTATCAGATAAATAATAATGGTGCACGAATCCAGAATATCAACCAGGAGTACACCACCAATTCATATAATCAAACATACAAGATGCATGTGGATGAAAATGCGGAGGAACAAGTAGAAATGCTTAATGAAGTCCAAAGCGCTACCGTCCTCACCGTGCAGCGAAAGGCTTATGTGGCCGTAGTCCTTGAAAATGGTGATACAGAAGCTGTTCCAGGTGATTTAAAAAACAAAATTGCTCAACAAATCAAAGTCTCCGATGAATCCATTGATGATGTTTATGTATCTTCTAATGCAGAGTTTGTTGTCAGAATGACAGACTATAGGGATCAACTTCAGAGCAGAAGGCCGATTGTGGGGCTTTCCGAAGATTTTAATGCTACAATAGAAAGAATTTTCCCTGATAATCGTTAAAATCCAGCCAAGTCCAGAGATTGAATGAGGGCATCGGGAAGACCCGATGCCCTTAGTTCATTTATGATGGCAATTGTGTTCCTCCCCCGCTTTTACCACTCAAAAGCTCTTCATCAATCATTTTATCAAGCCTGATAATGCTTTGTTTTGCACGCTCATGTTCTATTTTCCTGTAATGGTGGTTTCCGCCTTCTTCTTCGTCTTTTTCATCTGCCCATTTCACTACCTGCTGAAGTGGCGTACGGATAATATCGTTTGAAGGCAAAAAGGAGTCTGTATGGAAAAGGATTGCAAGTGAAGTGGCTTTCGCCTGCACGGGGTTTTCACCCAATCGGATCAAGAGTTTATGCGCTCTCTCCGCTCCCTTAATTGGATGGATGTCATTTTTTCTGTATAGCTCGTAGTCCCATTTGCCGTTCCTGTACCAGGTAAAATGCCCTATATCATGCAGGAAACCGGCTTTCGCTGCAATATCTACATCCACCTTATGCTCCCTGGCAAGATGGAATGCGTGGTAAGCGACAGCGATAGCATGGGCCATGCCAGAACGCTTCAAGTATTTTTGGGCAATATGGTGTTCAAATATGTCCAAAAGAGTTACATCCCTCATTTCATAACCTCCTTAGCTGATGTGATACCCTCATTTTTATGAATGTTAACAGAAATCATCCAGAAATGCACTTTTTTGCATCCTACCTTTCACATAGCCTGTTTTCGTAAAGATTGTTGTTAAAATCCTAAAGCCGATTTTAACGTAATATAAGGCCATTGCAGGT
The DNA here is from genome assembly GCF_056173465.1 of Mesobacillus sp. QJM3NY_10. Taxonomy (NCBI): domain Bacteria; kingdom Bacillati; phylum Bacillota; class Bacilli; order Caryophanales; family Bacillaceae; genus Mesobacillus; species Mesobacillus sp. QJM3NY_10. The sequence continues at coordinate 2,587,318 of NZ_CM149675.1, forward strand.
CGGAATTAAGTTTGCATGCTCTTTTCTCACAAAAGAGTCAACTTTACGAAGAAAAACGGTCATTAAATCCTATTTTGTAGTCAAATAGCAAAAAAGTTTGAGAAAAGAGCCTTCATAAAACAAAGCTGGCAAAGGATCAAAACATTCCCCCTTTGCCAGCTTTTATTAGTTCCAGTTTTTCATTTTCATGATTAAACTCTCTTTTAACTTTGCCAAGAGAGTTTTCTCCCCTCTAGCTCCTTTTTGTTTATTCCACTCATTGAAGCTGGCAACACTGATCAGGATCGATCCGGCGATCAAGAGGTAACCCCACCAAGGGAGATTTCCCCAGAATGGGCGGGTTTGCAGAACCACATTAAGAAGCAAAACTCCCGCCCCAACAAAGAAATAAGCTTTTACTCTCAGCCACATTCCGGCCAGCATGGAAATCAGCGACAGCGATCCAAGAATCAGGGCATCATAAACCGTATTGCTTTCCAAGCCATCCTGAATGAGCATAAGAGATACCAACATCAACACCGCCCACTGAATATAGCTGGTGATTTGCTTGCTTCTCGCTTTGAACATATATCGTAAGAAAATCACAAGGGCCACGAGTGGAAGTACGTATACCTCCCTTTCAAACAAGGCCGGGATATTAAGCTGCTCTACGGCTGTATAATAAGGAATCAGCAGGTAAGCCCCTGCGATAAATTGAATTACACTTACTCCTTTACCATGAACCCTGTTCTTCTGCAGCCATAATCCTGCAGATAGAAGGAGTCCATGGACAATGAGCGCCCAGAAGGTTTCACCATTCATTAGTGCCACGGAAACAATGAACAAGAATCCGACTAATGAATAAGCATCCATGCTTTGCAGTCCAAAAACTCCTCCCTTTTCCCAGAGATTGCTATAAATCCTTCTCCCTGAAAAAATAAGCAAAATTCCTGATCCTGAAAGAATAGCGATATCCCAATACACATGCAACTGTGCCAGGAACATGATTTGGATTGTGCCGTAAAAGATCATTAATAACGGGATCATTGCGGCTAAATCCCATTTCACTATATGGAGCAAAACCAATATCGCTGCTGCATAACCAATTGTTATACCGAACAACAGCCAGCTGTATGGATATGCCGCCAGAAAGCTTGCTACTCCTAAGAGTGAAATCGGGACAAGATAATATAAGGTTCTTTGTTTAAAACTCGCGGTTGACAATACCCAGAATAGAGTCAACAAAATACTTGTCACCAGGAAGGCGTAATGGCCTGTATCTGTTTCTGTAAAATGACTGATACCCGTCTTGATCGTCAGGAACAACGTAGTGAATGCAGCGTATAAGAACGATTTCACTTTCCATTCCTTTTTCACAAAGAAAATACTCGCTGCATAGACTCCCGTTCCAACCAAGTAGCTTAAGATCGCTTCATCCCCGTACATGATAAACTCAACTGCCATTATTGGAGCGAGGTAGATATGAGCAATCCATGAATAAGCAATTGCAAGACCTCTCTGCTTTTGAATAAGTAAAGCGGCTGCCCCCAGCAATAACCATCCGCCTCCTGGGATGATTAAAGACTCTATTGTTGTACTAAAATCAAATATCTTTTGATTAATCGAGTCCATAGTGATCAGGTACCAGGCAAGGCTGACTACACCGGAAAAAAATGCGACCAGTGACTCTTTTGTCACTCTATAAAGCAAGAGAGACATCATGATACCGCCAAACCAAATGATTGATTCTCCGTAAATATTTGTCATCGGAGACGCGAATGTGTAAAACAGGCTTGCCGCATAGAAACCATGCGAACTGAAAAATGCATTTTGTGACAGGATGGTTTCCTTTGTTTTGCCAAGGACAAAACTGGTACCTAATAAAAGGACTCCCGCAAGAGCGAAATTTCCGGGCATTCCAATAAAATCGTTATATAAGATGGAGTGTAACCGTATTTCCTCCCCGATGGCAGCGGCTGATAAACCGAGTGAGATGGGTGCTGCCCATTGTGCAACCAAAGGCAAAATCGGTCTGCTTTCTATTTTCATCATGATATACAAAGCATAGCTGGTCAGCGAGAACATCAGGGCCAGCTCCCACCAGTCGAACATGGAAAAAGCAACAAGAATCATGAAAAGCATGATCACCATTCCGACATCCCGCGAGCTGGTTTTAATGGCTTGAAGATACTTCATCTTGGCCAGCCAGCCTGCAAGACTGAAGAGAATGAACCCAATGAAATAAATTGGCAAAACAAGGCTTTCGAAACCGATCCATTTTTCAATTTGCAAAACGGCTTCAAACATAGCGGCTGCAAGGAAAATCGGACTCAAATATTTAAAAATGATATTTTCATTGGTATTCGCAAGATAAATGAAGTTAGCTGAAATGATCAGGTAAGCTGCCATAAGAATAAAGGATGGACTTTCGGTATGAATCATCATCCCTTCGGCTGTGATGAATAAAAAGGCAAGACCTGATACAACTGCACTAGTCATTTGGAAAGCTCTTTTCAAGGCGTGTTTATCATCAATGAACCTTGGAACGAACAGAAACACGAAACCAAGAAGTGCATAACCTATTACACTTACTTCTGTAAACCACCAATTTTCAAGAATTTGATAGGCACCGTAAATGAACATGGCACTAAAAACAAAATGATACTCTTTATGGCCATTAACGAAGATCATCGATAGATAGACAATAGCAGTCAAAATCAAATTGAAGCCGTTGAAAATATGATTTTCATAAAAGAAAAGCATTAACAAGGTAGACAGTACTAGGTTTGCCTGTGAATATACTGCAAGTTCCTTGGTGAAAAGCGGCAGGTGATCTTTTATTTTCAGCTGGTGATAGGCTGCAATCAGAAGTGTATTGAAAATCATCAGGCCGAGGTAAAATCCGTCTGTTTTCAGTCCAATCGCTCTCAACACATATGCTGCTGCAATGGAGGTTGTAATAAACGTAAACCACACGAATAACCTCGAAGATAGCCTCTTTGCCAGAAAACCATATATCGGAATCAACACTGAACTGCTTATTGCCCCTAAAATGAAGCGACCTTCTCCATAGAACGATAAGAAAGGGCCGAGCAATTCAAACCAGCCTAGTGATAAGGTGAAGATAGGCAAGAAAAGGCTGCCAAGTACCACAAACGCAAAGGCTGTTTTTTCAATTTTAATGATCTTGTAGCTAATATAGGCAATTCCGTAAAACAAAGCCGAAACCATTGCGATTGACCCTGTCTTCATCCATGGAGTCATACTTTCCCAGTTGCTTGTAGCTAGGTACAATCCGCCAATCAAAAGCATGATCACCCCTATATTCAAAGACCAGGAAATATTCCGTTCACGAATCTCTTCCGCTGATTTCTTTGGTCTTGCTTTTACCGGGTTTGGTTTAGACTGTTGTATTTGATTCTCCTTCACCGCAACGCGATCTGTTGACTGAACTTTTTCGTTCTTAAGTTCAAGTACTTTAGGAGTATTGTTCCTAGTTGCCAAGTCTTTCTCCTGCCGGTCTTTTGCCAGCAAATCAAGAAAGTATTCATTATGGGCTTCTGATACACTTTTGTATTCCTCTGGTGATACATAACCTGATTCTTTTAAATTATAGAGCTCATTACGGAAAATCCTGCGTCTTTCCTCTTTAGGAGCATGCTCCATTTTTATCCCCCAATCCCTCTTTAACCCATATTTAAACTGCTTAGTGTAATTTTACACCTTTTAGAAAATAATTCAACATTTTACATGGAAAAATCACAAGTCATTTTTCGACAATTTCTATTCCAACATTGCCTCTTCACCTTTATAATAGGATAGGTGCGTTTAAAGGGTGTTCTTCTCGGACAAAGCGACTTACCACTATCATTCTGTTTCGATTTATAATTTTCAGAATCAGGACGTTTAAACCACTCTGATAAAAAACTAATTAAAAGATTACGAGGTAAGAAAATGACTGACTTTTTATGGTTAATGTATTTAGGATTTATGGGCACCACGGCAATTTGGTTTTTGATCAAGGGTAAATATAAAAACAATATCACCAGGCTGGATTTTGTCATTTCAATCATCACTTGGCTTGGATTATTTGGATATGTGACTGAAACAGAAATGCTAACCCCTTTAGTATGGAAAATCGTCTTCGTTATCGGTCTTTTATGGGATGTGATTTTTACCATATTCTTTGCGGAGCGGTTTGCAGGGGATTTTGGCCTGGAAGAAGAGGAAGAACCCATGCCGCTTGCAGCAAAACTGAGTGGATTGATATTTGTACTGCCCCTTTATTATGGGATATTCCAATATGCTTTTTAAAACGGCTTATGCCGTTTTTTTGTTCACTCTCTTAAGTTATACCAAAATAACAGTATCGTTTTTTAATATAATAATAGCCTTTCTAGAGTCTGGAACAGCATATTTTAGCGGTATTCCTGCATCCAATTAGTACCAGGTACTATTACTGATTGCGAGTGTCTTTTCCAGGAAGACACTTCAGTTTTTCTTTAGTTTTTATAAAAAAAGAGGATAAAACCTTTGTTGGTTCTATCCTCTGAATGATTATGGATTTGTAGACCACATTCCAGCTGTTTTGATGAAAACGCGGCGGTTCAATTTTAGTTGCGCTACCATTAGCTCAGCCAAATCTTCTGGCTGCATGACTTTTTCCGGATTGCCATCTGTTAAGTTCGACTCAATGGCCAGGTCAGTAGCTACTGTGCTTGGTGTAAGTGCGCTGACACGAATGTTATGCTTTCGGACTTCAAGCATTAATGATTCTGTCAACCCAATCACTCCGAATTTTGATGCGCTGTATGCACTTGTTACCGGTGCTCCCTTTTGCCCTGCTGTGGAAGCAACATTGATGATGTCACCTGTTTTTCGCTCAATCATTCCTGGCAAGACAGCACGAGTCACATTATATGTGCCCATCAAATTGACCTGGATAATTTTTTCCCACTCCTGTGGTTCTAGCTCGAGAAAGCCGCCAAATTTTGCGATTCCTGCATTGTTAATTAGGATATCTATTGGACCGATTTCTTCTGTTACATGGTCAACAGCGTGCTGTACAGATTCGATGTCAGATACATCAGCTACAGCCCCTGAAACATTTACCCCATATTCCTCAAGTTCAGTTGTAACCTTCTCCAGATTGGCAAGCGTTAGCCCAATCATGCCAATATTTACGCCTTCTTTAGCCAGAGCTATAGCAGCAGCCCGGCCGATGCCTCTGCCAGCACCCGTGATCAGCGCTGTTTTCCCTTTTAAAGATTCCATATGGTGACTCCTTTCAATTATGTAGTCAAGGGTTAATTATAAAAAATCTCATCGGTGAAAACAAATCTTGTGACTCATTTAGAAGATGGAAGCGAATTAGTCGCCATATCAGGCTGGTACTAAAGGAAAATATTCGAACCTATAAAAAGACCAGCAGGAAAAATTACTGCTGGCCTGGCTAGAACACCTTCTTCATTATATTATAGAGCTTTGCATAAAGTGGCTCTTCAATACTGTTAACGCGAATATATTCCATGTAGGGTGCTCAATATCGAATAAAATTCTTTTCGGCTTGTTCCCAGTCTGGATAAAGGTCAGTACGGCGGTCTCGCCATGTAGTGACCGAACCGCGCTCACGCACTTCGTACAATAGTTCTAAATCAAGGTCGGCAGTTACGATCATGTCATCATTAAGTTCCCCTTCAACCTGAAGACCTTTTGGAGGGAACGGAATATCATTAGGCGTAATCACTGCCGCCTGGCCAAAGTTAGCGCGCATAAAGTCAACTGTAGGCAATGCGCCTACTGTTCCTGTCAAAACGACGTATACCTGGTTTTCAATAGCTCGTGCATGGCTGGTATAGCGAACTCGATGGAAACCATGGCGGTCATCCGTACAGGATGGGACGAAAATGACATCTGCACCTTTTGCTTTAGCCATCCTTACGATTTCAGGAAACTCAATATCATAGCAGGTTAGCAGCGCGATGCGTCCCTTCTTTGTATCAAATACCCTGAAATCCTCTCCCGCACTCATATTCCACTCATTTACCTCGGTAGGTGTAATATGAAGCTTCGCCTGCTCGACGATTCTGCCATCCGGGTAAAACATGTGAGCGACATTAAAGAGCTTTCCTTCTCGAGCAATAACATGTGTTCCGCCAATAATGTGCATCCCTGTTTTCAATGCGAAACTCTGGAAAAGGTTTAAATATTGCTCGGTAAAACCGGGGAGTTCATTGATGGTCAGCCTCGTACCCTGCTCACTGCCGATTGATAATAATTGAGTAGTAAAGAACTCAGGAAACAAAACGAACTCTGAACCATACTCCTGTGCTGTTTTTACATAATGCTCACACTGCTGAGCAAACTCTTCGAACGACCTGATCGTGTGAAGATGGTATTGGACTGCGGAAACTCTCATTTTCATCCATCATTCCCCCTGTATCTATAGACATTTTCATCTTGAATTCAAATTTTCGGAAATACGAAAATCATTATATAGCATTTCGCTTTGTATGAATACAGTTTTAAAAAAAATAACAAGAAATTAATTTTCTTTCCTATGTATCATAGGCGAAGGATTGTCTTGACCACGATAAGTCTGACCAAAGTTTTCTGGCTTGCCGCTCAAGAAAAAGCAAAATTAGTAGAAAAAGCGATGGAGGAAAAGCAAAAACTCCATCGTTTTAGGGGACGATGGAGCTGGTTTATTACTTTATCTTTTTAAACCTTTTCATTCTCTGTGCTCACATACTTCAATCCTGTTACGGCCGTTTTGCTTTGCCTTGTATAATGCGCGGTCTGCGAATTCAAGAATCAGCTTCAGTTCATGTGGGTTAAAAGGAGTAACGCATGAAAGACCAATACTGATTGTTACGATCTCACTTACTTTGGAGTTTGCATGTTCAATCTTCATTTCCCGGATGGTCGACTGGAAACCCTCAGCTAATTGTGATGCTTTCTGTGCATCCGTGTTCGGTAGCACAACTGCGAATTCCTCGCCCCCATATCTTGCAGCGAAATACCCTTTTTCATGGAAAAATCGTTCAAGCTCGCGGGCAACTGTTTTTAAACATTCATCACCCTGGATATGCCCATATGTGTCATTATATTTTTTAAAGTAGTCGATATCCAGAAGAAGCAAGGATACTGGCGTTTTATGCTTGCAAGCGAAAGCCCATTCTGTCTTAAGGAATTCGTCAAAGGCGCGCCGGTTATAGATTTCGGTCAATCCATCAAGAGAGGAAAGCTTCCTCAGGAGTGAATTACTTTCTCTTAACTGATTTTCAATGGTCCTCCTAGCACTTACATCCCTTGTGGCGAACATCATTCCCGAAGCCTTGCCTGATTTGTCCTTCACCGGTCTGACTGTAGTTTCAGCCCATATATATCCGCCGTTTTTATGCAGCATCCTGTAGCTCGATGTCACTATGCCACTTAATTCCTTAGGGTTCCCATATTGCTCAAGCAGGCTCTCGCGGTCATCAGGATGAATTTTCCCATAAATATTTTTCCCTATCAATTCATCGTTTCTGTACCCTAGAATTCCCCTGCTCGAAGGAGATATATAAATAATAATCCCATCACTTGACAGCCTTCCAATCATATCTGATGAATTTTCAGCGATAAAGCGATACTGTTCTTCGCTTTCACGCAAAGCTCTTTCCATGCTTTTACGCTTTGTAATTTCCTTTATAACAGTTAAAACAGCTTTTTCTCCCTGATACGTAATCAAAGAAGAAGATACTTCAATATCTATATATGAATCTCCCTTTTTCAGCTGCTCTTCAAAACTAATTACAGACTTTTGATCAAAATCAATTTTAGAAGCTATTTTCGGGTGCTCACTGAAAAAAGAACTCACAGGTTTACCAATTACCTCGTTCCTATTTGCACCAAATAAGGCCTCAGTGTGCGGATTGGCATAGGCAATCTTATCAAATTGCGAGAGAATGATCGCATTAGGAGAAAGTTCAACAAGAGTCCTGAATTGTTCCTCGCGTTCTTTTAGCTGCTGGGACAGCATTTCAACTTCGGTAAGGTCAGTATAGACAGCAAGGTAATTCACGAGTTCGCTATCTTTGTTCAATATTGAAAAGATATTCACCTTCATTAAATAATGGCTGCCGTCTTTACGCTTGTTCCATAACTCACCTTCCCAGCATCCCCTGGTCAAAATAGAGTCCCACATTCTCTTGTAAAAAATCGGCGTGTAGCTATGCGATTTCCATATTCGAGGATTTCTGCCAATGACGTTTTCCTTAAGATAGCCTGTCAATCGGGTAAAAGAATCACTAACAGCCTGTATCATGCCATCTGGAGAGGTGATGACAATTCCTTTATTTGAGCTAAGTATAAGTGAGCCGATTTCTTCCAAGTAATCGTTATCAATGGTCATTGGCGTTATGAAGCGCATGCAAGTCTTGATTGCCGATTCTCCATTAAATATCGTGTTTTCAGAACTAACCAGGAAATCCATTGGAATACCATTAATGATGAAACCCATTATACTAGCTTGCAGAATCGTTCCTTTTTCGATCGCAGCGATTCTGGTTGTGATTGTTTCTTGGTTGGCGCTTGATAAAAAGGAAAATATTGATTTTCCTATTATTTCACCTGGATATTTGTATCCGAGCAACTGAGTGCCGCCTTCATCTATAGAAATGATGATTGAATTTTTATGTATGCAAACAAAATAGGGTGACAAATTATTGGCAGTTGCTGCATCTTCAATTATTGTACCAGTACCGCTTTCCTTTACCATCATTTTACTTCTCCTTGCAAAGTCAAAATTGATACCATAATCATTCTACTTTTGTTTATATTGATATTCAATAAGCGAATTAGAATAATTATCGTTTAATTTTCCGATTAAATACAGAAGTATTAAGATATCATGTTGCTAGCAAATAATATCTTAATACTATCGAAAGCTATCATATATAGTCGGATTTTGTCAAAACACTTGTTATAAAGCGGTTTATGTACTTCCCAATCTGTCGGATGGTCGTTTTTCCTGATTCGGGTTCTGTAAGTCCATCTATCAATACAACAATAAATGCCTGCTTCTTACCGTATGATATAATACCGCAATCGTGCTCGACTCCAGGAAGTTCTCCTGTCTTGTTTCCGATTTTTAATAGAGTATCATCCAAATAAAATGGCAGCTTTTCTTTGAATTGTTGTTGCAGGAGCAACGAAAAGAATGTGTTTTTCGAGTGTTTATTTAAAGACCCTCCAGCAACAGCTTCTTTCAAGCATAATGCGATATCAACTGCGGATGTAAAGTTATCATGTCCGGATTGAATGGCATCGAAATCCAACATTTTACGCTGCAATATCGAGTTTTTCATTCCGATCGTGGATATAGTCGAATTGATTGAATTTCTCCCTATTAAATCAATCAATAGATTAGTAGCCGAATTATCCGACACAATGATCATAAGTGACAACAAATCCTCGACTGTAAGCTGCTTAACTTTCATAGCCTGGAGAACTCCAGTGTCTCCAATTCTGTCGCTTTCTTTAATGGTCACGATTTTGTCTTTTTGCAGCTTACCTGCTTCAATCAGTCTCAAAGCCTCGAATAATATCGGCAGTTTGATCAAACTGGCAGACTGGTAAACTACATTGCTGTTAGATTCTATAATTGATCCTTCAATTTCCAAAAACAAACTCGCCCGGCCCTTGCACCCAGCGAGTTCATTCGACAGTCTATCTCTTAATTCTTCTATTTTCATGGCTATTCTGTTCCTTATCTGATATTGACAAGCATTTCTTTTTTATCTTTTCCTTCTAAATGTTCATCATATAAATGACAGGCAACATAATGGTCTTTGTCGATCTCCTGCCAGACAGGTTTCTTCTGCGCACAGATGTCCATTGCGTGCTGGCATCTGGTTCTGAAGACACAGCCGCTCGGAGGATCCATCGGGCTTGGCAGTTCTCCCTGCAGGATGATACGCTCCCGCTTATCCTCCACATCCGGATCCGGAATCGGGATGGCAGAGAGCAATGCCTGAGTATATGGATGCAGCGGTTTATTGTAAAGCTGGTTACTAGCCGTGAGCTCGACAATATGGCCGAGGTACATAACTCCGATCCGGTCGCTGATTTGCTTAACCATGGAAAGGTCGTGAGCAATGAATAGATAAGTCAATCCCTTTTCTTCTTGAAGACGCTTCAGCAGGTTTACGACTTGTGCCTGGACTGATACATCAAGAGCTGAAATTGGTTCATCCGCTATGATAAAATCCGGATCAAGCGCAAGTGCCCTTGCAATTCCTATTCTCTGACGCTGCCCGCCACTGAACTCGTGTGGATAACGGTTCGCATGGTCACGATTCAATCCTACATCTTCCAAGAGCTGATAAATTCGTTCCAAGCGTTCTTTTTTATTTGGAAACAGTCCATGAACCTCCATAGGTTCAGATATAATTTCCTTTACCGTAGAACGTGGGTTTAATGAGGCATATGGATCCTGGAAAATCATCTGCATCTGCTTATGGAACTGAAATTTTTCTTTTTCTGAAAGTGAATGCACGTCTTTGCCGTTAAAAACAACTTCTCCATCTGTCCGGTCATAAAGTCCAATCATTGTTCTGCCGGCGGTCGATTTTCCGCATCCAGATTCCCCGACAAGGCCAAAGGTCTCGCCTTTAAAAATATCGAATGAAATGCCATCTACTGCTTTAAGGATTTCATTTTTACCCATAGTAAAATGCTTCTTTAAATCTCTTACACTTAATAAAACTTCATTTTCCATATTTATTCCTCCGTATCAATCCAGTAGCGTCTCGCTGCACAGAGTTCTTTTTCGTAGATTGTACCTTCTAAAGAAATGATCTCGATATTCTTGCCAGTATTCGGTGAATGCAGAAGCTTGCCGTCACCATAATAAATACCGACATGATGAATGCTGCCTTTTCCTTCCTCATAGGCGAAGAAGAGCAAGTCCCCTGGCAGGATGTCTGGAAGTGGTACCTCTTTACCCGCAGCAGCCTGTTCATGGGCGTCCCTCGGAATGATATAGCCGTTCGCCAGGCACATATTATAACTGAAACCCGAGCAGTCATAGCCATAGCTGCTCATTCCGCCCCAAAGATATGGCAATCCGAGGAATTGCTCGCCAGCAGCCACGATTGCTGCCCCATTCTTCTTAGGAATTTCCTTATCCGATGGTGTGACGGTTACATCCTCAGCTCTTAAGATGCCAATACCTGTTGGTGTTTTAACGCGGATTCGATCGAGTATATCCTCCACGATTGGCAATGTGGTCTGGTAGCTCAATTCCATCAGCTTTTCGTTCTTTTCGAAATATAGCAGGGCTTTCTTAGCTGTAATGACTGCTGCAGGTCCCTGCTTGATATACCAATCTGATTGTTGAATCAGCTGATCTTTTGGGATCCACCCTGGATATCCACGACGATCTTTTCCTGATGGCTGGTCTGGGACAATAACATGTGCCCATTCATTCACTTCATCAATGATCAAGACTTCCTGACCAAACAAAACCTGTGATTGAACCAGATTATCATCACACAATTGGAGTCGTGGTTCATAAGTAAGCTTTTCAAGCCATTTATCTATATTCAGGTCACCGGAAATTGCGTCCCTGTCGATTTCCCTCGCTGAATCATGTGAAGTCCACAAAGTTGCTACAGGGACATTGACGAGCCAAATATTATTGCTTTCCAATGGAAATTCCTCCTTCTGAAAGGACCTTTTCTATTCCAAGACCTGGTTGGTCCAGAAGTGTGATTTTTCTACCATTATACTTTATTCCGCCTGAAATCGCTTCATTTGCCAGCATTAATGGCGCGTCGAAATCAAAACGCGTGATGTTTTTCTTGCTTGCTGCGAAGTGGGCAGCAGCGGTAATTCCCAGCCGTGTTTCAATCATACTGCCAACCATACATTCTATCCCAGCCATTTCAGCCATTTGGTTAATCATTTGAGCTTGATAAATTCCGCCAGACTTCATTAATTTAATATTAATAAGGTCTGCGCTTCTACTTCTGATCACCTCAAATGCCTGTTTCGTTGAAAATACACTTTCATCAGCCATTATTAAAGTATCGACTGCATCAGTTACCTGCTTTAAACCTTCCAGATCTTCTGCTTTAACAGGCTGTTCAACCAGCTCGATATCAAGTCCAAGGTCCTCCATTTTTCGGATCGCCCTGATTGCATCCTTCGGTTTCCACCCCTGGTTCGCATCGAGCCGAATTTTAATTTCATTGCCTATTCTTTTGCGGATTTCCTGGATCCTGGCAATATCGGTTTCGATCTCACCGATTCCTACCTTAACCTTAAGTACATTGAACCCATTGCTGACATATCCAACAGCATCCTCACCCATTTCTTCTGGGGTGTTCACACTAACGGTAAAATCGGTTTCAAGCTCGTTTCTGTAGCCTCCAAGGAATTGATAGAGCGGAAGGCTGCAATTTTGCGAGATACAGTCGTACAATGCCATATCAACGGCTGCTTTTGCGCTGGTATTGTTAACAAGGATGGTTTTTAACCCCTGGAAAATAGCTTCAAAGTTCAATAGATTCTTTTTTAATAAAAACGGCTTGATGACGTCATTGATTGCACCCTCGATACTTACGAGACTGTCCCCTGTTATGACCAATGTAGGCGGTGCCTCTCCCCAGCCGGCAATCCCATTATCACAGGTTATTTTAACAAAAATGGCTTCAGCTACAGTAACTGTGCGGAGTGCGGTTTTAAACGGCTTTTTCAAAGGGACAGCATTACGAAATGTCTCGATTTTTTCAATAATCATAACTCTTATCTCCTTTGGTTCTATTTGATCCCGCTTTCAACAAATAACGTTTTCTCTTTGGTATTCATGGATGCAGCCGCCCCGAGTGGCACACCAATGTGAGGGGAGCAATGCCCCATTTTGAATCCTTTGAGAGCCGGTATACCGGCAAGTTTAATGTAATGGTCTATAACTTCTTCCAGAGTTAAAGACAGTTCTCTTTCTGGTACGCAGTTATTAAAGTCACCGACAATGATCCCGGCTGATTCCTGCAGCTTGCCAGCCATAAACAGCTGGTTCAGCATCCTGTCTACAGCCCGTGGCTCTTCATTAATGTCTTCAATAAGCAGAATCTTACCTTCTGTATCAATTTCAAATGGTGTGCCCATAGCGCTTGAAAGAAGCGAGAGGTTTCCGCCAACTAATGATCCTTTAGCGGTGCCGGGTACCAGCTCTTCAATTTGCGAAAGCTCAGAAGAATAATTTAACTCTGCTGGTGTAAACAATTGCTGGAATGTATCCTTGGAAATTTGATTAGCCCCTTCTTTTCCAATATCCGAAGCAAGCATTGGACCATGGAAAGTGACCAGTCCTGTCTGCTGCCTGATTGCAGTATGCAAGAATGTAATATCGCTGTAGCCCCAAAAGATTTTAGGATTATTTTTAATAACATCATAGTCTATCGCAGACGCAATTCGCGCTGTGCCATAACCGCCGCCAGCACAGATTATTCCTTTTACTTCGTCATCGAGGAACATTTCATGCAGGTCGGCTAATCTATCCTCATCATTACCGGCCAGATAACCATATTCAGAGTACAATGATTTTCCTAGTTTATAATTAAGTCCTAAATCTTCAACGAATTTTAAGCCTCGCTTAAGGTTTTCTTTATTAGGTGGACTCGCTGGCGCTATGACTGCAACGGTATCCCCTTTTTTCAGACGATTGGGCTTCATTGTCATTTTAATCGACTCCCTTTTATTATCGTTTTTTGAAGTAGACATAATTATTTTATTGACTACTTTAAAAGCGCATGTGATAAAGTTAGATACCATGTTCTGCCCGAAATTCAGTTCCCAAACCATTTTGGGTAAAAGCAGATGCTTTGCTTTGCCCTAAATTCAGTTCACGGATCATTTTGAGTAAAAGCAGATGCCTTGCTTTGCCCTAAATGCAGTTCACGGATCATTTTGGGTAAGTGCAAATGCCTTGCTCTGCCCGAAATTCAGTTCACGGATCATTTTGGGTAAAAGCAGATGCTTTGCTTTGCCCTAAATCCAGTTCACGGATCATTTTGGGTAAAAGCAGATGCCTTGCTTTGCCCTAAATTCAGTTCACGGATCATTTTGGGTAAGTGCAAATGCCTTGCTCTGCCCGAAATTCAGTTCCCAAACCATTTTGGGTAAAAGCAGATGCCTTGCTTTGCCCTAAATTCAGTTCCCGGACCATTTTGGGTAAAAGCAACAGGCCTGCTTTGCCGCAAAAAAGAAGATTCATATGTATTAAGGATATTTTTAAATGGTATGTACTAGTAAAAAAGAGGTGTTCCAAGATGAACACCTCTTTCTTAGAATTACTACTTCTTATCTGCCCACTTTAATTCAAGGTATCCTACCGGATGGCGGACAACCTCAGATACAGCTTCGTTTTGAAGATATACTTGGTTATAGAAGTGAACAGTGAAGATTGGTGCTTCTTCAAACAAAATCTTCTCTGCCTCATACATTAACTCAAAACGTTTTGCTTCGTCAGATTCATTTTTTGCCTGCTTAATCAGTTCATCATACTTCGGATTGCCCCAGCCAGTACGGTTCATGGAGTGGCCAGTCTGGAAGTTTTCCAGGAAGTTGATTGGATCAGCATAGTCAGCAAGGAATGAACTGCGGGAAAGCTGGTGCTTTAGTGCTTTCTGTTCTTCCGCGAAAACGTTCCATTCCATATTCGCAAGCTTGACTTCAACACCTAAGTTTTCTTTGAACATTTGCTGTAAAGCTTCAGCGATCTTTTTGTGTACATCGCTTGTGCTATATGTCAGTGTAACTTCAGGAAGTTCAGTGTACCCTTCTTCTTCCATTCCCTTTTCCAACAGTGCTTTCGCTTCTTCTACATCCGTTTTATTGAAATCTCCATTTACTTCACGGAAGTCCTTGCCTGATGGATCCTGGAATCCAGGAGAAACAAAGCCATAAGCAGCTTTTTCCTTGTTCTTTGTAACAAAGTCAACGATCTTCTGCTGGTCAACTGCAAGTGCAAAGGCTTTACGGATATTTACATTCTGGAACGGTTCTTTTGAAACATTGAAGCGGTAGAAGTAATCTCCTGCCTGATCTTCAACCTGTACCTTTCCTTCTTCAAACAACTTATCACTTAGTTCAGCAGGTACATCTGAAACATCGAGATCCCCAGCTTGATACATTTGATACTCAGTGTTTGTGTCGTCAACGATTGCCCATTCTACACGGTCAAGGTTTACGTTTTCAGCGTCCCAATACTGGTCATTCTTTTCCATGACGAATTTTGTGTCATGCTCCCAGCTTGCAAGGTTAAATGGTCCGTTACCTACGAATGAGTCAGCTTCAGAAAACCATTCTGGATTTTCTTTCGCTACCTTTTCGTTGATCGGGAAGAATGCCGGATTGGCAATGACACTTAAGAAATATGCCTGTGGACTTGTTAAGGTAACTTCAAACGTCTTGTCATCTACTGCTTTTACTTTTACATTGTCAGCAGAACCCTCTCCGCTGTTGAATTCCTCTCCGCCTTCAATGAAATAGCCGAGGAAAGCAGCCGCTGATCCAGTTGCTGGATCCAAAAGACGCTTCCAGGCGAATTCGAAATCTTTTGCTGTTACAGCGTCACCGTTGGACCATTTAGCATCTTCACGAATGTGGAATGTGTATGTCTTCCCATCTTCAGATACATCCCACTTTTCTGCAGTTGCAGCTTCAGGCTGATGCTCTTTACCTAGTCGAGTAAGACCTTCCATCAGATTGTTCAAAGCGTTCCAAGATGCAGAATCGAAACCGATTGGCGGGTCAAATGATGTTGGTTCCTGGCCGTTGTTTAGGTAAAGGACCTTTTCCTCTCCTTTTTCCCCACTGTCGTTTCCTTCTTTTTCTTTACCTGCATTATCGTTGGCGGTACATGCAGCCATCGTGAACACAAGCATTGCTGCCATGAGCATGGTTAATAACTTTTTCACTCTGTTTCCCCCTTATGTTGACCTAAAATTATATCAAAAAGGCAATAGCCTGTTTGAACACTATCTGTTTGCGAGCAATTTTTGCGCTCGCTCATCCTGTAGCCAGCAGTCCACACCGTGGCTGTCGGAAAGCTTTGTTGCTGAAGGGTAGACTTTGTCACAAACCTCCATTGCATATGGGCATCGGGCTGTAAAAGGACATCCAACTGGCGGAGAGAATAAATCAGGCGGAGTCCCGGCGATCGGTATCAGTTCAGCACCCTCCACATCCAAACGCGGAACAGAGTTCAATAACCCTTTCGTATATGGATGCTGTGGATTATAAAAAACCTCTCTCCTTGTACCTGTTTCGACAATTTTACCAGCATACATGACCGCGATCCGATCTGCGACTTGTGCAACAACCCCTAAATCATGAGTGATCAGAATTATCGAGACGCCTGTTTTTTTCTGGATATCACGAAACAATTCTAAAATCTGTGCCTGGATTGTCACGTCAAGCGCTGTTGTCGGCTCATCCGCAATTAAAACTTCCGGCTGGCAGACTAGCGCCATAGCAATAACAATCCTTTGCCTCATTCCGCCGCTGAATTGATGAGGGTATTGTTTCAGGCGGACTTGTGGGCTAGGTATTCCCACCAGGTCAAGCATTTGTACCGCCACTTTCTTTGCCTGCTCCTTTGAAAGGTTCATGTGCTGGAGAATTCCTTCGGTCAGCTGATCCCCGATTGTCAAAGTCGGATTCAATGCTGTCATCGGATCCTGGAAAATCATTGATATATCAGAACCGCGGATTTTTCGCATCTCAGAATCCTTCAGTTTCGTCAGGTCTTTCCCTTTAAAAACGATGGAGCCACCATCAAATCTACCGGGTGGTTCCGGAATCAATCTCATGATACTTTGTGAAGTCACGCTCTTCCCGCAACCAGACTCCCCTACAATCGCTAAAGTTTCCCCTTTATGTAAATCAAAAGTGACTCCACGGACAGCTTTAACCTCACCGCCGTACGTCTTGAATGAAACATGAAGGTCTTTTACTTCAAGTACTTTTTCCATGTTGCTTACCTCCTTAGCTTCGGGTCTAGTGCATCCTGAAGCCCATCACCTAAAACGTTAAACGAAAACATTGTCATTGAAATGAAGAATGCTGGGAAAAATAGCCTCCACCAGTCACCTGATAAAATAACTGGCAAAGCATCGCTTGCCATCGATCCCCAGCTCGCAAGCGGTGCCTGGATTCCCAAACCAAGGAAGCTAAGGAATGCTTCAGCAAAAATAGCAGATGGAACGGAAAGTGTGATTTGCACAATGATTGGTCCCATCGTATTTGGCAGTAGATTTTTTCGGATGATTCTTGCTGTTTTCGTTCCAAATGTTTTAGATGC
Source organism: Mesobacillus sp. QJM3NY_10 (assembly GCF_056173465.1). NCBI lineage: Bacteria > Bacillati > Bacillota > Bacilli > Caryophanales > Bacillaceae > Mesobacillus > Mesobacillus sp. QJM3NY_10. The sequence continues at coordinate 2,604,650 of NZ_CM149675.1, forward strand.
CAAAACGTATTCGTAGTTCTTGATCTGCAGTACTTGACCGCGGACAATCCGCGCCATCCCTATCCAGCCAGTAATCGTCAGTGCGAAAATGATTGTAGCAAGGCTAGGCCCCATCACTACACTAATTAAAATAACTACAAGCAAATATGGAAGCCCATAAAGAACTTCTATGATTCTCATCATGAAATGGTCTGTCCTGCCGCCTTTATAACCTGCAATCCCGCCATAAATGATCCCGATTAGAAAATCGATCAATGCTGCAGCAATCCCGACGAATAATGATATACGTGCGCCATACCAAGTCCGGGTAAATACATCGCGCCCGAGTTCATCGGTTCCAAACCAATGCTCACTTGACGGCGGAAGATTTTGATTGACCAAATCCTGGTGGTCAACAGTGTGTGGCGAAATGATAGGCCCGAAAATCGCCATGAATGTCAAAACAGATAGGAAGAATAACCCCATCATGGCCAGCTTGTTTTTCAGGAGGCGTCTCCATGCATCCTGCCAATACGAAAGGCTGGGCCTGACAACAGCTTCTGCTTCTGAGTCACTTTTTTCTATAGGAACGAACCAGTCGTCAGGAATTGACGGTACTTCTGGTGGTTCCTGATGTTTGCGCAGAGCCATCATTTTCCCTCCTTTTTATGAAGCTTGATCCTTGGGTCAAGAATGCCATAGGCGAGGTCTACAAGGAAAAGCATCATAATCAATACTGTACTGTAAAAAATCGTTGTTCCCATTATGACAGGATAGTCACGTTGGTTGATGCTTTCGACAAAGTACTTGCCCATGCCTGGAATCGCAAAGATCTTTTCAATGACGAAAGTTCCTGTGAGTATACTAGCTGCCAATGAGCCAAGAATCGTGACAACTGGCAGTAATGCATTCTTTAAAGCATGTTTGAAGACGATTTTTACTGGTGACAGCCCTTTTGCCTTTGCTGTCCGTATGTAGTCTTGTGTCAAGACTTCAAGCATACTTGATCTCGTCAAACGTGCGATGATTGCCATAGGCCCGGTAGCAAGTGCCAGAGTCGGCAGAATCATATGCTTCGGACTCGTCCAGGTAGCAACCGGAAGGATCTCCCAGGTAACGGCGAGCTGCTGGATCAACAGGGTGGCCATGACAAAGTTTGGTACTGAAATACCTACTACTGCAACAGTCATCGCAAGGTAATCGATCAAGCCATTATGGCGAAGTGCCGCAATGATTCCCAGAAGAATGCCAGAAAAAATCGCGACAATCAGCGTGATCATCCCCAGTTCAAATGAAACAGGGAATCCCCTTCCAAGCATTTCGTTTACAGTCTGTGAGGACTTTTTGATAGAAGGCCCAAAATCGAATGTCGCGACCGATTTTAAGTATATAAAGTATTGAACGTATAATGGCTCATCCAAATGATAGAAACTTTCAAGGTTCTTTTGGACTGCTTCGCTCGTCGCCCGCTCCTCGTTAAAAGGAGAACCAGGAATTGAGTGCATCAAGAAGAAGGTCAGTGTGATGATGACCAGCAAGGTGACCGCCATCGAGCCCAGTCGTTTGAGTATGTAATGGAGCATTAACTCACATCCTTATCATGTCTTTATGTCAGTTCTTAAGGTGAATGAAAAACATTCTATGAAAAAGTCGTCCTCATTGCGAGTTCTGTCATCACAAGCATAGCTTGATAGGCTTCTAGAATGCTCTTAGCCTGGTAGCGGACAATTGTTGTCCCTTCTTCGATTTCTGTACCGGGCATCAAGTTTGCCCACTCTGCCTGTCCATAGTTGGCAAATTCAATTCTTAACACAGGGTTCTCAGGAGGAGTAAGCGGTTTCACTTTATCCTTATTTTTAATAGCCAACTCAGTTTTCTCTGCAAGCAGTTCACCCGCTTTAACTGGTGTTAAGGATTTTGCCGCGGACCTTGAGATGGACTCTTTAACTACGGCAGTTGTAATGTTAGGGATCAATGCCTCTGCTTCTCGGGCAGCTCCATCGTCCCCCGCCACCATGATGACTGGTACTCCGAAATGACCTGCTACATAAGCGTTGAAACCAAGCTCGCCAATTTGAATATCATTTATCCACATATGGCGTACTCCGAAAATCATCGAATGCGACATCACACCACTCATAGAAGCCCTGGCATGATAGCCAACAAAAACTGCTCCACCAAAGCTGTCATCCAACCCTTGCACCATTGAAAATGGTTTTACATCCCCAGTAATCAATTGTGTTTCCGGATGAAGATCCTCTATTAAAAGGTTGTTCATCTTTGAGTGGCTGTCATTGACGATGACTTCCTCGCAGTCAGTTTCAAATGCTTTCGAAATCACATAGTTGGCTTCCTGGGTCATGATTTTCCGGCCACGTTCGTAATTAAGCTTTGAAGAGTCCACATGAGTATGGTCGACTAGACCAGTAATTCCTTCCATGTCCACTGATATGTAGAGTTTCATTTTTTACCCAACTTTCTATGAATAATTATCTTAAAATTATAAATAATAAAACTACCAACCGCAACCTTTTTTCCTATTTATTTCAGTCTTTACAAGGAAATAGGAGATTTGTCACTGGTAGCAAAATGTCAATAATATTATTTAAAGAATAATATTTTCCAATTAAAAATTTAAGGAAATAAGAACGAACCTGATTGTTAAAACATTTTTCTGTATCCCCGGAAGTGTTTAAACCGTTTTTTCAAAATAATGGTTTTTTGGCAGAAGAAAAGAGCGCAATGAAATACGCTCCTACTCTCTGAGATTATGTTGCTCCATCAATTCAATAAAGTGGGTCAGGACCTTGGCTGTTAGTCCCCAAATCACCTTTCCGTTCGTTCTGTAGAAATATTCATCCATTTTTCTAGTCTGCCAATTGTAATTCTCACCGCCAATGATCAGATCGAAAGGAAATCCATCTTCTGGTTCCACTTGAAAATTGATTTTATAACTGTCAGGCTGGTTCTTTTTAAAAAAGGACAGAGGTACTGTGAATACCTCTCCTACTTCTGCTTCGTTAGGAATGATGGCGTTTAGATTACTGATTCTTCCAGCAAAAGGATATATGATAGTTCCGAATGCGGAAACCATGTAATCCAATGGAAAAACATCGAGGATCTCGCTTTCCTTTATGCCGAGTTCTTCTGAGGTTTCTCTGACTGCTGCCTCTTGAGGATCCTCTCCCTTTTCGATTTTCCCGCCTGGGAAACATACTTCGCCTGGCTGTCTTCTCATCTTAAGGGAACGTACCTCGAATAAAATATGGACATCACCATTAACTTCAACTAACGGCAGCAATACTGCGAATTTGATGAATTTCTCATGACCCAAAATTGAGGGTGTCCGCCCCAATAAAGTATTTGAAATCTGGTTTATGTTCATTATTGGACATCCACTCTCCCTGTTTTAGTATGTATTTTATTTTATTATGAATAGCACGATAAAAGAAAGAAAACGACTTTTTTATCGCAGTATATTTAGTAACTTGCCGAAACAACAATGTTACAATTTCCCGTTACAGTTCGAAACCAAGGCTTTATAAAAATGAAAGAGCAGCGACCGAATGCCGCTGCTCTTTCAATCAGATTATGATCCTGTCGCCCGGCCTTTGATCGCTTTATACGCAATCAAGATAATACCGATGATGAGCAGAATGTGAATGATGCCGCCGGCTATTTCGAAAATCAGTCCTAATAACCAAAGCACCAGTAATATACTCGCTATTGTCCACAACATTAGGAACGTCTCCTTTCGCTGTATTCTTAATAAAAGTTTACCCCTTAGACATTTACATTAAACAAGCCAGTTGTGATAAGGGTTAATCAAAAATTTGATTCCTTTGCCAACGATATGTCACACTAAAATAAAACAACAATTTAAGGAGCACAGCTTATGCCAAACTACAAGATATTATTCTTAGATATAGATGGAACAATTTTAACTCCTGATGATACTATTGAGGATTCCACTAAGATCGCCATCAGTGAAATGAGGAAGCAAGATATTGAGGTCGTTCTGGCCACGGGACGCCCGATTCATGAGATCAAAGGGCTTGGGGACGACCTTAACATTTCCTCCTATATAGGATACAACGGTGCTTTGGGCATATATGAAGAGGAAACGATCTTTGCTGAACCAATGCATGCAAAGGATGTAAAATACATCCTGGATGTTGCAAAAAAACATAATCATAAGCTGGTCTTGTATACCAGTACAAAAAATTATTTAACAGACCTGGACTCGGACTTGGTTAAAACTTTCCTTCAGCAATTCCATTTGCGGCAGAATGATATTTTTTCAGAGGAAGTCATCGAAGATATTCTCGGCATGACGATTATCACAACCGGAAATAATGGAGAAGAACACTATGAATTCAATGATGGAATACATTTGTCACAGGTCAATGTTGAGGGTATGCAGCATTGCTACGACGTCATCCGTGATAAGGTAAATAAAGGGGTTGGCATTCAATTCTTGTTAAAAAAACTGGGAATAGAACGTGAAAGCTCCATTGCCTTCGGGGACGGGATGAATGACAAAGAAATGCTTTCATTCGCTGGAGAAGGATTTGCCATGGGGAATGCCCATCCGGACTTGTTCAAGCATGCGAAGCATAGAACGACAGATGTTACGGACTCAGGAATTTACAATGGCTTGAAGAAGCTCGGTTTGTTGTAATTATGCATAAGAATTCGGAGAGTTCAAATTAGATCAGGCAATTCAAAAGCCGTTGTAAGATGACAACGGCTTTTGTAAATTAATCTTTATTTAACAGCTCTTCCCCTGCAATCCCAGGGTTTGTCATTTCATATGGATTCAGGATTAAATCGAGCTCTTCTTCAGTCAGAACATCATAGGCAAGACACAGTTCCCTAACTGACTTTCCTGTCAGGATCGCTTCTCTAGCTATCCTTGAAACTGCTTCATAACCCAGGTGCGGGTTGACAGCAGTAATGATGCCTACGCTCCTCTCAACATCCTTCTCGAGTTTCTCTTTGTTCGCTTCAATCCCGACAAGACAATGGTCAGTAAACACCTTGAACCCATTGTTCATGATGCTGATTGATTGGATCAAGTTGAAAATAAGGACTGGTTCCATGACATTCAACTCGAGCTGGCCCGCTTCGGAAGCAAGACAGATTGTATGGTCGTTTCCAATAACCTGGAAAGCAACCTGGTTTATGACCTCAGGCATAACCGGATTCACCTTGCCAGGCATGATGGATGAGCCTGGTTGTCTTGAAGGAAGGAAAATCTCGTTGAAGCCCACTCGAGGACCTGACGCCATTAGTCGTAAGTCGTTGGCTATTTTCGACATATTCATCATGCAAACCTTCAAGGCCGCAGATACGGTTGTATAAGCATCGGTATTTTGTGTCGCATCGACTAAATGATCAGCATTCTTCAATGGATATCCGCTTATTTCAGAAAGGTGGCGGACAACATTTTTGATGTATTTAGGATTGGCATTAAGCCCGGTCCCCACGGCGGTTGCTCCCATATTCACTTCGAAGAGATGGCCGCGAGTATGCTTAATTCTGTCAATATCGCGTTCAATCACCCTTGTATATGCTTCAAATTCCTGGCCGAGACGGATTGGCACAGCGTCCTGTAAGTGCGTCCTGCCCATTTTTATGACAGCATCAAATTCCCTTGCTTTCTGGGAAAAAACATCGCGCATGATCTGCATGGTATCCAATAGCTTGTCCAAAAGGGACAGCACAGAAATATGCATCGCAGTAGGAAATGCATCATTCGTCGATTGAGCCATGTTCACATGAGAGTTGGGGCTTAATGTGAAATAATCCCCTTTCTTCTCACCAAGCAATTCCAGCGCGCGGTTCGCAATTACTTCATTCGTATTCATGTTGATGGAGGTCCCAGCTCCTCCCTGAATTGGATCAACGATGAACTGTTCATGCCACTGCCCCTGGATTATTTCATCAGCCGCTTTTACAATGACCTCTCCAAGGCCGCCGTAAAGCCTTCCTGTTTCCATATTGGCAAGTGCCGCAGCTTTTTTCACCATGGCCATTGCCTTTATAAGTTCACTATGTATTCTATACCCTGTTATCGGGAAGTTTTCAACAGCCCTTAAAGTTTGAATGCCATAATACGCATCCGCTAAAACTTCCTTCGTACCCAGAAAATCCTTTTCAATACGGACCTTAACCTCAGACATTTGTTTTACCCCTCCAAAAAGCGTGAAATATTCGTAATCAATCAAAAGTTATGTATTGAGGGCAATCATTTTCCGACAATCTTCTTGTAAATTTTTAATCCCCCTTAGCCTAAATATTGGCCTACATGACTATTGTAAATCAAAAAAAGGATTTCATCACGACAAATCATCATTTTCCTAAACCTAGATAGCGAAAACTGTATGATTTCTGATTGTTATGCTGAAACTCCACTACTTTTGAGAGCTTTTGTCACCATGCAGGAAAACAGGAATGTTCTTGCTGAATTGTAATAGGACATCGAATTTATCATAAACCAAACAGAAAGGAATGTGCATGATGACTGACACTCAATTCATGAAGGCATACACAATCAAAGAGGTGTCCAAGAAAATAAATGTTCCGTCCGGCACCATTAGACAATGGGAAAAAGATCTTGCAGGGTTATTGATCGTTCCAAGAACGAAACAAGGTGCAAGATTTTATACGGATATTGAAATAGACCAATTGATGAAGATCAAACAAATGCGTGATAAAAATCTAAGCAAAGAAATGATTCGTGATCTCTTACAGAGGCATTTGAGTTCTGATGCGGTTTCCGATCAATCACCACAGGAAAACAGCCTTACGATAAAATCGAATATGCCAGCCACTTCTCCGGCAGGCAGCCCAAATGATTATGATACTTTTATGTTGGCAATGGAACAATATAAGGAGTCCTTGCTTGCAGAGGTAAAAGCAGAGATCAGGAACGGCATTCGAAAGGAAGTTCTGGAGGAAGTAAAAAAAGAAATCTCCAAAGGTACTTTTACAACAGTAAAAACCCTTTCCGATTCTATTTATAAAACAGGAGAAAAAACAAATGAACAAATTTTGGTACTTTCTGAAACAGTTGCCAAAAGCACGGAAGAAAGTTCCGAACGTCTCGGAACCATTTCTTCAGAGCTTACGAATGTTTCGAAAGGCACTTCCGAAATCAGTACCAATATTGCAAAAGTTTCTAAAGGTACGACAGAAATGTTCAGCAAGCTTTCAGATTCTGTAACCAAAGCTTCACAGGGTACGACTGATAAAATAACGAAGCTGACCGAAAGTGTTGCGAAGGTTTCAAAAGGTACTTCCGAAAAAATTAATGCACTATCCGGCAGTCTTTCGAATGTCTCGAAGGGCACTTCCGAACGATTTACATCTTTGACATCTAGTTTGACTAAAACCTCAAAAGGCACGAATGAAAAAATTGTAAAACTAGAAAGCACGGTCAATAAGCTGTCATCCGGTACAAATAAGGAATTATCACTTTTGGCAAAACGCCTGAATGAGACAACCGAGACAGTTTCCGAAGAGTTTAAAATACTTGCGGACTATGTTTCAAATAGTCGTGAGACAACAAATCAGGAGCTCTCTAATTTAAACCAGGTCATCAATCAGGAACGAGATTATTTTGTCCGCACCCTTCAAAGTGAACGTGAAGAGTTACGCCGGGAGATCAGGCAGCGGGACGAAATGTTTAAAAATATGGTCGATAGCTTCAGGGAGACCGCAGCTTCGAAACAAACAAAACGCAATTGGTGGAAGGTTTGGAAGTAGTTTTCTTTTTACTGACATATAACTTGTAAAGATGTAAATAATATTCACACTTAAGAGCCGCCCGTTTTTTATAAATCTCCATTATGCAATGTAAGAAATACTCTTAGGAGGGAAATTGGAGATGGTGAGATATATTCGCTGGATGGCAATCGCAGCATTGGTTATATACTTATCAGGAGCATCATCAGATTTTGCTGTAGCGAAGATCTCCTCGGATTACGGACAAATAAAGGCAATCAATATCTCTCATCGTGGTGCTTCAGGCCATGCCCCCGAACATACATTGCACGCTTATGAACTAGGGAATGTCATGAATGGCGATTACATTGAAATCGACCTTCAAATGACGAAAGATGGAGAATTAATTGCGCTGCATGACGAAACAATTGACCGGACTACGGAGAAAAAGGGTCTGGTCAAAAACCTTACTCTAAAGGAAATAAAGAAACTTGATGCAGGCTCATGGTTTAATGAGGCTTTCCCTGAAAAAATGAGTACCGAGTATTTGGGGCTTCAAATCCCTACCCTTCGTGAGGTGCTTGATCGGTTCGGTTCAGACTCCAAGTTTTTCATTGAAACCAAATCGCCTGAAGTCTATCCTGGAATGGAAGAAAAGCTAATAAATATACTGAATGAATACAATCTCATCGGGGCCCATCAGACATTCGGAAATGTTATTATTCAATCATTCAGTGTAGATAGTTTGAAGAAAGTCCACCAATTAGATGAGTCGATTCCATTGGTCCAGCTGTTGTCCTACTACGCTCCAGCAATCATCACCGATACTGAAGTAAGCAAAATCAAAGAATATGCAGTTGGGGTTGGATTGCATTATACGGCAGTTAGTCCCGGATATATTAAAAAGGTCACAGATTCTGGTTTAATGGTTTTCCCTTATACAGTCAATGAAAAAGAAGATATGAACATGCTTTTGGATTGGGGAGCCACAGGAATGTTTACCAACTACCCAGACCGGTTGAACGGAGTCATACAAAGCAGAATATCAAAAAAATCGTAAACCTTATCAAGACATAAGCTGCCTTTTGGCAGCTTTGTTCACTTAATAATGAGACTTGTTATACATGCACCCTTAGAGGTAGTGAACTTCCCGCATAAGGGTCTCTTTCATGACTAAATGCACCCTTATATCTCGAGAACCTCTCTCATAATGGCTTAATTATTGGTATCTTTTCAATAAAGTCTATTTTTATATCCTTCTTCCAACCTCTTCTTTATATCAGCTTCTGAAGACCCAGGAAGCTTGGAGTGTGCTGCCAAAATTTCTGCACCGGATGGCAAATCAGATGAATCTACCCAGCTTTCAGGATTCCATAAGCCGGACCGCTTCAACGCTTTTCCGCACTGTATATAGCATTCCTCTACTTCTACTACGATTCCAAGCAGCGGATTCTTCCCGCCGGCTTTCATCCTTTCTAGTAGCTCTGGCTCCAGAGTCAAACGGGCCTTCCCATTCACTCTCAATGTTTCAGGCATCCCGGGTATAAGAAATAAGAGGCCTACCCTTGGGTTTGATAAGATATTTTTCAATGAGTCCATTCTCTTGTTACCGGGACGGTCTGGAATCACAATCCGGTTTTCGTCCAGAACAAGCACAAAACCAGGTGCATCTCCCCTCGGGGACGCGTCTGTGTACCCGTTTTCGTCAGAGGTGGATAAGACAAGAAATGGTGATTGGTCTATGTAGTTACGGCAGTGTTCGTCTACGAAAGAAATAACCTTCCGTTTGGCCAGCTCACTAGGCTCCCCGAACAATGTCCGTAATTCTTCAAAGCTATTAATTACATGATTCATTAAATCATCTCCCTTTTTCCTTGATATTTACTTAAAAACGAATAAGCCAGTGTAAGGCTGATATTACTTCCAACTGGTAAAAATAATGTGCTAGGATGGTATTGCCACTATTTGGCTGGCGAAAAATATCATAGAAGGTGCAGCATTGAAATTAACCGTAAATACAAGATCATTTTTATTTTCATTTTTGATAGCTTTGTCTGGTGGTTTGTTGTTTTCATTCTTATCAATTCCGGTTCCATGGCTACTCGGACCAATGTCAGCAATTCTGATTGCTGATCGCTTCAAAGGATTAACATTATATTGGCCGAGGGCCTTGAGAGATACAGCGTTACTACTCATTGGTTATTCAATCGGCCTTTCCTTTACAAGCTCCTCTGTTGAAAATATCATAGATAACCTCCCGGCAATGCTGATCTTGACGGTAATCCTTGTAGCATTTGCTGCCTTAATGTCTAAAGTTATTTCAAAGCTGTCCGGTGTTGATTATCCTACAGTATTGACTGGGAGCATTCCAGGCGGGTTGTCACAAATGATCATTTTTGCAGAAGAAATGAAAGGGATTGATGTCACAACGGTTACCTTCCTTCAGGTATCCAGGTTAATGATGATTGTTTTTGTCGTTCCTTTTATCATATTCGGGCCAATTTTCGATATCAGTCATATGAAGAATGAATTGGCAGGCTCAGATCCATTCATTTTTGACCCTGTTATGACCTTTATATTTTCTATAGTATGTATCCTTGGAGTGATTATTGGCAAGAAACTGAGCTTGCCTACTCCATTCTTACTTGGTCCATTATTAGGAACAGCCATACTGACTTATTCTGGCTATACAGGTCCAACTCTGCCAACCTCAGTCCTGGATGCTTCACAACTGATGATAGGCGGCTATATTGGTATGTTACTAAAACCTGAGAAATTAAAGAAGAAAGCATCCACCATCATTCTCGCTTTGTTAAGTGGTTTCTTGCTTGTAATCGGATCTTTGGTGTTAAGTTTCTTTTTATCAGACGCTTTAAATATCAATATAGTTACAAGTTTTCTGAGCCTGGCACCAGGCGGAATGGATCAAATGGGGATTATCTCACATGAGGTAAATGCTGATTTATCAATTGTTTCAGGCTTTCAGCTATTTAGGTTATTTTTCATTTACTTTGTAGTTCCTCCGGTTTTAAGGTGGTATTTTAAAAGAAAATTACGCATTCAAAAGGATTCCCTTTGATATCCGGGGTATATTAACAACAGACTTTTAAAAATGCTTAGATGGAGGAATGAAAATGAACAAATCGTTTAATAATTTTCTTAATAAAGCTAAAATGACTTTGAATCAGGCATTTGGTCATGCGAAAGAAACCCTTTATTCCATTACAGGAACATCGTCAGCATCTGTTCAGCAAATAGCCGATTTCGTCAGGAGTCACCCTGATGTAAAAATTGTAAAGAAAGATTATCTAGGGATGACTTTATCATTTTATGAACTCGTCCAGGGTAAAATGAGATACTATCTAGAGACAAATAATTCAAAAATTTTGCAGCTTGATGTACATTCCCATAATCACACTGTGGTAGCATACCGTTCATACCGTGATCAATTATCAATTGATACACCAGTTAAGTTTCCAGATCTGCAAAATGCAAAATAAGCTGAAGGAGCTAAGTCCCTATTTGTAATCCATAATACAAAAAATAAGGTGTCCCAAATGCTATTGGGACACCCTATTTTTATTCCTTTATGTCAACCCGGACAGCTGGTCCCGGTCGTCAGCCATCGGAGGTTCCTCCAGCCATGAGTTTTTGATCATGATATTGGCACCATCTTCTGCATATAGCGCAATTTCAGGAATCAGTGAAGCATATTTAAGTCCAATATCCTTGCGCGGGCTTGCTGCCATTGCGGCACCATAATTCCCGATCCCTGCGGCGATCATTGCTGAGACATGGAATGAGATCAGTTTATCTGAAAATACCTGTGTAGTGCTGTCTGTTACAGCTGAATCCCAAAACAGGGGGGCCGGAATATCGTTGTTCTTAAGGATATCACTGAATAAATCAACGTGTTTTTGAGCGATTTTCTTTCCTCTCTGCAAATATTCCTTGACCTCTTTGTCCTGGGCCACCTGGATGAAGCCCATGATCAGTGCCTTTCCTATTTGGTTGGTTTGTATATTCATGAACAAATGCGTTATTTCTACTGAGGTAAGTGCCCGTCTCCTGCTTTTGATTCCCGAAAGGAATTTTTGCTTCTCAACAAAGTCAACCTTATCTGGGACTGAAATAAATGGTGGTCTTATGTATGTCCCTTGCTCCAGCATTGCCTCCCTTGTCAAATCCTGCAGTCCAATCGCAGATTTCAAGACACTTTTATGAAAGTTAATTACATCAGGCCGCGTTCCAAGACCGATTGCCGCAATATTTGCTGCCATTCCAAGAATGGACATATGCCTTAAATACATCATTACGAATGTATCGGAAAACAGCCGCGGAGCATGAATATTCACATCTTTCTTTGTGAAACCCATTGGGTAGGGAAAATCTTCACGATCGAAAATCTCTTTTAAATGAGAAATGTTTTTTTGTGATGCGCCGAGAGCAAACTCAACGATTTCCTTTACCTTTTTGTCGTCTATGTTGTTCAAAAAATAACTCAAAACACAAACAGAGACTGTGTCATTTATATATTGCGACCACAAACTAGACATTTCTGCCGCAGTCAGGTGGATTTTAGTCTTGTCCTCCATTTTTACACCCCAATTCACTGATGATAACTATATCTTTCCTTAACTTGCCGATATTTATTTTAATATTTTGCCTCTGTTAAAGATGAATGGTGAATTTTTAGCATTGTTGTCGGAAGAGATTGCTGATAACAACAACCCGATAAAAACATCCTATCTATTTTACAAAAAAATAGTAAAATAGAAGTATGATTCAAATTTAGGAGTGAGCAAGCTGAACGCAATTTTTTTATTAATCATTGCAGCTGTTGGAATATCACTGACAGCAAATTTATTGAGATTTCATGTAAGCGCTTTTTTAAACCAACTGATTTTCTCTGCTGCATCATTGATCCTGGTTGAGACTGCAGTTTATTTTTATGGAAGTAATCAAGTAAGCTGGACTATTCTTTTATTTATTGCGACTGCGGGTTATTCTTTTAAATTAATTGGGGGTTTAGTGGCAGCCCTTCTTAGTGTTCTTATCGTTTATTTACATACAGGAGGCTTTCCTTTGGAGGTTCTCCCCGTTTATTTGGTAATCGGGACGTGCGCCGGCTACATTTCACAATATTTACTCAAGAAAAAGAGAGAGCACCATGGCTGGATGTACATGCTCATGGAGCAATCTAAGCATTTACAGGTCTTTCGTGAAGTGAGCACAACGATGCAGGGGACTCTTCAGCAGGATTTGCTTTTGAAAGTGATCTTGACATCTGTAACCGCTGGCCATGGCCTTGGATTTAACAGAGCGATGATTTTTCTTGCCTCCAATGAAACTAAGTCCCTTAAGGGGATCGTTGGTGTCGGCCCTATGGATGTGAAGAAGGGCTATGAAGTGTGGGAAAAGATTTCAGAAGACAGACTAAAACTCAGTGATTTAATTGAACATAACTTTGACAGCAATTTTACCGACCCGGAGTTGAATGCTATTTTACGTTCATTGGATATACCAATTGATGAACATAACGTCTTTGGGCTAGCTTTATCAAGTCAAAAACCAGTTATTGTTAAGAGCATCGCAAAAGAGGATATGTCACAGGTTTTAATTAAAGACTTGTTCCAAACCGAGGAGTTTGCGGTGATCCCCTTGATTAACCAGGGTAAGAATATCGGTATCCTGCTGATTGATAATATTGTAAATAAGAGACCGATTACCTTGATGGATACTGAAAATATCCTTCCTCTGGCGAACCAGGCTGCGATCGCTCTTGACCATGCTAACCTTTATGAGCAAATTGAGGAAATGGCTTTACGCGATGGATTGACAGGTCTTCTCAACCAACGGGCATTCCAGACAATTCTTAATGAACACTTCCCGGTTGAAGGAAATCGGAATAGTCCCCTTTCGTTAATCATCTTTGATATCGATTTCTTTAAGGTTTTCAATGACAAAAACGGCCACCTGCTTGGGAATGAAGTGTTGATGAAGCTGGCAAGAGTCATTGTTAATTCATTAAGACCTGATGATTTTTCCTTCCGATTTGGCGGAGAAGAATTTGTAGTCCTATTGCCCGGCACCCTTCTTAACCAAGCCGAAGTAATAGCTGAAACAATTCGTTCGAATGTAGAGAAAGCAAGCTTTCCTGGTGAAAATACACAGCCCAATGGCACATTAACAGTAAGTATCGGAATAGCCTGTACAGACCATTCGGAAATAACCACTAAAAATGAATTGATAGAAGCTGCTGACCAGGCACTATACAAAGCTAAAAGCGCAGGAAAAAATACGGTAGTTTCCTTTAAGGAGTTTGTGAACATTGATTGAACTGGCATTTATTCTTGCTACCCTTTTCTTTTTCATGGCTTCCGCTTTGACAAGCAGGCCCTTATATAATCTTTCACAAAAGCAGTATTCCAACCGGGTTACTGCAAATTATGGGTTCAAGGTATCAGAATTGCATTATTCTTATGACCAAATGATCTACTTTATCTCAATGCCGACTACTTTGCCTTATATTAAAAATGCGTTAAAGGAAGACCTAGTTATTGAGCAAGATTATTCATCTTATTTTTTTCCCGTTCTTAAAGGTATCAAAATATCTTTAAAACAGAATGGCGAAAATATGTACCTTGCCTATTTGCCTATTGGGAACTTCCGTCTGCCGCATCTCGATAAGCTGCAGCAGGAAGGCACTATTGATGAGCAGACATATTTAAGAATAAGCACCAGTAAGCTGCTTGATCCCAGCACATTGCAGGAAGTGCGTGAAGAGGTATATAAACAGCTTCAAGTGGGTCGTTATTAATTATGAAAGAGCCAGCATGGGATGCCGGCTCTTTTACTTTTCAACTTCAGCAGCAGTTCCCTTTTGCTTTCCCAGGTCTTTATATATCCACTTTTTTAATAAAGCAGCCAAAAAAATCATGAAAAAATGAATTGAATTATTAATAATAAAATGGCGGAAATTTCTTTTGGCAATCCCACTTTTCATGACCAGAACATCCATAACCTTAGTGAAACTGAAAGCCTGTAAAATTCCTTTCCATCCACTGTCATGTTTAATAATTAATGCTGTTGCCATTGATAGAATAAATGAATAGATTGGTGCTACCTTAAAGTGTTCCTTCCAGCTATGCCATCGTTCAAAACCAAATCTGAACTTTCTTAGTATCGACATGGAGTACATTAGGTTCAGCCCATTGACCAGGATGCCAAGGAATAATGAGCTAAAATGAAAAATAGGTGTTCCAATTCGAAGTTGTTGATACCAAAAATCATTTATGTAAAAAAAAAGCGCCATGAGGGTAACCGTATATCTCGTCTTCCACCAGTTATTTCTATGGACACCCATAAATAAGAAAAGTTTCTCGATTAGTCCGAAAAAAAAAGCGAATAAGACTTTTCCTTTCCAACCAATTTTGAAAGCTGTTATAAAAATGGCGGTGAATGGAACAAAAACTGCCTGGGACATAATTGCACCAAAAAAATTGTCCAAATCCTTATTTTTGAACAATTTAGGCTTGTAGCGATAAGCTTTAAAGAGACTCAAAATGAAGTATTCAAAAATAAAACAAAGACCCATACCCGATAAAAGAGTGATGAGCATCCTCTTTCGGTCTTTATTCTTGTAGAATGCATAGATCATTAAAGAAGTGTGGATGAAAAGGAGAATAAAAAACGACATATAATGTTTTTTGTTCCTGTTCATAGTGCTCCCTCCACCTTCCCTGATTAAATATCTTTATTAAGATGGACTGATTCAAATATTAATATTCCAAAAGGAATGGAACAGGAAAAGCCCAATCAAATGATTGGGCCTGCATCATCAATTTAAACTTCCTATAAAATTAAGCTCTTTGGCTTCGGAAATACTAGAAGGATTTTCAAGGATTCTTTTCACATCGTTTAGCGTTTCCTCGAGTTTTACGTCCTCTCCCTTCTTGCCAGTGTAGGATTCCGCTACAAAGAAAGGCTGCGTCAAATATGCCTCCAGTTTCTCGCCTTGCTGATAAATTTGCGACTCAGCAGCTGGAAGGCGTTCGATGCCATGTACATTGACGATCGCCCGCAATTCTCTGTACCTGCGTAAAAGCTTTTGCGCTCTTTGTTGAATGCTATGGTGTATAGGGTCTAAATATGACCCCTCTAGGATGGAGGATGTTGAGTAGATTGGGTTGATTGCAGGGTATTTATGACGCGCTGCAAGGTCGGCATCGAATTTCCATAAAGTATCAAGAGGGCCATACGGAAGGTCTTCATCGACAGCCTCTCCTTTCAAATCCATCAGGAATGTCGTTACCTGGCTGATTCCTTTGTTATCGAAAGTTTCCTGTAATGTGAACATTTCACCTGATATTACATAGGATCTGTCGGTTGAAAGTACGTAATCTTTCTCTGTACCTTCTTTTAACATTACCTTAAATGTCTCTTCGATATTGTTTGTAACGTAATCGACGTCATTCAGAATATCGTCAAGCTCAGGGTGATTCCCCTTCGGTTTTATGAGAATTGTAACATACCCTTCACTTTTCAGTCGGTAGAGCATCTCAGCAAGTACAACTAATTGACCCATTCCCGGCCGCGCAACCAGCCCAACAGTTCCGCCCTTTGCAATTGGCGCAAATAAGTCCAAAGTTTTAATGCCAGTTTTAATCATTTCTACACTCTCCCCTCTTAAAATTAGTTCATCCAAACTGCAGCCAGCCAGCTCCGCCAGAGCGACTATCGTCCTTACCTCTGCCCTGCCGACCGGTATTTTGCCGGTAGACAAATTTGAAACGGTGGCAGGTCTCAGTCCTACAGATTTAGCTGCAGATGTAAGGTTTGGCACCTTTTTTCTCAACAACGCAACATTAAGTCTAAGATTTTCCATTAATAGCACCTCCTTACTTTAGATAGTAAAACAAATTACTTTTAATAGCAACAAAAATTACTCTTAAAAGTAATTATAGATTTTACAAATAAGGTGTTTCTTGTTTCAAGCAGGGTAAAATAATTCAATAAAAGAACTTGAAAGGAGTTCTCAAATGATTCCGATTGGTGTATCAAATCGTCATATTCATTTAAAAAGAGAAGATCTAGATCAGCTATTCGGTGAAGGATATCAGCTCACTACTGCTAAAGAGCTTTCACAGCCAGGGGAATTTGCCGCGAATGAAACAGTAAGAGTCATTGGTCCAAAAGGGGAATTTCCCGCAGTCAGGATTCTTGGTCCTTTAAGGAACTTTACTCAGCTTGAAATTTCAAAGACTGACTCCTTTTCCCTCGGAGTAAAAGCACCATTAAGAGCTTCAGGGAAGATTTCCGGCACTCCAGGCATTAAGCTTGTCGGCCAAAAAGGTGAACTGGAAATTCAGGAAGGCGTCATTGTGGCAGAACGCCATATTCATATGACCCAAGCTGACGCTGCAAAGTATAATGTCCAGGATGGAGAATATGTAAGTGTTAAATCTGCAGGTGAAAGAAGCTTAGTGTTCAATCAAGTACTCATAAGGGTGAAAGACTCCTACACTCTTGATATGCACATTGATATCGATGAAGCTAACGCGGCTGGCCTGCGAACTGGCGACCAGGTTGAAATAATGAAATAAACATGGCCGGAACTGCTCAAGAGCAGTCCGGCCAAATTCATTAAAACTCTAGAGGACAATTACAGAGAAAAAAGCGGTTTACTCCCAGACTTCCTTAAGTGTTTTTCGAAACAATTTGTTAAGTTCTTTTGTAGGATCGTCAGATTTTTGACAGGAAAATTTCACATAACTGGCAAGCAGTTCAATTTCTTGTTCTATGAACTCATTAAGAATCATGTTTTTCTCAGTTAAATAATGTTCCCCGCTTTGTTTCTTCCAAAGCAAGTCCTTCACTTCCCTTTTTACTAGTGCATTTTCTAAAATACTTAAAAGTTCCATGAATTCCACTGGTGGTATTTGATTATGTATTTGCAACCATTTTGCCGACAGGATTGACCTGAGAATATATAGATATACCTTCCCCCTCCACTCCTTCTTCTTTTCCATATCGTTGACATTTCTTGTTACAAGATTGAGGTGGTGGTTTATGTATGCTTTATGTGAAATGACAGTATCTTGCATGAACTTCAATTTTTCGGCCAGATAAGCATAATTACAATAAACATATTTTGAATTAATCCATTCGAGCAAGGAAGGATTAGACTTCCGGAAAAGCCTGAGTGTTTTGGTAAGCTCCCAGCCAACGACATCCAATTTGGGATCGACCTCAATGGAAAGAGGATCCTCTTTTGGAATTTCGATAACATCCCTATACTGATCAATTGATAAATACCAATCCTTTTTATGAATATAGATAAATCGGATATCATAATCACTGTCTGCTGAAGCAAATCCCAGCGCTCTGCTCCCGGCGTAACATGCATAAAGTATTTTTACCTCATATTCTTCTTCAATTTGATTTAATACACTTATGATCTGATCCTTCATTTTAAGATTTGCCCCTTTCATCACATACACTTAATAGTTTGCCATCAATCGTAAAGGGTATAAAAGAATATACTCAAATAAAGGAGGCCAAAATAATGAATGACAAGCAATCAAAAGGCGCATTTGATCAGGTTAAAGGTGAAGCTAAAAAGCAATTCGGGAAACTGACCGACAATGAATCCATGGAAGCTGAAGGCCGCCTAGATAAGGGAAAGGGAAAACTGAAAGAAACAGCTGGTGATATGAAAGAAGATGTATCACGTGCATTTAACAAATCGTCCAGAGATTAATAAGCGTTAATGTGAAAAGCCTTTGCTGAATTAGCAAAGGCTTTTTAACTTTGTAAGAAAGTATACAATTTCCCCACCAAGATTAGTGTCTAGCTCCAGCGCCTAGCCAGTTTTCATCCCTGAGATTGCTTCCGGGAGTATCTTGCGAGAAGCGTTAGCTTTGAGCAGCTCGAGTCGTTTCGATCCTGCCAATGAAGTCAAAGAACGACTTCACTGTCAGGACCTCCAACGCTTGTCGGGGCTGACCAAGGCGCTTCCGCTTTTCTTATACTAATCAATATTATTCTTGTTTTTTCCTTTAACAAATCGATAGGCCAAATATGCTACATAAAGTGGGGTTGCGATATAAATCAAGTAAGGGAATTGATTGTAGGTCCCTTTCCAAATGACAAACAGTAAAGAACCAAGGAATATTGTCACGATTGTACCATACTTAGGGAGCGGTACTTCCTTGAAGCTTGGAATCCTGATTCTGCTTACCATGAGGAAGCTCAGTGCCGTAAAGACAACTGTAGTAACGATATTGGGAATCAAGTCACCAAATAAAGTGAGGATGGCCATAATTCCACCAGCTGCAGTAATAGGCACCCCAATAAAATAATTAAGCGAAGATTTATCAGTACTGATATTGAACCTCGCCAGGCGATAAGCTCCGAATAACGGGAATAGTCCCGCTACCATCAAGCCCCATAGTCCAAATTGGTAAAAGTATGTATAATAAACCAGGAACGATGGTGCTATACCAAATGTGACGATATCCGCCAGTGAATCAAGTTCCTTTCCGAGCTGGCTGTCCGCTTTCAGCATCCTCGCCAGCCTTCCGTCCATGCTGTCCAACATCATGCCGATTAAAATTAAAATGGCTGCATTGTTAAATTGGCCATTAGCCGCAAATCCAATTGATAGAAAACCGCAATACAGATTCCCAAGTGTGAACATATTGGGAATCATTTTTGTAAACCGCATCAGTTGTCATCACTCTCCGAACTTTTTCTAATTCTTCTTATGCCTATTTTTACCCCAGTCAACTAATAATCATGTTTATTTTATTATAGAATCGACGAAAATATAGTTTAACTATATCATTTTTTCTCATTCTGAATAGAGGTTCACAAGAAAATTCTTATCTGAAATTCAAAGATTTATCATCATGGAAGTAATTTGTCAAAAAGGCTATTAAAATGATTCATCAAATTGTATACTAATTTGGGGCTGGTGAATTATGATCAATAAGAACTTGCGTAAACTAAAATTTCTTCTTATAAAGTTATTTAGAATAAAAGAGAACGCACATAATGTATCACTAGGGTTTACCCTTGGTTTTTTAATCCACTTCATCCCATCATTCGGCATGGGGCCTATACTTTCGACCGTGGGTGCCAAGCTCTTCAAAGGGAATCCGATAGCCGGTTTCATTAGTGGCGTAGCACTCATTTGGCTTTTCCCGTTCTTATTTTATTTGAATGTCGTAGTCGGTGAAACCCTATTCCCTTATGGCATCTTCCCCTCAGCAGCGGGGATGCCATCTCATGGTTTAGATGCCGGAATCCATTTAGGTGCCGTTTTTTTCATAGGCATGATCATTAATATCATTCTTTTCGGGATGCTTGTATACTATCTCATTTATACAATCATGAGAAAATACCGATTAAGTTTCCTTACTATAGTAAAAAATTGGGAAATAAAAAAATAAGGAACGGGAAAAGCATTGCGCTGCTCCTTTCCTTATTTTTTATCCTGGATGACTTCGAGGAATTCTATTACCTCTTTATCCGGACCCAAATAGAAGATCGTCTTCCATCCGTTGTCTAATGTATATGGACCCTCAAAAGAATGAAGTTCTTTATCCCGCATTTCCTTCATTTTTTCATCAAGATTATCCACCTCGAAGCAAAAATGAGTCCTTTCACTAATCACTCCATCTGACTTTTTCTGGGACAATTCAAGCCTAAAGCCATTCTGTTCCAAAAAGATCATTTCTTCCTTCTCAAAATGTAGTCTGCCGCTTTCATTAAAACCAAGAAATGCTTCATAAAAAGTTTTTGAAATTGTCAAATCGCTTACTTCAAGCGCAAAATGATGGAATCTCATTCTCCTCTTCCCTCTTTCATTTAAATGATCAAATTTATATCACCAAATTCGTGCCAAAGATATTTTTGTTCAATTGCGATATTGTAAGCTTCTAAGAGCTTGATCTCATCAACGAAGGCAGCCAGCATATCCAAATGACTTGCCTTTGGTTCATGAAACCCTGTTATGATTCCATCAACGAGCTGCAACTCATAATCCGAAGTGATATACAGATTAGTCCATCCTTGAATAGTTGAATTACTGGCTGCGGTTTCTAGTGCGCGAACAACAGTTGTCCCAGCTGCGATTACCTTTGCTCCAGAATCTTTTGCTTTTACTATTGCCTCCATATCTTCCTGGCGAATAGAATATTCTTCGAAGTGTCCTTCTGGTGAATGGGAATACTCATCATCGAGAAGATAACTAAGGCCCGTATGAAGCTGCAAAAAAGCCAATTCAACTCCTTTTTGCTTTAGCTTTAACAGGAGTTCCCAGCTGAAAGCCCGACCTGCTGATGGCATCTCGACTGACCCTGGCTGACTTGCAAACACAGTCTGGTAATAATCCAGGTTCCACGGGTGATGAATATATTCATATCTTATCGGTTCACCCATTGAGTAGATTTCATTGTATAAATCTTTACCTCGTAGATTGAACTGGATCATCTTAAGCGGGGATTTGTATAGTTCTCCAATTACATTCGCCTCTAAAGTTTCCGAGAACTTAAAACAATCTCCTGATTTTACATTTGTTGCTACGATCAAAACTTCCCATACGGAGTCATTCTTTTTCCTGGCAAGTCGCATTTCTACTTTCGTGCCAATCACCTTTCCGTTTCGGTGCAATGTTCCTTTCAGAATTGCAGGAATCGTTCTGCTATTATTCAGCACAAGTATATCCCCTGAATTTAGATATTTTTCTATTTGAATAAATTGTTCGTGCTCTATATTACCCGTTACTCTGTCCAACACCATCATCTTCACCTGATCCCTGCGCAATCCTCTCCTTTCTGGTGGATGAGAGGCGTTAAGAGAAGGTGGCAGAGAAAAATCATGAGGATGTACCTTTGTTTCCAACTGCATCATCTCATCTCCCGACTAAACTCTTGTGCCTTGAATCGTTGTCCATTGACTTCTTTTGATTCTTCTGAAGCAAGGAAAAGAAAGACATCGACAACATCGTCTGGTTGGACTAACCCATAATCACAATCTGGTACTGCAAGAGAATGCATTTTCGTATCCATCTCTCCAGGATCGACCATATTCATTCTTATTTTTGTTCCATTTAGTTCGTCTGCCCATGTTTCAGTTATTCCTTCGACAGCAAATTTTGAAATTCCATAAGCTCCCCAGCCCGCATATCCAACATGGCCAGCTTCTGAAGTTACATTTATAACTGATCCTTCACCCTGAATAAGCATGACAGGAAGTACCCTTCTTGTTATCAGGAAAGGACTGATGCTGTTCACCTTGATGACCTCAGCAAAATCCTCCTCCGGATAATCCATCAGTAGTGGCATTGGACTAGGCCCCAGTATCGATGCGTTATTGATCAGAACATCAATTCGTCCAAATGTTTCAAGTGTCAGGGCAACAAATTTTTCGGCTTCGCGCGGTACCGATACATCAGCTGTTATTGCCAGCACCTCTGCCCCATATGATTCCGCTTCTTTTTTTACTACTTCCAGTTCTATTTCCCTTCGAGCGCAAACAGCCAGCTTCGTGCCTTTCTTTGCGAACCTTAGCGTCAGTGCTTTTCCTAATCCCTGTGTTACGCCTGTAATCATTACTACTTTATTTTTCATCATGTTCATCTTCCTCCTTAGTTTTCTTCTTGTATTCATCTTAAGATTTTGAAGAAAACCATACCTCATCGAGAAGCTTGATATTTTCTAAGACTTTAGTATGAAGGATATAAGCTTTACGAAATTGATAATAAGAAAAGCACAAGCGCCTTGGTCAGCCCCGACAAGCGTTGGAGGGCCGACCGGTGAAGTCGCTCTTTGACTTCATTGGGCGGACCGAAACGTCTCTAGGGGCTAGGCGCTGGAGCTAGACACTAATCTAAGTGAATAAATTTATATATTCTTATCCAGAAATAAAAAAGGCTGCAAATAGCAGCCTTTTTCAACGATTAATCCTGGATCAGGTATACAATTGCTTCATACGGCTTTAATGAAATGGAAGATCCGTATTCTGTATTTGCCTCGTAATTTGAAATTAATATTTCGTTTTTCTTGCCTTGCAGATCAGCCGGAACATCAAAGCTCTGATTCTCATTGGTGAAATTCAATAAGACAAGTAATTTCTGCGATTCCAGTGTTCTTGTATAAACATAAATACTCTCATCCTCGGGAACCAAGATGTCATAGCTGCCATGAACAATGACCGGGTGCTCTTTACGAAGCTGAATTAGCTTTCGGTAATAGTGGTAAATAGAACTTTCATCTTCCACAGCCTGCTTTGCACTAATGGCTGTATAGTTTGGATTTACCTGAAGCCACGGAGTGCCAGTCGTAAACCCTCCATGCTCACTATCGTCCCACTGGAAAGGAGTTCGGGCATTGTCGCGTCCTTTTACATAGATTGACTCCATTACCTTCGCGGGATTTTCTCCATTTTGATTCACTTTTTCATTGTACATATTAAGGGTTTCAATATCCTTGTAATCTTCGATGGAATCAAATCGTACATTTGTCATCCCGATTTCTTCACCTTGATAAATATAAGGAGTTCCTTTTAACATATGAAGAAAAGTTCCAAGCATTTTCGCTGACTCTACACGATATTCCTTGTCGTCACCGAATCGCGAAACCATCCTAGGCTGGTCATGATTATTGAGGTAAAGGCTGTTCCAGCCAATATCTTCGAGCCCCTTTTGCCATTTCGTGAAGTTGTTTTTTAAATCGGTTAGCTTAAGAGGTTTAAGATCCCATTTCCCGCCAGGGCCTGAATCCAGGTCGACGTGCTCGAATTGGAACACCATATTCAATTCATTTCTAGCATCATCGGTGTAAAGCTTAGCTTCTTCTACATTGGCACCAGGCATTTCACCCACTGTCATTACATCATATTGAGCAAGTGCTTCCCTATGCATTTCCTGCAGGTAATCATGAATTTTAGGACCATTCATGAAGTATCTGCTTCCAGAAACATATTTTTTCCCTTCAGGATTTGGAGCATCAGGAAGGCCATCTACTTTCGAAATAAAATTGATAACATCCATCCTGAACCCATCTATGCCTTTGTCCAGCCAGAATTTCATCATGTCATACACTTCCTGGCGAAGTTTAGGGTTTTCCCAGTTCAAATCCGGTTGTTTTTTACTGAAAATATGCAGATAGTACTCTTCGGTATTTTCATCGAACTGCCAGGCGGAACCGCTGAATGTTGACTGCCAGTTATTCGGTTCTCTTCCATCCTTGCCAGGTCTCCAAATGTAATAGTCACGGTATGGATTATCTTTCGATTTTCTAGACTCTACAAACCACTCGTGTTCATCAGAACTATGGTTTACGACAAGGTCCATGATCAGCTTCAATCCTCTGTCATGCATTTCTTTTAATAGAAGCTCCCAGTCTGCCATCGTTCCGAAATCATCCATGATTTCACGATAATCGCTGATATCATAACCATTATCATCATTAGGAGACTTGTATACAGGTGAAAGCCAAATAACATCTACTCCCAGGTCTTTTAAATAGTCAAGCTTTGAGATAATCCCAGGAATATCGCCGATCCCATCGCCGTTAGAATCCATGAAGCTTCGCGGGTATATTTGATAAATGACTGATTCTTTCCACCAATGTTTTTTCAAAAAAACCACTCCAAACTAATTTCTTTAGTAAAGGCTCTCTTCTTTAAAATTTGTTGCTTTTACGATTGTTATTTCATTCCCCATTCGAAAAGCTCCTTTTCCAAGATGAATAAGGATATTAAAATGGGGCCTGAAAGCAAACATCAATGTGATGACAGCCTTAGTAAACGTTTACGTATCATGTAAGATTAACTTTTTTCACACTTTCCCGTTCAATAACAGAGTGAGACATAATCCTGCTTTCAACTCTTCTACCTTGGTTCATCATCGTAAATAGCATTTCTGCTGCAACAATACCCATTTCTTCCAAGGGCTGAGCTACTGTTGTAAGTGGCGGAATCGACATCTCTGCAATCGGCAAATTATCATATCCGATTATGGAAAGGTTCTCGGGTATTTTAATGCCAAGCTTATAAGCGGCTGATATCGCTCCAAGGGCCAATGCATCGCTGGCGGCAAATACAGCTGTCAAATCCGGGGATTGTTCAAGGAGTTTCGGTAAACCGGTCAAACCATCATTAAATGAAAATCCATTTGAATGGATTATATTTTTATCCTTAACGGCTAGTCCCCTTTGAGCTAACGCTTGCTTATAGCCGTCTATTCGCGGCTGGCCAGCTATTATGTCATCTTTATTTCCACTGATCATTCCGATTTTACTATGCCCCATTTTTATCAAATAATCAGTCGCGGTGAAAGCGGCATGCTTATCATCTACTTTCACGTAAGGCAAAGGATATTGATAGGATTCAGTCGAGATGAGGACAACCGGTATCTGCATTGACTCAAGTTTTTTATAATACTCTTCAGTTATCATTTCACTAACAAACAGGATACCGTCCACCCTTTTTTCGGTTAAAAGCTGTAAATACTTCATCGTTCTCTGTCCATGTGACGCCGTATTGCAGACAATCACGCTCGAATTGAGACGATGGGCTGCTTCTTCAACACCTCGAAGGATCTTGGAAGAAAATTGACTCGAAACTTCTGGAAAAAGGATTCCTAATGTATTGGATTTATTACTGATTAAACCGCGAGCGAATGCGTTTGGCTGGTAGCCTAGCTCTTGTATCGCAAGAAGAACTTTTTCTTCTGTTGCTTTTGAATATCCGCCCTGACCATTGAGGACCCTTGATACAGTAGCAATCGAGACATTTGCATGTTTTGCTACGTCTTTTATTGTATAACTCATTAACTACCAAACCCTTTACGTAAACGTTTACGTTTCCAACTTAATAATATTACGCTTTTAACTTAATATCAACCTTGTTTCGAATATAAGTTGATTGAAGGGTTCTATTTAAAGAAAAACTTAAAGGCCGAAACCTTTAAGTTTACTTTAATTATTACTCTGATTTTCTTTCACTTTTGCTGGCATTGGTCTTTCATCTGTGGTAATCCCGGATAATACATCACGGTCAAATTTACTGCGATCTTCCTCCATACCGGCCAAAGTATTAGCAAGTTCCTCTTTTCGCTTGAACTAACACAGATAATTCATGAAGGTATTCGGGAGACATCTGGTGAATTATTAACAATACTATATTAATAAGGGTGATTAAAATGAAAATTGGTTTATTACGCCATTTTAAAGTGACATTAGGTTATCCAAGGAAGCTCGTCACCTCCCAGGAGCTTCTTATTTGGCAACAGGAGTATAATGAATCCAAAATTGAGGAAGTTGATATTGATCATCAGGGACAAAAGTGGAGCAAATGCTACTCAAGTGATTTAGAGAGAGCGAAAATTACTGCATCCAGGGCTTTTGAAGGAAATATTATTTTTTTGGAGGACCTGCGGGAGATGTCGCTTTACCCAGTCATCCATACTGAACTGCGCCTTCCTCTCTGGCTTCATGTCACTTTAATAAGGCTTGCCTGGTTTTTGGGACATAAATCACAAAAGGAAAGTAAAAAAGAAGTCGTCTCGCGTATTAACAGAGTTTTGGATGAAGCAATAAATCATGGTGAAGATTTATTGATTGTCGGACACGGAGGAATCATGATGTTCATGAGGAAGGAGTTACTAAAAAGAGGATTTTCAGGCCCGAAATTTAACAGACCTGAAAATG
The DNA here is from genome assembly GCF_056173465.1 of Mesobacillus sp. QJM3NY_10. Lineage (NCBI taxonomy): Bacteria > Bacillati > Bacillota > Bacilli > Caryophanales > Bacillaceae > Mesobacillus > Mesobacillus sp. QJM3NY_10. Next base: position 2,631,076 of record NZ_CM149675.1, read on the forward strand.
CAAAAGTATATATTTTTGAAAAAACATGACTAAAGGCGCTAAAATTGAAGCGTCTTATTTTATAATTGAATACATTTTTACGTCATAATGGGCACCTTTGATGAAGATGAATTTTCTTAAGATGCCCTCAAATTTCATTCCGGCTTTTTCCATAACACGCTCTGAACCTTTGTTTGCAACGAGGGCTTTTGCCTGAATCCGTACTAAATCCATTTCATTCATTCCGAATCTTATCAGCTCTTTGGCTGCTTCGGTAGCAATTCCTCTTCCCCAATAGTCCATTGAGAGCGCGTAACCGATTTCTGCAGTTTTATGCTGTGGCTGCCAGGAAACAAAATCAACGGTGCCAATAAGTTTGTTGTCCTTTTTATATTGGATGCCCCACGGAGCAATTTTCCCTTCTTCATACAGAGCAAGAATCATTTTCACATATTCCTCAGTCACCGCTCTTGTTTCATGCGCTCCCCAGAAGACATATTTTGATACCTCAGGGTTGGAAGCATAAATATGTATATCGTCAATATCCTCCGAACTGATTTCCCTTAAAATCAGGCGCTCCGTTTCAAGCTGCGGCAGATTCCCATAAATATCTTCAATTCGCATTTTAGTCACTCCAGACATCGTTATTTATAAGGCTGTTTTCGTAAAGGTTGTTGTTAAAATCCTAAAGCCGATTTTAACGTGATAAAAAGCCATTTTGTAGTTCGGTATTAAGTTTGCATGCTCTTTTCTCATAGTAAGCTTTAATTTTATGGTGAAAGATTGGTCATCAATCCTATTTTGTAGTCAATAGCAACAAAGGTTGAGAAAAGAGCCATTTATAATCATTATTTTACTCTAATGATGTATAAATTACATGAATGAATTGAATCGGTTATGGAAAAAGTAACGACGAGTCATTTATAACAGGAGGTACTATAATGGAGAATACCCACGAATTTGTTCAAAAGCTTCATGATAAACAGAGGAAAGACGAACAAAATAGAAAGCGGCAGGGAAAAGAAAATCCAAGCGACAAGCTCCCAAATAAACAACATTAACATAAAAGCGCAAGCGCCTTGGTCAGCCCCGACAAGCGCTGCCCGCCTAATAACGCCACGTCCTGTGGCTGGCGGGTCTAGCACATCAAGTGCCACAGAGGGCCGACCAGTGAAGTCGCTCTTTGACTTCATTGGGCGGACCGAAGCGACTCGAGGGGATAGGCGCTGGAGCTAGACACTAATCTTGGTTAAAAAAATCATACGACTATTAAAGTATAAAAGCGCAAGCGCCTTGGTAGCCCCGACAAGCGCTGCTTGGACACTAAAATAGACCGCATATCTGCGGTCTATTTTAGTGTATGCTACCTGCCCCTGCGGTTTCTTAAACCGCTACTTTTTGTTATTCGGCTTCCAGATGAGCTAGAGTTCCGTCTCTCTCTGCCCAGTCCCTCCTGGTTAGGCTTTTCTCCGGTATTTCTTCTTGTTCTGTCTTCACCAGGACGGGTTGAAGACTTTTCCATTTTTCTTCCACCCGCACGAGGGGAACTTAATTGCTGTCCTTCAGGATAGCTTCTTCGTCCACGCCTTGAAGATGGTTGTTCCCGATCTTTGCGTCCTTGACCTTCGTACCGAACTTCACCTCTATCATCAGCCCGCCTATGTGAAACCGGTTCTTTTCCTATTTTTTCACCCCGGTGGTCTCTTTCGGGTTTCCTATCGTCTCGTCTTCTTGATCTGGTATTCTTTCCTTTGTAATCACCTGATCTATGCTTGCTTTTATTACCGGCATTATATTCATCTGTTTGGGATTCACCTTTTTTGGCGTTCCCCATGTTTTTCTTTTCAATTCTGATATTGAGCTCTGTTTCAATCTGATCCAACAAAGGTCTATCTTTTGGCGAATAAAACGTTACCGCGAGCCCCTCACTTCCTGCCCTGCCCGTTCGGCCGATTCGATGAATGTAGCTTTCTGTATCCAGAGGGATGTCATAATTAAAAACATGTGTGACCCCTTCAACATCAAGCCCCCTGGCCGCCACATCCGTAGCAATCAGATATTGAATTTTTGCTTCACGAAACTTTTTCATGACCTGTTCCCTTTTTGCCTGGGAGAGGTCTCCATGCAGCTCATCACAATTAATATGATTCGCTTTCAAAGCGTCATTCAGCTTGCTAACCCTTCTTTTCGTCCTGCAAAAAATCACACCTAAAAACGGCTGATACAGTCTAAGTGATTCAATTAAATCATTTTGTTTTGCCCTGTCGGTTGTGCTAATGGCAATTTGTTTGATGTTTTCCAGCGGAGCCTGGGTTTTCTCAACCTGGATGTATTCAGGCTTGTACATATGTTGTTTAGCCATCCTTTTGATTTCGTCCGGCATTGTCGCAGAAAAGAGTAAGGTTTGCCTTGTTTTTGGTGTCTGCTTGACTATTTCTTCAACCTCGTTCAAGAAACCGATATGAAGCATTTGATCTGCTTCATCGAGTACAAGGAAAGCTGCTTTGGAAAAATCGACTGTTTCCCTGCGGATATGGTCAAGCAATCTTCCGGGAGTTCCGATGACAATATGGATGTTTTTCTTAAGCTTTTTAAGCTGTGATTCGACATCCTGTCCTCCATATACAGCAAGAACATTTATTCCATCTTTTCCGTCAATTAGTTTTTTAACTTCATGGGTAATCTGCAACGCAAGCTCTCTTGTAGGTGTAACGATCAATGCCTGTATATGTGATTTCTCGATATCGATTTGCTCCAGGATCGGCAGCACGAAAGCAAAGGTTTTTCCTGTACCCGTCTGTGACTGCGCAATAACATCCTTGCTATTGAGCAATAACGGTATTGCTTTCGTCTGAATTGGTGTAGGCTCGGTAATTCCCTGATGGTTTAGTGTTTCTGCAAGCTGTTCTGAAATACCTAAAGTTCTAAAATGATTCAAATTCAATCCCTGCTTTCTTTAATAGGCTGGATTATACCAACCATCCTTCTAATTATTGCTTTTTAAGCAAGAAAATATCAAGTTTTGCTTTTCATATTTTCAGGATTGCTTGTTATTCCTTGGCCAGGAATTTGCACAATATAAGACATTTGTAACAAACCGCCATAATTATCGGCGTATTCCAATATTAGGCAAGAAGAACTGTAACTTTTTTGGAAAACACGTCTTTCGTCATACGAAATATTTAAACCAAACACTCCTTTGTATTCAATTTTCAGAACCATTTAACTTTTCTATTAACTTTTATTGTTTTCTCTATTACACTATCTCTTACCCTCCCACATACATAAAAATGCTAATAGTACTAGTTTAGTTATGGCAGGGAATATCAGTGAAACAGGAGTGTGTAAGATGGAAAAGAAAAAATTAGTAATCCCTATGTTATTATCAACAGCGCTAATGGTAAGCCCATTGGTCGGATCACCGGTTAAGGCAGTCCAACCACATCATGTTTCAAGCACCATTTTACAGAAAGGTCTATCTGTAAAACAGCAAAATCCATCCATTTACATGAAAGCAGACAAAGGTGCAAAATTAGAGCCTATAGAGTTTGTGGAAGAAAATAAAGCTCAGCTGAAACTGATAAATCCAGGTCAAAGCCTCAAGGTTAAAAATGAAGAAGTGGACAATCTGGGTATGAAACACGTGAGGCTGCAGCAAACAATCAACGGGGTGCCTGTTGAAGGTGCAGAGATGGTTGTACACTATAATCAGGGTGGTTCTGTTAAATCGGTTAATGGTCAATATAACAATGCTGTTGCAGGTAAAGACATCAACATTCAGCCTGATATTTCGGCTGAGAAAGCTCTTGATCTGGCAAAAGATTCAGTGTCGGCACCTGGCCAGCTCGAAACTGAACCTGAAACCGAATTAGTCGTATACCCTTTTAATAATGAAGATTACTTAGCTTATAAAGTGAATGTGAATTTCTTAGGTGAGCAACCAGGAAACTGGTATGTTTATATAGATGCTAAAACCGGCAACATCGTGGATAAGTATAACGCTTTGATGCATGCAGGAGAATACTCGGCTTCGAAAGGTTCTGGCCTGGGAGTGAAAGGTGACCATCGCGTTCTGAATATTTCACATCAAAACGAAGCAGGTTCAAAACAAGGTTCCACCTTCTACCTTTATGACAGTTCCCTTGAGAATGCGGAAGGTATTTTCACCTATGATTTCAAAAACCAATGGCGTTCAAGCTCTACAAGGCTTCCGGGTGACCTTTTCGCTTCTAAGGATGCAGCCTGGACAAGTGACTACGAACGTGCTGGTGTAGATGCACATTATAATTCAGAAAAGGTATACAACTACTTCCTGAATGAGCATGGACGTAATTCAATCGATGGGAATGGAATGGCTATCATTTCGACAGTCCATTACGGGGACAAGTACAATAACGCATTCTGGAACGGCTCTCAGATGACGTATGGTGACGGGGATGGCGAGTTCATGATTTCCCTTTCCGCTGGCCTGGATGTCGCTGCCCACGAAATGACACACGGGGTGACGAATACTTCTTCCAACCTCAAATACCGTTTCCAGTCTGGCGCACTGAATGAAGCATTTTCGGATATTTTTGGTGCCCTGATTGATGCGGATGATTGGGAGCTTGGTGAAGATATCATGGGAGAAACAGCTGTTGAAAGCGGCCGTGATGCTTTAAGAAGTTTAAGTGACCCTAGCCGGTTCCCTGTGGGAAGCGCTTATGTAGCCTATGGAAATGGCGAAGGAATGTATCCAAAGCATATGGATGAGTATTATGACCTTCCAATGAATCTCGACAATGGCGGAGTTCACATTAACTCTTCCATCATTAATCACGCAGCCTATTTGACAGGCGAGCAAATTGGCAAGCACAAACTTGGACAAATTTATTACCGGGCTCTTACTGTGTATTTGACTCCGGATTCTAACTTCAGCGATGCTCGAAATGCCCTTCTTCAGTCAGCTGATGACCTGTATGGAGCTGACAGCGCCGAATATATTGCAACTCAGGCTGGACTTGATGGCGTAGGAATAACTGAATAAACAATAGGAAATTAATTGAGTCTGCCCCTCTTCGGTATTTCATGCCGATTTATGGGTCAGGCTCTTTCTGTTTGGGTAAAATAATATATGTGGATTTTCATATTTGGCTGTGGTACGATTTACTAATTGAAGAATAGGAAGTGATTATTAGTGATTAAGATTGAGCTACCAGCACCAGATGTAGTCATTACACGAAGTAAACAATTAGGTGAAAAAGTTGAAGCGGTCATCAGCAGTGAATATGGTTTTACGGATTACCACCGGATCCCAAGGGATAAAGGCGGAATCATCTTGTTTTTTGACGCCGATGATGAATTGATGTTTGTTGGGAAAGCGCGTAAACTCAGACCTCGCGTTAAAAAACATTTCGAGGATAATGTATCCCCCATTAAAAACCATCGACATGAAGTCAACAAGATTGCTGTCATTACTGTGGTAGATCCGATAGACAGAGAAATCTATGAAACCTATGCAATCAATGTACTCAAAGCCAAGTACAATATTGATAAGGTATTTTACAAATAAGAAGAGCCTGAAATCAGGCTCTTCTTATTACTTAAACCACCCTTTTTCCTTTGATTGAGTGATTGCTTCTATTCTATTGGTCACTTGTAGCTTATCCAAGATCGTTGAAATATAATTTCGGACGGTTCCCGTCGTAATACTTAGCTGTCCTGCGATTTCCTTCGTATTTTTCCCATCGGCGACAAGCTCAAGTACTTCCATTTCTCGATCAGTCAGCGGATTTTCTTCACTATATACATCGTCCATTAGTTCGGGTGCGTAAACGCGCCTTCCCCCCATCACGCTGCGAATCGAACTTGCAAGCTCCTCAGATGGACTATCCTTTAGCAAATATCCGCTCACACCAGCTTTCAGTGCTCGCTGAAAATATCCAGAACGTGCAAACGTCGTTAATATAATCACTTTGCACCCTAGCCCTTTCAACTCTTCCGCCGCTTCTAGTCCAGTTTTACCCGGCATTTCGATGTCCATAACGCAGATATCCGGCTTTAGCTCTTTCGCAAGCGCGACAGCTTCCTCTCCATTGCTCGCCTTGCCCACGACTTCCATATCATCCTCAAGACTCAACAGGGAGCCTAATGCCCCCAACAGCATGCGCTGGTCCTCCGCAATGACAATCCGAATCATATAAGGTCCTCCCTGCCAGATTGTTTTAATACCTTTGGTATCTTGATTAATAGTGTCGTGCCGTCTTCTGAAAATATATCAATGGTGCCATTCACGAACTCGAGACGTTCTCTCATACCATGAAGTCCACTGCCTTTATATAGGTCCTCATCTGTAATATTCCCTACCCCATTATCACTTACTTCTGCAACCAGCTCCTTCTCTGTTTGCTTTATGGAGATGCTGCAGGTTGATGCTTTACTATGCTTTACTACATTCGTGACTGCTTCCTTTAAACACATGCTTAGGATATTCTCTGACAGCAATGACACATTGTTGAGATTGAATTCCTCTTCATCCCCGATAAACTTGATCTCAGCAGCTTTTAACATTTGGCTGACATGTACCAATTCGTCGCGAACCCGGATCCCCCTCATTTCGGCAACCATTTTTCTCACTTCATTAAGTGCGGTTCTCGCCGTTTGCTGGACATCCTTCAATTCTTCTTTGGCCAGTTCTGGATCTTTATTGATTAATTTCCGTGCTAAGTCACTTTTGAGTCCTATCAGGGAAAGTTTTTGACCGAGGGTATCATGTAAATCACGGGCAATCCTCTGTCGCTCCTCTATTTTAACCAGATCTGAAATCCGTTTGTTCGCATCCTCAAGTTTCTCTTCCAGTTCTCCTCTTTCATTTCTGTTATGAATACTAAACGGAAGTAGTATGACACCGATCCAAACAATCACAATGATTGGCAGCTGTTTGATGAAAAACTCTTCCTTAAGTACAATTTCAAAGTTAATGACGATCGATGTCCCTATAAGATGGATGAAATATAGTACAAGGAATGGAAGCCGGTCTTTGATATTCCCAATAAAATATGCGATGAAAAAAGCGAAATATACATAACTGAACAAACTTGCTGAAGCTATGGAAATACCTATTAAAATGCAAGTCCATAAGTATACTGTCCAGCCTTTTGAGACAAAGGCCACCCAGTATACGAGAAAGAACAATAGGGTCAGGACGATGCCGACCACTTTGCCGATTGTTGTTGGCAGCTGCCATATGAAGTAAAAAGGCAAAATACCAAGGATCGTCCAAATATATGGTGAAATGCCGGTACTTCTAAGCGAATTAAGAAACTTTTTAATCATATCAGAACCTCTGCTTTTAACATTTATACGTTTATTTTAACATAAGAAAAATTTGTCAGCTTACAAAAAATTACTCCCCTTATATCAGGATTGATAGCATCCTGATGCAAGGGGAGTTGGGTTTATAGTTCAGGCTTCGTCTGAGTCGTCAATTTACTGTTTCGCTCATATGCTTTCATTTCCTTGAAGCTGATAAACTGCTTATTCCGTTCATCCCATAAACGGAATTTCAGGGATGTCAAGCTTGTAGAAAGTGTTATTGTCGGTACCTTCTGCAAAGGTGTCGTGTTTTTATGAACCTCTTCAAGCTTATAGTTTGGAACCCTTGGGCTTAAATGGTGAACATGGTGATAGCCGATGTTGCCAGTAATCCACTGGAGTACTTTAGGCAGCTGATAATATGAGCTTCCTTCTACCGCAGCCCTCACGTATTCCCAATCCTTATCCGCTTCGAAATATGAATCTTCGAATGTATGCTGTACATAGAATAGCCAGATGCCGAACATTCCTGCAATGAAGAAAATTGGTCCTTCAACCATTATGAATGCTTTCCAGCCAATCGCCCATATAAGCAGGGCAGAAATGCCTAAAATCAATACATTAGTAAGATAGGTATTCATTCGTTCATTAAGTCTTGCACCTTTTCGATTGAAACGGTTGGTAATCAATACGAGATAAATAGGTCCCAATACAAACATGACAAAAGGATTGCGGTACATCCTGTAAGCAAGCTTCTGCAGAAATGGTGCAGCCATATATTCATCTACTGTCATAACCCAAATGTCTCCCGTGCCACGTTTGTCCAAATTACTGCTCGTTGCATGGTGTACGGAGTGTTCATGCCCCCACTGGCTATATGGGAATAGCGTCAATACACCAGTCAATGTGCCAACTATTTTGTTGGCTTTACGATTTTTAAAGAAAGAATGGTGTGTGCAGTCATGAAAAATAATGAAAATCCTGATCATAAATCCAGCAGCAAGAACAGCAAATGCCAGTGTCAGCAAGTAGGAAATTGCAAGGCTCTGATAAGCCAAGAACCAAAATGCCAAAAATGGTACAATTGTATTCAGCATTTGAATGATACTATCTTTAATGTTAGAGCTTTCATAAGGGGCGACCTGTTTTCTAAGTTCTTTTACGTTGTGAGTTGCCATCTTGATATAAATTCCCCTTTCGGATATGTTAGTTAACCAAATTATAAATAAGGGAAATGATTCTGTGCAGTAGCAGGTGTCATGTATGACATATGATAAATGTCATGTTTCGATAAAATCATTCCTCAAAACCCTGATTTGGCAATGTTTTTTTCATTAAGACCAGGTAATAATATTTGTTGATATTTTTTTATACAACGTTAAATGGTGAAAACTTTTCTAAATCTCCGTTACCTCCTTTAACTAATGAATCTTAATTTTCATCTGAAAAATTACCCGACTTATCCAATATCAAACGCAAAAATTCGTTTTTCACTAAAATTTTTTTCTATTTGCCACAAAATCTTTTGTCTTTTCTGGTCTAATTGAATATTCCTCCAACCACTCGAAATATATGCCTTTATTACAAGATTTCCCTAAGATCTCCTGTACTGTGGGAGGAAAGGGATTACTCCTTATATGAACGGTCAGTTTATTTAACACCAGGGTGTAGTCCATTGACTCACATCTGGCCATCCACATAAGAATCGTTTCACTCTTTAATGTTACAAGCGGATAAACATTTTCAATTAGGTTGAGGACCTTTAAGGCTTCTATTTTCGTCATATACATGCTCCTTTTCAGGGAAAATCCACAGTATTAGATTTTTTCCATGAATGCTAGAAAGATACATTAGTTCATGTTCAAAATAATTTTTTAACTGTAATATAGTAAAAAAGACAGTTAAGAAGGTGGATTATTTGAAAACAGCCATTGTAACAGGCTCCTCTAGCGGGTTTGGTGAACTAATCGCCATCGACTTGGCTAAATCAGGTTTCCAGGTGATCGCAACAATGCGAAACCTCAATAAAAAAGAACACCTGCTAAAACTAGCAGCCGCTGAAAATGTGACAGATAAGATAACTGTTTTTCCACTGGATGTTACGATGCAAGAATCAATCGAAGAATTTAAAGAGTATGTGCAAACCCTTTTTTCTGTTGAATTGTTAGTAAACAATGCAGGTTATGCGCAAGGCGGTTTTTGTGAGGAACTTACAGTGGATGAATATCGAAGTCAATTTGAGACGAACTTCTTTGGGGTCATTGCCGTCACACAGGCAGTCCTTCCTGCCATGCGCAAGCAAGGAAAGGGTAAAATCATTAATATGAGCAGCATCAGCGGCAGATTTGGATTCCCTGGGTTGTCTGCCTACGTTGCATCAAAACATGCTCTTGAAGGATACAGTGAAAGCTTAAGGCTCGAGCTAAAGCCTTTTGGAATTGATGTTATCCTTGTGGAGCCAGGTTCCTACAGGACAAGCATATGGCAAAGTGTAGAAAATGTCTCTCTAAAAGAGCATTCACCTTATGAAAGATCAATGGAAGCTATATTGAAAGAAATGAAAAGGAGTGAGGCTGATTACGGAGATCCTCTTGACGTCGCTAAGCTTGTTACCCGAATCGCTTCCTCTGGCAGCGATTCGGAATTAAGGTATCCAATAGGAAAAGGTATAAAGAAAATGATACACATGAAAAACCTTATCCCTTGGAAATTGCTTGAAAAAATCGTCATGAGTAAGCTAAAACTATAAGCATAGCTAAGAGAATTTTACGCAAAACATAAAAGGTGCCCGATCAATGAACGGGCACCTTTTTATCCTAGTTAGACATCACTTTATTATTGAAGATGTTATTAATAGGATTAAGCAGCATTGCGCCAATTCCCTGTATGGCAGTTTTCACGATTACCTGGCCTAAAATCGCTGCAGGAACAGCTTCCCATGGAAGGAAGTTTGCTCCAATTGGACTTAATCCGATTACGACAAAGATGACTGAATCCAGCAGGCCGCCAACTAATCCGCTGTAAAAAATTCTCCAGCTCATTGGAAGCTTAAGCCTTGTGTAAATTTCAGTATCAGTTGTTTCAGCAACAGCAAAGCTCAATGCCGAAGCAAAGACGATCGTAAGTGTATCTCCAAGTATATATGAAACAATAGCTGAAAGAACGAGCGCCAAACCGATGAACATATAAGTTCTCGCCCGACCGTACTTATTCTGCACAAGGTCACGGAAAATGAATGTGGCCCCTATCAGCAATGTCCCCATCGGCACAATGAACATTCCAAATTGAAGTGGCGCAAGAGCCGCTGTAATCACATTGGCAGTAACAATTGAAATTAAGTATAAAAAGATTCTCATCATCTTACCTCCTGTTAGTCTAAACCCCTCTTTTATTTCCCCAAACATAGACATGAAGCTGCGGAAGAACTCTAACATTGTTCATTTCCACGTCACACATAACCTTATTAATCAGCCATTCATATTTATCTACCAACGATGACATCAGGTTCATCTGGTCTTCTGTTTCAATGTCGTCATTTCCAACCTGTAAAAAGAACGATAATTCGGGATAGCGCTGATGAACCAATTTGGCATATTCATAATCAATCTCATCAAAAACGACTATTTTAAGGCTGGCGTTTTTTAAAGAGCCGTTCTCTTTCAGACCATATACAATTTGGTCCAAAACTTCATAATTTGTTTTCATTCCAGAACTAGGTGGTTTCGGGGACAGGGTCAGTGCATCAATTTTCAAGAACCAGTCCTGCCATTTGCTCCCCTGTGTCTCCAGGCATACGCTGATCTCGTTTTGCTTTAGTAAATCAACCAGTCCAGATAGATTTTTCAGGAGAGCAGGATTTCCACCTGAGATGGTGACATATGAAAAGCCATCTCCACCCAATGCTCTCATTTCACTCCAGATTTCAGCAGCATCCATTTGCCGGACCAAGTCTTTTCCAGAACCATCCCATGTAAAGGTTGAATCACACCAGGCACAGGAGTAGTCACAGCCTGCCGTTCGTACAAACATTGTCTTTTGTCCGATGACCATTCCCTCTCCCTGAATGGTAGGTCCGAAAATTTCCATAACGGGAATCTTACTCAATCTCCATCCACTCCCGTCTTGCTTCAGCATAGCTTGTAGGAGTTTCGTAGAGTTTCACAAACTCAACCCTTGCACCGTCGTATAAATGCTGTCTAATTGCCAGTGCTTCAGCCATTTTTTCATAAATCCAGGCAACCATGTTTTCAGCGGATGTATTCATCGGCGGCAATGTTTCATTCAAATATCTGTGATCAAGATATATTTCTATATCTGATTTCCAAATATCCTTGATGTCTCCAAAATCAATCATTAATCCTCGGGCATCGACAAAACCACTTAAGCCGAAAATGACTTTATAAGTATGGCCGTGTAGGTTTTTGCATTTACCTTCATATTCGTGAAGATGATGCGCGGCGTCAAAGGTAAACTCCTTACTGACGAGCACACGCTTGGAATGATATTTTAGTTGCTCTCTCTTAATATCTTTATCTATTTTCTGCAGCTGGTCGACGATCCTGAAATCGTACATCAAGAAACATCTCCTTCCAGGTACTCATCCAGCCCTTTTTTCCGTAACTTGCAGGCTGGACAAATCCCGCAGCCATCTGCAATGATTCCGTTATAGCAAGTCAATGTCCTTGACCGGACAAATTCAAAAGCGTCCAGGTCATCAGCCATCTTCCATGTTTGTGCCTTATTCAGCCACATTAATGGTGTATGAATGACATAGTTTTGGTCCATTGATAGGTTAAGAGTTACATTCATTGATTTTATGAACACGTCCCGGCAATCTGGATAGCCGCTGAAGTCGGTTTCGCAAACACCTGTTACGATGTGTTTTGCTTTCACTTGACTTGCAAGCACTCCAGCAAAGGATAAAAACAATAGATTTCTCCCCGGTACAAAGGTTGAAGGCAGCTTTCCGCCTTCCCCATCCTTCACATCGATATCATTTCGAGTGAGTGCGTTAGGAGCAAGTTGGTTAAGCAGACTCATATCGAGAACATGGTGCTTGATTCCAAGCTCGCGGGCGATTTCTACTGCGCATTGTATTTCTGTCCGATGCCGCTGGTTGTAATCAAAAGTGACTGCTTCAACTTCTCCGAATTCCTTCATGGCCCAAAACAAGCACGTCGTACTATCCTGGCCGCCGCTGAACACGACTACAGCTTTTTCGTTTTTCATTAGAAAACTCCTTTACAACAGAAAAAACAGTACCACTAAGACAGCAGTACTGTTTTCCCTTAGTTTTTTTGAGAGGGTAGCTAGAACCTCTTCCGTCAGAACGGAATATGTAATTTTGACTTACTTATTTTATCATATATTCTATAAAAAGAAAGCTTATATTATTCCATCACTTTTTTGATTTTTACCATATCTTGCTGCCTGAATCTCAATGCCGGCCATTTTTCATCCAAGGACACATGCAATCAGATAGTTCCTGAACCAGACTAAATAATGTGTCGCATTTTCAGTATTTGGAAATAGCCAAACCAATATAATTACTCCTTTTTATAGAATACTTTACATGTTGAAGTTTACCAACAGGGCATCTTGCTCATTCGAAAATCTTTTCCGGGAATAAAATAAATACAGGCACCTATTTCACGAAACTAAAAAGGAGGATACAAATGGATATTGGGGCTTATTTTTCAAAAAGCCGAGATTATTTCGAACAGAAATCCCAAGAATTCCATGACTGCGACCATCCGCATTGCCAGGATGTTGAGTCAGCCTTTTCTTTTGGCTCACAAACAGATTGTCCAAACTTGGATGAGCTGGAATCAAGTACGCATCATGGATATTGCCATAGCTATAAAGATGATTGTGTCCCGGTTATTTTTGACCGTCGCTATAATTTCGCTGATCGAGAGTTATGCAGCAGGCATTTCAGCGTCCGCTTAGGTGGTTTGCGGCACAAAATGGCAGCAGTATTGCGAGGTTATATTGGATGTAAGGTTATTATTGGGTCAGAATGTGATGACAAGGTAAAAAAAATCAATGGTCGTATTTCCTTTGTCGGAACAGATTTTGTCGAGCTTTTCATTCACGAAAACAACAAGGGCAACCAAAATCACTCAAAAAAGAAATATAGGATGATTCCGTTTGATACAATCAACTGGTTTGAAATGGATGAAGGAAACAACGCCTGAGCAAATGCTCAGGCGCTTCTAAATGTGAGTCAAGCTTTTTTCAGGTAGCAGAACGACGTAAAAGGTATTTCTTTAACTTGCCCATTCTCGCTGACCAGATTAACGTTTCCGTTTTCTCCCCCTGACAATAAACCTATTACCTTTTCAGCGTTTGTATAAATTGTTACTTTTTCATCTGTAAATGTTTTAAGGTACATTGATAACTTAATCCTGAAAAAGATCTGGATCAACTCAGGGTCATGAGCTACTGTTTCTCCAAAATTAAAGGTAAGGTCCCTCCGGAAACATGGATCGATATCTAGTAAAGGAGCTTGGGATCTAGGTGGATGATACGGCTTTTTAGATAAAACCAGACAAATTTTATTGAAAGGTATAATGAATGTCTTTCTATTTTTCTGGAGCTGGACAAAATCACTGCCCACTAATTGGACAAATCCTTCCAGGAAATTTTTGGCCAGCTTCTTCTTTTTATACCTATGCTTGCGCTTCTTCTTGGCAAGCCGTTTCTTTTTGTAACGCTTTTTCCTCTCTGTCTTCTTGTTTATTACCTCCTCAATTGGATCTGCTGGACTAGCTTCTGTATTGCTCTCATCATGATCTGAACAGTTTATTTTAATCTTCACCATTTGCACTGCCAGGCCATCGAATAAAATCCTCCGGCCAAGTTCAGACTGCTCATTTGATAGACCGAGATTCAATAGCATGCGATTGGCTCCATCAATTTTCTCTTCAAGTTCGTGCAACTGACCTTCAGGCATACAAGATGTCGGCGAAGGGATTTTTGGAGTTTTGATTCTTTCAGGACAATCATCAGGGAAACAAAAATCATCTTCTGGGCTGTTTACTGAGGAGGAACTGCTTTCCATCCAATCATGGCTTGAAGACTCCTCAGCTGGGATTTCAATTTTATGCCTTTTTTTCATCGTCCCACTCCCCTTCAACTTCCTCAAGTCGTGGCAGATTTTGCTTCGTATCCTTATGAACACGGAAGATCCCCCACATACCCAACTCTATGTCCCAACGGATATTGCCGGACCGGTACAAGTAATCACCAGGGAAATTAAAAACTCCTCCTGCGCCGCCAATCAAGCGCAGGTCATCTGTATGGCCAGTAACCATATGGCCTATAAATGACTGAATACGAGAATCAAGATCTTTACTGTCGAATTTCCAATAATGTCCGTGAAGGTGGAAAGTGTGAGATCTTCGCCTTTCTGCTGGAGTAGTAATCCGTATAACCACTGCCTCGCCGGAATACGCTTCGAATAAAGGTGTCGCAGGATCCCCAAAAATTTCTGATGAAAACAGCTCGTGCATTACCGGGTGTTCCTTGTAACGATTGATCAATCTCTCACTCCGGTAGTTAAACCCCCTTGAACCATAATCATACGTATCGACTTCTTCTAGCACCTCTGTATCTGGTATAACCCCATCCATCGGGTCAATGATTAGCTTCCCAGCTTTGTCCTCCAGTCTTACACCATCGTGCAATATGAGGACGAATTCTCTTGTAGCAGGTAGCAATGGGTGACGAAGGACCACATTTTCGCCTGTATTTACTTTTTCCAGGCTGTGAGGGTCCAGATATGTTGTAAACCTGGATTCGGCAATAAAAGCACCAAATGTTCCAAACGAACGGTGATTTCGCAAATCGGCCATGTCCCACATAGAACACATTCCAAACTGGCCATCAACAAACCATCTATAAGTGATTGTCTCACCGGGGCCGACAGTCTGATCCAGATTGAAACCTACTGTATCTCCACTGGATGTCTTTACATCATAATTCAGCAGGCTAGTATGGAGTGATATCCTTAGTGAAGGAGGATAAAAAGATTGTTCTTTTACCGGCGGGTAAGGATGGATTCCATCTTGGAATGGAAAGAGCTCTTTCTTCAGCTCACTTGTCAGGGTTACCTCTACAAGTTCACCGACATTTGCCCTTAGGATTAGTGGCACCGGATTCTTTTTGCCAGAGAGAATGTCTTCTACATCCTCTTTTAAAGCGAAAATAATTCCATATGGGTCATGATCGCCATATGTGTTATATTGGATTGGTGTCTGGAAGGCGACTACCTCGAACTTCTTGACAGGTGAGCCGTGGTAAGCCCCTGGCGGTAGACTGGCAAGAGGATTTGCTTTTTCAGGCGGTTTGCCTGTTGGCTTTAAAGTTTCAGCGGATCCTTGCGGCAGAGCTTCTCGATCAGCCAATACGATTAAATCATCCATTTTGGAGCTATACGCCCGGATTAAACCCCATGTCCCAAGCCAAACATCTTCCTCATCCTCAAAGGCCCAAAGATAATCACCGGAGGCAGGTATCTCAGTCTCAAAAGTAAACGACTCAGAAATTCCGATATGCTGCTGCGCTTTCATGGATGAGCCAAGATCTGGACGTTCTTCTTTCCACCTTAAACCATGGATATTGAAACTGTGGGATTCCTCATGTGCTCCCTGCAATAGCCTGATCCTGATCGGGTCTCCTTCATAGGCTTTTAGTATTGGTGTTACAGGGTCACCATGTACATAGGAACTGAAGGAATAGGCGGGATCACAATCCTCACCAAGCCTGAACTTTAAAGGTTCACATTTATAATTGACACCAAACACACCTGGATCATCCTCCGAACCAGGATACCTTGGCGGCTGGATTGGCCGGCCGTTTTTATCGAATAAAAGGGCAAAATCATGGACAAAAAGTGTCTGGTCACGATAATCCGGGATCAATGGGTGTTCGACAGAAATCTGGGTTCCATGGTCCACCTCATCACCTGTTCTAGAATCAAGAAATCTAGAGAACCGCGGCTGAATAACGCCTGCTCCGAAAACGCCATGCTGCTGGTGCGAGTTAGCAAAAAGATGGTCATGGAAGAAAAACGCTTTTAATTCGGTTTCCGCATACCACTCATAGCGTATGGTCTGGCCAGGAAGAACAGCACTGTCATAATTCCATCCTACATTTCCTCCATCGCAGGCAAGGACATCAAATTTTACAAAGTGAATGTGAAAACCATTTTCATACGTCCTTGTCACCAGCTGGAATGCATCACCATCGAGAATATGTGGCATACGATTTGTATAGTTCATCCTTATACATGTACCAGCAGGAACATGGAACACAAGCGGCTCAGGCTCTTTTTCTCCCGAAAGAATATCATCCAGATCTTCGTCCATCACATAAAATCTTGCCTTGGGATCATGCCAGCCCTGTTTGTTATAGACTACCGGCATCTCAATTGCAGATACATTGAATTCGACTACCACTGGGTCCTGGTCTAGGCAAGGGTCAACAAAAACTGCTCCCGGACGGGGATTTGGAATCGCTGCATTCCTTTCCAATTCAGTCATTTCCCGGCCTCCGACAATTCCTAGTGGCGGCCTAGGTGCTTTGTAGCCGACTTTTCCTGGAATGAAATTAGGAAATCCAGGTTTTTCAAGAGTAGGCTTTGGTGGTGCAGGACGGTCTGGCAAAGGCTTTAAGGCCTTAATGCGTACTCCATTCGGATAACACTGACTTCCGTCCTGGAGAGTATTAAAAACTCTGTTGATTCCCCACATGCCAATGCCGAAGTGTGGATACAGATGGCAGTGGATGATGGAGTCACCGATGGCACCATGCAGGCTTCCGAGTCCATAGAGCGGCTGAATCGAATAGTGGGTTTGAGGGCTAATGGATTGTGCATCTATTACTTCTGCATTAATATTGCTGGAATCTCCAAGCCATTGATGGACATGGTAGTGGAAAACATGTGTTTCTTTTACGCCGCCATGGATCAGCCTGATGACTGCTGGATCCCCGACATACCCCCTTAATATCGGAGTGGCGGGATCACCAAAAACCCATGAATCATGATGGACTTCTTCAGAATCACAATCCGGGCAAACTACTCCCGCCTCCATCAATCTTTTACGGTTTGTCATAGGTTCGTAGCGAAGATTCACTCCATGGAAGGATTCAGCTTCCTGGTTGGTCATTGGGTTGAATGGCCGATTCCCGGTTAGATCCTTAATTTCCATTTCATCATTGAAGAACCAGGCGTACTCTCTGAATGATGGCAGAAAAGGATGATGTATGTCAGCATACACACCACTATTGATTGGACCGCCCGTAACAGGATCGGTCCAGCTAGAGCCCCTTTTTTGGACAAGCAGCGCACCGAATAAACCCTGGACACTTGCCCCTTGTTCGGTGCTTGAAACATTGCCCAGGTCGGTGAAGAAGTAGATACCTTCCTGACTAGCATTAAGCCTGTAAACAATCTCCCCTCCTGGTTCTACCGTTGTATCAGGGTTATAACCTGCATCCGCTCCGTCTGATGTCAGAACATTATAATCAGCTTCCTGGAAGTGCATTCCTGCTGAAAAAGGAAGCTGGTTTTCAAAAAGTATTTCAACTATATCCCCTTCGTTGGCGCGAATAGCTAACGGTTGAACTAAATCAATTGGCTTGTAAGGGTTCTTTCGCACGAGGTCTTTAAGCTTTGACTCATTTTCCTTCAAGACATATATTCTTCCATTAGGATTGTGATCACCGAACGTATTAACTACTATTCTCGTTGAAATTCCGACAACATGATATTTTCGTAACATGTATTTCCCCCCTTCATAGGTACCTAATAGTCCTCGAGCTTTGGTATTTTAGGCGCACCTGGCCTTTCAATATAGAAAACTTCAATATTATGAATGTGAATGTACCATTCGCGGTTTTCTAATTGAGCAAAGTGAGTGGTCTCAACATCGATCATTACCGTATCGCCGATCAATTCCTTGATTATGCCAACGAACATATACGGATAGGATGGAGAAATAACAAGCGTTTTGTGGCCAATTCCATTTCTGAAGTGTTCCAAAATGGCTGAGTCATGTATTGCATTTACATCTGTCATTTTTGAATAATCTACGGACATAAGAAATAACGCCTCCTTACCTTTATGTTTAAACTAACGGTATTCTCATCGAACAATCGACATCTGTTGTAAAATGGGCAATCTTTTCAAAAGGAATGGATATAGGAATTGGGAATTTATGAAACGGGGCATTTAAAATTTTGATTGTTACGGGTGTAAGTGTTAAATGGCCAGGTTCAACTTCAGCTATCTTCCCGCAAAAAATCGGCCTGAATGTTTGCCCCAATATATTTAGTTGTGATGATTCCGTAATAATCAGAATTTGCTTGCCCATATGCTTGTAAAAAAAATCAAATAAAGGATCATTGACTTTAGCGGCATTTGAAACAGGCGATAATGATTTTAATTGAAAGTCATGCATATTTTTCACCCTTTCTCGGTAATAAGGACCTTAATGGAATAAAGTCGTTAACATATTCTTCCCCATTAAAAGTACCCGGTTAAAAAGTCGGGCAGAAATGAGATGTGATATATCATCGAAGGCGATTTGTCTTTTTGAGTTAACAGATTGTAATAAAATACTGTCTTCAGTCACCGAGACGATTTTCCCCCAGACTGTTTCTTCAGGAGTAACAGCTTTGACCCATACTCCTTTCCATCTCTCGAGGTTGCCCCTAAGGGATTCTTCAAAAAATTGCTGAATTAAAACATCCCGTTTGGCAACTGTTTCACCAAAATTGGTAGTTAATTTTCGTTTAAGATCATTATCATAGATATAATTTTGATGAGCGTTTTCATAGGTCGGTACTCCGGATGGAGAATTTGCTGATAATATCGTTTTATATGGGATCCAGATTCGGTCTTTTAAATTCGTCAGTATGACAAAATCTCTTCCAATCGCATTGACCTTCCCTGAGGTTTCCTTAGTAGTACCTTGATGGTCAATATAGACTATTACTTCTTGATTCCGTTTCATCTTAAAGAACTTCTTTAAAATCAAAATCTTTTTAAATTCAGGAACAGCATTCGCCAGTGTGTGAAGGTTTTTTTGTTCCAGGTATTCGGCAATGATTTTATTCTCTTCTAGTGGTGTTGCACTTGGTGGAGAAGTGATTTGATCTCCGACTTCGTGAATAGGATCAACATTCCTGACTTCATTCCTTCTGTCCTCTAACAGATTTTTTAAATAATCCGAATGACGCATACCTGTTCTCAACGAATTGCCCCCTTTCTAAGAACAGCGCAAGTGCCTTGGTCAGCCCCGACAAGCGCTGGAGGGCCTGACAGTGAAGTCGTACTTTGACTTCATTGGCAGGACCGAAGCGTCTCGAGGGGCTAGGCGCTGGAGCTAGACACTAATCTAAGTGTAAAAAGTTAATACTTGCTTATAAATGAACGAATTTTCCCATTATCATATGAGGCAAATATCATAAACGTCAAAGCAATTGGCAAAAAATTCAAACACCTCATCTTTAGTTATGAATACATTGAACAGGAGAGGTGATGTGTCATGCCGGAATGGATTGTGATTTTTTATCCAATTAACTTCTTGTCCGCATACGTTCTATATATCTTTCTATACAATCGAAGAAAACAAATCGGTTTTCATTTAGGAATGAACATAACCATGGTGGCTGCTGGAGGTTTGGCTCTCGGGACAGGGATTATTTTTATCAACTTGTATCCTTTTTACTTTTTGGAAGCGACCTTGTTTTCGGTGATCATAGGTGGCATTTCAGGAATCTTGTTTGGCAACCTCTTTGACTATCAAACTTTATTGTCTGGTTATATAACTGGGCTAATGATGGGAATTATGGCGCCTATGGTTGGGGCTGCAGCATATGAAGGGGTAATGTTCTTAATCATGATTGAGATTTTCATCCTCAGCTCTTTTTGCATAGCGGCTTCCTCGGCCTACAAAACCTGATTCAGTAATCTGGAGGGGATGTCTTATGCAGATCATATTAATCTCCATAACTTTCATCAATTTTTTAATTGGAGCCTGGCTATATTATGTACTTCGTAAATCGAGATTGCTGTTTAGTGACAGGTTCGGATATACAGCTTCCTATTTTGCCAGCAGCACACTGGGACTAGTTGCTTCACTAAATCTCATATTACTCTTCCCTAACCATTTCGAAATTGTTGGTGTGCTTAACATTTTACTTGGTATCACAATCGGTTTTTTATATGGCTCAATGTTGAATGCGCAATCATTGATTGCAGGGATTTATAACGGGGGCATAAGCGCAATTATGGGAACGATGCTGGGATTGGTGGTAAAAAATCCAGCTATTTGCGGTCTTCCTGGTACCATTGCTTCAGAACAGGAAATGACGATCTTCTTTGCCCTTTTCAGTCTGTGTATTCAGGCAATATCTGCTATATTGCTCCTATTTTCTTTTAAGGCATGAATGATTAAGGACACATTAATTGAATGAATTGGATGGGAAACTCGGCTTACTGTCACATTTTTTTAGATTAATTTGACGTTAAGGGCAAATTTGTTTAGGGGTACATTGAACCGCTTCATGTGACCTTGACGGGAGCAAATCTCTGCTTATCGTCACATTAATGAGCTTAATGTGACCTTGACGAGAAAAAATCTCCGTTTATCGTCACATTAATGAGCTTAATGTGACCTTGACGGGAGCAAATCTCCGTTTATCGTCACATTAATGAGCTTAATGTGACCTTGACGAGAAAAAATCTCTGCTTATCGTCACATTAATGAGCTTAATGTGACCTTGACGAGAAAAAATCTCCGTTTATCGTCACATTAATGAGCTTAATGTGACCTTGACGGGAGCAAATCTCCGTTTATCGTCACATTAATGAGCTTAATGTGACCTTGACGAGAAAAAATCTCCGTTTATCGTCACATTAATGAGCTTAATGTGACCTTGACGGGAGCAAATCTCCGTTTATCGTCACATTAATGAGCTTAATGTGACTTTAACGGAAACGTTTCGCTATTTATGGGCACATTAATGAACTTAAAGTGGCCCTTTGCGGAAATAAAACCAGTAGTAAAGGACAAAAGCAGCCTCGATTCAGGCTGCTTTTGTCACTTTACAGAAAAGCCGTCAAATAACCTTCCACCGAAGGGTTCTAAGACCAGTTCGGCCATTTCTACGACCATCTTTTTGTTACCTGTTCTGTAATACTGTGAAAATGCTTCTACAAATTTCCCAGAAAAAACGGGGTCATAATGATTTAATTCCCTCACTACCCATTTTGATTTACCGACCCAACGCTTGTTTGTCCTTAACACAAATTCCTGAAGCTGTTCTGCCAACGTGCCTGCAATGAAGAGTTCTTCCGCCTCGTTGTTCGATCCAATGAAATCATTAAGCGTATCGGTAATGAAATATCGTTTAAACTCAATCTCTTTCTTGGTCCAAATCTCTGGTCCTGACTCGATTATCCTTTTAGCTTCACCAATTATTTCCGGAAGAAAATCGCCTTTTTTTATAACAATTCCTTCTGCAACCATTCTCGGCAAGCTTGGTCTTGCCCTTTTCACATCACTCTCAAAGAAAAGCTTATAGGATTGTAAATTATGTACGAAAACCTCGATCGGCCACCCGTACTCAATCAATGACTCTCTGTACGCTGAGGGGATATCCTTATCGAATATCACGATATCCAAATCAGATGTAACAGTTGCTTCTCCCCTGGTTACACTCCCGGCCAGCAGTGCTGCGTCACAGTCCGGGAAGCGCTCCTTCACAAACTTTTGCGCTGTTCCAAAAGCTGATAATTTAGCATACATATTCATGTGCAAAACCCTCCATTAACTATTGATAAGGTTATTATTGGTTATAATACAAAATTTGTCGACAATATTGCGAATGTTTTATAAGACGACTTAAGTGGTATCCTACAGAAGAAAAGTAGTTGAATCAGGAGGATATACTTATGTCATTTTCATTTAATAAATTGTTTATAACTGCAGGATTGGCAGTTTTGCTCATCACTGGCTGCAACAGCGATGAGGCAGAACAAGGTGTTAAAGAGCTAGAAGAGGAAACAAAGAACGCTGCCCAGGAAACCGAGGAAAAATCAAAAGAAGTAGTGGATAAGGTAAAAGAAGAAGCTCCGGGAATTATCCAGAACATGAAGGACACATATAAAGAAAGCGAACAAGAAGTTAAAGATAACACTCTCCAGGCCGGCGCTACTGTACAAAAAGATGCCTACCTCGCACTTACACCGGAAGCATATGATGAGCTCTATCAATTGATTGAAATTAACGATGTAGAAGGTGTAGACAAGATCGTACAGGAGAATAAAGTTAAAGAAATCAAGCAAGGCAGTGAAGCAGAAATTTTAGAAAGAGAGATTAGACGAACTAAAGTAAAGATGAAAGATTCCGGTGAGGAAGGATACCTGCCTACCACAATGCTTGAACCTGTTAAGTAGCAAGATCAAGACCCTGACTGATGTTCAGGGTCTTATTTTTTTGACTATTATTTTGCTGTAAATGTATCTGGCATTACAACAGCGATAACTTCCCCTTTAGCACACAGTGTTTCCCCGGCATACACTTCTGTTTCAACTCGATATTTTTTGGGATGGATTTCATGTACAATCCCTATTGCTTTTAATGCTGTTCCTTGAGGAGTCGGCTTCATAAAATCAACATGCAAGGATGCTGTTACAAACCTTGGCGGTTCTGCCCCGTCTCCTGGTTCATATCCATTTTTACGATGAAGGTAGAGTGCAGCCGACCCGGTGCCATGGCAATCCACAAAAGAGCCAATGACGCCGCCATATACGAAACCAGGCAGAGCCATATGTTCTTTTTTAGGGTTGTAGATTGATATTGTCTTGTCCCCATCCCAGCCTGTCCGGAAATGATGTCCATGCTCATTCATCCTCCCGCATCCATAGCACCACGAGAAATCCTCCGGGTATTCATCCTGGATGGCTTTCAACACTTTTTCTTCCATTGCGTTTCCCCCTTGTCAATCCGTTATCTATAATACTTTCTTCGATAGTTGTTTGAATTCCTTTAAAATATTTCGAATTCCTTTCTTGGTGTATACAATGGATGTATTTGTGCAACATAGTTTTGTTAAAAACGTTCAAATGATAAGATTGACGTAAATTATCTTAGAGGTGATGGAATGAAGTACAGACGCTTAGGCAAAACAAACCTTGATATATCTGTAATTGGAATCGGAACCTGGCAGTACGGCGGTGAATGGGGAAAGGATTTCGGACAGTATGAGGTTGATGCGATCCTGGATAAAGCCAATGAAAATGGAATCAATTTCCTCGATACAGCCGAATGTTATGGTGATCACTTATCTGAAAGTCTTATTGGAGATTACTTGAGCCGGAACAATCGCAAGGACTGGATCGTGGCAACTAAATTCGGTCATCATTTTCATGGTAATTTTGAAAGGACACGTCACTGGAGTGCAAATGAAGTACTAAAGCAGCTGGATGCTTCTTTGAAGGCACTGAGAACTGATTACATAGATTTATATCAGGCTCATTCGTGCACAGATGAGGAATTCAACAACGACGAACTATGGACAATGCTCGATAAACAAGTTGAAAAAGGAAAAATCCGCAACCTGGGAATCTCACTGCGTTCGAATGAAGAAAGTTACCAGACTGACCATGCTTCAGACGTGAACGCAGGTGCCATCCAGGTCGTCTACAACCGACTGGACCGTAAGCCTGAGGAGAACATCTTCCCTTCTAGCCAAAATCAAAACCTTGGGGTACTAGCACGGGTCCCGCTGGCAAGTGGATATTTAAGCGGTAAATATAAACCAGGTGCGACCTTTAGCGCTGACGATGTTCGCTCCAAACATGACAGTGAAGAAACAGCAATCCTACTCAAACAAGTGGAGGAGATACACAAAAACGAAGTTCCCGAAGGTGTTCCAATGGCAACATGGGCATTAGCATGGGTTTTGAGACACCCCGCAGTCTCTGCAGTAATTCCTGGCTGCAAGACACCAGAACAGGTGGAACTCAATGCAAAAGCAGCACAACTGGCCGAGGATAACCATCCTCAAAGTCTAAAATAATTATTTTATGCCCCGGCATGTCGCTGTGGCATTTCTGTTATGCAGACTTTATAGGAAGCAGGCAGGCCCAGATAAATCTCTGCCTCACCCTTCTTCTATTTTTTTAAGATCTACTTATACAAGTTCAATCTATATACTAAAAACCTCTCATTTGGATTATTTTCAGGCAGGTTCATTTCATATACCAGCTCAAATGGTGTCTGCTTTTCCAAATAAAATATATAGTCTTCAGATGGATAATATAGAATCAAATCGATTTCCCTTTGATATTTTTCATAAGAGATCATGATGTTTTTTACGACATTGGTCAGGATTTGAACTGTAAAAGGATTAAAGAAATAAAATTTGTTTTCATCAGGTGAAATTTCATATTCTTCTGCGAGAACGCAATAAAAGCTAATTCTATCTGCTCGGTTTCGATAGTTCTTTAAGTAACTTTGTTTATTTTCGAGAGCTTCCATGTAGAATGTTTCATTCATTTCAACACCGACGACATTTGTGTTGAAATGGTAGTTAAGAAAAAAATTCAATCGCCCTTTTCCACATCCAAAGTCGACTATATGATCGTGACTGTTCAAAATGTATTCATTGAAAAATAACTCAAGCGCAGAATATGGAGTGGGTTCATAGCGATGGTAATGCAATGAAGTCATGAACCCTCTTTGTTCACCAGTTGTTTTGATATTCAGCAATTGATCGATTTGTAGCTCTTTCATTTCCGCACCTCATTAGGTAAAATTACACTATTAAACTTTTGTCATACATAGGTTTATTGTAACTTAAAGGCAGATAATTCAACATATCTATTAATATGAGGAGAATAGGGGCTAAGGATGTTTTCGAAAAATATGAACAGAAATAGAGCTGTGGTAGTAGGTGGTGGTATTGCGGGCAAGCTGGCTGCACGTGTACTGTCTGAGTTTTTCAAGGAAGTAATATTAATAGAAAAAGATAAGAAAAATGATCATGTCACTTATAGGAAAGGGGTTCCGCAAGCTAATCAGGGGCATGTTTTGCTGAAAAGCGGAGAAGAGATTATAGAGGAGCTTTTCCCGGGAATCATTCAGGAATTATCTCGAAATGGAGCCAAGAAAACGGACTTCGCGGGAGATCTCTTATGGTCACATCACGGTACCCAAAAGATTCGATTTGATTCAAGCGTGTTCATTAGCCAGCAAAGCCGACCTCTACTTGAATGGCAGATCCAGCAAAGACTGGAAAGAATACAAAATATCAATTTTCGATTCGGTTGCAAGGTGCAGAATCTTAAATTCAAAAACGATGAAATGAACACCGTTGTCATCGAGGATAAAAACGGTGCCGTAACGGAGCTTTTAGCGGATATAGTAATTGATGCATCGGGTGCTGCCGCGCTTCATAACCAATGGCTGAGGGAATCAGGATACGAGATTCCGACCAAAACAGAAATTAAGGTTGATTTATTTTATGCTAGCATGGTCTTTAAGAAACTTTCTCATGAATCTATTAATTGGCACAGTCTTCTCGCTTATCCCAATCCACCAGAAGTCGAGCGTGGCGGCATGATTTCCCCTATCGAAGGGAATCGTATGCTGGTTACCCTGATTGGCTACGGTACGAAAGAATTGCCTAAAGATATAGATAGTTTCCTGGAATATGCACAGACACTTGAGCAGCCTGAATTTTATGATGTAATTAAAAATGAATTACCACTTTCTGAGGATATACAAATATACAGGTTCCCCTCCCTCCGTCGTTATCACTTTGAAAAACTAAGAAATTCCCCATCCGGCGTGTTAGTAATTGGCGACGCTTTTTGCCGGGTTGACCCTGTTTTTGCACAGGGAATGAGTCTCGCTGCTATGGAAGCCAAGGCTTTAAGAGAACTATTAATGCAGGGGTTAAACAAGAAACAACTAACAAAAAGCTATCATAAAAAAGTTAGGAGGATTCTCGATATTCCCTGGTTGATCGCTTTAACAGAAGACTTTCGATTCCGAACAACGAGCGGAAGAAAGCCAATAGGCCTTCCAATTTTGCAATGGTATGTAAAAAGAGTCGTGGCGGCATGTTCTCATAACGAACATGTTTACAGCCGTTTCATTCAGGTGCTACATCTAAAATCGCATCCAATCAGTCTTGCCCATCCCGGTATTCTTGCTAAGGTGTTAAAAACCTCTAAATAATCCCAAATGAACCCTCGATTATCCGAATCGGGGGTATTTCATTTCTCCTATATTTGTAAGTGAGTCATAACCATTTACATCCCAACATTCTGTAGACGTCCTCGAAATATTTGTTGCTGTACTTGCCTACGCTTTTTTAAAGGCTTCGGGGGCACTGTACAAAGTAATGTATCAAATAGGCTGAAGATAGCAATAAATTTAATAGTACTTTATAGAAGAATTTCCCAAGTGAAATTTGGCCCTTTATGCCAAAAAGTGTGTTAGGCTTGAGAGAATGATAAATATCTAGGGTTATTCGACTTTTCTTAGTCACCCCCCTTTTGGGAAGGAGAGCGAGAAATGAATGAAATCAGTGTTTTCCTAGATGACTACCGCCAGGCGCCAGAAGGTTATGTTTTGGCAGAAACTATAGATGAATGTCTCATTCTCTTGAAAAACTATGAAATCGACCACCTGTCGTTAGACCATGACCTTGCAAGCTATACCAGGAATGGCTTGATGCTTGTAAAAATAATGGTCGAGAAACAGCTATTTGCCAATCGAATCACGATACACTCTGCGAACTCAACAGGCGGTAAAGCCATGTATAATTGCTTTAAGCAAGCACAGAATGATTACCTTATGCCTCAGTCCATAAATATTTATTTACGTCCCATGCCCCTAAATCCCTTTATTTCTCCAATGCTGTCTATTTATAAAAAATAGTCAGATGGCCCCTTCTTTTCTTTTAAGCAGCCTTCAATTCTATTAGAGCAACGAAAAATGGGCAGAAACTCTGACCCATTTTTCTCTATTTATTGAGCGCCTTTTGTACTGCTCCATGAGCATGTATTTCCGTGGTGTCAAACAGGGGAACCGGTGCATCTGCCTGCTTTATCAACAGACCGATTTCTGTACAGCCCAAAATGATGCCTTCTGCACCTTCCGCAGCGAGATCTTCAATAATCCTCTTAAAATATTCCCTTGAGGACTGCCGGATATTTCCGAGACATAATTCATTGAAGATTGTTTTATTAATCAGGTCTCTATCATTTTCGTTTGGTATTAACACATCAATATTTTGTGATTCTATTTTTGATTTATAAAAATCCTGCTCCATTGTATACTTGGTGCCGAGCAAACCGATTTTTTTGATTCCTAGCCTCTTGATTTGCGCTGCTGTCTCTTCTGCTATATGAAAAATTTGCAGGCTTGTCTTCTGAGATATTTGGTCAATTACTTTATGCATCGTATTAGTGCAAATCACAATAAAGTCAGCCCCTGCCTTTTCCAGTGAATAAGCAGCTTCACCTAATATCTGCCCCGCTTCATCCCATCTTCCCTCTGATTGGCATTTTTCGATTTCATCAAAATCAACACTAAATAAAATCACTCTTGCAGAATGCAGCCCTCCAAGCTGCCGTTTTATTCCCTCATTGATCAGCCGGTAATATTCAGCCGAGGATTCCCAGCTCATACCGCCGATCATTCCAATCGTTTTCAATTTAACCTCTCCTTTGATTATATTTCTTCCTATTACTAAGATTTCTATGAACATACCGATAAGCCTTTTTAAATGATAAAAAACTCTATACAAGTAGATTGTATTAATAAAAAAACTGTAAACAAGCTCGATTTTCAAGAGATTGTCTACAGTCTGGAAGCAATGTTACCATAGTAAATTTTCCTACTGATGATTAAAATTAAAATCTGTTTGTATACCAATCTCGGGCGGCCTCAACCTCACTTAGTGTCAATTGATGTCCGCTGTTCTCCCAATGCATTTCTACACTGGCATTAGCACTAGACAACAATGATTTCAATTCCTCTGACTCTTTTGCGGGACAGATTGGATCATTTTTGCCAGCAGCTAAAAACACCTCTGTATCTGACAATTCCGGAAGCTCAATCCCTCTTCTAGGCACCATTGGGTGGTGGAGGATTGCTCCTTTAAGGGCATTCTTATAATGGAAAAGCAGACTAGCAGCAATATTGGCACCATTGGAGTAACCTATCGCTACTATGTGATCGCGGCTAAAACCATATTTTTCCGATGCTTCATCCAAGAAATCATGCAATTCCTTTGTGCGGAAGATCAAATCTTCTTCATCAAAGACACCCTCAGCAAGCCTTCTGAAAAAACGTGGCATTCCATTTTCAAGGATATTCCCGCGAACACTTAATACAGAAGCTTCCTGGTCAATCATATTTGCCAAAGGGAGCAGATCATTTTCATTACCACCTGTCCCATGCAGCAATAATAAGGTTGGTTTGGATGTATTTGTTCCTTTTTTATAAATATGTTTCATTTCAACTCTCCTAACATTTTTAAAAAAGCTAAATATTTAACTCTTTTACTTCAAATCGTTTGAATATATCTCGATTTCAAGATAATTGTATAAATTAAAGCAGTTTATGTCAAGAATCGGATATTATATGGGCTTGGCAAACGATACAGATTTTACTGTTTTATCTATACTATTGAAGCAGAATAAGTTTAAATACCCGTTTTTCTCTTATAAAAGGGTAATTTCTATCTGCTTCAAATAGTATCAAAAGATAATATATAGGCGCTTACCGTAACAGCAATAACAATAAGGACAGCAGCAAGCAAAAATCTGATTTCAAAAAATAATATCGTTCCCATTATCGAAATCCACATCAAGCTAAGACTTAACACCTTATTTTTTAAGGTAATTCCGTTTTTCTCACGAAAATCCTTTATATAACCGCCTAACCATTTATTTCTGATTAGCTTTTGGTAAAGTTCATCTGAAGCCTTCACGTAACAGGCTGCCCCTAGTAGAATCAGCGGTGTGGTCGGCAAAAGAGGAACCACGATTCCGATTACTCCCAGGGTTATTGAAAGTGTCCCTATGATGATTAATAAAGCCTTTACTGCGATGTTCACCGTGTATCCCCCCTAGAGTTTTTACATTAAACATTTTACAAGAAGTTGTCTACTCAAACTGGTTGACAGGAATTCCAGCCTCTATATAACTTCTGATAAGCTTCCAGCCAAAGTCATACGCAAATGTCTGAAATAAGAGATTACTAGTCTCCATGCTTTTCCCGTCAAGGACCAGCCTGGCAAGAATAATTGCCATTACCTCATGCTCCCTTATTTTTATCCTGTCTATAACTGTTAATTCCCAACTTGCTTTATTTCCTTTGACAAAATTAAAACCCTGCTCCCACCCTCTGATCGATTCATCATACCCAAAATCAAATATTTTACCATCTGTAATTTCCCTTGCCTGGTATTCACCTGAAATCATCATCTTTAATTCTGGCAAGGAAGAATTTCTCCAAACATCTAGATATTCATCAAGAAAACGATTAAATGACTCTTCCATTTCCACACCCCTTTAACAACAATGACAAAATTATCCTATAATATTATGATGAATTCAATACCTCTGAATGCATAGAACTAAAAAAGCTGCTCCCCAAGGAACAGCAGAATTATTTAAGAGTTATTGAATGTCGAGTATAGTAATGGCTATACCTATAGAAAAATTCCACAATCGTCTCTCTTCCTTCGACGGAAAGGGTGTAAATAGTTTTGGTGGACTCCGACTTTTTATCGAAATCAATTCCATGTTCTACGGCATATTCTTCTATATACGACTCGATTTCTTTCTTCTTAATAGTATTAGGAGTTTTCGAGAGTGATAGTTGCTTTTCTTGCACAAAAGTATCAATGTATGAAACTATATCATGTTTGCTTATACTCATATTAATGAATGATCATTCCTTCGCATCGAATTATCCAATATTTGACAATAAAAAAAAGTCAGAAAAGGATCAATACTCGTTAATCCTTTTCTGACTTATGATCTGGTTCTATGCCCATTCATTGCTATCAGATTAGTATATTTAGTTATTCACTATTAAGTCACTATAAGGTAAGTTCTTTTTCGAATAAGCAAGGTTAAGAGTTTTAACCTTTACCCTATTGATTATAGTAACATTGTGTCATAAATAAATCAATAGGAACTTCAGTCAGGCTTAAGAATAAACAAAGTGTAACTTTTGTCCTTATCAAAATTCCAGTCAACAAAGTAATCAGTTATCCTTGCGTTTAGATGCCTCTCATACGAACTTTGATGCTGAGTAATTACTTTCTTTTCCAGCTTTCTTTTTGCAATCTTCAGCGTTTCTTGAAACCCTAATTGAATAAATTCTTTTTCCAGGCTTATTAATATGCCGTGGCGTACGATAATCAGTGTCCGCTCATTAAGCAACTTAGCGTGGGTTTCTTCAGGAGCTTTCTGAATTTCCATGCTTAATTCTATCGTTTCCTGCTCAACAAGGTTTTTATTGTCATATGAATCGAAATTATAAGGCTGGTCTTTTTCAAAAATGAATAGTAACATTCCTGTTTTTTCATCGAGATTCCAGTCATAATAAAATTCTTTTATCTTATCTTTTGTATTCAATTCGATATAGGATTTGATTTCTTCTTCAAGGGTTTCCATCATCAAATCTCTGGTCTTTTGGACATAGACGCTTTGGTGATTAGTTAGGAGAGTATTCTCCATCGGGGACAAAAAATTGGTAATATAGATTGATACGAATGGCTTCGAGATGGTACAAAACACATTACCTGGTCCACGGCCAAAATTCTCTCTTAATAACTTCCCTATATACCCACTGATTTCTTTTTCAAGCATTGCTACTTCCATAATATACCTCACTATGCAATTTACTCCTCTTTATCTCTTCCCTAATTCAGGACATGCAAAACCATGAATACCTCGTACTTAATTTAGAACTAAACTGCAGATTTATGTATAAATCAATTAAGGTTTATCATTATATTTAAAGCTTGATTCGGGCATATTATCCATAAGTAAAGGGGGACATATCTTGGATAGCACTCATAAATCGATTAAGATGACAGCCGCAGAGATTTCATACCTTTGGACAACGTATTTATCAGATACGATGTCTATTTGTGTTTTGAAGTATTTCCTTCAGCATATAGACGATTCTGATATAAAAGCAGTTGTAGATCATGCGCTTGATTTATCGTATCAACATGTGGAGATTATTAATGAATTGTTCGTTCATGAGGGAATAGCGGTTCCTCAGGGATTTACTGAACAAGATGTCAATCTTAAAGCTGAGAGGTTGTTTTCTGATATTTTTTACTTAAAATACCTAAAAAATATGGCAGGCGGCGGGTTATTCGGTTACAGCAGGATGCTGCCAAATATATATCGTAAAGACATTAAGAGCTTCTACACGAAGGCATTGACCTCTTCAATCGAGCTGGAACATGAAGCAACCTTCCTTCTTTTAGAAAAAGGGCTTGCGACACGTCCTCCCTTCATTCCTTATCCGGAAAAGGTGGAATTCATCCACAAGCAATCATTTTTCCTTGAGGGGCTGGACCGCAGAAGAGCCTTATCTGGCACAGAAATAACTCACCTTCACTTTAACATTGAAACAAATCAATTAGGGGCCGCGATTTCCACAGGCTTCAGTCAGACTGCCCAAAACAAACAAGCACGGAATTATTTTATTAGAGGAAAGGAAATCGCGCTAAAACATATTAGGGTTTTTAGAGATTACTTAGAAAAACATTCCCTTCCAGCTTCTGCAGGAATTGAACAAGAAGTTACTGAAGCGACCGTAAAGGTTTTTTCTGATAAATTAATGATGTTTCATTTCAGCGTAATGATTTATGCTGGTATTGGCAATTATGGAGTTGCGATTTCCGAGAGTCAAAGAAGTGACCTTGTAATCGATTATTCGCGATTGAACGCTGAGGTTCTCAAATACTCCGAAGACGGAATCAATATTATGGTTGCAAATGAATGGCTTGAACAACCGCCTTTATCAGTTGACAGACAAAATCTTTCAAAAAAATAAATCGATAAAAGCACCCAATGGGTGTTTTTTCTATATGTACTCGTTAAAAAAACTCTAAGTCAATATGCCATAAATACCTTGTTAGCGGCAGGGATCTTTCTGTATTGAACTGGATTCCTTCAGCTTCCAGCAGCTGTTTCTGGGTCAAGAACATTTCTTCATCCCGGAAACCAATCTCACCTTTTGAATTGACCACCCTATGCCAGGGCAGCCCATATT
Organism: Mesobacillus sp. QJM3NY_10; assembly: GCF_056173465.1. Taxonomy (NCBI): domain Bacteria; kingdom Bacillati; phylum Bacillota; class Bacilli; order Caryophanales; family Bacillaceae; genus Mesobacillus; species Mesobacillus sp. QJM3NY_10. The sequence continues at coordinate 2,663,685 of NZ_CM149675.1, forward strand.
TTGCTGACATGGAATGGAGTATTCGGACAACTTGCCTAGCTGCTTTCGGGCTCCCTGCCACTTTTGCTATCTGGCCATATGTCATAACTTTACCATTCGGGATTGCTTGTATGATTTTAATAACATTGTTTGTAAAATCCGTCACTGGGCCACTTCCTTTTCTACCAACCTAATATATCATAAAAATCCCTGGCTTTAAGACAGGGATTTTTAACTAAGCAGTATAAGATTTGAATTTCTTAATGATTACCCAGCATACAACCCCTATTAACCAGTAGATAGGAAAAGAATAAATATGTTTCCATGTTATTTCCTTATAGATCCCGAGATAGACCATGAAAGGTTCTGCAACAAAAGCCAGGAAAAGGGATAACACACCTGTAGCGATAAAAAACTTTTTAAATGACATATTGAATTTTTGATAGACCATCATAAAAGGGATGATCACGACTCCCACATCATATGGATATAGCTGCGGATTTAAATATGGTGTAAGTCTGACTGGATATGTCCATACCATAGTGTTGCTGCCGATTGAATCCAGGAAGATGGCTGTTACACCATAGAATAAGCCAAATGCTGTATTTTCGATTAGCTTTGTTTTATCAACCCGTACCCACCAGACAATGGCCGGGACGATGGAAAGAACCAAGAGAAACCACCATTTATAGGTAAGGAAGTTATTTTCATACCAATACGTCCTTAATACCTTATGATATTTCGCTTCGGCATCTAATAGTTCCTGGAGTGAGATGGAGGTTAAAATCATCATATAATCATTCAATTGGGATCCAATTGCACCAACCGTTGAAAAAAGCATAAAATCACACCCTTTGTATATAGAGTGTGATTTTTGCTGCTAAATATGTAAATTCAGCTAATTTTGATGTTTGATTTCTTTATACATCTCGATAAGCCGATCCGGCTTTGCATCCGTACAGAAGGAATACACTCCTCTTGTTGTATGCAGATAAAGAAAGCCTGTCCTTCCTGACATTTCCTTAAATGTTATATCTAATATGTCACGCAGATGAAAAATGTCAGAAGCTGTGGTTATCCTGTCATGATACATTTTTATGAATTGCTCGTTTTCTTCATAAATTTGTTCATTATCTTCAATCCTGCGATCCACTTTCCAGTAACTATGCGAACAAAGCATTCACAGCTCCCTCCCTTCTGATCAATTTCGTGCTTTTTTATTTTACTCATGTTGTTTAACAATAACTAATATATTTAACAATAATAACAGGACTTCATGTAGAGGAGGAATTTTTTGAAATGCATCGGTGAACTTTTGGATCAGGAGAAGTACCGGGTCAATGGAAAAATTGCCATCATCGAAAATAAGGAGGCCGTATTAAAGGTTTTTGGGCTTAGGAATGGAAAATGGCTTGATTTATGGGATATCGATTCCCGGATTCTAACCCTGTTTTATAAATCTTATGAAGCTGAATTCGATTGGTCCATCGTTGTATATGACTACCCATCTTTCTGCGCCGACAAAGATATAAAAGAAGCGATTATCTGGCATGAACTTGGTCATATTGAATACCCGGTGCTAGAACAACAATTGAGTATTGAAAGTGAAATTCAATGTGACGGGCTTGCTATCAAAAACGGGCACCAGGAAGGCATTCGTAAAATACTGAATCTTACTATGAAAATGGCTAAAACACTTAACCATGAAATTTTAACTCATGTTACTTTCGAAAGGCAAATGAAACTGCCTGTCTAAAAATGACCTTCCGATGCTGTTAGTACTTCGTCAAAAAAACTTTTTGCTACGGCTTTAATCGAGGCTCTTTTCTCAAACTTTGTTGCTATTTGACTACAAAATAGAATTTTATCACCATTTTTCTTCGTAAAGTTGACTCTTTTGTGAGAAAAGAGCATATAAACTTAATTCCGAACTGCCAAATGGCCTTATATTACGTTAAAATCGGCTTTAGGATTTTAACAACAATCTTTACGAAAACAGCCTTAATCGAGGCTCTTTTCTCAAACTTTGTTGATATTTGACTACAAAATAGAATTTTATGACCATTTGCTTCGTAAAGTTGACTCTTTTGTGAGAAAAGAGCATACAAACTTAATTCGAACTTCAAAATGGCCTTATATTACGTTAAAATCGGCTGTAGGATTTTAACAACAATCTTTACGAAAACAGCCTTAATCAAAGAGACCCGCCATGCGGCGGGTCTTTTTGATCAACCAGTATTCCTTAATCCTGCAGCAACGCCGCTGATAGTTAATAAAACCTGTGTCAATAACTCATCATCCGGATCTTCATCCTTCCGAAGCTCCTTAATCAATTCCACTTGAATAAAGTTGAGCGGATCGACATATGGATTTCGTCTATGGACAGAGTCTTTGATATTTGGTGTATGGTCAAGAAGTTCTTCATCCTCTGTAATTTGCAGAAGGATATTCTTGGTTCGTTCATACTCCTCTAAAATATTGCCAAAGATACGGTCAGCAATTGCTTTATCTTCCACAAGTGAAGTGTATTCCTGTGCCGTGGTAATGTCCGCCTTCATCAATGCCATTTGGAGATTGTCAACAGTACTTCGGAAGAATGGCCATTCTTCATACATTTCCTGTAAGACCTTTAAATTATCGGGACTTTCCTGTGCGAAGCTCTGCAAGCCAGTTCCCGCCGCATACCATGCAGGGAAGAGCTGTCTGCTTTGTGTCCAGGCAAATACCCATGGTATAGCACGAAGATTTTCGAATTGGGCACTGTTTTTACGGCTCATCGGACGTGAACCGATATTTAGTTCAGCTAGTTCTTTCAACGGTGTTGCTTGGTTGAAATATGTGATGAAATCTGGGTCTTCAAACACAAGCGACTGATATTTTCTTAAAGAAACAGCAGAAATATGCTCGATGGCATCCACCCATCTTTGGTCACGTAAATGACCCTGCTCAGATTCCTTCAATACATTCGCTGCCGCCTTCATCATCGTAGATGTAGCCTGTTCAAGGCTTCTATAGGCAATATCCTTCAACAGATAACGAGATGACAAAACTTCACCTTGCTCAGTGATTTTGACTCCTTGACCAAGAGTCTCGACAGGCTGGGAAAGGAGGCTTTTGTTCAATGGACCGCCTCCACGGCCTAGTGAACCTCCTCTGCCATGGAAAAACTTCAATCCGATTTTATATTTCTTCGCCATTTCATTGATCTCAAGCTGGGCTTTGTAAAGTTTCCAGTTGGCTGTCAATGTTCCGCCATCCTTGCTTCCATCTGAGTACCCAAGCATGATTTCCTGCTGGTCCCCCATTTTATTCAAATGATTTCGGTAAATTGGCAACTTGAATAAAGTTTCCATAATTTTTGGACCAGCTGTTAAATCGTCGATTGTTTCTAGCAACGGAGCGACGTTCAGATCGGTCTCGAAAGTACCATCCGCATGGAGTCTGTAAATGCCAGCCTCCTTAGCAAGGACAAGCACTTCAAGCAAATCGCTCGCGGATTGAGTCATACTCACTAGATAAACAGAAATTGAACGCTTCCCGAATTCATTGTGCGCTCGTTTGATCATCTCAAAAACCTGAAGCATTTCCTGCGTCTCTTTTGAATAATCCTCATGAAGAAGCAGTAATGGACGTGGGTCTTCAAGAATTTTAACAAGTAATTCCTGCTTTTCTTCTTCTGATAGTGATGGATAATCCTGATTGATTCCAACCTTCTTCAGTATTTCAGTGATTGCCACTTCATGTTCACCGCTATGGTTACGAATATCCAGAGTAGCAAGATGGAATCCGAACAGCTGGACTTGCCTGATCAACTTTTGGAAAGTTTTGAGTTCATGATGAACAGGATGATGCTGATAGATGCTTCGTTTTATGATAAGAAGGTCTTCAAGCATTTCCTCTGATGATTTATAGCCAATATCAGATTTCCCAGCTTCCTTAAGCCTTTGAATGATAATAGCAAATTTGCGGCGATAAACCTCGCCTTCAATATTCCATTTTTGATCAGCCGTTAAATATCTTTCTTCATCTTTAATGACTGATGCGATTAGTTCTTCACTAACAGCTGCTCTTGTTGTTGAATGACTGAAACGCTTCATCAAATCAACTAATACAGCTTTATACTTTTTAAGTACCAGACGTCTTTGTCTTTGCAATGTTTCCCATGTAATATCCGGAGTAACATTTGGATTCCCATCCCTGTCACCGCCAATCCATGAACCAAATCGCAGGAAGTGAGGTACTTTCCATTCATGTTCGGGATAATGGCCCTTCAGGCTAGTTTCTACTTCCTGGTGGATTTCAGGGAGGACATCGAATAGAGTCTGGTCAAAATAATAAAGTCCGTTCCTGACTTCATCAATGACAGTAGGTTTGCGGTCCCTCAATTCATCCGTCTGCCAAAGGACGGAAACCTCATTGAATAGGCTTTCCTCGATGCTATCACGCTCTTTCTTGGATAAGAGTGGATTGTCCAGGCTTTTAAGAATACTTGCTATCCTTTTCTGGATTTCCAGGATTGAACGTTTGGTGGCTTCCGTAGGATGGGCTGTAATAATCAACTCCAATGAAATGGTATTCAATACATTTTGGATGATATCTGAGGATATATAATTGTCTTTCAACGAAAGGATGGCTGCTTCAATAGAGCCTGGCTGTGAGCTGGTTTCAGATTTGAGCAGATAGTCGCGGCGCCTGCGGATCCGGTGATTTTGTTCCGCTGCGTTGATTAAATGAAAATATACCGAAAAAGCCCGGATGATATTTTTCCTCATAGGAACAGACAAGCCTGCGATTTCCTCTTTTAAAGCAGGGTATGTGTCGCTGTCATGGTCATTCCTTAGCGTTTTGCACATTGCTCGAATCTTTTCTACTTTTTCAAATAGTTCCACTCCGCCATGGTAGACTAGAATATCTCCGAGGATGTTCCCAAGCATTTTTACATCCCGGCGCAATGGCAAACTGCTGTCGTTCACTTCAATTCCTGATGTCATTTTGTCACCTTCCTAAAACTTGTAAGAATATTTTAAATATTAATATATCATAAAAGTACCGAGATTGTGAAGTGATAAGCATATTGAATAAGTATTTCCACAATAACTTCCCTGTTTTATAAGTGTAAGTATTCCTTAATTATTTTTCCACTCAAAGGCCCTTGAACTAACCCTATTAAAGAAAAGGCTTCCCTAAATGGGAAGCCAATATCAACTAGTATTCGTGTTCGTTAACTTGCTTTATTCTTTTTCTCAGGTTTCCCTGTAACAATTACTTTCATTGTATTTACTGCCTTTGTTTTACCCGCAAAGTTCTCTGCTTCTGCATGCAAAGTATGCGTTCCATTATCAAGATCTAACTCTACTGAGTACGTGCCATCCTGCCCTGTTTTAACCGAATCAATCAGGAGTACTTCATTGCCATGCTTTTCATAAATATTCACGGTCGTTCCCTGTGGTGCTGTGCCTTCTACTAATGCCGGCTCACCCTTCACCATCAATTCTTCCACTTCCCAAGTTGGTGCTTCAGGGATTTCCTGAACTGTATCCTTTGACCAGTCAAGGGCATTTACGAATAACTGTCTCCCATCTTGAGTCCAGCCATAGTCAGGGCCGATGATATTTGTAACAGCAAAAGAAGACATCAGCAAATGCATGTGCTCCTTACTCCTGAATTCAAATCCAATTGAATCCCCTTTACTCTCTCCGTCAACAGAAAGGCTCGAAATTGCTATACCTGTATAATTCTTGAACGTCGCATATGGACTTTTCGCCGTGTGGATTTTAACCCGGTCATTTTCATCCAAATTGATTCCGTTGAACATTGGATGTCCTTCTGCTGCTTCAACATATATCGCTCCTTCATTATATCCCTGCTGTTCCATTTCCAGACCTCCCGTGACCTCCTTTAGTCTTTGGATTGAGCCTTCAGCAACGCCCCATGTGCCTGTGAAAACAAGGCTTGTCTTTAGTTCGTCACTTTCTTTGATCAGCTGTTCAAATTGCTCTTTTGTTCCTTTATTTGTATTGATTAGGATGACATCATATTTTCCAACATTCCCGAGGATGTCCCAGCCTTTCTCTTCCGCATACAGTTCCTGTTCATTTAATAGACCTGTCAGGGCACCATTAACATCTCCCAATACTGCCGCCTCGAATGCGTTGAGTTCAAAGTTGAATTCCTTATCTTCGGATACAATTTCAACCTCAAAAGCTTCCTGCAGATACCCTTCAGCTATTACAAACAAAGTGTACTCGCCAGGCAGCAAATTCTTGAATTCATATGAACCATCTTCTATGCTGGAGCCTTCCATCTTAAAATCTGGCTCATCTTTTGGAACTAGTGTCAACTTAGCACCAGCCACGGTTACTTTGTCTTTCTTGCCTGTAATTACACCATTCAAATCAGATCCATCAATAGCTTCCAGTGTGAAGTTCAAATCGACACTGCTTCCAAGCTCTGCAACTTTAGCTGGCTTGGTTTGTTCAGTAAAGCCTCTTGCCTGGACCTTCACTTCGTAATCACCAATACCAATTCCAAACTTATACTGGCCAGCTGAGTTGGTGGTTGTTTTGTGGTTTGTTCCCTCAATGGAGACAAAGGCATTTGCAATTGGATTTCCCTGGCTGTCCTTTACTTCTCCTTTGATTTCACCCTGGCTTGCAGTCAACGCGTAATTAATCGCATTCACATATATCTTTTTCGCATTTTCTGTCCATTTTTCATTCGGATGGCCATACCCGCTGATTTGCAGTGCGGAAAGAAGAATATGAACACTATTTGATGAACTGAACTTATAGGCAATTGAGCTGCCAAGTTCTCCTTTAACCGGGTTAGTCAAGCTGGCAAGAGTCGTGCCGCTATAGTTTTCAAACACCGAATACTGCACTGCTCCTTTTGGATTGAGAAGCAATGGAAGTTCTTCACCTATATTGAATCCCTTCAGAATTGGATGGTTCTCATCGACCCGAAGATTTAGTTCCTTATCTACGAAAGTATAATCAAAATCTTCAGGGTCCCCATATGCATCACTTAAATCTCCAATCGGACCTCCGAACAAGGATGTGAAAATAATGCTGACTTCATTTTCATTTGCTTTCTCCACCATCGCCTTAAATCTATCTTCCTTCATTGAATAGGATGTATCATTGACGATGATTAATTTATAGTTTTGTATATTCTCGATCAACGTTTCAAACTCTGCATAAGGATGCAAGTCAACATCGTATCCATTGCTTTCTAGGAACGGGATAATTCTGTCCTGCTGATACGGGTTTGCTAGAAGTGCAATCTTTTCAGGAAACAAAAAGTGAGACATTTAGGTCTGTCTGCTGGTCTGTTGTAAGTTCTACAGACTGGTAGATCGGCTTATAGCCGGCCGCGATTACCCTGACTTCATATTGGCCTTCTGGAAGTGTCGCTTGATACCTTCCGTCCTCACTTGTCTTGACTGTCACTGGTGTTCCGATGACTTCTACTCTTGCACCTTCGACTGGATCTTTCGTAGAGGCATCGACAATTTTACCAGCCAGGATGCCAGAATCAACAGCTTCAATTACGAAATCTTCATTTGTCGCTTCGCCATTTTTAATTGAGACTGTGAATTCTTTTGGATTGTGGCCAAAAGCTTCAATAGTCAAGGTGTAGGTTCCTTCCTCAAATGCAGCAAAGAACTTGCCTTTCTCATCTGTTTGATAGGTTTTGCCGGTTTCTTTTACAAAAATTGTCCCTTTTACAGGTCCATTGACGTTCTGGACTATACCATTGAGTTCACCGACAAGTGCCTCTTTCTCTTCGAGTGCCCAGTCTAGCGCGTTATTCAATAGCCGTTCTCTTGCTGCGTCAAACGATTCATTTGGCTTGAACACATGGCTGACTGTCATATTAGCCAAGAGAATTTCAACGGTATCGGTCGTCCTGCCTTTGTAAGCGACCATGCTTCCCTTTTCCCCGGTTCCTGTATGTGAGAAATCAATGACCGTTGTACCCGAATAGCCGTCAAAACCATAATAATAGCCGGACTTTCCAGGTATTTCGATTATATCTCCTGCTTTAAAACCTGCAGAAAGAGGATGGTCACCCACTACAGTGCCCTGTGCTCCTGGTTTGTTGTTATGTTCGAAGATCGTTTTTGGATCATCATTGAATTCCTGCAAATATCGTATCGAACCTCGTCCTCCCGCCTGGCCTGTCCAGATAACTGATTTTCTACTTTCATCCAGCGCTTTCTGGAATGCTAAAAACTCTTCTTTCGAAGGTTCTAAATTCCTTGCATAATCGGAATTCGCGAATACAACATCGACCTCGCCCAATTTATCTGTATCCTGATAATCCAGGTAAACGACCTTGTATCCTCTTTCTTCTAAATACTGCTTATACGTGGTTCCTGATGCAGTCAAGTCCACGATGATCCCAACTGTTGGTGAGGGCTTTAATTTTGCGTTCACTGCGGCTTTTTGGCCGTCAGTAATTTTCACCTCAATATCCTGGCGTACATAGCCTTCCTTTTCAATTCTTGCTGTATAGTTCCCTGGTTCTACTTTAGAAATGTTATATTGACCCTGGACGTTTGTAATCGCTTCTTTTGGTGCTCCTAAGAGTGTGATTTTTGCGCCTTCAATCGCATTCCCATCTTTTGAATCTTCAACGGTACCTGAAATGGAGCCAACATTTTCTGCTACTGCCATTCCAATCTCCATCGACTCACTGTCCATTTCTGCCGTCACTTTCATCGTTTTGGCGGCATAACCATAGGAACTGATTTCAATCTCGTATTCTCCTGATAGCAGCGCGATTGTAAAACTGCCATCCTCACTGCTTGATTGAGTTTGGAACGGCTGTCCCTTCACCTTGATCTCTGCCTTTAATGGATTGCCTTCTTCATCGACAATCGTCCCGCTGATAACTGGATATTTGACATTTGCTGCCCATAACACCGAATTAATGAGAAGCTGCTTTCCCTCCTCAGTATAATCCTTGGCACCATGGTAATAAGCAAAACCATGGCCGCTCAACAGCAATTCAGCACTTCCAGCAGACCTTGGTTTATAAGCAACTCCAAGGCCATGCGTGGCATCTGAGCCTTCATGCTTGATCTCTGCAAGAGGATAGCCGCTGTAATCCTTGAAGTAACCAACATAGCTGGCTGCTGGAGTGAGGATTTCAATGATTTCCCCAGTCTTTGCTCCATTAAATATTGGATGCTCCTCGATTACCTTATACTGGGCAGCTTCGGTTGTCTTCCTTATCGTTTTAAGCTCTTTGGGATCCTTTCTGTTATTAACCAGCTGCTTAATGCCTCCACCCCAGACAGCATCTCCATAAATCAGGCTGGTTTGCGCATTGTCTGCCGCTTCCATCATTTCATTGGTTATGGCTGATGAGCTTGGATCATTGAAGAAAATGACATCAAACTCAGCCATTCTCTGAACTAATTCTGCGGGCTGTACATCTAACACATTCACTCCGTACTCATTCATAAGAGCTTTGAAGTTTTTCTCGGAAGAAAAGTAATCACCCACTACACCTACTGATGGCATAGTATGCATCTGAATGTCCAACTCACCCGAATGGCGTGCGATATCTACATTTTGTGTTTGTTCGATGTATCCATCCTTACTTGATTTTAGTGTATACACCTCTTCCTCTAAGCCATGAACTTCATATCGTCCGTTAGCAGCAGTCTGAACTTCTGTTATCGTTTCGCCAGCTGAGTTTTCTACTGTAATATTGACACCTTGAAGCTCCATACCTGAAATGGCATCTGTTACTGTACCTGTTAATAGCCCTTTCTCCGACTCACCTAAAGCGATTTGGACTGTGGCAGCCGATTCCTTAGCTACAGTAACGGTTTCTTCTTTAGAACCTAAGCCTTTTGCCCTGACTTCAATTTTAAATGTACCTTCATCATGAAAAAGTGTGAAGTTCCCATCTCTGTCAGTCTTAGCTTTAACTCCTGTTTCAAGCACTTCGATGTTAGCCTCTACAGGTTCTCCAGCTGCATTGGTCACAGAACCTGTTATTTTTCCGTATTCAGCTTTGTACAGGTATTCAATACTGTTAAACAGGATTTGCTGCTGTCCGCGCAGCCAGGCCTTGGAACTCTCCCAAGGTACAGTCGCATGGCTAGACAATAATAAATGGGCACTGTCCTCGGATACAGCTTTATAAGCAATCCCCGAACCGACAAAACCAAGGTCTGTGTTACCGATCTTACCGATTGTCCTGCCGGAATATTGATTGAACCAGGCAAAATCTGCGTTATTCTCTAAAACATTGATTCTGTCTCCTGGTTTGTACCCCTTGAAAATAGGATGTTCTGCTTCAACATGGATTCTTACTTCTCCGCCATCATAATCATGATCTAGCTCTTTAGGATCCTGATGGTAGTCCTTCAAGTGGTGGATGGATCCATAATTCGAACCCCACTGGTCTGTGAAGATAATGCTGACATTATGGACTTTTGCTTTTTCTGCTAATTCTTTGAACTGATCCTCAGTAGGCTTGATACCATCCGAACCGTATCCGCCATTCAGGTAAAGTACTTTATAGCGGCCTATGTCCTCGACAACATCCCAGCCACGTTCTTCAGCGATAAAACCATTAACATTCAACAAAGTCGTGATTTCACTCTTATAATCATTAAGGACTGCAATGTCAATGGGCTTTAATTCGAAGGTTAAGTCCGTACCTTCGCCGGCTTTGACAACGATTTTCATGCTGCCGGTCTTATAACCCTTTAATGTAATATCTGCCATGTAGGTTCCTTCATATATTTCTTCCTTTGCAAATATCCCTTTACCGTCTGTCTTTCCCTCAACTGGTGACTGATTTAAGAGGACAGTAGCTCCGTCAACTGGATTTCCGGTACGCTGGTCTTTTACAAAGATAGATAAAGAGCCCTTAGCTGCTTCCTCAAGTTGATAATCTTTCATAAATTGATATCCTGAAGAAAGCTTTACATTTTCAGTGATTTGCTTTTTACCATAGGAAGAAATCCTGATCGTAAATTCACCTGGTGCATGCTTAAGCAAGAAGCCTCCATCTTCATTTGTGTCTACAGTTTCTCCTGTTTCTAGTACAGAGACAGAACCTTGAACAACATTTCCATCGCTATCCTTTAATATGCCTTTGACACTACCAGGTGAACTGTAGCTCTTTACGCCTGTTTGGTAAGGTACAATAACCTGACCAGGGAGAATAGGGATTCCCGATGTACTATAAACTGGGAGACTGAAATCCTTCATTCTTTCACCTGTATACACATCAATGACAGAAAGATTTCCGCTTGTACCTGCAAAAAATAATAGTCCATTTGCAGAAACAGAACCACTGTTCAAAGTCGTACCCACAGAGCGGTTGTTCCAGAGTTCCTGACCAGTCTTTGCATCGAATGCGCGTAATACCGGCTGAACGGCCGAACCAATGACGACAATATTTTCATAGACAATTGGAGAACCAGCCTGTGTATCACCGATCCCTTCAGCCTTCCATTTCTCTTGACCTGTTTTGCTATCAAGAGCATAAAGCGTGCCGCCTTCGGTGTTAAAATTGGTACCTGCCAGATATAGTGTGCCATCATCGAATACCGGCTTTGAGGCAACTCCTTCATTTACGAGTGTTTTGCTCCACACTTCTGTTCCATCTTCAATCCTGAGGGCCCTGAGCTTTTGATTATCATAGCTTCCGATAAATAACATCCCATCTCCAGCACTAGGACCGAAATAGGTAGGCGCACCAAGATTGACACTCCATTTCTTTTCTCCAGTCTCTGCATTTAACGCGGTTAGCTTTGCATCCTCTGAAAGGTCCGATGAAACCAATAGCGTTCCATCAACAAGTAATGGAGATTCATAGACTGCCATTGACCCAACAGCAGTCGTCCATAAAATGCTGCCGGATTTGAGATCCAAAGCATAAATCTTTCCGTCTTCTCCTCCTGAAAGATAGACAGTATCACCATTTATTGTTGGCGATGATCTGTTCGTGCTTCCAATTCTTACAGACCATTGCTCCTTGCCTGTAAACGAATCTAGTGCTACAACATATCCGCTGTCCGTAACAAGGACCACTTTGTTATTAGCTGCTGCTGGGGTGGAAAAAAGAATCTTCCCTTTACCTGTAGTATTGAACTCCCAGCTTTCATCTAGTGCATCCAGGTCAATTGCATTTGCAGAAACAGCATTGCGTTGATTGTTGCCATTCGCCATAGCCCATTCCTTATTTAAATTGGCAGGGTTACTATTTACCTTCAAATCAATGGAAGTATCCGCGCTCACATCCAATTCTTTTGCCAATCCATTTATCCCTTCGCCCGAAACCTGAAGTACATACTGGCCGGCAGGCAAATTTACGATCTCAAAATCACCGTTAGCATCAGTTCGATAAGTTGGCAGCGGTGTGTTTTTGACTCTAACAAATGCATAAGGCACAGCCTTCCCAGAACTGTCGGTTACTTTTCCGGTTACAGTAAATGCCTGGGCGTTCTCCAAGACCCAATTCACTGATAAGGTTTCGCCCTTTTTCAGCTCGATTATTATTTCAAAATCCTGATAGCCAAAAGATGTAACCTTGATTTTATGGCTGCCTTCCCTGATCTTGAATTTGAAATCTCCGCCTTTTCCAATATTATAGGAAAGGCCTTCTTCCGTTATATCAAGTTTTCCAGTAAGCGGCTTGCCATCCTTGTCTGTCAGCTTGCCGGTAAGCTCACCAGCGAAAGCAGTTTCGGTGACAGCCTGGTAAATATTCATGATTCCCGTGCCATAAGAATCATTTGGCAATGTTCCCATGTGAGGCTCCACTCTGGAAGTCTGCTTTAGTGATTCTTTTACCTGGTCAACTGTCAGGTTTGGGTTAGCCTGCAATAAAAGCGCTACTGCACCCGTGACATGCGGAGTCGCCATTGATGTACCACTGATAGTGTTGTATTTCCCTTCATTTCGTTTAGCAGGCCATGCTGAATAAATCCTGTGACCTGGTGCAGATATATCAGGTTTAATGATTCGTTGCTCATCCCCGTTTTCATCCTTCCAAAAAACCGGACCACGGCTGGAGAAATAGGCAGTTTGATCAAACACATCTGTTGCTCCAACAGCAAAGGTTTCAGGGAAGCTTCCCGGAGAACCGATTGTTTGTGATCCAGGACCATCATTCCCGGCCGCAAAAGATGGAAAGATTCCTGCTGACACCCATGCTTTTACATCTTCATAGAATTCTAGGTTATAAGTATTTGAATTCCCCCATGAGTTATTGACTACATGAGGAGCCTTCGATGGGTCACCGCCTGGAGCCATGAACCATTGGAAAGCCTGGTGGATAGCGGATAGAGTTGTTGAGCCCCCATCATTGAAAATTTTTGCTGCAATCCATTCTGCTTCAGGAGCTACCCCGATTGGTTCGCCAGTGCCGCCGCCAACTGCTGTTCCGGCTACGTGGGTTCCATGACCATTTCCATCATTCGGTTTGTCATACCCCTGGCCTGATAAATCAATCCACGAATATTGATGATTGCCGTCTCGGCCGCGGTAGTTATGTTTAAGTGCTTCATGATTTCCGTCTACCCCGGAATCCATGATTCCTACAACCATACCCTCTCCTTTTAATCCGTATTGGCCCCAAACCTTAGGTGCATATATTTTTTCAAGTCCCCATTGAGGCAGTCGAGGTGGATTTTCTTCCACTGTCACCTCAGGTAGACTAAGTGTTTCATCGAGCGAGATTTCAGCTATATCATCTCGATTGTTAAGTTCTTCAAAAGCATCTTTTGTGATTGAAGCAGTAATCCCATTGATGATCCAAAGAGAATCCTTCTTTTTTGCTTTTCCTTTACTTTCCAAAGCAGAAAGTGCTTGCTGGATTCCTTTTTGAGAATTGTTCGCTTTTTCTTTGAGGTGATCCTGGATGGCTTTGATTTTTTCTGCGCGGTTTTTCTTTGCTTTCACCTGTGGATAAATCTTGCTGAGGTCTGGTTGATCTTTCATCCTGATGATGACATCAAGTTCTTGTTCCTTTTCAAAGGCTTTAAGAAGAGCAGCCTCTTTCTTGATTTCAGTAGCTGTTCCTTCATCCCCTTTCAAACGTGGAGGATCGATTCCCAATCCATCTAACAGCTTTGTCAGTTCACCGCTTTCTTCCGATTGACTTTCTTGTTCTTCTGCTTTTTCAGAAGCAGCGGCCTGTTCACGCTGTTTTTCCAGTACGAGTTCTTCTTCCGTAAAACTCTTGGGTTTCTGTTCAGCTGCGAAAGACAGCTGGCTAGTAAACGATGAAATAATCATCAGCATCACTAACATGATTGCCGAGAATCTCCTTACGGTAACCTTCTTTTTTCTTAGCATTTCCTTGCACCCCCTGATAATTTGATTACCGAAGAAATACTGCATAATTTTGTAAAAACCTTTTAATTTATTGAATATTTATACTATTCAGATAAAAATGAATACAAAGTATTACTATATTTGTAATTTATAGGGAATTAGTAGCGGTTTATAGATATGAAAAAAAGACCAAAAAAATGGTCTCTAATTTGGGTTTCATTTTTTTAACGGAATGACTTTAGCGTTACAAGTCTTCTCATAAAATTCGATTGGTCCGGCATCATCAATGATAATATCCTTATAACCTTTTCTTTGCATGCCTTCCAGGGTTACTTGCAGTAATGATTCCCCAATACCTTCAGCTCTTTTGATTTTTGCGACACCCATCGGTCCAAAACAGCCGGGTTGATGAATATCAAATGCAGCAAAGCCAACGATCTCCCCTGATTGGTCTTCAGCGATATAAATAGACGGATGCTTGCGCCTCAACGCGTGTTTGATAGACTGAGTCCAACGTGTACCAAACTCATTGTTTATGAAATGAATTAGCCTTTCGGCGTCGCCATCACTAACCATCTTAATATCCCTGTAAAGTTTTTTCGGTGGACTGTAACCTGCTAAATCTAAATGCATATCCCTAGAAACTGTAGCTTCACTTAGAAGGATGTTTTTCTGTTCCTGAGTCAAAAGCTTTTCTGTTTGTCCGCTCTTGATTAATGCTTTCAAGACATGCGCTTCGTTTAGATAAATTTGATTGTAGTTCCTCATATAGCTGATTGCTTGTTCAATCACTAGATTTGTAGAAGCACTAAATGGAATTTTAAAAGGTTCGCAGATTTCAAAAGAAAGGTTTTCATGCCTCGGGTTATATGGTTTCTTCATAACATCAATGTCGATACCGCTTTTTTGTTTTGCTTCTTTTATTGGGGAGGAGCCATCATCCAAGCAGCCAAGTAAAAGATGCTCAGGCATCAGGCATGGGCTACCCGCCTGTTTGCACTCCTGTTCTGCTATCGTAAAAGCTTTTGCCATTTGTTTCGTAAGTTTTACACCCTTTAACTCCATTCTATCCCCCCTAATCGTTCTATAGAGTTTATATTAATATCTGAGCTTGATGGCGCAAACCAATTCTACGCGCTGATTTTCATATGCCCTTCTTTTCTCCTTATTGTTGAATAGCTGTGGAGTGCCATTCCGAGCATGACGAAGCTGATTCCGATCCAGGAAAATGGAGTTGGCAGAGGCAGTGATAAAATGAAAAATTCCCCTGCCAAGGCAAAAAGCACTTCCGCTGCCTGGGTTGCTTCAACGGCAGCAAGCTTCTGCATATTGCCCCTCACTAAATCTGTAGCCTTAAAGAATAAAACCGTCGCTATCACGCCAGAGGTGATGGCTACTAAAAGGGACTGGAAACTTTGGTTCATTGTAGGAGCCCCCTCCGTCAAAAGACCAAATAAAGCTAAAAGCAGCCAGAATGGCAGACTGGCCAGCGTCATTCCAAGGACACGTTGATATGCATCAAGATTGCCGTTGGTTACTTCCATCATTTTTCTATTTCCCAATGGATAGGCGAAAGATGCAATAAATACTGGGATGACTCCGAGAAAAACCATTTCGATTGGTATATGCCTTGCATGCTCAAGTTGCATAAGCAGTATCCCTGCTAAAATGATTATAGACATCCCGAGTCCTCTAAAAGGAATTTTTGCCCTGACAGTTACTAAACCTTCATTGGTCATTTTGGTTTCATAAAATAAGGGACTGAGCAAAGCACCTGATATAATCGTGATCTGCCATGTACCTGCAATCAGCCAGCCGGGTGAAAAGGCGGCGGCATATGTAAGGGGCGCATAGAACAAGACAAAGCCAACGAAGCTCCAAAGGAACCATGGATAGGGATTCTGTTTGATATTCTGGATTACTGGCTTTAAATTCCTCCTTGCTGCCACGATCGCCAAAAGGAATGGAACCATGAATATGTATCTAAGGGAGGCACTCCATATCCAGCTGCCCCCCGATAATTCCATAGATTGATTCAGAACAAAGGTGAAGGCAAAAAAGAAGGCCGCTAAAATGCCTAATAAAATTGGTCCCACTAACTCAATCCCCCTTTATGATTGACTATATTCATAATCTATATAGCTAGCAATATTAAAGACAGCACCATGTTATTCAGACATTTTCATGTTCAATTGGTTAAACGAAACATCATTCTTTTCTTTTAAAGGACTTAATCTCTTCCTCGATTCTTTTTAACAATATAACATATAAACAGAAGAGCTATCACCAGTTTTTTCCACAAAAAGACACCTGGCATGCCAGGTGTCCAAACATGTTAATTCTTATTGTTCATACTGAATTTCATTTGGTTTTTCATAAGTTACATACGTTCCAGCTATGAAATCATGGATCGCTCTTTTATCCTCACGGATGCCTACCATGAATACGCTGACGATAAAACCGATTCCTAACGTAAGTACGTAAACGAGTCCGGCAACGATTGTACGCATTAGCATCGTACCGAAGCCAAGCTTTTCTCCATTCACTTTCGCGATTCTCACACCCACAATTTTCTTTCCTACTGTATATCCTGACCATAAAACAGGAACAAGCAGAGTGTATAGCAGGTTTAGTGATGAGGTAAAAGCATTTTCTTCCGCACTGCCCGTTACTAAGTAGCTAATAATCAAAAGTGGCACTCCGATAATTATTCCGTCTAAGATTCCTGCACCCAGTCTTACCCAAAAGCCAGCTGGTCTGTTCATTGATATTTCCTCCTAGTTGTTCATTTATTTATTTTAATAAATCTGCGATTTCCTGCTCACCTGATTGCAAAGCGTGCATCCTCGCAGTCATACCCGAATAATCCTTCAACTGGATGTCTGCTCCCAGCTCTATCAATAGTTCTACTGTTTCAATTTCTCCACTGAATACAGCGTAGGTCAATGCTGTATAGCCAGAACTCATTTCTTGATAGTTTGGGTCACCGCCAGCATCATGCAGCATTTTGATCATTGACGCAGTCCCTTTTTCAGAAGCAGTCATGAATGGTGTCATGCCATAATCAGATTCGAAATTCGGGTCGGCTTTTAGTTCCAAAAGCAATTGAACCATCTGGATATTGTCATCCATAACAGCCCAGTCCAGTGCTGTGTATCCATTATAGTCTATTTGGTGGATATCTTCCCCATTTTCTATTAAGCTACTAACCTTCTTCGTATTTCCACTGATAACTGCATCAATTAACGTAGATACTTCTATGTCTTCTTCATAATATTCCTCTTCTACAAGGAATGCTGTACTGACCTCTTTAAAGACCATAACTCCGCCAACCACGGCCAAACCAGTAAGCAAAACTGACGCAGCCAAAAAAGCAAACAGTCCTTTTGTTTTTTTGGAATGAATTATGACTGAATCAGTTTCACCAAAAAAGGCACTTATTTCATTTATTCTTTTTGGAAGCGGTGGATGCGTAGATAAGATTTCTGCCAGCCAGACCACAAATCCTTTTTCCTGATTGATTTGTTCGAGGTATTCTGTTTTATTCACACTTCTAAATAAGACTTTCCCAATTGCCAGCATAGTAAGGCCGTTTTTTGCGGCTGCAGGATTTCCAGTATAGAAGGCCGCATAGCGGTCACAAGTATACTCACAAGCGCGCAGATACATTTCTGCAATCCCTGGTATCCACATGGATGGAAGGATGAACATCATTTTACCAAGGTGATTCCGTTTTATATGAGCCAATTCGTGGGCCAGAACAAATTGAAGCTCATCTTCGGCATTTTGTTCAATAAGGTCGAAAATTTCGGAGTAAACAACAATCATATTCCTTCCGAAAAAGCGCGTCGCAAAAGCGTTCATTATGCCGCCAGATTGCATCACGTAAATATCGGGGGTGCGCTTTATTCCCATTTTGACACATAGATCTTCAACCGTAGAGTGGATAAGCGGAAATTGATTTCTGCCGATTTTCACTGCGTTAAGCCGGATTTGACCAATCATCAATGCATGAAGCAACAACGAAGTCATCAGGAATGCAGCAATAATAAATATTCCTACAATGGATAATGCAAAGAGAATGTAAGAAGCAATACTAATACTTAATACAATCCAGAAATATTTATTCTCATTTTTATGTACCAGGTTTTTCTCATTTAAGGCTTCTTCTGTCATTACCCAATGTCTCCTTAATCACAATTATATAGATTATAGGAGATTTTTATTAATTGGCATAGATGTTTTTTATAGGAATAAAGACCTTATTTTACCTTTTTTGGATACCTGATATTTTCATCAACTGATATGCTTAGTTTCGGTTCCTTTTAAAAAAATTTATTCCTTTAAAAAGTCCTCTGGTGTTTTCAGTATCTACTTTTCTATTTTGATACTGATCAATCAACTCATTCAGACGGTCAAGCTGAAAAGCGTAGTCATAAATCGCAGAACCAATGATCGTTAACCGCAATCTATCATTCCTTTCTATTGACCTGTCCTCCATGATCGATTCAAGGAATAATCCACTTTGTCTAAGAGTACTTTCCATGTCTAGCTCCCTGATTTTTCCTGAATATTTAAGGAGGATCATCTCATGGTATTGAATCATTTCTTCGAATTGTTCATCAAATTCCTTTGTATCCTCCCGTTCCGGCCGGCTTTGAAAAAAATGGTCCTCAACGATATCCAAGAGTCTCAAGCCTTGCTGAAGGCAGGCAAGCATTTGCTTGAACACTACCAATTCCCTCACGTCGAGAGGTTTTACCTTTGAAATTTTCTTTCTTTCCTCATCGAGTATTTTATAAAGGTCCTCAAGCTTGGCTACGTCCTTTCTCAATTGACTCCATTGATCATGAAATGTTTTTTCTGTCAGTTCATTGGATATAGCTGTCCTGATTAACAAGGACATGGTTCTAAAGCTATTATTCATTGTTTCGGTAAAATTCTTGTTGAAATTTGGTGGTGAGACAATTAAATTAACAAAGAAAGCAGACCCCATCCCAACAAGGACAATGATAAATTTATTTGCTGCTGTTAAAATTCCGTTGAATTCATGTGAACTCATCATGATTAAAACTGTGATTAGCGTTAAAGATATTGAACTTTCCATTTTAAGCTTCAAGCTAATGATAATTACTACAACAGTAACAAACCCAATGACAAATGGATTGTTTCCGAATAAATAAATGGATGCAATCGCGATGATCGCACCGAGTGTATTCGCCTGGAATTGCTCTAATACTTGTTTCCATGATCGATAAATCGATGGCTGGATTGTAAAGGTTGCTGCGATTGCAGCAAAGACCGGGGGCTCCAATCCAATCCATTCTGTTATGTATAAAGCAAGTGCAACGGCCACTCCTGTTTTTAACACTCTTGGACCTAAAGTAATCATCTAAACCCCTCACTCTCTAATGAGAACGCTTATATTTTAACATAACCTCCTTTAATGGAATAAAACATATCAATAATACTGAACGTTTAAGATTAGTATTTTAAAGGTGCGAAAAGATTATCCTCCCCCTCTGGCGGGAAATAATATTCAAGCAGCTTTTTAAAAAAGGTGGGAACAAGATGGGAATGATAGATAGGAATCATGATCCTAAAATAAATGCTGAGCTGATTTCACAGTTATCAGGAAAAAATTTAAATATAAATGAACTGGTTAAAGAGACAAACGAATTATTCAAAGAAGCAAGTGAGGATTTCAGACCTTTAAACAGGAAAAACAATAAAGGTATATCTTCTTTTTTCAGTAATTTTGGTGCAAGTCTAAGGAGAATAATTCAGACTAAATCCGCATTCGATAACATTAGGAACTATGCGACCGTTGTTGATCAAAACGGCAATGTCTATCCCGAGTGGATGGAAAGATTGAATGAGGAATATAAACGTTTACTGAAGGAAATCAATCGTGAAGTCTATATTGAAGACTTTGGTGCAATTGGTGATGGAAAAACTGATTGTACAGAGGTCTTTCGAATGGCTCTAGGCAAAGGCCGTGTGAAAGTATATATTCCTGAAGGTGTTTATGTAGTAAAAGAGATAAAGTTGCCTTCCTTTACCTATTTGGTTGGTGCAGGAAAAAGGAAAACGGTCATCAAACTTCACGACTCAGCACCCAAAGGCAGGAGACTTATAACAAATAAAAACCATCGTACCGGAAATCGGAATGTATCTGTGAAGGGAATGACGCTGGATTGGAATGTTGAACGTTTGGTAAATGTTGAAAAGACAAGTACCTGGGGAAGTCATTCCAGCTGCCTGCTATATGCCAATGTAAAATATGGCTGGGTGAAGGATGTCGAAGGTGTTAATCCAGGGCTTCACTGCTTTGATATTTCATCTCCTCTTTATAATTATTATGGCGATGGCTATCGGGCTCGTGGCGGAAGTGAGTTTATCTGGATTGATAACGTTAATGGCTATGGTTTCGGAGACGATGGCATTACCACTCACCATAGCGAAAATATTTTTATATCAAATTGCCATATGAGCGACCCAAGCGGGAAAACCCATAAAAAAGGTTTTTCAAATTCAAATGGAATCGAAATCGATGATGGATCGCGAAATGTATGGCTATTGAACAATTCTACTGCAAGATGCTTTGGCGGAGTAGAAATCAAAGCTCATCATACTTCTTCAGCAGCAAATAATGTAGTCATCATAGGCCATCTATCTGTAAATGACAATCGTTCATATAATTTCAGGCATATTGGCCACCACAAGGAAAATGATCCTGAGTCTAAAACAGCCATCAACATTCGAGCTGCAAATATTATCTCGTACAAGCCGGTTCATACCGAGTTATATGCAAATTCCTCGCCAAGGGCGATGGTCGTATCAGCATATAAAAATGTAGCTGTAAACCATTTTACGGCGATTGGGGATCCTTCCTATGACTATGGTGGTGAACCAGCGATCGCCATACAGTATCGTTCCAGGAATATAATTTTGAAGAATGTGGAATTGAGCGGGTTTACAAATGCAGGATCCGATATAAAGGTTTTTGGCGGCAGCAATCGCGCTGATAATGTTAAAATCCGAAATGTGCTTGCAAAACATTCAGCACCTAAAGCAATTCAAATAGGTACCGGAGTCGCAAAGGCATCAGTTGAAAATGTATTCGCAGAAGCTGTCAATGGACACACTGTTGTGGAACTGGCAGATAATAAAGCTCAGGTGAAGGATATTGAATCAAAAGGAGTTAAGCAAGTAGTTCCAGGACACCCGCAAGTATAACAAAAAGGAAGCAGTGCAAGCTGCTTCCTTCGTTATGAGAGGACCCATTTTTGGATTGCCTGAGCAACTCCACTCTCTTTATTAGTACCTGTAATATCGTCAGCAGCTTCCTTTACTGTTTCCTGAGCATTGCCCATCGCTACTCCAAGACCTGCCTCAGTAATCATGGCAATGTCGTTAAGGCTGTCTCCCACTGCCATGACATTTTCCATAGAAATCTCCAATAAATCACAAACCTTTTGCAATCCCCTGGCCTTATTGATGCCCAGTGCATTGACTTCAATATTTTTTAGGCTTGAGTTGCTAATTTCGAATAATCCCTTTTCTTTTAACTCTTTAAGAACACTTTCTCTTATATTGTCTTCTTCAATATGGAAGCCAAATTTAATCCATTCTTGGGAAAACAGGTCCTCTGGCATATCATTGCGCCAGACGTTTTCACTGCTTGTCGCCCAAAAACCTGTCTGGTGCTTTTGTGATAGTTCATACATCCATTGGACGTGTTCGGTATCTACCATGCTTCTTTGTACCAATTCACCATTTGGTCCCCAGATTTCTCCACCGTTGACCGTTACAAGATAGGAAGACAGCTCCAGCGAGATTACATAATCCCTAGCTGTTTTGAGACTGCGGCCAGTACTTAAAACAACATGTACCCCTCTTTTTTCGGCTCCTTTGATTGCTAGCCTATTTTCCTCAGATACCTCGTGCCGCTCATTCAGAAGCGTTCCATCCATATCCAATGCAATTAGTTTGATATCCGGCTTTTTATTAATCAATCAACTTTATCCTCCTAATAGTTGCTTTACATTTCTTAATTGATACTATCAATGGCCTGTTTTACGTTAGCGAAGGTTTTGATATTTGAAAAGTCTACTCCACCCTCAACTGCAGCCTGGGCGAGCTCTGGCCTCATTCCAGTGGCAATTGAATCCACCCCTAACAGCCGCAAAACATTGTGAATATCATAAATGTGTTTTGCAATCGTTGCATCTATTGTGACGATTCCTGAAAAATCAATGATTAAATACTGTACTTTCTGCTTTGCTACCAGCGGAATTGCCCTTTCCATGATCAACCTTGCCCGGTCATGGTCCATTTTCCCTACTAAAGGCAACACTGACACATTTTCCTGTACCGGGACGACTGGAGTCGATAATAAATCCACTTCATCCTGGACTTCTTTCATCAGTTTCGAAGTTTGCCGCTCAAAAGCAAATACGGTTTCATTAATACTTATATCAAGCATATTGTTCACTCTTTTATTGATCCAAATCAAATCTTCCATGTTAACGTCATGTTTTAAACTAATTTCTGCCATTTTATCAATGAAAACAATTCTTGTAGGAGGATACCTGAGTAGGATGTCAGAAATCCTGCCGCCTTTAGCTGCTTCGCGTTCTCCATTTTGCTGGCTCCATTCAAGAAGGCCCTGAGAAGTTGTTTCATCTTTATTCATGATAGAGTCACCGAGGAATTTAAGGTACTCAGTATAAACAACAATTGCCTGGTCAATTTCCTGCTTTGGTATCTCCATACCAATTAAATCCAGTATGGAATTTACCATTTCCTTTGCGATTGTTTCGGAATTTTGTTGTAGTTCATTTGCTACTGCTGAAGTTGGATTCACAAAGGTCACATCCTTTTTTCTTTGTACTTATGTTCTTTTCGAAAATTTTTTTGAAATCCCACTCAAAGAGTATTGTTTTAGTGTCTGTTCTAAAAAAACTAAAATTATTTAATAATAGGATACACCTTTATCAATAATTAATCTTCTTTAAACCTGCAATTACATGCAAATAATCAAGTTGTCCTAGGTAAATAATACTCCTGTGCGGTTTAATAATCCAAGCCAGGGAGAAAGACTATCCATAAAATCAATATTCCTTGGATATTCTCGTCAACTCGAAGAATTCTCTTTCTGGTTTCATCCATTTTGCCCCTTTATCAGAAACGAAATAAATCCCTTTTTCCAAGTCGTAGTATACATCAATTGTTATGCTTCCAAAATCAATAACACTTTTACCGTTATAATAAGCTTGTTGCGGATCTGCTTCTATAGCTCCATTAATCAAACTGACAATCTGTTCAATTGCTTGACTGTCTGTCATTCTGAAGCAATCATCGCTTCGATCCGGCTGTTCGTTGATACATATTTCCGAAACTTCTGTATCGATCCAAGGGGCAGCATTCAATATCTCGCTTTTATCAAAAACAACTTCTGTTTGATTCGAATTCTTGAAATAGGCCGTACTAATTGATAATACCCAGGGTGTGTTATCTTTTTCCCAATAAGAAATAAATCCAGCACCATCCTCCATAGTATCTGATGAAGCTTGCGACATTCTCAAAGTCCATCCGTTTTTTGGAAGCTCCTTTTTGTAAAAATGCAAGATTTCTTCCCAATGATCACCCTCTGTAATATAAACCGGACTGGCAGGTTTCAAACCACTATAAAGAGGAATATCGGTAGTCCGTTCTGGTATAATGGTAAGTCCGTGATATTTTTCTTCCTGTATCTTTTGAAAATAAAAATATCCGCCAACTAAAAGCAAAATGATAATAATAAGTAAAGCCAATTTCCATAACTTCAAGTGTATCCCTCGCCTTTTCACATAAGCTTTTTGTGGTTTATTGTTGCTGGTCGTATTTCACTCGAGCCGCAAACAAAATCAAATCTTAATTCATGAATATTACTATTAAGGATAGCAGGGCAACATGTTCATGAAAGAAGCCCTACTTTATAATAATGTAAAAAATGGTAGAATTGAATACTCATCGATCGCTTTATATTATTTAAAAGAGTATATCAATAAATAAATTAGTGGAGGGTTATCATGTCCAATAGAAAAGATGGCACAAACCGAAATGAAATCAAACCCGGCTTGAAGGTTAATATTGTCCTTAAAGCTGACCAGAAAACAGGAAAACTTACTCAAGGCATCGTAAAAGATCTCCTTACCAATTCCAGCACGCATCCTCACGGGATTAAAGTAAGGCTTGAGGACGGACAGGTTGGCCGTGTTAAGGAGATTTTGGAGTAGAAAAGGGTTTATCATTGGTTATTCTATATGCTGTATGAATGCCGGAGGAAAGTATACCGATAGTTTCTTTAGACTAAAAAAGCATTAAAGGGCTGCCCTTTAATGCTTAACTAGTCTTTTCTTGCACTTTTTCAACAATTAATTTATTCAACCTCGGGGCCAATTGGAACATGATCGTCCCTATGATGGCAATTACCAAAATATAAATGCTCGCAAAAATCTTTAACTCTCCGGTTGCCAGCGCAGCTATAATGACGGAGAATTCCCCTCTTTGTGTGAGCGATAGGCCTGCCTTCAAGGAATCACTTCTTGAAAGACCGTACCATTGTCCTCCAATATATCCTACAATCAATTTATGAATCAATGACCACAGCACTAGAACAATCAATAGCTCTAAATACGGAATGTCGCTGGTCATTTCAATATGAAGACCAAAGTTCAAGAAGAAAAATGGAAGGAAGATATTTCTTACTGGCAATGCCGCCTTTTCAACCTTGTCCTTAATTGAAAGCTCTGAAAGCATCATTCCTGCAAGAAATGCCCCGATTACCTCTGACAAACCGAGCAGCATTGCGATGCCCCCATAAGTTAGCGCAATCCCCGTGATCAACACGATAAAGATATCATCTTGGTCAATCTCTTTTAAAATTGATTCGGCTTTTTTAAAGACCACTCTTGCGAAGAACACGGCTATTCCTGCGAGAAGAACAATTTTCAAGAGAATCATCACAAAATCAGTTACCGTAAATCCTTCTCCAGAAAGGCCAATCAGTACGGTTACAAGAATTGGCGCAATTAGATCCTCGAAAACCAGGATAAGGAGCATGAATTCTGACTCTTTGTTTTCATCCCTGTTTTTATCTACAAGCAGTTTCGCTGTGATAGAGGAGCTAGTAGCGTAGACAATACCACCGACAATTAAAGAAGATACCCAATCCAGTCCGAACAGCAGGCTAATCCCTGCAGTTACAACAATCCCGAGAAAAGCATCAAGCAAACCGCCTTTCCATACCTTTGCACTGTTAGTAATAAGCCTTTTGACTGGAAACTTCATACCTAATATGAAAAATAACAGGACTAAACCAATCTCTCCCGCCACTTCAATTACCTTAGATTCCTTAATAACCAAGGATAATATGAGACCAAGCAAAATATATAATAATATATCAGGAATTTTTATTAATTTGATTCCGACCATACCAATAAAAAAAAGCACCAATAGAAAAACTCCAATGACTAAAGTCAAATTCAATCTGCAACAACACCTTTTCAATTTTTAAAAGTAATAACCTTCCTTTTTACTACCCAATTACCTTAAAATCAACACTGGAAAATTAAATAATTAAAGGTCTTTAATTTAGTTTGGTTTAACAATTATGATAAAATTAGTTAAATAAAATTATTAGAAGATTCTTATAAGGGGGAAGAAATGAACAGCATTCCAGAACAGGCCCTTGTCCAGCAGCATAAGGGCATCACAAAAACCAAACTCGCAAAAAGAATTTTTTTCATCATATTAGGTGGTATCTTGATGGGCGTGGGAATTGAGGAATTCCTGGTCCCGAACAAAATTCTTGATGGCGGTATTGTTGGTATTTCAATCATCCTCTCACATTTAACAGGCTGGCGCCTCGGCCTCTTTATCTTTGTTCTCAACATTCCATTCTTTTTCATTGGCTATAAACAAATTGGAAAAACCTTTGCACTATCCACCCTATTGGGAATCACTGTCTTATCTTTAACGACTAGCTTTCTGCATGATTGGCCTGTATTTACAGAAGATTTACTTCTTGCAACCGTATTCGGTGGAATAGTTTTAGGAGCTGGGGTCGGAATAGTGATCAGGTATGGAGGTTCACTAGACGGAACGGAAATCCTTGCAATCCTGGCAAATAGGAGACTGCCCTTCTCTGTTGGGGAAGTCATTATGTTTTTCAATATTTTCATTTTTGGCACGGCAGGATTTATCTTCGGATGGGACCGTGCGATGTATTCACTCCTTGCCTACTTCATCGCATTCAAAACTATTGATATAGTCATTGCCGGTCTTGATGAATCGAAAGCTGCGTGGATTATAAGTGACCAGCACAAGCAAATAGGCGAAGCCATCCTGGCCCGTCTTGGCCGTGGCGTCACATATTTAACCGGCGAGGGTGCATATACGGGCGATGACAAAAAGGTCATTTTTTGCGTCATCACCCGTCTTGAGGAAGCCAAATTGAAATCTATTGTTGAGGAATTGGATGAGTCAGCCTTCCTTGCTGTCGGAAATATTGCCGAAGTGCGTGGTGGCAGATTCAAAAAGCGAAATATCCACTAGTTTACAGCGAACACAGAACAAAAAGCGCAAGCGCCTCGTTCAGCCCCGACAAGCGCTGGAGGGCCGACCAGTGAAGTCGTTCTTTGACTTCATTGGGCGGACCGAAGCGACTCGAGGGGCTAGGCGCTGGAGCTGGATTAAGAAAACCCGTATAGTCATCCACATTGAAATTTTTTTATAGTTTCCTAGTAAACAAAAAAGCTCAGAAATCTGAGCTTTTTGTCTTGATTCAGATAAATTACTTTCTGCAGCTGTATAAAAGGAGTTATAAATGCCTTCATTTCATTTTCGCGCTAATAGAGAGTATACATTGGTATCATAGGATACCCCAGCTTGTACCATATAATTTCTCAGTATTCCCTCTTTTTTAAATCCGAGTTTGAGGAGCAGTTCATTTGAAGTAGTATTTTCAAGAAAAACAATTGCACCAATCCGTTCTAAATTCATCTCATTCAACCCATATTCAACAGCTTTGCCGATTGCTTCTTTTGCTAAGCCTTTCCCCCAATAGGTTGGGTTCAGCTCATAGCCTATTTCTGCTCTCCTATGTTTTAATGACACTGCATGAAAGCCAACAGTACCAAGGAGACTTTTGTTGTTTTTTAATTGGATCCCCCACCTCATCCCTTTACCTTCAGTAAAACCATTGTGAAAAGAATGAACGAGTCCTCGTGCTTCTTCTATGTTTTCTAGGGGTTCTGAACCATAGAGCTTCATAACTTCAGCATTGGAAAAATTGATAAATAAATCTTCGGCATCCTCCTCAGTAATTTCCCTGAGAATGAGCCGGTCTGTTTCTAAAATAGGAAATTTCATATGTCCCCCAAATTAAATAAAGTGATCTTTATCATTTCTATACTAGACAAGAAAACTCCTTTAAAGAAAGCCACCCAGTTTGGGCGGCTTTCTTCAGTCTTCCGCAGGTGCGGCATCAACAGCAATTTGATATGCATCAAGCAAATCTGACTTTTCCAAGTCACTCTCGAGGCCTACGAGGAATTGATTGCCGCCATCTTCTTCTACTCTCATTAATACTGTTCCATCTTCATCCCTAAGCATCGCAAAGGATTCACCATTCATTTCGAATAATGCTTCTACCTCGAATTGCCTCTCCTTGCCCCTATCGTCTTTAACAGTTACCAGATCTCTGATTGAATCGTTTTTCAAAGCTGCTCACCTCCAACAAATGGTCACTTTATCTTTCCCTTCCTCAAACTTAATATGAACTCACAGTTAAATGGCGATATCAAATCGAAATTCTTAATGAATTTTAAATAAACTTTTAAATTCATTTCTTTATTTTCATCTATATAATATTTTTTACACACTGTTATTTTTGGAGGCGGCGTTCTTGAAGTCAGCAGGAATCATCTTTGGTTCAATCATTGTTTCATTTGCATTTAATCTTTTCCTAATCCCCCACGGAATCATGAGCAGCGGGATCAGCGGGCTTTCCATCATATTGTCAATGCTAACATCCATTAATACTGGTATTTACAATTTCCTTTTGAACTTCCCCCTATTAGTCTTAGGCTATTTGAAACTGGGACGTAAATTTATTTTATATACAATACTTTCCGTCATTACAATTTCTATCTCTCTTTATGCTATTCCAGTGTTTAAACTTGCTGAAGATGCGATACTTTCCTCTATATTTGGCGGGGCGATTGTTGGATTAGGTATAGGGATTATATTCCGTTCCTCTGGTTCATCAGGGGGCTTCGATATAATTGGGATGCTTTTGGCAAGACGCAAAGACTTTCCTATGGGAACACTTTTATTTGCGATGAACTCAGTCGTTATTTTGTTATCAGGCTTTTTGTTTAGCTGGGACGCTGCGTTGAATACACTTGTTTCCATCTTTGTTCTGGGGAAAGTGATCGATAAAATTCATACACATCATGTTAAGCTAACGTTGATGATCATTACCAGAAAAGGTGAAGAAGTAAAGCAGCATTTATTAAAAAATGTATATCGTGGGGTAACAGTAATAGACTCTGTTGGCGGATACTCAAACGAGAAAAGTAATGTCATCATCACCGTCATTTCCCGATATGAGCTCACCGAAGTTAAAACACTTATAGAGGAAATTGATCCTGAGGCATTTGTGAATATAACCGAAACCCTGGAGGTCATGGGCCTTTTTCATCGAAAACAGCATTAAGAAGCTGAGTAATCAGCTTCTTGGATGCTTTCTGAAATTAGAGGAAAATTTATCTTGAAATTTTTAGAGTTTCATCTTATAATAATTGAGTCGCTGCAATAAAGTATATTTCTTATCATGTCCCAGTAGCTCAGTAGGATAGAGCAACAGTTTCCTAAACTGTAGGTCGGGAGTTCGAATCTCTTCTGGGACGCTTAAAACCTTGATTTTTAATCAAGGTTTTTTTTATTGATATACCTATCTCCAATCGAACGAACATTCCCCGTAATTCAGTATTTGTTCCCGTGTATGACTGTGATACCTTATTCTCTTGCTGCCCTGTCAAGATTCCACCTTTTTCTTGACAGCTTTTCGACTGATGACCTCGACCTGTCAAGATTCCGGCTTTTTCTTGACAGCTTTTCGCCTCATGCCCTCGAACCTGTCAAGATTCTGGCTTTTTCTTGACAGCTTTTCGCCTCATGCCCTCGAACCTGTCAAGATTCCGAGTTTTTATTGACAGCTTTTCACCTGTTGACCTCGAACCTGTCAAGATTCCGGTCTTTTCTTGACAGCTTTCCTCCTGTTGCCCTCGAACCTGTCAAGATTCCGGCTTTTTCTTGACAGCTTTTCGCCTCATGCCCTCGAACCTGTCAAGATTCCGAGTTTTTATTGACAGCTTTTCACCTGATGGTCCCAAAGCTGTCAAGATTCCGCCTTTTTCTTGACAGCTTTTCGACTGATGACCCCAAAGCTGTCCAGATTACAGCTATACGCTCGCGGTTCCTTAATATTCTATTGTATCTTCCTTAGGCTAACTTCTAATTTCTCACTCTTTTATTTGAGAGCTTCTTTTATGATGGTGTCAACAGCAAATGACCATTTATATCTTGCTATGTTCCTTGTTTATTAAAAATTAAGCACTAAACAAGAGTATTTACTAGGAAGTAGGAACTAATCCCATGCTAAATGCGTCTATATAGGTAATAGCACTATTGGTTACTATTACTATCTCAATCTAATGAATACTAGGGATTAAAAGTTGTGGTTTGTGGTATTTATACACCACAAGCAATTTAGCAAAAGGGGCATTAACATGAAAACCAAAATAAAAGAGTTACCCTATTTATTATTTTTGCTGGTTATGCCAGTACTAGGTTTAATTTATAAAATCTTGAATAACAATCCACGAGAGGCTGTCATCCTTTCTACCAATGTTGACGATAAAATCCCTTTCCTTCCTGTCTTCATTTTACCGTATATCATTTGGTACGCGTTCATATTAGGTTATCTAGTTTATTTTTGGTATAAGGATACTCGAGTTTATTTAAAAACATTGACAATGATTGTTATTGGCGAGTTAGTATGTTTCGTTATTTATTTCTTCTTCCAAACAACCGTTCCACGCCCAATCCTTGTTGGTGATGGAATCCTTATAGACCTTGTCGGTATGATTTACAGCCACGATCAACCATATAACGCTTTCCCCAGCATACATGTATTAACTACGTTTGCCATCATTCTTGGCAATATCAACATTCGCAATAAGCATATCATCCATTCGGTCTTCGTACCGGTGATGGGCTCATTGATTATTATCTCTACGCTGTTTGTTAAACAGCATTATATACTCGATATGTTCGCATCAATGTTTTTAACTTCGTTTATTTATGGAATAGTCTTCGAGCTATATGAAATTAATGTTACCGAGAAATCCAAAACAGTTTATGTAAAAGATTGAAAAATCCGCTTCATGGAAAAGAGCTGCGACTGCAGCTCTTTTTTAGTACCTTGAGGTTTTTGAATCGTTATTTTTCTGATTCCTCTTCACTTCTCACATCAGGTTTGACTGGATAAAATTCTTCAGACGCTTCTGTTTGGTACTGGTAATTCGTATTTCGATATTGTTTCTCCCCATCTTCAAGAATATTTCCTGCCACATATTTATGGAAAAAGTATTCAAATAGAGCGACACCGGCGGCTGATATCAAAGATGCAAGCAGTAAACTCTCTCCATAAGTTAAACTTTCTCCCAAAATCCAAATGATCATAAAGGCAAGTCCAAAGTCAGCTAATGTTGCGATTGTATTATTCGTTTTTGGCAGTAAGAACAGGTCCCCAATTACATAAGAAGCTAGCCCAAGAACCAGGGAAATCAAGAAGACATTTGTAAAAGACATATCGTACATCAGGCCAAGAATGACATAAAGTAGTACCAGGCTGGCAAGAAACTTTACAGCTAATGCTCTAAGATGTTTCATGTCGATCTCCTCCATAAACTTTTAGTGTTTTGCGTTATTTTGCTCCACTAGCTTTATTCCATACCTTTTTCTGTAAAACTAACGATATCATCCCAATAAGCAAGACAACGATTATGCTAATAAAGAAACCCATTCGTATGCTTTTTTCCATTATCGTCCCGCTAACAGCAGCAAGGATAAGGACGATTCCGATAAAAGATATGAACTTCCCCCATACTTTTAATTCAAGCAATTTTAAAGCAGAGATTATGATGAAGGCCCAATTGAATAAAATCAGGATGCCTGCGGCTGTAGTGATATATTCATAAATTTTGCCCGGAAGCAGCAAGGCTGTTATGATTGATGCAATCAAGCCAACCACTGCAAGTCCCAGCGATGGAAGGGGCAATTCTTTTAACTTTTTGATTTTCTTGGCGAAGACCTTCGGAGCATCTCCATCATTAGCTAGCGTAACGAGCAAAGTAGTCACCCCAAACAACGAAGCAGTCATGGTAGAAAAGCCTGCGACGATGATCGCTGCGTTGAACATATGAGGGAAAAAAGCCAGGTTATATGGGTCCAGGGCTGTGACAAATGGGCTTTCTTTATGGTGAAAAGCACCATGAGCTGCCATGATGACCGCAAGTCCCAAAGCTAGTACATAAATGATCACTAGTAAAATCAGCATGATGACTCCCGCTTTAGGAGCATCTTCTTTATTTTTCAATCTTGTTGCCATCAGGCCAATTACTTCTATGCCTCCATAAGCATAAAATGCGTAAATCAATGATGACCAGAATCCTTTAAAGCCTTCAGGAAACAGTTTTTGTGGAGAATTTGGCACCATTACTTGCTTCGTATCAAGATTAAACCAGCCAAATATGGCGGCAGCAGCTATTAAAATGAACATAATAATGGCGGCAGTTTTAATGATGGCTAATAAATCTTCTACCTTGTCAAATCCCTTATTCCCAGTAAGGACAACACCGATCGAGAGGATAGCATAACCAGTAGCGAAAAGCCACAAAGGTATGTTAGGAAACCAGAATTGTGACAAAATTGAAAGAGCAGTAAGCTGGCTACCCATAATCAGGATATTGGAACTCCAATAATTCCAGCCACAGCTGAATCCGGCCCACTGTCCATAAGCTTTCTTGGCATAGTAGCAAAACGAGCCCTCCTGGGGGTCTTCGGCTGTCATTTTAGCCAGCAAATTATAAACCACGTATGTACCGATTGCGGCAAGGATGAAAGAAAAAACGATAGATGGTCCGGTAATTTTAATACCAATTGCAGAACCGAGGAAAAAACCGGTACCAATCGTACACCCAACACCAATCAGTGACAGTTGCCACCATTTCAAATCTCCTTCATTGGAGCTATTTCCACAACCCGACTTTGATGATGGCAGAAAAAAATCCATTGTTTTACCCCCTTCCTCAACAAGTATTATCATTCGAGAATCAACTGCATTTTATGTATTGAACCATCAGGCATGAAAAAAGTCGAATCCCGGGGAATCGACTTTTTTCATTTTATTTCTTGCTCTTTTCTGATTCAGAGTCATTACTTAGTCCGGTCATCGTCCGATACATTTGAGTGTACATACTTCCTTGCACGATGTTTTCTAGGAAAAATTCACCTATGAGCTTTTTATATTCCTCGTCCTCAAACATCTTTTTATTTTGAAGCTCCATTTCTGCCAGTCCTTCATATGTGGAAATCAGTGCATAAGTATGGTCTTCACCAGAAATCGGCGATAAGAGCTCCACCTTGTGGTCATATTGTTCGTTACGGAAATTTTGGATTAAGCGTAAGTTTTTGATGCCATCCGGAAATTTATCCTGTTTCATTTCAAAAGTTTGAATAACAATAACTGACATATCTTATCCCCCTGTGATGTAATCGATAGGATTAGATTTTTCCTAAGTTAGACAATCTATACATTTACATTCCTGGGCTATCAGTTAACAAATTTCCTCACCAATTCACTGGCCACTTTGCCAAATTGGGATGGTGCTGTTGTAATTTATGTTATATTTGCTTTTCAAATAAAGTATTACGATCATTATATTTTGTCATCATTTTTAATAAGATAAAATTTAACATTAAAATGGTGACACCTATTAAAGCAAGTAAAATGGGCTTGATGACAAGAAAGCCCGTTGCCTGGCCTATGAAGAGACCCATGATAGGAAGGATCAAAATACCGCCAAGTTGCTGTGCCTCCTGAAAACCTTTTGCCCTGGCGGAAACGAACACATTCACCAGGATTGTGAGGATTGTAATCATTGGGACAACCCAAAGCATCAGGATTAGCCAGTTTGCATTTGGAAAAATGAAATAACCAAACATACTATAAGTCAAGCTTACAGTAATAATCCCAAATAGGAAAAAGCTCACCCATGTAATAATAATAGAGGGAATGAATGCTGAAAGTACTTTGCCCATAAATAATTCCTTCACCGTAATAGGAGAAAACAACAGTGTTTCCATGGTCCTTTTTTCTTTTTCACCAACAAAGCTATGAAGAGCAATCATCATTGCATTAATGGTCGGTATAAGTAAGAAGATCGAACCAAGCAGGTAATTCACTACAACGAAAATTATTTGGTGTTTCATACTTGGGAGGCTGCCTATCATTTCCCCGCTCTTAGTATCTTTAAGCCCATATACAACATTATTCACTAAATCAATCAATTCCGGAGACGTAATGGGTACATTCTTTACCAAAAGAATAAATGCCAGCGGAAAAATCACCGAAAAAATCAGTGGCAATAAAATTAACCCCAACCATACCTGAGCCGAGCTGGTGATACCTCTTATATCTTTTGCAGCTACAAGCCATATTAATTTTTTATTCATTGACCCCACTCCTGATCTTAAAGTATAAGGATTCCAAATCGTTATTTTCAATCTCCACATGGTGTACCCAAAATTCACTTATGATTTTTTTAAGCAGTAGGGTTATATGGTCACTTGATGGCAATAAAAATTGCAATGTATTTTTATCTTTAACTAAAACAGGATAACCACCCCAATGGGCTTCAACAGGCAATAAATTTGTAATTACCTTCAATTTGATTTGTGTGACATACCTTTTTTGCAGTTCATTTAGAGTGCCGTAATCTGTTATTTTTCCGTCATTTAGAAAAAAGTACTCTTTACATACATGCTCTAGTTGGTGCAAAATATGCGAACAAAGAAATATGGTTGTTCCTTCCTGCTCGTTTAAATCCTTGAG
This sequence comes from Mesobacillus sp. QJM3NY_10, assembly GCF_056173465.1. Classification (NCBI taxonomy): domain Bacteria; kingdom Bacillati; phylum Bacillota; class Bacilli; order Caryophanales; family Bacillaceae; genus Mesobacillus; species Mesobacillus sp. QJM3NY_10. The sequence continues at coordinate 2,698,203 of NZ_CM149675.1, forward strand.
GAATTTAAGCACCAATTTTATTCCTTCTGGATCAAGCCCATTCGTAGGTTCATCAAGAAAAAGGAGTCGTGGTTTATGGAGGATTGCCTTGATGATTCCCAACCTACGTTTCATCCCTGTACTATATGCCCCTACTTTTTTATCCATATGCTCAGCAAGTTCAAATTCCTCTAAATAAAGGTGGATTTGCTTTAAATCAAAGTTTCCATATAGCTTGGAAAAAAAGATTAGATTATCTAACCCAGACATTTCATGATACAGACCGGCATTTTCAGTTAGAATTCCAGTTGATTTCCTGACTGAATCTCCTTCAATTCCCGGGTTCATGCCGAGAATTGACAGCTTTCCGTCTGTTTGGTTGATGACACCGTTCATAAGGCGGATCACAGTTGTTTTTCCGGAACCATTTGGACCAAGAAGCCCTACAATATCCCCTTCTTTTACACTCATAGATACATTGCTAAGTACCACCTGTTCACCGAAATGCTTTGAAACTCCATCCAGTTCTATTACATTTTGCGACATTCTGCTACCCCCTGCTTGCTTACCGTTTTTTCATAAGACGGACAATATTTAAAAACGTTCAATAAAGTTTTAGATTATTTTTTATAAGGTGAAACGTCAAATGGTGTTGGTCGTTGTTCATAGCCTAAACTGCCAACGCTTGATCCATTGAAGATCATAAAATAGGACCAGTATTCGCGACTGGTCCTTCATTTTATAGTATACAATTAGCTCTATTGATGACTAAATATTCCAGAATTTTGATTATTCAGACGTGGCTGTATTGGTGACCTATTTTTACAGAATCTTGATTTTCAGGTCACCAATAGGCTTCTTTGGTGACCTATTTTTCCATAATCTTGATTTTTAGGGCGCCAACAGGTTTTTTTGGTGACTCAATTTTCCATGATCACTACTTTTCTATCGCTTCTTATACTTCCCGTCTCATTGCCTGGAGGACATCTACTTTAGTAGCTCGCTGGGCAGGACGCAGTCCGGACAGAATCGTGACCAGGTAGCAGATGATAAAACTGATGATTGGCAACGTATATGGGATATGGCTGAAGATCAGGCCTTCTGGCGGTTCTTCACCGAACGCTTGCTTGATGATCAGCGGCAGTCCGAAATTCACAATGAAACTAATGAGATAAGCAACAAGCGTTCCAATCGCTGCACCGATTAGTCCGATATAGCTGCTTTCAAGGAGGAAAATCTTTTTAATTGTCTTTGGATTAGCCCCAATCGCTTTCATTATACCGATATCTGGTGCCCTTTCTGTAACAGCCATAGTCATTGTGTTATAGATTCCTATCGAAGCAATAATGATTGCAATCGTACCTATAAAAATCAATCCTGCTTTAACGATGGTGAACATGACATTGACATCTTTGAGCTCATTTATGACCGAATAGGATGGGTAATTATTTTCTTCTAAGTTTGCCGTAATATCTTTAACTGCTTCCATATCCTTCGCGTAAATATTCACTTGATCATACTGGTCAGCAGGGATGGTTGGCAGTTCCATGTCCGGATTGTTAGGATCCTTCAGCATTCCACGTGGAGTGCCCGTGAATTCCTCAACCTGTTTAAGGACTCCTTCAGAAACAAATACCACACTATCGTAAACCCATTCCTTCGTTGGTTTCTTGCGGATGCCGACAACCGTAACTTCTAAGGGTTCTTTCACCTCTTTGCCGTCTTCGAACTTGATAACATTCATGGTAATTTTCTTACCGACCAATTCCCCTTTGTAGCGGAATTCTTCTTTTATCTGGCCCTTTTCATTGTACAGCTCTTCCGTTATCTCTTTATTTGGGCGAAGATCTTGGAAAAAATGGTACCCAACGACCACTTCATTCTCTGCTTTTGGAAGCCTGCCCTCCGAGAGTTCTAGCCCAGCCTTTATTTCAGATGGCATGTGCGCCACTACTGCCTGGGCATCTGTCAGGTGTTCATCCACTTCAAACATATAATTCTGCAGGTTTTTCCTTCTTGTCACAGCCTTGACATCCTCTATTTCTTCAAAGTAGGAAATATCCTCATCCGTCAGCTGTCTGAAGCCATTATTCGGCTCCTCTTTTCCAGGGACTTCAATTTCTGTCACAATCCTTCTTTCCAGCGTTTCTTTTACGATCGATTTATGGAGACCAAACCCCACTGAAGCAAGCACAATCAGGAATGCTACGCTCATAGCCGTGGCTAGTATGGTCATGAACATCCGAGTCCGGTTCTTTTTCATATTTTGCCTGACGAATTGAAATTGATCTTTAAGCCTCATTTGCCAATACCTCCTCAACAACTTTGCCATCCCTTAATTCAATGGTACGATGGCCAATTTTGGCAACCTTGTCATCATGAGTAATGATTAAAAATGTAATGCCAAGCTCTCTGTTTAATTTAATGATGAATTTGAGTAAATCTTCTTCTGTTTCCGAGTCCAGACTGCCGGTCGGTTCATCAGCAAGAATGATTGGTGGATTGACAATAAGGGCGCGGGCAATGCTTACCCTTTGCTGTTGACCACCTGAAAGTTCTCCAGGATAATGATCCTGATAGTCAGATAATCCAACCATATCAAGGATTTCATTTGTTCGTTTTGTCCTCTCTTCCTCTTTGACTCCTTTTAAAATCAGAGGCAGTTCTACATTTTGATAGGCTGTCATGCTTGGGATCAATTGAAAGCTTTGAAAAATGAATCCTAGATGCTGAATCCGGAAATCGGCAAACTTTGTTTCGTTTAAAATGGATGTTTTGATTCCATTGATCGTGATTTCTCCCTCTTTTGGCCTTATAAATCCGCTGACAAGGTTAAGGAGTGTTGATTTTCCCGAACCGCTCCTGCCAACAATGGTTACAATTTCTCCTTTGTTCACTTTAAATGAAACATCCTTCAACACAGGAATTATTGTTTTTCTCCCTTTTTTACCGATTTCAAAGTCGTGGCTCAAATTATTGATTGAAATCATTGACGCACCTCTTCTACAAAATATTTGAATAAATTATATTTTTTTCCAGTAATCAAGCAGAAAAAAATAGGCGATTGGTTAATCGCCCAAATAGAACTATTAGGCTGGGTACTTCTCTGACATAACTTTTTTCAATTGTTTCCGAGCTCTGTGGAGACGCGTTTTCACTGTACCTGATTTAATATTTAATTTGCAGGCGATTTCGTCTTCTTTTAACCCGTATTGGAACCTCAATACCAACACTTGCTGGTACTCACTCGTCAGCAAGTACAGCATATGTTGAATTTCTTCTTTAAACAGGATGATTTCGACTTCCTTTTCAAGCGATTGGTTGTTATCATAATCGCTGAAAATCTGCTCCATGATGCTCTGGTCAGATGGAAGCCATTTTCTTCTTTTCTCTGCCCGCAAATAATCAATTGCAGTCCTTGCCGCGATTGCTGCTAACCATGAACCGATTTTATGCGTATCTATGATGGTATCTGCCTTTTTATATGCCTTTATGAAAGTCTCCTGGACTACATCCTCTGCAAGATGTCTGTCTTTAGTAATACTGAAAGCAATTTGACAAAGCTTTTTCCCGTGGATCCTATAAAGCTCATCAAAATCAATCTTAGCCATATCCATCCCCCTTGCCCCTGTAACTTACTTTTGCAAGCTGCATTGCTTACAATTCTCTGTCTAGTATTTTGACGTTTGTTTTTACTTAAAATGCTCCTTGATAAATGCTGGTACATCTTTATCGCTAAAGGTGCGAATTTCTTTGTGATTCACTGTTTTATAAACGAAAATAGCGGTATACGGTGCTTCATTAAACCAGCCATAACCTGCGTTCTCTATCGATGAGAGCAATTGATCATGTTCACTCAGTTTAAGGGCGTTTTTATCGTTCATAATACGATTAATTATTTCTTCTTCAGGATATTCCTTGAATTGTTCCTGTTCTATTGAATCATTAGTTACGACAACATAGTCTATATCATCAGGTGTCACAATTGCTTCTTTCAGCATGTCGTTTTCCTCTAGCCATGCGATGAAGCTTTTATATGAATGCTTCAATTCAATATGGTCATAATCGTTTATGCCCGACATAACTTCAATCGATGATGTGTTCCCTACTTGATAATAATCAATGGAAAATGGTTCTTGCTCAATTTCCTTTTTCAGAATTGCCATAGCCTGTTTAATTTTCTCCATATCGGTAATCGTCAACGGGCTATCAGTTATGTGTTTGTTAATTCTAATAGATGTAATTTCATCGGTATTCATTTTAAAAATAGGCTGGTGAGTATGCTTATACTCAAGTGATTCAAAAATCCCTCTCATTTGGGGCTCGTAATCGAATCGATCGATCGTGTACTGGCGAACCAGTTTATCTCCATTCTTCAATTCATAGATAAAGAGAGCAAATTCCCGTGATTCCAATCCTTGCTCATTCAATTTTTCATTATTGATGATACTCTCATGGAACTTTCGGACTGCTTCTATATTTTCTTGCTGGAATAGTGGTTTTGGAGCAAGTCGATCATCCGCGTCCATATAAACGTGATTCGCGTAGGTGACACTTTTAATCTCCTCTAGAGCAGGCACCTTTTTCTCGTATGGAGCGAACGCTTGAGTTATGAGGATCAAGACCGCCATCGCAACCGCAAAATATCCAAGGCCTTTTACTTTTCCAAAGACCCTCCATGTTTTTTGAAGAACCATTTCGGCAGCGAAGTATCCGATTATCCCCCCAGCTGTGTACCCAAATATTAGCCAGGCAAATTTATTCTGCATGGCATCGAAATACATGCCACCAAGAAGCATCATGCAGAAAGCTGCTCCGTATTTAAAAACAACTTTTAAACCATTAAAAGCAATTGCCTCCGATGCAGCTTCTATTTTCCTTTTTTTATAGATAAATAGGGACAGGACATATGAGACCAATACAAAGACTGAATATAAGAGAACTGCCTTCACAGATATTGACTGACCCTCTAAAATAGTCAGATGTGAAATAGGTGAAAGATATTCTATATTCCTGATCTGATAATAATCACTAGGAAAACCATACAACATTAATCCAAGATTATAGATGATCAGCAGAGTGAATCCAGCCGGAAACAGGAGCATGATATACGTCAAGACACCCTGGACCACCGATATTCCTGTGATCATTGCTATAAAAACCCCAGAAAGGTAAAATACAGCATTAAATAAAATGATGATCCCAGCCCATCTGAAAATGTCCTGCAGCTGGAAATATAAATTCAAGTCATACACACTGTGAATAATGGCAGTGAACAGCGCAATCAAGATGACTGGAATAATCAGAAACACAAAGCCTGTCAGTGTATAAAAGTGGAAAATATCCTGCCGTTTCAATGGCAGACTATGGATTAAATCTGCTGCCTGCTTCACATGCAGGAAACGATAAAGAAAGATTGCCATAACAACTGGTACCGTAATAAACATGATGAACTGTATCGCAAAATTGAAATCAAACAATCTTTCCACCGGCATGAAATCACGGTAGTTCTCACCTGAATACAGCATCATGATTCTTAATGGAATCGCGAAAAATAAAGCCAGGAAGTAAATGACGGATATCCAGCCGACGTTTCTTCCAACCTGTAGTACCATTTCTTTCTTAAACAATGATGTTTTTGATTGCATAGCCGATATCCCCCATTTCATATATAAAAATCTCCTCTAATGTCAATGGGAGGATATCAAATATAACAGGTTCAGTCTGATTGATAACCTTCTCGATCTCATCCTCTTTCCCCCTGATAATACATACCATGACACTTCCCCTTCTTTCGCAGTGGAGCATTGTCAGTTGATTTTCCAGGTGCTTCGGTGTTTCTCCCTTATAAGCCACCTGAACCTTATGTATATCAGATTTAAGATCATCAAGGTCTTTTTCCAAAAGGAGTGACCCATGATGCAAAATTCCAATATGGTCGCAAATATCTTCAATTTCGCGCAAGTTATGCGAGGATATTAAAATCGTCATTTCCCTGTCTGCGACATCCTGTATCAGTAGGTTTTTAACCTTTTTCCTTGCCACCGGATCCAATCCATCCATGGGCTCATCAAGAATCAATATTTCAGGCATCGTTGATAAGGCGAGCCAGAAAGCAGCTTGTCTTTGAATTCCCTTTGAAAAGGTATGTAATTTTTTGTTCATGCTGAAGTCGAATATTTCGGCTAATTTGATAAATCTAGCTTCATTCCATGAAGGATAAACGCTTTTATAGAAATTCGCCATCTGCTTGACTGTATACTGAGGAAAGAAATATGGCTGGTCGGATATATAAAAGATCTTCTCTTTTAAGGCTTGGTTTTCAAAGACCGCTGAACCTTCCAAAAGCACCTTCCCAGAATCCTGTTTATAAATTCCAGCAAGCAATTTAATGATGGTTGTTTTACCTGCACCATTCGATCCAATCAAGCCGTATATTGATCCTTTATTTATAGTCATATTGACGTTTTTTACAGCCTCGTGTTTTTCAAATGTTTTATTGATCTCGATCATTTGAATCATCTTGCCTGCTTCCCCCTTTCAAGCCATCAATGTTTCCAATCATCTCACGCAACTCTTCCGCAGTAATGCCCAGGTACAATGCTTCCTGTAGCAGTTTTTCCAGATCCTGCTTCACCTGCAATATTTTATCTGCATCTTTGCCAGGTTCCATCGCATTTACAAAACTCCCCTTGCCTTTTAATGAATAAATGAATCCCTGTACCTCAAGCTCTCTATATGCCTTTTGAATTGTATTTGGGTTTATTGTCAATTGCTGTGCCATCTGACGCACCGAAGGCAATTGTTCATCAGGTTTGAGCACTTCATTAATGATCAGCTCTTTCATCTTATCTACCAGCTGCTCGTATATCGGTTTTCGGCTCCTCAGGTCAAGCTCAAACATAATGACCCCCTATCTGTACTAAGTGTACTATTATTATTAATACAGTTAAATTATATGCCAACCACTTCCAAAAAGATAGGGGATATTTTCTTAATAATTTCTTAAGAAAAATTAAGAAATTGATGTCTAACTCATGAAGGTGAACTCGATAGGTAATGGTTAAATTATCTATTTAGTGTAATTTTACACAATTATTATATATAATCACAAGGCTGAAAGAGAAAAATAATTCGACAAAAAAACACCCTAGCGTTAACTAGAGTGCTAATTTATAGTAGATAAAGTCGTCCTTTTCTTCTGATTCTTTTTGAAAAAGACATCTATCTAAAACCTTTTGTGATGGTAAATTATTCCTGGTAGTTTTCGCACGTAATTCTTTCAGGTCCATATTCTTAGTTTCTAATATAAGCAATTGCAGCCCTTTGACAGCAGCTCCCTTGCCAGAGAATTTTTGTCCTACCCGATAACCGATATCGCCTGATTTAGTCACCCAGTCAATATCGACAAGGTTCATTCGACCGATGATTTGTCCATTTTCGTCTTTGATTAAATAAAACAGAGACCTTCTATCTTCCTGTTCCTCCAATAACTCTTCCAAGGTTTCACAAAAATCTTCATACCTAAAATACGAATCTGGCCTGGGCGGCACGAAACTTTCGAAAAATTCCTTATTTTCTTTTTCGAACGCGAACAATTGGACCGCATCATCCAGTGACAATAACGATAAATACAGGTTCATACTTTCTTACCCTCCAATTTTGAAGTTACTTTGAAGATGTATTACCTCAAACAATCATGATTTAATCGAACTTAAGACCTTATATCTAGGCATATTTACTATTCGCCATGTTTTCTCAATAACCTTTCCAACAAACACCAACTAATCCAAAATACATTAAACATCACCTGCTTATCCATAATAAAACGGGAGGTGAAGAAAGTGAAATGGTTATTGGCAATTGGACTTATTCTATCTAGCAGTACAGCAGATAATCATGATGAAATAGATTTAGTTTGGGATGGTGAATCAATTGTAGAAGTTCAGCGATCAGATTTTTCGATTCCATGGTTTGGGTATCCAATTCTTAACCATACAATGCTGGAAACATTAAATAAACAAATGTCTCTTCAGATTAAGAAGGAACCCATAAATGCAGGTTTGGATGATTACGGGAACATCATACCAGAAGAGGTGGGATATATTCTTGATGAGAAAAAGTTCAAGGAAAAATTCACAGCAAGTTTTTTTGAAAGACACCATTCACGATTACAAGTTCCTACCTTACCTGTATATCCGAAGGTAGACAGCGAAATCATCGCCAATATACGAACAAATCTAATTGGCCATTACATAACATATTTCAATAGTAGGAACAAGGAACGGACCCATAACATTAACCTTGCTGCGGAAGCAATCAATAATCATGTTGTTTTTCCCGGGGAAACCTTTTCCTTCAATAAAATTGTCGGCAAACGTACCGCCTCACGCGGTTATCAGCCTGCACCCATAATTGTTAGAGGAGAATTATCAGAGGGAATTGGCGGAGGTATTTGCCAGGTATCATCAACACTTTTTAATGCAGCTGATCGCTCTGGCATGAAGATACTCGAGCGATATTCTCACAGCAAGCAGGTTCCCTACGTTCCACCTGGCAGGGATGCAACTGTCAGTTGGTATGGGCCAGATTTCACATTCAAGAACAAATACAACCAGCCCATTCTGATCCGGGCTAAAACTTATCCTGGTAAAATGATTGTCATGATTTATTCCTCTGATGAAATCAACATAGAAAAGCGCAAAGTTCCCAGCACAGACAGCAGTGTTATAATACCTGAAGAAGCCATATGATGTTAAAAAGGAATCCTTGAAATAAAAAGGGTTCCTTTTATTTTACAGGAAAACCTTTACAGAGTAGTAAATCTTTACGTACACTAATGGTAATAGATGGTTTTTATATTTTCATAGGATGTGAGAAAACTTGCCTAAAAAAAAGAATACAACACCAATAAGGGTCAATATTCTATTCTTTTCAGTCTTTATTCTCTTTTCATTGCTGGTCCTTCGCCTCGGCATTGTCCAAATCGTCCATGGCGAAGACTATAAACGTGAAATTAATCGCAAGGAGGATGTGACAGTCAATAACCCTGTCCCGCGAGGAAAGATGCTGGACAGAAACCACAAGGTAATCGTCGACAACAAACCACTGAATGCTATTACATATACGAATGAAGGTGCTTCCCAGAAGGAAATGCTCCAAGTAGCTGCAAAGCTAGCCAGAATCATTGAGAAAGATACAGATAAAGTCCGAGAGAGAGATATGAAGGATTTCTGGATGATCAAGCATCCAGAAGAAGCAAAGAAACTTTTAAAAGATAAAGAGATGGAGCTTTTCAGAAATAAAAAGCTGAAAAATAAAGATTTATATAAACTACAGCTTGAGAGAGTTACAAAAAATCACCTTAGTCAACTAACTGAGCAGGATATTGAAGAGCTTGCGATTTTCAGCATCATGAACAGCGGCTATAAATTCGTGCCGCAAATCATCAAAAATGAAGGTGTCACACAGGAAGAATATGCGCTAGTCAATGAAAATCTGTCACTGCTTCCTGGTGTTAATGCTGCAACAGACTGGGACCGGGAATATAAGTATGAAGAGGCCTTTAAACCTGTACTAGGAAGAATCACGACAAGCAATGAAGGTCTTCCTGCCGAAAGACTTGATTATTTCATGTCACGTGGTTATACACGTAATGACCGTGTTGGGAAAAGCAATCTCGAACTTGAATATGAAGATGTACTTCAGGGTAAAAAAGAAAAAATTGTGAATGTGACCGATAAAGCCGGCGAACTTCTGGAAAAGGAATTAGTTTCAGAAGGACAGCGCGGAAAAGATCTAGTCCTAAGTATTGATATGGATCTGCAGCTCGCTGTCGAGGAAATTGTTGAGAAGGAATTATGGGCTGCCAAACGGTCTCCGGGAACAGGGCTCTTGGACAGTGCCTACGTTGTTTTAATGGATCCAAACACTGGTGAAGTATTGACAATGGCAGGAAAAAGAATTGTAAAAGACAAGAAAACAAACGAAGTTTATATGGAAGATGACGCACTTGGCAACATACTTAAAACCTTTAACGTCGGCTCTGTCGTCAAAGGGGCAACGGTTTTTACCGGCTATAAAACAGGCGCAATCAGTTCAACTACCAGATTTGATGATAGAGCACTTGATATAAAGGGTACTCCTATAAAAAAATCCTATAGCTACCTCGGAGTCTTGAATGACATCGATGCCTTGAAGAGATCATCCAACGTCTATATGTTCCATACCGCGATCAGGATTGGGAATGGTGTCTACCGTTATCAGCAACCGTTGAACCTTGAGCCAGAAGTTTGGGATACGATTCGCAATTCCTTCGCCTCATTCGGCCTTGGCATCCGTACAGGAATTGACTTGCCAAATGAACAAACCGGTGCAAAGGGAGCAAATTACCCAATTGGTAAAGTACTCGATTTAGTGATCGGTCAGTATGATACGTATTCGAATATGCAGCTTGCCCAGTATATCTCTACGATCGCTAACGGGGGCTATCGAATGCAGCCAAAGATTGTCAAAGAAATACGTGAACCCGCCATGAATGGTGAAGAGCTAGGGCCTATCTATAAATCCTATTCACCAAATGTACTCAATGATATTGGTGCGAAAGACCAGTGGCTTGATCGTGTCCATATTGGCTTCAAAAAAGTAATGCAGGAACCTGGCGGTACAGCATATCGTTATTTCAGCACAGCCACCTACTCGCCTGCTGGAAAAACCGGAACTGCTGAGGCTTTCTACGATGGGCAATATCGAGTAAAAGGAGACGCACTAATAGATACAATGAATCTTAGCCTTGTTGGCTATGCACCTTCCGACAATCCAGAAATCGCCATGGCTGTGATAGTACCCTGGGCTTACCAGGGCAGTGTTGACCACGGTGCTAACAAAAAGATTGGCCGTGCTGTGATGGATGCATATTTCAACATGAAAAATGGAACTGAACAACCCACCGATGAAACTGAAGATTAAGAGACACGTTCCTGCTCTGTATTGCTTTTATGACTCTGATAGTAATTTTGAGGATTGATAAGAAAAGCAGTGCCTTTTGGCACTGCTTTTCAGCTTCTTTTACAGTTCTTTCGCAAGTGAAGGCTTATTCATTTCAAGGCTTTCAAATGCAGCTCCAATTTTTTCTTCACCCTGTGCGAATTTTTCATCAGCAGCATCAAAGGCTGGAGCATCTTTCTTCAGCTCTTCTGATTTCATTTTATATGATTCAGCAATTTCTTTAAGAGCAGTTTCCAGATCCGCTTTTTGATCCTTTAAATCCGCAGGCACTTCCAGGCCTTCAACCTTAGTCGCAACAGCGGCTGCTGATTCACTCGCCGCTGCCTTTTCTTCAGGTGTCGGCTCCTCTGCTCCCTCATATGCATTTAGATCAGCATCAGCCTCGTTAATCGTGCTAACAATGCTCATGTAAAATTTATACATAACACTCTTTGGGTTTGCAGCAGGCTTTGCAGCTTCCTCTGATTCTTTATTTTCAGGTTGTGCTTCTTCTTTTTCCGCTGAACATGCAGTCAACCCGATTGCGAATGTAATCGCTGAAAGTAAAATCCAAAACTTCTTCATCTTTGTTCTCCCCTTCAAACTATATATCGCTAAGTGTGAGACCTGAATTTCACACAGCTTTTTCATTATAAAGGGATTATTTAACAAATACAAATTATTTATGGCCAACTTTATTAAAAAGTCCCCACTTGCCCAAAAGCAATAACGAATTACTTTATCACCACTTTAGCATGATAATGAATTCGTTAGTGTCAGTTTTAAACTCATACGTCTTTTTAAACTCCAGGTTTTCATATAGCTTCATTGCCCTCTTATTAAATTTAGCGACAGTCAACCTGAAAATCGAATCTGAACTTAAAGTTTTAAGTTCGTTTAATACAAATGAAAAAAATAAAGAACCATTCCCCTTTCCAGTTAACTCAGGATGCATTCCTACTCCTACATCAATTGCTGGTTCAGTATATGCACCTGCCCCTCTTCCAGCTGGAACCTGGGCTGAATGCCCACTGCAATAAAACCCAATTAATGCCCCACTTTCGTCCTCTACGGCTATATATCCTTCATTCATTAATTCACTTATTGCATCATCGGTAACGTCATTATTATATAAATCATACGGCGGATCATACTTCCAACTTAAAATATCCGTTGCAATAACCTTCGTCATCTTCCTGCTATATAACTTCAAGACTCTCCCCCCTGCCTGTTTATCGAAATATTATCTAATAGTTATTTAACATTCAATACAAAAAAACTATTAGTTTTGAATGCAGTTTAATAAAAAAAATCATTTTTACTATTTTGTCATTTTTTCGTAATAATAGGTTTAATAGTTTCAACTGCGGGAATATAAGTAGTAACAAAACAAAAACAATTAATGACAGGAGCGATTACATAATGATTACTACATTCGCATTACTTGGAGGAGCTTTCGCAATCGCCGCTGGTTTAAATTTCTTCGCAGTTAATGAAAATGCATTTATAGATGACGAAGCAACTAATTAAAGAGACGCTGTCCGCAGCGTCTCTTTTTCTGTAGATTTGAACATTTATTGTATTTTTGTTCAGGCGCAGGAAATACTAGAATTGAAGAGAATTAGTTAAGCATAAGCGTCTAGCCTCATATCTATTAAGGAGGTACGGAAACATGCAGACACCAGATATATTATCAGGTGAACAAGTTATATTGTGCAAAATTAAAGAAGAGGATTTGGATACATGGTGGGGCCTGATTCACAATGACGAACATCCTGAATGGAAAAAATGGGATGCACCTTACTATCCACTAAGGCGAGAAAGCCTTGATAAGTTTAAAGAACAAATGACGAACCTCATCCATCAGGGATATGACAGAAAGTACCTTATTAAAGTAAACGATGAAATTATCGGAATGGTGGCATATTACTGGGAACACGAATCTTCACAATGGCTGGAAATTGGGATTGTTATTTATTTGCCAGAATATTGGAATGGTGGGTATGGGACTGAGGCATTGAAAGTTTGGATTACACACCTATTTGAAACTTTCCCAATTCCAAGGATCGGCTTTACAACCTGGTCCGGCAATTCCAGGATGCTTACGGTTGGTAAAAAACTGGGAATGGTCGAAGAGGCTCGAATCAGGAAATGCCGACTCTATAACGGGAAATACTATGATTCAATAAAAATGGGATTATTAAGGGAAGAATGGGAAGCCCAGCAACATTCCTGAATCTCATCTAGGGCAAGTACTTTAAGATATTAAAACAGGCTAAAAACGATTGTGAGTCCATCGTTTCTAGCCTGTTTTATTCATGTCATCCAAGAATGCCACAACTATTGGCTTAAAGTATTCTGGACATATAGAATTCATCATTATATTGACCATCGACAAGTAACGAATCCTTCTTGGTTCCTTCTATTTCAAAGCCCATCTTCTTGTATAATGCGATACCTGCCTTATTTTCAGTCATCACCGTTAATTCCAATCTGTGAATCCTAACTTCTTTCCCCCAGCTAAAAAGCTCTTCAAAAAGTCTTGTGCCAAATCCGGAACCACGAAAACCTGACTTTATGCCTATAACAAGATAAGCTGTATGCTTAGTACGGCTTGCACTTCCTCCCTTTGCAATTAAATATCCTGCCAGTCCACTGTCAGCCTCTGCCAGGAAAATATTTGAGTTTTCTTCAGCCCTAAGAGTCTGAATCATTTTCCTTTGAGCCTCAGGATTGAATTTCCTTTCACCAGGTCCAAATAGCATGAAATTCGTTGTACCTTCAACTTCTTGTATGAGTTGTGCAAAATCATCTGTATCTCGTTCTTCGGCTTGCCGGATATTCATATTAAGTCACCTCTATACCATATACGATTTCAAAAAAACAGAGGAAAATCCTCTGTCTTAGGAAAAAATGCTCTTTATGCTTTCAATTAGTTCTTTAAAAAAGTTTGAGACTGATTCCAGGAAGCCTTTGTCCCCTACTGCCTCCTCGATTCTCTTCTGGATATCTGTAGAAAGGTTTTCTAACTGAGTTTTAACATTGTCAAAATTGATGTTCAAATCGCGCATTTTATTGAACAAATCAACGAGAAGCTGTTTGTCTTCCGGGCTAAGCTGAATTTCGAGAGACTTTAGCTTTTCATCGATAATCTTCTCGATCTCTTCTTTTGTTGCTGGGTTTTGAGCTGCAATTTCTTTCTTGATTTCTGTCAGGAGCTCACTAACTTTATCCTGATCGAGCCCCTCTTTTTTAGCTAGTTTTGTTGCCAGGTTCAATTCTTGATTGGCAACTTCAGTACGATCCTTATCAAGGGCTGTTCCTTCACCTTCATCATATGCCTTATAGATTCCCACTAGAGCTGAGTGTCCGGTTACCTTGACTGGTGAAACGACATCTACAATGGCATCCTCGATTCCTGCTGTCAACAGCGCGTTGGCGTACATTTCATCCGTTACTTCCGTTATATTTTCTGGAGTGACTTGGTTAATCACAAGCCCCTCTCCGGTATCCTTCCTAGTAATCTTGGCAGATGAATACATATTGGAATGTTCATCGCCATCGATATAGGTTACTAGATCTTTTCCTGTTACAACAATTTCCTTAACTTTGGAAGGATCTTTGATTCCCAGCAGATTCCTGACTTCATCTTTCTGCTTTTCTGAAAGTGCTTCACCATAAACTACAATTGGTGGTCCGTATTTCTCATTTATGACATCCTCATTGTCAGTGGAAGCAAATGCTGGAACAGTATAAATACCCAAAGCGAAAACAAACAGGCTAAATAAAACTGAGATTTTCATCAAGTGCGTAACTTTCATCAATTGTTTCTCCTTTTTCACATTATTTTACCTACTTACCCTTCTTACATCAGTTAGAACCTGAAGAATGATTTCCCATCAGTTGGGCTCTTTTCACAGGTTCCCTTATTAATACGAATATTTACGCCAAAAAGTTTCATTGACAAGCTACTGAAAAGGAATCAGGAATTACTTTCCATTAATTTTACTCACAAGCATATTACCTTATATAAATTTCATTTTCATTTAAAAACCTAAGATACTCTGTTGACGAACCACCACTGCCAAAACCATTATTGTTTGGGTAAGAAGGATACTCTGTGGACCCATCAACCGATGTTGACTGCCAGCCAAAGTAATATTGAGCAGGTGGAAAAAAGTCAGCAAATAAAGGATTGGGTTTCATTGCTGCCATCAGTTTATTTTCTGCTTCCATATACTTTTGCCACTCTGGAGGAATCGAAGTATAACCATATGACTTCTCTCCAACCTCTGCCCTGTAATCCATTTGAATACCGGGATCATACTGTTGCTTTCCATCACTGACGGAAAACCCACGTTCTTTAATCAAAAAAAACGTCAAAAATTCCAGATTATTCTCTGGATGATAATTCCACATAATAAAATGTGATGACGGGTCATTTGAATCAATCTTCCAGATTTGCGGCATGCTTCCGGTAGAGAAACTTGATAATTTCCACTCCTGCTTTCCCCACTCCCAAAAGCTTATACCATGGCCTTCCTCTTTTGTAATGAAAGGAATGTATACATGCTTATCATCAAGAAAAATCGTGTCCTGTATTTCCGCTATTCCAACTCTGTTATATGGATCACTCAAGATTGCCTTTATTTCCTCCTGGTCTGGAAAGGTTGCTGGAGGAGCTAGATAATACCAATAAAAAATTCCTCCAGCCATAAGAATCGTAATAAGTAAAAGAGGCACGAGCACCTTTTTGCGCATGAAGTTACTCCCCCTTCTTTAGCAAAGATTTTTCGGCACGAAAGTATACTTGCTTTTGGCCCGTTGAGATTAAGATCCCTTTTCCATCTTGTTCAACAAAAATCATAGGATCGATACCGCTTCCCCATTTTGCTTCAATTCCTGTAAGCTGATATGGAAATCTTTCTTCAGCTTTTGAAAGTTCACCGGCAGACTCAAAGGCTTCGTAGTACCACTTTTCACTATATACTGATTCTTTCTTGAAACTGTCCAATTGATCAAGAAGAGAATCCCTGTCCAATATCTTGCTGCCAGCAGAGGGATGGGTTTGAATGATCTTTCCTTTGTTGATATCCGAAAGATAGGTTGATATCTCATTGGCAGGGAATATAGCCGAATGGATTAGTGGACTGATAAGTGAAACTGCTAAAAAGATAAAATTGGCGAAGAAGCCTAACCAGGCATATTTCCGATACTTATCCCAGCTAATACCCTCTTCTTTACGTGAATAGATACGTGAATAGATTCCATATAAAATCCATACACCAAGAGGAAGAATGGCTAGTTTTATCTGCTGATCCATATATGGCAAGTTAATAGAAAAAGAGAATAATCCAACAAAAATGACAATCGCCAGTTTCCATATGATTGGTTTTATATCCTGTTTACTATATATACGTCTTGCCAGAATGAAAATAGCACCCCATGCCACTAGATTCAAAACAATCCCAGGAGCGTTCATATATTCACCTCATTTTAGTTACTGTTTATTCTTACCTGAAAACATTGATCATGAAATACTTTGTCAGCGCCAGGTATTCTCTTATATATGATTTCAACACTGCCTGAATTGGCGTCTTTGCAGCCAATCCATTTATCTTCAGTGCTTCATTGTCTGCTATCATCTTGGAACGGAAGATATGGAAATCATTCGTCACCACTAAGCCAATTTCAGCATTTTCAGGTATGAATTTTTTAGAAAATCCAATATTCTCGTACGTATCAGTGGACTTGTCTTCAAGGATAATCCTTGATTCTTCGATCCCATGTTGCATTAGTTCCCTTTTAATACATTCGGCTTCAGATATGTCTTCCCCCGGGCCTTTGCCACCGGAGGCGATCGCAATAGTATCAGGATTTTCCTTTAGATAATTTGCTGCGTGGTCAATACGGTATTTTAGTGCCAGCGAAGGAACTTTTCCCTTGACCCGCGCTCCTAGAATTATCATATAATCAGAATTCTTCGGCACATCCATGTTAGCGTGCTGGTTTATTTTGTAATGAAGGTAACCTACATAAAACAAGGAAAAGAGAAGTCCTGCTATCACAATTTTTTTGATTATTGGTTTCTTTATCATGATTATTAACCCTCCAAATCGATACTCTAATATTACCATCGTTTACCATAGAAGGTTTGTAATTTTCTTAATAACAAGCTGTTTTCGTTAAAATTGTTGTTAAAATCCTAAAGCCGATTTTAACGTGATAAAAAGTCATTTTGAAGTCTTTATTAAGTGTGCAAGCTCTTTCTCATAATAAGCTTTTAATTTTATGAAGAAACATAGGTCATTCAATCCTATTTTGTAGTCAATAGCAACAAAATTTGAGAAAAGAGTCTGATAAAATGGATAACTTGATAAAAAATAACATAACTCGACTGGTTATTATAATAAAATCACGACGGTTTTACCTAAAAGAGTGTATGGTGGTGTTTTTTCACTTTCTTTGCCGAAAGCCAACTAGTTTTGTCAGCGACAAAGGAAAAGCAAATTAAAAAGCGAAATTTTACTATAACAAGGGGGGATTATGATGAATACTAGCGCAGTAGCAAAGCTGCTCGGCGTTTCACCGAGCACAATACAACGCTGGGTGAAGCAGGCAAACCTTCAAATGGAGCGTACGGAGTTAGGACATTATCAATTTTCCGGGGAAAGTATCGAGATCTTAAAAGACATCAAAGAACAGCTTAATAAAGGAGTTTTATTACAGGATTTAAAAATTAAAGGAAGAAAGCAAAGAAAAGCGACAATCCCAGCTGTTAAACCAGATATGGCACTGGATAAGCTAATGAAGCGAATGGAGGATTTCGAAAACAGGCTTAACCGAAAGGCTGATGAAGTTGTATCATATCAAATCCTTCAGCATCGCAGGGAAATTGAGGAACTGCAAAATGAGGTAGCCAGACTGAAAGAAGTGATTACAAGCATGGAGGAAGCCGCTGCACAGCAGGAACAAGTGGCTAAGGAGGAAAAACAAACATCTTTAGCACCTGTTTCTTCCTTAAGGAAATTCAAAAAACGAAATATAATCAGTTCCTTTTTTGGATTTTAATTTGGCACATCAAGGATGTGTTCTTTTTTTGTAAATATTTAATCCTCAAAATCAACAATATTTACGAAAAAGCCAAATCAAAAAAACAGACCCATAAAATCTGAGTCTGTTTCAGGTATCCTTAGTTAGGCTTTCTGTACGTTTGTCGCTTGCGGGCCACGCTGGCCTTGTTCAACTTCAAATGTAACTTCTTGTCCTTCATCTAAAGATTTGTAACCTTCGCCCTGGATTGCTGAGAAGTGTACAAATACATCTTCCCCGCCTTCACGTTCGATGAATCCAAAGCCTTTTTCGCTGTTAAACCATTTTACTTTACCACGTTCCACTATTGTTGCCTCCTAGCGATTAAAAAAATTGCAATTTAACCTTGCGTGATTATTATATCCTTCTAAAAATATTTTAAACCAAAATAGAAGAATTTTTTTGACGAAAATTTAGCTGCATAACTTTTTATAGGTTGCCTCATCGCAAATGACAAACATCTCCGTACCCTCAGGAATTTCTTCATTATGTTTTCTTGCAATATCAAGCGCGTGTCCATCTGAAATGAGTGTTGCTCCGAGGTCAAAGAGCTCCATGGCTGCTTGCTTATAAGTAGTCCAATGCGGCTTCTTCTCGATTTTATAGAGGTTCTCTCCTTCCATATTGCTGAGCAGTTGTTTAAACAGCTTGCTCGAACCTGGAAAGATCGCTGCCTGAGCCATGAGTTTAGATACTGATTCATTGGATAAAATAAATTCATCGATGTTCGCATGTTCGAACAACGCAATATGCTTTTCTTTCATGATCTCGGCAATCGTATATATATTTCTTTTTGACTGTTTCGAGATATGTTCTACCCTTGATGCTATAAGCAAAGTTTTCCCATCAGCGTATTCAGGAAACTCAATACGATCATCCGTAAAGACAGCCACTGATTTGGACTCGAGGATATTAGCCTGCATTAGAATTTCTTCTTCAGCAGGGTTTCCGCTGACAAAATGTACTCGGTCATGCTGCACTGGCGACTCATTGCTATGATCGACAATGACTATATCGCACTTTTTATTGGAATTCAGGATTTCCTCAACAACATTACTAAGTTTATCTTTGGAGGAGCCGATCAGTATATAGTGGTCCTTTCCTTTATATGCCAACTTCCCTTCCTCCTTCATTTTTTTATACAAAGTCAAACTATCAAAAATCTTGCCGATGATAATACCCATTGCCCCAATCCCGACTGTATATAGCAGCACCATCGTAAAAATTCGGCCTAAATCACTGCTGGGGGAGTAATCACCATAACCAACCGTCACGACCGTGGTCATTGTCCACCAGACTGCATCAAGGTATCTTGGAAAAGTTTCTGGTTCAAGTGTCTTGATAATCAAGCTGCTTAATAGAATCACTCCAAGAACGATCAAGGTGATTTTCAAAAGACTGACTTTCAGCAGTTTTGTAAAAAACCTCTGTAAAATCCACATGAATGGACCTCCTTTCTTTTATGCTCTTTTCTCACTACAAAATAGGATTGGTTGACCTATGTTTCTCGCAAAGTTGACTCTTTTTTTAAGAAAAGAGCATGCAAACTTAATACCGACCTGCAAAGTGGCTTTATATTACGTTAAAATCGGCTTTAGGATTTTAACAATCATCTTTACGAAAACAGCCTTCTCTTAAGACAACCCCACTGGTAAAAAGCAAGAAAGGTTGTTTGTAATTTCTCCTCCGACACGGTAACCGAGCGCGGATGATTTTCCGTTAATAAGAAAACTCCCTGTTAATACATGCCCTTTTTGCTTACCTTTTTCTGAATTGTATGTAACAGTGGGCAGTTCGATATACTGCTGAAAAATGGATGGAACAGCGTTGTAGTTTTTATGTTTTTCTTCCATTATCAGTTTACCAGTGGAACTGTATATCTCGACTGTGTCTCCTTCTCTCCCGAAGATAGGCTTTTTGACAAAAGGAACATGCTTCGTTAAAAACGGCTCCGCTTCCAAATAAGTAGGCAGGAAATATTCGTTAATCCAGTCATGCTCTTCGGGTGTGAAAAACGGATCATTATCCTCATGTAATCCCCATATTACCGCCTGCACAGCTTTATTCTGCAATAAGAAAGCAGACGGAGGATTGATCATTGCCAATTTCTTTGTTTTTACAAGTTCAAGCAGCCACATACCGATTTTATTTCCAGATTCGTCTTCATCCATTATGAGGCTTTCTATCGGAAATGTTTGCCGGTAGAGGATGTCAATCTTACGGCCAGTTTGATCATATAGGCCAGTCCCAGGTATGATACTTAGTTTATCTAGTGCAATGAACCTGGAAGGTAAACCATATAAATCCTGCAAATATAAAACTGTATTTCGATCTTCTATATTGTCTTCATGCGCAGTGAAAACAACATATGGTTCAATTTCTTCCAGCCATTTTGCAGATGCAGCAACAGCAATCCGGACAGCTCTGGCCAGTTGATCCTCCATTCCTTCATTTGGATTTCTGAAGCCAAATTGAGTCGCTACAGATCCATTTACGCTAAATAATTCCTTAACGAAGGTTGGAGTATCAGAATTGATCTCAATGCACTTATATGTATTTTCTGTTTTAATCAGGTCCAGCCTTGCGATAACACTTTCAACATTTAATGTCTTGAGCCTTATAAAATCGAGGGTTTCAACCGGATACCCCAGTTCACTCAAGGTATCCAGTTGAACATTTCTCAAGAGCTCACTAACTTTAAAAAATATTCTGCCGATTCTATTTGTACAAAGCCTGATGGCTTCAACTTCCCCCTTATCAATGGTAGAAATATCAAATAAGGCATATTCCTCCCCATACAAATCGGGCCAGAAGTTCTTTATTCCACTATAAAATCCTTCTCTATTTGCTTTGTAGTTTTTCATGGAATGCCTCCTATTCCATGTCGTTTTCACCAATGGCTTTAAGATACAGGACGTAAACTCCCCGATCTTCATCCACTTCAGTGGAGGTAACAGCCATTTGCCCGAAACCAGGAACATCAATAATATCCTTTAAGAGATAGCGGATTACATCAAGGTGTGTCCGACAAGGAACAGCAGTTAGCAACTTATAATTCTCACTTTCCTTGAATCGCCGGAATTCCACGTGGATTCCTATTCCCCGATAACTTTTCTCACCAAGGACATAATTGTTCCTGCCCCTGTCTTCAAGAACGAGTATTTCTTCATCCCCAACCATCTCATTGGATATCAGTTCATACTGGCTTCCTTTAATAATGAAATAAGTGCAAAGCTGGCGGGCATAAAACTCATCTATTCCGACATTCGGGATCGTATATTCGTATAATGGTTCATAGTTGTCTTTTCCATCATGAACAAAATAAGTTAGTTTTTTCATGGATGTTTTCTCCTCCTAATAAGAAAGGCTTTTTGCAACAATCCAGCCTACAGCAAGAGAAAGTGAGAAGAGAATGACACCAACTGAACGGTTGTCTTCTTCAATCGCTTTTTGGAGGCTATATCTGACCGTAATAACCTCAGCGACAAAGAATACTATAATTTGCGTAAAAATCCCAATGGAACCCCAGATAGCCATATCCAGAAGGGATACCGAATATTCTGCTGCTGCTCCCAGCACGATTGCTAGTCCCAGCATTTTCCCTCCAAGCGAAAGAGCTGCTGTTATATTTCTTTTGCCAATCAGTTCAAACTCCTTAATCTTTGGTGTAGCCAACACGAATAAGCCCACACCTGCCGTCAGCAAAAGCAATCCAAGTCCTAAATAAGCGGCAAAATTCAAATATAAATTCATTAATTTTCCTCTCCCTTAACCGCCAGTAGTGCTTCTTGACCCGCTGCCGAATCCTGAACTGCCCTTTGGCGAAGTGTTTTTATAATTGCTGTCCAATCTTGCCCCTTTGAATGATGAACTGTTCTTGTACTTCGTATAGTCATTGCTCTTATAGAGTAATGATCGATTCGCAAAGAACATACCAGCGAAAAAGTAATGTCCAAAATATGGAGAGTTGTTATCATCACATTCCCAGACACCATCTTCATTGTCCCATTCCCAGTCTGAACAATCGGTCCCTTCTGGTACTGGAGGGATATCCTGGCCCTGCTCAGAATTCCAATCCTGCCCTTCATCGCCAGATACATCCGGTTCCCAATCCCGGTCCGGAATGGCCTGTGGGTTGTTATTGCAACCAGCCAGCCCCATCATCAAAGCCGTAGCAGAAATACTCGCGATAACCTTTTTTGTTTTGCCCATTTATTTCACCTCTTTCTTATTGACGTAAATATTTACGGAAGACCTGGTAAAAAGTTTCATATTCCTTCTTACTTTCCAGATTACAACCTTCCTTTTATTGTAACACTTTCGTTTCGCAGTGATGCTGAATTCTACAATCAGTTTATTAATTCCTTCCTGCACTTTACTATTAAGGCTGTTTTCGTAAAGTTTGTTGTTAAAATCCTAAAGCCGATTTTAACGTGATATATCCCCATTTTGCAGGTCGGTATTTAGTTTGCATGCTCTTTTCTCATAAGAATCGTCAACTCCACGAGGGAATATAGGCACTCCAATTTTGTATAGCAACAACGTTTGAGAAAAGAGCCATTATTAAAGAGTGAATGACGGCGGTTCGTTTTTTCCTATTAACATTCAATCTTTCCCATAAAAAAATTCCTCGAAATTAAATTCCTCTATTTCCGCGTTTCCTAATGCGATTTTTGCTAAAATAATTTCAAATAAGCATAAACCTGCTAACATAATAATTCCTGCAACCATAATGACAGCTCCTTTAAAATATGTTTGCATATACAATAATTTATGGAACGCGTTTCAGGTCAAGAATAATCTTTGCGAGGTTTTTTTAAATGGCTAATATCCGAGAAATTGCCCGACTGGCAGGAGTGTCGGTTTCCACTGTGTCACGGGTGTTGAACCATCATCCATATGTAAGCCCAGATAAACGGGAAGCAGTGCTGAAAACAATAAGAGAACTGGATTACAGCCCTAATATTAATGCTGTTCATTTATCCCGGGGAAAGACCAATATGGTCGGAATCGTATTGCCAACAATCAATCACCCTTATTTTTCAGAACTCCTGGAAGGAATTGCTGAAGAAGCAATAAAGCATAATATCCAGCTGGTTCTCTTCCAGACAGGTTATCAACAAGAAAAGGAATTCGAAGCGTTAGAACAACTTCGAGGCCATCTTATTGATGGGGTTATTTTTGCTTCACGTGCAATTCCGTTTGATTCACTTTTGAAGTATAAAAATGCAGGGCCGATGGTGTTATGCGAGGACTCTGATCAAGATGATTTTCCTTCTATATCAATTAAACATGTTGCAGCATTCAACCTGGGGTTGGAATATTTAATATCAAAAGGTCATAAGCGGATTGCCATTTGTCTTGGGAGACTAGAAGGAACAAATAGCCAAAAACGCCAGAAGGCATACGAGGAAAAGATGAAGATGATTGGTCAGAAGGTACAAGAGGAATGGATTCTTGGCAAATGTTTAATGATTCAGGATGGGAAAAGAGTGGTGAATCGTTTTTCACAAATGAAAGAAAAACCCACGGCCTTTCTAGTGGGTAATGATCAAGTTGCAGCCGGTATTTTTACCGAAAGTGTAAAACAAGGACTTGCTGTACCTGAAGATGTAGCCATTTTGAGCTTTGATAACCATCAGATATCTGAAATTATGGGAATAACAACAATTGACATACCCACTAAACAATTAGGTTCATTTGCCTTCAACTCATTTATTAAGCGATCTGGCGATAGTACATATGCAGAGAAGATCGCTCTTCCATTTAAATTAATTGAGCGACAATCTGTATAGAATAAGAAAAGCGCAAGCGCCTTGTTCAGCCCCGACAAGCGCTGGAGGGCCTGACAGTGAAGTCGTTCTTTGACTTCATTGGCAGGACCGAAGCGTCTCGAGGGGCTAGGCGCTGGAGCTAGACACTAATCTAAGTGGATAAATTTATACTTTCTTATCCAAGAACAAAAAGCGCAAGCGCCCCGTTCAGCCGAAGCGACTCGAGGGGCTAGGCGCTGTAGCTGGAAAAACAAATAGTTATCCACATTGGGATAATTTTATAATTTGCTGGATAACCAAAAAACCTGCCAATTATCGGCAGGTCACTTGTTACTTTATTCTGCTTTTTCGATCTATCAATTCAATGGTATCGTCCGTCATGTAATATTCGTGGGAATCCATCAAAATGTCTTTCAATGACTCAGGGACCCTATTGGCATCGTAACTACAAATGCTGATTAATTTTGTGGCCTGGAGAAATACGTCCGCTTCTTTTTCGTAATCCCCAAGATTCTGGACGATTTCCTCTTGATCCCTCCATTCAACATGAGCCCAAGTCTGAATAGGAATATTATTTTCCAAAAAAGGTGAAAGCATGTTATCTAAATAACTAAGAATAGTATCCTTATTAAAGTTGCCACGATAGCAGTAAAATTCATAATTATTGATTGTGTGAATCATTTCCTGTTGTTCCTCATTAAACTCAGCTTTGATTCTCTTCTGGAGTTCAGGCAAAATCCGGTCATTTTCTATGATCATCACGTGATTGCCGAGTCCAATTGCCGCTGTAACATAGACTATAAGGTTATCAACATATTTCTCTTCGTTTTCGAATGAATAAAAAATATGGGCACCATTTTCTTTAACAGTAGAGATCAAATCCTGGATTCTTTTGCGCATTGTATCAGTCTCCTCCGGAATTCAAGGGAAACAAACAATGAATTCACATATTCAAAATATACCCTTTATAATAACATACTTCTATCCATTAATCGATTGAACTTGTTTATGATTCAATCAGGTCAGATTATATATACAGATTAGGGTTTTAATATCCCTATATTTTCCCAACAAGGTTTTTTAATCTATTCATTTTATTTCTCGAAATTTTCTTTTAACAGGGATTACTCTAAAAAACTCACCGATCAATTGCCTGTCGGTGAGTTTAGTATTATTCCATAATAACAGTTTTGAGTTTGCCAGCTTTTGCGTTCACATTACTTAAAGCCTCACGGTATTCAGATTCTAACTGGCTAATAATCTCTGATGCAGATTGTATATTATTAATAGCTCCAACTCCCTGCCCTGCTGACCAAATGTCTTTCCAAGCCTTGGCATTCGTCTCTCTTTGCATCGAATCAAAATTAACATGATCTTTTTTCTGTAGGGTTTCAGGGTCTAGTCCGGCCCTGACGATGCTTGGCTTTAGCATATTCGCTTTGACACCAGAAAAAGCATCGGTGAGAATAAGGTCTTCTTGAGTTGCATCCACTACCATTTGCCTGTACTCATCATTGGCCATACTTTCCTTTGCCACAATGAATCTTGTCCCCATGTAAGCAAGGTCTGCTCCTGCAGCCTGTGCAGCAAGTACGGCCTTTCCGGTGGTGATTGATCCTGCCAGAACAATGATCCCATCCCAAAAGGTCCGTACAGAATCAACGAAAGCAAAACCATTAAGATCCCCAGCATGGCCTCCTGCTCCGTTAGCGACTAAGATAAGCCCGTCTACTCCTGTCTCTGCAGCTTTCTTGGCAAATTTTACATCACTGACATCAGAGAAAACAAGGCCCCCATATTCATGGACAATGTCTACCACTTTCTTAGGACTCCCGAGTGACGTGATCACAAGCTGAGGTTTATGCTTTTTTATTAAGGCAAGCTCTTCCTCAAGCCTACTGTAAGTACTATGTACCACCATATTCATAGCCCAGGGTGCTATTTTCCGTTCTGGCTCTTGTTTTTTTGCTTCTGCTAATTCGTCATTCAACCTGCCCATCCATTCATCTAGAACTTCTATTGGTCGGGCGTTTGGAGCTGGAAATGATCCAATCACTCCATTTTTACAGCAGGAACTTACCAAATCAAGACCTGAGACTAGGAACATTGGGGCTGCTATTGCAGGAACAGATAGCTGATCCCACCAGCTTTCTGGAACCACTTTACTCATCGTATCATCCCTTCTACATTTCTAAATTTTCTGAATATCTATATCATAGTTTAACTTATCGGATTTTTCAATCTCGATGAATATTTTATTATTTTAAAAAAACGCTGTTTTCGTAAAGATGGTTGTTAAAATCCTAAAGCCGATTTTAACGTAATATATACCCATTTTGCAGGTCGGTATTAAGTTTGCATCTTTTCTCAAAAGAAGCATCAACTTTACAAGGAATATAGGTAATTCACTCCAATTTAGTATTCAATAGCAACAAAGTTTGAGAAAAGAGCCTTAAAAAAAGAATCCCCCACCTTAATGTGAAGGATCCTTACGATATTTCTGCTGAATCTTTTTTATGCTGTTAAGAGTACGTACTAAAATTGTATCATTTCCTTCTTGTGGGTTCTTTAAATATCTGCGCCATATAAATTGACTTCCTTCTTCTATCAACAGCAAAACAGTGATTGGCAGCAGCAAGAGCCAAATCCAGGTCCACATATTTCAGGCTCCTTTCGAATGGATACATTATCCTATTCATTTCTTTACCTCAAAATGTGCGAATGCTAAACATTAACTCTTTTTAGTTTGGTTCCTTGTATTCCATCGCCCTTTTACTGTCTCTGTATCCTTTAGTAGTTGGATCTTGTATGATCCCGAGCATGGCAAGAATCATGAATATACCGTTCACCAACATCAAAATTTCATTTTGTAGTTCATCTGTTAACCTGAAAGTTGTCCACCCTAAAATATTCAATCCTTCCAGGACTATTTGGGCTACAATCATAAGTTGTGATATGAAAGCAATAACCCAGGCTTTATTTTTGAACCTAATACCCCAGTTAAACAAATGCATCATTCCTTCCACTGCTTCTATTCATAATATATTCAGCTGAAGGAATTGGTTGTCTGCTTTTGTCCCGGCCTTCTTATTTTATCTTCTTTTATCTAATCTATCTAAAATATCTTCACGGTGGATGAATATTATAATCATTACAAGTAATCCAGTAATAAGAAGGACAAGAGGCTGGATATCAAAATAATAAAAACTTATAGGAATCAAAACAAAGGAGCCTAGACCAGCAAATGTAAAACTTTTTAAGAAGGGATAAAGTATAAGAAAACCAAAAATGATAACTAAAGCTGTTAACGGTTCAAAGGCGAGCATCCCTCCGATAAACGTCGAGATTCCCATTCCACCTTTAAATTTTAAGGTAATCGGCTTTACATGGCCAATAATTGCAAATCCCAATCCACCCAATATGAATTCAGGTGACAGTTTAAAATATTCACCAATAAGTATCACAACGGCCCCTTTTAGCGCATCACCAAGAAAAGTCAAAACGAATGATACTCTTCCATGTACCCGGCCGGCATTCCGCGCCCCTACATTACCGCTTCCTTCAACTCTTATATCCTTTTTCCCGAGGAACTTTACAACGAAATATCCAGCCATCAAGGTGCCTAGAAAATATGAAATTAAAAAATAGCTAAAGATAGTCATGGCAACACAACCTGTCTAACAATATTAATAGAGTTTATTCGATATAAGGCAGATAAATTCCTTTATAAAAATTCCCATAGGTCAGTTGACATATACTTCCTTTATTTACCAGTTATGATCTTTGGATTGCGACCTTATTCCCGCTGAGGTACTGTTTTTTCATATAAAAATAGAATAGTAAAAATACAGCTCCTGAGAACAATCGTAAAACAGCTGCAAGATTCATAGCTGTTTCAATTGAACTTAACTGAAGCAAATACACACCAACCTGTGGTGCGATAAAGCCTATAATCGCTAAAAGTATGTTATATTGTGCGATAAAACTTCCCCGGTTCTCCTCCTTCGTCACTTCAAGAAGCTGATTAAATAACAAAAGAACGGTCCCAGAAACAAAAAGGCCGGAAGTAAAGTTGACGAAAGTTAGGTAATACATATTTTTTGAAAGAATTGTTAGGAATGGCGCTGATGCCATCCCGACCGCAGTAACTGCCAGCATCTTTCCATTACTGTGCTTATCAGCCATCCTTCCCCACCACTTGAAGCTTATGATCTGACCTACCTGATTCGCCACAGTTATAATGCTGATCCAAAAACCAGTCATATGAGCGACTTTGATATTATAAATATTGAACAGAGGCCAGGCTAGCTGCCAGGCAAAGTTGAAAAACAAACCGCATATCAAGTAATAAATGAACGGTTTATGTTTATAAGCGTCCCAGCCAAGATTTAACCGTTTCTTGCCTGGTACGATTTCTTTCTTTGGTTCTATATGTCTATTTAAATAGAAAACTTCTGCAATGCCAAAAAGAAACGCTAAAACAAAGAGAATCTGATATGGCAGAGGATTGGATTTGTCAAACCATTGAAGCCCTATTCCAATCAGCAATGTCGTAATCATACCAGCTATGGTCAGTATCCTGTTCCTTTCACTAAAGAAACTACTTCTACGCCTGTCTGAAATAAGGTCCCCGATAAATGACTGCCAGCTAAGCATTGCGAATGATCCAGGAAGATTCATTAGACCGATCAGTATGACAAATGTCCAGGCTCTGTATTCTTCAGGCAGATAAATGACCAAAAACATCCCCAGCAAAAATAAACGAGTGAACAAAATCGAGAGACCAGTGAACCTCTTTTTTTCCTGCAGCCTGCTCATGATCACGGTACCAAGAATCATTGCGAACATACCTATTATTTGAGGCAGAGAACTAATTAATCCAACTTGATAATTCGTAGCTCCGAGAACACCAATTGCAAATAAGGCAAAGTAGTTATTGCTCATACTCATAACAATCGTAGAAGCGACACCATTTATTATGCTATTCTTTTCATTCCTCTTTGTTATTTGTGAAGGACTTTCCATACATTCCTCTTCTTTCGAATCATTCAAATTATTTTGGATATCGAAATATCCACCTAATTTTACTCCTTCTGGTTTTTGCTGGCAATAAGATTTTTTCTACAAAATAAACAAAGAATTTTCTGGAAATAAGGCTTTTTAAAAAGGGGATTTTTAATCTTAATTGGTTAGCTTTTTTAGAATGGCTTTCTCTGCTCCAATAAAAAAAGGAGCACATGGCCCCTTACGATTATTTACACGTTCTTTAAAACTAGTTTCAATTTATTGTCACGTTCGCTTCTTTCTTCTTCTGCAGCAAGATCATACTTCTTTAGCAAGTGAAATACTTCATTCAAAATGTCCTGAGTATGTTCTTCCT
The DNA here is from genome assembly GCF_056173465.1 of Mesobacillus sp. QJM3NY_10. Taxonomy (NCBI): domain Bacteria; kingdom Bacillati; phylum Bacillota; class Bacilli; order Caryophanales; family Bacillaceae; genus Mesobacillus; species Mesobacillus sp. QJM3NY_10. The sequence continues at coordinate 2,727,414 of NZ_CM149675.1, forward strand.
CAAAAAAACGGTTGAATAACGGGTGGATGTCCTGCGGAAGGAATTCCTTTTGTGATTGGTATTTCTCCTGGACATCCTTTTTGCTGTGGTCGATATTGCATTCTCCCATACTGATCCCTCCTAATATGTATACCATTAGAATACCAGACTCTCTTTGTCTTTACCCAGCACTTTTAGGTTTATTCCTAACAAAGAAACCTGAATTATAGAAAAGGATAAAGGCCACGCGTTTATCGCCTTTATGTCTAACCGAAATGTATAGTGAGATAGAGCATTGAAATCAAGCCAAGGATAAAAGAGTACGTTGGGAATTTTACTTGATGATCTTCCTGGCTTTCTGGAATAAGTTCCTTATAGATGACAAAGAGCATTGCACCTGCCGCAAAACTCAATCCATATGGTACAAGCCCTGCTACTTCTGCAGCTAGAAAATATCCAATCGCAGCCGTTACTATTTCTACAGCCCCTGTAAAGGCAGCAATCATAAGAGCCTTCACTTTAGACATTTTCTGATGGATTAAATAAAGCCCAACGAGGAATCCTTCTGGCGCATTTTGCAGGCCAATTGCAAAGGCAATAATAGCTCCAAGGTTTTCTTCACCCGATCCATAACTCACCCCGACTGAGAGGCCCTCGGGTAAATTATGGAGAGTAATAGCTGTAATGATGACTAACGTTTTTCGATCAACACCGGAAAAAATTTTAAAGTCACTTGTGCCGAGGTCTTCAGTCTTTGAATGTATGAAATTCAAGGCAAACGTCCCTAATAACATTCCGATCGATAGTACCCAAATATCTGATGATTTCAAAGACTCTGGTATCAAGCTAAAGGTTGTAGCCGCCATCATGATCCCTGAAGCATAACCAAGAAGTAAAGATTTCAACCGGGGTGAGACATTATTTAGAAATAAAACTGGAATTGCTCCCAAACCTGTTGCCATCGCAGAGATGACAATTCCTAAAAAAGCATCTGCCATAACTTTTTCCAGTGCCTCCTAATTTACAAAAGTAAAATACTTTTCCCCTTAAATCAGGAAGTTACACTTGGAAAAAATTATCCGCTGTCAATCAGGTGCAACCAATTCAACTTTCATACGATCTGGACCTTCAAAGAACACCGCGTAGTGATCTGCCCCTCCAGCAAAAGGGTGTCTGTCTTGATAGAGGATAGGGATACGTCTTTCTCTTAGTTTTTCTGTCATTTGATCCACATGTTGCCGTGAATCTGCATAAAAAGCAAGATGATTCATACCAACTTGCGAGCGGTGATATCCTGCTTGAATGAACCTTTCTTCGGTTTGGACGAATACTATATAAGTCTTTTTAAATTTCCAACTCATGCCGCTGTCCCATTTTTGATATACTTCATATTTTAATTCGCTTAAAAACCAGCCCCAAAATTCTATTGTCTTATTTAAATCGGTTACATTGATTTCAACATGATGCAGCATTCTTTCTCATCTCCTGAACAATCTGTTTTTGTATTTTGTGCATAACTATTGGCAACACTAGAATGAAATTTTGTAGAAATTGCTTTGATTCTTATTATAGCAATACAGCTTTATTTCCATCACCCATCTTTTGTTGATTTGAAGCAGCTTTCTGACTCCTGATATCCCACTCTCATGGGTTCTGCTTTGATTCCTGTCCATCTTTGCTAATATAATAATAAGAGGTTATTAAGTTTGCTTTACTGAAAAACCAATCAAATTAATTAAAATAGCCTAGAAAACGTTTTTTGGGAGAATTTATGATACGTACAATTTCTGTTAGTCCTTATGGGGATATCCAAACTGGTCGAGGTATAGATTCATTGGTGTCAGACAGTGGTCATTGGCATTGGATTGACTTCAATGAGCCGACAGACGAAGAAATCGAATTTTTAAAAGAACCATTGCGATTCCACCCTTTATCCATTGAAGATTGTATCCATACACTTCAAAGACCCAAACTCGATTATTATGATGATTATCATTTTTTTGTTTTCCAGGCTCTGAATGGAGAGTCCATGCAGAAAGAAGAGGTTGATCTATTTCTTGGACATAACTATATCGTTACCTACCATAGCGTCAGCATGCGTGAAATTGACGATGTGTGGAAGAGATTAGAACTTTCAAAGTCGCCAGGAGAATGGAACCCATCAATCGTCCTCTATCATGTTTTAGATAAAATAGTCGATAACTATTTCCCTCATGTTTATCGAATTGAGGACTTATTGAATGAAATTGATGAGAATTCTGCTGACCGCTCGATGGAGGAACTGCTTGAAGAGCTATTCGATACAAGGCATGAATTGCTCTCGTTAAGACATACCATCACTCCAATGAGGGATTTGGTATACAGGATGATTAATTCCCATCGCCTTTCTGGAGTGCTTGAACAAAAAGAATATTTTGCGGACATCCATGACCATTTATTAAGGTTAGCTGAAAAGGTGGAAGCGAGCCGTGAACTGACAACAGATATGCGGGACAGCTATTTGTCAATCAATTCACATGAAACAAATCGCGTAATGAAAGTACTTACTGTAATCACAACCATTTTCATGCCACTCACCTTCATAGCAGGAATTTACGGGATGAATTTTGAGAATATGCCTGAACTCTCCTGGAGATTTGGATATTTTGGATCATTGTTCGCCATGTTCGTCATAGGGATGACCATGTTCTTCTGGTTCAGGAAAAAGGGATGGTTTAAATGAAGCAAAAAAACCATTGAAGTCATGCATCAATGGTTTTTTTCGTTTTGCTTTTCAGCGTCTTCCTGATGGTTTATAAAATCTTCAACCAGGCATTTACTGCTTATGATAATGCCTGACAAGAAAAATGCAATTGTCAACGTCAAGGGGAAATAAAAGTACGCTAACATCGTAGTGGCAATCGTCCACAACAGCCAGAAATATTTTTCACGATATTCAGCCATTTACCTCTTCCGCCTTCCAATAAATCTGGCTGATTGCGTCCGCTAACGCTTCTATTGTGTTTTTTAATTCTTTCATATTATTATCAACGCCGCCTACCTCGACGACCAGCGTGTTAGCATGCAAGTCTTGATTATATATTCCATCAACGCCGATTCCTTTTTTAGGCAAAACTCCCTTGCTGATCCCTGGATAATCTTTATTCAGGATCTTATGAAGTTCATTTGCAAACTTCAGGTTCTTCTGGAAGTTCTTATTTTCTTCGCCAATGACAAAAACCAATCTTGCATATGGCTTGTTATTGATTGTGGCTGTAGTCGAATCCTTTCTGACAGAATCCCTGTGCAGGTCAATAAAGTAATCTAATTTCTCGTTCCCAGCCATTGCGCTTTGAACCAACGAACGTGATATTTCATATGACTTGTGTGTCATCCAGCCTTTTTTATCTAACTCCTGGCCAATATTGGTCTTATCCACACTCGCTCCTATACCCCTTTTCTCCAACTCCTTTCCTAGTAATTCACCTACAATCGTAATGTTTGTTTTGCCATCAACAGCCTCATTTTCATTCTCTGCTCCCTCCAGGCCAAGCAATGGTAAGTACGACTCCCAGCTGTGAGTATGATAAATGAATACCGATTTTTCAGTTGGTGAAGAACCAGAGTATATTTTGCCGCTATTCAGCTCCTTCAGTTCATTCGCTGCCATATTTCTTTCCTGCAGTAAAACCTCCATAGGAGGGGCAGATTCAATCGGAATATCCGTAAAATCAACTCCTTCATCTGCGATGAGGAAGTTTGAATCAAATGCCATGAAACCTGGAATTTCACTCCTTATCAGACTTCTAATATCATTCATCTCAACATTTGTTAGCAATTTGAATCCAGTAGAAAGAATTGGCAAATCAGCATTCGATCCTGTCAGTGCATGTCCAATCAACGGGTTCTCATAACTGATGATCCTGAGGAATACGTCTGCACCAATTTCTCCGTTTACTTTGAATTTAAAAAAGCTAATGTTCGAAGAAGAAATGAATCCGGCTATCAGAAAAAAACTGAGTGTACAAATTAATATAATGAAACCTGACAGCATTTTCCTATAAATATTGACCAAAATCCCTGTCATTCCATCACCCTTTTGCTTGTGATACTAATTTTGAAAGTACTATCTCTGTTAATCCATAAATATGTATTAATGCAGAATTTAGACTAAAAAACGCCCGGACTGATGTCCAGACGTTCAATTAGAAATATTTCTTTTTCCAGAAAACAAATGCAGTTAACCCGGCCAATAACAAAGCCATACTGATCGCCAGGAAGAACGCAAACGGATTGTGCTGAAATGGAAGATCAACGTTCATACCATAGAAGCTTGCCACCATAGTCGGGAACGAAAGAATGATCGTAATGGATGTCAGGAATTTCATTACCATATTTAGGTTATTTGAAATTATAGAGGCGAAAGCGTCCATCATACCACTTAAAATTGAACTATAAGTCTCAGCCATTTCGATGGCCTGTGTATTTTCGATGATGACATCCTCCAGCAAATCCTTGTCTTCATCATACATTTTTAAATAATTGAAGCGCATGATCTTTGCGAGTACCACTTTATTGGATTTTAGTGATGTCGTGAAGTAAACCAGGCTTTTCTCCAAAGCAAGAAATGCATATAATTCCTTGTTTTTCATCGACTGATGCAGCTCGCGCTCAATCTCATTTGTCTTTTTATTGATTTGTTTCAGGTAGCGTAAATAATAAATGGAAATAACGTAAAGGATCTGCAGGGCAAATCTTGTTTTCTTATAAGTATAAAATTCCTTGACTCTATTTGACTTGAATTCATTCAATACAGGAGTCTCTTTTAACGAAACTGTGATGATACAATTCGCAGTCTGAATTATCCCGACTGGTATAGTTTCATAAATCGGAAAGCCAGAATCATCATGGGTGATGTATGGATAGTCAACGATGATATAGACAATACCATCTTCTTTTTCAATCCTTGGCCTCTCTTCATCATCAAGGGCATCCTTTATGAAATCCACTGCGATCCCTGTTTCAGTCGCAACCCTTATGATCTCATCTTCTGAAGGATGTACCATATTAATCCAGGATCCTTTTGAAATTTCTTCTACACGTGTTAAATGTCTTTCTTCACTGCTTTTATAGATTTCCAGCATTTGACCAACCTCCTCTTCAATTATTGAGGAAGCCAACTACCTTTTTTCAGAGTTGATAGTCTTGCAGCATTCAATTGTATCAAATCTAATAGATTATCGACTTCCCCGCACCTATCGGGATCAGGTTCTTTTGAATAACCCAAAGATACCAACTCCTTTCTGTTTTCAACTCTTACATCTTACTCCTGAAAGGGTGAAACTACAATTAGAACTTTAAATGAAAAATAATAATTTTTATATTACAGTTGACATTATACCTCATATGGTATATATTAATTAAAGTAAATTATACCCATAAGGGTATTAAACAGGAGGAATATTCGAATGAAAAACATGTTTACAAAATCTCTCATTGCTTTTGCGATGATTTTATCTTTAGTTGCTGCTGGACTTCCACAGCAAAAAGCTGAAGCTGCTACTACAACCGCTGATGTTTTAGTAACAGTAGGCCAAATGGGTGCTGATTCATATTCTCAGACATTGGATGGTGTTCTTTACACAGTTGACCAAATTGGCTTCATGGCTGACAGAATCCTTTGGACTCAAGAGCAAATTGGTTTCATGGCTGACAGGATTGTATATGTAACAGAGTTTTCACAGAATAACACGGTAAAAGTAATCTACATGGCTACTGCTTTATGGCCAACTGGAACGAAGGATGGCGGATACACTTATAAGGTATCGCTTATGCCAGTGGCAATGCTGCCAGCTGGCTGGTAAATAGTCATGAAAGGCGAATCTTGGGGTTCGCCTTTTTATTTTCAAATAATTCATCCCACCTCATAAAAACACATCTTTTGACATGTCTTGTTTATATATCCAAAAAATCCAACCTTTTCTTAATCCCTTTTATCTAACTTCCCCCTCCTCTTTTCTTTCATAGATAATCCAATTGTCACACCTCCCCTTTCTATCTGCTCCAAACCTCACATTCCTAATACAGCCCTTGGAAAATCTGCTATTTCTCAAAGAAGAAATCTTCTAAAAATATAACTATAATTAGCTTGAAGTCTAGTAATTGGAGGGAAAAATGAACATGAATAGTAACTTCAAAAAGAAATTGATTCCTTTTGCTGTCGTTTCATCTCTTGCTATCGGCGGTCTTTCAGGAGCTTTTACAGCTGACGCAAAGGAATCACCTAATCAGAATAATGCTAAAATCAAGAACGTCATTTTCATGATTGGTGATGGTATGGGAGTATCCTATACATCTGCTTACCGTTACCTGAAGGACGACCCAAATACTAAACTGGCAGAAGGAACCGAATTCGATAAGTTCCTCGTTGGCCAGCAGTCGACATATGCGGAAGACCCTGAAGAAAACATTACAGATTCCGCTTCATCAGCAACTGCAATGTCAGCAGGTGTTAAAACATATAACGCGGCAATTGGAGTTGACAACGATAAATCCGATGTGAAAACGGTTCTGGAATCTTCCAAAGAACAAGGCAAAGCAACCGGACTTGTTGCTACCTCTGAAATCACCCATGCTACTCCAGCTTCTTTCGGTGCACATGATGAGAGCCGCAGAAATATGAATGCAATTGCAGAGGACTACTATGATGATTTAATTAATGGTGAACATAAGGTCGATGTGCTTCTAGGTGGAGGTACCGATCTATTCGATCGCGAAGATCGGAACCTAATTGAAGAATTCCAAAAAGACGGCTACAGCTACGCTTCTACGAAAGAACAGCTGGAAAGCGATAATAATGAAAAAATCCTGGGATTGTTCGCACCGCGTGGTCTTCCTAAGATGATCGACCGTACAGACGACATTCCATCTCTTGAAGAAATGACTAAGTCTGCGATTGAAAGATTGAATAAAGATAAAGACGGTTTCTTCCTGATGGTCGAAGGCAGCCAGATCGACTGGGCAGGACACGATAATGATATCGTTGGTGCGATGAGTGAAATGGAAGACTACGAAAAAGCGTTCAAGGCAGCGATTGATTTTGCGAAAAAGGATAAGCATACTCTTGTAATAGCGACTGCAGACCACTCTACGGGCGGCTATTCAATTGGAGCTGACGGCATTTACAACTGGTTCCCTGAACCAATTAAAGCAGCTAAACGCACGCCAGACTTCATGGCAGCTGAAATTTTCAATGGTGCAGATGTCGAAGAAACACTTTCCAACTACATTGATCTAGAATTGACTTCTGAAGAAATAAATTCAGTCAAGGCTGTTGCTGAAGGAGATGTAACTGACATCGATAATGCTATTGAAGAAATCTTCAATCAGCGCACACATACAGGCTGGACAACCAGCGGTCACACCGGTGAGGATGTAAACGTCTATGCATTTGGCCCAACTCGAGAAGGTTTAGCTGGGAAAATTGAAAACACAGACCTTGCGAAACATGTCTTCAGCATTCTGCAAAACGGGAATAAAGAAATTGTAATTGAAGATAAATAAAAAAATACTACCACTTCTCCCGCTGTCTCTAAGGTAGCGGGAAGTCTGTTTATCAAATGCTGGAAGGTGCGATATGAGAAAGATAATTTTATTGATCGCAATAATTACTTCACTCCTAGGGTGCAGTCACGAAGTAAGTTCCAATTCTTCAGCTGAAAAAGAAAAAGAAAAATTGATACATAAAAAACAAAATGAAGACACTCCCCCTCCACGTAAAACAATGATTGAATATGTCCCTAACCCTCAAGTCACAGATGATCGAAAGTTGCTGAGTGTCGGTCAAGATTTCAGGGATGAGAAAGGTTATGCCAAGTTAAAAAATTTCAGTAACTTGGATGAAAGAATTACTGCAGATTCCATTGAAATGGTCATAAAGGAAGCCAAAATAATCGAATATCATCCTGACTACAGCCTGGTTGACTTTTTTCACAGCTATACTCATGAAGAACAATTTACTTTTGTTAAAATATTTGTTGAACTGGAAAACAAGTCAGATGAAATATTAAATTTTGCTCCTGTAGCCCAAATTGAATTTGACACTGGAGAAAAGAGAAGTTGGGAAGACGATATCTACTTAGAAGAACTGAACGGAAAGTTTCTCCCTGGTGAAAAGAAAGCTGGGAATATCGGAGTGATCGTTGAGAACCCCGATATAAAATCAATCAAGATTACAACTAGCAAAGTTTTCAACCAAAGTGAAACGGAAATCTTTGAAGAGCAAACAATTAATATCCATTTTTAATAATGGCTCTTTTCTCAAACTTTGTTGCTATTGAAACAAAATTGGATTGAATTACCTATACTCCTTCGTAAAGTTGACGCTTCTTATGAGAAAAGAGCATGCAAACTTAATACCGACCTGCAAAACGGGGATATATTACGTTAAAATCGGTTTTAGGATTTTAACAACAATCTTTACGAAAACAGTCTTAAATAATACAAAAAGGCGTGGAATTTTAATCCACGTCTTTTTATGTATGTATAGGGCTTTTCACCCCGTTCTTATCTGCGCATTTCACCAGAACTCTGAGAATTTTCTTACTTACTTTTTTTAACTTACTATGACACAATTCGGGGTATTTATACTGGGGAAACTGATCTTAACAGTCCCCTTTTGGATCTTGATCAAGCATGGCTTTCCAGCTTGATTGTAAAAAGGAAAGTTCAATCACGCTTTTCCCATCAATGATAAATCGGTGGTATGTTAATAGCTGATTGTTTCCTCAAGGTGATATGCAGAGATTTCCCTTCTGTAATGGAAGCAAAGAATACCTCACTCAAATTATTTACCGACTCCTCTGCTAATCTCTCCATCAGCCACTTCTCGTCCAGGTTAAGCTGAAAAAGAACTTTTTTGTACAATTTGCCGTCTAAAATTAATGGCATGGCCAAATCATCACCAACTCTGGTCAAGTTCATATCTTCCAGAGTGACCGTCGATTTTTCAGCTTTTTTCATGACCGTTAAATTCCCACTAGCTTCCAGGATTCCAATCCTTACATCCTGTACATTAAAAATATCTTTTTCACGTAACATTAACAAAATATTATCTATTGAGTACTGTGTTTTACGTAAGTTTTCCACAATTAATTGTCCTTCATGAATGACCGTGATTGGTTCAAAAGTGAGTATACGGCCTATTTTTCTGTTTTTAATTTTCAGGTAGGCTACCAGTTTTTGAAGCAACGCTATTAAGATTATGGCAACCCCTGTATGTATATGAGGAATCTTTGGGTCGGCAATGTCAGCCCCAACGACCGCACCAAAAGCCAATAAGATTAGAAAATCAAAGATAGGCAGCTCTCCTATTGAGCGCCTCCCCATAAATAAAGTCGCAAACAACATCAGCGGCAGAATAGTGACCACCCTGCCTAAGAGAATTAACATTTCTTCTAAGAGTTTCATTTGGCCCCTCCATTTGTAAGAATCCTTTAGTTAGTTTTGATGTATTTATTTCATTTATACAAAGAGCATCAAAATTATAGACAACCCTCTCCCTTTCATAGTACTCATTTTTACTTCTTAGTCGACTGCACTGCCATAGAACCGGAGAGCTCAAAATTGTCATTTGGCCCATCTGTGCCTGTTAAACGCCTCCAACTTTCCTGATGGACAGCAAATCATATATAATGGAAGGTAAATTAGTGAACACCTAATTCTGGCAGCTTGAATATACACTGAAAAGCTTCAATTAAAAGGAGAAATTATATGCAATTACTGCAACGATTTTGGGAGGCTGTTGTTCGATTTTGGAAACGGCGCCACCTGACTCAGATATTTTTATTAATCTTATTGGTTTTCATATTGCTGTCGATTCTCTGGTTCGCCTTTATCGCTAGCAGGGCGAATGTCCAAACCCTGAAGGATGGATTGAGCCAGGCAACCACGATTTATGACCGCAATGGTGATGAAGCAAGCAAGCTTGCTTCAAACCGCACTGGTGGAGTATCGATAAATGATATGCCAGAGCATGTCCCTAATGCGGTCATTGCTATTGAGGATGAACGTTTCTATGAACATAACGGATTCGATATTAAAGGCATCACACGTGCTTTTTTCGGCAACCTTTTAGCTGGAGGCATTACCGGTGGTGGCAGTACCCTCACCCAGCAGCTGACAAAAAACGCCCTGTTATCTTCAGAGCGGACATACAAACGTAAAGTAGAAGAATTATTTTTAGCAGTTGAGCTTGAAAAGGTATATGAAAAGGACGAAATCATAGAAATGTACCTGAACCAGGTGTATTTCGGCAGTGGCGCTTTTGGGATCAACAACGCCAGTAAAAAGTATTTCGCAAAGGATATTCAGGATGTGACAATCAGTGAAGCTGCAATGCTTGCCGGTCTGCTTAAAGCACCTTCTGCCCTGGATCCTTATAATAATTACGATGCTGCCATCAAACGCAGAAATGTTGTTTTATCTAAAATGAACGAGCTAGGGATGATATCGGATTCTGAATATAAACAAGCAAAATCCGAAAAGATTGTCCTGGAAGACGGAGGCGGCTCTCTTGCCGATCGAAAATATCCTTCTTATGTCGATGCTGTTTTAGATGAAGCGACAAGTAAATACGGGCTTACCCAGGATGAAATCATGACAAGAGGCTATCGCATCTATACTGAACTTAATCAGGACATACAATCCGGCCTGGAAAAAGTATACCAACAGGATCATCTATTCCCTGATCGAGCCAGTGATGTTTTAGTACAGAGTGGATCCGTTCTGCTTAATCCCGAGAATGGTGGTGTCCTTGCATTGGTTGGCGGACGAGGCGAGAAAGTGTTCAGAGGGTTCAATCGTGCTACCCACCTAAGAGCTCAGCCTGGTTCAACAATGAAGCCTCTGGCCGTTTACACACCGGCATTAGAAGAAGGCTATAAGTATGATTCCATGCTTGTTGACAAGAAGATGTCTTTTAAAAATTACAGTCCCAAAAACTTCTCTGATACTTATAAAGGAGAAGTGCCAATGTATGAGGCAGTGGAAAATTCAATTAATATACCTGCTGTTTGGCTTTTGAATGAAATAGGCTTAAATAAGGGAATTGATGCTGTAAGAAGGTTTGGAATCAAAGTAGAGAAAGAAGACCAGAACCTGGCCCTCGCCCTCGGAGGAATGCATAATGGTGTTTCCCCCTTAAAGATGGCCGAAGCTTATTCTGTCTTCCCAAATGGCGGGAAGCGTCATGATGCCCATGTAATCACGAAAATTGTCGGTCCCACAGGCAAGGTGATTGCAGAGCATGAGGGCTCAACAACACGCGTAACTTCCAAATCAGTGGCCAATGAAATGACGTCTATGTTATTGAATGTTGTAGAAACAGGGACTGGTAAAGGAACAAATATTGAGGGTGTTGAGATTGCAGGAAAAACAGGGTCTACTCAGCTTCCTTATGCAGATATCAATGGAACAAAGGACCAATGGTTTGTAGGATATACACCGAACATCGTCGGGGCAGTATGGCTTGGTTATGATAAAACTGACCGCAAGCATTATTTATCCAGCAGCAGTTCAAAGGATGTAGTGCCGCTGTTCAGGGCGATCATGGAAGAAACAGTGCCCCACATCGAGCAGGAGGAATTCAGGGTCCAGTCAATCAACGAAAGGCAGTCTGGTGCCATCGTTGATTATGAAGAAACAGAAAAAGCAATCAGGGAAAAAGCAGACGAACTGGAGCAAGAATTAAAAGAGCGTGCTGGCCAGGTTGAAGAAAAACTAAAAGAAGAAGCGCCAAAGTGGAAAAAAGTATTTGAACAAATGCAGGAAGACGCCGGTAAGGTTGGCGACAAAGTGATAGATAAACTTAGAGAGTGGCAAGGAGAATAAAAGAAATGTGAGCAGCTTAATAATTGGCTGCTCACTTTTTATTTATAAAGAAAAAGGCCATTTTCACGGAGGCATGATTGCGAATTATAGGCTGATGTCGTAGAGATGTTCGATCTCGGTTTGACTTCGGACAAATCCGCAGGGTCACAACACCACTTTGTCCGAACACTCAAAAGCACATCGCCATTTTGTCCGAACATGGCATGACTTCGGACAAATTCACAGAAGCACATCTTCACTTTGTCCGAACACGACATGACTTCGGACAAATTCACAGAAGCACATCGTCATTTTGTCCGAACACGGCATGACTTCGGACAAATTCACAGAAGCACATCGCCATTTTGTCCGAACCTGGCATGACTTCGGACAAATTCACAGAAGCACATCGCCATTTTGTCCGAACACGGCATGACTTCGGACAAATTCACAAAAGCACATCGCCATTTTGTCCGAACACGACATGACTTCGGACAAATTCACAGAAGCACATCGCCATTTTGTCCGAACACGGCATGACTTCGGACAAATTCACAGAAGCACATCGTCATTTTGGCCGAACCTGGCATGACTTCGGACAAATTCACAGAAGCACATCGCCATTTTGGCCGAACCTGGCATGACTTCGGACAAATCCGCAGGGTCACAACACCATTTTGTCCGAACCTGGCATGACTTCGGACAAATTCACAGAAGCACATCGCCACTTTGTTCGAACCTGGAACGACTTCGGACAAAATCTCAGAATCACAACGCCACTTTGTCCGAACACGACATGACTTCGGACAAATTCACAGAAGCACAATTCCATTTTGTCCGAAGACGGCATGACTTGTTGTAATGCCCTTAGTAATCAAATACCAAAAGATATTGCCTATTAACAAATTGCATATTTAGAATGTTTTAGAATAAATACATGTATCCCTTAGCTCACCGTCAACTGAAACTGAATCATTCTTTAGTATGCCATCGAGAGCAAAGCCTAATTTTTCGGGGATTGCCCTGCTTTTAGTATTCAATGAATCACATCGGATTTCGATCCTGCGCGCTTTAAGCTCCCGCACGGCAAAATCAGTGATTCCCTGGACAGCCTCTGTCATATAACCTCGCCCGCTATAGCGAGTATCAATCCAATAACCGATCTCGAATTTAGGCACATCCCAGTTTATTCTATGTAAACCTGATGAGGCGACGAATTCCCCTGTGTCTTTTTTAAATACAAGCAGCCGTAGATCTGACCGATTTAAAAAATTCAAATATCCTTGTCTGATTACAATTTCCGTTTCTTCAACCGATTGTTCTTTTTGAGCAAATGGCATCCAAGGCTGGAGTTCTTTTAAAGATGCATTGATTGATTCACAAGTTACAGCACCGTCACCAGGCAGCGGCATCCTGATCAAAAGTCGGTCCGTTTCAAATTCAGTTGGAAAATCCAATAAAATAGGATTCACCATCCCTCTCACCTTCCAATCTTCAAATTAAATAGAGCGGCCCGAGGACCGCTCTTTAATTTATTCTGCTTAAATACTGATATCCCTTTTTTGGAAAAAGAAAAATGTAAGCATCATGAATATTGCGTAATACACTGCAAGTATTGATAAAGATACCGGCAATGTTATATCCTCAAGAATTCTATCCTGAAGAGCATAGACAGTCAAATCCAAATGCGGGAAAATCAATAATTTCGCCCAAGTATACTTGTCAGCAAGCATTAGGATAATCCCACCTAGTGTCGACGAAAAGAAAAGGACAAAGATACCTATTCCAACTGCAAGAGCCTGGCTTTTAAACAATGTTGACAGCATAAAAGCAATGGTCATGATGATGAGAAGGCTAGGAATGAAGTAAACCATTTTTAACAAGAATTGTGTACCGACAATTGCCACTTTTCTTCCTTCCAGCGTGATTTCAAACATCTTCATATTGAAATCACCACTTCCAAATAGGAGCAATCCAATTATATAGCCAGATACGATTAATGTCAGGACCAATAATAAAGCATAAATAATGACAGCTATGTACTTTGACAGCAGGATTCGCCATCTTTGATGCGGACGGATTAATAGCTGCTTGATCGTTCCATCAGAGAATTCTGCAGCAACATTGGCACTTCCGACAACTACTACGAACAAAGTGACTAGTGAACTGACACCTACAACAACATCATTCATAAAATGCCAGTTTGTTTTCGCATTCGGATTAATGTCCTGATCCAGAAATTGCTGGGTCTGCTCTATTTGGTTTTGAATCATTTTCTTTTCGTCACCGGAAGCAGATGCCATCTGGTTTTCAAGCATGGTAATTTCATTCTGTGTATCCTGTTTCCAATTAGGGTTAGGATCTGCACTGAATTTAGAATAAATAATTCCTGCGATTAAAACTGCCAGTACAATAACGATCATGTATATCCAGCTTGCCATTTTTCCAAAAATTTTCATCAATTCATTTTGAATTAAAGGAATCATACCATTTGCTCCTTTTTATCTTTATTTGTGATTTCCAAGAAGCGGTCTTCCAGCGTGGCTTTCACATTTAAAATTTCAAAAACATCTATATCATTTTCAACAAATAGCTTATTGATCATTGGAATTTGTTCTTTTCGCACTGATAAGGTCAGACGCGTGCCTTTACTCAAAGTCACTTTCACACCGGACATGTGTTCTGCCAAAAGCTTCGATGCAAGGGCAGGATTTGATAGTTCCACTTCTATTGTATTTACCTTTTTCTCCTCAGACGTTTCGTTATCATGCATTGAGGATATATGTATCAATTTTCCCTTCTCGATAATGGCGAACCGGTCGCACATTAGCTGCATTTCTGATAATAAGTGAGACGAAACTAACACCGATGTTCCCTGGCTTGCGAGCAAACGTAAATAATCACGGAATTCACGAATTCCCTGAGGATCAAGTCCGTTTGTTGGTTCATCAAGTATGAGAATAGAAGGCTTATGTAAAATGGCTTGTGCAACCCCCAGACGCTGGCGCATCCCTAAGGAATACGTACGAACTTTATCATTGATTGCATTTTCAAGACCTACCAGCTCAGTCACTTCGTTAATCCGCTCTTCAGAGATATCGCTTAATGCCATTCGAGCATAATGCCTTAAATTTTTATATCCACTGAGGTATTTATAAAATTCTGGGTTTTCGACAATAGCACCCAGTTCATTCATTGCTTCTGTAAATGAATCATCCAGATCGTGGCCATTGATTAGCACAGTTCCTCCTGTACGATTAATCAGACTGACGATCATCCGGATGATTGTTGTCTTCCCTGCACCATTAGGACCCAGGAGTCCAAATATTTCACCCCGTTCCACTTGAAAACTCACATCATCAACAATTGTTTTTTTACCAATCGTCTTCGTTAACGCCTTTACCTCAAGGGCAAATTGCGACATAGAATCTCCTCATTTCATTAAAAGTTAATATACCTAAACGCCTCACAAAGATTAATACGATAAAAATTGTAAAAAGTTACAAAAAAAGAAAAAAAGATTTAATTGTTTCACTCAATTTTCCCGATGTATATTGCTATTTGATAATACAAACGCTATTAGTGATGTTCTTACGAATATCAGACGTTTCAAAAATCCAATCCTGAGGTGATAGTATGAGTTACAAAGATCATTTGGATCCGCACTCAGAACTTTTCCACCACGCTTGGACAAGGCGGAAGCGATTAAATTCTCAAGTGAATGGCCAGACACAGGTCACGAAGAATACCATTCTTGCGAGAGGGAACGCGAAAGCCCACCGCTGGTAAAGGATATTTGTAAACGTAAAAAAGGAAAAGGCTCTGGCCTTTTCCTTTTCAAATTAAAGAAAAATAAAATAAATCAAAGCTGCCAATACGATTCGATAAATCGCAAAAGGCACCAATTTAATTTTGTTGATTAACCTCAAAAAGAATTTAATGAATATCAAAGCAAAGACAAACGCACTGAGGAAACCGACGGTGAAAAATGGCAGGACATCCAGTGAAAAATACTGCCAATTTTTGAATAGCGAAATGCTGCTGGCGCCAAGCATGATTGGAACCGCCATGATGAACGTGAAATCGGCAGCTGCTCGGTGGCTCATTCCAAGTAGAACACCTCCGGCAATTGTGGAGCCGGATCTGGAAAATCCGGGCCATAATCCGAGACACTGGAACAAACCTACTCCCAATGCTTGTTTATAGCTGATTTGATCAACATCTTCAGTCTTAAGTTGTTTTGGTTGTAAGCGGTCTGCGAGAATTAATAGAAATGCACCGACTACTAATCCGATTATGACTGTTTCTACCGAAAATAGATATTCGTCAATATAGTCCTCAAATAACACACCTGTCAACCCGGCGGGAATCAAACCAACAATCACCTTAGGCAGACTTAGCCTCCCTTTGGAATCTCCGATTGAAACACCTTTTTTCAGAGCTAATAGGTTAATGAATCTTTCCTTAAACACAATGACCACTGCTAATATAGATCCTAATTGTATGACTACTTTGAAGGTATTGGCAACAGGTTCTGTAAATAATTGTTTAGAGTGCAATAACAAATCATCCACAATAATCATATGACCAGTTGACGAAACAGGAGCAAATTCAGTTAATCCTTCTACTAACCCTAGTATAAATGCCACAAATAATTCCCAAATGTTCATGAAGTGGTCTTGCTCCTTTTAAAGTTAAATTTAGATATTGGGTACTTGCCATGTTCCGAAAACCTTACTAAACAAAAAGAAGAAAAATTAAAACACTCATTCATTTTTATCTCTATTTCGATATTTAGTCAATAAAAAAAAGCAGCCTCAAGAGCTGCTTTGAATCTGGTCCTTAAAAACAAAGGATTTTTGTCCTATATAGTTCGTGATCGTGTATATGATTGATCCAAGTAGTATTGCAATATTATCCGAATCTATATAGAAATGCCAAACTGCAATGGAGTTCATTGTCCCGGTTATCACTCGGCTGACCGAGAAGGAAAGGAAATAACATGCCAAAACCACTAAAATAAATTTTGGTCCCCCAACCTGAATGGGAACCCTGCTATTAAATGTAAGAGTTCGATTCAATAGATAGCTAACAGCAGCCCCTATAGCATTGCCGGTGAACGTCGCATACCAAAATGGCCAGTCCAGTCCATTTTTCAGTAACAACATAAGTCCCATTCCAACAAAGGTATTCAGTAAGCCGACAAGCAGAAATTTCAAAAAAGGAGGAAAGTTTGCAAAACCTACGACAATTCTTTGAGCCAGCTGGTTAGTTATTCTCAGATAGCTTCCGAGTTTCAACGATTGACTCATAGTCTGCCCCTTCCATGTTCATCAGTTTCCTTGACACCGGCAGGTTAAAGAGGTCGACATCGATAATATACTTGGGCCTCCGCTTAGTTTCTTTATAGATTTTGCCAATATACTCACCGACTAAACCCAGGGCAATTAGCTGCAGTCCCCCTATAAGCCATATCGATGTGATTAACGAAGTCCATCCAAGTTCTGTGTTACCGAACAGCTTCAATGTAAGAAAGTATAGACCGAAAACAAGGCTTACAAAAAATGAGATACACCCTACAAGCATAACGAATCTTATCGGTGTAACGGAAAATGAAGTGATTCCATCAAAGGCAAACGCCAGCATTTTTCTTAATGGATACTTTGTTTCCCCCGCAAGCCTTTCCTTTCTTTCATAGGAAACAGAGGTTGAATTAAAACCGATTAGTGGGACAATCCCACGGAGGAACATGTTGCTTTCAGCAAAATGCACCAATTCTTCAACCGCCCTCTTGCCCATCAAACGAAAATCGGCATGGTTGAAGACTAGTTTGACTCCAAGCTTGTCCATTAGCTTGTAAAAACCTTCTGCAGTATAACGTTTGAATAATGTGTCACTCTCCCTGCTGCTTCGCACCCCATAAACAACTTCATAACCCTCATTGAACTTCATGACCATGTCGTTAATGGCATGAATATCATCCTGCAGATCAGCATCAATGGTGACCATGCAATCAGAAGCCTCTTTTGCTGAAAAAAGTCCGGCAAGCAGTGCATTTTGATGCCCTGCATTTCTCGATAGCTTTAGTCCTTTTACCATTTCGCTATTCAAACTGGCCTTATAAATCAAGTGCCAAGTCCTATCCTTGCTGCCATCATCGACGAATAAAATTTTGCTTTTTTCTGATACCATTTTATCGGTGACCAGTTCTCTAAGCTTTGTTGTTAACTGATTAATAGTCTCTTCCAAAACTGCTTCCTCATTAAAACAAGGAACAATAATTGTTAAGATCGGCATATTCATTGATTAGCCTCCTTGGTGTTATAAAGCTTCATAGAGGTAAATTTTCCAGGCGCTTTCCTTTGAGGTAAAGACTTTATCGAGCTTCAGGTTATTTTCTAATGCGTTATCAATCGGAACAGCAGAAAAGATAAATTGCCCCCCCATTTGTTTAAATGGCTCTAGGTTTAAATCAATATTTTCGATTCTTCTTTTGGATGTTTTTTTAAATAAATAATGCTTTCCCAATTCATCAGTAAAAAGATAACAGCGTCCGCCCCACTCATCAAAATAAATTCGGATCCGCTTATTTTTCACTAGTTCCTTTTCGATAATTTTCCTGAATTGATATTTATAACTCAAAGGATAAAAATTATTGTAGGTATCCAGTGTGTAAAAACCATTAAATTGTGCTACCGCTGGATGTAAGCCTATACTGGCAATACGATAGCTATTTTGAGGTTTTCCTATGTGATTTTTAATCGCGTTAAATTGTTCCTCTGCATAAAACTCCCTAACACTTGGCTTTTTGCGATGAACAATCTCTTCATTTGTAAATAACAGAAATAAAATTTGCGCAGCTACCAACCAGGGGACTGCTTTTCTTAATATTTTTTCATCCCATAGAATTTTCAGACCGATCGCAAACAACAGGTACAGGATTAATGGACGCAAAAAGTGATACCTGGCAAAATTAAATGTATCAAGAAA
This sequence comes from Mesobacillus sp. QJM3NY_10, assembly GCF_056173465.1. Lineage (NCBI taxonomy): Bacteria > Bacillati > Bacillota > Bacilli > Caryophanales > Bacillaceae > Mesobacillus > Mesobacillus sp. QJM3NY_10. The sequence continues at coordinate 2,746,230 of NZ_CM149675.1, forward strand.
ATGGAATTTCTCCGTTAAAGGTAGCCAGCCTTTATAAAACCAAAAGGCATACCAGGCAGATAAAATGAAATTCAGCACAAATAAGAAAACAAAGATGCGCTCTTTCCCCCATTTCCTATGCTTCCAAATAAGAAACAGCGCTGCAAATATGACCGGCAAAATAACAAGTGTATGTACAGTCATTACATGGGTATGTCCAAGCAAGAAATTTTTAAAGGTAAGTCTGACAGAATGCCAGAAAGACAGTCGGGCATGAAAATATTCATCCCTGCTATTCGGTTCACCATCAAATAGAAAGGAGTATACCAGTCTGTAATCAGTGATTAAGTAAACAGCGGTCATATAAGCTATTGCTATGAAGAATCTCCAGTTCCATCCTTTACCGCGAATAACATCACTAAGCCAGAGTAAACCCATTGCACTGAGGAAAAAGAAAAAACCCAGAACAATGCTTGAGTAAAATGGCAAGAGCGTTAGAGCAACATAATGCAACCATTTACCTCTTCCATTTCTTATATGCAATAAAGCCCAAAGTGCCAGAGGCATACCCAATGTGCTAAGCATCCCTGAAGGCCAAAAAGGGGTTAGGGCAAATGCAAGTGCAGTCCCAATCCGAATCAGGCTTTTATCTTTCCCCTTAATAAAGTGGTCCTTCAAAACCAGGTACATTCCAATGAAGGCAAAAAACCTGGTGATTGCCTGACTTATTCCATAAGCAATCATCGTCGGGAACCATACATATAACCACACAATCAGGCTGTACTCAGTTCCAAGTGCATTTCTTGGCAGTCCATTAATGATTTGAGGAATCCTGGATTGTAATGATCCGGCAATCTGGCCACTCTCAGCAAGTACCTTATACCATGCCAAATTCGAATCAAGATTGTCATGTACCCGGATATGGGCATCGTCTCCTAAAATGAAATAGGGGGATAGGAAGAGTGATATCACAATCAGAGAAAACACGATGAATATTCGCTCTTTATCCTGAAAGTAAGACAAATCACATTACACCTCAAATTTCATATTTGCTTTAATTAAGGTTTACACATTTTTAGAAAGTATTCCCTTAACTGCCAAACAATCAGCAAGTGATCTATATACCTTCAAACAAGTTGGTAGTTAAAGATCAATAAATAAAAAATAACAAAGAATATGGAAAGAATAAGCGCAAGCAAAGGATTCCTATAGTGGAGCCTGAGCATGGGATACATCGTGCTGTAGAAAAATACTTCCCAGCCCATAGACCAGCCGTGTGCGAATTTGATGGCTCCTATTTTGAGTGCAATTGCCTCTATAATGACCGACAAAGATATCCACTTTAAGTAATACCAGAACCTACTAGTTCTCTCTTCTGGAAAACTGCCTAGGAACAATACAATCATGCTTGGGTAAAAAATAAACGTATATAGGGTTTCCGTGACGAATAGACTGATGAAGTTCTTGTCAAATTCCCACAAGTGTTTATTTCCGATGTAGGAAATATACTCATAGAAACAGCTAAACAAGGCCCAGTAATAAAAAGTAGGTAAAAACTCTTTCCACTTTTGCCACTTCCCTCTTCCGACCGCCAATGCGACCCCACCTGCGATCACTACAGCATGGAACAAGTTCTTCCCTCCCTTTGTTACACCTTGTCTAAAATCCTTTGTTAATCCTGTATATTCAATCAAATCTATTTTCTGCCAATCAACTTGTTTTATGTATCATCATGCCAGAAGAGTTGAGGTCCAAAGTTTTCCCTATTAGAAAAGCGCAAGCGCCTTGATCAGCCCCGACAAGCGTTGCCCGACTATAACGCCACATCCTGTGGCAGTCGGGTCTGCACGTCCTGTGCCTCAGAGGGCCGACCGGTGATGTCGCTCTTTGACTTCATCCGGACCGAAACGTCTCGAGGGGCTAGGCGCTGGAGCTAGACACCAATCTAAGTAGATAAATTTATACTTTCTCCAGTAAAAAAGCTGTACTGGATTTTAAACCAGTACAGCCTACTAACCTTCTTCTGTTAAATTGTTTTCTGCCTCAAGGATGAATAGATCTTTCTTTGACTGCAGGAATATGATTGAAGTCAGGGCAACAGCCAGCAGCAGCCCCAGTGCCGAGAATGCGATAGTGACTGTTTGTAGTTTCACTAATTCCGCTAAATAACCTAAAAGTAATGTTAAGACGATCTGGACCATTGCCTGAAAGAAGGCAAACGCACTGCTGAACCTGCCCATCAAGTCAACAGGTACATTGTTTTGGAAAAATGTTGTGTAACCGGTAAACGAGAATGGAGAAAAGAACCCAATAATTATAAAGCCAATTACAGCTAAAGGTACCGTGGCTGGAGAAGCAAGATAAAACATTAAGTATCCTGTTACAGACAAAAACGACCCCACTCCCAAGAGCATTTTTATGGAAAGACGATTCGCCAGAGCTGACACTGCAAATGAGCCAACCACATACCCCGCTCCTGTAAGACTTACCAACAGTCCGTAATTCTTTTCGGATAAGCCGACAACCTGCTGAATGAAGGTTACCTCCTGAGAATCAAGTGCAAATGAGATTAAAGTAATGAATTGAAAAATCAGGAAAACCACCATAAAACCTGCTGCTGTTTTACCAAAATTGATTACTGCCTTCCAATCCGCTGCGATCATTTTCATCGTAATTCGATCTCTGTGTTGTTCATTAGTTAACCTTTCATCAACATCTGGCAGGAAGAAAATTGCTATAGCACATAGAAAGAAAGTTACTGCATTAATATAGATACTTGTACTTATGCTTCCATACATGATCAGCAGTCCAGACACACTCGGTCCAACCAGCATAGCCCCGGATGTTGCAAAGGAAAAAAATGAATTGAAGCGTTTTCTCTTTTCAGGAGGAACAAGCTTCGTTATGTAAGTTTCTGAAGTTGGGCCAAAAAATGCCCCAGCTATATTTGTTAAGAACATAATTATATAAATCGGAACCAGCGAAGTAAATAACGGAATGATCGCTATTAAGATACCACGAAGAATATCAATGAAAATCATTAAACTTCTCTTATTGACCCGATCAATGACGCTGCCAGCCCAAGTATTAGTTAGGAGGATCGCCAGTGGCCTGATGATGAATAATCCTGCAATCGCAGCAGCAGAACCTGTTAATTTTAATACTAATAAATTTATAGCCACAAAATAAATCCAATTACCAATATTTGAAATCCCAATTCCCAGAACCAATAGCATGGGATTCTTCCAGCCCTTCAAACAGACCCCTCCTGAGTGCGCAAAATAAATGTCAGAATATTACTTAAGTATTTCTCTTTCCATCCTATCTTTACCTTCCAAAAGTTTCAAGTAGCTATTCAGTTTGGACTTGTATTTTTTCCCATTTACGATTAATGTCACAATTTGTCCATATAAATTTTCCCAACATCAAATACAAAAAACCTGCTCTATACCCGTATTAGCAACATTTCTAAACATCAAGCCTATTAATTTCATTTATTTACCACTGCGAGTCATACAATTTACCCATTCATAACGTTGGTATATTACTTATAATGGTATTTAGAATTAATAAGGAGCTGAAACTATGAATTCAAATCCGAAGTTTGTTTCTAAGATCCTTCCGCTTTTTGCGGCGTTTATGGTTATAATTACGTTAGCAGCGACATTTGTCGTTCAAAATACTACTGATGATAAAGTATCGGTTCCATTTTCTTCGCTTGTCAAGTCTATTGAGGGCCTAAATGGTGGCGAAGCAACACTTATTGAAAAAATGGATGGAACTCTTATACTCGAGACAAAAGATTCAACATTTGTTTCCCAAGTTCCTCCTGGCAGCCAGATGGTTGAGAAATTAGTAGAGAAATATAATATAAACTATGAATATATGAACAATAGCAAGTATGGCGCTTGGATCCTTGGTGGAGTCTTATTGCTGTTGATGGGTACTGCGTTCGTGATCCAAAAGAAAACAGGAGGTATAGGCACCGGCAATAGAATGAAAAACAGTTTATCAAAGCCTAACCCCCTTCCTTCCATTACCTTAGCAGATGTAGGTGGATTGCAAGAAGAAATGAAAGAAGAAATCATCCAGACTCTTTCAATCTTGAAAAATCCAGATAAATCATCCAAGATGGGCATTAAATCTCCAAAGGGGATTCTGTTATACGGACCTCCAGGCACAGGTAAAACATTACTTGCCCAAGCTATTGCCCGTGAATTGAATGCTAATTTCTTCTCAGCCAGCGGATCTGCATTTAATGAAATGTTCATCGGTGTAGGTGCATCGCGTGTCCGAAGCTTATTTCAAAGTGCCCGCAAGCAAGGCCCTGCTGTAATTTTCATCGATGAAGTCGATGCTCTTGCAGGCAAGCGTAAACCCCATGGCGGTGAAGAAGGTGAAAAGACATTAACAGAGCTTCTTGTCCAGCTTGACGGAGGACATTCTAACGATGGCATCCTATTCATTGCTGCAACAAACAGAAAAGACATGCTTGATGATGCATTCCTGCGCCCTGGACGTATCGATTTCTCATTTAACGTCCCTCTTCCTGATACAAAAGGGAGAAGAGAAATCATCGATATCCATATTAAAGGAAAAAACCTTGCTGACAATGTAGTCGCATCATTGGATGACCTGGCAGAAAGTACTTCTGGATTCTCAGGCGCAGAGCTGCATTCATTGTTTGAAACTGCAAGTAGACGGGCGTTAAGGAATGGACAGGATTTCATTTCGAAGAGTGATATAGATTATGCTCTTGACCGAACAATACTAGGCAGCACGTCCCGCGCCCTTCAGGATGCTGATACAAAGCGCAGGGTAGCAATCCATGAGGCAGGACATGCTCTCGTATCAGCTGTCACTAAACCTGGTTCAGTCCGTAAAGCAACGATTATTCCTCGGGGACAGGCACTCGGTTATGTGGCTCCAATTCCTAAAGAGCTTCAATTGTCCACACACAGCGATTTGATCGACCGGATTGCCATGATTCTTGCTGGCGGTGTCGCTGAAAGAATGATTCTAGGTGAGCACAGTATCGGGGTAAGCGGTGATGTCCAACAGGCTAAACAGATCATTGAGCAAATGGTAGACACCGGATTGCTTCAGGAAGGTTTCTCACTTACATTTAGCAAAGGCTTAAAAGAAACAAAAATGCAGGAGCTTTTCGATGACGCTTTAGAAAAATCCGAAATGATCATAAATGCCCACCAGAATCAATTTGAACGACTAGTAGATGAATTGCTAAAGAAAGAAACACTTGATGGTTCCGAAGTTGATGAGATCGTACAGGATAAAACTGGATTTCGTGAAGATCAATATATAATGGCTTAAGAACAAAAAGATCCAGCGCCTCGAGGGGCTAGGCGCTGGACCTGGATTAAGAATACTGCATGTAGTAATCCACAACTAAATAATTTTTAATTTACTAAACAACAAGAGTAAAAGGCTTTCCTCAGTGGGAAGCCTTTTTTATTGGCTCTTTTCTCAAACTTTGTTGCATTGAATACAAATTAGGATTGAATGAACTACGTTTCTTCTTCGCAAAGTTGACTTTTAATAAGAGAAAAGAGCATGCAAACTTAATATCGACCTTACAAAATGGGTTTAAATTCCGTTAAAATCGGCTTTAGGATTTTAACAACAATCTTTACGAAGACAGCCATTTTATTTTCGCGCAAGAGCCTGGGCTAGATTTGTACGAACTTCTGTTTCTTTAAAAGAAAGCCCGAGCTGAACGGCTGTCTGGGCTATTTCAGGCCTGATACCAGAAAGAGTTGTCTTCACGCCTATTAGTTTCAATGCATTTAAAAGCTGGAATAACTGGTGGGCTACCATTGTGTCTATCATCGCCACACCGGATAGATCGACAAACAAATGGTGTATACCTCTTTGACTGCAATGCTTCAGTGTGTTTTCAAGAATCATTTTCGCCCTGTATGTATCAATATCTCCAATAAGAGGCAGCAAGCCTTGATGGTTGCTTAACGAGATGACAGGTGCACTTAACTCGTTGATTGTGTCCTGCTGGGCTTTTAAAACGGTTTGCGAGTATTTATATGTAGCTTCAACAAATCGTAAAATGACTTCATCCATTTCTTTAAGGATGACGTCATACCAATCATCCACTTCTTTTCTCGTTATCTCTGGATGTAACTCCGTAAATTTTCGGACATAGTCAAAATACTGATTCCTGACGTTTTTAAATTCCCTGATCACATAATGGATAGGCGTATTAATATGTTCAATATCACTGGCAATTTCGATAATCCACGGTTCAAAGTCCTGAAAAAATTCTTTTTCCTCTTTTCTAAATAATTCAATAAAATGCAGATGAAAATCATGATTTTGCTCTTTTAAGGCTTTTATGACATCAGGTTCTTTTGGCGCATAAACACCTGCTGTCTTAGTCTTATCAATATTTTGATACCATTCTTCCGTTAAATTGCGGGTGTTTTCTTTCAGATATATATATAAGTTTTGATTTCTGTGCACTAAGCTTCCCCCCATCTGTATGCACCACTATGACTATACTATGAGTGCAGTTAGTCTTTTTTTTGGATTATATCAAATATCTCCCCTTTTAAGAAATATTAACATGGTGGTACAATGACTCCATGTATTATTAGATGTATCTATCTGCCCTTTAATCTAGACTATGTTTTTCCTTTAACTCAGGGGGAGCCATTTTTATTATTTGTTGGAAAATGATAAGCAGCACGCCTACATCATCTACGATCCCAATCAGGGTTAAGAAGTCTGGGATGATATCGAACGGCAGCAGAAAATATCCGATGATCAAACCAACTGAAATTACTTTTTGCTTTACTGGGACCATTTTAGAAGTAAAGAACTCTATTAAAAAAGGGAAAAACTTTTTCACTTTAAATATAAGCCTAATTCTTTTGAAAAACTTTTTCATAATAAAACCTCCTTCATACTAGTAATACCCTCATTCACTTTTATGGAATCTTTAAACATCTAAGCAGACAAAGAACTGCAACGCTATATCTTTATACGTAGGAGGTAGAGAATTGTTTCAATCAGAAATAAATAAACAGCCAATATAAATTGGCTGCTTCCGAGCTTAATAAATTGATTTACTTTTCTTGCTGATCGCAATAGTAATGTATTGCTTCTTTAAAGAACGCTGCTAGTCCTTGTTGGTATTTGTCTATATTTTTTGTGAATCGTGGGTCATCGACATATAAATCCCCAAGACCGCGAAATATATCCAGGGTGCAATCATAATAATGATCAGTGATAAACTGGCGCCAATCCGCTACTGCCCGCTGCACTCCCGGGTCTTCTGGACCGTAGTCCATTCCGGCCATGATCCGCTTATAAATTTCATCTGTCTTATTCTGGATTTCCCCCCAGTCTTCAGAAGAATATCCAGCGGTCCTCTTCTCTACTTTTTCGACAGTCTCCTTACCGTATCTTTCCTTCGCTTCCTCACTATATTTCTTCTGATGTTCTTCGATTTCCTTCATATCAAAACCTTTGAACATATCCTTATTCTCCATTTGATAACCTCCTTCTATTGAATCAATTGTCATTTCCACTGTCCGGATGATCTCTTCAAGCCGCTTTTTTTTCGCTAAAAGCAATTCTTTATGCTTTTTGAGATTTTCTTTGCGGTTGAACTCTGGCCGATCAATAATATCCTTGATTTCATGAAGAGAAAAATCCATTTCCTTGAAAACTAAAATTTGCTGAAGGCGCTCAAGATTTTCATCTGAATAAAGTCTGTACCCAGCAGAGGACACCTCCTCCGGTTTAAGTAAACCTATACGATCATAATGATGCAAAGTACGCACACTTACTCCAGTCGTCTCCGCAACTTCTTTTACTTTGTACATATCTCGATCACCCCCACATTTAGATCGTAAACTATGACGCAGCGTCAGAGTCAATATATTTTTGTAATTCCATTTTCTGTAAATTCATCTGTAATAGAGAAAACTTTTAAGGAGACATGAAAATGTACACTTTTACCAAAGGTTCTGTCGCCGGTTACAAGAACCAGCCAGTTCCCTAGCTGTCATGCTACCTGATATAAGAAATGAAGCAAATCACAGTGATGTCAACTCTGCTGGATTAATCCTTTATTGGGGTAACTACTAGAGCCTATTTTCCTAGTGGTTCATTCATTATGTTCCTTGATAATAAGTTTGGTAAAAAAACAAAGTCTCAGGATTCCATGGAGATTGTTATAAAAGAACAAAAAGCGCAAGCGCCTCGTCCAGCCCCGACAAGCGCTGCCCGCCTTTAAAGCGCCAAGTCCTGTGGCTGGCGGGTCTAGCACGTCCTGTGCCTCGGAGGGCCTGATGGTGAAGTCGTTCTTTGACTTCATTGGGCGGACCGAAATCGAAAAGTATAGCCGACTGTCCAGAAACGCAGAAACTGGAGACTCCGACAAAGAAGCGCTTTTTGCTTCTGCCTGCGGAGTTGAAGTTTCGGAGTTTCTAGGAGGCGAAACTAGACAAGCGACTCGAGGGGTTAGGCGCTGGAGCTGGATTAAGAAAACCTGTATAGGTATCCACATTGAAATTTTTTTATAATTTCCTAGTAAATAAAAAAACAAGCCGATTATGATCAGCTTGTTCTAAAGTCTAACATTCGAATTGATACACTTCCCTTTCAGCAACCTTGTTGGAATCATACAGAACTTTCCCATCAATCATGGTTAACTCTACTTTCATCTCTTTAATTTTACTCTTTTCTATTTTCATTATACTAGAATCCAGGACGACTAAATCTGCCAGTTTGCCAGATTCAATACTTCCCTTTATATGTTCCTCAAAGCTGGCGTAAGCACCATTCCACGTGTAGGCCCTGATTGCTTCTAAAACACTGATGCACTGGTTTTTCCCTACTGCTAAACCATTTATTGATTCCCTGTTCACTGCCGCATGGATACCTAGTAGTGGGTCGAGAAAAGTAACCGGAGCATCGGAGCCAATTGCGGCTACGATCCCCTTATCAATAAAGTCACGAATAGAATACATAACGTCTACACGGTTTCCATAGTATTCAAGATATTTATCCCCATTCACAAACATAAACACTGGGTTAGGCGTTACAACCACATCTAGTTTTCTCATTCTTTCCTGTAAATCAGGACAGGAGATACCTGCATGCTCAATTCGGTGGCGATGGTCCGCTCGAGGACGTTTAGCCAATGCCTCTTCATAACAGTTCAATAGCATTTCGACGGCTCGGTCCCCCTGAGCATGGGCGGTAAGCTGGAACCCTTTTTCATGAGCCTCTCCCAAAATACGGTTTAACTCTTCCTGGCTGTAATAGATAATGCCGTTGTCAGAAGGGTTATGCGTATATCCTTCTCTAGTAGCGATTGTAGGTCCTACACTGCTGCCGTCTGTGAACAATTTTGCTGGTCCAATCTTAAAATGCTCATCACCCAGTCCAGAAATTGGTCCTGCATCGACCATTTTTTTCACAAACTCGTGTGAATTGGTCAAAGAACCTACCATAGCATAGACACGGGTTTTCACTTCTTCTGCTTTAATGGCCTGCTGCATAATCCGGATAATTTCAGCACCGTCACCATACCCGCCAGCATCATGGATGGAAGTGATCCCTGCTTTAATGAATTCCTCAGAAGCAAGCTTCATCCCCTTTCGAATTTCTTCACTCGTATAGCTAGCGTATTGAAAAACTTGCATATGCGCGTTTTCAATCATCCGACCAGTTAAGCTTCCATCTACATTCCTTTCAATAATCCCCCCATCAGGATCAGATGTATTTTCGTCAATTCCGGCAATCTCCAGAGCTTTACTGTTCACCACGCTTGTATGATTACATGTACCGATGATGACAATAGGATGATCCATTGATATGGCATCAAGCTCTTCTTTTGTTGGATAGCGATTTTCCTTCAGGTTAGATTCTTTGAATCCCCACGCTCTTATCCATTCACCCTTAGGAGTACTCTGGACTTTTTTACGAAGGTCCACAAAAAGGTCTTTCAAAGATTGAATATGGTGTTCAATGCAGCTCACACCTAATAGATTCGTGCCATAAATAGTTAAATGGATATGAGCATCAATGATACCGGGCATTAACGTCTTGCCTTCCAGATCCACAATAGTCGTTGTTTTTGCGGTAAATTCTTTCATTTCAGCTGATGTCCCCACCGCTAAAATTCGATTATCTTTAACCGCAACCGCTTCTGCAACCCGATTCTCTTCATCAACTGTAATCACTTCACCGTTTATAAAAATAATATCTGCTTTCATTACTTCTCCTCTCTGTTTGAAAAAAAAATCGCCAGACCGAGCAAGGCCACTGAAAAAGTCTTAACAAGGATAGTATTGTTAAATTGGCCGGTTGATTTCCACTCCAGGATGCTTCGCTTTCCGCGGGGCGTGCGGTGAGCCTCCTCAGCGCTAAAGCGCCTGCGGGGTCTCACCTGTCCCGCTGATCCCGCAGGAGTCTCGCACCTTCCGTTCCAATCAACCTAGTGCTGTTAAACCAGTAACATTAACCAAACTACTAAAAAGGCCGAGTCCCTGATTTTTTAAGGAACTCGACTTTTTTTGTTTAGTCTCAAGAAAATCTAAAAAACCGGCAGATTTTCAGCGGCCTCGACCGAGCCTACGCTACATCTACATAACGGTTAATATCTTCTTCTGTCTGCTTTTTCGTCAAAAAGCTAACCGTTACCATAATGACAATATTAGAAATTAAACCTAGAATACCGGCATGGATTTCAAATGGTGTAGACGTTGCCACCAGCTGGAAATAATAGTTTACTAGTGTTCCTACAACCAAACCAGAGATGACCCCCTGGGTTGTTGCCCTTCTCCAGAATAGGGCACTGTACACTCCAGGTGCAAATTGAACAATCGATCCATATGCACCTAAAAGCAATGCAATCAAGCCTTGTCCTCCAAAAACGGTAATGTAATAGGCCAACGCGCCAATTACGAACACGCCCACCCTCATAATCAAGAGGGTCGTCTTATCTGAAAGGTTCTTCCAAATCGACTTCACTACCCCATCTGTCACTTCGAGTGACGCACTGTGCGTAATCGCATCGGCAGTTGACATCGCCGCCGCAAGTGCTCCAGCCCCAACAAGTCCATACAGCCAGCCAGGCAAATTCATGACGGTTGTGATTAGATAAGGTAAAATCTGATCAGCACTCTGAAGCTGTCCGGAATCAACGATCCCTTTTGCTGCGAATCCTACTAGCAAAAGCGGAACCAAGAACAGTGCGAATATCGGATAGGCCAGAACCGTCTTTTTGATGGTTCTTGGACTTGATGCATACGATTTTGAAAATAAATGCGGCCACATTAAGAACCCGATGACCGAAACCAGAATAGTTGTCGTATAAGCAACAGTCCCCATTGACGATCCCTCTTTGCCAATCTGTAGAAACTCAGGTGTTTCCCTTGCCATGGAAGCAAACATCTCCGTCGTCCCGCCATGGAGCTGATAGACGATTGTCAAACCAACAATCCAGGAAATAAGGATCATCAATAACCCCTGGAAAACATCTGACCAGGCAGCCGCGCGCAAGCCTCCTGTCGCTACATACACGACAACAATTCCATACGATAAAAGTGCACCTAACCAGAACGGGATTCGTCCCTCGGTCATGATTTCAAAAATAATCGCCATCCCGGACATTTGTGTAGCCAGGTATTGGATCGAAGCAAAAAGAGCGATCAAACCAACGATGACTGCCAGTGCAGGGCTGTTGAATCTGCCTTTCAAGAATCCAGCCACCGTATATAAACGGTGCTTCTTACCGATTTTCCCGATTTTAGGGCCAATGATATACCACGGTAAAATAGCAAAGGCGGTGTAGGTAATAATATATAAAGCCGGTGCTCCTTTAGAATAGGCCCAGCCTGGTGCCCCTAAAAACGAGAAGGCACTGAAGACGGCTCCGCCCATCAGGAACCACATCACAAATAATCCAAGCTTGCCGCCTGCTACTGCAAATTCATCAAGCGAGCTGCCATCTCTTCCCCTGCCAGCCATGATCCCGACAAAAAGGGCAATGACAAGGTACAAAATCATCATAATAAGAGCTATTTGCCAGCCTGGCATCACACATCGCCCTCCTCATCCTGGTCTGGATCAAACCGGTATAAAACAACCAATGCCACAAAAGTGATGACAATCCACAAGATCACCCAGAAGAACGAAAAAGGTAAACCAAAAATAATTGGAGTGGCACGGTTCGCAATTTCGAAAAACGGGAACACGAGCATTAAAAAGGGAATGAATCCTACTGCGATATACAGAGTATTAAATTTCGCTTTGCTCAACTTGTCTCAGCTCCTCTTTGTTTATGATTGTTCTGCTATCTTTACTGCAGTTCGATAAAGCAATTCAGCACCAAAAGCAATGTCTTCAAAGGTTGAGAATTCCTTTGGATTGTGGCTGATTCCGTCCTTGCAGCGGACAAAAATCATTCCATAATCGCAAACATAGGACATGGCCAGGGAATCATGGAATGGTCCGCTCATCAGTTCCATCGTATCAAGGCCAATCTTTTCGCTCTCTTCTCTCATGACGTCCATTATTTCCTTGGCGCAGTACCGCGGCTCACTATTTGTATCCTCGGAGATTCTGCATGTCAATCCATGCTGGACAGTAATCTCGGATATTCTTGTCCTTAATCTTTCTTCGATCCTGTGCCTTCTATTAATATCAATATCTCTTAAATCAACAGTGAACGTGACTTTTTCGGGGATAATGTTGCGCGAATCCGGGAAAATGCTCAGACTTCCAACGGTGCCGACAGTTGGAGCATCATGGTTTTCACCGGCAAGTTCGTTAAGAGCAACAATCACCTTCGCAGCCCCCACCAGCGCATCCTGCCTCATTGGCATCGGCACAGAGCCAGCATGTCCCGCAAAGCCCTCAAGCTCAACAGTCAGCCATAACGGACCAGAAATCCCGGTAACAATTCCGACCGGCAAGTTGTTTTTTTCCAGAACAGGCCCCTGTTCAATATGCATTTCCAGAAAAGCGCCGATGCTTCCTTCTGGATATACAGATTCTTGTAATTTATCTGGATCACAGCCAAAGTCAATTAATGCTTGCCGTCTTGTTATTCCATCCTTGTCCGTCCGTTCCATTTCTCCTTCTTCCAGCTTGCCGAGGATTCCCCTGACACCGAATAATCCTTTATTGAATCGGCAGCCTTCTTCATCGCTAAAAGCAACCACCTCAATCGGCATTTTCGGGACGATGTTCTGCTCCTTCATCGTCTGTGCGACTTCCAGTGCCCCCAGGACGCCGATGACACCATCAAACCTTCCGCCATATGGCTGAGAGTCGATATGGGAGCCAAGCATCAAAATCGGCGCCTCGGGATTTTCACCATCAAACCTGCCGATCAAATTGCCAAAATGGTCAATCCTCGCTGCCAGGCCGGCTTCTTCCATCCAGCCCTTTACCTTCTCTAGGCCCTTCCTGTCCTCTTTTGTTAAGGTCACCCGGCATACGCCGGTTTCGCCAATTTTGCCGATTTCCGCCAGCTCATTGATCCGCCGCTCCAGACGCTGTTTATTGATGGTTATCGTTTGCAGAGTCATACTTTTCGCCTCCATTATTGCAGAGTATTTTAGCCTTATAAGATTCACCATTCTAGATCATCGTCATCTGGTGTGCCTTTGCTACTTCTTCATAGACGATCTTTCCATTCAGGATATTGAGCCCTTTATGTAAGGCATCGTTTTCTTCAAATGCCCGTTCGTAACCTTTATTGGCGATTTGTAAAATATAAGGAACCGTCACATTGGTAAGAGCGATCGTCGAAGTACGCGGGACTGCACCTGGCATATTTCCGACTGCGTAGTGGACAACACCATGTTTTACATAGATTGGATTTGCATGCGTGGTGACATGAGTGGCAGTTTCGAATATTCCTCCCTGATCGATCGCCACATCGACAATAACCGATCCTTCCTGCATCATGCATACCATTTCTTCACTTACTAATTTAGGCGCTTTCGCACCCGGGATAAGTACCGCTCCTATGACAAGGTCAGATTCAGCAACGGTATCAGCAATCGTGTATGGGCTCGACATTAACGTCGTGATGCTATGGCCAAAAATGTCATCCAGTTCCCTAAGCCGATCAGGGCTTACATCAAGAATGGACACTCGTGCCCCAAGTCCAACCGCAATCTTAGCAGCATTCGTACCGACCACGCCTCCTCCAATGATCGTCACCTTCCCCCTGCTCACACCTGGAACCCCGCCAAGCAAAACACCTTTACCACCGTGTGTTTTTTCAAGGTAGGCAGCCCCAATTTGCGTCGCCATCCTGCCGGCAACCTCGCTCATCGGTGTGAGCAGCGGCAATGTCCGATTCGGAAGCTGAACGGTTTCATAGGCGACAGCCACGACATTCTTTTCAATCAAGGCTTCAGTTAATGGCCTGTCAGCAGCAAGGTGCAAATACGTGAACAAAATCAGGCCATCGTAAAAGTATTTGTACTCATCTGGCGTTGGCTCCTTTACCTTAATGACCATCTCGCTTTTCCACACCTCTGAGGCCGTCTCGACAATCACTGCACCAGCTTCTATATAAAGTTCATCGATAAACCCGGAATTAACACCTGCTCCTTTTTCAATGACAACCTGATGCTGGCGCTGGGCCAACTGCATCACCCCGGCTGGCGTGAGGCCAACCCTGTTCTCATTGTTCTTGACTTCTTTAGGTACACCTATTCTCATCGTCCATCTACCTTTCAAGTAAATTAATCATTTGTACAAAACACCCGTAACCCCTCCTTACGTAAACGGATTACGAGTGTCATAGATGGTGATTTTACAGAATTCCGTTCAGCTCTTCCTTCAGTGTTTGAATGATAAAATCCAGGTCTTCCATTTCAATGTTCAGCGGCGGAGCAAGGGTCAATACATTGTTGTAGCCAGCTACAGTGGCCCCGTTCTTGCCAATGATCAATCCCTTTTGTTTACAGCCGCCAATGACTTTATTGACCAGGTCCGCTCCCAAAGGTTCCTTTGTTGACTTATCCTTGACCAGTTCAATACCCACAAGCAATCCCTTGCCTCTAACATCACCCACAAAAGGATGATCCTTAAGCTTTGCAGACAAACTTTGTTTTAAATAGTCCCCAAGCTCCCTTGAACGATCATAGAGCTGCTCATTTTCCATAATTTCTAGATTCTTCAAGGCGAGGGCACATGCCGCCGGATTTCCTCCAAAAGTATTGACATGGCGGAAATAGTCGTATTCCTCCGACCCTTTAAAAGCCTCGTAGATTTCCTTGCGAACAGCCGTTGCCGACAATGGGAGATAGGCACTCGTGATTCCCTTGGCCATCGTGATGATATCCGGTTTGACATCATAATTCATGAAGCCAAAAGGCTTTCCTGTCCGGCCGAATCCGCAAATGACCTCATCTGCAATCAACAAAGCTCCATGTTTTTCACAAACCTCTTTGACACCCTTCATATATTGATTCGGAGGAATAATGACTCCCCCGCCGGTGATGATCGGCTCCATGATGACACCGGCAATCGTCTCGCTCAGTTCCCAGGTCATCATGCGATCAATTTCCTTGACCGACTGCAGTTCAGCACCATCCGTGTCCGCCTGATCAACATCCCTGTACAAATCCGGCGGGGCCACATGCATGAAGCCGGGAGCAAGCGGTTCATATTTGTATTTCCGCTGTGCCTGCCCTGTTGCCGCAAGCGCACCCATCGAATTCCCATGGTAAGCCCGGTAGCGGGAAATGAATTTGTACCTTCCATGCTCTCCATTTTGCTGATGAAATTGCCTGACCAGCTTAAAGGCTGTTTCGTTCGCTTCCGACCCACTGTTCGAAAAGAAGATCACATATTCATCGCCTAGAAGTTCGTTCAGTTTTTCCGCGAGCTTAATCGCGGGAAGGTGACTCTGGCTGAGCGGGAAATAAGCCATTTGCTTCAGCTGCTCATAGGCTGCATCCGCTAGCTCTGTCCTTCCGTAGCCAACATTCACACACCACAGGCCAGCCATCCCATCCAGATACTTTTTCCCGTTATGGTCTGTCACCCATGATCCTTCCGCCTTCTCTGCAATCAAAGTACTCTCAGGACTGTACGGCTTCATGGAATGCCAGACATAATCCCGGTCCTTTGTGAGAAAATCCTCACCCTGTTTAATTTTTGTCATACAAGCCTTCCTCCTAAGCTCTATTTCATGCTTAATCTATTTGGAGTTGCACCGCCCTAAGCTTTAATAATCGAAACGGGAAGTGATCATTTTTTTACGAGTAAAGAAATTAACCCCATCCTTGCCATTTACATGAAGGTCTCCATAAAAAGAGTCTTTCCAGCCGGAGAATGGGAAGAAGGCCATGGTTGCCGGAACGCCAACATTGACTCCCAGCATTCCTGCATCTGCTTCTTCTCTGAACTGTCGTATGGCCCTTGCATCCTTCGAATAAATGGTCGCGCCATTTCCAAAACGGGATTTTCGAAGATACTCAAGTGCTTCATCCAAATCCTCCGCCCTCAGCAAGCTTAATACCGGTGCGAAAATTTCATCCTTCGCAATCGTCATATCAGGAGTGACATGATCAAAAATCGTCGGACCCAGGAAAGTGCCGTCCTTATGTTGATCCAGTTCATTCCGGCCATCCAAAAGAAGGGTCGCACCCTCTTCCACACCTTTATCGATATAGCCCAGCACCTTTTCACGATGGGATTCCCTGATGACCGGAGTGAGAAGGACCTCATCATCCAGACCATTTCCAATCACAAGCTCGTCTGCCTTTTGTTTTAACGCCTGGACGAACTGCTCACCCTCGCCCACGACAACGACGGCACTGCACGCCATGCATCGCTGGCCTGCACTACCATAAGCAGAACTGATGATATGCGCTACAGCCTTTTCCATATCCGCATCTGGCATGACAATATGATGATTTTTAGCTCCTGATAACGCCTGGACACGCTTCCCTTCTGCAGCAGCTCTTTCATAGACATATTTTGCAACTGGCTGTGAGCCAACAAAAGAAATCGCCTTCACATCCTGATGATCAAGCAGTCCATTAACGACATCATGGGCTCCATGAACGATATTCAATACTCCCTTCGGAGCACCTGCTTCACTTAAAAGCTCAACCAATTCATTAGCTAAAAGCGGTGTCCGCTCGGATGGCTTAAGCACAAACGTATTTCCGCATGCAATCGCCAGCGGGAACATCCACAGTGGAACCATCATTGGGAAGTTGAAAGGAGTAATTCCGCCGACTACGCCAAGAGGATAACGGAACATCTCCGAGTCGATGTCCTCGGCAATATTGGACAGGCTTTCTCCCATCATCAGCGTAGGCGCGCCAGCCGCAAATTCCACACACTCAATGCCCCTCTGGACTTCTCCATGTGCTTCCTTATAGGCTTTTCCATTCTCCTGGACGATCAGCCTTGCCAACTTTTCATGATTTTCCGTCAGCAAGTGATGGTACTTGTATAAGATTCGCGCCCGTTTTGGCACCGGGGTATTCTTCCATGTTTTGAAGGCTTCATTCGCAGCGCTTACTGCAAGCTCTACATCTGCTTTTGAAGAAATAGGGACCCTCGCCAGCACTTCCCCTGTTGCCGGGTTTGGTACATCAAGCGCCTCTGTACTTTGCGCATCCACCCATTCCCCATTGATATAATTCTTCAAGACAGCTGTTTCATTTTTTATGACAGTCATGCCTTCTTAACCTCCTCGTTTTTTCTAAATTTTTAAAAAACTTACCTTATAGTAAAATTATCATTTATTTGTTACACGCTTTCATTAGACATTATGTAAAATAACTAGCCAGAAAAATTGCACATAATGAAAAAAGCGGGGATCACTCAAAAAATGCGGACTATAATGATTCCTGTTCCATTCCCTTGACATGCTTCGATGAAAGCAAAAACTCATAGGAATGGAGCATGAATTCGATCGCAAGTCGTTTTTCTTGGTTCATAAAATCACTTCCAAGCAGTTTTTCCAGCTTTTCAATCCGATGATATAAGGTTTGCCGTACAACATAGAGCCGCTTCGCCGTCTCCTGCTTTGAGCCATTACAGGCTAAATACGTTTTCAACGTTTCCATCAGCTTGCCATTATACTTTTGGTCATAGCAGATCACTGGCTCAAGGTATTCCAATACAATTTCATTCAAATCTAAATGACGGTTCAAATGGGAAATAAGCCTGTAAATATGAAGGTCATCATAAAAATAGCTCATCTCCTGCTGACCGCAGCGATTCTGTATCCGAATCGTTTCAACCGCGGTCTGATAACTGAGGTTGATATTTGTCAAATCCTCTACGTATTTTCCTATCCCCAGCACCAGCTTGGATTTATGCTTTCCAACCTTAAAGTCCTGTTGAACCAGTTTTTCAATCCCTTCGCGTATTCGCTGCTTCCACGTGGTTGAGTTTCTTTTATTCAAGAAGATAAAAATCAGGGAATCTCTTTTTTCAATCGAAAACAATGTAAAGCCCTGCTGCTCAAAAATCGTCCTTGTGTAGAGCTTGAAATAAGTTAAATCGACATTCGAATACTGAGATAATGGATCGAGCTTACAGAGACAGACGAATGCCCCCTTTGGTTTAACAGCCGGCATGTGATAAGCAAAGTATTCGTTAATCGACTCCTCGCTGTACTCACCCTCAAGCCAGCTCATTAGCCATTCCGATTCCTCTGCCTGCTTTTTCTCCTCAACATAATGCTTCCGTAGAAGAAACTGAGCAAGTGCCGTAGCAGTCCGATCGAGGATCAGCTGATCAAAATCGGTAATAGCCCTGTCTTTGGAATAGATAATCAGCTCTGCTTTGCTGTCTCCAAGTAGCTGGATGGGCATGCTAGCAACCGAAGGTGAGGCGAGGCCCCTAGCGTGTTCCTCAATCATATTCAATAAGACGCCTTGTTCCTTCTCATTTACTTTTGGGGTGAACTGTATTTCATTGTGGCTAAAAATGGTGATGACCTGAATTTTTAAATATTGCTGGATAAATTGGAGGATTTCATTATGATCTTCAATCGTTAAAAGCTTCTTATTCAGCGCCTGGGAATAGCCTTCTAAGTCTGAAATCATTTGATATTGGTGATTGATAAGGAGAGTATGTATATCCTGGGTTATTTCGACAAATGGAACTTCCTGTTTAAATAGAATGATTGGAAAGTGATGCTGATCAGCTAATGCAATAATTTCTTGTGGCAAAAAGGTTGTATAGGTTCCGATCTCAATACATAGCCCTGCTGCCTGTGATTCGATCAGCTGCTCCAAAACTGAAAGGAACAATTGCTTGTCCTCCTTCCAGGCAAGCCCTGTCGATAATATCAATTCATTCCCGTTCAGTAAATTCCTGATCTTCGTCACATCGACAACATGAACCCACTTAACCAGTCTGGATAGTCCTTCTTTGCCTGCAACGACTTCAATATTTTCAAAATGTTTTCTTTGTAAAAGATCTTTTACAGTGAGATATGAACTCAAAGAATAACCTCCTTTTTCATAGAGTTATCCCCTACTATAAAATAATTTCACCAAAAAATGTGTCGTTTTCTGTATTTTCAGTATATTTACCTATAAAAAACAGCCAATCACCCCGAAACCCGGCTGATTAGCTGTTTCTGAAAGAAATTTATCCGAGATGTATGTCTTGTAGCTCACGAAGCATTTGCTCATACTGTGCCTGATCGTAAAAGTCATCAATCTCCCAGTTGTCTAAAATCCAATGGACCGCCTCGGTTGAAGAGTTGAACACCTCGCCGCTTGAATCGGCTTTCTTAATCATATATCGTCCATTGTCTTCATCAATCGTAACTTCGCAGGGAAAGGCATTACCCCGGCACTTCAATAAATATTCCACTGTTCAACCCTCCTCCTTTTAAGCACCTGTTTTTTGCTGTTTCAATAAAAGGAACGAAAAATACTTCCGCGCATCCGGAGTGAGGATTTGCAAGGTTTCGTTCTCTCCCTCTTGGTTTTCAAATTCTACAAAGGCCCCGCTTAAATTCTCGGTGATATTTTTGATGCTGTAGCCCTGCTGGATCATAAAATCAAGCCGGTCTCTTTCCTGTAAAAATTCCTGGTACTCTGACAAAGATTTCACGCTCCTTTTAAGTATTAATAGGGTTTGTCGCTTCTGGCACTACAACCACCTCAACACCTTCTTCGATGCTCCAATCTCGGCCAACTGTGATACCGAGGTACTTTTCATCGCTTGGATCCTCGATTTCAGCTTGCCTGTATTTTTCGAACCACCAGTATTTAGCAAGTACATAGTAGGCAATACCGCCGACGGCAAAGCCGACCAGGAACGAGTAGGATGGCATCATATAAGCGGCTGCTCCGCCTAAGATCCATGCGATCAATCCTGCCATATTAAATCCATTCAAATATCTGAATTGCCCATGTTCTTCATACAAGTCCTGGACATTTACACGCCTTTTGCGAAGAACATAATAATCCGTGAACAAGATGCCGACGATGGCGGATAAAATTCCGCCAATGATTAGCAATGCAGGAATGATGATCCCGAACAGGCTCCAAGGCTGTACAACGATTCCGACGACACCGGCCATGATAACACCCACCCAGAAAGGAACCTTGGGCCCGCCAACATTGGAGAAGATGGTCGCAGCCGGGATTACATTGGCAGAAGTATTTGTGGACCATTGAGCCAGCACGATCATTAACAAAAGCACACCTAAAATAAATCCGCTTGCTGCCTGCTGAAGGCCAACAACAGGATCATAATTCAAGACAGCCACATAAGAAACAGCACCTATAATGACCATGAATGTATTGACAATCGGCATCGCAATAATGCTGCCTGCAATCTGCGCTTTATTGCGCTTGAGCCAACTCCGCTCGTGTTTGGGTGCTTTAAAATATCTTGATAACGACGGCATATCAGCAGCCAGTGTGGCCCAGAAACCCATATTCGCCATGACGACAACCATGAATGCAGTGAACGCTGCTCCGCCAGTTACTGGACTTTCCACCCAAACCCAGATATCCCTGCCCTCTGCCAACGCTTTATCCGACAGAGACACATACATCCAAGAAGAAATGATGATGATGATTGGAGCAGCCAGATCAGCAAAGCGCTCAACCGCCTTGATTCCAAGAGCGGTATTCACAAGCTGTACAGTGGCGAATAAAACAAAGCAGATGAACCAGTTGTCAAAGCCGTACAATAAATTTAGGATGCCATTGATGGCAGTTGCACCAAAGTAGGTGTTAATCCCAAACCAGCATGATGCTGTGATACCCCGCACCAGTGAAGGGATATGAGTCCCGAACGTTCCGAACGGTGCCCGCATATAGACCGGGAAAGAGAGTCCATGTTCTACTCCGATATCACCAATAATCGTCATGAATATCCCGATAGCGACGGAACCGATAAGCGTAGCGACAATCACCCAGCCTAAAGGTAAACTTTGAATCCCAGATCCCCCAATTGCAAATGCAGCCAGGACAACGGCCATTCCGACCCAAATGACTGCAAAACCGAATGCACTGATCTTCCTGTCACCATGTGAAATTGGCAGTAAATCAGGCGATTTCAGGTAACTTCCTTTTTTACTCATTCAGACACCCCCAAATAAAATAAACTTAATTTTCTGAATTCAAAAGACAGAAGGAGACAATAGACATTGGCAAGTTCTTAATACTCACCTCCAAAATTCATTTTAAAAATGATCTAGTATCCGGCAGCAAGGGGTGACCCCCTTGCTGTGGTAATAGGATTCACTGTCTCGAATTCTTGAAATAGTTTGCAGGGTGTCCTGGAATTATAATGTAAGTGATTCCTTTGTCAGGTTAGCTTTTACCTCGCCATATTTAGCCCGCTTAAGATACTGGCCTGCGCCTGGTTTACCAACAAAGGTTTTATCGCGAATGACAAACTCTCCGCGAGATAAAACAGAAACAGGTTCACCAGTGACCTTCATTCCTTCAAACGCACTATAATCAACCGCCATATGGTGGCTCTCTGCAGTAATCGTTCTTTCGACTGTTGGATCAAAAATCACAATATCTGCATCGGCACCGACCGCGATTGTTCCCTTCTTCGGATACAGGCCAAATAACTTCGCAGCTCTCGTGGAAGTAACATCGACAAATTGATTAAGAGAAATCCTTCCCTTCATCACTCCCTCTGAGAAAAGAATGGACACACGGTCCTCTACAATTGGGCCTCCATTTGGTATTTTGGAGAAATTGCCTCGACCAAGCTCCTTTTGCCCTTTAAAATCAAACGAACATTGGTCTGAACCCACCGTTTGCAGCTGGCCAGTCTTTAGTGCATTCCACAAGACATCCTGATTCCATTTTTCACGGAGTGGAGGTGACCAGACATATTTTGCCCCTTCAAATTCCGGCTTTTCCAGGTAAGATTGGTCTAGCACCAGATACTGAGGGCAGGTTTCACCCCATACATCAATGCCTTTATTTCGGGCTTCAGCAATTTTCCTTGCAGCATCAGCGCAGGATACGTGGACGACATAAAGCTGGGAATTCGCAAGTCCTGTAAAAGTCGCTGCCCGTTCAGTCGCTTCTCCTTCGATTTCCGCCGGCCTCGTTAAGGCATGATAAATCGGATCCGTATTCCCCTGAGCCAGTGCCTGCTTTGTCAAATACTCAATGACATCACCATTTTCCGCATGAACCATGACAAGAGCGCCAAGATCCTTGGCAGCAATCAGTGTTTTGAATAAGGTTTCATCATCCGCCTGCAGGACATTTTTATATGCCATAAAGACCTTGAATGATGTAATCCCCTCCTCATCAATAACCGCAGGAAGCTCGTTCAGTACATCATCATTGATTTCACCGATCATCAAATGAAAGCCATAGTCGATTACCGACTTTTCCTTCGACTTTGCGTGCCAGGTGTCGATTGCACTTTTCAACGGAGCCCCTTTATCCGTTAGGCAAAAATCAATAACGGTTGTCGTGCCGCCAAACGCAGCAGCAATCGTTCCTGTTTCAAAATCGTCCTTCGTAACCGTCCCGCCAAATGGCATTTCAAAATGGGTATGCGGGTCAACGCCACCAGGGAAAAGATAGCAGCCAGTCGCATCCACGACCTCCGCTCCCTGTGCATTAAGGTTATCTCCGATCATGCTGATGACACCATTTTCAACCAACACATCTGCATGGAACGTATCCGTTGCCGTTACGATTGTTCCATTTTTTATCACTTTTTTCATGCATTCTCCTCCTTTAAAAAAGCTGCAAATTTGAGTGCTTTAATTTCTTCAATGGCTTCGCGCGCTTTAAAATCACTTAGCAACCGGATCAACTCCGCAAGCCAGGACTCCAAGCGCTGCCTGGCGTTCATTCCATGTCATCGGCGGCAGCCCGCTCTTGACCTCTACCATATCGATCGCCCCATCAACCGGGCAGACAATTGAGCAGAGATTACAGCCCACGCAATCCTCCTCCCTGACCTTCAAATAAGCCTTTCCGCTATCATCCTTCAGCATGTCAATACACTGATGCGAGGTGTCTTCACAGGCAATATGGCATTTATTGCAGTTAATGCAAGTGTCATTATTGATCCGGGCCACAATCTTATAGTTGAGATCAAGGTCGCCCCAGTCAGAGTATTTCTGGACAGACTTGCCGACCAGCTCCGAAACCGAAGCAATTCCTTTTCCATCGAGATAGTTGTTCAGTCCCTCAATCATATCCTCGACAATCCGGAAACCATGGTGCATCGCAGCGGTACATACCTGAACGCCTGTTGCGCCCATCAGCATAAATTCAACAGCATTCTGCCAGTTGGAGATGCCGCCAATGCCGGATATCGGCACATTGATCCGCGGATTTCTGGCACACTCGCCGACCATATGCAGGGCGATCGGCTTCACCGCAGGACCACAATAACCGCCGTGCGCGCCTTTACCGCCGACATGCGGCACGGTATCCCAAGTATCGATATCGACCGCAGCCAGACTGTTAATCGTATTGATCATACTGATGGCATCGGCTCCTCCTTGGACCGCTGCCTCAGCTGTCACTGTGATATCCGTGATATTCGGAGTCAGCTTCACGATCACCGGAGTCTTGGCGACTTCTTTTACCCAGTAAGTCTGTTTCTGGACAAGTTCAGGCACCTGTCCAGATGCCGCCCCCATGCCCCGCTCAGCCATACCGTGAGGACAGCCGAAGTTCAGTTCAAGACCATCTACACCAACATCCTCCACTCGCTTCACAATCTCATGCCACTTTTCCTGCTTGGGCTCGACCATTAGGGAAGCGATGATCGCATGATTCGGGAACTTTTTCTTTGTTTCATAAATTTCTTTTAAATTTACCTCGAGCGGCCGGTCTGTGATCAATTCAATATTATTAAATCCAGCCACTTTCTGGCCGTTGAAACTGACTGCTGCAAAACGAGAAGATACATTCAAAATCGGATCGCCCAGCGTCTTCCAGACAGCGCCGCCCCAGCCAGCTTCAAAGGCACGCTGAACCTGATAGCCCGAGTTCGTTGGCGGAGCAGAAGCTAGCCAAAACGGATTGGGTGACTGGATTCCTGCCAAATTGATACGTAAATCTGCCATACACTTACCTCCCTTTGATTGTTAAGCTGTTTCCGGAACCGGCTTAGACAGAAGCTGATGGATCGCATAGGCCGTGTCCTTGCCTTGCTGGGCCGCTGAAACAACCATTGCTTCGCCCTGTCCTTTGCCAAAAATGACGTCACCACAAGCGAAAACTTTCTGATTCGAGGTCTGATACGTTTCCGGATCAATTTTCACGACACCGCTCCGGTGCTCCAGCCCGAATGCTTCCAGCAATCCAACATATCTTGATTGGCCAATCGCCTTGATGACCGCATCAACTTCCAAAAGGAACTCTGAGCCCTCAAGCCGTACCGGACGCCGGCGTCCATCCTCTCCTGGTTCACCGAGCACCATCTTCACACACTCAATGGCCCTCACCTTTCCGTTTTCATCCCCAATAATCCTTACAGGTGCAGTCAGCCAGCGGAACTCTACGCCATCCTGCTTGGCAAACTCATATTCAAATTCATAGGCCGTCATTTCTTCAACTGTACGGCGATAGAGAATCTTAACGTTTTCCGCCCCCAGCCTTACTGAACATGTCGCACCATCAATCGCTGTATTTCCAGCTCCGACGACGGCGACTTTTTTGCCTAAGAATTGGTTGTCAATCGGTTTCGTTTTTGTCGCTTTGACGAATTCAATCGCATCATAAACTCCATCGAGGCCTTCTCCATCGATTCCGAGCTCCGGTACCTTTGACATTCCGACTGCTAAAATGACGATGTCATGCTGCTCCATGATTTCTTCAACGGAGATATCGACTCCGACTCTTGTATTGGTACGGATTTTAACATCAAGACTCTCAACCTGCTTTACTTCCCAAAAAGAGATGCTCTGTGGAAGCCTGAATGAAACAATTCCATAAGTGTTCAGTCCGCCTGCTTTGTCCTCCGCTTCAAAAATCGTTACATCGTAACCGAGCAAAGCAAGCTCTCTAGCTGCTGATAAACCAGCAGGTCCGCCGCCGACGATTGCGACTGACTTCCCATTCTTATTCCCGGCCTGGAAAAGCACTTGCTCATTCCTGATCGCCCAGTCCGTCGCATAACGCTGCAGATCCCCAATCATAATTGGCTTTGTGGAGTGGTTCAGCACACATGCACCCTCACATAGTTCTTCAGTAGGACAGACACGTGAGCAGCTTGCCCCAATCGGATTCGCAGTCATGATCGTTTTCGCAGAGCCCTTCAGGTTTCCAGAAGCAATCTTCTTTATAAAAGTAGGGATATCGATTCCCGTCGGACATGCCTGGATGCATGGCGCATCATAGCAGTACAGACAGCGATTCGATTCTTCGTACGCCTCCTGATTCGTCATTCCTGGATGGACTTCCTGAAAGTTCACTTGTAAATCTTCATATAATATTTTCGAGACATTGCCTTTACTCATGCAAACAACCCCCTGTTTAAAAAATCGGACAGAAAGAGGGCTTTACGTCCTCCTCCTGTAAAGCCCTTACTGTTGCCACGATAATTATGGTAAAAGTGCAGTCATATCCTCATACGTTTCCGGACGTCTGTCACGATAGAACTGCCACGTATCACGGACTTCCCTGATTAATTTCTTATTCATTTCGCCAATGATTACCTCATCCTGATCACGGCTGCCCATAGCGACAAAATTGCCGCGCGGGTCCACTAGATACGACTGGCCATAAAACTCACCCATATTCCACGGGCCTTCCATGCCAACACGGTTGATTGCGCCCACATAGTAGCCATTAGCTACCGCATGCGCTGGCTGCTCAAGCTTCCATAAGTATTCTGACAAACCAGCAACAGTTGCCGACGGATTCAGGACAACCTCGGCTCCCTTCAATCCTAGTAATCTAGCACCCTCAGGGAAATGGCGGTCATAGCAAATATAGACTCCGACCTTGGCGAAGGCTGTGTCGAATACTGGATATCCGAGATTGCCAGGCTTGAAATAATATTTCTCCCAGAACCCGCATCCCTGTTCTCCAACACCCACATGCGGGATATGCTGCTTTCGGTATTTTCCTAGATAAGACCCATCCGCATCAATCACCGAAGCAGTATTATAATAGGTAGCGATCCCTTCCCTCTCATAAATAGGAAGCACAATTACTACTCCTAATTCCTTTGCTAGATCCTGAAACAGCTTAGTCGTCGGTCCGTTAGGAATCTCCTCTGCAGCGTCATACCATTTTGAATTTTGCTCCGAGCAGAAATACGGCCCATAGAATATCTCCTGCAGACAGATGATCTGAGCTCCTTTATCCTTCGCTTCCCTGACCAGCTTGATATGCTTCTCGATTGCCTTCTGCTTATGAACATCCACAGGCTCATGACCATCTACATCATTTGATGCCTGGATTAGCCCAATTTTTACAGTGTCCGACATTCTCGATTCCCCCTCTTATATAGTTAGGTAGTTATATGTCGTTATTTGTAAGCGCTTACATAATTCCTTAGTAAACGACAAATTCTTTGATGACTGGAATGGTTATGTAATTATAGTAACCTCCTTTTTTATTATTTTTCTGAATAATTAGAAACTTATGTATATTTTACAGTTTCCCTATTTTGTTTGCACTATACATAATGTTAAAAGATGTACAGCGTGTACTGTTCATTTTGTAAGATACAAAAAAAAGTACCAGAAAGATTAAGTATCTCTCTGGTACCTGAAGACACCGCCTCCGGTTTGAGTAAACCAATACGATCCTAAGGATGCAGAGGATGCAGAGTACGCACATTTACTCAGTCGTCTCCGCAACTTCTTTAACTTTGTACATATCTCAATCACCTCCACATTAAGATCGTAAACTGTGACGCAGCGTCAGTGTCAATATATTTTTGTCATTCCATTTTCTGAAAATTCATGTATAATAGAGAAAACTTTTAAGGAGACATGAAAATGTACACTTTTACCAAAGGTTCTGTCGCCGGTTACAAGAACCAGCCAGTTCCATTTCAGCTTATCAAACAGAATAAGCAAGCAAGTTCCCTCGTCGTCATGCTACCTGGAAGAGGATATACTGTCCAGGGACCTTTATTTCATTATTCTACTGGAGTCTTTTTAAATAAAGGTTTTGATGTTCTTCATGTTAACTATGATTACAATACTGTTCAGTCGGAATCTTTAACCTTGGAAGAAGAAATACAGCAAATCACCCAAGACGTAAATTCAGTACTTGACCAAATTCTTATCGACCAGCCATACGAAACTTATACTTTAATCGGAAAATCACTGGGAACGATCGCGCTATCTTCAATAGTAGACCGAATTTCATTAAAAAACGCGAAGGTTATCTGGCTTACTCCGCTTCTGCAATTGGATCATGTTATGGATAAGATGCTATCCTCAACTCAAAATGGTTTATGCATCATCGGTGATGAAGATCCATGTTTTATATCTGAAAAATTTGAGAAACTGAAAGAAAAGGAAAATATGCAGACACTTTTACTGCCTGGAACAGAGCACAGTCTCAACTATGCAGATCGGCCAGTTGATTCGATTGATATATTGAAAAAGGTAATAACTGAAATTAACAACTTATAATGTAATGGGGGATAAGCATGAACAAGCTGGAGAAATACTACAAGAAAATTGCAAATCTCCCTTTAAAAGAAAGTTATAGTCGAGGCGAAATATTAACTTCGGATTTTGTGTTGGCCAAGGAAAATAACATTGAAATTTACTATTGCACTCATAACGAATATATCAATAAAAAGGCCAAAGTGTTTATTGTAGGAATTACACCTGGGTTTCAACAGATGAGTAAATCGATTGCGGTTGCCCGAAAATGTTTAGAGGAAAACCTTTCACTTGATGAGGTAGCTTATATTTGTAAGCGTGAGGCAAGGTTTTTTGGGGTACTCCGCAGTAACATCGTTCAAATGCTCAATGATTTAGACCTGAATAACCTTTTGGATTTAAAAAGCTGCGAGGAGCTTTTTAACGATAAAGATTACTTGCTACATACCACATCTCTCATCCCTTATGCCGTCTTTATCAATGGGAAGAACTATACCGGTCACAGCCCGAAAATCAAGAAGAATGAATTATTGACTCGTTTTCTGGCAGAATTCTTCGAGCCCCAGGCTACCTTACTTAAGGATGCTCTGATCATCCCGCTTGGTAAGGGAGTCGAGGAAATCGTAGCAGAATATACGCGAGCAGGCATAATTAAGGAAAATAATGTCTTATACGGATTCCCACACCCTTCAGGTGCGAATGGCCATCGCCTTCACCAATTTAATAGTAATAAAGAAAAAATGAAGATAAGGATTAATGATTTTTTCCAAGAAAGATAAAAGACCAATGATCTTGGTCTTTTAAACTTACTCAAATGGAATTTCTTCCTGATATGCCTTTTTGTATTTGTTCAGCATTTCTTCTTTATGTGCTTCACTTTCGATCATTATGTCTCCGTAAACGGGAACAACTGTATGCCAATCCTGTTCTTCATTCTTCCTGGATACAAATAAATAGATTTCTCCTTCTTTTAGCAGCTGGTCATTTTCCACCAGTATCAGTTTTTTTCCTTCATATCCCCCCTGCTGATTGACTGTTACCTCACCTTGCAAATCACCCTTGATATTCTCAGCCACCTCCACTTTGAATTGTGTTTCAAGCATCCCTCTTTCTTCAGAAGTTCCAGACATCTTTATGACTTTTCCAACGAACACATTGTCAGCCCATCCCACAAGCCTTTGAGGGACAGTAACATCAAAAGCATGACTGGTTTGTACCGTTTGAATCACAGGATTTTCAGGAGGTTTATTTGAAAGCAATCCAGGACCGGCGATTCCCAAGGCAATGATCGCAGCAATGCCTGGTGCTGCAAAGGCGAGCCATTTCTTTTTATTCCTTTTTCCCATCTCCGTTTTTGCCTTTCCAATCCCTATTCTGCTCCGATCGTTCAATTCTTTTGGTATTTCAATTTTATTCATTTCTGTTTGGATTTTATTGCTCATTTGCCTCATCTCCCTCCAAATCTTTGCGAAGCTTCCCCAATCCCCGGTACAATATTGTCTTCGCTGTACCTAGAGGTATATTCAATGTTTCTGAAACTTCTCTTAAAGTCATTCCTTGATAAAATCTAAGAAGGATGACACTTTTTTCTTCCTCCCGCAGCTCTTCAATCAATCCCTTTAATGTAATTTCGGATGTTATATCTTCATCAACTGCTCCGGAAATAAATTCATCAAAATCGGGCTTCAGCGGCACAACTTTTTTCCTTTTTCTAAGAATGTCGAGAGAACAGCTGATGGCTATTCTGGTCAGCCATGACTTAAAGTATTTAGGCTCTTTCAGTTCTTTTATGCTTTTAAAAGATTTGTACGCTGTTTCCTGGACTACATCCAAGGCGTCATTCTGGTTTTTCATATATATAAACGCCATCTTGTAAAGATCTTGCTCATATTGCTGGAAAAGCTCGAGAAATGCTTTGTCATTTCCCTTCTGTGCTTTTTTAATCAACTTCAGCAATAGGTGCACCCCCTTGTTACCGTTCTTATTCATTAGACGGAAGATTCGCCGCTTTGGCTTTAAATCCTCTAAAAAAATACAAAATAAAAACATCCTGTACTACAAGCAGGATGTTTCCCTATAAAATCGCATATCTTCTCCATACATCTGGAAGCAGGGATTGATATTTTTGCTGTAAATACCGATCATCGATCAAAATGATCGTTCCTGTATCTTGTTCTGAGCGTATCAATCTGCCGCCAGCCTGAAGCACTTTGTTCATGCCAGGATAAACATAGGCGTAATCATATCCATTTTTCCCTTTGGATGAAAAATGCTGTTTGATCAAATCCCGCTCAAAGCCGATCTGAGGCAGACCAACACCCACTACCACTACACCATTCAGTCGATCACCCTTTAAATCTACTCCTTCTGAGAAAATCCCTCCTAGGACAGCGAAACCTACCAGAGAAGATGATCCACCTGGCTTGAAGTATTCCAGAAACGCTTCACGTTCGGCATCTGCCATTCCTGTTCCCTGTACAATTGTAGGTATACCGTGATCGCCAAGATTCCATTCTTCCAATACCGAATTAAGATATAGATAGGAAGGAAAGAAGACTAAGTAGTTGCCTGGCTTGCTTTGAATGGTTTTGATCAGTGTTTTAACTATTGGTTGTATCGAGTTTTCTCTATCCTTATATCTTGTTGATAAAGGATGGATCATTACCTGGTTTTGTTCTTGTGAAAATGGAGAAGGAATTCTGACAACATAATCATCATCATCTCCACCTAACATATCACGGTAATATCCAATAGGACCCAAAGTCGCCGAAAAGAAAACACGAGCCTTAAAGCTTTTACCTGCTTGCTTGATCAGATAAGAAGGATCAAGGCAAAATTGCTTTACTATAACCTCATTCCTTTGAACCTCTGCATATAAAATGAACCTTTCATCAAAGAGCTTGCTGATTCTTTGCCAGTTCTGCGCCGCGAAATAGGTTTCAAGCAAAAGCTCAGAATCCCCTGGACTCTCTCTTAGCAATTCTTTTTCAGCATAGTCAATGAATTCCAGCACTAACTGATTAAACTCCCAAAGTGGGTCCTCGAACTCAATCGTTTTAGACGGTTCAGCCTGCTTCCTTATTTTGATAAAGAAGTCGTTTATCTGCTTGCAAATTCCATGGATATCTTCGTTTCTCCCTTTAAACTCCCTTTTAAGCTGCAAAAATGGAGCCTTTTCCAAAGTGGATGAAAACATATCCCTGCCTCTATCAACTAGGTTGTGAGCCTCGTCAACAAGAAGCACAGTTTCCTTTTTATGGTCATCAAATAAACGCTTCAAAGAAACTTTAGGGTCAAATATATAATTATAATCACAAATGACTGTATCAGCCGCATATGCAAGGTCCAGAGAATATTCGAATGGACAAACCCTATGTTTAAGGGCGTATTTTTCAATACAATGCCTGTCTAAAGAGTTTTCATTATGCAGAATATCGAGTATTGCTTCGTTTATTCTGTCATAGTAGCCATCCGCAAACTCACAATGGTCCTTGTTGCATATCCCTTGTTCAGTAAAACAAACCTTGTCCTTTGCCGTTATGGTTACTACATTCATATGAAGACCTTTAGCTAACAATTGACTGAAAGCTTCCTCTGCTGTTTGCCTTGTCGTTGTTTTGGCAGTCAAGTAAAAAAGCTTTTTCAGGTGGTTCTCGCCTATAGCTTTGACGGACGGAAAGATTGTGGATATTGTCTTACCGATACCTGTAGGAGCACTAGCGAAAATAGTCTTTTCTTCCAGGATTGTTTTATACACAGAACCAGCAAGCTTCCGCTGTCCCTTACGGTATTGTGCAAAAGGGAAATCCAGATCTTTTATGCTCTGGTTCCTTTTCAATTCATGCTCTAAACGCAATTTCGCATAAGGAGCAAATACAGAAACCATGTGCAACATGGTTTCCTTGAGCTTACTATATGTCCGAGTTCTTATGAATCGTTTCTTTTCACCGGAGGATTTCTGTACATAAGTAAGCTGGATATCGATACAATCAAGTTCATGTTCCTGCATGTACATATAGGCATAGCATTCTGCCTGCGCCCAGTGAGCAAGGTTAGTATCCTCATCGATAAGGTCAAGGCTTAAAGAAGTTGACTTTATTTCATCAATGGTAGTACGTCCGCTATTTAAAAGAACCCCGTCACATCGTCCTTCTATAAGAAAATGAAGGTCTTCATACTCTATTTCTGTCTTTAAAAAAACCTCACTTTGATCATGTTCGTTATATGTATTTTGGACTTCACGATGGATTCGTGAGCCTTCGGTAAAAGATGAAGCAGTCCTGAACCCAGATACGATACTCCCACTTCTATGTACATACTCAGCCAAAGTTCTTACCGGTATCTTGATTTGATTCTTCATCCACTCACCTGGCCCATAAGTTAAATTCTTACTTTGATTATAGTACATACGTTCTGATACATCCAATAAAAATAAAAAATCCGTCCCAGTGATTCCTGGAACGGATTAATATCTTTTACCAATGGCGTGTATTTTCAAGTAAACGATCAATTTCAATTTGGTTCAGTGTAAAACTCAGATCAGTTTCAGCAATTTCCGTTGTCTCATCCAAGAGCTCGTCAATATCCATGCTAATTGTTCCCATACCGAACCTCCTCATAGTTTTCAGCTGGACAGAGAATGAACGTCCGGCTTCGTGAAAATAGTTCGTATATTATATGAGGGTTCTGGGGGTAATTTAACATCATGAAAACTTTCCCAAGTTTTTCGGGTAAAAAAACAAAAAGGCCTTAAGGTGGCCTTTTTGCTGTATTTCTTATACTGGAGGTTGGATTGGTGGCATGCCTGCTGCTAAAACACCTAAAGCAAATGCACTTGTTGAAAGTAAAGCAAATAACTTCTTTTTCATGTTACATTCCTCCATTTAATTAATTTTTTGAATATATTTTACTGCTTGATCGAACCTGCCTATTTGTTGATAGTGGTTCGATAGCATTTTGTAAAATCCAATTAATTCCTCACTTTTCCCATCACTTTCTTCTAAATACGGAATTACTTTTGTTTCAGAGTAAGCAAGTGATTTTTCAGGAGACTCAAGGTTCATAAGATAATAATTTGATAGTATTTTATACTTGCGATTATCTAACTTCTTGGAGACTTCATGGACCTCTTCAAAAGCCTCTCTTGCCTGATCATTATTGCCAAGTTCCAAGTTAATTTCACCTATAGAATACGTGGTTATTATATAGTTTAGATTAATCTGTGTTTGCATTTCCTTACTTTTTTCAAAGAATACGAGGGCATCTTGATAATTATTAAGTTTCTTCTGCAAGTAACCCATATTATGATAGATATCAGGTAGCAGTTTGGTTTCTTTTAATAATTCTGCATTCCGGATCAAGTGCTTAAAACAATCTTGAGCTTCTTCATAAATTTTAGAGTGTGTATAGTTGATTCCTAATAAAATCATTACGTGCAATATCCGCTTAAAGTTATGGTCCTCCATAAATTCTTCCAGTGCTAGCTTGCCATAGTATATAGCATAACCTGGTTCTTCAAGTGAACTTTTAGCCAATGCGCGATGATATAGTAATTCCCCACTAGAAATTTCGATTTTGGATGCTTTCCCTATCGAATCTAAAATGCCATCCGCTTTTTTACAATTCCCCTTCTTTAATAACCATACAGCATGCAGATAGGAAAATAAAGCCATTTGAGGTTGGGAAAATATATTCTTTTGCTTATTCAACAGTTCAAATTGCTTACTTGCTTCAGATATCTTACCTTTAAAAATCAAATACCTATATTTAGCGAGCTCATATGTATGTAGATTTGTTGAAAAAGGGATGATTCCTTCAAACTCTTGCAGCTTCTTCATTACATCATCAGCTTCATCGTTTAAGTAATAATCAATTTTCTCATTCAGTTCACCGACCAGCTGCTTAATCTGTCCTTCATTTTCCGTAATTGATGAAAGGTTGACGCCAAGTCTCTCGAGCAATAGTCCCATTGTTTCTTCATTGGCTTCCTTCGAATTGCTTTCGATTTTGCTTAAATGGGGAACTGAACATATGCCATTAGCCAGTTCCTTTTGTGTCAAACCTTGCTGGATCCTATAAAATTTAATGAGTGGTCCGAATTGCATACGTTCACCTACCGTTTTCTTTTAATCTACCATCTTTTCTAACATTTTAAACAGACCAAAAGTACTATTTTTTAAAAATTCTATATTTTATAAATTATTTCTTCATATATTACTATAAATCATTAAATAAAGCCACCCGGATCAATCAACCCGGATGGCTGGCATAGTTGTCAGCTTTTATTATTTTACACGTGGGAAACCGAAACCAGATGCATAATCGTCTCCAGTTGCTGCTCCTGTTCCACCTTTGATGTCATAAAGCTTAGCACGTCTTTGGATTTCAGAACGAAGCTGTGAGTTACTCCAGTACTTGTTAGAAGACCAAAGCTTCGCTGCAAAACCCGCAATATGCGGAGTTGCCATTGAAGTACCACTCATTGTCGTGTAATTTCCATCTACTGCAGTTGAGTAAATGCCTCCGCCAGGAGCAGAAACTTCAACATCTTTTTCCTGGATATAGTAGTCGCCGTCAGTATTAGGGTTTCCGCGAGAAGAGAAGTTGGAAACTCTGTGAGTTCCGTTGACGAATGCGTTGTCAAGTGATGCAACTGCGATGGCATTTGTCAATGCGCCAGGGTAGCCAATAGTGTTCGCATATGGACCGCTGTTCCCTGCAGCTGCTACTACAAGCGCACCCTTGCTGTATGCATAGTCAACAGCGCTCGCGATCATTGAATCTTTTCCACTTGAACCAAGTGACATATTGATGACTACTTTCGTACCTGTTCGTACTCCTTCATCAGCAGCATGGCGAATCGCTCCTGCGATGTCATCTGAGTAACCTGAACCGTTATCGCCAAGAACTTTATAGCCCCAAAGTTCAGATTGTGGTGCTACACCATAGATACCTGCTCCGTCATAACCACCATTGGCGACAGCTGTTCCGGCAACATGTGTTCCGTGTCCCTGACGGTCGGTACATGTTCCGTTAACCAAAGGTGAACTTTGTGTAAAGTCTTTACATTGTTCGACATTATCAGTTAAGTCGATGTGGTTGCGATTAATACCAGTATCCAGGACAGCTACCTTGATTCCATCGCCGCCGCTTGTAGATTGGATGTAGTTATCATTATAGATCGCTTGAATGCCCCAAGGTGTTTGGTCAGATGGATAAGATGCCTGAACAGTGTAATCACCCTTGTCTTTTCCTTTACCATTGCCATTTCCTTCAACACGAGCGTCAATTGTGTGGATCCCAACCTGAGAAACATTGATATTTTTGTTCTTTAACAATGCCTGATATTGCTTGCTGTTTACTTCAGCTGTAAATCCTTGATTACCAAAGTCCCATCGCTTGCCATATTGTTCTTGCACTTTCGCTTTCTCGGCACTCGGACCCTGAATCAAAACTCGATAAGTATCCTGGCTTTCTGGTGTCGTAGCACCAAAAGCCCCTGTCGCAAACATGGAAACACCCATTGCCAAACTAAGTACTGCGGATCCGAATATTCTTTTCTTTTTCATTCTTTTGCTCCTCTCGCCTTCAAAAAATTTTACAGCTTGCCGGCTGCAGAAATAAGTATATTTTAAATTTTCAGCCAATATCAACTGTTAACCGAGCCTTTCTGTTTGGGAAAAATGAATACAAAAATACAGTATTGACACTGTTTTGGAAGTGTATTACCATTTGCATTTCCAATTTAAAAACACGTTTCCAACATAATAGTCAATTTCTGATCAACATGTTTCTTCCTTATATACATTTAAATTTAGTGAGGTGTACGATAACAAAAAGGCAAAAAAGAACTGGTAAATCATGATCCAAACATATTGGGAAACCGCTTGCTTTAGAAAGCATTTATAGAAAAAAAGACCCATAAAACAAGCTCCAATTCACCTCATTTCTCGGTACAAAAAAAAACACTCCGATAATTTATCGAAGTGTTCATTCTATATTGATCTGTTAAATGCTTTGCTGAGGCTATTTAGGAACGGTACATCCGGGACTGTTTTTGAATTATTAAGATAAAAGGCATGATTCGGTTTAATGCCAATAATACAGGGCTGAAGCCCCATCAACTGGAGTTCATTAACAAGTGAAACGAAGGCTTCTACTCCTTCGATTGTTAAATTTCCGACTCCATTAAAATCGAACAGAACCTCTTGATAGTCCCCTTCTTGTGATTTTTCCAATACCCTCTTTTCATTTTGGCCAATCAATTCAACATCCAGGTTTCCAAAAAGAGGCACCAATGCCGTGCTTTTAGTTAACTTTATGAATGGGCAAGAAAGACTTTTAATCTCGAATAGTGTTTTTTCAACCAACTCTTTTTTTTCAAGCAGTTCTAGATTTGTGTCCGCCAGCCGTTTACGGTGTTTATCAACAATACTTTCTAATTCCATCAGACGATGGTCTTTTCCAATACAAATGATATGACCCCTATCTCCACTCCAATTTACACTTATGTCAAACAGGGCATATGGGGATTCTTTGGTTTTCATGGTCAATTCGCCTTCTGCCCTGCTTTCCTTATTTCCCAATATATTTTTTGTTTTGCGATGGCTTTCCCAGTCCACAAGATCAAGAAAATTTTTACTTATATAAAATATTTCTGAACTTACTTGAGAAAAATCATGGATATCATATTCACGGTCTATTAAAAAATATGGCTGTGGCAAATATTTAAGATCCGACATTTGAATTCACTCCATGGTGATGACCGTCAAGCCAAACTTTTATGTCTTCAAGATTCTTAAGGAAAAGTGTCCGTTCAGAACCATATCGTTTAAATTCATACTGACTTAACAACCGTCCTCCAATAATTACAACTGGGTGGTTTGGAAGCTCTTCTAATTCTTTTATATAAGGACGAAGTTGTTCTGCATGGTATAGGATTGAAAAAGAAAGACAAATTGCATCCGGTTTCCACTCTTCAGCTGCTTTTTTGACATATTCCAGCGGAAGGTTCGGACCATGGAATTTAGTTTCCCAACCGTATTCACTAAATAGCTGGCTAGCCATTTTCAAACCAAGATAATGCTGTTCATTTTCAACACAAAGAAACATCGCTTTTTTTCCAATTGGGGATATTTGCTTGTCTTTTCCATTTTGCCAATTGTACCGTGCCAATACATAATCACAAGTTGAAGTTGCCAAATGTTCATCGGCGACTGTGATTTTGTTAGTTTCCCATAACTGACCGATATGCCTCATTGCAGGAGTAATGAGGTTTTCATAAATATACAAACTGTCTTTCGAGGCCTTGCTCTCATCTTCTATCAGTTCCCAGGAGGCATCCTGATCGCCTTTGAGTAAAAGCCGCGAAAGCTTTATAGCCTTTTCCATGTCACCTCACCTCATTCATTTATTATTGCATCTTCTGATAATGAATTAATCGCGCTTTCAAGAATATTGATAAATACTCTAGAAAGTTTGTCATCATCCGACTTTTCTAAAGCGCCGATCAATCTTTGAAAATTATCAATTAGATGTTCTGTTTTCATTCCTCTGGAGGTAAGGATTCCATTAAGCCAATGGGCATAATCAACGAAGTATTTTTCCTCATCCATGCTAGCAGCGGTTTGGAGATACTTTATATGATGCTCATTGTCCTCTTTGCATTTTTGCCTTCCGCGTTCTCCATATTTTTCGAGCAAGATAGGATAATCTCTGTAAATCCCCTCGGTAACTTCTTCTATAATTGCATTGATTAATGAGTGGTTCATTCAGCTACCACCTTGTAGCGTCCAACAGTTGGACGGATCGAAGCAAGTTCCTGATCTGGATAATTCTTTTCAAGTTCATGAACTTTTTTATATGCGTCACTTGTTATATAATTTATATAATTTTCCTTTGATTCCCAGCAAATTTGAACGGTTAATTCTGATGATTTTTGATCGTTTTGAAGCAATTGAAAGGAAATGAATCCTTCATATTCATCTACCATTCTAGATCTTTTTTGATAGATGCCTATCACTTCATCAACCTTGCCTTCCGGTATGTTCACAGTTGAATGAACGATATACATATTTCATTTCCCCTATTTCTTTTTAAGACATAGTGCCATTATACATTTCTAGGCGTATCCATTCAAATTAACTACATTCACAGTAGAAATAGTGTTTCACTATTTAAAAGATGAAGTCTGCATTGAATCTCTTCATAATTGGTGACCTTGAGGAATTTGAGTTTCGTGGATATCGGGATGTGGACAATGTATCGTTGATAATAAATAAAGCTGGATGTGAGCCATCCAGCTTTCGTCTTATTGTCTGGCTACCTTGGCGATTGCATCGATTGCCTTCTGGATTTGATCTTCTGTTACATCATAATGGGTTACGAACCTAACAAAAGTAGGGCCAAATGTACCCGAGATGACTCCTTCAGATCGCAGTCTCTCGACAAAAACATCAGAAGTGATGTTCAGGCCTTCTACATCTGCGACGACTATATTTGTTTCGGGCTGCCTGGCAAGCTTCATTCCAGGGATCGCTTCGATTGCTTCAGCCAAAATCCTCGCATTCCATTGGTCTTCTCCAAGTCTATCTTTCATCTTTGTCAGGGCAATCAAACCAGGTGCAGCAATGACACCTGCCTGCCTCATACCGCCACCAAGGCGCTTCCTCCATTTGCGTGCTGTTGTGATAAATTCAGGATTACCAGCTATGATTGAGCCAACTGGAGCTCCTAGTCCCTTTGAAAGACATATTTGAACAGTATCTGTGTATTTAGCGAATTCCTTCACATCGACACCTGCAGCTGCTGCGGCATTGAACAATCTTGCACCATCAAGATGAACAGGCACTTTATTGGCTTGCGCAATACTATAGATTGCTTCCATATTTTCGACCGGAATGACTGCTCCTCCTGCGCGGTTGTGAGTATTCTCTAAACAGATCAGCCCTGTTTCAGGATAATGGATATCCTCAGTTCGAATTGCATTTAAAACATTTTCTGGCTCCATGGCTCCTCTGAGACCTGGAATGGTCCTGGTCTGGACTCCGGCAAGGGCAGCTACAGCACCTGATTCATAATAAAAAATATGGGATTCTTCCTCCAATAGTAATTCCTGTCCTGGTCGACAATGCGTTAGAACCGCTATTTGATTCCCTTGTGTACCACTTGTAACAAACAGGGCTGCTTCCTTGCCTAATATTTCAGCTGCAGTTTCTTCCAACTCCCTGACTGTTGGGTCTTCTTTGTAGACATCATCACCCACCTCAGCAGAGTACATAGCTTTACGCATTTCTTCAGTAGGTTTCGTGACAGTATCACTTCTTAAATCAATCATTACTTTCCCCTCGTTCCTATGTAAATTTCTTATTTAATCATATTTTAACAACTCAACCTGCAAAAAACTAACAGTTTCTCCTTTATAGCATCCGGGTATTCCTTATATATACAAAAAATAAAGGAGGAATACAGTATGAATATCGAAAAAGTAATGACTAGAGACGTAGAATATTGCAGTCCTGATACACCAATTCACGAGGTAGCAGCAAAAATGAGAGACCTGGATGTTGGTGTCATGCCAATTTGTGAGGGTGACCACCTGACAGGACTTGCTACCGACAGAGATATTATTCTGAAGGCTGTTGCTGATAACACTTCAATGGAATCACCCATATCTGAGGTAATGACAACTGATCCAGTGAGGGGTACTGTCAATATGACTGCCGAGGAAGCTGCAGACTTGATGGCAGATGTACAAATTCGCAGGCTCCCAATCGTTGAAGACGGAAAGATGATTGGAATTGTTTCACTGGGAGATCTTGCCGTAACTCATAAGTTGGATGATGAGGCAGGACAAGCTTTAGAAGAGATTTCCACTCCTTCCGAACCCGAGAAGTAAAGTATTGTAAAATAACCCGCCAGGAAAAACCTGGCGGGTTATTTTTATTCTGAGATTTTTCTGAATTCCATGCCCTTTTGCTTCATCAAATGTTTTAAGGCTGATTGAAAGGTTGAAAAAGATTGTGCTTCTAATTTTATTCCATCAAGGACCATCCGCTTGACCAATTCTGGATTCATGCCTACAAATAACGTTTTAACACCCATCAAGGAGATAGCAGAAGCCATCTCATGAAGCTCCCTGCCTATTTCTTCAAGGCATACATCCTCAATTCTTTCTCCGCTTATATCAGTTAAGTCTATAATTGCCGTTTCAATGTCTTTATTATGGATAAAGTTAAGAACTTTTCCTCGTATTTTATCAAAACGCTCTGCTCGAATTAACCCTGTAATGGGTATAAGTATTGTCTGAGGAACAATAGATGGTATAATTGGCGCGGACATTTCAGAAATAATTGTCTCATATTCTTGAATTTTTCTCTCTAGCTCCTCGAGCCTATTTGTTTC
Source organism: Mesobacillus sp. QJM3NY_10 (assembly GCF_056173465.1). NCBI lineage: Bacteria > Bacillati > Bacillota > Bacilli > Caryophanales > Bacillaceae > Mesobacillus > Mesobacillus sp. QJM3NY_10. The sequence goes on from NZ_CM149675.1 coordinate 2,786,689, forward strand.
CAAAATTCCAAAACCCCCCGGTGACGTAGAATTCTCCCTGCTTTTACTATGATACCTTTTCAGGAATTTTTTGTATAGAAAAAAACTGCTTCAATTAAAGAAGCAGTAAGTAAAGGGTCACCCTATTGATTCTTAATTTATAACATTAATTAAATGCATGATATCTTCATAAATCTGCTCTTGATATTCGTCATCACAACATCTTTTATAATCGTCAATCAAACGTCCGAGTTCTTTTAAAAAGATTAACTTTTCTTCTTCATTGATCATGGCAAAATTCTCCTTAACAGGACAAAAGTCATGTGTGTGGTCTAACTTATCATAGTTAACTTATTAAAACAATAATAATTTATCCATACTCATTATTATATTTTGTATATGTGGAGAAACTATGCATAGTGCAATTAAAAGTTTAGATTTATTTAAGAAAGGAGCAACCATGTTACATAACATATTCAGGCTAAGCATGCTGCTAATATCTTGGTCGACATTATTGTTATACCCCAAACGTGCATTAAAGCGGTTTCTTCCTGTTACGATATTTGTTACAGCTTTAGTTTCGATTTTATTGGTATTATCACACCCATATAAACTATGGAAAGTCTCAGGTAGTATCGCAACCCGAATTTTCAATGATCTTAGTTTTACTCTTGGCCCTTTTTTTGTTACAAACCTATGGGTGTTCCGCCTGGCCTACGGAAGCCTTTGGCAGTATTTAGGGATTAATCTGGTGATTGACTATTTATTAGCATTTCCCATCACAAAGCTTTTTAAGAAAATAAGCATATATCAATTAGAGCGACTGAAACCACTGCATTTTTTCAGTATCATTTATTCATTTGCTATTTTCGCATACGGCTTCCAGTATTTTTTTCAAAAGTCTAAAAGATAAAAGTTCATTTCAGTTCGCGTGAATGATTGAATTCAAAAAAACCCTTCCAACAAATTGATGGAAGGGTTTTTTCGTCTATTCTTCATCTGCAGTGATATTCTCCATGACCAGTTCGACCCCTTTTGCATTCTCGATATAATTGATTACAGGGTCAATTTCGTTTCTAAGTTTAGGAGTCAACGGCAATTCAATTCTTTTGTCGTCATAAGTGAATATCACTTTATCAGGTGTTAAGGTCCCACCCTCTTTTTTGTTGATTTGTTTCATCGCCGTAATTTCATCCCATGAATATTCGGTTTGTTCTAACTTCCAGAGCTCATCATAATATAAGCCATTTTTGTCCATATAATAATAATTGTCAATACTTAAGTAACCACCTGCAGCGATGATCATCAGGATAAAAGAAGCGGCAATAGAAACATTGAAACTTCTTTTTCTGGATTCATCAGTTTTGAAAAGATAAATAGCCATGATGATCAGTAACACAGGTATAATCAGTAACACCGCAATCATTGTTATGTATGATGACATCGGACTGTCAAAAAACCAGTGCGAACGGTCTAGGTAAACGGAATTGTGAATAAATGATACGATAAATATCCCAATTGGTACAGATGCGAAGAGCAGGATAACAGCAACTGTTATCAGCAAACTCCCGGCACGGTCAGCATTATGTGCACTCAAGATTTTGTTCCCCTTTTCTAATTCTCTATATTTATATAATATATATTCAACCACAAGTAAAAAATTTCCTGCTTTAATTGGCAACTTTTTTCCTAGCAAATACAAAAAAACAAGCCGGAATGTTCTCCGGCTTGTTTTGTTCTTATTTCCTCAAGTTTTCCTGATCCTTTAATCTATTTTGCTGGTCGGGAACTCTTCCTTGATCCTTGAATTCATCTATCTTTTTATCTTCACCAAGTTTTTCTTTTTCGTATTCAACCAAGCTTTGCGGGTCTTTTTTTGAATGATCCATGAAGCTTTTCCCTCCTTAGCATTAGTATTTATGCTATTCCCTTTAAGGAATATAGCCAAACCCGCAGGCGAGATGTATATATGATGGTTAAGGATCTTTTTCTCTAATCGCTTTGTATTAAAGCGAATTTCAACACACTTGATTGACTTTTCATGTGGCTATTCAGCATCCAGACACAAATCATCAACTAAAATATAGACTTATGCCAGTCCACTAGGTTTACATAAACCGTTAAGATGGTAATTAGTATAACAAAGGGGTTTAACATCAAGTAAAACAAGAAGAAAGGAAAATGTATGATGAGAGAAATCACAGTAAGCGTAGACCTAAAAGGAAAAAATTATTTAACCAACGTCATTGCAGACCATGAAACATCTGAGGAAGATATCCTAGAGATGGCACGTAAGCAAGTTCAAGAGCAATGGCTCTTTTAAAATGGCTGTTTTCGTTAAGATTGTTGTTAAAATCCTAAAGCCGATTTTAACGTAATATAAGGCCATTTTGCAGTTCGGAATTAAGTTTGCATGCTCTTTTCTCCTAAAAGAGTCAACTTTACGAAGAAAAATGGTTTTAAAATTCTATTTTGCAGTCAAAAAGCAACAAAGTTTGAGAAAAGAGCCTTTAAAATAACGAAAAGGATGTTCAGCTGCTGTCGCTGAACATCCTTTTTTATTATATTGGGTGGATTTGACACCAGAAATGCACTTTACTTTTTTGGGACATCTAAGTCTGCTGAAACCAATTGCCTAGATCAACATGCGGTACAAATTTAAGCGTGGAAATCGAAACAGAGGATATTACTTTTCATATAATTCAATAGGTAAACCATCGGGATCGGAAAAGAATGTAAATTGCTTATGAGTTAGTGGATCAATTCTGATCGGTTCCACTTCCACTCCTTGCGTTTCAAGATAATTTGCATATGAGGAAAGATTTTTCACAGTGAAAGCGAGATGCCTGAGACCAGCAGCCTCAGGGTAACTCGGGCGTGCCGGAACTTCTGGGAAAGAGAACAATTCAATTTGATAGTGACTTCCAACACTTAAATCCAATTTATAGGATCTTCGTTCTTCTCTATAGGTCTCTGAGATGACCTTCAAGCCAAGAACTTTTGTATAAAACTCTTTTGACTTTTCATAATTAGAACAGATAATGGCGACGTGGTGTATTTTGTCTAACTCCATGCCAATCCTCTTTATCTCGCCCATTTGGTAATTGTAATTTTTGTGCCAGTTCCCGGCATAGAATCAATATCAAAACTGTCCATTAACCTTTTAACTCCTGGAAGTCCTGCACCAAGACCGCCTGAAGTAGAAAAACCATCCTGCAAGACCATTCTTATATCATTTATCCCTGGTCCATTATCAGCAGCAGAAATCTGAATCCCTTTTCTTCCGTTCTCTTCTAAGACGTCAATAGTAATCTGGCCGCTGCCCGCATATAAATAAATATTTCTTGCGAGCTCAGAAATCGCTGTCGTTATTCTTGCCTGGTCAACGCCACCAAATTGGAGATTTTTTGAAACCTCTCTCCCTTTCTGACGGGCAAGCACTATATCAAATTCATTATTAATATTAATAATAATCGTTTCTGTCATTTGGCTAACCCTCTAACAATTGGCTTAATATCGAAATTCCTTGCTCAAGATCCAGTGCAGTATGGACATTTTCCAATGTTATGCCAAGCTCTATTAAAGTAATGGCGACTGCAGGCTGGATACCTGTAAGGACAGCTTTCGTGCCCATCAGGCTTGTCATTACTATTACGTCGCCCAATACTTTTGCAATGAACGAATCAATCATATCGACTGAAGTTAAATCGATTACAACACCTTTTGCTCCCGTATCTTTAATTTTATTCAACAAGTCCTCTTGAAAAGTCAATACCGTCTGGTCATCTAGTTCTACTTGAATTGAAACTAATAAATAATCTTTTAACTTTAATATAGGAATTCTCACTTTATATGCCTCCAAATCATTAAACTAACCAGAATTCACTATGTACAAATAATTTTAATCCAAGATGGTCTACATCCAAACACTTGCACGTTAGCAAATAAGAATTTAATTGGATTATACGCTATATATAAAGTGGTTTACAAATTAAAAGCTGTGCTTTATAAATGAAATGCTAAATAGTTACGAATAAATATAAAAAGATAAAAAAACCTCCATTTAGGAGGTTTAATTATTTCTACAGCTGGGTAAAGGTTTAAAAATCAGATTAAAATGTGGTTTTTGCTCCTAGGTAACGTGGCTTCCAATAGGAATTATTCATATCACTGATTTCTACTCCTCTTGAAGATCCGGCATGAATAAACTTGCCATCGCCTAGATAAATGCCTGCATGGGATGGACCTGGCTTATACGTCTCAAAGAACACTAGGTCTCCTACACGTGGTGAAGAAACAGGTTTTGTAGCATCCCAAATGGATGCGACTGTTCTCGGGATTGAAATTCCGACTTTGCTATATACATAGTTTAAGTATCCTGAACAATCAAACCCTGCCGGCGTGCTCCCTGCCCAAACATAAGGTACACCTATATACTTTTTGGATTCAGCAATTAATGAGTTTACCTTAGAGGTAGAACCATATGTCGCCATAACAGGAGTACTTGCTGTTGATACATTAGTAGCAACTGGAGTTGAAGCTGAACCTGATAGCTTTAATACCTGACCAGGGAAGATAAGATGAGATTTCAGATTATTAAAAGACATCAATTGAGATAGCGATAAATTATGGCGAGCAGCAATCGTTGACAAATTGTCACCGCTACGGACTGTGTATGTGCTGGATGAACTGGCTGGTGCTGTTGTTGCAGTTGTAGCAGCAGTCCCAGACACTTTTAATCTTTGTCCAGGATAGATCACATCAGATTTAAGTCCGTTCAATGATTTAAGTCCGCTAATGGACATTCCATATGATTTTGATATTCCCCATAACGTATCGCCTGTCTTTACGACATACGTAGAACCAGCTGTGCTTACGGCAGTACTAGCATCAGTTGAATGACTGTGCGGCGCTAAAACTGATAGTTTTTGATTTACATAGATGGTTGAGCTTGATAGATTATTCCACTTTTGAATATCATTTATAGCAACATTATATATATTTGAAAGTTTCCATAAAGAATCTCCAGATTGTACTGTGTGTAATTTATCATGAGCACTTGCAGAACCATTGAATGAAGTAAATAAAATCCCGGCTGTTGCAGCCACCGTCAAAAGCTGTTTTTTCATGTTAGAGCAACTCCTTTGATTTCGATTACAGCTTAATAGTAGAGTTTCCCAAACTAGTTTTGAATCTATAAATATTGGTTTGTGAGGAATTGTTTTCCTCTGGTAAAAATACCGTTTACATGCCAAAAAAGAGCCAAAACCTATTATTTACAGGGTTTACAGGCTCTTTTTTCCTTTTAATAACACTTTTTGTTACATGAATGAAATATAAGCTTAATCTTGTTGTAATTTTAACAATCCATGCCAGTTTACCCAGCCTTTTTTATCAGCAAGGGAAATAGGAACTAATTAATTGAACAAACAGTGATTTTTTTTATATGAGTCTAATATTATTTTTAAGTGAAAACAAAAAAATCCCGCTTTAACAGCGGGATTTTTGTTTCTTGCAAGTTATTAAAGGTTGCGCTTAATCAATTGATTAGCCAATTGATCGACCTGTTGGCTGTTTCCAGTTTCTTTGGCGGCTGATGCAATTTGATTAATCATCTGACTACTTTCAGGGTTTGTCGAGGTTGTCGAATGGAATCCAGTAGATGGACTTGACTTACCAGTATTCAATCCAGATGTGATTTCTTTTGCAAATTCTGTAAGTCCTGCAGCCACTGGCTTATTAAAAGCTGTTCCGGAATTGGAATTTTGGAAAAGTTGCCTCATTCCATCTCCCATTCGATTTCGAAAAAGAAACGCTGCTGCAGCACTCGCTACAACTCCTACAATCGAAAACGTCATTGAGCGATTTCTCTTACGTCTGTATCCAAACACTTTCATCATGTTTTGAGGTATATTCGATCTCATCAGCGTGGAAACCCATGCAGATCTATTCATCGGCAGCACCCCTTTATAAATTAGAGGAGTTCTCATAAACCCCTCCTTCTTAGTATTCGATATCTGCAAATTGATATTCCGGAAAAAGATTACATAATAAGCTGTTTATTCTTTCAAAAACGGCCTCATTTTATTGATCGCTTCTTGCAATTTTTTAGCGTTCTTATTGTACATTTCCTTAGTACTTGTAGACTCTGTCCCTAAAGCGAACAATTCTAGGTCTGCCTGGCATTTATTAAGCATGGCCAACAATAGTTTCCTCGGTTGAGGTGATGGAACCTGGAGTTGGTCATCGTATGTATCAATGCTTAATTTGCCATAAGAATCAACTTGGCCTAAAAAAACATTTTCAATAGTCACTCCTAGATTGTCTAGCTCGATATCCAGCCATCCTTTGTTTTTACCAACAGATGCTAATTGGTCATGCAATACCTTTCCATCCATGATGACAGTATAGGTCTCCTTTTCAGGAGCGACAGGCATGTTTAAATCCTTTGGTGTAATAGGAAGCAATTCTTTTTTTAGCAATACACTTAAATCGCCTTTTGGCTCAAGGACAGCAAACTCAACATCTGCTGTCTTGAATACATTTTTCTGTCTTAACAAAGAATTCAATTCATCGATTGTGTATTTTTCCTTTTTCAAATTCTCTTCCATCACTTTTCCATCTTTTATTATTACCGTTGCCTTTCCTTCAAAAAAATCACTGAACTTCTTGCTTTTAATTCCTAAGAGGTCATGTATATATGTAAAAGTTCCGAATATTACAATGGCCAATACTCCATGAAACAAATTTCCATCAAGACCCATTATGACTTCACCAGCAATACTTCCTATCGTGATGCCCGAAACATATTCAAAAAATGACAGCTCGGACAGTTGCTTCTTACCGCCAATTTTCGTAATCGCAAACAATGTCACTACAAACAAGATAGACGATATGACTATGTGCGTCCATTCATTCATTTTCTCACCTCTAGCTTTTATATTGCGGCTCTTCTATTTCAAGCTGAGTTTTCCTTTTTTGCAGGTCCGTTTTTATTTCTCCGATGACTAGCATCGTTTCGTGAAAAATTTTGCTAGCTTCAGGGATACTGGTATTCATTGCCATGGAAGATAACTGTGCTTCAATCCCTTTTATCGTTGAAAGGACCTGGTTAACATCAGATGCAATTGTCAATTTATTTCACTCCTATATATAAGAAAAGCGCAAGCGCCTTGATCAGCCCCGACAAGCGGTGCCCGCCTAATAACGCCACGTCCTGTGGCTCGCGGGTCTAGCACATCGTGTGCCTCGGAGGGCCCGACGGTGAAGTCGTTCTTTGACTTCATTGGCAGGACCGAAGCGTCTCGAGGGGCTAGGCGCTGGAGCTAGACACTAATTTAAGTGCAATAAGTTTAGACTTTATTAAAAAGAAAGAAAAGGGCGGGTTCCCCCTGCCCTCCCTGACTTTTTACTGTTTGTATTGTGGTTCTTCTTGTTCAATTTCCTGCAGACGTGGTTGAATGCTATCTATAACTGCTTGAGTTTGTTGAGCAGCTGTCTGATATAGTTGTTTAGCTTGCTGATTATCTGTACCAAGTGCAAAAGTCTCCAAACTTGCCTGAGCACTCTTTAGACCAGCGATTGTTTGTTTTACTTGCGCTCCTACAGTCATAAATGGTCCCTTCTTTCTTAGAAGTATTGGTACTGTTTTAGTATGGCAAGAGCGCAAAGAAATATGCCCGCCTAAATAGCTCCAAAAAGGAAAAAAGCCATTAGCATGCTTTTCGGCAAACCAATGGCAGGTTATTCGGTATCATCGTGTACAATAATTCGTGTGTTATATAAAACGTAGCCATTTCCCCATTTAGCACGAATTTCCATTGCATAATCCCCAGTAGCAACATTCGACTCCTCAAGGTTTAATGGGTACCCTTTAAGTCCTTTATATGCGAGCTTTCCTGTATCCATTTCCCATAAATAACATTTTACAGAATCAGGTGATTGTTCAAATAATAGCCTGATCTTGTCGTCAGTTTCAACAATAATTGGACGTGATTCCTTTACGAGGGCAGCAGGGTCGGTATTAGTATCTGCCGATGCAGTCCTTCCCCATTTCCTCAACGAATAAGTTACAGGCTTAACCTGCACAGCATATTTGGCTACAACCACTTCTAAATCAGGAGGGGTTGGTTTATACCGGCTATAAGTATTCCAACTTATTACACAGAATAAAATCAATAAAGACATGGTTACCCACAAAACAAACTTCTTCACCACCGATATCCCCCATTTCCTGAACACCAAATTGCTCCCATAAAATAGACGGAATGGTCAGTGAATAAGTTTCAAATATTTCAGTTAATTAAATTAAACTTACTTTACTTTCCTCCAATATATATTATCTGGATGGTTATTTTTTCCTGCTAATACCGTTTTCGATATAATGTAACATTCATTACATGCGTATACAATCTCTTATTTTATAATGAGTAAATAAAGGCTGTTTTCTCATTGATTGTTGCTTTTCGTATAAAACCCCTTCGCCGCATACTGAAAGGACATAATACTTGTAAAAATCCAGTAGCCGATTTTTACTTTTGGTTAAAAAAGCAACAAAGTTTAAGAAAAGAGCCTTAATAAATGATAAAAAAAGTTGGTGATGAAAATGCATGAATTTGGACATACACAACCTTCGGGCGGACACCCTGCTGGTATTGATTTTAATGAAAATCCATATATCGTTATCTGGGAAGTTACGAGGGCTTGCCAGCTTAAATGCTTGCATTGCAGAGCAGATGCTCAGAATAAGCCTGACCCACTGGAATTGACACATGAAGAAGGCAAAAATCTGATCGATCAGATTTACGACATGGGGAATCCTATGCTTGTAATTACTGGTGGGGACTGTATGATGCGAGAAGATCTCTTTGACCTTGCGGAATATGCAATTAATAAAGCGATGCGCGTTTCAATGACCCCTAGCGCCACAGATAATGTGACGAAAGAAAAAATGCAAAGAGCTAAGGAAGTCGGACTTTCAAGATGGGCTTTCAGCCTTGATGGTCCTACTCCTGAAATCCATGACCATTTTCGCGGCACTCCTGGATCGTTTGACCTTACAATTGAAAAAGTAAAATACCTGAACGAATTGAATATGCCCTTGCAGCTTAATACAGTTATTTCCCGCTACAATTATGAACATCTTGAACAGATGGCCGAATTGATGAAAGAACTCAAGGTAGTAATGTGGTACATCTTCCTGCTTGTACCTACAGGCCGGGGACAGCTGGATGCCTGCCTTACTCCAGCAGAACACGAAAAAGTTTTCAGATGGCTTTACGAGTTAAGCAAAACCGCTCCATACGATATTAAAACCACTGCAGCTCAACATTACAGACGGGTAGTATTTCAGCAAAAAGCACGAGAAAATAGGGTAAATAAAGACGAGGGAATCCGTTATGAAGATACCTTGACTAAAGATATGGCCTCTGTGATTGATGGGTTGAAGCGAGCGCCTAAAGGTGTAAATGACGGAAACGGTTTTTTGTTTGTTTCCCATACCGGTGATGTCATGCCTTCAGGGCTGCTGCCTCTAGTTGGCGGGAACGTCCGCGAAAAACCATTGGCTGAAATATATCGAAACTCCCCTATCTTTAAAGACTTGCGAAGCCCTGACAAATATAAGGGCAAATGCGGTGTATGTGAATTCCGCTTTGTTTGCGGTGGTTCGCGCTCCAGAACGTACGCAGTGACCGGTGACTACATGGAAAGCGAGCCATTTTGTGTTTATATTCCAGAAGCAATGAGGAAAAAGGAAACAACGGTTTAAAATCTCAGCTCCTGTTTTGGAGCTGTTTTTTATTCAGCATTTTTGACACTTTCATGACAACGCATAAACTGTGACATAAAGCACGGCAACCAGCACCATTCAGGTTTTAAAATAAAACTAACGAAAGGATGGTGCAAAGATGACAATCAAGATTGATCAAAACGCATTCAAATGGTTTGAGCAGGAATTTGATACACCTAAACCGTTTCACATCCGCCTTTACCCTCAATATGCCGGGTTTGGCGACAAGAACAAAGGCTACAGCCTGGCATTTTCCCTTGAAGCACCTGCGATTGCTGCTGAACAGCAAGAGATTGATGGAATTACCTTTTTTGTCGAAGCAAACGATACTTGGTTTTTTGATGAGACAGATGTAGAACTGAAGTTAAGCGACACCTCTGGTGAAATTTTCGCTAATTATATAGAACACAATTGAAACTAATGGAGTCCCTGGTATTATCCAGGGACTCTTTTTACATTTCCTTCGGTGCTTTAATGCCAAGCAATCGAAGTCCTTCTTCAAGAACAATGCTAACAGAATGGACTAACTGAAGTCGGGCATCTTTTTCTGCATCATCTTCAAGAATCTTGACTTCTCCGTAGTATTTATTAAAAGCCTGTGACAGGTTTAGGACGTATTTAGCAATTAGGGATGGATCATTTTTCTCGATCGCTCTTTTGACTGTATCCGGAAACGCTTGAAGCTCAGTTATCACTGGCCATTCACTGTCAGCAGCCAAATTGACTTCCCCATTGCCTGCTTCAAATGCACCCTTTGTCAGCAATGACTGTGCCCGGGCATTTGTATATTGAACATATGGTCCTGTTTCGCCTTCGACTTTAAGCATATCTTCAAGGGAAAACTCGATATCATTCATGCGGAAATTTTTAAGGTCATGGAAAACAACAGCACCGGTACCGACCATTACGGCAATATCTTTCTTATTGGCCAAAGAAGGATTTTTATCTTCTATATTCTTTTCCGCCAACTGAATGGAATCTTGGAGAACATTTTCAAGCAAAACGACTTTGCCTTTCCTTGTGGACATTTTTTTGCCGTCCTTTAACATCATTCCAAATGGAACATGAGTAATACCATTCGCCCATGGAAAGTCCATTTTTGCAAGCACTGCTTTTATCTGTTTAAAGTGAAGGGTTTGCTCGTTACCCACCACATATAATGACTTCACAAAAGAATACTCTTCGAATCTGTACTTGGCTGCAGCTAAATCTCGTGTAGCGTATAAAGTGGCACCATCCGATTTTTTTATTAGACAAGGAGGGAGTTCAGATGCATCCAATTTGACTACTTGTGCCCCATCAGATTCTTCAAGCAGTCCCTTTTCCCTTAACATTTTCACGATTGGTTCCATTTTATCATTATAAAAAGCCTCTCCAGCAAATGAATCAAACTCAATTCCCATAAGGTCGTATATCTTTTTAAATTCCTTCAATGATTCATCCTTGAACCATTTCCAAAGCTCGAGTGCTTCAGCATCCCCATTTTCCAAGCGTCTGAACCAGTCGCGGCCCTCTTGTTCAAGCTGTGGCTGGCTTTCAGCGGCTTCATGAAATTTTATATACAGTGCAAGCAGCTCCTGTATCGGTTCAGCCTTCACTTTTTCCTCAGTGCCCCAAAGCTTATATGCCGTGATGAGTTTGCCAAACTGAGTTCCCCAGTCTCCTAGATGATTGATTTTCACTGTTCGGTATCCACATTTTTCATAGATAAGTGTAAGGGAATTCCCTATAACGGTTGACCGCAGATGGCCCATGGAAAATGGTTTGGCGATATTGGGCGATGAAAGGTCAATTGTTACAGTCTGACTTTCACCAAGGTTAAGGTCACCATAATGATTCTTTTTTTTTCGTATTTCGTTTAAAAGTTCTTTGGCGACATTTGCCTTATTTAAGAACGCATTTATATATCCGCCAACTGCTTCGAACCGATTGAATGACCCATCGACATGGCTTTGCAATCGTGAACTTAGATCTTTGGCTATTTCAGCTGGTGGCTTTCGTATCGTTTTCGCAAGTTGGAAACATGGAAAAGCCAAGTCCCCCTGGTGCAAAAATTTCGGTTTCTCAATTAACCTCTCTATTTCATTACAAGTAAGAAGCCCATCTATCTCGGCAGCAAGCAATTCTGAATACAGTTTTACATATTCCATTAGAAATCCCCCTTTATAAAATACAAAAAACTCCCGCCTCTATATAAGAGACGAGAGTTTATCCCGCGGTACCACTCAAATTGTTCCACACTAAGGAACCTTCTTTCATTGATAACGGGAAATTCCCGGCCGACCCTACTTCCATTCAGGCAAGCATCTCAAAAGTGCGCTTCATTACTCTGATGCACCAGGCTTCCACCGTCCCTGGCTCGCTGAAGCAAACAAAGAATAATTACTCTCTTCATCATCGATTAGATATTTTTACCATTATAAACAACTGCTATGTCATTTTGCAATCATTATTTTAGTTATTTAGAAAGGCTCTTTTCTCAAACTTTGTTGCTATTGAATACAAAATTGGAGTGAATGACCTATATTCCTTCGTAAAGTTGACGCTTCTTATGAGAAAAGAGCATGCAAACTCTATACCGACCTGCAAAACAGGTATATATGACGTTAAAATCGGCTTTAGGATTTTAACAACACTCTTTACGAAAACAGCGTTTAGATAAAACTATTTAACTTTTAATCCTGTGTTGAATTCTTGGATGGATCGATTGAAATCATCAAACGTTTCAATATAGTTACCGCTGGTATAATCGCCTATCACTTTCCGCCAGAAGTTCCTTGCGGGTTCATTTTTCTCTACCTGTGTGATACTCCATTTTCCAGGGAATTGATCAAACAGCTTAAATGCAACAATTTTGCCGAATCCTCTCCGGTAAAATTTCCTCATGATAAAAAACTCTAGGATGACATTTGGGTCTCCGCTTTCCACCATTGCAAAACCTGCCAGCTCCCCATTGTGGACTATAAAATAAGCGTGTAAATCAGCTTCAGACCAATACGGCTTCAAATCAAACGGTGCAAAACTTCCATTCTCTTCAAGTCTGATTTCCTGAAAGACGGTAAATTCATAAATATAAAATCGAATTAAATTGTGGAGAATTGCTTCATCCTCTTGTTTCACTCGCACTAAATCAATCACAGAGATTCCCCTTTTTTCAAGATATATATAAGAATTCGGCCATTTATCATGAAATCCTTTTTCTCCTGTAAAAGCTTTTTACTCCTCTCTGTTCGGATATAAATATTGGTAGGTTATTTCTTTACCTTTTAATGATATTTCAACTGTTTCTGAACCATCGGTGGATTCGAATGTATAAGATGAACCGCCACCCTTGCTCTGCTTCCAAACTCCGGTTGATTTGATTTTTTCGATATAATCTTTAAACTGTTGCGGTACCCCTTGCTCCCATACATATTTTTCTTTATCACCTATTAACTCTACTGGTCTTAATCCAACAGGATATGGGAGACTTCCGTAGCCATGGGTAACATAAAGCTGCTCATCATGTCGATATGGTTTAGGTTTGATAACATCTAGTGATGAAATGACCTGGAAGATTTCAGCGTATTCAAGTTTTGGGTAATCGAAGCTGAAATGCATTGTTTCTTTTCCGGCTTCGACGAAGAAATGGTACCGGAGGCTAACATCCTTCATTTTGACGTGTTCGATATATAAGGATGTTGGATAAGGAAAGTTCGCCATTTCTTTGGCCATATTCATAGCGCTCGTATTGATGATTTTATTCTTCTCTCCATCAGTTACAAACTCAGCCATCCCTACTTGTTCAGGGTTGCCTTTTTCAAAAAAGGCGTAACCCTCCTCGTTCTTTTCGCTATATATGCTTTCTAAATCCCAATTGAGACTGAGTTCATTGACTGCTTGCGATTGTCCTGACCCATTTGGAGATTGATAATATTGTTGTAACTGGATGAGCAGACCTGCCGAGATGATTACAAATAGTGCTGTTAATACAACATTTCTCAACTCGAATATTCTATGTTTTATATTTAATCCAGCTTGTGCACGAATCGATGACCTGATTTTACTTCTCATCCTGTCTGTTTCATCTTCTCCCGGGGTAACTGATCTTAGGACAGTCCAATTTCGGTCAGAAGGTTTTTTCAAAGTATTCGCTCCCTTCCACTACATCCATTTTTTTTAATGCAGCTAACCCCCTAGACAAAGTCTTTCTGATTTTTGATTCCGACCAACCCAGGATTTCGGAGATTTCCTTAGTGGAACACTCTTCAACCTTTTTCAAAGTAATCACAAGCCGGTAGTCCGGTTTAAGCTGCTGGATTGCTTCGAGTGTTCTCTCTATCGCTTCTCTGTGTTCAATATACTGTTCAATGTTAAAAGGTGACTGGATCTCTGGGGCATTAGCAAATAATGAAAAAACCCTCTTTCTTTTTCGCCTGCGTATTTCATCTATTACGAGATGCTTTGCTATACTAAAAAGCCAGGTTTTCACGGTAGTTCTATTTTCGAATTTCTCAAAGGACGTAAAGGCACGCAAAAAAGTGTCATGTACCAAATCCTCGCAGCATTGACGGTCTCCCATCATGTAAAAAATAAATCGGTAAATATCTTTATAATATATCTCATACCATTCCATGATCTGTTTTTCCTTAAATTTATCGTTTATTTCCCCCACCTCATTTCCCCATCTATACGATAAGTCGAAACAGAATGAAAAGTGTGACACATTCTTGTTCCTTATTTATCCATTATAAAGTAAAAATGAGTCCTTACGTTTTAAGATAAGGACTCATTTTACTAGTATTCTTCGATTTTCCAGGTATGTGTGAACTGGATACAGCCCTTTAATGTTTGTGCAACGGGACATCCTTGTTCGAAAACATTTAAAGCTCTTTCAGCAGCTTCGCTTTTCCCGGCCGGAACCTTCAGCTCATAGTGGCAGCTGATTTTCGTGATTTTAAGGACTCCTTCCGGTGCTTCAATTGTTCCTTGGACTTTAGCCATGATTTTATCAGGTGAAGTTGGTATTTTACGCGCCTCCAGCGCGCCAGATAGGGTTCCTACCAGTCAGCCGCCTGCTGCAGAAACAATATGATCAAGCGTTGACGGATATTCTACCTCTGGATTTACCCCATAGAACTCCTTTACACCACCATGGACGCCAAACAACAAAGGCTCACTAAAACCGTCAATATAAGCTTCTCTGATTTTATTTGGAGTATCTTTCTGGATCACCGTTATCTTCGTTAGCGCGATTGGTTCGGACAATTATACGATCCCTCCTTAGATTCTAACTACACCATATAAGAATACCTTTTATTTTTCAAACAATTACCTATTGAATTATAAAATAGGCAGCCCGAATTTATTATTCTATGATACAAGCTGATGCTCGTCCGATAAATTCACATATGATGTTCTTGTAAGGTTCGGATCTTACCTATCTTCTTAAAGGAAGGGGGTGAAGAGATGTTAATCACTGCGATTGTCGTTCTTTTGCTGGCACTTGCTTTAGTCGTTGCGATTTTGTTGGGTCAGGATGCTTTAGCTAATGTCCTTTACACTTGCATCGGTGAAGTAATTGCCGTAGAAAATGGTGCTGCTTAATCTCTTTGAAAGATTTGAGACCTGAAGTTCCTTACAGTCTCTCCGGCTATACCGGTATATGCCGGGGAGAACTTACTAAAAGATAGAAAGGATGTATTAAATGAATGAAAATGAAGTAAAGCCATATATTGACCGTCTAAAAAAAGATCCGTCATTAAATGAAATACTTAATTTTACAGAGGCAATCCTCAAGAAATTACCAGAAAACGAGAAAGCAACCGATAAGGTTGCAGCACCAAAGGATACTCAATTGAATGCAGAAACACTTAACTCCCTGGTGACTGCTGCACAAGGCTTTATAAATCCAACTACTTTATCATTGCTTTCAAGGACTTTAAATCAGTCAGAAATTAAAGAAAAGGATTCTGACACTACTAGCTTAAAACATAAAGTCGAACAGCTCTCAGCTGAATTGAGCGAAGTAAAAGAGGAAATAAATCAAACCAAGGTTCAGTTAACAGAAAAAAATCAACGTTTGGAAGAACTAGAGACAACTGTCCAATATCTTAAACGCCGGAGGAGGAGATAAGTAAAAATAGAGTCCTTCATTTTCAATATGAAGAACTCTATTTTTTTGATTTCCTTCTGCGATTGCATAAGGTTCTTTAGGGGTTCTACTGTTCTGTAACCTTCTCATATGTTTCTTATCTTTTAAAAAAGTATTACCGCCAAATAAATGGCTGTTCCCCACATAATCATAGCGGATAACTTATTTATGATACCGAGAAAACCATTTGATTTTCCTAACCTCCCCACTTGCCGGCCAACAAAGGCAAGTGCAAAAAACCATATCCAGGATGTTAATATACAGGCCAGTGCAAATATAAGTTTCGCTGGACCTGCATAGTTGAGCGAACTTGTTCCTATCACTCCGATTGTATCCATGATCGCATGCGGATTAAGCAAGGAAACCGAAGCAGCGAAGGTTATTTGTTTTTTTGGAGAAAAAGCCTCCTGTTGAGCTGACATTTCAGATATGGTACTATTCCAGGTTAGATAACCCATGTAGATTAAAAATAGTATTCCGGCTGATAACAGCAATGTTTTCAGCCAGGCAACCTGCAGGACGATGACCGATATCCCCAGAACAGCCAAAGTAATTAAGAGAGTGTCACTAATCGAAGCAGTCAGGATCACCGGTAATACCCTCCTATATTTTTTGTGAATCGATCCCTGATTGAAGACAAATACATTCTGGACTCCTAATGGCAGGATCAAACCGAATGCGAGGATGAATCCATGAATACCTGCAGCTAGCATGCGCCTTTCCCTCCACCTAACCACCTAGCTATTTCAGAATTAGCCTTCATCAAATTCTTTTAATAAGCTGGCAAATGAATTTTCAAATCATTAATTATTACAAACCACAAATATACTTGGAGGAAATTTCTAGATATTAGAGAAATATAACATATTAAGTTTTGGAGGTATTAAGTTTGAACAATGACACACTATTAATCAATAAAAAGAGCTGGGACGAGGTCGCTCCTCGTTTTTATGGACGAACAGCATTGCCTGAGTACGGTCCGTTCGCTCCTGAAGAAACAGAGCTAAACCTGTTTGGGAACATAAACGGAAAAAAAGTTCTCGATATTGGTTGTGGAAGCGGACACTCTTTAAAGTACATGAACGATAATGGCGCTGTAGAACTGTGGGGGTTGGATCTTTCACACTCACAAATTTCAGCGGCAAAGGAATTACTAAAAGATACAAAGGTTCAATTATTCCAATCACCTATGGAACTCAATCCTGGCTTACCCCATGCCTACTTTGATGTTATCTACTCGATTTTCGCACTTGGTTGGACGACGAACCTGGAACAGACACTTAAGAATGTCCATCAATATTTAAAGCCAGGTGGAACATTCATTTTCAGCTGGGAGCATCCATTATTTAGCAGAATCCAAAATACAGAGGATGGCCTGTTGTTTAATAAATCGTACCATGAAGAAGGCCCCTATGATCATCAGGCATGGAACCACCCTGCCATCATGCAGCAGTATAAAGTAAGTACATACATTAATTCACTTGTCGATACAGGTTTTAAGATTGTGAAAATGGTGGAAGAAGTGAGAATCACCGAAGAATTAATAACCCGGGATCATAACAGATGGTATAACCGGGCTAAAGTTGAGTCAGTACCGACGACGATTATTTTCAAATGCGCAAAATTATAGTAGAACAAAAAAGGACTTAGGCCTAAGTCCTTTTTTTGATTAGTCTTTAATCACTTTCTGTGTGAGATAAAAAACAGCTAAACTGACAATAAAAGCAAACATGCCAGCGTAGATTTTATTTTCCCAAGCAATCACATGATTGGTGAACGTTAAAATTGTAGCAATAAAAAAGCTCGCGAAAAGCACCTGAAAGAAACTTAATTTTTTACTCATTTTCAACTCCTATGATTTTAAATTTAATAGACTTACGTATTCTAATATAGCTAAATCCACCTGATCGATGTGTATAGCTTCTTCAAGGCACCAGAGTCTAATATCAGTCATCTCTTCATTTTGTTGAAAGGGGCGTAGAGAATTAGTTTTCGAATAGTATAATGGATTGAACTTTTCTGCTCCGTTAAGATGATTTCTCACCCTTGCAAGGCCAATAAATTTAAGATCATCGACGTATTGTCCAGTTTCTTCAAGAAGTTCTCTTCGAGCGCAATCCATAGGAGTTTCACCTTTCTCCCTCTTTCCGGCCGGTACTTCCCATTGCTGCCTGAAGGTGTTGTATCCAATTAGATATCTCCCCTTCACCTTAATAATGGCATATGATCCTGCCAGTGGCTGATATTGCCCCATATTCATTTCTTTTATTTCTAGAATTTCTATCAATTCAAACCCATTATTTTGTTTCGTGATCATGAAGCAACCGTCCTTGCTCGTCACGTACCCTCGCACCGAAATGAACATGCCAGTGCATATGCTTATTGCTTTGGTAGTTTCCAATGTTAGTCGAAATCGTGCAGGCGCCATAATCCTTTTCAAGCTTAGAGGCAATCTGCTTCACAACTTTAAGCACATCAATCAAGATTTCATTTTCCTCACTGGATACTGTTAAAAAGGATAAAATATGTTTCTTTGGAATGACTATAATATGTATCTCATAATATGGTCGAGTGTGATAGAACGCGATTGTTTGCTCCGTTTCCAGCACCTTTTCTACCTGGGTTTTACCTGATAATACTTCATCACAATAGAAATCTTCCCATTTTTGTTCAGCGATCATATGAACACCTCTTTAATTTCCTGTCTTCACTTCGGACAATGAGCCGCAAACCTTTCTCACTATTCTATGGCGTTATTTTTAAGATAATGATTTATATAATCCAGGTAACTTTTTTGCAAGTCTTCAGGCAATTGGTCCAAGCTAAAGAATTGAAGATCGATTGATTCAAGTTCATCTATCTCTAGTTCCCCGACATATTCATTTGTGGAATAGACTGTAGTCACTGAGTAGAGTTCGTCGCCATTGGCTACTTTTAAATAATATTCTGCACCTGATATTACGCCCTCCAGCTTCAGTTCTCCAGTGTCGAGTCCCGTTTCTTCTTTTACTTCCCTTCTTACAGTTTCTTCGAGGCTCTCTCCTAGTTCCATCAATCCTCCTGGAAGACCCCAGCCTCCGTCACTTCTATGCTGAAGAAGTAATTGACCTTTATTGTTAAAAACAAGCACAACAGCTCCTGGCAAAATAAGCGGCCTGTGGCCCACTAGTTTTCTTAAATCACTAATATATCCCAACTCGTTCACTCCATTGTTTCTTTTTTGAATAATGCAGCTAATAATGCAGATGTTCCAAATTGAGAGGATTCAAGGCTCATGTCCTTCATTTTCCGGATTTCTACTGCCTTAAAGTCGTTGAAAATTCCCTTTAGCTTTTCATCCGTAAAGCCTAAGCCGCCTCTCATGCTTTTACCTCTATAGACTTCCCAATCGGAAATAGCCGCTCCACCAAGCTCTCCCCCCTCTACAAAGCAGGTAAGCGCAAATAAACCACCAGGCTTTAATGCTTTCTTTACAAGATCAATATAATTCATTCTCCTGTGCGGCGGGATATGGTGAAAGCAGCCAGAATCATAGACAAGATCGTATGTACCTTCTTCAATTTCCATTTCAAAAATATTGCTTTGAATAAAATTCACTTGTATCCCGTGTTCTTTTGCCCTTTCTTCCGCCCAACCCAATCCTTCTTCTGATTGATCGACTGCATCCACACTGAAGCCATTCCTGGCCATATAGATTGCGTTCCTTCCAGGTCCGCAGCCTAATTCCAACGCTTTTCCCGCCTTAATTCTCTTCGTTTCAATATATTCCACTAAATTCTCATCAGGATGATTTTCAAAAAAAGGAACTCTTCTTTCTCGATCAGAATAAAAATTATCCCAATTGAATTCACTCTCTTCTTTCAGAAGATGATCTAACATTCTTAATAAATCCTCATAGCTTTGTATTGTTTCTTTCATAAATACCTCCCAAAGACTTTCTGATTTACCCTCTCACAGGTGATATAAGGTGTAAATGACGCTTGTTGTTGTTCGGTTTGATCAATATTGGTCTCATTGTTCCGGTGAAGTTCAACTTAACCTCTTCTTCCGTAAAAGCTTTTAATGCTTCAATTAAAAATGTGCTGTTCAACGATAGGGAAAATTCCTTTTCACCATGTAATTCAGTGATTTGCTGTATTTCTTCAATATTGCCCAAATCCGGAGAATATGAAGATATTTTAAGGGTGCTTCCATGCATCAATTCCAATTTAACGTTGTTGTTCCTTGATTCCCGGTTAAATAAACTGGCTCGATCGATTCCTTTCAATAGTTTGGAAGTTTGGACCGTAATCATTGTCTTTGGATGTGCTGGAATGAGACTATCAAGATCCGGATAGTTCCCTTCAATTAGTCTTGTGTACATTGCAAGATTAAGAGCTTTAAAGACAAGATAGTTCTCACTTACATAAACAGTAATCATATCTACTGAATCTTTGAACAATCTCATGAAATCTTTAACTGATGCTAGCGGCAAAATATAAGAGCCTTCAATATCAGTTTCAATATCGCATTCTCTCAGCGCTAATCTGTGGGAATTAGTTGCTGCACATTTGATTTTGTTATCCTGAAAGGTGACCAGCAATCCGGTCAGCACGGGTCGTGTATCTGATGAAGAAGCAGCAAACGCCGTTTGGCTCAAAATCTCATTTAAAAGACTACCAGGTATTTGAACACTGTTATTAAGGTTGAGGACAGGAAGCTTAGGATATGTCTCTACGTCAAAACAACTTAACACTATAGAGATTTCGTCAGTCTTTATTGATAGCTTATGTCGATCCATTAGTTCAACTGTAAGTTCCTCTGGAAGCTTCTTCACCAATTCAACTAAATATTTTGCCGGTGCCACAACACTTCCTGTTTCATAAACAGTCAACATTTTGTCAGCCTCAATCGGGATTGTCCTTTCAATGAAAAATAAGTGGTTACAGACGATAAGGGTTAATCCTTCAGAGTGGGCTGTAATTTTAATACCGCTCATAATATGCGGTTCTGCTTTTGCTGAAATACTCCTGCTTAAATCGGATAAAGCTTCATAAAAACTGCCTCTATCAATGTTAAATTTCATGGCCTTTGTCCTTTCAATTTTCCTCTGTATTTAATTCGACAAATCCTTGGGAAATCCTTGAAAAAATAGAAAAAAGCGACCTTCTTTTAAGAAGAGCCGCTGGTTTTGCAAAGCTTTATTTTTCTAAAATTATCTGGATTACATGACCAGTCCCGGTATGTAATTGACCTTCAATTCGTTCCTGTTCTCCGTAGAAGAAATGCACTATTTTAAATCCTTTCAGCCATTGTAACAGGTCTGCTGGATCGTAAAGCATATCGACTGTTTTTGGCCCGCCTGTTCCATATTGGACCTGATCCTCCGAATATACTTCAAGCATCACTATGCCACCCGGTTTTACGGCCGATACTAATTTATCAAACACAGTCTTTTGGTCTTGTTTAGCAAAATGGCCAAAAACCATGATCGCTGCGTCGAATTCATCACCTGGGACTGAATCGCGAATTAAATCTTTCTGTTCAGTCTTGATTTTCACTCCATTGTTTTCAGCCAAGGCTTCAGTTTTCTTCAACCCATTCAGCGCATAGTCATAAGCTGTGACATCTAGACCTTGTTTCGCAAGGTAGACAGCATTCCTGCCTTCTCCTTCCGCGAAACATACAACCTTCCAGCCCTTTTCCAGCCTGTGTGCCTGGTTCTTTATAAATAGGTTTGGTTCCTCACCATACACATATTGTTCAGACCCAAAACGTTCATTCCACGAATTGCCCATTTTATCATGCCTCCTTATTATACCCATTACCCTTTTTATAGTATGATTACTATTCATAAGGCTATTCTATTTTTAAATGGGTATCAATAAGACAAGGAGGTATATCAAATGAGAGAACTAACGACAATGGATGAAGTTAAAAGCTTGATCAGTGACAATGAATTAAGCTTTATTTATGTATTGACCGACAGCTGAAGCGTCTGCCATGGTCTGCTTCCTCAGGTTGAGGAAGTGATGAAAGATTTCCCTAAAATCGAAACCGGGTTAGTAAATGCGGGAAAGGTCGAAGAAATCGCCGGATTCCTGATGGCCTTCACAGTTCCCGTCCTTGTCCTCTATGCAGATGGACGTGAATATTTAAGAGAAGCCAGGTTTGTGCAGGTAGAGAAGTTAAGGGATGATCTCACCAAAATTTATGAAGGATTTTTCGGGGATTGATGAAGATCTTGGGATTAACAAGCTCTTATTCCTCTACCTGAAAAATTAATTCCCCCCTCCTTATCCTTTAATTTTACATAAAAGAGAGTGTATTAAATCCTATTGATTATGCAAACTAATCTATGGACCAACTTCCTTTCATAAGGAGTAATAACATGAATATAGGAACGATAAGGAGTGCGATCATGGGAATATTAAGCGGGAATCCTAAAGATGAACCAATGCATTATGGTGAGGTTTATGGCACGTGGAGCCATCTTTCCGTTAATCACGGATTGATTGCTGCATACCAGACGTTTATCAATCATATTGGTGATGAGGATCTCAAAAAACTTGTTCAAGAAGCTATTGAAGCGATGCAAGAAGAAAACAAGCAGGTTGAGGAATTACTAAAAACAAATGGGATTGGACTTCCTCCTGCGCCACCGGAACGCCCGGTTGCCCACATGGAAGATATCCCTCCTGGTGCCAGGTTCAGTGATCCTGAAATTGCTGCTGCCATTTCAAAGGATGTTGCAGAAGGCTTAGTAGCTGCCAGCACAATGATTGGCCAAGCCATCAGAGAAGATATCGGCGCAATGTATGGCCAGTTCCATATGGCTAAAGCACAATTCGGGGCTAAGATGCTGAAACTGAATAAAACAAAGGGATGGCTGATTCCTCCTCCATTACAGGTTAAATCGACAGAGAGTTAAATAATTATATTATGTAAACTTGATAAAAGAAAACCAGCAGATCCCCTAGGGTCTGCTGGTTTTGATTTTAATCATCGAATTTGTTTAAAGGATACTCGGGTTCGGACAAATCCTCGTTGCATTCCTTCTAATTTGTCCGAAGTCTGGTCATGTTCGGACAAAATCCTGTTGCATTCCTTCTAATTTGTCCGAAGTCTGGTCAAGTTCGGACAAAACCCCGTTGCGTTCCTTCTAATTTGTCCGAAGTTTACCCTTGTTCGGACAAAATCCTGTTGGTTCCTCTCTAATTTGTCCGAAGTCTACCCCTTTTCGGACAAAACCCCGTTGCATTCCTTCTAATTTGTCCGAAGTCTATCCCTGTTCGGACAAAATCCCGTTGCATTCCTTCTAATTTGTCCGAAGTCTACCCCTGTTCGGACAAATCCCTGTTGGTTTTCACCCAATTTGTCCGAAGTACACTCATGTTCGGACAAAACCTCGTTAAATTCCTTCAAAATTGTCCGAAGTCTACCCCTGTTCAGACAAAATCCTTTTGGTTTCCTTCTAATTTGTCCGAAGTACACTCATGTTCGGACAAAATCCCGTTGCATTCCTTCTAATTTGTCCGAAGTCTACCCCTGTTCAGACAAAACCCTCATTGTTTCCTTCTAATTTGTCCGAAGTACACTCATGTTCATACAAAATCCCGTTGCATTCCTTCAAAATTGTCCGAAGTACACTCATGTTCGGACAAAATCCCGTTGCATTCCTTCTAATTTGTCCGAAGTACACTCATGTTCAGACAACATCCGCTTGGCTTTCTTCTAATTTGTCCGAAGTACACTTGGTTCGGACAAAATCCCCTTGGTTTTCTTCTAATTTGTCCGAAGTCTATACCCATGTTTAGGGCTGCGTGCAAGAACTGCACCGTTCAATAATCCATTTGATAGGATTATTTCCTCCATACCCTCTTGTTCTCAATTCTTCGTGTATATCCTAGTGCATCGAGACGCTCCAGGAAAGGAATCATGTATTTCCGCGATAACTCCACTGCTTCCTTAGCCTGGGGTACCTCAAACTCATCTCCTGTATGTTTTCTTAGCCTATCAACCGCATCCGCAAAATGAGCGCCGTACCAGGCATATTGATCATCTAAAGGGACAATTTCACCCTGGTCTTCAAGGAAGCGTTTCAACTCAACTGCTATGGAGTCCGGGATGCCGGCATTTTTTATATAATCATTCAGGTAAGCAACTTTTAGGCCATCTGCCTTAAGTTCATTAAGCATATTCTCTGTCCGCTTCACCCAATTTTTCGGGACATGAGGAACGAAGCTTGCCAGGTAAATATACTGTTCTTTCCTTAGAAATAAGCCCTTGTTGATACCATTATCGATAATGAATTCAAGCAAATTTTTAGAAAATGATTTTTGCAGTGACTGAAGCAGCTCGGCTTTGTTTATCCCTGTTCTCATAGGGTTTTCCTGATGGTAATCTTCCAGCCGGTCCTTGATATCCTCTTCAATGAGTTCGACAACTGAGACAAGGGCGTATTCCTTATTCGAAATCTGGACAAACTGGTCATCGTTCAGATTGGTCAAAATCGATCCTTCATCAAGAGCAGTTCGTTTAATCAGTTCTTCGACAGATAAACTCTTCGCTTCATATAAAGCGGCATTAATTCGTTCAATTGGTGTACCCGCCTTCTTTTTCTCCAACTCTTCAATAGTCTGCTGGCCAAATCGATATTTATTTCCACGCGGGTCAATTACCCAACCGCCGCCAATCGTTTCCTGCGGACTAGGCCGGCGAACGATGAATCGGTCTCCTCGCTTGGTAACGATTTTTTCATCCAGACGGAGCTGGCAAAGGATTTCCCCGTTGTCTTCTTTTAGTTCATTTCTGTCAAAAAATACAATTCGCCCCATTACTTCGGCGGTACCAATATGGCACTTAATTGGGGTTCTCTGTTTTACCAGATGTTCTAGATCCTCTACAACCCTGATTGCGACATCAATCGTATTCGTTACAATGAAATGTTCAGACGAAACAAGTACTTCGCCTCGTTCTAAATCATCCTTCGAAACGCCCGATAGATTGATGGCTGCTCGCTGCCCTGCGAAAGCCGTTTTTGCTGGTTTATGATGCACCTGCAACTGACGTGCTCTCACTTCAAGCCCGGAAGGCAAGACTTTTAAAAGCTGGCCCTCTTCGACCGTCCCTTCGTAAACAGTACCTCTGACAACGGTACCTTGCCCCTTAACAGTAAATACCTGATCAATCGGCAGTCGGAAGGCTCCTTTTGCATCACGCATCTCTTGCTCTTTCAGCGTTTCTATAATTATTTCTTTTAATTCATTGATTCCTTTTTTAGATAAACTATCGACCATCATAAAAGGGGCATTCTCAAAGACTGTCCCTTCAAGTTCGCCTAAGATATCATCTTTAACAAGTTCAACGAATTCTTCTTCAACTCTGTCAATCTTTGTGATCGCAATAATACCCGAACCTATTCCTAGGAAACCTAGTATATCAAGATGTTCCCTTGTTTGAGGCATAACACCTTCATCCGCAGCAACCACTAGTACTACAAGGTCAATTCCTGCAACGCCAGCGATCATTTGGCGGATAAAGCGCTCATGACCCGGGACATCGACAACGGAAATTTGCAGTTCCTCATCCTCATATAATGGTGCAAAGCCAAGTTCAATTGAAATTTGCCGCTCTTTTTCTTCTTTCAGGCGATCCGTATCCACGTTTGTCAACGCCTTGGTCAGCGACGTTTTCCCGTGGTCAATATGACCTGCCATTCCAATGGTAAAATACCTCTTGCTCAAATGCTGACACCCTCTTTTATTATGTATAAAATAACTCTAACTTTAAAAACAAAATAGTTCAAGCAACGAAAATTAGACAATTATATTTCTACAGAAACATGCTTTAAATTAAAGAATATTCTCAAGTCAAGATTACCGCCCTGTCCATATTTAATTCGCATTCATATCTTAATAAGACGAAATAATTTACAGGGAGTGATTATATTGAGCGACAAAAATCAAAAAAACAACCCAATCCCCAATAGTCTAGTTGACTTGTTTGTAACAGACATCTTGCAGAAAAACGGAATTAGCAAAAAGGATATTAAGGAAAAGATCACTGATGATAAAAAACAGGCAATCAAAGAATTAGTTGAAGATCTAAGCAAGCAAGTGGAGTCTTTTGTCAATGCAAACAGCAAGGCTAATAAAGACTCCGATAAAAGATAATAGACATATCCCTAGGCACCCTAATAAATGGGTGTCTATTTTTTCAAAATGGGACTCTATTTAGGGTATATACACAAGCTATCCAGAGGTTTTATTAATAAGATATTCCATACTAGAATAAAAGGAGTGAAAGCAATGTCAAACTATTATCATGATCACCATAGGCCACATCATTCTGGTAAAAGCTGCAAGAAAAAAGCGGATGTGGAGCAAGAGGCAAACCAGTTGGAGTATACGGAGCAGGATTCTGATGAATTAATTTGGATTAAAGACTCTTGTAACATCAAGGTTCACACTACCGATACACAAGCTGCGGTCTCACTGCAGGTTGCCCTTCAGTTAGCTATCGCATTAGTCATCAGCATCACAATTGGTGACTCTGACCAAGGCCAATACGTCTCCCAACAATTAATTCAGGAAATGGGAACTGAACAATCTAACACACAAAAAATCATCATCAATAATTCCAAAGATGTCAATGTCACTACAACTGATACAGATATAGCAGTAAATGTTCAGGCATTACTGCAGGTTTTGGTTGCCCTTGTTGCTGAATTGGACATTCTGTAATCTATTAATCTTGAAAGAGGTGAAAAGGATGAGCAAAGAAAAAAAGTGGAGAGCGTTGGATCATTGTGATACTGGAAAAGGAAATGAGGCTGATGTGACACAGGAAGCTGATCAAAAGCTGGTCACAAAGCAACAGTCTTTCGAATGGATTATCATCAAGGATTCAGAATGCATCGATGTTCATACAACTGATACTCAGGCGGCTATCTCCCTGCAACTTGGTCTTCAGGCCGCAATTGCTGCTGTCATCAGCATTGCAATTGGGGATACTAATAAAGGCAATGCCGTTGTCAACGAAATCAAACAAGTAATCAAAACGAAGCAGCGAAATACGCAAAAAACAATTATTGAAGGTTCAAAACATGTAGAAGTCAAAACAACAGATACTGATGTCGCTGTGAATATCCAGGCGCTCCTTCAAATTCTAGTTACCCTGGTAGCGAAGCTAGATATAGGATAATATTCTAGAGTTTACACCTAAAAAAGTTCAGCCTGCAGACAAGAATGTCTGCAGGCATTTAAAATTGAGTGTCAATTGTACATAAAACGAATCATAGCGGCAGCTGCCAGCCTGCTTGTCATATCGCGGAAGTCTTTGGAAGGATCTATTTCTACGATATCCATCGCCTTCACTTTTTTATGGGAGGCAGCAGTCGTAATGCTTGCAAGCAATTCCCTGCTTGTAATGCCACCCGGTCCAATTGCCGGGCAACCTGGCGCGAAAGCCTGGTCAACGACATCCATATCAACAGATAAGTATATTATATCTACTAATTCAGATAATCTTTTCAATTCCATTTTTATAATAGGGATGATACCTGTCATCTCTATATCCTCCATTGTATAGACAGAGATCCCTTTTTCTTTTGTAAAATCATGATATTCCTTCGCATTCGCATAGTCACGAATCCCAATTTGGACAAGGTTCTCACCTTTTAAGTGACCACCATCAATAAGACTTCGGAATGGTGTGCCATTTGTCCGTCCCCCATCATCAAGATTCCTTACATCATGATGAGCATCCCATTGAATAACCCCTACTTCACCGTAATGTTCCTTGAAAGCGCGTATCGAAGGATAGCTGACCCCATGGTCTCCTCCAAGCATGATATACCGTTGACAGGCGTTCTTTTCAAGCATCTCCCTAACACTGACATGCAATCTCTCGATGGATTCCTCCAAATCAGTTGGATGGGTATTCACATCGCCAAAGTCAATGATGCTAATACCCTTGTAATCTTTCTCTTTTTCACCTGAAAAAGTGGAGAATGAACTCATGCTTGCCCTGATTGTTTTCGGTGCATCTGAAGCCTGTGATAAAGAAATGGATGTTTTAGAGAATGGAAGACCGATTATGCCGATCTCCCCTTTCTCACCTCCAGAATAAGGTATAAGACACTCATTGACCTTTGTGACAAATCGGTCCTTGAAAACTGCAGGCTTACCTGGCTGGAGATAACTGAATTTCACCATAAGGAGTCCTTTCCCAAAGTTTTTCACCAGAATGGTAAACACTTTGTGCGTGATTCACGCCAAAGTGGTACGGGATATATTTATAGTTAGGCACATCCCAGATGACGAAATCAGCTGAGCGCCCTTCTTCTAATGTCCCTGCCTCTGAGGATTTTCCGATTGCATGGGCAGCATTGACTGTGACCGCATTCCAGATTTCTTCCGCTGACATTTTAAGCTTTAATGCAGCCAGTGACATAATCATCTGCAGGTTCTCTGTTACACAGCTTCCAGGGTTGAAATCTGTCGCCAAAGCGACGGCCGCCCCCTCATCAATCATTTTTCTTGCGCGGGCGTAATGGTCCTTCCCCAGGTAAAATGTCGTTCCAGGAAGCAGAACAGCTACTGTATTTCCTTCGCTTAGCTGTCTAATTCCTTCATCAGAGGCGGCAACCAGATGGTCTGCACTTGCTGCCCCTAATGACACGGCAAGTTCAGTACCGCCAAGCGGATCAATTTCATCAGCGTGAATCTTCAAGCCAAATCCCTTTTCCTTTGCCTGCTGCAAAAACATCCTTGACTGTTCAATGGTAAAAACACCTGTTTCGCAAAATATATCCACGAATTCAGCAAGTTGGCCTTCCTTAATATCATCAAAAAGCCGGGACATTTCTTCCAGGAATTCATCCTCTTTCCCTTTAAAACCGGGAGGAACAGCGTGGGCGCCAAGGAATGTCGATACAACAGAAACAGGGTACTTTTCTTTTAATTTTTGAACCACCCTAAGCTGCTTGAGCTCTGTATCAGCATCCAGGCCATATCCACTTTTAGCTTCCAGAGTCGTAACTCCGTAAGAAATCATTCTCTCCAGATGGAAGGATGCTTTTTCAAACAATTCTTCCTCTGTGGCTTTTTTAGTGGATCCTACAGTCGATAAAATCCCGCCTCCCTGTGAGAGGATCTCTAGGTAAGGGACTCCAGCTTGCTTCAAGGATAGTTCATGTTCACGAGATCCCCCAAAAACCAGATGAGTATGAGGATCAACAAGACCTGGGGAAACGACTTTTCCCTGGGCATTAATTCTTTCAGAAGCCTTTAGTGATTCGGCTTCAGCATTCGATCCAAGCCAGGCTATTTTCCCATCCAAGATTCCTATTGCTGCGTTTTCAATTATGTTCAGCTCTTTCATTTCCTGCCCCTTCAATGGCTTATCAGAGCCTTTGGGTAAAATAAGCTGGCCAATATTGTGTACTAATAAATCATATGTCAATCTTCTCCACCCTTTCTTTCTATATTTAAGTCCAATAGTTTAAGTTGTTGCAAAACGGGCCATGTTTGGTCTCTATCAGTCCAAACACCGTCTCTTTACATTTTAAGGGAGCATCGGGATGTCGACGCCTTTTTCTTTCGCTGTTTCAATGGCTTTATCATAGCCTGCATCTGCGTGGCGGGCTACTCCCATGCCTGGGTCTGTAGTCAGTACTCTTCTAAGTCTTTCTTCAGCAAGGTCTGTGCCATCTGCCACTACGACCATTCCTGCGTGAAGCGAATATCCCATGCCAACTCCGCCGCCATGATGGACAGAGATCCAGGAGCCACCAGCTGCCACGTTGACTAGTGCATTGAGGATCGCCCAGTCACCGACTGCGTCGCTGCCGTCTTTCATTGCTTCTGTTTCGCGATTTGGAGAGGCAACGGACCCACTATCTAGATGGTCGCGTCCAATTACGATCGGCGCTTTCAATTCACCTTTTCGAACGAGTTCATTGATTGCCAATCCCATTTTCACTCGCTCACCATAGCCTAGCCAGCAAATCCGTGAAGGCAGACCCTGGAATTCCACTTTTTCCTGGGCCATGTCAATCCAGCGCTGAAGGGCTTCATTTTCCGGAAAAAGTTCCTTGATCAGTTCATCTGTCCGGTGGATATCAGCCGGGTCTCCTGATAAAGCTGCCCAGCGGAATGGTCCTTTTCCTTCACAGAACAGGGGCCTGATATAAGCAGGAACAAAACCAGGGAAATCGAAAGCATGCTCCTCCCCATGATCCTTGGCAACCTGACGAATGTTATTGCCGTAATCAAATGTGATTGAGCCTCTCCGCTGGAATTCAAGCATGGAAGCGACGTGCTTAGCCATTGAGAAAGATGATTGCTTTACATACTCTTCAGGATTTTCCACACGAAGTTTAGCTGCTTCTTCCAAAGTAAGACCAACGGGAATATATCCATTCAACGGATCATGAGCAGATGTCTGGTCCGTAACAATATCCACTTTAAAATTCCTGGACAATAATTCAAGATGGACTTCGGCTGCATTTCCAACCAGACCGATTGATAGGGCTTCTCCTTTATGCTTGGCTTCCTTTGCCCACTCAATGGCTTCATCGATTGAATGTGTCATCCGGTCGCAATATCGGGTATCAATTCGCTTTTTGATCCGTTCTGGATCGACCTCAACTGCTATACACACCCCATCGTTCATCGTGACCGCGAGAGGCTGCGCTCCACCCATGCCTCCCAATCCAGCTGTCAACGTAATAGTATTTTTCAATGTGCCTCCAAAGTGCTGTCTCGCAACCTCGGCAAATGTTTCATATGTCCCCTGCAGGATTCCCTGAGAACCAATGTAAATCCAGCTCCCCGCAGTCATTTGCCCATACATCATCAAGCCTTTTTTATCGAGTTCGTGAAAATGGTCCCAATTCGCCCATTTAGGAACTAATACGGAGTTCGATATTAACACTCTTGGTGCAGCCTTGTGCGTTTTGAATACTGCCACAGGTTTGCCTGACTGGACGAGCATTGTCTCATCATTTTCCAGCCTGCGCAGCGTATTAACAATTGCGTCGAATGCCTCCCAGTTCCGTGCAGCTTTGCCAATTCCACCGTATACAACTAGATCCTCCGGCTTTTCAGCGACCTCTGGATCAAGATTGTTATAAAGCATTCTTAACGCAGCTTCTTGCTCCCAGCCTTTACATTCCAGTTCAAGACCCTTTTTTGCTTTAATATTTCGCTTTGCTTCGATTGCCATTGTTTCCACACTCCTCAATTTTTTAGTTTTTAAACCAGGCTCTCCTGATTTTTTATAGCTGTCCACTGGCGTCTATTTTTTTTTAGCCATTCTGCAAGTCTTTCGATATCTTCAGAGAAAATTCGGTCCTCAGTAATAGAAGGAACTATTTTTCTTGCGTCCTCATAGAAGCTCCTTGTTTTAGGTGCCATTTTTTCTACACCACGATATTGGACTGCTTGAAGGGCACAAATACATTCAATTGCCAGAACACGCCTGACGTTCTGGATGATACTGTGTGCATGTCGGGCAGCAATCGTTCCCATGCTCACATGATCCTCCTGATTGGCAGAGGATGGGATGGAATCCACACTTGCAGGATGAGCGAGAGTCTTATTTTCAGAAACTAGTGACGCAGCACTGTATTGCATGATCATCGCACCAGATTGAAGTCCCGGTTGTGGACTTAAGAATGGGGGCAGATCATTTAATTGTGGGTTTACCAGTCTTTCAATCCTTCTTTCAGAGATACTGGCAAATTCAGCAACAGCTATTTTCATAAAATCCATCGCGATTGCAATTGGCTGGCCGTGGAAATTACCTCCCGAAATGACGGTTTCTCCCCCGTCAAAAATGAGCGGATTATCCGTAGCTGCATTCATTTCGATCTCTAGCTTTTCTTTTACATAATCAAGAGCTTGCCATGAGGCCCCATGTACCTGAGGAATACATCTTAATGAATAAGCGTCCTGTACCCTTTTTTCACCCTGGCGAGTCGTCAGGTTGCTGCCAGCCAGTAAATTTCTCATGCGCTCCGCTACATCCATTTGCTGCTGGTAGCCGCGCGCTTCATGAATCGCGGGATGGAATGCATCAATGACACCTTCTAGACCTTCCATTGTAAGGGCTGCAATCCATTCTGATTGATTTGCCAGATCATTTGCTTCAATCCAGTTGACAACACCCATTGCCGTCATTGCCTGGGTTCCATTAATCAAGGCAAGACCTTCTTTTGCCTGTAATACAATTGGCTCAAGACCTTCTTTGTTATATGCCTCTTCTGTTGCACAAACCCTTCCCTCATAAAAAACTTTGCCCTCACCTAACAGTACTAGTGCCAGATGCGATAGTGGCGCTAAATCACCCGAAGCGCCAAGTGAGCCTTGCTGCGGGACAACCGGGTGGATCTGCAGGTTAAGCAATTCCTTAAGCCTCTCAGCGATTACCGGTCTGATCCCGGAAAACCCTTTAATCAACGCATTGAGTCTGAGTAAGACCATGGCACGTGAAACGACCTCTGGAAATGGTTCTCCTACGCCGCATGCATGTGACCTGATCAGGTTTAGCTGCAATGCATTGACATCCTGTTCATTAATGATGACATCACTGAACTTGCCGAATCCTGTATTGATTCCATAAATCGTACGCTTGTCGGCAACGATTTTCTCTACTGCTTCCCTGCTTTCAGTAACCTTCTTCATACTATCGGGACTGATAGCGACTACCTCGTCGAGATAGCAAACCTGCCTGATTTGCTCCAAAGTTAACGTTGCACCTGTTAAAACAACCATTCTCGTAACCTCCAAATCTCTGGATAAAATAAAAAGGAGGCGACAATGGCATACTTAAACCATCATCGCCTCCTACTGACTAGTGGACTATAGGCAATGCAACTTTATATATGATTGATTCCTAAACCAACCGTTTCGTGTTCAGATCCTTTTACAGGAGCGCCAATCGTTCCATAAAAAGCGACAGCAATCCATTCTCCTTCATCTTCATCTGTAAAAGGTGTTCCACGGACAACGGCAAAGCGAAGACCTACAGTGCGGCTCATTTCACCAATGGAAAGATGACCTCGCGTGACCCCCTCCATCCCTTCCATGATCGCATGGTATAGTGCATGGGTTTCACGGTATAAATTGGGATGTATGAGGCCATGGCGTTTGGCAGCTGTTTCCACTGCGGAAATAACTTTTTGCATGTTCATCGATCCTACTTTGCCAAGGCAATAGCTTACTTCTTTTAAGGTATCCTGAAAGAAAGCCATTTCTTCCTCTGTAAAAGATGCAAGCAGGACCGCTGTTTTCCCAATCGCAATTTTGCTCATGACTAACCCCGTTTTCTGAATTTTAACTATTGACTAATAACTTATATTAATTTTATGTTTCCTTCATGCCATTGTCAACACATATGGTAAATTTTAGTATTCTAATATAGTAGTATGATAACTTGTTAAAGCATTGAAAAAGCGCCCAAAAGGCGCTTTTTATTACTTATTTTCAATTGACTCTGCCAGCCTAAAAAGAAAACCGTATATTAAAGTATAAGCTTCTCTAACAGATAAATCCTCTTTGAATCCTCCAATCCCATTCAATGGGAAATTAAGGCTCCAAATTCCTTCATTGGCATCGAACATTAAATTATATCTAGACCCTTCACCATGGAGGTTTTCCTCCAGGTATTTTTTTATGACAGCTTCATATTTCTTCTGCACCTTAAGTCCCAGCATGACATCATATGTTCCGAACACATCATCTTTTTCTAGACTGACGGCATCAACGCTAATCAGATCAAACCATTTGGATTCCAAATACATGAATTCATTTTTTCGCTCATTAAAATAACCAATTGGCTGATTCAGGAACTCAAATGATTCTTCACCTAGGAACTCCTCAGTTTCTTTGTTGCCTCTTTCAACATAAGCATCCGCAAAACGGACATCTGATTCTAATTCTTTTACTTCAACTCCATGAAGCAGTCCATGACGTTGTGCATATTCTTTTTCTTCAGTATGTAATTCAACTGGATTCTTCAGCGTTGTTATATACTTCTCCACCTGTTTTTTTAACATATATATTGCCTCCATATTTATTTAGCTGCTATTAATATTGAATGGTAAATTTGCAAATAGCAAATATTCTTTATCAGTTTTCCCAAAATTTCATTAAGAATTTCGTCTGTCTAGTCACATCCCCATACAAACCACTGCTTTTCCCCATATCCTGTTAATACATCACCATTCTATAAGAAAGGAGAGGCGCTTTTTATGAATTATTATTACAAAGATGACCATCGACCTGACGATGATTACGGTCATAAAAAGGAAAAGTCTAAGCATCGCGATATGGATAAACATAAGGATTGGGATGACCACAAGGATTGGGATGACAAAAAGGATTGGGAGAAACGGAAGCATAAAGATAAGCACAATGATTGGGACGATCATAAAGATTGGGGTCATCGCAAGGACAAAGATAAACATAAAGACAGGGATCACGATTTTCATGACTGTGGCTGCAAAAAAGACCATGATGACAATCATTCGCACAGCTGCGTTTGCAAAAAGGTAAGGGATATCAATGAAGCACAGCATGAAGTTACCCGCAAAAAACACGGCTGTGATGTAAGCTGTGATCGGTCAATCAAAGAACTTCTTAATCAATGTAAACAGTCAAACTTCGATACCATTCCTTTCAAGTTATTATGCGGATGCAGCAAAGGTGACTGCGAGACTTTCGTGGGTACAGGAGTCGTTAAAATTAATGGCTGCTTTTATGACATTAAGTCTACTTTCTTCCGTGTAGTTGATTTTACGAAAGGTTCCAAATGCTGTGCGATCCTCGAGTTGCTCTGTCCAGAACGATGTGAAGGAAAACACCATGGAATTGAGGGATTCGTCAGGACTGGAGCATGCTTTGAAGTCGATTTAAAAGATTTTGTCGGGATTACCTGCTTCCCACCTGTAAAAGCAAAGAAGATGGACCCTAAGAAGCTATTATGCTCTGGACGCTAATTCTCCGAATAGCTCAACAGCCCCGCTCTATGTGGGGTTCCTTTATGTAAAATAATCCGCACTTGTCCCGAAAACTCTCAACTTTTCCTTTCAAAGAAAAAAATATGTGATTGCCCTCTATCATTCGTCTATTCATTTACCGTTGTACTGGCATATAAAATAGTAAGTCAAAAGAAAGGAGCAGTCCTTTACTGTTTCTTACTGCTTTTGATTATAAAAAAAAGGAGTGAAAGATATGAAGAGAAATACAGGTTGCAATTCTAACCATGGCTGCCCGCCACAGCTTTCATGTGATGAAGCAAAAACGCTTCGGGTTGATTGCGATAATGATTCTTACTATCCTTATGGCAACTACCTTCAGTACCCAGTCGCTGACATTGATGTTGCATTAGCAGAAGTGGAGCTACAGGTAGAAGTTGAAAGCGACATCGAACTTCCAACTGCAGCACGTGAGATCAAACACATGCGCAGGAATGTATCCCTGACCCAATGTAAGGCGATCCGTTCAGCAATGGACTATAACAAGGTTAAACTGTATATCACCGGTATTGTCCACAAGAATATCCAATATGTAGAGCAATGCAGCGGGGTTCTTAAGGACTACAGTGTCGATGTGCCTTTTACTTGCAGTCAAGCTGTTAAAGTCTACAATTACCCTGACTATGAACACCTGAGCCAAAAGAACACTGTGTATGAAAGAAGGTTCATTGATAAGAAAGGACACGGTGCTGATAATTGTACTTCAGGAGCCTATACGTACGAATACTACAATGAACCAGTTGAATGCAAATTGCTTGCATCTTTTGTCAATGACCTTGACCTTTACAAGGATTTTGACAACTGGGGCCGATTTAGCCGAATCACAGAAAAGATGGAAGTTGGCTTATTCTTCAAATTGCTACAAAAGCAGCAGGTAAACTTAGGCTATTGCTATGGCGGCAAAGAAGAAGAATCCTCATCTTCTTCCTGTGACACAGGTTATAAGATGGATCCTCAGCCAAAAAGCATGAAGGACAGGATGAAAGAATTAATGAAACGCCATGAAGGTTAACATGCATCAAGGGTGTCTCACATGAGGCACCCTGTTTTCCTTATTGTGAAAGCAGCCTTTGTAAATCCAGGCATTGTTTTTGATATAGATCAATTTTCATCCTTGCCGTACCCTGAATCATCACTCGGTCGTTTTGAATGAATTGTTCATTCCATACGCAATGCAAACTCGATAGACTGTAATTCACTTTTTCTACTAAACTCTCACTATATTCGCGTGTACACCCTTCTTCCATACCAAGACTTGAAGTGAATAAGTATTCCTTGCTGTCTTTGGAAGATAGTTCGGGCCTATGAATCCATTTTACCGGAATGATTTTTTTCCATGGGATGTGAATCTTAAGTGAATGCATCGTCCCTGCATTGTCAGCACTTACATAATCAATGTTTATCAGAAGTATTCCTTTTGTGAATAAATTGGCTGACGGGAGTAAAACCTCAGCATCAATCGATTGAAGCGAGCACTCTACATTAGAAACAGATGACATCTGCCTTGAGAGGCTGAATGTATCAAAGATATCTATTTCGAGGTCTACATCTGCCAGGTGTAAAGGAAGTCTCACCTTCGTCATTTCTATCCTATTATTTTTTCCACTGTAAGCCGCCGTAGCCAATTTCATAGGTTCTGAGGATGATTCAGATGATTCATATTGAAAATCAACTGATTCCTCGTGGTTTTCATAATAATGAGGTTCATCACCTGACTCGTCTATGGCTGATAACTGATTGGCAGATTCCTCTTCATATAGGAAACTACTGGACTCCTCATATATTTTTTCATCAGAGGATTCACCAAAGCTTCCCTGAATTTCTTCTTTTAAATGTTCCCCCACATCATCAGCTATTCCCATCGAATCACTTGATTCTTCCTCTTCCTCATCTATTGTAAATCGTCTTTTTGATGCAGAAGGCTTTTCTTCAACGCTTTTAATAACAGGAGGAGCGAGGATCAATGGTATGCCTGAACTCTTTGCTTTGGGACGCAATCTGTTTTCATTGACATTCTCGGCAAGATCTTTATCGATTTCCTCAAAAACTTTTTCCATCTCTGATTCACTTTGTGATCCCCTGGGATCCACAGAATTTTTTCCCCAATTGCCCTGGAACAGATTCATTTCATGGAACGTTCTATTTCTGTTTTCCATCTTCAATGGGAGGGTCTGCTTTTATTGCAACCTATCCCTACCCTCCTTTCTTTATAGAGGTAAAAACATAAAGGGGCATATACTATTGTTGCCTAGTATAATACCCCGCCATTTATCTAATATTTATTCTGATTCGTCATAGCAATCTGGATCATTAGTTGCTGATGAAACGCGGATTTGTTGATTTTGAAGTACCCGTACTGTGAAATCAATGACCATTTTCTCTTCAATTGTCTGGAAATATCCTTCATCAATCGGTGAAGATGTAGGAAGCGGCTGACGGTCAATCGCTTCATCCCATTCAATGATTTGGCTGGATACTAATTCGCAGAAAGGCAATTCATTATAATGCTGCGAGCTTTCCTGGTGGAACTGGCTCAAGTCGCTAGTAAGCAATTCATCTTTTTCCGGGAATCCCGTTGACAAAGGTTTTGAGACAAAGAAATCAAATTCCTTCCGGTTGTTTACTTGAGGCATTACCGGCTTCGAAAGGAAGTTCTTTACCTCTGTTATTACCTGGAACGGAATATCGACTGTATATGAATGCAGGTCAGAAGCTACTGATGATGATGAGGAAGCTTCAATCTCCTGGCTCGGACTTGCATATTGGATGTTCTTTCTGACAAACCCTTTGATAAATAATTTATTTGTCGGCAATAGCAGTCTGCATTGGGTCAGCTTTATTCTCTTTTTTATATCCTTGATCTCAAGCACCGGTTCTGGAAAATTAATTATCGTATCCAGATTCACATGCAGGGTCAATTCAGCAAGAACGACAGGGACTTTGGTAACCACCTTTCCAAGACTTACATGTGGATGATGATGTTGAGGTGAGCACTCAAAATGATCAGTTGAAGGCTTACACTCAAAATCAGGCTTTTTATTTTTATCTAATTCAAACATACATGGCTCCTCCTTAAACTCCTTAGAGTGAAGATGTTTTATCCTATGCGCCATGATTTTTTGGGTCTAGGCGTATGCCCTTATGTATGATCAGAATCCAAGGCAAGTACCCAATATAACCCTTGATTTAACATGTGTTGTACTGGCCGAAAGAAACACAAAAAAATTTTCGCCACTTTTTTTACTTCTATATTTACTGTCAAAAAGGATTGGCCAAGAATATGTATAATCTATAAACTAAAAAAGCATGACCAGCCAGGTTTAACTGGTATCATGCTTTTTCAATCATCTCTAATTTACCCTTACTAAGAGCCATAGACCTTATGTCAATAAATCAGTGATATTAACTTGCTGATTTTGGTAAATTCTTACACGGAATTGCAAGAAAGTTTTTTCAACGATATTGTGGAATGTTCCTTCTTCGAATGGTCCATTGTTTGGTAATGGATAGCGATCGATTGATTCATCCCACTGTACAATGCTGCTAGATACAAGTTCACAGAACGGAATTTGATTATAATTTTGTGTGCTCACTTGATGGAATTGAGATAGGTCACTTGATAGCAATTGATCCTTTTCAGGGAATCCATGCCCCAATGGCTGAGCCCTGAAGAAGTCGAATTCTTCGCGAGTATTTGATACTGGGAATTCTGGGAGCACTAAGAAACGGTCAGCGTCAAGGATTGTTACGCATTCAAATGGAACATCGACAGTCAAAGAGCGCATTTCAGATGAAACACAGTCGCTTTTAGCATGAGCACATGGCGTAGCATATTGGATGTTTTTGCGTATGAAGCCCTTAATGAAAAGTGGGATGCCTATTGCCGCATCAAATGTGTCCTCAGTTCCTAATAGCAACCTACACTGAACGATTTTCACTCGCTTTTTAATGTCCTTAATTTCTAGAACTGGATCAGGAAAGTGGATTTCTGCAACAAGATGATCTCTAACAGTGATATCAGCAAGTGTCACTGCAAGGTTGGCAAGTGGCGTTCCAGTATCTACAGCTGAAACATTTTCGCATTCCGCCATAGAAGCAGACTTATTCACATTTACACAACCACGTTTACCTTTATGGTCATTAGTCATTTTTTTTCCTCCTTTTAATTTCTTGTACAATTTATCCTATTCCTGCCAGATTTTTTGGACTAGATGAATGAATCAGCACAAATGCGGATTTTTTCAGATTTCCAATGTTTCCTCATTATTTACATTCTTTACTACATAAAAATTAGGTACTTGCACAATTGAACTTGCCTTTTGCATAGGATTCAAAAGGAGGAGGATAAAATGAACAATTATAATTATTTCGCAGTCGACATAGGCAACAGCTGGTATAAGGTTCTGGCCTCTGATCACGGAGAGCTGAGGGAATACCAAATGCCAAACGCCATTGCATTGTATGACGATGAATTTTATGAAAAGCCCTATGACGAGGAAGATATTGAACTCGAGGAAAATTTGATCGTAGAGATAAAAAGCCCAGCGATCACAAACAAAAGAGAAATCTTTTACGCTGGAAAGGCGGCTGCCAAGCAAAGAAACGTCAGCCTGACAGCAAGCAATAATCAGAAAGCTGACGAAGACCGCACATATATCCTTCTGTTTGCCGCTGCAGCCTACCATGCTTCTATCATTAATCCAACCGACATTGAACTAAGCTATTGTATAGACCAATTAGCTGTATCTCTTCCAACCACTCAATACAAAGAGAAGAAAGAGTTATTGAAGCAGCGATTGATTGGAAACCATACCATTACACTCCATAAGGTGCCAGGAATTCCTGAACCTAAAGAACTGATTGTCAAGCTTGAAATCAAGGATGTGATTGTGGGTGCTGAAGGAGCCTGTGCATATTTAGGTTTGATCCGGGACGTCGATACACTGACAATTAAGGACGATCACCTGGTGAAGGATTCCAAGAAAGGAATCATCATCGGAGACCTGGGCGGTGATTCAGTAGATTTCGTTGGGATTAAGAACAGTAAACCTGTTGCTTCAGTTGAAGGAGACCACTTTGGAATCAATTTGTTTTTGGATACAATCATTAAAAAAGTCAGCAAGAATGAATTATACACCTTCGACTCCAGGTCTGAGCTAGAAGAAAAGCTATTCGCCGGCCAATCAGAATGGTATGTAGAACCTTTTGCCGGTGTAAGGAAAGATATTAGCAAGTATGTGATCCCTCAATTGAGGATCATGGCTATAAAGTACCTTGAGCATTTTGACCGCGCCAGGAGCAGTTCCAGTGAGATCAAAGGGGCATCCCGCTATATCGCTGTTGGCGGGGCAGCAAAACTCGCCCAAACGCAAATACAGGAAGCCGCAGTAAGATGGGCTGATAAGGGGCGCCCGATTGAGCTGACTTTTCCAGAAAACCTGGAAAAATTGAACGTCTTCGGACTCATGATTTTAGCCAAAATGAATCAACTCAAAAAACAACATGAGAATACCGAGGAACTAATTTCCATTGAAGGATGATCGGTATGTCAAACACTTATACGGATTATGCAAATAAGATCGCGATAACTGTCCCTGAACGATATATTGATGTCAAGACTGGTGAGTCGTATTCGGTTTCTCCAAAAATCGTGGACCAAATCGAATACCATGCTGAAAACAGTTCGCTGAGCCATCTTGTTCTATCCGCTCTCCACCATTACCTAAATCCAAAGCCAGTATTGAGTGGTGGTTCTGCTGAAATCCTTCAGCAGCTCGCTGACATTCGTTCTATGCTTGAAGATGGAATCTACCACATCCAGCCGCCTGTAAAGGCAAGAACCATAAAAGAACAAACGGATGCTGCTAAATTACTCAATATGAAGGAAGTAGAAGATATCCTTGAAGCGTTCGGGGGGTAATTATATATTCAAATTAAGGACGGTACTCATGTACACGTCCTTCAATTTTGGATTGGTTTTAACAACCCTTTTTAAAGTTCTGAAACAATTTCCCATTGAAAATACATCACTTTTTAAGTACGTTTGAAATAATTGAGAGTAGTTTTGGATATTCGCGGGCGAAGAATTCATAATCTGTGGTCTCGGCCTTATTATAGAACTCAATGATTCTATTTGCCGCTTGTTTTTTGTGGATAGCAGGAATGTGGAAAAAGTCTATAATTGGGGAGTAGGTGCCATCGCCTGCGGGAAGAAGATATCCTATAAGTAAATCGCTTTCCCTTGGCTGATGGTATATTTCATTATATACTCCGACTAATCTCTCCTTCATGAGAATGAGATCATTGAGTACTAGCACTCTTTCTCCAAGACATTCCTTTATGTAATACACTCCTGGAACTGCATATATCCATTCACTGATGAGTGTATGCACTTTGGGTTTCATTCTGTTTTTATATCTTGGCGAGTCTAGATATAACTCAAAGATAGACTTTTTCTCATCGCTGAGGCGGTGGGAAAACACAGCCCAAGAAATAAAGTGAGGTACCAGTGCGGAGGCAATTTCTTCAGGAATCTGTTCTGCTTCCAAAAAGTCATCAACTAATCCAAGTAAATATGCTCCATAGTAATCACTGCTGAAAATGAATATTTCTCCAATCTCTTCAAAAGCCAAATCTTTTAATTTCTCCTGAATTGAGATTACCTTTTGTTCAACTGTCATATTTTTCTCCTTTCAATTGTAATCAATCACCTCCTTATCATATCAAGAATCCAAATACGCACGCGGGTAATATTTGTCTGAATTTTTACAAATTTAACATACATTAAAACATGCTCATCTTATACTTTGCAGACATGCTTTCTAGCAGTTTGATCCCACCGATGCTATTCCCTTTTTCATCAAGGGCCGGCCCTAAAATGCCAATTCCAAATCTGTTTGGAACAGACCCCATAATCCCGCCTGATACACCACTTTTCGCAGGAATTCCTACCCTGACAGCGAACTCTCCAGACGCATTATACATTCCACAGGTAACCATGAACGTTTTACATAGGCGAGCCACATGGGCAGGTATCAATCGT
The DNA here is from genome assembly GCF_056173465.1 of Mesobacillus sp. QJM3NY_10. Lineage (NCBI taxonomy): Bacteria > Bacillati > Bacillota > Bacilli > Caryophanales > Bacillaceae > Mesobacillus > Mesobacillus sp. QJM3NY_10. The sequence continues at coordinate 2,828,657 of NZ_CM149675.1, forward strand.
CGGTTAGTAACAGGCTCCAAACCATCCATAGCGAACACACAACCAATTCGGGCGAGATCCAGGCAGTCCATTTCAATCGCGCATTGCTTTGTATACACCTTCAACAATTCCTCTATATCCTCATCAATAACCCCGTGCTGCTTCAAAAAATAGCATAAAGCCCTGTTCAGATCTGAAGTTTCATATTCAGACTGAGCAACTTCATGTGAATATCCAATGGAAGAATTACCTGCCAGTTCCTGGATGAACGAGAGAATCCGTTCAAATCGTACATCAGCATCCTTCCCCTTGATCATATGAGTAACGGCAAGTGCGCCTGCATTAATCATTGGATTCAACGGTTTCGAAGGACTGAATTCAAGCTTAACAATTGAATTGAATGGATCACCAGTAGGCTCATAACCCACTTTGTCAAAAACGGCTTCTTCCCCGTAATCTATTAGGGCAAGGGCAAGTGTCAATACTTTTGAAACACTTTGCAAAGTTAGCTTCTGATGAATGTCTCCGGCCGATACACAAGTTCCGTCATCATGAAAAATAGCGACGGACAACTCTTCAGGATTCGCTTTTGCCAAAGCAGGAATGTAGTCTGCAACCCTCCCGCCGTCAGTGTATTTTTTTGCTTCTTGGACAAGTTCATTTATTTCATCAGTAGTTCTGCAAGGCATAATTAACTCCTCCGAATCATTAGTTCATAACATTCTTAACCATCTTTCCACAGAAAAAGGGCAATGGTGTTAACATTGCCTAATTTTACGAATTAAAAGCGTCCCGATTTCAATATAGAATAAATTATCCATAAAAACATTCCGAATGCAATGATAAACCCTACTTCGATTGCCGGTACGCTTGTCAGTATAGTATTATTGCCAAATGTTGCTCCGACAATCAGACCGAGAACAACAATACTGAAGGCAAGCAGTGTCAAACTGAAGGAAACCTGGTTGCTGATCCGGTCGAATTTATGAAGAATCCGATTGATTTCCGATAAGCTGATTTCAAATTTCAAATCACCTTTGGAAGCTTGATCCAACACATTTTCAACCTGATTCGGAATATTGGTGAACGTATCTGATAAGTCCTCGGCTTTATTCCAAACCCTTTTGCCCATTTTTATCGGATCGTACCTCTCCCTCATAATCTGTTCACCATAAGGCTTGGCTAATTCAATCATATCCAGGCCTGGGTCAATTTCAGAGATGATTCCTTCAATCGTGATTAACGCTTTCCCCATCATTGTCATTTCCTTAGGCAGGATGATCCGATGTTCCTGTGCCGCAGCAAACAACTCCTTGACCGTCAAGCCTAAACTTATACCTTCTTTTGACGACCTTTCAACCGTTTTCCTGATTCCATCTACTCGGTCATAAAAATGCTGTTCATCAATATCAGAAGGCACATAGGCCATCCTGAAAATAGACCTGACAATCTGGTGGGTGTCTTCCTGCATGATTCCCATCATCATTGATGCAGAATCATACCTCAAGCTTGCTGACAGACGACCTACCTGCCCAAAGTCTATAAAAATCAGCTGTTGAGTTTCTGGATTATATAGGATATTGCCAGGATGCGGATCACCGTGAAAAAAACCTTCTTTTAAAATTTGGGTTATGAATGCACTTACCAATAAATCCGCAATCATTCGTTTTTCCTCATAATCAATAACAATAGTATTCAGTTCGTTGAGCTTGATACCTTCGACCTTTTCCATGGTGAGAATCTGTGGAGTTGAGTATTCAGGAAAGATAACTGGCACTTTTATCGATTCGCAATCTTCAAATTGCATTTGGACCATATCCGTATTACGGCCTTCCTCTGTGTAATCCAGCTCCCTGCGGATTGATTCAGACAGCTCTTCAACCATATCAGTGATATTGTAATATTGAGCCCAGTCATATCGCTGCTCAATCAATCTCGCAATATCCCTTAAAATTTCAAGGTCTGTATGGACTGTATGCTTAATGCCCGGTCGCTGGACCTTCACCATGACAGATTCCCCTGTTGACAGTACCGCTTCATGAACCTGTCCAATCGACGCTGCTGCTACATAATTCTCATTAAAATAGGTGAAGACTTCCTCAACAGGCCTGCCAAACTCGTGGTGAAGCTTTTCTTTTATTTCATCAACAGGCACTGGGGGAACCTGATCCTGAAGCAGTTCCAGTTCTTTAACAATCTCTTCAGGAAGCATATCACTCCTAATGCTGAGGAGTTGGCCAAGCTTTATAAAAGCGGGCCCCAATTCCTCCAGCATGCACCTTATACGGTAACCAGCTTCCTTTGTATTTCCGTTTTTTACGTCTGCAGCGATCCGGTCCTTCAATGACAGGACATGGAACAGCCCCACCTCTTCCAGTACATAGCCAAATCCATATTTCACAAATGATGAAGCTATCTCTCTATATCTATTTAAACGTCTCAATCGGTCCGTCAACATTCCATCACCCGCTGCTAATCAATGTCTTTTGAAAATCCAGGCGGAATATTCTCCATTCCGTTTTCAACCTGGTCAATTTCTTTATTTAATCCGCTGTTTCGAAGTTGTGAAATTTCCTCCCGCAATAAAACAAGCTGTGCCTGCACAGTGTCTAATTCTTCCCTAGTGACAAAACCAAGCTCAGTCAGCTGCTTTCTCGCCATCTCCTTGAATTCCTTATTCCATTCCCCGCTCTTCGATTCACCCTTTTTGAAAAAGTCGTCAAAGATGGTGTCTGCTTCAGCCTGGGTCATATTCCCTTTCTCAACCAGCTTCATAATGGTTTCATCTACTTTTTCCTTACCGGCAACCGCTGCTCCCAGTCCAAGCAGAAAGCCGCTCTTCAGAAAATTATTCATCTATGATCCTCCTCTTATATAAGTCAATTTACTTATTAATACCCCAAAAAAGCGAGCAATCACCTTATTAAATAAAAAAAGCACCTGTTTCTATTGGAAAACAGATGCTTACTTCTTACTAGATAACATTCACTTTCACAATGAATACAAGATGTGGAGCAATTAATGATAAATTCACAGTTTGATAACATCCACTTTATCCAAGTAAGCCCAATTTTGCGGAGCTTTCAAGCTGAGCTGCCAATAGGTTGCGCCATAAAGCTGATATAGATCAATCAATCTGTACTTTTCAATATAGCTTCTGATGTCCTCAAACCAGACGATATGCTCTTCGGTTCCATTCCAATACCTGAACCACGGTGACCTGGCTGCGGTATCATATTGGATGACCGCACCAGTAGAAATAGCGAGATTTTGTGCGTCCAGCACGGAGAGTGCTCGATATTGTTTGGTCGAGACGACTTTATCATGCCCGTAAAGCGGCAGACCGATTTGCAATTTCTCACGTGGAATCAATGTTATTGAATACCTGACAACGAGTGCGATCCACCATAAAGGAGAAACAGGATCAGGCGGGCCTCCCGGGTATCCGTAATCAATGGTCATAACCGCAACAATGTCAGCAATCTCCCCTATCGTTTTATAATCATACGCTCCGATTATTGGATTTGTCGGGATATCTTCTGTCTTTGCATGGACATTTACATGTAAAATTAGATTTCCCATCCCCGCCTTTAGTTCACGGAGGAAAGTATTGAAATCTTCCCTCTGCGGCGGCGGAATAAATTCCAGGTCGACACTTATGCCGCCATAGCCTCTTTGATTTGCTAAATTCACGAGACTGGCAACAAGGTTCCTTCGGTAAGACGGAGAAGCCAGTACATTGCCTGCAAGTTCTTTGCTGAATCCAGATGCCGTGGTGTTTTGTACTAATAATAAGGGGATAACATTCAATTCTTTGCTTTTACGAACAATAGGGGCATCATTGCCTACCACATAGGCATATCCTTCTGCTGTAAAGGTAAAGGCCGCAACAGCAACGAATGTAAGATTGGGAGCCATTCTTTCGAAATCAGTTAGAAAGGTTTGAGAGGCGCCAGGTACGATGAATCCAAGTGTAGAAAACCGTGGCTTAACAGGTGAAGGAATATTAATGTTCTGGCCAATATATAATCTGTTGGGATCCAGTCCCGGATTTGCACTGACAATGCTGCTGACACTCGTCCTGAACTGTAAAGCAAGCCTCCATAATGTATCGCCAGCCTTGATTTGATAATAACGAGTAATTGGCTGTTGATCTGGGATATAGAGTGCCAGCCCGGGAATGATTAAGCTAGTGGAAGGAAGTCCGTTGACATCGACAATACTTTGGATCGATACACCATATGTTCTGGCGATTGCCCAAAGGTTCTCTCCTGAGCTAACTACGTGGACAGCCATCTAATCACACCTTTTTATTTTTTCCTTCTATAATCATATGGCGATTGAGCTGTTATATACTTCTGTCATTAGAAAAGCGTAAGCGCCTTGGTCAGCCCCGACAAGCGCTGGAGGGCCTGACAGTGAAGTCGTTCTTTGACTTCATTGGCAGGACCGAAGCGACTCGAGGGGCTAGGCGCTGGAACTGGACACTAATCTAAGTGTAAAAAGTTTTATACGCTTATAAAATTAAAAGAAGCGGGGCTTCCAAATAAAAGCCCCGCTTACAGCTGATTACCTCCAGCGATCTCTGTTGTCCACTCTTTTTCTGTTTCTAGCTGAATAGCAGGAGTCACAAATCTGGTATGGGGAGTCAACATGGATCCCTTTTCCGCAATGCCTGCACTTCTTTTTATAGTTTTTCACTTCTGACTTTAAAAATTCGTGAACATCGTCGCTTAAGCCTGTACGAACTCTTTCCCAGTAAACAGCCTCAGTTTTTCTTCCAAGCTTATATAAAAACAACAAATGCAGACCGATTGCTTTATAGGAAAGCTCCAGTTCCTCCAGGGAGGCGGTTTTGACTGGCGGCTCCGGGAGTTCTGCATCTGCGACAATTGCTCTGATTGTTTCAAGCCATTGTTCAATAAGGGCAGGTTCTTTTGATGAAAAAGGCAGGTGAAGAAATCCATACAGTTCCATCATTGGCAGTCTCGCTTCAATTTCAGTATCCCTGATGTACTCATAAAGCTCTCTTTCTTCTGACAGCGAAGCTTTGTTCGTCCCTTTAGGACTCTCGAACTTATCCCATAATTCAAAGAACACAGCAAGTGAACGGTGATATTTTTGGAACCTTTCAAAAATACCCGATGTTGGAGCAATGGAAAATGTCTCTACAGGTTTGTCCTCTTTCTCAAGCAGCTTTGTCATCAAGCTAATATCCGAGGTGAACGCTACTCGGCCGACATTGTAAATCCCTTTTCTTCCGGCACGCCCCGCTATTTGCTTTATCTCCTGGGTAGTAAGCCTTCTTCTCCTCGTACCATCGAATTTTTCATTTTCCAAAAAGACGATTCTCCTGATTGGCAAATTCAGACCCATTCCAATAGCGTCGGTCGCCACTACCACACTTGTTTCTCCTTTGATAAATCGGTCGATTTGCTTTTTCCTTGTTTCGGGCGGCATGCTTCCATAAATCATGCTTACCTGGCGACCGTTGTTCTGTAGTTTCGATGCATTCTCAAGCACTTGTTTTCGTGAGAAGCAAACAAGTGCATCGCCTTTCTTGGTATCCTTCAGGCTGAACTCTTTATTCTCTACCTGGAGAGGAATATCACGAGTGTATTCATATATTTCCGCCACCCCATCATCAAGAAGGCCCAACATCATTTCCTTGATATTCTTGCTCCCGATGATGTGGACTTCCTCTGCATTTGCTTTTGTAATGGCTTTAAACCAGGAAAACCCTCTATCCTTATCAGCGATCATCTGTGATTCATCTATGACGACTACTTCATAAAATTCCTTTTCGTGAAACATTTCTACTGTGCAGGATATATGGTTTGCGCCTTCCACAGGCTTTTCTTCCTCACCTGTTTTAAGCGAGCAAGGAACGCCCTCTGCATTGAGCTTTTCATAAACCTCAAGAGCCAGCAGACGAAGCGGTGCCAGATACAATCCAGTTCTTGCATCCTTCATTCTTTCCAAAGCATGGTGGGTTTTCCCTGTATTTGTTTCACCTATATGCAGAATATATCTAACATTTCTTCTCAGTGAAGGATTATATTCTCTGCCGAATATGTCCTCAAGCATGCGAGCTTCTTCTTCCCTTTTCCGTTCAAGCTCGGCCAGCTCCTCTGCCTTTCTGCGTTGCCTCTCTGCAAGGTCTCTTTCATAGATCGCAAGATGCGCCCGTTCTTCAAATTCTAATTCAGCTAGAGCCAATAGGTCTGTTACATACTCTTCCTGAAGCTTGATAAGAAAACCATCTAAATAAACATCAGCCAAGTCGTTAATGATTCTCTTAGTCTCAGGAACTGAAAGCTTGTCCGCGAACACTTCCTCATATTCGCTGAGGATATGCTGGTCAAGATGATTCATTACCTCCTCAGCCGCTATCACTGTAAAATACTTTATAACACTGTTCTCAAAATGATACTGGTAGGTCTCATATTCAAAATAAAACCGCCCCCAGCTTGCTGTTTGATGAATCTGGCCCGTCAATTCATCAAAAAAGTCAGCCATTGTCCTGTAATCATCGGGGTTGAAAGAACCAATGACGGTCAATTTTTCTTCCAGCATGTATGTATCGATATCCTCGAATTTTTGATTTTCATTGAAGATTGCCTTTAATTCCTTTGCCATCTCATGCCGGATTTTTAAATACGCGGACTCCTGGAAGTCAGTTAAAACTGTGTGGGCAACCTGGTAAATCTTTTCCTTTATGCCTGCCTTTTTCTCAAGCAGCCGGTCTTCCTCGACTTTTTTAAGGAACCTCTTTCTTGCACGGTTATAATGTTCATCCCAGTTGTGCTCATCGATTACAGACTTGATCCACTCCCTTGTATGGAAGGGTCTATAGTCTCTCATTTCATTCCTGAAAAGCTTATTGATTAACTTCCGGTCGACACCTTCAACCACATATCCCCGTTCACTCAAAAATGCTTTTTTATCACGTTTAGAAAAATCATTTGTAGACTTGGTAAGCCACACATTCAGCCAGATCTGGCTGATGTAAGTGCTTCTTTTATCTAGATACTCCTTGAATTCCGGAAGAGTTTCCTGTTCACCTAGAAAATTCTCGATATCATCCATTATCTTAGTTTTCGTGTTATCCACTGCCTGCTGATGAATCAATTCAATTTGTTTCATATCTGAACCCCTTAAAATCTGTAAAATATAAGCTTTAAGACAAGCGCCAAAAAGAATATCGGCTGAAAGCAAAAGTTATAAAAAGAACCTAAATAAAAGGCCGCACAACGAGATGTGCGTGCCCTTCCATTTAGGATTCTTCTTAAAACCAGTGGAACGGCTTGACTATGCGTTCTTCACCTTCAACTTTTTCATGACTTTAGTTAAGACCTTTTTGTCGTCCTTTGTTACACTTTTAGGTTTGATCGGTGATACTGGTTTAATTTTATCGCTGTTATCGACACTTAGGATTTCAAGATAAAAAGGAGTGGTTTGCCGATTTCCTTTAAGATATCCCTTTAGAATTTTCATTTTTTCAGAGGTACCTGTAAAAGCTCCTTGATAATCCCATTCTATTTCATTCTTATATCTTGAATCCATTTTTTCTTTTAAAGCAAATGCTTCAGATAATGCATCCTCCGGTGTCATAAAATAGGATTGCGTTCTCCTTAACCCCTTTTTTTTGCTGCCATCGCCCGCTTTTGCCTGATATAGTTTTACTAACATTTCCCTCATCCTCTCTGGTTTGGTCTCACGCCTTCTCATGGTAAGTGGAAACACCAGAAGACCCGAGGAATTGCGTATATAAATAGTATACCCTTTTTTCCATCAGTTACCTATTAATAAGGAAATAAAGGATTTTAAAACAAAGGAGCGTGATTTAGTAACACGCTCCAGTTCAAGATTATTTGGCAATAACAGCCTCTTTTTCGTTATTTCTCTCGTGACGTATCGTTGCCTGTGCAGCAGCCAGTCTGGCAAGCGGCACACGGTATGGAGAACAGCTTACATAGTCAAGTCCAGCATTGTAGCAGAATTCGATCGAACTCTTTTCACCGCCATGCTCACCGCAAATACCGGTCTTTAGGCCAGGCTTAGTCTGGCGGCCAAGTTCCACTCCAGTCTCGACCAACTTGCCCACTCCCTCACGATCAAGGACTGCAAACGGATTTTCTGGAAGGACTTTTTGTTCGATATACGCTTGAAGGAACTTACCTTCAGCATCGTCTCGGCTGTATCCGAAAGTTGTCTGTGTCAGGTCATTCGTACCAAATGAGAAGAAGTCAGCTTCCTCGGCGATTTGGTCTGCAGTCAATGCAGCACGCGGTATCTCGATCATGGTACCCACTGTATATTCAAAATCCTTGCCAGTTTCTTCTTTAATGCTTTGAGCAGCCGCGTTTACCAGCTCACGCATTTCCTTTAACTCATTGACATGACCGACTAGAGGAATCATGATTTCAGGCTGTGCATCGATACCCTTATCAGCCAAGTTCGCTACAGCATAGAAAATCGCTCTTGCCTGCATTTCATAGATTTCCGGATGAATCATGCCAAGTCGGCAGCCACGGTGGCCAAGCATCGGATTGAATTCGTCCAATTGGCGTACCTTCTTAAGCAATGCTTCCTTTTCCTTAAGCTCTTTCGATTCTGGGTCCTGGATTTGCAATTTGGTGATTTCGACAATAAGTTCTTCTTTATCAGGCAAGAACTCATGTAAAGGTGGATCCAGCAAACGAATTGTTACTGGCAGCCCCTGCATCACTTCAAGAATCCCTTCAAAATCCCCCTGCTGCATCGGCAATAGTTCATCAAGTGCTGCGTTTCGCTCATCGTATGTTTCAGCAAGAATCATTTTCTGGACAATTGGCACCCTTGCTGCGTCCATGAACATATGTTCAGTACGGCATAGACCAATACCGCCTGCACCGAATTCCAGGGCCTTGGCAGAATCCTCAGGATTATCCGCGTTGGCCCGGACTCCAATTTTACGCTCTTCGTCAGCCCATGCAAGCAATAACTGGAACTCTTCTGAAAGCTCAGGTTCGATCATTGGGATTTCACCAAGCATGATTTCACCGGTTCCACCGTCAATTGTAATGATATCACTATGTTTTACTACCACTTCGCCAACACGGAACTGCTTTTCATGAAGATCAATTTTCATTGCTTCACAGCCACAAATACATGCTTTACCCATACCCCGCGCAACTACAGCAGCGTGGCTTGTCATTCCACCCCGGCTCGTAACGACGGCTTGTGCGGCAATGATTCCATGGATATCATCTGGAGTTGTTTCTGGTCGGACAAGAATGACCTTTTGACCATCATTCGCAAGCTGTTCTGCCTCATCCGCATCAAATACTACTTTCCCGGTAGCGGCACCTGGTGAAGCAGGCAATCCTTTTGCCAGCTGATTGCGCTCGAAATCCTCATCAATACGGCGGTGCAGAAGCTGATCCAATTGTTCTGGATCCACGCGTAGCAGAGCGGTCTTCTTATCAATGATCCCTTCATTGACAAGTTCTGTGGCGATACGGATTGCTGCTTGAGCAGTACGTTTCCCGGTACGAGTCTGAAGGATGAACAACTCTCCTCGCTCTACTGTGAATTCAATATCCTGCATATCCTCGTAATGCTGCTCAAGGTGATTGCAAGTTTCAACGAATTGCTGGTAAACAGCAGGCATTTCATCTTTCAAGGTTTGGATTGGCTGAGGAGTCCTGATGCCTGCCACGACATCTTCACCCTGGGCATTGATCAAGTATTCACCGTACAGTAGACTCTCCCCAGTGGATGGGTCACGGGTAAATGCAACACCAGTTCCGGAATCATCACCCATATTGCCGAATACCATACTCTGGATATTTACTGCTGTTCCCAAGTGTGAAGGGATTTTATTCAAGCGGCGGTAAACAATCGCACGCTGGTTATTCCAGGAATCAAATACTGCATTGATGGAAAGGAAAAGCTGCTCCTTTGGATCCTGCGGGAAAGGCCTTCTTGTATGTTTTGTCACGATATTCTTATAACCTTCGATGACTTCCTTCCAGTCCTCTGCTGACATTTCAGGATCAGCTGAATAACCTTTTGCTTCTCTAGTTTCTTCAAGCAAGCGTTCGAAGAAGAACACATCAACATCCAGGACGACATCACTGAACATCTGGATAAAACGGCGGTATGAATCGTAAGCAAATCTTGGATTGTTCGTAAGCTTTGCCATCCCTTCAACTGTTTCGTCGTTCATTCCAAGATTCAGGATGGTATCCATCATTCCAGGCATCGAGAACACTGCACCAGATCGCACTGAGACTAGCAGCGGGTTTTCAGGGTTACCGAGCTTCTTGCCTGTTTTCTCTTCAAGCTCACCCAGTGCTTCGAGTACTTGTGCCTGTACTTCAGCCGGGATAGTCTTGTCAGCGTCATAATAAGCATTACATGCTTCCGTGGAAATCGTGAATCCAAAAGGTACCGGCAGGCCGATCCGTGTCATTTCCGCGAGGTTCGCGCCTTTACCTCCCAGAATTTCTTTCATTCCGCTATTTCCTTCATTAAAAAGATAAACAAATTTAGACATCAGCCAAAACTCCTCTCACTTTTTAAAATATCGAGTATCAATCCTGCCGTTTCTTCGATCGCCTTATTGGAAACATTGATAACAGGGCAGCCAACACGTTTCATGATTTTCTCTGCATAATCCAGCTCTTCCAGGATTCGTTCATAGCTTGCATAATTTGCCCTGGCACCAAGTCCTAACGCTTTTAGCCTTTCAGTCCTGATTTCGTTAAGCTTATCTGGCGAGATGATCAGTCCGACACATTTGCTTCTCGGTATCTGGAACAATTCATCTGGCGGTTTTACCTCAGGAACGATTGGTACATTGGCTACCTTGTAACGCTTGTGTGCAAGGTACATCGATAATGGTGTTTTTGAAGTCCGTGAAACGCCTACCAGTACGATATCCGCTCTTAATATGCCGCGCGGGTCTCGGCCATCGTCATATTTGACGGCAAATTCAATCGCTTCTATCTTACGAAAGTATTCATCATCTAGCTTTCGCATCATTCCCGGTCGGTGGTTTGGCTCCTTATTGAACTTCTTTTCAAAGGCATTCATCAGCGGATTCAGTAAATCTACCGCATAGATCCCTTCCTCTTGAGCCCTTTTATCAAGATAAGCCTTTAGTGCTGGAACGACGATGGTATAAGCAATAATCGAACGCCCTTGCTTCGCAACCAAGATGACATCTTCAATGTCTTCCTCGTCCTCAACATATGAATTTCTTCTGATATCAACCTGACCGCCGTTAAACTGGGTTGCCACAGCCTTAACTACAAATTCTGCCGTTTCCCCGACTGAATCGGATACCACGTACACAACTTCCCTCATATCCAAAATACGCTCACTTCCTAGACAGATTTTTGCTCTGCGATTTCTAGATAAACCTTTGTAATGGTTGTTTTCGTTATTCGTCCGATGACTTCATATGAATCGGGTTTATGCTTGAGTTCACGGACGACAGGGAGAGAATCTATTCTGTTTGTTACAAGCTTTTTTGCAGCCTGGACCAATGTTTCTTCAGGGTTCACCGTTACAATATTTGGCATCCTCGTCATGATGACGCTTACAGGCAGATCCTCCAGACTCTTGTTTCCGATAGCAGCCCTTAGCAGGTCTTTCCTTGAAATGACTCCAGCCAGGCAACTTTCAGAATCAACAGCATAAAGCGTTCCTACGTCTTCCAGGAACATCTGGACAATCGCATCATAAACAGAAGATGATTTTTGCACGACTATCGGATGGCCTTTATAGTCATTGACTTTAAGATTAAGAAATTCTGTCGGTTCAAACAGTCTCTCTCTGTCCTTATTGAAGAAATAGCCGACTCTGGGCCTGGCCTCAAGGCTGCCCGCCATCGTCAGAATCGCCAAGTCGGGACGGAGAGTTGCCCGTGTCAACTTCAGCTTTTCGGCAATCTGTTCACCAGTTATCGGGCCATCCTCCTTGACAATTTGAACGATTTCTTCCTGCCGTTTTGTTAGTTTAATAGAACTCACCACCAACGTACCCCCAATAATTAATATGTAACATTATCAAGGATTATTTTAATGTGTTATCCTTATTAATTTATAGTATATAACATTTAGTTAAAAATCAAAAGAAAAGGTTTTTATAATTCTTTGAATATATTAAAACAACAGCATTTCTGGCGTTTGATTGGGATAATTTTTTATTTTATAAACTTAAATATGTCATACTGTTTCTGGTAGGTGTAGGTTATTTTCCTTTGCGTGCAGATTTTTTGACTGCATTGAAGGGAATCGGCGAAAATCTGTCTGAACCCGAGGCTACTTCTGACAGCTTTGAAGGAAATCAGTGAAAAGCTGTCTGAACTTGAGGCTACTTCTGACAGCTTTGAAGGAAATCAGCGGAAACCTGTCTGAACTTGGGGCTACTTCTGACAGCTTTGGAACAAATCCCGGTAAAGCTGTCTGAACTTGAGGCTACTTCGGACAGCTTTGAAGAAAATCAGCGAAAAGCTGTCTGAACCTGGGGCTACTTTAGACAGCTTTGAGGTAAATCAGTGAAAAGCTGTCTGAACTTGAGGCTACTTCGGACAGCTTTGGGGTAAATCAGCGGAAACCTGTCTGAACTTGGGGCTACTTTTGACAGCTTTGAAGGAAATCAGCGAAAAGCTGTCTGAACTTAGGGCTACTTCTGACAGCTTTGAAGGAAATCAGTGAAAAGCTGTCTGAACTTGGAGCTACTTCTGACAGCTTTGGGGTAAATCAGCGGAAACCTGTCTGAACTTAGGGCTACTTCTGACAGCTTTGAAGGAAATCAGTGAAAAGCTGTCTGAACCCAGGGCTACTTCTGACAGCTTTAGAGCAATTCCAAGTAAAGCTGTCCGAACCTGGGTCACTTCGAACAGCTTCGGCGAAAATCAGCGAAAAGCTGCACTTAACAATGAAAATAGCCATATAAAAATCCCCTGAGCACTATTCAGGGGATACATTCACTTCTATAGACTTAGTTCAAGCGTTACCGGGCAGTGGTCACTGCCCATGACAAAGCATTCTGCTCCTGCTTCTTTGATTGCAGGTGCCAATTTTTCTGAAACAATGAAATAATCGATACGCCACCCAATGTTCTTTTCTCTTACTTTACTCATGTAAGACCACCAGGTGTAGACATCCTTAGCTTCAGGGTGCAGGTGGCGGAAGGAATCAACGAAGCCGGTGTCGAGAAGTTCTGTCATCTTCCCCCGTTCCTCATCGGTGAATCCGGAATTGCCGCGGTTTGGTTTTGGATTTTTCAAATCGATTTCATTGTGGGCGACATTCAAATCGCCGCAAAGGATTACAGGCTTAGTTTTGTCTAATTCAAGCAAGTACTTTCTGAGTTTGTCTTCCCAGGATAGGCGGTAGCCGAGGCGCGCAAGATCACGCTGAGAGTTTGGGGTATAGACATTAACGAGATAATACTCTTCAAACTCTACAGTGATTGCCCTGCCCTCATGATCGTGTTCAGTTGATCCAATCCCATATTTAACAGATAGAGGCTCTTGTTTCGAAAAAACGGCAGTTCCGGAATAGCCTTTCTTTTCTGCGTAATTCCAGAACTGATGGTACCCTTCCAACTCAAGGCTGATCTGGCCTTCCTGCAGCTTCGTTTCCTGGATACAAAAAAGGTCAGCGTCCGCTTCTTTAAAGAAATCTAGAAATCCTTTACGAGCACAAGCCCTTATCCCATTCACATTCCATGATACTAATTTCATAATTCCCTATTCTCCTTGATGTTTTTTCGTCCTTAGTTAAAAACTCATATTCTTCTATTCTAGCAGTCTTGAATCAGCGATTCTAATATGGCGATTCCCTTTTGTATTTCCTCAACCGGAGCATTCGCGAACGAAAGCCTGAAGTGCTGCATTTTACTGGATGAATATATCCGACCAGGATTGATCAACACACCATTCGCGAGAGCTTTCCTGTACAAATCAGGCAACGAGATATTAGGATTCATTTTTACCCATATGAAAAATCCACCAGCAGGCCTGTCCCATTCAGCAAAAGTGCTCAAGTGTTTTTCCAGTGCTTCCAAGGCGGCATTTCTTCGTACCTTAAGCTGTTTTCTTACCTTCGATAAATGCTTCTCATACAATCCGCTGGATAACCATTCTGCGGCGGCACGCTGTGATAAAGAGCTTGAACCGTAGTCGGTCTGCATTTTCAGGTCAGCCAGCCGGTCAATGACCGCTTCCGAACCGGCAATCCATCCGATTCTCAATCCGGGATTCAGGCTCTTCGAAAGGCTGCCAAGATATAGAACATTTCCGTGCCTATCATGCGATTTAATGGGAGACGGCGGAGGAGAGTCTAGCCATAGATCGCCGTACACATCGTCCTCGATGATCGGAAGCTGTGCACTCTCTGCGAGTTTGAGCAGTTGCTGCCTTCGTTTTTCTCCCATAAGAGTACCTGTGGGATTATGGAAATTTGGATGGCAGTATAACACCGATTTCTTACTGTGATGCGATGCCTCTACCATCTCTGGGATGATGCCTTCCTTGTCCATCGGGATTCCATGGAGTTTCATGCCTGCAGATTGGAACGTGGATAAAGAATATAAATAAGATGGGCTCTCGAGGAAAACTGTTGACTCCCTTTCTAATAGCCCAATCGAAATGAGGTGCAAAGCCTGTAAAGCACCCGAAACGACTAAAATAGATGAAGCATGGACCATGATTCCTTTTTGATTAAGGTATTTAGCAATCGCTTCCCGCAATAGTGGATTTCCTTTTGGATCTTCATAGCCGAACGGCTCCAGTTCCTGTCCAACCTTAGTTAAAACAGCCTTCATTTCTTCCAGTGGGAATAAATCCTTCGATAGTTCTCCTTTACTCAGCTGAATCAAATTCTCATCGGCCTCTGCCAGATTTATAGCCTGGACTGTCGACAGGCTTGCCTGATGGGTGCCCAGTCCCACTTGTTCATTCCAATTTACCGGTGGTGCAGACCGCATGAGTGTCCAGGTATTGTTAATGACTACCGTTCCCATTCCCAGCTTACCTTCAACCAGCCCATCTGCAGCTAATTCATCCAGTGCTGTTACGATTGTGCTTCTGTTCACACCGAATTGCTTGGCAAGGTCACGCTGACTCGGGAGCCTGCTGCCAACTGGCCAAATCCCGTTTGTAATCTGCTCTTTTATATAATCGATTATCACTTTGTATTTTGGCGCTTTCATGTCCCTGCTCCATTCAAAAAATTGGTTGGTTTTTATAAACCCCTATTGGTTGGATACATTTTACCAAGACCCAGTTATATTTGAAAGATAAAACTGACTATAGGAGTAAATTGGATGGTATTTAACAGAGGTGGTTTACATGAACATTAGAATGGGAGCAGCACACATGCTTGTTATTTTATTATGGGGATCAGCCTTCGCGGGGATTAGGCATGGTCTCGAAGGATATTCACCAGAGCATTTATCTTTCTTGAGGCTCTTGATCGGATCAATGGCTCTTGTTTGCTACGCGGCAGTCATAAAAATGAAACTACCGGAAATAAAAGATTGGCCTGTGATCTTTTTATTCGGATTCCTGGGTTTCGCAGTCTATCAAACGGCGCTTAGTTTTGGTGAGCTAACTGTCAGCGCCGGTGCTGCCAGCCTTCTTGTTTCAACTTCACCAGTTTTTATCGGATTATTAGGGAGGATGTTCTTCCAGGAGCGCACTGGGAAATGGTACTGGTCAGGCGCCTCCATCAGTATGGTAGGGATTTTCTTCATTTCTTTTGGCGCTGGTGGGGGTTTGGAGCTTGGTATTGGCGTACTTCTTATACTAATTGCTTCATTTTCTGAATCACTTTACTTTGTCTTTCAAAAGAATTATTTAGATAAATATGGAGCTCTTCCATTCACGGCCTATACGATTTGGGCCGCCACCATATTAATGGCTTTCTTTTCTCCTGGCATTGTGTCTCAGATTACTGAAGCCCCGTTAGGAGCAACGATTAGTGCTATTTACCTTGGACTTTTTCCTACGGTGATTGCTTACTTTGCTATAGCCTATATTACAGCTCAATCCGGAGCCTCTGAAGCAGCAAGTTCCTTATACCTTACGCCTGCTGCTTCTTTTCTGATCGCCTGGATCTGGCTGGGAGAAGTACCGGCGATCCTGACAGTAGCAGGCGGTGTGATTACCCTTATAGGAGTTTCCCTGACCTACTTCAAAGGGAGGAATGAAATGGCACCTTTAAATATCAAAGGATAGCTGCTCCGTTTCTCCTTCCTCTTTTTTCCGTCCGGGCTTTCCCTTTTTCTCTATGGCCTGGTTTTGAAGCCTGGCATTTTTATACGCCTTTTTCACATCGACCATAGGTGCTTCATAGCCAAGCTGATAAAAAGCAGGGTAAAGCCACGGTTCGTGAATGTATTCGTCCGGCAGCTTGCTTAACTCAGGGATATATCGGCGGATGAACGCGCCATCTGGGTCAAGCTGCCTGCCGATTTTAACAGGGTCAATGATTTTCATCTTCCCTTTCATTCCCGCTTGTTGCTGAATATAAAAATCATGCACAGCTGGTTCGTAATCTAAATACAACTCTGCCAGGGCAGCGGATAGCTTTTGCTCATCCAGCAATAAAGTATTAGCAAAAAAAGACGTAACCATAGCACGCAACGAAAAGTTCATCCATCCCGTTTTTTCCAGACTCCTCATGGCTGCATCGATAATCGGGATTCCCGTCCTTCCCTGAAGCCAGCGCTGGAACCAATCTTCATTCCATTCCCTTTTAATTTCCCTTACATCACCCAATTGCTGATGTGGTATTTTTATACTGTAAATTTTGACCCGGGCAGTAAGCTTTGATAAAAAAACTTCAAGCTGCTTCTTATCTTCCTCCAGCTCACATGCTTGCAATTTTTCGTCAACATTCTGGTAAATGGTCCTGACCGATATGTTCCCCCATGTTATATAAGCAGAAAGTCTTGAGGATGAAAAGGAAGATGGCAATGGTTTTTGCTGGTTTTCGATGTAGTTTGCGAATCTGCCTTCGAGGAAAGAATCCAGCGTTTCAATAGCCTTCACTTCTCCCCCTTGCTGTCCAAAGCGGATTTTAGATCCCTTGACTCTGAAATTATTAAGTTTTTTAAAATCAGTGAACAGAAAATCCGGTGTTTTTGACGGTACATCAATCCTGTTTGGAACTTCAGCTATCGGTTCTTTTAAATAAGAGTTCAAATGATTTTTAAAAAGCTTTCCTGATATATTTTCAAGGTCCGGACCAAAAGAAAAAAGAAGCTGCTGATTTTGCTTCGCCCATTCCCCCACTTTGTCCTTTAACCTATTATCATTGTGTGCAAATAAGTTTATAGAATCATAAGTATCCAGCAATTTCCCGAGAACCGTCTCCAACTCATCGATTGCGAAAAGGAGTTTCCCTCCCTTTTCCTCAATACCCTTTGACAACTCCTCAAGACTTTCAACAACAAATTGAAAATGGCGGGCTGAAAGCGGCGTTTCCTTCCATTGTGAAGGTTCAACTACATACACCGGCAATACCTCTCCCGCCCTGGCTGCTTCGGTCAAAGGCTGATGATCGGAAATACGCAAATCATTATTGAATAAGACGATGTTCATTCGAATCACTCCGCTATTCACTCTTTTTCTCTCTTGAGGCTGGAAAAACTGAAAAGGACGTATGAAGTAATCAGGGTTTTCTAAAGGCTGCAATAGTGAAATTAGATACAACTAATTTAATATTTCCCTTAAAAGAATTCCGAACATGATACCGATGAACATGGACGTCAAGGTACCAAGGAGAAAGTATTCCGCCCAGTCACGATCATCCATTTGTTTAAATCGGGCGATGGATTTCGCGGTAACAATAAAGGCGATTGCCGGATACGAACTGTAGTATGTAAGTAAAATAACCAGAAGTCGCTCGATATAGCCAATCAGCTTCCCGCGTGACATATCGTGTTTGTTGAAGATCATGTAGCTGTATTGCTCGGACAGTCCTCTTTCACCATTACTTTTTTGCGGATATGCCGGCTCCTTCAGCTCATTTTTAAAAGTATATTTCCCTTCAAAGGTTAACAGCTGCCCAGGCAGAGAGCCAAGAAGGATACGTATTATATGTCCGCTGACCGTTGTCCCCAATATTAAAATAATGACAATGACGAGGATCGTACTAGAAGCGTCTAATTGCCGCCCTTCCTCGAACAGAAGCTGTATAAATCTATCAACATTGGAGACTAGCGATTTTTGATAAAACAACTGCAGAGCTATCAATAGCATGAAAAGATGCAGCAGCTGATCTAATACAAAAAACCATAGCTTATTTAAATTTTCCCGTACCGTAAATTGGTCAACAAGTTTAATCTTCACCAGGTCAATGATTAGGTGCGTTCCTGTTATGAATAGAACTGGCCAGACGACAGAAGTTACCGGCTCATTCTCCTTATAAAATAAGAGCCACCCTGCCGTGAGTACAGCTGTGTTTACCAGGAAATGATGAAGTATATGCTTTTTAAGATTTTTCAGCTTATCCTGCACCATATGATCAGTCTGAAGGTAAAAATCGGCTAGTAGATGCGCAATAATTAAACTCAATAAAAGCATGCCTGCTCCTTTCACCAGAATCTAGAAGCTGAAAATATCCTGCACCTGGCTTTTAATATTTGTTCTAATGCTTTCTTCAAGAGTCTTCGTGTGGTTATTTCCCATTTCCGGGAACTCCTTTGCCTGACAGGCATCCAAAAAACTGACGATATTACGGAAACTACGAAGGATCTGCTCGCAATGGCCCTTCTTAACATGGCTGTATACCGTAGGAGCCGAGCGATCAAGAAGCTCGGCTACAGCATTTTGCTTGCCATAGATGAGATAAAGCGAGCACACTAGCCGTTGCACATCAGTTTGCTCTATTCTCAATACATGCTGCAGCATGAGCATGCTATTTATTAATGTCTGCAAACTAGGCTCAACATCATTAAGTTGAAAATGGAAGGATTCCCTGTCCTTCTGTTTTTTTAGATGGTCATTCGCGTTTCTAGCCTGCTTCACAAATGGATGGATCCACTTTTCAATATCAATTTCCGCTACTTTCTTATCCAGGCTTCCATAGGAGAGCCCGAAATAAGGCGGGTTTTTTTCATATTTCCAAAGCGAGCTTACATAAAAGGCTGTAATAAAAGCGGATGAAAATCCCTCGGACAGAAGAATAAGTTCATCCCCAGAACGGTGTTTAACCTGAACTGAACCGCTCTTTCCATACCAATCTCCAATATAGCTCTCAAGCTGCGCTAAATAATTGCTCAGCTCCTCACCATAATCTGCAGAAGAAGACTTCGTTACATCCATTATGAATACAGAAACTGGCACCATTGCCATTCCACCCAACATTTATAATTTGATTAATTAGGCTAATTTTATATAAATTAGATAGTATAGTCAAATTTATTCAATGTTAGACTGTATAATTAAATTATTTTAATACAGTTAACCTCTACTACATTTTAACAAGAGCGTATGTTCGATTCAATGGGTATAAAAGTACAAAAAAAGAGCCCTCAGGCTCTTTTTAAGAAATTCTTATTCTTCGGTAACAACGACCTTTTCCATAACGTCTCCGTTGCTCATTGCTTTAGCTGCTTCCAAGTTAGAAGTAACTTTTCCGAATACAGTGTGCACGCCATTAAGGTGTGGCTGTGATTCATGTACGATGAAGAACTGGCTTCCGCCTGTGTCTTTCCCAGCATGTGCCATTGATAGTGAACCCGGTACGTGCTTATGAGGATTGCCTTCTGTTTCACACTTGATGGTGTAACCTGGACCACCAGTACCTGTTCCGGAAGGGCATCCTCCCTGACTAACAAAACCAGGAATAACGCGGTGGAAAGTCAAACCGTTATAGAAGCCTTCGTTTGCAAGCTTCTCAAAGTTCGCAACTGTACCAGGAGCTTCATTTGGGTATAGTTCGATTTCGATTTTTTCACCATTTTGCATTTGTATGTATCCTTTTTTAGCCATGTAAATCATCTCCTTATGGTAAAATCATTGTTATCATAACACTATTCCAAATAAAAATAAAAGTATCCACCTTCAAATTGTATTTTTCCAACATAGTTGTGTTAAAATATAACTGCCTCTGCCGGACATTCGCTTGTTGCGGGACACTTAACCACTGTACGGACGGCAGGGGCCCTGCTCTAGCAGGATGAAAATACATATGTTTAAACCTTGCCTTGGGGTAAGGTTTTTATTTTAATTGAACGCTGTTTTCGTAAAGATTGTTGTTAAAATCCTAAAGCCGATTTTAACGTAATATATACCCATTTTGCAGGTCGGTATTAAGTTTGCATGCTCTTTTCTCACAAAAGCGTCAACTTTACGAAGGAATATAGGTAATTCACTCAAATTTGTATTCAATAGCAACAAAGTTTGAGTAAAGAGCCTAATTGAAAATTGTTCAGGCTGTTGGTTTAAATTGATGTTTTGAAAATCAAAGTTTAATACCCGGTAATTAAATCGATACTTTAGTAGATTAATAGATTCCATGAACGTAACAATGGCTGTTTATATCAACAAACCTAAGGAGAGGTTATGCTAAATCTAATAGATTTTAAACACAAGAAATGGATTTCAGCAATATCTTATGCATTATTCATCATATACATCATCATTGCCATCATTTTGTTGTTCCTTAGCCCATACAGGCAGGCTGCATATCAAATCAATTCTGCAGGCACCAATCCATATAACATCATCCCGTTTAAAACAATCACAGACTACATTAAGGCTTCTTCGCACATCAATCAAAGTATCTGGATGTCCAATTTATTTGGCAATGTTCTTGCCTTTTTCCCGTTAGGAACCTTCCTTCCCTGGTTGTTTAAAAGGTGCATTGGTTTTTGGCGAACGATTAGTACTGTCTTACTGGCGACTACCTCGGTGGAGATCCTCCAGTTTACAACCAGGGTTGGCAGTTTTGACATCGACGATATTATACTCAACACAATAGGCGGTGCAATTGGCTTCCTGCTAATCAAAATTATTTATCTACTGATATTGAAGAGGAAAACACATGGACATTAGAATGTTAAAAGTCGGCGAACAGCCGCCCTGGCACCTGCTCCTCCTGGCTGATCCTTCCAAGGATCTGGTTTCAAGGTATTTAGATAAAGGTGTGTGCTATGTTATCGAGTCAGAAAACGGTGACACAATCGGGGTAATTTTACTGGTTCCGGTTAGTAATCATATCATCGAAATTATGAACCTGGCAGTCGATGAATCCCACCAAGGCAAGGGATTAGGCACAATCCTGCTTAAGCATGGGATTCAGATTGCAGCCAAAAAAGGCTATAATACGGTTGAAATCGGTACAGGGAATTCAAGCATTAAGCAACTGGCTCTATATCAAAAAGTCGGCTTCAGAATCACTGGAATTGATCAAGACTTTTTTATAAGGAATTATGAAGAACTCATTTTTGAAAATGGCATCCAGTGCAGGGATATGATCCGATTATCGATGCCCTTGTCAGAAGAACAAAAAGCGCAAGCGCCTCGTTCAGCCCCGACAAGCGCTGGAGGGCCGACCGGTGAAGTCGTTCTTTGACTTCATCGGGCGGACCGAAGCGACTCGAGGGGCTAGGCGCTGGAGCTAGATTAAGAAGACTACATGTAGTAATCCACAACTAAATACATTTTATAATTTCCTAAAAGATAAAAAAAGGACCTCTCTCAGGTCCTTTTTTACTTGGATATTATATGGTCTATCAATAACGGAAGTTCTTTATAAATCCCCACTACTTCATCCATCTTCATCCTCACGAGCCCGCTTGAGGATGGAGCAACGAAGTCAACGGTACCAGTCACGACAGGTTCATCCTGTTTTCCCCATGGAATATCTTTTTTGCCGCTGTATTGCTGATAGACACCTTTACCAACGAAACAAACGATTTTGGGACTGAATATCTCGATTTTACTCCTTAACTCAAGTTTCCCCTGCTGGTATTCTTCTTTCGTAATCTCATCGGCTGCTTTAGTCGGACGCGCAACTATGTTCGTCATCCCGTATCCTAAATCCAGCAACTGGTCATCCTCTGAAGAATCATACTTTCTTGGTGTTATGCCTGCTTCAAAAAGAATCTTCCAAAATCTATTGTTTGGATTGGCGTAATGATGACCTGTTTCAGACGAACGAATGCTCGGATTGAAACCAACAAAAATGACGTCAAGGTTTTCACGTAAATGATCAGAAATCGGCTCCACAATCCCACTCCTCTCCAATCTAATGTATCTATGCACTCACCAAAATCGGGGAGGCAGCTCATTATTTTTGCGGATATTCTTGAAAATTCTTAGATGGAATAAAAACTCATCATAATACATCGTTTCGGCACTTTCAAATGAATAAGCGTCCGAAAAGTGATCCAATAGTTCGGTATCAATATTATCTTCAAGGCCGCTCAGCCACATTTTATAGCCGTGTTGTTCATAAACATCTGATAAACCTGCCCATTCAAACATATCTTGCAAATCCTTTTCACCCATTCTATCACTCCTTCAGATCTCTCCTCCATTTTTCCATACTTTTACACACCTTATACAAGTCCTCATCTCTGCACAATGGTATTACTCTATAAAAAGCGGCAGGCATCATTCCCCACTTCATCAGAGGAAAGAATATACAGGGAAGTTCCACTAGGGGATTTTTCTTTAGAAAAACCAAGGCTTTCTAAATCATCGTATTCACCGTTTACGATGATTGCTGAAGCGAAAAGCAATGCCTGCAGATGGAATAGTGAAGCATCAATAATATCTGTCAGTGAATCGCCGGGCATGATGTCTGCCAGTACAGCAACCCTCCCGCGAATTCCCAGGTTTTCATAAGCATATTCAATACTATCGGCCATTGTGTCGGAAATGGCTGCAGCAGTACTAATGATGTCATTCCAATTTTCATCAAAAACATAAGCATGCCACGGAGATTGTTTTGAGGCAATTAGAAACTCAATTTTAAGAAATTGCTGGTCATTATCAAAATGATAAACAGATTTGAGTGCATCCATAGTTTCCCTCCATTAGTAAAGTAGGAATAGTTTCCCACAGCAAGCAAAAGTTAATGAATTTGTTTTGCATGATTTAAATTCGTTAGTAAATACTTACAACGACATGACCCTAAGCATGAATTTTGTTGATAAGGGAAAAAGGTAATAAACAAATATTAACCAGGTGTAAGGAGGATGAAAAAAATGGAGAAAAAGCAAAATAATCATAAAAATCCAAATGAGGAAAATGAACAGCAGCACAGCATGGTGTGCAATGATCAATTATTTTTTCAGGAATTAAGGATAGCAGCTGAAGAGGCAGAACGTGACCACGCAGATACAAATCAAAGCAAGGCATAATAAAAGAGAAAGGCAATTTTGCCTTTCTCCCCATTACTTCTTTAACTATTGATATCCACATATTCTTTAATTAACTGATGAAACGGTCTCTTTCGGCCGCCTCTTCCTCGCGCTCTGCTTCTCGTTCTTCATACCAAAATTTAATATGGGTAAGGATGGAGAAAACAAGGAAAAAGTTCATTGACCAGACACTCACAAACGGGGCCATTCCTCCAAACTCAATCGTCTCATACTGTTTAAAAACCATCACAATATATGACTCAATGAACACAAGGACAAAGCCGGCTACACCTGCAATTGCCATACGCATCATATCAATAACCACCTTATCGTATTATCAGATTATTTAAATAATACGACTAATTATTGATTACCGCAACTATTTTGTCACTAATTTGCCACATTTTCAAATTGACAATTTGGCATAGTACTTTTTATCTATTGCTCTTTTGGTAAACTTTGTTGAGTTCTCAACTAATTATTACAATTCTTGTTCAGAAGTCTCCTGGGAAAAGCTTTATAATGTTGGACTTGGTATATGTTCAAAAAGAAACAATTTGTGCCAAAAAAGCTTTATCTGTTCAACTTCTTTTGCTTTTGCATGATCTCATATGATTTTTCAATAATATCTGTTAATACATCGCCTTTGTATACTCTGCCGACTTTCGTATTTTCCTGATAGTATTCTAAAATTTCATCAAGCTTGTCAGATGTATCCTTGGAGACTCTAACGTTCAATTGAATTCTCTGGGTTTCATTCATGGATTCGACTTCCTTCCAAATACTTCCACTTCTATATAAAAACAAAAATCTATCATATTGCTAGCAGTTTGATATTATGTAGATATATGTCGCTAACTCTGCTGCAACGTTCTCTATCTTAACATATTCCGTCATCTTGCAACACTATGTTGGATTGAGATTCGTTTCTCCCCCAGTCTTAAAGGGTAATTAATATCTGAGTCGTACCCTCTAAAAGTTTATTGAAATAAATGGAGATTTTATATGAAGCTTATAAAATGGTCTTACACAAAGAGATATAATATAAAAGCGCAATTTGACGTTTTTCCCAATTCGATCGCCATATTCCGGCAAATCAAAGATTACTACTTCGTATATACTGTGAATTGGTCCTTTGGTGACCCTGTTGTCTCGAAAACCGCGTTAGAGGAAATGGAGTGGCTGTTGAATAAGGAGCTCGGCACCCTGGAAAGCTACTGCGAGAGAAAATTTTTCCGGAGTGATATCGAATGATTCATTTTTTTAAATTAGGGCATTTACAATTCCGACTATTTACATTAAGATGATTTTGGAAACAACAACTGCATAGTTTTTTGCACTAGGGGAGCTTTAGGCTGAGAAGAACTTTGTTCTGACCCTTATTACCCGATCTGGATAATACCAGCGTGGGGAAGTGCAGGTGAAGCTCTTCGTTATATCACTTTTTTATTCTAACGATAGAATTCAACTGCATCCACCCCGCTGGATGCAGTTTTTTTGTTTTCCAACCAATGAACAAAAGGAGATGTAACGTAATGAAAGAAATTCACTGTGGTACTAGCGAGATTACAGGTGCGAGGTTTTCCATTTACCCAATGTCAGACAAGTTCGTGGATATTATCCTCTCTGCACTGAAGGAAGTTGATACAACAAAGGTTTGGATGAAGACGGATGATGTCAGCACTTGTGTGCGAGGTCGTTCTGAACATGTTTTTGACGTGATTAAAGCAATCTTCTTAAATGCATCAAAGGGTGGAGACCACGTGGTCCTTAATGCTACGTTCTCAAATGGATGTCCTGGTGATAGTTCCGGTGATGCTTACATGGCGGAAGATTCAATTTTATTGAATGATGAGCTTTCACAAAAAATCAACCAGGAGGTCGCAACCCAGTTCGCTCTCTATCCGTTAGGCTTTCCAGGATATATGGATGTAATTATGAACCAAATAAAGACGGTAGAACAGGATGGTGTCTTTAGCGGAGGAGTTCATTATGCCTCAAGATTAGACGGCGAGACCAATAAGGTTTTTGCCGCATTGGAAGGTGCGTTTGAAGGTGCCCGGAACAGTGATTCTTCACACATTGTCATGACGGTGACCATGTCAGCCAATAGCCCTTCTCGCAAGGAGGATCAATAATGCTCGCAAACTGGAAACTTCGTGAGGTTGTTGTCCTATCTGTCCTGGCAGTCGTTTTTGGGGTCATCTACCTCCTATTCTTACAAATCGGCAATGTGCTTGTTGGTATGTTCGGCCTTATTGGCTATGATTTGATATTCGGCATCTGGTTCATCGTTTCCATCATAGCTGCATACATCATCAGGAAGCCTGGAGCAGCGGTGTTATCAGAAACGATTGCGGCGACAATCGAGGTCATGCTTGGCAATGCTGTGGGGCCACGCCTAATCCTTGCTGGCATTATTCAGGGACTAGGTGCAGAAGCTGCTTTTGCGGCAACCAAATGGAAGAACTATTCAACTTGGGTGCTGGTAGCCGCAGGAATGGGTTCTTCAATTACCAGTTTCATATGGGGTTACTTTTTAGGAGGATTCGCTGCACTCTCACCTGGTTATGTAACTGCAATGTTTTTCGTCAGGCTTGCAAGCGGAGCAATCTTAGCCGGCCTACTAGGTAAATACATAAGTGACAGCCTCGCTAAAACTGGAGCGTTGAATA
Source organism: Mesobacillus sp. QJM3NY_10 (assembly GCF_056173465.1). Lineage (NCBI taxonomy): Bacteria > Bacillati > Bacillota > Bacilli > Caryophanales > Bacillaceae > Mesobacillus > Mesobacillus sp. QJM3NY_10. The sequence continues at coordinate 2,854,693 of NZ_CM149675.1, forward strand.
GCTTCCCGCTTGGAAAGGAAGCCAGAAAGGCAAAGCAGAACGATGATATCTCAGCCTAGCCATCCATTTTTTGAAGTGTCAATCTTAACTTTCAGGTTTGATCCTGACCAGGATCCTGTCTTAAAAAACATCACTTTTAAAATAAATGAAAATGAGAATCTCCTTGTTCTGGGACCAAGTGGTTCAGGTAAAAGCACACTTGCATACTGTCTGAATAATCTTTATCCATCTTCTGTTGATGGAATCATGAAAGGCTATATTAATTATAGAGGGCGCGCTTTATCCTCCTTTGAGCCAGGAGAAGTAAACCGAAAAATCGGATTGGTCATGCAGGATCCAGATTCGCAATTTTGTATGCTGACTGCCGAGGAAGAAGTGGCTTTCGTATTAGAAAATATTCAGTTTCCCAGATTAAGAATGGGTGAAAGAATAGATTATGTCCTTGATTTAGTAGACATGCTGCCCTTCAAACACAGGCTGATCCACACTCTCTCTGGAGGGCAAAAGCAAAAGCTGGCGATTGCCTGTGCACTTGCAATGGAACCTGAATTATTGATCCTTGATGAACCCACCGCTAATCTAGACCCCGCTTCCGGGTTTGAATTAGTCCAGACTTTAAAAAGATTAAAGCATACCCATTCCTTCAGCATTCTCATTATCGAGCATAATCTAGATAATTGGCTCGATATCGTGGATCGGTGCATCATTTTGAATTCTGAGGGTGAATTGTTTTTTAATGGTCCGCCAAACGTTTGCTTTGCAGAATTTGCCAAAGAACTCGCAAGTGAAGGCATATGGCTCCCCTGCACAATTGACGCAGGATTAAAACTGCGGGACGCCGGTTTGTTAAAGAACTCTTCCCTGCCAATGACAATCAATGAAATTATTGAAAATAGTAAAGATATAGGGCGTACAATTGAATTTTTATCAACTAACGTCCGCAAGCAAATGGTGAACCCCTCTCCTTCCATTTTCGAAGTGGAGGATGTCAGCTATTCGAGAGACAATCAGTTGATAATCCAGGATATTTCTTTATCACTTAATGCTGGGGAATTCATTGCAATAGCTGGGGCAAACGGATCCGGGAAGACAACTTTCTCCAAATGTTTGTCCGGTTTGATCCCATCACGAGGCGAAATAAAATTGTATGGCCACTCTTTAGAAGATTGGCATGAGGAACAAAAGTGGAAAACGCTCGGTTATGTATTCCAGAATCCTGAGCACCAATTTATTACTGATTCTGTTATCGAAGAAATAAATTACAGCCTTCAAGCGAAAGAGAAAAGGACGCAAGTATATAAGAGTAAAGAAATTTTAAAAACCCTTCGTATGGCTGACCAGGTTTACAGTCATCCCTTCTCATTGAGCCAGGGCCAAAAAAGAAGACTGAGTGTGGCAGTCATGCTGGTCAATGGCCAGGAGGTGCTGATTATGGATGAACCAACCTTTGGCCAGGATGCGATCACTTCAAAGGAAATCATCGACTTTGCTGTAAAGTCTGTACCCGAGACAGGGAGCATCATCATGATTACCCATGATATGGATATAATTGATCGTTATGCAGATAAAGTTTTGGTACTCGAAAAAGGAAAAATGATATTTTACGAGTCTCCAGGCAAACTTTGGAATCAACCTGAAATTTTGGCTAGAGCTAATCTAAGACTACCTTTCCTCAGGGAATTAGAAATGCATGTGGAGGGAAGATATGCTGTTAAATGAGATGAATCCGAGCATTAAAGCCCTGGGCATTCTTGTCAGCATCTTGCTGCTCTCGATATTTTTCGATCCGGTCACACCTTTGCTAAGTTTCGTTTTGACCATAGCGATTACATTTATTTTGGGGAAAATTAGTTTTAGGAAGTGGATTCTGTTATTTTCTCCTTTTCTCTTCATGGCGATTGTCTATGTCTGGTCATCACTTTTGTTTCCGAGAGTAGATCCGGGAGACAGCATCATCTGGGAATGGTGGTTCATCACCATCACTGCAGAAGGATTCCAAAGAAGTATATCGCTTGGATTAAGAGTGCTGAGTTTCGCTTCCCTTTCGCTTTTATTTGCCCTTACGACAAATCCGATTAACTTTTTGCTTAGCTTGATGCAGCAATGCAGGCTATCTCCGAAGATTGCTTATTCCATCATGGCGGGATATCAATTTCTTCCTTTGATAAAAGATGAATTTGAGATAATCAGGAGTGCCCATCGAATCAGAGGTGGAGGAAGAACAGAAACTTTCTTGGATAAAATTAAGCAAATAAAGAAGTATGGCATTCCTTTACTCGCGAGCGGAATCAGAAAAGCAGAAAGAACAGCTATTGCGATGGAGTCAAAAGGTTTCACAGGAGATAGAAACCGAGAATTTTATAAGGAAATCGCCGTTTCTAAAAGGGATTGGCTGCTGTTATGTTTACTGATCTGCATAGTTCTTGTAAGTGCTTTCACCTCACACAAGCTTGGTTACCTGACATTGTATAAAGGCGAACTATAATAAAACCCAGCACCTTCAAATGCAGGTGCTGGGTTTCTGCTAGACTTAATTTTTTACCGAGAGAATTGCTTCCCAATCGATTGTACCGTTTTTGACTTGTTCACGTTTTTCCTTATCCATGATGTCTGCCGGTCTCCCGCCTTTCGGCCAGTCTCCCTCATGTCCTTCGAATTCTGGTCTGTCATGTGAAAGGATAAATGCAGCCAAGTCGATTGCTTGCTGGTCAGATAAAGTTCCACCTTGCCCTTTTGGCATGTTCTTCTGCACGTATCCCGCCATCTTTGTCATTCTCGACATACCTGCACCGTCGTTGAAAGAGTTTTCTCCCCAAACAGCAGGTCCTGTGTTTGTTCCAGTACCAGATCCATCAGCAGCATGGCAGCTTGCACATGATTGTGCGTAAAGCTTTTCTCCGTCCTCAATGCTAGGAACAGGGTATTGCTTAGGCTCTTTAGGTGCTCTCCAAGGAAGGTCCGACCCAGCCGGTACACCCTCTGACATGTATTGCAAATAAGCAATCATCGCGCGCATTTCTTTACTGTCAGTCGGGAGCATTTTTCCATTCATGCTTCGGATCATACATCCATTGATGCGATCTTCCAGAGTGTAAACCTCTCCTTCGCGCGGCCTGTATTCCGGATAGACAGCAGAAAGTCCGACCATCGGCGCTTCTTCTTTCACTGTACCTCCATTTGCGTGGCAGCTTGCACATGAGAGATTATTGCCGACGTACTCATCGGCTACTGTATTTGTTTCCATGACTAGTTCATGACCATATTTTATACTTTCCCCAAGAGGACCATCAGGCACATCCTCCATGCTTGGCGGGTTGAACTCAATTTCTTTGCTGGCACTCTCAGTTTGCGGCTGAGGCGCAGTTGCTGTTTCAACTGGCCCCAGATCCTGGCTTATTTTCCAGCCGACGAATAATGAACCAACGATTAAAAATCCGATAATAATTGCAAGACTGTTTTTCACAATGTTTTCCTCCTTATGTAGTTTCTGCAAATGCCTCTTCAATTTCTCTATACCCATTGTAGTATAGATAACTCTAGTATTTTTACATTAAATATGTAGAAATAGTGAAAACTATAAAAATAGGAAAAAGGAGCTGGAATGCTCCAGCTCCTACTTTTCTTTTCCAAAATAATAGAGGAACCACACGGCATGGTTCTGCTCATCATAAGCCGCCCGCCTGAAAATTTCTTTTATGACAGTGTCTGCAGCTTCATCCGCTATTTCATGATAAAAATCAGTTGTTTTTTGTTCATCCTTGAAAGATGCTTCAAGTCCTTCAAGATATGTCTCACCGCATTCTTCAACCATCTGCGGGCGTGGCTGCTTTCCTGTTAGAGTTGTATAAATTTGTGAAAACTGCCGGAGATGCTTTTTTTCATCATTCAGTATCTCATTGATTTGGTCCCGCTGTTCCTCATTCGGCGCCATACCTGCAAGCTTAGCGTAGCATTGTGTCGCACTGTATTCGCCATTTATAGCTTTAATTAGATCATTAACAAGCTTTTGGTTCTGTCTGTAATGGTCATAATATGGATACATGTCTATCCTCCCCAAATTCTTTGTATCAGTGTATGGAGAGGAGTGACGGGTGTGCTTGTTTCCGTTTATTCCGGATTAAGCCCCTCATATTCAACAAAAACACCCTTTAAATACTTCTTTTCTTTTACCATTTTGATTCCGGATTCCTTCATATAGCGACCTGTATCTCGATTTAAATGGCAGCCATCACATAGCCGTTTCCACGCGGGAGTCAGGACATCCTGCAGTGCCGCAAGCGATTTCGATTCTGTTCTGACATGCTCAAAGAGAATAATTTTCCCTCCTTGTTTACATACTCTTCTCATTTCCTGAAAAACTTTTTGCGGATCACTAACAGAACAAAGAACAAGCGTGGCGACAACTGTATCAAACTCATCATCATTGAATGGAAGTGTCTCTGCCATGCCCTGATGGAACTCGACTGGCAGTTCAAATTCTTTCGCTCTGCGTTTTGCCTGATCAAGCATATGGGGATTTGGCTCCAATGTTACCAACCGTTCCACCTTAACTTTAGAATAATAAGGAAAATTCGCACCAGTACCTGCGCCAATTTCAAGAACCTTCCCCTGTAGTCCAGAAACTATCTTTTTCCTGATACGAGCTATCCATCTTTTCTCAAGAGGTCCCATTACAGTATCGTATAAAACAGCAAACGATTTACCCAAAATTTGTGCTCCTATCTGTTACGTTTTAAACTATTATAATAAAAAAGACCCTGGAAAAGCTATTGCTTTAGCCAGGACCCTTATTGGTGGCAACAATGTTTACCTGTTACCCATTCTTTTCGATTTTTCAAAATCAATATCAACAATCTTAAGGTTTTAAAATTACCTTAATACAGTCATCTTTACGATCATTGAACATCTCATATCCTTTAGCCGCATCTTCAAGCGGGATTTTATGGGTGATGATGTCAGTTGGATCAAATTCACCGTTTGTAACCATATCGAATAGTTTTGGCATGTAGTGAATAACAGGAGCCTGTCCCATTTTCATCGTAATATTGCGTTCGAAAAATCGGCCAAGCGGGAACATATTGTACCTTAATCCATAAACTCCGGTGATTTGTACGGTTCCGAATTTACGAACAGCGGTATGGGCAATTTCCAAAGCGGAAAGGGTTCCTCCCTGCAGCTTCAGTTTTTGTTCCACTTTTTCCACGACAGACTTCTTTCCATCCATTCCTACACAATCAATTACTACGTCGGCACCGCCGTCCGTCAAGTCCTGAAGGAATTTACCCGGATCATCTTCCTGTGTAAAATCAAAAATCTCTACACTATTTGTCTTTTTAGCATGCATCAGCCTGTAGTCGAGGTGATCGACAGCAATGACTCGCTTTGCCCCTTTCATCCAGGCAAATTTCTGCGTCATCAATCCAATTGGCCCGCTCCCAAGAACAATGACTGTATCTCCCTTTTTTACGCCAGCGTGCTCTACACTCCACCATGCTGTTGGAATGACATCCGACAGGAACAATAACGATTCATCCTCAAGCTCACATGATTCAGGTACTACAAATGATGTGAAATCAGCGTAAGGCACCTTTAAATACTCTGCCTGTCCACCCGGGTGATTGCCATATTGTTCGGTGTACCCAAAATACGCCCCTGTATCTTTGTATTCATTAGTGTTATCACACTGGCTTTCCATCTGATTCTGGCAGTAGAAACATTCACCACATGAAACATTGAAAGGAATGACCACACGGTCCCCTTTTTTTAAATTCTTAACGCCAGGACCCACTTCTTCAACAATACCCATGGGTTCATGTCCGATGATGTAGCCTGGACGGAGAGGCATGTTGCCCTGATAAAGATGGAGATCCGACCCGCAAATAGCTGTTGAGGTAATCTTCACGATCATATCTTGTTCATGTTCTATTTTTGGTGCTTCTACGTTTTTCACTTGTACGTCTTTAGAACCTTGATAAGTAACTGCTTTCATAATTCGCCACCCCATTCCAGTTAAGTACATTTTATGTTTCCCCCCAACTTATCAGAGAAAACACCTATGGAAGTTTTTCCAATAATTAGCTCTGTACATAAACTACCCTTCAATAAAGCAAGTTATAAAATGGAGGTGTTGAAAATGAAAAATAAACAGCCTGGAAGTAAAAACCTTCCTGACTTCAAGGAAATGACAGACCGAGTTATGGCAGAACCTGCAAATGGTCCGCAGCTGGTCATTAAAACAAATCTGGACCCGAGTGATGCAACAGAGGATAACCCTTATTTCAAAAACGACCAAATCACCGATTCTGAACAATTTAAAGAATTTTTCAAGGAGTAGACATGGAAAAAACACAGGCTTATTTACGCGAAATCATTTCCAATTACACAGAGACGTATCCACTTAGCAAGAAGATTAATCAACGCTTAGAACAAGGTGATTACCCTTCTGAGGGTGACTTTGTCAGGGACCTAACGGCTGAAGAAATAGAATTTTTGAATAAAATCCTCCCTGATGCGATTGAATATGCGAAAAATGAATTAGACGAAAAAAGAGCACAACAATTAAATGAAGTTTATGAATTACTCTATTGAACAGTGGAAACTCCTTACCACTTTTACATTAAAAGATATAAAAAACAGCAGAAGAGTAATCTGCTGTTTTTTTTACTGATTGATTTTTATAAACTTTTTTGCTTTCTTCATTAGAAAAGTTAACTATTTACTGAAGCTGCATGCTCTTCGATGGGCTCCTCACCAGTTTTGTCCCTGTGATAAAGCGCATTGATTTCTCCTCCAAGAACAAGAGCAAGTCCAGTCAGGAACAGCCAGAGCATCAAAACGATGACACCGCCAATGCTGCCATATGTGGCCGAATAGTTTCCAAAGTTACTAACATAAAAGGAAAATCCAAGGGAAATCAGCTGCCAAACAACTGTTGCGAAAATCGCTCCTGGTATTACATGCTTGAAAGGATAATGTTTATTTGGAGCTACTCGATATAAGCCTGCCAAAACTGCTGCCATTACGACTAAAGCTACAACCCATCTAACAATGGTGAACACAATTTCAAAAGGCTCCGGGATTTGGATGAAAAATTGGATTGTATCCATGATTACCCTGCCGAATACCGGCAAGAGGAGCGCCACAACAAATGCCAGGATCAGTCCGAGTGTAAGCATAATAGATACGAGCCTTGCCTTGATGAATGATCTTGTTTCCTCTACATCAAACGCAATATTCATTGCTTTTATAAAAGCATTCATCCCACTTGATGCTGACCAAATCGTACCTATGATACCAAAAGTAAGAAGTCCTCCGTTTCGTTCGCTAACCAGTTTGACAACATTATCTCGTAATAATTCAGCCGATTGCGAGGGCAATAATTTATTCACGACATTTATTGCTTGCTGGGGGTCAATATTTAAATAAGGAACAATTGCTATCAATAGGATCAGCAACGGAAACAATGCCAGCATATAATAATACGCCTGTTGAGCAGCCAAGCCCGTTGCCCGGTCTTTTTTCAGCTCGCCCAGCAGGCTCTTTCCGTAGTACTTAATTTTCTCTTTCAATTATGGCTCACCTCTCATTGACGTTTAAGTATGCTTGTCTTTTCCCCGTCATGAGAGGTTTTAATCATGACAAAAAATCCTATTATAATGTAAAGAAAAAAGCGCAAGCGCCTCGTTCAGCCCCGACAAGCGCTGGAGGGGCGACCTGTGAAGTCGTTCTTTGACTTCATTGGGCGGCTCGAAGCGACTCGAGGGGCTAGGCGCTGGAGCTGGATTAAGAAAACCACATACAGTTATCCACACCTAAATAAATTTTATAATTCCTTAGCAACAAAAAAGACCATCGCTGGTCTTTTTCACATTTCTACTTATCGCCCTCTACATATGGATCATGTTCGTAAGCTGGAAGGTCGCCAAAGGAGGTCATAATTCCCTCTTCATCGAGCTCGTTTTCGTACTTCTCATGCTGCTTATTTGGGTAAACGGTTATTTCCTTGCCGGTAATATCGTTACCAATAAAATTCTCAAAATCCTCAACATACCCTACATTCTCTTCTGACTCAATATAAGTGTCATTATAGTGGTTCTGTGGCGTCACAAAATCAGAAGGAGTTTCTGATGTACCCCAGCTAGAAACCTCTTGCCAGGAATCTTCTGCATCAAAGGCAACATTTTCATCCTTGTTATCAAGATCGAATTTTCCAAAAGGCGGCATGAGCACACCTTCTTCTATAGGTCGGTTATGGGAAACAGTGCGGTCAGGTGTATGTTCAATACAAAAGGTCGTTTCTGGTACAGCTTGAAGACGCTCATAGGGAATTTCACGCCCGCAAGCCTCGCATTTTCCATATGTTCCTTTTTCAATGGCCTGTATGGCTTTATCTATACTTTGGATTTGATATTCTACATGATCGTTCAGTGCAATATCCTTCTCCCGTTCATATAACTCAGTTCCTTCATCCCCTGGATGGTTATCATAACTCGAAAGCTCACCAGTTGACTCATGAGCATGTCCACTTCTCAGGTCAAAATGGTCATTCCCGTCAAGGTGGGATTCAAGGTCTTGTTTATTTTTGAGAAGCTCTGCCTTGAATGCCGACAGTTGCCCTTGTGTTAGCATATCAGCTGCTCCTTTCGTAAAAGCGATTTTTATTAGCTTGCTGCAATCTGCTCTATTTAATAAAAGGTAATAAGTGTTATCTTTCCCGCAAGTACCATTATTGCAGTAGAAGTCATAGTATATATGACAACTTATAACGAGGAGTGATGCCTATGCCTTTATTTGTAAATGGATATGTTTCACCACAGGTTTTTAGAAATAACGATAAAATTGCAGAACAGAGCAACCAGGAGAAATTTCGTCTAAACTATTTACAAGAAATCCTGAATGAGCAGCAAAAGTTCAATGATGAGTTAACAGGCAGCGTAACAAAATTCGATCGCAACCTGGAGCATAACAGACAAGAACAATATAGTCAGTTCCATGAAATGGTTTCTTTTCTGGCGAAACAGGAGAATTTTTCAGAAAAAGTCATGGAAAACATCTCAGAACAAAAAGAATCCACAACTGAAATCGATGATAAACTGATCAAGCTCGAAGAAATGCACGAACAATTTACAAAAGCACTTTTGAATCGGGAGTTAACAAGCGAGGCGATTTTGAACCAGCTTGCCCATCAGCAATCAATGATTCAGGACTTGAACCGAAAGCTTCTTGAATATGAAGATGTCACTAAAGCACTGGTTATCCAGGCTAAAAAGCAAGAAGAGCTGCAGGATATGCTGGCAAAACATGCAGACTTGCAGGGAATATTCCATGAAACAATTATGGAACGACTCAGGAAACAAGATGCTGTTGGTGAAACAATCACCGATCAACTTGGCGACATCAAGATATCTTTATCGCAAAAAGCTAACTCAATCCTTGAAAAAATTGAAGAACAGTCCTCCAAATTCTCTCAGTTTTTCTTAAGCCTTATCATGCCCAATATCACTCAAAAGAAAATTATTAAAGGTAAAACGTTTAAGACAAAAACAAAACAGGAAAGATAAGAAAAGCGCATGCGCCTTGTTCAGCCCCGACAAGCGCTGGAGGGCCTGACAGTGAAGTCGTTCTTTGACTTCATTGGCAGGACCGAAATGGAAATGTATAACCGACTGCCCAGAAACACAGAAACTGGAGACTCCGACAAAGAAGCGCTTTTTGCTTCTGCCGGCGGAGTTGAAGTTTCGGAGTTTCTAGGAGGCGACACTAGACAAGCGACTCGAGGGGCTAGGCGCTGGAGCTGGACAATTATCGAAGTGAAATTTATACTTTCTTATCTGTTAAAAAAAGCATTGGCAAATTGCCAATGCTTTTCCGAACTACATCCCATCCAATTTCTGTACTAATTTTTAATCCAAGATTGTAACTTTCACTTGCTTTCTTCCCCACTGAAGAGCAGCGCTTTGAGTAGGGATAAAGACATCAATGCGGTTTCCTTTGATGGCTCCGCCAATATCTTCAGCAGTGGCATAGCCATAGCCTTCAACATATACTTTAGATCCAAGAGGAATAACAGTTGGATCAACAGCAATTACTTTTGCATTTGGGTTTGCTTTCAGGTCCACACCTGTCTTTGTAATCCCTGAGCATCCTGTGCAATTTGCTGTATAAGCTGTCGCTTCAACGGTAATCTGGTTTGTCGCTGCTGCAGGCTTTGTTGCAGCTGGTTGTGCTGTGACCTGAGTTGCAGGTGCTGCTGCGGGCGTTGCAACCGGAGTTGCAGCCGGCTTGGCAGACTTTTTCTCAACCTTCATATCAGCTGGCATGTTTGTATACACAGTCAGACTCATTCCTGGATGAATAAGGTCTGATGATAATTTATTCCAATCTTTAAGATCATTTACTGTAACACCATAAGCCTTAGATATACTCCAAAGTGTATCACCTTTTCTAACTTGTGCATATTTAATAGGAGATACTTCTAGTAAATCGTTTGGATGAATTACATCACTCGATAAGTTATTCCATTTTTTTAGTGAATCTACTGTTACGCCGTATTCCTTAGAAATACCCCAAAGTGTATCACCCTTATGTACGACGATTTCCTCTGCCTGTGCTTGTGTGCCGGCAGCTCCAGAAATTGCCGCTGCTGCAACCAAAGATAATAATGACTTTTTCATTTGTTTGCCTCCCATCGGCTAATTTTTATCACGTGAATTATCGTAACATAGAATTTCGGTACAAAAAGAACAAGCACATTTAAATTGGATTACGAGAATAACAGAATTATAACGAGAACATGTCATTTTTACTGAAAATTCTGTCTACATAATACTTTCGTAGGAATAATTTCTAGTTTATTTGAAAATTATTCTATACTTTTCTTGTGTAACCATATTTTTCTTATATAAAAACCGTTGTCTTTTAAAAAAAAACCTCTTTTCATGACATCAAACTTTGATGCAACCTATATTGATTTTAAAAAGATCGTTTATATGGATATGTAAAAAGCCAAAATCCCACGAAAGGATTTTGGCTTTTTACTTCTTTATGCGATTGTTTCGATTTTAACTGCACATGCTTTAAATTCTGCTGTGCCGGATATAGGGTCATATTCATTAAGAGTAAGGACGTTGGTTGGAACTTCGGACCAGTGAAAACTCATGAAAACGAGTCCTGGAACTACCTGTTCTGTTATCTTCGCCTTTACATCAAGAGTTCCTCGCCGTGAACTTACCCTTACAAGATCGCCGTCATTAATATGAAGGCGCAGTGCATCTTCGGGATGAATATCCAAGGTTTCCTCTGTTTGTTTAATTTTCACCCCTGCTGCATAGTGCCGAGTCTGTGTATGAGTATTGTAGGACTCATACCTTCTTCCAGTCGTCAAGGTAAAAGGATATTGTTCATCAGGCTGTTCCAAAGGTGGTGTGAATTCAACAGGTACGAAACTGGAGCGCTTTTCATTTTCTTTTTCAGCATGGAACCTTTCATGAAGTACTTTCGTGCCAGGATGAGTTTCATCTGGACATGGATAGTGGATTCCATACTCTTTATCAAGACGTGCATATGATATGCCGCCATACATCTCCCAGGCAAGTTCTCTGACTTCATTCCAAATCTCTTCGCTTGAACTATACCCCATTGGATAGCCCATCCTCGTGGAGAGTTCACACAATATCTCCCAATCTTCTTTCACTCCTGGCTGCGCAGTGACCGCTGTGCGTACACGCTGCACTCTCCTGTCTGTATTCGTGTAAGTCCCGTCAACTTCGCCCCATGACTTGGCTGGAAGCACGACATCTGCCATCTCAGCTGTTTCTGTCATAAAGATATCTTGAACTATAAGGAAATCGAGTTTTTCTAATAAGCTTCTCGTATGGTTCATATGAACATCTGCAACTAGCGGATTTTCCCCTATGCAATATAATGCTTTGATTTCACCCGTTTCGATTTTATCGAAGGCCCTCGTCTGGGTGTCACCGACTTTTTTACTGATTTCTATATTCCATTTTTTCTCATAGCGTGCCCGGTATCCGTCGTCCAATAAGCTTACAGCACCGGTAAGCTGATTCGGTAAACAGCCCATATCTCCTGCGCCCTGGACGTTATTTTGTCCTCTTAAAGGCATGATACCGGAACCTCGTTTCCCGATTTGGCCACTCAGCAATGCAAGGTTGGCGATATCGAATACATTGTTCACTCCACAGTGATGTTCTGTAATACCAAGTGTATAAGCGATCATAGCCTTGTCAGCATTTGCATACAAGCGAGCAACCTCTATGATATCTTCTGCAGCCAATCCTGTGATTACAGCTGAATATTCCGGTGTGTATTGTTCAACCTTTGACAACAACATATCAAAATCTTCAGTGTGCCTGCCAATGAAGCCTTCATCATACAGTTTTTCAGTTATGATAACTCTAATAATTGCGTTGATCAGCGCAATATCTGTACCAACGTTAATTTGCAGATGTTTATGAGCTGACTTGACCATATCAATTCTTCGTGGGTCAATCACGATTATCTTGAGACCGCCTTTGGCAGCTTTTTTAATTCTATTTCCAATGATCGGATGGGCTTCCGTTGTATTGGAACCCATTAATAAAAGCACCTCAGCCTCATCAATATCTTCTAATGTATTTGTTGGGAAACCGCTTCCAAAAACAGTCGCCAGACCGGCGACACTAGGTGCGTGTCAGGTTCGATTACAGCCGTCAATATTATTGCTTCCGACAGCAGTCCTCATGAACTTCTGGGTAACATAGTTCGATTCATTGGTCGTACGGGCACATGCGAACATCGAAACTGATTCTGGACCAAAATTATCTCTTAAATCAGACAATCGGTTTGCGATGTAATCATATGCTTCATCCCATGTAGCCTTTACCAGTTCTCCTGCTTTTCTGATCATAGGTGTATTTAATCGTTTCGGAGCATGGACATATTGATAGGCAAAAGCACCTTTTACACATGTCTGTCCTTTATTTACCGGCGCTTCTTTGTCTCCTCTGATTTTAACAATCTTATTATCTTCTACTTCCAATATCAAACCGCAGCCTGTACCACAATAACCACAGACCGTCTTAACCTGGCTAATCGATGACATAGCTTCCCCTCCGGCATTTTAGATAAATTTCTCTTACTTCCATAGTAGTCTAAATTTTCAAAGCGATGTAGGAAATCGAAAAGTTTTTTTGTCATATTTCCAACATTTTTTCGACAAATTTTGATTTTGGCCCTGAGAAAGTATAAAAAATAAGGCAGGATTACCTCCTGCCTTACTCAGACTTTCTATTATGCAGTTTTTGCCGGGAGCATAATTTTGAATGTTGTACCTTTGTTCTGCTCACTTTCGATGTATACCTTACCATTATGGCTTTCAATAATCTTGAAGCTCACCATCAGGCCGAGTCCATTGCCATTTTTTTTGGTGGTATAGAAAGGCTCGCCAATTTTCTTGAGCGTTTCTGGAGGAATTCCTACGCCTGTATCCTTTATGGAGATGACGACATTATCATCCTGTATTTCTGTTCTCACTTTTAAATCTCCACCATCAGGCATTGCTTCAATTCCATTTTTTATAAAATTCAAGAATACTTGCTTCAATCGGTTCTCATCACATTCAATCTGGATGATTTCCTCTGTAGCATCAAAATCCAGTTTGACATTCCTTTTTCTTGCTTCGAATTTCAACATGGACACTACATTTTGGACAATCGGAATGATATTTTGTTCTTCAAGCTCCACAGCCTTTGGTTTTGCAAGTACCATGAACTCTTCAACAATATTATTGACTCTGTCAATTTCATCAAGAATGATTTCAATAAACTCCTGGCGTTGTGGATCTGTTTCGTCAAGCTGCAGGAATTCGGCATATCCTTTCATTGATGTCAGCGGATTTCTGATTTCGTGGGCAACCCCAGCAGCTAGCTGGCCAACAGCAGCAAGCTTATCCTGGCGGTGCAGCATTTCCTCTGACTTTTTCTTCTCTGTGATATCATTACGAATTGCAAGATACTGATATGGCTTTCCTTTTTCATTTAGGAAAGGAACAATCGTGGTATCCACCCAGTAAAAGGAACCATCCTTCGCCCTGTTTCGAATATCCCCTTTCCAAACCTGGCCGGATCCAATGGTTTTCCACAGATTTTTAAAGAATTCCTTCGAATGTAGTCCGGAATTCAATAAGCTGTGATCATTACCAATCAATTCTTCCCTGTTGTATTTAGAGATTTCACAGAATTTATCATTCACATTTTTGATAATCCCCTTCTCGTCAGTAAAAGCCACGATGGATGATTGATCTAGGGCAAAATTAATATCACTGACCTCTTTCAGTGTTTCCTTTAGGCTCGCTTCCGCCTGCTTTCGTTGAGTTATATCAGAACGAATAGAGACATATTGATACGGCCTGCCTTTACTATTCAGGAAAGGGACAATCGTGGTATCAACCCAGTAATAAGAACCATCTTTCTTCTTATTCCGTATTTCACCCTTCCAAACCTCTCCAGAACCAATCGTTTTCCACATATCTTTGAAAAATTCCTTAGTATGAAGTCCAGAATTCAAGATCGAGTGATTTTGACCCAAAAGCTCAGCTTCACTATAGCCAGAAATCTCAATAAATTTTTCATTAACATATGTGATATTACCTTTAGGATCCGTAATCGCAACAATTGCTGATGAATTAAGTGCATCTGTAATATCTTTCAAGTTGGTATCTGAAACTGCAAGCCTTTTGCTGATTAACGCACTTGAACCGATCAATCCAGCAAGGATGAGAACCGAGATAAAAATAATAAGATAACTGATCAACGACTCTGGAATCCCGGTCTGCTGGGCAACACCGTTGTTCATATTGATTGAAGATGATCTAGTTAATAGAAAATGACCTTCTACAATTGCAGCCGTCACGAAAAGTGCACTTAACGGCTTTATCCAACCATGGTCTCCCTGAGTGAAACTTTTCGAAAAGAAAAGCATCCAGAAGGAAAAATAAAAAGACACGAAAACAAGGGCAAGTGCTACCAGTAAAATAGAAGGCTGATAACTAAAATCTAACCTCATAGAGTACATTCCAAGAATATGGACAACAAGGACTGCGAGCATCATGAAGAAGCTTCCTGCAAGCATATTGCTTTTCTTTACCGACTTGCCTGTCATTGAATAGAACGCCATTGCTGTAAATGAAATAACTAAAATAATCGATAATACTGTTATTGGAATTCTGTAAGACACATTGCCATTTAGGTTCATTGCAAGCATTCCAAAGAAATTCATAACCCAGATCCCTATGCCAAGTGAAAATGTCCCACCCAAAAACAGGAATCGTTTATTTCGATCTGATGTTTTGATTAGACTGAATAAATCGAGTGCTGTATATGATGACATGACTGTCAATAAAATGGCTACTAGCAGTAATATTGGATTGAAGGATAATTCCGGATTATCCATTTAGGCATCATTCCCCATTTAAAGTTTCATTTCGATTGTATGTTAAAACTGAAAAGAATAAAAGGGTTTCTTGAATAAAATGTAATAACTTTGTCACTTTTATCTATTGACAATTGAAAGTTATGGTAATTCCCTTTCCTTTTGTAGTTGACTTCTCTGCAAACAGCATAATGAACTTACCAATCCTAGATAACATATACCCTGGCACTTATTAACTATTACCCCAAACAGATCATACGAACAAACACCTATTTTTAAATTTTTTTAAAAAAAGGCTACACAAATTTTCTAATAATGTTTATACTGTACTATAACAGGTTAAGTAAAATATAAATTGTACTATAAAAGGAGGATTTTTATTATGATGAGTCCGGTTGAATTTTTTCGTAATCTACCAAAGAAGGTTTGCCCTGAGTGTGGTGAAGGAATGCACGAACAAGCTGAGTCATATTTAATGGAATGTGACCGTTGCTTATCTAAAAAAGAGGAATAATGCAAGAAGGCACCTTTTAAAAAAAGGTGCCTTCTTATATAACCCCAAGAAAAAACTCACATAGAAAAAGAAGCTCATATGAGAGCTTCTTTTTTAACATCTTAGGAGACCCAACCAGCATCAGCCCAAAACTTTTTGGAACTATTGAGTTGTATGATCCTCTTACTATAGCCGATGTGTGTTTGTTCCGCATTAAAGTGTCTTATCATAGAAAGGTTTCCCTTCTTTATGACGACTCTTTACAAACACATTTTTCGGTATAATCACCGAGAGACTCATTATTCCCTTTAGTAGTCGTTTAACACTTTTCTTCATTTACATCATGTATCCCTACTGACCATTCCATTTGGATGGTTAGCTGCCATCAAGGTTATGTTCTCCTAAGGACTGTTATACCTGAAAATTGTTGACTTCCCTTGAGAATGGTACTTTTCCAAGTATCAATTGGTGAAATTGATACTCTGTTGGTTAAAAGCTTCCTTCCTGCGTACAAGTAAATAGTAGGCTGGACTTCTGCTTTTTCCCTTTTGAATTGAACCACTGAAAAGACAACATTCTTTCTGGTTTAACTTTTATTAGGTTCAAGATTCCTGTGGCTGGTGATACTGATTTTGTGAAGAGAAGGTAACAACACTTTAGGAATAAACCTTTTTTCGTTCACTACGAAACGAACACAATTGGTTGAGCCTCCTAAGATGTTAATCACTTTCTTTCTACACCTTTATTATACCACCACTTACGAATGTAAACCCTTACACTTGTGACAATTTAGTGTCTTTTCCAATATTTATAACACAGGTTAAATTACCCGTATATCCTATATCTCAATACAAAAACTAGTCTTACCAGGGGGTGAGATTATGGATAATAAAAAAGAAGATTTTAAACGGAACAAGGATTTACTTAATTCAACATACACACCAAATCAACGGTATGTGCCAGGAGGATCGGTTGATGAGCATAGGGATTTTGAAGCTGGAAATATTATTCTTACCGGGGATGAGATAAAGCAGCAGAATGAAAATTTATGATTCAAGGGATGTCATCGACAGATAATGCAACCAATGCTTAAAACTTAACGAAGAGAGGTATTAAACTTGGATTTACTCGATCCGAAAAATTTGAAATTTGGTGATGAAGTGTTCGTAATTTATCGGAACCCTCATGTACCTTCTGTTTCAAACATAAAAGCTGGTGAAATTGTTCCGCATCCAAAAGATCCTAATCAGTTCGCCCTATTCCTTAACGAAACCTTACATGTAATTGAAGACGATGATGCTCTGTTTGCTACACAAGATGCAGCCGAAAAAGCTTATTTTGATGCAATGGATCCTTATAACACATAGTAACCCCTTCCCTTTCCAAAAGTTTTAAAAGCATTTTATACGGGTAAAAATAGAAACGCAAGCCAATTTCCAATAGGAGGGATGAAGATGAAAGTTTTATCAGCATCTTCTAAGTTCGTCATTGGCTCTGCACTCGAAGGAGGATTTGTCTATCTAAAGAAAGGCATCCTTACCCCCAACAAAGTGATACGACGTGGAAAGCTTTAAATCGGCAAATCCTCTTTCTAGAAGCACATCCATCCAGGGTGTGCTTGTATTTTTGTAATTTTTAAAAAAATAAAGGGGTTTTATCAATATGAAACGAATTTAGTTAGCAATATAAATGTGTGAGGTGACCAGATTGCTTCAATTAGAGAACGAGCCGGTCTTGAATCCAAATGAAACCCGATTGCAACCTTCCTACAGAATGGACCTTAGAAATTTCTCAGAAAAGG
This sequence comes from Mesobacillus sp. QJM3NY_10, assembly GCF_056173465.1. Classification (NCBI taxonomy): domain Bacteria; kingdom Bacillati; phylum Bacillota; class Bacilli; order Caryophanales; family Bacillaceae; genus Mesobacillus; species Mesobacillus sp. QJM3NY_10. The sequence goes on from NZ_CM149675.1 coordinate 2,872,416, forward strand.
AATACAACAAGTTTGTAAAATTGAATACCGTGAATGATTGGAGCCAGCTAAGCTGGAAAGGTGTAGGAAGACCATACGAGGTAACATCTTTCGCACAGGAAAAGAAGGATTGGGAAGAAGTAAATCAACAAAGTCTTCCAGCGAACATCTCCTGGCAGATGTTCAACAAGTCTTTCCACGAGTGGTTCGTTAAGGATGTTCCTGCTGAAATGGACAATTCGAAACAAAATTTCATGAAAAGTCTTACGAATTTCAAGCTGACAGAAACAAAATCTGCATTGGGTGAATTGATCAGAATACACCTGTGGAACTACGCTCACCGGATCGAGGATGGCATTTGGGATCCAAGGGGCAAACGTGCTTTGTTTGAAGGACTTGATTTAATTAAGCCAAGAATTCTTTTCCTTGGAGCCGCTGAAGGATATGAAGCAATGCAGTTAAGCGCAATGTATCCAGGTGGTGATATAGTCTTTGTAGATTATGATCCTTTCTGCAAGGATACAAGATTTGCGGAATTCCCTGACACTTATCCATTTTTGGGAAGCAACCCCTCAACAGGAGGTAATAAAGTCTACCATAAAAGTGATTTTGAGACTGAATACATTGTTGAAGATATTCGCAAGCTCCCTTTTGGCCGAGAATTCGATATCGTCCTTAGCGTCGGATTACTCGAGCACTTCCCGGATTCTTTAAAAAGCGAAGTCGTGGATTGGCACACAAAGTTCCTAAAAACGGGTGGATATATCATCATGACAACACCCCGGGCTCAGTTAAAGTCCAAGCTGTATTATGAAATCATGGCTGATGTCATGAACCATACATACAGGGAACTAATGACAGTCGAGCAGATGGGACTTTATTTATATGAGAACGGTTTAGACATTTTAAGGCACGGCTTTATTAAAGTCCATAACGGAATCATAGCACGTCCTCGATAAAAACAGGCCCTTCTTTAGAAGGGCCTGCAAATTTTTATAGATCCGATCTCTTTACCGGTTCCTCTTCGTTATTTGTTTGATTACCGGTACTTGAAGTGTACCCTACTCGATAGACAAAATCTTTCTTCTGTTTTAACGCGTTTGGCATTTTGTATTGATCACCATTGGATTGAAATTCACCTTTATGCGACACTTGTACCCCTCATTTCCTGCTTACTGATAGCCTCTGTTATTCACATCTTCGGCTCCCGACGAGCGCTCAATCTTTCCGCCGACCTGCCCTTCTACATAACTGTCACTGGCTTGTTCATGGGTCATTGCAAGCCCATTTGAAAGTTCGTCATTTTTTCGATAATCCGATGTTTCGTACATACGCCCTGCAAGCTCAAGATTTTTATCTTTATTCTCTTTCATGAAATTCCCTCCTTTCGTACTTAAATTATTTTCTGATATAAAGACTAAAACCATACTTCTGTTTTCGATCCTATTGAAAAACAAAAAAACCCTTCAATTAAGAAGAGCTTTTTCTGTGAATAATTGTAAATCGTCATTATCCTTATAGATTTCACTTAAAACCTGTTTCAAAAGACGTTTTTTTGTCATCCTGCAACAACCAGACTGTCAGCAAAACACCAATTAAAGTCAGAGCAGCAAAGAATATGTACACCCCATAAATACTGAATTCCTCAAAAATGATGCCACCGAAAAACGTGAAAAACCAGTTGCCTAATCCGTTGCCAACTGCGGAATAAATTGTTACTGCCGTAGCCGTAATATGCAGTGGTGTGATATCCCGAATATACTGCAAACCTGCAGGAATGAACAATCCAAGTGAAAAACCTTGAATAACAGCTGATGCGTATACAAGAGATAGAGCAGGCTCTGTAAAATAAAAAATCCATCTAATTAATGATACAAGCGCTGCAATAAAAGCGACCTGGAGCAACCCTAATTTACTGATCCAGCTTCCAGCAACCCTCATAAATGGAATTTCGGATAACACAGCGATAAGGAACGCAATACCAATTCCTGTATAAGTGCCGCCTCGGTCCTCCACGAACAGACTGAAGTAGAAGTTATTGGCCAGGTTAGGACCAAAAACCATGAATGTGACCCCTAGGAAAATAAGAAACTTCTTCATCTTCATTAAATCCTTCATTCCTGCGAAAAGACCGCTTGGCCGACCAGAAGATTCTCTAGGCATTTTCATCGAAAATGCTGCGGAAACCAATAATGTCAAGAAAAACGCGTAGAATATCACTTGCGGATTCCACTCGGATATTCGGCCCATAACAAAAACTGCCAGTCCAAAACCGAGGGATCCAAATAATCGTACATTTCCATAATTAACTCCGGCATTGCTTGTATATTTTAAGGAAATACTATCTGATAAAGGAATGATCGCACTTTGAAAAATCGCAAGAATCGTTGCTACAATTATGAACGTAGAGAAGCCTTCGAAGAAAATATAACCCAAAGCGGCAATCCCTGTTATCAACGTTGTTAATGTAAGCAGCACATTATGGGCATTTTTCATGTCGGCAAGCATTCCCCAAAACGGCTGAAAGAAGATCATGATCACTGGACCAATGGACAGGATCATGCCAATCTGATACCCATTTAAATTTTCAACTTCGCTTAAGTAAACACTTAACAAAGGGAATAAACTGCCTATGCCAAAAAACACAAAAAGATAAAAACCTTGCAAATTAAAGATGTTGCGTTTGACGTGCTTGTCCATTTGAATCCTCCGTACTGACGAATTATAGAGTTATATTTTACCACTATTTTAATATAAGAATAGATCATTTCGTTTAATGCATTATAAAAGGATAAATAAAGCGTTTTCAATTTATGCAGGTCATGATAAAATAATGTTGCCAAAAGGTGATCAGACGTCTGCTCACTGATAATCCATTACCATCTTGCCATAAGAGGCGGTGAAAACATGAAAGAAATCATCTTAAGCTTAGTTGCTGGTTTAGTCGTAGGAATCCTATTTAAATTCCTGAAGCTTCCTCTTCCTGCACCTCCTGTACTAGCAGGTGTCCTTGGAATTGTAGGAGTTTATTTAGGTGGTGTTGTCGGGGAATGGATCTTGAATTCCTTTAAAGGGTGACAGGAGGAAGATATGCATAGGCTCTTTTCGTAAGCTTTAAATGACGTAATAAAAGCCTACTCCCACTCGAACAGAGCCCATCATCTTTAAATTTGAGCTGCATTATTAGAAGAATCAATGCGAATATAGCGATAACTAAAAATCCACGGATTCCTCCGTGGATTATTTTTCGTTTAGGAAATTATAAAAATTATTTAGTTGTGGATAAATACATGGAGAATTTTTTAATCTAGCTCCAGCGCCTAGCCCCTCGAGCCGCTTCGGTCCGCCCAATGAAGTCAAAGAACGACTTCACTGGTCGGCCCTCCAGCGCTTGTCGGGGCTGAACAAGGCGCTTGCGCTTTTTGTTCTTGCTTACAGTCGCTTAAGTGCATTTTGTCCATACACTGAATGGGCTGTCGTTTTGTTCTTTTCGCCAACTACCCCTTTGGCATTCAGGTAGACATATAGAGTGCCCACAAAAAAGCCTCCGCCTATTATATTTCCCAATGTTACAGGCACTAGATTGAATATACTTCCAGCAATGCTGACAGTTTCAGGATGGGGAACAAAGAGTGCAATTGAAAAGAGGACCATGTTCGCAACACTATGCTCGAATCCTGACACTACAAAAGCAAAAACCAAAAGCATCATGACTCCTATTTTTGCTCCATCTCCTTTTACATTAAACGGTACCCATACAGCAAGACACACAAGCCAATTGCACAGGATTGCACGAAAGAACAATTGAGAAGCAGGTGTGTTCATCTTCATGCTCACCGTTTCCATCATGTATTGCGATTTTTCTGGCGATATAAAAATGCCCGACATCATAATAAGTAGTCCAAAGAATACTGCTCCCAACAAATTTCCGGAATAACACGCTATCCAATTTTCAATGGTATCCTTCCACGTCGTTGCTTTTTTTAATGAACTGATTGTCATCATCATTGTGTTGCTTGTGAATAATTCTCCTCCCCCGTACAAAATCAGGACAAGAGCCAAGCCGAAAAAGATCGAGCTAACGATAGGTGTCGCTGCTGAATGAGTATCATAGAAATATTCTCCCAGCCGGTATGAGACCATGATGCCAAAGCCGATATAAACACCAGCAAGCGCTGCCCGCAGCAGGTACTTTGCTTTGGACTCCCTGAGATACTTTTTCTTTTTTAAAGCTGTGGCGATCGCTACTTCCATTGGCTGTTCACTCATTTTAAGACTCCTCTATTTGTGAATAAAGTCACATTTTTACTGTTAGATTAATCTTAAACCTGAAATCCGGGTTTGTTAATAGTAAACACGATGAACTGTTTATGTCTATTTTCGAAGCGTTTTCATCCCTTATATATAGCGTTTCTAATAAAACCGGAATTCTAATCATAAAGACATATAGGGGAAATCCTTTAGATGCTACCAATAATGTTGCAATATAAACAATCGTTATTACGAAAAAAAGAGCCCTTTTCAATAAGGCTCTCCTTGCAAAAATTACAATATCAAAAACAAAATAGGATCAAGTATCATCCCTTATAACACGCTCTTCAATATGTTTTTTACTCATCTGGTTCAACAGCTTTCGGTGCTCTTTAGATTCAAAAATAATACTGAAATCATAGTCTTCTGGATAAAGTTCTGACGCAGGCAGATTCAGCTTCAAACGTTTATAATTGACGTCAATTTTACGATCCCTGACCTGGACGAGATAATTACCCTGACTGTCAGGGCCTTTAAAAATCACCCCTAGCTCACCTGAGCTTAGCACATGTACACTATCACCCATTTCAAATCGTTTTACCGGCTGCTTCGCAACTGTAGAAGACTTCTTTCTTTTGTGTTTGTTTGCTATGATTTGCTGCTCTCTTGCTTTCAGCTCCGCAGGATCATTCGCAAATAAGGCAGTGTAATCATTCTCAGATTTGTAGGTTATATTATGGGCCCGTTCAATCAACTTCGGATGGATGCCAAGTTTCAGCGCAATGGCAAAAGCCTGGCTTTCCCCGCCCTTTCCAATCCGCAGACGGTAAGTGGGCTTTAGTGTTTCAATGTTGAATTCCATTGAACCATTCATGAAATCCTCATGATTGTCAGCAAAGTCTTTTATCTCGCTATAATGAGTTGTCGCAAATATAGTTGCCCCTTTATTGTTCAGGTTCTCAAGGATGGCTGTAGCAAGGCCCATCCCTTCTCCTGGGTCAGTTCCAGATCCCAGCTCATCCAGGAGGACAAGCGTCTTGTCATTGGTCTCCTTTAATATCTCAATAATATTAACAATCCTGGAACTGAAGGTGCTAAGGTTCTGCTCAATGCTTTGACCATCTCCTATATCGACAAGTACTTTATGAAAAATCCCTGATACGCTCCCATCTTCAACCGGCAGAAGCAAACCGCTTTGTGCCATCAACGACAGCAGTCCTGCTGTCTTGATGGACACGGTTTTCCCGCCTGTATTTGGCCCGGTAATGACAAGAGCATGATAATCTTTTCCAATTTCAATTGTTAATGGAACTGCCTTTTCACCAAGGAGTGGATGGCGTGCATCATTAAATAAAATGATTGGTTCGGGATGAATGTCCACTCTTTTTCCATCAATAGACCGGCAATATTTTGCTTTTGAAAACAGATAGTCATAATGAACCATTGTCTCCATGGCCATTCGGATTTCCTTCTCTTTCCCCTCAGCCAATCCAGTCAAGGCAAATAGCACCTTTTCCACTTCCGCTTGCTCTTCTAAATAAAGCCACTCCATCTGATCCTGGAACGATCCAATTTCTTCAGGTTCTACAAAAAGAGTTGAGCCTGATGCTGATGTATCTAGGACCGCACCTCTTACTTTTCCACGATATTCCTTTTTTACAGGAACAACATACCTGCCGTTTCTTTGACTGATTACAGCTTCTTGAAGAAATGGTTTTATTTTTGCAGATTTCAGCAACTGGTTAAGTTTCTCTTTTAAACGATCTTCCTGTATTCCAAGCTGTTTCCGCACCTTCAATAGTTCCCTTGTTGCGTAATCATCAATTTGGCCATTGCGGATACATCTTTGTATCTCAGCAGCAAGTTCGGGAAGTTCTTCGATCGCAAAGACGTATGCAGAGACTCTAGGAGCTACATACTCCTTATCCTTCATAAACCGGCGGATCTTATTGCAGGTTTCCAGGAACGAAAGCAGCTGCATCAGTTGTTCTGTCCTAAGCGGTATTCCCTTGTTAAAGCCTTTAAGAACCAATTCCATTCCCTCAAGACCATGTATGGGTACACTAGAACTAATCTTGAGAATTTCAATCGCTTCATAGACTTCCTCCTGCCATGATGTAATTTGTTGCATATTGATGGATGGCTGCATTTCCCTTGCTTTTATTCGCCCTGATTCAGTCAAAGCAAAGCCGGCGATCTCCTCCTTAATTTTGTCGTAACCAAGAACCGTAAACGTTTGTTCGTTCAATTTATATTCCTCCTTAAAATATAAAAAAGCCGCAATGGAACAAGTCCACAGCGGCTTCTTAAAATACCTTGCAGTCATCTCTGCAGGCATTCCTCTCCAAAAGAAAAAGCTGTGTACAAGTACACAGCTTATGCTCATGGATATCGAGCATGCATTACTATGTTCATTGTTCTTAACATTCAATCCAGCGCATAATTAAATAAACCTATAACAGGTTTAAAAAAAACCGGATTGACCGTATTAAATTAACGGTTTAGTTAAGAACGACACCTAACATAAAACATACTCCCTAATATAAAAAAATATCTTCTACAATAGATTACCTCCTCTACACCGATATAGTCAACCACAATTATCCAATTAAAAGAAAAATATAGAAAACCAACACGTGTGAAAAAGAATGTTCACATTTTCTCTATTGACCTCTTGTTTATATTTCATTTTAAATTAGGTTAAACAACGGACGGAAAAGGTGGAGATATTGTGGCCGGCCAGGAAAATCAAAATAATTTAACTTATGAGATGAGCGAATTAATAAAAGCCTCAGAAAAAATCATTAAATTTAAAAAAGGTACTTTTTTATTCCGCGAAGGACAGGAAGCAAAAGAAATGTTTATTATTCTGTCCGGCAAAGTACAGATCTCAAAAATGAATGCGGAAGGCAAAGAATTGTATTTAAGATTATGTAATAAAAACGATATTGTAGGCGAGCTAACCCTCTTTACCGTGGGTCCTCGATATTTATTCAATGCAAGAGTAGTTGAAGATGGCGAGGCAGCAGCGGTTAATATTGAGAACCTTGAACAAACGTTGTTCAACAACAGCCAGCTTGCATACCAATTCCTAAAATGGATGAATGACCATATCCGAAAAACAATCACTAAATTCCGCGATCTTGTCCTTCACGGCAAAAAAGGAGCCTTGTATTCCACCCTTATCAGGCTGAGCAATAGTTACGGCATTCAAAAGGACGATGGCATTCACATCAACGTACCGATCACGAACCAGGATTTAGCGAATTATTGCGGAACTGCCAGAGAAAGCGTCAGCCGCATGCTTGGAGAATTACGCGATGAAGGGATCATCTCCATACACAAAAAAAGGATTATCATTCATAACCTACTCTACCTTAAACAACAAATAGACTGTGAGAATTGTCCAATAGAGTTTTGTAATATAGATTGATTAAAAAAGGAAACCTGCGGAGGTCTCCTTTTTCATATGCTTCCTTATAAAAATACTGGGAGAATTATGGGCAGGAACAACGAAGTTATTATAGCGGCCATACCCATTGCTGCTCCTGAAACTGCGCCCTGCAACTCTCCTTCCCTGGCTGCTTCTGCTGTACCAATTCCGTGAGCAATGGTGCCGATGGCCAAACCTCTCGAAAAAGGGTCGTCAATTTTCATGGTGTTCATAAGAAATGGGCCAATCATCGCCCCGAGCATGCCTGTGATCATGACGAATGCTGCAACCAAAATCGAGTCTGCCCCGATGATCCTAGCAACCTCGGAAGCTACAGGTATTGTGATAGACTTGATCGTCAAAGAAACTAAGATCAAATCTGATAAGTTAAGCAAATACGCTATGAACACAGCTGAGATAATGGTCGAGACTATCCCTGCTATAAGACCGGACAAAGCAGGAACCGCGTAGGCTGAAATGATCTTTCTTTGGCGATACAATGGTACAGCTAAAGCCACAGTAGCCGGCCCCAGAAAATAGGTCATAATCTCACTTGCTGGTTCATATTTCTTATAAGGTATATTCAGCAACAGCAACACAGCAATTACAATCACTGTACTTAAAAATACCGGAGATGTTAGCGGAGATGGATATTCACCTGCAGCCCTCCTGGCTAAAAGGTAAGCAAGCAAGGTTATAATAATGCTAAAGATCGTGAGCAGAGTTTCCAGTTTCCTTTCCCTCCTTACGCTTTACCAGCATATGTGAAGTGCCACCCGCAAACACCATGCCTATTATAGCGCTCAAAACTAAAATAACCGCAAGTTGTATGCCATTTTCTGCAATAAGTCCCCCGAGAGTCATCAAACCAACTGAAATCGGTACAAAAAAGAACGATAGATGCCTGACGAGAAAATCAGCTGCGCCTTCAAACCATTCAAGCCGGACTACCCTCGTCCATAACAGCACGAAAAGTAGAATCATTCCCAAAACATTACCCGGAATACGCAGCTCGAACAGTTCTACAATATAAAAGCCGGCTTTGTTAATCAGGATCAACCCTGTGATTTGCAAAAAGTATTTTATAATTTTATCAGCTTTCAAAGCTTAATTCCCCTTTATATTTCCCTAGACGTTGAAATTGTTTTACAATTCATTATAAATCTCATTCGTTATATTGCAAGAATATTCACTTATCTTTTTTCTTGGAAGCTTTAAGTTAAACATAGTTCACACAATGTCCATATGATTTTCCTCATATTTCTTATATCTTTATAAGGGGGAGGATTGTGTTATGAAAAAAATCTATCTTATCAGCTCACTTATTGTATTAATAGGAATTACATCGGGAATCTCATTTTTTCTAATCCGGGATGCGAATGCACAAATTCCAGAGGACATCACGCTTGTCACCATGGATGAAGGAAATTATACTTTTGGTGAAGAATCAGAGACTATCAAGCTTGTAGAATTCATTTATACTCATTGTCCTGATATCTGCCCAACGACAACACAAAAAATGAACCTACTTCGAAAAGACTTAATCCAAGAAGGTGTTTACGGTAAGAAAGTACAATTCGTTACTATTACAATTGATCCGTACCGGGATACGCCTGAAGTTTTGAGGAAATATATGGACAATTTCGGACTCGAAAACGACGGGAATTGGATCTTCTTGACGGGTGACCCAGCAGACACATTGGAAGAACAAAAGAAAATCAAACAGGTTGCCGATACATTCCAATTCCAGTACCGTGATCCAGGAAATGGCTTTTACGTCCACAGTACATTTACTTACCTGATTGATGAGAATAATAAATTCATAAAAAAATTCCCGATGGGGGAAGATTTTAATAAAGATGAAGTGTTCGAAGAAATAATGGAAGAAATCTAAACAACAAAAAAAGCGGTCGTTTGCACCGCTTTTTTTGTATGCTGTTTACTTTGCTGATTTAGCTTTTCATTATGACTCCTAGGATGAGATTCATGAAGGGTTCTGCATCATGGGGAGAGCCTGTCTATCTCTTAATGTGAATTTACTGTGGTGGGATGTTTCTCTGTTTTTTGCAGGGAGAAAAATTCTGATTTTGGCTTAGTGAAGCTGACTTTTATCCCTGATTCCTTTAGGCGGTTAACAAAATCAACCAGCTGCTTTTTAGCCATTTTCAAAAACTCCTTTTATCCATCTTTGTCTATTATTATTTTACATGAAAAATATGAAAAATGTGTGAAAATGAGCAAAAAAATTGACATCAGCTAGCAAAAAAAATTCGCAATTTTCCCAATAGACACTCTGTGGATGTTGTGATTAATAATAAAAAACTACCCCGCTTACTTACTACTCTCGCCTTTTCCCAATTTGACTCCCTTAAAAACACCATTCCACAAAAAAATCGTATCTATTCACTCTAATACCTGCCCTCATCTTTATAATGGGCTGTTTTCGTAAAGATTGTGGTTAAAATCCTAAGACCGATATTAACGTGATATACACTTTTGGCAGGTCGGGTATTAAGTTTGCATGCTCTTTTCTCAAAAGAAGCGTCAACTTTACGAAGGTATATAGTTAATTCAATCCAATTTTGTAATCAATAGTAACCAAGTTTGAGAAAAGAGTCTTAAAAAGAATTCGCTCATAGCATTCAAACATGTTATAATCTTTGGGATATATATTAATGGAGGCTACTAAATAAATGATTACAGTTCAAAATGTCGGCTTGAGATATGGTGACCGCAAGCTTTTTGAAGATGTTAATATTAAATTCACTCCGGGAAATTGCTATGGCCTGATCGGAGCAAATGGTGCAGGCAAATCCACTTTCCTTAAAATCTTATCAGGTGAAATTGAAGCGCAAACAGGAAATGTTTCAATGACACCTGGTGAGCGTATGGCTGTATTGAAGCAGAACCACTTCGAATATGAAGATATCGAAGTGTTGAAAGTCGTCATAATGGGACATGCCCGTTTATATGAAGTCATGCAGGAAAAAGATGCAATTTACATGAAGGCAGACTTCACTGATGAAGACGGCATGAAGGCTGCAGAACTTGAGGGCGAATTTGCTGAGCTTAACGGCTGGGAAGCAGAATCCGAAGCAGCGATTCTTCTTAAAGGCCTAGGAATTGGTGAAGAGCTTCATGATAAAAAAATGGCTGATATTGGCGGCGGAGAAAAAGTAAAAGTACTTCTTGCCCAAGCTTTATTTGGTAAACCTGACGTTCTTCTTCTTGATGAACCAACGAACCACCTTGATATCGCTGCAATACAATGGCTGGAAGAATTCTTGATCAATTTCGAAAATACCGTTATTGTCGTTTCCCATGACAGGCACTTCTTGAATAAGGTTTGTACGCATATAGCGGACCTGGATTTCGGTAAAATCCAGCTTTATGTCGGAAATTATGATTTCTGGTATGAATCCAGCCAGCTTGCACTAAGAATGCAGTCAGATACGAACCGTAAAAAAGAAGAGAAGATCAAAGAATTGCAAGCGTTCATCGCGCGTTTCAGTGCAAACGCATCTAAATCCAAGCAAGCTACTTCACGTAAAAAACTGCTTGATAAGATCTCTCTCGATGATATCAAACCATCATCGCGTAAATATCCATACGTTGGATTTACTCCCGACCGTGAAATCGGTAATGACTTATTGAGAGTTGATGGAATTACCAAAACGATTGACGGCGTAAAGGTTTTGGATAACATCAGCTTTATCATGAATAAAGATGACAAAATTGCGCTTGTTGGGAAAAACGAAATTGCGATTACGACTTTGTTTAAAATCCTAACTGGTGAAATGGAGCCGGATAGCGGGACTTTCAAATGGGGCGTAACGACATCCCAGGCATACTTCCCTAAAGACAACTCTGAGTTCTTTGAAGGAAGTGACCTTACCCTGGTTGACTGGCTTCGCCAATTCTCACCAAAGGATGACAGCGAGAGCTTCCTACGCGGGTTCCTTGGACGTATGCTGTTCTCAGGTGAAGACGTACTGAAAAAAGCAAGCGTACTTTCCGGAGGCGAAAAAGTCCGCTGTATGCTTTCTAAGATGATGCTATCTGGAGCAAACGTCCTTCTGCTGGATGAACCAACGAATCACCTGGATCTTGAATCGATCACAGCATTGAATAATGGTATGATTAATTTTAAAGGTTCAATGATTTTCTCGTCCCATGACCACCAATTCGTCCAGACTGTGGCAAACAGGATTATGGAGATCACTCCTTCAGGGTTGATTGATAAGCAGATGACTTATGACGAATACCTAGAAAATGAAGAGCTTCAAAAACAAATTGCAGAAATGTATGCTTAAACACCAAAACCCTCGGACATTAACCGAGGGTTTTGATTTTTGCTTCTTAAAAATGCCACTAACCTCTTTTTTGCTTTTTCCGCGAAGAAGAGGAGGTCCTGCTTCCGGTTTCGCTGGTTGTGGTCCCCTGCCCTTCTACTTGTGATGAATTCAACCCAATAGTCGAAGGATCCTTTTTCCTTATATTACTCATGTCTGCACCTCCCATTGATCATTAGTATGCTCTTCTATTGTCTGGTGATTGGTATATTTTATACCTGCGCCGGACAACTTAAATTAAGTGAGGAGGTGTTATTGATGGCAAGAGTTGGTGTAGAACAATCGCTTACTAATATTTCGGAAGCTTTGCGTGAAAGAGGCCATGACGTCGTTGAATTGCGCTCTGAAGCCGATGTACAAGGCTGTGATTGCTGCGTGGTTTCTGGTATCGATTCAAACGTAATGGGTATGCAAGATGCCTCGATCCAAGGATCAGTCATTGAAGCAAATGGCCTTTCCGCTGAAGAGGTTTGCAGCCAGATTGATCAAAAAACTGGACAGAATCAATAGTATTTACAAAACTGCCACCTGGCAGTTTTTTATTTTAAATCTTCCTTACTCCCCATTAACTCAAATCAATGATAATTTCACCAACTTGTGATATTTTTTGTATATAGCATCCTTTTTAATTCGATATAATCAGTTATATCTATTGTAAATGTTAAAAAGGTCTTTTGAAAGGATGTCTTGATTGAAGATAATACATATTGTTTTATTCGCAGCCCTACTACTCTTCATTACGGGCTGTGCGGATGACAGTGAGTCAAACACAATTGAACTTACCATCTCTGCAGCAGCAAGCCTCCGTGATGTAATGGAAGAATCCGGACAACAATATATGAAACAAAATCCAGGAATTAAAATTGTCTACAATTTTGGCGGCTCCGGTTCCCTCCAGCAGCAAATATCCCAAGGTGCCCCCGTAGACATGTTTATTTCCGCGGCTGAGGATAAATTCGATTACTTACTTTCCAAAAAGCTTATAGATGAACAACACAGCGTTAGGCTACTTAGGAACGAACTTGTGTTGATCACACAAAGAGATAACAAGAATATCGATTCAGCTCAATTACTTACTAACGAAAATATTAAAAGAATCGCCATAGGCACTCCCGAATCTGTTCCTGCAGGCATGTATGCAAAACAAGCATTGCTGTCATTGCAATTATGGAGAGATCTCGAGAAAAAAATCATTCCCGCTAAGGACGTCCGCCAGGTTCTTTCCTATGTTGAAACAGGAAATGTTGATGCTGGCATTGTATATAAAACAGATGCACTCGTTTCCGATAAAGTAAAAATTGTCCCTTTGGACGGAAAAGACTTACACGACCCTATTGTTTATCCTGTTGGTGTCATTGCGGGAACTGAGCATCCTGAAGAGTCTATCGACTTCTTCAATTTCCTAAAAGGACCAGAAGCAATGAAGATTTTCAAAAAATATGGCTTTTCAGCAGCATTGGAATGATTTTTATGAGCAGTGAGTTCTGGAGCCCGATTAAACTTTCCCTTGAGATTGCCTCAGTGTCGGTAGTATTTGTATTTTTATTCGGCATATTTGCTGCAAGGTTTATGGCAAGGAGGCAGTTCTTAGGTAAAACAGCCGTAGAAACGCTGTTAACTTTGCCTTTAGTACTCCCTCCAACTGTAGTTGGATTTCTATTGATTGTCATCTTTGGCATAAATAGTCCGATTGGAAGATTAATTGAAAATGTTTTCGGGAGTCCCATTATCTTTAGCTGGTGGGCAGCTGTTATCGCTGCATCAGTCGTAGCCTTTCCGTTGATGTATCAATCAGCCAAGACAGGGTTCTTATCGATTGATCCTGGCGCGGAGGAAGCGGCGAGGGTAGATGGAGCAAATGAGTGGAAGGTTTTCTTATATGTTACTCTCCCCCTGTCAGCGAAAACATTAATCACCGGGCTTATTTTAAGCTTCGCCAGAGCGCTTGGTGAATTTGGAGCAACCCTGATGTTTGCCGGCAACTTGCCAGGAAAAACCCAGACCGTCCCAACGGCAATCTATGTAGCACTTGAGTCTGGAAACATGCAATCAGCCTGGTTATGGGTAATTGCCATGGTTGGCATATCATTCCTTATGCTGCTTTCCACATCCTTATTAAAGCAATAAAAGGGGCCTACCGATTACCCCGCCTTTTTGAACAGATTTAACCTGTGTTTGTGAATTTGCCAAACATACCGGATGAACAAAAAGCGCAAGCGCCTTGGTCAGCCCCGACAAGCGTTGGAGGGCCTGACAGTGAAGTCGTTCTTTGACTTCATTGGCAGGACCGAAACGTCTCGAGGGGCTAGGCGCTGGAGCTGGATTAAGAAAACTACATGTAGTTATCCACACTTAAATAATTTTATAATTTCCTTAACAAAGAAAAAAGCCATGGAGCCTCCATGGCTTTCTTGCATTCTATTAAACTCTAAAGTGGTGTATTCACTCATGCTTTTGAAAAGGAAAGAATACTGGTTATATTACCCTCTTATTCAAAGGTTACAACGAGGTTGACAGGTTCCCCTATTTTCTTTTTATCCTTGTCAACGAGGTCCCCTGAGAGGATTTCCACTTTATCGAGGTTTTCGAGGTCATCCACGATAAACCCAAGGTTTCCTTGCTTTTTTTGTCCGCCTACAATTTCACCATGTAATTCTTCCAGGTAAAAATCATCTTCCCAAGTTTTGTGAATTGAATCATTTATATTCACCATTGCCGCCGGCCCAAAGTGGTAACTTTCTTTGGTATTATTCTGTATTTCAACTCCAATTTTAACAAAATCAAATTCTTCATCATGTGTATATGGATGGAAGAAATCGATCAGACTGTAATCAGGGATAAAGTGCAGCAACTTAATTTCTTTAACCTTATATTCAATACCATCGAGATTGAAAGTTTCATTGACTTCTTTAACCGCCTTAAGAGTTAATTCTCCTTTATCGTCAATTAAAGAATCCCCTGCTTTTTTCAGTTCCCTGTCGTCTGTGACTTGCGGATTAGGTACAAATACTTCTGTATTTTTCTGTATTGGTTTTTCTGCAATTGTTTCAACAGATTTGATTTCATCACTTGTATCAGCTTGTGCGAACGAACAACCAGTCAGCAGTAAAACAGCTAACATTACCTGCAAATGTCTTTTCATTTTTAAAACCCCCTTTTCATAAAACCTCCCGCAGATCCAAGGTTCGGCGGGAGATTTTCAAATTCATTACTTTCTTTTGCCATTTACAAGGATATCAAAAATGTTTTTCGCATTGTCAGTGTTGTCAATCTGTCCGTAGAAACGCTCTTTACCAGGACCGAATGCATATACTGGGACGTCTTCACCAGTGTGTCCACCGGTTGTCCAGCCGGTGTGTGAACGTTTATCGAAAATCTGTTCAATAGCGTTGTCAATGTCTCTGACTTTCTTTGTTGGAGCAACATCTTTAACAGCCTGAAGCTCTTCTGAAGTCAGCTCAGGGAGACCTACAGATTGAAAGTCAATATATTTTTTTAATGTATCTTCAGCATCAGCACCGTTAGCAATTTCTGCAGCCATGAAATCTGGAGTGCGTTTTGCAGCTTTGATCGGTGCTCCAAACCAGTTATAGATTCCATCAGCACCAATGGAATATCCGCCAGTTGAATGGTCAGCAGTGGCCACAACTAAGGTGTGCTTGTCCTTCTTAGCGAATTCGATTGCTGCTTTGTATGCTTTCTCAAAATCTTCCATTTCGCTCATGGCAGCAACAATATCGTTGTCATGTCCAGCCCAGTCGACCTGGCTGCCTTCTACCATTAAAAAGAATCCATCCTTATCCTTGTTTAAACGTTCGATTGCTGTTTTAGTCATATCTTCTAGGGAAGGAGTTTCTTCATTGCGATCGATCATCTTGTCCATTCCACCTGGTGCAAAAAGCCCAAGTACCTTTTCGTTCTTGTTTTTTAACAGGTCCTGTTTGTTCGTTACATAGCTATAGCCATCTTTCTGGAATTCCTCGGCCAGATTCCTGTCATTACGAACAAAGTTACTTACTCCCCCGCCAAGCATTACATCAATTTTATGCTCACCATTAACCAGTTCATCATAATAATCGTCTGCAATTGCATTCATGTTTTTGCGGCTTTCATCATGCGCACCAAAAGAAGCTGGAGTGGCATGCGTAATTTCAGAAGTAGCAACAAGGCCAGTAGCTTTGCCGTTTTCCTTTGCAGCTTCCAAAACTGTCTTTACTTCTGACCCGTCATTATCCACTGCAATTGCATTATTATAAGTTTTGATTCCAGCTGACATCGCTGTTGCAGCTGAGGCAGAGTCAGTTACGTTCTGTTCAGGGTCTTCCGGGTAAGTCATCTGGCTGCCAACAAGATATTTGTCAAATTCCGTCTTCTCAGCTTCTGTAGTTCCAGGGTTGTCCTTCAAGTAGCGGTAAGCGGAAGTATAAGAAACTCCCATTCCATCACCAATTAAGAAAATAACATTCTTAATTTCTGAACGGTTATCTTTTCCTTTATTTTTTGCTTCTGCGTCAAAAGTACCTGCTAAGCTGCCGAACGCTAAAGTGGATAGAACAGCGATCGGGAGAATCTTCTTTTTAAAATTTGCCTTAATCATTACAAGACCTCCAGAAATGTTATTTACTACGCCTTTTAATATACTGGGAAACTATTAACCTCTTATTAACACAATGTAAAAAAACATTGTGTTTATGTTAAGACTCTTCACAATTCCTTCATTTCACTTTTGGAAAAAATAAAAATAGCAGGTGATCACTCACCTGCTTTTGAATCTTCTGTTCTTTTTTTGTTTTCTGTTCAGCACCCATGCAATTGCCGTCAAAATAAACAACGCTGCACCTAGTAAGGTATTCATGGATAGCATCCCGCTTTGCTCAGGCTGTTCTGTTGTTTTCTTCACTTCAGGCTTTTTCTCTATCAATGGCTTCAGTTCAACAGAATGAACCGTTTCCCCGCTGCCGTTCTCTACTCTTAGTACGCCCTCGTCGTCTACCACTCTTTCACTCTGTCCGTTCGGCTCAGTCAGATACATATCATCTCCAGCCTTGAATTTCAGGTTGCCGCTATTGAATTTCTCACCTTTCCTGATTTGAACTGAATGAAAATTAGCAAAGCCGAAATCAAAGAGTTTTGAAGTATCTTCATAAATTTTACGTTTGTATTCTGATTTCAATAAAATGGCTGTCAACTTCAACTTCCCGTTATCAGCTGTGGTAGCAAGTGTCTGCTTCGACTGGTCCACAAAGCCTGTCTTTCCTCCCGTAACTCCTTCATAAGGAATTTCACCTTTTAGCATACGATGATGGGAAAGAATCGTTGTATCCCAAGACTCCCCATCCCACTCCAATTCCTTAGTACCAAAGATTTCACGAAATTCAGGATTGTTCATTGCATAGTTTACTATCATGCCTAGGTCCTTGGCTGTTGTATAATGATTTTCATCAAACAGACCATGCGGATTGACGAAATGAGTATCCCCTAAACCAATATTTGTCTCCAGGAACTTATTTATATTTTCAGAGTAACTTTCTAAAGAACCGTCCAGGTGAATGGCGATTGCCAACGCGGCATCATTTCCTGAGTTGATCAGCATTCCCTGAACCAACTTCTTTAATGATACCTGTTCGCCAGGATTTAAATAAACCCTTGTACCATCGATATTTTCAATTTCCTTACTAACAACGACCTGCTCATCCAAGTCAGCTGTTTCAATAGCATAAATGGCAGTTGCAATCTTTGTCAGGCTCGCAGGATACATCTTTTGTTCTTCATTTTTCCCGAATA
This sequence comes from Mesobacillus sp. QJM3NY_10, assembly GCF_056173465.1. Classification (NCBI taxonomy): domain Bacteria; kingdom Bacillati; phylum Bacillota; class Bacilli; order Caryophanales; family Bacillaceae; genus Mesobacillus; species Mesobacillus sp. QJM3NY_10. Next base: position 2,890,215 of record NZ_CM149675.1, read on the forward strand.
GTATGGCACCCGATTGAGTGTCCATCAAAACAGCGGCCTCAGAAGTTAAGACAGGTGCATCTGCCTCTGCTTTAACCAATTCAGCAGAAGCATCCATACTTACAAATAACAACATAAACAGGGCCAAAAATTTTCTCATCAAACCACATCCAGTGTCCTATTCTCTCCAACCATTTTAACAGAACCTTGTCGAAAGATGTTTGGTGTTATAATTTTTTAATCAAACTGGAATAATCCGAAAAGTTTGTAAAGATTTAAACACCTAGCCAAACTTATAATGCATTAAAAAGTACTTGTGAAGCCCGTTGGGGGTTGAATAAGCTAGATTGTGGAGAACTGATGCCTATTGGTGAGAGGAAATGTGTAAATTTAAGAAAACAGGTCACCAATAAAGAGCATCGGTGACCTAAATGTAAATACCTTTTAAAACAATTGACTAGCATTGACAGCCTAGCTCGTCACCGACAGGGCTGTACTCAATTCCTCCCGTTAAAAACGATATTTTCGAGATAGGAAATATATACGTCATCCCTGACGAGTGCTGCTCCATATTCTCTTCTCACAAAGCGTTCGGCTGCTTCAAAACTGTCAAAGGGGCCATGGCGCTCTTTACTTTCCTGCTGAACAAAATACCGTGTTCCATCCGTATAAATCAGAAACAAGTCCCGGTCACGATTCTCATACAGACATCCACTTTTCGATCCCTTAAGATTATAGGTATTTTTAAAAGCGTCCGGCTTTATTGGATCAAGCGGGAATGCTCGTTCAATATATCGGTTGTAAGCTTCCTTATTCATAGAACATCCAGAAGCTTTGGCGTGTCCGCCCCCTCCAAATTCACCAGCGACAGCAGAGACATCTACGTCATCATGAATTGTCCTGAAGCTTATTTTCTTTCCTCCCAAGTTCAAAATCGCTATATAGTCCAGATGTGGATACTCCTTGCCCAGCTCGTTCCCTAATTCCGAATGATAGGATTCTGCATGAACGACCCCGCCGTATAAACCATCATTTTCAATTTGAATAATTTCGCGTTTTTTCCTCCTGATATATCGTTCGATCTTATCTTCTTCCATTTCAAGGAGTTTTTTTTCAAAATCATCATAATCAAAGTTATCCCCGGATTTGAGACGCGGTACCATCCGTTCTTCGAATTCTTCCATTGATACCATAAAAAATAAGTCATTCAAATTCTTAGCTTTATAATTCTTGAGGAGGTCCCAGTCCCAGGTATCATATTGCCTAACAAGCTCAACAAACTCATCAAGAGATCCATTTCTAACAAGATGATTTCCCTGTATTAAATATTCATATACTAGTGACGCCGCGCTTGTCAGTGTCCCGGATTCATCCTCCACTTTTACCATACCCCAGCTATATTCATTGAAATTCAATGCTGTTTTATGGTGGTCTATCAGCTTTGCCTTTCCCCCATCTTTAACAAACTGATTGATTTTTTCAGTGACTTCATGGTTGACAGATAAATCTGTTATGTATAGTTGGTCTTCCTTTTTCATCCGGTCATTCATTCGCTCGAAATATTTCTCCACCTGAAAATTCAGTCCAGAGACAGAATTATATCGGATATCTGCTTTGTCTTCGAATGCAAGCCTGAATAGAATTCCGCAGGCCACCCCATCCAAATCATTATGAGTAAATAAACGGTACATATTTTCCTCCTTGGCTTGTATCTAATCTATAGTTTGTTTTTGCCCAGATAATCTATACAAGAGAAAATCAAAAAATTAGACAAGTTCAGCATGGGGACGAGCATAGATATTTATAGAGGATAGTGAGGAGGTGAAAAAATGCATTTCTTTGTGTTTAAAAGAAAAACATTATATTTTTTTGGCTTAATCGTTTTTATTGCCATCATTGGTTCTCTTTGGTTGGGCCTAAAGCCTGATGCCACTCCGGCAATAGGTGGACAAAATGAACAAATCCGCGAAATTCACATGGTGACAGGCGAGTTCAAATCTACCACGGATGATGGAAAGGAAATTGAAGCATACCGATGGGATCCAGGAACAATCTTTTTGGAAAAAGGAGAAAAGGTTCGTTTGAAGATACTGGGTGTCAACGGAAAAGAACATCCTTTCATCATTGAAGGAACGGATATAAAAGGCGTGGTGAAAAAAGGGGAAGAAACAGTCGTCCCTTTGCAGTTTGATAAAGAAGGAACCTACAGGCTGATTTGTCTGACCCACCCTTCAGCTGAACATAATGGACCTATGATCGCCTATATCGTTGTCGATTAGATAATCGGTATTATGTACCCTTATCGGAAGCTGAATCGCTGCATAAGGGTATCTTTATCATCTTATCGTACCCTTATGGAAGGCAACATCGCTGCATAAGGGTATCTTTGTCAACTTATCGTACCCTTATGGAAGGCAACATCGCTGCATAAGGGTATCTTTGTCAACTTATCGTACCCTTATGGAAGGCAACATCACTGTATAAGGGTACCTTTATCGACTTATTGTACCCTTATGGGAAGCAACGTCGCTGCATAAGGGTACCTTTATCGACTTATTGTACCCTTATGGGAAGCAACATCGCTGCATAAGGGTATCTTTTTCTACTTATTGTACCCTCATGGAAGGCAACATCGCTGCATAAGGGTATCTTTATCAACTTATCGTACCCTTATGGGAGGCAACATCGCTGCATAAGGGTATCTTTATTAAAATCGAATCTATTGGATCGTCCTGATGATCCCGCTTGGTACCACTGGAACAGGATATTGCATCCTGTTTTTTCTTTTGGTTACACTTCTTAAATTGACACAAAACATACATAACACTATAAACACGGTACTAATTTTACTGATAGAATTATATACATAAAGAAATTCTTATATAACAGCAACAGAAAAACTTCACACAATTATAGAACAGTTTTTAGAACCTGAACCAAGAATAATTCCGTAACGCATACCAATATTATCTTGTTCACATTTTCACAAATATGTCACACTCAATCTGTTATATCCGTAGTATGATAAAAGTGTAGCAACTGTTATATAAACATCTACTTTAGAGGTGAATTTAAATGGAACAATGGAAAGGCTTTAAAAATGGTGCTTGGCAGGAAGATATCAATGTTAGGGACTTTATTCTAAAAAACTTCTCTGAATATACCGGTGATTCCAGCTTCCTTGAAGGTGCAACTGAGGAAACGCTTCAATTATGGCAGCAGGTTATGGAATTAACAAAGCAGGAACGTGACAATGGCGGTGTACTTGATATGGATACAAAAGTAGTATCCACCATTACATCCCATGGACCGGGCTATCTTGATCAGAACAAAGAAAAAGTTGTAGGCTTCCAGACCGATAAGCCATTTAAGCGTTCTATGCAGCCTTTTGGCGGCATTCGGATGGCAAAAGCAGCATGCGAGGCATATGGTTATGAATTGGATAAAGAAGTTGAAAAGATCTTTACTGACTTCCGTAAAACGCATAATCAGGGTGTATTCGATGTTTATACAAAAGAAATGCTCCAGGCCCGTAAAGCCGGAATCATCACTGGACTGCCAGATGCTTACGGACGCGGCCGCATCATTGGTGACTACCGCCGAGTAGCTCTTTATGGTGTAGATTTCCTGATGGAGCAAAAGAAGAAAGATCATGGAACGACAAGCAGTGTCATGACTGAGGACACAATGCGCCTGAGGGAAGAAATTTCTGAGCAATATCGTTCATTGAATGAATTGAAGCAGCTTGCCCAGAGCTATGGCTATGATATTTCCAAGCCAGCATCCAATGCAGTTGAAGCATTCCAATGGGTTTACTTTGCATACCTTGCAGCAATCAAAGAACAGAATGGAGCAGCAATGAGCCTTGGCCGTGTCGCAACATTCCTGGATATCTATATTGAAAGAGATCTCCAAAATGGAACTCTTACAGAAAAAGAGGCACAGGAAATTGTCGATCATTTCGTCATGAAGCTTCGCCTGGTGAAATTTGCGCGTACTCCTGACTATAACGAGTTATTCAGTGGTGACCCAACTTGGGTAACTGAATCAATCGGCGGTATGGCACATAACGGGCAATCGCTTGTAACGAAGAACTCTTTCCGCTTCCTTCATACACTTGATAATCTCGGACCAGCTCCAGAGCCAAACCTGACAGTGTTATGGTCTCCTGCCCTGCCTGAGAACTTCAAGAAGTATTGTGCTGAGATGTCAATTAAAACGAGCTCAATCCAATATGAAAATGACGATTTGATGCGCTGTGAATATGGGGATGACTACGGAATTGCCTGCTGCGTTTCCGCAATGGAAATCGGTAAGCAGATGCAGTTCTTCGGAGCACGCGCCAACCTGGCGAAAGCTTTGCTTTATGCAATCAATGGCGGTGTCGATGAAAAGCTTAAGATTCAAGTTGCTCCAGCTTTAAGTCCGATCACTTCCGATGTGCTCGACTATAAAGAAGTTATGGCTAAATTCGATACTGTAATGGAATGGCTTGCCGGCCTTTACATCAATACTCTTAATGTCATCCACTACATGCACGATAAATACAGCTACGAAAGAATCGAAATGGCACTGCATGATACAGAAGTCCTTCGCACAATGGCAACTGGAATTGCAGGCTTAAGCGTAGTAGCGGATTCATTGAGTGCCATCAAGCATGCACAGGTAAAAGTAATCCGTGATGAAAACGGGATTGCCGTTGATTTTGAAACAGAAGGCGACTTCCCTAAATACGGAAACAACGATGACCGTGTGGACAGCATCGCAGTTGAACTTGTGAAAAACTTCATGACAAAGCTGCGCAAGCACCCGACATATCGCAATTCTGTTCATACAATGTCAATTTTAACGATTACTTCCAACGTCGTTTATGGTAAAAAGACAGGTAATACACCGGATGGAAGACGTGCTGGTGAACCATTCGCGCCAGGTGCAAACCCAATGCATGGCCGCGACACGAAAGGAACACTCGCTTCCCTGTCATCAGTAGCAAAATTGCCATACAGCTATGCATTGGACGGAATTTCCAATACATTCTCCATCGTGCCAAAAGCACTTGGGAAAGATGAAGACAGCCGTACAAATAACCTAGTTTCCATCCTTGATGGCTATGCGATCAAAGATGGTCACCATTTAAACGTAAACGTGTTTAACCGAGAAACTCTGTTAAATGCGATGGAACATCCTGAAGAATATCCGCAGCTGACAATCCGTGTATCTGGATATGCAGTAAACTTCATCAAGCTTACACGTGAACAGCAGATGGATGTAATCAACCGTACTTTCCATGAAACAATGTAAATAATACAAGTGTACGAAACAGGAGTTTCCCTCCTTTCCCATGGCGGGAACTCCTGTTTTAATGAAAGGAGAAATCATCATGAACGGAAACATTCATTCTATTGAAACCTTTGGGACTGTAGACGGACCCGGGATACGCTATGTCATCTTCACACAGGGGTGCCTGCTGCGCTGCCAGTTTTGCCATAATGCAGACACCTGGGAGATCGGCACAGGCAAACAGATGTCTGTTTCCGATATCATTGATGATCTGAAATCCTATCTCCCATTTATTGAAGCATCTGGCGGCGGCATCACTGTTAGCGGCGGTGAGCCACTGTTACAAATTCCTTTTATTACTGAACTTTTTAAGGAGTGCAAAAAACTCGGAGTGCACACCACAATTGATTCTTCAGGTGGATGTTATTCAACCGCCCCTCTTTTTCAAGAGCAGCTTGCTGAGCTATTGAATTACACTGACCTGATTCTATTAGATTTAAAACATATCAATAGAAAAAAACATATCAAACTGACAGGTATGGCCAATGATCACATCTTGGATTTCGCCCGCTTTTTATCTGATCATCAAGTTCCAATTTGGATTCGCCACGTTCTGGTCCCTGGGGTCACAAATGAAATCGAGGATCTCTCGAAATTAGGCGAGTTTATTGGCACACTGGATAATGTAAAAAAGCTTGAGGTATTGCCATATCACAAGCTTGGCGTTTATAAATGGGAAGCATTGGGGCTCCAGTACCCTTTTAAGGATGTTGAACCTCCATCCGACGATGAAGTGGAGAATGCATATAAGCTATTGACAGCCCATATAGCAGTGAATTAACAGCAGGATACTCTCCTGCTGTTTTTTTCTGCATACATTTTGGATATATTTTTAGTATCATAGTGATAATAGTTTTAGTGGAGGTACTTTATGTATCAACTGTTTACAGAAATCAGTAATTTTCTAAGCGGACCATTTTTCACCCTTGTGAACCAGACTGAACAAATCCCATTATTGGCAAGCTTTCTGCTGGGTCTTGTCGGCGCTCTTGCTCCATGCCAGCTGACAGGCAATCTGGGTGCAATCACCTACTATGGCAATCGGAGTCTGCAAACGAAAAGCCAGTGGATCGAGATTACATTTTTCATAATGGGTAAAATACTGGTCTTTACACTGCTAGGCCTTGCAGTCTGGCTAGTAGGCCAGAGCTTCCAGCAAATTTTGCCGGGCTTCTTTTCCTGGTTCCGCAAACTGATGGGACCTCTTTTCATTTTGATCGGCCTGTCACTCATTGGTCTTTTCTCATTCAATTGGATCAATCGTTTCACTTCAGTTTTGCCACAATGGACAGGCAGCGGAAAAACAGGATCTTTTTTAATGGGGGTAAGCTTTTCAATCGCATTCTGTCCTACGATGTTTTCTCTATTCTTCTTTACACTTATGCCGATTGTCCTGAATACATCATACGGAGCAGTCCTTCCGTCTGTTTTTGCGATTGGCACTTCCATCCCGCTGATTATCTTTGCAGTTGTAATTTCATATATCGGGCTGAACGGTTCATTAATGAAAAAAGGACGCAAGCTGGGTTCAATGGTACAGAAATTAGCAGGATACATTTTAATTGTCGTTGGAATTTTTGATACAGTAACCTATTGGGGGTTATAAATTTGTTTTAATGAAAAGCTGTCACAATAACGAGCTTTTCTTGACAGCTTTGCCTCCTTTCTCTGAAAAGCTGTCACAATAACGGGCTTTTCTTGACAGCTTTGACCTCTTATTCTGAAAAGCTGTCACAATAACGAGCTTTTCTTGACAGCTTTTCCCTCTTTCTCTGAAGAGCTGTCACAATAACGAGCCTTTCTTGACAGCTTTGACTTCTTATTCTGAAAACCTGTCAAAATAGCGAACCTTTCTTGACAGCTTTGACCTCTTATCCTGAAAAGCTGTCACAATAATGAGCTTTTCTTGACAGCTTTTCCTCCTTTCTCTGAAAAGCTGTCACAATAATGAGCTTTTCTTGACAGCTTTGCCTTCTTTCTCTGAAGAGCTGTCACAATAATGAGCTTTTCTTGACAGCTTTTCCCTCTTTCTCTGAAGAGCTGTCACAATAACGAGCCTTTCTTGACAGCTTTGACCTCTTTCTCTGAAGAGCTGTCACAATAATGAGCTTTTCTTGACAGCTTTTCCCTCTTTCTCTGAAGAGCTGTCACAATAACGAGCTTTTCTTGACAGCTTTGCCTCCTTACCCTGAAAAGCTGTCTAAATACATGCTAATTCCTAATAATTACTCAGTTGTTCCGGGAGTTTTGTTTGCTTGCAGATTTAATGTATATGACTGAGCAGTTACCTGTTCAGAAAAAGCAAGCAACCTGTGAAATGCAGTAACCATACCTTTGTCATAACCAAATAACATACTGATACCAAAAAGCCATGGAGGTCTAGTCCATGGCAATTCGACTTATGCTATATTCATATTTTCCTTATATCCAGGCTCACAGTTGATGCACACTGCTTCGTCGTAATCAACAGTGTTTACGTCTTCTGGATTGTACTCGACCCCACATAGTGGGCACTCTATCATTTCTTCTTCATCATATTCTGCTGCTTCTGGGATGGAGTCATTGACCTTGAGCTCCCCCACCCAAACGCCGCTAATCGTAGACATTTCATTTTCAATATATTCATTCGCTGCTTCTTCTGTTTCCCATACACCATGGTCCCACAGCATTTCGTCAGCGTCACCTGAATTAATCATTAGTCCATATACTATTTTTTTCATGATTTGCCACCCCTTTTCGGTTTGGGAAGTTTGTTTTATATACATAGCCACTATTCTAATTTTTGAAACCCCCATTATTTGGGAAATGAAACTTTCTAAGTTTATTTCCGTATATATTGTACGGATTGCTTAGAGTCGATTTTTCAAATATAATTGAGCAATGATCGAAAAGAGGTGATGGCATGCTATTGGAAATTTATGCTCAGTCTGTTGATGCAACGGCCGTTTACAGCGCTTATTTGACTTTGCTCATCAGCATGTCGATGTCCGTCTTCTGGTTATATCGTGACGCCTCTATTATCCAGTCATGTTTATTGCGAATCAGGCTGAAGCCATCCACTTCTGAAATAGCTTTTAACAATAAAGCTGAACTTGGATTGAAGTTTCACCTGCAATTTCTTAAGCGAATTAAAATTAAAATTGATCCGGGTGATGAGGACAGCCATTTTTCTCCTATAGTTACTTACTAGATATAATTTAGGAGGAGAAAAATGAAGAAGCTTTTCACCATGATTATTGTTCTACTTATACCAGCACTATTAACTGGCTGCCAGGCGTTGACAAGCGAGGGGTCGTTCTTCCAGTCAACATTCATCAACCCCTTCACCTGGCTCATCAAGCTATTCGCCGGCATCACAGGAGAAAGCTACGGTCTGGCGATTATTTTGATTACAGTGCTCATCAGGCTGGTGTTAATGCCCTTAATGTTAAAACAATATAAAAACCAGCAGAACATGAAAGAAAAGATGGAAGTCCTCAAGCCTGAAATGGATGAAATCCAGAAGCAGCTGAAAGGGACTAAGGATCCAGCTGAGCAAAGAAAGTTACAGCAGGAAATGATGGGCCTCTATCAGAAGCATGGGGTAAATCCCCTATCTGTTGGCTGTCTGCCGATGCTGGTTCAGATGCCAATTTTGATGGGCCTATATTATGCGATTAGCGGTTCTGCCGAAATCGCCAGCCACTCCTTCCTCTGGTTCAACCTGGGACATTCTGATATTTGGATCACGGCAGCTGCCGGGCTGATTTACTACCTGCAGTTTAAGGTCTCGATGTCCAATGTAACGGAGGAGCAGAAAAAGCAAATGAAGTTCATGGGGTTGCTGTCACCAGTTATGATTGTGATGTTTTCGTTAAATGCCCCGTCTGCCCTTCCCCTTTACTGGACAGTTGGCGGGATGTTCTTGATTGTACAAACATTACTGGCTAGAAAGGTCTATGCCCAAAAAGAAAGTCCAATTAGGGTTGAGAAGCAAGCTTAATGTACTAATACCTGGGGAATTGCTGCTCCCCAGGCTTTTTTAGTGGAATTATATGGTTGACACAAAACTTTTCACCAAGTTATACTTTGAATTAATGATATCTGAAGGGAATGGTAAAGAGCCGATGAAATACTAATCTTATTTTCTGCCCGATTTTTCTAATATGAAAAAACGTGTTGCCCGAAAATAGGATTAGTCTGCTCTTTTAGCCATTCCCAGTCGATTTATAACCTGATCAAAGCATGTTGCCTTTTGGCGTAACAATGCTTGTTTGGTGGCGTTTGAATCTATTGTGAGTGTATTGCAGAACCTTCCGGGTGACACCTGGGAGGTTTTTTTAATGGATAAAATACTCACCTTCATTCAATAGTTACAAAACGAAAGGTGGAATTTTTTATGACAATCATGAAAATAAGAGGTATTCAGAAGAGCTTTAATGAAAAGCAAATATTACAAAATGCAGAAATTGATATAAAACAAGACAGCCGTATTGGACTGGTCGGCAATAATGGCGCCGGTAAGACTACATTGGCGAATATTATATATGGTAGTATCATCCCTGATAAAGGAATAATCGACACTTTTAACAGCAGCGTGAGCATTGGCTACCTTAAACAATCCACTGAATATTCCATACATGAATTTGAGGACACCTATTTTCTTGCTGAAAACGGGCTCTTTCAGCTTTCAAGTCAGTTAGGTCTTAACAAGGATATTAATTGGGCTGATCCTGATTGGAGTAAGTTAAGCGGCGGTGAAAAGTTGAAAGTTTCTCTTGCAAGTGTATGGGCGAGCAGGCCAGAACTTCTCATATTAGATGAGCCAACAAATCATCTGGACTTGCAAGGAGCAGAGTGGCTGATAGACGAATTGAAAACTTTTAAAGGCGCCGTAATCATTATTTCCCATGATCGATATTTCCTCGACCAGACCGTGGCAGAAATTATCGAAATCGAAGATGGATCAACAAAATTATTCAAAGGTAACTACTTTTCTTACCGTCAGGAAAAAGAAAGATTATATGAAATTCAGCTGCATCAATACGAAATACAGCAAAAACACAAACAACAAATTGAACAGCAAATGGCTAATCTTAAAAACTGGTCTGAAAAAGCTCACCGTGATTCGACGAAACAAGGTTCGGCCTCTGAAAGAAGACAAATAGGATACAAGGAATATCATCGTATGAAAGCAAAGAAGATGGATAACCAAATAAAGTCGAAGATGAAACGGCTGAATCAGGAGCTTGAAAAGAATGAGGTTAGAGCGCCCATGGAGGAAGCCAAGGTGCGCTTCGAATTTCAGGATAGCCGAAAGAGAGGAAAACGCATATTAGAAGCTCGCGAGCTTTCAAAATCCTTCGGCCGCCGCTGTTTGTTTGAAGAGAGCCATTTTTATATGAACAACGGAGAAAGAATGGCATTGCTAGGTCCCAACGGCAGCGGTAAAACTACTCTGATTAAAATATTGCTTGGAGAAGAAACAGCTACATCAGGTGATGTTTGGGCCAGCGAAACGATAAGGATTGGATACCTCAGCCAAGATGTATCAGACCTCCCTCTCGATAAAACGGCACTGGAATATACAGGACTTACAGACAGAGAATCAATCGGCAGGGCGAGGACGATTTTTGCCAATATTGGACTATCAGAAGAAAAGCTTACAGTACCAATCAGCACCCTCAGCCTTGGCGAGAGGACGAGAGTGAAGCTAGTGATGATGCTTTTGGCAGAAATCGATTTGCTGATTCTAGACGAACCTACGAACCATCTCGACTTGGCCAGCAGGGAAAGTCTCGAAAAAACCTTATTGAATTTCCAGGGTTCGATTTTGGTTGTATCACATGATGTTTATTTTCAAGAGAAAATCAGTAATAAACTTTTATTGATTGATAACGGAAAGATTATCAGGAAAGAATTTGGCATGAAGGAATTCAACACCCAAAAATCTTCTCCTAAAACAGGCAGCAAGGAAAAAGAAGAACAATTGATGGTCCTCCAAAATGAAATCAACGCCATCATTGGCAGACTGTCTTTCATGACCAAGGATGAACCTGGATATGAGCAACTTGACAAGGACCTTATCGAGCTATTGAAAAAGAAAAAAGAGTTATCATAATCTTTGATCATTGAAAAAACAAGCAAAATAAAAACTGCACACCAGATGTTAGATTGTGTGTCTAACATCTGGGTGCAGTTCATATAAACTGGTGTTTCTCCATTCTTACAATAATCTTCCAATAACAAGTCCTGCTGCTGCACTTAAGATGCCGCCGACATATGTACTTACTACATACACAATCACAGCTTTGTTTTCATTGCTGTTGATTAGCTTGACTAAGTCAACATTCAGTGTGGAAAAAGTGGTGAATGCCCCCATAAAGCCTGTGGCAGCAAAAAGATATAAATGACCCTGGATTCCTTGACCAACAATCCACCCAAGCAGAAAAGACCCAAGGAGGTTCACAGTAAGTGTAGCGACAGGCAGCACCGATTGGGGCATTAACTTTTGGACACCGAACCTTGATAGGGCTCCAGCCATTCCACCTAAAGCAACCAGAACAAACCCAATCATTTTCGCGCCTCCCTGCCAAATCCTGTGCCAAGCTTATAACCTGCCGCGGCAAGGATCAGTCCGCCAATAGCACTGACAACCACATAAAATATTGCCATCCCTATACTGCCGTTCTCTATCATTACCAGCGTTTCAAGGCTGAAAGCCGAAAATGTTGTGAATGATCCTGTTAGACCCGTACCAATTGTTGCCGACAGTACAGGATTCAGTTTTCTTCTTGCTATGATGCGGGCCATGAACCACCCCAAGAACAAAGAGCCTGTGTAATTGGCAATTAATGTACCCATGGGGAATCCATTATTAAATAATTCGCTTGTGCTAAGACTGACCAAGTACCGCAAGAGGCTGCCTAACATTCCCCCAAGCCCTACTCCTAGATATACCAATGAAATAACCTTCCTTTTGCACTGCTATTTTCGGTTCAATTTATCTTGTAATCCTGTTTTAATCTGCGGCCACTCTTCTTTAAGAATGCTAAAGACAACGGTGTCCCTAACATAACCGTCAGCGATCATTCGATGTTTGCGCAACACCCCTTCTCTTTGGGCACCGAGACGGGCAATAGCATTTTGCGAGCGTACATTCCTGGAATCTGTACAAAATTGCACTCTGTTTACTTCCATTTTTTCAAAAGCATGTTGGAGCATAAGCAATTTTGTTTCTGTATTCACACTTGTTCTCCAGTAATCAGGACTGTACCATGTCCAGCCAATCTCAAGTGATTTATGCGCTTCTGAAATATCAAGATATCTTGAGCTGCCAACTAGTTTATCAGATTTATTATCAAGAACAACAAATGGTATCTGTGTTCCTTTCTCTCTCTCAACCATTGCAGCTTCAATAACCTTTTTCATGTCTTCTTTGCATCTGACCTTCGAAGATGTAAATTCCCATATAGACTGGTTTTGCCCGGCTTCCCACAAACCATCAAGCTGACTAGTTTCCATTGGCAAAAGCTTTACAGTTTTACCTTCTAGAGTGACTTTTTTATCCATCTTCCCAACTCCCAATTGGCTGTATATTCCTTTATCATACCACTGGGGAAGATCGTCTGGGAATTCCTTCATTCATAAAAAAAAGGACATCTCCAAACGAAAGGCTGCCCGGTCTCCCGGACAGCCTGCGAACTTATTTTACCTCTTCAAAATATTCCTTGTAATAGCCGCCAACCTTGCCGGAATTATCAACAATGAAATAAAATTCTTCGGTTTCGTTTTTTACTTCATATACTTTTCCAGTTGTCAGCTTGTTATTTACAATGTATTTTTTTGCATCTGTGTGAACGCACTTCAGAGTCTTAACCGTTTCACGTTCGTGCCAGTTCGTGTGGATCATCTTCTGCACTTCCTTTATATGAGTTTCATACTCTATAGTATAAAGAAAAGATGATACAATACGCAATAGTTAGCTGGCATTCGCTTCCTCGCCGGCTATTTTCAAACCACGGACTTCCGATTTATCAAAAGTCATTGTTTCGCCAGTAATTACATTTTTCAAAGTTATATAACAAACATCACAGATTACATCTTTGCGAATATATTGTAAAAAAGAAAAACGTTCATTTTTGTAAATCAGTTCATAAAAACCTGTTTTAGTAAAACCATTCATGTTAACCCCTCTTTCCAGGATGTTTTCATCTTGGTGTTTGGCTGTGTCATTCTATACCACAATCAAGACTTGTATTAAACATCCTGGAGCTAAAGGGTAATTTTCCCTACAAACTGTTAATTGGAGCAATTAGCTCCTTTCCCTCATTTTTGGCCGAATTAATTGCAGTGGAAACTGGATAAGCTTCCATTGATTCGGCATCGAATGGAACCAAGAGCTGTTGAATTTTTTGAGGTTGGCCAATAGAATGGTCAAGCCATATATCAAGCTTGTCTTCAGGAAGAATCACAGGCATTCTGTCATGAATTTTTTCGGTGACCTCATTCGGACTAGTAGTGATGATTGTGCAGGAAGTAATCTCCTTCCCATCCTTATTCCAATTTTCCCAGAGCCCAGCTAACGCAAACGCCTTTTTATTTTTCATACCGAATCGGTATGGCAGTTTTTGTTTGCCGTCTTTTTTCCATTCGTAAAATCCATCAGTTAGGATCAGGCAGCGTCTTTGTTTAAGAGCATGCTTGAAACTCGCTTTTTCATCAACTGTCTCGGCGCGAGCATTAATCATTCTGTAACCGATTTTTTCGTCATCCGCCCAGAAAGGAATCAATCCCCACCTCATTCTTGTCCCTATCCTGCCTTCCCCATTATCAATCACCGTCAAAATGTCCTGTCCAGGAGCTATATTGTACCTGGCATCAAGTTCATCCGGGAAGTCGAACTGAAATTGTTCCTTCAATGAACCTATATCCTCAAATAATGAAAACCTTCCACACATTTTCTTTCCTCCAACCGATTGTTTTTTACTATAATTCCCGTCCTTTTCAGGAAGTAACATCTTCTGTCGTAAAAAAATAAGCCAAGCTTCTTTGAGCCTGACTTATCTATATCTTTTCAGCATTGAGATTCTTTTTCATTTTAACCCTAAGTGCAATATTCGCTGCTACCAGGAATGGAATGATTGATGCAATTGTGAATCCAAGTGCATAACCTGATATACTTTCATTTAAAACTCTATCGTTTATGCTAAAGCCAAGAAATGTTATACCGATGCCATCCCCATCCACATGGTCAATGACCGACCAAAGCTCAATCCCTTTAATAAGGAACAAACCACTTATGATCGACAGCAATAAAACCCATAGCCATTTCATACGACCATACCTCCAATATCCCTAAACCCTCATACAAGTTCCAAGTTCAGGTGTATACACTATATTATAGGGAGATATGGTATTAATTAATATAAAGCAAGTGCAGTTGTAACAAAATGTTCATAATGATGTTCTTAATTTCGTCAATAAGGTGCTAATTGTTTGCAAAATTAAAAACACTCAAAAAGAAAATTTGTTCTTCATCAATCTATCCAGCTGCAGAAATGCATTTTTCACGGCTGCTTTTGGAACTTCCTGATAACGGTCCCCAATACTCACTTCAAAATAACATGAAGATTCTCCAGTTGCCTTCAGGTGATTAATGATGCCAACTCCCGTTTCGTGTATCACTTCTACCAAAATTGGTTCTATTTCCTCTTTAGAATGAGGAAAATGGACATGAAACATGTTCGAAACTGGAATTTCCGGCAGTGTGGTTACGTGGTGACAAGAATTATAAAAAACCGCAAGCTCCTTGGCATCTTCATAGTAGTCCGGCATTTTGTGAGACTTCTGATCGAAATAATGCTCTGCTGAAATGATATACGGGTACAGGCTAATCAAATCGCCACCGTACCTTCTTTTCCAAACCTTTGATTCAGAGATGAACGTTTCCTCGCCGGCAAGAATTGCACCGGCAATCCCTCCAATTCCCTTGTAGAAAGAGAGATAGACACTGTCAAAAAGCTCGCACACTTCCGATGCTGTCTTCTCATAAAAGGGCAGCACTTCCAGAAGTCTGGCTCCATCAAGATGCAGCTTGATGCCATGCTTTCGGCAATATTTTGATATGGCTTCTAGAGTTTCGTAGCTAGGGAGTTGCCCGCCTATTTCCCTTTGCGGCAATTCCAGCAATAGGCAAGCAACCTCTTCCTCCATGGATACTACGTCATCAAGCTCGATAACACGTGTTTCGTCTGCAAGCAAAACTGTCTTGATATTATGCAATTCCTTTAACCCATCCTCCTCGTGAATTTCCAGGTGACTTAACGGATGATATGCTACTTTTTGCAGTTCTTTTTCATCACACCAAATACGCATTGCGATTTGCTGGGCCATCGTTCCGCTCGGAAAGAAAACAGCCTTCTCCTTGCCAAGGAACGCTGCCAGTTTATCCTGAAAGGCTTCGATTACCTTTCCTGTTCCGTAAATATCACTATCCATTTGTCCATCGATATTTTCAAAAGCATCCTTTAATACTTGAACGTTTCGTCTGCCATGGCCTGGCAATGGATATGTCGATTGATTAAAAACTTCCTGTAATGCACTAACCATTGTTAATCCCTCTATTCTGTTTATTGATCCGCCCCATTACTATCATATTGTAAAAATTTCCGTCAGAAAGCAGTTTGTCATCCTTCATTATGCCCTCGACTTCAAATCCAAGCTTTTCATAGAGCCTCCGTGCCTTTTCATTGGACTCCATCACATTGAGAGTCATTTTTTTAATATCGTTTTCGTCTGCCCAGGAAATCGATTCTTGTAAAAGATTTTTGCCGATCCCATAACCCCAGAATTCTTTCAAAACACCTACCCCGAACTCTACCTTGTGCCTGAACCTCTTCAAGTCATTTCCAGCACACCTTGAAAACCCAATAAGTCTTCCATTCGTTTCTGCTACTAAAAATATGTTTCTGGCACTCTCACTGTCTGCTTTTATAATAGATTGAAAACCCTGCGAATCAATGAATGCCTCTCCTGGTTCCCTGTCGAGATTTTCAGTTTCACCATCGATTTGCAGTCTTAATTCAGACAAAGCCTCTGCATCCGCTTCAACTGCAGACCGGATTGTATAATACAAACTTTTAATATTGTAATCTTTTTTACTTATCAACATATATGTTCCTCCATAATATACCTTTTAGTTAATTTTAGACATATAGAGTTAATTTGTATATAAAAGGAAAGTTCAAGTCAGAGTAAACAGACTAAGACAACTCCTGCTATTTGCTTGAATCTCTGTGATCAATCGGAAGCACGAGTAAAAAAGGATGGAATCCTGAGATTCCATCCTGACTTTTATACTCTCTTTAGCTCTTCTACTGCTTCCATCGCCTGTTCTCTGAGCTTGAATTTTTGAATTTTCCCTGAAGCGGTCATTGGATAGCTTTCAGTGAACTCTAAATATCTTGGAATTTTGTGCTTCGAGATTTTTCCTTTGCAATATTCTTTGATTTCATCCGCTGTTGCAGATTCTCCATCCTTTAAAATAATCCATGCCATGACTTCCTCTCCGTATACGCTGTCCGGGATTCCTACAACCTGGACATCAAGGACTTTCGGATGTCTGTAAAGAAATTCTTCGATTTCGCGAGGGTAGATATTTTCCCCGCCTCTAATGATCATATCCTTTAATCTGCCGGTTACACGGCAATAGCCGTTTTCATCCATTACTGCCAGGTCTCCTGTGTGGAGCCAGCCTTCTGCATCAATCGTTTCCTTCGTTGCGTCAGGATTTTTATAATAACCGTCCATGACATGATAGCCGCGTGTGCACAGTTCTCCCTGGACTCCTCTTTGAACTTCCTCCATTGTGCCTGGCTTGACGATTTTTACCTCGACCTCAGGAAGCGCTTTTCCGACCGTTTCTACCCTTAATTCGAGTGGATCGTTCGTCCTTGTTTGCGTTATAACAGGAGAGGATTCAGTTTGGCCGTAGGCAATCGTTATTTCCGTAGCCCCCATTTTTTCATTTACAGCTTTCATCACTTCAATCGGGCAATTGGATCCGGCCATGATGCCGGTTCTCAAGGATGAAAGGTCAAATTTTTCAAAATCGGGATCATTGAGCTCCGCGATAAACATCGTTGGAACACCATGAAGCGCAGTACACTTTTCTTTTTCGACTGTCTCAAGAACCGCTTTTGGACTGAATTCCTGGACCGGCACCATTGTCGCGCCTACTGTGGCACAAGCCAACGTACCCATGACACAGCCGAAGCAATGGAAAAACGGTACCGGAATACAAAGTCTGTCCTGATCCGTAAGTTTCATTGCATTTGCAACATTATACGCGTTATTGACAATATTGCTGTGAGTCAGCATTACTCCCTTTGGAAATCCAGTCGTACCAGAAGTATACTGCATATTGATGACTTCATTCTGCTCTAGAGTTGCCATTTGCTCGTCCAGTTCTTCTTCTGTCACATCATCAGCCATATCCAGAATATCCTGCCAGCTATAAGTCCCCGGGAAACGTTTTTCTCCCATTACAATGACATTTTTCAAATATGGCAGCGTACTGCTTTCGAGCTTGCCTGGCTCACTCGTTTTCAGCTCAGGAACAATCTCATACACCATGTCAATATAAGACGCGTCTTTAAATTGTTCCATTAATATAATCGTCGTCGAATCTGACTGCTTTAAAAGATATTCCAATTCCGCCGTCCGATAATTTGTATTAACAGTAACAAGAACTGCACCCATCTTTCCGGTTGCAAACTGGGACACCACCCATTCCGGTGTATTAGAAGACCAGGCAGCAATATGCTCACCTTTTTTTACTCCCAGTTTCATCAGTCCTCTGGCAGCTTTGCGGCATAACATATTGAACTCCCGGTAATTCATCCTCAGGTCACGGTCCGCATAAACAACCGCTTCGTGTTCTGGGTATTTTTTAGCTTGAACCTCCAATAATTCACCTACAGTGTATGGCAGCAAATTCTCCAATCTATTAACCTCCTAAATTAGTTAAATATGTAAGCGTTTACTAATAACTATACCACCTTAGTTTGAATATTCAATATTTTTGGAATGTATTCCTCCCTTTTTCCTAAAAATATAAAAAAGCAGGAAAAATTCCCTGCTTCATCCTTATTTGTCGTGCCACATATAAGCTTTTCCGGTTTCTTTTGACACAATCGATATGCCTATAGAAGCGCCATGTCCCGCAGCAATGACGGATTGACTAGAAAGTCCCGCTAACAAGCTCGTGATATAAAGGTTAGGCAGTTTTGTAGTGCCATCCGGGTCAATGCCCAAAACCTTTTTAATTTTCCCGCTTGGTACCTTCTCATTTACTGCCATCTCGAACCCAAGGCTTTCGAGCAACGAAGTATGAAGATTCGTGGCAATAACCAAATGCTTTGAAGTAAACTCTTTACCGTCAGTCAAAATAACTGAATAGCCGCTATCATTCTTTTTGACAGTTTCCACGGCCCCGTCAATCCATTCAGTGCCTGCATCGAGAGCCTGGTCTTTAATGTTTTCGAGAAGTTCTGAACCGGTGATTTCTTTAATTCCCGGATAATTAAAAAGCTTTGAAACTTGTTTGATCTGGGATTTCCCTGAATCAATGACTGCCGTTTTTAACCCACCCTGGGAAGTGTAGATTGCTGCCGACCCACCTGAAATCCCGCCTCCAATCACTAATACATCTAGCATTTAATACTCCTCCTGATTATGTAGCCTCCCTTCTAACTAAAAAGGGAGGTTATTTTACGAAAATAACTATTAAAATAATTTAGAAATCAAATAAATGACTCCTGCCAGGAGCCATACGTACGTGGCCGGTCATATAGGGGGAAAGCCGGAAAACTTTCCTTTTCCCTCTTCGCCTGTACGCTTTGGTCCGATGCCTCAGGACCCGCCTGCACAATGGTTGGTTTTCTTATTCTCTTCCAAATTCTCACCTCACAAGCATTTACGAGCACACCGGTAACGATAAAAAGAGGAAAGCACTGCTCTCCTCTTTTGTTTTTTAGTGAGTGTGGTGCACAGCGCAGCGGTTAGGGCCGATTTCAAGCTCCATCGCTTCTTCTGCTGTCACTTCTTTAACCCCGCGGTTGATCGCAACAATATCTTCAAAATTTGGTGGTGTTTCGCTGGATGCTGATTGTGCTACATGGTCGACAAACTCTTCAACTGTTTTGCCTTCCATGATTTCATTTTGCTTGCGGATCAAACCTAACTGGCTTCCAATGAAACCTTCTGCATTTACTTCGTCATCAAATGCGGCATAGTGGCCTGGCAATACAATAACGTCATCCGCAATTTGCGATACTTTGCTGTAGACTGTTTCATACAGGTCTTTTGCCCACTCAGCAGCTTTTCCGCCTAAATCAGGACGGCCAAGACCATTAACAAAAATAGTGTCTCCTGAGAATAAAAGTTTATTATTCACAAAGAATGAAACACTTCCAGGGGTATGCCCAGGCGTCTTAACAGCCAAAACTTCAAGAGTAATGTTCTCAAATTCAATTTTATCATGCTGCTCCAGCGCTTCAAAGTCAAATGTTGCGCCTTCTCTCTTCATCAAATAATATTTTGCTCCAGTGTTATCAGCTAGTTGCTTGCCTCCGGACAAGTGGTCAGCATGCAAATGTGAATCCACAATATGAGTGATTTTTACATTTTCCTTCTCAGCAATTGCAGTGTAACGGTCTGTAAACCTTGAAGGGTCAACTACAAGTGCCTCGTTTTCAGATAGGACCATGTAAGAAAGGCAGCCTTTGCCGACACGGATAAACTGAAGTACTTTAATTTTGTCATCTTTAAATACTTCAACTGGATATAAATATTCGCTCCATGACTTCATTCCGCCAGAAAGATAAGAAACTTCAAATCCTGCATCAGCAAGCATTTCAGCCACCATTACAGAAGAGCCTTCTTTAGCACAAATCACTACGATGTCTTTATCCTTCGGAAGCTGATCAACCACTTCGTCTACACCATCGATTAAGTCGAAGTAAGGGGTATTGAGATATTCAATATTTTCGCCTTCAACCTTCCAATCTTCAAAATCCTTAACATTCCTTACGTCAAAAATAAAAAACTCTTTCTTTTCTACTACCCATTCATTCAATTTTTCAGCAGTAATAGCTTGCATTCCCATTATAATTCCTCCCAGTGTAAAAAATTGATTAAGACGAGTATCAAATCCCCATTTTATACCCTAATGGGTATATATTATAATTTCGAATAATAAAATGCAAGCTTTTTTTTGTTTAATAATGTGACTATGATGTTTTGGCCTTTTCAGCGGCTTCCAAAACAAGAAAATATTTCTAATAAAAATTGTTCATAATGGGTTTTCAAATCTTTAATAAACCTTTACAATGAATGAAACTATACAATATAGTTTGAAAATTCAATCCATTCTTACCGAGGAGGAATGCAAATGAAAATTATGAGCAATGAACAGTTGGTGGTCTCGTATCGTGATGCATTAAAGTCGGAAAGTGATAAAGAATGGGCAAAAGTATTAAAAACAGAAATATCCAAAAGAGGACTAAGGCCGTTTAAAAACCGTTAATCAGAAACAAGAAAAACATTTTTACCCTGGTGACAAAGCCGCTTGCTGCCGATTGGCAGTTAAGCGGTTTTTTATTTTTTTACAAATTAGAGTTTGTCCTGATCCGGGGAATATTTAAGCCGCTTGGTTGCCCTTTTAGCATTTGAGCAGTTTGTTGGTGAAAAAGTTAATCAGCTTTGCGCCACATTTGCTGTTAATCGGTTTTAACATTACACGGTGAAAAGTTAACAAAAAATTCACAAATTAGATTGTGAGTTTAGCTTAAAATTAGCTTATAGAAAGGAAGTGGACCATGCTACTAAAAGCACGCACTGAACCAATGGAATTAATCGCATTACGGCTTTTAAACAGACGAATGGAGTTATCATTCCAGGAAAAGTTTCAGCTTTGGACTATGGAAAAGGGTTTTATTGGAGAAGTCTTATTTGACAAGATGACCGAAAATCTAGCCGAAGAAAGATATATCATCGACGATCTCCTGCTTAAAGTGAATAATTCCTATTTCCAATTCGATAAAGTAATCATTGCGCAGGATGGAATTTATCTGAATGATGTCAAATATCACGAAGGCGATTACTATCTCGAAGGGGATAAGTTATATTCTGTCCGCAGTAGTCGAGAATACAAAAACCCCATCATTCAATTGACACGAAGCGAAACCCTTTTCCGACAGCTGCTACAAAACCTCAAGATGAATCACCTAGTCCGTGCCTCCGTCATTTTCAACAATCCTGAGTTCACCCTATACCATGCCCCAATGGATCAACCGATCATTCTACCAACACAAGTCAATCGGCTCCTAAAAGACTTAAACAGTACTCCATCCAAATTGGATGAAAGCCACAAGAAACTCGCCCAAGCTTTGCTTTCACTGCACCAGGTTAAAAATCCATTCGCCAATCTGCCTGACTACCAATATGATCAACTGGAAAAAGGGATGCTTTGCTCGGAATGCGGGTCTTTGAATACCGAAATCGGTGATTACGACCTCGTTTGCGGAAAGTGCGGTACCCATGAAAGAATAGAAAAGGCAATCGTGCGGCACATAGAGGAAATCAAGGTGCTGTTTCCTGAAAAGAAGATCACCACACAAACCGTTTATGAGTGGTGTAATGGTAAGGTTAGTAGGAGGACATTTTTGAGAGTGTTGAAGAAGAATTATAAGGCAGTTGGAAAGACTAAGGATGTTTATTTTGAATGAGATGTGAGTTGGCCTGGACTGGATCTGCGGGCGATTCTGTAAAGATATGACTATTTACTCTTTGGATATTGACTGAATAATGCGGTATTATTGACAGCTTTGGGCTCTAAACCTGAAACCTGTCAAGATAACAGCACTTTCTTGACAGTTTTGGGCTCCACACCTTGAAACCTGTCAAGATAACAGCACTTTCTTGACAACATTAGGCCCCACACCTTGAAACCTGTCAAGATAACAGCACTTTCTTGACAGCTTTGGGCTCCACACCTTGAAACCTGTCAAGATAACAGCACTTTCTTGACAGCTTTGGGCTCCACACCTTGAAACCTGTCAAGATAACAGCACTTTCTTGACAGCTTTACGCCCCACACCTTGAAACCTGTCAAGATAACAGCACTTTCTTGACAGCTTTTGGGTCCTACACCCTGAAACCTGTCAAGATAACAGCACTTTCTTGACAGCTTTGGACTCCACACCTTGAAACCTGTCAAGATAATAGCACTTTTTTGACAGCTTTGGGCTCTACATCCTGAAACCTGTCATAATAACGTCGCCACTACAATACCCCCAGACTCAAACAACAGTCTAGATTAAAAAAGCACTGCCAATAAAATTATCGGCAGTGCTTTAAAAGTTATCCCTGTAACAACAATGATTCTGGGTCTTCCATCAGTTCCTTAATCCGCTTCAAGAAAGTGACGGCTTCTTTGCCATCAACAATCCGGTGGTCATAGGATAATGCGATGTACATCATTGGCCTGTTTTCCATTCGTTCTTTATCGATGGCAACTGGGCGCAGCTGGATTGTGTGCATTCCCAGTATCCCTACTTGCGGACCATTGATGATAGGTGTTGATAGCAATGATCCAAATACACCACCGTTTGTAATCGTAAAGCTTCCTCCCTGAAGGTCCTTCAAGGAAAGTTTGTTTGTGCGAGCCTTTTCAGCAAGTTCATTAATATCATTTTCAATCTCGGCAAAGTTTTTCCTGTCCGCGTCCCTGATGACTGGCACTACCAGTCCTTCATCGGCAGCGACAGCGACTCCAATGTCATAAAACTTTTTGAGAACAATTTCGTCCCCCTGGATTTCAGCATTCAAGTAAGGAGTCTTCTTCAATGCGGCTACAACAGCTTTCGTGAAAAATGACATGAATCCTAAACGAACATCATTCTCCTCATAGAAACGATCCTTCCATTTCTTTCTTAGTTCCATAACAGCCGTCATATCGACTTCATTGAAGGTCGTAAGCATTGCCGCTGTCTGCTGAACCTCGACCAGCCTGTTGGCAATAGTCTGGCGCCTCCGTGACATCTTGATTCGCTCAACTCGGCTATCATCATCAGATTTACCGACAGGAGTAGTCTTTGGTGCTTCAGTTTTTTCAACAGCTGGCTTTTGGTTAGTTTTTTGCTCTGGAGAATATGAATCCACATCCTGTTTCCTCACTCTGCCAAGTGGATCCTGGGAAGCTACCTTGCTCAAGTCAATGCCCTTTTCCCTTGCCAGCTTTCTTGCTGCAGGTGAAGCGATAATCCTCTCCGACGCTGCATTATTACTAGACTGATCAACAGTAGCATTGTTCCCGGTGTTTTGTCCTTCGACCGAGCCATTTTCATGCTTAGCAGGTTCATCGGGGGATTCGTTCACCCTGCCTGCCTCTGCAGTAGGCTGATCGTTTGCTGCGCTGCCCTGTTCACCAACAATGGCGATGGCTTCCCCAACCTTCACTGTATCCCCCTCTTCAGCGAGGAGTTCAGTTAATACTCCATCATAGTCGGAGATAATTTCAACATTAACTTTATCGGTCTCCAGTTCAACGATATATTCACCTTTCTCGACTTGATCACCCTTTTTTTTCAGCCATTGGGCAATCGTTCCCTCGGTGATTGATTCAGCTAATTCAGGAACTTTAATCTCTGCCATTTTCATTTCCTCCTCCATTTCTCCTTGTCAGTGCGTCATTTATAATTCTTGCCTGCTCCAACTTGTGGATGTTTGGATCTCCCTCTGCCGGACTCGAACGTCTTCTTCTGCCAATGTAGGAAGCTTCCAGCCCGTTCGGTGCTGCTTCATTGATTCTTGGCTCAACAAAAGTCCATGCTCCCATATTTTTCGGTTCTTCCTGAACCCAGACGATTTCTTTTAGGTTCGGATATCGGCCTAACTTTTCTTTTAATTGTTCTAGCGGGAAAGGATAGATCTCCTCGATTCTCAAGACATGCAGCCATCCATGCTCTTCCGGCTGGATCTTTTCAGCGATATCTATGCTCACTTTTCCAGTGCACAACACCACCCGCTCCACTTTCTCTGGCTGGCCGCCAAGCCCTGGCTGTTCGATGATCGGCTTGAAGCTTCCTTCTGCCAATTGTTGTGGATCCGCAGCAACCGTAGTGTTCCTCAACAGACTTTTAGGTGTCATCAAAACGAGCGGGCGAACAGCTTCCTGCCTTAAGATCGCAGCCTGTCTACGTAGAATATGGAAATATTGAGCCGCTGAAGAAAGGTTCGCAACCGTCCAGTTATTTTCAGCCGCGAGTGTTAAAAACCTTTCTACTCTTCCGCTCGAATGCTCCGGCCCCTGGCCTTCATATCCGTGAGGCAGAAGCATGACTAGACCTGATTTTTGTCCCCACTTCGCCCTGCCAGCCGCCACGAACTGGTCAAACAGTACCTGGGCAGCATTGGCAAAATCACCATATTGCGCTTCCCAAAGGACTAAAGTTTCTGGGGCGAATACGTTATACCCATATTCAAAACCCACTACTGCCGCTTCAGAAAGCGGGCTGTTATGGATAGAGAAGGATGCTCTTGCTCCAGGCAAAACATGGAGCGGTGAAAATTGCTCGCCAGTTTCGCTGTCATGCAAAACAATATTTCTTTGGGCAAAGGTTCCTCTCTCAGAATCCTGTCCAGTAAGTCTGACTGGTGTTCCATCTTTAATTATGGAAGCAAACGCCAAAGTTTCTGCAAGACCCCAATCTATTTTACCGTTCGCAGAAAAAGCATCCTTCCTTCTTTGGAGGATTTTCTCTAATTTATTGAAGACATTGAATCCTTCTGGCCAATTCAACAGGTCACTATTTATTTTCCTTAGTATCTCGATTGGCACCCCAGTTTCGATCTCTGGTATTCCCATTTCCACTACATCCGGGATATCTGGTTCGTTCGTTACTTCCTTCTCTTTTTTCGGAACTTTTTCGTATGCTTCTGTCAGCCTGGTTGATACTTTTTGTTCAATTTCTGTTCTAGTCTCTTCCGACATGGTTCCTTGGTCTATGAGTTTATCACCATAGATTTTCTTCACTGTCGGATGTTTGTGGACAAGCACATACATTTCAGGATTTGTTGTCATTGGCTCATCCATTTCGTTATGGCCAAATCGTCGATACCCAATCAAGTCAATCAAGAAATCCTTTCCGAAAGTACTCCTGTATTCAAATGCCAGCCTGGCTGCCATTAAGCATGCCTCCGGATCATCTGCATTGACATGGATGATCGGAATTTCATATCCCTTTGCAAGGTCACTGGCATAACGTGTGGATCGGGAATCCATTGATTCGGTTGTGAATCCAATCGTGTTATTTGCGATTACATGAATCGTTCCTCCAGTTTTATATCCGTGCAAACGGCTTAGGTTCAGAGTTTCAGCCACAATTCCCTGCCCCGGGAATGCAGCGTCTCCATGAATCAGGATGGCCATTGCTTTTACCGGATCATATTTCGCGTAACCCGGTTCATTCCTGTCATCCTGTGCAGCACGGGTAAAGCCCTCAACCACTGCACCGGCAAATTCCAGGTGGCTAGGGTTATTGGCCAGTGTCAGTCTAGCGTTTAATGTGTTATCCGATTTGATTTTCCGGTCAATGCCAAGGTGATATTTAACATCGCCAGTCCAGCCAAAATTAATTCCAATTGAACCTTCTGATGGAACAAGTTCTTTGTTTGGAGCATGCTGGAATTCTGCAAAAATCATTTCATATGGCTTACCTAAAACATGGGCAAGGACATTCAGCCTTCCCCTATGGGCCATGCCAATATTGATTGTTTCAACCCCACTATTGACTGCGCCACTGATGACCTCATCAAGAAGCGGGACCATCGAATCCAGTCCTTCGACTGAAAACCTCTTTTGTCCGACAAAAGTCCGGTGCAAATACTTTTCGAAATTCTCGACCTCTGTAAGACGTTCGTATAAACTGGTTTTTCTTTCATTTCCAACTTTAGGAATTAGTTCACCAGACTCAACCTTCTGCCTTAGCCAATCCTTTTCAGCCATTTCATTTACATGCTCAAATTCGTACGCAATCGTATCGGAGTAAACCTTTTGAAGAAATTGAAAAGCTTCTTTTCCATTTTTAATAGAAGAAGGAGCACTAGGGCAGACGAGCTCCACTGGCATATCCGTCAAATCAGCCTCAGTCAATCCCCATTTTTGATAATCCTCAAGTTGATGATCTTTGCTACCAAACTGCAGTGGATAAATATTTGCAGATAAATGGCCGTAAGAACGGATATAATCAGCATATCTTAATGCAGCTGCGATTTTTGCCGGAGATCCTGCCACTTTTAGTGCAGGAATTACTTGATTACTTTCATTTGAAGATGGAGATTGAAGGTTAGAATTCTGTTCAAAATATTCCCTGATATCAGCATCAACGGAATCAGGATCTTGTAGGAACATTTCATATAACTCTTCTACATACCCCTGGTTAGGCCCATGAAATTCTGGCCATTTTAACCTGTTTCCCGAAACTGGCTTTTTCACAAAAAAACCCCCTTGCCAATTCTAATATTCACTAATTATCTGTTACCCTGTAGTGCTCAATTTTAACTGTAAATTCAAAGAATAATATTATTATTCTGATAGCAACCGTTTACATTAATATTCTACCATGATATTTTCTTTTAACCAAAGGTTTTGACTATCGTTATAGTGTTAATTCAATAACAAACTTTCATTATTCCAGTAAAACTATTCCTATTAAAAATGAACATAAAAAAAACCGGTTAGACCGGCTTTTCAATTTGTTTGTTGCTCATATCTATAAACTCATTAAAGTTGCATACATATTTTTTGGTGCAAAAAAGTTATTTCTTTTTTCAATCTGACTAGGCTCAATCATTTCACTATGTTCTACAGGCAATTCAATATGCCCGCATGTGATACACTTCTGAAATCTTGCTCCAGCTGTGAAAATGTCTACACCATCATTCGTTGTAAATCCCACATTCTCCTCGTGCATTGAAAAACGGTGGTGGCAATTTTTCGATTCGCGCATATTTCATCCTCCTGTTTAAATAGTTCTCATTTAATTATATATCAAATATTCAGAAATTTTACGTGACAAAAATCATAATTAATACTCAATCTGTTAAATAATTTTTACCGCAATATGAAAGTTCCCAGGCCAAGAGCAAAAAAGAAAAAGGAAAGCATTTACCTGCTTTCCTTCTTTAATTACCTTTTTTTTATTCATTTTAAACCGCTGTTGAATCAGAAAATGTCTTCTGTATTTCTTTTACAATATTCTTAATAACATCAGGGTCGTCTGAATCGATTTCTTGGAAAGGTCCCTCATATTCCAGAAGGGCATGGTTATAGCGCGGATCATAATAATGAACCAGTAAGATCTCAATTAATTCTTTATAGTTGTTTTCTTCCAGGGCAAATGCGAGGGATGGTGAAACATCATGATTAATTCGCTTAATTAGTTTCGATACCTTCTCCCTGACTTCCTCTTCAAACCAGGCTTCTCCCAGGAAAGGTTGAACATATTCATTGTATATCCGTTCGACTCTCTTAGGTATTGAGCTTTTTACCAGGTAATGAATACCATTCACCTTTTTCTTCAGCATTTCTTCCGGCTGGGCTGCACGCCCGATTCTTTTGCTCTCCGCTTCAATGATAAAGTAGTTGGAACCTTTTATTTCATTCAGCCTTTCAAATAACAAAGCATCAAATGTTTTTTGATTGTGTGCCTCTCCCATGCCGATCATGCCAAAAATGGATCCTCTATGGTTTGCCATTTTTTCCAGATCAACAACAGGATATCCCTTTTCCTGGAGAGCCTGCAATATGTCGGTTTTACCAGTCCCTGTCATCCCATGCAGAACAATGGCCTTTTCTGGCAAAAGTTGAGGAATTCTTTCCAATACATATTCCCTGTATGCCCGATAACCACCCTCCAGTCGCAATGCGGGTATTCCTGCGTATTCTAGGAAGGATGCCACAGACCTGCTCCTCATCCCACCTCTCCAACAATGAATCACAGGCTCAGCACCTGACTTCTTGAGGTCCTTTATTTCACCAAGCAAGTAAGGAAGCTTTGGAGAAACAATCTCCATGGCCCGCCATTTGGCAGCTTCTTCACCAGATTGCTTATAAAGCGTCCCTATCTCTTGTCTTTCCTCATCTGTGAATAATGGTATATTGACCGACCCGGGTATTGCAGAATCACGATGTTCGATTGGCGCCCTTACATCGACTGGTATAAATTCTTTTGAGCTGATTAATTCTTGTACTGATATGTCCTTCATTTCTCGATTGACCTCCATGGTCGCATGTTTGAAACTACATTTATTTATTGTACCTAAAACAAGCAGAGTTTTCACCATTATAACCTTAAAACAAACAATCCTTTCGTATTTTGAATAGAAAAAAACCGCAGAAGGTCTGCGGCTAACACGAAAACTTTTTGCCAACGAGTACGCTGACTGCCTTGCAGAATTCTTTCCACTGGTTTGGAAAGGAGTCAAGGCCTCTGCTTTCATAGGTTTTTCCTTTTGTTTTTAGTTTTACTGACCAACTAGTACCATCCACTACAATACCTTCTGTTTGATAATCTTCTTCCCACTCCCATAACTTTAAAGGATACAGTTTCTTTTTAAAATCCTCCACACTGCCAAATATTCCCACTTTAAGCGGACCTGAAGCTTTAGAGTCCAGATGCCATTCAAAGTAGGTAAAGGTATTCCTTTTAAAATCGATTCTCACCCTCATTTCCGGGCCGGGATATCCATGCAATACAACCGTCATCATAACCGGTTCTTTATCAGGCCTTATCGAAACAAGATCATCCTTTACCAGGAATAATTCGTTATTGCTGCTAACAAGTGTTTTTATATAGGAAGGTTCAACCATATCCTGCCTCTCACTCACAATGCTATGATCTTGTTCACTCATTTCCTGGCAAATCACTGGAATCGTTGCATTTCCCTTTTTTTCTAAAATATCGAGAATCGCTTCGTACATTTTCATCTCGTTCAACTTCCTTTATTAGTAACTAAATAGATCGTCATTTTTAATTTCAACCACCGAAAACTTTAAGTAAAGTATATACAACAAATATTCGATTGTACTGTAACAAATCGCACGCTTTTTTAAAAAAATATTGTTTTTGCATGTGACAAATTCAGTCATTTTTTTCATCAGCCAATGTATTCATGTAGTATATTGTCTTTTCCTGCGCTTTCCCGAGAAATAATTTTCAGAATAGACTGTCTTTATCGCTTAATCATCCCTCATAAATTATAGGTTAAAAAAGGTTGCGAAGTTTAAAAATAAAGGAAAACTGGTATAAAAGAGAAAACCAGTTCAAATATGGGCTAATCAAATCAGGAGTGACTAAAATGATAGATTCAATGGCGAAGCAGTTCGAGAAGCCAAAAGGCATACTTGGAAAGCTTGCAGGAACAATCATGTATTTTGAGAACAGGAAAATTAATAGGTGGAGCATAAAAAAGCTTCAAGTACGTAAAAATGACCGGATTTTAGAGATTGGCTTCGGTCCCGGATACGGCATTAAAACTTTAATGTCAAATTACCGCGGATTAGAAGTAGATGGAATAGACCTTTCTAAAAAAATGAAGAACGAAGCGTCAAAAAGAAATAAAGAGTGGATTGAACAAGGCAGAGTACACCTGACGATCGGCGATGTTGCCAACTTTCAACCCGAACATAATTATAATAAAATCATTTCTGTAAATAATTATCCACTCTGGGACAAACCACTGACTTCCTTAAGTCACCTACTCCGCTTGCTGAAGCCTGGAGGAAGGATCGTCCTTACTGTCCAGCCGCGCGAAGAAGGATCGACGGCTCAGACAGCAAAACAATTGGGAGAAAGAATGAAAAATGATTTGCTTAATACCGGATTCAAAAACCCGGAGGTATCCTATCTTGAGGTAAGACCAGTTTTGACAGGATGTATCACCGCTGAAAAGAAATAGCCGCTGCTTGATATGCAGCGGCTATTTCTTTTCCATTTTTTGTAATTAATGTGATTTTAGCATTCTGCTACTGGTTTCTGCTTTCCATCAACACTAAGTCAAACTAACCCCTTCAGCTGTGCTCACGAGCCGTTTTATTGCGGCCAAATCTCCTTGTTCAAATAAATCAATTATTCTACTACCAACGATCACACCATCACAATGCCCGCACACTTCTCTGACTTGTTCAGCGCTTGAGACCCCGAACCCTGCCAGCACCGGAACTTGGCTGACACTTTTAATTGAACCTAGGAAAGCAGCAAGGTCCTCGCTGAAATCGTTTCTTGCACCCGTGATACCTGTTACGGTAACTGCATAAATGAATCCTTTTGCCCTCGAGCCGATTTCTTTTATTCTCTCAACTGGAGTTGTGAGCGTCACTAACCTGATTAAAGAGATTTCATGCTCCTCAAGCGCTGGAAGAATGAAATCTTCCTCCTCAAGCGGTAGGTCAGGGATAATGCAGCCCGATATACCAGCTTCCGCAGCATCCACGGCAAACTTTTCGAGCCCATATGCCACGAGGGGATTCAAATAGGTCATTAGAATAAGAGGGATTGAGATTTCAGTTTTGAAGGTTTGAACAGTCTCAAGCACCTTTCTCAACGTAGTCCCTCTGCTAAGCGCCCGGATACCAGCTTTCTGGATTGTAGGCCCATCCGCAACAGGATCAGAAAAGGGGATACCAATTTCTACTGCATCAGCACCACATTCTTGTAAAAATAGCAGCTTTTCTTTTAGGGTTTCGAGCCCTCCATCTCCAGCCATTATATATGGAACAAAAGCCTTTTTCCCTTTTTTAGTCAGAGCTTTTTGAATTCTATCCATCATTCCATTCCTCCTATCCTGTCCTTAATTGTCTGTACATCTTTATCACCACGGCCAGATAAACAGACAACCATACTCTCATCTTTGCTCATCCCAGCAGCTAGCTTGACTGCGTACGCAATGGCATGTGCACTTTCCAAAGCAGGAATGATTCCCTCTAATTTTGAAAGCAGTTGAAAGGCTTCAAGTGCTTCGTCATCTGTTACCGATTCATATGTGATTCGATTGATATCGTGCAGATAACTGTGTTCAGGGCCAATTCCAGGATAGTCCAGGCCAGCTGATATCGAGTGCGCTTCCTGAATTTGACCATCTTCATCCTGCAGAAGATACATCATCGCGCCATGAAGCACCCCTGGTTTACCTTTAGTTAGTGAAGCAGCATGCTTGTCAGTTGCCAGACCGAGGCCAGCAGCTTCAACACCATAAATTGACACGCTATTGTCCTCAATGAACGGATAGAATAAACCAATCGAATTGCTGCCTCCTCCAATGCAAGCCACAAGGGCATCAGGAAGCTTCCCTTCTTTTTCGAAAAATTGCTGTTTCGTTTCTTTACCGATGACACTTTGAAAGTCGCGAACCATTTTCGGGAAAGGATGCGGCCCCATTACAGATCCAAGAATATAATGAGTATCCCGGACATTTGTAACCCAGTACCGAAGAGCTTCATTAACCGCATCCTTCAATGTCCCGCTGCCTGCATCTACACTGATGACTTTCGCGCCAAGAAGTTCCATCCTGAAAACATTTAATTGCTGGCGTCTGATATCTTCTTTGCCCATGAAGATGACACATTCCAAATTGAGCAGGGCACAGACTGTTGCAGTCGCCACTCCATGCTGTCCAGCCCCTGTTTCAGCAACAATCTTTCGCTTGCCCATCCTTACTGCAAGCAAGGCCTGACCGACAGTATTGTTGATTTTATGTGCTCCTGTATGGTTGAGGTCCTCCCGCTTTAGGTATATTTTTGCTCCACCAGCATGCTCTGTGAGATTTCCAGCCAGATATAATGGCGTTTCCCTCCCAACATAATCCTTCATTAATTTTTGCAAGTCGGCATGGAACTCTTCGTCTCCCAAAGCTCTGTTATATTCCTTCTCCAATTCAAGAACAGCATGCATCAGCGTTTCGGGCACGAACCTTCCTCCATAATTCCCAAAGTGCCCCTTTTCGTTCGGTAAATTATAAGTTTTAATAGTCATTCAAACTTCCTCCCTTTCATTCTTTGCATTATTAATAAAAGCCTTTATTTTCGCAAAATCTTTTTCTCTGTTAGATTCGACACCGCTGCTGACATCAACCATCAATGGGTTGACTTTTGCGATCGCTTTGCTGATATTCTGTGGATCCAACCCACCCGCCAAAATGATATTTGTCTTTGACTTGCCGATTGCCTTTGCCAAATCCCACTCAAAACTTGAGCCGTTTCCTCCCCGATATTCTGCTGGCGGACTGTCAAGAAGGATATAGTCAGCTTTTATTGTGTCAATTTTTTCAAGGTCATCCGGTGACTTAACGGAAACAGCCTTAATTAGCGGCAGCCCAATTGAACGATAGTCATCAGGGACCTCATTACCATGAAGTTGAATATGTGTCAGGCCGACAATTTCGGCGATTCGCATTATTTCTGAAGCACCCTTGTTCACAAAAACCCCTACCTTCCAGACATGTTCCGGTAAAGCTTCAATGATTTCCTTTGCCTCTAAAGCTGTTATTTTTCTTTTGCTGTCTGCAAAAACGAAACCAAGAGCGTCAGCCCCACTTTGAACCGCATGCTGTGCTGCTTCAACTGTTCTTATTCCGCAAATCTTAACCTTCATGATGATCCCTCACTACCGGAACGAAGAATGTCTGGAAAGTTTCTATAAGATCAGCGGATGTCATGAATGTCTCTCCAACCAGGACTCCACTCGCACCAGCAGCTGCTGCACGGACGATGTCGTCCCTTGTTTTCATGCCGCTTTCACTGATCAGAAACGCTCCTGCTTTTTTTACAAGCGGTCCGAGCTTCTCAGTGTTCACGAGATTGACCTCGAATGATTTTAAATCTCGATTATTGATTCCGATCATTTGAGCTTTTAAATAGAGAGCTTTTTCCAGATCTGTTTCATCATGGATTTCAACGAGGCACTCTAGTCCTTTTTCATAGGCATACTCGTATAGCTCTGAAAGTTTTCGAAGGGGCAATGCTGATGCGATGAGCAAAATGACATCTGCTCCTGCTGAACGGGCCATGTCTATTTGAATTTGATCAACGATAAAATCCTTGCAAAGAATCGGAAGGTCCACTGCTTCTCTGACTTTTTTCAAATCAGTGAAAGATCCTTTAAAACCTTTTTCATCCGTTAACACCGATATAGCCGATGCACCTGCCTGGGCATAAAGTTTTGCCTGCTGAGCAGGTTCCAATGAAAGATTAATGTCTCCTTTAGAAGGTGAAGCTCTTTTAAATTCTGAAATGATGGCGACATTGTTTGCCTCTCTTAAGGCTTTTAGCAGAGAGCGGGGCTTCGATGTAATTTCAGGTATTTCCCTGGCTGACTTCCTCAGCTCTTCCACCTCAACTTTTTTTCTTTCAATGATCGAATCAAGTATTGTACCCATTTCATCCTACCGCCTTTTTGTTTCGATTGCTGATGCTGATTAAATTCTCCAGTTTGGCTATTGCCCTGCCTGAATCGATGCTTTCCTCTGCAAGGTCCACTCCCTGAAGAATCGATTCTGCCTTCCCGGCGGTATAAATTCCAATACCTGCGTTCAGCAGCACTGTATCCCGGTGTGCGCCTTTTTTCCCTTTAAGGACCTGGAGCAAAATGTCTGCATTATCACGTGCATCCCCACCCCTGATCCTACTGTTATCGTACACTGGCAAGTTCACTTCTTCCGGGTTAAGCTTGATTCGCTTGATTTCCCCTTCAGAAACGAGGACCATTTCGTTCTCACCTGCCAGAGAGGCCTCATCCATTCCACCCGCTCCATTCACGACAATCGCCCGCTTCCTATTCAGATTCGCAAGTACACGGGCAAACTTTTCGAGCAAATCCCTGCGATAGATTCCAAGCAGCTGGTAATCAAGCTGTACTGGATTTGTCAGTGGTCCGATTAGATTAAAGATAGTAGGGATTTTCAAGTCCCTTCTTACCTTCATGATTTGTTTCAATTTCGGGTGGACATGAGGAGCAAAAAGAAACGCAATCCCATTCTGTTCAAGGATTTCTTCTGTTGCTTCGGGAGAGAAGTCAAGACTGACACCGAGCGCCTCCAGTACATCCGCGCTCCCGGTCTTGCTCGATACGCTTCTGTTTCCATGCTTCGCTACTGTAATCCCGGCTCCGGCAATAACAAATGCGGAAGTAGTGCTTATGTTGAAGCTTTTTGATCCATCTCCTCCTGTTCCGCAATTATCCAAAACATTCGGTATATTTTTTGTAAAAGTAAGTGCATGCTTTCTGATGGCTTTTACCAACCCTGATACTTCATCAGGGGTTTCTCCTTTTGACTTGAGACCTGTCAAAAATGATGCGATTTCGGCATCTGTTGTATCCTGGGTGAACATTTCCTGGACAGCATCTTCCATTTCAATTTCCTGCAATGATTTCCCTTCAACCAACTTTTCAAGATAATATTTCATAAGCTTTTGTCTCCTTTCTGATTTCAGCGAGAAAATTCGATAGAATTTGCTTTCCGCTCTTCGTTCCAATTGATTCTGGATGAAACTGGAGGCCGTATAGAGGGTAATTTTTATGCTTGATCGCCATTATTTCCTGGTCATCAGCCGCTTCTGCCAGCACCTGAAAATCCTCATTAAGCGTGATTCGGTCGATCACCAAAGAGTGATATCTCATTACTTCAGGATGTACCTCGAGATCATTCATTAGCGAAGTGCCTGTATGCAGGAGTTTGGACTCCTTGCCATGCCTGATTTTTTTAGCCTTAATGATCGAACTGCCAAATGCATGGGCTATTGCCTGGTGGCCAAGACATATACCAAGAATTGGGATTGATGACGCCAACTGTTTAATAGTCTCGACACAGATTCCGGCTTGTTCCGGCCTGCCTGGGCCAGGAGAAAGGACAATTGCCTCAGGTTCCATTCGCGAGATTTCCTGAACCGAAATTTTATCGTTCCTGACTGTTTTTACTTCAGCACCCAGTTCGCTTAGATACTGGTAAAGGTTATAGGTAAATGAATCGTAATTATCGATCAGTAGGATCATGGGCTGCCTCCATCAATGCTTTTAATTTATGGTTTGTTTCATCAAACTCTTTTGCGGGGTCAGAGTCATATACAATGCCTGCACCTGCCTGGAGATATCCTTTGCCATCCTTGACAACCAATGTTCTGATCGCTAGGGCAAAATCCATGCTTCCACAAGCAGAGAAATAACCGACCGCTCCTGAATAAACACCTCTTTTTTCAGCTTCAAGCTCGTTGATAATTTGCATCGCCCGAATTTTTGGAGCTCCTGACACTGTTCCTGCGGGAAGGCATGCCGCCAGCCCATCCATTGGGTGGGCATCTGGCAACAGCCTCCCACTTACTTCAGATACGAGATGCATGACAAACTGATACCTTTCTACAGCCAGGAATTTATCAATTTTGACACTGCCGACTTCACATATCCTGCCTAAATCATTCCTTGAGAGATCGACGAGCATCTTATGTTCAGCCAGTTCCTTTTCGTCCTCTTTCAATTCCAATTCCAGTTCTAAATCCTCATCTGCGGATATTCCCCTCGGCCTGGTACCTGCAATCGGGTTGGCAATCATTGTACCATCCCGGTACTTCACGAGGCTTTCAGGGGACGTGCCGGCAACAACATAATCTTCAAAGTCAATGAAGTACATATAAGGGGAGGGATTATCCACTCGCAGCTTTCGATAGAACGAAAATGGATCTCCTTTTGCATCCGCTGCTAGCCTTCTTGACAGCACAACCTGAAAGATTTCTCCCTCTTCGATCAGGTTCTTTGCGGTCCTGACTGATTTTTCAAATTCCTCCCTGTTCTGCGATGCTTTAAAATCTGAAAGTGAAAATCGAATGACTGGCTGCTTTTTGACTGGCGAATCAAGTTCTTTTTTCCGTTTCTTAATTTTCTTAATAAGATCGTCATTGCTGTATCCTGGAAACGGAATGCCGATCAGGTTGATTTTTTGTTTAAGATGGTCAAATACGATGACTTCATTGAAGAACATCAAATGCGCTTCTGGCATTTCAAGAGGATCTTCTTTAAGCGGCCCAATTTCTTCAAAATCGCGAATGAAATCATAGCTTACAAAACCGACACCGCCTCCTATGAAAGGAATATCAAATTCAGGGAATACTTTAGGAAGCATTTCTTTCAGAGCCTCGGAAAATGGAGTCTGTACCTTCTCTTTAACGCCTTTCCTTGCCAGATAAGTCTCTCCCTTTTCACTTAAAAGCTCATAAACGGGATCGCAGCCAATAAAAGAGAATCGCCCTGAGTCGTTATGCTTATGGGAACTTTCCAACAGGAATTTTTTCTTTCCGGATACCATCTGGTACACAGATATCGGGGTTAATGTATCTCCTTCAATCTCTTCAATAAAGATATTTGGTGATTCAACCTTCATATATATCCTCCTTTAGAAAATAAAAAAGTCCCCTATACATGCACAAAGATTGTACTGTATAGAGGACGATTACGATTGGACCGCGGTGCCACCTCATATTGGAGCCTTGAGACTCCCTCTCTTCAGGTACAGGAAACCAAAAAACGTTTCGTTATACCCTATCCTTTTAACGGCGGAATCCCGGGCAAGCCCTACTATTATTTCAGGCTGCCTCTCGCAAGGCCATTCGGCAAGTATTTCTGTACCGGTTCACACCATTCCCGGCTCTCTGTAACAGAAAAATCCTGCTTACTCTTCTTGCTCATCGAGTTTACATAATAAAATTATTGGATTTTGAGGATAAACAAAAAGGGCCCCCATCCTTATTGATTACAATAAGGACGAGAGACCCGTGGTGCCACCTTAATTAGCTGTAAAACAGCTCACTTAACAGCATCGAGCATTGAATGCTTAATGCCTGCCTTTTATAACGATAAGGCCATTTCGCCAAAGCCTACTGCCGTAAGGGTTCGGTCTGGAAGCTCGGAAGTCCATTCGCTGGTACAGTTACACTGATTTCCACCAACCATCAGCTCTCTTAAGTATCTGATCCAGTTACTACTCTTCGTCATCGCTTATTATTTTATTATTCACTATATTAAAGCGGTGATTCGAAAATGTCAACCGAATAAATGAAATATTTTAATTCTTCTGCATTAAAAGTTTCTCAAGGTTTTTCTTCCAGTCTTCTGCCAGTTCCTCAATTCCTAACAGTTCTTCAATCGCTTGATAGTCCTTCCTCTGGTGAAAATATATTTCATTAGCCCTTAAAATCGAAAAGTTATTTTGTATCCTCTCCAAAAAAATAATATCAGAGTCTTCATAGACCATTCCCTCTTGAAGAACACGGAAAAAATAGCCCGTATAGCCAGTCTCGACAACCCTTTTCAGCAGCGTGTCAATTTGGTTATTCTTCGATATTTTTGAACACGGAATCCTTCCCTGTGTCACCTGGATCACAGCTTCTCCAAGCTTGTATGTATCACCTATATAGATATCGGCTTCCAACATTCCAGGGGCTGAAATATTCTCGCCAAAGGTTGGAGGTGCTAATTCCTTTCCGAATTCAACTGACCATTTTGAATAATGCTCTGCTGGATAAAAACAAACAGCTCTGTCAGGTCCTCCATGAAATTCTGTTGCTGCCACGCCATCTCCGTGAAAGGATTCTTTTGATAGTAACGACTGTGTCACTCTTTTTTTACCAATT
Source organism: Mesobacillus sp. QJM3NY_10 (assembly GCF_056173465.1). Taxonomy (NCBI): domain Bacteria; kingdom Bacillati; phylum Bacillota; class Bacilli; order Caryophanales; family Bacillaceae; genus Mesobacillus; species Mesobacillus sp. QJM3NY_10. The sequence continues at coordinate 2,928,250 of NZ_CM149675.1, forward strand.
GCTGATCGTTCTTGTTTGCCGTCCCAGGTCTTAAGCTCCGGCTTCCCGACATTCAGGTACAATATTTGTGCCATGATTCCACCAACCTTCAAGTCTTTTCCAATTATTTTATCCTTTTCACTCTAAAAACTCCATAAGGTTTTTTCACAGAAAAAATCTTTCCCATAAAAAGACATCTGTTATTTCTGTTGTTTAAGTCCACACTAAAAATAGTATGAAAAAAGGCAGGTTACGATCATGAATTATATTGAAAACTTGTTTCCTAAAGCCGGAGGAGTTTCGAATAAAAAAGAGAAGGATTCGAAAAAGGGTAGTGCCAATAATCAAAAATGGGCAATTGTCTCAATCGCATCCATTCCTCTCGTGATGACACTTGGAAATTCGATGCTGATTCCAGTTTTGCCAGTCATGGAAAAGAAGATGGGCATTTCCGCCTTTCAATCGAGCCTGATCATAACCGTTTATTCTATAGTAGCCATATTTTTAATCCCGTTAGCCGGGTACTTATCTGATCATATTGGTCGAAAGAAAGTCATTATTCCAAGCCTGATCATCACTGGAATTGGCGGAACTATTTCAGGGTGGGCCTCATGGCAAATGAACGATGGATACTGGGTTGTCTTAATCGGAAGAGCCTTGCAGGGCGTGGGAGCAGCCGGTGCTTTTCCAATTGTTTTGCCATTGGTTGGAGATATGTTCAAAAACGATGATGAAGTAAGCGGAGCGCTCGGAGAAATCGAAACTGCAAACACTCTTGGAAAGGTTCTCAGCCCAGTATTAGGGTCATTCCTGGCAGGAATCATCTGGTTTATCCCGTTCTTTTCAATACCCGTTTTCTGTGCCCTGTCAATAATCATGATGATTTTCCTGGTAAAAAGTCCGAAAAAGAAACAAGAACCATTGCCATTCAAGGATTTCCTAAAAAAAATAAAACTGATTTTCACTGAAAATGGGCGCTGGCTGTATGCCATCTTTTTTATTGGTGCTATTGTCATGTTCGTGTTGTTTGGAGTCTTATTTTACCTGTCCGATATTCTGGAGAACAAATATGGAATAAAGGACTTGAAAAAAGGACTGGTTCTTGCCTTGCCATTAGGGGCACTATGCCTTTCATCATTTATCACCGGTAAAGTAATAAAAAAGAATATGGTCCTTATGAAGTGGATTACGTTCTCTAGCTTAGTGTTGCTTGGTATAGCAGTGGCCCTCCTGAGTTTTTCGAGGGAGTTATGGTTTATTATTTCCATGTTCCTTGTTGCCGGCATCGGTATAGGTGCAAGCCTGCCGCCAATGGATGCCTTAATCACTGAGAGTATTGAAAAAGAAGAACGAGGTACCATTACATCCATATATAGCTCAATGAGGTTCATAGGAGTGGCCGCAGGTCCTCCCGTCATTGCTCTGATGATGAAAAATTCAAATAAGCTAATGTTCATTATCCTAACCGCTTTAAGCATCGCTGCCGCTCTAGCAACATTTCTTGCCATAAAACCAGATAAAAAAGAGGCGTAAAAACGCATTGTATAATCTAACAATGCGTTTTTTCAACGCCAGTCAGATTGTTCTTCCAAAAACTTCTCTATTTCAGTGTTGAACTGCTGCCATTTCTTAACAGGAACCTGATGTGAGACTTTTGGAATAATGGCTTTTTGAAAATGTCCCAACTCTCTTTCATAGGCCCTTATGTGCTGGTTGATGAAATCTCTCGAACCATAAATAAGCAGCAAAGGTACATTTAAATTTTTCAGTCTTCCGCTGCAAGAATAGTTCAATGATTCGTGGTAAAAGTCGAACCATGTATTCAAATCTGTTTTCAACATATGTTCAATGAGTTCCATCCTGTAATTCTTATCAAAGGTATGTGCAGTTGCAATCACCTTCGCCAGGGTTTTAGGGGAATTTTTCACGAAATACATTCCCATCAAATGCTCATATTTCAATGCGGGTGACTGTACCTCTGTAAAGCCGCCAGAAAGGATAAGCGTCTTCGTTCTTTCCGGGTAAGTCAGGGCAAATTCCTGTGCTATGCTGCCTCCGGAGGAATAGCCGCACAACGCAACTTTTTCCAGTCCTATAGAATCGACCAATCTTAAGACTTCTTCGGCATACTTTTGGATTGTAACGCTTTCTAGTACAGCTGTTGAATCACCATGACCGCTTAAGTCAGGAAGGATTAGTCTATATCGTTGGCTCAGTGGCCTTTGGTATCGAAACACCTTCCTTCCCATTCCCGGTGGGTGCAAAAAGATAATTGGACTTCCTTGTCCAATCTCTTCGTAAAAGAGATCACCATACTCTAAATTGCATAAAGTCAATCGCCATTCACTCCCTATGCATGGTTTAACATAACTTCCTCAGTATAACCAAATGGCAAAACATCTCATGCATGAAAGTGCTTATAATCGTGACTTTGACAGCCCTGTATGGTATTCTTGTATTGTATATTTGTACAGAATGACTGCCGGTGTTGGCCCACCGACAGTCTCCGCAATAGCCGTTCCCTTAGAAGATCGGCAAAAAGCAGCTGGACCTCTCACCGTTTTTTTACGGTTATGAGAGGTCTATTTTTTTTGGCTTAACGTCAGGATTGCGAGGATTAGACTGGCAAAAGAAAACATTGCCATAAAGGTCTCGAATACTGTCATAGGCATCACCCCCTTCCTTCGGGGCTAGCCGACCCACCTTGAGATTTGACTATTGCTTCTCAAGTATAACATAACCTTGTCCAAAACAAGAACATATGTTCTTTTTCGAAGTTAAATTAGGGCTAAGATACTAGATGAATCAGCAGTCATCCAGTATCCGCCAGGTTCAGTCTGTCATTAATCTAGGCTTGCCAGGATCACAGTCCGGCTGATTCAGTGAGGCGGCTTCTGCAACTTTAGATAAATAATAACACTCTTCCCTGAACATATGATCAGCCATCAGCGGTGCAAAGCTTCCCAATGCCTGTTCAGTTAACTCCAGCTCCTTTAACTCATCAAGAAATTTCATGAACAGTTGAATTTCCAATGATACCTCTTGATTCATTCTTTGCAAAGCTGGAAAGGAAGTTAAATTCGTTCGCAGGTAACCAGTCATCTCGACTGCTTTTATATAGAAATCCTCAAAATGCTTCATGTATTTCTCACTTTTTGCCTTCAGGCGCTTTTCAACCTGATCGAGGTTACTTTGAATAGCACCAGCATGGCCTGCCGCATCAAGCAGCCAGACAGTATGATGGTGTAATTCGTGGAACACCGGCGGCACCTCACCCCTTTTAAGATACTCAAGAACTCTGATATATTCCTCAACCTCATTGACCATATGGTTGATAAAAGTAGGGCCAAAATGAATTTTCACATTGCCAGTCAGCATTTTTTCTATTAGGTCCAGCTTAAATTGCCTGATTTTCTTCGCTTCTTCGTCCGCTCTCATGCTCAAATGAATGAGATCAGTTGTTTCCACCCTTTGCAGCAGCCTGTCAAAAGTATTAATAAAGTACTTTGCCGTTTCTATTTCCTCCTGCTCTACAGGTACCAGCGCCTCATGCAGGAATCTCCCGTGGTCACCAAGAACCTGTAGCCAAAAACGGTGCTCATACAAGGCAGCACTATTGAAGTCTCTCGCCATCCCCATTCCCCCTTCACAAATCACTTCATATAAGCTTATAGGCAAAGTGATGGAAATATTCATATGCATACAAAAAGGCCTGCAGACTATTAGCCTGCAGGCCTTGGGTATTATCATGCAACTGGTTTCTTCAATATCCCAAGCAGGATTGCTGTCACAACTGAACCGATGAGAATTGCAGCTAGGTATAACAGCCATCCTCCTTCAACGAGCGGCACTACGAACAATCCGCCGTGTGGAGCTCTCAGTCCAATGTTAAACATCATCGTCAATCCGCCGGCAACAGCTGATCCAGCCATTACTGAAGGAATAACGCGCAGTGGATCTGCTGCTGCGAATGGAATAGCACCTTCTGTGATGAAGGAAAGTCCCATAATATAGTTAGCCTTTCCTGCATCCTGGTCTTCCTTGGTAAACTTCTTTTTAAAGAAAGTTGTCGCAAGTGCGATACCAAGCGGAGGCACCATACCTGCCGCCATGATTGCGGCCATTGGCTCATATACACCACTTGCAAGCAAGCCAGTTCCAAAAACGTAAGCTGCTTTATTAACCGGTCCGCCCATGTCAAATGCCATCATTAATCCCAAAACAATACCAAGCACTACAGCATTCCCAGTTCCTAATCCAGAAAGCCAGTCTGTGATTGCCTGATTCAGGGCACCGACTGGTTTGTTTACCAAGAACAACATGATAAACCCTGTTAAAGCAATACCGAACAATGGATACAAGAGAATTGTCTTGATCCCCTCTAGTGAAGCAGGCAATCCAGCGAATAATTTCTTGAGTCCCAACACTAGATAACCAGCAAGGAAACCAGCTACCAATCCACCAAGGAATCCACCACCGCCAGTTGCAGCAAGCAATCCACCGACCATACCCGGAGCAAAACCTGGTCTGTCAGCAATACTTAGTGCGATGAAACCTGCAAGAATTGGCACTAGTAATCCAAATGCACCGCTTCCTCCACCTATGTCCATCAACGCTTTGGCAATTGGGTGATAAGATGGATCATCTGGATTAAACGCGTTATAGCCGAACATGAAGGAAATAGCGATTAAGATACCGCCCCCGACAACGAAAGGAAGCATATTCGATACGCCATTCATCAGATGCTTATAAACTCCGCCCCGGCTTTCTTTCTTTTCTGCCGCTGCATTGCCTGATGCCTTGTATAGTGGCGCATCCCTTTTGACAGCCCTTTCAATCAGGTCCTTTGGTTTGCGGATTCCGTCCGCAACAGGCACATCAATTAATGGCTTTCCGGCAAATCTGTCCATATCAACCTTTGTATCAGCGGCAATGATGACTGCTTCAGCGTTTTCAATGTCTTCTTGTGTCAAGACATTCTTTGCCCCGCCTGAGCCATTCGTTTCCACCTTGATATCAATGCCCATTTCAGCCGCTTTCGCTTTTAATGAATCAGCAGCCATATAAGTGTGAGCTATTCCAGTAGGGCATGCCGTTACTGCTACAATGAATTTTTTATTGTTCCTTTCAACCTTCTCTTCGGTTTCTTCCTGATCGTAGCTGTTAATGATTCCAATGACATCATTAGCAGTTTTTGCCCCAATAAGTTGTTCACGTGCATCGGCATTCATCAAAATGGAGGAAAGTCGCGCAAGTGCTTCAAGATGAGTATTGTTTGCGCCTTCAGGTGCTGCAATCATGAAGAACAGGTGTGCAGGCTGTCCGTCCAATGATTCATAATCGATTCCAGCCTCTGACCGTCCAAAAACAATTGCCGCATCCTTCACAACTGAAGTTTTCGCGTGTGGAATAGCTATCCCGTCCCCTACGCCTGTGGTGCTTTGTTGTTCACGTTTTAGGATTGCTTCTTCAAAAGCATTGCGGTCTGTAATTTTCCCCGCCCGCTCTAGCACTCCTACGAGCTCAGTCACTGCATCTTGTTTTGATGCAGCATTCATGGATAACAGAATCGTTTCTCTAGTTAGTAGTTCTGTAATTCTCATGGTTTCTCCCCCTTACTAGTTTTTCTGTATTTTTACTTCTTGAAGAAGTTGTTCAACTTTATCAGGTGTACATAATCCGATTGAAAACGCAGTTGCGCTTCCAGATGCAACACTATAGCGGAATGCTTCTTTTCGATCACCAGTTTTTAGATACTGGGCCAGGAAACCAGCAACCATTGAATCCCCGGCACCTACTGAGCTTTTGACTTCACCTTGAGGAACAGCGGCTTTATAGGCATCGATTTCATTGATATAGACAGCACCTTTCTCAGCCAATGAGACAATGACATTTTTAGCACCAGCTTCAACTAGTTTTTTTCCATAAAAAATGGCTTCGTCAGCATTAGCGATTTGTTTATTGAACAACTGTCCCAATTCATGATGATTCGGCTTGATCAGGAATGGCCTGTAGTCAAGAATGCTTTTTAGCAAGTCGCCTTCAGCGTCTACGATTACTTCTGCCCCAGTCTTCTTGCAGATTTGGACAATTTCTTCATATATGGATTCAGGCATGCTGGAGGGAATGCTTCCTGCAAGAATAAGAAAATCGCCATTTCCGAGCAGCATGACCTGCTCCTTCAATGACTCTATTGCCAGTGTTGAGATTTCAGGGCCGCGAGCATTTATTTCTGTTTCTGTTCCGGCCTTAAGCTTAATGTTAATCCTTGTATCACCTTCGACATTGATAAATCTTGTTTGCACGCCTTCCCGGTTAAGAAACTCCTCGACATACTTGCCGGTGAAGCCTCCAATAAAACCTGTTGCCTTGCTTTCAACTCCAAGAGAACGAAGGACCCTTGAAACATTAATCCCTTTACCGCCGGGAAGCTTTGTTTCGTTTGAACTTCTATTCAAACTGCCTAGTTGGATTTCATCAGCTTCAACGATGTAATCAACGGATGGGTTAAGAGTAAGAGTGTATATCATGTTGTCACAACCTTTATTGAAGTTTTGCTCGTATATTGTCCTTTATGATCTTCATCAATTGTATTGGTGATGATCGTTGCTTCATGCAAGTCTGCTATTTTTGCGAACGTAATCTCAGAAAACTTACTGTCATCAGTTAGCACAAATGATTCTCGAGATAATGACATCGCTTTTTGCTTGATCATTGCTTCTTCCTGGTCTGGTGTCGTATACCCTGAATGAGGATGGATACCATTCACTCCGAGGAAGCATTTATCAAAGCGGTACTGTTCAAGGCTTGCCAGAGCTCCTCTTCCGATGATTGCATTCGTTTTTGGTTTGGCATATCCGCCTATCACATATGTTTCAATATTTCTTTCAAGCAGCTGCGGTAAATGCATGAGACCATTGGTGACCACTACAATATCTTTAACCTGAAGAGAACTGATCATCTCGAAAACAGTTGATCCGGCATCAAGGTAAATACTGTCACCTTCTTCCACAAAACTTGCAGCATATTGGGCGATTTGCTTTTTTTCCTGAAGGAATTTGGTGGATTTTTCAACCATGCTTGGCTCCTGGAGTTTGCCCCTTAATCTGGCTGCTCCGCCATGCACTCTTTTAAGAAACTTCCCCTCCTCAAGAATTGTCAGGTCGCGGCGAATGGTTGATTCCGAAGCTTCAGTGAGATCAACTATTTCCTGTATTTTTACTATTGGTTTTTCTTTAATCATTTGAATGATGAGCTGGTGGCGCTCAGGTGTTAACATGAGCCATTCCTCCTATTTGCTTCGTATTTTCATCATAATGTAATCGATTTCAGAAATCAATCATTTTCTTTCAAAAACAATCATTATTAATCAAATTTTACATTACAGTGAACGTTTTTGACAGTTATCAGAAAATAAAAAAAGCGCAAGCGCCTTGGTCAGCCCCGACAAGCGTTGGAGGGCCGACCGGTGAAGTCGCTCTTTGACTTCATTGGGCGGACCGAAACGTCTCGAGGGGCTAGGCGCTGGAGCTAGACACTAACCTAAGTGAATAAATTTATACATTCTTATCCAGTAAAAAAAACCTCCATAACGGAGGTTCTTCTCAATAGTGTCCCTATAATATTAACGCCTTGATACCCTGGTATCCAAAGTAAACTCCAAAACCAAGCAAAGAGAGACCGGACAATATTGAAATGGCCCTCAAACTGCTATAATTCAAAAATCTCCTGAAGCCGGTCGTTATCGCTGCTACAAAAATATCCCACAATGCCAGACCAAGAAAAATCATGCTGCTATAAATCAGCAGGTCTGTCCGTCCATAGTTGCTGGCAGTTTTTGCAAGTACCGAACCATAGATTCCTAGCCAGAAAAGGATTGATAAAGGACTGCTGATCGACATGATAAATCCGGTAAGGAAACATTTTAGCATCGATTCTTTACCACGGCTGAAAGCTAGATCAATGTTATTCGCCTTTACAATGCATTCAATTCCAGAGTAGATGAGGACGAATCCTCCAAATAACCAAAGGAATATTTGAATGATAGGCATGTCCAAAAAATTCACAAGACCTAAATAGATTAACAGCATAAAAATAGCATCGGCAATCATTGAACCTGTCCCTACAATCCAGGCATGCCAGAAACCATTTTTGATCCCCTTATCCAACCTGGCTGAGTTTACCGGGCCAATCGGTGCTGCCAATGTTAATCCAAGGAAAATATAACTGACTAGTAAACTGACACTCAAGACCTCGTCCCCCAACACACAAAAACTTTGTACATTGTATGTTTGAGAATCCAATTCTAATACTGCCTGTCCAATTTTTTGCTCATATATTCATAAGTAGCTAGAGTGAAATTTTATAATTGAATCGTTAGTTTTTTGTGCTATAATTCTTATATAAAATACGCGGGTGTGGCGGAATCGGCAGACGCGCTAGATTCAGGTTCTAGTGGTGGCAACACCGTGGAGGTTCAAGTCCTCTCATCCGCATACAGAAAAGGTGCCTATACAATGGGCACTTTTTTTGTTTAGAATGACTCTTTTTGTAATCTTTGTTACTTTCTCCACCTAGAGAAAACACAAATAATTACGCCTAATCACTTATCAGCGTATAGAACAGAGCCTCAAAGCCCGAGGGAACAACCATTGGAAAAAGCAAAAAAACAGCCTGGATAACCAGACTGTTTTTTGCTTAAAATTATCCGATTAGATTCTGACTATGGTTGTTAACCACTTCAAGAACCTTAGTTGTCTGCTCCATATCACTTTGACAAATTGGGCAAGCGGGGACATTGCTGCTTTTAAAGTTGTCGCGAACCCAGCAATTGCAATCATCAGAAGTACATACCCATACTTTCGTTTCAGCGGTTACGATCTCTTCAGGCGGTTTTCTTCCAAATGCCATTTCCTCACGCTCCTATAGGTTTAATTATGGTCCTTTTCGATTTAGTAACCTCTACATATAGTCAAGTTGATTTTCAGGATCACTTGAAAAAATGCAAGCAATAAATACTCGAAAAGACCTTATCATCGTTCGATTGATAAAAAAATTCATTTATTATAAAAAGCTGGCAAATGAAACTTTTTATAATAAATGAATGATCCGAAAGTTGATATCTATTCCATTTTACCACACTTTCTTATTTTTACCAAAAGTGACACTCCGGTAGTGCCTGCGCAACAGTTACTAGTATATTCTTTTCATCCTCGATTTATTAAAACTGTCTCAAAAAAATATTCAATTTATACAAAAACAGGTTGTACGCCTGCAGAAGTTTGAATAGAAATAGTACAAGCAAATTACGCTTTGACTATTGGAGGTATTTTAAAAGTGAATGTCTTCTTAGGCTATATTTTTCTTGGATTATCATTGGCCGCTCCGATCGGTCCTGTAAATGCAGCGCAGATGGACAAAGGAATCAAGAGCGGTTTTTTTCAGGCATGGCTGCTCGGCCTAGGCGCCCTGACGGCAGATATCATATATATGCTGACTGTCTATCTTGGGGTTGTTAAATTTCTCGAGACTCCGTTCATGCAATCTTTTCTCTGGCTGTTTGGATTCTTTGTCCTGATGTATACAGGCATAGAGACAATCATGAGCTCCGGAAAAATTGTGATGGATAATCGAAGTGAGGATTCCGGTTTCAAGTCATTTTTATCAGGGTTTATCATGTCCATTTCCAACCCGCTGACAATCTTATTTTGGCTGGGAATTTACGGATCTGTCCTTGCAAAGACCGCTTCCTCCTATGGAACCGGCGAACTTGTTTTATACAGTTTTGGCATCATACTAGGCCTTATACTTTGGGACATTGTTATGGCGGCTATTTCCAGCAGCTTCCGTAAACTGCTTACCACAAGATTACTGACATTTATTTCTCTTGTATCCGGATTTTCATTAATTGGCTTTGCCCTATTTTTCGGATATCAGGCATTGAAGCTTTTTCTGTAAAAAAGAGTGCTCAAGTGTTGGGGCGTCACATATCCTGAAAATCGTTTCCGTAAAACCTGTCACAATAATCACGTTTTCTTGACAGCTTTGAGCTCTACACCCTGAAACCTGTCATAATATTCACGTTTTCTTGACAGCTTTGAGCTCTACACCGTGAAACTTGTCATAATAATCACGTTTTCTTGACAGCTTTGAGCTCTACACCCTGAAACCTGTCATAATAATCACGTTTTCTTGACAGCTTTGTGCTCTACAACCTGAAACCTGTCATAATAATCACGTTTTCTTGACAGCTTTGTGCTCCACACCCTGAAACCTGTCATAATAATGCCGTTTTCTTGACAGCTTTGTGCTTTACCCTCTGAAACCTGTCATAATAATCACGTTGTCTTGACAGCTCTGGGTTCTACAACCTGAAACCTGTCACAATAATGCCGGTTTCTTGACAGCTTTGACTTCAAATCCTGAAAAGCTGTCACAATAACGAGCTTTTCTTGACAGCTTTGCCCGCATATCAGATTAAGCTGTCACAATAACAACCGATTCTTGACAGCTTTAACCTCGCATCCTGAAAAGCCGTCTAAACAACACTGGATTTTCTTTGTTTATAATCGCAGATGTGGTATTGGTCTCTATTCCAGCGCATGCAACGGGGCTTATAAAGACCGGTTATCTTCTCAGTTTCTGCCCGAGTTCATTAAACGGAGGACAGAAAAAGCCGATATGTTCCCGGTTTCAATTTCCACATACTGCCCGTTTTCGTTATGTCCTGAAAGCTGCTCTCTATCCTGCATTCTTTCGCTTGGCGGCGAATTTCTTGATTGTTTTTGATGTTTTCGATATATAATAGAGGTGACAAAATTAAAAGGATGAGCATTCATGAATATTACCGGACATACTGTCGAACTCCTTGAAGATCCATTCGGACTTTTAACAGGAAACAGATATGAATTCTTTTTAAATATCGAGGTAGACGAGGAGGACGAGCTCTATACTGAAAAAGGCCTACTTTTGAAGGTTCTTTTCCTGGTAAGTGGAGATGAAAGACGGATCCTGCAAAGCTACTTCATTGAACAGGAAACGGAAAAGGTTCTCGATTTTGAACTTGAGGATGATGAAGTGGTACAAGTAAAGAACTATTGTGAGGAAAACTTGCCTGCCGAGGATGAAACGGATGAGGATACAAATTAAAAAAGAGCAGAATTTCTGCTCTTTTTAATTTGCTTTTAAACTTCTACTGTCTTACCTTCTTCAATGATGTGATAAAGAAGATGGGCAAGGTGCTGAACAGGGCCAAGTTCCCCCTCTTCTTCGTTAAGTTCTTCAGTAAATTCCAGATCATTCAAGTATAATGCTGAAAACTCATAGAAATCCTTCAGTTCAAAACCGTAGCAATTCGATGGCTCTTCGCTCTGGTCCTCATATTGAAGCATCAAATAATATTCTTTGCCGTCCTTATCTTCTGCATCAAAAAAGACAAAAAAACCTATATTCGTATCTAAATCAAACAAATGACGTGTGCCGCCTTCAGTAACTTGGTCATAATCCTCACTGCTTAATTTCTGGACCTTCATTGTTTCCACCTGGTCTTCTGCGTGAAATTTCACTTCAAAGGTTTTCATAATTGTATAACACTCCTGTCTTTAATTTGCATAAGTTGATTTAATTCTTATCTTTGAAAAAGATATGCTCTGCCCTGATTTCTTCTCCGACTGTCAGGATACCATAAGAGAATTCCGGCTGTCTTCTTTTATCAGTCGTCGAGCCGGGATTAAAAACTATTACGCCATTGATTTTCTTTAGGACAGGAATATGCGAATGACCATATACAATGCAATCGACCTCGTCATCCTCGAATGTTTCTATTGCCCTTTTTTCGGTCGTTTTCCCGGTGCCGTGTCCATGGACAATCCCTATATGAAAATCACCTACTCTAAATATTTCTTTCGTTTTGAGCAGACTTTTGAGTTCAGGACCATCTACATTTCCGGTAACTCCAATAACGGGTCCATACTGTTTAAGCTGATTATATAGCTCCTCGCTCTGCCAATCACCAGCATGAATTATGTAATCACAATCTTCCAAATCAAGGAGCAGCCTCTCAGGCAACTGCTTTGCCTTTTTCGGCATATGAGTGTCAGAAATGACCACGATTTTCACGGCTGACCCCACTCCCTTCGCCCGCTGTTCTCTGTTATGTTACCCTGGTGGGAATCGATTAACCATTCTCAGGGTCTTTATATTTTGTCACATTAAAATAATCACTCGTCCTGTTATAACTGTTGAACTCAATATCAAGGTCATGAAAATATCGGTGAAGCTGAAGTAATATCTTCTTATCTTTTTTTCCACCTTCAATGGTCTTGGAGTAATTTAAAATGGTTTCAAAATCAGTTTGGAGCGCAGTATTGTCTGTTTCAACAGTTACCAGAACAGATAGGATTTCAGAAGCGATCTCCCTCTGCTCCTCCCAATCAACAGATTCTATTCCGCCCCAACCGAGAGTATCATTATATTTAGTATGGAATTCACGAATGAAGCTGCCAACTGTTGAGTAGTTTTCTTGTTCAGACTTTTCCTGGAATACAGCCACAGTCTGACCTCCGTTTTTAAGATTGCTTGAACCACTTTTACCCCTGGCTTCTTGAAGATTACCTGTCTCCCACATTGAATAGCCAGCATATAAACCAAAAGCCAACAAAAACAGACTTGCAGGTAAAATCATAAGTTTCCATTTGCTTTTCTTTTCCATCTGCCTGCCCCCCGTTAAAAACTTATCGTTCTTACACCGCAAATAAATCTAGTCTTAATATTATTTGACAGCCATCACAAAAAACCTTTTATTATTTCCCTTCCACAGCCGGTTCTTCCATAAATGTCCCATAAATAAATTTACGATGAGGAGGAATGAATATGAATCTCAATTTCAGAAAGGTGCGACCGCACTTAACCACCAGAAGTCTTAACCCTGAAAACCAGGAAACCCCTATACACTTTATTTCATTTATTGAACCGGTTGCTGATTCCCTATTTTACCGCCGGAATCATTTTCCTTACCCGATTTTAACACCAGAGTCATTCACACTGAAAATTTCCGGCTCAGTACATCACGCTTTACTGTTCAATTACTCTGATCTCTTAAAATTGCCTTCCAAATCCAAAAGAGTGTTAATTGAGTGTTCAGGTAATAAAAGAGCATATTTCGAGGAAAAAGTCTTTGGAGAGCAGTGGGAAAACGGAGCGATGAGTGAGGGTGTTTGGAAGGGAGTACCTCTGAAGACCTTGCTTGAGTTAGCCGGAATCAAAACCGGAGTAGCCGAGGTCGTTTTTAGAGGACGGGACTCTGGAGTTAAAAACCGCCAATATATTCACTACGAAAGAAGTTTACCAATAGCCATGGCACTTCATCCTGATGTACTGATTGCTTATGAGTATAATGGGAAACCACTCTCCCATAAACACGGCTTCCCTTTCCGGCTGATAGTTCCAGGATGGTACGCGATGGCGTCTGTCAAATGGCTTAATGAAATCATTCTTATTAAAGAAAAATTTACAGGTCCTTTCCAGACTAATGACTATGTTTATTATTATAAAAACGGCACATCTGAGCCAGTGACTACAAACCATGTAAACTCAACAATCCAGCAGCCACAAGATAAACAGCTTGTTAAAAGCGGTACTCACGAAATTAAGGGAATCGCATGGACAGGGTCTTGCGCCATCTCGAAGGTAGAAATAAGCTTTGATAAAGGCGATAGCTGGGCGCAAGCCAAACTGGAGAAAACTCCTAAAGAACATCAGACTGTGTCATGGAGTTATCCTATAGAATTTAAACCTGATAATGAATATCACATTTCCGTTAGAGCAACAGACAGCGAAGGTAAAACGCAGCCTGAAGAGGCGATCTGGAACAAGAAAGGCTATGGCTATAATGCGGTTATGCATATTACTGTAAAAGCAGAATGAAGAAAAACCAGGTGCACGAGATATCAGCACCTGGTTTTACCCTCACTTAGTCATTTTTTTTGAATATAATACTTAATCAATTGATCCAGCAAATGATTTAAATCGGTGAATGTATAGCCAAGCCCTTCTGCAAGGGAAGTGTCGATCGACCAGGAACCGGGCAATGCATAAGGTGAGACCGTACCGCTTGTATTGCTGTTCTCCACAACAGCTTCTTTATTGGCCAGCAAAGCGATTTTACCAACCAATTCTTGCAAGCTTATATCTCCTGCAGATCCTGGATTGATTGGCCCTTCAAAGTCAGAATTCCCGATTTCCAACAGAAAACTTGCTGCTTCATCAGCATGTATGAAGCTGTAGCGCAATTCAGGATCCTGTATGCCTATTGGTTGGCCGGCAAGTATTTTATCAACATGAAATTTCAAGCGCTCTGTGTAATCATCTTCAGAGACGACAATCGGGAATCGGACGGAAACAACCTCAAAATAACCAAGCTGGTGGAATACTGCTTCAGAGGCTCTTTTAGCCTCTTTGTATCCTTCATACCCTGGGTACTCTTTACGGGTTTTGTATTTTATTTCATATGTATAAGGATCAAAATTTCCTTCTGCATGAAGTGTGCCAAACTCATACACAGCCTGTGTAGAAGTGAAAATATAGCGACCCACTTTCCCATTCAACGCCTCTGCAGTATCCCTCGCCTCAATTGGCGAAAAGCAGGATTGGTCATACACCAGGTCCCAGTCTTGATCTCCAAATGCTGCTGCCATCGTCTCTTTTTTTTCACGATCAATCACCAGCCGCTTTACCTTATCACCAAAGTGATCACTTTTACTTCCTCTTGTGGCTATCGTTACTTCATCGCCATTTTCTATCAGCTTTTGGACCAGCTTTTTTCCAAAGTACTGGGTTCCTCCAAGCACTAGAACTCTCCTCATTAAAAAATCCCCCTTTTCTATAATGACTAATTCTTCTTTGATTTGTGAATTTCCTTTAATGTCTAATGCAGAAATTGAAAACCGGCCACAATATTGGGGCCGGCTGGGTCATATAGGTGCTTTCTTTATGCTTGTTTCTTTTCCTTTGCCTTTGGTTTCGCGGCAGTTTTTTTCTTCTTTGCTGCTGGAGCTGTCTCCTTCTTCTTTTCTGGTTTGGTACGGTCAATGGAGGCCTGAAGTGCGGCCATAAGATCTGTAACATTGGAAACAGGCTCTTTTTCTGTAGGAGTGACAAGCTCCTTACCGGTACGCTTCGCTTCAATCAGCTCTAATAATGCTGTCCGATAATCATCCTTGTATTTTTCTGGTTCAAACTCAGTTGTCAACTGATCGATGAGCATGACGGCAGTGTCCAGTTCCTTTTCCGTTACTTTATCTTCTTCCGGTACATTCGGCACATCTACAGCATTTCTTACCTCATCAGGGAAATGAATGGTCTCCATTACGAGTGTATTATTATAGACTCTCACTACTGCGAGTTGCTCTTTTGCCCTTATGATTATTTTGGCAATACCAACCTTCTGCGATTCCTCCAGAGCCTTCCTGAGAAGAGAATATGCTTTGCCGCCACCCTCGTTCGGGGACATAAAATAGCTCCGCTGAAAGTAAATTGGATCGATTTCAGTAATTTTTACAAAATCGATAATTTCCACGGCTTTATCTTCGTTTTCCTTCCTCAATGCTTCAAGGTCTTCATCTTCAAGGACGACAAACTTTCCTTTCGTATACTCATAAGCCTTCACGATGTCTTCGCTTTTCACTTCAACATCACACACAGGGCATGTTTTCTCATATTTAATTGGTGAGTGGCACTCTTTATGAAGGGTACGCAGTTTAATGTCTCTATCCTCAGTCGCGGCATGAAGTTTTATTGGGATATTGACGAGCCCAAAGCTGATGCTCCCTTTCCAAATTGTATGCATTACGTTCTCCACCTTATCGTTTTATTACTAATGTGCTTAAGAATGGATTTATCATGCATTAAAACATTTGCCAGCGTACTAGTTTGAGCTTAAACAGGAACAATATAAATACGACTGGTGAAAGGATGGGGAAAATGCTGAAACCAATGCTCCCTACACTTGCGTTCGAAACGCCACAAGGGGATGAATGGCGTTATGAGATTAAATTTGATGGCTTCCGAGCCCTGTTGACTTGGGATCAGGAAATTGAACTGACAAGCCGGAATGGGAAACCGCTGCTTCCGCTGTTTCCAGAATTATCGAAGTTCCTGGCTGCCAAAAAGGAAAAGTTCCAGCCATATCTTCCTCTTACTTTTGACGCAGAGCTCGTTTACCTGGAGAATCCATATAAGGCGAATTTTGGCGCGATCCAAATCAGGGGAAGAATGAGGTCTCAGGGAAAAATAAAAGCAGAAGCAGATAGGAATCCATGCAGGCTGATGGTGTTCGATCTTTTGAGGATAGAAGGAAAAAGTATAGCATCTGAAAGTTACAAAGACAGGCGTACAAAACTTCAATCCCTGTTTTCCGAGATTAGTCTGCCACTCTCTCCCAACCACCAAAACCCGGACTTAGTACAACTTGTCCCAAGTGAAACGGATTTGAAAGGCTTATGGGAAAACGTCGTCATCTACGATGGTGAGGGTATAATCGCCAAACAATACAATAGCAAATGGGAAGCAGGCAAACGGACGGAAACATGGATTAAGACAAAAAACTGGAAGTATGTCTCCTGTTTTGTGACGGCATATGAGAAATCCAATGGATACTTTTATATCTCTGTTTATAAAAACTCAAGTATTCACCAAATCGGCCTTGTGATCTTCGGCTTTAAGCCAGAAGAAAAAAATGCTCTCCATCAGATTATCAAGCAAAATAAAAGTGGCGAAAACGATCAATTCATTTATGTGGAACCAGGGATATGCCTTGATGTGAAATACTTGGAAATCTATGAGGACCAGCTTCGTGAGCCTCATTTCCATCAATTCCGGTTCGATTTAAGTCCAGATTCATGTACGTATGAAAAATTCGTTTTCCAACAAAAGAACCTGCCACCGGATATTGAAATCACCCATCCAGACAAGCCAATTTGGGAAGAACCGCCGATTCAAAAGGTTGATTACATTCATTATTTAAGGGAGATTTCTCCCTATATGCTTCCTTTCCTGGAAGACCGCCTATTAACAGTGATCCGCTATCCTCACGGCATGTTTGGCGAAGCCTTTTACCAAAAAAACGTTCCTGATTATGCACCAGACTTCGTCGAAACTTCGAAATCTGAAGGCATTGAGTATATTGTCTGCAATAATATGAAAACCTTGCTTTGGCTCGGAAATCAAATTGCCATTGAGTTTCATATCCCCTTCCAAAGAATCAACAGCAAAGGGCCTGATGAAATCGTCTTTGACCTGGATCCACCCTCAAGGGATCATTTCCATTTGGCGATTAAAGCTGCTCTTTATATTAAAGAGGTATTGGATGAATTGAAGCTGATCAGCTTTATAAAAACCTCTGGGAACAAAGGGCTGCAGGTGTACATCCCGCTCCCGGATAATACTTATAGCTATGATGATACTAAATTGTTCACATCCTTCATCGCGAACTATCTTGTTTCAAAAGACCCGGAATCGTTCACGATTGAGCGGTTGAAGAAAAACAGGGGCGACCGATTATATGTAGATTACATCCAGCATGCTGAAGGCAAGACGATTGTCAGTCCATATTCTGCTCGGGGTAAATCACATGCAGGTGTAGCCACTCCGCTATTCTGGGAGGAAGTGAACGAGAATTTGAGTATTGAGGATTTCCACTTAGGGACGATCATCCAGCGCGTGCAAAAGTCAGGCTGTCCGTTCAGGACATACTTTGCAGCTAAAGCAGAACAGAATTTCGAACCGGTCCTGAATGTCCTGAAGGCAAAAAAATCCTGAGGAATTTCCTCAGGATTTTCTTCGTTTAAAATTGGTTTAGATACTTTTTAGCATGCTCCTGCAGCTTGCTGTAGAGGATATCTTCGTTGAAATCTTCCTGTTCAAGTATTTCCGCAAGTATTCCCTCTTTTATAAAATCAACCTCAATTTGTGCTGAATAGACAAAAGTAGCATTGCCGATCAAATCGATTGTATAAGTGTCATCTTCTTTATGGACAGCGCATTGAACCATCCCGCCATTATTGTACACATTTATTGGCTGGTCAAGTTCATTCTCCCCCATCAGGCATGTGACGAGTGTGGATGCTGACATCGCTGTTCCACAAGCATTCGTATAGCCTACTCCTCGCTCATAGGTTCTCACATAGATACTCCCTTTTCCAAGGAGCCTGATAAAGCTGACATTGACTCCGTCAGGAAATAAATCATTAGGATTATTTACCTTTTCACTCAATCTGGTCTGCAAATCGGATTCCAATTGCTCTTTGCTGACTATAGCAGTCAAATGAGGATTAGGTACCGCGAGTGCTGTAAACGTCAATTCCTCAGACAACTGCGGAATCTTCTCCTGAATCAGTGTCACCTGGTCAAGATTTAACGGCAAATCCTTTAAATCAAATGTTACTGGCGAAATTTCCACCTGGTAAGTTGGGATATCAGTGAAAATCTCCTCATGCTTCTTCACCTTGAGGTTGGCTTTCATCGTTTCAATCACTGCTTCATCGACACCAAGCTTCTCACATACATAACGGCCTGCACAGCGAAGTCCATTGCCGCACATGGATGCTTCTGTACCATCAGAGTTAAAAATCCGATATTGGGCATCTGCAACCTTGCTTGGACGGATGAACAAGATTCCATCTGCACCCAGTGTTGATTCCCTGTCACAAAGCGCCAATGCAAGATCACGCCTTTTAAAATCATCAAATTTATAATTCCGGTCAGTTTCATCTATCAATAGAAAGTCATTATTCGAACCATGACATTTAATTAAATCAATTATCATTATAACGCCCCCAAAACACTTCGTTATATTACAAGATGCCATAAATAATGGAATTGTTCAATATAGAAGGTGATAAGGGGTAAAATTCGTGTTATTTTTTTTGCCTTCTGCTTTTACCCTTTTTCTTTGTTCAGACGAGTTTCGGGCAATGCAAGCCTTCTGCTTTTACCCTTTTTCTTTGTTCAGACGAGTTTGAGGCAATGCACCGCTTCTGCTTTTACCTTTGTACGAAAAAAGAACCAGCTTTTGGTTTGCTGGTTCTCCAGGTATTAAGATGCCATTTTTCTGCATTCTTCTGCACATTTAAAGCAAGCATCAGCACATTGTTGGCAATGTTCATGGTCATGCTTTTGGCATTCATTACCGCAAGCTTCACAAATTTCCGCGCACAAGCCGCAAATCTGGTTCACAAAGTGGCTGTTTGTCTGCATTGCCGTTACTGCCATGCCGCATATTTCAGCACATTCCCTGTCCATTCTAATGCATTCTGCCATCATTTTTACATTTTCTTCTTTTAAACAGGAATCAAAACAAACATTACAAGCTTCAATACATTCTATGCACGCCTGGATACAATCCTGATATTGTTGGTTTACCATGTCCCAACCTCCTTCTAGTTTCTTTATTTGTTAACCTCTTCGAATCGAAGATAAACGAAACTTTCGAAAATGGAACAATTTTCAAATTAATGATCGTAATACATATAGAGGCTGGCAAGAGCAGCAAATACAGCCATCCGTTCTGCCTTTCCCATTGTATAGTCGAATGTTAGTACAGGAGTATTGGCTTCTTTGAAAAACCTTGTCCACTCCAATGGCATCCAGCCTTTTCGCAGCGTAGCGGTCGTATTGCCGTCTTCTCGGACAAGTTTAAAATCGCGAATGGAGCCTGGGGTCTTATCTATTTTCATCTTTCTTCCACCACCTAAGACAACTGAGCCAATTGTCTCTTTGTCTTTCTTTTTCTCTAAAAATATACCAATTATATCATTTTGCTCATTCAGTATTTTAAATCTATATCGCTCCTGTTTTAGCCTTCCTTGCAGATTTCCTTTTGAGTCATATATTCCAATTTGTTTTTTTATTCTTTTATCTACAAAATAAGGGATGAACCAGCGGTAGCTTCTAGTAGTGAGTTCTCTTAATTCTCCAGCCAGCATTCCGTCTGGAGTAAAAAAGAGTAGTCGTACTGCTGGCGCAGGAGCAAAAGCAATAAGCAGGTGGTTTTGCTTTAAGATTTGTTTATCATCATATCGATGAAATGATTCCGCGCTCTCTTCTGATTTGTTTTTATATAAAATAAAGCGATTGTAATGTAGAAAAACTAAAAACAAGAATGGCACTGCCACCAGGAACAGAGGTATATTCCAGGAAAACAGCAGGCTTGCCGCCAAAATCATCGTAAGAAGACCCGCTGATATAATAGAACCGTTTAAACTAATATAAGCTGTCTGCTGGTAATATTGCTGAATACTCATATCTATTATCTCCTTGAGGAAAATCTACTTCGTCATTCTAAGTCTATTAATCAAAGAGCCCAATCATTCTACCTTTTTTCAACATAAAAACCGGACAGGAGTTTTTCCCGTCCGGTTTTGCATTTGATTATTTCAATTTCAATGCATTTACTGCATTGATCAAGCCGTGGCCAGTTTGCTCGTCATAACCCGGTTTGAATAAATCTTCAGCAGAGTTCTGGATGATTGCCTTGACTTGAGCTGGAGTAAGCTTATCCTTGCCGTGCTTAGCGATTACAACACCTGCAAGTGCAGCAGTTTTTGGCGCTGCCATTGAAGTTCCGCCTTTACCGCCGTATCCATGACCAATCACTTCCTTGGTCGCAGGATCTAAAACAGGTACTGTGCTCCAGGCAAGATAGCTATTATCTCTTCCAGCACCAGTAGAAGGGTCATAGTTTGGTCCCAGGTCGCCGCCCGGTGCCATTACATCAATTTTACCTACACCATAGTTGGAGTAGAATGCAAGATTCTTCAAAGCTCCGCCAGCAGATACTCTGATCATTGTCTGGCTGCTAGGACTTCTGTGTGTTGCACCTGTGTCATCACCAGACAATTTCCCTGGGCTGCTAAGATCCACAGCATTATTCCCTGCAGAACCGACAACGGTTACACCTTTCTTAATTGCGTACTGGATAGCACGATTGAATAATTGAACATCCGCAACGATGTCCTTCGTTGCATAGGCAGGGTCCTGGAACCAGTCATAACCCCCAAGAGACATGTTTACTACATCAACATTATCATCTGCGGCTGTCATTAGAGCCTCAGCAATATGAGAAGTCGCAGCACCGCCAGTGGGTCCGAATACTCTGTATGATGCTACTTTAAGATCAGGTCCAACCCCAAGAGCTTCGCCTTTTGCAGCAATAGAACCGGCCACGTGTGTACCATGGCTATTTTGGTCGATTGGGTCACTATAGCCAGGAACAAAAGATTTTCCACCTGCGTAATTATCCTTTAAATCAGGGTGATTATAGTCGATTCCGGTATCAATGACACCAACAACGATATCCTCACCATCTACAGACAAGCCCGTCCCCCCTGGAAGTTTCCAGGATTCGCCGTCATTAGTTACCTGCTTAATATCCCACATGTACTGATTATAGAAGTCTGCACCCTCAGTCAGGTCTTCCGCTTCTACTGTCTCTCCATCAATCGTCTGTTCAGGATAAACAGTATTTTCGACACCAGCTTCTAAGACAATAGATGACTGCTTCACTTCCTTCAAGAAGTTAGCATTTTTAGAAGTAACCTCTACAGCTCCAAGCTTGTCCAATTTATCTTCCACCTGGCCGCCGGCTTTTTTGATCGCATCAGCATACCCTTCTGGAAGTCCCTGCTGGTCTTTAAAAATGACCAAATATGTATTTTCTGAATTTGTTTCAGCTTCCCCTTTTGTTACGCCTGCATTAAAAATGGTAGCCGCTCCCAAAAGGACAGCGAGTGTTCCTGCATAAAGCTTTTTTCTTGTCGACATATTACCCCTCCTTTTATCTTAATTTTCATTATATTCAAAAACTAAGTTTTAGCAATATAATGAATTCGACAGCCAAATCCAGTCATTATCCAGAAAAATAGGTATAAATTATTATTCACGCGAATATCATTAAGATAAAATTCCGTAGAAATATGTTAAAAGAATCATTTTTCCATTTGCGTTATCGAAACATTTCGACAAAATATCAGTTTAAAACAGTTCTTCTTTCCTAGCAAAAAAATAAGACCCGGTCATTGACCAGATCTTAATCTGCAAGCTCTTTTCTTTTAAAGATATATATTGCCAATAATACAAACAAAACAGTCATTGTTAAAGTTATACCTGTCGCTGGCCAAACATGCTCTGGCCACTTTTCGGTAATCAACCTTTCAGAAACATAGGGAAGGAGCTGTGTCGGACTCCATTCGAGGAGGTGCTGGAAGGAACCTCCTATTATTGTAGAAATAAAGACGGTAACAAGCGCTACCATACCGGCCGCGACTGGCTGCATGAACATTGCACTGCAAAGGATTACGAAGGACAATACCAATGTGAGCCATAATGAATATAGACCGAACGATTCCATGAAAGTGCCAAATGGAATAAACTCAAACAGAACGCCAGTATAATACCAGCTTGCCAACATTCCAAGGAACAATGAAACGACGATTAGTATAAGTGCAGCTGCCCATTTGGAAGTGATATAAGAGAAATAGGAAACTGGTTTGACGAGGATCAGCTGTGCGACACCGCTCTTTCTCTCCCCGGCAACTGTTCCCATCATGGAGAGGGCGATGATCAATATTCCAATCATCTGGTATTGTCCCAAACTCATGATAAAAACTTCTTGAGCAGAAGGTTCGGGTATTTCAAATACTGCCCCTTCTGGGAGGCCGCCAACAGAATTAAGGATTTCCGGCAAATAGTAGGTGGTCAGAGGATCCATCACTCCAAGCAAAATAAAGGTAATCGGCATCCAAATCCATTTATAGTCCCTTGCAATCTCCAGGAATTCTTTGTTTAGTAGCGTAAACCATTGCTTCATTTTTGCACCACCTTCATGAATACATCTTCGAGACTGATTGAACCGATTTCATATTTAGTGAGCGGCCAGTTCTCCCTGGCTGCCTGGATCAGTATAACCTCTTTAACTGCTTCAAGGTCTTCAGTGTAAATACTCGCTTTATTGCCTTCAATTTCCATAGAAACGATTTGGGGGTGTTTTGAAAGGGATTTTAAAAAACTGGAGGCTTCTTGGCTAAAAACAAGATCGATTTTTGACTGGTGATATTTCTCCCTGAATTCATCCATTGTTCCAGACTCAATGATTTCTCCATTGTGCAGAAACAAAATACTTTCACAAACTTCCTCGGCATCATTTAGGATATGAGTAGAGAATAATACAGTCGCTTCCTTCTTTAGCTTTTCCAGCAGTTCAAGAACTTCACGTCTGCCGAAAGGGTCCAAAGCAGAAACTGGCTCATCCAGCATGATCAGTTTAGGTCTATGGATAATCGCCTGGGCAATCCCGAGGCGCTGCTTCATTCCGCCGGAAAACTTGCTGATTCTCCTGTTTTTTGCATCCGCAATCCCCACAAGTTCTAACAGCTCAGCTGACCGTTCCTTCGCTTTCTTTGTAGTCAATCCTGATAGTTTTCCAACATACTCGAGAAATTCCCTTGCCGTCATCCAATCATGAAATACAGGATGCTGCGGGAGATAACCAATCAACCGACGATGATCACCCCCCTGCTTTTCCCCAGCGAAAGATATTTTTCCTTTTGTTGGTTCAAGCAGCCCAGAGAGCATTTTCAGTGTAGTCGTTTTACCTGCACCATTGGCTCCAATCAAAGCTACACATTTACCATTTTCCAACTGGAAATTTACTCCTTTAATCACTCGCAAGTCCTTAAAACTCTTTTCCAAATTTTCTACTTCGACTAGGGGCATTATTGATTTCTCCTTCCAATCACGAAATACAGGATAGGCCCAATAATGTTAACCACCAATATAACGATTGCCCAAACCCATTTCGGACCGTTTGTTTTTTCGATCTTTATTAAATCAATCACCGCAACAACTAATAAAATAACTTGTATGAACAATATAGGTGCAATTAAAGCCCAATTAATGTCAGCGAATAATTCCATTTTGATGACCTCCTCATTTGTCTTACATTCATAAGACGGCTGAAGTAAAAATTCGTTCAAAGAATTTTAATTTTAGGAGCGGATTTTTATAAAACATTGCGACAAAGTCAATTCTAATGACAAGCAAGAAACAACCGAGTGAAAAAAGCATAAAAAATATCCGACATACAATATGCCGGATAATGTATTTAAAATCTTATTTGTTACAGGAGCCTGAAAATGAATGGTATTCGATATTCCTGACCTTCATATGCTTTTATCGCACCTACAATGGTGAATATCATGGCCAATATCCCGATGACCCACAACATAAAGATCCCAATTAACAAGATGACAAGAATACCGCTGACAATTCCATATACAGTATAAGAAATAAAAAAGTTCATATATTCCCTTCCATGATAATCGATATAGCTGGAATCGTCCTTTTTAACGAGCCAGATAATCAGCGGTCCAAGAAAAGCAGTAAAAAAGCTAATAATATAAATGCCTGCTGCAATAAGTCTTTCATCATTTTTTGGCATTGTTTCCCCTCCAATACTCTTATAATTAACTTTACGGAAAAACAGTAAAAAAGTTTCATTAAAGATGAACTTTTTCATTATAATGAAAATTAAGGGTTTTCCTTTTAGAAGGAACAAAGTGTAGCTAATGTGCAGCAAAATAAAGACAGGATAGGATGGAAAATGAATAGGATACTACTTAAGAATGCAAAAGTAATGCCAATCATCTCTGAGCCAAAGGCAAATTGTGATGTTCTCATAAAAGAAGGAAAAATAATAAAAATAGAATCTGAAATTACGATTGAACCTGGGTACGAGGTTATTGATTGTAAAAACAACTTTTTGCTTCCAGGCTTCATTGATGTCCATACTCACCTCGGCCTTTATGATGAAGGTACAGGATGGGCCGGAAATGATGCCAACGAAACAATTGAGCCGATGAGTCCTCACGTTCGGGCGATTGACGGCGTCTACCCGCTCGACCCTGCATTCGGCGATGCACTTAAATATGGAATTACCACGGCACATGTTATGCCTGGAAGTGCGAATGTAATCGGCGGAACGACTTCTGTCATTAAAACGGCTGGAAAAAACGTTAAGAACATGATTATCCAAGAAACAGCAGGACTTAAAATTGCACTGGGTGAAAACCCGAAACGAATTCACAGTATGGGGAATAAAGATTCCATCACTCGTATGGGGATAATGGGAATGCTAAGGGAAGCTTTTTACGAGGCGATGAATGCTGAAAATCCGGAATCCCTGAGAGTTAAGCCGATCATTAAAGCTTTGCATAGGGAAATTCCTGTAAGGATCCATGCCCATAGAGCAGATGATATCATGTCTGCGATCAGATTTGCTGAGGAATTCAATCTAGATTTACGGATCGAGCATTGTACTGAAGGCCATTTAATTGCAGAAGAGCTGGCCGGCCTGAATTTAAAAGTTTCAGTAGGCCCAACACTCACCCGCCGTTCGAAAGTGGAACTTAAGAATAAGAGCTGGAAAACTTATCAGGAACTGACTGACCATGGTGTTGAAGTATCTGTCACGACTGATCACCCATACACCCCAATCCAGTACTTAAACCTTTGTGCGGCCATCGCCGTGAGGGAAGGATTATCTGAACAAAAAGCACTCGAAGGAATCACGATTTTGCCAGCAAGGAACCTGCGGGTTGATGACCGTGTCGGCAGTATCGAGCCTGGGAAAGATGCTGATTTGGTCCTTTGGAATCAACATCCATTCCACTTCAGCGCAAAGCCAATGTGGACAATGATCAATGGCAAAGTTGTTTATCAGATTTAGTCGAAAATCGCTGCAGATTCTTGGCAAAAAAACACAGAAAAAAAGGGTAAAAAACCTATTTTCTTTTTTGAAAATATCCTGTATTATACTCTTTGGAAATAAAATTTCATAAAGCAAAGTGATTAGGGAAGGCAAATGGTGCGCCACCAGTATCCTGGTTCTAGTGGGTTCGATTCCCACCCCGAAATTTTTTAGCAATACAAAAAATTTCGAGGGTGGCCGTGTAGTTACATTCGCACGAGATAGGACTGCCCTGCGTGGAGGGATACAAAATGCTCAAGAAACGCGATCTACATGATTGCCACGAATTATTTGAGCTGATGGCGCATCCGGAGGTCTTCCCTTTTGTGCGCCAAAAGGCACATTCATATGAAGAATTCGTATTTATTACAAAGCACACGATTGAAGCAGAAGAACAAGGAGAATTAATCTCCCGTACCATACTTGACGAGTGGGGAGCTCCAATCGGCACGATCAATCTATTTGATATTCAGGAAGGAGCCGGTTTTTTAGGCACCTGGCTGGGGAAACCTTTCCATGGCAAAGGATACAACACCTTGGCTAAAGACGCTTTCTTCCAGGAATTATTTTATGATATTGGGATTGAGACCATTTTCATGCGTATCAGGAAAGTTAATATCCGCTCTATCAAAGCAGCAGAAAAGCTGCCTTATGTTGTGAAGGCAAACGAAACCCGCAAGCACATTTATGAGCAGTTAAATGCTAATGGAGAGATTTACGATCTGTATGAAATTCCTAAGGATCAATATACACTGTACCTAAAAAGGTCTGGTGTCCAGGAAGAAGAAGCAGCCCATTTGTTGGAGGCATAATTCACCAATATACAAAACGCCCTGAAAAATACAGGGCGTTTTCTAATTGAACAGATCCTGCCCAGTTGTTTCTTCTCGCTCCGATAAGGAAGCCTCTGACAGGAATGCTTCGAGTTCGGCATCTGTCAATGTTTCATACCGTCCATCCTCAAAGAAAACCTGCGTCTGATTTGGATTGATCCTATTCATGTTAAACCCTATTCCCATTTTCAACACCCCGCAGAATTAAACTAAATACTATTAATTATTAGATAATTCAATTCGATTTGACTGCTAATTGTTATTAGTTTTCCCAACCTGCTTCTGGTTATTCAATTAGGTTTTTTTCAAAAACGGTCATCTATAACTCCTCAATGTACCATAAGAAAGGCGCAAGCGCCTCGTTCAGCCCCGACAAGCGCTGGAGGGCCGACCAGTGAAGTCGTTCTTTGACTTCATTGGGCGGATCGAAGCGACTCGAGGGGCTAGGCGCTGAAGCTGGACAATTCTCGAAGTGGAAATTTATACTTTCATTTCTGGAAATAAAACGCCATGATTGGCGTTTTTAATGGCTCCTCCTAAAGGTTTTCACGGAGAGCTTTCCCCAGCACATCTTTGCCGCCTGTAATAGGGATGATACTTCCCGTTATAAAGCTGGATTCATCATTCGCAAGAAAGCTGATAACCCTTGAGATATCTTCGCCTGTTCCAGGTCTGCCAACTGGTACGGAAGAGTCCCTGGCATTCAGGGATTCGATGATTGATCTTTCTTTCCATTCGCCAGTGATGTCACCAGGGCAGACCATATTGGCTGTGATCCCGTTTTCCGCCTCTTCCAACGCAAGAGTCTTTGTTAATGAAGCCAGTCCTGACTTAGCTGCGGCAAAAGCAGACCTGTAAATCCACCCAGGAGCCGACTCCACCCTGTCGAAACCAACTGTAATGATCCTCCCCCACTTCCGTTTCCTCATAGAAGGTATCAGCAAATTTGATAAATAGAAAACGGCGTTTAAATTGCCATTAATTAAGTAAGTCCATTCATGTATTTGATAATCGGCCATTTTCTTTCTTTCCGAAATATATGGTCCTGCATTATGAACGACTATATCAATCGCAGTGAATTCCTTCAAAGCCTGCGAAACAATTTTTTCACAATCTTCATAATTTGTTATATCTCCCTGAACACAAATATTCTTTGTGTTGAACACTTCCGATAGTTCCGCCGCTAGCTGTTCAGCCTCTATTTTGCTGTTCCGATAATTTATAATTACGTTTATACCTTCGGCAGCAAGCTGCAGTGCTGTTCGTCTTCCTAAACCGGTGGCACCTCCGGTAATCAAAGCCGTTTTATTTTCCACAACCTGTACCCCTCATCCTCATTAGATTACTTATCACTATACTAAAAAGAAGCAAGCTGTTTTGCAACTTTTAGCCTTCATATATTGGGAACAATTTGACTTTAACCGCTGGGCCGATGCCTGCATATAATATCCATATCGAAGATGGTCTGCTTGAAAGGCGGGATATAATTGTTTCCATGGAATCTATTGCCGTTCGACCGAAATACACAGAAGAAATTTTTAGAAATGAAACCAGATGAAATCGAAAATTATGTCCAGCAAATGATGGGCAAAATGCTCCAGCCGGATATGAAAGGGATGTTAAAGCCTGAAGAATGGCTGAAAGGTATGCAGCAGCAAAATTCATCTGATCCAGTCAAAGGGACTGCGAGATTAAATGCGGAAATGTTCGAAACTCATGATTTTGTTTTTGTAAGGGTTCCGCTTAAAGATGAGGCTTTGCTTAAACAAATGAAGCTTCTCTATACTTCAAATCAGGTAATCATTGAACACATTCCTGATATGTCAGATAAACACACATTAGTATTGCCAGCAACCGTTAAGCGGAAGGGTGCGGCAGCAAACTACAGGGATGGAGTACTGGAATTAAGGCTTCATAAAATCGTGGATATGCAATACGCAGAAATTGACATATCTAATTAATTGAAACGAATTTTAAGAAAGTCTGTTTTCGTATAGATTGTTGTTAAAATCCTAAAGCCGATTTTAACGTAATATAAAACCATTTTGCAGGTCTGTATTAAGTTTGCATGCTCTTTTCTCACAAAAGGGTCAACTTTACGAAGGAATAAAAGTAATTAAATCCTATTTTGTAGTCAAATAGCAACAAAGTTTGAGAAAAGAGCCTTATGAAAAGAATCTAAAAAAAGAACAGCCTGGCGGCTGCTCTTTTTGAGTTTATTATTTACCAATGAACATTTGTGTCCAATAGTTGCCTGTTGCTACATGGCCTACACCAATGTGTGTATAGCTTGAGTTTAAGATATTTGCACGGTGGCCAGAACTATTCATCCATGCTTTCACTACTTCCTCCGGTGTACGCTGTCCCATAGCAATGTTTTCACCTGCTGAACTGTATGAGATTCCAAACTTTTTCATCATATCAAAAGGAGAACCATAAGTTGGGCTAGTGTGGCTGAAATAGCCTTTGCTTTGCATATCGCGGGATTTTTCCCTCGCTACTTTGCTTAGTTCAGTATCAAGTGCAAGTGGTTTCAAACCATTCTTTGCTCTCTCCTGATTTGTCAACTCTACTACTTTTTGTTCATAGGCACTAACTGCTGAAGAAACTGGTGCTGCAGCAGGTTCTTGAGCAGGTGCTTTAGCTGGCTCCTGAACTGGAGCTGGTGCTGGAGCTGGTGCTGGAGCAGGTTCTTTTACAGGTGCTGGTGCTGTTTTTTCAACAGGCTCCTGTACATTATTGTTAGTAGGCTGAGCTTGTTTCCATGAAAATTGGTAGTTCTTAAAATACTTTTGTAAGATAGAATTGATTTGTTCATTGCTTACATTTCCACTTTGATAGTAGTAAACCTTTGATTGTATAGTAGATGCATCTGCTTTATCCATAGCTGGATTTGCTGCGAATAAGGCAGCTGCAGCAAAAGCTGTAAGAATCATTTTCTTGTTCATTCCCGAATTCCTCCCGAAAATTTAGTTTGTCTCTCTCTTGCAAACTAATCATATCATGGGATTTTTGTAATAAACCTGGATTAAAAAGGAAATACTATTATTCAATAGATAATAATTCTGTTAAATATTTCATATTGAGCCTGAATGTCATAGATTAAAAGGCTTTCAAAGTAATTTTTAATATTAAGATTTAATTCTAGCTTTTTCCTATTTATATTTTCCACACCAGTTTAACCAAAAAGAGGAATAATAAAGATATTGACAGCCTTTAAGATTTACATCATAGATGACATTTTTTTCGTTAATATGACAATCATTAATGTATGTTACACGATAAAGTGGAATCACTCAGTTCTGACCTCCATTAGCATGAGACAGTGGTAAAATGAAAAAAAAGCGGCAATCGCCGCTTTCCCTTTTAATGTCCTTGCTCTTCATCAGACTCTGTATCATGGTCCTCCATATCCATTTCAGTGGATTTTTCATTTTCCTCCGGCTCACTTGGATTGCCGACTACAAATTCAATCTTTGGCATGTTATGCATGCTGCGTGCTGTAACGTGAGCAATGATATAGTAGGTTCCTTCCTCTTCAAATGACTTATTCCAGCGATAAATCCCGTTTTCGTCATGTTCGACCACTATCTTGTCATGTTCTTCTGCTTGAGAGCGCCAGATTTCGAATTTCACTTCGTCGGCATCCTTTACTTCTTCAGTACCATAAGTAACCTTAGCCTCGAAAGTAACGTCTTCATTTAATTGAGCTTTTTCAGGATTTGCTGTAAGCTCAACTTCCAAAAATTGTGGTTCTTCTTCTACTTCCTGCTGTGCACAAGCTGTCGCTAACAAACCTAGCAATACTGCCATTAAAGTAACCAACAATCGTTTCATTCAATTTACCCCTTAAATAATTTTGTGTTATCTTGGTTCCAAAATTCGGAAAGATGATTAACTTTATTAACAATCTCTATAATTCGACGGCCGGAAAATAGAGACTGATGGTCGTTCCTTTTCCTAGCTCGCTTGCTATTTCCATTTTACCATCATGTAGCTTAATTAATTTATCAACAATCGCCAGACCAAGTCCAGTACCACCATCTGCCCTTGATCTCGCCTTATTCACTCTATAAAAACGTTCAGTCAGTTTGTTGATATCCTCCTCTGGTATTCCCGTTCCAGTGTCTGCAATTTCAACTTTACAGCCATAGACGTGCTTGGAAAGCATGATTGAGATGCTTCCGCCACTTTCTGTATAGCGTATGGAATTGTCGATTATGTTCTGAAAGATCTGTTCGAGTCTCCCCTCATCTCCGTAAATGATGATATCTGGATCAAGATCAAGTGTTAAGCTGATGTTTTTTTCTTTCAAGGCTGGACCATACTTGGTTATAAAATCCTCCATGAGCTGTGCTAATGAAAAAGGATTTTTTATTAACCGGTATTCATCCGCGTCCAGTCTCGATAAATCGAGTAAATCCTCAACGAGCTTAACCATCCTGCCAGAT
Organism: Mesobacillus sp. QJM3NY_10; assembly: GCF_056173465.1. Classification (NCBI taxonomy): domain Bacteria; kingdom Bacillati; phylum Bacillota; class Bacilli; order Caryophanales; family Bacillaceae; genus Mesobacillus; species Mesobacillus sp. QJM3NY_10. The sequence goes on from NZ_CM149675.1 coordinate 2,959,311, forward strand.
TCCCTGTTGATAAGCTTTAAATATTTATTCTTTTCATCCGTTTCTTTTATCATTCCAGTTTCCAGTGCTTCGCTATAACCTTTAATATAGCTGATCGGAGTCCTAAGTTCATGAGAAACATCAGCGAGGAATTCCCTCTTTTTCTCATCCTCTTTCTGAACAGACTCTGACATATGGTTGAAGGCTTTTGCAAGCTCGCCAATTTCGTCGTCTGATTTAATATTGACCCGTGCTGAATAATCTCCTCCAGATACTCTTTCGGCTGCCTCCTTCATGGCAGCAAGTGGCCTCGTTAGCCTGCGAAGCATTTTAAAACCCAGGAAGGCAGCAATAACGATGAATAATACACCGCCAATCAGCCATAAAAAAGAAAAATCAACGGTTAACTCAGAGATTTTAGCGAGGGGAACATATAAATAAATAATTCCTTCAAGTCGGTTATTATCAAGGAGTGGAATTGCCACAGCAAGAATCTTCCTGCCAAACCTTTCCTCAAAACCTGATTTCATGACCGGTTCACCTTTTAAAAGCAGTTCACGCTCTTCCTTCCCTATTAATGTTTCATAATCAATTGAATATGGGAGGCAGGCGCTTAATTCTTTGGGGTTACTGACAAGAAATACCTCGGATTCCGACTTTTCATTATACCATTCAACCCGCTGCTTCATTTCATCGGTCAATGGGCCGCCTGTATAATCGCTGGCGAGGCGGTTTCCTTCTTCTAACAAAGATTCTTCAACTATATCGACATATAACTTTTCATAAAAAAGATAAGATAAAAAGAAGGAATACAATACGGTCACCAAAATTGTTGCAGTAACCGTCAGCCAAAGTTTTTTAAACAGGCTGTCAGAGAAAGAAATCATGTTGCTGGCACCTCAAATTTATACCCTACACCCCAGATTGTTTGAATATAGTCTCCAGTCCCCAGCTTCATCCTCAGCGTCTTAATGTGGGTGTCAACTGTCCTCAGGCTGCCATGGTAGTCCATGCCCCACACAAATTCAAGAAGCTGCTCCCTGCTTAGAGCCTGACCCTGGTGCTGAACGAGAAATACGAGCAACTCAAACTCTTTTAGGGTAAGAGGGACAATCTCTCCTTCCACACTGACTCTTCTGCCCTTCTTATCAATATTGATCTTTCCTAGAGTCACTGTATCTTCATCATTTTTGACAAAAGATGTCCTTCTTAACAAAGCATTGATTCTGGCTACAAGTTCACCCGGACTGAAAGGCTTGACTATATAATCGTCTCCTCCAAGCTGGAGTGCTCTTACCTTATCCCATTCTTCCCCTTTAGCTGATAAGAAGATGATCGGCACTTGTGAAAAGGTCCGTATCTTTCCGCAAACAGCAAAGCCATCTTCAAAAGGCATCATAATATCAAGGATTACAAGATCAAATACTTGTTCATGGAGTTTTCTCAACCCTTCAACCCCGTCAGCAGCATGTGCACATTTAAAGCCGGAATTCTCCAAATACATTTGAACAAGATTACGCATATCCTCTTCGTCATCTATGATTAAAACATTTATGGGATTCATACTATTATCTCTCCCTCGTTACTATTTGAAATGGTCCGTTGCCTACTTCCAGCGTTTTTTCGATGGTTAGGCTTTCCGGGTCAATTATATATACTTCGTTGCTGTCGTACCCAGCAACAATAAGCTTATCTGCAAAGAAATCAATTTCGAACGGATTTGCACCCACCTTTAAAGAACCCTTCTTTGTTCCGTCCTCTGCCAATTTATACAGCATATTCGATCCATGGCTCAGAACGAATATATCATCTTCATCCTTTGTGAAATCCACAGGCATTACAGGCGCTGAAATCTCTTTTATTAAACGTCCACTATTAAGGTCATATATGTGAATCAGCTCTTCAACTTCAGTTCCTTTGCCGTGCCCGCCAATCCATAGCTCATCCTTCTCCCTGCACATTAGTGCTCCGGCTGCTGCAGGATGGATTTCAAACCCTGGAAGCCGCTGTTTATTTTTCAGGTCGACTATGCTCAGAATTTCTTGATTATAACTGATCGCATAGAGTTTGTTCTCAGCCTCAAGAAGTGTCAACGGCTCTTTTTCTACCCTAACCTCATCAACTTCTGTTCCACCGATGTCGAAAAATCGGACACTGTCCCTTTCCTGATCTGCGAACGCAATATGAGTTCCATCCTCAACTAGTAATGCGTTTACGATTCCCTCTCCGGTTTTCCAGGACTCAATCTTCTTTCCTTTGCTTAATGAGTATAAGTCAGCAGTATTCAAAGCCTTTCCATAAAGCAATATCGTATCCTTATCAGGAAGGATCAGTCCTCCGATGTAAGGGCGGTCTACATTCCAGTCAGGTAATTTCTCACCCTTTTCCATGTCATAGAATGAAATTGTCATTTCCTTGATATTTATCGTAGATATAATAGAAGAATCTTTTCGTATAGGCTCAAAAGATTCAAAAGAACAGGCAGATAACAAAACAGTGAAAGTCGTTGCGGCAATTATATAAATCCACTTCATAATTTACTCCTTTTCTCTCACAAGTATCTCATAATATTATATCTCTAATTTGTGATAATTCTATGAAATCGAACTAGCGGGGGTATTTTTTATCAACAGATTTAGATAAAGGCTATTTTCGTAAAGATTGTTGTTAAAATCCTAAAGCCGATTTTAACGTAATATAAGGCAATTTTGCAGTTCGGAATAAAGTTTGCATGCTCTTTTCTCACAAAAGAGTCAACTTTATCAAGAAAAATGGTCATAAAATTCTTTTTTGTAGTCAAATAGCAACAAAGTTTTAGAAAAGAGCCTAGATAAAAAAGAAAAAACTTGCCCCCGTTACTGGTGACAAGTTCTAAAGTTTGTAAATGTTATTTTAATATTATTGCCTTTTTAACGGCTATTTCTTTCAGTTCTTCAGCAAGTACTTCTAGTTCCCATGGACTGTCTGATTCAATAATAAGTTCGTTAGGTTTCAGGTTGATCTTAAAATAAGAATCATGGAACCCCCCACTGAACTCAATTTGCCCCTGAGATACTATACAACGATGGTCTTGATCTTCAACCCAGCATCCCTTAACTAACAATTCATGGATACCTTCGACATGAACACTTTCTCTAACAAGTTCCAACTCCACGCGGCTTAAACCAGACATCAGAATTCCTCCTTGTTAATAATTGTCGAAATATTCTTTTCAATATTAGTGTACGAATTTTGTTAAAAACAAGCAAGTCTATTTCGACATTTCCTGGAAAAATGCTTCAGGATATGACAATGCCCAGTATAATACACCCAATATGAATTTACTATTTTGCAAAGAAAAAGAGACGGCGAACGCCATCTCTTTTTGGGTTTTATTCAGTTGGACCTTGCCAAGCCATCATGCCGCCTTGCATGTTGATTACATTATAGCCATAGTACTCAAGAAATTGAGTGGCTCTAGAACTGCGACCGCCTGAGCGGCAGACCATTACGTAAGTTTTGTTCTTGTCTAATTCATTCATCCTGAACTCTAGAAGTCCTAATGGAATATGGATTGCTCCCGGAATTTTCCCTTGTGCTACTTCACTTACTTCACGAACATCAACAACTTCAAATTCATTAGAGCCCAATCCGTTTTGCACTTCTGTTGGTGTCATCTGTTGCATTTTCAATTTCCCCCTTTATAATTACCAGGCGCTCATGCCGCCCTTAACATTAGTAACATTATTAAATCCTGCTTTTTTCAATAACTTGCTTGCCTGGCTGCTGCGCATACCGCTCTGGCAAATGACGACTACGTCTTTATCCTGTGAAAGTTCTCCTGTACGGTTAGCAAGCTGTTGAAGCGGGATATTCTTGAATCCTTTGATGTGATTTCCTTTATATTCTCCTGGAGTCCTTACATCAACGTATTGCACTCCAGCTTTCTTTGTTTTCATCATTTCACCTAGTTGTGCTGTCGTGATTTGATTAACTCCCTTAGTTGGAGCGAAACGGCTCCATAAGAAAGCCACAGCAAGAACGACAATTAATACATTAATTACTACATCCATCCGTATGCACCTCTTTATCATTTTAGTTATTCATGATCTTGCAGGGATGGAATCATGGTCATCCCGTATACCTATAAGGGTATTTTAAGTGACAAAAAACACCTTGTCAAGAATAGAAATCATATTATTTTCTGCTCTTGACAAGTAATTCTACAGCATCATTTACAGCCTGTGACGTTTCTCTGCCTTCTTGTATATCGTTAATCAGGCATTGTTCAAGATTTTTGCTGACAACCAAAGCAATCGTACGGTCAACTGCAGAACGGATTGCAGATAATTGGGTCACCACCGACTTGCATTCTTCCTGTTCTTCAAGCAGCCGGATGCTGCCCCTAACCTGTCCTTCGATTCTTTTCAAACGATTGACAATTTCCTTATTGTACTCCACCTTGCCACCTCCTATTGTGATGGACCAGTAATGGTATATCCTTTAACATTGTAACCATATTTTTTTAGCAATCTTGCACCAAAGTTCTTTTCCAATTCATTGGAGGCAATGATGACAATATGCCTGTTCGGAATTTCTTTAATATATCGTTTCAAATATCCGCAAGGAATATTTATTGCTCCATTTACTGGATTTTTTGCAGAATCCTGATAATCTCTAAGATCGACAAATACTGCATCCTTTTCATAATCCTTTACCGCTGGTAGATTTCTTACTGGGACATAACGGTTGAAAACTAAAGTGACCAAAAGGAGACTGATGATTAAACTTGTGAGCAACTACTCTTCACCTCTTGTTATATCTTGTTCATTACTGAACTTACAATATAAATAATATACCATTAGGGGTATAAAATCAATAGTTAAAGTTGATATTTTTGACACTTTTATTAAGACAGAACAAAAAGCGCAAGCGCCTCGTTCAGCCCCGACAAGCGCTGCCCGCCTTAAAACGCCACGTCCTGTGGCTGGCGGGTCTAGCACATCGTGTGCCACGGAGGGCCGACCAGTGAAGTCGTTCTTTGACTTCATTGGGCGGACCGAAGCGACTCGTGGGGCTAGGCGCTGGAGCTGGATTAAGAAAACCCGTATAGTTATCCACATTGAAATTTTTTTATAATTTCCTGATAAACAAAAAAAGAAGCAAGGATCGCTTCCTACTTTAATAATTTTATATCATTTTATCATCTCACACACCAATATATAAATGCCAATTAAGCGGTGGTCAGATATTTACTTCCCTGTTTCATCCTGGATTGCTTCAACCAGTTCCATATGCAACTGTAACAATATGATTTTACTCTCACTTGTCAAAGATGCTTCTAAAATTCTTTTTGTGGCAAGATAATATTTTTCCATTAATGTCCTTCTTGCTCTTGGATGGGAATTTTCATCCTTCAAATTTCTTTGTATAGCTTCTTTAAGAATGTCCTCTGGTGACTGGTCAGATTGAAGTCTTCGATTGTTCCATATAGTCCTGTACTCATTTAGTATCTTTTCATAATCCATTGCTAGCATCCTTATGCCTCCTGCAGATAATTAACTAGGTCAAACCCTCACTAGTATATTTACATATTTTCAACAGACAATGCAAAAAATAAGTTAAATTACTTTAAAGGAGAATAACTATGAGCAAACCATATCGATGCCCTAACTGTAAGACTAACAGGACAAGATTCAATATGATCTCCCAAATACCTCAGCCTGTGAAATTAAATCCTCAATCAGGTGAAATAGTGGAGCAGTATACAAACGACCAGCTTGAGCCTTTTCATCTTCCATACAAGGGTCCTGAACTGAAAATCCAGTGCGCAGCCTGCGGATTGGTTGAGGATGAAAAAACCTTTGCGAAGTTTGGTGAAAGCTAAAATAGGAGCGGTATTCACAACATACAAAAAGCTTGAGGTTTCTCAAGCTTTTTTATTTAGGCTCTTTTCTCAAACTTTATTGCTATTGAATACAAAATTAGATTGAATTACCTATATTCCTTCTTAAACTTGACGGTTCATATGAGAAAAGAGCATGCAAACTTAATATCGACCTGCAAAATTAGTATATATTACGTTAAAATCGGCTTTAGGATTTTAACAACATTATTTACGAAAACACCTTTATTTGCTTAACTGAATCCCATTTTCCTCAAAGAAATTTATTGCATCCACTCTCCATTGTTCATTAGGCATGAATCTCACCAGGATGACTTCACCGTTAAAAGTCTTGCTGCCGACTCCTTTTAGCTGCAAATTAAGCTCAACAGGTACGGTGAGGCTCAGCTGATCTCCCACATCCTCGGCTGGCAAAACCTCCATCCGGGAAATCCTGATATTCTCAATTTTGGGCAGCAGCTTTTCCCACTCAAGGTCTTGCAGTGAGATCAAGTAAACAATGTTACGGTCCTGCTGTTTTAACCCTGCGATATATGCGTTGACCAAATCGTATGGGTCCGTTTGTTCCAGGTATTTTTCGAGCTTTCCTGCTGACTTCAGAATCATCAGTTTATGTGATAGATCCATGAAGTTCGTCCTGTGGGTCGTGCTCCCATAAAAATGTATGCAAAAATGACCTGGAAAGTTATTTTTCAAGGCTCCGCCACCATGCGGCATTCCATGCATTGAGGCTGCAATTTTCCCATCTTCTGAGATGACGATAATCGCTCTGCGTTTCCAGCTCCACTTCCCACTATAAACCTTCTTCATGATTGCGGTATCTTTTGGGGTTAACGGCTGGACATCCGCATGGTTGCTTCCCGCTCTCCTTTGAACCCGGAATTTCAAGCCTGTTTCCAAATCGACCACTGTGAACTTGCTGTACCTGGGCAGAATTTCATTAACCTCTTCCCACTGTGTCATTTTAATCTGGTCCATTTTTGGAGTCTTACCGGCTTCTATGTTATTTCCAGTTATGGCAAGAAGAAAAATTGTCATTAAAATAATTTTTATTGTTTGCATTTAGATCATCTCTTTTTCACTCGGCTTTAATCTTGCTTTTCATTTTAATTTCAACTGAGCAGAATTATACTTCATGAAAGTTTTTGCTTTTTTGCTTTTTACTATTCAGATGGTCCCACTTTAAAGCAAACAAAAACCCAGCAGCGCTGGGCATAGTTTAATCATCTTCATGGTTTTCTACATATTCCCTTGCTTTGTCAATCGCAATCGGGATTGCTTTTCCATCATCATAATGTTCTTCCTCAACAAGCGCGTTTGCTATCTCAATAGCTTTCTCGCGGACATCAGGATCAAGGTTCTTCATTGAGGATGGATAATCATTCTTTGTCCAAGGCATTTTAATCATCCTTTCCATCGAAGATATACCTCTTTTACCCCATGTCCAGCAATCGAAAACAGACTTACTTTTCCAGCTCCTTCAGCTGCTCTTCAATCAGTCTCCAATCCGTTACCTGGCCGATGAAAACGAGATTGAGCGGCATTTTCATATATTCCTTCATATATAATGGCATCCCATACGAATATTGGAATAGGTCGGGATATTGAGAATGGTCAAATAATACATATCCTTTTATCCGGTATATGGAATCCGGCAGCGACCTTAAAAAATCTTCAAAATCTTTCTGGCTGATAGAACTCTGGAATTGATGCACAAACGTGCTTAGTCTAAGATCTGCCTGAACATGCGCACCCGCACTTTTAGCTTTTTCGGTATACGCCAATCCCTCTAGCAGTTTAATGGGCACTTTCGAATAGGTGCTCAAAATACATTTAGCTTGAGGATTTAGGCCTTGAATGTCCATGCTGATTTTTGCTTGCTCTGACTCATTGAGCAAATCTGATTTATTGACGATGTTAAGGTCAGCATGCTTTACTTGCTCAAGCAAAAGCTGATGGACTTGGGGGTCTAATGACTGCCTATTGAGCCACTGTTTGCCATCTACAGTCGTAATGATTCCTTTTATCGCAAGCTTGTCTGCAAACAATGGAGAAAGGACAGCATCCAAAACTTCTACTGGATGAGCTGCACCAGTGGTCTCTATGTAAATGGCATCTAAATCGTGATCAAATAACAATCCTTGAAGCTGGGATTCGAGCTTGTCCTGGATTGTACAGCAAATACACCCTCCCAACAGCTCCTTTAAAGGAACATCTGTGTCAACGGCATCTGAATCGATCGAAACACTGCCTAGCTCGTTCATCATAACTGCAATGTTCCGTCCGCTATTTTTTTCATGCTGTAAAATTTGCTTAAGTAACGTCGTTTTGCCTGTACCCAGGAAACCGGACAAAATATAAACCTCTGCTTTTTTCATGTTCTCATCACCTTTTTTCCTATGTAATATGGAAAATCTCCAGCAAAAGCTGGAGATTCTTTTTATTTATTCATTTCCTGCTTTAACACTTCTATTGCTTTCTGAACTTGTGGATCGTCATCCTTAATCTGTTCGCGCAGAGCATTCATTAATTCGATAGTTGAGCTTCCTTTAAGAATACCTGTTTCTTCAAGCTCTTTTGATTTTTGGAATTCAATGACAGCTTCCTTTGTCTTTTCATCATAGAAACCATCCTCACGGCCTGGTTCAAAACCTAGAGCTTTCAGCATCTTTTGTGCAGCCCTGACTTGTTCAGAAGCTGTTGATACCTTTAATTCAGTTTCCGGATCGATGAAAGGTAATGAGGCATATTCAGGCATTGGGACTTCATGATCCGGCTTAATGCCTTTCTTATGAATCCAATTGCCTTTAGGAGTCAGCCATTTTTCTGTCGTGAACTTCATATTCGATCCGTCTGAAAAATCCTCCGCTCTCTGGACTGTGCCTTTTCCGAATGACTTTTCGCCAATAAGAGGAACTCCGGCTGATTCACTGACAGCCCCTGCAAGGATTTCGGATGCACTCGCACTCCCCTTATCAATGATGACAACTAAAGGAAGGTTATTATTATTTTCGTTCTCTGATGCATATTTCTCTACATTGCCTTCACGGTCTTCAACCTGGAAGAGTATTTCCCCCTCAGGCACAAAGAGACTGGATATTTTGATTGCCTGATCCAGGAGCCCACCTGGATTTTGACGAAGATCCAGTACGAGTCCTTTCATTCCTTGTTTCTGGAGGTCATTCAAAATATTGACTAGCTCATTTGCAGTGTTTTGCGAGAAATTGGTGATCTGGACTTTTGCAATTCCTCCGTCCATCATCTCACCATATACCGTTTCAATCGGTATCGTGTCTCGGGTTATTGTGACATCAACCGGTTTTTCTCCGCCCTGACGAAGAATTGACAGCTTTACGTCCGTACCCTTTTCTCCTCTAATAAGAGCAACTGCTTCAGTCGTACTCATGCCTTGAAGACTTTTTCCATCCACTGACATGATTTTATCCTCTGGTTGAAGACCTGCTTTTTCCGCAGGAGAACCCTTCAGTGGAGTAACAATAAAAATGTAACCATCCCTCTCCTGAATTTCTGCTCCAATTCCCTCAAATGAAGATGACAGGCTCTGATGGAAATTCTTTGCATCTTCCTGGCTCATATAATCCGAATATGGATCGTCCAATGATTCAAGCATTCCATCAATCGCACCATTTATTAGCTTTTCCTGATCAACTTCCTGGAAATAGTCATTTTTCAAAGTATCATATGCGTCGTATAGCTTTGCAAATTCTTCTCTTTCTCTAATTACCTGCACTGCTGGCTTGTCTTCGCCGAAAGCAAGCGCAAAGGTAGTGATTCCCGCTGTTAAAAAGACTAGAAAAAACAACAGCATTGCAAAGTGGAACTTCTTTATCCGAAGAAAACTATTTTTAGCCTCAGCTTCTGCTGTTTTTTCTTGACCCTTTAGCTCTTCTTTGTTTTCTTCATTCATATTTTGCTGATCCAACCCTTTTCACCACTTTCCAATCAAGCTTAAAATCCTTAATGATTAGGATAACATTTTTAATCTGAAATTAACAGAAAAATAGGTAATGCACCAGAATAGCGATAGCGGCTTGGTCAGCTCCACAATTCCACGGTGGACGATTTATAATTACAGGCCCAAAAAAAAGCAGCGGTTCATCACCGCTGCTTTGAGATCCTATTCTACATCATATCCTTGATCTTCTACTGCTGTCTTCATTTTGCTTACTTCTGCTTTTGAAGCATCATATTCTACTTCAGCTTTTCCTTCCGAAAGGGAAACGACGACGCTAGCCACTCCGTCTACTCCCATCAAAGCGTTCTTAACTGCCTTTTCGCAGTGTCCGCAAGTCATTCCTGATACATTTAATGTTGTTTTTTCCATTTAAAATCTTCCTCTCTTATTTTAAAATTTATAACTTAATCCGCTTCAAACGAAGGGAATTAGTCACTACAGAAACTGAACTGAATGCCATTGCTGCCCCTGCCAACCAAGGCGCCAGGAGACCTATGGCAGCAATCGGGATACCTGCAGAGTTATATGCAAGAGCCCAGAACAAGTTTTGGCGGATGTTTTGCATCGTCTTTTTACTTAATGAGATTGCTTTTGGAATCAGCGTCAATTCCCCGCCGAGAATAGTGACGTCGGCAGCCTCGATGGCAACATCCGTTCCTGTTCCGATGGCAATACCAATATCAGCAAGCGCAAGTGCAGGTGCGTCATTGATGCCGTCCCCGACCATCGCGACTTTCTTTCCTTTTAACTGAAGTTCTTTGACATGGTTCGCCTTTTCTTCAGGAAGAACTTCTGCTATTACATTGTCAACTCCAACCTGGGCCGCAATTGCTTTAGCAGTTCGCGTATTGTCACCAGTAAGCATATACACTTCAATACCCATGGATTTGAGTTCTTCAATCGCAGTTTTCGCTGTTTCCTTTACTGTATCGGCAACCGCGACTATTCCATTCACCTTATCGTTAATCGCAATCATCATCGCAGTCTTGCCTTCAGTCTCCAGTCTCTCAAGGCGGTCTTCATATAGAGCGAATTCTATACCTTCTTTGCCCATCAGTTTCCTGGTTCCTACAAAGACTTTCTCCCCATTGATGGTTGCTACAATTCCGTGCCCCGGTATCGCTGAGAACTCATCCATTTGCAATACCTCTATACTTCTTGCGTTACCATATTCCACAATTGCTTCCGCAAGTGGATGCTCGGAAGCTTTTTCGGCAGATACCAAATATTTAAGGACCTTTTCCTCTTCACTGAAAATCTCAAGGTCGGTTACGCTTGGCTTCCCTTTAGTAATTGTTCCCGTTTTATCAAGAACAATAGCATTGATTTTGTGAGTAGCCTCTAAGTGCTCTCCACCCTTAAAAAGAATCCCAGTTTCTGCGCCTTTTCCTGTTCCGACCATGATGGAGGTTGGAGTTGCGAGACCTAGTGCACAAGGGCAGGCAATCACGAGCACGGCAATGGCTGTTTCAAGGGCTGAAGCAAAGTCGCCAGGCGTGATGACAAAGTACCAGACAAGGAATGTAACGATCGCGATTGCGACAACAATCGGAACGAAAATTCCAGAAATCTGATCTGCCACACGCTGGATCGGTGCCTTGCTTCCCTGCGCGTCCTCGACTACCTTAATAATTCCTGCCAGGGCCGTGTCTTTACCGACCTTGGTTGCAGTCATCGTTAAAGTACCATTTTTATTGATGGTAGCACCAATCAAAGAATCGCCAGCTGCTTTTTCAACCGGAATTGATTCCCCGGTGATCATCGCTTCATCAACAGCGGACTGGCCGGATACAACCTTGCCATCGACTGGAATCTTCTCGCCTGGTTTAACGATGATCGTATCATTTACACTTACTTCTTCAATCGGGATTTTAATCTCCTCGCCATCCCTGATGACAGTAGCTTCTTTAGCCTGAAGGCTTAAAAGCTTGGAGATTGCTTCAGTTGTACGTCCTTTTGCAAGAGCCTCAAATAATTTACCTACCAGGATCAAAGTAATCAGGACAGCACTGGTTTCGAAGTATAAATGCGGCATATAATCCGGATTGCCAATTGTTTTTATTGCTTCTGCAAGACTATAGAAATATGCAGCCGATGTACCAAGAGCCACCAGAACATCCATATTCGCACTCTTGTTCTTGAGCGACTTATAAGCACCTACATAAAATTGTCCGCCGATCCAGAATTGAACCGGTGTTGCCAATAATAGCTGGAACCACGGATTCATTAACAAATGAGGCATCGGCAGTCCCGTATCCCAGGGAGCGTGGCCAATCATTGTATAAAGAAGCGGAAGTGATAAAATGATCGAAATGAATAACTTTCGTTTCTTAGCATTGATTTCCTCTTCTTTTTGCTGAGCCTTCGCTTCCCGCTGGACTTTCTCCTTTGCATCATAGCCCAGATCCTGGATCTTCGCGATGATTTTATCAACTGACAGGACCGCACCATTAAACTCAACTGAAGCGGATTCTGTTGCAAGGTTGACGGTTGCTGAAACCATACCGTCCATCTTATTTAGGACCTTTTCAATCCTTGTTGAACAAGCTGCACACGTCATGCCGAAAACATCCAAATCCATTTTTTCGTTTCGGACACCGTACCCCAGATCGTTGATTTTATTGAATATATCGTCAGGATTAATTCTTTCAGATTCATATGTGACTGAGGCATTTTCCATTGCCAGGTTTACAGTTGCCTCTACGCCATCCATTTTATTAAGGACTTTCTCAATCCTAGTGGAACAGGAAGCACAAGTCATACCCGTTATGTCGACAGTCATTTGCTCTTTCATCATTTACACCCCGTTTCAATCGAAAAATTCCATTCCCTCTACACCAATTACTATACCCCTGTATAGTATATTTGGCAACCATAAAGTTTGTGTTTATTTTTTATTTTACCCCTAATTGTGAATATAACAGTTAAAAATGTCACATTTAATGCTTACTGAAATTTGTGCAGTAAGATTGATTGATGATCTACATATTTTTAAAAAAAGCCTGGCATTGGCAGCCAGGCTTCTCCTATATTTTCTTCACATTTTCAAAATACTCTTCCAGGGTCCAATCGTTTTCATAAATTTCAGTTGCTGCCCTGATTCCCACATACCTGAAATGCCATGGTTCATACATATAGCCGGTTATACCTTCTTTACCCCTGGGATATCTGAGGATAAACCCGTATTTATGGGCATTGTGGGCAAGCCACACCCCTTCTTTCGTTGAGCCGAACTGTTCATTGAGATTAAAATTGTTTGTCTTGCTTGAGATGTCCATTGTCAATCCTGTTTGATGTTCACTGCTTCCAGGTCTGGCAACTGCCTGAAGAGCTTTTTCTTCACCAACTTTGTTCACTTCAGCATCGAAAAGGGTTTCCTGGCGTCCATATGATCGGTAACCGGAAACAGCAGCGAGTTCAATTCCATCGTTCCTGGCACCGACAAACATTTTTTCCAGAGCTTCTGCAGCTTCTACCCTCATCAAGCTCTTTTCAAGCTTCGCATCTCCAAAAGAGAATGGAACATTGGGACGAACTAGATCTGCAGGAATATAGTTATCCGGCAGCCCGAAAATTTTGTTAACGAGTGACATCGTGTTTTGCGGATTCTGGATGACATTCTTCCCGTCTGAATCCTGGATGACATTGAAATAGGCGGCTTCTAGTGTCAGTTCATCTTCCGCTGGCTTGTCCTCTTCGGAAACATCATTAACCTCTTTATCCTCGGGGCCTTCATCTACCCCTTCAACTGGTTGATCAGCCTGTTCATCTTGTCCAACCAGCTTTTCTCCCAGGTACGGAATCTTTTCCAAGTAAGGCTCTATACGGCCACAACCTGTCAACAAAATAGGCACTGCAAGCAATAATAATATTTTTTTCATTACGTCCACCAATCTTCAAACATTTTAAGGCAATAACACCATTCTAACATTTTTCCACAAACTTTCGAATGGCCTTTTTTCCCATTATTACCTTTATACATTATGCCTGCTTCAAGGAAGGTGCAAACTTCTTCATGTGGCGAAAACGTATAGATTCCCTTATTATATGGATTTTGGCTTCAAGCGACATTAGTTATATATTCAAACAGAGGTTAATAGACATTTTGTAGTCAACTGATATTGGAAATGTCCATTAAACAAGGTTTTTTAGACATTTTGTGATCAACTGGCATCCGAAATGTCCATTAAACAAGGTTTTTTAGACATTTTGGCTTCAACTGGCATCCGAAATGTCCATTAAACAAGGTTTTTTAGACATTTTGGCTTCAACTGGCATCCGAAATGTCCATTAAACAAGGTTTTTTAGACATTTTGGCTTCAACAGATCCCAGCAATGTCTAATTAAGTCAGTTATTAAGAAAATTGCCCATAAGAAGACCCTTTCATGAAAGAAAGGGTCTTCTTGAGTAGTTATTCTTTTATAGCAGCTTCCAATGCAACTTCAATCATGTCGTTGAATGTAGTTTGGCGCTCTTCTGAAGTAGTTTCTTCTCCAGTAAGGATATGGTCGCTGACTGTAAGGATTGAAAGGGCTTTGCGATCGTATTTTGCAGCCAGAGTATAGAGAGCAGTTGTTTCCATTTCGACCGCCAGAATCTGGTACTTTGCCCATTTTTCCAATTCTGCATTATCATTGTAGAACTGGTCTGCAGTGAATACGTTACCAACTTTAAGGTTCAAACCTTTTTCAAGACCTGAATTATACGCCTTGTACAATAAGTCAAAGTTCGCTGTTGGAGCAAAGTCCACTCCACCGAATGTAAGTCGGTTCATTTGGGAGTCAGTTGAAGAAGTCATTGCCAGGATGACGTCACGGACTTTAACATCCTTCTGGATTGCTCCGCAAGTACCAACACGAATCAAGTTTTGGACATTATAGCTATTCATCAATTCATTGATATAAATTGAAATGGACGGAACTCCCATTCCTGTTCCCTGAACAGAAATTCTTTTACCTTTATATGTTCCTGTGTAACCAAACATATTTCGGACTTCATTATATAACTTTGCATCCTCAAGGAATGTTTCTGCAATGTATTTTGCTCTTAATGGATCCCCAGGAAGCAATACCGTTTCTGCGATTTCATTTTCTTTAGCACCAATATGTACACTCATTCAATAATCCTCCATCCTATAGGTTGCTACCTCAAAACTATACCACAATATAGTTAAGCAGGAAAATCTTCAGTTTCATGACAATTTTATAAACGGGCAAGCTAAAAATAGCTTTACCAAAGCTGAAAGAAAAAATCCTCTTCACCAGTTATATAAAAAACGAAAGAGAAGGTGATGAAGCAATGGGCAAGAAACACCGCAACCGAATCAATTCACCAAAGAAAAACAATCATATACCTCCAGAAGCAATCGTTGCTGAACAGGAAGCCCACGGCAAAGAATTTTCTGCGACAGGAAGAAAGAAACAAGGATAATAAATAGCCGATGAAGCAGTTTGCTTCATCGGCTTTTTCCGTGCTTATTAGCAATAACTCTCAATCGTGTTCTGTAACTTCTGCTTCAAAGACGGAAGGTCAGAAGCATGGATATTCATCCTTACATAAGTTTCATCCGTCCCCATCGCTTCTGACAAGAAACCTCCAAGTCCCCTGGCCCTGCGGTCAACTTGCATCAAGACTTCCATTTCGTTCTCACTGTTTGGATAGAAAATTACCTCTAGTTCATCCAGTCGTCCTCTAAATGAACCTGATGTCGGCACGAATTCAAACTCCTGGACGAACGGCATATTTCTCCGGAGATGTCTTGGCGCTTGCTCACACTCAGCTTCCCTCAGCCGGAAGCCAAGGTCACTAATTGCGTTAAATACTCCATACATCAACTGATTGGGCACTACTGTCAAATAATCCTTATCGCTTGGATCAACGGCATTTTTGATATCAAGCCCTGTCGACACCCAAACCTTCGTCCTACCCATCGATAATGGCATTTCCAACGGAAGCCTGAAGGTAAAAGGAATTTCCTTTGTTTCATTCTCTTTGATTAAGAATGACTGTGTAAGTTTAAAACGATCAATTTGGGCTGTGGCAGTAAACTTTTTATCATCTGCTTCTCTTATGTAAGTTGTATGTAAACTCAAATAGATGTCATCGATATTCTGCTCTGTGCTTCCCCCGCGAATTTCCACAATCCCACGTACTTCTTCTCCTGGCATCACTCGGTCTTTTTCCAGCTTCGTATCAACCTTAGCTGCACCTATGCCGACACTGGCAAAAACCTTATTAAAAAATGACATACCATTTGCCTCCCTGATTTTACATTTTTCTTTCATATAAATATATACGATTATAAGTTGAGAGAGTTTCACTGAACAGAATGTTTTTTTAATGTACTTTTTAGCTCCTTACCAAAATATAAAAAGGCAGATTCATCAGAACCTGCCATTACAAAGTGCACCTTACCTAGTCTATATCTTCTTCCTCATCGATAATACATTTTTCGATCAGATATTCAAATGTGATATCTGCCATCTCTTCAAGTTCTTCCTCTGTGGGAACGTATCCCCTTTTTACAAGTTCATGAAAGAAAAATTCAGCAATCTCTTCTGTATCGATAACAACCTCAATCTCTTTCACAGATTCGCCCCCCTTTATTCCAAATGTATGTGAAGCACAGATGTTTAATGCCAAGCTAAACCAATTTTCTGAAAATTGTTCTATTGTTTTTGGACAAGCATAGAATGGAATAAATCAAATTAGGAGTGATCTGGTATGCAGCGACTTGGTATTCTTGCCGAAATGTTTGTTGAGGATGTGAACAAAGAAGATAGTATGGTTGTTGAATTGTTTGGCACCATAGTGAATTTCCTATTTAAAGTTTTCCAATTGGCGGGAATTCCTTTTCTTGTTTATGTGCTGCTTGAATTTGCAGGATTATTCTAAACGTGGCTTTTTCCATCATTATTAACAAGCATTGAAAGTTTGCGTAGAATGACTCTCATGACATGTGCGTATTCTTCATCTTTGAACCATTTATATAAAATTCGGTAATCATTATATAAATCGAGAAGATTATCGATCGTCATCCTCTTCTGATGAATTTTCCGCAACTCTTCTTTTTCACCTGCTCTTGGCTGATGAGACTTTTTCTCAAGGTTGACGGATGGCTTTACTTCTTTATTTGCCGAAAACAAAAGACCCAGCTTCTGGATAACTGTATCTGCACTGTCCGAGTCAGCAACAAGTGTTAGTTCTTCTTCCCCGGCTTCAAGCCATTCTCCATCTTTAATCCTAGAAAGTTCATAAATGACATCCTCCCAGGCATCTTCCTTATATCTCCAGATTTCTGTACGAAAACCGACAACCTTAAATAGATCTGAACCATATCCCTTTACCTGCACTAAGTCTCCGAAAAAATATTTATATTCGATGTCGATTTGCTCCTTTTCAAGCAGCTTCCCATCGTATTCAGAGAGCATCTGCAAACTGGTTTCCAAATACAAGCCCTCGCTCTTATTTATCTCGTATACATGAAGGCCGTCAAGCCATTTTATATTTGTCACTTTCCCCACAGTCCCATAAATAGTGATCACGACTGTATCACCGATGTTAAACTTAGGTTTTTTCCGTTTTTCCATTTCCTCCATCCTCTCAACGATGAGTCGTGAATTGTGATTACAACAGTATATGCACTTTTCTGAAAATCGCTACGCCTAGATGGGGAAGAAGCTTTTATTTCTTGCCGCGAGTCGGTTAAAAAAAACTGTCCTGTAAAAAAAGGCATAAAAAAGACTCCCGCGGGTAAGCCGCAAGAGCTTATTAGCTTTCTGTTATTAAATATTCCTCCCAGGCGTCGTCAAAAACAGCCATACTTTCTGGATAATGTCCGTTTAATTCCAGGTAAGAACTTATTTCATCGTAATCCTCCGAATTTTTAGGGAACGAGAGGTCATCATATGCGGAATTGGCAAACCTGCTGATTGCATCCTTCGGTTTGGTGGTCCGGTATTTCATGAGAAAATGGTAAAAGCTTTTATACATATATGAACGCCTTCCTATTGTTAAAATTAGTTTGTCCATACTATAACGGATTTGTTCAGGGTACGTCCACTTTAATGCAAAGAATAGAGCACCTTCCCGATTAGGTAAGGTGCCCCTTTTTTATACTAGGCTGTTGTGTTTCCTTCCAGGCGCTTCGCTTTCCGCGGGCTGAGCAAGGCGCTTGCGCTTTTCTTATTGCCATCTGGCTGATTTCGCCATCTCCAGCAATGCCCATATTATATTGAACATTAAGATCGCCACGGTGATTGGCACGGCATGGAGCCAGTTCATCCCGAATTTCTCAATGATCAGCCTTACATAATATCCGCAAAAGAATAAGACAACCATTGCCGCTACCAGCATGATAGATAAAGCGATAGACATTTACTCTCCCCATTTCCAAAATAAATACTCCCCACTCTATTATAAAGAGAAGGGAGTAACTGGATAAAAAGGAAGTGTGAAACTTTTGTGAACAGCATTCTAATTCAGGTTATTTATATCACACTAACTTTTAAGAGGAAAAATCAAAGTAATTTCGCTTCAACAATCTTGGCTGTGCCATCAGTTCCTCAAAGGTAACCAATTTACCGAGTTTTTTCGTATCGATTAAAAATAATTGATCTTCGATTTCCTTTGTGATCAACTCTGTCTGGTAGGTCATGTCGCAATCGAGACAATGGATGGCAGGTGTTTCATTAATTTGAATTGCTTTTGTTCCGTCCGGAAGCTCCCAATATACCTTGTCAGTTACAGCTTTGGTATTTTCACTGCTGCACCACTCGCATTTCCCCATCTTTCAACCTCCTATTCCTTTGTGGATGGGACTGCGCCTTGCCCATCAGCTGCTTCAGTTGTCGTTTTTTGCTGCTGTGCCACAAATTTCTTTTCCTTCAGCTCATCACGTTTTTCTCGCTTATCCTTCAGGGATGCATGTGCAGGGTCTTCCTCATACTTTTCCCTGCGGTCGATCCTGCCAAGTCCTTCAGGAATCAGGTTGAATTCACTGTCGTTCATAATTGCTGCGATTCCAGCGTTTGATTTTTTCTTTTCATAATCTGGGTAGACTTGTTTGAAGTAACCTTCCGCTCTGCCTGGAACATAATTTTCAGGTTCTGGGTAAGAGGTGATTACTCCCTCAAAGTTGCGGAGGACGACTTTTTCCGGGCTCTGGGATATCAGGTAATTTGGCTGCAAGGAGATTTTCCCGCCTCCGCCTGGCGCATCAACTACGAATGTCGGGACTGCGTAACCAGATGTATGTCCTCTTAAGCCTTCTATAATTTCAAGTCCCTTTGTGACCGGCGCACGGAAATGGCCAATTCCTTCTGACAGGTCACATTGGTAAATATAATAAGGGCGAACACGAATTTTCACGAGGTCATGCATGAGCTTCTTCATGATCGGGACACTGTCATTGATTCCTGCAAGAATGACGGATTGGTTTCCGACAGGAACTCCTGCGTTGGCAAGCATTTCACAAGCCCGCTTCGATTCTTCAGTAATTTCAATTGATGTATTGAAATGTGTATTAAGCCAGATTGGATGATATTTTTTGAGGATTGAACAAAGATTCTCGGTAATTCGCTGCGGGAAAACAACGGGTGCCCGGGTTCCAATCCTGATGATTTCAACATGGTCGATTTCTCTCAGGTTCTTTAATATATATTCGAGAATATTATCATTGATCAGCAGGCCATCACCGCCAGATATCAATACATCGCGGACCTCAGGAGTATTCCTTATATAGTTGATTGCGGCATCAAGCTGTTTCTTCGCAACACCCATACCGATTTGTCCGGAAAATCTTCTCCTTGTGCAATAGCGGCAATACATCGAGCATTGGTTGGTCACAAGGAAAAGCACCCTGTCAGGATATCTATGTGTTAAACCAGGTACTGGTGAATCCTCGTCTTCATGAAGTGGATCTTCAAGATCATATTTCGTTTTGTGTATTTCCTTGGAGATTGGCACTGACTGCATTCTGATTGGACAGCGCGGGTCGTCTGGATTCATTAATGAAGCGTAGTAAGGTGTTATATTGAGCGGGATTGTTTTCGTCGAGATCCGGACACCCTCTTCTTCTTCGGGTGTGAGATTAATAACTTTCTTTAAATCATCCAGTGTCCTGATTGTATTTGTAAGCTGCCACAGCCAGTCATTCCATTGTTCCTCTGTAACGTTCTTCCAAAGCTCAATATCCTGCCAATGTCTCGAAGGCTTATATAATGTCTGTTTCATCCCATTTCCCCCTAGCTATTTTATATCTATTTATAATGCAAGTTCCATGCCAAAAGTGACGGATTATTCTGAATTCGGTCAATCCAGCTTCCTGCAGGGGTTCGAGAAAGATCAGCGAATTATAATCGGCATAAAAAGAAAATAACCTGCTGAAAAATCGGCAGATTAGAAAATTTATATATTTAACTTTTTTATTTTATATTGAAGTGTTTGTCTTGGGATATCAAGCAGGACGGCTGCTTTCTGGACATTGCCTCCAGAAGCATTCAGCGCATCATTGATCAATTGGATTTCAAGCTCTTTTAGATTCTCTCTCAAAACAAAGGAAGTACGTGTTTCTTCACCGGGTTCTGGCTGGATGTTTTTCATCATCATTGGAAGGTCTTGTCCAGTCAGCATACTGCCTTCACACACATTCATCATGTATTCAATTGTGTGCTTCAGTTCCCTGACATTACCTGGCCATTGGTGTTTAAGAAAAATGGCTTTAACTTGATCATCCAGGCCAGAAACATGCTTTCTCAGCTGCTTGTTATATTGACTTATGAAGATATCGGACAAATAAAGGATGTCTTCTTTCCTATGTCTTAAGGGCATCAGTTCGAATGTCAATACATTCAGGCGGTAAAACAGATCCGTGCGGAGCTGGTTTGCTTCCATTGCCACAGTAGGGTAAACATTCATCGCAGAAATCACCCTGACGTTTACAGAAGTGACATTCGAACCGCCGATTCTTCTGACAGCACCATCCTCAATGACACGAAGAAGCTTGGCCTGAAGGTCGAACGGCATCGAATTCAGCTCATCAAGGAAAAGTGTCCCACCGTTTGCGAGCTCGAACAGTCCAGGCCTGTCCACTGCTCCCGTATAGCTTCCCTTTGATGTACCAAACAGGATGCTTTCAAGCAGGTTTTCCGGAATAGCCGCACAGTTTTGCGCAATAAAAGGTCCCGCTGCCCGACTGGAGGCGTTATGGATGGATTGGACGAAAAGCTCCTTGCCGGTCCCGCTTTCCCCATACACAAGAATCGGAGAATCAGATTTTGCCAGTTTCTCTGCCTTCTTTTTAACCGTCATGAAATGCTTATTGTTTGTAAGCAGGTCCCTGAACATATAGCCTGCTTGCTGTTTAACGGCTTTCCCGCCACGATGCTTAAGACTTTTTTGAATTTCGACCAGACGTTCAGAAAGCTGCTTAATCTGAGAATAATCCTTTGCAATTTCAACTGCTCCAATCAATTCTCCCTGTACGAAGATTGGCAGGGTGGTATTGACAGTGTCGATTTTCCGCCCATGCAAATTGACGAAGGACTGGGTTTCATTATAGATCGGCTTCTTCGTTTCGATTACTTTCAATAGAGTGCTGGACTGATTGTTCAGTGAAGGGAATACATTAAGGAGCGGTTTCCCAACCACTTCGCTGATTCCCAGTCCATCGTGCTTGGCAGCAACTTCATTATAAAAAATGGTAATGCCTTCTGTATTCACGACATGGATCGCCTCGTCGATGCATTTCAATATTGCGCTCAGGATTTCTTCCGTTACATTTGATACTGAATTCAATCTCATCACACTCCCATATTGAGTATATGACAGAGTGCCGAAAAACTGTCTTATCACTGCCCAAAATTTGGCGATTTTGCCAAATCTTTTACCCATACATTCATGTTTTCAATTTTATCATAGATATACACATTGTTCACCAGCCTGCCTCGGTATGCATAACCCAATTGATGCAGGGCTGCGTTCATCCCGAATGATAAAGCCCTGGCAATGGAGTATGAGCAATAAATGCCATTTTCAATTAGTTCATCCTCAAGGCGGGCCAATAGCACCTTCATCAAGCCGTGCTTCCTGTGCTCTTTTAATGTCGCGCAATCAGTCATCTCTGCATTTTTATAAAAAGAGTTCACTTCGGCTGATGCTGCGCTTACGATTTGACCATCATGGACAAAGCCGAAATACATACTTCCTTCTTGCATTGTTTTCACGATATACTCTGGATTATTCAAGGGTGTGGGGTAAATTTGGAAAACCGCTTTGTATAAATCAGATAAGCCTGCTGCATCTGTTTCGGTCATTTTTTTAAAAATATAATCCTTTGGAGGACTGATTTTCTGTGCCGGTTCTGCCAAATGGTAAACACTTTTGATGATTCCGTCCTCTTGCAGCCAATGCGGTGAAGTCTTTCTATCGTCGCTGAAAAACTTCGAAAAGAACATACAATCAGAGCCCAGGAAAAATCCATCAATACTTGCCTCAAAACTAAAACCTCGTTCAAGCAGCAGATTAAAATGTTCTCTTCTACCTTTGATAATCAATTTATCAGCATTTTCACTCTCTACAAGCTCTTCAGCTCGATCCAATACGTTTGATAAACTCCCTATATAGTCTTCTACTCTGACCCGCTTATTCTGTTTATCAAGATAAACGGTCATGTTATATTCCTTTTCCGATAAAACCATTGTTTTCCCTAAATGCATCTTCATGCCCCCTTTAAAATTCCCATCGTGTGAAAAGCCTGGCCTTAGGCCAGGCTGACAATTCAATCTAGTTTGATTGAAACAAGCTTCAGTTCGGTCATTTCTTCTAAAGCGTATTTAATCCCTTCTCTGCCGGTTCCACTCATTTTGACGCCGCCATATGGCATATGGTCTACTCGGAACGTCGGTATTTCATTGATCATTACCCCGCCAACATGAAGGTTTTTTGCCGCTTTCATCGCTTTTTGAAGATCATTTGTATAGACCCCTGCCTGCAGCCCGAACTTTGAGTCATTGACCTGATCGATTGCATCATCGAATTCCTTGAAGGTGTTGATATGGACCACCGGAGCGAATACTTCCTCACAGGAAATTTTATCAGTAAGCTGCGCATTTAGCAGCACAGTTGGCTTCAGAATTTGTCTTTCACTCTCTCCGCCATATACCAGCTCCGCTCCATTCTCTACCGCGTCCTGAATCCAGGCCTTTGCTCTTGTCACATCATTTCCGCTGATCATTGCAGCTAAATCTGTTTGCTCATCCAGTGGATCTCCCACTTTCAGTTTTCCAGCTTCTTCAACAAACAATGATACAAATTCATCAGATATCCTTTCGTGTACGAAAATTCTCTGGATAGAAATGCAAACCTGCCCCTGATTTGAAAAGGCTCCAGTAACGACTCTTGGCATCACTTTTTTTAGGTCGGTTCCTTC
Source organism: Mesobacillus sp. QJM3NY_10 (assembly GCF_056173465.1). Classification (NCBI taxonomy): domain Bacteria; kingdom Bacillati; phylum Bacillota; class Bacilli; order Caryophanales; family Bacillaceae; genus Mesobacillus; species Mesobacillus sp. QJM3NY_10. Next base: position 2,982,580 of record NZ_CM149675.1, read on the forward strand.
ATCGACAATCAATGCTGAGTTAGATCCTAGTTCGAGTGTTACACGTTTTAATCCTGCATGTTCGCGGATCTGCTTCCCGACTTCAGGGCTGCCGGTAAAGGTGACCATTTTTACCCGCTCATCGTCAATGAGCACATCACCAACATTTTTTCCGCTGCCAGTCACTACATTTAGAGCACCCGCAGGGAGTCCTGCCTGATGGAAATAGGAAGCAATTTTATAGGCGGATAACGGTGTCTGGCTGGCTGGCTTAAGGACTACCGTATTTCCGGAAGCGATTGCAGGCCCGACCTTATGGGCCACAAGGTTCATCGGAAAGTTGAAAGGTGTGATTGCAGCGATTACTCCCAGCGGCTCCCTTACAGTATAGGCCACTCTTCCCTCGCCTCCAGGAGCTGCATCCATCGGGATTGTTTCACCATGGAGCCTCCTAGCCTCTTCTGAAGCAAATGTATAGGTCATGATGGTACGGTCTACTTCACCACGGGCAGCTTTTAATGGTTTGGAGGATTCCTCCGCGATCAGACGGGCACACTCTTCCCTGTCCTCCTGGATTAATTCAGCCACTCTCCGAAGAATATCTGAACGCTTATGGGCATCCATCTCTGCCATCTTCCTTGCTGCTCCAGCAGCTGAATCGATCGCTCTTATCACATCTTCCTTGCTTGCCTCAGCTACTTCGGCAATATTCTGTCCATTAAAAGGATTAGAAAGCGGACGATATTTTTCTGTTTCCACATTCTCTCCATTAATCCATAAACTCTGTTTCATTTTCTTTCCCCCCTACCTCTGGCAGCATTCAGTAATTACTGACTCAAGTACATTGAAGCCTTCCTCAATTTGATCATCTGTTATAACAAGAGGAGCTAAAAGCCTGATTACATTCCCATAAAGGCCAGCACTCATTAAAATTAATCCTCGTTGATGTGCTTTTGTAAGTATTTCCCGAACGATTTGTCCGTTAGGTTGATCATTATCATCGAAAAATTCGATCGCACACATAGCTCCCAAGGAACGGATATCACCAATCTCCGGGAAACGGTCTGTCAGTTTGCCGAACCTTTCCTGAAACTTCTCGCCGAACGAGTTCGCCTTATCAAGAAGTTTTTGCTCTTCTATCATTTTAACGACTTTTATTGCCGCTACACAACCGAGAGGACTTCCGCCAAAGGTTCCGCCAATTTCTCCTATACCTGCAGAATCCATAATTTCAGCCTTTCCTGTGACCGCACTGATTGGCAGCCCGGCAGCAATCGATTTGGACATTGTCATCAAATCAGGAACGACATCGTAATGCTCCATCGCAAACATCTTTCCTGTCCTGCCAAAACCGGTTTGGATTTCATCTGCAATAAAGAGAATGCCATACTGTTCACAGATCCTCTTCACACCTTGAACAAAGTTTTTGGATGGAATATTAAAACCGCCTTCACCCTGGATCGGTTCCATAATGACTGCAGCAATTTCAGTGCCTGGCACCTCGCTAAGGAAAAAAACCTCAAACTTTTTCAGCATAAATGCATCCAGTTCATCAGGTGCCATGCCTTTTTCTTGAGAATACACTGGGTATGGCCATTTATATGTTTCTGGTGCGAATGGCCCGAACTGGTACTTGTAGGGTTTCACTTTGCTGGTCAGGGACATTGCCATATAGGTCCTTCCATGAAAGCCTCGTTCAAATGAAATGATTCCTTTCCGTCCTGAATACTTCCTGGCTATTTTAATCGCATTTTCTACCGCTTCAGCTCCGCTGCTAAGGAAAAAAGTTTTTTTATCATGAGTCCCTGGTGTGATTTTATTGAGCAACTCCGACAGTTCTATATAAGGTTCATACATCATCACATGGAAGCACGGGTGAAGATAGCGGTCGATCTGCTCATGAAGTGCGTTCACAACCTCAGGTGGACAGTGACCTACATTCAGTGTGCCAATTGCACCCGCAAAATCGATGAATGTGTTTCCATCGACATCCGTCAATAATGCACCTTCGCCTCTTTCCGCAAACGACTTAATTGTGTTGAAAGGTCCAACAGGAACATTCTTTTCTTTTCTTTCCAGCAATTTCATTGCCTTTGGACCAGGAATGGACGTCCTAATCTTGATATCTCCCACTTTTCAACTCCCCCTCATCCTGATTGGCATGTTCAGGTCCACATTTGGGTATTTTGTGCTCTTTGAAGAATGGACTATTTAACTCTTAAAAACCCGGAATCTGTTTTTTTATATATGCAAAAATAGCTTATTCGCTGATTTCACACCACTTAAGCAGTGCCAATGCAATGATTTCCGCCGCTTCAAAGATATCTTCAAGCTTGATGTATTCATTCGCCTGATGCGCCGTTTCCGTTACCCCTGGCCCAAAAACCACTACTGGCACTCCGCCGACCTTTGAAAGGATACCACCGTCTGTAGCCCATGGAGATGCTTCGATTAATGGAGACTGTTCCTTAACCTCCTTATAGCTTTCAGTAAGGACATGAATCAGTTCGTGTTCAGGATCCAGGTCGCCTGGCAGCCAGCTTGCACCAAACCATTCAAGTTCAGGGTTATTTTCTTTTAACCATGGGTCATCGTTACAGACACCGACAATCGCTTCATGCATTTCTCGTTTTGCCTCTTCCTGTGTTTCATTTGGGGCGACCCCCATCCTGCCCTCAATTACCGCTAAATCAGGTACAGATGATGGCCAGTCTCCGGCATGGATTTTTCCGATATTGATAGGTATAGGAATGGGAATACTTTCAAAAAACGGATCTGTGATTCTTTCATTTCTCCAAGACTCCAAGCTCCTCAGTCTATCAATTACCAGCATCGCCTTTTCAATCGCATTGACACCTTCATACCTCGTTCCGCCATGCGCCCCTTTTCCTTTTACAGAAATCCTGAACCACATCGACCCTTGCTGCTTTGGAAAAAGCTTCATATTAGTAGGTTCAGGGATGATTGCAGCATCCGCTTTATAACCACGCAGGACTGTGGCAAGTGTGCCCGCTCCACCGCTTTCTTCTTCAATCACACTTTGAAAAATGACATCGCCCTTTAACTTTATTCCTGAATTTTTTATTGCCTCCATTGCCATAAGCAGTGAAGTTGTGCCACCCTTCATATCTGTTGAACCTCTGCCAAACAATTTGCCGCATTCAATATGTCCGCTAAACGCCTCCTTATCCCAATCACTTGCGTTGCCTGCGGGAACAACATCGATATGTCCATTAAGGATCATCGACCTGCCTCCACCTGTTCCCCTCATGATTCCTACAGCATTTGGGTTCCCATTGAAGTCTTTCCGATCAGAACAAAACGCCGGGTGAACAGTCAGTCCGCTATTCCCGATTTCCCAAATATCCATTTCCAGTCCCAGCTCACGACATTTTTCAATAATGACCGCCTGTGCACCACTTTCATTACCTCTTGTACTTGGTTCCTGGACTAATTTTTGCAAAAGCCGTGTCCCTCTTATTCTGCTTTCCTTAATGTAATTCCTCACCTTTTGCTCAGCAGATTGCACGATATCAGCCCCTTTAATATTCAATAATCCGGATATCCTCGACGATTGAAAAATCGCACGCGGTCTTAGCCATAACTTCAGTGACAGTATGTGGCGCAAAAAGTTCAGACAAAATCAACGAACCTTCATGTATATTAAAAACTGCAAGATCAGTGATAATAATCTCGACACAGTTTTCGGCGGTCAGAGGCAATGTGCACGATTCCACAATTTTAGGTACACCATTTTTGTCTGTATGGTTCATCAATACTGCTACTTTCCCTGCTTTTTGTGCCAGTTCCATCGCTCCGCCCATGCCCGGAACCTTTTTGCCGGGAACAATCCAGTTCGCCAAGTCTCCTTTTTGGCTAACCTGCAAGGAACCGAGAATGGTAAGGTCTACCCTGCCTCTCCGAATCATTCCAAACGCCACTGCACTATCACAATAAGAGGAACCTTCCATGATCGTAACCGGGAAACCACCAGCATTACACAGGTTCTCATCCTCCAGCCCCTTTTCAGGCGACTTCCCCATCCCAACAATTCCATTTTCGGCATGGAACATCACTCTCGTTTCTCTCGGAAGGTGGTTTGGTACTAGTGAAGGAATCCCTATTCCCAGGTTCACAACCATGCCCGGAGCGATTTCTTCGGCTGCTCGTCGGGCCATCCTATTTCTGACATCTATTCCCATGCCCATTGCCAATTCACCCCTCCAGAAGGAATTACCATATCCACGAATACACCGGGCGTCACGATTTCTTCTGGATCCAGGCTACCAAGAGGAACGATTTCCTCCGCCTCCGCTATCGTGAAATTTCCAGCCATCGCCACGAGCGGATTTGTATTCCGCGCACTTTTATCGAAGACAAGGTTTCCATAGGGGTCTGCCTTTTTGGCATAAACAATTGATACCTCTGCAGTCAATGCTGTCTCAATCAAATAATCCTTGCCGTTCAAGTTCATTCTTTTTTTGCCTTTTGCAACAAATTCATGATCAACGCCTACATCTGTCAAAATAGCACCAAGCCCCATTCCTCCAGCCCTGATGCGTTCCGTCAAAGTTCCCTGTGGAGAGAACTCGACCTCCATTTCGCCCCTGGTCATCAGTTCGCCGGCTACCGGATTCGACCCAATATGGGAGGCGATGACTTTTCTTGCCTTTCCCCGGCTGACAATTTTCCCGATGCCGATTTCAGGGAAACCTGTATCATTTCCAATCAGCACTAGATTTTTAATTTCTTTTTCAAGAATGCCATCAATCAGGTCAGGAGGAGATCCCACTCCACCAAAACCACCAAACATCAAGGTCATACCGTCATAAAAATGCTCCATTGCCTGCTCAAGCGTCGCTATTTTTCCGAATGGATTTTCCATCTATTTTTCAACTCCATTTTCATAAGGAAATCCCAGTATTCTATAAACTTCAATGAATGTTGCCTTCAGCAAGTTTATTAACTCGTCAATCTCACGCTTGGTGATAGTCAGCGGCGGGGAAATAATCACTGCGTCCCCTGACATTCCATCTAGGCCGGCTCCTGCAGGATACAGCAAGATTCCTTGTTCCCTGCCTGCTTTTACAACTAACTCAGTTAACTTCATACTTCGTTCGAACGGGATCTTCGCACCTTTCAATCTGACAAATTCAAGACCTAGCAGCAAACCTTTTCCCCGTACATCTCCTATAAAATCAAACTGTTTTTTTAGCTGCTCAAGTTTATTTCTAAGGTAAACCGACTTTGATTCCACATCACTTAAAATGTCATTGTTCTCGAGGTATTCCAATACCGCCAGTGCAGCCGCACATGATTGTGGATTCGCGCTAAGTGTATGACCGCTCATAATCGATTTAGAGCCGTGCAGGATTGGCTCCATGACGTGATCACTGACGACCGTCGCGGCAATCGGGGCATATCCAGCCCCCATTCCCTTACCGAGCGCGACAATATCAGGAATGACATTCCAGTGTTCAGATGCCAGCATCGGCCCTGTTCGGCCAAAGCCTGTCATCACCTCATCCGCAATGAATAATATATTGTTTTCGTCACATATCTTTTTAATAGCTTCGTAGTAACCTTCTGGGGGAGTGATCGCGCCTCCAGCAGCACCAATCACCGGTTCTGCAATAAATCCGGCAATATGGTCAGAACCAATCCGCTTTATCGCTCCATCAAGCTCCATCGCGCATAAATATCCGCACTCAGGTGCCGTGCTTTGATATGGACACCGATAGCAATATGGAGGTGAAATCGTTGGGAATTCCTCAAGCAATGGAACAAACCTTGCTCTTCTCCCTGGATGTCCTGACATTGAAAGAGCACCAAGAGTAATCCCATGGTAACTAATCCATCTTGATAGAATTTTTGTTTTTGACTTGATCCCTTTCTCTTGCCAGTACTGAATCGCAATTTTCAGCGCCGTTTCGGTTGCCTCGGAACCACTGTTCACAAAGAAACTCCAATTTAGATCCCCCGGCAAAGCATCAGCAAGTTTTTCTGCCAGCTTTTCTGCTGCCTCACTTGTGAATTGGGAGCGATAGACAAAAGACACCCGTTTGGACTGTTCATGCATTGCCAATATAATTTCTGGAACTCCGTGTCCAATATTTGCCGTGACAGCCCCAGATGCAGCATCAAGGTATTTCTTGCCATCTTTATCAAAAAGAAAGACACCTTTTCCATAGTCAATCTCTGGATAGCTTTCATCCAGGGCAGGTTTAATCAAGTAGGACGGCTTCATAAATTCACTCCATTCACCGCAATTAAAATCAAATGGACATTCTGTAAATTGTATGAATTGAAAAGGCGAATCTTTCGTGAAGTTGTAAAAAATAAGTGGTACTGGCTGGTTTTTTCAGGCAGGGAGAAGTTCGGAAAAATTTCTATTATTGAGGCCTGCCTACTTCGGACAAATTCTGTTCTTTCATCGGCTGTTTTATCCGAACCTGGGTGGACTTCGGACAAAATCTGTTCTTCCGGCGGCCGTTTTGGCCGAACCTGGGGGGACTTCAGACAAAACCTGCTCTTCCGCCGGCCGTTTTGGCCGAACCTAGGGGACTTCGGACAAATTCTGCTCTTCCATCGGCTGTTTTGTCTGAACCCGGGGTGACTTCAGACAAAACCTGCTCTTCCGCCGGCCGTTTTGGCCGAACCTGGGGGGACTTCGGACAAATTCTGCTCTTCCATCGGCTGTTTTGGCTGAACCTGAGGGGACTTCGGACAAATTCTGTTCTTTCACCGGCCGTTTTGTCTGAACCCAGGGGGACTTCGGACAAATTCTGTTCTTCCATCGGCTATTTTGTCCGAACCTGGGGTGACTTCGGACAAATTCTGCTCTTCCATCGGCTGTTTTGGCTGAACCTGAGGTGACTTCAGACAAAACCTGCTCTTTCACCAGCTGTTTTGGCTGAACCTGAGGTGACTTCAGACAAAACCTGCTCTTCCGCCGGCCGTTTTGGCTGAACCCGGGGGGACTTCGGACAAATTCTGCTCCTCCATCGGCTGTTTTGGCCGAACCTGGGGGGACTTCGGACAAATTCTCCTCTTCCATCGGCTGTTTTGTCTGAACCTGGGGGGACTTCAGACAAAACCTGCTCTTCCGCCGGCCGTTTTGGCTGAACCTGGGGTGACTTCGGACAAATTCTGCTCTTCCATCGGCCGTTTTGTCTGAACCCAGGGTGACTTCGGACAAATTCTGCTCTTCCATCGGCTGTTTTGTCTGAACCTGGGGGACTTCGGACAAATTCTGTTCTTCCATCGGCTGTTTTGGCCGAACCTGCACCTATTTCGGACAGCTATTCTCTCCGTTTTTTTCTTGATATAAAATCTGCAAATCTAGGCAGAAAAAAAGACACCCATAAAAGGTGTCATATAGTTTTTAAAACCCTATTCTTCTTGTTCAATAAATATTTCAGTTTGCCCATCCATTGCTTTTACTGTTGCGATTGTCCCGATTGGCAGCGTCGCAAATGGCTGGACATGGCCAAAGTTTACATTTGCGATGATTGGTATATTCCGCAGTTCTTCCTTACTGGAAATGATTTTCCTTAATGCCTCTTGCGTAATATTGGAGTTCTTTTGGAAACGGCCTATCAAAAGAGCTTTTATTGAATCAGCATCTGGAAGATGAAGCAGCGATTGCAGGTCCCTGTCAAAGCTCCTGGAATGGCTTTCTTCATCATCCTCAATGAACAGGATGCTATCCTTTAGGGAAGGCATGAATTCTGTACCCTGAAGCAGGTTCATCGTACAGAGATTGCCGCCAACCAGTTTCCCCTCGGCTTCACCTTCCTGGAGAATCAGGTAGCCATTTTGTTCGTGAAATGTCCGATTTTCCTGGTCGAGATACCAGGCATCGTCAGACCACGTTACAGATGGAACAACCTCATATGGAGCATCATTTGTGACTGCCTGCAGAAACGATTCCATCGTATATTCAAGTCCATGCTTCACGCCGAAGCTCGAGAAATGGGGCCCTGAATAGGTCACGAGACCAGTTTTCTTATAGATTGCCAGCTGCAACGCTGTAATGTCACTGTAACCGCAAAAAATCTTTGGATTAGCAGCAATCAGGTCGAAGTCTATATATTTTAGTAGCTGATTAGAATTATAGCCACCAATTGCAGTAAGAATCCCTTTTACATTCGGATCTGCAAAAGCGTCATGCAAGTCCTCGATTCTTTCTTCAATAGAAGAACTAAAAAACTCATCATGCGCATCTGCGTTCTTCCCGAATGTCACATTGAAGCCCAGATTATTCAATCTTTCAACAGCCAAATCGACCTGTGCTTCTTTTAAAATGATCATGCTCGTCGCCGGTGCGATTACTCTTATTTCATCCCCTGGCACTAATTTAGGTGCAAACATACTCTCCCCGCCTCTTCTGTATATAGGTTTATTTTATCAAAGAAATGGAAGAGTGTAAGCATCTTTAAACAAGTGCAGGCTCCGGTTTCCGGCCAGTCCTCGATTTTTCGATTATGTCGGTCGCAATCCATACTCCACATGCGCTCGCCTGAGCCAGTCCTCTCGTTATACCGGCACCATCCCCGCCAACATAGAGGCCGCTAATTTCTGATTCAAACCTGTCATTCAACTTCGGCCTTGCGGAATAGAATTTTGCCTCTACTCCATAGAACAAAGTATGGTCTGAAGCCAGGCCAGGAGTAACCTGGTTGAGCGCTTCCGTCATTTCGATCAAACTCTTAAGCGTGTTATATGGAAGCACGAGTCCCAAATCTCCAGGAACAGCTTCCTTCATAGTCGGTTCCAGGAATCCCTCTTTAATTCTTTTTTCCGTGGACCTTCGTCCTTTTAAAATATCACCGTATTTCTGCACGATCAGGCCGCCATTTGAAAGGCTGTTCGCCAGCCTGGAGATTTCATGGGCATATTCATTCGGCTTGTCGAATGGCTCAGAAAATGTATGTGAAACAAGCAAGGCAAAGTTAGTATTACTGCTTCCCAGATTAGGATCTTTGTAGGCATGGCCATTAGCGAGCATGATTCCAGAATGGTTCTCGACTACAACATGTCCAGATGGATTGCTGCAGAATGTTCTCACACTGGTCCCCACAGAAGTATTGAAAATAAATTTACCTTCATATAAATGTTCGTTTATTTCCTCCATGACGACATTGGAAGTTTCAACACGAACACCAATATCGACCTGGTTATTCATCATCTTTAGCCTTCTTTTTTTCATAAGCTGTGTCAGCCATTTGGAGCCATCACGACCAGGTGCAACGACAACTTTCTCAGCAGAAATTTTCTCGCCGTTCTTAAGCTCAACACCTGTGACTCTATGGCCTTCCGGCGTCTTTTCTGTAATCAAATCCTCGATTTCTGTCTTGAACGCCATATCGACCTTATCTTTTAAGTACTCGAAAATATCTTTTAAAATCTCAAGATTCTGTTCCGTGCCAAGATGGCGCACCTGCGCCCTCAGCAGCTTCAGTCCTGCGGCATATCCTCTTCTCTCAATTTCACGGACCTTATCTGTCATCGGGTCAGTTATGCTTTCAGTTGCACCATGCTTGAGATTGATTTCATCTACGTATTTAATTAATTCGACAACTTTTGAATCAGGTAGGTAATCCGTCATCCATCCGCCGAATTCACTTGTAATATTAAACTTCCCATCAGAATAGGCACCGGCACCGCCAAAGCCATTCGTAATCGAACATGCCGGCAGGCACCCTGCAAAATCCTTCTTCCCTGCTGCTGGCGGACATTTTTCAATCTTCTTTTGTAAAATCGGGCAGTTCCTCCGATAAATATCGTGACCTTTATCAACTAGCAAGACATTCGCATCAGGCATCTTCAACGATAATTCATAACAAGTAAAAATACCTGCCGGACCTGCTCCAACGACAATCACATCATAGTTAGTATTCATTCAGCATCCCCCGCCAATCTGTTTTTTGCTTAACCATTGGTAAATATAACAAAATATATCGAGTCGGTCAACTTTAATCACGAACTATATTTTATTTCAAACGATAAAATGTTCGTAATTTGGAATAACAAAATAAGAGGCTGCCTGTTGTCAGACAACCTCTCAAGGTATTTTATTTCAGCTCATTGTTTTTACCAGTTATAGCTGCAGCAAGCACCAATGATGATTAACAAAATGAACAATACAACGATCAATGCAAAACCGCCGGATCCGTAACCAGCACCCGCCACTCCTGCATAAGGATAACCTCCGCCACAGAAAGTGCCATGCATTGGTGCAGTTGCCATTGGTGCAGTTACAGGCATTGGGGCATTATCATATCCGTACATTAAAAACCACTCCTCGTTTGTTTTTGAATTGCTTTCCCTTTACGGTATGATATGGGTACTTGACCCGTTTGTGCATTAGCCTATTTTTTGAAATTTCCCGATTTTTAAAAATGCTCTTTGAATGCGGATGTGGATTTCCGCTATAGTCCTAATAACATCGCGAGAATGAAAATTTCATTTCAATGATTCAGAAAAAGCGTCTAAAATGGAAATAGAGATTTTATTTTCCGGAGGGATACCAACAAGAATGAAATTCAGCGCTAAAAAAATTTACAGTATAGTCTTCATTACCGCCGCCGTTATTTCTTTTTTAGCGATAAAGTCAGAACATTACCTTTCCAAGGATTTAACAGTATATGAAAAAATCGCCTCTGGTTCATCGTTTAATTATTTGATAATCGGCGACAGCATTGGCCGGGGTGCTGGCGCAGAGACTAAGGATTTGCGCTGGTACAGCCAGCTAGAGGTGCTTCTTAAGGATTTCAGCGGATCTCAGGCAAGAAGAAATATGCTCGTCCAGAGCGGAGCAACCTCCTTTGAAGGAATTTACAAACTGCAAAAATCGCCGAAATTCCGGGACATTGATCTCGTCTTTATTGTTTTTGGCGAAAATGACCGTAAATACATGAATCCCGAACAGTTTACTTTTTTTTACGAAAAATTGATCCGAGATGCAAAGGGGCGTTATCCTGGCTCAGAAATCATCACCATCATCGAAAGTCCTTTAAAACAAGAACAATTTGCTGATGCGATTAATAGAGTATCCACCCATTACGGAGCAAAAACCCTGGACATGCGCATTCCCTTCAAGGAATCAGGAATGCTGACAGAGCAGCTAACCACTGATATGGTACATCCAAATGGTAAGGGATATCAGTTGTACGCTGCCTCCATACTTGAACTGATCAAGAAAAATATCGAAATAGGCGCCGAGATTTCCAGTCTGCCAAAGCCCTTAACCAGGGAACAAACTTTAATTCTGTATGAAAAGAAGCTAGTAACTGCAAGCAATGGATTCCGGAGAGAAAATGGAATAAATATAAGCAAAAGACCTGGAGATTATCTAGAGTATGAATTCGAGGGCCCTATTCTTGGGGTAAATGCCATTCGAAGCCTGGATGGGGGAACGCTGAAGGTTTATATTGACGGGGAATATGTCAGGACACTTTCCACCTGGTGGCCTTTTACTCGAGAAAGGTATCTTTTTATCGCAAGCGGCTTGGATAAGGGACGTCACACTGTCCGGTTTGAAGCAGCAGAAACCCCCTCTCCAAACAACACGAGTGATAAGTCAGTCATCCAGATTTCATCGATTATCGTCGCTAAGGATAAGATAAATTAATCATAGAAAAATCCAGTTAAAAAGTGTATGATACTTCCATATGTTTTGAATAAGGAGTTTACTATGAAAAGTGTACTGAAGAATTTCATTAATGGGATCCTGACAATAGTCCCCATCATTCTTGTTATCTATGTCATTTATAAAACATTCATGTTTTTTGACAGCCTTCTGGGTAATGTTCTGAAGCCATATTTGCAAGAAAGGTACATTCCGGGTATCGGCCTTCTGACGACTCTTGTCCTTATCACCATTCTGGGATGGTTGTCCACCCGATTCATCACCGGAAGTATCATCAAGCTAATTGACAGGCTATTGGAAAAAACTCCTTTCGTAAAGACGGTTTATTCTGTTATAAAGGATACAGTCCATTCCTTTCTTGGCGAGAAAAAGTCGTTTTCCAAGGTCGCTTTGGTTACGATTCCTGGTACCAATATGAAGAGCCTCGGCTTCATAACTACAGAAAACCTGAAGGCATTCCATGAGCCATTATCAGAGCATGTTGCTGTCTACGTGCCTCAAACGTTCCAAGTAGCCGGGTTCACTTTCCTGATCCCCAAGACTGAGGTAGAAATCATTGATGTCAAACCAGAAGATGCGATGAAATTCATCCTCTCTGGCGGAATGACTTCGTCAAATGGACAAAAGTCTGTTAATTAAAGGCTGTTTTCGTAATCCTAAAGCCGATTTTAACGTAGTATATACCCATTTTGCAGGTCGGTATTAAATTTGCATGCTCTTTTCTCATAAGACAACTTTACGAAGGAATATAGGTATTTCAATCCAATTTTGAATTCAATAACAACAAAGTTTGAGAAAAGAGCCTAATGAAAACAGCCGCTGATTCAGCGGCTGTTTTCATTTTTGCCTTTATGGTTGTTTTCAGGTGATCTTCTTTCTGCCGAGCATCCCTAAAAAAGTGTCTCCACTATTCAAAAGTCACTTCAAGGATTGGTGTCGTACCCTTTTCTACATTGCCTTCTGTTAAAACCTTCAATGAAGCAGCTTGATCTGTGTTGGTGATAATGACTGGTGTTACCGTACTCTTTGCCTTTTCGCTGATGATTCCCATATCAAAGGTCACTAGCTTGTCCCCAGCCTTGACTGTATCACCTTGCTTCACATGCGTTTCGAAGCCTTCTCCTTTGAGGGAAACAGTCTCCAACCCAATATGAATCAGTATCTCTGCTCCGTTTTTTGCCCTGATTCCGACCGCGTGCTTAGTCGGGAACACCTGCATGATTTCACCATCAACCGGTGATACGACAACTCCCTCTGACGGTTCAATTGCCAATCCGTCCCCCATCATTTTTTCAGAAAAAACAGGATCCGGAACTGCACTTACATTCACTGCATTCCCCGTCATTGGTGCTAGCAGCTGGATTGTTTTTATAGGTTCTTCTTTTTTCCCGAATAGCTTTTTAAACATACGAATCATTCCTTCCATTCTAGGAGCTATGATTAATCTTGGAACAGCTTGAGGTATTCTCCATACCCTTCCTCTTCCATTTTTTCTTTCGGAATAAACCTTAGAGCCGCTGAATTAATGCAATATCGCAAACCGTTCTCTCCCGGTCCATCATCAAACACGTGGCCCAAATGAGAATCTGCTGTTTTGCTCCGCACTTCAGTTCTGACCATAAAATGGCTCATGTCTTGTTTTTCAATTATTTCTTCATCCATGATCGGCTTAGTGAAGCTCGGCCAGCCGCATCCGGCATCATATTTATCCCTGGAACTAAATAACGCCTTGCCTGAGACGACATCGACATATATTCCCTCTCTTAGGTCATTCCAATATTCATTCCTGAACGGTGGTTCTGTCCCGCTATTTTGCGTAACCTCATACTGCATGGGAGTCAGTTTTTTCCTTAACTCCTCTGGATCTTTTTTCATCATTTCTTTTCCCCCCAATGATTCTTGATAAAAGCTGAACGTCCTGAACCAACATGATAAGCATTATATCTTTCTGGATTTTTCTTATAATAACCCTGATGGTATGTCTCTGCTGGATAAAATGGTTTGGCCGGCAAAATTGGGGTTACGATTGGCTTCCTAAATACCCCGCTTTCCCCAAGCTTCTTTTTCGATTCTTCCGCTGACTGTCTTTGATCTTCATTATGATAAAAAATCGCCGTTTGGTATGACTGCCCCCTGTCGTAAAACTGACCTCCGGGATCGGTTGGATCTATTTGCTGCCAGTATAGCTGCAGCAGTTTTTCATAAGGAAAGATATCTGGATCGAATGTGATTTGTACTGCTTCATAATGACCGGTTGTCTCGCTGCAAACCTGCTCATATGTAGGATTCTCAGTCGTGCCTCCAGTGTAGCCGGAAACAACGCTGACAATCCCCGGCTGCTCATCAAACGGCTTGACCATGCACCAGAAACAACCTCCAGCAAATGTCGCCAGCTCATGATTACCTTTTTCCATCGTGACACCTCTTCTTTCATGCTTTGGATAAAATGAAAAACTCTACTCAAATACTTATTCCCTATTGTATAACTTTTAAAGCAAAAAACACATTGAGAACCCTTAAACAGCAACAGCCCCTTCCAGAGAGAAGGGGCTGTTCATTATTATCGTTTGTACTTTGCATTGTGGCGGATTTCTTTATTGATGTTTTTCCAGTGCTTTTTTTCTTCGGCTTGCGCCTTTTTATCCAGCTTCCTGTCAATATAGGCAAGCTCTTTTTGCAGCTTTTTATAACTCAAAAGCCTGTTTTCATCAAGAATGCCATTGGTGATCGCTGACCAAACTGCACAGCCTGGCTCGTTCTTATGACTGCAATCACGAAATTTGCATCCATCAGAATATTGCTCAATATCCGCGAAGCTCTCGATGATTCCTTCCTCACTTGACCAAAGCTGAATTTCCCTCATTCCCGGTGTGTCTATTAGTATCGCTCCTCCAGGAAGCAAAACCATTTCCCGATGAGTCGTAGTATGCTTACCCTTATCATCGCTTTCCCTAATCTCCTGGACCAGCTGCTTTTCAAATCCTGTGAAATAATTGACAAGACTAGACTTGCCGACTCCTGATGATCCAATTAAGGCCACTGTTTTACCTGATGCAAGATAGGGTTGAAGTTCCTCAGTCCCCGTTCCCTCTAGAACGCTCACTGCAATTACAGGTATCCCGATAGCAACTGATGAAACTTGATCCATCTTCGCTTTTAAATCTGTCACTAAGTCGGCTTTGCTCAGAATGATGACAGGGTTTGAACCACTTTCCCAGGCAAGCAGCAGGTATCGTTCAATTCTTCTCAGATTCAAATCATCATTAAGTGAATTTACGATGAACACTGTATCAACATTCGCTGCGACAATTTGCTCCTCGGTAACCTGCCCAGCAGCCTTTCTGGAAAACTTGCTTTTACGCGGCAATATTCCCTTGATTATTCCTCGCATTTCTCCTGGGGAAGTTTGTACGGCAACCCAGTCACCAACTGCCGGCAGGTCTTCACGACTGATTGCATCAAATGTTAATTTGCCAGCTAAAGTGCACAGGTATTCTCCATCTTCGAGCCATACCCTGTAACTATGCTTATGCTCTAACGCTACCCTGCCGAGCTTGAATCCATTAGGATAATATTCATTAAAATGGCTGCTCAATTCAGCCGTCATTCCGATATTTTCAAAGTTATTCAATTCATTTTTCCTCCATCATGCTTAAAATAAAAAACCACAGGCACGCACAGCCCGTGGTTCATAAGCATGGAGAAAAAAGACTAATAGTCGTTTGATCCGCTTAGGTTAAGGGGCCGTGCAACAAGTAATCGACATCATCAATACATTTAACATTCTGCTCATTGCACTCCACCTGCCTCTCGTTAAGTTAATTATAGTATATGGAAAAACATTCCTCATGTAAAGCTTAAATTCATTTTTTTAATATAACCACTGAAGCTGTCTCGCACCTATTGCGCCCAATTTGCATATTTTACATTTGAGCAACCAATAAAATTAGGAGTGAGGGGTATGTCCATTAGGAACCAGAATGATTACCTGCATAAAGCGGCCATGTATGATTTATTGGCTAATTATTATAAATACCTTGACCCAAATAGGCACGTCATGTATTACCACAAGCACCTGAGGAATTTAAATAAGGCAGTCCAGTTTATGCGCTCTTATACTGTACCGACCAGTCAATCCAACACATTACCATCCATGATGCGTTTTTTGCATGCTTCTCCGGAAGTGGAGGACGTCGATATTTATGTGAATGGAAACAGAGTGCTCCGTGACTTCAGTTATAAAACGAACAGCAGCCATATGCAACTACAGCCGGGGAAATATCAGGTCGACATCTATCCTGCAGGAGGTAGCGTTTCTACTGTAATCAGCAAAAAGATCACGGTCGAATCAGGGCGGATTTATACAGCTGCCATTGCCGGGCCAGCCAAAAAGCTAAGGCTGCTAACATTTGAAGACAACCCGCAAACACCGGTAGGAGAAACTAAAGCCAGGTTTATCCACCTTTCCCCGGACGCGCCTGCTGTAGATATCGCAGGAAAAAATGGAGATGTAATATTCCCGAACGTTTCATATAAACAGGCAACAACTTATTTGGCCCTGACCCCAATGACCGTTACGTTAGAAGCAAAAGTTGCCGGTACTAATAATACGGTTGTTACAATTCCTGATGTGAAATTGGAGCCTAACAATGCCTACACAATCGTCGCGGTGGGCACTGCAAAAGGCGAACCGCCAATTGAAGTAATTTTATTGCAAGGATAATGAGGCCGGTCGCCCGGCCTGACTTTTTTCTGCAAACTGGTCATTTTACGCTCTATTCTATCCTTTTCCAGCTAAACCTCCCTAACTGTAATAAAAGTTCCATACCTTCCCGAGCTAAAAATGAAAAGAAGGCACCCTAAAGAGTACCTTCTTAATCTGCTGGAACAAGCAGGGTAAATTTAATATTGTCCTTTTTCAAATCAAATTCATTTACACGGACCTTGATATCACTTTTCAGCTTCAGCCTCTGCATAGATACGTATACTCTTTCTTCCTTTGGCTGGATCTCCACTGCATCCGGCATATCATAACTGTCACGGACAAATTTAAGTACGGTTGATACAGGAAGATTTAGTTTCCCTACTGAAATTGATCTCTGGTTTAAAATTAAATCACCATTCTCCAAGGCCTGCGGTTCAAAGGTCAGCTTCAACTCCAGCTCTTGACTGAAGAGCGGAAGCGTCCCATATAATTCTACCTCATTTGTCAGCAAAACTTGATAATCCATCTGACTATTTTTTGCTTCCTCTTCTAAGTAATGGTTGATTACTCTGTTTAAATCACGTTTGTTTGTCGATACATTAAAAGCAACATCATCCGTTCCAGAGCCATCCGTCCCTGGCTCTAATTTTGTTTCCTCCACTGGTGAGGCTATGAGGATCCAAATGAACAGGATGGCTGCAGCCATGAGACCCAAAAGAATAAAGAATCCGATTTTCCATTTATTTTTTATCATTAATCTTTGTAACTCCTCTTCCCAATCTTATGACCTTAGTTAGACAGCGAGTCAATGACCTGTTCATCAAGGATTTCATAAATCCGATCAGCAATTAATTGGTATCCACGGTCATTTGGGTGAAAATAATCAGTATATAACAGATTTTCTTCATTATTAAGGAAAATATCATGAATGTCGACAAAGTATGCATTCCCGTCCTGCTCGACTATTGAAAGGCTTTGACCGTTCCACTCATCCACTATTAGATTCATTTCCTTAACATCAGCAAACCAATTAAAAAATGGATTGTAGAGCCCGACTAAAACGATCGGAGCTTCTTTATTTTGGTTGCGAATTGACAAGAAAATTTCCTGCAGCTGCTTTGCGAACAATTCTTGTTCTGTTTGAAAGTGATTTAGCTTAAGACTTGAAAAATTCTCTTTGACAACCTTCATTAAATCATTCCCGCCGATCGTTAATATGATCAGGTCGGCTTCTTCAAAAGAAGATTGGACATTTTTGTTTTTCAGTCTTTTCAAAAGCTGGTCAGTCCTATTTCCTCTTACACCAAAATTTTCGAAATTCGCATTTTTAATTGTTTTTTCATTTTCAAGTTGCTGTGCAAGGTATGGGATATATCCGCCTGTATTCGTACTGTCTCCTACACCCTGTGTGAGTGAGTCCCCCGCAGCAACAATATGCAAATCCTTCGGAAAGAAAGAAGTCGGCAATGCTTCCTTTATTTCCATTCCTGTTTCCTTGACCTTATTGAAGTTCCCTTTTTGAAAATTTTCAAACTGACTGCAGGATGCTAATACCATGATCATTGTCAGTGCTATATAAAGAAAGGTGAATTTCTTCAACAATATTAATCACCTACCTTTAAAAGTATAATCATTATAACATTTAATGCTTTTTCTGGCTTTAGTCACGCATTGCTTTCCTTCATTCCTTGGCGGCATTCTCAAGATTGTTAATTTAATTTGTACAAACTGATGACACTTATTCCCCAATCAAAAAAAAACAGGCCACATACGCGGCCTATTGGAGTGCTTTGATATCTTCAATTATTTGTTCAAAAGGAACTTCCTTCAATCCGGTATAATATTTCCTCATATCCCCGTTTTGATCGACAATATAAAAATCAGTACCATGAATGACCTGGTCTCCAGTCTCCGGTTTCTTCACAAGAGTCTTAAAGTTCTCAAGCGCGAATTTTTCTATTTCCTCTTGTGTATAACCTGTAAGGAATGACCAGTTCTTGAAATCAACATTGAACTTCTTGCCATACTCCCTTAGTGCTTCAGGATTGTCCACAGCAGGATCTACACTGAAAGAAACAATCTCCACGTCCTTAAGCCCTTCTTCTTTTATCATATCCTGAAGCTTCGACATATTGGCCGTCATTGGCGGGCACACATCAGCACAGTTCGTGAATATAAAACTCGCCATCCAGACTTTTCCTTCTAAATCCGCTTTACTTACTGATTCACCATCTTGATTCGTGAAAGTAAAATCCTCGATAGGATAGTTCTTCGCATCCTTTAGGCCGCTATTTCCACACCCCGCAGCGAAAATGATTACTGCTGCAAGCATGAGAAGCGTAAAAACCTTTTTCAAAATCATCACCTGCAATCTTTCGAATAATGTCCATAGACAATTCTAGCAGACGCATTTGAGAGAAGAAAGAAAAAGGTATGAAAGAAGTGTGAAATTTTCATCATTTACCCTGTGCCATTGTGGACTTGTGAATTTTTCATCGTAGCGAAGAAATCTTTAATGAACTCTGTATAACTGAAGTTAACAGCTACTTTATGAACTGGATATTCGGCTTTATCAATTGAATTCCTGAAATCCCCGATGCTCTGTCCAAATGCCTCACCTATATTCACGACAATTTTAACCGGGATTTCGCGGGAAACCACATGGTCTTCTTTTACCAACGCCCATAATGTAAGAACATCGTGAAGAGGGGCACCCGTCAATTCAGGATTCCGCTCCTTATAAAACTTGTAGTAATAATCGAACATTGGCTTCACCAGTTTCCCTACTTCACTACCAATAGTATGGTAATGCTCATCTAACTCATTGATCAATGCCGGTGTCACGATCGCTCCACTTGTCACATCAAGCGGAATGATTTTCACAGGTGGTTTCGCTTGTGTCAATACAATATTCGCTGCATATGGATCTCCATAAAAATTCGCTTCAGCCACTGGGGTAACATTTCCAGGTACGTTGAATGCACCGCCCATAATGTAAAAATCCTTTACTTTTTTCATGGTTTCAGGATAGAGAATGAAAGCAGCAGCAAGCGATGAAAGCCTGCCTACATTCACTATAATGATTTCATCCGGGTTTTTTTCGATGATTTCCTGGATGCCATGAAAGTTTTCAAGAGTGTAATCCACATCAATATCAGGGATGATTGGCCCGAGTCCTTCAATGCCGTGGACGTCAGGTACATATTCAGGCGGATCTCCTGTCAATGGCAGTTCTGCACCTGCAAAAGCTGGAACATCAGGTCTCCCTGTAAGCTTTTGCAAATAAGCGGCATTTCGAAGGGCATCTTGTTTTGAAACATTGCCGTAATCGGCAACTACACCGACCAAATCTATTTCCTTGTTAAAAAACGCATATAATACAGCAATATTGTCATCTATCCCAAAATCACTAAAGAAAAGCACTTTTTTCATCAAGTCCGTGCACCTCCTTTTTAAATTATATTGAGGCCTTTGAAAATAATGGCAATAAAATAAAAAGCCCTGAATTTTACTCAGGACTTTCTGTAAATATTGGGACCATTATCTCAAAGGTGGTGCCTTCACCTTTTTTACTTGATACCTTTATCTGTCCTTTCATCCTTTCAACAATCTGGTAGCAAACCATCAGCCCCATGCCTGTTCCGCGTTCCTTCAACGAATAAAAAGCCGTTCCAAGTCTTGAAAGCTCCTCCGCGGTCATCCCTATGCCCGTATCCTTGATGACAAATACACCGAAATCTCCTTGCTTCTCAAGTGTCATGCTAAGCTTTCCACCATCACCCATCGCCTCGATGCCATTTTTCAAGATATTGATGAGCACTTGTTTTAATTCACTTTTATTGCCCCTTATTTTTACCTGATTCTTGATTTCAGTGTGCATAGAAATGTTTTTTGACATCATAGCGTAAGAACTCATTAAATCCATTACCTGCTCCGTCATCTCACTGCCATCGATGATTACAAGCTTTCCAATATCCGGCTTGGCTAGACTCAAGTAGTCATTTATGATTGTCTCCGCCCTGTTCAACTCTTCAATCATAAGTTTTAAATACATATGATCTTCTTCAGACATTTCTTTAGAAAGGAAAATTTGCAGAAAACCTTTCACAACAGTCATAGGATTTCTGATTTCATGGGCAACAGAGGCAGCCAGCTGGCCTATCGCATTCATTTTCTCGGCACGCTGAAGCTCCTGCTGAAGTTTTGTACGTTCAAATATATCCTCCATTGTGTTGATCGCTTCCTCTAATAAAAGCGACTCCTTATCCTCCAGGGATGTTTGACCCAGTTGCTTTGATGCGGCTGATACCCTCTCAAATAGTTGGGAGAGCTGGGAAGCCATCTCATTGAATTTTTCGCTCAATAAACTTAACTCTGATTGATCATGCACAGGCAGCTTGACGGTGAAATTTCCGGAACTGATTTCCTTTATGCCAAAAAACAAGTCATCTACTGGTTTCATGACCTTCCTAAGGCCCCAATGCAGGATTACATACACAACAGCCAGGATGGCCGCCATCTCCATTAATAACAGCAAGAGTATTTCCATCTGATTTTCCTTGATGATGGATGCCTTTGCATCTATCCCAAGAATGGCCACCACATTTCCACTGTTATCTGTAATTGGAGCGAAGGATGAAATCCAAGACCCGTATTGATCAGTGAATACATCTGTACTCGTTATAGTCTTATTTTCCCTTGTATTCCGATATGCACTTATAAATTCTTCACCTGCATCATAAAACATTAGGGAATCGAATGAGTAATCCCTATAAATATCAGATGCTGAAAGGATGTAAACTTTCTGATTTGGATATTCTTCAGGCAGCATAACATAAGCCCCAAGGAATGACGCACTTTTGTCTCCCACCATAGTCAAAAGCTTCTCAAGGCGGAGGATTGAAGGGTTTGACTTATCCCGGGATTCATCAGCCTTTCTAATATCCTCAGGATCAAGGGTAGATGACCAAATTCCTGCAACTCCTTCAACCTTATCAGCCATTTGAGTTTTCAATTGTTTTGACTGCAGGTAGAAGCTCGTACCCATTGTCGATACGACTACGACCGTTGTGATCATAAATGAGAACATTAGTATCTTTTTGAATAATGGCAGGTTCTTTACATTTAGCTTCATATTTTCATTGTCACATTCCGTTCTATGCTAAAGTGAATAATTGAAAATATTCGACATAAACCTTTAAATATCCTGTATTTTTAAAAAACTTTGGTTAGTTAAAAAGAACGAAAAAAGTCCTGAAATTTTACAATTCAGGACTTGAATGATATTTCATATTAACTATTCAAAGTAATACATGAACCCAATAGCGCCCGGGCCCGTGTGAGTACTTACAATTGGAGTCGTATCTTCGATAGTGAAGTCATCATATCCGGAAGTTTCAAAGACGGCTTCCTTTATTTTCTCAGCGAGACCTTTTCCCTCTGCATGGGTAAGCCCTATCCCTTTTATGGTTTTGCCCTCTGTATCTGCAGCAAATTGATTTCTAAGGTACTTTACGACTTGCGAATGACTTCTTGCTTTAGAGACAGGAGTATATTCTCCACCTTCGAGAGATGCAATCGGTTTTATATTCAATAATGAGCCGATCATCGCTTTTCCTTTGCCAATCCGTCCTCCCTTGACCAGATTCTCAAGGGTATCTACGACGACAAAAAGGCGGGTCTGTTCTCTTATCTCATCTAGCCTTGTTATTATTTCATCAGATGGTTTACCTTCAGCAGCCATCTGGGCAGCCTCAAGAACCTGGAACGCCAAACCCTTCGAAATAAAGCGGGAATCAACCACATTCACCTTTGCTCTTGTCATCTGGGCGGCACTTTCAGCAGAACGCACTGTACCGCTCATACCGCCTGTCATATGTATCGATATGATTTCATAACCATCCGCGGCCAGCGCGTCATATACCTTCAAGAATTCCCCGGCAGGCGGCTGCGAGCTCTTTGGCAATTCTGAAGAAGCTTTCATCTTTTCCATGAATTCTTTTGGACTGATATCCACTCTATCTAAATAATTTTCACCATTAATAGAAATAGATAAAGGGACAACGATAATCCCCCACTTTTCAATGAGCTCATCATTCAAATCACAAGTAGAATCAGTTACAATCTTGATTTTAGCCATAAATTCACATCCCTATCAAAACACTAGATTATGACTATTATACCTATTCTGAAATGCAAATAAAAATATTTTCATTCATTCTTGTAATTTGTCTTAGAATGCTAGTATTTTAGTAACTATAGAAATACATCCGGATTGGCTAGGCTATAAATTAACTCCGTAAAAAAGAACAAAAGCGCCCTTTTCGAGGCGCTTCAAAAATGAATCATCAGGCGTTATTTTTCAACTCAGCCGATTTGAATAACTGCTCATAATCCGGCCACTTCATAACTCTTTTTAAATAGTCTTTAAACGAATAAAACTTTTTTGCGTTTCTTTCCTGATAGATCGCTGTTATAAAAGTTTGCAAACGGACTTGGATCATAAAATAATAGGTGCTCTCTTCTTCCAACACAGGAATATCCACGACTTTAACCTTCTGTCCAACAACATTTTTGAACTCTAGGCTTTTGAATAACAAAATATCAATCCTCTTTTATACCCGTTTGAATATATTATACCCTAAATCCTGGTCGAAATGTGTCTGTTTACGGAGATAATAATATTTTTTTTATGATTTTTTTTGATTCCAGATAACGTATTAATCTTCATGATTTTCAAATATTCAATAGGGCTTAAAGAAATGATTCTGTTTTGATTACAAAAAAACGTGTGGAAATTCCACACGTTTGAATGACTGTTTATACTTGTTTTGAATCTTGATCCATATCCTTTATTACAAGGATGATTCCTCTTCGCTATCCTCGTCCATATCCCCGTATTGCTCTTGCCATTCTTTTTCCTTCTTGAGCTTCCGTTTGTAAACAAATTTGGACAAGTTTACGCTGATTTCATACAAAACCAGAAGCGGAATCGTAACCAGGATATCTGACATGAAATCAGGCGGTGAAATGATGACTGAAATCACAATCAATATAAAGTAAGCATACTTTCTGACCTTAACCAGGACGTAAGGATTAATGACTCCCAGCGAAGTCAAAAACATGACGACAACCGGCAATTCGAACAGTACTCCAAATGGAAGGGTCATATTCATGATGAACTTGAAATACTTTTCCGCCGTAAAGTTCGTTACAAGCATATCCCCGCTAAGTTCCACGAGGAAATTCAGAACCGTCGGAAAAATCACAAAGTAGCCAAAAGCAAGACCAACGATGAATAGTATGAATAACGCCGGGATATACGAAAGTGATATTTTCCTTTCAATCGGCCTGAGTGCTGGTTTGACAAAAAGCCAAATCTGTGTGGCCAATACAGGAATCGTACCAGCAATCGCGATGATGGTGGCAAGCATGAAGTAAATCCATACGATATCACTTGGACCTAAGACTATTAACTTTACGTCCAAATCCCGGACAAAAAAGTTATATATATCTTTAACATAGAAGAAGCCTATGCCAAAGAAAATAATGAAAGCTACAGCCGAGATGATCAGCCTGTTCCGCAGCTCATCGAGATGATCCACCAGATTTAATTCTTTATCGTCCATATAACAATCCCCTGCCAATTCCGTTTGGTGCATTTCTTGAATAAAGCCTGTCATTTACAAGCCTTTTAAGAAAAAAGGTGTAAGACAAAAGCATCTTACACCTTATTTAGTAACTTTCGTAATTTCCTTCTTTTCTTCTTCAAAATCTTCCATGACGTCGCTTGTCAATTCACGAGTTGATTTCTTGAATTCACGAAGCGTCTGTCCAAATGCACGTCCGATCTCTGGAAGCTTCTTTGGTCCAAAGATAATTAGGGCTAAGACAAGGATTAAGATTAATCCAGGAACTCCGATGTTTGATAACATATCAACATCTCCTTTTTCAAATTGTAAATCTACTATGATTATAGTACTTTTACTCCCCTAAGTGGAGGAATCCCGTGAAAGTTCATAAGAAATTCACAAAGGTCTACGTAATCTAACTAAGTGTGACATTTCTTATTCTATAACATCTATCCTTAATTATCTATTATTAATATTATACCAGTAAATTAAACAACTGATTGTCCTTATTCAATTCCATGAAGGCGAAACCCTTATTCTCCATACTGGCGATCAGTCTCTGGTAATCATGCTTACTCTTTAATTCAATTCCGACAAGAGCGGGCCCGCTTTCTTTATTATTTTTCTTTGTGTACTCAAACCTGGTGATGTCATCCCCAGGCCCAAGTACATCATCAAGGAATTCACGCAACGCCCCTGCACGCTGTGGAAAATTGACAATAAAGTAATGCAGCAAACCTTCATGGAGCAGCGACCTTTCCTTAATCTCCTGCATCCTGCTGATATCATTGTTGCCTCCGCTTACGACACATACAACTGACTTTCCTTTTATCTCATCACCGAGAAGGTCCAGGGCAGCAATCGGCAAGGCTCCTGCCGGCTCAGTTACAATTGCATGCTCATTATACAGTTCAAGAATAGATGAACACACTTTCCCTTCTGGAACGGCAACTAGTCTATCTACATTATCCTTGCAAATTTCATATGTCTTACTGCCAACACATTTTACAGCTGCTCCATCTACGAATGTATCGATTTCCTTTAGGGGAATAACACTATTATGGTCAAAAGCAGCCCTCATGGAGGCTGCACCGCTAGGCTCAACTCCAACTAGCCTGGTGGTCGGTGATACGCTTTTTATATATGTACTCAACCCTGCCATCAAGCCACCGCCACCAATACTAGCGATGATATAGTCAACAGAATCCTGACAATCATTCAAGATCTCCACCGCAACGGTTCCCTGTCCGGCAATAACTTTTTCATCATCGAATGGGTGGATGAATTCCCTTCCTTCTTTTTCAGCACATTCCCGCGCCTCCCGGTAAGAATCATCGAAGGTATCACCGACCAGGATGATGTCGACGAACTCTCTCCCGAACATTTCGACCTGGCTGATTTTTTGGCCAGGCGTTGTCGCCGGCATAAAAATTTTTCCGTTCACTCCAAGCTGCCGGCAAGCATATGCTACACCTTGAGCATGATTGCCGGCACTCGCGCAAACCACTCCATTATCAAGCCCTTCTTCCCACAATAACTTCATTGAATAATAAGCGCCCCTCAGCTTGAAAGAGCGGACATGCTGTAGATCCTCACGCTTCAAATAAATATCAGCTTCATATTTTTCAGATAATCGCTGGTTCAATTGCAATGGAGTGTGGGCAACAATCTCTTTAAGATGCCGATAAGCAATAAGGATATCCTCTACACTCACCCATTTTTTCTTCACTGTTTTTTGTTCCATTTTTGTCACCCTCACTTTGCAAAATATTAATTTTTCCATTATAGCATGAAATATCATTATGTATTGAATTTTTTAAATATTTAAAATTTTAGGCTTTCATGTTGAATAGAATGGTAGTAAAATAACATATAATAACGAAAATACGCTGGAGGGAATGAAATGGAATTTTCATTAAACAGTTATGACGGAGCTTTACCGGTAGAGGTCACACTTGATGAGGATAACGGCCGCTACATGATTCGCAAAAGTGATACAAGCGGAGAGTACTTCAATAGTCCGCTGGAAATGGTAAAGTGGATTCGCGACAACTTAAAACCAGATGATTTTTGCATACCCGCAGAATTCACCCAAATGATGAAAAGCCTGGCACAATTCGAATAACCACTCCATAACCTCATCCAGCCATTTTCTAAAAATGAACAGCCCCTGCGACAAGCAGGGGCTGTTGACATTTTAATGAAGGCTGTTTTCGTAAAGATTGTTGTTAAAATCCTAAAGCCGATTTTAACTTAATATTAGGCATTTTGCAGGTCGGTATTAAATTTGCATACTTCTTTCATAAAAGAGTCAACTTTACGAAACAATAGGTCATTCAATCCTAATTTGTAGTCAATAGCAACAAAGTTTGAGAAAAGAGCCTTAAAGGATGATTATGAAGCTATCCTTTTTTCATTACGGGATTGAAGGATCGTATCCCTTATTTCTTCAGCAAGGAAAATCAATTCTTTATCCTTATATTGCCGGCTGTATACCGGGGGACTTATGATCACTTGTATTTTAGCAGGTTTGACAAGACGGCCATTTTTTTCAAATACATCAGCCGTGCCTTGGATTGAAATCGGCACGATCGGAACACCAGAATCTTTCGCAAGACGGAAGCCTCCTGCTTTAAAAAGGCCTACAGGACCACCTTTGCTTCTCGTTCCTTCCGGAAAAATCACAAGTGAATTCCCTTTCTTTAAAAGCTCCACTCCTGACATAATTGATCCAGCAGCTTTGTCACGATTCTTCCGGTCAATAAAGACGCAATCAATGGCTTCCATCCAGGAAGATAAAACCGGGACCTTCTTCACTTCAATTTTTGAAATGAACCCAAAAGGTTTTTCAATGGCACTTATAAGTACAGGTATGTCAAAGTTACCCTCATGGTTACTGGCAAACAGCACCGGACCTTCAGGTATATGATGAAGTCCTTCTACCTCTACCTGCGATCCTGTCAGTGCCATGAATGTTTTCGCCCACTTTTTTGGTGTATCATGAATCAGTTGCTTTTTAATATCTGGTTTTAAATCTTCAGGCAATCTTTTTAATCTGGATAGTCTGGGTATGGTGTAAACAAGATAGCCACCCATGTACAAAAAACACGCAATCAATCGAAGCATTGGATCCTCCTAATGTTATTCTGTTGTCATTATAAGGGATTAGATCAATTAAGACTATATTCTTCAATTAATTTATTGAGGATCACTTCGGAAAATTTATTTATATCAGGTCTCGAATGTCGAAATTCAACAAATGTGAAAACAGCATCATAGAAAAAGCAGTCCAATTCTGGACTGCTTTCATTACTTCCTCTTATAAATCAAAAACTCATAATCATAGGGATTTTTTCCATCCTTGAGTCCGATTTCCCTTGACTCAAGCCCCCATTTATCAATGTCGAACACTGGGAAAAACGTATCTCCTTCAAACTGATGATGGATCATCGTAAGGTACAGCTTGTCTGCATGCTGAAGGACTTCTTTGAATATTTCCGCACCGCCTATGACGAAAATTTCTTCAGATTTGTTCTCAGCGGCATAGGCTAACATTTCCTCAATTGAATGCATCACTGTACAGCCCTCTGGATCGTAATTATCATCACGAGTAATAACGATATTTTCTCTACCTGGGAGAGGTTTTCCAATCGATTCATATGTTTTCCTTCCCATGACAATCGGATGTCCCATCGTCACACGCTTAAAGAACTTCAGGTCCTCTGGAAGCCTCCAGGGGAGCTGGTTATGGTATCCGATGACTCGGTTTTCATCCATTGCCCAAATTAGTGATATCATACACTGACAACCCCTTTGATATGCGGATGCGCTTCATAATTAACCAACTCGAAGTCTTCATATTTAAAATCAAATATTGATTTGACTTCAGGGTTGATTTTCAATTGTGGCAATGCCTTAGGATCCCGGGTAAGCTGCAGTTTAACCTGCTCCACGTGGTTCGAGTAAATATGAGTATCCCCGAAAGTATGAACGAACTCACCAGGCTCAAGATCGCAGACATGAGCGACCATTAAGGTCAGTAAAGCATAGGAAGCGATGTTGAATGGCACGCCTAGGAACACATCAGCCGATCTTTGGTACAGCTGGCAGGAAAGCTTGCCATCAGCTACATAAAACTGAAACATGCAATGACATGGAGGCAAGGCCATTTTATCGATTTCAGCCACATTCCAGGCATTGACAATCATCCTTCTCGAATCAGGATTAGTTTTGATTGTATGGATCAACTCTGAAATCTGGTCTACCGTTTCTCCATTTGCACCTGTCCATGAACGCCACTGGCTGCCATAGACCGGGCCCAATTCTCCATTTTCATCTGCCCATTCATTCCAGATGCGCACCCCATTTTCCTGCAGGTATTTCACATTTGTATCGCCATTCAGGAACCATAGAAGTTCATGGATGATTGATTTTAAGTGGAGTTTTTTGGTTGTTAGCAGCGGAAATCCATCCTGGAGATTAAAGCGCATTTGATAGCCGAAAGTACTGATGGTGCCAGTACCTGTCCGATCCTCTTTTTTTACACCAGTATTCAAGACATGTTCGCAAAGTTCTAGATATTGTTTCATGAATTTCCCTGCCCTTCAAAACGTTCGATTTCTTTTTCTTATTTTAGCAAATAAATCAATAATGGTGGAAGGATATACCCTTATTTTGAATTCTCTTATTACTTTGCTATGGGATTCCGTATTTCCTGCCATGATACACTAGAATAGCAAAAAAGGCCTACTTAAGGCCTTCGATATATTGATAGGTTTGCGGCGCAGCTTCCTTAAGCAGTTTTGCCGACAGTCCGCCAATATAGAACATCGCAAAGCTTTCGGCAAAGTATTCCTCAGGATAATCAAGGAAATAGGCACGGCCTGGGAAGAGCAGCCTGCTTTCATGCTTCCAGATTTTCAAGAATCTTTCTTCATGCCTGATTCCGTCATAAACATGGCGGTCAAGAGAATGTGCGAGTTCATGCAATTCCAGGTTTACAGATCCATGGCCCTTCCCTTTCTCACTGCTGCCAATTTTCACAAGAACGGTCCTTGAACCTCCAATCCCTGGGACCTGATCCCACGTCTTTTCAGATGTATATCCTCGCGGAACAATCCCCTTCAAGTGGCTGGCACTTGGATTATCCGTCAATCTGCCTTCAAATAACTTCACTTTAATATTGCTGTCTACCGCTTTAAGTATCATGCTTTCAGGAAGGAGCATAAGCCTGTTAATAATCTGCGCTGCTTCTCCTTGATCAAAGTCCTTTTCTGGGAGGACAATCAACTTACCGGCAAGAAGGACGTTTTCCGGCTGCAGGGATTCATATAATAAGGATTGTTTAGGATATTCATATAGAAAAATGCCGTCCATATTGGCATTGGAACTGCCAAGCAGTGATAAGGAAAGTACGATAACAACGAATATTTGAAAAATCCTTCGCATTTATTATCCCCTTTCCTGAAGTGTATTTTCGAAGATATATCAAAAGTTGATGGAATGTAATTTCGAGGGAAATTGTCTATAGTATTCTATTAAATTATAACATATGATCGCTTGCCTGCTGGCTGAGAAATTCAGGAAGGTGGCAAAGAATTCCCCTGCATTGTGGGGATTAAAAAAACTCATCCATTCAATATTTGGATGAGTCACTCTGGTTTTGACACAGCTATTGCTGCTTACTATTCTTATATTTTTTTTGCAGGTCTTGCAAACATTGCTTGCCTTCTTCACGCAGGCGCTTGTTTTCTTCCTCAATGGCCTTAGTTTCCTTCATCCCCTTAAGGATAATTTGAAAGGATTCTTCAATCGTCTCAATCTTGATGCCTGGTGTACCTGATAGCCGGGCAATATCAACACTTTGACCGGCAATACTCCTGGCATTCCTGATCATCACTTCATTGGTACGCCGGTCGAGCTCTTTCATTGATTCTGCCACCAGCTTTTGTCTCTTTGCTGCAACAGCCTGTATTAAGCCATTCTTAAAAATTGGTATGGTCGTGACAAATGCCGAGTTTATTTTGCCAATCAGCCTGGCATTCCCTCGCTGAAGCAGCTTTATTTGAGGTCCAGTCTGCAATGCAACCACTTTCGCCATTCCAAGGTCATAGATTCTTTGTTCAAGAAGCTCAACTGCATTGCGAAGTGAATCTAGTTCCATTGATGACATTTGATCACCATTCAAAGCGTCTTGTTCAAGTTGCGAAAGCTTTGTTGTTTTCAATTCATTCAGCTTCATTTCTGCAGCCACCACATATTTTTCAAGTGTCAGGTAATATTGATGGTTCTGTTCATACATGCGTTCAAGCATGGACGTCATTTCTGTCATCTCACTCTGGTATTTTGAGATTTTCACATATACCTGTTCTATCTCTTTTCCCATAGACTGGTATTTGCTATAGAGCCTATCAAGCATATTTTCGCTTCTCTTGAATAGCCTGCTAATCAGTCCACCAGAAGCTTTTTCAAAATCCTTTTTGTCAAACCGATCCATGATCTTGCCAAGCTGCTTGAGTAACTGTCCTGAATCCTCTACATTGTTCGTCCGCATTACGCCAAGGATTTGATCAGAGAAGAGGGAAACTTCAACAGCTGGTTCCTTTCCGTATTCGAGAATTTTGATGATATCGTGTTCATCAATGCTCCGTGCCAGACTCTGCACCTCAGGCTCATTCCTCAATGCCAACTTTATATCGGAAACCGTCGCTTTACTCAACTGTTCCTTCAAATTTTCAATTGAAGAGCTGGCATTTTGACCATGAATAGGATTTATCAACTTAATCTCTCCTTAGGATTTTTAAGAAGCCCTGAAAAATCACTTTTTTTAATGCGGAAGGTTCCTTTAGCTCTTGTTCAAATACAACATCCTCCAGCCAGTGGGATACGAATGCGCCTTTATCGATGTATTTTTCTATGTCATTGTGACCAGCTGGGTTATAAATCACCAAATCAACACCTAATTGATTTAATAGCAGCAGTAACGCAGCATCTGGCCTGGTCAGCGATCCATTGAGTTGATTATTAAAAACGATCAACTTAGGCACGTTCTGGGAGTAATCAAATTTCTGAAGCATTTTTAAAATAAATTCCGGAATCTGCATCGCCTGGTTGAACAAATATACCTTTACATCGTCCTCTTTCTCACTATTCCGAGGCTTCAGTTTCGGTGTAGCACATATATTTCTGATTGCTGAAGCAAGGCCTTTCTGCAGGCCAGAAGGCAAGTGGTTATACTTCCAATAATGGGCACCTGTCATTTTTTCCGGATTGAGCAGCCCGTCATTGTCCAAAGACTTACGATAATGAAATCGGAAGTCATTGTTAGTACCAGGAGAAAATGGCAAACTTTTAACGAGATAGGTATTTTCCTGCATAATTAATCCATGGAGGCGGTTCCAATACTCACGACGATTACTTGTGACGCCATTAATTTTTGCAAACAAGGCAGGAATCTTAACCGTTCTGTTCTCCACTTCAAAATATGGTCTGATCATCGCCTTTTCCCTGGAAACGATAAACAATTCGTCATATGTTGTCTTCAAGGTAATGGCTTTAGGTGCGTAATCTCTCAACTGCCATGGTTTATAAAAAACCGTTCCCTCATAGTTTAGGATATTTTCAATTTCCTTAGATGCCCGGTATGCCACTGTAGTGGTCTGCATACTCTTTTCAAGTGGAAATGGCATTGGAACGCCTGTCTCCGGAAAGATATGGACAAATGTTTTCACCCTATCAAGCACGGTTATGGCTAATACGTCATTTCCCGCCGGTGTGAAAGTAACCAGATCACACCCAAGTTCAATCAGAAAGTATAACAGATACTGATGGCTTTTCCTGTAGTTTCCGTACCATAGAAAGGCAGGCATACCCTCCTCAGGATTCGCTTTCTTTAAATGGTGATTCAGGTGGTGGAAGATCCAACCTATAACATCGTTAAGAACAGAGATGAACTCCTTGCTCGCCAGTCCACCTTTCTCATTTCTTAAATACAGTTCGATCATTTTAATTAATGCTTCCTTTATCTGTCTATTTATCAGGAAGTTTTCTGATGTGGGCAGTAAATTTTCTTGATGCAGGAGTGCCACAAATTGTTTTGTTGACAACTGTTGTTTATCGCTAATTTCGGTTATTTTCTGGTTTGATTTTACATGTGCGTGGTCAATTGATTTATTCAGTAAAAGATCACTCAACAAGATTAGTCCATTGGAGTGAACATAGTCATACAATTGGTTATAATACTCACCTTCATCATGAGGAATGCCAATAAAACTGGCATTGACTTGGCCGATATGCAGGATAGTACCATCTTTTTTGTAGAATGGTCTCTCACTTGCCGGAGTAGTTAACAGCTCCAACCAGTTGTCATATGTAACAGGCAATGGATATATTATTAATTTGTTCATTGGCGAATACATAGAATCACTTCCCGCTGAAGACGATAAACTAAAATGAATGATTTAAATTGTCTGATTATACTAATTATCATAACATATATAATGAAACATCTTTTAGGCTTGTAATAGCAGTACGGACCACATTATCAAAAGTTTCAAGAAAGTTCATAAATCCTGAATTTCACCTTTATCCATGTCCATGCATATAGATGAATACTTAAACCTGGAAGGTGAATTCACATGCGATTTATTTTTAAAAGAGAGCCTATTGAGGATTTGCGGTTGGAGTTGCGGAAGGTCATCCAGGCAATGTGTTCAGGTCATCTTGTTTTAGTTGATCTATTATTCTATTCACTTATTTTCACCGTCTTAATCATTCCGGCAGCCTCTCCTTTACTCCACTTCACAGGCACCTTTTTACTCATATATGTATCATTTGCCTGCATATTCTTGTTTGTCAGGAGGTCAGTAAGAGAAAGCACCGATTATCACGATAAGTAGACTTTATGTTCAATTAGGAAAATAAAAAAAGGAACAGACCTGTATCCGTTCCTGGGTTCCTTTATTGGACATTCTTTTGCTGCTCACTTGCACCAGCTTTTTTCTTGTTCTTGTAGTGGACGACAAACGTTGCCGTAAAAGTAATCAGCAACAGAATAAAGAAATGGGCATGTTCTATATGGATGCCAAAGACGCCAGCCAACATTTTTGTTGATATGATAAAAATCAGGATATAGGCAGTCGTCTCAAGTTCAGGGATCTTTTCAATCAATCTAAGGAATATCCCCGCAACTCCTCGCATCATCAGAACACCCAGCATACCGCCAAGAAGCAGGACCCACACTTCCTCGCTGATGCCCAAAGCCGCAAGGACACTGTCCACTGAGAACGCAATATCCATTAATTCCACTGCGGCAACCGTACCCCAGAATGTACCAAACAACCGGATCAGCAGGCCGCTCTGGTTGATTCCTGCTACTTCCTCGTTATCTTGACTCTCCCCTTTTTTCTTCTCGATAAAGTATTTAATTGCCAGCCAGGCCAGATAACCAGCACCGAGTACTTTCACCCACCAGAACTCAATTAAATAAACACCTATCCCAATTGCGATGAACCTGAACGCATATGCGCCCAGTAATCCATAGAACAACGCTCTTTTCCTCTGTTTATCCGGCAAGTGTTTTACCATCACTGCCAGCACCAGGGCGTTATCAGCAGATAAAAGCCCTTCGAGGATGACGAGCGTTCCGATGAGACCCCAACTGACAGGATCCGTTAAAACCTCGACCCACATATCCCAATTGAAAAACTGGACATAAGTATCAACAAACCCTTGTAGTATGTCTGCCATTCTAGATGTTCCTCCCATTTTTTTGGTTCTTAGGAATTGTATAGAAAAACCCAGCATAAGCCGGGCTTCTATAAAAACTTATTTCGTTTTCCTCAATTTAAGTCCTAAATCAGCCAAAATAAATGAGATTCATGCTTGTTTTATTGTTCAACACAGCAGTTTCTGAGGGTAATCCTCAACTTTTCCATTTAGGCGGAGTATTTTTCGCCCAGAAAATTCTCCCGAGCTTATAATGTGTCTGGAAGTTATCATGATAAGTGTGATAATGGAAATTAAACCAGAAACCATCCTTCGGCGGCTGGTCCCTTCTGACGTGAAACCGGATAATATCCTTCCCATTATCCCCGATTATGTGGAATATCTTTTCAGACTCCCCACCACCAGGTATTTCCGTGATCCGGAGAGAATTCAGCTTTTCTCCGGGATACTGGAAAGCTACCATTTCGATCGCCTTTTCAATGTTTGGCAAAATAGTTTGCCTGAATTCATCCTCAATCACAGGACCAATTTTTGCACCGAACTTCTGGAAAGATTGTTGTTCGGCTTCCATCATTGTCCTGTGTACGAACATCTCCCTTTCCGCTTCCTCATCTAAGGGAACATCGAGCGAATCAACGAAACTTGTTTCAGCAGCGGTCGATTTTTCAGATCTTTCTGTTGTAGTTGTCAGAAACCCATTCACCTGAGCAGGAGACACCATTCCAAAGGTAACCATGGAGATCACGACAACAAGCGATTTGCGCAGCCATGCGGGCATGTGGATCACATCCTTATGTAAATAGGAATAATTATCTGTGAAAATATCAATCTGTCTAAGTTAAATATATACATGTGTAGTAATAACCTGAATTGGTCATAATAAAATTAATATACTTAGTATTATTATAACTTGTTTATACGTAAAATTGGGCAAAGGGTTTCAGATTTTTCAAAAATGGTAATAAGGAAATATTAGAGGCTTTAATTGAAGTTAAAAAGGGAGGTCATAAGTATGGAGTGGGTCGCTGTTACAGTCAGCCTAATTACGCTTGCTTATTTTGTCTATTTGGCAATTGCGGATTAAATAGGAAATGAATGAACGGACAGTAATCATCTCTTTTTTCCGTCACGAAAAATATTTCTCCTGACTATTTCAATAATAGGCGAGTTTGTTACATAGAAAAAGGATGAGGGCTGGCCTCATTCTTTTTCTATGACACCAAAATGGAATTTTGAAGTTTTTCTTCTGTATACTTCGAAGCCAAAATTATCAAATCGGCTGCTTCTGAAATGGTCTTTCAGCACTACTCGCTTCCTGGCAACACGGTATGCATGTTCAATGACCTCTTGCGAGAGTCCATCGTATACAGCGAAGTGGGTCAGTCCCCTGATTCCATCTGACTCTAATATCGATTCATCGAACATCGGGTCAAAATAAACACAATCTACGCTGTTATCTTCATGCGACTTGAGGAACTCCACTGAATACCCTTGCAGCACTTGTATTTTTTCCATAGCCTTATCAATGGCTTCAAATCCTGAATCCCATGCTTTGAGTCCTGTTTTGACTAAATATGCGAGTTCCGGCTTTGCTTCTATTCCTGTGACAGAACCTGACTCACCTACGACAAAGCTTGCTACGATACTATCTGATCCAAGACCGAGGGAACAGTCAAGAAAACTCATCCCTTCCTCCAATTTTGCTGCACCTATGAGAGGATCACTTTCCCCTTTCATTAATCTTTTGATTCGGAACATAGCGGAATTCGGGTGAAAAAAGAAAGGTTCTGAAGCTCCCAGCGGAAAAAGCTCAAGCCGGTCTTTGCCAACTACCAGGCAGTCATCCTTCACGATTTCCTGAATTGCCGCTACTGACCTCTTTTTCCTTGGTACGAAATCCACTTTGAGTTCAAAGGCTATACCTCTTGCTTTAGTTGTCATATTCTCATTTGTCCTGCCTGCTGTGGTCACAAACAAACCTAACACCCCTGACACTGTTTCGGATAGAACAAAAAGCGCAAGCGCCTTGTTTAGCCCCGACAAGCGCTGCCCGACTATAACGCCACATCCTGTGGCAGTCGGGTCTGCACGTCCTGTGCCTCAGAGGTCCTGCCAGTGAAGTCGTTCTTTGACTTCATTGGCAGGACTGAAATCGAAAAGTATAGCCGACTGCCCAGAAACGCAGAAACTGGAGACTCCGACAAAGAAGCGCTTTTTGCTTCTGCCGGCGGAGTTGAAGTTTCGGAGTTTCTAGGAGGCGACACTAGACAAGCGACTCGAGGGGCTAGGCGCTGGAGCTAGATTAAGAATACTACATGTATTTATCCAAAACCAAATAATTTTTATAGCTTCCTGAACGACAAAGAAAAGGACGCCCGTAGACATCCTTTTCGAACTTTTGCTTTTTGTTATAAATATAATACACTTAAAAGTTGTCCATTAATCTTCCCTTTGTTGAAACCAACAAGTGACTAGCAATGTGAATCAAAGGCGGATGTTAAGTTATCCATGATTGCTTCCATTGGCTGTCCTTCGATATCATGCCGAGGAATGAAATGAACAACTTCTTTGCCTTTCAATAAAGCCATTGAAGGTGAAGATGGCTCAAGATCTGTAAAGTACTCACGCATTTTTGCAGTTGCTTCCTTTTCCTGGCCAGCAAACACAGTCACAAGATGATCTGGTTTCTTCTCATTTCTTAAAATTGCTTGAGTCGCTGACGGACGAGCGAGACCAGCAGCACAACCACAAACTGAGTTTACTACGACAAGCGTTGTTCCTTCTGCATTTTCCATGTAAGCTTCAACTTCATCCGCGGTAAGCAATTCCTTGAAACCGGCACGTGTCAATTCCTCACGCATCGGCTTTACCATTTGTCTCATATATTCTTCATATGCCATTGACATAAATAATTCCCTCCCAAACGATAGTTTGCAGTGTTAGCATACTATATTATTTATACCAAACGCAATAAAAGAACGTCTTACTCTAGGAGTGTACAGACTCCTGGACTGTTTTCCCTACGAAAAAATCCGTTACAGCGCCTTTGGACGAGCAGGATACAAGTCTGGCGTATTTCGCCAGTGCTCCTCTTGTAGGAAGTGATGGCGGTGTCCATTTTTGTTTGCGGGCAGCCAGCTCTTCCTCACTTAAGGCAACCGAGATCAGCCGCTGTTCACTATCAACAGTGATCATATCCCCATCTTTTATCAGGGCTATTGGACCGCCAACCTGTGCTTCAGGGGCAATGTGGCCAATAACCAGACCGTGGCTCCCCCCGGAGAATCTTCCATCTGTCAGCAATGCGACACTTTCTCCAAGACCTTTACCAACAAGTATCGCTGATAAGCTCAGCATTTCTGGCATTCCTGGTCCGCCTTTTGGTCCCTCATAACGGATCACCAATACATCTCCAGCGACAATTTCATCAGACATTACTGCTTTGGACGCCGACTCCTCATCATTAAAAACCTTTGCAGGACCCGTCATGGTTTTGACCTTCAAGCCCGAAACTTTCGCTACGGCGCCGTCTGGTGCAAGATTTCCTTTTAAGACAACTAGTGGGCCGTCCTTTCTAAAAGGCTGATGTGCAGGTCGGATTACTTTTTGGCCAGGTTTTAAGTCAGGAAAATCCATAAGGTTCTCTTCTATTGTTTTTCCCGTAACTGTGAGGCAATTACCGTGAAGCATTCCCTCTTTTAAAAGCAGTTTCATGACTGCCGGAACCCCGCCAGCCTCAAAAAGGTCTTGCATGACATATTTAC
Source organism: Mesobacillus sp. QJM3NY_10 (assembly GCF_056173465.1). NCBI lineage: Bacteria > Bacillati > Bacillota > Bacilli > Caryophanales > Bacillaceae > Mesobacillus > Mesobacillus sp. QJM3NY_10. The sequence continues at coordinate 3,020,038 of NZ_CM149675.1, forward strand.
CGCTTGGCTTTAAGTCAGCGAGATGAGGTACCCTTTCCTGGATTCTGTTGAAATCATCCAGTGTCAGGTCGACTTCAGCAGCATGGGCGATAGCCATTAAATGCAGGACCGCATTTGTGGAACCGCCAAGAGCCATAACGACCGTAATCGCATTTTCAAAAGCCTCCTTCGTTAAAATCTGTCTTGGGCGGATGTCTTGCTCCAGCATCTGATAGACCACTTCTCCCGCCTTATAGCAATCCTCTCGCTTTTCGTCTGTTTCTGCTGGATGTGATGAACTTCCCGGCATGCTCATTCCGAGCGCCTCGATTGCGCTGGCCATTGTATTGGCTGTGTACATCCCTCCACAGGAACCGGATCCTGGGCAAGCATGACATTCAATCTTATGAAGCTGTTCATCTCCGATTGCACCCTTATTATACTGGCCAACCCCTTCGAACGCTGATACTATGTCAATATCCTTGTCATCAAGCTTGCCAGGCTTGATTGTACCTCCATAAACAAAAACAGAAGGAAGGTCCATTCTGGCAATTGCCATCATACAGCCAGGCATATTTTTATCACAGCCGCCAATTGCGACGAACCCATCAAGACTTTCCCCCTGGACCACTGTTTCTATTGAATCAGCGATTAAGTCGCGGCTCGGAAGTGAATAGCGCATTCCGTCTGTTCCCATCGATATTCCATCTGATACAGTGATCGTGTTGAAAATCAGGGGAGCGCCACCTGCCGCCCGAGCACCCTCTTTCGCTTTCACTGCCAGCTTATCTATATGTATATTACAAGGCGTCACCTCACTCCAGGTACTCGCAATCCCAATCATCGGCTTTCTGAAATCATCGTCACTGAATCCAACCGCCCGAAGCATGGCCCTGTTCGGCGCCTTTCTGGCATCATCGCTGAATACATGGCTCTTGATTCTTAAATCTTTCTCCATTCAATATCCCTCCCGATTTTTTATTCACTACAATAACTCTTTTTCGGGACAAATACAATCATTATCTAAATATTTTAATTATTACAAATAAGTAAGCGGATACATTTTCAAATTACCAAGTGAACATCATTTTATTAAAAAAACACTCTGGACGTATAACTTAAGATCCAGAGTGTCTTGATAATTTTTTTATTGTTTTCTGGCTTCCGTCATCTGTTTCCAGACAGAGCCTTTTGCTTCCTCGCCATGCTCAATACGGGCAATCGCCAGTTTCACCTGCATGCTAACTTCGAATTCAGAATCATCTTGCGCGTCCTTTAATGAAGGCAGTGCTCTTTCATCCCCAATTTCGTACAGGAACATAGCGGCCCTCCAGCGGACAAGCTTACTTGAGTCCTTAAGCGCCTCCATCATTTCATCCATTGCTTCTGAAAAACCAAGGTCAGATAAGCAGTCACCTGCTGTCCTGCGAACAGTAACCGTTTTGTCATTCAAAGCTTTGTACAGCAATGGCAGTACCTCTTTGTCCTCAATCATTCCCAAATATACAGTGGCCAAGCGGCGAATGGAAGCTTTCTCATCTTGTAAAGCTTTTTCAAGCACCGGCAAGTCTTCAATAGTTGGATCTTCCATTTGCTCAAGCAACTGGTACCTTATCCGCCAATCCGGATTCTCCAAGTCGGCTTCTGTTACCCTGATTTTTTTCTTTGCTGCTTTGATCTGTGCTTCCTGACCAGGATTCTTAGCAAGCTTCACAAGCTCCTCCAGCCTCTCAGGAGGATATGCCGCTAAAAGCTCTTCCACTACATCATTTCCTACCTGTTCGAAATCTCCGTAACGGACTCCGAGTTCCTTCCACCGGCGGACCATCACAACATTATCCTCCGGAGTCTGTACCTCACCTACTTTTGTCACGAATGATTCTGGCAGTCCAAACCGCTTCTCTTCGGTGCCGTCGGTAAGTTTCACCTGCATAGGAATTCCTTTATAAACTTGCACAAGAACTTTTACTTCCCCAAAATGCTCATTGATTTCAGGTGCATCATCTGGTTCTTCTGCATCTTCTCCGAACGCCTTCCTCACCTCAGGAAGGATTACTTTCCAGTCATATTTTGCATTTCTTTCAACTGCAAGGAAATCAGCAACATGGTAAACCCCTTTTACACCTTCAATATCCAGTATGTTTAACACGACTTCAGGTGCCCCGGCCGCTGAGTCCTTTTTATAATTATTACTCTTGCCCATAGGAAGTTCTTCATCCAGATTGATCTTCATCGTATTCGGGCTTGGCGTTGGTTCAATTGATACAATTTTCACATTCCCACCCCTTTATATTTTTCAGGAATGATGCCATTTTAACATAGTGGAGAATAGATAGCATTTCGAAGCCACTAAATACATTCCCTTAAGCTTGACTGAAGTTCTAATAGGTTTTTCAGCTTATATGGCAAGGAATTTATACTCGCGAATAAAAAAGCAGTTTATATTCAGCAAAGAAAGAAACCACTATAACAAATGTTTTAGTGGCTGGTTAATTCAATATTTTTAATAGCTTTGTTGAGTTTATCGATTTTAGAAAGTGCGGTCTTAGAATTGGGCGATTTTTTCAGGCTCGACTGGAAACATGTTATTGCCTTATGGTAACTTTCTATTGCCTGTTTTTGATCACCTGTTTCCATAAAGAAATCACCCATTTCAGTTTGAATTTTACCTCTGCTGTTAAAAGCATAAATATATTCAGGTGAATGGACAAACACCTCATCACTTTTTTGCAATGCGGTTTGGTATGCTTCCAATGCCAATGAATAATTTTTTTGTTTTCTGTGCAATTTTCCCAGAGTCCTAAATGCAGATGCGATTCTATTTCGTGAACCTCCTTGTTTTTCAGACAGCTCAAGAACTTTTTCAAACGAACGGATTGCGAGATTGAATGATTCCATAGCTTCATCGAACAAGCCCATATCTATATTTAGATCAAGCAAATCTACAGCTGCATGTCCGAGCATTTCATGGACATCAACAAAATCCGGGGCAGTTTGGACAACATTCTTATAAATATTTATAGCTCTTGTGAAGTTTGTCAGTTTTTCATTTGCCATATCCATTAGCGGCAAAGCCTCAGCGAGTCGCTTATAAGCAAGTCCCTGATTGGCAAGCACCCTGAGATACTGTTCCATTTCTTTATCCTTTAATGCAAGGTCATATGCTGAAATTGACTCATGGAAATGAGAATAATCATGGTTTTCTTGTTCAACTTCATCATGTTCTAGTTCACCTAGCTTTTCATGAATCTGACCCTTAACAGCATAAATAGATGAGGTACCACGGCCTAAACTGATTACTTTTACGCATTTCTCTAATGCCAATTCATAATATAGCTTTGCTTTATCATAACGTGATAATAATTTATACAATTTACCCAGACGTGTATAAATCAGAGCGGTTTCCTCAAATACCTCTGTTTCATCCGGATATCTCTTTTCGAGGATTTCGGAGGCTTCCAGATAGGCGCTGATCGCTTTATTGTACTCATTTGTATTTCTGTATAAATCAGCTAGATTATGTTTAATATCAGCTATAGATCGATAAATATCACTATGGATATCCAGTTTTCCAGAAAGTATCCCAGTTTCATAAAGAATTAAAGCACGCTTACTGTGCTCTTCTGCTAAAGTATACTGTCCCTTTAAGGTGTATAATTCTCCAAGTATATGGTTCAATAACGCACCACTTTTATAACCTGTGGTCTCGTCTTCTAAAAGAGATGAAAGCTCTTGTATAATAACTGACCATTCACCCTCATTTATTAATAGAGATGAATAATTCGATATCCACTCGAATAACTCTGCTTCCTCCAGGATGTTTTTTCCATGATATAGACCTTCCGCAAAAGCCCTGCTAAATTCAACAGCACTATGTTCCTTGTTTAACCACTTAGTGTAATACTGAAATAAAAATCTATGTACCCGATCGAAGAGGGTTGGGGATGTACTCAGCACTTGATCGCAAAGTCCTTCCCTCATCAACTTATGCATCGACCAATATCCATCTTGTTCTGATTCGCTGATAAATGAAAAATTGCAAAGTTCCTGGTATGCGGTGGTCGGATAAAAAGTTTGGAATTCCTCAATTAACTCACAGAACAAATCTTCAGACCAGAATCTAGTGATCGATAGCACCTTTAATGTTTCTTTCTCAGACCTGTCCAAATACTTTAAGAAACGTTGCAATACCTGATCTGGTCTTTTCGAAAAATCATTTATTGCAGGAGTTCTTTTTCTAGAGACAAGTTGATATGTATCGACCATTAAATCAAGGTAATACGGCAAGCCTTCACTACCCTGAATAATTTTTTGTTGGATGCTTTGATCAGTGATTCCGCAAGAATTCAAGAAGCTCATACAATCCGTTGGAGATAACTCTCCCATCAAATGTTGTTCGACAATACTCTCCCATTCAGGATCCAGCTTATCCCACGTAATTTTCTCCCGTCCACAGATTACGTTCAGCACTGCAACTTCTTCAAATTGGAGGATAAACTCTCTTATCCATTCATCCTTGTCGTTAACCGACCCAATTGTCCGCTCACTTTCCCATAGAGCCTCATACGTATCCAGATAGAATACAGCTTTTCGTCCAGTTTGTTTCAACCATTCTATTAGGTCACTCGCCCAATAGACTAATAGCATTTCCTCGATATCCTTTGGATGCATATCCTTTAAATCGCCGAGAATATCTTTTCCTGATTTAGTCCACCATTGCAGGATTTCCTTGTATTGTGCTAATCCATCAATTAGCTTGATAGTTTTTGGAATCCATTGTACAACCGGAATATTTTCCAACTGAGTAATCAGTTCGCCAACAAAATTCCCTTCTTCTAAAAAAGGGATTGTTTTTCGTTCGGATTTCAAGGATTGCTGCGGCCTCATTCTGCTCCAATACACGGCATAGGCTAGGTCAAAGGTAGTGAACTTGATCCCGTATTCATTTACAAGCTGTTGTCGGAACCATATAAGTGCTTCTGCTGGTTCCCTATGCTTCACTTCCCTAAAATCGATTGAAGCCTTTATTGCACCCCCATCTATAGTGTTTGTGAGTGATACCAGTTCTTTTAAGAGTCTTGTTTTTCCTATGCCTCCAACTCCGTAGAAGACAAGTACTTTATATTGGCTTTCGGTTAGTGAATCAATCGCCTTTCTAAATGATAGCTTCGGCTCCTCCCTATCTGTAAATTGTCGTGAAGCTGTTTCTTTCAACTGCCTGATTGAACGTTTTGGTTTTAACATTTTTCCCCCATCAATGAAGATTGATTTTTTTTATATACTATTCTATAAATAGTTCTTATTTCCTCTTTCGATACTCCTATTCCCGGAACATAGTTAAGGGTCGTTATTAGCCCCAGAACAAAAAGCGTAAGCCCTCGTTCAGCTCCGACAAGCGCTGGAGGGCCGACCAGTGAAGTCGTTCTTCGACTTCATGGGGCGGACCGAAGCGAGTCGAGGGGCTAGGCGCTGGAGCTGGATTAAGAAAACCCATATAGTTATCCACATTGATATTATTTTATACGCTAGTAAATAAAAAAATAAGACCTGGAATCCCAGGTCTTATTCGTTTTCGGCGAGCTCGGATAAATAGCTCCACCTTTCAATTAGATACTCTAGCTGCTCATTCAACTCTTTCTCTTCATTTACCAGAGCCTCACCCTTTTCAAAATCACTCCCGATACTGGCCATTTCCCCCTGCACTTCCTCAAGGCGGGCTTCTGTACCAGCAATCTTATCTTCAATTTCTGCCCATTCTTTTTGCTCCTTGAAGCTCAGTTTCTTTTTCTTCGGTTTTTCTGTCTGCACTACCTTTTCCTTCTTTGGCACCGAAGGAGCAGATTCAAGTTTCGGCCGCTTTTCAAGGTACTCTGAGTAATTGCCGTAATGCAGGTCTGTCTGTCCATTGCCTTCCAGTACAAGCAGCAAATCGACGACCTTATCAAGGAAGTAACGGTCATGGGATACCGAGATGACGACACCAGGGAAGTCTTCCAGGTAATCTTCCAATACAGTTAATGTCTGTGTATCCAAATCATTGGTTGGCTCATCCAGCAGCAGGACGTTTGGTTCTTCCATTAACAGCTTTAACAAATAGAGTCTGCGCTTTTCGCCTCCGGAAAGCTTCCTGATTGGAGTTCCATGTGCATAAGGCGGGAACAGGAATCTCTCGAGCATTTGTGCAGCCGAAATTGTCTTGCCATCAGTAGTTTGGACGATTTCTGCCGTTTCTTTCAGGTATTCAATCACCCGCTTACTTTCGTCCATATCTTCATTTTCTTGAGTATAGTAAGCGATTTTCACGGTTTGTCCGGTGATGATTTCACCGTCATCAAGCATGATCCTGCCTGCGAGAATATTCAGCAAAGTCGATTTCCCTGTCCCATTTCGACCGATGATTCCCAGCCTGTCCCCAGGTTTCACAAGAAGATTGAAGTGATCCAGAATCACTTTATCTTCGTATTTTTTGGTTGCATCCTTTAATTCAAGCACCTGTTTGCCCAGCCTGCTGCCACTCAAAGAGATGTCGAGTTTTTCAGAAGACTTCACATTTGACACTTCATCATCCAGTTTGTCAAAACGCTGGATACGTGCCTTCTGCTTAGTTGTCCTCGCCTTAGCCCCGCGCCTGATCCACTCGAGTTCCTGTCTGAACAAATTCTTCTTCTTTTCAAGTGTTGCGGCTTCGTTCTCCTCTCGCATCGCCTTGGCTTCGAGGAAACTGGCATAGTTGCCTTTATAGCTATAAAGATTTCCACCATCAAGTTCAAAAATCCTGTTCGTTACTCTGTCAAGGAAATAACGGTCATGGGTAACGAGCAGAAGTGATCCCGAATATCTGGATAGATAATCTTCAAGCCATTTTACTGTCTCATAATCAAGATGGTTCGTGGGCTCATCAAGAATCAGCAAATCTGGGGATTCAATCAAAACCTGAGCGAGTGCGACACGTTTTTTCTGGCCGCCGGATAGCTCCCCCATTTTTTTTGTGAAGTCAGAAATCCCAAGCTGCATGAGTATGGATTTGGCGGCAGTATTCGCATCCCAGCCATCAGAACTATCCATTCTCCGCTGCAAGTCATAAAATCTTTCCTGAAGTCCTGGATCATCAGGGTTTTTGCCCAATTCAGAGAGAATAATCTCATAATCTCTCATCAGCTTCAAGATAGGAGCGTCACCGCTGAAAACCTGATCAAGAACCGTTTTGTCATGTTCCATTTCAGGCTGTTGGGATAAAAATGAAATTTTATAGTCTTTCGCAAAGATAATATCCCCTGAATCAGCCTGGTCGATGCCTGCCACAATTTTAAGCAAAGAAGATTTTCCTGTTCCATTTACACCGAGTAAACCGACTCTTTCACGCTCGCCGATTGTAAAAGAAATCCCATTAAAAAGCTCTTTTTCTCCGTATGTTTTCGTCACGTTTTCAATCGTGATCATTTTCATGCCTTACCATTCCATTCACTGTAAAATTGATCTAGGAAAGTCTCCATGAAATTGTGTCTTTCCTCAGCAAGTTGTCTCGCTTGCTCCGTATTCATTTTATCTTTAAGCTTCAATAGCTTCTCGTAGAAATGATTGACCGAAGAACTGTCGCCATTCCTGTATTCTTCTAGCGTCATTTTTCCCCTGACATTAAGGTCAGGCTCGTAAATCGGATGGCCTTTCTTTCCGCCGAAGGCAAACGTCCTTGCAATCCCGATCGCACCAAGGGCATCCAGGCGGTCAGCATCCTGGACAATTTCTGCTTCAATACTTTCAAGCTCAATCACCCTGCCGCCTTTAAAGGAAACTGTTTCGATACAACCCTTTATCCTTGATGAGATTTCGCTATCTAACTGTATGCTTTGTAAAAATGAATCTAGTTTCATCCATCCGGCTTCTTCCGATTCATTCAATTTATCATCTGGAATGTCGTGGAGCAAGGCGGCCATTTCAATGATGAACCAGTCACCCTGCTGAACTTTGCTCCATATCAGTCTGGCGTTCTTCCTGACTCTGTCAATATGGTGCCAGTCATGTCCCGAAGAATCCTTGCCATGCTCAGTTTTAACAAACTCCTCAGCCATTGCTATTTTATCTCTCATATCATGCACCTACTTTCCTACCGAACTCATTTTACCATATATAGTGATGAGAGATAGCTGGATAAATATTAGGAAGCGTAAAATGCAGTTTGTACTATTACGTTTGTTTAATAACAGCCTGTCTAACGGACACTTTCTCCAGATTCCGCTCTCTGTTTGTCCGTTAGAGACCTTCTATCGGACACTCTCCTAGATTCTGCTTTTGGTTGTCCGTTAGAGGCTTACTATCCAAACATTCTCTATAAATTACCGAAGTAAGTCGATTGGATCTTTTTTACCGGACCAAAAGAAAAAGTGCCAAATTGGCACTTATGCATCTGCATTATTCCAGCTAATCCCTATTGTATGTTCACCAGCATGTACTCCGATTACAGCTCCAATAGGACAGCTGAGGAAACGGATATCCGGAAATCTTGCTTCGAGCTGGCTTTGCCATTCGTCTGCAGCCTCTTTATGCAGGCCGTAAAGAATGTACACTTCCTTAACTTCATATTTCTCGTGAGATTGGTTCAAATAATTGAATATTTTCTCGCGGGCTTTATTATCACTGCGGACCTTTTCCTTTGTATTCAAAACGCCATCTTCAATACTGATGATAGGTTTGATATTTAGCATGCTTCCGAGATAGAATTGCATGCCTGACATACGGCCGCTTCGATGCAGCTGCTCAAGGCTCCCGATCATGACATAGGTTTCATTTGATTCACGGATGATTTCCAGCTTCTCCTTGATTTCATCGACTGATGCTCCCTGTTCAGCTAATGCTATTCCTTTTTTTAATAGGGACGTCAATGGATAGGTGAGAATTTTAGAATCAAAGGTAATGACAGGAATGTTAACATCTTGTTCAGCCTGTACACTTGAGGCGACAGTTCCACTTAGTTTGGATGAGATCAGGACTGAGAATACGAGGTCATACTCTTTTTCAAGTTTTTTATAAAGTTCCATAAAGACTCCCACAGGCGGCTGTGAGGTTTTAGGAGGTGTTTTGACCGATTTTAATCTTTTATATAGCTCTTCTGCAGTCAGATCTTTTCCATCAAGGTATTCTACATCATCCAAAACAATGGTCATTGGTACTTGATATACATCAGGATGGTTCTTTAACTCTTCATCCAGATAGGCTGTACTATCAGTAACCCAGGCGATTTTCTTCAAACAATCTCCCCCTATTTCACTTTTTCAGTTCTATTGAATACGTGGTTTTTAGTTATCCGCCAATTCCCATTTAATAAGTGACAGAAATGCTTGTACAAATCATGCGATACCTTCACCACAATTAGAACTTTTATATTATATGTTTAAATCTATCCGTTAATAGACTATTCTGAAAACACCACAGAAATTCCTGCCTCGGAGACAGGAATTATTATTCACTCAATAATTTTTTTGATTTTTTCCAGTGAAGCTATCATATAATCCACCATTTCTGATAAATCGTCAATCTGTTCTTCATACACAAGACGGTTGAAGGAAACCTGCACACGGCTTTTGATAGTTGGTTTATCTCCCAATGGGTCAAGCAAGGCGGTTTGCACTATCGCCCGATCTCTTCCCCATATTTCTTCAAGTCCTTTATGAACTTCCTTAAAAACAACCATTTCATTTTTATGATGAATTGAGAAAGAGATATTCACTTTACACCCTGCAAGCTGTTTGGCTTTCACACTTTCCAATAGCTCCGCAGAGAGGTTCTCCAATCCGGCCTCAATCGTCATCATTGCCGATAAAAGATCCGGTTCATAACCTGTTTTAGTGAATGAAATTTCATATTTACGCGACAGCTTGGCGGCATTAATCCAGTCATTGCGGTCAATCACAATAATTTCTCCGCTTAAATCCCTGTCATATATATCGCCTTCGATTACGACTTTGATGTTTTCATAAGCGGTCGGGTCAAACAAAAGTTACCACTCCTTTCACCAGCCATAATCATGCCTTTTTACCAAATTAAAATATGGTCAGCCCAATGTTCTGCACAACGTCGCACCTGATAAAAAAAACAATCTCACGTCGACACTATGCCTGGCAGGACTGACCAAGATTTTGTATTACTTAGAACAATCCAACAGCGTTGCCCTCTTCATCAACATCCATATTCAATGCTGCAGGAAGCTTCGGTAAGCCAGGCATTGTCATGACTTCGCCTGTCAATGCAACGATGAATCCTGCACCTACTGATGGCTTCAGTTCCCTTACTGTGATGGTAAAGCCTGATGGCCTGCCAAGTTTTTGCGGATCATCTGATAAAGAATATTGAGTTTTTGCCATACAAACTGGCAGCACACCCCAGCCATATCCATCAAAATCAACAAGCTGTTTCTTAGCCTTCGGTGAAAATTCGACTCCGTCAGCACCATAAACCTGTGTGGCAATCGTCTTGATTTTGTCTTCAAGTGAATCAGACAGGTCATATAGGTGGGCAAAGGTGTTTTCACTTTTTTCAATTACATCAAGAAGTTTCTCTGCTAGCTCTACTCCTCCGTTGCCGCCCTTTTCCCATACTTCAGTCAAGGCAACCGGGATTCCTGCATCCTCACACATCTCTTTCAATGTATTGGTTTCAAGCTCTGTATCTGTAATGAATCGATTAATCGCAACTACATATGGCAAGCCAAAGCTTGCAATCGTCTCGACATGCTTTTTCAAGTTTGTGAAACCATCTCTTAAAGCTTTAACATCCTCGTTGACCAATTCCGTTTTCTTCATGCCACCATGCATTTTCAGAGCGCGGATGGTTGCCACAATCACCACAGCTGAAGGATCAATTCCTGCAGTTCTTGCTTTGATGTTCAAGAACTTTTCAGCGCCAAGATCAGCACCGAACCCTGCTTCCGTAACGACAAAGTCAGCAAGCTTTGACGCAGCCTCTGTCGCGATGACACTGTTGCATCCGTGTGCGATATTAGCAAATGGACCACCATGGATCAATGCTGGAGTGTGTTCGATTGTCTGGACAAGATTTGGCTTGACCGCTTCCTTTAATAAAAGAGTCAAAGCCCCTTCTACCCCTAGGTCGCCCACCGTAACAGGCTGCTTGTCATAATTATAAGCAACAACCATCTTTGAAAGACGCAGTTTCAAATCCTTCAGGTCACTCGCAAGGCAAAGGACAGCCATAATCTCAGACGCAACCGTAATATCGAAGCCATCCTCACGAGGAACTCCCTGCATTGGCCCGCCAAGTCCAACGATCACTTTTCTTAATGCACGGTCATTCAGGTCTAGCGCACGCTTCCAGACAATCCTGCGCTGGTCAATGTTCAGCTTGTTTCCTTGCTGCAGATGATTATCAATCAAAGCAGCCAGCGCATTATTCGCTGTAGTAATTGCGTGCAGGTCACCTGTGAAGTGAAGGTTGATATCCTCCATCGGAAGCACCTGTGCAAAACCTCCGCCTGTTGCGCCTCCTTTGATCCCCATAGTTGGTCCAAGAGATGGCTCACGCATAGCAATCATTGTTTTTTTACCAAGCTTGTTCAATGCATCTGCAAGTCCGACCGTTACTGTAGATTTCCCTTCCCCGGCAGGAGTAGGATTAATCGCAGTTACAAGTACCACCTTGCCGCTTTCTTTTGTTTTCAATTTAGCCAAAGCTTCTGAAGACAGCTTCGCTTTATACTTACCAAACAGCTCAATTTCATCGCCATCCAGGCCAATGCTTGCTGCAATATCAACAATCGGCTTCATTTTACTTTCACGAGCAATTTCAATATCTGACTTAACTTGAATATTTGTTCCCATTTCCAATCCCCCCAGATATTCTCTATATGCTTACCAACTTATATTTTACCATCAGAGAAATACTATCAGGTAAAAAATATTCATTTGTCATAAAATTTCCTCTTTAGCCAATTGCTCCGCAAAAGAATTCAGACTATAATAAAAATTATTGATTTTAGTTTAATAAAGGGAGGTTACACATTGCCAATAAAAATCCCGCTGCATCTGCCAGCGAAAGAAATACTTGAAAAAGAAAATATTTTTATAATGGATGACAGCCGTGCTGCAAAACAGGATATCCGACCGTTGAATATATTGATTTTGAATCTGATGCCCGAAAAAGAAAAAACAGAGAGACAGCTGCTGCGGCTGCTTGGCAATACGCCACTCCAGGTGAACATAACTTTTTTAAAGACCGCTACCTATGATTCAAAAAATACATCAAAATATCATCTGGATGAGTTTTATCAAACCTTCGATCAAGTAAAAGAAAAGAAATACGACGGCATGATCATAACCGGTGCACCAATCGAACTGATGGAATTTGAGGAAGTAAACTACTGGGATGAACTGAAGGAAATCCTTGACTGGACTGAACGGAATGTCACGTCCACCTTGCATATATGCTGGGGAGCACAGGCTGCTTTATATCATCACTATGGCATAAATAAATTCGTCCTTGCCAGGAAGTGCTCAGGCGTATTCACCCACAGAGTCCTTGACCATACCGAAAAGCTTCTAAGAGGGTTCGACGATGAATTCATTGCTCCTCATTCAAGGAATACTGATATTTCCAAAGAGGCATTGCAAAACCATCCACAACTTAAGCTATTGGCCTCATCAGATGAAGCAGGCGCCTTGATAATTTCCAGCAAAGACAGCAGAAGAATCATGATTACCGGCCACCTTGAATACGAAGCCACAACACTTGCGGAAGAATACTTAAGAGATAAGGAAAAAGGCATAGAAATTGTCATGCCAGAAAACTATTTCCCACAGGATAATCCTGATATAAAACCGACAAACCGCTGGAGGTCACATGCCCATCTGTTCTTTTCCAATTGGCTGAATTATTATGTATATCAGGAAACTCCATATGAGTGGGATTAGAAAAGGCATCGACAGCTCGATGCCTTTTCCTTATGTTCTATCATAATTAAAATAGGTGTAATGATGATTTTCCCAAATGATCGGCGTTTCTTTTTCAAGATACACACCTTCAAATTTAGTTCCATTTAGACAATCCAGGTTATCTTCTTTCGTAAAGAATACCATTGAGGCTTCATCAAAAAAGCATGTAAATACAAATTGCTCTTGTTCGTCCATAAGGAGAGTAGGGCCTGAGCAGAGGTATAGTTTTTGTTTCAGATCGATTTCACTGAGCAATAACTCACCATCGCCATCTAATTTATTGTATAAGACTTTTTCAGCTCCTCTTGAACCTAAAACAGCCAACATATCATCAATTAAAAGTATTGGCAATTGGTCTGGATGCGGAAAAAACATACCAGGATCAAACTTGTCATTTATTTTTTCAACTAATTCTCTCTTTTGATATAATTCTCTAACCAATCCACCATTGACATAATTTTTTACTGCCTTTGATACTTCTGAGATGCTCCTCAAGTTGCTTATAGTTTCAATTTCCTTCCAGCTCATCCTATCAGCAAACTGGTAAACTTCCTCATCGCTAGGTCCATCCGGTGAATCCCAGCCTTCAGGCATTTTAAAAAAAGGAGAAAAAATGACTGCAGCCGACTTGTATCCATCGGGCAACAGATCGATGACTGGATCCTTTTCGGGTTCTTTTCCAATAGGGTAAAAAAAATTCAAAGACATGTTCTCGCCTCCTAACTTTGAGGAGCATAATAGACTTCTTCAAAAGGCTGGACGACGACGAAGCCTTCTCCGCTGAATTTCATCTGTATGGACTCGCCGCTTCCACGGCCGAGGAATGTTTTGAATGAAATATCTGTTACGAATTCCGGCTGGAGATTACCAGACCAGGCTACGGTTGCGTTTGGGTCAGTGTATACAGGGTTATCTGGGCTTACAATCAGGGTCAGTGGCTCATAATGAGATGTGATTGCCACCATACCAGCACCCTCGAGACGGACATTGAACAACCCTCCCGAAAGCATTCCGGCAACCCGGCGCATCAACTTGATATCCCAGCTGATGGAAGACTCAAAGGCCAGCAGGTCATTTCCGTTTACAAAAATAGCTTCATTTTGCAAATGCAAGATTGATATTTTCTTTCCCTGGTCAGCCAGATAAAGCTTTCCATTGCCGTTTGCTTTCATGAGTGAAGTACCTTCACCTGTCAGTGCCTTCTTGAACATCTTGCCGATCCCGTGTTCAAGCACGCCCTCGCGTTCAAATTTGATCTGGCCGCGATAGGAAACCATCGCTCCAGCTTTCGACCATACCTGGCCATTCAAATTGATTTCCAGCATTCTCGGTGTTTCCAACTCAAATAGCCCTTCCCCTTTATCCTGCTGCTTTGTGTTGCTCACAAACTCCTCGATAGAATAACGACTCATGATTATGCCTCCTTATTTTATAACCTGGAACATGAAAACCCACATAAATGACAATGCCTGCTGAAGTTCTACTGGCAATGAACCAAGCGGAAGCTGCTCAGCCGCTTTTTTATACACTCCGAATTCACCCGCTTTTTTCCAGCCACTTTCCAGCGCCAGCCTCTCAAACTCCCATGGCATGATCGTATTACAGATTACCTCTTCTCCATAAAGTCTCCTGAAACTGTTCGCCCTTGGGCCTGCGGTTGGTCCAAGGATGCCTATGCAAACATAACCATTTGGCTTAAGGATTCTGGCGGTTTCTTTTAAAGAATCATAGGGTTTGTCCGTCCACTCTATTGAATTGATTGCCATAACGGCATCAAAATGGTTATCAGGACTTCCGCAATCTGATAGGTTAGCTTTACAGAAAGTACTTTGCTCATTCCGTGGATTCTGTCTGGCTCTCTCCAGCATCTCCTCAGACACATCAATTCCGGTCACATCATAGCCTGCTTCAACCAACTTTTCCGAACCTGTTCCATCTCCACAGCCTAAATCACAAACCATGGAACCTGTTGGCACAAACCGCTTGATGAACGGCACTATATCCTTCCTGCTTCCAGATTCCCACATTGCCCTGCTCCTGGAATTCCAAGATGCAGCCATACTGTCCCATTGCTTTTCAGATTCCACTTTCCAATCAAATGTATCCATCAGCTCACCTGCCTAGTTTTTTATTCTTATAATAGTTATTTCGTTATAAAAAAGGGAATTCCTCTTAAGTTTATTTTTACGGAAAAAGTGCAAGACTAGGTGGGTGAAAGGAGAGTTCAAATTTGGAACAAGAACAATTAGTTGCTATACATAAAAATACCGCTGGTGAGATCATCAGTTTCCAGACATCGAGCGGAAGGATAATTTCCTATCGCAAAGCCTTGCTGGAAGCCAACACAGGTACGATTTCCGGAGTCAATATCTTTGAAGGTGCAGATGGTACGACTTCTTTAATTTCAACAGATGGATCTGGATTTGAGCAATATCCAGATATATATTAAGGATTGAAAAAAGTACGAACAAAAAGCGCAAGCGCCTCGTTCAGCCCCGACAAGCGCTGGAGGGCCGCCCAATGAAGTCGTTCTTTGACTTCAATGGGCGGATCGAAGCGACTCGAGGGGCTAGGCGCTGGAGCTGGATTAAGAAAACCACATGCAGTTATCTACACCTAAATAATTTTATAATTTCTTTAACATTGAAAAAACACCTGACAGCAGTCAGGTGTTTTGATTTATTCTTCGTCATTCTGTTTTTGGATTGCTCTTAATTCTTGAACCCGTGATTTATCTTCTTCAAAGAACTGGACAAGGTCTCCAATCCTATCGATAGCATCCCAGCTTAGATGATGTTCAATACCTTCTACATCATTATAGATATTTTCATCTTTTACGCCGATCACCTTCAGTAATTGCTCAAGCAATTCATGACGGTCTACCAGCCTCTTGCCAGTTTTGTATCCTTTTGGAGTCAGTACTAGCCCACGATATTTCTCGTAAACCACGAACTGGTCTTTATCAAGCTTCTGAACCATTTTTGTTACTGAGGAGGGATGGACCGATAATGCCTCTGCGATATCCACTACTCGGGCATATCCTTTTTGTTCTATTAAAATAAATATTTGTTCTATATAATCTTCCATACTAGGTGTTGGCATCCCATGACCTCCAATGCTTAAACAATAGCCATATTAAAGTTTACTATAGAAGGACAGGGGTGACAAGGCGCTATCCACCTTGATTGACTGGCTGTCCAGCTATATCGAACTTCAGCTTATTTTCTTCTCCATCCCAATATAGCTTCGCGTTGAAGGTTTTTTCCTTGCTCTGGAACCCTTCAATCACATCCGTGCTGCCTTCTGCCAGCAGCATCTTGATATTCTTTTGCGTTACTGTCTTGCCAAGGATTTGTTTGGAGAGAGTGAAATTACATTTTGTTTTCTGATAGTTTGAACAACCATAGAATGTTCCTTTGTCTACAACCATGCCATCACACTTTTTACATTTACCAAGGTTTGTACTCCGTCTTGAACGGCCGCCCTTTTTCCCGGGCACGAAGGCGTTTGTAAGTTCTTCGGAAAAAGTCCAGCCTGAGGAGCCTTCAGAAGTTTCAGAAACTAGATGTTTAATCATTTTTGAAGTCTGCTCGATGAACTGCTTGGGCGAAGCCTCTCCCTGCCCTATTTGATGCAGCCTCTGCTCCCATTTCGCTGTCATTTCCGGTGATGCAAGGACTTGTCCACCTACGGCCGTGACGAGTATTTTTGCTTTGGCTGTCGCATATACGAGGTTTTTGCGGACTTCAATATACGCCCTGTCCTTAAGCATCGTAATGATGCCCGCTCTCGTCGCTTCAGTTCCTAGTCCTTCAGCTTTCATCAGAACCTTTTCAAGTTCCTTGTCTTCAATATGCTTTCCTGCCGTCTTCATTAAGGTAATCAACTGGCCTTCTGTCAGCCTTTTTGGCGGCTGTGTCTTGCTTTCCTTTACCTCGGACTTCAAGACAGTTCCGGTTTCACCCTGCTGGACAGCAGGCAGCTCCGGTTCTTTATCTGAGTCTTTTTGCGGGAGCACCTTCTTCCAGCCCTCATCCAGCTGGACTTTCCCCTTCGATATAAACTCAGCTCTTCCCTCCACGACTGTCTTGATCGTTGTATATTCCGCGATGTATGGTCCGTAATGGGCTGCAATCAGTGTCCTTGCCAGCAAGTCATATAATTTCAGCTCATCTCCAGACAGCCTGCTTAGATTTGGAACTTGTTCAGTCGGGATGATTGCGTAGTGATCTGTGACTTTTTTTTCATTCACATAGCGTTTATTATTTTCAATCGATGAATTTGGTAATGGAAAAAGTGGCTGATAATCAGGATTAGCCTGAAGTTTTTTCAAAATCGCAGAAAAGCCCTCTGCTTCTCCTGGCGTTACATACCTCGAGTCAGAACGCGGATAGGATACAATTCCCCTTTGATATAATCCTTGTAAGATGTCCAGCGTCTTTTTTGGCGACATTTTAAAACGGCGATTTGCTTCCGCCTGGATTGCAGAAAGATTATAAAATAGGGGCGGCATGAATTCTTTTTTCTCAGAAGTAACTTCTGCGGCTTCCGCAGTTTTCCCGTCGCAAAAAGCAGCAATTTTCTCAGCCATTTCCTTCGTTTTGATCCGTGAATCACCGTCTTTTTCCCATTTGCCACTGTATTTCTTGCCATTGATATTAAATTTTGCGAGTACTTCCCAAAATGGTACCGATACGAAATTTTCGATTTCTAGCTCTCTTTTCACAATCAAAGCAAGAGTAGGTGTCTGTACCCTTCCGACAGAAAACACATCTGAATAGCCTTTCTTCTGAAGCAGAAGCGTGTACAGTCTGGATGCATTCATGCCGACAACCCAGTCAGCACAAGCGCGGGTATATGCTTCAAAATACAAATTCTTTGTATCTGATTCATTCAAAAGGTTTTGGAAGCCCTCCTTTATCGCTTTCGGCGTCAGCGAAGAGATCCAAAGTCTTTTCATCGGCTTCATACAATTGGCAAGGCGGAGGATGTTCCTGATGATTAGTTCACCTTCACGTCCGGCATCGCCTGCATGAATGATTTCAGAGACCTGCGGATCGGTAGCAAGCTTTTTTATGATTTGGAATTGCTTTGCTTTAGATTTGACGACTTCATACTTAAAATTTTCCGGTATGATCGGCAATGTATCCAGCGACCATTTTTTCCAGCCCGGATTGTATTGCTCGGGTGCTGACAATTCTGTTAAATGGCCGATTGCCCAAGAAACGTAAGCACCTTTAGGGAATATTTCATTGGGAAGGATCTCGATAAATCCATCCCTTTTTTTCATTTTAAATACGGAGGCCAGCGTTCTGCCCTGGTCAGGCTTTTCCGCAACAATCAATTTCATATTTTCCTCCTGAAAATCTTTTATATGAGCGTACTTTTTAAACCTCGCATTCTATTTTATCTTTTTTTCGACAAAAGCGTAAAGGACTTTTATTGCTGCTTCCTGTACATTCAATAAAGGAACGGATATTAGTACCAGCCTTAAAAAAATTAAACAGGCAGCTGAATGATCAGCTGCCTTAAAGATATTAATTCTCGAATGGCTCAACGATGTTGTTGTCATTAATGTACCACCGATTCCTGTTAACGACTGCTGAAACGGTTAAGATCAGCGAAGGAACCTTTTCTATCCGGACCACGATTGCTCCGACCAGCTGCTGGAAAATCACGAAGGATTCCCCATGGCTGAATCCCGCCCACTGGGGACCCATGATGGCAATGGAACGGATAATTTCTTCCTTTTCTGTTTGCTCAAGTGAAAGATGCGGAGAAAAAATGATAATCCAATCCTCATCACCTATTGAAAAGCGGTACATGCCCTCACCCTTTTAATTCATCATCATTGACTATTAAAAGATATGAACGACGTCTGCAGATTATACCCCTACGATTGAATCATTTAGAACTCGAGAGATCCTTAACCCGCGATTCAGCCGCAAATCGACAAGAGTATCCCCGGTTTTAATCAATGCCCTTAACGGCTCGAATGGGTCAACCATCAAGATTGTCCCCTCTTCACCGTCGCTAAGGAGAACACGCCTTCCGACAAGGTTGTCCATGATCCTGTACAGGAAAACGAGTATGATTTTGGGATCAAATTTTCCGAATACATCGTTTTGCATCTGGGATATGACAATATGGAAAGGCTCTGCCTGATGATAAACCCTTGAGGATGACATGGCATGGTATACGTCTGCTATTGCGACGATCTTTGCAAGCTCGTCTATCTTTTCGCTGCGCAGGCTGAACGGATAGCCTCCACCATCCTCACGCTCATGGTGTTGGAGAGCAATCAGTGCGACTCTTTCATTTAGTTCCGGAATATCCTTTAACATCCGGTATCCGTATACTGTGTGGCGTTTCATTTCGATGTATTCTTCATGTGTCAGCCTGCCTGGCTTGTTCAGGATGTTGGCAGGGATACGAGCTTTCCCAATATCATGGAGTGTCGCTCCCAGAGTTAGATCATTTAATTCTGTTTGGTCTAGATTGAGCCATTTCCCTATCAATGTGGAGATGATGCCCACACAGACTGTGTGTCTGTAGGTATACTCATCTTGCGCCTTCAGCTCATAGAAAAGATGATAGATATGGGGAATTTCCGCCGCCTGCCTGATCACAGGCAAGATGTCATTCTTGATTTCACCAACAGGGACAACTCCTGTCTTTGCAACAACATCGAATATCTCTTCCATTTGCCTGGAGGCATCATCGATTTTCTTTGAAATATCAACAAGCTTTTTATTTACTGCTATCTGAGGTGTATGGTCCTGAATGGCATTGCCATTCCTGATTGTATCCAATAATGCATCGATTTGATGATCAGTTAAGGACGTGAACGCGGATGGAGTGGTCTTCTTCATTAGTACCCTCCTCTGAGCTTTAATAGACTTGTAGATTTAATATCTTTTTGCTCTCTATTTACGTTTCAAGCAAAATTAAATAGAGTATTAATAAGAAAATAATAACAAATTTTTCCGGAAATAGGAACAAAAGCGAAATGAATTTCAATTTATTTTAAATTAACAAAATTTTAAGATTATTTAGTTTGTAATACGCTTACATTCTTGACTGATTGAATCCCAATATTGTATATTTAAGACATCATTTAATAGAATATATTTGTCATTTCAAAATTGCAGGTGTATCGATTAGATGATAATATTCAACTTTGGCACATATTTTGTGTCGCGAAAGACATGGGAGGAAAGTTTAACATGCAAAACGGTAAAGTAAAATGGTTCAACAATGAAAAAGGTTTCGGTTTCATCGAAGTAGAAGGCGGAGACGATGTATTCGTTCACTTCTCAGCTATCCAGGGCGACGGCTTTAAGTCACTAGAAGAAGGTCAAGAAGTTTCTTTTGAAATCGTTGAAGGAAACCGTGGACCACAAGCTGCTAACGTAGTAAAACTATAATTAAAAAAAGTTGAAGGCTGGCGCCAGGCGCCAGCCTTTTTTGATTTTATGTTTTTCTCGTAAAACCATCCAGTGTTCATTGAATTGGCTTTTTGGACATTTCATTTTCCCTCATCCTCTGAAATCTCCATTAAAAGTACTTTCTTAGACATTTCGCCAAAATCCTTCCGCTGAAATGTCCATTAAATTCACTTTCTTAGACATTTTGCCTTCATCCTTCCGCTGAAATGTCCATTAAATTACGTTCATGGACTTTTCGGCTTTGAATGTCTTTAACCGTGAATCACACTAAAGTTTTTCTCCGCACTTTTTTATTTTTTCGCCAACGGTGCATTCATTTATGCAGAACCGGTGGGCAGATCTTTTTCCGTGTTCTTGCCGATGATGCTTTTTCAGGAAGCATCCATTGCAATATGTATTTAGCAATGTCTCTACCTCAGCAAGGATTTTAATACGCGTCAAGCTATTCCCGCCTTTCCCTCCTGGTTATAATATCTGCATCTTACTGTTGATCATTTTACCCTGCAATGCCTGTGTGGCCAGTTTATCCGCTTCTTTATTTTCTTTCCTGCCTACAGGATTGTATTTCGGATACAATCCAAGTTCCTTGATCTTATTCTCGATTCTGTCGAGCCAGCGGTTAAGGGTTTCTTCATAGCAAGGCCACTCCCCTTCGAGCTGCTTCAAAACAACCTGGGAATCTCCTTTGATATCGCAGGTCATGTTCCGGACACCCATTTCTTCAAGAATGGTAAGGGCAAAATATAGAGCAGCGTATTCTGCTTCATTATTCGTTTCAAGTTCATCGAAAACTTCATTGGCACGCAGTCTGTACTTCTTCTTTCCTTGTTTGAAGTAGATTATGGTCCCGAGTCCTGCTTTATGATTAAAGTTATCAAAACCACCGTCAAAAAAAACGGTAAGGTCATGAGGTTCTTCTTCTACTTCTTCTAGGAGCTTTCGCATTTCCTTTAATGTCCACGAAGTACCGATTTCATCTATGAAAGAAATTACACCAGCTCTACCCGATTTTTCTAATTCTTCACCAGCCTGCAGCGCATGCTCGCCATCAAGGAAATCAGAGCTGAATAGGATGGGATCAATGCCTTTAGCTTTGTATTCCCACTCCAATTTATATTTCATGACTTCTCCCCCGCTTTCTGATCTGTTTTTTCACTCCGCCAAATGGGTTATTTTTAGTTATCTTACCCATTTTCCGAGCACGTTACAATGAAAAAGGGACGATGATACTGAAATGGTCTTTGTATATTTTTATAAATTTCCAGTGCTATTATGATACACTAACTATTATCTGTACAAACCAACTGGGAGTGATCTTTGTTGTTCGAAGTGTATATTGATGGTGCAAGTGCTGGCAACCCTGGTCCAAGCGGTGCTGGCATTTTTATTAAAGGTGAAGGGGAAGTTTTTAGATATTCCATTCCTCTTGGTGTCATGTCCAATCATGAAGCTGAATATCATGCATTTATAAAAGCATTGGAAATCTGCCTTGCTAAAGATTTTAAAGTTGTCTCCTTCAGAACCGATTCACAGCTTGTCAATGCAGCGGTTGAGAAAGAGTTTGTGAAAAATAAACTATATGCCCACCTTTTGGAAAAAGCACTACTGCTTGCCAGTCAATTCGACCTCTTCTTCATGAAATGGATTCCATCGAGTGAAAATAAGACAGCTGACGATCTGGCAAGAAAAGCGGTAAGGGACAACAACATGAAAGGAACCGAAAACTAACATGAAAGCATCAACCTTCGCGGATTTAAGCTTACTATTCGTAGCCCTCATCTGGGGCGCAACTTTTGTTCTTGTACAAAATGCAATTTCTTTTCTAGAGCCACAAGCCTTCAATGCTGTCCGCTTCACCCTGGCAGCAATCCTATTAGGGCTTTGGCTTATGTTTTTTGAAAAAGATCAGCTAAAAAAGCTGGATCGAAAATTAATTTTATCAGGAATAATGCTGGGCTTTTTTCTGTTCATCGGCTATGCATTCCAAACATTAGGCCTGTTGTATACAACCTCATCCAAGGCAGGCTTTATTACTGGTTTAAGTGTAGTCCTGGTACCATTGCTGATCATCGGGATTTTAAAACAGCGGCCAAGCATCAACTCTATAGCGGGTGTCTCTGCAGCAACTGCAGGTCTTTATCTTTTAACAATGTCAGATGTTTCAAGTCTTAACATTGGAGACGGCTTTGTCCTCATATGCGCAGCCGGTTTTGCTTTGCATATTGTTTTTACCGGAAAATACAGCAGCAGCTATCCAACGCTCCTATTAACGACAGTCCAAATCTCAACTGTTGCTGCCCTATCTGCAGTATCTTCTGTCCTATTCGAGGATTGGAAAAGGGCATTCAACCCTGAGGTCATTTTTTCAGCGAATGTCATGATTGCCCTGTTGGTTACATCAATACTTGCAACTGCACTGGCGTTTTTCATCCAGACCAATTTCCAGAAACATACGACGGCTACTCGAGTTGCCTTAATTTTTGCAATGGAGCCAGTCTTTGCGGCCATTACGGCTTACTTCTGGGCCAATGAACGTCTAACATACAGCGCCCTGGTCGGTTGTGCGCTAATTTTTGCCGGGATGGTTTTCGCGGAATTACCCTCTGGCAAATTCGAAAGTTTTATTCGTAAGGTCTTCCCAAAAAAAGAGGCTGATTTCAAAGCTTAACGCTTTGGAACCAGCCTTTTCTTTTCTTATCTTACACAGCCAAAAGCTCGATTTTTTTAACGTACTGCAATGCTGCTTTGCGGGAATGAATTTTATTAGAAGCGAACGTCTCCAGCAACGAGATATAAAAGCTTCCATCAAAACCTTTTTGGGCCTTAAGGGTAATTTCAATGGCTGTATTGGTAAGTTCATCGGTGGAATTCGTATATTGCTGACCGAAATAAATAAAGCCGATGGCATCCTCTCGCAACTGGAACCCTTTGCTTTTCAAATGAAGCAAGTAATCTTCAACTGTCCGCACTGACTGAATCAATCCTCTCTCTTCAAGGCGTCTCTAGTAAAATTTTACCGCAATATCCGAGCTTTTTCTACCGTTTTTTCGTTAAAAGATATCCAGCAAATCCCATAGCCATGCCAAAAAGGGCTCCGCCAAGTACTTCTTTCGGCTGATGGCCAAGCATTTCCTTCAATGGATCTGGAGACTTTTCTTCAAACTCTACAGGGTCATCCTCGTGGATCTTATCAATTAATTCATCGAGGTCATTTACTTTTAAAGTGAGTTCTCCAGTTTGTCTCCTTATCCCCTGGGCATCGTACATGACAATAATGCCGTATACGAGGGACAATGCGAACTCAACTGATCGTACCCCTTTTGTAAGAGCAACATATGTCGTTAAAGATGACACACCTGCTGAATGGGAGCTGGGCATTCCGCCGCTGGCCAAAAATAGATCTGGTTTCCACTCCTGTGTCTTTGCGTAATGAAACGGTATTTTTAAGGCCTGAGCAAGGCCAATACTTGAAATAGCAATAACTGCGCCTTTATTCATTATCCGTCACCTCCATGTTATTTTGAAGAAAAATGATTGCTTTTATTCTTGCCTGTTCATAATAAGGATTAAGCTGTAATAAGCAGACAACCTATAAAGGTTATTTCTCATTTCTGAACATTTTTAAACAAAAACTTTCTGGAGGGATCACGGATAATGAGCAAAAAAGGAAACAGAGGAACAAAGGCGCCCGGGGTAAATCCGCAAGGCTACGGACAAGATGCTGAATTTGCTGAAGAGCCAAAGTCAAAGCTTGAAAATGCCGCTAAGAAGAAGAATACAAAATAACTAACCAAAGAACAAAAAGCGCAAGCGCCTTGTTCAGCCCCGACAAGCGCTGGAGGGCCTGCCAGTGAAGTCGTTCTTTGACTTCATTGGCAGGACCGAAGCGTCTCGAGGGGCTAGGCGCTGGAGCTAGATTAAGAATACTACATGTATTTATCCACAACTAAATAATTTTTATAATTTCCTACACGATAAAAAATAACGGCTGGTATAAAAACCAGCCGTTTCCTTTAAGCGTGCATCGTTTCGTATTCGAACAAACGGTGCAGCCCTTTAAGTTCAACTTCATTGAACTTATCAAGCAGCTTTTCCCGGTCAATTTTAAATCTAGCGTCGTCCATCTTGCATTCAACAGGTACATCACATTTAATCTCGGCTAGCTGTCTGCTTAAATGAAGCATTTCAAGGTCAGCTTCGATTTTGGCCCGCTGTGATTTTGTCAATAGATGGAGGTTCGCGATGACACCTTCAACATCCCTATGTTCCTGGAGCAGCTTAATAGCGGTCTTTTCACCAATCCCACGGACTCCAGTATAGTTATCACTTGGGTCTCCCATGAAGGCCTTCAAATCAATCATCTGCTCAGGCCAGATACCCTTTTCAGCATACAGGGAATTGCGATCGTGGACTAGATAATTGCCATAGCCCTTCTGTAGCAGGATGACAGAAACCCGGTCATCGATCAGCTGGAGAATATCCTTATCACCTGTCAAAATCGTAACCGAATCCACTTCCTTAACCGTCCTGGCAATCGTGCCGATACAGTCATCCGCTTCATAGCCCCGCAAGCCAATATTTGGTACATCCAGGGCTTCCACTACCTCTTTGACAAGGTCAAACTGTGGCAGCAGCTCAACAGGTGCCTCAGGTCTATTCGCTTTATAATTGTCGAACATTTCCGTACGGAAGGTTTTACTGCCCATATCCCAGCATACAGCAGTATGGGTAGGCTTGAAATTTGCAACTGCAGTCGCAAAGTGTTTGATGAAACCGTGGATCGCATTTGTAGGGACCCCTTTGGAATTTATCATGAACTGTCCGGAAACAGCTGTTGCATAGAATGCTCTGAACAACAAAGCCATCCCGTCAACTAGCATTAGAGAAGTTTTATTATTTTCCAAGTTGGTACCTCCATTTGGTAAAATTTGAGCCATTGCTCTATTTTAAAGGCTTGAAGCCTAATTTAAAAAGTCAACTTTGATATTATAACATAACTCTCGGAGTTCCCTTTTATATTCCGAAAATAACGATTCTTCAATTAGTGAACTAACGCTGTGGAAGTGCATCAAAGAGCCCGCTTTTCTTAAAACTTTATTCACTCCTTGAGACTGGATTGTCTTTGTAGGAAACCCAATCGCTGTAGCTTCCGGCATAAAGCCTGACATTCTTGAATCCAGCTTCTTTTAGAGCGATAAAATTCGGCGTAGCTGTTACTCCAGATCCGCAATAAACAATGATAGGCTGATTAGGATTAAGTTCTGCAAATCTCTTTTTCTGTTCAGCACTAGGCTTAAAAGATCCATTTTCATAGCCTTCCATCCACGGCTTATTGATCGCTGTTGGAATATGGCCTGGAACTCGATCGATTGGCTCCTCGATCCCCAGGTACCTTTTACTTTCTCGCGAATCAATAAGGACCGTACTACCCGCCCCTTTTAGTGCGATATCTTTCACCTCTTCATAGGAAGCCAGCATTTCATGATTTTCTGCAACGGTGTATTTTGCAGTCTCATAATGTGGTACGGAATGGTCAACTGGATAGCCAGACTTCTCCCATGCATCGAAGCCTCCGTTCAGGATATAGACTTTTTCATGCCCAACGTATTTAAGAAGCCACCACAACCTTGAGGCGAACGCTCCTTCCTTTCCGTCGTAAACAATAACTGTTGTATTATTATCAATCCCGGCATCTTGCAGCCTTTCTTTAAACTGAGTTGTTTCCGGGAGCGGATGTCTGCCTCCATGTTCCCTGACTGTACCGGACAGGTCTTTTTCCAGATCGAAATAAACTGCACCAGGAATATGACTGCGTTCATATAGAAGCCTGCCCTCGTCAGGACTCCCAAGCTTGAAACGGCAATCGACAACTCTTGTATTCCCGTCTCCTAGATGGTCATTAAGCCATTCAGAATCTACATGATTTTGCAAGGAAACCACTCCTCAGGTAGTTTTTTTGGACATCAAATTTTTTACGTGTTCTTTAGGGTCCCAGCAGGAAAATTTATAATGGCTCTTCGTTTCATAGCCAAGCCTGCCACAATGGTAGTTCATTTTGCCATTCAGCTTTTCAGCCTGAAAATTAACACAAGTAGCACATGCATGAAATCTATTAATCGTCATCTTTGCACTCAACCTTTATTGAAAGTTTTTAATATTTAACAGTGCCCTTTTAACGGTATCAATAGAGAAGTTATCATCAAGTGCAGACGTAATCCCTTCAAAATACTCTGTGATCTGCTCTGAAAAATCCTCCTGGACTTTTAGAAACTCCCGAACCAATTCAGGCTGATAATGATTTTTCAGCCTAGCATTCTCTTCTTCAAGATACTCACCTGCAGGTCCATGTAAAAGTTTTTCAAGTTCATCCGCCATTAATTTCTTTTCATTCTTCTCAAAGAAGGATTTAGGATTCTTAAACATACCAAGGGTTTTCCTAAACTTGGTACGATCAATGTTTTGATATGCTGTTTCAAATTCTATGCCGGCAAGTGGACCACTATCTGTTGCAGAAATGGAAACCGAAGAGTTAATTTTCAATAGTTCACTTAACAGAGCTTCCTGGAACTCTTTTAATACCCGGATAATAAACGCTTCGGTCCTTAAAGACGTTGCTCTCATCTCCTGAGCCAGGTCATATCCAATGCTTTCAATCAACTCATCGAGCGCTGCTTCAAGGGCCTTCTTCATATTGCGTCCATCATCCTTTAATAGCGCAGGATTGAATGCCTCCCTGAAAAAGTCACCGAAACGGATGAATACACGCTGACGAATGTAATAAGTCAATTCATCGGCCTCGAGGTTCAAGCGTTCCTCAAGTACTGCTGATTTCTTTTGTGATAAAATACGCAGCATTTCTTCCTTTTCAGATAGAAGTTTTCGTCGTCTATCAGCTTTCGCTGCCTTGTCTTCTTCTGCAGAGCTGATCATTTCTTCGAACGTACCCACAGCCTGGCGCCATTTTGCCTCAGCGGCCTCGACAGCCATATTCATCAGGTCATTGGCGATGAATGTATAAAACGCCTTTTCAAATTGATTAAATAGCTGTTCTCCGGCAGACTCATTTTCCAGCTTCCCATTAAGGCCCTTTAAACTGGAAACAGGAAATAGATGCGGATTCCTGATGCCGTATTGGACAAGCTGGCCCTCAACATACTCTAAAACGGCTTCCTGTTCTTCCTCCGAATTCGCTAAATCAACGGCATTGACAATGAAGAACATTTTATCAAGTTCAAAGGTATCCTTGACCCTGCCAAGCTGAATCAGGAACTCGCGATCAGCTTTTGAGAACGCATGGTTATAGTAGGTTACAAATAAAATAGCATCTGAATTCTTGATATAATCAAAAGCTACCCCAGTATGGCGGGCATTGATTGAATCAGCACCTGGTGTATCAACAAGGGTTATCCCCTCTCTCGTAAGATCACAATCATAATAAACCTCAATCCACTCAACAAAACAGGATTTCTCCTCTTCAGCAACATACCCTCGGAATGATTCAAGATCCACCAAAAGCTTTTCCCCGAAACTGTTTTTAAAATCGCTGAATCCCTTGGCAAAGGCCTGCAGGAATGAGTAATGCGTCTTTTCTGCCGCACTGTAACCGCTATCCTCGGATTTGATACTATTGATTTGATCGATCGCTCGCTCGAAATCAGATGTGTTCTTGCCGAATAATCCTAGAGATCGGTCCAGTTCTTTCAGCAATTCGTCGGAACTTTTGATTTTGACAATTACCGTTCCGTGAGGATGCTCAGTTGTGACCGGTTTAATTTTATTAATAGCAGCAGTTGTCGGATTTGGAGATACCGGCAAAATTCTCTCCCCTACCAGAGCATTCGCGAAAGAAGATTTTCCAGCACTGAATGCACCAAACAAGGCAACAGTGAATTCTCTTTCTTTTAACCGTGCAGCTTTATCCTTCAATTCACGGGCGATTTTTTTCAAGCCAGGTATAGCTTCAATCTGTTCAGATGTAAAGTTCATTTTCCCGACCAGCTGCTGTTGTTCTTCGTGAAATTGCTCTATACCATTCCCCACTTGCTCGACAGGAGCTTCTACTGATGGAACGGTTTTTTCTCTGGTGGTGTTAGCAGAAACAGAGTCACTATTTATAATCACTTCCGGCTCATCTTCGGCAACTTTAAAAATAAGGAAGTCTTCCTCTTTATATTCTGCAGGTTCGCCATAGAGAATTTCCGATACAAGTCTACGTTGCTGGGAAAGGTTTTCCTGTATTGAATCCAACGCTTTCCATGCGGACAAAAGCTTCTCGAGGTTTTCTTCTTTTTTGAGAAGTTCATTTACCTCCTCATCATCATGACCTTTTACATGGTCGATGAACTGTCCCTTAATTGGCTCAAGCCTTCTTCTTGCGAGATTCTTCAATGCCTCAGCGACATCATTTGTATAGTTGAGGACATAGTCCCCAGATAGTCTCGCACCAGGTTTAACGGCATCTGAGAGGAGCTCTTTTTGGAACTCAATCTTGAAACCATTTGCTGCTGCCTGCAGCTCTGTCTGGGAAAGATTATGCTTCTTGATCAGCTTTGATAAAAAATCCTTGATATGCCAGTCGAGCTGGGATTGTACTTTATCCTCCAGTTCCCGGTAGAAATTGTCTAATCTAGCTGAGCGTTCCTGTTCTGTTTTTTGTTTTGAAAATAACAAGCCCACTTTAAAGTCTGGCTGCCTTGACTGCAGATAAGCTTCTGCTAACTCCCTGGTCTGGAATGGCATTAGATAGGCGTTTTTTAAGATATCATTGAGTCCATCACGGAATTCCCGTTCTGGGTCCCGTTCAACCTGGATTTTTTCAATATGCTTTCTTATGTCATCAAGATCTACTGACAGCTGTTGTCGCTCACTGTCAGAGATTCCTTCCAGGATCGTCTCAAATTGATCTATTTCTTCAGCAACATTCTGATGAAGACTCGCCAAATGGTCCTCCGACAGCTTTTCTAACGACTTAAAAATTGAAACTGGCAGTATTTCTTTTCTCTTGCCCTTTCGCTCCATGATAAATGATCGAAGCTCTTGAAACTGGTTATGTGGTGATTCAGGGTATTTCAACGACGTATAAAAAATCCCTGCATGCTTTACTCCCCAGTCAGCAAAGGAATCTTCAACACTTTGCTTAAACTGATTAAAAGACAATTCTGCATCCTGATGTTTGTCAACCTGGTTGATAATCAAGTAAAGTTCTTTTCCTGCGTCCGTTAATTCCTTTGTAAAAAGGAAATTAAGTTCTGATTGAACATGGTTATAATCCATCATATAAAAAACGATGTCTGACAGATGGAGAGCAGATTCAGTCGCTATGCGGTGGGCATCATCAGTAGAATCAATTCCCGGTGTATCCATAATGACTGCCTGTTCCAGGAACTCGGCCCCAATATGGCTGATTTCAATAGCCTGGATTTGTTCACCATCCTTACAGTACGTCTTGACGGTTTCATAATCATACGGAGCCGGATACAGACGAGACCCGCCGTCTTTAAAGATGACCTTAGCATATTCAGAGCCTGATTTGATCCTCACCAGATTCGCACTGGTTGGGATTGGGCTTGACGGCAGGATGTTGTCACCGATCAATTTGTTGATCATGCTCGATTTCCCTGCAGAAAAGTGTCCGCAAAAAGCGATTGAAAATTCTTCTTCAACTGCTTTCCTACCCAATTCCTTTGCTTTTTCAACTGTATCTTCGTCGTTATTTGTATTCATTAAATTATATAAAGATAAAATCTTTCCAAGAAGCTTTTGATCTTGCTGTGTAATAGTCTGGCCCATTCCTCTAACCCCTTGTGACAAAATTGTGAATAACTTTATTTTATATGATTTTTCGGTCTTTTCCTATAATTTCATTTTCGTCCCTTAGAAAAAGTAATGAAAAGCACATTAATTGCTCCAGTAAAGCACA
Organism: Mesobacillus sp. QJM3NY_10; assembly: GCF_056173465.1. Taxonomy (NCBI): domain Bacteria; kingdom Bacillati; phylum Bacillota; class Bacilli; order Caryophanales; family Bacillaceae; genus Mesobacillus; species Mesobacillus sp. QJM3NY_10. Next base: position 3,050,325 of record NZ_CM149675.1, read on the forward strand.
AACAGGGACAGAAAGAAAAAGCCCGAACCTAAGCCCGGACTTTCAATCTAAATGAGAATATAGTTTTTTAATGAGGTTTTAGTACATTGCTCAATACATATTTCATAAGTAAGGAATAAGCAGCTATAGTCGAAACAACTAACATGGAAACCATTGGTACGACACCATCCTTAAGGTTCTTTTTTAACTGAGAATTATTTTCATCTTAAGAAAAGTGTAGCACTATTGATTATCATTTTCAATGGAAGGAGATTAATTGTCACACTTATTTAACAAATTCGGGACGAAACGCCCCTGATTGGAGAATTCAGATTCATATTTTGTCAACTCTCTCAATGCCTTCTCCTCTGCAGGAATTCTGATAGATAAAATAAGGATATTCAACAAAGTAAAGACCGCCATTGTGATATAAGCATTGAACATCAATGGAATCACAATCAACTCGATCGCAACAATCAAATAGTTTGGATGCTTGATGATCTTATAAGGACCTCTTTTTACGACATTAGCCCCGGGAAGAATGATGATCTTTGTATTCCAGAACCTACCCAAAGAAGCTAGTGCCCAAATTCTCATTGCCTGTGTAAAAATAAACAGAGCAAGCAAGACAGGCCAATAATCTGAAAGGTTTTTATCCAATAGGATCACTTCCAGAATAAAAGATATGAAAAAAGCTGTATGGATCGACACCATCGCAGGATAATGCCCCTGGCCGAATTCTACGGCTCCCTGATCTTTCATCCAGGCCTCATTTTTTCTCGCGATGACCAGTTCTGTTATCCGCTGAAAGATAATCGATCCGACAAATATGAGGAACACCACGTTACTCCCACCTCATCAATAGCAATTCCGAGCTAAAACCTGGACCAAGTGCAGCACCGAGTCCAAGATCTCCTGCCTTCGCTGTCTCCATGAACCTTCTTAATACATATAGTATGGTCGCAGAAGACATATTCCCGTATTCTTTTAAGACGTCCAGGGAAGTCTCGGTCATTGTTTTAGGAAACTTCATGGCAGAAACGTAGGCTTCCAATACTTTCTTACCTCCTGGGTGCGCAATAAAATGATCAAGATCTGGAACATCAAGACCATTGGTATTTAAAAACCTTAAGACATTTGGCTGAAGCCAGTTTTCGATGATCGTCGGTATATCCTTCGAAAATACGACATACAATCCCTCATTCTTCACTTCCCATCCCATAACATCTTCAGAATCAGGCATCGTTGTGGATTGTGTACCGATAATATTAGGTGCAGCATCTTTTTTCATTATATTTTCATAGCCAGAATCATCACCACAGACCATGGCACAGGCAACCCCGTCTGCAAACAATGAAGTTCCGATCAGATTGCTCTTTGATCGATCGTTCCGCTGGAAGGTTAAACTGCATAATTCAACGGATAGCACAAGTACTTTCGCCTTCGGGTAGGCCAGGCAGTACTCATAAGCACGCGAAAGCCCGCTTGCCCCACCTGCACAGCCGAGGCCCCAAATCGGAATCCTTTTAGTGTATTGTGATGATGGCAATATATTCATTATTCTCGCATCAATGCTAGGAGTCGACACACCTGTGCTGCTGATGGTAAAAATAGCATCGATCTCTTCAAGGGGGACTTCGTCTTTTAAAAATACATCACTCTTCAGGCAATTAGAGATCGCTTTTGCCCCAAGTTCCACAGCTGCCTCGATATAGGCATTATTCTTCTCTTCAAAAGTATGGTCATTTTCGAACCAATCAAGATCTTTGGCAAAATGGCGTTTCTCGATTTGGCCGTTCTGGAAAACGGTGAGCAGCCTATTTATATCCTTAAAGGATTCCTTGAATAGCTTTTCTGCGAAATCCATTACCTTTTCTTGTTCTATTGTAAATGGCGGCAATGCTTCTGCAATGGATATGACTCTTGGCATGTTATACTCTCCTCACATCTATGTACGGTTACTTTTTCCATTTACCCAGAGAGTATACAGTCAAACTAGCTTAGACTAAAACGAAAAAAAAAGCTTTCCCCACAATCGGGGAAAGCCTAACGTTTTGAAGGAGTTGCTGTGCAAGTTCATTATACAATGCTCTCTTGCCTTATACATTATAAAATCTTTACCAGTTGACAATCGATTGATCTTCAACAAAATCATTCATGTCAGTGACCTTTTTCGGTTAAAAATAGATCCTTCCTTTAAACCGTAAAGATGCTATTCGGATTAAGAAGAGCTCCTTTGAGTAATTCTACCTTCTCTTGATCAGAATCCGTGAATCGTCATACCTCCGTCGACGAATAAAGTTTGGCCTGTCACATAGTTTCCTGCGTCAGAACTTAGGAAGACAACTGGTCCTACCAGCTCAGGCAATTCCCCAATTCTCTTCAACGGCGTTACAGCAAGGATGTCTTCAACATACGCTTCATCTGCCAATAGCTTTTCAGTCAGAGGTGTTTTGAAATACCATGGACCAATTGAATTCACATTAATACCGTATTGTCCCCATTCCATCGCGAGCACCTTTGTCATCTGCATTAGGGCTGCCTTAGTTGCCGCATAGACGACACCGGTCCTCAGGGCTACTTGCCCCGCTACAGACGCGATATTGATGATTTTGCCTCCTGATTGCTGTCCCTTCATGACTTTTCCGGCTTCCTGAGACATCATGAAGGCTGATTTTAAATTGGTATCCATGATCGTTTGCCATTCTTCATCCGTCGCCTCTAATGCCTTTGAACGGATATTCATGCCAGCATTATTGACAAGGATATCAATCTTTCCCCATTCAGTGCGTACTGCTGAAATTGATTTATGTACTTGATCCCTATTTGTTACATCTGTTGGGAGCACGAGAGTTTTAATCCCTAATTTTTCAATTACCGATGAAGTTTCCTTAAGATCCTCCTCCGTTCGTGCAAGTAAGGCAACATTTGCTCCAGCTTCAGCAAGTCCGATCGCAATCGCCCTGCCAATCCCTCTTCCCGCACCAGTCACTACTGCCGTTTTACCCTTCAAATCAAAAGATGGCAAAAACATACACATCATCCTCCTGCACTAAGTTGACTTAATTTTAACATAATACGCAGGAAAATTAGGTTTACTCGCCTGGCAAAAGAAAAAGCACCAAACCAGGTGCTCTATTTCTCGTTGGACTGATTTTGCACCTCAATCCAGATTTGTTTTTCTGCTGCTCCGCCACATTTTTTACATAATCGCACTTCATCATATATGAGGCGGCAATGTTCACAATAAAACTTTTGCATATATACCACTTCCTGAAAGATCCATTTTCTATTAGTTTATTAGCTCTGCGCAGAATGGTGATACCTGTTTTTCATAAAACCTAATGATGTTAAAAGAGGTAGCTAATTACCTTTGACCCTAGTTAGATTTGAAGTTTTTTAATTTCTGGATGATTATGGTCGCTAGTTTTAGGACTAAGCATTTAGACGTCAAAAAGAAAATTACTGTTATTTTGACAGGTTTGATGATGAAGTGGACAAAGCTGTCATGATTACTCTGTTTTTTTGACAGCTTTGATGGCGAATTGGACAAAGCTGTCATGATTCCTCTGCTTTTTTTGACAGCTTTGATGCCGAATTGGACAAAGCTGTCAAGATTACTCTGTTATTTTGACAGCTTTGCAGGTGGAGAAACCAAAGCTGTCATAATTCCTCTGCTTTTTTGACAGCTTTGATGGTGAAGTGAACAAAGCTGTCATGATTCCTCTGCTTTTTTGACAGCTTTGATGGCGAATTGGACAAAGCTGTCATGATTACTCTGCTTTTTTGACAGCTTTGCAGGTGGAGAAACCAAAGCTGTCATAATTCCTCTGTTTTTTTGACAGCTTTGATGGCGAATTGGACAAAGCTGTCAAGATTACTCTGTTATTTTGACAGCTTTGCAGGTGAAGAGACCAAAGCTGTCATGATTCCTCTGTTTTTTTGACAGGTTTGCAGATGCAGAGACCAAAGCTGTCAAGATTCCTTTGTTCTCCAATGTCAAGTCGATCTATCACATTCTAATCCGTTAATTTGTGATTTTGCTCACTTTTTCACATGGTGATTTTCACAGATTATTCACAATTACCCCTCGTACCATGTGACTTAAATCACTGTATTGACGCGTTTTCACCATTAACATAGTAAATATATCAGGTATGAACAATTTGTGAACTGTTTGAAACCGTATTTACGTTTCCAAATTGTTTTGTATTATGAGAATGTACTTATCATTTATAAACGAACATTTTATACGAAGGGAGTGGACCGGAATGGCTCAGCCTGGAATCGGGAAGAAAACCCATACGAAGGTGGAAGACCAATCTTCCTTGAAAGGAACACTTGCATCCGTTTTCTTGTTAGGATTCTTTTTAATCGTTACTTGGGTAGGCGTTTATTTCTTATTTGTTGATCGTTTTTAAGAGAGACCAAAAGGGGAGAAAGAAGCTATGCACATTCATAAATTTGAAAAAATCTGGCTGATATTCGGAATTACGACCTTGATCGTATTCCTAAGTGTAATTGGGGTCAGCGCCTTCTATTTAGGCAACCAGCCACCAAGCTGTCTTGCAACAATCAATCCTGAAAAGGTAGATACTACAGCACCTTTCGATGAGCCGGGACTGAAGAAGGTTGAAGGAAAGGAATGGGATTACGAACTTGTTTTTGTAGCATCCGCATTTGCCTACAACCCTGGACAGGTAGAAGTTCCAAAAGGAGCTAAAGTAAAAGTGATCGCGACTACGAAGGATGTCATTCACGGCTTTCAGGTTGCAGGCACTAATATCAACATGATGCTAGAGCCTGGATATATCAGTGAGTACGTTACCACGTTTGACAAAGCCGGTGATTACCTGATTGTTTGTAATGAATATTGTGGTGTCGGCCACCACATGATGTCGTCTAAAATCGAGGTGGTAGAATAATGAATACACAATCAGCAAAGACAGTTGTTGACCGCCGAGACGGCAAATTGGCAATGGCCCACTTTTATGTTGCTTTCATCGCTCTTGCAATCGGTGGTCTTGCAGGTTTGCTCCAGACCCTTGTCCGTTCTGGAAAATTCGAATTACCTTCATGGACAGGATACTACCAGATCCTGACCATCCATGGTGTCGTACTTGGACTCGTGCTTACAACATTTTTCATTATGGGATTCCAGCTCTCTCTTGTGAGCAAAACATCCGGAACATTAACTGATAAACAGCGAAAGACTGGCTGGATTGGTTTCTGGACGATGACCATCGGTACTGTAATGGCTGCTATCATGATCCTGACAAACCAGGCTTCTGTTCTTTATACATTCTATGCACCATTACAAGCACACGCACTCTTTTACTTAGGACTTACTCTTGTTATCGTCGGAAGCTGGATTGACGGTGCTGCAATCATCATGGCTTACTCTTCATGGAGAAAAGCTAATCCTGGAAAGCCTAGCCCGCTGTTGACTTTCATGTCACTCGTCAACACGCTTATGTGGATCGTAGCTACGATTGGTGTCGCTGCTACTGTATTATTCCAGCTGCTTCCTTGGTCACTTGGCCTTGTAGAGCGTGTAGATGTGTTGGTTAGCCGTACATTGTTCTGGTACTTCGGCCACCCGCTAGTATACTTCTGGCTGCTGCCTGCATATATGGCCTGGTACGCAATCGTGCCAAAGATCATTGGCGGAAAGATTTTCTCTGATTCATTGGCAAGGATGTCATTCATTCTGTTCCTGTTGTTCTCGATTCCAGTAGGTTTCCACCACCAGTTGATGGAGCCAGGTATTGATCCAGCATGGAAATTTCTTCAGGTTATTTTGACATTCCTTGTTGTCATCCCATCATTGATGACCGCATTCTCATTGTTTGCGACCTTTGAAATGTTTGGACGTTCAAAAGGATCAACCGGCTTATTTGGATGGGTGAAAAAGCTTCCTTGGGGAGATGCCCGTTTCGCAGTGCCGTTCATCGGCATGCTTGCATTCATTCCTGCTGGTGCTGGCGGACTAATCAACGCTTCCCACCAGTTGAACCAGGTAGTACACAACACCATCTGGGTTACAGGCCATTTCCATTTGACACTTGCGACTTCAGTCGTACTGACATTCTTCGGGATTTCTTATTGGCTGGTCCCTCACCTCACAGGCAGGGTACTGACAAAAGCTATGAATAAACTAGCAATCATTCAAGGTATCGTCTGGGCAATCGGAATGACATTCATGTCTGGCGCAATGCACGCAGCCGGCCTGCTTGGAGCTCCACGCCGTTCATCATTCTCAACCTATGGCGGTTCAGAGCAAGCTGCTGAGTGGATTCCTTACCAGATTGCACAGGCAGTTGGCGGATCGATCCTTTTCCTTGGAATCATCCTGATGCTTTACATTTTCATCAACCTTGCTTTCTTCGCACCTAAAGGGGAAGAAGAATTCCCTGTTGGAGAAGTTGCTGATCAAGCAGAAAAAACTCCGATGGTATTTGAAAACTGGAAACTGTGGCTAGGTATCACGGTTCTTTTAATCCTTTTCGCATACACAATACCGTTCATCGATATGATCGAAAATGCACCGATTGGATCGAAGGGATATAAGTTCTTCTAAAAAACCACTTTACGTGAATCAGTTTTAGAAATAAGTTAACCAAAACAGGGTTTGAAATTGCAAAAGATTTCAAACCCTGTTTTTGATTTATAACAGCATTTACCATAAAAAAATAGGATGCCTCGGCATCCTATTTTTCATTTTTACTACTATTTTATTAAAAGTCTGCATTTCCTGGTGTACGAGGGAATGGAATGACATCGCGGATGTTCTTCATTCCTGTTAGATACATGACAAGTCGTTCGAACCCAATTCCATAGCCAGAATGCTTTGTGCTGCCGTATTTTCTAAGCTCTAGATACCACCAGTAATCTTCTTCTGACATACCAAGTTCTTTAATTCGATTTGCAAGGACTTCTTCTCTTTCCTCACGCTGGCTGCCGCCGATTAACTCGCCAATACCGGGAACCAAAAGGTCTGTCGCGGCAACTGTCTTGCCATCCTCATTCGCGCGCATATAAAATGCCTTAATTTCTTTCGGATAGTCGGTTACGAAGACAGGACGCTTGTAAATTTCCTCGCTAAGGTAACGTTCATGTTCCGTTTGCAAATCCGTACCCCATTCAACAGGGTATTCAAATTCCTTACCTGAGTTCTTTAATAATTCAACAGCTTCGCTATAAGTAACCCTTCCGAAATCGGATTCTAATGCATTCTGCAATCTTTCAATAAGCGTTTTATCAATAAAGCTGTTAAAGAAGGCCATTTCTTCTGGTGCATGCTCAAAGACGTAATCAATGACATACTTGACCATTTCTTCTCCAAGGTCCATGATATCCGGTAATTCTGCAAAGGCAACTTCAGGCTCGACCATCCAGAATTCTGCGGCATGTCGTGCCGTATTTGAATTTTCTGCTCTGAATGTCGGACCAAAGGTATACACATTACGGAAAGCAAGAGCAAAGCTTTCCGCATTCAATTGACCGCTCACGGTTAAGTTGGTTTCTTTCCCGAAGAAATCTGCACCTTCATCCACTTTTCCGTCTTCGTTTTTTGGAAGCTGGTTCAAGTCCATTGATGTCACACGGAACATTTCCCCTGCTCCTTCAGTATCGCTTCCAGTTATAATCGGTGTATGTACATATACAAACCCTTTGTCTTGAAAGAACTTATGAAGGGCATAAGATGCAAGAGATCTTACCCTGAAAACGGCTGAGAATGCATTGGCTCTCGGACGTAAATGAGCGATGGTTCTCAAATATTCAAGGGTATGTCTCTTTTTTTGTATAGGATAATCTGTATCGGACAATCCCTCGACGACAATTTTTGTCGCTTTAATTTCAAAAGGCTGCTTCATTTCAGGAGTTGGAACAAATTCACCTTCAACTAAAACAGAAGAACTGATAGGCAACTTTGTAATTTCTTTAAAGTTATCCAGGGTATCTTCAAAAACAATTTGTACACTCTTAAAGAATGTTCCATCGTTTAACTCCATAAAGCCAATCGTTTTGGAATCACGAAGAGTACGGATCCATCCTGTAATTTGAACAGTTTTGTCTTTAAAATTTTCTTGATTTCTGTATAAATCTTTTACTACGGTCTTAATCATAATTAGCCTCCTTATGGTAATTTTTCGCAATAAAAAAAGCCTTTTATCCCCAAAAAAGGGACGAAAGGCTGAACTTCCGCGGTACCACCCAAATTGTCATAAAATGACCAACTTACTACTGCTACCCAGTCTGTAACGTGCTGGAAACGTCTAAGCCTACTCACGATATCCCTTTCGGTTAGAACTCAAAGGTGTTCTTCATTTATGCTTCATCACCAGGCTTCCACCGTCCCCGGCTCGCTATCGAATATAGCAAAAACTACTTTCCTTTTCATCGATCTAAAATATGTAGTTTTCAAAAGGATTTTTACTGTAATAATTTATCACAAAAGATAATCCTTTGTCTAGTTGCCCCATAATTTATATACATTTATCCTCAAAATATTGTGTACAATCTTAAGTGAAATAATTCACTTAAATTAAGACTCTGTTAAACTCTGCTGTAGATTTTCGTTCCATGCGCTTCTCTTCCTCGGGCTGGCGCTGAGCTTAAACTAATAACTAAAAAGTGCTTTTAGTTCGAACAGTAAAAAGGAGCCGGGGTTTGAGCCAGGCTCCTTTCTCTGAATCATACTGTGAAGTGCTCTTTTTGCTTTCTGATGGGAAATGAGATATTGATAGATATCACAGATATGATAATCAATGCGGATCCGAGCATCTGAAGACCGCCCAGCCTGTCACCATACACCAGTATTCCCAGCATGGTGGCAACGACCGGTTCCAGTGTAGCAACTACTGCAGCAGTACTGCTTTCTGTCCTTTCAAGGCCCCAGGAGTATGCAAAATAGGCGAGTACAGTCGGGAATATCCCTAAGCCTAGGGCATAAAGCCATACATCGCCATTGAAAATAGCTGTTGCCTTGCTAACTATGCCGGTCGTTGGCACAAGAGCTGCAGTTGCGACAATGAATGTATATAATGTGACAGTATAAGGGTGATAACTCCTCAAAGCAACTTTACCAAAAATACTATACAGCGCATAACCAAATCCTGCTCCAAGACCAATCAGGATACTGGTGACAGAAAATGAAGTCCCCCCCTGTCCTGTGATTCCTGCGGCAAGTGTACAACCAACCACCGTCAAGATAATCGCTATCAGTTTTTTCCGGTTAATCTTTTCCTTCAAAAAGAAAAAAGATAAGATAGCCACGAAAGCTGGAGAAGTATACAGCAGGGCGACAGCTATTGGAATGTTCATTAGATTGATGGCCGTGAAATACGCCCAGTTAAAAAAGACGATACTGAATATTCCTGTGCCGACAAAAAGATACAAATCCTTCATTCTGATCTTTAAATGGTTACGGTATGATACGATTCCTATCAGGATCAAGATGATGGCAGCAGTCATCACTCTGATTGCCACGATTTCCATCGCAGTGAATCCGGCATTGGTTAGGCCTTTAACAAAAAAGCCAATCAGCCCCCACATCGCGGCCGCAAATGCAATCATTATATAAGGTAATTTCCTGGACAATAGGTTTCACCACACAGAAAAGATGGCAGAAATACTGCCATCTTATTTTACTAAGGCTCTAAATAGTTAAAAAGATTTTTCTTAGACTAATTGATATACCTTATTGTATTTTTCGTATAGGTAATCTACCAGGTATTGGGCGTTGAGTCCCTCACCTGTTACATCTGTCAAAATTTCAAGGGGCTTTTTCATTTTTCCATGTTTATGGACGTTCTCCGTCATCCATTCTTTAACAGGCTGAAGATTTCCTTGTTCTAGTAATTCCTCATAATTCGGTAAATCTTTCAGCATGGCATTCTTGAACTGAGCGGCATACATGTAGCCTAATGCATAAGAAGGGAAATAGCCAAAGCTGCCTCCTGCCCAATGGACATCCTGCAGGACTCCCTCTGCATCATTTTCAGGCCTGATTCCGAGATACTGCTCGTATTTATCATTCCAGATCCGTGGAAGATCCTTAACTTCTATTTCATCGTTGAACAAGCCTTTTTCAATTTCATATCGCACCATTACATGCAATGGATACGTTAGCTCATCAGCCTCAATCCGGATCAAGCTTGGTTTGGACTCATTGACTGCACGATAGAAATCCTCTACTTCCACTCCGGAAAACTGACCATCTGAATACTCCTGCAGCAAGCTGTAGTTGTGCTTCCAGAAAGAGTAATTGCGCCCAACAAAGTTCTCATAGAAGAGCGACTGTGATTCATGGATTCCCATGGATGTGCCAGAACTCAAAGGAGTGCCGACTAGCTCTTCAGAAATGTTTTGTTCATAAAGAGCGTGTCCGCCTTCATGAATTGTACCGAAAACAGCTGTCCGGAAATCTGATTCATCATATTTTGTCGTAACCCTTACATCTCCAGGGTTAAGCCCCATCGCAAACGGATGGACCGTTTCATCAAGACGTCCAGCATCAAAGTCATAACCCATTTGTTTCAGGATTTCGAGGCTGAATCCACGCTGCTTGTCTTTAGGAAAGTTCTTGAACAAGAATCCTGTTTCAGGTTTAGTTGTTGAGCTGGAAATTTGCTGAACGAGTGGGACAATTTTTTCACGAAGGTCGCCAAATACCTGATCGAGAACCTCGACAGTAACACCGGGCTCATACATATCTAACAGAGTATTGTACTTATTTCCTTCATATCCCCAATAACCAATGAATTTCTTTGTCGTATTAACTAGTTTTTCAAGATAAGGTCTGAACATTTCAAAGTCGGACTCAGCCTTCGCTGCTTCCCAAACTGTTTCTGCCTTTGATTGAAGAATCACATATTCTCGATATTCATCTACAGGGATTTTCTTATTACGGTCATAATCCTTCCTGCACTCGTCCAGTGTCTTATGGGTAATTTCAGATAAACTTTGTTCATTTGAAAGTCGTGCTATGTATGATGCCATTTCTTCTGAAGTTGACATGTTAAACAGCTCGGAAGAAAGTACCCCGATCACTTCTGAACGCTGCTCTGCTCCTTTTTTCGGAGCTCCTGTCCTTAAATCCCAATAAATTAATGATAGCGCCTCACCATAGGCAGCCATTTTTTTGACATAATCCAAAAATTTCTTTTCTGTCTGCTTTACATCACTCATCATTTTCACCTCATTTTTCTCTTTCCTGTTTATCTTATCATACTTTTCTGAAATTTAGGTTTGCGAATATCAAAAAGCGAAAGCGCCTTGGTCAGCCCCGACATGTGCTGGTGTGCCGACCGGTGAAGTCGCTCTTTGACTTCACCTGAGCGGATTGAAGCGACTCGAGGGGCTATGCGCTGGAGCTGGATTAATAAGTCTTCTTGCACTATTCACAACTTAACAACTAAGAAATATTTTAAACAAAGGCTCTTTTCTCAAACTTTGTTGCTATTTGACTACAAAATAGGATTTTATGAGCATTTTTCTTGGTAAAGTTGACTCTTTTGTGAGAAAAGAGCATGCAAACTTTATTCCGAACTGCAAAATGGCCTTGTACTACGTTAAAATCGGCTTTAGGATTTTAACAACAATCTTTACGAAAACAGCCTAAACAAAAATAAAAACAACAGGCGAACCTGTTGTTTTAGAATCAGAGGATGTTTTTTTATTGGTTACTTCGTTTTTCCGATTGCCACACGCCATGTTTCTGGACCTTCTTCAAGGTACTCCCATGAAAATGCTTCTGGACGCTCCATCATGAATTGGTATTGAAGCGGTCTAGGGTCATGATCATTGACGATTTGCATAAATTCTCCCTTTTTCAGAGAATCAAAGTTTTGGAATATTGTAGGGTGTTTTTCCCGTGGTGCATAGTCAGGTACATTGATAATTACGTTAAAAGTCATTTCCCTCTCTCCTTTAATTTCTGTTTTTCTTTACATTTTGATTATAGAACTACCATTATCCATTTGTAGTGAGCGCGGTCACAGTTTGACTATGACTTCTTTCATTCAAGAGGATTAGTTAGATTTAAGTATTCATCAGGAAAAAAAGAGGAACTTACCTGATTAAAGAGAACTCTAAAATGAGGGAGGGGTTTTTTTGAAAGAGTTAGTAGGCAGCTGCGATCGTTGTGGAAAAGAGATTTTTTGCATGGATGGTTTTTTGAATGGTGTACATAAAGATGGGAAAGTACTTTGTTTTGAGTGTGAAAAAGAAGATGAAGACAAAGCATAATAAAAACCGCAAAGCGATGACGCTTTGCGGTTTTCCTATTACTCTTCATCAACAGCCAAATCTTTTACTGGCAGCTGTTCTCCTTCTTTATGTGTCACTTTACGGAGATTGAAGAGTGCTTTTACGCTAAATATTGCCAGCGCTGCAACACCAATCAAGAAAATTGTATCAGGGATTGCTCTCAGTGTCAGCAGCATTTCAACCGTTTCCTGCTGTAAGAACTGAGATGAACGTGATGCTGCATAGCCATTGAAGTATGCTTCTTTTAACTGTAGGTATCCCACTGGCAGCAAGGACAGGAATACCATGCCTGCCAAGCCTACGTTCAGCATGATGACAATGAATTTAACCCACCTGTCGCTCCATTTTTCAGGCTTTACAATATTGCGCAATGAGTAGACCAATACTGCCCCTGCGAACATACCGTACACACCCATCATAGCCGCGTGGCCATGGGCCGGTGTCAGGAACTGACCGTGCTCAAGGAAACTCACTGCAGGCAGGTTGATCAGGAAGCCGAGTACCCCTGCACCAACCAGGTTCCAGATTGCTACAGAAATCAAGAACCAGAAAGTTCCTTTATAAGGGAAATCAACTCCCCCATCTCTCATCATTTTGTACTGCTCATATGCTTCCAGAATCAGCAATGTCAATGGGATGACTTCAAGAGCAGAGAATACAGAACCGAGCGCAATCCAGACTTCGGAAGAACCATTGTAATAATAGTGGTGCCCGATACCGATGACGCCTGCTCCCATCAGCAGGATCAACTGGAAGTATAATGCCTTTATTGTTGATTTTTTCGTGACAAGCTTCATTTGGACCATCAAGAAACCAATGACAACTACTGCGAAAACTTCGAAAATCCCTTCAACCCAGAGATGGATGATCCACCAGCGCCAGTAGTCAGCAAAGGTATAGTGTGTACCTGGATTGATCATGAAAGCAAAGAAGTAAAATGCTGGAACAGCGATTGCTGAGTAGAACAATAGGTGAATCAAGCCGCCTTTATCAGATTCCCTCTTCAAACCACTCTTGATGCCACGGAATACGATGAACAGCCAGATCAGCATTCCGGTCGCAAGAATGAACTGCCATAAGCGTCCTAGTTCAAGGTATTCCCAGCCCTGGTGGCCTAGCAGGAACCAATTGTTTCCTAAGTAACCGTTAGCACCAAGCCATTGGCCAATCATGCTGCCTGCTACAAGGACAACTAATGCCCAGAAAAGAATGTCAACCAGTAATCCCTGGCGCTTTGGTTCATGTCCGCCAACCAGCGGAGCGATGAAGATACCCATCCCAAGCCACGCTGTCGCAATCCAGAAGATAGCGAGCTGCAGGTGGAAGCCTTTTGTAATGTTGAATGGCAGGATATCATGGACCCATTTCATTCCAAAGAAACTATCAGGCTCGATATAATAGTGCGCCAGCAGCGCTCCGAACATTGCCTGGACAAAGAACAGCACAGATACAATTGCAAAATATTTACCTGTCTTTATTTGTGAAGAAGTAAGCGGCAGCTTCCTCAAATCAATTTTAGGGAAGTTACCATTTGTATAAGCCTCTTGCATTCCCAGGTGATAGCGATAGAAGACAAACAGGATCAAGCCTACGAACAAGATCAATATGGTCACACTCGCCCCGCTCCACCAGATTGCCGAGAATGACATTGTGTTTCCTGCGTCCTCATAATATGGCCAGTTATTTGTATAGGTGATATCATCGTCTGGCCTTTCTGTACTTGATAGCCAAGCTGTCCAGAAAAAGAAATCAGCGATTTGTTCAATCTGGTCGCCCTTCGAAACCCAGGCGCGTTCACCGTCCGGCATATGCTTTTCCTGGATTAACCCTGGTTTTAGACCCCACTGGTCACCTTCAGTAAAAATAGTATGATAGAATTCCCTTACCTTTTCATGTCCATATATTTGCGCATCCGTCAGCACCAGCTTATCTGTATCCGGCACATAACGGTTTTCACGCATTTCCTTCATGACATTGTCCCGGATGATTGTTTGTTCATCACCCGATAACTCTTTGAAACCTTTACTATATTTTTCTTGTGCGCTGAAGTCATGCATTCCATCAGTATAAATCTTCAGTGCCTCTGCCGTATAATCAGGCCCCATATAGGATCCATGCCCTAATACAGTTCCATAATCCATCAAACCATATTTCTGGAAGACAGCCTGCCCTCCCATGATACTCTCTTTTGTTAAGATGACCTCTCCCTTTTCGCTTGTGACTTCAAGCGGCCTCGGAGCCATATCTTTAAAGATCCAGTAACCTCCTGTCAGGAGTACTGTAAAGCTAAGTAATAATGTAATGATGAGTACGGATTTCAACAGTGAGTTTCTATTTTTCTTGACCACTGCCTTCGTGGATGTCCCTTGCTGGATTTCCATCGACCATACATCCCCTTCCCTGTTTGATTTACAACCTAAGCATAAAGGGAAACAGATGTTGAGTTTGTGAAGTTCCTCATTTGTCGGGTGTGATTTTTCACACAGTGATGATAATTATTTTCATAAAAACGTCAAAATATGATTCAGGTCACTTTATGCTCCCTGATAGGTTGATAAACTTCATAGTAGATACTTAATCCATAATATTGAGGAGCAGATTGATATGCATATATCCCAAATCAGGCAGCAATTAAAAGAGGTTCCTATTTTCAAAGAATTATCACCAGAGGAGCTGGATCCGATTGTTGAAATCGCCCAGCCAAGATTCTTTAAAAATAAAATGTATGCCTTCATGCAGGGAGATCCGCTTGACCGGGTTTTCTTCATCTATTCAGGTAAGGTGAAGATTTATAAAACAGATTCATCAGGCAGGGAACAAATCGTTTCCGTCCTTGAGACTGGTGAAATGTTCCCTCACGCCGGCTTCTTCAGGAAAGGCCAATATCCAGCACACGCGGAAATAATGGAAGACACACAAATGATCATCGTACCTATCTCAAAATTTGAAGAAATCCTGGTTGCCTACCCCGAACTTTCTATTAAGTTATTCCGTGTCCTTGGCGAGAAAATTGTCGATCTGCAGGCCAGGCTTGAGGAGCAGATTCTTCATAATACGTACGAACAGATCATTATGCTGTTGCTCCGCCTATGCAAGACTAATGGAGAAAAAAGAGAACATGGGTTTAAATTGACTACCCATTTTACCAATAAAGAATTCGCCAACATGATCGGTACCTCCAGAGAGACCGTCAGCAGAACCATCAACCATTTAAAAAAGAAAGATTACTTAAGCTTGGATCCTGACGGCTTCTATTTAATAGACCATGAAAAATTGCATCAGGAATTGTTTTAGCAGGAAGCCACAGTTTCTTGCAGAAAAATTAATTTCCTGCTGTTAAGTGATGCGTATCACGGAAGAAATGAATGAAAATGATTATCATTTAATCATACCAACTATAGTATCGAGGAGCTGAACGATATGGAACACAGAACGATTGAATTGGATGTGCGTGAGGATATCAATAATAAGCTGGAGCCTTTCCAAAAAATCATGGAAGCCATTGGAGATTTGGAATTGAATGACAGACTGGTCCTCCATGCTCCTTTCAAGCCCGTCCCCTTGTATGGTGTTTTAAAAGCAAAGGGATTTGAACACGAAGTCGAAAAAATCGAGGCAAAACATTATAAAATCACTTTTACCAAAAAGGGAGGGAAATAGGATGATACTAGACAATAGAGGTCTAGAACCGCCACAGCCGATGATGAGGACGCTGGCAAAGCTTGAAGAGCTTGAGGCAGGTCAGACGCTTATCATTATCAATGACCGCCGTCCGATGTTTCTGTTCGAGCAGCTGGATGAACTTGGGTTTATATATTTGACCGAACAGCAAGAAGATGGCAGCTATCGCGTGACTATTTCCCGAAAAGCGGGGTGATTGAAGTGTTTCAGCAAAGCAGTGGTAACGAAACAAATATAAAGCTTCCTTTTTCATTCATCGGCTTCAGCATGCTGGCGTTAATACTTTCACAGCTGCTGATCCTGCTGAACGGTGACCTACTTGTTTCCGGCGTGTTCCGATTGCCGGCAATCTGGTCTGCTGCACATCTTTTCGTACTCGGCTGGGCCCTGATGGTCGCTATGGGGGCGATGTACCAGCTGGTGCCTGTCGCATTCCTGACACCGATTTGGAACGAGAAATTCGGCTTTTGGCAATTGGCGGTAACGACTGCCGGTATCGTATCTTTCGCTTCGGCACTGTATCTTCGCCCACAGGATGCCTTGATTCCAGGAATCCTGACATTGATCGGAATTTTGATGTTCATTTTTCAGATGTTCATGACTCTTAAGAGCCAGGCAAAACCAAATATCCTAACTTTGTTCGTCGGTACTGCACTTTTTTCTCTCCTGGCTACAATTACACTCGGGATCACCCTGGTCCTGAGTATGAAGACAGGATTTGCTTCGGAATATTATCAAGCTATTTTTAAGACCCACATCCTGCTGGGTACAGTTGGCTGGTTCTCATTCTTGATCTTTGGCTTTTCTTATAAGATGGTTCCGATGTTCTCACTTTCACATGGCTACTCGATGAAACCTGCACCATATGTATTCGGTGTTTATGTTGTTGGAATGATCATTTTGATCTCTTCCTTCTTAACGGGCAGCCATCTGTTTGAAGTGTTGGGAACTCTCATGCTATTTGCCGGGTTCATGATTTTCACCTGGCATGTCAAAATGATCATTGATAAGCGAGTGAAGAAGAAGCTTGACCGTCCATTCATGTTCGCCTTATTTGCGATTGGCTGCGGGGCTTTAATCCACTTTGCCGCTTTTACAGGAAGTGCCACAAATCTTCTTTCAAAAATGGCAGTGCCGATTATTTTATTATATTTAGTCGCCTGGATTGCATTCAGTATCATTGGTTATCTATATAAGATCGTACCTTTCCTGTGGTGGACTCATAAATACAGCAAGGAAATCGGTAAAAAGAAGGTTCCTGCGTTAAAAGACATGATGGATGAGAAGCTGGCACTGCCGCTTTTCATCATGTTCTCTGCAGGTACGATGCTTCTTTTACTGTCATTCATTGTCAAGCTTATGCCTGTCTTTTACATCGGCCAGGGTTTGATTGTTATCGGGGCTATCCTATTCAGCTATATTATCGCCAAAGTGGTAACTATATAAGGAGGAGTTAGAAATGACTGAATTAAAGGAAAAAATCAGAGAAAATTTAAAAACTGTGATAGATCCAGAATTGAATATTAATGTTGTGGACCTGGGCTTGATTTATGAAATCGACGTTCCAGAACCTCGAACAGCAAGAATTTTAATGACACTCACGACTCCAGGCTGCCCTCTTCATGACAGCATCGCCAGCGGCATTAAGTATTGCGTACAAGGCATGGAAGACATTGACCATGCAGACGTACAATTGACTTGGGAGCCAGCCTGGACTCCAGACCGCATGACGGAGGATGGAAAAAGACTGCTACAGGGATTTTAATTTAGACGTCCAAATGCATCAGAACTTATTAGAGTAATATATGAAGTATTCATAAACAAGGGCAAAAAAAGAAACGCTTGTAATCCAAGCGTTTCTTTGCATGTTTATTTAGCGTTTGAAAGGCCAAATGACAATGCCTGACGAAAGTTGTTTTCCGCTTCCTGCAATTCTGCCAGTTGGAGTTCATCAGCCTGGAATTCATTACGCAAAGCCTCTGTACTAGTTGAAAGAGCTTTTGAGATCCGTTGAAAGTCAATAAAAGAATAATTCATTGCCATCCCTCCATTTCATAAAAAATGCAAGTATAAATGTATTTTATTCCCCTGCATCCTTATTTATTCCAGGAAAATAATTGGTCATTGTTTTTCCAACATGTGCCTACAAACAAAAGCCTCCTGTTCAGCAGGAGGCTTTGTCTTTATTTCTCAACTCTTGGAGGGCGTTTGCCCCAGTACTGATAGTAATCGGTCCGGATGAACCCATTGAATAGCTTGCGTTTCTTAGTTGCCGGTTTTCCGTATACTTGTTCAAAGTCCTCATTGGATGTCAGGATATAGATGGACCATGTGTCAAGTGGAGCAAAGGCTTTGCCCATCTGGCTGTACATTTCTTCAACAGCCTTCTTTTCACCCAATCGCTCACCGTATGGAGGGTTGCCAACCATGACGCCATACTCTTTTTTTGTCGTAAAGTCCTGCACACGCATTTGTTTGAATGAAATCAAATCGCCAAGCCCTGCTTCAAAAGCGTTCTCTTCGGCAATCTTCACCATGCGATGGTCGATATCCATGCCGCTGATATCCAACGGCTGGTCATAATTTGCAAGGTCCTCTGCTTCCATTCTTACCTCGTCCCAAATGGAATCAGGAAAAATGGCCCAGGCTTCTGAAACAAATTCTCTGTTAAAACCCGGCGCAATATTTTGACCGATTAACGCTGCTTCGATTGGAATTGTTCCTGACCCGCAAAACGGATCAACGAATGGTTTGTCTGGATGCCAATTTGTCAGCTGGATCAGGGCAGCTGCAAGTGTCTCCTTCAAAGGAGCCTCCCCCTGGCCAGATCTATATCCGCGCTTATGCAGGCCACTTCCGCTGGTGTCGATTGTCAAAGTCACGACATCCTTTAGCAAGGCAACCTCTATTTTGAACAATGGCCCGTTCTCTTCAAACCATGTAGTCTTTTTATAAGACTTTCTCATTCGTTCAACAATAGCTTTCTTAACGATTGCCTGGCAGTCAGATACACTGAAAAGCTTGGATTTTACTGACTTACCCGAAACAGGAAATTCGGCATTTTCCGGTAAAAATTCTTCCCATGGGAGGGCCTTGGTTTTTTCAAATAATTCGTCAAATGTATAGGCTTTGAATTCGCCAATCTTGATTTTGATTCTGTCTGCCGTACGTAGCCACATATTGCTTCTGGCTATTGTCCTGGCATCACCTTTATAAGTGATCTTCCCATTTTCTACTTGGCATTCATACCCAAGGTCACGGACTTCCTTTGCGACGATTGCTTCAAGCCCCATCGCAGAGGTCGCGATTATATCAAAATTCTTCATCGTTTCACCCTTTATATCCAATATCTTATGTATTTCATTATTAAGTTGCCCAATAACACTTAATATACATAAAAAAAGCTCTCCTGGCAAAAGGAGAGCTTTAGTAAACACTCATACAAATCCATTAATAACGTTCTGTAAGCCATGTTTTGTACCTTTGTACTGCAAACGACCAAAGGTCTCGTACTCCGGTGGTAATCATCTATCTACAGATGAGAACTCATCTGTCCTTCCCTTTGTTCAGTTCCTCCAGGAAGGTGCCCCTACCATCGTTTGGGTTTCTCGCTCGTGGGGTTTACCTCGTTCCACCCTTCCGATTTCTCGGAAGGCTCCGTCACTGTGGCACTTTTATAGGTATTCATGCCATATCGTTGCCGACTTAGGCATTTTCCCGGCCGTCAGCCGCGCGTGAGCCCGACTGCCCTGGCTTATGAATTGGCCAGGCACGAACACTACAAGCATCTCAGCCTGTGCGAGCATGGACTTTCCTCTGCAGCAGAACTGCAGCGATTACCCGAACGTTATTAACAGCTACAAGAAACATTATATGAAATATAGGTTTGAAAAGCAATGGTAATACATTTCAAAAATTAGCAGATACTGGATTAATCGTAAAGTTTATCCCCGAAGACATGCTTTTCTAGATTCGAAAGCCTCTTAAGGATATCGAAGTTTGTTGTACCAGCTGCCTGTGTGCTTGGTCGGCGCGAAGCTTCATCAAGCTGCTTTTTAAGGCGCAGATTGTCCTGTTGAAGCTCTTCAATCTCCTGCTGCATAAATTCATAGTCCTTGATGATCGTATCAAGAAACTTATCAACATCTTCTGGCTTGTAACCACGCATAGCTGTTTTGAACTCTTTTTCTAAAATATCTTTAGCAGTTAACTGTATTTTATCGGATAGCATTCCATTCACCTCAATATACACCAATCGTCACATTTATTTTTTCAAAAACAAGGCGATTTGTCAATTTTTCTTTTATTAAACTTGTTTATGTGGTTCTGCAAGCAATATTCATGGTTAAAAACCCTGCTGCTTCAATTGTTCCTCTTCAACCACCATTTGTAAATCGTACAATGTAATTAATCTTATTTCATATTCGTTTGCTTCTTGATATTTTTTTGCTGTTTCATATATAAATTTTGGACTGCCTTCTTTTTCAGGATCATAAAGCAAGACCAACAGGTCGCTTTTCTCTAAAAAAAATTGATTCTTCAGCCTGAATTGCCACGGTTTTTCGTAAGGTTTTTTAGTGATGGAATCAACATGGTCAGCTCCAGCCATCACTGATTCATACCACTCCTTATTGGCTTCTTTCCAAGTTTCCTCCTGATTCAGGAAAGGAGTGAATACAGAAAGTTTTAATTCAGGATATTCTTCCTGGAGCTCGAAAACCGCCTCACCAGCCCATAATTCGACACCTAGCTGTCCGCTTATCATCACCCATTCCAGACCTTCCTCAATTAAAGGAAGCAAGCTTTTTTTTATCGCTATTTTTATGTATTCTGCTGACGGATGATCATGCTGGAATACGCCAAGTTCAAAAGGTTTATACCCAGATATCGCAGCTACTTTTACCATATAATCTCCTTTGAAACTTTTATTAAGGCTGTTTTCGTAAGGATTGTTGTTAAAATCCTAAAGCCGATTTTAACGTGATAAAAAGCCATTTTGTAGTTCGGTATTAAGTGTGCAAGCTCTTTTTTCATAATAAGTTTTATTTTTTTGAAAAGAAATATAGGTAATTCAATCCTATTTTGTAGTCAATAGCACCAAAGTTTTAGAAAAGAGCCTTTATTAATCAGAACTCCATATTGAAGGTATTCCCTTTAAGCAATAAATATTACACCTGAAATTTTCAAAAAAACAAGGGCTGCAAGAGCCCTTGTTGAAGACATTTTATCGACCAAATCCTGGACCGCCAAATCCTGGTCCACCAAATCCTGGACCGCCAAATCCCGGGCGCGGTCTAGGTCCAACTGGAGCCACTCCGCCTGGTACCGGACCAGGTCCACCATAATGATTCTGGTGTGTCACCTGATTAACTGTGGACTGTGTCTGCGGGAAATAATGGACATGATCGTAATTGATGTGGTTTACGTTTGTAGTGTGTGTTGGATGAACATGCGGAACCACATTATTTGTAAAGTTATGGTTTGTACAGCACTTTGTAGGATGAACTACTGTTGGCAATACATGTGTCGGTTTGCAGTGCATAGTGCATAACTCCTTTCATTTAGACTTATTGTTTACATTATCAGCCTATGAAGAAGTGATGCGTCTTGTACTAATGAAAACACCTATTTTTTCAAGAAAATTGCAGTGCAAGCACCTAGTGATTTGTATAAATCACCTAGTGATTTCTATAAAATCATCTAATGAAATTCTTAGAGGAATGTGTAAAAGTTGTCCTTCAACCCGCTGAAAATAACAGCAATGAGGGTGATCACAACAAAATAGAGAACTAAAACCGCTTTATACATCAAACCCGCCCCGTAAAATTATATTGTTTTTTTAACACCATACAATTTTACATTTTACAACGTCTAAACCATACATACAACAGGATATTACAGGTTTTGAAAGGATAAATGTTAAAATTTTGTTACAATTCAAGGTTACTTGACGAATCCTAGTATAAAACCAGTTTATTTTGGCGAATTTTGCGCTTGCCCGGGAAATTCTTTTCGGGAAATCCTCTGTATCCTTTTTTCGAGCTCCTGGATAAAAATCATGTCTTTTTTTGTTGTACCCTTTTCCTCCTGATGAAGCTCCTGAGCAAGACGGCAATACTCTAGAGCCAATTCAAGCTTTTTTTCACGATGTTCGAAATGCTTGGCCAGCTCGATACATGCTTCTTTACGCTGCATTTTTGTCCCTTTGGCTGCACTTTCTTCCCATAGAGCGACTGCCTTATCCCATTCTTTATTTTTTTTATGCTCAAAAGCAAGTGCATGCTTAGCTGAAACCTCTTCTTCATTTCCACCGTCCAGAAGACCAGTGAATGCTTGCTTCGCTTTATCTGACTCACCTAGGTAGGAAAACCAGCGTCCCACCTCGTAAGTTTCCCGTGGTGTTTGGGTCTTGTCCCTTCCGAGAATCTGGAAGGTTAAATGTGTATAGAGAGTCAATAATGACAGGATATCCGTTTCATTATGCTTAATGACACCCAGCAATCCTTCTGGGTTCTTCCTCTCCAGGAAGTCAAAATAAATCATTGGTGCCAAAAAGCCTGGAATGTCATCCTTCCTTTCAAGACCCAATATCTCCTGTTCCACTATGCTCAATTTCATCCGCTCGATCTTATGCTTCCATAATCTTCTCGCTGCATGATACAAATCAAAATGACCAAATGAAGGCAGCTTTGGCACATGGTCACGGACAAGGGTGTGCCTCGTTTTGACTTGTGGCCAATCGAATGCCTTGCCATTGTATGTAACCAATGTCGTGTAATCGGCATTCATCAAAAAGCTCTGGTAAAGAGCCACTTCTGCTCCCGGATTCGGCAGGATATGCTGTTTCAACTTCACTGTATCCCCTGATATGGACGCATGACCAAGCAGGAAGATGGTGTTGCCAGCCCCTCCCCCAAGACCGGTTGTTTCGGTATCAAAAAACACCAGGTCCAAAGGGGTGTGCCCGGCTGCAGAGAGCGGATGCTTAGTTCCCTCCTTGTTCCAGAGCGAAACAGCCTCGAGCAAATCGCCGAATCGGTAATGCCCATGCTGGTGATCAAGCGGATAACTTACTTCCCTGACTAGACAATATTGTCCATCAAAATAGAAGGGGGAAACCTGTTCCTGCTCCCAGACGTCAAGAAACGGGATTTCTGGAGTTTTTTCAGCTTTGACCGGTTCGGCCTTTGGCTTATCGATCCCGCTTTTTATATGGGGTTTCAACCTGTTCAGTTTATTCTTGAGACTCATATTCCCCCTCCTTTCCTAAACAGCAGCTTTAAGGAATAAATCCAGTAATTTCACAACGTCATTTTTAGAATGGATGGATGTAGTATCCGTTCCGATGCAAGACGGGCACCCATCGGAACACTGGCAATTCTTGACCATTTGTTTTGTTTGGTTCAGAATTTCTTCTATTCCTGAGTAAATTTTTTCGCTTAATCCTATCCCCCCAGGATAGCGATCATAAAAGAAAATGGTTGGCTTTTCGTTATGGGCCGCCTTGACCTGAGGGACTACATGGACGTCAGATGGGTCGCACATCACGAATAATGGCGCAATATGCTTTAGTGCCTGAGAAGTACCGATCAATCCTTCCTCAAGACGGTCATGACCAAATTCGGATAACTCTTTGTTCAGTGATATCCATGCTGAGCTTGTGTGAAGCTCCTCTTCCGGAAGATAAATCGGTCCAGAACCGATATTCTCATGGGTTTCAAACCTGATCTTCTTGAAAATCGTTGCCATTGCCCTTACGCTGACATCTCCGTAGCCGATTTCTGTTTCTTCATTGCCTCTGTGCTTGTCTTCCTCCAGCACACTGAGCTGAACGGCGAGATTGGCATCGGTAAAATAATCAACATCGACTTCACGGACAAACGCCTTCTTTTCCTCCCAATCTAGCTTTTCCACCTGGAATTGAATCCCTTGATGCAGATAAATCGCTTCTTCATGCAGCAGCGTCATGGCTGAAAAAGTATCCATTTCGCCAATCACTCTGACATTAGCTACATCTGACTGGTCGATGATCACTACATTTTCCTGTGATGCTGAACGCAGACTGATATTGTGAGCCGGGAATGCATCATTCATCCAGAACCATTTGTCTCCGTTTTGGTGAAGAATACGCTCCTCAGTCAAATATTCAAGTATCTCCTCAATTTCTGCAGCACCAAAAGTGTCGCCCTTTTTGAATGGCAATTCATAGGAAGCACACTTGATATGGTCGATTAGAATAATCAAATTATCGGGATTGATCCTTGCCGTTTCCGGACTGCGGTTGAAAAAGTAATCAGGATTCTGGATAACGTACTGATCCAGCGGACTGGAGCTGGCCACCATGATGACAACCGACTCCCCGTGGCGGCGTCCTGCCCGTCCTGCCTGCTGCCAGGCACTTGCAATCGTTCCCGGGTAACCGTTCATGATGCATACCTGAAGCTGGCCGATATCGACACCTAGTTCAAGAGCATTCGTGCTTACTACCCCATATATGTCACCTGAACGGAGGCCCTTTTCGATTTCGCGCCTTTCTGTCGGAAGGTAACCGCCCCGGTACCCCCTGATTGCTTTTGGGCCAAGCTTGTGTTTGACCAACTCCTGAAGATAAGTCAGCAGTATTTCGACCCGGACTCTGCTTCTTGCAAACACGATGGTCTGGATCCTATTTTTCAAAAATTCACCTGCGAGCCTCCTGGTTTCAAGTGTTGCACTCCTGCGGACATTAAGCGGAATATTAACAACTGGAGGATTATAAAATAAAAAGTGCTTCCTGCCTGAAGGAGCTCCATTATTATCGATCAGCACCATATCCTTTTCAGTCAGTCCCTCAGCCAGTTCCAAAGGGTTCGCAATCGTCGCTGAAGTACAGATGAAAACAGGATCGCTGCCGTAATAATTGCAGATTCTCTTCAGTCTTCTGATTACATTTGCCACATGGCTGCCGAAGACTCCCCTGTAAATATGTAATTCGTCGATGACGACATACTTCAGATTCTCAAACAGGGAAACCCACTTTGTATGGTGCGGCAGGATCGCAGAATGGAGCATGTCCGGATTTGTAATAACGATATGCCCTGCCCTCCTGACCTTCTGACGGATATTGGAAGGAGTGTCCCCGTCATATGTATAGCTATTGATAGACAGCTCCGCCTCCTGGATCAGCTCGTTGATCTCACTCTTTTGGTCCTGGGCCAGTGCTTTTGTAGGGAACATATACAGCGCTCTAGCATTCGGATCATTTATGATAGATTGAAGTACTGGCAGGTTATAGCACAGTGTCTTTCCCGATGCAGTCGGTGTGACAGCCACAATGCTCTGCCCCTTCATGATTTGATCATAAGAAGACTTTTGATGTGTATATAGGCGGGAAATTCCGCGTCTTTCTAATGCTCTTTTCAGAATCTCGCTTAATTCTTCTGGCATTTCTTCAGACTGTGCTTCTTTCTCATCAATCGTATGCCAGTGGACAATATTTCTCTTTACCGATTCACTAACCTTTAATTCTTGCAAAATCTCTTGCATGCTTTTCCGGACTTTCATAGCGTTCACCTCGTTATTCTTATTTTAGCGAATAAACGTTCGTTGCAAAAGATAAAAGTTCAATAAATCAAATTGCTATTTTTTGGCATACATCTTTTAATATCCGCAATTCAACCACCCTCGAAACAATCAGTTATGTCATTTAATACAACCTTTTGCTAAAATAGAGTGGACAGACAGCTAATTGAGGTGTTTCTTTTGGATAAAAATGAAATTAAAAGTGTCCTAGCCAGGTTTTCACTGTTCAGGGACCTTGATGACCATGAACTTGAAAAGATTGTAGATATATCAATTTCACGAGAATGGAAGAAAAACAGCCATATTTTCATGCAGGGCGACCCGCTTGAAAATGTGTATTTTATTAATGAAGGAAAAGTGAAGGTCTATAAAAGTGATGCCAATGGCCGGGAGCAAATAGTGGCTATTCTTAAAAAAGGAGAAATGTTCCCGCACGTAGGGTTTTTCAGAAAAGGCGGATATCCAGGTTATTCCGAAGTATTGGAGCAGGCAAGTCTTGTTGTCGTACCGATTTCGCAATTTGAGAAAGTTTTGGTTGATAACCCTCACTTAAGCATCAAAGTGTTCAAGGTACTTGGAGAAAAAATCGTTGACCTCCAAGAAAGGCTTGAAGCACAAATCCTGAACAACACATACGAACAGATTATAAAGCTTTTGATCAGGCTAGGTGAACTTCATGGAGAAAAACAGGAAGATGGCACGATTTTGTTAAAGGCTGATTTTACAAACAAAGACCTGGCCAATATGATTGGGACGACCAGGGAAACGGTTAGCAGAACGCTGACCAAAATGAAAAAGGACCAACTGATTACCACTGATTCAAATGGGAACATGATATTAGACCTGGACGTATTGATGGATGAGCTTGTTTAATTTTCATAGACTTTGTAGTTAACTCGAACAATCTCAAGTCATAGGTAAATCCCCCAATAGAAGTTTTTATAATCAATTCGAAAGCAAACAATAAAACGCCCGAAGCTATCTGCTTCGGGCGTTCATATTTTTATTCAGTTTTACTTAATCCCATCATTGTTTCCAAATCTTCCTGTGCAGTTGTGATCAACTTCAGGTTGAAGGTTTCCTGAAGAACTTCCATCACTCCGTCAGAAATGAATTCTGGCGGCTTAGGCCCAATGCGGATATCCTGGATTCCAAGACTGAACAATCCAAGCAGGATCGCTACAGCCTTTTGCTCGAACCAAGAAAGAACGATACTTACAGGCAGCTCATTCACATCACATTCAAACGCATCAGCTAATGCCTTCGCGATTTTTACAGTGGATACAGAGTTATTACACTGTCCAAGATCCAAATATCTAGGGATGTTCGTTCCAGGAACCACACCATAATCCACATCATTGAAACGGAATTTTCCGCATGAAGTTGTCAGGATAACAGCTTCTGGAGGAAGCGATGTTGCAAGCTCCCGGTAGTATTCTCCGCCTTTACCAGGTGCGTCGCAGCCAGCAATGACGAAGAAGCGCTTGATTTTACCAGACTTTACCGCATCAATAACTTCAGGCGCAAGCCCGATCACTGTTTCATGGTGGAAGCCTGTCACTAATGTCTCTTCAGATTCCATATTTGCTTCAGGAAGCTCCAAAGCTTTTTCAATAAGCAGAGTGAAATCATCATTTTCTATTTTTCTTACATTCTCTAGGCCTGTAACCTCATAAGTGAACATACGGTCTGCATATGAACCTTTGATTGGCATTACACAGTTTGTCGTAGCCAGGATTGCCCCTGGGAACTTTTCAAACAGGCGGCGCTGGTCGAACCATGCTTTCCCGATGTTCCCCTTAAGGTGCGGGTACTTCTTCAATGCCGGATAGCCATGGGCAGGTAGCATCTCGGAGTGAGTGTAGATGTTGATGCCTTTTCCTTCTGTTTGTTTAAGCAGCTCTTCAAGCGCGAACAGATTATGTCCTGTTACGACGATACATTTTCCTTCAATCTTATTCTGGCTGACTTTTACCGGCTGAGGGATACCAAGTCGGCTCGTATGCGCTTCATCCAGAAGCTCCATCACGCGAACCGCTGATTTTCCAACCTTCATTGCCATATCGATATGTTCTTGTACATTAAAGTTAGAGTTGGTTAATGTCATATACAATGCTTCGTGGGTTGTTGCATCAACAAATGAATCTGTGAAACCAAGCTGGTTGGCATGGGTTCTATATGCTGCGATCCCCTTTAAAGCAAAAATCATTGTGTCCTGTAGGCTTGCGATTGTTTCATCTTTTCCGCATACACCAACAACTGTACATCCTCCTGTTGGCGTTTGTTCACATTGGTAACAAAACATCTGTGTATTCCCCTCTTCTGCGTTATTTACTGTTTCAGCATACCGAGGATGAAATTCCGGATATGTGACCTAAATCACACTAAAGGCATTTTTCACAAAGTGTTCAAAAAGGTAAGGCGAAGTAATGAAGTGTCATCAAGGTAAAAGCAGCTCAATCTTGAACAGGGACATTCTTCTCAACATAACCTATTATAAGAATTTCTTCAGAGGAGGATGTGCATCGATGGCAACCAACCATCCTGACCGCCCAAAAAGACAAGAAGCCCTTGAACAATGGTTTAAATCCATGAACCAGCTGATGCAGGAAAAGCCAGTAAAAGGCATACTGCAAAGCATTGATGATTTTTTCAGACAGCCCTTTCCACATTCACACTTCAATGTTGGGGTGCATGAAACAGAAAAGGAATATATTGTGACAGCAGAATTGCCCGGAGTTAAAAGAGAACAGATTTCCATAAATATTATTAATAATTCCCTGACAATACTGGTCAATCAGACTGACGCTACTTCGGAAATCAATGATGTCGCAAAGACAGAGAGGCACATGGCTTCGGCTCGGCAATTAAGCAGAACGATTCCCTTTTCGGTTCCGGTCAATGAAAGAAAGACCCGTGCTTCCTATCGAAACGGCCTGCTTGAAGTCAAAATCGCAAAAAAGCAAGGCAAGAAGATTGATATTTTAAGTGATCAAGATTGATGTTGCGATCCCATAAAAATGAACAAAATAAACAAGCAGGCCGATTAAATTGCCTGCTTGTTTTGTTTCCTTTTGGATTCTATTTAATTAGACCTTAAATATTCCACCGAAACCTTTGACGAGCGAAGATACCTGGGTCACGGCATTCATCATCTGTCCTGCAGTATCTACCATTTTATTGACATCCAAATTGCCATCCTGGCTTTTGAAAGAGTTCATGATGGACTGCAGGCCAGAGGGCTGCTTAGGCATGAAAGCATATTGTGGATATGGGTTGAAGTTCTGATAATCTGCTTGTGGGTTATAGTACCCATAGATAGGGTCACCCTCAGGCTCAAGCGGGTTTTGGAAAAGCATCTTAGAATAGTCATTCTTGCTTCCAGCCATCGGGTTAGGCTGATTCCAATAAGGATTCCCTTGTTGCATATTTGGATTCATAGGGTTGCCCTGCTGCATATATGGATTCACCGGGTTCTCCTGCTGCGTATATTGGTTTTGCCAATTTCCTGGCATCGCATTCCAATATGGATTGTTATACTGTTGAGGGAGCGGTTGCTGCCGGTTCAAACCTTGGTTATTCCCATATAAAAAATTCGGATCGTGATTATATTGATATTCCCACCATTGTGGATGATTGGTATTGGTCTTATTCCTGCGGCCAAACATGGCGAACATCCTCCTCCAAGTTTTCATTACGATATTATATGTTATTGCCGCCCAGTTGGTGATAAGGCTGGAAGGTACTTCCGTTTTTGTCTAACGATGAAATATGTTGTCGGAAGTTTCAATTTTTGAAAAATAGAAGACCATTCCAATTTCATGATACGATTATTTCAAATGATGGAGGAGGATGAAAAATGAACGTTCACGAACTAAAAAATCTATTTGCTGAGACAAAAGAATACACTCCGGAACATGTAAATGAATTGCTCGATTTTACTAAAAAATCGTACATTCAGAATGAAATTACCATTATAGAATACCGGAATCTGGTTCGTGAGCTGGAATTGCAAGGAGCTTTCATTCCCGAGGATCAGAAAGAAATATCCATATAAAAAGATTGAAGCACCAGTTCTCTGGCGCTTCTTTACTTTCACTTCCTTGTTTTCTCGACGGCAATGATCATGCTGTTCAATATGAATTCAACTGACTGAATTTGATCAAGGAATCTTTTTTTGCTTGTTTCAGGAAAAAAAGCCTGGACAGAGATGACTTCCAAATAGTCCGCCGCTGTTTCAATTTGATTAGCATGAAGATTCTTT
Organism: Mesobacillus sp. QJM3NY_10; assembly: GCF_056173465.1. NCBI lineage: Bacteria > Bacillati > Bacillota > Bacilli > Caryophanales > Bacillaceae > Mesobacillus > Mesobacillus sp. QJM3NY_10. The sequence goes on from NZ_CM149675.1 coordinate 3,080,083, forward strand.
GGTCTATTTTCCATAATCCATTGGCCTGCTGATTCTCTCCACGCATCTGCTGCCAATTTCACCTCATCAGCGAATGGCTTAACTTCTGAATGAAAATCACCCCTTACTCCCTCTTCCTTTGAAAGTTGAAATCGTTTATGAGCCGTTTCCACATCAACCAGCAGTTTTTTGGATAATGTAAGAATGTTATTTTCTATTTCCACTTTAATCACACTTTCTTTATATCTATTTATTTTTTGTTCATGGTTATGCTCTTTCTTAATGACCTTATACAAAAAAGTAGCCTTCGTGTTAAGAAAGCTACTTTAAAGATGAATCCATTCTAATATAAATTAAAAACTCAATTCAAGTTTTAGAGAGGATTGCTCAGATTTTGCTTGTAATTCAGATTTTATCAACTTAGGCAGCTTGCCTTCCATTCTATCTAAAAAAATGCCTGTTTCTCTTAACTGTGATGAATGTGTCAGGCACATCGTTTCCCGGACTTCCATTAAAGATTCATGCAGGTTGATATCCGTCTCTTCAAGGCTATGGGCCATATCAGTCAACATCCCTAAAATCTCTTCTTTTTCAATTCCTGGTCTCATCGGTCAATCTCTCCCAACTATAGTTATTTTAAGGTCTGGCAGTATGCACCCTGCTGAACGACAACGAATCCTCTATAAGGAAATATAGGAACTTAAATTGTAAATTCTACTTCTTGCTGAAACCTCCTTCACCTTTGACAAAACTAGAAGGAATTCGCCAAACAAAGTGCTTTTCAGCATCAATCTTTACAGCCTTCGACATTCAATTGCCGAATGAAAAAACAGCAAATGAACAAACTAATCTCGGGAGGTGTTCACATGAATAAAAAACAACAGAAAACCGCGCAGCAGCCTAATAAAACCGCTGAGAAGAAAACAGGGTATGGCGACAAAAAGCTGGAAGGACCAAACCGTCCGGCAGAGTGAACCATAAAGCGGAAGAGCCTCAATCAGCCGCAGCAAGACGAAGACAAGCGACTCGAGGGGCTTTGCGCAGGAGCTGGATTAAACAAAAAGCAAGGAGATCCCTTGCTTTTTTGTTTGGATCAATTTGAAGTGAATAATTCCTTCACCGATATCATGGCATGTAATTGTTTTTGCTTTTTTTTGTACCATTCCGTCAAGTGAACAGGATGCTTATGGTTGAGTTCCTGGCTAAACCACTTTTTGTGAAAATTTCTCTCCTTATACCAGTCACCTTGTTGATGGAAATGATGCTGAATGATTGGATAGGTACAGCGAAGGAATGGCGTATCTCTTTTTTTATCGAAAGGAAAGTACTGTTCATAATCATGTCTTGAAGCAGTATGTTCTGTTTGGACTGCGAATTCCAGAAATAACGGATAATACCTGTGGTCAAATAATATTGACGCAAGTCGCTTTCCAAGGTTTATTCTTTTGCTGACGGATTTAAATCCATTTACACTCGCCCCGTAGAGTTCTCCCTCACACGTTGGAAACAGGACCGTACTGAAATGCAGATAATCTTCGAAGGAAAACATCATTGTGTTAAATACTCTCTTTTTATATACCGGATGCTTTATAACAGGATTATGGATCACATTTTGTTCATTGATGATCAAAGCTGTCATCAGCCTTTTTTTATCTCCCTGCTCCCAAAATACCTGCCATTCTTTTTCCATAAACGTTGATACATCAAGGAATTTCAGCAAGTGAAACATTGGTGTGCTTTTTTTCGTCGAATAAGAGTATAAAAGGAGCTGCGAAAAGGCATCGCGGAATATCAGCCAATTGGCTCTTTCATATGTGAGGAACAACCGCTGGCGTATAGGGAGATCCAGCATTTTGGGGAACCAATCTCCCTCAAGGTCGCACATATTATAGCCGCCATTCCTTGAAACCATGCTGGCCAGGAACGCCCAAATCATTTCGGGATAATCCAGATAAAAATCAAGATACGCTCTAGTTCTTGATATGTTGTCCAAATTTAGTTCATTAGTTTCCAGCCTTATTTTTTGTATGATCTCGGCTTCATGGTCAGACAGCAGATGAAATTGAGGATTTTGGGTTATTGACACACCTTTTCTCTTCCTTTTCTATAGGTTCTTTATAGGGTGAATTGAAATGAGGCTTTTTATTCAACCAAAAACCGTTGATATTTGGTATGATATAGAGTAGTCTGCGAGGTGGTCAGCTTGATATTCAATTATCCAAATGGTAAGAAATATACGCCAAATACAAATAAAGAGCCGGCAAAAAAAGCCAGGGTGCAAAAAAATGCAGCCTATAGTAATAGAGGAATGACATTGGAGGAGGACTTGAATGAAACAAACTCCTACTATGTTGACCGGGGCATAGCGGTCATCCATAAAAAACCGACACCCGTTCAAATCGTTAATGTGGATTATCCGCGCAGGAGTGCAGCTGTTATAAAAGAGGCATACTTTAAACAAGCTTCTACTACAGACTATAATGGAGTTTACAAGGGAAGGTACATTGATTTTGAAGCTAAAGAGACTAAGTTTTCAACATCGTTCCCATTGAAAAACTTCCATGAACATCAGATTGTCCATATGAAAGCTGTACTTGAGCAAGGAGGTATATGTTTTGTCATCCTCCGTTTCTCTTCGGAAGAAGAGATCTACATGCTGGAAGCGAGCCATTTGCTGACTTTCTGGGAAAGAATGAAGAATGGCGGCAGGAAGTCAATCACAAAGGAAGAAGTCATCGAATTCGGCCATCAGATACCCCTTGGCCTTCACCCAAGGATTGACTATATAAAAGTTATCGATTATCTTTATAAACTTAGTTAGTTTTTTTATTGCGAGAAAGGAATGAACTATAAATGGCACAAAAACCTCAAACTAGAGAGGAGCGCCGAAGACAACAGGCAGCCAAGACTAAGAAGACAAAAGGCAAGAAAGCGAATAAAGGAATGTTCAAGAAAATTTTCCTCACGCTGATTGCTCTTGGCATCATCGGCATGTTGACCGGAATCGCTACCTTCGCATTCATGATACAGGATACACCAAAACTTGATGAGTCCTTGCTCAAAGACCCTATATCTTCTAAGATCTATGATAAAGATAAAGAGCTTGTAACAGAAGTAGGCTCGCAGAACCGGGATTATGTAGCTTATGAGGATATACCAAAACTAGTTGAAAACGCCTTTTTAGCGACAGAGGATGTAAGATTCTATAAACATAATGGTATCGACGTAATCCGTCTTGGAGGAGCCGTTATAGCAAACATAACTGACGGCTTTGGATCCGAAGGTGCTTCCACCATTACGCAGCAAGTTGTCAAAAACTACTTCCTTGGCTTTGAAAAAACGGTTTCTAGAAAGGCACAAGAAGCATGGCTAGCTTACCAGCTTGAACAAAAGTATACAAAGCAGCAAATCTTTGAAATGTATGTAAATAAAATTTATATGTCAGAGAATATGCACGGTGTCCTGACTGCATCAAAGACATACTTTGGTAAAGATGACTTAAGTGAGCTTGAGCTTCATGAAGCCGCACTGCTTGCAGGAATGCCTCAGAGTCCTAATAATTACAATCCTTTTACGAACCCTGAAAAAGCGGAGAAGCGAAGGAACACTGTATTATATCTGATGCATCAGCACGGAATCATTTCACAGGAAGAGAAAGAAAATGCACAAAAGATCCCTGTTGAATCCAGCCTTGTTAAGGAAGAAAACAGAAAGAATAAGAATGAAGAACCATTCGATGCCTTTGTTGATATGGTAATCGAGGAAGTAACAGAAAAAACCGATTTTGATATTTTTTCCGATGGACTTGAAATTTATACAACACTAGATCAAAATGCACAAAAACATGTAGAGACCATCCTTAATACAGATGCTGCAGTGCAATTCCCTAATGATGAAATGCAGGCTGGCATTACGCTGCTTGATACGAAAACCGGGGAAATACGCGCAATTGGCGGCGGCAGGAAGCAGCAGGTAAAGCGAGGCCTCAATTACGCCATTGATGTAACAAGACAGCCAGGATCAACCATCAAGCCAATCCTTGACTATGGACCTGCGATCGAGCATTTGCGTTGGGGTACCTACCATATGCTTGAAGATAAGCCTATGACCTATTCAAACGGCGAACCGATTGGTAACTGGAATGACAAATACAATGGCATCATGACAATGAGATCAGCCCTGGCTAAATCAATCAACATCCCTGCCCTGCAGGCCTTCCAGGCAGTAGGTAAAGAAAAGGCAAGGGAATTCGGGGTCAAGCTTGGTTTAACACTGAATGATCCTTTTTATGAATCAGCTTCGATTGGTGCTAAAGAAATTGCTCCAATTGAAATGGCTGGTGCATATGCAGCCTTTGGTAACAATGGTTTCTTTACGGAGCCATACTCAGTCAAAAAGGTTGTACTCCGTGACAAGACAGAAATTGATCTAACACCTGAGACTGAAGTAGTCATGAAAGATTACACTGCCTTCATGATTTCCGATATGCTCAAGACGGCGATCAAGCAAGGTACAGGAGCAACTTACGCGAATATTTCCAACCTTCATGTTGCCGGAAAAACTGGAACAACGAACTATACGCCAGAAGACATCAAAAAATGGGGTATTAAAAATGGCGGTGTCCCTGATTCCTGGTTTGTAGGCTATACAACAAGATATACAGCATCCGTCTGGACTGGTTATAGCGACAGAAAGACGGCACTGTACGGTAATGAACAAAAAATATCACAGACTCTGTTCAAGAATCTGATGACCTATGTATCTAAAGACGTAGATACACCTGACTTTACTGTTCCAAAGAGTGTTGAAAGAGTTAAAATCGAAAAAGGTACGATGCCTGCAAAGCTTGCAAGTGAGTATACTCCAAAGGATGAAATCCTTTACGAGTGGGCTGTAAAGGGCAATGTTCCTAAGGAAACTTCCAAGAAGTTTGAAAAGCTTGAAACTCCTTCAAACCTTGAAGCAAAATACGATGAATCGAAAAATGAAATCATCCTGAGCTGGGAATTCAATCAGGAGAACAAAGAGGATATCCAATTCGAGGTTACCGCATCCCTTGATGAGGGTTCTGAGCAACCACTGACCACTACCGGAGAGACAGGCTTGAAAATCGCCAATGCAGTTCCAGGCGGAATTTATTCATTCAAAGTCACAGCGATACGTGGTGAACAGCGTTCTGATCCAGCCACCCTTAAAGTCGAAGTTCCAGAACCACTCCTGCCAGAACCAGAAGATGGCGAGAATGAAAATGAAGAAGATGAAAATCAAGAAGGAAATGAAGAAGGAAATGAAGATGGCCAAGGGAATGGTAATGGTAATGGTGACGGTAACGGCGACGGAAATAATAATGGGAACAACAATGGTGATGGGGATGACGATTAATCTCCCTTCCAGAACTCAATAACAACGATAAAAAACAAACGTCCTGACTCAATCAGGACGTTTGTTTTTTGCTCTATTTAAGGCCACTTGTTTAGCGGACTGCTTTTCCTGTTCAGCGAACAATTCTGCAAGTTGTTTATAAGAATGAAAAAGTTTGGGTCTTGATACGATAAAATTAAGCCTTTCCTCTACATTCACCGGCTTAATCTTACAATCTTTAATACAATACTTATCCGGACTCAGTCTATTTGAAATAATAAGAAACTGTTCAAATAATTCTATCGCCCTCATCATCAATGGCAGTGCCCTATCGCTATCTCTGTTCTTGAAGTGGATATCTAGTTCACACTTGCACTGTCCCCATTCACTGAGGACCCTCTCCACTGCTTGTACATAATCCTGAAAGGAAATATCCGTTCTTTCCATTACGATTTGGCTCTCATTCTTTTTTTACCCTCTCTGCATACATCCAGTAAAGGACATGATTCACACTTGGGATTCTGGGCTTTACAATGGTATCGTCCAAAGAAAATCATCCTGTGATGCGTAATGGACCATTCTTCCTCAGGAACCTTTCTCATCAATGTCTTCTCAACCTCAAGAACTGAATCCTTCCAGCGGCAAAAAGCCAGGCGTTTGCTGACCCGCTCCACATGTGTATCAACTGCAATGGCAGGTATCCCGAAAGCGACTGAAACTACGACATTGGCTGTTTTACGCCCAACGCCAGGAAGCTTCGTCAATTCATCCCTGTCCCGCGGAACCTCACCGCCATACTCATCAATAATCATTTGGGAAAGCTTTTGGATGTTTTTCGCTTTATTGCGATATAATCCAATTGACCGGATGTCCTCTTGCAGTTCTTCCAATGAAACACTCAAAAAATCCTCAGGACTTTTGTATTTTTGGAATAAGTTTTTAGTCACCTTATTCACCAGGGCATCAGTGCACTGAGCAGATAGTGCGACTGCAATGACCAGTTCAAAAGGATTTGAGTGAACCAGTTCGCAATGGGCATTAGGAAACATCCTTTCCATTTCATCAAGGCAAAACCGGATTTGCTGTTTATTTAACATATATCTCACCACATTTCTAAATTTACGACTTTCAATACAAATTAAGACATTACACCTCGAAAAGAACCTAAAAAAAGAGAGAATAGATGAATTCTCTCGTTACAATTACTGTTCAAGCCAGTTATAAAAGGGAACAGGATTCGCAGAAACTTTGGGTTCTTCCTTCCCTGTCTTTTGAGCACTCTGGTGCTGCCTGAATTTCCTTCCATAACTTTTGGCTTGTTCGATCGTCTTGATCCCATTCTTCTTCCATTCAAAAAGAATCCGGTCTATGTACCGAAAATTCAATTTGCCAGAAATGACAGCTTCTCTTAATGCAGCTTTAATGATGATAGGGTCATGGTGATCATCATCCATCCACATAGCCAGAGACTCACATTCAAATGGTGATAACGGCCGGCCGAATTCCCTCTCAAATGCTGTATATAAATCCGTTTCTTCCTTCTGGTTGGTCATCTCTTTTTCCTGTTTCCGTTTGAGCATAAACTGATCAAACAGCTTTTCCCATAACGGTTCCAGGGAATATTTTTCATATCTGATTCCGTCCGTAGAATTCCCGTCACTTATCGATATAAACCCTCTTTGAATCAGTGCTCGGAGCAAATCTGTACATTCGAAAGCCGATATCGTCATGCGGGCTGCAAGTTCTGTAGGCGTAGGAAATTCATTTCCTTTTTCAGAAAAATAGAATACATGAAGTAATAATGCTAATTCTTGTTCGTTCAATCTCATTTCTTTGTACTGCGTAAGCAATACAGCAGGAATCGTAACATTCCCCTCTTTCAGCCAATCTAACATATCTGCTTTTTTCATTCCGGACACCTCTTTTCATAGTATAGCATGAACAAGCCCGGCTGGTAATAAAATAGAAAAAGATTAAAAAGGGAAATAAGTCGAAAAATAGCAATAAAGAAAGCTTTACCAACAAAATAAAACAAACTTCCCTAAAATACAACAAGGCCCGCAATGTACGGGCCTTATCCTTTGGTGTGTAATTTCTAAATAATTTCAGAAATCACTCTAACTTCGATAACGGAGAATCAGCCTTGATTCTCCGTCTGATGATTTAAGCCTTGCTTTCAACAAATTGATGAATTCTGCTGATTGCTTCCTCTAGCTGATCAAGAGATGTTGCGTATGACAGGCGCATATAGTCTGGGGCTCCAAAACCAGAGCCAGGAACTACCGCAACATTCGCTTCTGTCAGCAATACTTCTGCAAACTCATCCACATCCTTGCAGCCCGTCATAAGAGCCGCTTCTTTTGCATTTGGGAAGAGGTAAAATGCTCCCTGAGGCTTTATACAGCTGATTCCCGGTATTTCATTCAGCTTGCCATGGATGATTTCAAGTCTTTCCTCAAACGCCGAACGCATTGTTTCTACAGCATCCTGGGACCCTGCGTAAGCTGCAATCGATGCATACTGGGCAGGTGTCGTTGGATTTGACGTGCTATGGCTTGCCAGGTCAGTCATTGCCTTGATAATTTTACTGTTACCAGCTGCATAACCGATTCTCCAGCCTGTCATTGAATGGGACTTGGAAACACCGTTGATGATGATCGTCTGCTTTTTAAGCTCTTCTGAGAGTTCAGCAATTGAGATATGCTCAGCATTTCCATAAATTAATTTTTCATAAATCTCATCAGAGATGATCAGGAGCCCATTCTCAAGACATACATCACCAAGAGCCTTCAATTCCTCTCTGGAATATACCATTCCGGTAGGGTTGCTCGGGGAATTAATGATGACCGCCTTTGTCTTGTCGGTGACCTTTTCCTTTAGTTGTTCAGGAGTGATTTTGAAGTTGTTCTGTTCAAGCCCTTCCACGTAGACAGGATTTCCTCCTGCAAGCTTCACCTGCTCAGGATAGCTGACCCAATAAGGAATCGGAATGATCACTTCGTCACCTTCATCAAGAAGTACTTGGAACAGGGTGTACAAGCCATGCTTAGCGCCACTTGTTACGATGATTTCATTCAACTGATATTCAAGCCCTTGATCACCTTTTAACTTCGCTGCGATTTCTTTTTTCAACTCCGGCAGACCGCCAGATGGTGTGTACTTAGTGAAACCCTCATTCATGGACTTAACAGCAGCATCAATAATATGCTGCGGCGTATTGAAGTCAGGTTCTCCCGCTCCTAGTCCTATCACGTCTTTCCCTTGCGCCTTCAATTCTTTTGCTTTTGCGGTAATTGCCAAAGTTGATGAAGGAGTGAGTGCTCCCACTCTGCTGGCTAATTGGATCTCCATCCCTTTACCTCCTATTATTTGCACGTGGCTATGATTGAATATTTAATAATATCGTATTGTCCAACATTTGATCTTGATTCAAAAATTTGCCGAATGAGAATCACAAATTATCAATGGCCCTCAGTTTTTCACCTGTATCGAAATCGACATAATAATAATTTATTGTGTCGTTGTTGTTTCGGTAAAAAATTTCCCATGCCGGCCTGTCCGTCTTTTGGATTCTGGCCATGCCGAGCCTTACTTCAATAATTTCATTCGGATCTTTTTCCTGATATAGTTTATTTAAAGCTTCTTTTTTCGTGATACCATTTTTCGCATTTCTCGTGATGACTTCGCTGTTTTTTTCATTGATCCAAACATAAACATCTTCCTGTTTGGCATTTTTTCCCGTCATCACATAATAAGTCTCTTCACCACTATACAAACTGAAGTTTGTAAAATCTGAAAGGTTAGTTTCTTCTGACGCAATTTGGACAGCCTCTTTTTCTGCTGCCTTCACTGGCTCAACCGCGTTTAAGTATACATTGACCAGAATCCCCACAATTGTAACAACAATGAGGATACTGAAAAATATCCATTTCTTCACATGTATCCCCTTCTTTATGTATGCTCAATTCACTGCTTTTACATTAATCTAGACAGCATCTTAATTAATCAAGTGCGATAAATGGTGAAAATTGCTTTTTCTTTATCATCCTGATCCAATGCAAGACCGAACATGAGGTCATCACGCTTCAAAGTCCTGTTTAGTGCATCTACAATTTTATACAAATCAGGACTATTCTGGATTTTTACTGTCGATACTACTTCAATTTTGCTTTCCATGCTCGCTTCTTCTCCTCTCACACAATTTTTGTCATCTATATATGAGCGTTCAGCTGGCAACAATACAATTAACACCACTCATTATATCAGGAGATGGTTCTCACTGCTAAGAGTATTGCTGACACACAAAAACTTTTCTAGTCTGGACATCAAAAATGGCTGCGCAAAATATGCGCAGTTTTTCTTTAGTGATTTTCGGTACCTACATCCAATTAATGATTACTCTTCACTCAAGATTGTAATGACATCATAGGTTGAATCGGTAAGCTTAATTGTAACAGTACCATGCTGCTTTGTGAAATAAACATCAATCCAGGCTTCATGCAGCATCTCCACTAAATCCGGATCAGGTTTAACTGAATTTGATTTGAAGATGACTGCTAACTGAGGGTCAAGGTGCTCAATCAGCAAATCTGAAAAAGAACCTTTTGCAGCAAAAAACGGCATTTTGACAATATTGACATTCTTCAATGGTTCTGCAAGAAATGCTTGTTCAGAAGCATGACTAGCTGAACTAACATAAAAAATTTGATGATGAAAAAATTGAAAAGAAATATCTGTGCCTTCATTCTCTTCACTGCCATCGAAAATGACTTCTGCAGTCAAACCTGGCATTAGCTTTAACAAATCTCCCTGCTTCCAGCTTTGAACTTTCACTTCAGTCGGGATTGTGGCTCCTGCCAAAACCTGATTACCAGCTTTCCCTGTAAATATCCTGCGGACATTATATTTCTGGATTATTTGATCGAGGTTTTCCTGCCCAGCATTCGCAGTCAAAATAATCGTCGATAAATCATTTACATGAAAAAGAGCAAGCAGCCGCTCAAGCTCTTTGAATGTGCCAGTGCCACCAGTATTCACTAGTATATTCTCGCCATTAGCATGCTGAATCAGTGCGGCCTCTCCATCGCTTATTGCTAAGAATGTAAAAGCCAATTCGTTTCTTTTCAGATTGACATCTACCCCTTCAACCTCAACGGGAGCAGAAGGAGATTCATAAGGGAAATAATACCAATTCATAAATGCCAGGATTGCTAATAACAGCTTCATGTACACTCCTCCAATTACTTCTAGCTTTAGAGTGCTTCATTTAGCTGAAATTATAAAAAGCTTTTAAAAAAAGGCTGTTTGTAAAGATTGTTGTTAAAATCCTAAAGCCGATTTTAACGTGATATATACCCATTTTGCAGGTCGGTATTAAGCTTGCATGCTCTTTTCTCATAAGAAGCGTCAACTCTACGAGGGAATTTAGGTTATTCACTCCAATTTTGTATTCAATAGCAACAAATTTTGAGAAAAGGGCCTAAAAAAAGAAGTTCAATATTGGTCTTCGCGCAACAGTTCTACAGCCAATCATGAATCATATCGACTATTTCTGTTATAGATCCTTTTTCAACTGGAACGCCAGGCACCGATTGTAAAAAAGCACTTCCGTATGATGTGGTAACAAGCCTTCGATCAAAGATTAGAATCAGGCCTCTATCGTTTGAGGTACGGATTAGTCTTCCAAACCCTTGTTTAAATCTTAGGACGGCTTCAGGGAGGGACAATTCAGAGAAAGGGCTACCACCGTTTTCTTTGATCAAAGCACACTTTGCAGCTGTTATTGGTTCATCTGGTGGTGTAAATGGAAGCCTCACGATTATTAAGCATGATAGATCCTCACCCGGAATATCAACACCCTCCCAGAAACTGCTGGTCCCGAATAAAATCGCTTTATCGAACCGTTTGAAGTTCCTGGTCAGTCTTGTCCTGCTGCCTGCAGTAATCCCCTGGGCAATTAAAATAAACTCTTCAAGCAGGCCGCTCTCCTTGATTAGCTCATAAGCCTTTTTCAGCATCTCATGAGAAGTGAACAAAATCAGCATCCTGCCTTTAGTTGCTTCTGCAATCGAGATGATATGTTCCGTAATGGCCGCGACATAGTCATCATTAGATACAGACTTTATATCCGGCAAGTCATCAGGCACAATGAGCTTGACCTGAGACTCATAGGAAAATGGCGATGGAATTTGCTTTTCCATCAGTGTAGTTCGCAGTCCCAATTCCTTTTTGATAAACGTGAAGGAATTATTAACAGAGAGGGTTGCTGATGTAACAACTACACTTCTTTTTTTCGTGAAAAATTGTTCTGCCAAATAATCAGATACATAAACAGGGCGGGAAAAAATTGTCGTTGAATTTTGCAAAGCCCTCATATCTGCCTCAATCCATCTCACATAACCGCTTTCGTCCATAAAAAGGGTTCTAGCCGTAATACGGATTTTTTCCAAACCTTCTGTAACCGAAACAATCTCTTCAAGGATTGATTGCTGCACGCCTGTATAGCGATGAGGGCTTTTTCCCGCCTCATCCAGCCTTCCTTCCAGAGCGGTGATTAAATCCTTTAAGTGGAAATAAAACCTTTCTGCGGTTGTTTTCAATGCAGTCCAAATCCGGTTATCTCTGTCCGGAACCATGCTTGCATTCAATTTGCTTCCATAAGATTTATTCCTCAACGCTTTTCTTGCATAAGTTCCTGCAAGCTTGAAGAGTTCTTCTGTTTCATATACCAAATCGGATATCAACTGATTGATTTCAAATGTATGAAGCCTGCTGCTTCCCAGATCGCCGTTATTATTGTTCAGCAATGACTCCAACTTATAGAACAACTGGTTTTGGTCATATAAACCAAGCTGATTAAGTACTAGCCTGACAGCCAGATAATCCAGTGACTTGCCAAAATACTTTCCTGCCGCCTTTTCGAATTGATGACCTTCATCAAGTACGGCATAGTCATAATTCGGCAGCGGACCCTTCTCTGAAACAAGGTCGGCCAGCAGCATTGAATGGTTAGTGATCAAAATATCCGCATTATGCGCTTTTTCGATTGCCCTTTTGTAAAAGTCATAATCCTCCCAGTGCTTCGTCTTGAGGAAAAGCGCGCGTTCATTTTTCACTTTACTCCAGAAGAGCATGCCCCCGCTAGACAAATTGAGTTCATCATAGTCTCCAGTTTCTGTTTGCGTAAGCCAAACAAGGATCTGCATTTTAGTAAGGGCTGTATCGTAATTCTCCTCTACCTCCCTCAGGGAGTGCTCAAACCGGGCCATGCTGATATAATTGTTCCTGCCTTTAATCAAAGATGCATTTATGGTTGTTCCCAATACCTGACCCAGTTTTGGAATGTCATTGAATAACAGCTGTTCCTGAAGCTGTGTTGTGTAGGTACTGATTACAACCGGATTATTACTCTCCAATGAAAAAATTGCTGCTGGGATCAAATAACCAAGGGACTTTCCTACACCCGTTCCCGCTTCAACCAAAGCATGGCCATTCTTTGAGAATGCTTCACGAACGCAGTCCATCATCTCGAACTGTCCATGCCTGATCTCATAGCCAGTAAATGCCTTTTGAAGTAAAGACATCTTTTCCTCCACTGATTCTGGATACGCAATAGCACTTTGGTTAACTTTGCGGATCACCGCTCTCTTTTTCAAGGCAATCCCACGGTAAACCTCGATATCTTCAGGTAAAACCTCAAGCCTGCTCTCCTTCACACTCAATACATCATCAAAAATTAAGTGGAGGTCGCTCTTAAGCCCCTCTGAAAGCTTTGCCAGCTCCTTGACTGTGACCAAAGGCAACGCTTTTATATCCTCAAGCATGATCAGAAGCAACTCTGCCGTCACTTGAGCATCACTATCGGCCTGGTGAGGGCGGTCATGGTGCAAACCTTCCCTTGCGGCCAAATCAGTCAGTTTATAACTGTCAGCAGTCGGATACAGGATTCTTGCCATTTCCACGGTATCTATAACAGGACCATAAAAACCTTCCTGTCCTGAATTTAATAATTCTTCTTGTAAAAAGGAAAGATCAAATAAGACATTATGAGCCACAAAATAAGCATCTTCAAGCATATCAGAAACCTGCGGAGCGATTTCCTCAAATAATGGAGCATCCTTCACCATTGAATCAGAAATACCGGTCAACTCTTCAATGAATGCAGGAATCTCCTGCAATGGATTGACAAGCGAGGAAAATCGGCCAGTAATTTTTCCATCCTCAATGATCACTGCTCCAAATTGTATAATACGGTCACCCTTTTTAGGGGAATTGCCCGTTGTTTCTAAATCTACAACCACAAATTTTTGGCTCATTCTTCAATACACCTCTAACATTCAGTCAAACAAAAACGTATCATAAAAAATGCGAAAGTGAAAGCGGGATAGTGTCTGTATCGTCCCATCTATTAGATTCAATACTTATAGTCCTGCTTATATTATTGCCATTTTAATAACTTTTGGATATCTTTTTGTCGTTGTTTATCCTTTTGTATACACATTCTTACACCAAAGAGCGTTCTTGAGATTTGCTCAAGAACTGTATGAAAAAACTCCCGATAGTACGGGAGTTTTCTTGTTTTATAGGAATACCGTTCTTTCAGGTTCAGCATGAAGCATTTCTACAATACGGTTGTTCTCATCCATCAACGCTACTTTTGGCTGGTGAGACGGAACCTTCTCTTCAGAGACAAGCGCATAGGAAATGATGATCACAACGTCACCTTCATGTACTAGACGGGCTGCTGCACCGTTCAGGCACACTACTCCGCTTCCTCTTTCCCCCGGAATAATATAAGTTTCGAAACGGGCGCCATTATTATTATTGACTATTTGAACCTTTTCATTAGCTACCATTCCGACTGCGTCCAGAATATCGCTGTCGATTGTGATGCTGCCGACATAATTCAAATTGGCTTCAGTTACTCTAGCTCGATGTATTTTAGCATTCATCATGGTGCGGAACATGGAATATAATCCCCCTAAAATGAGTTATTTTACCTCTAAATCTATAATGGTATTGTCAATCAGTCTTGCTTTCGAGAACTTCACCGCAAGGGCAATGATCACTTTACCCTTCAATGTTTCTAACTCTTGCAGCTCTGGATAAGAATAAATTTCAACATAATCGACTATACCTGACGTATTCTCATGGATATGATGTTTCATCATTCCAGCAATTTCATCCGGATTTCTTTCGCCTCTCTCAATGGCGAGTCTCGCCATCTCCAGGCTTCTGCTAAGTTCATTTGCCTGCTGTCTTTCTTCTTCGCTTAAATAGACATTTCTCGAACTTTTTGCAAGCCCATCTTCTTCACGTACTGTTTCAACTGGGATCAATTCTATCGGAAAATTGAAATCCTTGATCAGGCCATCGACCACTGCGACCTGCTGGGCATCCTTGAGGCCAAAATATGCCCTCGTTGGCTGGATGATATTAAACAGCTTCATTAAGACAGTTGCTACTCCGTCAAAATGCCCAGGCCTTGATTTGCCGCAAAGGACATCTGTCCGGTCAACAACAGATACTTTTACCGAAGCATTATCTGGATACATTTCTTCAGCAGAAGGATAGAAGATAAAATCTACTCCCTGTTCCTCCGCAATCTTATGGTCGCGTTCAAAATCACGTGGATAGGCATCCAGGTCCTCCGTAGGGCCAAATTGGAGCGGGTTCACGAAAATGCTCAGGACAACAACGTCATTTACCGGACGCGCCCTCTTCATCAATGATATATGGCCTTCATGCAGGAAACCCATAGTTGGCACATATCCAATGGATTTACCTTCAGATTTTAATTTTTGCATCTGTTCCTGCATCTCGGTGATTGTTCTAATGATTTTCATTCTTTTCCCCCGTACAATGCCTTCAATTCTTCTTCTTTCATGGTAAAGCTATGTTTATCTTCTGGGAAAGCCTTATGCCTTACTTCTGAAACATAGGCACTGAGCCCGGAAGAGATCAGTTCATTTACATTGGTATATTGTTTCACGAATTTTGGTACCCTGTCCACACCATAGGTGATTATATCGTGGTATACAAGTACCTGTCCGTCAACCTCCGCTCCAGCCCCGATACCTATCGTCGGGATTGTGAGGGCCTGGCTGACCTGTTCAGCAAGCTGTTTAGGGACGCATTCCAGCACAATAGCAAAGGCACCTGCCTCTTCGCATTTTTTTGCGTCATCAATTAATTTCTTTGCCGCATCAGCGCTTTTCCCCTGGACTTTATATCCACCGAGTACCCCGACAGACTGCGGAGTGAGGCCAAGATGTGCTACTACAGGAACTCCAGCCTTCGTCAGTGCGTTTATATGGTCAATGACCTCATCAGCACCTTCTAATTTCACAGCGTTTGCCCCTGTTTCCTGCATGATTCTCGCACTGTTTATAAGCGTGTCCTTAATCGACAGATGATAACTCATAAATGGCAAATCGACAACAATGAATGTATTGCCTGCTCCTCGCCTGACAGCTTTAGAATGGTGGATCATGTCCTCCATTGTCACTGGTATAGTCGAGTCATAGCCGAGCACGACCATTCCAAGGGAATCGCCTACAAGGATTAAATCAGCTTCAGCCTGTTCGGCATGCTTGGCTGAAGGATAATCATAGGCTGTCACCATAACGATCTTGTTGCCTGTTTGCTTCATTTTCAAGAAATCAGTTGTTTGTTTCATTTTCGTTCCTCCCTTTTTCTGAAGAGGAGATAAAACAATCCATCAATGCCAGACACTAAAAAAGGGCCCATCTATGCCAGAAGGACCCTTTGAAGCCTGTACTTGTTTCATCCCTCTGTCCCAGTCCGCTACCGGATCCAGGCAGAACTATTTTTTTATAAAATACATCAACAAGGTGCAGTTCTCTCGATACCGCCCAGATTGATTATAGCAAAAGACTGCTTTTTTGGCTACATTACTCAATTAACCTTCTATCTGGATATCCGCGGAGTAAATGTTATGAATTTCCCCTGCTGAATCCTCAATCAAAAGTACTCCGTCTTCAGTAATCCCGGTGGCTTTCCCTTTGATTTCCCCAGTTAGGGTCCTTGCAGTGATCTGTTTACCGATGCTTATAGCGTAGCTTTCCCACATCAGCTTTATCGGAAAAAAGCCTTTTTCGAGATAAAGTAAATACAGTTTTTCTAATTTTTCAAGTATCGTCCTGATCAACTTTTCCCTGTCTATGATTTTTTCAGATTCAATGGCGAGCGACGAAGCGATTGTTCGGATATCTTCAGGGAAATCTTCTATGCCTGTATTGACATTGATGCCGATTCCAATAATGATTGAATTAATCCGATCTGATTCAGCCTGAAGCTCGGTAAGGATTCCGGTAATTTTCTTGCCGTTAATGAGAATATCATTCGGCCATTTTATTTCAGGCAGTAAGCCTGTTACTTCCTCTATAGCCTGCACCACACCGACTGCAGTGATCAATGTCAGCTGCGGAGCCTTCGGTATAGGGATTTTCGGCCTGAGGATGATGCTCATCCATATACCTGTATATTTGGGGGAATGCCACTTACGGTCCATCCTCCCTCTGCCAGCAGTTTGCTCTTCGGCAATCACCACAGTTCCCTCTTCAGCATTATCATAAGCCAGTTTATACGCAATTTTTTGAGTGGATTCAACGCTGTCATGATAGTGCAGATTCCTTCCTAGGAATTCAGTGTTTAAACCAAGGGTTATTTTATCTGCAGACATATTGTCAGGGATTGAAATAATTTTGTATCCTTTTCTTCTGACCGCCTCAAATTCAAAGCCTTCCTTGCGAAGCTCCTCGATATGCTTCCACACCGCCGTACGTGTGCAGCCCGCAATGTCAGCCAGATGTTGGCCTGATAGATATTCAGTTTCATTCCTCGTAAAAGCATCGATCAATTTTTTTCTGATCTCAGATTGGACGCGTTCAGCCATTCCCTTATTTTCTCCTTCTCATTTGGCACGATGCCATAGATTACAGAACGTTCGATTTCCTCAAGAAACTCGCGCAGCCAGGGACCAGGCTGTTTATCCAGCCAGCCCATAACATCATTCCCAGTTACGTTCAATTCTTTTCGATGCTTGATCGGAAGCCGCTCATGCAATTCCCTGATTTTTTCGTTGCTGCCAACAATATTTTGCAGGGACGCAAACACTTTTTCAGCGCTAATTGCATCTTCCAATCCTGCGTTATAAACCAATTCCGGATTCCATTCATTTTTAAGGCGATGCAATAACAACGCATGAATATGTTTGATTCGTTTAATTTTTTGAACTGGAAGTTTCCATTCTCTCAGGAATTCTTCAATTTCTTTATCTTTCAAACCTAATTCAAACACCAGCAGGACCCAAGATTCCACCAGTTGGAAATTCTCTCTTAGATGCCTTGAAAAGCGTATTACTTCATCACGATGCCCTTTTAACCCTGGCAAATATTGAATCATGCCACTATTGGCCAGTAATTGGACTGCTTCGCTCCTGCCTGGTCCCTTAAGCAATTTTTCGAATTCAACAGTTTTGCGTTCTACCGCTATGTTCTCCAGTAGATGACAGTGATCTGTAAGCGATTCTAAAGTCTGTTTTCCAATTGAAAAAGATAATTGCGACTGGAATCTAACAGCCCTAAGCATCCTCAATGCATCTTCACCGAAACGTTCATCTGGATTGCCTACTGTCACAATTTCTTTTTTGTTTATCGCTTCTTTGCCAGCAAAAGGATCGATCATGTTCCCTTCTTTGTCCATAGCCATTGCATTCATCGTGAAGTCACGCCGCTGTAGATCCTCATTTAATGACCGAATGAAAGAAACCTTATCAGGCCTGCGGAAATCTGTGTAGTTTTCTTCGGAACGGAATGTCGTTATTTCATAATGTTCGCCTTTATAATGGACGAGAATCGTTCCATGTTCAATTCCCACATCATTGGTTTTAGGAAAAATCCGTTTTAACTCCTCAGGTAACGCAGAGGTTGCGATATCAACATCGGATATTTCGCGACCGAGGATATGATCCCTGACAGAGCCGCCGACAAAATACGCTTCATACCCAGCATTCTCTATTAACTTAAGGACAGGCACTGCCTGTATGAATGGCTGACCTATCATCGTTGATCCTGGCCAACGATATTATAGTAGATGCTTTCGTATTTAGATACGATTTGTTCAGCACTGAAGCTTTTTTCTGCCCTTTCTACCGATTTCTCAGCAAAACGCTTGTGGGTTTCAGGGTTTGAGAGTATATTAACAGCTTTTTCCGTTATTTCTTCAATATTTCCTAATTCGCATATGTAACCCGTCTCTCCGCCCACAATCACTTCCGGAATCCCTCCTACATCCGTACCGATACATGGTACACCGCAAGCCATCGCTTCTAAAGCTACCAATCCGAAGCTTTCCTTTTCTGACAGAAGAAGCATCAAATCACTTAATGAATATAGCTCCTCTACCCTCTCCTGTTTTCCAAGCAGCAGGACTTTGTCGCGAATCCCCAGCTCACTTGCAAGATTGCATACAGTTTTCATTTCTGGTCCATCTCCAACAAGCAAAAGCTTGGCCGGCATTTTTTCTGCGATGCCTGCGAATGCTTTGATCACATCCGGAACTCTTTTAACAGGGCGGAAATTGGATACATGGATGACCACTTTTTCTTCAGGAAGGATTCCATATTCCTTTCTTAGTTCTGAGGAATCTGTCCGTTTGTTGATACGAGTGTCTATGAAGTTGTACACACAGCCAATTTGTTTGTCCGGTTTGATCAAGTCATAAGTCTGCTGGATAAGCGAATTGGACACAGCAGTGACATAATCTGATTTTTCAATTCCGAAACGAATGGCATCAGTTAGAGATGGGTCATATCCAAGTACAGTAATATCCGTACCATGCAGGGTGGTGACAATCTTCAGATCACGTCCGCTCATCTGGCGGGCCAAAATGGCACAGACAGCATGGGGAATCGCATAATGGACGTGAAGAACATCTAAATTCTCCAAAACTGCGACCTCTGCAATCTTGCTGGCCAAAGCAATATCATATGGAGGGTATTGAAAGACAGAATATTGATTGACCTCAACTTCATGCGAATAAATATTTCGGTACATTTTTTTCAGGCGGAAGGGTAGGCTCGAGGAAATAAAATGAATCTCATGACCTTTCTCCGCCAGCAGCTTTCCGAGTTCTGTTGCGACAACACCAGAACCACCTACCGTCGGGTAGCAAGTGATGCCTATTTTAAGTTTCTTCATTTTCCTTCCCCTAACAAATCCTTATGGATTAACAATGGTTTTTTGGACATAAAGCCTTCGGCATAAGCGACGCCAGCTTCCTTGCCAAATAATTTCTCGCGTGCTTCGACTGATTCGATGTAGCCGTTCACAAGCGGGGTGTCAAAAGTTCCTGCCCCTTTCATGAATTGGCTTTCGTAAGCATTTAGTGCATTGATTTTTAAATGGATATAATCCGATACATCAACCAGAAAATCAGGTTTGTGGAACCCATTGATCATATAGAAATATAAAGCTTTTGCCCTGTGTGGCTTCAGCCCGTCCTCTTCATCATATTTTCTTACTGCTGCCGAAAAGACCGCCTCCTCAACAAGGCGGGCACAGCTGCCATGGTCAGGATGACGGTCATCAAAATAAGGTGCAAAAACTATGTCCGGAGTATTTCGCCTGATCACTCTAACAATTTTCCTTATGTATTCTTCCTTTAAAAATAAGCCTCTGTCAGGCAAGTCAAGTGCTTCCCTCATCTTCACTCCAAGAATGCCGGCTGCTTCTTTTGCTTCTCGGCTCCTGATCTCTACCGTTCCGTTTGAAGACATCTCTGCTTTGGTCAAATCACAAATCCCGATAGATTTTCCTTCAGCAGCATATTTTGCGATTGTACCGCCCATCCCGATTTCTACGTCATCAGCATGGGCACCAAACGCCAGTATATCAAGCTTCATTGCTTCCATGTTCATCACCAGTTTCTTCTTTCACTATATTTCGCCAATCAAGGTCTCCTCTTTCAATCCCTTTTACGAGAATCTCAGCTGTTCCCATATTGGTCGCCAACGGAACAGAATATACATCACATAACCGAACGAGGGCAGTCACGTCAGGTTCATGCGGCTGAGCAGTCAATGGATCCCTGAAAAAAAACACTGCATCCATAAGGTTATTGGCAATCCGGGCACCAATTTCCTGGTCACCGCCAAGAGGACCGGATTGAAACCTTGTCACTTCCAAACCCGTTGCTTCAATAAGCCTCAAACCAGTTGTCCCAGTTGCAAATAATGTATGCTCTTCAAAGATCTCCTTATAAGCGACAGCGAAACCCACCAGATCATCTTTCTTTTTATCATGTGCAATTAAGGCAATGTTCATGGTATCTCCCCTATTCTATGATATTCTCTAATCCGTAAACAAAAGCATCCATTTTCATGACTGTATCAACCGCAAGCTTTACTCCAGACATAAAGGAGCTTCGATTGTATGAATCATGGCGGATCGTCAATGTTTGCCCGTCAGCACCGAATAATACCTGCTGGTGGGCAATCAGTCCAGGAAGCCTTACTGAATGTATGTGCATACCTTCATAATCCGCACCGCGGGCACCTTGAATTGTTTCCTTTTCGTCAGTATGTCCCTGTGTTTTCGGTTCGCGTACATCAGCTATCATTTGTGCCGTTTTTACTGCCGTACCCGATGGCGCATCAAGCTTCTGGTCGTGGTGCAGTTCAATGATCTCAACGTCATCGAAATACTTCGCAGCCATTTGCGAGAATTTCATCATCAAAACGGCTCCGACGGCAAAGTTTGGAGCGATGATACAGCCTGTTTCCTGTTCAGCGCACAGCTGTTCAAGTTCATCAAGGTCTTCCTTACTGAACCCTGTAGTCCCTACCACTGGGCGAACTTTATATTTCAATGCGGTCTTTGTATGGAACATGCCTACCTCAGGTGTTGTCAAGTCAATAAGTACATCTGGCTCAACTTCCTGGAGACATTTCTCGAAATCTGTATAAATTAAGGCATCGCTCGCTGGAAAACCCTCGAGCTCACCAACCTTCATTCCTTTATATTTCCTGTCAACTACTCCCACGAGTTCATATGTGTCGGTCCCAAGCACCAGATTGACAGCCTCTTTACCCATTCTTCCTCTTGGTCCTGCAATAACAATCTTTACTTTTTCCATATATTTAGTCTCCTTTAGCTGTCTTTTCTCGTCCAGCGGTCTTTGTCCCTTGTATTGAACTTTTCCATAACCATGTTATGTGCTTCTTCAAGGTCTATATTTAAAGAGTTGGCAAAACAAATCATCACAAAAAGCATATCTCCCAGCTCTTCTTCAATTGTCTTTTCTTTTTCATCGTTTTTCTTTGGCTTTTCGCCATAATAGTGGTTTACCTCACGAGCCAGCTCCCCGAGCTCCTCGGTCATGCGTGCTGTCAAAGCAAGCGGACTGAAGTAGCCTTCTTTAAATTGGCTTATATATGTATCCACTTCCTGCTGGAGTTCTTTCATCGTTTTCTTTCCACTCAAGAAACTCACCCAACCTTTTTATGTATGTTTATCTATATCGATGTTAGCTCAATGGAGGTACTTTGACAAATATTTTTATTTCAAACTAATTATAGGCAATCACTGATAAAGCTTATTTCAACCAAATACTCTCATCAAAATAGAGGATATGGAACATAGAATATTGCGACTCTTTATGCCCCTCCTGTAAAAGATTGCCCTTGTTGGTTATATTTTATATAATATAAGCGCTTTATCAGGTAATTTTAGCGTACTAATTAGGAGGAATTAATCGTGCTTAACGGCTTAAAAATCAAAAACATCTTTTTCATTTTGCTTGGTGCGGCTATTTTCTCATTCGGCCTCGTTCATTTCAATATGCAAAATAACCTCGCAGAAGGTGGTTTCACTGGAATTACCCTTTTGCTTTATTTCGTATTTGGCTGGTCTCCTTCCATTACTAACCTATTATTAAACTTGCCGCTTTTTTTCATAGGCTGGAAGCTGCTTGGCCGGAATGTATTTATTTATACAATCATAGGTACAGTAGGAGTCTCCATTTTTCTGGCTATTTTTCAAAAATATCAAATCGAGATGCCATTATATGAGGACTTGTTTTTAGCGGCCCTGTTTGCGGGAGTGTTCATCGGGATCGGCCTTGGGATCATATTCCGTTATGGAGGAACTACAGGCGGAGTGGACATTATCGCAAGGCTGGCGCAAAAGTATGTTGGCTGGACAATGGGCAGGACAATGTTCATGTTTGACTTTGGTGTCATTACACTTTCTCTTATTACATATTTGAACTACAGGGAAGCCATGTATACTCTTGTGGTCGTCTTTGTAGGGGCCAGGGTGATCGATTTTATGCAGGAAGGTTCATACGCTGCCAGAGGCGCTATGATCATCTCGGAGAAAAACGAGGATATCGCAGCCAAAATCATGAAAGAAATGGATCGCGGAGTGACGAGCCTGAAAGCGGTAGGCTCTTATACTAAATCAGAAAGAGATGTTTTATACTGTGTAGTTGCCAAGAATGAAATCGTCCGATTGAAAAGTGTCATTAATTCAGTAGACCCCCACGCATTTGTATCGGTAACCGTTGTACATGATGTCCTTGGAGAAGGATTTACGCTAGATGAAAATAAACTGCCTCTTGAAAGATAAAAAATCCGGATGATTATCCGGATTTTTTTTATTCTTCACTACTAGTCATTCCTGTGTAAATCATTACTAAACGAACAAGTTCAAGTACTGCAACAGCTGCAGCAGCTACATATGTCAAAGCTGCGGCATTCAATACTTTCTTCGTTTCTCTTTCTTCATCATTCCTGATGATCCCAGCTGAAACGACCTGTTCCATTGCACGGTTCGATGCATTGAATTCAACCGGCAAAGTTACCAGTTGGAACACAACAGCAGCGGCCATGAAAAGGATACCTAGTAAAAGCAAACCGCTTAATTGAGCAAAAATCCCAATCAGAATCAGAATCCAGGAAAAGTTTGAACCTAGGCTTGCCACTGGAACAAGCGCATGGCGGAACCTTAGGAACGAATAATCCTCAGCATCCTGGATCGCATGGCCAACTTCGTGAGCAGCAATTGCAGCTGCTGCGACTGAATGGCCAAAAAAGTTATCTGAAGATAAACGTACAACCTTTGAACGCGGGTCGTAGTGATCACTTAAATAACCTCTGGTTTCTTCGACACCAACATTATATAAACCGTTATCATCGAGAATTTTACGAGCCACCTCTGCACCCGTCATTTGGGACGAAGAAGCCACCTGTGAATATTTCTTGAATGCTCCTTTTACCTTGAATTGAGCCCATAACGGGATCAAAATAATAAGCGCAAAATAGATTATTATAGACATCTAGTACCTCCCCTTACATCTCATGATGTTATCACTATTTTATAAATAGTAGAATAAGATGTCAATTCCTATGTTCTTTTTGGACATTTTTCTTTTTATCATGGTCGCCTTTATATTTTCTCCAGCCTACATAGGACAATGTTAGGATTATGATGCTTCCGGTTGAAATCATTACCCACCACAGTGATGGGTCTGCTTCATCCTCCGTCATATCATCAAAGATATTCTGCAAATCCGATTCAAGCACTTCCAGTTCTTCCTGACTTGAAGCTTCTTGCAATACCTGAGGCCGGTACTGATCGATAAAGCTGACTTTAGCATCAACTTTCTGGATTCTTTCCGGATTGATGTCAATCTTCAGGCTTGGATAAATCACATTGTATAATGACAGGAATGAATTAAGGTTCGCATGAAACTGGTCATTGTCACCCTCATATGCAGCAGTCTTCATATCATTGAAAACCGTCATGATGGGCCCTTCCATCTCTGTCCATAATGGCTGGTGAGTGGAAGCAATTGCGTCAATTACAAGCCTGAATTTTGTAACTCTGTTCATCCTTTCAGCATGTCCCAAATCAGCGTTTGCTACCGCCTCAACCGCTTCATCATGTGCCACAGTAATAATCCGCAGTTCATCCATAGTAAATGGCCGTCCATCTCCTGTTACTAGCAGGAATTCTTCTGAAAAATGATTCAACAATCTGTTAGCATCGTCATAACGGTGCAGTTTCACCATTTGCAGTGCTTGGTCTGATATATTATCCAGTTCTTCAACAGGCGACTGTGGTTCTGCGTATGCTGCAAACGGCGCAATCAATAACAAAAGCACCGAAAGGAATATAAAATATTTTGCTCTCATTCCTGTCCCCCCTCTAAATACTATTAAAATGTATGAGAGGGTGGACAAGGTTAGACCAAAATTCAAGGGTTATCTTGATCTTTTTAGTGAAAGTGTGAATCGATCTGGCCGCAGCGCGAAGTAATACCCAACGGCTATTGAGAAAATACTTAACCAAAATGTAAAGTACCCGATCTGGTCCATATACAAATCTAGTGTATGGTACCTTGGCATCATTTCAAAAACATAATCAATGATTTCATTATGAAGAAGTACAACTGCAGCTACAATCAAATGCCATGGTTTTATTCGATAAAAAGGAGCATATAAGACACCTTCCACTGCCATCGCAAAATGGGATGCCATCAGCATAAGCCCAATCCAATCAAGCTGACCAGAAACGAAGAATACCATTAAATTCATCACTACCGCCCAAAGGCCATACTTGACTAGGCTAACGATAGCCAATGCTTCCATAAGCGGCCAGTTTTTCCCCATCAGGAATGCCCCTAAAACGAAGACAAAGAACAAGCTTGCAGTCGGGCTATCCGGTACGAAAAGAAGAAATTTCGGTGGCGTATCGACAAGCTGCCACTTGTACCAATAGTACCCGTAAGCTGTCCCCAAAACATTCACCCAAAATAACAGCCATAATACAGATCTATTCCCTAGCAAAGGGTATATTTTTTTTATCATTTTGACGATCTCCAATCCAAGTTTTCTATCACTATTATTACAGTTTATAGAAAATAAGCCAAGTTATCCTTGTCTGATTTTACAAAGGTGTTATTCAAAAGTTTTTCACTTAAATGATTTTCATTTCCCTTCCCTGTGGAGTGGTTATCTGTCAAAAACACATTTGCATATGTACGTTTCAGGTCCAGCGTGTAAACTGTCTGGATAAGCATAAAAAAGAACCTGCAAGCTTTCCTTGCAGGTTCTTGGACATATTATTCGCTAAGGCCATCGATGAATTCAGCAAGCGTCTGAAGTTCTTCGTCCGATCCTTTGAAGACTGCAGGCATGCTTCCTTTACCATTCTTGGCAACATCAGCAATTTCTTCTGCACTCATTTTTGAATCTAACAGACTAGGCGCTGCAGCACCACCGGCAAGTTCTCCGCCATGGCAGGAAGTACATGTCTGAGCCTGTGCAATTTTGTATCCATCTGAGTTCTTGTCAATTTCGACATCCACAATCTGCCCCTGCTTCTTTGCCGCTTCCCAATCATGGTGATCAACTGATTCCCAAGTGAGATAGAAAACAGCAGCGATTGACAACAGCATAAAGCCTGTCGCAAGCGGACGCTTTGACGGGCGGCGCTCAGGTCCGAGGTCAATAAATGGAGCCAGCAATAGCGCTCCAAATGCAAGACCCGGGATAACTAAAGCCCCAATTACAGTATATGGGCCAGAAGCGTAAGAATACTTAAGCAATTGATATAAGAATAAGAAATACCAGTCTGGCAGCGGGATATATGCTGTATCCGTAGGATCGGCAATCCTCTCAAGCGGAGGCTGATGAGCAATTGTCAGGCTCAAGAATCCGATTAGGAAAACAGCACCAACCATCCATTCCTTTAATAGGA
Organism: Mesobacillus sp. QJM3NY_10; assembly: GCF_056173465.1. Lineage (NCBI taxonomy): Bacteria > Bacillati > Bacillota > Bacilli > Caryophanales > Bacillaceae > Mesobacillus > Mesobacillus sp. QJM3NY_10. Next base: position 3,106,209 of record NZ_CM149675.1, read on the forward strand.
AGTTAGGCCAAAACGCTTCCGTTTTGCCAGGGTATTCCGAGTAATCTTTCGGAATATTAGGCTTGCGTTCTGCAGGGACACGAGAGTCTCCTACGAACTTCATACCTTTACCACGATGCATCGAGCAATCCCCTCCTTTTTCCGTATCATTGGCGAATCTCTATTCGCACAACTATTTCATTCGAATTTTACAATGGACCAGAAATACCTTGCTTACGAATCATCAAGAAGTGCGCTCCCATTAAGCCTAATAATGCAGCAGGCAGGAAGAATACGTGGATCGCGAAGAAACGAGTCAAGGTTTGTGCACCAACGATCGTTGAATGTCCGGAAAGTAATGTTTTAATATATGGCCCAATCAATGGGACAGCTTCTGCAATCTGCAATGTAACTTTTGTTGCGAATAATGCTTTCATATCCCATGGAAGCAAGTATCCTGTCAAGCCAAGAGCTAACATTACGAAGAAAATTAAAACTCCGACAACCCAGTTCAATTCACGAGGTTTCTTATAAGCGCCCTGGAAGAACACGCGAAGCGTATGTAAGAACATCATAACGATGACAAGGCTCGCTCCCCAGTGATGCATACCACGGACAATTTGTCCAAACGCTACCTGGTTTTGAAGATAATAAACAGATTCCCATGCATTCTTGATGTCCGGTACATAGTACATTGTCAGGAACATTCCGGAAAGAATCTGAATGACAGTGATGAAAAACGTCAGACCGCCAAAGCAATACACGAACGCAGAAAAGTGGTGCGCCGGGTTAACGTGCTCAGGAACCTCATGGTCTGCAATATCGCGCCACAAAGGCGTAATATCCAAACGCTCATCTACCCAATCGTAAATTTTGTTTAACAAAGATTACGCCCCCTTTCGTGGTTCGGCTTTTCCTACATAAAGGAACCCGTCTTTTTCTTTGGTTGGATATACATCCAATGGTGCCAACGGTGGTGTGCCCGGCACGTTTGTACCGTCCTTTTCATAAAGACCGTAGTGGCAAGGACAGAAGAACATATTCGGATTTTTCTTATCCGTATTCCAGTCAACAACACATCCAAGGTGTTTACATACTGGTGACAGGGCGATAATCTCTCCGCCTTCGTTCTTGAAAACCCAAGCAGTTCCAGTTTCTTCTGATTCATACCACGCATCTTTTTGTGTGAAGCTAAAGTTTACTTTTTGCGGTTCATTTGTAATATCTGCGATCTTCAATGGAGTCGCGATAAAATCTCCCGCATCTTCACCCTTAAGTACAGGATCAACGGCAAAACGAACCATTGGCATCAGCATCCCTGCAGCCATGAAACCGCCTACACCTGTTAGAGTATAGTTTAAGAATTGACGTCTTGAAACACGATGCTTACTCACGCTATTCCCCCCTCTATTCCCAAGTTAAGTCCCCAACGGACATAATTTAAACACATTTTAAAACTAGGACATAACCATGATATATCAATCTCATTACAAAATCAATATAATACTATGTTGAAAACATTTTTTGCAGTGATAAAAATAACATCAAGATTAATCCTCTTGCCATTTCTCAGTGAACAAAGATAATAGCTGATTCACCTGGTCTTCCACGATGGACACCTTTTGCTGTTCCTGCATATGCTCCAAAGACAATGACGGCAGCCACAACAGGTTACCAGTTAACTCCTTCTCTTGCTGCCTCCAGCTGCTGTCGGAGGTTACATAAAACACATGCTTGAACTGCTTGTCCAACAAAGTGTTCTCCCATTCCTTCAGGGCTTTTACGCTAGCTTCATGTCCTTTTATGTATACAAAATCAGGAAATAGGAAGATACGTCCCTTAAACTGCTTTTCCAGCTGTGTAGTAAGGATTCCTATGAACTCTGCCATCGAGGCATTTTGTTTCATGTCATCCCCGAATGAAACTGGCAATAGCGGCACGATCGCCGTGTCAACATATTCCGCCGCTTTCTGGTACATCTCAACATCTGCTGCCACCCATCTCATAAAACCAACTCCATCATTCTATTAGGCCCATGTCGTTTCTTCTTAAATGAGTTACATAAGATACTCTACGACGAAAAGCCTGCTATTCAATCCATACCTATAATATCACGATTAAAAGTCGTTTTCGAATGGTTTGTCAGGTTAGGACTTTTCCGAGGCTCGTCCATTGCGTTTTGTTTGAAGTGAGGTTTGGTTCGGACATTTCGATGGTCACTCCCTTGTGATTTTGTCCGAAGTTAGGGCAAGTTCAGACACTTCCTCGATTCTTCCTTGTAACTTTGTCCGAAGTAGGACCGGGTTCGGACATTTCAACCGCTCATTCCTTGAGTTTTGTCTGAAGTGAGGGTCGGTTCGGACATTCCAACCGCTCATTCCTTGTGTTTTGTCCGAAGTAGGATCAGGTTCGGATATTTCAATAGCGTCTCCCTTGAGTTTTGTCTGAAGTTGGATGAGGTTCAGACATTTCAACCGCTCCCACCTTGAGTTTTGTCTGAAGTTGGATCAGGTTCGGACATTTCAACTGTCTCTTCCTTAAGTTTTGTCCGAAGTAGGATCAGATTCGGACATTTCAACAGCCTCTCCCTTGAGTTTTGTCTGAAGTAGGATCAGGTTCGGACATTTCAACAGCGTCTCCCTTGAGTTTTGTCTGAAGTAGGATCAGGTTTGGACATTTCAACAGCGTCTCCCTTGAGTTTTGTCTGAAGTAGGGTCAAGTTCGGACATTTCAACTGTCTCTTCCTTGAGTTTTGTCCGAAGTAGGATCAGGTTCGGACATTTCAACAGCCTCTCCCTTGAGTTTTGTCTGAAGTAGGATCAGATTCGGACATTTCAACAGCCTCTCCCTTGAGTTTTGTCCGAAGTAGGATCAGGTTCGGACATTTCAACGGACCTTTCCTTGAGTTTTGTCTGAAGTAGGGTCAAGTTCGGACATTTCAACTGTCTCTTCCTTGTGTTTTGTCCGAAGTAGGATTAAGTTCGGACATTTCAACAGCCTCTCCCTTGAGTTTTGTCTGAAGTTGGACATGTTCGGACATTTCAACAGCGTCTCCCTTAAGTTTTGTCTGAAGTTGGATCAGGTTCGGACATTTTAACAGCCTCTCCCTTGAGTTTTGTCCGAAGTAGGGTCATGTTCGCACATTTCAACAGCCTCTCCCTTAAGTTTTGTCTGAAGTTGGACATGTTCGGACATTTCAACAGCCTCTCCCTTAAGTTTTGTCTGAAGTAGGGTCAAGTTCGGACATTTCAACTGTCTCTTCCTTGAGTTTTGTCCGAAGTTGGATCAGGTTCGGACATTTCAACAGCCTCTCCCTTAAGTTTTGTCTGAAGTAGGATCAGGTTCGGACATTTCAACAGCCTCTCCCTTAAGTTTTGTCTGAAGTAGGATCAGGTTCGGACATTTCAACAGCGTCTCCCTTGAGTTTTGTCTGAAGTAGGATCAGGTTTGGACATTTCAACAGCCTCTCCCTTGAATTTTGTCCGAAGTAGGATCAGGTTCAGACATTTCAACTGTCTCTTCCTTGAGTTTTATCCTAAGTAGGATCAGGTTTGGACATTTTCACACCAGCCCGTTCAGTTCTTGTCCAAAAGAAAATGGTTTTGGCACAGACCAGCGGCTCAATCCACAAAAACAGACAAAATAAAAAGCCTGCTATCAAAAGCAAGCTATAACGAATTGACTGCGCCCAATCTTTTTAATTGTTCTGTGAGATGTTCGAAGGCTTCCTGGTCCTGGCTGTCCAGCGCTTCATCGATCAAGGTAAGCAGTTTGTCTTTTTGGAATTTTTGAATACTCTCCTCAAGAAATCTCTCTGCTACCATCTTGTCACTTTCACTGATTTGGAGCTGGCCTGGAACATAAGGGTTTTCTTCCAGCACGGCCGCAAACTGGTGGGCTTTGTTTGAAGCGTGGAAATTCAATTGGATGTAAATTTCTTCTTCCCTGTTCAAACGAATGTCGTGAAAAGACTTTTCAGCATCTGTCGTCATCACGTTTTCTTTGAAGAAGCGGAATGGTACTTCTTCCACGCAATGGGTCGACATCACTAATCCCCTTGGACAATATTGTGCATTTTCCACAAAGTGCACCTTTTCCATCAGCTGGTCATGGCTCATCAAGTAGTTAAGGATCCAAACGCATTCCCGCCTTTTAAGCTGGTAATGGTTTAAAAACCAGCGGATAAAATCCTTTTTCTCGTTGACAGATACAGGGGTTGTCATTTTTGAATCCCTCCTCTGCATAACTCAAATTTTTTGTTAAGGTTACTGATTCTCCGTCATGCGTTCCAACAATTCACGGAATTCTTCATTGCCAGGTTCTTTTTCAACTAACTTACTAAAAATTTCGGCGGCGTCGGCCATTTTTCCTTCTTCAATTAAAAAATAACCGTAGTCTGTCAAAAATTCTTTGTTGTCTTTAAAGAAAGTATATGCGAGTTGGTATTTGTTTAATGACTGTGAAAAATCTTCAATTTGCTGGTAAGCAACCGCTTCATCCCAAAGAATTTGTGGTTCCTCTTCTTCTTCGTGGATGTCAGCTGCCCGCACAAGCTCAAGTACATCTTCATAGCGTTCCTGCTTGATCAGCAGTTTGTTCAGGACAAGGACGCCTTCCATGAATCCTGGATCAAGAGCGATTGCTTCACGAAGCAATTTTTCTGCAGCTTCTTCATCAGGAATTTTGAGTGCTAATTTGCCACCATAAAAGTATAAATCCTTATTGAACTCATCCTGCTCGATTCCCTGCTTCACTGCATTGAATGCCTCTTCGACCATTTCTTCTCGCTCATAAGCTTTGGCAAGATAGAGGTAAAGGGAATGGTATTCAGGATCAAGAGCTTTTAGTTCCTCAAACTTATCGATTGCTGTTTTATTATAGCCTGCCTGCAAGGCTGTAAAAGCAAAGCCGAACAATGTATTAATTTCCAGTTTTTGCTCAAGCGCTTTTTCATAAAAATGGAGTGCTTCCTCAAACGATCCGCCCGCACTTAACGCTTCGGCCATTCGCTGGTTGATGTTCACTCCGCCAATCTCTTCATGTGACTTAAGCACCGTTTCGTAATACTGGATGGCTTCAACCAGTTTACCCTGGGAAGCGTACAGCTCACCAAGAGCAAAATCAATGACCGGCTCATCCGGTAAAAGCCTTTTAGCTTGAAGCAGCTTCTTTTCACTCACTTCAAACAGACCTTCCATCTGGTACAGGTCAGCCAATAAAAGCAGCGCTTGAGGAAAAGAAGGGTCCTCTTCGTCAACTTTTTCAAGCGAAAGCATTGCCTCTTCCTCTTTGCCCATTTCGATCCGGGTTTCAGCGAGCAAAACATGGAGTTCGCCCTCATCCGGATAACTCTTTAATAGACTCTCGATTAAGGCCTCCGTTTCTTCCATGAAACCAAAGCGGAATAACTCCTCTGATAGGAGGAATTTTTCTTCGTCGCTGCCATTCTCGAGAATTCTTTGATAAGCAGCCATTGCTTTTTCAAGCTGTCCATTTTCGATATAATTTGTAATTTCTTCTACTGCGACCATCTCTATCATCCTATCCTTACTTTAGGCTAATCTATATTTGCCAGTTTGCATACAGCTGTCTAACCAGCAATGCCTGAAGAGTTTTTTAGTAATTGTCTGTAAAAAATCCTGGTGTCTTAATTATAACATTCTCTCCCTTTCCTGGCCGATAATAAACCTCGGAACCCGCGCGAATGACTTTTCCCTTGTCCACAGTCACCGCAAGATGCTTCGATTGAAAAAACAACCCATGCTCATCACGGTATTTTGTTTCGGGGCATCGAGTATAGAGATTATAGCTGAGTTCTCCCCCACTATGCAGATTTGATTTTTCAGGGAAGATTCCGGTCTTCTTTAAAATCGACCTTGACACAGGGCCTGGATTCGCTAAGTCTTCATAAACAGCGGGAACCTTCTCTTTTTTCATCAAATCGCTCCAGACATTGAGCTGCATCTGTCTCCCTTTTTTATGCTTACTTTCAGGAAAGATTGGAATGATTGGGCAGTTATAAGGAAACAGCGCTTCCTTGATCCATCCCCATGGCATCGTATTCAGAGTGGTCATCTCGTCGATCTCCAGAAAAATCGCTGGAACTTTCATCTTCTTACACTTCCGGATAAATCCGGGATTCAGTAACCGCGGCGGAATGCTGACCCCCAGAACAAAATCGATAGGGCTGTCTAACAAATCACATTTCGTCTGCTTAAGCTTTTCTTCGAGCTGCCGTTCAAATTGGATCTTTACTGTCGTGAATACAACAGTGCTGCCCTTTAGAATGAAATTATTCAGGTAATATTCTTTTCTCTCTTTAAAAGATTCTTTTATAGGGAGATTCGTATCAAAGAGGACATGGGTTGGGGTCATTATATAGTTGTCAGCATCCATCCTCATGTAGTTATAACGTTCAAATTTGGATGTTGTCGATATAATTCGCTGGTCCTCCACCAGCATACTTGTATCTGTGAAAGCTTGTCCCTTCAAGAGATGGACATTATCTATAATGTAAGCCATAAAACCACTCCTTTATCGGTCTTATGACAAACTATGCAGAAATTCCGAGAATATAACGACAGCAATCTTTTTTATAGTGAAGGCAACCCTTTTTAAAGACTCTTTTCTCAAACTTTGTTGCTATTGAATATAAACAGCCTTTTTAAAAGACAGAAGGCCATCCATTTATCATGATTGGCCTTCAAGACATATATTGTTTATTTTCGCACCAGTGAATACAAGTCATTAAAAAAACCAGGATAAGAAACGGCGACCGCTTCACTTTGTTCAAGTGTGACATCCCTTTTGCAGAGCAGGGCAGCGATGGACAGCATCATCCCGATCCGGTGGTCCCCATGTGCTGATACAGTCCCGCCATCAAGGCTTTGTTTCCCCTGTATAATCATGCCATCATCTGTAGCCTCAATGTTTGCTCCAAGCTTCTTGAGTTCATTCACAACAGTATCAATTCGATTTGTTTCTTTAACCTTTAATTCCCCTGCATCCTTAATGATCGTCTTTCCCTCTGCCTGCGTTGCCAGCAAAGCAATGACCGGGATTTCGTCGATTAATCGGGGAATCAAATCACCTTCGACTATTGTTCCCTTGAGTGTAGAATGCTTAATTCTTATATCCCCAGCAAGTTCAGCTGCTTCACTTTCGTATGGTTCGATAATGAAATCTGCTCCCATTGCTCTAAGGACATCGATTATTCCCGTTCTTGTCGGGTTCAAACCAACATTCCGGAGTATGATATCACTCCCAGGCACAATTGCGGCCGCCACCAGAAAAAAGGCGGCAGATGAAATGTCACCAGGTACATTTATATGTGTACCCTTTAGCATTTGTCCGCCAGTTACCTTTACAGCATCACCATCACGCTCTACTTTGCCGCCAAACTGATTGATCATGCGCTCAGTATGATCCCTTGTTTTCACTGGCTCAATAACGATTGTCTCACCTTCAGCCTGCAACCCGGCAAGAAGGATCGCCGACTTCACCTGCGCGCTTGCTACTGGCAGTTCATATGTAATTCCTTGTAATTTTTGGCCTTCCACGGTCAGCGGAGTGAATTCGCCATTATTCCTTCCCGTAATTCTTGCACCCATTTTGCCAAGAGGAAGAGTCACTCTAGTCATCGGCCTTCTGGCAATCGAATCATCACCTTCAAGGGTTGATGTAAAAGGCAATCCCGAAAGGATTCCCATCATCAGCCTGATGGTTGTTCCAGAATTCCCGACATACAGCGTATCCTCAGGCTGACTCAACCCGTCCGTACCATTTCCGGTAACTGTAACATCGCTCCCATTCTGGACAATATCGACACCAAGCTGACGGAAGCAGGAAATCGTGCTTAAACAGTCTTCTCCGGGCAGGAAGTTTTCGATACGGGTAATTCCATTGGCAATGGAGCCGAACATGACTGCTCTATGCGAAATTGATTTATCGCCAGGTACTTTAACCTGACCTTCCAAAGTGTTACTATTTGTCAAAAGTGTTTTTACGGACATATTTCTGCTCCTTCAGTCTACTTTCCAAGAGACATATCATAGTCAGTATTTTTTCCAATACATTCCTTGGCCCTGGCACGGTCTTCAGGTGTCTGGAAGCTGATCACCAGGACGCCGTATATATCTTCACGAGTTTCTATGATTCTTATATTGGTTATACTGATATTTTCAACTGCCAAGTATCCCGTGATTTCAGAAATCACCCCTGGATAGTCGGGAACATCTACGAACAGGTCATAAAAACTAGGAATAGCTCCTTTATCGCTTACAGGAAGACCATCCCGGTATTTTTTTGCCGAATCAAAGAAATCATAGATGCTGTCTCTATCATTAGTAACCAATAATTCTTTTACCCGTCCCATTTCATCCTGCCAGTCAGTTAACAGAGAAATGAGAACCTCCCGGTTTTGAAGAGAGATATCCCTCCACATCCGTGGACTACTTGAAGCGATTCGTGTGATATCCCTGAAACCGCCAGCAGCCAGGCGGTTGACAAGAGGATTTCCTTCCTCCGCCCTTGACGCCTGATGGACAAGGGAAGCAGCTATGATATGCGGAAAATGGCTGACCACCCCTGTAAGATAATCATGCTCTTCGGGTGAAACATCGAGGAACTTGGCCCTCGTGCCAGAAAGCCATGCTTTTAGTCGCTCCACCATATCATTTCTGACCATTGTATCAGGTGTGAGAAGATAAAATGCATTTTCAAAAAGAATCTTCTTCGCTGCAGCTACACCACTTTTATGAGAACCAGCCATTGGATGGCCGCCAATGAATGCAACTCCTTTTTCTCTCAAGGTGGATGCCTTCATTGAAATGTACCCCTTCGTACTGCCTGTGTCGGTAACAATGACTCCCTCTTTCAGTTGCAATGAAGCTAAGGATTCAATAATGCTTCCGGTGGTCAATACCGGAGTCGCTATAATGATTAAATCCGCCTTCGGAGCTTCCATTTCAATACTTCCAGCTGCCCGGTCAATGACACCCAGCATTATGGCCAGGTCCATTTGATCTCCGTCCGCATCATATCCGATGAGCTCTGCCCCCGGATGCTGAGATTTAATACACATCGCCAGAGAGCCGCCAATCAAACCAAGACCAATGATCAATACGCGGCCTTCCATAAGTTCCACACCCTTATTTAGATATTACAGTATCAACATTCAAATATTCTTTTATAATCTCAATTACACCTAGATTTTGTTCCTTTGAGCCAATTGTAATCCTTACACATGTAGGGAATCCGAGCGCTGTACCGGAACGAACGATATATCCTCTTTCAAGCAGGAATTGAAATACCTCCTGACCGTCCCTTTTAAAGTCAATCAAGATGAAATTCCCCTGTGACGGATAATAACTCAATGCAGCGCTATCACAAAATTGGTAAAATTGCTCTAAACCAGCTTGGTTTTCTCTTTTGCATTCTTCAACAAAATCCTGGTCATCAAGTGCTGCAATGGCCGCAGCTTGTGCCAATGAGTTTACATTGAATGGCTCCCTGACAGGCTCAAGTGCTGAAATTGTGTCCTCATGGGCAATTCCATAACCAACCCTAAAGCTGGCAAGACCATATATTTTTGAAAAAGTTCTTAGGATAATTAGGTTTTGGTATTGCTTAAGCAATCTCAAAGAATCATGAAAATCTTCCGCGGTCACATATTCGAAATAGGCTTCATCCAGCACGACAAGCACATGACTTGGCACACGTGCCATAAAAGCTGTCAATTCTTCTTCGGTTATATAAACCCCCGTTGGATTATTCGGAGAGCATAACCAGACAACTGTGGTCCGCTCATCAATAGAAGCAGCCATCCCATCCAAATCATGTGCACCATTTACCAATGGGATTTCTGTTATTTCACAGCCCTCGATAACACCATTGTGTTTATACTGAGGAAATGTTGGTGCAGCCATCACAGTTTTCGTCTCAGGTGTGAGCAGACCCCGGGCAATCATCTGGATAATTTCATCTGATCCGTTGCCAAGAATGATCTCTCCTTCTTTTACACCCAGATGGTCTGCTAGATGTGTACGAAGTTCGGTAGCATACCCATCGGGATAAACTGAAAATTTACCAGCATAGTCCACGATTTCGTTTTTTACTTTTTCTGAAGATCCAAACGGATTCTCATTTGAAGCCAATTTCACAATCTCTGATAATCCATACTGCCTTTTTACTTCGGAAATCGATTTACCAGGCTGATATGGTTTTAGCTTTAAAAGCTGCTCTTTCCATCTCATCTTATCCACCTCGACTATTCTACTCTTTAATACGCTATCTAATTAAAGCGATAAAGAACATGTATTTATCATACACTGTTTGGCGCTCAGGAAAAAGTATAAATTTATAGATCAGGTCTAAGTCCAGAAGCTCCCTCAAGATAAATGTGCTTGACCTCTTCCTGTGTTTTTTCAGTGTTGTAATGAATCATGACTCTGATACACTTCTGTAGCGAGCCGGGGACGGCTAATTCTTGCATGCACATAACTGGAACATACGTCCAGCCAGCCAAATTCCTTAATGCCCTTGCCGGAAAGGCTGCATCAACATCATCAGTTGCTGAAATGAAAATTGAAGCAACTTGATCCGGAGCGATATTATTAGAAACGATAGCTTCTTTTAAAAGCCTTTCAGTCGCAGAAATGATTTCCTGCTCATCATTCTCGTTTACTGTAATAGCTCCTCTTACTCCCCTAATCATCGTACTCCCCCTCTTCTACAAACTTCTTCAGGTTCATCATCAATACTTTTTCCTCTATTTCAATGAGTGCAGGAACTCCAATCTTCTCTAGTAAAACGAAACGAATCGTATTGTTTACAGTTTTTTTATCCTGTTTCATTCTTTCGATCAGCTGCTCATTAGCAAGTCCGGCTGGGATTGAAGTTTCGTACCCAAGATTCTTAAGCCAGATTTTGAATGCTTCTCTATTAAAATCAAGCCCAAGCAATTGTGTGCTCAACTGAAGGGAAAATAGCATACCAATGGCTACTGCTTCCCCGTGTGTCACTTTTCCATAACCTGCTTCAGCTTCAATTGCGTGGCCTAGTGTGTGCCCAAAATTCAGGAATGCACGGATTCCGGTTTCTCTTTCATCCTCTGCGATAACAGAACCTTTAACTTGGATGCCTTTTGTCAAAAACTCAAGCAACTGTGAGTCATTCATTTTATCCAAAGACTGAATTTCTTCCCTAAGCCAGTAATAGAAGTTTTCATCGCTTATCAACGAGTGCTTGATTACTTCAGCAAAGCCGGATCGTACTTCATGTTCAGGGAGGGTCTTCAGGTAATCGAGATCGTAAACAACAGCATCGGGTTGATGGAATGCTCCAATCATGTTCTTGCCTAATGGATGGTTGACCGCTACTTTTCCTCCCACCGCACTGTCATGTGCAAGAATAGTGGTCGGGACTTGTATGAAGCGAATTCCCCTCATATAAGTAGCGGCGACAAATCCTGCTAGATCTCCTACGGCCCCTCCGCCAAAAGAGATGATCAGCGATTTCCTGTCAAGTTTATTTTCAAGCGCTGTTGAAAGGCAATCTTTATATACATCGAAAGTTTTCGCCTGTTCTCCTGATGGAACGATTTTCTCAATAATCCCTTCCAGAGCAGTATGTTCGTGGAATGAATCAAGATGATGCTGTGCCACTGTTTCATCAGTAATGACCATGATAGATGTGTAACTGTCTTCAGCACCATGAATAATATCGCGTAATTGCTGAATTGCACCTTTTCCGATGTGTACTGGATAGGATTTTGTGCTTGTATGGATATTCACTTGCAGCATCTTTAAAAATCCCTCGCAGTCCTTCTTTGCTCTTCGATTGATGCCCTCAGTGTGTCAAATCGATCTGCATAAAATTGGTCGAGGATTGCAGAAGCAAGCTCCCAGGCAATAACGCTTTCCGCAACCACTGCTGCTGCAGGGACAGCACATGCATCAGAGCGTTCAATGCTCGCGGCAAAAGGTTCCTTTGACTCGATATCGACACTCATCAATGGCTTGTAAAGAGTTGGGATTGGTTTCATTACCCCACGGACAACAATTGGCATGCCCGTTGTCATCCCGCCTTCAAGCCCTCCAAGCCGGTTCGTTTTCCGGTAGTAACCCCGTCCGTCTTCCCAGGCTATCTCATCATGGACCTGGCTGCCAGGCCTGCTGGCAGCTTCAAAACCGATCCCAATCTCAACTCCTTTGAAAGCATTGATGCTCATAATGGCCGCAGCAAGCTTTCCATCAAGCTTGCGGTCATAATGAACATAACTGCCCACTCCAGCGGGCATTCCCTCTGCAATCACCTCAACAACACCGCCAATAGAGTCTCCATTTTGCTTAGCGTCATCAATTGCTGCCATCATCTTCGTTCCTGCATCTGAATCGAAGCATCTGACGGGAGAAGCTTCTGTTATTTCTTTAAGCTGTTCCAGTGATGTGAAGTCTTGCTTTTCAGCTTTAACTCCACCGATTTCAACAACATGGGCAACTAACTCGATACCCAGCAGTGACAGTAGTTTCTTTGCGGCAGCACCCGCTGCGACCCTGACAGTCGTTTCTCGGGCAGATGAACGTTCAAGAACATTTCTCATATCTCGATGTCCATATTTAATCGCGCCGTTTAAGTCTGCGTGACCGGGACGGGGACGGGAAATTATCCTTTTCACTTCATCAGCGGATTGTTCATCGAGCGGTTCCTGGCCCATAATCCCGGTCCAATGCTTCCAATCATTATTTTCAACAACCAAGGCTATCGGCGAACCTAATGTCATTCCATGCCGAATTCCTGAAGTGATCTGCACCTGATCCTTTTCGATTTGCATTCTTCTTCCGCGGCCGTAGCCTTTCTGCCGGCGCGCAAGCTCTTTGTTTATATCTTCTGCTACTAGCGGCATGCCTGCTGGCATCCCCTCTATAATGGTTGTTAGCTGCGGTCCATGTGATTCTCCCGCTGTTAAATATCTCATGCACTTTCCCCCTTCAACTCGCTAAAGGATTTGTTTTACTATATCATACAGTTCAACAGAAATAAATTAAAAATTTCGAAATATGTATTATTCCTTTTCAAGAATGAAGTCATTTTATCATGAAGCATGTTGAGTCGCAAAAAACAATCTTCCTCTTAACACTTCACATGCAGAAATTGAATCCCATTCATTCGAAAAAAAGCAAGGAGGAGCACGGAATCCCGGCTCCTCCATTTATTTTTTTCTGTAAAAAAAAGTATCTGCAGTTTCAAAATCATATGTACCAGGGTTGAAGATCTGTTCAGTGCTTCCAACAAAGAGAATTCCCCCCGGCCTTAATGCCGCGCTGAATTTATGGTAAATGCTTTCCTTGGCCTCCTCGGTAAAATAAATGAGGACATTACGGCAGACAATCAGGTCAAACGGACCTCCGAACCGATCGGCAAGCAAATTTTGCTTTTTCAACGTAACAGTCTTCTTAATGTCATCTTCCACCGTATAATAGGAACCATCCTGCCGGAAAAACTTTTTAACCATCTCCCTAGGGGCTTCATTCAATGATCTTTCTGCATAAACTCCGCGCCTCGCTTTGGCCAGGACGTTGTCATCGATATCAGTTGCCAGGACCTGGATTCTCGATAATGGCATATGTTTTGACAGCACCATCGCCAATGTATAAGGCTCTTCTCCAGTGGAGCAAGCTGCACTCCAGATTTTCGGGTTCGGGTTTCTGCTTAATAACTCAGGAATTATTGATTTATCGAGGACTTCCCACCTTTTGGCGTTTCTATAAAACTCGGATACATTGATTGTCATCCGATCCAGAAATTCGTTCATGAGCTGCTGGTCATTATCAAGGACTTGAAAGAATTCCTTGAAAGATGAGTAGCCTTTCTTTTGATAGAGTGAAGTCAACCTTCTTTTCATCTGTGCTTCTTTGTATAGAGCAAGGTTTATACCTGTCTTTTGGTGGATTCTCGAGATAAAGTGTTCATAGTCTTGCGTCATCATTTTGCTCCTTATTTTTACTAGAAAAAGTTGGACATTTTCATTATATCGAAAAATAGGATTTTGGGTGATATATTTTTTTCATATATCCGGAGAGCTATAAAAATGTCCCGAAAAAGAAAAAGGACACTTGCTTTTCACAAGTGTCCGGAGTTTATTTAATAGATTAGCCGCTTACGCTTTTCTTAGTAAACCCACTCGTTGATTAATTTGCTGTATTCAGCTAGTTCTTCTTGTTTGAAGAATAGTCCGATTTCACGCTCAGCGCTTTCTGGTGAGTCAGATCCGTGAATTACGTTCTTGCCTACAGTCACACCGAATTCTCCACGGATAGTTCCAGGAGCTGCATCCTTAGGGTTTGTAGCACCCATCATCTGGCGTGCAGTTGCAATTACATTCTCGCCCTGCCATACCATAGCGAATACTGGTCCTGAAGTGATGAAGTCTACTAATTCGCCGAAGAATGGACGCTCTTTATGTTCGCCATAATGCTCTTCAGCAAGTTCTCTTGGGATGTTCATAAGTTTTGCGCCAACTAGCTGGAAGCCTTTCTTTTCGAAACGAGCTACAACTTCACCGATCAGGTTGCGTTGTACTCCGTCAGGCTTGACCATCAAATAAGTCTTTTCCATGAGTTCCACTCCTATTTCTTATATGTATGTGAACCGCTTACAAAAGCAATCCTTAGAAATAGTATCATTTTTTTGAAAAATTCGCAACTTGCTAATACTTGCGTTTTCCAATGAATTTCGCGATATCACGCAATGACTTCTTTGCCTTATTGGACGGAAGTTCATCAAGGATTGCCAGGGCTTTATCCAGATAACGATCACTGATCTCCAGTGATTTTTCAATCGCACCTGAATCCTGTACAAGCTTCAGGATTTCATTCAGTTCTTCTCCTGGCATGCCTTCATGGACAGTCCTAATCTGGCTCTTGATGTAGTCATCCTGCATTGCGTACAGTACAGGGAGAGTGATATTACCCTGGAGAAGGTCACCGCCAGCCGGCTTACCAAGTTCCTTTTCTGTACCCGTAAAATCTAGCACATCATCAGTAATCTGGAAGGACATACCGACATAGTAGCCAAACTTATACAATTTACGATGATCCTGCTCCGGAACACCTGCCACCACTGCACCCAGCTGGCAGCTTGCGGCAATAAGAAGTGCTGTCTTCCGCTTGATTCGCAACAAGTAATTACGCAGGTTTTGATCAAAATTATATTTATCTTTTATTTGTTCAATCTCGCCAACGCTTAGTTCGACGATAGTATCTGAGAGAATCTGGTGGGCTGTTGGATTTTCAATGTCAGTCATAAGCTCCAGTGCCCTGGCAAAAATATAATCCCCTGTATACATCGCAATCCTGTTATCCCATTTCGCTTTGATTGTCGCCTGCCCTCTACGCAATTCAGCATCGTCGATGACGTCATCGTGCACAAGAGAGGCCATATGGATGAGCTCCAGGGAGACAGCGACATCCTTGATGATTTCAATATCATAATCACCGAATTTACCACCAAGGAGCACAAAAACGGGTCTGATCCGTTTCCCGCCAGCCTTAAGCAAATGAAGGCTTGCCTGTCTGAGCAGCTGGGAATCCGCCTGGATTGCTTCTTCCAGCTCTCTTTCAATCAATGTCAAATCAGAATTCAAATATGTATATAATAGCTTCATCTTCATATTTATCCACCCAGCTTTTACATCCTAGATATCCATTGATGCAACTGCAGCATTTTCCTTTCCGCAGCCTCAATGCAATCAGGAGATTTCTTATATGCTCGGAGCTTTCCATACAGCCCAGCTAATAGGTTACTTTCTTTTGGAACCAATCTATATACAGGTCACTCCGTTAATCCGGAACAAAGCGACAACACTAAATAAAACAGGCTGACCTTCCTTGCCGAGCGAAAAAGAAAAGGACAGCCATTGTTTATTGAATATAGTATCAGAATGTATATTCATCTGAAAGAATGGTCCAGCTCCAGCGCATTGCCGGCCCTCGACCTAGAAAACGGCTTCAATTATCGAGAGAAGCCACTCAAGGTGTAGTCTTTTACCAGTACGCTTGCGCTTCTCTTATTTGCGGCCGATATGTACGGCAGCTACTCCACCGCTATATGGTTTATATTCAACGCTCACGAATCCTGCTTCAGAGAACATTTTCGCTAGCTCTTTCATACCTGGGAAATCCTTTGCGGATTCCTGGAGCCAGGAATACTCATCATAGCTCTTCGCGAACAGTTTGCCGAACATCGGCATGATAAACCTGAAGTACAATCTGTAAGCCTGCTTAAAACCTGGCATTGTAGGCTGGGAAGTTTCCAGGCATACTGCCATACCGCCCGGCTTTAGGACTCTGTACATTTCACGAAGCACCTGATTGTAATCAGGGACATTCCTCAAACCAAAACCAATAGTGACATAGTCAAAGCTATTATCCTCAAATGGGAGTTCCATTGCGTTCCCATGGATTAGTGCTGCCTGATCCAAATTGCGGGCCTGCAATTTCTCCTCGCCAATCTTCAGCATATTTTTGCTGAAATCAAGTCCGACCACTTCGCCATCTCTGCCTGCTGCTTCTGCAAGCGCAATTGTCCAATCAGCGGTACCACAGCACACATCAAGTGCTTTGGCTCCTTTTGGAACATTCATCTTTTTCATTGTGTCATTACGCCATTTAATATGCTGCTGAAAACTGATGACAGAATTCATCTGGTCATAATTTTCATAGATTTTTTCAAAGACTCCATGAACACGTTGTTCTTTCGATTGCTGCATTGCATTACCCTTCTTCCGCGAAATTTTTAGACATGGTCTGGTGCTGCCCGGAGATCAGGTCTAACCGTTCTATCAGCAAGCTGTTCATCCCTGGCAGCTTCTTTAACGCTGAATTAATCTTCGTCATTGAAAATTCAATATATCGTGTGCAAATTGTTAAAAGGTATTTTTGCTGTTCAGAAGAAATTTCAGTTGTACTCTGGTCCACTTTTGGCAAAGCAATTTTTTTCAGTGCATTGAAAACCAGCGAACTACCGTTTTTAATGAACTTCGTTTCTTCAGATAGCATCCTCTTGACAAAAAGCCAGTTAGAAGCGAATTCAAACCATTCAGCCGCATCAAAATGATCAGCGACCTTGCCTAAAAGAGACGACTCGATTAATTTTACACTTTCCATTAATTTATCGATCGCTTCAGTTTCTTTTTGATACAGCGAAATTTTGTGCTCATTGACTTCTTTTACACCTGAAGCCAATCGCTTGATCATTTCTATATCATCCATATCAGCCAGCAGCTTGTAGTATAGTCCGCTGAAATAAATTCCAGCTAGAACTGTCAACTGGCGGCGCTTATGGGTTTCATCCTCTTCACCTGGTTGTGAATTATGGACATGCTCATGGGTATCAAGGGCAATTTGCAGGAGCATTGCAGTCACAGTGTAATTCTTTGCTCTATCCTGATCTACCTCCTGCTGTTCCAGCAAGGAAGTAAGCAACAAGAGCCGGTCATCATCTATAAATGGAGATTTTACATGCTCCCGCAAATAAGGATGTGAAAGTTTTTCGAGAAGAAGCTCTCTGGTGCCGTCTAATTTGTTTTGTAAATCTAGCAAATAAATCACCCTTGTTCCCCTTATTTATGTTGGATTGCCGGCGACATTGTTCAATCAGGAAAGCCAGCAATATGCAGATAGCTGGTTGTCTCTAAAACAGACATAAAAAAAGCGCCTAAATAACTAGTTTGCAGTTGTACCGAACATTCCAAGGCAGTGACAATTATATCACAAATAGTGAAAACATGAACGAGATATTATAAATTAAACCCTATTTGAGATGAATTTGAGCTTGATTTTGTAACAAAATAGTTGGTTTTTGAATTTATTACTTCTTCTCACTCACTATTTCACCAAATGGTGTGACAATTTTTGCATGTCCCCTGATTTTAATGGCTGATGTATGTTCTGTGAACTGGGCTATCATAACTTCTCCCTGATCAAGCTTCTCTGAGTGATGGAATCGAGTGTCTGTTCCTCTAGTAAGACCAATCACGTTCACACCATCCTCGATGGCCTTAATCACTACATAGTCCGTGTTAACACCTTGTTTCTTATCCATTATTATCCCCCTTACAGGAAAGAATATGTCGAGTCCGGGACGGACCCGTTAAGTCGCAGTTATGTTTGTTTATGTATAGCAAAAGGCTAAAAGAATTCCTTTCAGCCTTTTAAAACTTGAATGTTACTTTACGAAAGATTCCATTGCTAAAGGTCTTTAGCCTTTTATCAATGAGAGAATTTCAGCCCTTGCGTTTACATCCTCTGCTAGAGTTCCTCTTACAGCAGATGTAACTGTTTTCGAGCCGGGTTTCTTGACTCCTCTCATTGTCATGCACATATGTTCCGCTTCTACCACTACCATGACACCATGGGGATCCAGCTTTTCCATTATGGAATTCGCAATAGTAGAAGTGATCCTTTCCTGTAACTGAGGTCTTTTCGCTACTGCTTCCACAGCTCTTGCAAGCTTGCTGAGTCCTGTAACCTTGCCTCCACGTGGAATGTATGCGACATGTGCCTTGCCGAAGAAAGGAACCAGGTGATGTTCACACATTGAATAGAAAGGGATATCCTTGACCAAAACAAGTTCCTCATGGTCCTCACCAAAAATGGTTTCAAAATATTCTTTAGGATCCTGGTTCAACCCCGAGAAAACTTCCTCATACATCTTCGCGACCCGCTTGGGAGTATCAAGCAAACCTTCCCTGTTTGGGTCTTCACCGACTGCCTCTAATATTAAACGCACCGCATCTTCGATTTGGGCACGATTGACGTTTGACATCTGCGTTTCCTCCTATGATCCGACAATCTCATTATAATCTTGCATAGTTAAGCAACTAATTGATTATAATATTTTCATCTTAGCATAACCAATTCTCAGCAGGCAAAACTTAATATTCCATAAGAACAAAAAGCGCAAGCGCCTTGTTCAGCTCCGACAAGCGCTAGAGGGCCAGACAGTGAAGTCGCTCTTTGACTTCATTGACAGGACCGAAGCGTCTCGAGGGGCTAGGCGCTGGAGCTGGATTAAGAAAACTTCATGGAGTTATCTACAACTCAATAAGAAAAAGGCCGCGAACGGGTCGCGGCCTTTAGGGTTTAGCATACGCTCAGTGCGTCGTATGTAATTATTTCACTGCATCCTTAAGCGCTTTGCCAGGTTTGAAAGCAGGCACCTTGCTTGCAGAGATTTCGATTTCATCACCAGTTTGTGGGTTGCGTCCTTTACGGGCAGCGCGCTCACGAACTTCGAAGTTACCAAAACCGATTAATTGTACTTTGTCCCCATCTTTTAATGCATTTAAGATTGAATCAAAAACAGCGTCAACTGCTTTTGTTGCATCTTTCTTAGAAAGCTCACTAGCTTCTGCAACTGCATTGATAAGTTCTGTTTTGTTCATGCCATTCACCTCCTCCCAAAGAGATCCCATTGCTCAGAAATTAAGCATCTTACTACATTTCTAAACAAAACATATGAATTCTATACGTTGCTGGAAGATTTTATTATCATAGTTTTAAAAAAACTATGATAAAGAAACCTTAAATCGCTTGAAACCCTGTTATATAAGGCTTTGTAAGCTACAACGCTAATTCTGTTAAAAGATTATCATAATGTTTTACTCTTATCAAGATAATTTCAAGAAATAATGGGAATCTTTTCTTCTTTGAAACATAATTGTAATATGTTGACCCTAATTTATTACCCGTAACAAGCAGTATCAAACATACAATAATGAATTTTATGCCTTTTCTCCTGATTACGCAAGCAGTCAACAAGGTCTTTAATCATAATTTACTGAAAGTAAGTTATTTTAGAAGATTAATTTTGGTCCGAAGTTACTTGTAAATCAACTAGATAGAGTGAAAATCAATCTCTTCTGGCAGACAAAACAAAATGCTGTTCACGTAAAGATTGTTGTTAAAATCCTAAAGCCGATTTTAACGTAATATATACCCATTTTGCAGGTCGGTATTAAGTTTGCATGCTCTATTCTCATAAGAAGCGTCAACTTCACGAAGAAATATTGGTGATTCAATCCATTTTGTATTCAATAGCAACAAAGTTTGAGAAAAGAGCCAAACAAAAAGACTCCCAAAAGGAGTCCAAATTATAATATGATTGCTATTAATCCACCGGAACCTTCGTTGATGATTCTTTCCAGCGTCTCTTTTAATTTATAACGTGCATTTTCTGGCATCAGGCTCAATTTTGCTGAAATTCCTTCTCTGACGATTGAGCTTAAGCTTCTTCCAAAGATATCAGAATTCCAGATTGACAGCGGATCATCTTCAAAATCCTGCATCAAGTAGCGAACGAGCTCTTCACTTTGTTTCTCGGTCCCAATAATTGGCGAGAATTCAGATTCTACGTCCACCTTGATCATATGGATTGAAGGGGCTACTGCTCTTAAGCGAACACCGAAACGCGCCCCCTGGCGGATGATTTCTGGCTCTTCCAGGCTCATGTCCGTCAGTGAAGGTGAAGCGATGCCATAACCTGTCTGCTTAACCATTTTCAGCGCATCAGAAATCTGGTCAAACTCTGTTTTTGCATAGGCAAACTCCTGCATCAACTCAAGCAAGTGATCCTTGCCGCGGATCTCTACTCCTACGATTTCTTTAAGAATTTCGTCATAAAGGTCATCCGGAGCAAACAGGTCTATTTCTGCTATACCCTGGCCCATTTCAATACCCGCCAGTCCAGCCCTGTCGATGTACTCAAAATCGCTGAATTGATGTACGACCCTGTCTACATCACGCAGCCTCTTAATGTCCTTCACAGTCTCCTTGACAGCTTCCTGATAGCTCTCACGCAACCAGTGGTTTTCGCGGAGCACCATTACCCAGCTTGGCAGATTGACGTTCACTTCCAGGACAGGGAATTCGTACAGAGCTTCCCTCATCACACTGAGAACATCTGATTCCCGCATGCTTTCAACACTCATTGCAAGCACAGGAATATCATATTTATCAGCCAATTGGGAGCGAAGTGTTTCCGTATTAGGGTGATACGGCTGGGCGCTGTTGATCACCATAATGAACGGCTTGCCGACTTCCTTTAGTTCCTCAATTACTCTTTCCTCTGCCTCAATATAATCTTGTCTTGGGATTTCCCCAATTGTCCCATCCGTCGTAATTACGACACCAAGTGTAGAGTGTTCCTGAATAACCTTCCTTGTTCCAATTTCTGCTGCTTCATGGAAAGGGATTGGCTCTTCATACCAAGGCGTATTGATCATCCTCGGCCCATTCTCGTCCTCATAACCCTTTGCTCCCGGAACTGTATACCCTACGCAATCTACGAGCCTGATATTTACATCCAGACCATCATCAACGTGCACGGATGCCGCCTGGTTAGGCACGAATTTCGGTTCAGTGGTCATGATTGTTTTACCTGCTGCGCTCTGTGGCAGCTCATCAAGCGCTCTGGCCCTTTCAGCCTCGTTATTGATATTAGGTAAAACCACCAGTTCCATGAATTTTTTGATAAAAGTGGATTTTCCAGTGCGGACCGCACCTACAACCCCCAGGTAAATATCGCCGCCAGTCCTCTCGGCAATATCCTTAAAAATATCTACCTTTTCCAAGTGATCCCCTCCCGATCATAGAGTTAGTGGGAATAAATTCATCCAAATTAGTAATCTGGGACAGTATATATTTATGATGTTGTCCTATACCAATATGACAATTTTTTATTTTTTTACCCCCTTAATTTTAATTTCAAAAAAGACTCCTTCAATTCCCATTTATGAGAACAATCGTTATCTTTTTAAAGACAAAAAAACCCTACTTCTACAATATATTTTGCAGAAACAGGGTTATGACTAATTTATTAGAAATGCAGAAGCTCATTGTTCGCCCATACAAGCATCGACTTGTGAACTTCCTATTTTACCTTTACTAAAAAGACCGGTTCATTGGTCTCATTATCGATGGTATATGGCAAAGAATATGCTGGTACGAACATGGAATTATCTACGAGAATGTCTCGAATATCCTCACCCTCTGCAAACTCTTTCTTTGACGATTTAATAGCCTGGTAGAGGTCACTCCGGTAATCAACATAAATTTCGCCATCAGTTGAAATGATAAAATGCAGGTTCTGGTTTGTGAATGGGCTTATGACGACAGGCTCTTCTTTATAGCCAATCTTTTTAAAATCAAGAGTATACACATTTTCTGCGATCCGTTCCTTAAAAGGTGGATATCCAGATGCATTGATTCTCATTTTTATCTCACGGATTGTCTCTGCCATTCTTAAATCGAGCAGCTTCACAGTTGGATCTGTTTCAGCATCTACAAGGACATATTGAAACAGGCCTCCATTTTCATATGCATTTCCTGGTGCCTCAGCAATAAATCTTGGAACTATTTTTTTAAAATCTATTGGATACTTTTGATAAATCGGTGTCTCTAAATCCTTTGTCTTGATTGGCAGCAAGCCGCTATTTGCCTCCTTGTACTGGTCAACAGCAGACTGGACACTATCAAGCTGGTCCTTATAGGGAACCTGATTCTGTACAAGTTTTTCTTCCGGATACATACAGCCTGTCAATGTGAGTAATACCAGGATGACTGGCATAAAAATACGGATTTTGTTCATTGATCCCAACCCTTTAATCCTATGTATTTTATTCGCTCGTCGGACCGCTGAAAACAACAAAAAAGATTATCAGCCCTGCTAAGATCATCAGCACATAGGCTATGATCGCCGTTGCAATTTTGAAGAAGCCTTTTAACTTATAACGGCTTAAATAGATGGCAAACAAAGACAGAATCATACTGCCCATGCCAACAAAAGAAATGTACATTTTCAATAATGCGGGTGACAAAATAAACCCCTCCCTTTTCCGAGAAGTATTATATCATATACAGCAATTATGCAAGCAAAAAAGTCCCTTATGTAAGCAAAAAAAAGCTGAAGTAAAGAAGGGGCGGACAACTTTACCTCAGCCTACATGACTAAATACCCTAACACCCAGTTCAAACCACCAGTTTGCTTCGTTGCATCTTATGCAAGCGGTGCAGAAATCGCATCCTCGAATGCCTATATTGGCAATATTATTCATTAGAAAATTTTTCTAACTCAGATTTTACCTCCGAGGACGTCAGCCAGGTCTTCCATTTCGTGGGTTTTCTCTCGGGACATCAACCCATCAACAGCGTCCTTAGGATTGACGTCATTGAAAAGGATATTATATAGCGCATTTGTTATCGGCATATTGACACCATATTTTTCAGCAAGCTGATATGCCGCCTTCGTCGTCCTTACACCTTCTACGACCATCCCCATGTTCTCAAGGACCTCGTCAAGGTTCTGGCCCTTGCCAAGCAGATTTCCAGCCCGCCAGTTCCTGGAATGGACGCTCGTACAAGTGACAATCAAATCCCCTATCCCTGTCAATCCTGAAAAAGTCAACGGGCTTGCGCCTATTTTGACACCAAGACGGGCTATTTCAGCAAGCCCCCTGGTGATCAAAGCAGCCTTGGCATTATCTCCGTAGCCTAATCCATCTGAAATCCCAGCAGCAAGAGCAATAATATTCTTAAGTGCCCCGCCAATTTCCACACCGATTAAATCCGGATTTGTGTATACTCTAAAGTTATTATTGATAAACAAATCCTGGATTTTTTCAGCCGCTCCCATATTTTTCGAGGATACAGTAACCGTCGTCGGATGGCGCAGGCTCACCTCTTCGGCATGGCTTGGACCGGATAAGACTACAACGCTTTCTAATAAGCCCTCTGGCATTTCTTCTTCAATCATTTCAGAAATACGAAGTAAGGAGTCCGGTTCGATTCCCTTGCTGACGTGGACAATTACCAAGGGTTCAGAAGTAACCTCAGTCATCTTTCGGATTACTTCACGGATTGCTTTTGTAGGGACAGCCATAACCACTGTTTTGATCCCCGCCAGTGCCTCCTGAAGAGATGAATACCCAATGATGGTTGAAGGCAGAGTAATTTCAGGAAGATATTTCTTGTTGGTATGGTGATGATTGATTTCATCAATTTGCACTGGATTGTGACCCCAAAGACGAACCTCATGACCATTGTCAGCGAGGACCATAGCCAAAGCCGTTCCCCAGCTTCCAGCCCCAAGAACAGCTATTTTCTCACTCTTCCTTTCCATTTAAACCACAACCTTTATATTATTTTCTTTGTCTCGCAAAAATCTTGATTGGTGTGCCTGTGAAATCAAAGGCATCCCTGATCCTGTTCTCAAGGAATCGTTCATAAGAAAAATGCAATAATTCGGGTTCATTGACAAAGACAACAAAAGTAGGCGGCTTTACGGATACCTGTGTCGCGTAATAAACCTTTAGTCTCTTCCCTTTGTCTGTTGGAGTCGGATTCATCGCAATAGCGTCCATGATGACTTCATTCAAGATGTTGGTCTGCACCCTCATCGCATGATTTTCACTTGCCATATCAATCATCGGCATCAAAGTGTGGATCCGTTTCTTTGTTTTTGCCGACAAGAAGACAATTGGTGCATAGCTCAGGAATTGGAAGTGAGCACGGATTTTATCCTCATACTCCTTCATTGTCTTTTCGTCTTTTTCAATTGCATCCCATTTGTTCACAACAATGATAACTGCGCGGCCTGCTTCTTCGGCATAGCCGGCAATATGCTTATCCTGTTCGATAATACCTTCCTCGGCATTGATCACAACAAGGACAACATCGGAGCGCTCGATAGCCCTTAACGCCCTTAAAACACTGTATTTTTCAGTCGTTTCATACACTTTTCCTTTTTTGCGCATACCCGCGGTATCAATAATGACATACTTTTGCCCATCGTAGGTTACTTGCGAGTCAATCGCGTCTCTAGTTGTACCCGCGATATCACTGACAATTACACGGTCTTCTCCAAGAATCGCATTGACCAAAGAAGACTTCCCGACATTTGGCCGGCCAATCAATGAAAATTTGATCGCATCTTTATCATATTCGTCTTCCTTATCCTTTGGAAAATGCTTTGCCGCTTCATCAAGCAAATCACCCAAACCCAGCCCATGGGAGCCAGAAATCGGGAAAGGTTCTCCAAATCCCAGAGCATAAAAGTCGTATATCATGTCTCTCATGTCTGGGTTATCAATTTTATTGACCGCGAGGACAACTGGCTTGTTGGAGCGATAAAGGATTTTTGCTACTTCCTCATCAGCTGATGTTACTCCCTCTCTGCCGTTTACAAGAAAAATGATAACATCTGCCTCATCAATGGCAATTTCAGCCTGCTGGCGGATTTGATCCAAAAACGGCTCGTCCCCTAAATCTATCCCGCCAGTATCAATAATATTAAAATCATGTGTCAGCCATTCAGCTGAACTGTATATACGATCCCTCGTTACTCCAGGAATATCTTCAACGATCGAAATACGTTCACCAACGATTCGGTTAAAAATCGTAGACTTGCCGACATTCGGACGCCCAACGATAGCTATCACTGGTTTCGTCATGAACATCACCCTTTCAAAATTCTATTTGTGCAGGTCATGGACCCGGGCCATAACAATTTCAAACTCAAAATTATATAGTTCTCATTATTAATTTAATGCCTTGACGACACTTATAAAATAAACCCTTCTTGATATACAGAAGGGTCTGGCTTAATCAGTTTATCAAAAGATGCCTTAAACAGGCAATGAAAACATTTCTTGTCAGTGTTTTACAATAATATATAGGTCTTCCGTCAGGGAATGGGCGATTCCATCCAGGATTGCTTCGAGGTTTGCAGCGACCTTCTCCATTTCTTCCTTTGAATCACAATGAAAAACAGCGGTTCCGGATGGTATTTTTTTAGGGTTTGTTGTGATGGCGGCAAGGACGAATTTCTCAAGCATCATTGAGCCCCACTCCCTTCATTGCACTTTTTTTCAGAAGGCATCCTGATTGCGTTCTCCAGTGTTGGCACATCACCAATCACCGTTATCGCACGCTCGATATCCCTCTCCTGTGGCAGCACGAACACTCCTACTCTGCCATCGTCCAGATCCCTTTTAGCCAGCGGCACGAGTGCAGGTGTTCCTGAATCACGATAAACTCCAAGCGCAGTGGACAAATCGTGCAGCACCGCCTGTCTCTGTCCAAGGTTCGCAATTGTGGAACGAGCATTCATGTTTTTGGGCTTTAAAATAAAACCCATACCATAACGAAGTACTTCTTTCTGCCTTTCAGGAAGACCGATATTCATAATATAAATATTATCAACATAAAGGCCGGCGCCATCAAACCGTGGTTCCATGTATTCGATTTCAACGATATCCTTTAGCTTTCCGCCTGACATCAGCTTATGGGAGATAAGCACCGCAATAATCGCGGCAATGATTCCAGCCCAAATGTTAAAAATCAGATATGCGAGTGTGCTGACAAGCGAGGTGAAAATCACCAGGTAATTGCGGCTCTCAAAAGCAATCGCAATTCCCTCGATATAGGTCTTTCCCCGGGAAACGAGTTCATAGCTATCGAGTTCGGTAAGCGTATTTCGCTCCATATTCCTGACTTCCCTGAATTGTGACGCTGCCAGGGTCAAGAAGGTAATCGCCGTGAATTCCTCCTCCATGATTGCAGGACCTGCAACCGTGCCAAGTCCCGCTGCAATGAATCCGAGAGCTACATGAATGATTTTCCCATGCAAATATGTTGGATACTGACGATAATCGGTCCTTAGCATAAAAAGTCTCGATAACGTCCCTATAGCAATTCCGAATACGATTGGTAACGTGTATTCATTCATGAAGTCTTTTGTTCCTCCCCTTCAACTTGGTTTATTGTACTTCCCGACATGACCGCAATTATTGATTCAATAGCTGACCAGGCAAGAAGCAATCCTAGAGATATGAACAATATGTCCATAAAAACCATGGATGCAGCAGCATATGGAAAATTAAATTTCCACAGAATCGCAGAAAATAATATATCACCCTGCAAAAAGCCTGAAATCAAAGCTAATATACGATCATGTCGATCTTTATGTAACAGGACTGCCAGATAAAAACCTGCTGCTCCAAGCATAATTTTTCGATCGAATAACACCCAGACCGGGTCAAATAATTCGAACATTAAAAAACTCGTATAGGCAAGCATGATAATAAATGAAGTTAAGAATAAATATAAAAATGAGCCTGTCTTTTTTCGCCTGGTTTCCAAAAAAATAAAAAAGGCAATCGCAAAAGCAGATAGGTGAAGCTCAAATATAAGGACATCAACTGTAAATGGTGCCGCAAAAATGACGGCAAGCAACATAACAGTCCATTTCAACCGAAGCGGATTATCTTTATTCATGAAGAAAGTAGTCCAAATCCAACCTATCCATGCCAGCCAATAAAAGTACAACCCTTCCATTCAACCCCTCCTATCATTTCCATTATGGTAATCACTTATGTAATTTAATCTTTTTTGCATAAAGTTTTTCACCTGTTCCATGTTAAGAAAAGCAGTATATTTATTACAGCTGGAAAACTGTTCTAGATTAATGGACAAATGGACAAATCACAGGAATAGGTCTGTTTATCCGGACAAATCTCTGTAAGGCTTTTATTTTAATGACCAGGAGGTAATGATATGGGCAAAGACAGACAGGAAAAGAAACTTAAGAAGAGCGGACGAGTGGAGTCTGACCGTGACCAGGCACTGCACTACCCAGGAGCAGCCAAAATGCAGAGCCCTGAAGAAGCTCGTTCCTTAAATGACGGCAAGTATAGCTAAAAACGCGACCGATGGACAGGTTATGACCTGCTGACCATTATGTTACGTTATAATCAACCAACACGCAGAAGGGCCCCCTGCAAAAGCAAGGGGCCCTTCTGTATTTATTCTTAGATTAATTTTTTTTCCTTCTTGCAAAAGCCTTCGTATCAATACCTCTTTGTTCAAGCCAGTGATGCGTATCTCCTGATATGACCATAGGCACGTTTTTTAGTTCCTCAATCGTATGTACACCTAGTGCTGTCATAATGACAATAATTTCATCTTTTAACAGATGGATTTCCTTGATTAGATCTTCTGTTCCATTTTCCATCAAGGTCTTTAGCAAGTAGCCAGCCATTGCGGCACCATCAGCACCTAATGCAAGCGCTTTAACAATATCAAGGCTAGTCTGTATTCCTCCTGAAGCGATAACGGAAAGTTCTGGTGATGTGGATTTTGTTTCAATTATGGAGGCCGCAGTCGGAATTCCCCAATCCTCGAAAAACGTCAACAAACGGTTCCTCCGCTTATTTTCAATTTCCGCAAAATTGGTACCTCCAAATCCCCCAACATCAACATAGCGTATTCCTGAAGAAAAAAGTCTAGCTGCTGTCTCGGCACTTATGCCAAAACCAACTTCTTTCACGATTACTGGAATTCCCACACTCTGTTGGATTTCAATAATCCTCGTTAACGCACCGTCAAAGTTTCTGTCTCCCTCAGGCATGGTCAATTCCTGTACTACATTCAAATGAATTTGCAGTGCATCTGCCTGGAGCATATCGATTGCGGCTTTTGCCTGCCCGACAGTTGCCTCACTGCCCAGATTGGCAAGGATAATACCGTCAGGGTGCATTTCCCTGACTACTTCATAACTTCTTCGTTCGTCCGGATCCTTCAGTGCAGCCATTTGCGATCCAACTGCAATCGCAGATCCTGTCTCTCTTGCCGCTACAGCCAATTCACGGTTGATGCGGTAAGTTCTCTCCCCGCCGCCGCCTGTCATTGCATTTATAAAAATTGGCGAACTTAAAGAAAGTTCGCCAATTTTAGTTTCAAATTTTACTGAATCAAGATTTGATCCAGGCAAGCTTTGGTTTACAAACTTAATATCGTCAAAACCGGTTATCCGCTTCTGTCCTGTTTCGAGGGCATATTGTATATGGTCCCATTTACGTTTTGATCTTGACACTATTTATCACCATTACTGTTTAAGATTCTTTAGCTTGTCTCCGATCATATCACCTAAGCTGAAACCTTTTGTTTCTTCAGGAAGTTCATAGTCAAAAGCTTCATTACCTTCTCTTTCCTCGAACTCCTTCATGCTAAGTGATAGTCTTTGGTCTTGCTTGTTTACGTCAAGCACCTTTACTTTTACAGTCTGCCCTTCTTGAAGGACTTCATGCGGTGTGCCGATATGCTTATGAGAAATTTGCGAAATATGGACAAGTCCTTCAACCCCAGGGAATACTTCGACAAATGCACCATAAGAAACTAGACGTTTCACAGTGCCTTCTAGAGTGCTGCCCTTAGGAGCTTTCTCATCAATGTCTGCCCATGGTCCAGGCAGTGTTTCTTTGATTGAAAGCGATATACGCTCATTGTCACGATCAACGCTCAATACTTTAACTTGAACCTGCTGGCCTTCCTGAACAACATCAGATGGCTTTTCAACATGCTCATGAGACAGCTGTGAAATATGGACAAGACCATCAACTCCACCGATATCCACAAACGCACCAAAGTCGGTGATTCTTTGTACTGTACCCTCAATAACCTGTCCCGACTGGATGGCCGCAAGCAAGTCCTGTTTCTTCTTGCCTTGCTCTTCTTCCACGACAGCTCGGTGTGAAAGGATCAGGCGGTTCTTCTCCTGGTCAAGCTCTACGATTTTGAAGCTGAGCGTTTTCCCTTTGTAATCAGAGAAATCTTCCACAAAGTGGGATTCCACAAGAGATGCCGGAACAAAGCCGCGTACGCCAAGGTCAACTACCAGACCGCCCTTAACGACATCTTTTACTTCTGCCTCGAAAACTTCTTCACTTTCAAACTTGCCTTTAAGTTCTTCCCAGGCTTTCTCAGCATCTACTTTTCTCTTTGAGAGAATTAAAGCTTCTTCCTCAACTTTTTGAACTTCGAGCTCCAACTCATCCCCGACAGATACTGCATCTTCAGCTTTTTCAACATGAAGGCTTGAGAGTTCACTAATCGGGATGATGCCATCGAGCTTGCTTCCTTCGATATCTACTAAAACTTGCTTTTCTTCCACTTTCGTTACCTGGCCTTTGACACGGTCGCCAGCCTCAAAGTTTTTTACCTCGATTTGATTCATATCTTCTGACATATGTACTCCTCCTTAATCCATGACTGCTGCAAATATATGCTTTATGGCGAAAAGCCACTTAAAAAACACATTAATTAGTCACTAAGTGAAAATTCTAAAAATATCTCTTCTTAATAACTTCTTACAAACAGACATTTTTGTCAAGCAAGAAACATTACTTATATTTGTTAATAAGTTCTTGGATTTCACTCATGATCAAGTCAGTTGCCTGTTCTGCATTTAACTTTTTTTCCTTGATTGATACCATATCGATAGGCTTTCCATATACCACCTTCAATTTCTTGAATGCTTTGTATGGACCGATGATTGCGCATGGAACGACATGAGCATCAGAGCGGAGCGCAAAGAAGCCTGCTCCTGCAAGTCCCTTACCCATTTCACCTGTCTTGCTTCTTGTTCCCTCTGGAAACAATCCTAAAACCTTTCCATCCTTTAAAATTCCGAGGCCTTTCCTTAAAGCTTCCCTGTCACTCATACCTCTTTTGACAGGGAAAGCATTTAGGTGTGGAACAATTTTCCCAAGTAAAGGGACAGCGAAAAGCTCTTCCTTCGCCATGAAATGGACGGGACGGGGTGCAGTAATCCCGACTACCGGGGGATCTAGATTATCAATATGATTGGCACATAACAACACGCCGCCATCAGCAGGCATATTTTCTCTGCCAATCACCTCAATCCGATAAATTGGTTTTAATACTGTATTTACTAAAGACCTTGCAAACGAATAAACCGTCAATTTCACCCGATCCTTTCAAGCGCCAAACCCATGATTTTGTCTACCACATCTGTAATCGACAAAGATGTTGTATCAATTTCAATTGCATCATCTGCCTTTTTCAAAGGGGCTACTTCCCGCTCCGAATCAATCTTGTCACGCGCGGCAATTTCTTCTTTCAGCTTTTCCAGATCAGATGGGAATCCTTTCTGGATATTTTCTGCATGTCGGCGCTGTGCCCTTTCCTCAACACTTGCAAGTAAAAATACCTTCACCTCGGCATTCGGCAATACATGAGTGCCGATATCCCTTCCATCCATCACCACGCCGCCATCAACTGCAAACTGCTGCTGGCGTTTGACCATCTCTTTTCTGACAAGTTCATGCACAGCTACATATGATACTTGATTGGTAACTCCCGCACTCCTAATCTCATTGGTGACCTCGATCCCATCAAGCAAAACCTTTTGGCCTGATTCTCCAGGCATTAGCTCGATTGATGTATTGTTTAAGATCTCAATCAACTCTGCTTCGTTGTCCAGGCTGGCTCCTTTGTTCAAGGCCTTGTATGTAAGTGCTCTGTACATCGCACCTGTATCGATGTAAATATAAGTCAGTTTTTCGGCTGCAATTTTGGCAACCGTACTTTTTCCTGCTGCTGCAGGACCGTCTATGGCAATTGAAATTCGTCTACTCATATTTCCTCCTGGTACACTCCTTGTTGTTACTAGATATACTCTTATATTTTAACACAAAAATCTTTTAATCCTCGTCATTCAACACTTTTTTTAAGGCACTTTTCAAAACTTGTCTTGTACCCCTATCAAGAGGAATATTCCAGGCTTTTGATATTTTAAAAACTCCTTTTTTAAAAAGGCTGTTTTTCGTAAAAATTGTTGTTAAAATCCAAAAGCCGATTTTAACGTGATAAAAGGCTATTTTGTAGGTCGATATTAAGTGTGCAAGCTCTTTTCTCATAATAACTTTTAATTTTGTGAAGAAAACATAGGTCATTCAATCCTATTTTGTAGTCAATAGCAACAAAGTTTGCTAAAAGAGCCTAAAAAAAGCCTTAACATAAAAAGTAAGCAGGCTTAGCACCTGCTTACTCTTTGCTCCTGAATGAATTCAGGACTTCTGAATGATTATTGTCCGTAACACCCTCGTATTGAGTAATTTGTTTAAGTTCAGGAAAAGCATTGAATTCATGGAAAAATACTTGGGCAATAACCAAGAAAATAAATTGAATGATAGCGATCTTGATTAAGATTCTTTCAAGTGTTTTCATCTTTAATGCTCCTGTAAAAACTTTTATTCTAGTATTGGAGCATTTCCAGGTTTTTATTCCTTTTAGACAGGAAGCCCTTTTTTCTTCATTTCAAGTTGTCTTTCGAAGCAGAACCTTAGAAGCACCTGCCTGTCGGTGCCCGATGATTCAAAAAATTGAACAGAAGCTTTGTTCATATGTCCTTGTCCATCGATGATCCGGACAACCTTACCACGGAACTTCCTGTATTCAAATTCTCCATTTTGCATTGGAAGGACAAACCAGCAATCAATCTCCATCCCCTGCTTCAAACTGCTGTTTTTATCAATCAGCAATGCAGCCCCTCCTGCACTGACATCATCAGTAACTGTTGTAAACGGCGCAAATTCTCCCTTGCCAGAGTAAACAGCAACATCTACAGAGGTTTCCACCCGGACAAATTGCCTTCTCTGAATCTTGATAAGGCGCTCCCTTCCCGGATATGAAAGAATCACCATCGGAATGTTAAGTTTGATTCTTCCTTTAACCTCAGTGTCAAAATAATAATGAGAACCTGATTCGGTTACAAAATTAGCTTTCAAAGGTGTACCCTCAAGCAAGAACACTGTTCTGTTAGTATTCAAATTTACAGGATAATCAATATACAGATCGTTTCCTTTACGCTCAACCAGTTTACACTTATATTGTTCAAAACTGTCGGAATACTTATGTTCAAGGATTATGTTATCACCGATTTTTATCATAGCTAATCCACTTCCCCACTTCTGTCTATGCTGTTTTTAATTTTTGTTTTATTTGTAAACTGTTCTCTATATATAATTTCATATTTATTATGACACGTCGGGCTAAGCTGGTGCAATAGTCCTTTAATGGATTATTTTTACAAAAACCATATTAACAAATGTGTTTTTGCCTTTATATAAAAAAAAGGGAAAGCGCTTGGCTTCCCCTTAAACGACGTCTTCATATACTTGTTCAGCGTTATGAAGTTTTTCTACTTTTTCTTCTGTACCGTCTTCCGCATTGATATAAATCCTGAAGGTATCATTGCCGAGAACTCCGGTGAATTCATAGCATAACACCTCTTCATTAAGATCGTTCAGGATTATTGCTTTTTTCTCATCCATTACTTTGAGGTTTGGATTGACTTTCTTTTTTGCTTCTTCTATTTCAATACCTGCTTGCGGGATTTCTCTTGCTTTATGGGATTTCAAATAATCCTCAGCTGAGAAGCCGATCACATCACCGTTATCCAATGCAACCTTCATGTTGATTGCATCTGGATAAACCCTTACGCCGTCCTGGTTCCCTACGAATGTAAAAACTCCAATGTTGTCATATTGAGCGCTTTCGAAGAGATCAAGGTTTTCAAAATTGTGATCCTTTAAAAAGGCAATTGCCTTATTAGAAGCGTCATTGAGACTAAGCTTTTGATTCTTCACATCCCGATCCAGCAGAAACCAGATTGGATAGCCGCCCTTTTTGGTTATATCCATACTCGCTTCCAGATTTGTTTCAGGATTTTGGATCGATACACTGAAAAAACCATAATCCGACCCTTTGCCGCTTTCGGTTACTTTTACTTTTCCCCCTTTTTTGACCGGGGTATATTCTTTGGTAATCTGGACCGCTTTTTCTTTTGATATCTTTTCGCCAGGCAGCTTTTTAAAGTTTTCATCCTTTTTCTGAAGATTGATTTGTGCTGGCCCGAAATCTGTTTCCGTATAGCCTTCTACTGTTTTTTCAACAGTCTTGAACCCATCAATGATGGTATTGTCAGTTTGTCCCTTTTCAGTCGCAAGGGCTAGCTCTACATCCATCCAGCGAAGATTATTTTCCAGTACCATATGCTGGACTTGCCTTAAATCCTGCTGAATTTCACCTGATTGCTCATAAAGGGTCTTTAGCGTCGAATATTCTTTTTCTGTTAATGGTTCTTTATCCAGATCACGAATCGCTGCTTTATAACTAAAATTCCCTATATTCGCTAAAAACTCTTCCGTTTTATTGAAAGGCAAAAGTGTCAATGGAAGCTGACCGACATCATTATGGGCCTGTGAAGTGATCTTCCATACTTCCGCAAGTTGAGGCGATAATGAACTTCTTGAGTTCATCGCAAGTGTTGTACCAATTTTATCGTTCAGTAAATCAATTTGATATGTCAAGTCATGAAAGGCCCTTTGATAATTGTTTTCCGCATTGATCAGTACTGCTGTTTTTTCCCTGTGCTCTTGATAACCCCAGAATGCTGTTCCGGCAATTCCTACAACCAGGACTGCTATGGCTATTCCTCTTAGCAATTCAACTCACCCCTATTTACAAAAAATATGTTTTCCAATCTTTTTGATTTGCGGTCGTGACCAAATCCAGGCGCTGGTTGCTGTATCGGGATTAAAATAGTACATAGCATTGCCAGTAGGATCCCAGCCATTGATGGCATCAAGGACAGCTTTTTTTGCAGTCTCATTTGGCGTTAGCCAGATTTGGCCATCAGCCACTGCTGTAAATGCCCTCGGTTCGAATATTACCCCTGATATTGTATTCGGGAATGTGGCACTGTCTAGACGGTTCAAGATTACCGCCGCAACTGCTACCTGTCCGGTATACGGTTCACCCCTGGCTTCTCCATAGACCGCATTAGCCATAAGCTGAATATCATTCTGCGAGAACCCATTTGGTGTATTTGTTGCAGCTGCTGGTTTTGGTGCGGACTGGGTTTGAGTGCCACCACCTGCTGTGCCCCCGCCTGTTTTTTCGCCGCCCCAGGCAATTTTCGCATTTGGCGTCGCCTTCGCAAGCTTAAGTTTTGTTTTCCATCCTGCAACTCCATCGATTTCCAGACCGAACTCGTATTGGAAATTTCTTAGAGCCCAATAGGTTCCCCATCCGAATACTCCGTCGATTTTGCCATTATAAAAACCAATGTGCTTAAGACGTGACTGGAGTTCAATTACATCCTCTCCTGTCGAACCCTGCTGCAGCACCTGGCTCGTAAAGGCCTCAGCCCTTTGATCCACCTCGCTAAATTGTACAAAAGAGATGATCAAAGCCAACGCGGCCATCACCTTCAAGATAGACCGATAATTCTTCATTGAATGCAACCCCCAAAGATGTGAACTTAAAAGATTGCTTTTATTTTTTGTTAAGAGTTGACTTTTATTCCACAAAACAAAAAAACCCTCCATTTTTTAAGAATGAAGAGTTTTTCAGATTGGAAATTGCTTCTCAATATGCTGCAGAGTCAATGTTCTCGCTTTTTTAACTTTTCGCAGACCAAGCCACCAAAGGAATATCATAAATGGAACTATCAACACGAGCCAGTCTTCCCTGGTCATCAGGATGAAATCATACATCCCGTGCAGAAGGACAGGCACTGTTAACGAAAGCATGATCCACTTCTTTTGCACCACCGGTGAAAACTTCGCCTTACCTATATAGTAACCCATTATGACTCCAAAGAGAGCATGGCTCGAAACAGGCAACAGCGCCCTGCCAAGTGCGTCCTGAAGACCATTGGCGAGCAGATAAAAAATATTTTCAGCCGATGCGAAGCCCAGGGACACAGCCACACTGTAGATGACTCCATCATAAGGTTCATCAAAGGAAATATGCTGAAAAATCGTGTAATAAAGGATAAACCATTTAAAGAATTCTTCTAAAAGGCCAACCGTCCCGAATGCTTTTATGAAGTCATCCTGGAACAATCCCTCGGCAGAGAGTACATATTGAATGAACATAAGCGGAAATACAAGCAATGCACCGAATATAAACATTTTAAACACCAGGGATAGCGGCTCTGACCCATATTGGTCCCTTAAATAAAAATAACTTAACAGCGCAAGACCCGGAGCTACCCCGGCAGTAACTATTCCCAGCATATGCTGTCCTCTTTTCAATTTGTTTTTTTAATCGTATCATGTAATTAGAAGAAAGAAAATGGATTATTATTCTTTCTCACTGGTCTTTCGGAGGTAATAGTTTTGAAGAAGAATATTTTATTGATTCATACTGGCGGTACCATTTCCATGAGCGAGGATACAAGTGGAGCAGTAAAACCAGGGACGAATAACCCTTTGACACAGGGAACCGATCATTTATCCAGTTTGGCTGACCTTGTTGTTGAAGAGCCCTTCAATTTGCCCTCTCCACATATTACACCCAAAGAGATGATGGAGTTAAAATACATCCTGGAGGATTATGATAAAAAGGGCAACATTGACGGAGCCGTAATCACCCATGGAACAGATACACTTGAAGAGACAGCATATTTCCTGGACCTCACCTGCCTGGCCAGCTTCCCGGTCGTCGTTACTGGCGCCATGCGGTCAAGCAATGAAATCGGATCTGATGGACTCTATAATTTAATTTCGTCCATAAGCGTTGCTTCCAGCCCAGATGCAAAGGGTAAGGGTGTCCTTGTTGTCCTTAATGACGAGATCCATACGGCAGTGAACGTCACCAAAACTCATACTAGCAATATCTCAACCTTTCAAAGCCCGCAATACGGCCCGATTGGCATTGTGACAAAAAGGGGTGTTCTTTTCCACCACACTCCAACTAAACATGAAAACTATCCTGTTCAGGACATCAAAAAGAAAGTGTCACTGATAAAAGCGCACGCGGGAATGGACTCATCCCTACTCAAAGCGTTACTCGAATTAAAAGTTGACGGAGTGGTGATCGAAGCTCTTGGACAAGGCAATCTCCCACCCGCAGCGCTTGAGGGTGTAAAAGACTTCATTAAAAACAATATTCCTGTCGTCATTGTTTCCAGGAGCTTTGCCGGCATTGTCCAGGATGTTTATGGCTATGAAGGCGGAGGCAAGCACCTGAAGGAATTGGGCGTCATCTTCTCAAACGGCCTGAATGGACAGAAAGCAAGGATCAAACTCCTAGTTGCCATTGCTAAAACGGACAAAATTGATGAAATTGCTGAGATGTTCATGTTTTAAAATGAAGCAACCAAGATAAGATATGAAAAACGAGGTGCATGTATGCAGCATCGCTTATTCTTTTGATCAGGTAATGTTCCCTTATGAAAAGGAGTAATGCTGCATAAGGGTGTGATTAGATCCTAAATGTACCCTTATGTGAAGTCTAAACGCTGCATAAGGGTACGATTTGACACTAAATGTACCCTTATGTGAAGTCTAAACGCTGGATAAGGGTACGATTTGACACTAAATGTACCCTTATGTGAAGCCTAAACGCTGCATAAGGGTATGATTTGACACTAAATGCACCCTTATGTGAAACCAAAACGCTGCATAAGGGTACGATTTGACACTAAATGTATCCTTATGTGAAACCAAAACGCTGCATAAGGGTACGATTAGCTTCCAGTAGTGCCATCTATATAAACAAAACGGTGCCATATTGAATTCAGGCACCGTTTTTTTTGTTCATTCCACCTTTTTTATTCATTCTAAAGTCTTCTTGATATTGCTTCTGCAATTTGTCCGCCATGGAAGCGTCCATTTTCGATGAATATTTCGTTTGCATTATTCCCGGCAGCAATGACTCCTGCAATAAATATTCCTGATACATTCGTTTCCATTGTCTCAGGGTTAAAATACGGCCGACCTGTATCTGCCTCAATTTTCACACCCATTTTCTCAAGAAAGGCGTGGTCCGGCCGGTATCCAGTCATCGCGAATACATGGTCATTTTTCAATTTCACTATTTTCCCTTCATGTTCATAAACAATGAAGTCTTCAGTGATTTCTTTGACATCTGCACTAAATACCATATCAACAACGCCCGATTTAACTAGTGCCTCGAATTCTGGCAGCACCCACGGTTTGATGCTTGGCGAATATTCTGCTCCACGATATAGAACTGTCACTCGCGCCCCCGCCTTCTCTAGCTCTATCGCAGCATCCACGCTTGAGTTTTTTCCGCCAATGACTGCAACATCCATGTCAAAGAAAGGATGTGCCTCCTTGAAGTAGTGTGAGACCTTTTCAAGCTCTTCGCCCGGGATACCCATGAAATTAGGATTATCATAATAACCGGTGGCGATGACGATATTTTCCGAGGTGTATACCTGTTTATCGGTTTTCACCTCGAAGACGGACTCTTGTCTTTTTATTATTTCTTTTACCCTTTCATATTTGTTGATTCTAAGCTTTTCCCGCTTGACGACTTCCCGGTAATAAACCAGCGCCTGATTACGCTTTGGTTTAAGGTTCTCGGTTATGAAGGGTACATCGCCAATGGCAAGCTTTTCACTGCTGCTAAAAAAAGTCTGGTGGGTTGGATAATTATAAATCGCATTCACTATATTTCCTTTTTCGATGATAAGCGGATTCAAGCCCTTATTCTTCAAAGCAATTGCGGCAGCAAGACCACATGGGCCTCCCCCGACAATAATGACATCTTCCTTATTCATGTAGCAAAATCACTCCTTATGGATCTATATAAACCTGATTAAGGATATAAAAAAATCTCCCATCATTAAATGATAGGAGATTTCATCATAAGATTCAATGAAGAACCCTTTTCTAACGTTAAATCCAGCCTCTGAAACGGCTCGCTTCAGCCATTTTGCGGACACCGACCATATAAGCAGCAAGTCGCATGTCTACTCTGCGTGTCTGGGCTGTATCATAGATGCTGTCAAAGGATTTCACCATGACCTTTTCAAGCTTGTCTTCGACTTCTTCTTCCGTCCAATAATACCCCTGGTTGTTCTGTACCCATTCAAAGTAAGAAACGGTTACTCCACCAGCGGAGGCAAGGACGTCCGGCACAAGCAGGATGCCGCGCTCGGTAAGGATTTCTGTTGCTTCCAGCGTTGTTGGCCCGTTTGCAGCCTCAACGACGATACTAGCCCTGATATTGTGGGCATTTTCTTCGGTAATCTGATTTTCTATCGCAGCTGGAACAAGAATATCACAATCAAGTTCCAACAATTCTTTATTTGTAATTGTATTATTGAATAGTTTAGTTACTGTCCCAAAGCTGTCACGACGATCTAGCAGGTAATCGACGTCGAGTCCGTCTGGGTCATGCAGCGCCCCGTATGCATCTGAAATACCGATGATCTTCGCACCAGCATCATGCATGAACTTGGCCAAGTAGCTTCCGGCATTTCCAAATCCTTGGACAACCACTCTTGCGCCTTCAAGTTCGATTCCCTTTTTCTTTGCAGCTTCGCGGATACAAATCGTAACCCCTTTTGCTGTTGCTGATTCACGACCATGTGAACCACCGAGTACCAGCGGCTTGCCTGTAATGAATCCTGGAGAGTTAAATTCATCTATACGGCTATATTCATCCATCATCCAAGCCATAATCTGCGAGTTCGTGAAAACATCAGGTGCCGGGATGTCTTTTGTTGGTCCTACGATCTGGCTGATCGCACGGACATATCCTCGGCTCAATCTTTCCAGTTCCCTGAACGACATGTCGCGAGGATCACAAACTATCCCGCCTTTTCCGCCGCCGTACGGCAGATCGACAATGCCACATTTCAAGCTCATCCAGATTGATAAGGCTTTTACCTCTTTCTCCGTTACGTTTGGATGGAAACGTATTCCTCCCTTTGTTGGACCCACTGCATCATTGTGCTGCGCCCGGTAGCCAGTAAAGACTTTAACAGATCCGTCATCCATTCTGACAGGAATTTTCACTGTCATCATCCTGAGCGGCTCCTTTAAAAGCTCAAAAACCTCATCAGGGTATCCGAGTTTTTCCAAAGCCTTGTGAATAACAGTTTGTGTAGATCGTAAGACGTCATGTTTGTCTTCTTTATTTGGATTTTCATTACCGTTTGCGGCTACCATTGATAAACCTCCTAAATCACTTTTGCGGATGTTGTCTGCTTTCATGGATTAGTATACACCTTTGGTTATTTTATGCAAGAAGAAAAAAACAGTTTTCCGCATTTTTTGATTATTAAATGAAAACGCTACCATTCAAGCCCTTATTATTATTGACTTGATAATAAATTGACTGAATAATAAGACATTCTTAGGTGACAAGACTGTATTCTAAGGGTCAGATTCGAAGATAACTCAATAAAATTTCTCTAAAAATCCTACCTTAGCAATCAGGCATATTTTTGCCTAAAAGACCTAATTCCAATAGCCCCCGTACAACACAATATCTTCCATAAAAAAAAGCCGAAGCCCATCCATTATTTCATAAAATAATGGACAAGGCTTTCGACTGCACGTTCTTCCATAATCTCGTTCCCATATTCGAGCAGTCTGTGGATGCTCAATATTGATGGAACTCCGTATTCTGCCATTAATGACACTGTCTTATTGGTCTCATCAGGCAATATTCCATTCATGAGCAAATAATAATGGTCATTCATAAAATGCAGGCTGCCTCCGGCAATTCCGGAGTCCAAGAGTCTTTTTGCCAGCTGGATCACGTCCTCGACACTTTCGAATTCAAACAAAATGTCTTCGCTTCCATCGACCGTGACCTGCATTTCTATAATCCCATCATCAAACTGCTCCTCATCTTCATCCTGTTCGATCATTGTGACGATCATGACCATCCCCTGGGCATGCAATGAAAAAATTTCCACTGCAACTGAACCGATGATATCCAAATCGAATTCTTCGCTGGCTTCCTCGAGCATATCGTGAAAAAGCTGATGCCACTTTAACGAATCCTTCCATATATCCTCTTTGGTCAATCCCCGGTCGGATAAATCATCTATCGTAATGAATATCTTAATTTTATTGTTGGTTAATCGTTCCAAGCGCATATTCATGCCCCCTGCCATCAACAAAGCTCTTATTTTAGTTTATGAAAATATCGCAGGTTGGTGAGTTATTTAAATTGATCAATGCGCTTTTTTAACCATTTTTCCCATTCCGCTCTTGTCATGCCTACAATGTTCTCTTGATATTCTTCCTGCTGCTCTAACGGCATGGAGTCAATCGCTATACCACCGAGCCCAATGATAAGATCTGGAAAGCTTTTATTAATCTTCTCGGCAAGCTTCAAAGTTGCCTCTCTATTTTCATCAAGAGTGCAGGACAAGAAGAGGAACTTGGGTTTCACCTTTTCCACCACTACCTCAAGATCATTCTCAGCAAGGCTTGTGCCCAGGAAGACTACCTCAAATCCTTTTCGCCTTAGGTACAATGTATAGATTAATAAACCCAGTTCATGTCTTTCTCCAGGCCCGCATACAGCAATTGACTTTGGCAGAAAGGAATTGTGCGGAAATGAATTTGATAATCCATCAATTCTCGAACGTATAAATGACGAAGCAAAATGCTCATGTGCAGTCGTTATACTTCCCTCTTCCCATAAATCGCCCACCTTAATCAAAATCGGGCCCAATAAATCAATAACAGTTTTGTCAATTGTAAATATACTGAAGGCCTGGTTAATCAATTCATGAGCCTTGGAACTATTGAACTCAAGAAGTGCACTCAACAGCTTGTCTCCAATCTCATCTACCATGTCCCTTCTAGGCACTTCAGCCTTTTCTATTGATAAAGCTGAGTTTTCAAGCAAAGACACAGCCTGGCTGATGGTAAAGCCTTGATTTATTTTCGAGATCAGCCACCGCAAAATTTCTACATGCTCATCGGTATATAATCGATGACCGGATTCATTTCTGACAGGGGCAATCATCTGATATCTTCTCTCCCAAGCCCTAAGTGTCCCGGGCTGAATACCAAGCATTTTGGATACTGCTTTAATATTATATTTTCCTGCGCCGTTCCCCATCCTAAAACCTCCGTTATTACCTGTACTACCGATTATAGCCGTGCTGCTGCACCTGTGTAAAA
Organism: Mesobacillus sp. QJM3NY_10; assembly: GCF_056173465.1. Classification (NCBI taxonomy): domain Bacteria; kingdom Bacillati; phylum Bacillota; class Bacilli; order Caryophanales; family Bacillaceae; genus Mesobacillus; species Mesobacillus sp. QJM3NY_10. Next base: position 3,148,015 of record NZ_CM149675.1, read on the forward strand.
CTTCAATCTGCTGTTCTTGAATCCGCAACCAATGTAAGTAGATGGGTCTCAGCTCTGGCCCCAAGTCTAAGAGGCACAGCCGTAGTGCCATATCCATTGCTGGTAAGCAACGTTGCACCATTCTTCATTTTAATACCGCCTAATTCATAAGGACCGAACCCGAATATCCTGATCTGCCCCCCATGTGTATGCCCGCTTAAAACGAGGCTAATATTGTGTTCTGGCTTGAGACTGTTGACGATGGCGGGGTTATGGCTTACAAGAATCCGGAATCCTTCTTCATCCGCATCACGCATTGCCAGATCCAGCCTGCTTTTACCAAGACTTAAATCATCAATGCCTAAAATATACAATACATCCCCAGTACTCGATTCAAATTTCACTGCTGTGTTGTCTAGTACTTTAACACCCAAGTGATACAGAAGTGAGTCCAGTTCATGTGAGTTGAATTCATAATCATTGTTTCCCCAGACGAAGAATACTGGGGCAATCGTTTTTAATTTTTCTATGTTGGCAGACACCCTCTCCAAAGGAACGCCTTTTTCCGCGAGATCGCCTCCAATAACCACAAGGTCGGCCTTTCCTTTCACCTCGTTGATTATTGAATCTTGAATAATCCGCTTATGGATATCTGATATAAAAAAGATTTTGACAGACCCAAAGCTCTCCGGAAATTCCTTCAATCGGATTTCCTGATTCAGCACTCGGTCTGTAAAGGCCTGGCGATACATATATAGTAGAAGGAAGCTGCCGATTAGCAGCATTCCAAGTATAAAATAAATCAAATCCATTTCTGCCTCCCGCAATACTTTATCTAGCTTTCTTTTCTGCCCTCTGGTGAGCTAAATGACATCATACCATAAAGCAAGCAGAAAACGAAAAAAACTGCTGTCTGCCAAGCTCCTAAGGGTGATAGCAGAAAAAATGAGCCTAGACAGGTAATTGCTATGATAATATCAGGTACTAAGTTTTTGTTTCCCTTATATGCACTTATGACAGCAACTCCCCCATCCCTGATTAATCCTCCGATTGCATACATTCCAAATACAAGAGCCACTGCCCCGGCAAGGAACTCAAATGGATTTAAAATAAACTCGCCCAGGAACTCCTCAGATTGAAACGGAAATATAGCTGACAGCGAAAAGACAAACAGGTAACCGCAAAGCAGTCCAATGACCAGCCTAAAAACTTTCCAAAGCATACAAAAACCTCCCATACACAATGTATGAAAGGCCCTTGTCTTTATTTCCGTATAGAAAAATCAAACTTCATGAATATCAAGAATGCGGAATCCTGACTCTTCCAGCTTCTTAACAAACCTGTCAATGTTGTCTTTCTTTTCGACTTTCATGACAATCCTGCGGACGAGCTTATCTGTCTCATCAAAAGTGACCAACGAGATAATATGTTCATGGAACTGGTGAGCAATATCAGCCAGCCTTGCGATACGGCCTTCCGTTTCTACAGAAGTAAACGCAATCCTGACACCCTCTCTATGGACACCAAAAGCACTCTGGAACTGGTCCAGAGCGTCTGAACGGGTTACAGCTCCCTGGAATTTTCCATTCTCATCTATTACCGCCATTAACGGAATATCTTTCAATTTTACTAATGTTGTTTCGAAAACCTCAATGCCATGCAGGATTTGATCCTGTAGAGTCAAAATGTCCTTCGCATATTTGCTTTGCAGAAATTCATCCTTCTGTCCACCGGTATTGAAGAATTCCTGATAAATTCCATGTCTCGTGACGACGCCTACATATTTGTCACCATCCAATACTGGAACTCCATCAATCTCATTACCATCCAACTTTTCTAACACACTTTGCAATGTCTCATCCTGTTGCACAGTAATGCATTTGTACTTCGGTATCATAATACTTTTAACAAACATTCAACTCACCTCAAATTTAAAGTACTGCCATATATATATAATTCTACAGATTTATAAAAATCCCTGCCTGCCAGATAAATTTAACATGAAATGAAATTTTGCTCATAAAATGAAATGAAGTTCATTTAGAGGAGGGCTTAGTTTGTCTACACATAGAAGAGTATGGTATCCGTACGCCAGTCCCTTCGACCCTTGTCCGCCTATTAAGGCAAAAACGTACTCTACACCGCCAAATTTATTCCTGGGCTTCCAGCCGCCCAATCTAGAACAGTTCACTCCAATGCAAGCATTAAGGACAGGGACACTGTGGAAGGTTTTTTATGATCCTTGGTATTCGCCTTATGAAGCTCCAAGGGAGGATGATCACTCATGAAGCAATTGCCAAAGGAATTTTATGCTGCCATGGAAGAACTCCAGGCTGTAGATTTTGTGCTCGTGGAACTTACGCTATACTTAGACACCCATCCTGATGATTATGAAGCTATTAACCAATTCAATCAGTTCGCTAAAGAAAGGCGCCGGCTAAAAAAGGTCGTTGAAAGCATGTATGGACCTCTTCAGCAGTATGGTAACAGCTATTCGGGATATCCGTGGAATTGGAACGATGGCCCTTGGCCATGGCAGCTCTAATCTGAAATAAGGAGGGGTAAGGAACATGTGGCTTTATGAAAAAAAATTGCAATATCCCGTAAAGGTTAGCACCTGTAACCCCATGCTCGCTAAATTCCTGGTGGAGCAGTATGGGGGGGCAGACGGAGAACTAGCAGCCGCACTGCGTTATTTAAACCAGCGCTATACGATTCCTGATAAGGTAATTGGACTGCTTACTGATATCGGAACAGAGGAATTCGCCCATTTGGAAATGATTGCCACGATGATTTACAAATTAACTAAGGACGCGACACCTGAGCAAATGAAGCAGGCAGGACTAGACGCGCACTATGCGAACCATGATAGCGCCCTATTCTATCATAATGCCGCAGGTGTTCCGTGGACCGCTTCCTATATCGCTGCTAAAGGTGACCCGATAGCAGATCTATATGAAGATATCGCTGCGGAGGAAAAAGCAAGAGCCACTTATCAATGGATCATCAATATGAGCGATGACACTGACCTGAATGATGGATTGCGATATCTTAGAGAACGGGAGATCATCCACTCCCAGCGCTTTCGGGAAGCAGTGGAGATTCTCAAAGATGAACAAGGAAAGAAGAGAATATTCTAGAGTAAACTGAAGCATCCGTTTTGGATGCTTCTATTTATTTTCGTGAAACAAGTTGATATCAAACTTTTTCTTCATCATATCAAACACTATATGGCGGTTCTTCCACTCTTCTTCTTTTTTCCATAAATCCTTACTTCGGTCTACTATTTCACAACGAAGCGCCTGGTATTCTTTCTCTGCCTTTTCACGCTTCTCCTTAAACAGGATCATCAACCCGTATGTCCCGACCGTCATGATGAGGAAATATAAATTCGCGGAATTCTGGACATACACAGAAAAAATCTCAGCGAAAGAATAAGAATACGGCTTTAACACCGTAATATAAAGATAGTAGAAATAGACAGATATCAACCCAATCGTCACCCATACCGACATAAGATGCCGGGATTTATACCGGTCAAACTTTTTCTTTCGGTCAATTACATTCTGAAGCATCCTTTTAGTTGCTGGATCCGTTCGATCATCCAGGTTCTCGATTTCCAGTTCCATGGCAAGCCCTCCCCCTTTTTATAAAGCTCTTTTCTCAAACTTTGTTGCTATTGACAACAAAACAGGCTTGAATGACCTATGTTTCTTCACAAAAAATTGAAGCTTATTATGAGAAAAGAGCTTGCACACTTAATACCGTACTATCTTTTTATCACGTTAAAATCGGCTTTAGGATTTTAACAACAATCTTTTCGAAAACAGCCTTTTATAATTTTTATGAACTTGTCCATGGAGTTATGATATTGATCCAAAAATAAGACTGAAAACAAGAAAAAACCGGACCAATTCCATAAATATGGACTGAATCCAGTTTTTTCGCTTAGGTCCTCAAGAAAATCTAAAAGACAGCAAATATTAATAAGCAAGCCTCTTTTTCACTCTGGCTAATTTTTGATGGGTATTTTTAATACTTGTCCTGCCTGAATTTCATTTCCCTGAATGTTGTTTGCTTTTTTGATGATTGGGATGCCTTCCTGGGATTTATAATATGTCATCGCTACTCTGAATAATGTTTCATTCGGTTTGACTGTATGATAAACGATCTTTTCACCGCTTGCGGATTCGGCTTCACCTGTTGGTTGGGTGACTTCTGTGTCTGCTGGCTCATTCTCAGTCTCGGCAGAAGCTGGAACTGTGATTTTTCCACTTTCTTTATCTTCACTGTTACCAGGAGCTTCGGCAGTGTTTTTGTCCCCGCTGCTTGATGGAGCAGGCCCGGCTGCCACAACATCGATTTCCTCTGGATCAGCAATTTCTTCGTAGGATGGGGCCTCTTGGTCTTCTACCTGGTCCACCCCTTTTCCATCATCCCGACTTTCAACATTGATCATTTCCACTCCGGCACGTTCCAGCGACTTATTCAAAGGCATCTTTGCGCCATCCAGGTAAGAGATGATACTGAAAAAAGAGATAGGCAGCAAGATGAAAAACAGAGCCATCAACCTGATGACAGGGTATTTTACTTTGACTTTAGTTTTTTTCTGTTTTTGCCTGTGCATCTCGCTTCTTGGTGGAAGGGATTCCTTTTTTTCAACAGTATGCTCAGATTTGCGTTCTACCCTTTTTCTCAGCCGCTCCGCCTGATCCCTGATAGGTTTTTCCTTATTCACTGTCTGTACCCCCAATTGTTGCTTGAGTCCTGAATTTAATGATCAAACCTAAAATAAAATCAATGATAAAATGCATCACGATGGTTACAACAAGATTATTTGTCATCATATAAATATAGCCAATCAAGAAACTCAATAAAATAATATTAGTAAACAAAAACCAATTAAACAGATAGCGGTAATGAACGACTGCGAAAATCAGGCTAGATATGATTAACCCAGTGTTTGTCTGAATGACTCCCCTAAAAAGGATTTCCTCACTGATTGCTACCATCGCGGCAATCAGCATGATTTGGAATACACTTCTATTTCTAAATATTCTTTCGTTCAAGCCGCCATCGTCGTAGTACGACTTTGGCAGATATTTCATAAGGGTGAAGTCCAAAGCCACGACTGCCAGACCAGCAACTAACCCGATCGATAAAATGTTCCAATCGGCCCAAATAAATAATCCTTTGAATTCAGTCAAGCTATCAAACAATATCATACCTAATATAGTTGAAATCGTTAATAGTAAAATTTGCGTAGCAACTAAGTGGAAAAGCAGTTCTTTTTCAGTAAGTCCTGCCACTGTTTCCCTATATTCATCTTTCATTATATCCGCTCTCTCATCAATAAGATTGAAGCCAATTCCTGCTTCCAGTCCACCACAGTTAGCGATTGTTCACTGAATGGTTCGGTTTCTTTATAATGGTCCATATCTATTCCACAGCTGCTGCAGCAATTCCGTGGCCGTTCCTGCAATTCTTCGCCGAACATTTCCAAAATAACTTTCCTCTTACATTCCTTTGTATGAACCCAACCAAGCATCTTCTTAATTTTCGTATTTTTTACCTTCAAGCGGTTTTCAATCAATTGGAGGAGGCTTTGTTTATCTATCTTATAATCCAACGCTTCTATATTAGACAGGTAATCTTCGACAATCCTCCATTGAATCTCGGTGAAGCCGCATATCATTGATAGATCTTCGGCGCGGTCGGCAAGATCTTTATAAATAATATGGTTATCGATTAAAAATGCAAACAGTCTTTCAATCTGATATTGATCAGGGAGCTCACCTTCAGCGAGCTGATAGGCCAGTTGTTCGTCCCCTAGCGAATATATCAGGATGGCAATTGAATCGCGGCCATCTCTTGCTGCTCTTCCTATTTCCTGAAGGTAGGACTCAATTTGCATAGGCATGTGGAAATGAATCACATATCGGACATTTTCTTTATTAATTCCCATACCAAAAGCGCTGGTAGCACATACAACGTCAAGTTGACCATTGATGAATTGCTGCTGGATGAGGACCCGGCTTTCCGAATCCAGTCCCCCATGATATGCCATGGCATTCTTGATTCCTTTTTCTCTCATATGCGCTGCAGTTTGCTCAGCGACTTTTTTGCTGGAAAAATAGATGATCCCGGGTCCCTTCAAATACTTCACCAACTCAACTGTCCGGTCCAGCTTATCCTGAAAGGTAGATGCAAATTCCAAAGCTAGTGAAATAGCAGGGCGGTCTACAGAATAGACGACCTCAATCCTATCTCTTAAATGGAGCTTTTCGGCAATATCCTTTCGAACTTCCTTTGACGCTGTGGCTGTCAGCGCAAGCGTCAATGGTTGTCCAAGCTTCTCCCTGAATTCTCCAAGCTTGAGGTAGTCCGGCCTAAAATCGTATCCCCATTGAGAGATACAGTGTGCCTCATCTACAACGAACAGGGATACAGACAATTTCTTGATCCGATTCAATACAGATTCAATCCCGAGCATTTCTGGAGATATGAAAATAAACCGAAACCTTTCGAGTTCTTCCAGGGCTTTAGCCTTTTGCTGTGGTGACAAAAAGGAATTCAAGGCAATTACTCTCTTTTCACCCATTGCCATCATTTGCTCTACCTGATCCTGCATTAGTGACAGCAGCGGTGAAACAATCAAGACCGGCCCGTCCACTAGATAGCCCGGAAGTTGGTAGCACAGGGACTTTCCCGTTCCAGTTGGCAACATAGAGATCGTATGTTGCCCTTTTAAAACGGATTCAATCGTTTCTTCCTGACCTGGACGGAACTCCTCGAACTTAAAATACTTTTTTAAATATCTTTTTAACTCCATTCCACATCACCATATTTAGCCAAAACAAGCCTGATTTCAAAATAAGAAGCATCAGCCACTTGTTCCTTGATTTGCTTTAACTTTTTAGCGGAATTCCGCTGTGCTGCTTGAAGAATGCTTTCCCTTTTATTCAGAGAAACATAGTGGTCAATATTGAATTCCTTGATAGAAAGAGCAATTTCCACAACATGATCTTCAATAGTGCTTTGTTTTAGATTGCGGACAGCCGCGATCTCTTCCAAGGTATAACCCTTCTGCATTAATTTATATGTCTTATCTGTCGAAATTGTCAAAGGAACGTTACGCTCTGCCTTCTTGATCAATCCATTAAGTAATGGATAGGCATGTGAATTCTCCAGGACCTTATCAAACATTGCATGCAAGCAATTCAGGAATTCGAAATGATAGTGAGCAGGTTCCAGTCCAATCCATTCGGCAGCCTGCATAGTCGTCAATCCAATTTTCCTGTGCCCTGTCAACCTTATAACAACAAGCTCGGGCTTCGTCTTTTCATTATCCAGTGCAGATGTAAGCTCACCATACAGCCTTTCTGCCAGCTTCCATCGATCTTCATTTTGTTGCTTAATGTATTGTTTTACCCAGGTAAGGGTTTCTCGCTTATTCCTGACAGGTATAAAGGAGCGTTCATGGTTAATCAGATTTGAACTCACCTGTATAAGCAGCGTTAGCCTCTCCCAAAAAGAATCAGTCACCTGGTGATATTTCCAGCCATTTAGATAGTCAGGAAGCCTGTATTCAGATAACTTCTGTTCCAGGGCGGCTTCGCCCTTTCCTGTTAATTTTACCTTCGTATCTGCTATTTCCTCTACCAGCCCTCTATGCTGCAACCGGTTAATCATTTTTTCTAGTCCCTCTCGAGTAACTGAGGGATATGTATGAAAATATGGGGTGATCTTATATAGATGAGCGTCCTGAATCGTCTGAGAGGAACGCTTTCCCTGTAAAAGATGAAATAACGAATAGATGGTTCTTTCACCATTGATTCTTTTCAATATTGACAAAACAACTGTCTCTAAATACGTTATCCCCATAACATCACCTATGAATGAAAAATTAATCAAAGGGCACGATAATATTCGGCGCCCACTATAGCAGAAAAATAATATAACATTATTTTAACATGAAAATATCTAGTAAAATGTTTATTTTCAACGAAAAAACCATTCAATACCTTGTGTGATAAGCATTCTCAATACTTTTTTTATTGAAATGTTGGCGATACAGTTTTACAATAGATATGAGGAATACGTTTTCACTATTTTGGTGAAAACAGCATATTATTGTTAAACACTTGGGAGGAATTATATCATGGCTAAGTACACAATTGTTGACAAAGAAACTTGTATTGCATGCGGAGCTTGCGGTGCTGCTGCTCCAGATATCTACGATTACGACGATGAAGGCATCGCATTCGTAACACTTGATGAAAATGAAGGTATCGTTGAGATTCCTGATGTATTAATTGACGACATGATGGACGCATTCGAAGGCTGCCCAACTGACTCAATCAAAGTTGCAGATGAGCCATTTAACGGAGATGCTACTAAGTTCGAATAAAGAAATACATAATTCCCGCTTATAAGCGGGAATTTTTTTTGTTTATTACAGACTTTTTTATTACATAGTGTGGTGCCACGAACTACAACACTTTCTTAGGTAGCAGCAGTATTCACACGAGGAACCCATAGTTTTTAATCACCTATAAATTCAAAAAAGCAACGGTGCAGGCCGTTGCTTTTGTATAAGATCTCATAAGAGTTTATGCACTTTTGAATGTTTGCTGTCTCTCAATCCATGTTTTCATCCTTGTGAACATCAGCATGAATATGACAGACATCAGTATTCCTTTAACGAAATTGAATGGTAGAATCCCTGCAACAACCATGGCCCGCGCTTCCGGTCCAGACATTGCTGGCATGTTCAAGAACAATGTGTAGGCAGGAAGGAAAACGTAGTAGTTAAGGACACTCATCAGGATAGCCATACTTGCTGTCCCAGCCACTAATGCAAATGTCATTCCTCTATTGGATTTCATCCGTTGATAAATATAGTAAGTTGGCAGAATGAATAATACTCCTGCAACAAAGTTGGCAGCATGGCCTACTGGCACACCCGTATCACTGCCTGTCATGAAATAATCAAGCGTATTCTTTAAGAATTCTACTAAAATACCAGCTACCGGACCAAAAATCAACGCAGCAATCAATGCAGGAATATCGCTGAAATCGACCATTAAAAATTTTGGAAACGGCGGCAGCGGAAAATTCAGCAGCATCAATACATAAGAGATACTGCTCAGCATACCAATTGAAACCATTGCTTTGACACTAATTTTTTTCATATTTCCTCTCTCCTTATAGAGATCCATCTCACATAAAGAAGAAAGGTTCAGCAATCACATACCGTAACAAATAAAACCCTCAAGTTCTATGCTTGAGGGAGTTTTGTGAAGGGCATGCTTAATAAACGTTCAAAACCTGCATTTTTTGAACGTCTGCAGAACCTCCATCTTCTCCCATCCAGACTATACTGTCGGCTTTGGAATCGCACCAAATCCTGCCCATACAGGCTCGCGGGCTTAAAGAATTAATCTCATTACCGCCGATCGGGAATTTCACCCTGCCCCGAAGATAGACCATATTTAATTTAACAAGTTCATTATACTGAAAAAAAGATAATTTGTGAAGGTGTCTGCTTGTGACGATTTTTTGACAGAGATGAGTTAGATCCATTCTGTTCCTGACACATTTATGATTTTAATACTAAACTTCTGCTAAATTCGGAATAACAGAATATATTTAGTATTAATCAATAGATTTTGATTGCGCTTTCATTCTATTTATGAACAATTATACAGTTTGACAAAAGAATATTCGTCTTGTAAAATAATCAGAAAATTACTACTTTAATAAAGGGAGTGAGAATGGATGTTCCAGGTTCTAGCGGCAGATTCAATAAAGGAAGAAGGCTTACAGCCATTATTAGAACAGGATGGTATCCAGGTACATATCGGGAGTGTTGATTCTGCAAGTATAGATCTACAAAAAATCGATGCCCTTATCGTCAGGAGCGCGACGAAAGTCACCTCAGAACTGCTCGATAGAATGCCATCGTTAAAGATCGTCGGCCGGGCAGGAGTCGGAGTCGATAATATCGATATTGCTGAAGCGACAAAAAGAGGAATTATCATCGTCAATGCCCCAGATGGAAATACCATTTCAACCGCAGAACATACCTTTGCGATGATGTCCGCATTAATGAGAAACATCCCCCAGGCACACGCCTCTGTAAAAAATGGAGAATGGAAAAGAAATCAATATATTGGTAATGAGCTATACGGAAAAACATTAGGAATCGTTGGTTTGGGAAGGATTGGTTCTGAGCTCGCAAAAAGGGCCAGGGCTTTTGGGATGTCAGTTAAGGTGTACGACCCGTTTCTGACGATGGAGCGAGCAGAGGTTTTAGGCGTCCAATTATCCACCTTCGACGAGGTCCTCGCCGAAACGGATATCATCTCGGTCCACACACCTTTGACGAAAGAAACGAAAGGACTTCTTAATGAAAAGACATTGAGTCAAACTAAAAAAGGAGTTTACCTCCTCAATTGTGCGAGAGGTGGAATAATCGATGAGATCGCTCTTGCCCATTACATTGAAAAGGGCCATGTCGCCGGTGCTGCACTGGATGTATTTGAAGTTGAACCACCAGGGGACCACCCTTTGCTGAAACTTGATTCTGTCATCACCACCCCACACCTAGGAGCCTCAACAAAAGAAGCGCAATTGAATGTTGCCACCCAGGTCGCCAGAGAAATCAGTACTTTTTTTGAAAATAAACCCGTTGCTAATTCAATCAATCTCCCAGCAATGTCTAAAGAAATCTATGAGAAAATCCAGCCTTATCACCAGCTTGCGAAAGAAATGGGCAAGATTGTCTCAGAATGTCACAATAAAGGAATCAGTGAATTGACCGCCACCTATTCAGGTACTGCGGCGGAACTCGAAACGTCCTTTTTAACAAAGGCACTTCTGGCAGGATTTTTCGAAAACCGCATTGATGTGAAAGTAAACGAAGTGAATGCCATCCACATTGCAAAAGAACGCGGTATTATGGTTGGGGAAAAAGTGACTGGGAATTCATTTGGTTACGCAAATACCATTACTGTAAAAGCCAGCGGGGACGGAGAAACTTTTACAGCAAGAGGAACCTACATTGAGCATTACGGACCAAGAATTGTCAGCCTGGACGGCTTTAACATTGATTTCCATCCATCAGGGAACCTTCTGTATATCCAGCATATGGACCGTCCCGGTGTAATCGGGCATGTAGGAAAGGTCCTGGGTGACCACGGAGTGAACATCGCGACAATGCAGGTCGGCAGAAAAGAGGCTGGCGGCGAGGCCATCATGGTCCTCTCTTTTGACAGACCACTGCCAGATGAAATGGTCGATAAGCTGAAATCGCTGCAGGACATCGTTACGATCAACAGTATTATACTCTGAACAAACAGGCCTCCTTATAGTGAGGCCTGTTATTTTTTAACCCAAAGGATATGATTTTCGTTCCCCTTTGGAGAAAGTGATAATTTCTTCGTAACCCACCTGCCGGGCAAGGGTCAGAGCCTGATCAAAATCGGCACCGACATGCTCAGGTACATGTGCATCGGATGACAAGACAATCGGTATATGCTTATCAAAGCACATCTGCAATAGCCTTTTATCAGGATATAATGTCTGAGTAGGCTTCCTCAAGCCTGCAGTGCTTATTTCCACACAGGTCTTGGATTGTGCCAACGCTGTTGTTGCCCTATCATACTGTTCCAATAGGAAACTTTCATCCTCAGGGACATATTTAAAAATCTTTACAAGATCAATATGCCCGATTATATCAAACAGATCTGATTGCGCCAGCGTTACTACCTGGTCAAAATAATTTCGATAAACTTCATAAACATCTCTTCTGTCCCATTCTTTGCGATACTCGGCAAGGTCAATCCCAAAATCACCAATCCAATGGATCGATCCAATTACATAATCAAAGTCATAGCTTTTTATGAACTGTTCCATCTCCTGATGCTTGCCAGGAGTGTAGTCCATCTCGATCGACATTTTTACATCAATTTCGTTTTTCCAGGCTTCCTCAAAAAGATGGACATAATCAGCCATATCATAGTATCTTCGTTCATCCACCCAGCTGTTGCGTAAAATATCTGCAGTCTGATAGAAGTGATATGCATGCTCAGAAATCCCGAAATGCTGGATTCCCTTTTCATTGGCTGTATCAGTAAACTGTTTCAAATAATCCAGCGTCAATGTGCCTCTTTCCAGATGGTTGTGGTAATCCGTCAGCATAGTACCCATCCCCTTTGTGACCGTTTTACCTATTATACTTTCAGATAATAACCGGTACAAGGATAGATTATCGGGTAATTAATATTTGCTGAGGTCGTATCGTGTCAGATGTCAGATTGTTCAAAGCTTTTAATTTTTCAATAGAGGTGTTTGTCTTTCTTGCGATTGAATGCAGTGTATCCCCTGATGCAACGACATAACTCTTATCATCTGATTTCTCGATTATTAATATATCACCATGAGAGATATGGCTATTATTTATGTTATTTTTTTGCTTAATCGCTTCTGCCGAAGTGTTATATTGTCGTGCTATTGACCAAAGAGTCTCTCCCCTTTTGACGGTATGCTTTACCTGCTTTTCTTTTGACGGGGGGACGGCAGCCGCTGATTCTATTTTCACACTTTCAGCACTTACATTCTCACCTTGATTATTAATAAAGGTATCCTCGGTCAGACGTAGCTTCGCGATTGTTTCCAGCGACACTTCATTACTTTTTTGCTCCATAGCTACTACAGGCTGTCCCACAGCTGCTTCTCCCAAAGCCAATACAGGATCTAAGGCATTTTCTTTTTCATATGTCCATTTTTCTTCATGGATTTCAAAATGGAGATGAACTCCAGAAGAATCCCCTGTGTTTCCCATCAGGCCGATAATATCACCTTGCTTAACGACCTGTCCTTCCTTTACATTCCTTTTGTTCAAATGGGCGTATACAGTTTCCAGATTGTTATCATGCTTAATGAAAACAACATGTCCATATGAGCCCGAATAATATGACTTTGTTACAACTCCTTTATCAACACTATGTATAGGTGTTTTGAATTCACCTGCAATATCAATCCCCTTGTGGTGGCCATGGCGCGTTCCATATAAATCCGTAACGACCCCCTCAGCTGGCCAAACCCAATTTGAAGTCAATTCCTTTATATCGAGCATTTCTGCCTCAGAGTGCTTTCCGCCAAGAAATAGCAAGCTGATACAGAGTGCCATTAACCCAGCAATGAGTAAACGCTTTATGTAATCCTGCATTTTCTTCCTCCTTAACTTTTTACTCCCTTTCCATCCCTATGACAGCCTGTACGAAATTAGAACTGTATGGCCGGAAAAGCAGCAGCTAAAAAAGCACATTCGTTATAATTGGTGGGAAACTGCTTTTTTATGCAAAAGAAGGAAAATTTGTTTATGTTCCGGTATCGAGGGATCCATTTGAATCCACAAAAAAAGAAAGACCAGATGGCCTTTCTTTTAGTTAATATTTTTCTTGTTTGGAGCGAGTGGCAGCGGGAGGACTTCGTTCAGATTGAAAGGTCCAAGCTGATCGATGTTTGCATTTGTGAACTTGACACCAGAGTAATCAAATTCACGCGCTGTCATTAAGATTGCCTCAAGATTTGGCAGGAAACTTTCGTCCAGGGTTGTATTCTTGTCTAATGTAATCTCTAATATATCATCTTCAGTTTTCTTGGTTTGTGCCAGGCTGAAATCTTCTGGAAGTGATGCTGAGAGGTATCCTATTTCATCACCTTTCCACATCTGTGCGAAGGCATCTTCTATTGTTTTATGCTGTTCTTTTGTCGGTACAAGGTACGGATTTGGCATACCTTCAACTGTCAAGAACAAGTAAGCCCTTCTATTTTTTGTCTCTGCGTTGATTGGGAGCTCCTCCATTGGACCAAAGTGGCTTAATTCAATCCCAGGTTCGCCCTCTGTAGTCAGTACCATTTTGTCAATCCCTACTCCAGAGAAGTTATTTGTCATCGAATCGACAAATATAACGTTGGCAGCACTTCCATCTCGGTAAGGGTGATTTGGTTTTACATCCATGGTCAAAGTCTTAGTGGCTTCATCGAAGTTCCAGGTTGCATCCATAGGATAGTAATCGGTCAATCCCCATTCCTTTTCCATTAGCTTCGGCATCGTTTCCGTATAGCTGTCAATCCAGGACTTTCCTTCTTCTTTCGATGTTGTTACGGTAACTGGAACGATCGCCATCACCTGCTCGTCAGGAACTGCATAGGTAAGGATTTCGGATGTCTCGGTGTCTACCTCTTCTGCATATAAAGAAATCAGGCCGTCATATGGATTTGCTTTATCCATTGTTGCGAACTCTTTGCTCTTTTCTTCAACCTCACCATCTGCTGCATCCATCATGAGAGTGCTCTCCTCCTGGCTTGCACTTTCATTTGCCGTATCATCCCTTGTGGCTGTATTCATATCCATGGCTGATTTTTCTCCCGCAGCGCTGCTGTCCATGCTTTTTTCTTCTGAATAGTTGGTTCCCATCAATCCTGGTGAAAGGATGAAGGCGAGGAAGAGTACGGCTGCCAGCGCAGCACCCGGAATGACCCAGGTCGGCATTTTCTTTCTTTTTTCAACACGATGGGCGATATTTTGATAAATGTCACGAGAGTCGCGATGATCTTTTACCTTAGGCATTTGGCCGAGGATTTCTTCTAGCTGCTTATCGCTTAGCTGTGACTTTTTCACTAGTCATCCCTTCCTTTTCAATCATTTCTTCCATCAGCTTTTTCAGTGTCTTTAGAGCACGGTGCTGAGTCGTCTTTACCTTACTTTCCGTCCATGATAAAGCTTCTGCTGTTTCGCTGATCGTTAATTCATGTATATAGCGCATGATGATGACCATTCGCTGGTCAACCGTGCATTGGTCAAGGCACTTGTACATCATTTGGATCTCTTCACTTTGGAGTGCCATTTCTTCAGGAAGGGGCTGATCGTCCCTTACCTGGCGTGCAGACATATCAAAGGATTCAAGCAATCGCTGCTTCCAGCCCTTCTGTTTGCGGAAGTGATCAATCGCGACATTCTTGGCAATCGAAAACAGCCATGTCTTTTCACTGCTCTTTCCTTCAAACCGGTCGTATGCCTTCAAAACACGAATGTATACTTCCTGTACAAGGTCTTCAGCCAGCTCCCTGCTTTTAACCATATAAAATAAAAATTGAAAAACGTCATGATGATATTTTTGATACAATTCATCAAAAACGGAGTTCATAGCTCTATTCGCCTCCGTATTCATTAGATTAGTCGTAAAGTATTAATAAAAGTTTCATATTAACTATATTATTTTTAGAATGGAAATGGAAGGAATTTTCGAGGACAAAATATTTGATGAAGTTACTTAAAATTAAAGATATTTTCCAATATGAGGTAGCATATGGAGTAAATAAGTCTGAGGGAGGCGTTCTAAAGGACACTTTTCTCCTGATTCTCTTTGCGTTTGTCCGATAGAGGCGTAATGAGCACATTCAAAGTAGTCATGAATGGCAGCGAAGTCTTTTCAAAATCACTTTATCATCCTTTACTTATCAAAACACAAAAAAGTCCATCCCCAAAAATGAGATGGACTTATTAATTGTTCCTCGTGAATCAAGAATAGTCGGCAAGTTATTCAATATTTCGAGGGATGAAAAAGGAAAATGTCGTACCTTGTCCGAGTTTGCTTTTTACCGAAATATTCCCTCGATGTGCGTCGATAATATTCTTGGCAATTGCTAGTCCAAGGCCGGTACCAGATACACCGCGAGTCCTGGATTTATCGCCTTTATAAAACCTCTCGAACAAGAATGGCAAGTCTTCCTCAGGGATACCAGGCCCTTGGTCGCTCACCTCAAAATATAATCCTTTTTCATCGGTTCTTCCGCTAATGACGACGGATGCCGAATCTGGGACGTGCCTTATTGCATTATCGATCAGGTTGGTTAGGACCTGTTCGATGCGGTCTGGATCAAAACGGAAATCTCGTTCTTCTGAATCAAACTGGACAGATAACTCAATCCCCTTTTCCTTCGCCAAACCATGGAATTTACGGATAATCCGATTTACATATGGATTAATTTCGACGGATTCAACGTTCAGAAGAATATGACCTGCTTCCATACGGGCCAAGTCAAGAAGTTCATTAACAAGGCGGCCCATTCGCAGTGATTCATCGTAAATGACTTTAGCCATTTCCTTCTTTTCTTCATCCGTTTGAGCGATGTCATCGACGATTGCTTCACTATACCCTTGCATCATCGAAATAGGCGTCCTTAATTCGTGTGAAACATTGGCGATGAAATCTTCCCTCATTTTGTCGAGCTTTCGTTCCTCCGTCATATCCCGGACTACAGCAACAGCCCCCCGGATGAATCTTTTATTATACAGTGGGCTGACAATGATTACCCAGGTTCTTCCCTGGGCAGTGATCTCACCAACCTGCTCTTTCTCCGTATTGACTGCAAGCTGGAATAACTCCATGACTTCTGAAGGGACGGCATCTGTATTCCCGGAAGCAAGGCCCTGCTCATAATACCAGTATCTCAGGAATACTTCAGCAGGCGGATTCGTAATCAGGATTGTACCATCACGATTGAATGTGATAACTCCATCTGCCATGCTGCTAAGGATGCTTGTTAGTTGTTCTTTTTCCTGACTCAATGCATTCATATTAAATTTCAGCTGTCTGCCCATCTGGTTGAAGGCAGTTGCTAATTCCCCTATTTCATCATGAGTGAGGATTGGTACCTTTGTGTCAAACTTGCCTCTGGCGACTTCAAAGGCTGCCTCCCTCATTTTCCGCAATGGAGCAGTGATCCTGGTGGACAGGAAGAAGGCAAAGATTGTCGTAAGGACTATTGCGACTCCCGCTGCAAGCAAGATGAACTTGGTCGTCAGCCTGGTTGTCTCTTCCATCACTTCAAGCGACTGAAAAATGAAGACGGCTCCGTTCCCTTGTTCAAACTGGTTAAGCGGAACACCGATCATTAAATATTGAGTATCATCAACCTCGTTTGAAATGCCAGGCAGGGGAGTGATGATATCAACTATTTTGTCCTTGCTAAAAACCGCAGAAAGATCCCGATCATTCATGAAAAAAGAAATCGGTACATGTGTCGCGGCTTCTCCACCTGGTGAATAAAAATAAGTATCCTTATCTTTAATGACAGTCACTCTGGAGTCATCATCAACCATTTCCCATGCAATCTCAAGACCTAATTGTTCCTCCTGGCCAGGATGGTCTTCCAGTACCCTGGCTATTTTTTCTGCAGTATTGGTCATTCCTTTTCTGGTTTCATTAATGTGATAGTTTTCAAAGAATTCCATCAGCATGACTGTCAGGATGAACAACACAAATGAAACCAGCAAAAGGATGGTAATCCAAAGTTTACCTACTACACTGCGCCAAAACATCATTCATTGACTACCTCGAACTTGTAGCCAACCCCCCAGACTGTCACGATCATTTTCGCAGCCTGTTCAGATACTTTGTTCAGCTTCTCGCGCAATCTTTTAACATGTGTATCGACGGTTCGTAAATCACCGAAGAATTCATAGTGCCAAACTTCTTTCAATAATTGCTCACGGTCAAAAACTTTATCTGGAGCTTTCGCAAGGAAGTAAAGCAGTTCATATTCCTTAGGCGTCAGGCTGACTTCTTTGCCATCTGCCAAAACCCTATGGGCATCATTATCAATGGTTAAATGAGGGAAAACAATCACATCTTTAGCAGTCGTCTCTGTCTGCAAGTAGCTTGTGCTCGATGAACGGCGCAGCATTGCTTTGACTCTCAGGACAACTTCACGAGGGCTGAACGGTTTAACGATATAATCATCAGTACCTACCTCGAAGCCTTGTACCCTGTTCACTTCCTCGCCTTTTGCGGTTAGCATGATAACAGGTGTTGACTTCTTTTCACGAAGGTCACGGCAAACCTCGATTCCGTCCTTCCCAGGCATCATCAAATCAAGAAGGATTACGTCATAATCGTTGGCAAGCGATTTTGCCAGCGCTTCATTTCCATCTTCTGCTTCATCAATTATATAGTTCTCTCTTTCAAGATACATCTTCAATAATCGTCTAATTCTTTCTTCATCGTCCACTACTAAAATCTTCACGTCTTTTTCCATAAGGTATATCCCTCCCTGCGATTATTTTACATAAACATGCGTCTACTTGCTACGATTTTTTAAAAAAGGCCTTCACTTAAGACAGTGAAGGCAGTCATAAAATTGACACAAATTAGGAACCTGCATAAGAATGCAGACCTGCAATTACAAGGTTAACTGCTACCAGGTTGAACATAATAATGATAAAACCAATGACCGCGAGCCATGCGGATTTTTCGCCATGCCATCCTTTTGAAAGGCGCAGATGAAGGAAAGCCGCATAGAAAAGCCAGGTAATCAATGCCCATACTTCCTTAGGATCCCAGCCCCAGAAACGCGTCCAGGCAATTTGGGCCCAAATCATTGCAAAAATCAGACCGCCAAGCGTGAAGACCGGGAAGCCGATTAAAACGGAACGATAGCCAATCTCATCAACGAGATCCATATTGATATTCTTCGTCCACGGTTGTAATGCAGCAGCAACGCGCTTGCGCAGGATAGCTCTTAATAATACATATAATACTATACCCGCTGCGAGCGACCAAATAACAGTATTCAATTTCTTTGCACTGATAATGGCAGGTGTCTCGAACAATGGTTCAAAACGATCATTGTCTGTCAACTCAAACTGATGGGGCCCAACAAGAGCTGGAATTGTATATTCTTCAGTAGCAGGCTGGCCATCCTTGTTGATATAGTTAAAATTCGCTGAATAATCTGTTGCTGCGAAGAAACTTGAAACAAATACGAAGCCAAGCGTGCTAATCAAGCCAAACAAGACAACTTCAAGCCATAATGTACTTTTGGTTTTCTTCGTCTGATCAACACTTCTAACGAGATAAATCAGACCAGCAGCAAAACTGATTGCCAGGATTGCTTGTCCGATCGCTGTGGTCGTGACGTGAATATGAAGCCAGTAACTTTGAAGTGCCGGAATCAATGGTGTTACTTCTCTTGGGAACATGCTTCCATAGGCGATGATTAAAGCAGCCACAGGCAATGTGAACAGTCCCAGCAATGGAGTTTTATACATAAAATAAATGACGATAAATGCTCCTACCAACGACATGCCGAAGAATGTCGTGAATTCGAACAGGTTGCTGACCGGAGCGTGTCCGGAAGCAATCCATCTTAAAATGAAAAATATCAACTGCGAAAGAAAACCAGCAATTGTTACAACAAGCCCAATTTTCGCCCATTTGTTAGGGGTATTTTTTTTGTCAGCATGCCTTTTATCCTTAATAGCTCCCCCGAAAAACAAAATACCGACTAGATAGAGGATAAATGCTGCAAAAAGAAAGTTAGAACTCAACTCAACCATTATATTCCCTCCTTACTCCTTCTTTTCTTCTGCCACTTGGTCTTCTGGAGCAGCTATTCCTGAATTTAAAAAGACATCATCAAGCTCCCTTTTTAAGCCATGCCAGTTTTTGTTTGTATGTGCGGCAGTCCATACCTGGTTATTTACTCTTCTCAACCATACACGTCGATGGTTCCAATATGCCCCCTGGATTACACCGATCATGAATATTAATCCACCAAGCCCGATGATCCATAGGGTATGATCTTTTCTGACAGTCAGCGCGGTTACGTTTTTCGTCTCAATCCCTGCGAACGTCATCTTGTAATCATTTTCACCTAATGGCTCGAGGTTCTGCCTGATGGCTACGAAACTGACTTCACCTTCTGTATTCTCAGGAGAGAACATTTTGAAAATAAATGCAGGATTATTGGGTATTCGTGACTTCGTTGCTGGTTCCCCATCTTCATTGAACTCAAAATCCGGGAAATAGCTCATCACTTCGACTTTGTACCCATTTCCTAGGTCGTACTTCATTTTTGGGTCATATAAGTCTACAGTCACATCACCAAACTGATCCCCTGTTTCTTTATTTTCTAGTTTAAAAGCCATTTTGCTCATTTCATCAAGCTTATAATCGACCTGATACAAGGCAAAACCATCGATTTTCAGAGGCTTATTTACCTGGATAGCCTGGTCGCGAATCTTTTCAAGCTCAGGTTTTTCACCCGGGACAATTTCTCCCTGTCTCTGATATAAAGTAGCGTCAGTCTGATAGTTTTTAACTACCGTTCCTACTTTGTTAATCGCATCCTGGAAGACTTCCTCATCTTTATCTTTATCATATACTTCAAAGATAAATTGATTGTTTTCAAGATAATAGCGGCCTTCTGTGCCAGGAATTGCTTTTGTCTCGCCTTCCCTTAGCCACAGAATTTCATCGACATACATTCCAGGTACGAACCTGAGCATGCCGCCAATCAAAAAAATGATTAATCCCAGATGGTTCACATATGGGCCCCATCGTGAAAAACGATTTTTCTCCGCAAGAATATCACCATTTTCCTCACGCAGCTTATACCGTTTTTTCGTTAGATTTTCTTTGATTTTTCCTACTGCTTCATCTGTTAGTACAGCATCTGAAGTGCTGAACATTCTCTGGCGCTTCAAAAAGCTTTCATGTCTCGATACTCGCTGGTTTTTCAGGGATCTGTATAATGGAACGACCCTGTCGAGACTTGCGATAACAAGTGATATCCCAAGCGCAGCGATTAAAAGCAAGTACCACCAGGAACTGTAAAGGTTATGGAACCCGAGATCATAATAAAGTTTTCCTAACCAGCCGTATTGCTCTTCATAATATTCCCATGCGGGCATGACTGGCGGAATGTACATTTCCTGTGGGAAAATCGTTCCTAAAGAGGATGCAATCAAGAGGATGACGATCAGCCACACCCCAACTTTTACCGACGAAAAGAAATTCCAGATTTTATCGATAATTGTCTTGTTATAAGTTTGTGAACGGCGCGCGCTTCCTTCATAGCGCATATCAACTAGCTGCTTCTCTTTCTCTTTGTCTTCCAGCACTCTTCCGCAAGATTCACATAGGATCGTTCCCTGCGGATTTATATGGCCGCACTCACATTTTACTTCGTTCATAGTAAAAACTCCCTGTTCCCCTTACTTTTTTTAAGGTTTTATCTGTTCCATGAAATCACGGACTGTTTTTTCATCTAATTCCCCGGTATGACTCTTTACGACATTACCTTCTTTGTCAATCAAAAAAGTGATTGGCAGTGGGTTAATACCGTAAGCGGCCTGGACTGGTCCATCGTCAATCATGACCGGAAAAGTCATCCCTTTTCGCTCAATAAACCTATTAACAGCAAGTTCTGATTCACCGGAGTCAATTGCCAGGACCTTGACTCCCTGGTCCTTGAACTGCTGATACTGATTTTCGATATAAGGCATTTCTCGCTCACATGGCTTGCACCATGTTGCCCAAAAATTAAGGAAAACTCCTTGCCCTTTATACTCAGAAAGCCTGTGTTTATTGCCTTCCATATCAACAAGGACAAAATCAGGAGCAGGTTTTCCAATCACAATCTTCTGGTTTTTATCCTTATTCATGTTGGCGTACAAAGTATAGCCAACAGCCAGGGCCATAACCGCGAGAATAATAGTTCTAGTGATTAGACGTTTCTTTTTCATTCCTAAACCTCCCACCGTATTTCTCCCCCATTATAACATTTCAACTACGCCCATGTTAGTAAGCCTAAGACTTTTTCATTGCCAGGACACGAAGCTGCTTTACTTCATGATGTGTAAGCTCCCTGATTTCCCCAGTCCTTAAGCCATTCAGCGTCAGGAATCCGTATTTTTCTCTTTTCAGTTTCAAAACAGGGTGTCCGATCGCATCGAACATTCTCCTGACCTGTCTATTCCGTCCCTCATGGATCGTGATTTCGACAATTGCTGTATCCTTCTTTTTATCAACACTCAGCAATTTGGTCCTTGCCGGCGCTGTTTTTCCATCTTCGAGCATGACGCCTCGAGCCAGGCTAGTCAGCTTTTCCTTTGAAGGAATACCTTTTACCTTTGCCACATACATCTTATCAATTTCATTGCTTGGATGCATGAGCAAGTTTGCGAATTCTCCATCGTTCGTCAGCAAAAGCAGACCCGATGTATCGTAATCAAGGCGCCCAACTGGATAAATCCTTTGTTCGATTGTTTGGAAAAAGTCGGTAACAACCTTCCGGCCTTTATCATCATGTACACTTGAAATAACACCGCGGGGTTTATAGAACAAGAAATAGACAGGTTCTTCCCCTTCAATCTGGACTCCATCCACTTCAACTCTGTCAGATGGGGTTACCTTTCGGCCAAGTTCTTTGACAACACTTCCGTTTACCTTGACTCTTCCTTCGAGGATCATTTCCTCGGCTTTTCTTCTCGATGCTATTCCTGCATGAGCAATAACTTTTTGCAGTCTTTCCATAAGGTCACTCCTAATTAATATCAATTAACTATGGTTAATATTAATATCTAATCCATCCTTATGAATTATGACATAACTCTCGCTGTTTTCAAAGTAAGCAATGGTGTAAAAAGTGAAAAATAAATAGGGAAAGTTAATTGTTCTTTAACAAAGGCTCTTTTCGTCAACTATTTTGCTTTCACAGTCAAAAGTAAAAATCGGCTTCTGGATTTTTACGATTTCTCATGCATTGCCCGTTAAGGAGCTGCAAGAAAAGAGCCCCGAAACTGTTCAAAATGCGGATGGTAGATTATAGACGAAAAGCAAAAAACGAGGCGAGAACAGCCTCTACAAAAGTTCGTTTTGTAAACATTCTGCAATATTATTTTATACTAATAATTGATTCGTTTTCGAATACTGAGTTAATCGGTTTTTAAGATGTGTTTTCCAAAAGTTAGGACTCTGTTATCTTAACATG
Organism: Mesobacillus sp. QJM3NY_10; assembly: GCF_056173465.1. Taxonomy (NCBI): domain Bacteria; kingdom Bacillati; phylum Bacillota; class Bacilli; order Caryophanales; family Bacillaceae; genus Mesobacillus; species Mesobacillus sp. QJM3NY_10. The sequence goes on from NZ_CM149675.1 coordinate 3,170,842, forward strand.
TTGATTTTTATTTTAAAAAAACAAAAAAATACCTCCCGATGAAATCGAGTTTGTCTACAGTTTTTTCAGTTTGGATGAGAAACGAAGCTGTTGATTTTCGTTCCAGGCGCTTCGCTTTCCGCTGGAAGAATATGAAAAAGATCAACTACCGTCTTTTTCATAAGCAATTCTTCCTCGGGGCTGGCGGTGAGCCTCCTCGGAGCAAGCTCCTGTGGGGTCTCACCTGTCTAGCTGATCCCGCAGGACATTGATTGAGCTTCCTCGAACCTGCCCACGCACGATGGAAATGCGTTAGCATTTTCGGAGGAGTCTTCGCGCCTTCCACTACAATCAACAGGGTTTAATAACAATATTGAGCTTTAACAGAGACAAAAGTTTAAAATCAGCATTCTTAAAAACGCTTGTGTTTTTTTATTAATATGTTTTCATGCCTGCCGCTTCGGATTTCACTTCGTTTTAACTGAACACTTTGATCTACAAAAAGAAGATACCTGGATGAGGTATCTTCTCAGACTACAGGCAAATTCGATGAAGACCAGCTTGCCCACATTCTTTATTTTATTTGGATGGAGGATCAAACTATTGATCAGTATGAGTGAGTCGATTCCTGGTTTGTCAGAACATGAAAGTAACGACGATTATAGCTGTTATAATTGCGACTGCGTCTGCAAGTAGTCCAACTTTGAGTGCGTCTCCCATTTTTTTAATGCCGACAGCTCCGAAATAAACGGTGAGGACATAGAACGTAGTGTCCGTACTTCCCTGAAGGGTGGCTGCAAGAGTACCGATAAAAGAGTCCGGACCATGGACACCAATCAGGTCGCTGGTAATTCCAAGTGCAGCTGTACCGGAGATTGGCCTTATTAAGGCAAGCGGAACTATTTCTGCCGGTATCCCCACCATCTCAAGTCCAGGACGGATCCAGTTCACCATGACATCAAGTGCGCCCGAGGCCCTGAATACCGCAATGGCCACCATCATCCCTACCAGGAATGGCATGATGGAAACGGCCATTTTGATACCTTCCTTACCGCCTTCTACAAAACTTTCATAAGTGGGGACTTTTTTATAGGTTCCATAAATCAGGATAAAGGCAATCATGACAGGGATGAACCATAGTGATATGGCAGATACAATTTCCATTTGGATTTACCCCTTTTTGCTTCTTCTGTAATAAAAGAAACGGTCAATTAATATTGCTGCAACTGCAGAGACAGCAGTCGCAACAAGAGTTGGTCCAACGATATCTGTTGGATTGGCTGAGTCATAATTCATCCTTATCGCGATAACCGTCGTTGGAATGAGGGTGATACTCGCTGTATTGATCGCAAGGAAAGTGATCATCGATCGGCTCGCTTCGTTCTTCCCACCATTCAGCTCTTTCAGTTCTTCCATTGCTTTGATCCCAAGAGGTGTAGCGGCGTTCCCAAGGCCGAACATGTTCGCAATCATGTTTGACAGTATATAGCCCATCGCCGGATGATTGGAAGGTACTTCAGGGAACAACTTTGAAATTAACGGTTTAAACAATGTTGAAAGCTTTGATAATAGGCCAGAATCCTCCGCGATCCTCATCATGCCAAGCCAAAATACAAGGATGCTAATTAGACCGATACTCAGGGTGATAGCTTCCTTTGCACCGCTAAAAACTGCTTCGTTCACCTCAGCCATTGTGCCATTCACCATTGCAAAGCCAAAGCCAATTAAAATCATAACCACCCAGATATAATTAACCATGATCCTTGATCCCTGCTATTGAGGTGAAGATATTCTTAAAAAGATTGAAGAAGGACTTTTTCTCTTTTGCCTCCACTTTGTAATAAACAGGCAAACTTGCAATCTGCTTATCATCCAAGTAGACATTTGCCCGACCTGCAATCGAATTTCGCATATCCTCTTCGTTTGGTGCAGCCTTTTTCAATCTATATTCTACTTTGACCATGTCTTCTTCATCTGAAGTTAGCGGGTAAACAAATGAATGGTCCAGGTAAACTTTATTCTTATAATGCGAATCCTTTATCCCTTTCACTTTACCTTCGGAAAGAATCTCTGTGACATCATAAATTGAAAATGCTTTTTCAAACATCTGGATATGGTCATTCCAATCATCAGGTGCATTAAGTGTAACTGCGACCAACTCAAAATCGTCCTTTTTAGCTGTGGAGACTAAAGTTCTCTTCGCCCGCTTTGTATAACCGGTTTTTCCACCAGTGCTATACTTATATTTCTCTGTCAGGAGCCTGTTTTTATTTTTCCATACCCTGTCCCATGTTTCTGTTGGATTAGGAGCCCTGTGTATTTTTGTACCGGAAATTTCCTTGTAAATCTCATTTTCCATTGCATAGCGTGTCAGAATTGCCATGTCATACGCTGTGGACACATGGTCTTCGTGGTCATCTAACCCGTGCGGATTTGCAAAATGAGTATTTTCCATGCCGATTTGCTGCGCTTTTTCGTTCATTAAGTAAGCAAATCCATCCAGACTGCCGCCTACATGTTCCGCGATCGCGACAGCAGCATCATTACCCGACCTCAGCATTAATCCATACACCAGATCTTCGAGCCTGATCTTTTCTCCGGGCTTCAAGTAAATTGAAGATCCTTCAGCTCGGACAGCATTGTCGCTCACTTTCACCTTTTCATCCAATTTGCCAGATTCTATCGCAAGGACGGCCGTCATGATTTTAGTAATACTGGCAATCCTGCTTACTCTGTGAGCATCTTTTTCAAATAACACCCTGCCAGATTCCTGTTCTATCAAAACAGCGCTTCTGGCACTTACCGAAACAGAAGCCTGCGCTGTTTGAGGAATGCAGTATATCAACAGAGTGGCGATTAAAAATAATTTCATCCAATTCCTTTTCATTGACAGACCCTCGTCTCCTTTGGCAGTTTGTACAAGTTTATGCAGGACAAGGAGTGTTATGACACAAAAACGTGAATGCTGCCAAGGGTGGACTTACAGAGTTCCTAAGTTACGACCATGAAAAAAGGAACAGCTGTAAATAGCTGTTCCCTGGTTTACGTTATCTTGATTGGAGCATTTTTGTACGGTAATCTGTCTCGTAATATTCCAGCTCTTCCCGGATTCTTTGAAACCCGCTTTCGAGGCTGACCATCAGTTCGTTTATTCCAGTTGACACTGGTTGTCTGAATTTGATGGCATTTTTTCCTGTATAAGCAGCCCTGCTGTCTTCATACCATGCATCACTTTTAGGAGAGAAGAATTCTTCAATGCATTGATAGTAGATTCGGTATAATGTTTTTTCAGCTGCTGGTTTGGAAAATACCTCTGCCTGAAGGATCACCTTGCAGGCATCAAATCCTTCCTCACAGTAAACAGCCAGCTTGCGGAGGCTTGAAAGAATCGTTTTATAGTATTCTTCGTCTGCCTGCTGCCCTTGTTTTAGCACTTCAAGAGTTGTTTCATTCAGGTAGTTCTCCAGCTTCACTACTGTGTCTGCAAGAAATTCCCTTACTTCCTCGATTTGTGTTTTAACTATTGTATTCCCCAAAATTGACACCCCCAATGGATTTTTACCATAACTTTTTCGATTGTTGTTGCTTTCCCATGAATTCTAGCTTACGATCCTATCCTGAAATTGGGTCTCTTGTGGGGAATTTCCCACCACCAAGAATCCAATGAAGCTGAGAAAAAGGCAACAAAGTTCACGAAAAGAGCCTTGCTCTATACCGGCTGGACAATATAATCCAGGGGAGAGCGCACTTCAAAGCTGCCTTTTTGCTCGATACCTTCAAATACTCCAGGAATCTTGCTATAATCCAGTCCCTTGAAAATATCCGCGAACTCTCTTTGTTCATTTATATATACCCTTTTACGATGGCGATATCCCGGATTTTTCAATAATGCAGCAAGTGCTACCAAATCCCTCATATATACATCCTTCGTTCCAGCCTTGAAGATTGGATCCTGTTCAAATGGAGTGATACTTCCAGCCAACTCATCAAAATACCTTACATAAAGGACATGCAGGGTCTTCTCCTTGCCATCTTCCACAAAAGTCACTTCGCTTCGGTTGAAAAAATCCTCCGAGGTGTTTGATTTTTCTTTTTCAAGTTCATAACCAATACATTGCTTTATAAGCATGGTATTCCTCCCGTTGGACATTCATTCTTAAAGACTTGTTTTCGTAAAGATTGTAGTTAAAATCCTAAAGCCGATTTTAACGTGATAAAACGCTATTTTTAGGTCGGTATTAAGTGTGCAAGCTCTTTTCTCATAATGAGCTTTAATTTTGTGAAAAAACAGAGGTCGTTCCATCCTATTTTATAGTCAATAGCAACAAAGTTTGAGAAAAGAGCCTTCTTAAATCATTATGTAGAAAGAAATGCTTTTCCAGAATATGCCAGCAGTTCGGCATCCAAATAAAAGCATTTCCCAAATAATTATTTTGATTTTATCATAAATTCCAAACTTTGTGCACAAAAGCTATTGATCTGTTTCCATTGTTTCCTGGAATTTCTCAAAGAAAAGATCCGCATCATCATGCAATTCGTCATCCTCAATATGATCCGGTAAAGGAGGCAGTTCTTTAATATTTTTCAAGCCAAAATAATCAAGAAATTCTTTTGTCGTTCCATATAAAATGGCCCGGCCCGTTCCTTCTGCTCTTCCAACTTCTTTAATCAAAGCCCTGGAAGACAGCGTATGGAGAGGCCTTTCCGTTTTCACTCCACGGATTTCTTCGACCTCTGCTCTTGTAATTGGCTGCTTATAAGCTACAATCGCCAAAGTCTCAAGTGCTGCTTGTGACAGATGCGCCGTTCCTGGTGATTCAACAAGCTTCTTTAAGTAATCAGCATGCTCTTTTTTTGTAGCCAGCTGGTATACTCCTGCCAGTTGGACGATTTTTATACCGCGGTTTTCGTCACTTTCATAATCCTGCTGAAGTTCAGTAACAATTTCATTTGCCTGAATTTCATCAACTTCAAGCACAGAGGTAATCTGCTTCAAGCTCAACCCTTCATCACCAGCTGCGAAAAGAAGGCTCTCCAATATCCCTTTCCACTTCACTATTCCCACGCTCTTACTCCTTTCTGGCTGTCATATATATTTCAGCAAAGTTTTGTTCCTGTTCGACGTCGATTTCTTTCCGTTTGATAAGCTCAAGAATTGCCAAGAAAGTAACGACAATATGCTCACGGTCAGATTCTGGAAACAAGTCATAGAATTTTTTCCTTGTGCCGCTTTTTTTCAGGAAGCTTAAGACTTCGTCCATCCTTTTTTCTATGGAAATTTCTTGACGGGCGATTTTGGTCGATATTGGTCTTTGCAACTTTTTTCTTCTTAAAAGCTTTTGAAATGCACCAAGCATGTCATACAAAGATATATCAAGATTAGTATTGTCACCTTTAATTTCATCGGCATACTCCGTGAGGTCACTTGGGGGTTTGGTATACATCAATCCCCGTTCCTCCTCAAGGGATTTCAGGTCACTGGCTGCCTCTTTGAATTTCTTATATTCAATCAACCTTTCCACGAGTTCATTTCGCGGATCTTCTTCATGATCAAACTCAAAGTCATCTTCCAGTTCTTCTTCATGCTTAGGAAGGAGCATCTTGCTTTTGATTGCTAACAGCGTCGCTGCCATTACGAGATATTCACTTGCGACATCGAGCTGTAATTCCTTCATCGCATGGATATACATTAAATATTGTTCAGTTATTTCTGCAACCGGTATATCATAAATATCAATTTCCAAAGTATTGATCAAGTGCAGAAGTAAATCCAATGGGCCCTCAAAGGCCTCGATCTTCACGTTATATTGCATTATTTCCCACCAAAATTCCTATAATGAACTGCATCATTATATAAGTATAGTAGATAAACTTCATGTTATCCATTACTAATTTATAAGTACAAATATCTAGTTCTTCCTTAAAAATACAAGCTTGCGCCCAAACCCTTCTCTTCGTTCCTGCATATGCTGAAATTGTATATTAGGCTATTTCACTAATAGGAGGTAATGTTAAATGTCAGATGGAAAAGGTTATGGACACGGAGCGGGATTCGCTTTAATCGTCGTGCTTTTCATTTTGCTCATCATCGTTGGTGCAGCCTGGTTATAAGGTATGGCAATTTATCAAGCATGACTGAATGCCCGGCACAAGCCGGGCGTTTTTAGGTTTGCTGTTTCGCATTCTCTTCTTGTTTCATCATTTTATTGAATATATGCTAAGCTAGTGGTACTTGATTGGGGGTTATTCCATGACAAAATATCCGACATCCTATATACAATATCTCGTTCATTTCCACGGAGACAGGGATTACTTTGAATGCCATGAAATTTTGGAAGAGTATTGGAAAGCAACAGATACTGGCAATAAAAAATCGATCTGGGTAGCATTAATCCTTTTGGCGGTGTCAAATTACCACCATCGCCGCAATAATTTTCCTGGAGCAATAAGGACCTTAACTAAAGCAGCGGAAATCTTTACAGATACAAAAGAAGCAACTGCCCGGTTAGGAATCGATCCTGATCTTTTAACAGAAACACTGGCTAAAAGAAAAAACAACTTACTTAACAAGGATCCATACACTAGCTATAATTTGCCTCTAAGCGATACCGAGCTCAAAAGACTTTGCTATGATGAGTGCAAACATAATGGGTTCACATGGGGAACAAGCAGTAATCTGCAAAACCCTGACTTGGTCCATCGGCACTCAACAAGGGATCGAAGCGATGTCATTTCAGACCGGCGGATGGCCCTTGAGGAAAGGAAAAGCAGGGAAAAATAAAAAGGCAGTTGGATTTAACATCCACTGCCTTCTACGCTATTGTCTTCCTCGCTGCACTTTTCAAAAAAGGAAGCCGTCTCAGCATTTGCAACTGCTGTCCATTCTGGAAACATCTCCTGCAGGGAATTGACCATCCGCCTTCCAATACCCTGATGGCGGTGTGATGGATTCACTGAGATGTGAAGAAGCTGCATCATTTTATCCTCAGTGAAGTTAACACCCAGTAGCCCGATGATATCTTCACCTTCCTTCCATAAAAACAGCTGCCAGGAATCATCTGTTTCATAATTCCTCATCGTCTGCTGAAGTTTTTTCAGATCCTTCTCATTTGGCATAAAAGATAGCAATCCCATCGCAATCTTTTCAAATGCCTTTTTATATCGAATTAACATAGATATCCCTCATTGTGGTTTGACAGTAATAATGGAATGATAACAAAACCATTTTTTCCATTTTTCATCCAACTTAAACCTTAGCTTCCCGTAAATAGAGAGCTACAAAAAATAAAATGTTAAAACATCATTTTGATAATATATGTTTTTCCGTCATTTATGGTTCTTCATTTTAATTGAATTGATAATATCATACATAATCTGTACGGATACTTCAAATCTTTTTCTGCGAGCTATTGTCCTGGTACGATAAAAAACCAGTAGTAGGCTCCCCATCCAACAGACATCAACAATAATAACACAAATAACAGCCAGTTGTTCTTTTTCAAACCGGAATCCCTCCCAATCTGTAATTCTACAATAAGACCGGGTATTTAGCCAATTTTACAAAGAAAAGCGCAAGCGCCTTGGTCAGCCCCGACAAGCGCTGGAGGACCGACCAGTGAAGTCGTTCTTTGACTTCACTGGTCGGTCCGAAATAGAAAAGCGGAGGCGACTGTTCAACTCCGACAAGCGCTGGAGGGCCTGACAGTGAAGTCGTTCTTTGACTTCATTGGCAGGAACGAAGCGTCTCGAGGAGTTAGGAGCCGCAGCTGGACAAGCGACTCGAGCTGCTCAAAGCTAACGCTTTTCGCAAGATACTCGAGGAAGCAATCTCTAGGATGGAAACTGGCTGTGCGCTGGAGCTGGACATTTCTCGAAGTGAAAAATTCACCCTCGGACACTATAAAAAAAGCTGCGGGAGAGCAGCAGCTTTAATTTTTCACCTTTTCTTTAAAAGGAAGATCCAATTTCACCATGTCTTCAAATGTTTCACGACGGACCACCAGTGTGTCCTTGGAATCCTCCAGGAAAACGACCGCAGGCCTTGGAAGGCGATTATAGTTATTGGCCATTGAATACCCGTAGGCACCCGTACAAAAAACAGCGAGAAGATCCTGGTCACCAGACTTTGGAAGCGGAAGGTCCCAAATTAGCATATCTCCCGATTCACAACACTTCCCGGCAATCGATACGGTCTCTTCAGGTTTGTCCATTACCCTGTTTGCAAGGATTGCTTCGTATTTAGCCTGGTACAATGCCGGGCGAATATTATCGCTCATTCCGCCATCGACAGCTACGTACTGGCGGACATTCGGAACATCCTTTCTCGAACCGATGCGGTAAAGGGTGGTTCCGGCATCCCCAACAAGGGAACGTCCTGGCTCGATCCAGATTTCCGGCATTTTCATCGAATAGTGAGAAGCTTGCTTTTTCACCTCAGCAATAATCTCTTCTACATACTGTGCTGCTGGAATAGGGTCATCTTCGTCTGTATAGCGAATCCCAAAACCGCCGCCAAGATTGAGGACTGCGGAGTCGAAAGACAGATCCTTTTTCCACTGATGCAGTTTTTCAAAAATTTTCTGTGCAGCGAGGATGAATCCTGTTGTTTCGAAAATCTGTGAACCTATATGGCAATGCAGTCCGAGAACATCGATATTCTTGTCATCAAGGCAAATTTTCATAGCCTCATCAGCCTGTCCATTCTGTAAATCAAATCCAAACTTCGAATCTTCCTGGCCTGTTAAAATATAATCATGTGTATGTGCTTCAATACCTGGTGTAACTCGTAATAAAACCTTGATTACCGTATTCTTCTCTTTGCAGATATCCTTCAGCATGTCGAGTTCATAAAAGTTATCGACTACGATACAACCGACATTGTTCTCAATAGCCATTACTAGTTCTTCCCGGCTTTTATTGTTGCCATGAAAATGGATTCTTTCTGTAGGGAAGCCAGCAGCTAGCGCCGTATAAAGCTCTCCGCCAGAAACGACATCAAGCGAAAGATTTTCCTCCGCAGCCAATTGCACCATCGCCACGGTCGAAAAAGCCTTACTCGCATACGCTACTTGAGCGGTAATCCCGGCATTCTCGAAAGTTCTTTTAAACGCTCTTGCTCGTTCCCTGATCAAGGCAACGTCATAAACATACAGCGGGGTTCCATATTTTTCAGCTAATTCGATTGTATCGACACCGCCAATTTCCAAATGCCCTAGTCGGTTAACCTTTGCAGTTCCATGAAATTCCATGTTGTCCCCTCATCCCTTGCCTATCATTTGATTTAAACTTGTTTTCTTATTGTTCTGTTATTTCATCATAAACTTTTACCTGCTAAACAGGACGCTTAGCAGGTAATAATAAATAAATAGACAGTTCACTTGATGAACTGTCTATTTATTTTTCGCTTTAAGTCTTTAGTAAATTAAAAACACTTTATCATAATTTGAGGGAACGCGCAATTGTAACATGGTCAGGACTTTGATGGCTGCTTGTAGCGGTTCCTTGCATGAACGATGCTTGGCCGGATTTTCGATCCTGGTACAGCCCTCCTGATCAATATCTGCATAAAAGCGACAGGCTGAAAAGGAATGAATGGCCAAAGGTAAGGAGTGTTCAGGGATTTAATATTTGCCAATAACAGCAGCCAAACGGTGGTACCTGCTACAAACCCAGGTACATGGAATATGGCTGTCGAGATTAGCAGGAATATCCTGCCTATTTTGTTCGCTATACTAAGTTCATAACTCGGTGTCGCATAAGTTCCTATTGCTGCCACAGCCACATAAAGAATGACTTCTGGCACGAACATTCCCACATCGATTGCGATTTGCCCGATCAGGACCGCAGCGATTAAACCCATTGCTGTTGAAAGCGGCGTAGGCGTATGGATGGCAGCCATTCTCAGGAACTCAATGCCCCCGTCTGCAAGGATGATTTGCAGGAAAATTGGAATATTGGAATCTTCATTTGGCCCGATGAATGAAATTTTATCAGGCAGCAGGTCTGGATTCTGCACAAATAAGTACCATAACGGCAAAAGTAATAGTGATGCAAGGACCCCAAGGAATCGCACCCACCGAACCATTGTACCGACACCAGGTGATTGCCTGTACTCTTCTGCATGCTGAAGGTGGTGGAAATAGGTCGTTGGCGTAATGATTACGCTCGGAGATGTATCCACATAAATTAGGACGTGTCCTTCAAGCAAATGGGTCGCGGCTACATCTGCCCGTTCCGTATACCTTACGAGCGGGTAAGGATTATACCCCTGTTTTACAAGGAATTCCTCAATTGTCTTATCTGCCATCGTAATACCATCTATTTTGATTGATTTGAGTTCCTTTTTGATGACCTCGATCAAGCCAGGATTCGCAATATCTTTTATATATGCAATTGCAACATCTGATTTTGACCTTTCACCTACCTTCATCATTTCGAACCGCAGGTTTTCATCCCTGATCCGCCTTCTAGTTAACGCAGTATTGACAATGATATTTTCTACAAAGCCATCACGAGATCCGCGCACAACCTTTTCGGTATCAGGCTCCTGGGGTTGTCTTCCGGGATAACTTCTTACATCGACTACCAGCCCGATTGATTCACCTTCAACCAATATGACAATAAGTCCAGAAAGAACCTGGTCGACAAGTTCATCCATCGTTTTGATCTTCTCGACGGATTGGTGGGTAATCCTATTCTCAACAATCTCCTGCAGATGGGTTGAAAGTTTTTCGTTATCATTTATATCCACTAGTTCTTCGACGATATGTACGATGAAGCTTGTATCGCACAACCCATTCACATAATAAAAATGGACATTTTTCTTCAGGATTTTCAGCTTCCTGACCCCAAGGTCAAAACTGGCTTCCAGGCCAACGTGTTCTTTCATATACTTTTCAGCTTCGTCCAATGATCGCGGGATTGGCAGCTTGTCATTCTTCTGTGGCATAGAATCCGCTCCTTTCAAGGATGATTTCCACTGCTTTCTTCGTTATTGGTGAACCTAATTTATAGTGGTCACGCCTTGCCATCTTCCCGATATCCCCGATCCCGATTATTAAGGGGATCTTAAGCGTATCCAAACAGTACACCGTATCTCCATTGATTCTCCCCATTTCAAGTTCAGGCAGTCCGTGTTTATCAACACCATAGGGGGTGAGCTCACCATCCCGGTCGATACAAAAATCAACCCGGCTCCATTCCGCCATATGTGTTTTTGAAGCCACCGCAATCGCTCCTAAAACCTCAATGTCTCCATGTTCTGCTACGTATTTAAGTGCCTTCTCTCCAGCGCCCTCTCCAAGAAAACCACTGTCATCGAACATGACCAACACCGGATCCCTGGCAGCTTTCTTGATTAACTTAACAAGATGCGGCCCAGAAAGGACAGAAGGATTGCCATGTGAAAGAGAGATACACCGCCCGCCAACATCAGCAGCAACACTCTCAACCGCGCGCCGGGCGTAATCATCACCATCTGTAATTAAGATTACCTTCCTTTTATCGGCCATTCTTTGCCGTCCTTTCTGCAGCTCATTTCTTTACTAAACCAAGTTGGTTGCTGGAATTTTTGAAGCACTCTCAAAGGCTTTTAACGTCCTACAAAGTAAATCCAATGAAATAATGATCCGAATACTTTTCCCAGCACTATTGCCATTAGCAAAGTCTCAAGTTTGTCATCCACCCTGACTCTTTTAGCGAGGATCGGAAGTACATTCAGTACCTCTGTCAACGCTGCAGCAAGCATACCCACAAATATGCCACCCGCCAACCCAAGCGGAATGGTAACCAGCGGAGAAAAACTGAGAAGTGGATCCCTTAAGCTACCGACAGTTCCCAATAGAGCCCCCAGGACAACAGACCATTCATACCAGGAAATCAATTTCATTGTCTTCGTGAGCTGTGTAAGTCTGGGTATCACTCCTAGAACGGATAAAAACGCAACAAATCCAGATCCTACCGCAAGCCCACTCGCCAGTCCCACAAGAATTATGAATAAGATACTAATCGTCATCAATATGCTTCACGCTTTCCTTGTTTTCATGCAAGATTACATATTGGTCAAGCGATTGCTGGTAGTTGAACATTTCAACTTCGAGAGGACTGGGCTCTTCATTTAATCTCTTTTTAAATACATGGTTAAAAAATAAGATCATGCCAACCCCTATTCCGATTGAATAAGGAATTTGGAATAACAGCGGCTTCTCAACTTCTTCTCCTGTCATGATGTAGTAAAGACGCTCATGGACCATTTGCATACTGACATCCTCATGAAAATTCATAATGGTCAAAGCTGCACCGAAAAATAACAGGAACCAGACGAGGATAAAAAATGGAATCGACATTCCTTTTTTCTTGTAAATCACCTCGATAATCGTCTGCGGCGGCCCAACAGCCTGAACCTCATGATCCCGGTAAATCCCGGTTATAAATTCAATGACCTTCATGACATCAACAATGTGGATATGATCCTTAGGCGTAACTTTAAGGACCTGAAGTGCTGCCAATTCTTCATAAATATCCTCATTGGCAATGATTTGCGCTATATCCTTTAACAAAAGTGATTCCTCAGGCTTGACCTGGACGCGATTTCGCATGCGGATATAAATCGTTTTTTCCATCAGATTCACTTCCAACACATTGTTTTCCTCGTATAATTAGTATGGATTCCTACAGTTTTTTCATGAAGTCCAATAATTGGTTAAGATGGGATGTGCATGAAGGGAAAACTGCTGATGAATGACTAATTTGGGTTTATTGGTGACCTCTTTTTCCAAAATCCAAGCATTCCGGGCGCCAATATCCTGAAACGAGTAGAAAAACATAAAAAAAGCCATATGGATTCATAGATCCATACGGCCTTTCATTTGCTGCAGTATTTTCTTTTCGAGGCGTGAGACCTGAACCTGGGAGATTCCCAGTCGGACCGCCACCTCGGATTGGGTTTGATCCTTATAATATCTCAAATATACGATCAGTCTTTCCCGTTCGTCCAGTTCGTTTATTGCTTCTTTTAACGCGATTTTATCGAACCAGCGGCCTTCTTCCCCGTTGTCAATTTGATCAAGAAGAGTAATTGGGTCGCCGTCGTTTTCGTACACCGTTTCATGGATTGATGCAGGACTGCGGCTTGCTTCCTGCGCCATGACCACATCTTCAGGCGAAATTTCCAGAAACTCGGCTATTTCATTGACAGTCGGGACCCTGCCCAATGTTTTGGAAAGCTCATCCTTCGCTTTCCTGATTTTATTGCCAGTTTCTTTTAGTGACCTGCTTACTTTCACGGTACCGTCATCCCTGATGAAACGCTGAATTTCACCAATGATCATTGGAACTGCATACGTCGAAAACTTCACGTCATACGAGAGGTCAAATTTATCAACTGACTTCAAGAGGCCGATGCTGCCAATCTGGAACAGGTCGTCAGGCTCATATCCCCTGTTGAGGAAGCGCTGGACGACAGACCATACGAGTCGCATGTTTTTCTGGACGATTAGGTCCCTTGCGGCCTGGTCCCCTTGCTGGCTTCTCAAAATCAGTTCTTTGACTTCATGGTCCTTAAGATACGTTTGGCTATTATCCTTTTTTACCTCCACATCCATAGGCAGAACTCCCTTAATTGCACAGCGCTTTGCTCTTTGACAGGTGCTTTTTCAAACGAATCTCTGTCCCAAAGCCGGGCTCTGATCTCACTTGTACTTCGTCCATGAAATTTTCCATAATCGTAAAGCCCATACCGGACCTTTCAAGTTCAGGCTTGGATGTATAAAGTGGCTGCATGGCTTCATCGATATCTGGAATCCCAATTCCTTCGTCTTTAATCAGCATTTCCACCGTTCCATCCTGAATCATCACAGAAATAAAGACTTTTCCATCCGGATTACTTTCGTATCCATGAATGATAGCATTCGTTACCGCTTCCGATACTACCGTCTTTATTTCGGTCAGTTCATCCATCGTTGGGTCCAGCTGTGCAATGAATGCAGCGACCGTCACGCGGGCAAAAGATTCATTTTGGCTTAATGCGCTAAAATGAAGATTCATTTCATTCTTCATGTATCAAGCAACCCCCAATCTCTCTAATGCATATTCTTCTGACGGTTCAAGACGGATAATCTTGAATAAACCCGACATGTCAAATAACCTCTTGATTGGCGGAGAAATTGCGCAAACTACCATCTCTCCATGAAGCTGCTTGATTTGTTTATACCTTCCTAAAACTACCCCTAGACCCGAACTATCCATAAAGGTGAGGTGTTCGAGGTTCAAGACAATGTGGCGGACTTCTTCGTTTTCAAGGGCTTTTGTTGCCTGCTCGCGAAGCTGGTCTGCAGTATGGTGATCTAATTCACCACTAACTCGAATCAATAAGACGTCATGCTTCACTTCAATATCAATGTTAAGACTCACTATCCAAAGCCTCCTTAATCTGGTATAGTGAGTCAAATTCTCCATTGATTCAGCCAAATCCTTCTAAAGAACAAAACTAGTGTCTATTCGCTAAAACTAGATGGAATGGCAGTGTTTTCGACAATAAAATGGGGAATTTTTCATTATTGCTGGTTTCCAGCCCTCGTAAACATCCCGAATGAGCGTTTATATAGGACCCACCAGCTCGCTTTTTCCACCTTTGCATCTGCAACAAGAGGCGTTTCCGCAAGGGTCTTGCCGTCTTTTACCAACTTCAAAGTGCCTACTCTGTCTCCTTTTTCAACTGGTGCTTTAAGACTTTTATTCAAAGTGATTTTCTGCTTTACGTCCTTGACGTCTGCTCCTTTTTTAGTTAGGAGGGAGACACTTTCAGATGTAACGGCATTTATTGTCTTCTTGTCACCTTTGCTGATCGCTGCCTTTCCTAGTGGATGACCTTTCTTGAACATAGGATGGGTCTGGTATTGACTGAACGCATAGTCCAGCATCTTCGTTACCTGTGCATTCCTGGCCTTGGAGGTAGGAGCTCCAAACACAACAGCAATCGCACGCATGCCATCCTTTTCTGCAGTAGCAGTAAGACAATATTTCGCTTCATTCGTAAAGCCTGTTTTCAGGCCATCTACTCCAGGGTAAAAACGAACGAGCTTATTCGTATTGACTAGCCAGAATTTCTTATCAGAATCCTCACGGAGATAATCTTCATATGATCCAGTAAACTTGGTTATTTTTTCGTATTTCAATAATTCTTTTGCCATCATAGCCATATCATATGCCGAGCTGTAATGGCCATCGACAGGCAATCCGGTGGTATTCTTGAATACTGTATTTTTCAGGCCAAGTTCCTTTAATTTATCATTCATCATTTTTACGAATGCTTCTTCTGAGCCGCCAATCCGTTCAGCCATTGCAACTGACGCATCGTTTCCAGATCCAATTGCTATTCCTTTCAGCAACTGTTCAACTGTCATTTCTTCTCCTGGCTCAAGGAAGATTTGAGAACCACCCATTGATGCGGCATATTCACTGGCACGGACCTTTTCGTCCATTTTTAGCCTTCCTTCATCGAGCGCTTCCATGATCAAAAGCATCGTCATGATTTTAGTCATGCTGGCTGGCGGCAGCTTTTCATGACTGTTTTTATCAAATAGTACCTGACCTGTGTCACGTTCAATCAAAATAGCTGAACTGGCATCATTGGCCAATCCTGGGTCTCCTTCATTTGCATACCCTTTTGGGGAGATAATTGCAGCGCCCATCATAAAAACAAGCAGTAAACTCGTTAACTTTTTCAGATTCATGGCCATAACCCTCCTATCTTTATAGGGTCTATTTTTTCCAATGAATCCATTTTTATACAAACGGGGTATATAAAACCGATATTTTTGTACACAAAAAAGCGAAGAGTCCCCTCTTCGCTTTTGTCTACTCTATTTATTCTGTAATTTCTTCATGAACCAAAATCGGTGCATCAACATGTTCGCTTGAAACCTTAATATTTTCATACAGCATTTCTTTCACTTCGTTTACATCCTCGAAGTTGCTGTAAATGGTTAAAAGAGAGTCGCCTTTTTCGACTTTGTCGCCGATTTTCTTGCGCAATACCAAACCTACTGCCAAATCGATTTCTGATTCCTTTGTCGCTCTTCCTGCACCAAGAAGCATTGCGGCAGTTCCCACTTCGTCAGCAACGATTTCAGCAACATAGCCTGCTTCTTTTGCTTCAAGTTCGAAGGTGTATTTTGCCTGAGGAAGCCTGCTTGGATCATCAACAACAGAAGCATCGCCACCCTGAGATTCAAGGAATACCTTGAACGTTTCAAGAGCGGAACCGTTCTTGATCACTTCTTCTAATTTGCTGCGTGCTTCTCCAAGTGACTCAGCTTTCCCAGCCAGGAATACCATGTGGCTTCCCAGCGTCAAGCAAAGTTCTGTCAGGTCTTCTGGACCTTCACCCTTCAATGTATCGATTGCTTCCTTAACCTCTAAAGCATTGCCGATTGCATATCCCAATGGTTGGCTCATGTCTGAAATAACAGCCATTGTCCTGCGACCGACATTATTTCCGATGCGCACCATTGCCTTTGCCAGTTCACGGGAATCATCGAGTGTCTTCATGAATGCACCTGCACCTGTTTTAACATCCAGGACAATCGCGTCAGCACCTGCAGCAATCTTCTTGCTCATAATTGAGCTGGCGATCAGCGGGATACTGTCAACAGTTGCGGTTACATCACGCAATGAATAAAGCTTTTTATCAGCCGGAGTTAAGTTTCCGCTTTGGCCAATTACCGCAATTTTATTTTTATTTACGAGATTGATGAATTCGTCATTGTCTATTTCGACATGGAAGCCTTCAACGGATTCCAGCTTGTCGATAGTCCCTCCCGTATGACCAAGGCCGCGCCCAGACATTTTCGCGACTGGAACACCGACAGCAGCAACTAATGGTCCTAAAACAAGAGTTGTTGTATCGCCTACACCGCCGGTAGAGTGCTTGTCGACTTTTACTCCTTCAATGGCAGAAAGGTCGATCTGGTCACCAGACTTCACCATCGCCATCGTAAGGTCAGCACGTTCTTTTTCCGTCATTCCCCGGAAGAAAATCGCCATTGTCAGCGCACTTACCTGGTAATCAGGAATTGAGCCATCTGTATATCCATCAACAAAAAATTGAATTTCTTCAGTTGATAATTCATGCCCGTCACGTTTCTTTTCAATAACGTCAACCATTCTCATCATTATCACCACTTATCATTATTTAGCCAAGAAGCTATTGATTACTTATTTCCTAACGTTTTTACAATTTCATTTACTAATAACAGGAAGCTTGATTTCACCTTTTCAGTCGTTTCGATTACCTCATCATGGCTTAATGGCTGGTCCAGGATCCCGGCTGCCATATTTGAGATGCAAGAAATGCCGAGCACTTCAAGACCTGAATGCTGCGCAACGGTAACTTCCGGTACTGTAGACATTCCGACTGCATCGCCGCCCATTATACGGATCATTCTTACTTCTGCAGGTGTTTCGTATACTGGACCCGGGTTTCCGACATATACTCCCTCTTTGATTGTGAGGTTGTTCTTGTCAGCAACTTCTTTCGCGATTCCTCTTAAATTCTTTGAATAGGCTTCACTCATATCCGGGAATCGCACACCGAAGCGTGAATCGTTTGGCCCGATAAGCGGATTTGTTCCCATATTGTTGATATGGTCTGTGATGATCATCAAGTCGCCTGGCTCAAAGCTTTCATTCACACCGCCGGCTGCGTTCGTAACGATTAGTTTATCAATTCCAAGTTCTTTCATAACACGAACCGGGAAGGTGACTTTATCCATACTGTAGCCTTCGTAATAATGGAAACGCCCTTGCATTGCAATGACTTCGACACCGCTAAGCTGTCCGCAAACCAACTGACCTGCGTGGCCTTCTACAGTGGAAACCGGGAATCCCGGGATTTCGTTATAAGGAATCTTAACCGGGTTCTCGATATCTTCAGCAAGAACACCAAGCCCAGACCCGAGAATCAATCCGATTTTCGGTTGCTGATTAAGCTTGTCATTAATAAAAGATGCTGCATTTTGAATTTGAGTGTAATCCATAAAATCCTCTCCTTATTTCAATTCCTTCAGGAAGCTTGTTCCGTGTTCAGGCATTTTCACATTAAAGTTTTCCGCAACAGTAGCACCAATGTCAGCAAATGTTTTACGGACAGGCAGTTCTTTTCCTTCATTCATTCCCTTTGAGTAAACGAGGAGCGGCACGTATTCACGTGTATGGTCTGTTCCGTAATGAACTGGATCATTTCCGTGGTCAGCCGTAATGATGAGAAGGTCATCTTCTTTCAATTTCTCGAATACTTCAGGAAGGCGGGCATCATATTCCTCGAGTGCCTTACCATAGCCTTCCGGATCGCGGCGATGTCCGAATAGAGCATCAAAATCAACAAGGTTCAGGAAGCTTAACCCTGTAAAATCCTGATCCAACGTTTGGAGCAATTTATCCATTCCGTCCATATTTGACACTGTGCGCAGAGATTCGGTCACACCTTCACCGTCATAGATATCTGAGATTTTACCGATAGCCAGTACGTCAAGGTCAGAGTCTTTCAATTCATTCATAACTGTTCTGCCAAATGGCTTCAGCGCGTAGTCATGGCGGTTGGATGTACGTTTGAAGTCACCTGATTCACCGGTAAATGGTCTTGCGATGACTCTTCCGACCATGTATTTTTCATCAAGTGTCAATTCCCTGGCAATTTTACAAATATCATAAAGCTCTTCAATTGGAACGATCTCTTCATGCGCAGCGATTTGAAGAACCGAGTCAGCAGATGTATAGACGATTAACGCCCCTGTCTTCATGTGCTCTTCGCCAAGCTCAACAAGGATTTCTGTTCCGCTTGCCGGTTTGTTGCCGATGACCTTCCTGCCAGTACGTGATTCAAGCTCAGATATCAACTCATCCGGGAATCCATCAGGGAACACCTGGAATGGCGTCTGGATATTCAAGCCCATGATCTCCCAGTGGCCCGTCATTGTATCTTTGCCATTAGAAGCTTCTTCCATCTTTGTATAAAAGGCCATTGGCTTTTCTGCAGGTGCGATTCCTTTGATTTCCTCAATATTGCTGAGGCCGAGCTTGCCCATATTAGGCATGTTCAATCCGTTCATTTTTTCTCCGATATGGCCTAATGTATGAGAACCTTTATCCCCAAACTTTTCCGCGTCTGGTGCTTCTCCAATCCCGACTGAATCCATAACGACTAAAAATACTCTTTTATATGTATTCGACATTCCTTCTCCTCCTTAAAAGTGTGAATGCGTTACAACCTTTTTTACAATTTTATGATACCCTTTTTTATTTCAGTTAATCGAATGCTTGCGTTTTCATTTGTCAGAAGTCTGACATCTCCATTGTACTAAATAAAATTAAAAACACAAGAAAAAAAGCCGACTTTTAGCCGGCCTTTTATGACAATTCTATGAAACTATTAATCTATTGCCCCAGGTGCGTAGATGCAATCAGTCGAGCTGTTATGCACGAGGATGGAACTTTGTATAAACGTCCTTTAACCTCGTCTTTGTCACATGCGTATAAATTTGGGTCGTCGAGATGTCCGCATGGCCGAGCATTTCTTGCACAGCGCGAAGGTCGGCCCCATTTTCAAGCAGATGGGTGGCAAATGAATGGCGCATTGTGTGCGGAGTCAATTCTTTCTCAATTCCCGCTTCTGTCGCAAGGCGTTTGAGAATCTTCCAAAAGCCCTGTCGTGAAAGACCTTTCCCATGGTGATTCAAAAATAAAGAGTCATCCTTATGTTTTTTGGATACCAGCTTTGGCCTGCCCTTTTCCAGGTATTGCTCGATCGCGTCAGAAGCTGTCTTGCCAATCGGGATGATCCTTTCCTTGCTGCCTTTTCCCATGCAGCGGACAAACCCCATTGTCAGATGGACATCAGATAGCGTTAGCCCAATCAGCTCGCTCACACGGATACCAGTAGCATACATCATTTCCAGCATCGCCTTATCACGATAGCCAAAATGGTCTGTCAGCTTCGGGCTGTCGAGAAGTGTCTCGACCTCTTCCATGCTCAATACCTTTGGCAAGGATCGTTCATGCTGTGGACTCTCGATGTGTACAGTTGGATCATGGTCAACTGCCTTTTCTCGAAGCAGGAAATGATGAAAAGCCCTGATCGAGGCAATATGTCTTGCCAATGTTTTTGATGATTTGCCTGTGTCTTTTAAATGACCCAGAAAATGAACAATCTGCGGACGCTGCACACCATTTAAGTCTCCAAGCTGTTCAACATTCTTCAGATATGTGATATAACTTTTCAAATCTCGTTTATAGGACACAATTGTGTTCTTTGAAAGTCCCTTTTCAACAACTAAAAAGTGGATAAAGTCGTCGAGCCTATCTTCCATGTTTATTACTCCCCATTCAGATAAAACAGTATCAGCCTTTCAAGCATACTTCCTTTTTCTTCGTCAAAAGCACCTGACACCTTTATGGCTGCTCCCTCTGGTGCGTCATATCGATGATAGCTTTCATACTCTTCGTTAATCCACATGATACCATAATAAAATAAGATTGTGCATCCAGTGAATAATATAAACACCTTAAAGGTGTGCATGACCAAACCGAACCAAGATTTCATTTTTCTTGCCTCCAACTCGACACGTAGAACAATCGATTCCGTCTTTTTTAAAGGCTCTATTAATAAACAAGGCTGTTGATTTTTAAATTAGACATTTATTAACAGCTCCATAATCAAAGTCGTCTCATGTTCTATTCGCCTTTACTTAATTACTAATCTGTATGCCAATTTGGACAAGAATTATACCTCCTACTGGAGCAATTTTAATAGAAAAATAAAAAACCCTTTCTCCATTGGAAAAAGGGTTTTGGGATCATTCAGTTTCAGCCGGTTCTTTTTCCTGGCATCTGTGGCAAATACCGTGGAAAGTCAGCCGGTGGTCCTTGATTTTAAATTTCCAGTCTCTTTCAACGATTTCTTCAACATCTTCAAGAAGGTCGTCCTGGATTTCATCCACTGCTCCGCATTCAATGCAGACCAGGTGATGGTGGAAATGGGCAGCGCCTTCCTGGCGGAGATCGTAACGGGATACACCGTCCCCGAAGTTGATTTTATCAACAATTTTCAGTTCAGTCAGCAGTTCAAGTGTCCGGTATACTGTTGCCAAACCGATCTCAGGAGATTTCTCTTTGACAAGCAAATAGACATCTTCTGCACTCAAGTGGTCTTCTTCATGTTCAAGCAACACGCGAACAGTAGCTTCACGCTGCGGCGTTAATTTATAGCTGGACGAATGCAGCTGTTTCTTGATTCTCTCAATTCTGTTTTCCATTTCGATAACTCTCACTCCCCCGCCACTATTCTTACATTATATCAGAAGGGGAATGAGATTCAAAATAAAATTATTACAAATAAGAAACAATAGTTGTTATTATTTAAAACTAATTCTAATTAATTGAATTAATGACTGCTTTCAATAGTGCAGGTGATAAATATGCCTCTACCCCTGCCGCCACAGCCAGGAAAACAAGCGCAGCGATAAATGAAAAGATATATCTAAAAAACTGCGGCATAATTGGCTGGTTGATTTTCTTCATGAATTGGTTCCTGATCATTTTCATTGAAAAAGTCACCGCCATTGCTGCTGTAATAATGAATACTGGAATAATGATGAAGTTTTGCGGCAGGATGGAAACAAAGGATAGCAGAAATCCGTCCCATTGCATTTGGTTGACAAGAAAGCCTACTGTAAAGCCAACAACCATCCCTTTCATGAAAAGCAGGATCAGTATTACGGGAAGTCCTATGATGGAAACTCCGAGAATCCAGATTAGCCCGATGAATTTTCCATTGTGTAAAAAGCTCTGCAAAAACAAATCCTTTCCATCTGCTACTTTTCCGGAAGCAGCCTGGCCAAAAAACTGCGATAAATAATAGAATAAATCCTCTTTTTGAGTGAAGCTGAGGCTGTTCACGATTACTGCCCCAAAGATGACCCCCATCAAAAACAGGACAATGACAAAAAGATAGATAGAGGAATATTCTCTTAAATGGGTTACTGCGACGTCCTGGTACCTTCGTTTCTTCATCTCTCTTCCTCCTGCATATTGGTTACTATCATCATATGCAGGGACAAGGAGTCTATGACTGCAAACCTTCTATTTCTAACTTAATAGGAGGCTGTTTTCGTAAAGATTGTTGTTAAAATCCTAAAGCCGATTTTAACGTAATATATATCCATTTTGCAGGTCGGTATTAAGTTTGCATGCTCTTTTCTCATAAGAATCGTCAACTTTACGAAGGAATATAGGTAATTCAATCCAATTGTGCATTCAATAGCAATACAGTTTGAGAAAAGAGCCTAATAGACACAAAAATCCGGCCGCATGGACCGGATTAACTTAATCTGATATTTTACCGTATTTGCCGCCCCCGCCTGCGTAAAAGGAGAGTTGGCCTTTTCTTGCTCTATCTATAGTTATAGCTGTTTTTTCAGGAATGACCTGTTTCAAAGAATCGAGAGGCACGGAATGAAGGACGGCCATTTCTGTACCGAAATGATCCATCAGCTTTTCTAGCATTTTCGGTCCAAGGCCAGGAATGAATTCGAGCGGCACCTGGTGGATATAGGGTGGCCTCCCATTTTGATTTCCATCTGAGGTTTTCAATTCCTGTATTCTGTCGGCTACACCTTTTACCTTTTTAACGGATCCGCATTCAGAACACGCTTCATCATATGTTGGATTGTAAGCCAGGCATTCTGCACAGACTGTACGATGATACTTTCCAAGCTGCGGGTCCAGACCGTAATTTGCTTTGATACCCCTGCCTTCTGATTGATTTAAAGCAAGTCCCAGTTCATGGAAAGATGGCTCAAGCATTTCAATTTTCTGGTATTCTCTCGCAATTTTTGCAAGAGAGTGGGCATCGGAATTCGTTACAAACGGAAAACAGTGAAGCTCTGCTAGCTGGTCTGCCATGTCCGTATCCGAGCTTAAGCCTAATTCAATCCCATCAATCAGGTCTGCATCAAAAACCTCTGCAAGTGAACTCTTGACTCCTTTTCCGTATAAGCTTTTGAAGGGTGTAAATACATGAGCTGGAATGAAGATACCTCCAAGTTCTTTAACCTTCTTTTGCAAAACACGTCCAGATATATAGACTCTCTGGCTGCTTAGATGAATATTTTTCAAGTGGTTCTCCAGCCAGTTTGAAAAAGTCCTCATCGTTTGCAAACTGGGAAGATAGCATAGCACATGGATGGGACCCTGGGTGCTTTCATCATTGATCTCAAGCTCTGAACCAAGAATGACACTCATCCCGCCATAATTCAAACCACCTTCAGGATGTTCCACCAACTCACCCGCATTAAGCAAATCTTCCATTTCATCAAGAACTTCAGGTGAATGGCTGTCAATGACCCCGATCATATTCAACCCTTTATAGTCCCTTGCGTGGCGAATGACATTGCTGAATGTCAGAGATTTTGCTCCGGTGATTTTTACAGCTCGGCCCGATTTCGTCCTGCCAATATGAATGTGAAGATCAACGAAGTATTCCTGCATTTACTTTTCCAATACCTCCTGCAATTGCAGATGCTGTACTGCATATGCTGTTTTTGCGTCAAAGATCTTTTGTTCTTTCACAAGCTGGATCGCCTCTTCTAGAGTAATCTCCATCAGGTTAACAAATTCGTCCTCATCCGCTGCTGCCGGGTTAGCTTTTTTAGTTAATCCTGTTGCTTTATATACATGAATGATTTCATCTGCGAAACCTGGAGACGTGTAGAAGGAAATCAGCCATTCCAAATTAGCGCATTCATAGCCTGTCTCTTCCTCAAGTTCACGGGCAGCACAAATTTCCGGCTTCTCGCCCGCCTCAAGCTTTCCTGCCGGGATTTCGACAATCGTCCTTTCTAGAGCCTTCCGATATTGTTCAACCATGATGATTTTATGATCAGCTGTGACCGGAATGACCGCGACCGCCCCTGGGTGCTTGACGATCTCCCTTTTTGACGTTTTTCCATTCGGCAATTCTACATCGTCTACCTGCAGGCTAATGACCTTACCTGTAAAAATTTTCTCCGACTTCAATGTTTTTTCTTCAAGAGATTTCATACATGTCCACTCCTGTTCTAATTACATATCAAATCCTCATACATTTTATCATACTTACCTGAAAGGAGTAGACGCATGAAAATATACGTTCATGGCCGTGGATTCACTCTTGCCGGCAAGGCGTGGGAAGTCAAGCGTATTTTAAAGGAGTATGGCAAAAAGCATGACCTTGTAAAAGATTGGGTTGAGACAGTCAATCAGCCGGTCCGCCGTCCAGAATAGTTGAATACACTTCTTTTTTTCCGTTAAGATGGAATCAACATTGGAACGGAGTGATTTTAATGAAAAGACGGAAACTGGGTACATCTGATTTGTTTGTCAGTGAAATCGGCCTTGGCTGCATGTCGCTTGGAACAGATTATTCAAAGGCACAGGCTGTGGTCGAAGCTGCCCTCGAAGAAGGGATCAACTACTTTGATACCGCTGATTTATATGACTTCGGCGAGAATGAAAAGATAGTCGGACAAGTCCTGAAGAATGTCAGGGAGGATGTCGTCATCGCTACAAAGGCTGGCAACCGTTGGACAACTGCCAAAGAAAGCTGGACATGGGATCCCTCAAAGGCTTATATCAAAGAAGCTGTCAAGCAAAGCTTGAAAAGGCTGAATACCGATTACCTTGACCTTTATCAGCTGCACGGCGGCACAATCGAAGATAATATTGATGAAACAATCGAGGCCTTTGAAGAATTAAAAAATGAAGGCTATATCAAATATTATGGAATCTCGTCCATCAGACCGAATGTCATTCGTGAATATGCGCAAAAATCAAGCATCATCTCTGTCATGATGCAATACAGCATACTTGACCGCCGTCCTGAGGAAGAAGTGCTGCCGCTCCTGCATGATAAAAATATCAGTGTAGTGACGAGAGGCACGGTCGCTAAAGGCATGCTTAGTGACCGAATGCTCGAGAAAGCAACTTCTAAAGGGTATCTAGATTACAGCTATGAAGATTTGGAAGAGGTCCTTCCTTTATTGAAAGAGAAGCTTGCTTTAACTAGATCCCTTGCAGAAGTTGCTATCCAGTTTAATTTAGCACACCCTGCAGTAGCTTCTGTTGTAGCAGGGGCAAGCACACCTGAACAAATCAGGGAAAATGCCAGAGCTGCGAGTTCCGCTTCCCTGTCTCCTGAGGAAATCGATTTAATTAAAGCAATTACGGAAGCAAATAAATACGACCAGCACAGATAAGAACAAAAGCGCAAGCGCCTCGTTCAGCCCCGACAAGCGCTGCCCGCCTAAAACGCCACGTCCTGTGGCTGGCGAGTCTAGCACATCGTGTGCCTCGGAGGGCCGACCGGTGAAGTCGTTCTTTGACTTCATTGGGCGGACCGAAATCGAAAAGCGGAGACGACTGCCCAACTCCGACAAGCGTTGGAGGGCCTGACAGTGAAGTCGCTCTTTGACTTCATTGGCAGGACAGAAACGTCTCGAGGAGTTAGGAGCCGCAGCTAGACAAGCGACTCGAGGGGCTAGGCGCTGAAGCTGGACAATTCTCAAAGTGGAATTTTACACTTTCGTATCAAGGAACGAAAAAAGGAACCCGTTCAGCATAACGGGTTCCTTTTTTCTCTTTATACTATTTACTTTATGCCAGCATCAACAAGAGTGTATAGCCTGCAAGTCCAGCGGCAAAGGCCCAAAAGTTACTCTCCCTTTCCTCCGGGAGCTCTTCTTTCATTACATTTAAAATGACGCCTCCTGCTAGCAAGGCAAAGAGCACGGCAATAATGTTTTCATTCACTTTCCAGGTGATGCCGATTGCCCATCCTTCCAATATTGCGGCTGCGAGAAGCCATCTCCCTACACGATCATACATTTCCTTATGCGCCTCCCTTAGCGCATGGTCACTGGTGATGAAGTGGACGGCCAGTGCTATAAAATAAAAGACCAGCCCCGTTACCGTTTCCTGTTCTCCATGAAGCAGCAAATATCCTATCAAACTGTTATAAAGGAAAAATGAGAAGATATGGATCCAAAACACACCCTTGGAAGCCCGATCCAGGTTATTTTCCTCTTGCTGTTTTTTCTTTGAGGTTTTTACCATCCTTTCTAGCCCATAAAAAATAGCCAAACCAATCATAGCTACAATATATGTATGGTTTTCAAAGAACTCTAGGGCACCAGATTGGATATTCCTGTCGAGGACCTCGTTATGTTTATTCAGCTCAGGGAGCAAGTGGATGAATACATATGCTACAGAAATGCCTCCTGCAGCTGAAAGCAGTCTGCTTCGAGGTAAGTTATCGAGGAAGGGTAAATATCTTGAAAATAAATGAATTGAAACGAATCCGGCAGCCAATATGAAGGTAATAAGTAACAATGCTTTGCTCCTTTGCTTTTCTTACCTAATTGCCCTTTCGCACAGGAAGCAAAACATTAGTTATTTAGGCTCTTTTCGTAAACATTGTTAATTTCTCAATGAAAAGAAAAAACCGGCTACTGGGTTTTCGAGTTTTTATACAATCTTTGTTCAGAAGTCCCTCGAAAAGAGCCCCGATACCTTTATTAATGCGGATACAAGTACATACACGATTAGCAACAATCAATGAGGAAACCTTTATTTAGCAGGCCTCCATTGCATCGCTTTTTGCTCAATCTCTTTCACAGTCGGAGATTTTTCAGCTATGTAGGAATCGATGTCGAATTCATATTTTCGGGCAGCTTTTTCTTTTACATTAGCGTATTTGCTGGCATCCTGAGGATGAGACCTTAAGTAATCACGGAATACAAGATGCCTGTATAATTGGTGGCTGTCTTTTTCAAAAGAGTGCAAATGAACTTTTCGTATCCCGTTTTCGTCATGTTTTTGAAAATAGCGCCGCCCAGGGATGCCATTCTCCCCCTTCGCCTCATAACCAGCAGCCTCTATGGCAGGTGTTGCCTTTTCAACTTGCTCAAGTCTGTCACCTGCTAACATGATGTCTATGATCGGTTTGGCGCTAAGGCCGGGGACAGATGTACTGCCGATATGGTAGACTTCAACTTCTGCCGGTAAAAAGATGGATTCAAGAAGCTGCTTCTCATATTCAAAAAGCGTTTTCCACTCAGGATTGTATGGAACTACTTCCACTCTTCTACGGGTCATTTGAATTTCTTCCAATCCATGTCGCTTTCGGTAAGTAATTCTTCAAACGATTTGTTCTTCTCCTTCAAACGCTTCTCTTCCTTCTTGCGCTCCAATTCAGCCTGCCTTTTCTTCTCTTCTTCTTCCTTTAATTGTTGTTGCTGATCTTTTAGCTTTTGCATGATATCCTGGTTCAGGAGATCGCCCAGTGTTGCTGGCTTTTCCTCCTTCTTTACTTGTTGCTGCTGGCGTTTTTGTTTCTTTTTCATTGTTGATCCCTCATTTTTACTTAGCCTTTTTTTATAAGATTATATCACGAAATCTCAGAAGTTAAATAAGTAGAGATTTAAAGAAGAAGGAACGCCCTATACCAGGCGTTCCAGTTTTATCAATATGCGTCTAAGACAACTGAGTCGTCTACCTGGAGTTCAGGTTCTGTTGATTTGATGACATCGTCGACTGTGTAGCCGGAAGCAACTTCTACAAGCTTCAGCCCGAAAGGTGTTACGTCAATGACTGCCATATCTGTGATGATGCGGTTGACAACACCTTTCCCTGTCAGTGGCAGGCTGCATTCCTTAAGGATTTTCGCATCACCGCTCTTGTTAACATGCTCCATGATGACGATGATTTTTTGTGCTCCGTGGACAAGGTCCATTGCACCGCCCATGCCTTTGATCATCTTTCCTGGAATCATCCAGTTAGCAAGATCGCCAGCTTCCGAGACTTCCATTCCGCCAAGGATGGCGATATTGATGTGTCCTCCGCGGATCATTGCAAAAGACTCAGCAGAATCAAAATACGCAGCACCTGGAATCGCCGTAACTGTTTCTTTGCCTGCGTTGATCAAATCTGGATCGACGCTGTCCTCGGCTGGATAAGGTCCAATCCCAAGCAAGCCGTTTTCAGACTGAAGGACAACCTGCTTATCGTCGGAAATGAAATTTGCAACCAATGTCGGCATCCCGATGCCAAGGTTTACGTAAAAACCGTTTTCGATTTCTTTTTCAGCCCGGCGCGCGATTTTCTCCCGGACATTCCCTTTGTTTTTAATCATATGCCTTCTCCTTTCATGATCAGCCAGAGTTAACTTCTCACTGTCAGCCTTTCAATCCGTTTTTCCTGATTGCCCTCAATCAGTGTCTGGACATAAATGCTTGGAGTATGGATACTGTTCGGATCTAATTCTCCTACTTCATATAAATTCTCGACTTCGGCAATCGTGACCCTGCCGGCCGCTGCAATCATCGGATTGAAGTTCCTTGCCGTTTTATGATAGACAAGGTTCCCCATTTTATCGCCCTTCCAGGCACGGACGATGCTAAAATCCGCAGTCAGCGACTCTTCAAGGAGATACTCTTTGCCATTGAACATGCGGGTTTCTTTTCCTTCCGCGATCGGTGTTCCCACTCCTGCTGGTGTGTAGAAAGCCGGAATTCCTGCGCCGCCTGCCCTGATTTTTTCAGCCAGGGTTCCCTGTGGAATCAATTCGACTTCGATTTCACCGGATAATACCTGTCTTTCGAACTCTTTATTTTCCCCAACATAGGAACCTACCATTTTCTTAATCTGCTTGTTCTTTAGCAGCAGTCCAAGTCCCCAATCGTCGACACCACAGTTATTTGAAATGACTGTCAGGTCTTTTACCCCTTTTTCAACAAGTGCCAGTATGGCATTTTCCGGGATCCCGCAGAGGCCAAAGCCTCCAACCATCAAGGTTGCGCCATCATGGATTTCCGCTACGGCATCTTGAAACGATGTGCAAATTGTTTTCATCATTTATCCCCCTTTGACTATAGATAGCACGAGCAAATGCCAGTGCCAGATTTCAAATAAGTTAAAAGATTACTAGGCTTAAGCGAGCTCCACAACTGTCGCGACACCCTGCCCTCCGCCTATGCATAGGGTAGCAAGGCCGGTCTTCGCGTTTCGGCGCTTCATTTCGTGGATCAGTGTAACAAGGATCCTGGCTCCGCTTGCCCCGATTGGATGACCCAGCGCAATCGCACCGCCATTCACATTGAGGATGTCCTTGTTAAAATTAAGCTCACGATCGACGGCCAGTGACTGAGCGGCAAACGCTTCATTCGCCTCGATCAGCTCCATATTTTCCATCGTCATGCCCGCTTTGTTCAATGCTTTCTTAACTGCGTCAACCGGTCCGATGCCCATGATGCTCGGATCAACACCCGCGCTCGCATTCCCTTTGATGACAACGAGCGGGTTTAGGCCAAGCTCTTCAGCCTTCGCTCGGCTCATGACAACCAATGCAGCAGCTCCATCATTGATTCCAGACGCGTTTCCCGCTGTTACGCTGCCATCCTTTTTGAATGCCGGACGAAGGCCGCCAAGCTTCTCCGCTGTTGTCCCTTTTTTCGGATACTCATCCGTATCAAAAACGACCGGATCACCTTTTCGCTGCGGAATTTCGATTGGCACGATTTCATCCTTGAACTTTCCTTCCTCAATCGCCTTTGCCGCCTTTTCCTGGCTAGCTGCTGAGAACTCGTCCTGCTCGCTACGGCCGATTTCATATTTTGAGCACAGGTTTTCAGCCGTGACACCCATGTGGTAGTCATTGAATGCACACCAAAGACCGTCTGAGATCATGCTGTCCACGAGCTTCTGGTCACCCATCTTGAATCCGTCCCGTGCATTTTTCAATAAATATGGTGCCTGGCTCATATTCTCCATTCCACCGGCAACGACGACTTCCGCATCACCTGCTATGATGGCCTGCGCTGCCAGATGTACAGCCTTCAAACCTGAGCCGCATACTTTATTGATCGTCATAGAGGAAGCGCTTTCAGGAATACCCGCCTTAATCGCTGCCTGTCTTGCAGGGTTTTGCCCCAATCCAGCCTGAAGGACATTGCCCATGATGATTTCATCCACTTGACCAGGCTCGACACCCGCCTGCTTCAATGCATCTTTAATTACCGCGGCACCTAGATCTGGTGCGGAAATATTCTTCAAACTACCATTAAAGCTGCCAATTGCTGTCCTTACAGCAGCTACGATTACTGCTTCAGTCTTGCTCAAACTGCTCACCCTTTCTCTAGTTCTCACATCTTATATTACTTCTATTGCTTTTAATAAAATTCCTTTTATTTTATCAAAATTTTATTTATTCTTGCATTTTTAAAAATATTCTATTTACAATTAAGATATCTTAAGAGGAGGGTTATATCAAATGCTGCAACTTCCCGAGAAGGTTGAAATAATTGAAGTTGGCCCGAGAGACGGGCTTCAAAATGAAAAGAATTTTGTTCCTACGGATGTTAAAAAAGCTTTTATCAGTTCCTTGAAGGATGCCGGAGTCAAAGAGATGGAACTCACTTCCTTCGTATCCCCAAAATGGGTGCCACAGATGGGCGATGCCGCAGAGATCGTTGCTGACTGCCTTGACAGCAACACAAGGAATATCGTCCTCGCTCCCAATAAAAAGGGGATTGAACGCGTCTATATGACTGACTGCAAAGCGGTCGCTGTGTTCGTCGGTGTCAGCAATACCTTTAACCAAAAAAATATCAACAAAACGACTGCCGAGAGCCTGGCGGAGGTTCTGCCATTGATCACAGAGCTTAAGTCAAAAGACTATTTTGTGCGCGCATGCATCTCAACAGCTTTTTATTGTCCATATGAAGGCAAGGTTGAAGAAGATGAGGTCCTTGCATTATGCGGTGAATTCGTTGAGGCTGGTGTCGATGAATTGAGCGTCGCCGATACAATTGGCATGGCTGCACCTCATGAGTCCTACTCTTTATTTTCCAAATTGAAGGATGCCTACCCGGATGTGCTGCTGACTGCGCACTTCCATGATACAAGAAAGCTGGCATTGTCGAATATTTTGGCCGCTCTACAGGCAGGAGTCACCCGGTTCGACACTTCTGCCGGCGGTCTTGGCGGATGCCCGTTCGCCCCAGGTGCTGCAGGCAATGCTGCTACTGAGGATGTCGTCTATATGCTTCACAGGATGGGAATCGAAACCGGCGTCGATCTTGATAAGATGCTCAAGGCCATCGAGCTGATCCAGCCTCATATCTCAAGGCCGATTGAGAGCACCTATTTCAAGCTAAATTCTGTTACAGTTTAAGTTTTTGCATAAGCTCCCGCTCTTGAATCCATCTTATTAGATGAGGTTATTTTGAAGAAGGGAGCATATTACATGAGCCAAAAACGTGACAAAGGCTACAGCCAGCAAGGCAAGCCAAACGCAGATAATGTAAAACAGCAGATTGCCGCCGAGGATCTTGAAAAAGCGATTCACCCAACAAAGCGCCAAAATTCACAGCAATAAGGAAAGCATTCTTTAATTCGTAGGTGGACCGCCTGATTCGGCGGTCTTTTTTATGTTTGTATTATCGTGGTGAATGGTAAAATAGAGAAAATGAATGAGACGGAGGGTTCAGCTTGAGAAAGGCATTCCGCGTGTTGTTTTCTTTCTTGCTTGTCCTGGCCTCGCTGGGAGTTTATATATCCAATAAAGTCATGTTCCTGAAAAAGAAAGAGGATGATGAAATCTTCAACCGGGAAAAAGATGCTGGCCACCTGGTTCCAGATGAATATGATGCACTGCCAAAAAGGGAAGTGAGCATTCCCTCATCGCTTGGGTATCCACTGAAAGCAGTCCTTGTCGAACCGCACAAGACAAATCGGTATATCATCATTGCTCATGGGGTTACCCAGAGCAAGACCAATTCGGTAAAATATATGAACCTATTCTTGAACCGGGGTTTTAATGCTGTAATCTACGACCATCGGCGCCACGGTGAATCTGGTGGAAAAACTACAAGCTATGGGTACTATGAGAAGTTCGACCTTAAATCGGTGGTGAATTGGCTAAGAGAAGAAATAGGTCCGGATTTACTTCTTGGAATCCACGGGGAGTCAATGGGAGCGGCTACCTTGCTTCTTTATGCTGGCATGATTGAAGACGGAGCTGACTTCTATGTCGCTGATTGCCCGTTCTCCGACTTCAGCGAACAGCTTGCTTACCGCATCAAGGAAGAGGTTAAGTTTTTGCCGCCAAAACTATTGCTGCCAGTCGCCAGTATGTTCGTCCGCATTCGTGATAAATATTCTTTGAGTCAGGTATC
Organism: Mesobacillus sp. QJM3NY_10; assembly: GCF_056173465.1. NCBI lineage: Bacteria > Bacillati > Bacillota > Bacilli > Caryophanales > Bacillaceae > Mesobacillus > Mesobacillus sp. QJM3NY_10. Next base: position 3,203,082 of record NZ_CM149675.1, read on the forward strand.
TCCGATTGCAGTTATCGAAAATATTAAAAACCCGATCCTTTTCATCCATAGCCGCAAGGACGACTTCATTTTACCATCGATGACTGAAGCTTTGTTCGAACAAAAAAAAGGAGCAAAAAAATTATTCATGGCCGAAAATGGCCTCCACGCCCAATCCTACAGCGAAAACCGGGAACAATATGAAAAGGTGCTCGATGAATTTCTTGAGGAATACGGATTCTCCCAGCAAGGGAATGCAGTTGACGATACTGTTGTTGTTGATCAGTAACGATATGTCACCAATAGACTATTGGTGACTGTTTTTATGATTCTATCGGACACTTTTTTTCTTTCCGGGCTTCGGATTGTCCATTAGAGCCCTTCTATCGGACATTTTTCTCTTTTACGGGTTCCGGTTTGTCCTATAGAGATGCTGTCACTATTCCATTTAGGCTCAATAAAAAAGAAGATTGGCTCATCCCCTGAGCCAATCCTCTTTACTGTTTTTCTCCCTGGCGATCCATTTCTTTGCCTGCGGCGTCCAGTGCCCTGACTTCTTTGTAATCGCCTATTGCGTAATAATAGCGTTCGTTTTCTTTTTCAAAGATTTCTATTTTGGTAAACTTGCCATCTGGTCCTGCAGCTTCAATGGTTTTGATATCAGGATTCACGACTTTCCCAAAAATCACGGGAATCTTCGTATCCAATGTTCCGTCTTCTTTAAAGGTTGTGAAAGTGTCGGCATACAGGATCATGAAATCATTTTTATAATAAGTCCAGTGGTTATGCCCCGCATTTTCCCAGCCTTCTTTTTCGCTGCCTTTGATATAGGCTGCTGCCAGAGCTTCGAATGTGTTTGAGCCTTCTTTTTGCTCTGTTGTGTAAAAGATGAGCCATCCATCCTCCGCCTTTTCCTTGTGGACGATTTGTTTGATGTTGAACGGAATATCGTTTTGGATTGCTTCTCCCGCAGTCTTATAGGCGCACGCTGACAGCACAAGCATGCACAAAATCAATATGGCTGACCTCCACAATTTTCCCATCTTTCTCCCCTGCCTTCGCGTCAAACTTCTATGTATTTCTACACCCCTCTCTCTTATTTAACCTTTTTTTCAATTTTTTGTAAACTTATAACTTCCTTTTATCATGGAAGCTCATTCTTGGATTCAGATATTCGTTCGGGCTCTTTAATTGGAAGCACCCTGCTGTATCCTTATAGTCAATCGTCATTTCTTCAGCAAAAAAGACTTCCTTGGCTTTTTCCATATAGATTGGAATCCCGCCTGTCTCTATCTTGTTTTCTTCCTCATAATGTTCGCTTTCAAACCAAAGGGCAGCTACCCCACTTACTGCACAGCCGCATCCATCTATATCATATTTCAATTTTACATACCCTTGCTTTCCCGAAACTTTTTCTTGCAGTTTGTTTAAAGCTGCTTCGGTGATTTTTATTTTCATGACTTCACTCCCTTTCCGATTTTTTATTTTATCATACGAAGATCATTATTTCGTTTTATAGCCATTGGAAAATTTCAAAATAGTCTTGCAATTTTCTCGTTTAGCTTTTACTATCAAAGATAATTGTGACATTTGAAAGGGGTGCTTATTTTGTCAAAAGTAACGATAAAGGTGAATGATAATGGTTCATTAAGGATTTCCGGCGATGTTGAGCTGCTGGATGGTGCCGGCAATAAATATGAAACGAAGCCTGCTTTTTCGCTTTGCCGTTGCGGCATGAGCAAAAACATGCCGTTCTGTGATGCTTCCCATAAAGGGAAATTCGAATCAGTGGTGCGCGCACCGCAAGCTGATGAAACGGAATAATTTTTTGAGGGCAATGGGCAATCCATTGCTCTTTTTTTGAGGATTTTTCCAGCGATCTTTTTTACGCAGGGTGGCTGGGATTTTTCCAGTGAATCAACTACCATTCATCCGCAAGCCTGACATCAGCAATATGTGAAATCCCGATACGATGGATTTCTTCGAATCTGTCGACAATATGGAGCTTCTGCCCAAGTTCATTCCAATAATGGATTTTCCCGATCACCAATTCATATTTTCTTTGCCTGAAATAGGTGATGCTGAGCGGGCGGTTATACTCCATCGCTTCGAGAATCGTCTCATTCAACTGCTCAAGCTGCTGTTCATCCAGTTGCTTTTCCTTTTCATATTCGTCCTCCTGTGCCCAGTCTCGCAGCATCTTGACATGCTCAGGAAGCATCATTGACGTCCATTTAATTCTTCCTCGGTCGCGAATCATCTTGCTCTCCTCCTTTTATCAACCCTTATGCCCGCCAACAAGTGCGGCGCGATGCCTTGCTGTTCCGGCTGCCGTATACGATACCGCCCTTAAGAGCGCTGACGAGCCGTAGCGGCTGCGAATCCGGTCCATTGCGTAGCCAAGCTCTTTCTTTTTCCAGCCGTTTTTTTCAAATAGATTCAATTGGAATTCGCTGTCGGTGACGAGATTCCCTAGTGAAATTGAAATGCTTCGCACCGTCTTTCCCGTGTAGTTTTCGGCAAAAAGCTCGAGGCAGACACGATACAGGTCCATCGTGATATTTGTTGGCTCCTCAATTGTCCTTGAGCGGTGGAAGCCTCCGCCGAATTCATCCTGGCTGTAGCCGATCCCGAAGCTGATGGTCCGGCCTGCTTTCCCATGGCTTCTTGCCCTGCGCGCGACTTCCTCGCTCATTTCGAGGATGACATGCTTGATTTCCTCTTCTTCCTTGTAATCGCGAAGCAGAATCTGGCTCTTCCCAAAGCTGACCTGCCCTTCCATGATCGGAGCACCGATATCCGAAAAATCGATTCCCCATGCATGCCAGTATAGCTGATTGCCCATAATGCCGAATTTTTTCTCCAGTTTCTCAAGGTCATAGCGGGCCAGCTGGCCGACGGTAAAAATCCCCATGCTGTTCAGTGTTTTCTCGACGCGTCGGCCGATTCCCCACATTTCCCTGAGCGGCGAGACGTTCCATAGCTTCGTCTGGACATCGTCATAGGTCCATTCAGCAATGCCCTTCTTTTTGGCATCAAGGTCAAGGCAGAGCTTCGACATCAGCATGTTCGGCCCAATTCCAATCGCGCATGGAAGTTGGAACTCGCGCTCAATATCATCTTTGATTTTTTTAGCGATTGAAGCAGCGTCACCCCAAAGCTTCGAAGCTCCGTCCACCTTTATAAAGCTTTCGTCGACACTGTAGGTATGGATTGCTTCCTTTGGAACGTAGCGATTGAATACACGGGAGATTTCCGTGGAGATTCGCAGGTATGTTGACATTTGCGGATCAACGACTATAATTCGCGGATCATCAGGAATTTCAAATTTTCTTGACCCAGTTTTGATGCCGAATTCTTTTTTCAAACGGGGTGAAGCTGCGAGGACGACACTCCCGGGACGATCCAGATTCCCGACGACAGCCAGATAACAGTCAAGCGGATCAAGGCCAAGCATCACGGCGGCACAGCTTGCATAAAAGCTCTTCATATCCACACATAAAATTTTATTTTGCGGCATTTCGCTGTAATCGACCATGTTTCCTTTCTCCTTTCCGCATGAGTATCAACTGATAATAAGAACATCTGTTCCGTTTCATTATACCCACTATATTAAGCGAATATGCGTTCGGTTTCAATGGTAATTTTCCGGGTGACTGACTTAATTAAGGTGTAAATGGTGAGTCATGCCAGGACTGGAGATTTTTATGGATGGGTGTTTTCAAGAAGAATTCCAAGTATAATCAAGAGTGGAGAGGTGCTTTTTTATGGATATAAAACTCATTCGCAAAATGGTCCAGAAATGCTTCGTGCAGTACCGGCATGATGATTCACTGCCATTCGGCGAGGCGGAGTTCGAAGAGATATATGAAAAGATTGTGGAACTGAAAAGTGATGAGCCTGAGGCGGATTTGCACGACATCATCAATGATGCGGTTTATGAATTTTTAGCTACATAGGTAAAGGCTGCCCTACAGGACAGCCTTTTGATTATTTTAATCTGATATTTGCTTCGCCTTTGATTGTTGCGGGATAATCATTCAACTTCAGGGTAATCGGTCCGGGTGCTGCCCCTTCTCCGAAGTAAGGAATCAAGATTTCAACCAATCCTGATTCGCCGCTCCATCTAATTGCTGATGAACCATCACCGATTTCTTTTCCATTCTGATCAACAGCCTGGTCAAATGAAACATGGTTAGGCCCTTCTTTTGAATTTCTTTCGAAAGCGAACAGCAACTGATTCTCCTCCCTGCCCATCTTCAGCAATCCCCCATTACTAGGAGCCTTCAGCACTTCCATCTCCTTGGGATCGACAATGATTTCCAGCTCTTTTTTATCAAGTGCACGCAGAGTATTGAAGCGGAGATAAAGCTCCTCTGGTTTTTTAAAAAAGTTACTTTGCAGGAAAAATTCCTTTGTAAACTCATCCATATGGCGGGCAGTAGTTCCATTATTGATAGCGGCCCATTCTTCGCCAGTTTTATCGACGAGCCTCAAATCGTTGAAAGCGAAGATTTGCTTAGAATTTTCCTTATCAAAATGGACTGTCACTCCTATTCTCGTTGGATAAATCGACACTTTCTCTACAGTAACCTTCTGCCCTTCAATTTCGACTGTTTCATTGACATCAATGATTTCCTTTTTATCCTTGAAAGCATCCTTGTCAACCGAGAATGGAAGCACCCATGTGTCAGCGAACTTATGCACAGGCTCGCCCTCTTCCGTTCTGCCCTCACTAAGCTCCATGTTCAGTTTAAGATTTTCAGGGCGGTTATTGCCATAGAATTCAAAGGTAGCTTGAAGTATCTTATCTTTATCCTGAGGATTGATTGACCACCCGTCATAAGAAAATGCTATTTCTTCGATACCTTTTCCCTCGTGATCGGTCAGCCAAAATTTATCAATCGAAACTTCTTTATGCTCCCCGGAAGTTTCCACCTTGTAAAACAGCACCATCATTTGTTCATCGACAATCGCCGAGTCCAGAGTAATCTTGATGCCGTCATGTTCATCAGATACTCCGATTTTCTGAGCGAAATCATTTTCAACGGCTGCAGTCAGCCCTTTATCATACCGGACAAGATCCACAATCTTCTCCAACCCCGGAATCGAAGTGACATACGAAGCAAATGTCTCCGAGGTCCTCAGCAACGCGGTAAAAGCAAAGATCAGGATTGCCGCTGATGCGAATGTCTTTATGAAGAAAAGGTTTTTCTTCCGCTTCCTTTTCCCTTTACTGATCCCGGCAGCAATCGCCTGATCCAGCTGGAGTTCAGGAACTTCGATATTCTCCAGTGCCGCCTGAGCCTTTGTCAGCTTATTTTCCTCGGCATTAAGCATAGCCCAATCCCCCCTTATCTTCGAGCTGTCCGCGAAGCTCTTTCAGCCCTTTGTTTAGCCAGGTCTTCACGGTACCTTCAGGGCATTCCAGTATCTCGGCAATTTCTTTAATTTTAAAATCATGCACGTATTTCAGTTCGATGACCTGCCTCGTTTTGGAATCAAGCTTGTCAATGACTTCCTCGACCTCAAGCCAGCTGGACTGGTGCTCAGCTCCCATCAGGCTGATGAGATTATCGCTGACGAGAATTTTCTTCCTCTTCTTTAATTCATCATTGCAGTAGTTTATCAGGATCCTTGTCAGCCAAGTCGTAAAATACTGCGGCTCCTTCATCTTTCGGATCGACCGAAACGCCCTGTAGGTAACCTCCTGCAGCGCTTCGACTGCATCCTCGCTATTTTTCAGATAGCTGAGGGCAATCCGGTATAGGCGTACTTTATGAAGTTGCATCAATTCGTAAAAAGCCGCTTCATCGCCTTTCTTAGCTCTCTGTACGAGTTCTTGAAGCTCCAAAATTTCTCCCCCTGACTTTGTATCTATCTATTAGACCTTAAAGCTGGAAAAAAGTTTTACTAAATTGAAAAAAACCGCCAAAAATTTACAAGGCGGTCTACGAAGGTATTCTCAGGATGTTTCTAGAGTAGATACTAAAAAATTGAATTTAATTCTAAAGGTTATTTCTGATTAAAAACTCTTTTGCCAAAAAGTTCGAATGTGCGAGGAAACAGTGTATAGATAATGCTTCCTGGACTCATCCAGCGAGGCAGATTGATTTCACGTGTTCTCGTCATCATGCGATTGACTACTTGTTCTGCCACGTATTCAGGCTGCAGCATAAAACGTTTTACATTTTTCACATAAGTTCCCTGTTTATCTGCGACCTCAAAAAAGTTGGTAGCGATTGGACCGGGATTGACTGAGGTGACTAGGATATTGTCATCAGCAACCTCCAACCGCAGGCTGTTCGTGTACCCAAGCACCGCATGCTTTGTTGCTGAATATACACTTGATTTCGGCGTGGCAATCTTGCCTGCCTGGGAAGCAATGTTGATGATGTGGCCGCTTCTTCTCTGCTTCATAGCAGGCAGTACCATCGAGGTGCATGCCATCAAGCCGACGACATTGACATCGAACATCGTTTTGATATCTTCAATTTTCGCTTCATGTGCATAATCAAAAATACCAAAGCCGGCATTGTTGACCAATATATCAACGTAGCGGATGTCAGTAAGCACTTCTGAGAAAACCCGCTTGATTGCTTCAGGGTCAGACACATCCAGCTGCTGGGCATGGACATTGATGGCATACTTTGATTGTAATTCCTTTTTTAAACTCTCAAGTTTATCGATACTCCGGGCCAGAATGACAAGGTTCGCGCCGCGTGCCGCACAAAGCTTGGCAATCTCGACTCCGATTCCCCCAGAGGCACCGGTAATAATAATATTTTTCCCTTTTAAGGATGGCATCGTCTTTCACCTCATTTTGCTGTATAAACGAAGGATGTTCCTTCTTCCCTGACCGACACTGCGTCAAGGGAATACAAATAATCCAGTTGTCCGACTGTTTCCGAGATGGTTAAGTTCAATTCACGCTCATAGACTGTCGGGAAGAGCATTTTACAAACCTCAAATACGGTCAGTTCCCTGCCCTCAAGCATTCCCCTTACCTGCATGGCCCGATCATGCTGACGTGCAAGCCTTTTTTCAATCAGGCTTTGCAATTCTGTTATCTCCGTTCCATGTCCGGTGTATACTAGTCCAACCGGGTACTGCTGCAGTTTTTTAAGTGACGAGTTATATTGAACCAATGGCTTCGGCCTGTCAGTTTCGCCTGGAAGCGGCGGCTCAAGTAATGGATTGGGCGAGATCCCAGCAAGAATAGTATCTCCGGCAATCATTGTACCGTCTTTTTCACGCAATAGCACGATATGGCTCTGGGCATGTCCCGGTGTCTCGATCACTCTCCACCCTGGCAGTGCCGGCGGAATAACATTTTCCAGAATAGTACCAGTCAATGAGCGATTACAAGAAAATACTAATGTCTTCTTCATTACTTTCATCGATGGCACAAAATATTGCTCTGGTATTGCTAGTTGTAAAAAGAATTTCTCATAAAATTCTTTATGCTCCTTCTCGAATTCCGGAGTTCTGTTGATCCACCTTTCATTCAGGTGATGGCCATATACGTCAAGACCTGGTGAAAAGTAGTCCAGCATTCCCACGTGATCAGGATGATCATGGGTCAGGATCACCTGCTCAATGTCCTCCGGCTTCAGGTTTAAATCGGCCAGCTGCGCTTTGAACGACTCCCAGGACTCCTCTGTTTTCGTTCCGGCATCAACAAGCGTCAAGCTGTCTCCTTTAATCAAATAGGCATTCACATCACCGACCGGGAAAGGCGTCGGCAAAGTCAGTTTAGCAATTCCATCTTTCCATTCAGCCATATTATCTATACACCCCAAAACATTATTTTTCTATAAGATAAACGGATTGTTAATTCTAGAAATCATTCAACTTTATAGTCCCTGGTATTTTTTCAATATAAAATTAAGTTTACCTTTAAAGCGGGCAAATGTCATTATTTTCACATTGTATTATCAGAAAAAACTAAAAATTTATCGATTTCCTCTTGACATAAGGGTTGTCTTTCTTGCATAATCACTATTAAAATTTCGTAAACTTTTTAAAAGCATTTGAGCAAGGCGAGTAGACAGGAATGGTGTCAGAGAGTGGAGTCCACCGGCTGAAAGGCTCCGCCACCCTCTTCATGTTGAACCCTACCTTGCGAGCTGCCAGGCAAACCTGGACGTATACCGGCGTTAACGGATGTTGAGCTGCACTTTTTTCGGCACTGGCTGAAGAAGTGAATGAAGGTGGTACCACGGAAGCATGGCCTTTCGTCCTTTTATGGATGAAGGGCCTTTTTGTTTTTCCGTTGACAATCGCGTAGCCAAGTACGCAATACAAATTTTATGGAGGCGAAGTTGATGAAGAAGCTTGTTTTTGTTGGCGCAGGGTCAATGGCAGAAGCGATGATTTCCGGTATAGAGGCAAGCGGGCTTCTTCCGGGAGAGCAAATTTGGGTGACAAATAAACAGGAAACTGCCAGATTGAAATCTCTGGAACAGAGATATGGAATCAATACGACATATGATTCAGGAATGCTTTTTAAAGACGCGGATGCAGTTGTCCTGGCGATGAAACCAAGAGATGCAGCATCTGCGATCGAGGAGATCAAATCTTATTTACCTGAAGGAACGCTTGTCATTTCCGTCCTCGCTGGGGTTTCGATTGAGACAATTGAGTCAGCAGCAGGAAAATCGCTGGCAGTGGCAAGGGCAATGCCAAATACCTCGGCTGCGATTGGCAAATCAGCAACTGCCCTAGCAGTCAACTCCCTGGTGAATGAAGCGCAAAAAACGCTAGTGCAGGAGCTTTTTAACACGATCGGCCTGACAACAAACGTTGAAGAATATCAGCTTGACGCAGTCACAGGCCTATCAGGAAGCGGACCAGCCTATATTTATTACCTTGTCGAAGCGATGGAGAAAAGCGCCGCTGAAATCGGTCTTGAAAAGCAAACCGCGAAACAGCTGATTATCCAGACGCTCCTGGGTGCAGCGGAAATGCTGTCGAAGTCGGATAAGGAGCCTGCCCAGCTCCGCTTTGAGGTGACCAGCCCGGGCGGGACGACTGAAGCAGGCATCAGCATTCTTGAGCAGCATGGCGTCCAAACTGCTTTCGTGTCCTGCATAAAAGAAGCCACAGCCCAATCAAAAAGGCTTGGCCAACTGCTTGGAAATGAACTTGCAGCCGCAAATCGCCCACTCTAAAATTGCATTTTGGCCTTAGGTTTCTCTACAATGGAGAAAAACAGCAGGGACGTGTGCAAGGTGCTAATCATTTTACTTTCTTTAACTTTGGTCATCTGGATTGCAGCGACGATTGACGCTTTGATTGGTTTCAGGAAATTGGACTCCCTCGAAACGGCAGAGGCTGCTGGCCAGGAACCACTCATCAGCGTGATTGTAGCCGCCAGAAATGAGGAAGAACATATCTTACAAAGCATTCGCACCCAGCTGAACCAAACCTACAAAAATACCGAGTGGATCCTTGTTAATGACCGATCCGAGGATGGGACCGGTAAAGTGATGGAGAGCTTAAAAAGGTTGGATTCAAGAATCAAAGTGATTCATATCGATAGCTTGCCAGAAGGCTGGCTCGGCAAGAACCATGCTCTCCATAAAGGCTACCAGCTCGCGTCAGGCAACCTGATCTTATTTACAGACGCTGATGTTTTGTATCATCCCGAGACTTTTTCAAAAGCGGTGGGCTATTTTCAGAAACACAGCCTTGATCATTTGACCGCGGCTCCTAACCTTAGTGCAAAGCCATTCTGGCTGAAGGCCTTCGTTGCGTTCTTCTTGTTTGGCTTTTCCTATTATAAAAGACCGTGGCTCAGCAATAATCCGCGTTCGAAGACTGGGGTCGGCATTGGTGCATTTAATATGGTCACCAGGTCGGCCTATGAAAAAGTTGGCACTCATGAATATATAAAGATGCGCCCTGATGATGATTTGCAGTTGGGAATGCTGGTAAAGCGCATGGGTCTCAAACAGCGGATGGTTACAGCGATGACGCTCATTGAAGTGGAATGGTACCAAAGCTTGAGTGATGCTTTAGCTGGCCTTGAGAAAAACACCTTCGCCGGCCTTCACTATCGGATCAGCATGGTGCTATTTTCGGTGTTCGGTGTCTTTGTGTCCCAGGTCGTGCCATTCTTCACTATATTTTCAAATAATTTTTCAGTAGCAATTCTGAGTGCTGTTAATCTCGTATTCCTGGCTTTTCTTTATGTGATGGTCACAAAGAAAATGACCCGCTTTTCACCATGGCTGTTCCTGGTTCTGCCCTTCACGGCCCTTCTGTTCATCTTCTCCATACTGAGAGCCAGCTACCTGACTTTCAAAAGAGGCGGCATCATCTGGCGCGGAACGAAGTATACACTTGCGGAATTAAGAAAAAACACGTTGCGGTGAGTACAATTTTTCCTTTCCACAGAAAGCCCTGTTATACTTGAATTATATTTTGGTAAACGAAATAAAAGGAGGCTTCTGGATTGGAAAAGAAACTATTTTCCCCTTATAAAGTTAAAGATCTTACACTAAAAAACAGGATCGTCATGGCTCCGATGTGTATGTACTCATGCGAAAATGAAGATGGGTTTGTCACGGACTTTCATATGACACACTATGTAAGCCGGGCTGTCGGGCAAGTGGGATTGGTCATTCTCGAGGCAACTTCGGTTACTCCGCAAGGACGAATCTCCCATCAGGACCTGGGAATCTGGAGCGATGAGCATGTACCCGGCCTGACAAAATTGACTCAACAAATCAAGCAAAGCGGTGCCGCAGCTGGAATCCAGCTGGCACATGCCGGCCGGAAAGCAGCGTTGCGTGATGAAATCATCGCCCCTTCTGCTATTGCTTTTGATGAAAAGTATAAAGAACCAAAGGCTATGACGGTTGAAGAAATCAAGGAAACCGTCGAGGCGTTCAGGCTGGCTGCAGAAAGATCAAAGCGTGCAGGCTTCGATGTGATCGAAATTCACGCTGCACATGGATATTTGATCAATCAGTTCCTCTCCCCTCTTACGAATAAACGTGAGGACGAATACGGCGGCACTGCCGAGAAGCGCTTCCGCTTCCTCCGTGAAGTGCTTGAAGAGGTAAAAACAGTGTGGGATGGACCTCTGTTTGTCCGGGTTTCTGCATATGACTACCATGAAGAGGGTTTGACTGTCGATGATTATGTAACGATTGGCGCATCGCTAAAAGAACTGGGAGTTGACTTGATTGATGTCAGCTCAGGTGCGGTCGTACCAGCAAGAATCCATGCATATCCAGGCTACCAGGTTAAATTTGCTGAAAAAATCAAGCATGAAGCCGATGTGGCGACTGGCGCGGTTGGATTGATCACGACAGGAATCCAGGCAGAAGAAATCCTGCAGAATGATCGCGCCGATCTAATTTTCATCGCCCGCGAACTGCTGCGAGATCCATACTGGCCAAGGACAGCAGCTAAGGAGCTTGGAACAAGCATCGAATCTCCAAAGCAATATGAACGAGGATGGATATTTTAAGCAAAAACAATCATTATTGGTAAAGAGGCTTTTCCAAAGTATAGCTTTGGAAGGCCTCTTTTTGCTTTGTACCCTTTTAACCATATTTAATATGCATGACGGACACTTTTTTGCGATTTTCATGAATTTCTGTCCGTCATAGCCTTGATGACGGACACTTTCTTGTGCTTTTCATGAATTTCTGTCCTTCATGACTTTGATGACGGACACTTTCTTGCGTTTTTCATGAATTTCTGTCCGTCATAGCCTTGATGACGGACACTTCCTTGTGCTTTTCATGAATTTCTGTCCGTCATGACCTTGATGACGGACACTTCCTTGCGTTTTTCATGAATTTCTGTCCGTCATGGCCTTGATGACGGACACTTTCTTGCGTTTTTTATGAATTTTTGTCCGTCATAGCCTTGATGACGGACACTTTCTTGCGTTTTTCATGAATTTCTGTCCGTCATGACCTTGATGACGGACACTTCCTTGCGCTTTTCATGAATTTCTGTCCGTTATGGCCTTGATGACGGACACTTCCTTGCGTTCTTCATGTGTTTCTGTCCGTAATAACCCTTAAGTTCATTTCACTAATGTATTAACACCATAGAAAAAGAGGCTGCATTCAAACAGCCTCTTCACCATATGGGTTAATCACTTTATTAGAACTTTTTTCAGCAAAATCCTGCGGTACATATTCCCGAACATGACTCCTTCATCAGAAATCAGCCTAACATTTGTCTTTTGCGTTTCGGAGATTTTCTCAAAAGATACACCGATATCCGTTCCAAGGACCTTGATCACATGCCTAATGGCCTTTTTAAAAATGGATAAACTTTTCCCCGCCTCAGCAAATTTATCGAAGACCAACACCAAGCCATCCTTGCGGCACACTCTTACCATCTCGCCAAATGCCTTTTTGCTGTCAGGAACTACTGACAATATTAAACTTCCAATAACATAATCAAAGGCACCATCAGTGAAATCGAGCTGTTGGGCATCCATTTGCAAAAAAGTAATCTTCGAGTTTCGATATTTATCCTTCGCTTTCTGAAGCATATCTTCTGAGTAATCGATCGCGGTGATTTCCAAGTTTTCATGGGGCAATCTATCGATGTCTGCACCTGTTCCGACACCAACGAACAGCACCTTATCTCCGGGCTGGAAGTGGATACCTTTAAATAGTTCATCTCTCGCCTTCGAAAAAGGGCCAGCATTGAAAATAGCATCATAAATTGGCGCCCAGCCTTTGTAGATGACCTTATTCCAAGAGTTTTTCATATTATCCACTCCAGCCCAAATAATTTTAAGTTTTTAATAAAGTTAAACCTACTTTGCTTTTGTCCTTGCTTTTTGAGGGAATGAATATCCCAATCATGGGGTAATCCTATTTATCCTTTACTCTCAAAAGCCTCAAGCCGTTTAGAGTAACAATCAGGGTTGCGCCCATGTCGGCGAAAATCGCGATCCACAGAGTGAGCCAGCCTGGAATGACCAATAGCAGTGCCAGCAATTTCACGCCAATTGAGAATGCAATGTTTTGTTTGATGATTGCGAGTGTTTTTCGGCTCAACTTAATCGTGAACGGCAGCTTTTTCAAGTCATCTGCCATCAGGGCGATATCCGCCGTTTCAAGTGCCGTATCGGTACCTGCTCCGCCCATCGCGACTCCAACTGTCGCCGCGGCCAGTGCAGGTGCATCATTAATGCCATCTCCGACCATCGCGACTTTTCCATGGTTTTTCTGCAAGTCTTTTATAAAATTAAGCTTATCTTCAGGAAGTAAATCGGATTCTATATCCGACACACCAGCCTGGCTGCCAATTGCATCTGCAGTTCCTTTATTGTCCCCTGTCAGCATGATGGTTTTTTCAATACCAAGCTCATGCAGACGGGAAACGACTCCCCTGCTCGACTCTCTTACTTCGTCGGCAACCGCGATTAAAGCAAGTACCCTAGAATCAACTCCTGCAACCATCACTGTTTTGCCATCAGACTGCAGGCGTGAAATTTCATCAGCTACCGCACCTGGAATTCCGTCTTCAACAATTTCTCCAAGGTATTTAGGACTGCCGATATAATAAACAATTCCGTCGACAGTTCCTTTTAATCCTTTACCGGTTACCGATGTGAAATCTTCTATTACAGTATCCCTGTACGGTACTGAGTCTGCTTCTGCCTTACGGACAATTGCAGAAGCAAGTGGATGCTGTGATTTATTTTCAAGGGCGGCAATTACTGCAAAAAGGACGCTTGAATTTTCGCCAGATACCATTTTGAAATTCGTAACAGCCGGCACCCCTTTTGTGAGCGTCCCAGTCTTATCAAAGGCGATTGCTTTCAGTGCACCCATTTCCTCAAGGTGGAGGCCACCCTTTACAAGCACACCATGTTTAGCGGCATTGCCAATCGCTGTCACGATTGAAACTGGCGTTGATATGACAAGTGCGCACGGACAGCCGACAACGAGGACGGCCAAGCCTTGATAAATCCACTCACTCCAACCTGCACCGAAGTAAAGTGGAGGTACAATAGCGACCATGATTGCGACAAGGATAATGATTGGTGTGTAATACTTGGCGAAGCGGTCAACGAATGCCTGCGAAGGAGCCTTTTCCGCCTGTGCCTCTTCGACAAGATGAATGATTTTCGCGATTGTGGTATCATCGACCAATTTAGTGATTTTAACCTCAATAAGACCCTCTCCATTGAGAGTACCGGCAAACACCTCATCGCCCACGTTCTTATCTGCTGGGACAGATTCGCCTGTAATCGCCGCCTGGTTGACAGCCGAGAATCCAGAGATCACTTCCCCATCCATGGCAATTTTCTCGCCCGGTTTTACAATCATGATGTCGCCGACTTCTATTTCATTTACATTTATGCTGTATTCCCTGCCTTTACGGCGGACGAGCGCTTCTTTTGGTGCAATATCCATTAACGAACGAATCGAAGCTCTTGCCTTATCCATTGAATATCTCTCAAGCACTTCACTAATCGCAAACAAAATGACAACGACGGCACCTTCGCTCCACTCGCCAATGATTGCAGCACCGATGATGGCAACAGTCATCAGTGCCCTCATGTCAAAATCGAGCTTGAGAAGATTCTTTATCCCACTATTAAATAGGGAGAAGCCACCTACAATAATTGCTCCTAAAAATAATAGAATGGCGAGCAAACTTTCTTCGCCAAAATTAAACTGGAAAAAATACGCGGCAATGATCATCACAAGGCTGATCAATACCGTAAAGTTTTCCTGCCAGAACGGTTTCTTTTTCTCAGGGATAATTTCTGCTTTATCCGGGTAAAGCCGCAGGTTCTCAAATGCACCAGCTTGCTCCAGTTCTTCAATGGAGGCTTTACCGAATACAGTCAGCTTAGAAGCGCCAAAATTAACTTTTGCATCAAAAACACCATCCAGGTGCTTTACGTTCTCTTCGAACTTTCCGGCACAGCTTGCTCAGGTGAAGCCCTGTACCCGATATATTGTTTTCTCGCCAGATTGCGCTGCCTCAGTCATTCAACTCCATCTCCTTTTGGTGTTCAAACGCCAGGTGAATCAATTGCTTTACATGGTCATCGACCAGTGAATAATAAACAAGCTTACCTTCCTTGCGGTATTTAGCGAGCCCAAGATTTTTCAACAGCCTCAAATGGTGTGAAGCAGTTGCAGTGGACGAGTTGACGACTGCAGCTACATCACAAACACAAAGCTCATTCCCTACATATAGTGAGTATGCGATTTTAATCCTAGTTTCATCTGATAAAGCTTTGAAAATTTTTGCTGCTGCAGAGGTATTTTGTTCTTTCAGTTCTGCAGACACCTGCTCCACTTTATCGTCATGGACGCAATTGACCTGGCAGACATCCTGCTCCTTCAATTTGCTCACCCCATTCATTCAAATGATCTTTTGATTATATCTTATTCAAATGACTGTTTGATTGTCAAACAAAATAAAAAAAACCAGGAGATTTCCTGGTTTTAACGGTTAGGCTATTTTCTCACCCTGGCGGTCGGCAACTTTCTTGAAGTAAAACCCTAATTTGACGAGGCCAACTGCGGTCAAGGATAGAATCATATTGAAGAAAACTGCGAATATCGCAAGATTCATTACTTCAAAGATGATGGCATATAAAAAACCAGCTGCTCCAAATAATGAAATCGTGATAAGGAAATGCATCCTTGGAAAAAGAAATGTGATGATGCCACTAAACAATAGAACAAGTGAACCCATGATAAATAGATGAAGACCGAATAATAGCAAAAACTCCAAAATAATTCCCCCAGTATTCGCGTTGTTGGTTTGATGGAAATGGTTCCACCCCTTTCCAATTCCCTCTGGGTTCCTATTTAAACTTAAAAGCCTCTATATTCGGTCATCCCATATTCGATTTAGCATCGTTTTTTCACTGGAAACGACAAGTTCGAATACATCCGGATTCGTCATTTCCATCAGGCAGTCGTATCCGAAACTTTCATTGAAATACCGCATGAGCAATGTAGTCATGTTACCATGGCTGACTAGTAAAATGTGGTCATGTTCCGAACATAATAAATCCTCAATCAGTGATTTCGCACGATTCATCGCAGCAGAATGGGATTCTCCTCCTTCAAAAACAAGCTCAAAATCCTCAAAGGTTTGCTTTAGCTTATCACGCCAGTCCTCAAAATTGACCGTACTCAGCACTCTTTCTCCGAGTCTGTCATCTTCGAGAACTCTTATCCTCCTTGAATCAGATAGAGGTTTAATTGTATCGACGGCTCTTTTAAAAGGGCTACAATAGATGATATCTATTTCTTTTCGTTTGAAAAAGTCAACTAGTGCCAGCGCCTGTTTCCTGCCCTGTTCAGTCAGTGGAGAGTCTATAGGCTGGCCAGCCGCACTTGCATGACGTACAAGATAGATTGTTTTCAATCAAAACACCCCTTTATTCAGTCATGTTCATAAGGTACGGAAATCTCCATAAAATCTTCTGAAACAACAGTGTTGGCAAACACTGTTCGTGCTTCCGCTTCAAGTCCCTTCCAGTCATTGCGGTCATACCTGGAGCTAATATGGGTCAGGCACAGTTTTTTTACACCAGCATTCAAGGCTGTTTCTGCGGCCTGCAGAGTGGTCGAATGGAAATACTCATAGGCAAGGGTACCTTCATCTGCTGAAAAAGTCGCTTCATGGACGAGAAGATCTGCATTTTGGGCAAGAAGTTGAGCACTTTTACAAACCCTTGTGTCACCCAAAACCGTGACAACCCTTCCTTTCTGCGGGGGACCGACAAATTCAGCAGGATTGATGACCGTTCCATCGTCCAATATCACTTCTTCTCCATTCTTGATTTTCCTGTAGTCAGGACCAGGGTTAACTCCTGCGGCTTGAAGCTTATTGGCGAGAAGCGTTCCTGGACGGTCCTTTTCCTTTACTCTGTACCCATATGAGGGAATTCCATGCTCCAAAAGCTTTGCTTCAACGATAAACTGCTCATCTTCGAAAATGACGCCTTCCTCTAGCTCGATGATTTCAATTGGATATTTCAAGTAGGATTTACTAATTCTCAAAGATACCTCGATATACTCTTTAATTCCGGGAGGCCCATAAACCGTAACCATCGACTCTCCTCCCTGGAAGGAACGGCTCGACAGCAACCCAGGCAGACCATATATATGGTCTCCGTGCAGGTGTGTAATGAAGATTTTTTCAATCCTCCTCGGCTTGATACTTGTATGTAAAATTTGATGCTGGGTTGCTTCTCCACAGTCAAACAGCCAGACACTTCCCCGCTCCTCAAGCAATTTCAGTGCGATTGAGGTCACATTCCTCAGCTTGGCTGGGACGCCCGCCCCTGTTCCAAGAAAAAAAACATCCATATTCCTGACATCCTCCCGTACAAAATGCCTGCAATCCTTACAGGCAGGTATTATTCCTTTCAATATATCACAACAGTCATTATTCATCTAAATCAAACGCTGGATTTAACTCATGCGGGGATAGTTCCATGCAATTGGAAGAAAACTAAGTACAGTTTAAACAGTTGCTAATTGTTCTCGAAAGGGATAAAATTTTGTATTTGTAGAGTGTTTTTTATACATACTTTTAAATTCACATAAAAGAGAGGTTCTATATTGTGGCACAAACCGAAAAACCAACAGCTTTAATCATGATCTTCGGGGCTACGGGAGACCTGGCAAACCGTAAATTGTTTCCTTCCCTCTATAATTTGTTTGAAAAAGGAAAACTGGACAAATTCGCGGTCGTCGGCGTTGCCCGCCGTTCACTTTCAAATGAAGAATTCCAGCTGAGGGTAAAAGAATCTGTGAAGGAAAATGGGGAGACAGAAGCTGACATCGACGAATTCGTGTCCAAGTTCTATTATCATTCCCATGACGTTACTGATTCAAGTTCTTATCTCGCTCTTGGAAAGCTTGCGGAAGAGTTGGACAGCCACTATGGACTTAATGGCAATAGAATTTTCTACCTGGCGATGGCACCAGAATTCTTTGGAACGATTGCTGAACATTTAAAGAAGGATAAGCTTACTGATGTATCAGGGTTCAAACGTCTTGTCATCGAAAAGCCATTCGGGCATGACCTTGAGTCTGCAAAAGTGTTGAACAAGCAAATTCGGAAAGCTTTTTCTGAAGATGAAATCTATCGGATTGACCATTATCTCGGCAAGGAAATGGTTCAAAACATTGAGGTAATCCGTTTCGCGAATGCGATGTTCGAACCACTCTGGAATAACCGGTACATTTCCAACATCCAGGTAACATCTAGCGAAACGCTTGGAGTCGAAGAACGCGGACGATATTACGAGAAAAGCGGCGCTCTAAGGGATATGGTCCAGAACCATATGCTGCAGATGGTTTCCTTGCTTGCGATGGAACCGCCGATCAAGCTGACGACTGATGAAATCCGTTCAGAAAAAGTAAGAGTGTTCCGTGCACTCCGCCCTGTAAAAGGCGAGGAAGTCAATGAATATTTTGTTCGCGGCCAATATGATAAAGGCAGCATGAATGAAACAGACGTCCCTGCATACCGCCAGGAGGAAATGGTCAATCCTGAATCCAATACGGAGACATTTGTCGCTGGTAAGCTGATGATCGATAATTTCCGCTGGGCTGGAGTTCCTTTCTATATCCGTACAGGAAAAAGAATGAAGGCTAAGTCAACTAAAATTGTAATCCAATTCAAAGATATCCCGATGGATCTGTATTATCAGCCAGAAAAAACGGTGAATCCAAATCTTCTTGTCATTCATATCCAGCCTGAAGAAGGAATCACGCTTCACTTGAACGCCAAGAAATCTGGCCAGGGTACAGACGCTACACCTGTAAAATTGAATTATGCCAATAAAGGCATTGACGGGCTGAACACACCAGAAGCATATGAAAAACTCCTATTTGATTCATTGCGCGGCGACGCCACAAACTTCACGCATTGGGATGAAGTCGCATTATCGTGGAGCTTTGTTGATAATATTTCAGCAGTCTGGGAAAACACAAAGGAACCGTCATTCCCGAACTATGCATCTGGCTCCATGGGCCCTGACGCTGCAGACAAGCTGCTAGAGCAAGATGGATTCTTCTGGTGGCCAATCACTGAAATCGATGTAGAAAAATGCTAATAGAACATGAAATCCCGTCCTGGCAACAGGCGGGATTTTTTTAGTTCATCCGAAAAACAAATCAAGGATATTAGAACCTGCAGATGCATCTTTATTGTAAAACTCCGAGTATCCGCAATTCTTGCAGTAAACGACGGTAAACTGGTTATTCTGGATATCAAACATCTTGGACAAGCCCGTTCCCGTCATTGCAACATCCTTCTGTCCTGCATCTGTGCTTCCGCATTTAATACAACCATTTCCGTTCATGTATTCCATCTCCCTTTTTCAAGCTATGTTACATTTACGATTCAGGTAAAAATTGGTTTCACTTTTCTGCTGATTTGAGGGGTTTTAGATTTGAATGTATAAAAACTTGTCTTCCTTCAATTTGTGCAAGCAGCAAAGTTTACGAAAAGAGCCTACATAAAAGAAACCTAAAAGGGATAACTTATGTTTGTTCTATTTTCAGACTAGAGGTGAAAACATGGAGTGGTTTGGTCACAGTAATCAAGACTTCAATTTCGATATGTTTTCTGCGAGTCATTATACGATATTGGTTATCTGTGTTTTGGTTAATACTTTCATTTTCGCTAACCGAAAAAAATTAAGTGATGAAAGATGGAGGAAAGCGGAGCTGGTAACAGCATTGTCCTTAATCTTGATTGAGATCACCAATCATCTTTGGATGTACAAGCATGCTGTCTGGAAATTAGGCCGGTCAATGCCCCTGGAATTATGCAATATAGGTCTTCTGCTTGCGATTGGATTATTATTGACCAGGAAGAAGATATATTTCGAGCTTTTATTTTTCATTGCTTTATTAGGGGCAACACAAGCCATCATCACACCTGCATTAACTTATGATTTTCCCCATTTCCGCTTTTTTCACTTTTTTTATGCACATCTGATGATTGTGTGGGTAACGCTTTATTTCCTATGGGCAAAAGGTTATTACCCCACATTCAGTTCTGTAATAAAAGTTGTTCTATTTATCAATCTGCTGTTGCCAGCGATCCTGTTTCTTAATAAGGTTGCTGACGGAAACTATTGGTTTTTACGCCATAAACCAAAAAGTCCTAGCTTCATGGATTTACTCGGGCCATATCCATGGTACATTTTATCTTTGGAAAGCTTATTGGTCTTTTTAAGTTTAATTGTATGGCTCTGTTTGCGAAGCTGGCTAAAAGGAGATAAAAGAACTTCTATTTCAGAGTCCTGAAACTTCTTTTTGTGACCCGTTTTTTCCTGTGACCCCTTGACCGGGCACATATCACTCAATTAAATTAATTAAACATATATCCTCGGGAACACCCAAATGCACTTTTCAAAGAACCTGAAGTATTTACGACCTTTTTAAAAAAAAGCTCGTGGAAGAAAACTTCTCCACAAGCTGTTAGACATTCACATATATTAAAGTTGTTTTTTTATGAATTCAAGCGTTTTATCAATGATCATTTGCTGGTCGTTGTCCAGGGTAGCCACGTGGTAGCTTTCTTTCATATGATAAATCTCTTTTGTTTCTGAGTTGATTAGATTGTAAATGGTTTGTGAATTATCAGGCGGGACAACATGGTCTTCGTCTGAGACAAAAATTAAGGCTGGACAAGTAACCTTCGGAAGATCTTCTTTTACTGATTTCATAAATGGCAATATTTCTTTAATGGATTGAACCGGGGTTTTTTCGTATGCAAGCTCTGTTACTCCCGGCTTCTTGATGTCAGAACCGATAGCATCAAGGAATCTTGTTCCTTCTAGCTGGAGAACTGGCTCCATTGCTGGTATTTCAATAGCCGCATTAATCAGAACTATTCCTCTGATCTCCTGATGTTTTTCAGCCATATACAAGGTCAGCGTTCCGCCCATTGACAGACCAGTCACAAAAATCGTATCACAACGCTCTTTTAACCACTGAAACCCTTCTTCTATCGATGCGACCCAATCTTGATATGTTGTTTGTTCCATGTCTTCATGATGTGTACCATGACCTTTCAATCGCGGTCCGCAAACGGTATAACCCGCAGCAGCATATGCCTCACCCAGGGGCCGCATACTCTGTGTAGAACCGGTAAAACCATGGGATACTAATACACCTACAGAATTTCCCTCAAAATAAAACGGTTCTGCTCCTTCAAGAACTGGATAACTTTCTGCCATACTCTTTCCCTCCAATCTTAAATACCACATTAAAAGGTTTCGACTGGGCCTTTTGAAAACCCTCCCTGCATGAATAAACTTTTATAATAAGAAAAGCGCAAGCGCCTTGTTCAGCCCCTACAAGCGCTGGAGGGCCGACCAGTGAAGTCGTTCTTTGACTTCATTGGGCGGACCGAAATCGAAAAGTATAGCCGACTGTCCAGAAACGCAGAAACTGGAGACTCCGACCAAAGAAGCGTTTTTTGCTTCTGCCGACGGAGTTGAAGTTTCGGAGTTTCTAGGAGGCGACACTAGACAAGCGACTCGAGGGGCTAGGCGCTGAAGCTAGACAATTCTCGAAGTGGAAATTTATTCTTTCTTATCTGGTAAAAAAACACAGCGAACGTTGAATTCGCTGTGCTGCTTTCTTATTCCATCCATTCAGTGTGGAAGATTCCTTCTTTATCGATGCGCTGATAAGTATGGGCACCGAAATAATCGCGCTGGGCCTGAATCAGGTTTGCCGGCAATGTTTCTGTTCTATAGCTGTCAAAGTATGAAAGTGCAGCAGAGAAACTCGGTACTGGAATTCCATTCATGACAGCAGCTGAGATAATTTCACGTAACGACTGCTGGTAGCTATCTGCAATTTCCTTGAAATATGGATCGAGCAGAAGGTTTTTCAGGTTCGGATCGCGGTCATATGCTTCCTTGATTTTTTGAAGGAACTGCGCTCTGATAATGCAGCCTCCACGGAAGATCATCGCGATATCGCCATAACTCAAATCCCATCCATACTCTTCGGACGCTGCTCTCATTTGCGCGAAACCCTGTGCGTAAGAACAAATTTTGCTCAAGTAAAGAGCCTTGCGGATTGATTCAATGAAGGCCTCACGGTCACCATTGAATGGCTTTGATTCTGGTCCAGAGAGTACTTTACTCGCTTCCACTCGCTCTTGCTTCATTGCAGAGATAAAGCGGGCGAAAACAGATTCTGTGATGATTGGCAGCGGCACTCCAAGATCAAGCGCACTCTGGCTTGTCCATTTTCCAGTACCCTTTTGCCCAGCAGTATCAAGAATCATGTCAACAAGTGGCTTGCCTGTCTCATCATCTTTCTTTGTAAAAATATCAGCCGTTATTTCGATCAAATAGCTGTCAAGCTCACCTTTATTCCATTCGGCAAACACTTCGTGCAGCTCGTCAGCTCTTAATCCAAGAACATGCTTCAACATGAAATAGGATTCAGAAATCAGCTGCATGTCGCCGTATTCGATTCCGTTGTGAACCATTTTCACATAATGTCCTGCTCCATCCGGACCAATGTACGTCGTGCATGCTTCACCATTAACTTTTGCAGATATATCCTGGAAAATCGGCGCAACCAGGTCATATGCATCTTTTTGTCCGCCAGGCATGATGGATGGTCCGTGAAGTGCGCCTTCCTCCCCGCCTGATACACCGGTACCGATGAAGTGAAACCCAAGCTCGCTCAATTCCTTGTTTCGGCGCTGAGTATCAGCAAAATATGTATTACCACCGTCAATGATGATATCGCCCTTTTCCAGATGAGGCTTCAATTGCTCGATTGTCGCGTCCGTCGCTGCGCCAGCTTTGACCATCAAAAGGATCTTCCGTGGTTTTTCTAGCGATTGAACAAACTCCTCAATCGTATAAGTTCCGACGATATTCTTGCCTTTCGTTTCCTCAAGCATCTCATCCGTCTTTTCCCTCGATCGATTATATACAGATACAGAATAACCTCTACTTTCGATATTCATCGCCAGGTTTTTCCCCATGACAGCGAGACCAATGACACCGATTTGCTGTTTTGACATAGTTCTGCTTCCTCCTTTATGAAACTGTTTTTTTAATCATACACATTAATTTAACAAGGTACATATGAGGTTGCAAACAATCTGGTTTGTTCCTCATTATTTTGACTTAAGCTCTTTTCTCAAACTTTGTTGCTATTGACTACAAAATTGGAGTGAATTGCCTATATTCCCTCGTAGAGTTGACGCTTCTTATGAGAAAAGAGCATGCAAACTTAATACCGACCTGCAAAATGGGTATATATTACATTAAAATCGGCTTTAGGATTTTAATAACAATCTTTACGAAAACAGCCTCGACTTAAGCTGAAGCTGATAAACCTCCATTAAAAATCCTTTTTCTCACTTTCATTACTTCTTCTGCGGTCCTGGAGGAAATCCTTATTAAAACTCGTCCCTGCCCCTGTATTCTCCTTAGTCGGAGGCTTTTTCACCTGTGAGCCAGCACTCTCAATGATATTTTTGCCGTATTTCTCACGTAACTGGCTCATCGTATTGATTAGAGGTTCCTTTTTCGCATCCTGCTCATAAGAGAATAGGTCGAGCTGCTTGACTGCTTTGTCCGCTTCAAGCAAGTCGGTGCCCGTAATCCCTAGCAGCCGGATAGGGTCTCCATTCCAGTGCTTCAGAAAAAGCGTTTTGGCTGCCGCGGCTATTTCGTCCTGCTTCGATACAGGATTCTGCAGTTTCTGGCTTCGGGTGATTGTCTTCCTGTCCTTGAATCGGATCATTACATTGATGCTGGTGGCGACCGCCTCTTTCCTCTTCATCCTTGCAGCTACTTGCTCCGACAGTCTATCCAGAACTTTCAGGAGCTCATGCTGATTCGAAATATCACGTGGCAGCGTAGTCGAATTGCCGATGCTTTTAAAATCGTACACAGAATCCGGATCCACCTGGCGGTTGTCCTGGCCATTAGCTCTTTCTTTCAATCTTAATCCGTTGATGCCTAGCAGTCCTTTAAGCTGAATTTCATTCGCTGCCGCCAATCCCCCAATTGTATCAATTCCAATACTTTTTAGTTTGTCCGCTGTTTTTGTTCCTACTCCATGCATTTCCCCAACCTCGAGCGGCCAGAGAATCTTTGGAATATCACGCTTTCTTAAAACCGTAATCCCCATTGGCTTCTTCATATCCGAAGCCGTTTTAGCCAGAAATTTATTTGGGGCAACACCTATGCTGCACGGCAAGTCCAACTGTTCAAGGATTCTTTTTTGGATGCTTTCAGCTATCTCCAGAGGCGCTCCGAGGTCGGAGCATTCCGTTATATCCATATATCCTTCATCAATGGAAACAGGTTCGACGACATCAGTGTACTGGCGCAAGAGGTCGAACATGGCGGCGGATGCTGTACGGTATCTGTCAAAATTCGGTTTTTTTATGATTAAGTCAGGGCATAGTTTTTTTGCTTCCCATAAAGGCATTGTCGTCTTAACGCCGAACTTCCTTGCTTCATAGCTGCAAGTGACAATGATTCCACGTCTTTCTTCTGGATTGCCGGCAATCGCCAGTGGCTTGCCCTTCAAATCAGAATCGTAAGCCATTTCTACTGAAGCATAGAAGCTGTTCATATCAACATGCAAAATGACTCTGCCCTTTTTTGGATACATTTCTTTCATGATCCCACTTCCCAAATATACGTTCCCTTCTAGTTTATCAAAAAAACGATCTCATTACTTATATTGAGATTCTTTTAGGGTAGAGTCGAGTTTTGAACATTATGTGAAGAAAAGCGGCAAAACGTTAAATATTTTGATTGAACACCCGATAAATAATCATAAGGATATAGAAAAGATGGGGGAATTTTTATGCAGCATTGGTCCATTGGCAGAAAGTATGCAACCGTTTTCGCGTTTATAATGGTTATTTTTCTAGGGAGCTTCATTTATTTGACGACTGTTTTATCTAACCTGCAAAATGCAATCAACCTTGCCGAGGAAAAAAGTGATTATGCCATAATGATAAGTGAAATGGGATCTTCTTTCCGCCAAAAATATATTATTATTACAGACTACATAACAGAACCAAAACCGGAGCTACTTACGGCGTATGAAAAAGAGGCTGAGCAATTTAGTGCTTCATCAAAAAAACTGCAAAAATATGTAAAATCAGAAGAAGCAAAAACTTTACTTAATGCGATTATGAAAATAGACCAGCATATGGATAAAGTGTGGGAAGAAGATATCTTGATGACTGTCTCAGAATTCCAACAGAACTTTGAACAGGTTGATATTTATACCCAGATCAGCTTGACGAACAAAGCAGAAACAATTCGTGATATGAACATCGAAAAGTTAAGTGCCATCAGGCTAACGATCCTTGATGACAGAACAAAAATCATGAAGGAAACCCATACTTCAATAGCTTCGATGATCAGAAACACTTTTATCCTTATCATATTTGCATTCATTATTTCATCTGTATCTATGTACTTTGTGTCACGCAACATCAGCAAGAACCTCAAAAATGTGGTCGCTTATTGCAAAAGACTCGCTAATGGTGAATTAAATGTTAAAGCGTTGGAAGCAAAGAGTAAGGATGAAGTTGGACAAATTATCATCGCCATGAACCAGCTATCAGGAAACCTGAAAACTTCAATTTCAAATATCCTGTCCTCATCCGACCAGGTAAATGAGATGTCCCGGAACCTAAAACTCAATGCAGAAGCTACGACTGAGGCCAACAATGAAATTACTACATCGATCATGCAGGTGGCATCTTCCTCTGACGAACAAGTTAAGATATCAGAACGAACAAATGAAGCGGTAGAAAATGTCTCTTCACAATTAATCGAAGTTACCGGATCCTTAAAAGAGACGCTTTATACAACCTCTAGCACAAAGGATAAAATTGAGGAAGGCAAACAGTATGCGTTTAACGTGACTGAACAAATGGATCAGATCAATGGAAAAGTATCCGAGTTAGCGAATGTGATCCACTCTCTGAAAAACAATTCTCAGGAAATCCATAGAATTATTGAAATCATTACCGATATTTCAAATCAAACTAACTTACTCGCTTTGAATGCAGCGATTGAAGCAGCCAGGGCCGGTGAGCACGGAAAAGGGTTTGGTGTCGTCGCCCAAGAGGTTCGCAAACTCGCTGAACAGTCAGCTGGTGCAGCAGACAGTATCCGTACCATCCTTGAGCAAACTGGCAAAGAAACAAACCAGGCTGTAAGCGTCATGGATGAAAGCCAGGCTGTAAGCGTCATGGATGAAAGCCAGGCAACCGTACTAAAAGGCAATGAGCTTGTGGAGAAAGTAGCCACAATTTTCGCGGAGATTGCCGAATCAATTGAGGAAGTAAGCCTAAAGGGCAACACGGTAAGTGATGCAGTCATCAATGCTAATGAAAAGATGGAGTCAATGGCACAGTCTGCTAATGAAGTGATTACCGCATCCTCAAGATCCGCGCTTTTCCTCGAGCAGGTAGCAGCAACAACAGAAGAACAGAATGCAACGATGCAGGAGCTTTTGGAATCATCCAGCAAACTATCAAGCATGGCCGAAGACCTGAGAAAGTCATTCTCCAGTTTTAAGTTATAGACAAAAACAAGCTGACCTAATGAGGTCAGCTTGTTTTTTAATTGGTTCCGGAAGTATTGCTCTAATTATGTAACTCTTGCTTTTGATTTTGCATATATTCCTTTATTTCTTTGATGCCTTCAAGTGATTGGATCAATGTTTCAGGGTCGATCAACATGATCATCCGTTTATCAAAATTAGCTACACCCGTAATGAAACTTGTCTTCTGATATGCGAGAAGGCCGGGCTGCTTTAGATTCTCCGCCGGAATTTCAAGAATTTCCTTCGCATCTCTCACAAGGGCACCGATTGAAATTTCCGCTGTCTCTATCACGATTAGCCTGGTTTTGTCTTCAACTTGAATATCCCGGTTGTACAGCACCTTTTCCAGGTCAATGACCGGAATCAACTCTCCCCTTACCTTTGTGATGCCTGTTACATAATCAGGCATATGTGGGATCGCTGTCATCCCTTCCATTTTTTCAATGGAAACAACATAAAGAATCGGAAATGCATATTCTTCATTCCCCGCTTGAAAAACTACCGTCTTATTGCTCTCAGCCATGTGAGTCCACATCCTTTATAAATTTCTGTCTATCACTCTATGTATGTAGATTAAATGGTTCACTGATGATTGATGTAATTGATATGCAGGTCATTCTAAGTATTATATCGGTTTCAACAAGTCCACCTTTAGGATTTTTGATTCATGAGCATGTTTTAATGGACATTTTGATTTCATGTTTCTTCCAAAATGTCTATTAAATCTCGTTTATTGGACATTTCAAGGACTCACTCTTATCAAAATGTCTATTAAACCCTGTTTATTGGACATTTCGAGGGCTCACTCTTCTTAAAATGTCTATTAAATCTCGTTTATTGGACATTTCAAGGGTTCACTCTTTTCAAAATGTCTATTAAACCCTGTTTATTGGACATTTCGAGGGCTCACTCTTCTTAAAATGTCTATTAAACCTTGTTTATTAGACATTTCGAGGCCTCACTCTTTTCAAAATGTCTATTAAACCTTGTATATTGGACATTTCGAGGGCTTCCCTTTCCGAAATGTCTATAATATCTCTTCTCTAGGATATATACATAGTACCTGTTCCAATAAACAAAGGGCTCCCCGTCAAGGAAGCCCTTCAATTCTTATTGTGCTGCTACTTCTTCAATCAACGCGATGACCATCTCGGCAAGCTTGTTGAGCTCTTCGATTGGCATTCTTTCATTCGTTGTGTGGATTTCTTCATATCCTACAGCAAGGTTGACTGTTGGTACGCCAAAGCCTGCAATGACATTTGCGTCGCTTCCGCCGCCGCTGTGCAGTAATTCTGAGCTTCTGCCGATTTTTGCGGCTGCTTTTTTAGCAAGCTCAACGACAAGGTCGCCTTCTCCGAATTTGAAGCCAGGGTACATTACCTGGACATCAACATCTGCCTTGCCGCCCATTTCCTGTGCAGCTGATTCGAATGCTTCTTTCATTTTCGCCACTTGCGCTTCCATCTTTTCAGGAATAAGAGAACGTGCTTCTGCAAGGATCTCTACATGGTCGCAAACGATATTTGTCTGTGTACCGCCCTGGAAGCGTCCGATATTCGCAGTAGTTTCCTCATCAATACGGCCAAGCGGCATTCTTGCGACAGCCTTAGCAGCAATCGTGATAGCAGAAACACCTTTTTCTGGAGCCACACCTGCGTGAGCAGTTTTACCATGGATGACAGCTGCAACTTTTGCTTGCGTTGGAGCTGCAACAATAATGTTTCCAACCTTGCCGTCACTATCAAGTGCATATCCATACTTCGCTTTTACCAAAGAAGAATCTAATGCTTTTGCGCCAACGAGACCTGATTCTTCTCCTACCGTAATAATGAATTGGATCGTTCCATGCGGAATTGATTGTTCCTTCAGGACGCGGATTGTCTCAAGCATTACCGCTAGTCCAGTCTTATCATCAGCTCCAAGGATTGTCGTTCCATCAGTGACGACATAACCATCTTTAATGGATGGCTTAACTCCTTTGGCAGGAATGACAGTATCCATATGAGAAGTAAAGTAGATTGTATCTACACCTTCTTTTGTACCTTGTAAAGTACAGATCAGGTTTCCTGCTCCGTGACCAGTTTGTGCCGTTGTATCGTCCTCGAAAACCTCTACTCCGAGGTCCTCGAATTTTTTCTTAAGGACGCGTGCGATTTCAGTTTCATACTTTGTTTCAGAGTCAATTTGGACAAGCTCTAAAAACTCATTCAATAAACGTTCGTTGTTAATCATCCTAGCCGACCTCCAATTATGTATATACTACTAGAGTATAACGCTTATTGAATCTCAACACCAAACACAATATCCTATAGCGGGATGTTGCCGTGTTTTTTGCCTGGTCTGTCTTCCTTCTTTGTCCGGAGCATTTCAAGCGACTGAATCAATTTGATTCGAGTTTCGCGCGGATCGATGACATCATCGACCATTCCCTGGCTTGCAGCGACATATGGATTCGCAAATTTCTCACGATACTCATCGATCTTCTGCTGCCTTGTCTGTTCAGGATTGTCGCTGTTCTGGATTTCCTTCGCAAAAATAATATTGGCAGCTCCCTGAGGCCCCATTACAGCAATCTCAGCATTCGGCCATGCAAAAACAAGATCGGCACCAATGGACTTGCTGTTCAAGGCAACATAGGCTCCTCCGTATGCTTTACGTAAAATAACGGTAAGCTTTGGTACAGTTGCTTCTGAATAAGCGTAAAGGATCTTCGCTCCGTGACGGATGATGCCGCCATGTTCTTGTTTAATACCAGGGAAGAACCCAGTCACGTCTTCAAATGTAATAATCGGTATATTAAATGAATCACAGAATCTAATGAAGCGTGACGCTTTATCGGAAGAATCGATATCAAGTCCCCCCGCCATTACCTTTGGCTGGTTGCAGACAAGGCCAACGACCTCTCCTTTGATCCTTGCAAGACCGATGACGATATTTTTCGCGAAATCCTTTTGTATTTCAAGGAATGAATCGGCGTCGACCACTTGCTCAATTACCTTGCGCACATCGTACGGACGGACCGCGTCGAATGGAATGGTATCCGTCAGGTCTGGACGATAGTCATCCTTATCATCCGCTTCAAGGCGCGGCGGCTTTTCTTCATAGTTTTGCGGCAGATAGCTTAATAGCAGCCTTACCTGTTCCAGAGTTTCTTCTTCTGACTGGCCATGGAAATGAGCATTGCCGCTGATCGTATTATGTACAATTGCACCGCCTAGATCTTCTGCAGAAATTTTCTCCCCGGTAACCGTTTCAATTACCTTTGGGCCGGTGATGAACATCTGGCTTGTCTTCTCAACCATGAACACAAAATCGGTAATCGCCGGTGAATAAACGGCACCGCCTGCGCATGGGCCCATGATTACGGAAATCTGCGGGATTACTCCGGAGTAAATTGAGTTGCGGTAAAAAATATGGCCGTAGCCATCGAGCGAAACAACACCTTCCTGAATCCTTGCTCCACCGGAATCATTCAACCCTACAAATGGCGCACCATTTTTGGCTGCCAGATCCATGACATTGGCGATTTTCTTTGCATGCATTTCACCTAAAGCTCCCCCGAACACGGTGAAATCCTGTGAAAACAAATAAATTGGCCTGCCGTTCACCTTACCGTAACCGGTTACAACTCCATCCCCAGGCCCCTTCTGGTTCTCTAGTCCAAAGTCTGTGCTGCGATGCTGAATGAAAGGATTCAATTCCACAAAGCTTCCAGGATCAACAAGCAACTCAATTCTTTCACGAGCAGTCAGCTTTCCTTTTTCATGTTGCTTTTCAATCCGCTCATCGCCACCGCCTAGTTCGATTTCCCTGCGGCGGTCATATAGTTCATTAATTTTTTCATAGATGTCTGGCATTCTATTCAGCCTCCCCGTTTTTCTCGCAAAGTTCGTAAAGAACGCTTCCTGTCGATTTCGGATGCATGAATGCGACAAGCGCTCCCCCGGCACCTTTCTTAGGAACATCCTGTATCATTTTGATGCCATTTTCCTTCATATCATTGATTCTTTCCTGGATTGACTCTACGCCGAGCGCGACATGGTGAATTCCTTCCCCACGCTTTTTAATAAAGGATGCGATAGCGCTTTCATCAGATAAAGGTTCCAGCAGCTCTAGCTTTGTTTCTCCGGCTTTAATGAAGGCCACTTTGACCTTCTCGCTTTCCACTTCCTCTATACCAAGCAGTGGCAGTTTCAGCACATCTGTATAAAATGGGAGGGCATGCTCAATAGATTTGACAGCAATGCCGATATGGTCGACCTTTTTAATCATGTAATTCCCTCCAAATATTATTTAAATATATTTAACTGTTTTAATATTCGACAAAAATGTCACAATTCCTTCTTATTCAATGTAGATTTAGGATTGATTTCGATATATGGATTGACATAATAACCAGAGTCAGTTTTATACTACACTAACATATTAATCGTGGATTATTGTCAAAAATGAATCTCTTAAAAGGGTTGTTGAATTCATGAAGTGGTTGTAAAATAATAGTGATAGATAGCGTAAGCTTTGGAAGGGGGATTTCTTTTATGCGTAAGCCAAATATCAGGAAGGTCGTAGTATACATCATGCTTTTTACTATGCTTGCTTCAACCCTTCTTATGGGATTATCAACTTTCCTATAATAACTATAAAATAATCAAAGGGCTGTCAATTTAATTGACAGCCCTTTTTTATTTCCTGATTGCTCCATATTCTTTGCCTAGCTCTGTAAAGTCTTTAGAAGTAGAAGTAACCAGGATTTTTGTTCCTAATGGTATGTAATCGTACAATGATTCGACCGCCTCATTTTGAAGGCGGACGCAGCCCTGGGATATTTTTTTTCCGATGCTCGAGGGGTCATTTGTGCCATGGATTCCGTATGTACGGCCATCCGTATCCTCGGCGTCGAATCCTATCCACCTGCTGCCAAGAGGATTGTTGGGGTCACCGCCCGGAATATCCTTTTTACGGTAATATGGGTCAGGAGCTTTGACAGTGACGGTAAATAAACCTTCGGGTGTCAGCTCCTCTGATTTACCAGTTGCTGCGCTGACTACCGTCTGGACTCTGTTCTCATTGATCAGTGCTACCTCATTCGTCTGTTTATTCACAATCACAAATGGATCTCCAGGCAGCGGGTTGGTTCCCAGCGGCCAAATAGGCGAAAAAATGAACGCTGCTAGAAGCATAGAAATAAACACTGGCATGTTAATCCCTCCGTGGTCTATTTCCGCTAGTTTGTCACGGCAGCTTCACTTTTATCCTCCCTTGTCTTCAATCCTTTAAATGACCGTTTCAACAAAAGGAATTGTTCCATTTCATTAACAAAATGAAGCAGTGCGGCCCTCGCTTCGAACTCTTCCCTTGTTTTAGGAAGCTCCATATTCTCAAACTCCGTTTTCATCCTCATTAATTTTTCCAGGTAAATAAGAACGGTATTACCAGGATGAATCCCTTTCGACAGCGACTCGATAAACTCAGCGACAATATTAGCCTGTTCCACATGCTTTGGAATAGAAGTGATGGAAGGAAGAACTCTTTCAATGATTTCAAATTGCTTTTCCCTGATTTTAAAATATTGATAATATAAATTTTCATCTCTTAAAAAATGATTTTCTACATCCTGGATGGCAAGTGCCTTTGCCTTCTCAATCAGCCTTGCAGTTTCGGTCAGCTCCCGGCCATCCCAGCTAGAATTCTGATTTTTAAGGTATAGGGCGATTTCACTGAAAATCTTTTTAAAATGAGCTTCAATTCCTCTCTGGTACTCTTCCAGCTTATTATCGACACTAGGCATATACAAATTCATGATCAATGCGACACCAATCCCAATCGTAATGATCCCCAGCTCGTTCAATAAAAGTTCTCCAGTAAACTTTTCAGCAGAGTAGATATGCATGATGATGACACTGCTAGAAACCACGCCTTCCTTTGCCTTAAACATGACAACGGTCGGAATGAAAAATAACAATAACAGTCCGATGACAATCGGATGGTAAGCAATCCCCTCAAAAAATACCGCCGAGAAGGCCATCGCTATTATACAGGCCAGGAACCGATGCCATGAAGCCTGCAGTGAGCGTTTCTTTGTCACCTGGATACAAAGAATCGTCAAGATACCCGCAGACACATAATTTTCAAAGCCAAGGTACTGGGCAATGATGATTGAAATCGCCGTCCCCAGCGCTGTTTTCAACGTCCGATAACCAATTCTGAATTTCACATTCTATTCTCCTATCAAAAAACTTTATATCCCAGCATATCTACAGCGAGACACTTTTGAATCTATCCATTTAGACGATTCGCAAACAAATAAAAAGATGATCATACCTTCAAGATATGATCACCCATTAGTTTATCAGATACGTCATGCTTTATAAAAGCTGCGCGTGTGTCTTATAACATTTTTTCTAAGAACTCTTTTGCCCTGCTGCTTTTTGGGCTGCTGAAGAACTCTGCTGGAGGAGCATCTTCAACAAGTACTCCTCCGTCAAGGAACAGCACGCGATCCGCAACTTCACGGGCAAAACCCATTTCGTGGGTAACGATGGCCATCGTCATGCCTGTATGTGCCAGCGACTTCATTACTTCAAGAACTTCTTTGACCATTTCAGGATCAAGGGCGGAGGTTGGCTCATCAAATAGCATGACTTCCGGGTCCATCGCAAGCGCTCTGGCAATTGCTACACGCTGTTTTTGACCGCCTGACAGTCTGTTTGGATATTCATGTGCTTTTTCGGAAAGACCGACCTTTTTAAGAAGCTCTATTCCGTGGCTTTCAGCTTCTGCCTTCGACAATCCTTTAACCTTGATTGGCGCGTATGTGATGTTTTGCAATACGGTCATATGCGGAAAGAGGTGAAAGTGCTGGAACACCATCCCGACATTTTCACGTACTTTCATGATATTGGTTTTCTTATCAGTAATCTCATCCTCATCAATCAAGACTCGCCCGCTTGTTGGCTGCTCAAGTAGATTCAAACAGCGGAGGAAAGTCGATTTCCCTGAACCGGATGGGCCGATGATGGCAACTACCTCACCAGATTCTATAGTAGTAGATATGCCTTTTAGCACCTCAAGCTTGCCAAAAGATTTGTGTAGGCCGTGTACTTTAATCACTTTGTCTCAATCTCCTTTCCACTACCTTGCCAATCATTGTCAAGGAGATGACCAATACGTAATAAATGAGTCCAGCAAAAATCAGCGGTTCAAAAAACCTGTATTGATCTCCGCCGACAATATATGACCTGCGCATAATATCATCCACCGCAATGACGGTCACAATCGCCGATTCCTTTGTAAGTGTAATAAATTCATTCATCAATGCCGGCAGGATGTTTTTCATCGCCTGAGGCAAGATGATGTCACGCATCATTCTCTCTCCAGGAACGCCCAGTGCCATTGCCGCTTCTTTTTGCCCTTTATCGACAGCTAAAATTCCTGCCCTGATGATTTCTGAAATATAGGCTGCCGAGTTTAAAGAGAATGATGCTACAGCAGCTGTATACGAAGCAATCTCGAATCCAATAAGCTGCGGCAGCCCATAATAGATGATCATCAATTGGAGGATTAACGGGGTTCCACGGAAAATCGATGTATAGGCATCCGCAAACCAATTAAGTGCTTTGGATTTACTGATTTTGAAGATTGCCAGAACAATTCCGAATGCAAAGCCTAACAGCCCTGCTACAAGTACTATTTTCAAAGTGACGCCGATTCCCTTCAGTATATATGGCAATGAAGGAAGGATGGCGGTAAAATCAAGATTCATAGTCTTAACAGCCCTCTCTATCTATTTCATGAAGGAGAAAGGCGCCCAGAAGACATAAGCATTCTGAACGCCTGTTTTACACCTTACTTTTCTCCGCCAAACCACTTAACAATCAACTTATCTACTTCTCCATTTTCCATTTTTTCTTTAAGAACCTTGTTAAACTCTTCCGTCAACTTGCTTCCTTTAGGAAAGGCGATCGCTGAACCAGCTTCTTCTTCGTTTCCTTCTTCAATCGTAAAGCCAGCAAGATCAGCATTATTCTTGAAATATCCCTCAGCTACTGTATCTTCGATAATTGCTGCATCAATACGTCCAGCTTTGATTTCCTGAACCAGTTCAGGAATTCTTGTACGTTTCTCAATCTTGATTTCCATTGTTTCAGCGATTTTTTCAGCTTCTTCTTCCTGAATAGAAGAAAGCTGGACACCAATAGTCTTTCCATTTAGATCTTCGATTGATTTAATGTTGCTGTCTTTTGCCGAAACAATCATATGATTCGCAGTATAGTAAACATCGGTGAAGTCAACGTTCTCTTTACGCTCAGGCGTTGGAGTCATGCCTGCCATGACAAAGTCAACGCGCTCAGCCTGAAGTGCACCAATAAGTCCGCTAAAATCCATATCCTTGATTTCTACTTCATAGCCTAATTCATTTGCAATCAGATTTGCTAAGTCTACGTCAAAACCAATGATTTCATCACTTGTAGCTGTTTCTACGTATTCAAATGGCGGATAATCAGCTGAAGTACCCATCTTAAGAACTTTCTTTTCCTCTCCGCCGGCGCCTGAGGTTTTTTCAGTGCTTGTCCCACATGCAGCGAGAACTCCCATTAATAAAATGCCCATCATTAAAACTGAAATTGCCTTTTTCATTTGTTGTTTTCCCCCTATAATGTCCATTCTGTAGTTTTATACAACATTATTAATATATTAGCTATAAACCTATTGAATATCTGTATATTAACTAATATTTATTAACTAAATTGTATTTTAACACATATTAATAAATATGCAATAATATTTTTAAATATAAATAACCTGAATTTTTCCCATAAAAAAAGAACCCCGGCAAACCAGGATTCTTCAGTACTTACAATTCTTCGCAATATTCTTCGAATGCATTTTGCAGTTTGTTTACGACTTGCATAGGATCGTGCCCTTCGATTTCATGGCGTTCGACCATTGTGCAAAGTTTCCCGTCCTTCAGCAATGCGAAAGATGGGGATGATGGCGGATAGCCAGTGAAATAGCTTCGTGCTTTTTCTGTCGCTTCCTTATCCTGGCCGGCGAAAACCGTCACAAGATGATCTGGACGCTTATCATAGTGAACAGCATGTGCTGCTGCAGGACGGGCAATACCTCCGGCGCAACCGCAAACTGAGTTTACCATAACAAGTGTTGTGCCTTCTTTAGCCAATGCTTGCTCTACTTCCTCACTCGTTGTTAATTCTGTATATCCAGCTGCCCCAATTTCCTGGCGAGCCTGACGGACTACATCATTCATGAAAAAATTGAAATCCATGCTCATCGATACATCTCTCCTCTGCTGTATAGTAACTAGTACATAAATATATGATACCAATTAAAATAAATTTTTCAAAGTATGTTTAACTCTTATGAATTTCGGGAAAGGTAACAATACAGCTAGATCCATACCCCTAAACTCCCTAGATGAAGGACAACGGAACATTCCGTTGTCCGCTTTTTTTGTAGAGTTTTCCAGTTCAGGAACACATCTGGAAGATTCCAAAAGGACCTTAGAATAGGAATGAAGAAAAGCTGTCCATTGCCGGACAGCTTAATTTTTATCTCCAAAAAAAGCTCTAAATAACTCCTCGACACCTGAAGCTACTGGCTTGTTTCCCGAAATGACTTCATTTTCCACCTTAGGAAGCAGGTTCTTTATTGCTGCGTGATGAAAGAAATTTGCCTGAAGCTGATCGATGATCATATCATTCAGCCACTCTTTTGTCTGAAATCTCCTTCTCTCAGAAAAGATTCCACTTTGTTTCGTAAAACTTTCAAAGTCAGAAATAGTATTCCAGATTTCATCAATTCCTTTGTTCTGTAATGCTGAACTTGTCATGGCAGCCGTCTGCCAGCCTTTTGTTGCAGGCTGCAGAAAATGGAGGATCCGATTGTACTCTTCTTTGGTCTTTTTGGCTGTTTGCTCATTTGGACCATCTGCCTTATTCACTATGACCGCATCTGCAAGCTCCATGATTCCTTTCTTCATCCCCTGAAGTTCATCGCCAGCACCTGTCAGGACAAGGAGCATGAAGAAATCGACCATATCCCTGACGATGACCTCACTCTGCCCAACACCAACCGTTTCAACCAGGATGACATCGAACCCTGCTGCTTCACATAATAGCATCGTTTCGCGTGTTTTACGGTGGACACCGCCAAGTTTTCCTCCAGAAGGTGATGGACGGATGAATGCCCTCGGATTACGCGCAAGCTTTTCCATCCTCGTCTTATCGCCAAGAATACTGCCTCCAGTCAAGCTGGAGGTAGGGTCCACCGCCAGAACTGCAACCTTATGACCCAGGTCACATAAATAGGTGCCAAAGCTCTCGATAAAAGTACTCTTGCCAGCTCCCGGCACACCAGTGATGCCAATTCTGATGGAGTGCCCAGAGTCAGTCAAAAGCCGCTGTAAAAGGGATTGGGCCGATTGAAAGTCATGCTCCGCATTGCTTTCAATCAATGTGATTCCTTTTGCCAGCGCTGTCCTGTCCCCTGCTTTGATGTCTTTAGCAAGCGAAGCTGGATCCAGTTTGCGTAAATTCTTTTTTTTAACGAAACGCCCGGCTTTTGCAGCCGGCTTTTCGGCATTTCCGCTCGACACTCCAGGCTTCACTACACTTGAAAACGAATCAGCCTTTTCGGGATCGAACCATTCCGGCTTTTTCTCATCAGCCATTAGCTAGACACTTCCTCATAGCCCAGACGCTCATAAATAGTCCGTAAAACCTTCTGTGCCGCAACAGGAATGACCGTTCCAGGCCCAAAAATCGCACTTGCTCCATTATCATACAAGAATTGATAATCCTGAGCCGGGATGACCCCGCCGACAATCACGACAATATCTTCGCGACCTAATTTTTTCAGCTCTTTCACTAGCTGTGGCAGCAATGTTTTATGCCCTGCTGCCAAAGAGCTGATCCCGATGGCATGGACATCATTTTCAACTGCCTGAATCGCTGTTTCTTCAGGCGTTTGGAAAAGTGGACCAATATCCACATCAAATCCTAAATCAGCGAAAGCGGTTGAAATGACCTTTGCTCCGCGGTCATGTCCATCCTGTCCCATTTTCGCAATCATGATGCGCGGCCTGCGTCCTTCATTTTCAAGAAACTCCTGTGTCATTTGTTGGACTTCGGCAATTTCCTCACCATTTGTGAAGGCTGTGCTGTATACTCCGCTGACTGACCGGATGACCGCTTTGTGCCTTCCAGCCGCTTTTTCGATTGCATCTGAAATTTCCCCAAGTGTCGCCCTTGCGCGAGCGGCCCTAACTGCATATTCCAGAAGGTTGCCTTCGCCTGTTTCTGCCACCCTGGCTAAATCATTTAAAGCTTCTTCAGCTTTTTCATCATCACGCTTTTCTTTCAGCTGCTTTAACCTTTCAAGCTGTTTCGCACGAACGGCTGTATTATCAATATCGAGGATTTCCAGAGGATCTTCCTGATCCAGCTTATATTTATTCACGCCGATGATCGTTTCTTTTCCAGAGTCAATCTGAGCCTGTCTCCTTGCCGCAGCTTCTTCGATGCGCATTTTTGGAAGACCGGTTTCAATTGCTTTCGCCATCCCGCCAAGACCTTCAATTTCTTCGATATGCTCCCAGGCACGCTCGATGAGTGAATTGGTCAGGCTTTCAACATAGTAACTCCCTGCCCACGGATCGATTACCTTTGTAATCCCGGTTTCTTCCTGAAGAAATAGTTGTGTATTACGGGCGATGCGCGCTGAAAAATCAGTTGGCAGCGCAATCGCTTCATCAAGTGCATTCGTGTGCAATGATTGGGTATGTCCCATGGCTGCTGCATGTGCTTCAATTAATGTGCGGATGACATTATTGTATGGATCCTGCTCAGTAAGACTCCAACCTGAGGTTTGCGAATGAGTCCTCAAGGCCATCGACTTTTCATTTTTCGGATTGAATGTTTTAATCATTTTTGCCCAGATAAAGCGGGCAGCCCTCATTTTGGCTACTTCCATGAAATAGTTCATGCCGATCGCCCAGAAGAAGCTTAAGCGTGGTGCGAATGAATCAATATCGATGCCAGCCTTTAGGCCGGTTCTCACATATTCAAGACCATCCGCGAGCGTGTACGCCAATTCGATATCCGCGGGTGCACCAGCTTCCTGCATATGATAGCCTGATATACTGATGGAGTTGAATTTTGGCATATATTTGGAAGTGTACTCAAAAATATCGGCAATGATTTTCATCGACATTTCCGGCGGGTAAATGTACGTATTCCTGACCATATACTCCTTCAGGATGTCATTTTGAATCGTCCCCGATAATTGATCCTGTGTCACACCCTGTTCCTCAGCCGTCACGATGAAAAAAGCCATGATCGGCAGGACAGCACCATTCATTGTCATGGATACAGACATTTGGTCGAGCGGGATCCCGTCGAATAAAATTTTCATATCTAAAATAGAATCAATTGCAACTCCTGCTTTCCCGACGTCTCCCTCGACGCGAGGATGATCGGAATCATAGCCCCGGTGTGTTGCCAGGTCAAAGGCAACAGACAAACCTTTTTGCCCCATTGCAAGATTTCGCCTGTAGAATGCGTTGCTTTCTTCCGCAGTAGAAAACCCTGCATATTGCCTTACCGTCCAAGGCCTGTTCACATACATCGCTGGATACGGTCCCCTTGTAAAAGGAGGGAGGCCAGGCATTCCTTCCATATGTTCCGAAGCGGTTACATCTTCTTTTGTGTACACTGGTTTAACTTTGATTTGCTCATTCGTTTCAAATAACAGATCATCGATGTTTTGCTGAATATCGTGATCCACTTTTTCCTTGCTGACTTCCTTTTCCTCAGCAAACAAACGTACTTTTGTAAAGTCAGGCTTTTGCATTTGCGCCAACCTCCATTTCCTGAAGCATAGCTGTTAGAGTCTGTATTGCATTGCTTCTTACATGCAGGAACTCAATAATTCCGGAAGTTTTCCATTCGCTTTGTTTCTCGTCTGGGAAACCTGCCAGGTAAAGCTTGAAATTGTGCTCCCTTGTAATCTCCTGCGCCAGCTCTGGCCCAAAAGAATTGTAGGCAGACTGATCGCCGCAAATAACAAACTGACGTGCTTTCGACGAGTTAATAAACTGAATCGCTGCTGAAATGGTGTCCAACTCGCCGCTTCTTTCAGCATGAATCCCACCCGCTGACAACAAGCCGGATATGAAATCTGCTCTTGCCTTATGCTTCTTCAGCTCCCCCAGGCAAATTAGGCCGACAATAGGGTCCACACCCTTTTTCTCAAGTTTCATAGCTTTGAACCTCATTTCTTCATAAGGCTCAGCTAATCTTTTTAATTTTAACGGTGTAAAGCTTGGTTTCACCTCTTTAAAATTATCTTTGAGAGAGCTCTCAGACGCAATTTTACCTATGACGGCATCAAGGGAGTCGATCATATAATCTCTTTGTATCTCTTGGATAACAGGTTCACTGATATCATCCGATAGGTTTGCATAAACGTTTGTTCCTATCATGCTCTTTTTACGTGTAGCAATCTCTTGTTCGCGATTTTCAGCAGTCTGCGCAATCTGCTCCTGAAGCCAGCCTGATTTCAGCACTTCATAAATCCCGCCCTTGCGATCCACCTCGAGGAATAGCTCCCAGGCTTTCTCTGCCAGTTCCTTTGTCAATGACTCGACATACCAGGAACCTCCTGCAGGGTCGGCTACTTTTTCAAGATGCGCTTCAGATTTAAGCACCAGTTGCGTATTTCGAGCAACCCTTTCGGAAAAAAGATTCGCAGATCCTGCTGGCTCGTCAAAGCTTCCCGTATGAAGGTACTGAATTCCACCTAAAACGGCAGCAAATGCCTCGTTTCCGGCTCTGAGCATATTCACATATGGATCAAAAATCGTTTTTGTGAACTTTGAGGTTTCAGCGGATAGGACCATTTTCCGGTCTTCCTTTTCTGCGCCGAAAGCTTCTGCAGTTCTACTCCACAAAAGCCTGGCAGCTCTAAGCTTGGCCGTTTCCATGAAGAAGTTTGATCCAATCGCAAAATGGAATACGATCTTTGATAACGCTTTCTTTAATTCCCATCCGTTGTCAAGCAACTTTTGGAGAAGATAAACTCCGGTAGAAACAGCAATAGCCAATTCCTTCACTGCATTAGCGCCGCTGTTATGGTATGGGACGGTATTGACCAGTACTGTCTTTACTTCTGGTAATTGCTGTGCTGCCTCTTCAAGTACCTTTGACCATTCTGTAAAAAATTCATTTTCCTCCATTGGGAGTCCACCAATCAAACTTGCTTCCGCAACAGGATCTGCTGCAGCAAAACCTGATAGTTCTTCAGCGCCGCCCGCTTCCTTTTTGGCGATTGCCAAAGCTGCGAGCAATGGTGTCTGGAGCAATCCAGCGTCCAAGCTTAATGGATACTTATTTTTATAGGAAGAGATGAAAGACACCAATGCACGATTATCCGAAAATAACTCCGGCTTTACATCAAAGGAAATGGCTGTTTGTCCCTTTGACAGTGCGTTATCGAGTTTCCCTTTCAGCTCTTCAACATTGCAGTAAAAGACGCGGTTTGCTATATGCCAGGACTCCGACTGATATCCAAGAGAATGGATGCCTCTTCTATAATCCGGCTGACCAGGCAGTTCTCCGGCCAGTCCATCTGGAAGATCCCCTTTTGTATAAAGTGGTTTAAGCGTTATATCCTCATATGTATTCGTATAAAGTGAATCAATTGGCTTGCCTTTTAAAGAAGCAGCAGCTTTTTCCTGCCAACCTTCAAAAGTTGCATCTTTGAACGAGGTAGCTTTCATATTTTCAATCGTCATAAACCTTACTGTCCATAGTTCAGACAGCTTTCCCCCCTTCACCAAAAATTGTAGTAAAATTCTAATTTTTATACTCTTCTATATTTTAGTATACGATTCCTTTTCTAGCAACGAAGGACGTTTTCATAAGATGGCAGATTAAAAACGAAAACGCCCAGAGATTTTCTGGACGTTTTACAGTTATTAATAAATAGATGTTGTCTCTTTTGACGTATTCTCAAGGATCTCTTTAACCCTTGCAAGGAAACGGCCACAAACCAGGCCATCCAGTACACGGTGATCAAGAGAAAGACAGAGGTTCACCATATCACGAACAGCGATCATGCCGTTGTTCATCACTACAGGGCGCTTAACGATCGATTCTACCTGGAGAATCGCTGCCTGTGGGTAATTGATGATTCCCATTGATTGAACGGAACCGAAAGAACCTGTGTTGTTGACAGTGAAGGTTCCGCCCTGCATCTCCTCGGAGCGAAGCTTGCCTGTGCGCACCTTTTGAGCAAGTTCATTGATTTCACGGCCAATGCCTTTGATTGTTTTTTCATCTGCATTCTTGATGACAGGTACGAAAAGTGCATCATCAGTCGCGACTGCTATGGAAATATTGATATCTTTTTTCTGGATGATCTTATCGCCAGCCCACATGGAATTGATTTGCGGGAATTCCTTCAATGCCTGGGCAACTGCCTTCACGAAGAAAGCAAAGAAAGTAAGATTGAAACCTTCTTTTTTCTTGAAATCATCCTTTAGTCCATTCCTGTACTCTACAAGACTCGTAACATCCACCTCTACCATCGTCCATGCGTGCGGAGCCTCATGCTTGCTGCGCAGCATGTTCGCGGCAATCGCTTTGCGAACGCCAGTCACTGGGATTTCAATGTCACCAGCAGCAACTGGGACAGACGGAGCAGGTGCTGCTGGCTTTGTTTGTGCTGCAGGCTGTGCAGGTGCAGATTGAACCTGCGCTGATTCTTTAGGTGCTTCGGTCTGTGAAGAAGCTTGAGGAATATTACCGGATTCAATCATTTGCTTAAGATCCTTACGTGTAATCCTTCCGCCAGCTCCACTTCCCTTGACCAGGGTTAAGTCGATATTATTTTCCTGAGCCAGCTTCAATACTGCAGGTGAATATCTAGCCTTGCTGCCTTCATCCGCTGAAGGTGCTTGTGCTGGAGTTGCACTTGCACTTGCATTTGATGGAGATGAAGAAGCTGCATCAGCTGCTGGTGCTTCTTCAGAAGCTCCGCCTTCGATTTCAATTGTGCAGATAATTTCCCCAACTGCCAATGTATCCCCTTCACCTGCAATCAATTCTTTGATTGTACCCGAAAATGAAGATGGTACTTCAGCATTTACTTTGTCGGTCATGACTTCTGCGAGTGGATCATACTTATTTACTTTGTCCCCAACGGAAACCAGCCACTTGCTGATTGTCCCCTCAGTTACACTCTCACCTAATTGAGGCATTTTGATTTGTTCGATTGCCACAGATTGACCCTCCTTCTCCATCATTCTATATCCAATGTGACTATGTTAAAATTCGGCAAGTTCTCTCATTGCTTTTTCAACTTTATCAGGATTGATCATGAAATATTTCTCCATTGTTGGAGCATAAGGCATTGCTGGCACATCCGGTCCTGCCAGTCTCTTGATTGGTGCGTCCAATTCAAACAGGCAATGTTCTGCGATGATTGCAGATACCTCACTCATGATGCTGCCTTCTTTGTTGTCTTCAGTCACAAGAAGGACCTTACCTGTTTTAGAAGCAGCCTCGAT
The DNA here is from genome assembly GCF_056173465.1 of Mesobacillus sp. QJM3NY_10. NCBI lineage: Bacteria > Bacillati > Bacillota > Bacilli > Caryophanales > Bacillaceae > Mesobacillus > Mesobacillus sp. QJM3NY_10. The sequence continues at coordinate 3,246,258 of NZ_CM149675.1, forward strand.
AATTGCTTCCTTATCCAATGGATAGACAGTACGAAGATCAAGGATATGAGCAGAAATTCCGTCTTTTGCAAGCCTTTCAGCTGCCTGCAGTGCAAAGTGGACCGCAAGACCGTAAGTGATGACGGTGATATCCTCGCCTTCACGCTTTACGTCAGCTTTGCCGATTGGAAGAACATAATCATCTTCAGGAACTTCGCCTTTGATCAATCGGTAGGCACGCTTGTGCTCAAAGAACAACACCGGATCTTCATCTCTGATTGCTGCTTTCAATAATCCTTTTACATCATAAGGAGTTGAAGGCATGACAATTTTCAAGCCGGGCTGATTCGCAAACACAGCCTCAACAGACTGGGAATGATAAAGGGCACCGTGTACACCGCCGCCATAAGGAGCGCGGATGACCATCGGACAGCTCCAGTCATTGTTTGAACGGTAACGGATTCTTGCTGCCTCAGAAATGATCTGGTTTACAGCCGGCATTATGAAATCTGCGAATTGCATTTCGGCGATTGGACGCATGCCGTACATTGCAGCACCAATTCCAACCCCTGCGATCGCTGATTCTGCAAGCGGAGCATCAATAACGCGATCTTCTCCAAACTTCTCAAACAAACCTTGTGTCGCTTTAAATACCCCGCCTTTTTTTCCAACATCTTCACCGAGGACAAAAACTCTCGGATCTCTTTCCATCTCTTCTTTGATTGCCAATGTCACTGCATCTATATAAGAAATTACCGCCATTTTCGTTCCCCCTTACTCTTCAGCATATACGTATTTCAGAGCATGTTCAGGCTCCGCATACGGTGCATTTTCAGCATAATCAGTTGCTTCATTAACCAGCTTCATGATTCGATCGTTGATTTCCTTTTCACTTTCATCATTCATGATGCCATTTTCCTTCAAATAAGCGCCGAAGGTAATGATAGGGTCCTTCGTTTTTGCCTGTGCAACTTCATCTGGCGCACGGTAGCTTCTGTCGTCATCATCTGATGAGTGTGGAGTCAGGCGGTAGGATACAGCCTCGACAAGAGTCGGCCCTTCACCACGGCGTCCTCGCTCAGCCGCTTCCTTGACCACTTTATAAACTTCTAATGGATCATTTCCATCAACAGTGACTCCTGGCATGCCATAACCGATAGCACGGTCGGAAACCTTCTCGGCTGCAACTTGCCTCTCGTAAGGAATGGAAATCGCATATTTATTGTTCTCAACCATGAAAATGACAGGAAGCTTATGGACTCCCGCAAAGTTTGCACCCTCATGAAAATCACCCTGGTTGGATGAACCTTCTCCAAACGTAACGAATGTTACTAAGTCCTTCTTCTCCATTTTACCTGCAAGAGCGATTCCAACAGCATGAGGTACCTGTGTTGTTACTGGTGAAGAACCTGTAACAATCCTATTCTTCTTTTGACCGAAGTGTCCAGGCATCTGGCGCCCACCAGAGTTCGGGTCTTCCGCTTTGGCAAAACCGGAAAGCATCAGGTCTTTTGCAGTCATGCCAAAAGTTAAGACCACTCCCATGTCACGGTAGTATGGAAGTACATAATCCTTTTCACGATCCAGAGCAAAAGCAGCTCCTACCTGTGCCGCTTCCTGTCCCTGACAGGAAATGACAAACGGAATTTTCCCGGCACGGTTCAATAGCCACATCCGCTCATCCAGCCGGCGGGCCAACAGCATTGTTTCATACATTTCCAAAACCTTTTCATCACTTAAGCCAAGTGCAGCGTGACGATTTTCTGCCATCTTTATACCTCCCAATTGTTCGTACTAGGCTCTTTTCCAGGGAAAAGAGCTCTTGTGTATAAAATAGAAATTAAGAATGGATTGCTTTGCCATCCACTGCCAGGGCAGCTTCACCAATTGCCTCGGACAAAGTCGGGTGAGGATGGATGGTATGGGCAATTTCCCATGGTGTAGCATCTAAAACCTTTGCAAGTCCCGCTTCTGAAATCATATCCGTGACATGCGGGCCGATCATATGGACACCAAGTATATCATTGGTTTCCTTGTCAGCTACGATTTTCACAAAACCATCGGATTCACCATATACAAGCGCTTTTCCGATTGCCTTGAAGGAGAATTTGCCTATCTTCACATCGTGACCTTTTTCTTTTGCTTCATCTTCAGTCAGTCCAACGCTGGCCGCCTCTGGCGAGCTGTAAATACATTTTGAGACGAGCGTATAGTCGATTGGATGTGGATTTTGATTGTCAATGTGCTCAACTGCGACAATTCCTTCATGTGATGCCACGTGCGCTAGCTGTAAACCGCCAATCACATCGCCAATTGCATAGATGTGAGATTCTTTTGTCTGGAAAAACTCGTTTGTCTTGATGAAACCTCTTTCCAGCTGAATTTCTGTATTCTCAAGGCCAATTCCTTCTACATTTGCCTGGCGCCCAACAGAGACAAGCAATTTTTCAGCAGTGAATTCTTTCGTTTCGCCTTTAACCTCTGCGCTGATCGTGACACCATTGCCTTTTTGCAGGGTCTCTGATAAGACTTTTGCGTTCGTTACGATCTTCACGCCTTTTTTCTTCATTGCGCGCTGCATTTCTCTTGAAACTTCCTTGTCCTCGGTTGGAACAATACGGTCTGCATACTCAATTACAGTGACAGCAGATCCAAAGTCAGCAAGCATGGAAGCCCATTCGATGCCAATTACACCACCGCCGACGATAATGATTGACTTAGGAAGATCCTCCATCACAAGTGCTTCATCTGACGTCATCACATATTGGCCATCTGCTTCAAGACCAGGCAATGTCCTTGGTCTTGATCCTGTTGCAACGATGACATTCTTAGGAATCAGCATTTCATTTTCCTCGCCATTGTTCATTTCAACAGAAATGGTTCCTGGCATAGGTGAGAAGATGGATGGACCCAGGATTCTTCCCAGACCTTCATAAACATCGATTTTCCCTTGTTTCATCAGGTGCTGTACACCGCGGTGCAGCTGCTCGACGATTTTTTCTTTTCTTTCCTGAACCTTTACAAAATTGACGCCAACTTCACCTGTCGTCACGCCAAATTCTTCGCTTTTCTTTGCGGTAGCATATACCTCAGCACTGCGAAGCAACGCCTTGCTTGGGATACAGCCTTTATGCAGACATGTTCCGCCAAGCTTTCCTTTTTCAACAATGGCAGTTTTCAAGCCAAGCTGAGAAGCTTTGATTGCTGCTACGTATCCGCCTGTACCGCCTCCAAGAATGACCAAATCATATTCTTGAGCCATCTGGATCCCTCCTCTATATATGGTTTAACATTATTTATTTGATTGCTGAATTCCGCACCAGCCTCTGGCTGGTCCTATTAGCACAGCCATTCTTATCTGCCCGGATATTCTTTTACTTTTTCTTCATCGCGCAGGATGCGGAGGGCGCCTTCAGCAAGAGCCTGCAGTTCGTTTTCCCCCGGATGGACAATAACGTCCGCGATCCAATTAATTCGTTCAGAGATTTCCTGGACGAACTCTTTGCCGTAAGCAAGCCCGCCAGTCAGTACAATCGCGTCCACTTTCCCAGCAAGGACCGCACTAGCTGAACCGATTTCCTTTGCTACCTGGTAAGCCATCGCTTCGTATATAAGCTTTGCCTTAGCATTTCCTTGCTTGATCATTTTTTCGACCTTAACTGCATCATTCGTCCCAAGGTATCCTACAAGGCCGCCCTGGCCGACTAGTTTTTTCATTATTTCTTCGCGGAAATAATCACCGGAAAAACATAGCTGAACTAGGTCACCCGCTGGTACAGTACCTGCACGTTCTGGACTGAATGGGCCATCGCCATGCAGACCGTTATTCACATCAACAACTCTTCCCATTTTATGGGCACCAACAGTGATACCGCCGCCAAGATGGGTAATAATCAAGTTCAGCTCTTCATACTTTTTACCCAACTCTTTCGAAACCCTGCGGGCGACTGCCTTTTGGTTCAATGCATGAAAAATGCTTTTTCGTTCAATGAGCGAGAATCCCGATACACGCGCAACCGGATCAAGTTCATCGACCACGACCGGGTCGACGATAAAGGAGGGGATATTCAAACCTGATGCAATTTCATATGCTAGAATACCTCCCAGATTTGAAGCATGCTGGCCTGAATAACCTGCTCGCAGGTCATCAAGCATCTTATTATTCACTGCATATGTTCCGCCTTCGATTGGCCGTAAAAGCCCGCCGCGCCCACAAACAGCACTCAATTTTGAAATGTTGATCCCTTCAGTATCAAGCGTTTCAAGTATCGTATTCTTCCTGAATTCGTATTGGTCGATGATGGTTTCATAGGAGTTGATGACAGCTGAATCATGACGGATCGTTTTTTCAAAAACGGAAACCTCATTGTCAAATACTCCAATTTTCGTTGATGTAGATCCTGGATTGATAACTAGAATCCGATGTTCTGTTTGTTGCACAGTTAAACCTCCAATTTGCTCGCGGAATGCAAAAATCCGCAATACGTCAGTAGCATTTAGGAAACAGCAGAGGCGCCGAAACAAATATTCAGCGCTCTCTGCGGAACCTTTTAAAGGCTGTTTTCGTATTCATTGTTGCAATTTGTATAACTCAACCCCATTATTATTGACTTCGAGGCTTTGCCCTACCCTTGATAAACATTTCTTACCATGTTTAACACCAACAATTATCTCGATATGAGCCTAAATTAACGGCGGCTAAGGATATGATGGCCGTTTTGCAGGAACTGGCTGCGGGAATTGCGCATTCTTTCAATCCGCTCTTCTGCCATACGGTCAGCCGCTTTATAAGTAGGAATTCCATCCCTTTTAGCAATTTCAATTACTTTTTCGATATTGTTGTAAATAGTTTCAACCTTTTTCATTGCTCTTTCAGCGTTATAGCCGTAAAGCTCATCAGCAACATTGATTACACCGCCAGCATTGATGACATAGTCTGGTGCGTACACAATACCCATTTCATGGATGATATCTCCATGTTTTGTATCCTTAAGCTGGTTGTTCGCTGCTCCGGCAATAACCTTCGCTTTGATCTGAGGAATTGTTTCGTCGTTGATTACAGCACCTAATGCACATGGTGCGTAAATGTCACAGTCTACGCTGTAGATTTCATCCGGCTCAACCGCTTTAGCACCGAATTCCTCAACAGCTCTTTGTACTGCTTCCTTGTTAATATCAGTAACGATCAGCTGTGCGCCTTCTTCATGGAGGTGACGGCAAAGATTATATGCCACATTGCCCACACCTTGAACTGCGATTGTTTTTCCTTCTAGAGAATCAGTGCCAAAAGCTTCCTTAGCAGCTGCCTTCATCCCTCTGTATACGCCGTAAGCCGTTACCGGGGAAGGATTTCCAGATGAACCGAATGCTGGTGAGATCCCAGTTACATAATCAGTTTCCTCATGGATTAAGTCCATATCTGCCACAGTAGTACCCACATCTTCTGCAGTGATATATCGTCCATTCAAGCCCTGGATATAGCGTCCGAAAGCACGGAACATTTCTTCATTCTTATCCTTGCGCGGGTCGCCGATAATAACTGTCTTTCCGCCGCCAAGATTCAGGCCAGCAGCAGCATTCTTGTATGTCATACCTTTAGCAAGGCGAAGTGCATCCTCGATTGCCGCTTCTTCAGATGCATAAGTCCACATACGAGTTCCGCCCAAAGCTGGTCCAAGAGTTGTATCATGAATTGCAATGATTGCTTTCAATCCTGACTGTTTATCCTGGCAAAATACAACCTGCTCATAATCGTACTGTTCTAGATACTTGAAAATTTCCATTTCTAATTCCTCCCCTGGTTTATGTAACTTATTTAGAAGCAGAGCATAACGCCAATGCAAGTGAGTATAACTTGCTCTCAGCAGTGTCCGCCCTGGATGTTAACACGATTGGTGCTTTTGCCCCGGCAATGACTGCCCCAACCTTTGCGTTGGCAAAGTAAATTAATGATTTATAAAGGACATTTCCTACCTCGATCGCTGGGACTAACAGGATATCAGCCCTGCCGGCGACCTCACTTTTTATCCCCTTATGCTCTGCGGCAAGCTGTGAAACCGCATTATCGAGGGCTAGCGGGCCATCAACGATACATCCGGGAATTTGTCCTCTTTTGTTCATCATCGTTAATGAAGCTGCATCTACCGTGGCCTGCATAGTCGGATTGATCACTTCAACCGCTGCGAGTGGCGCCACTTTTGGCAGTTCAATCCCTATAGAATGAGCTACCTTGACAGCATTCTTGATAATTTGGGCTTTTTGATCAAGATCTGGTGCAATATTCATAGCTGCATCGGTAACGATGGTAAATCGATCGTAGCCCGGCACTTCAAATACAGCCACGTGGGAAAGCACTGCGCCGGTCCTCAGACCATATTCTTTATTTAGGACAGCCTTCAAAATAGCAGCAGTCGGGATATTCCCTTTCATCACGACATTTGCTTCTTTCGCTTTGACTGCTTTTACGGCCATTTCTGCGGCAGTATTATTATTAGGCGCGGAAATGATCATAACCCCTTTGCTGTCTCTAAGTTCTGGATGCTTAGCTGCAATCATTCTTTCGATTTCTTCCTTGTTTCCGTATAGAAGAAAATCGGCAAGCTCCCGGTTTACAGCCTGAGCAACCGCCTCTAATACCTCAGCATCTTCAGCCGCAGCGACAGCAACTGTTTTCCTGTCATTTTGGGATGCCATGCTGATAAGTGAGTCTAATTTCATGACTGATTCAACCCTTTCTGTTCTTCTCGCATCACCGCTAATTATTAATGCAAGAACTGTGCCAACTTAAAACGTTGAAAACGCTTTACTTTCGCCCAAAAATATTATGCAAAAAATTGCAGAGTGTGAAAATTATTGCATGCTATCTGCTTCAATATTATATTTTTCGAGCTTATAATATAAATTTCTGACTGAAACACCTAAAACTTTGGCTGCAGCTGTTTTATTCCCTTTTACAGCCTTAAGAGTTGAGTTAATTACCTTCGCTTCGTACTTGTCCAACTGGAGCGCAAGGGGTTCAGTCGGAATTGACTGACCTATCGTATCATCACTATCCTTTAGTTGGCTGTTCTGCAATTCAGGCAAATGCTCAATACGGATGATCGTTTCACTATAGCTCAAGAAGATAATTGCGCGACCAAGGACATTTTCAAGCTCCCTTACATTTCCGGGCCAATCATAATCTATCAACTTTTTAATGGCATCCTCAGAAACACCTTCAACGTTACGTCCATAGTCTTGATTAATTTTTCGGATCAACCTTTCACATAGGAGAGGAATATCTTCTTTCCTTCTTCTGAGAGGCGGTATATGAATCGGCATTCTGTTCAAACGATAATATAAGTCTTCTCTAAAACTGCCGTTCGCAATCGCTTTTTCAAGGTTCATATTTGTGGCGGCTATAACCCTGACATTGATTGGTACGGGTTTCGTTCCACCCACCCGGACAATTTCTCTCTCCTGTAAAACCCGGAGTAATTTGGCTTGCGTATTGGCAGGCAATTCACCGATTTCATCAAGAAAAATACTGCCGTTATTGGCTTCTTCAAAAAACCCGCGTTTACCGCCCCGTTTGGCACCTGAAAACGCTCCTTCTTCGTAGCCGAAAAGTTCGCTTTCCAGCAGCGATTCAGAAATTGCCGCGCAATTGACACGTATAAACTTGTTGAACCTGCGGTCGCTGGCATTGTGAATCGCATGTGCAAATAATTCTTTCCCTGTTCCTGATTCCCCGCGAAGGAGGACAGTTGCAGGCGTTTTCGCCCCGAGCTTCGCTTGTTCAATCGGAATCGTCATTTCTTCTGATTGGCCGATAATATCCTCAAACGAGTATTTCGCTTCAAGGGTCCTGATAATCTGCCTTGCGCGTGTCAGCTCCCGATTCAAGCTCTGGATCTCCGACATATCATGGATAACCCCGACACTTCCCTTAAGCTTTCCATCTACTATGATCGGGGCTACGTTGACAACAACTTCTTTTTTATAGGGGCCGACCCTCATCGCTGTTCCCCGGACTGGCCTTCTAGTCTTAAGTACCTTCATATGCATGCTCTCGCCTTCGGATATATCAGCGGTAGCTGGCTGCCCGATTACTTCCTCTTCTTTAAGTCCGGTTATCCTGGTATAAGCAGGATTAATTAAAATTCCCCGGCCATCCTCATCTACTACAGAAATCGCTTCATCGCTGGAGTTTATGATTGCCTGAAGCATTGTTTGAATCTCTTTTAAATTTGTTATCTCTTCCGCAAGATTCACAACTTCTGTAATATCCTTAAAAACAGAGAACGCTCCGATCAGTTGGTCATTTTCATCAATGATCGGAATTCTTGTAGTGATGATTTTCGATCCATTTGGAAGCAATAATTCCTGGTTGGACTCTGTCTTCCTCGTGTTCAAAATTCTCGGAAGCTTGCTTGTTGGTATAATTTCTAAAACATGTTGTCCTTCTGCCTGTTCTCTTGTTGTTCCGATAATTTTTTCTGCACTTTTGTTAAACAAAGTTATGGTTCCTTCTGTATTAATGACAACCATGCCATCTCCAGAAGAGTTAAAAATCAAGTCATGCTCATATGTAATTTTTCTGAGAGTTTTTATTAACTCTTCCTTTTCCTCTAAAAGGGTCGCCAATAGAAATGCGACACTGCCGGGAATCAGTACAGTGTTTTTACCGCGGGCTTCCCTTAATTCCTTGAAGACTTCCTCTTCACCGGTCACTTCAATGATGATATCCAGATGATCTGACATATATTGATGCCAATCTGTTCCGGTTTGGATGCCAGCATTTTGCGCCGCGAGTATTCCGGGGGCGTCAGGATTAAGGTCAACCACAGCTATCACATCTGCAGTCTGTTTGAAAATGTTCAGGATGGCCGTTCCACCCTTACCCGCTCCTACAATCATTACTTTCTGCATAATATCCACCACATATCCGGAAAAATATTTCATAGGTCCAATTTTCTAGTCTGCAAAATCTTTCACTATTATTGTAATTCTTTTTGTATGCGCTGACAAATTTCTTTGTTTTCTAACTCTTCTGTAAGTAATGCTCTTTGAATAACTTATATTGCGGAAAAACACGGGGTTAAGTATACTTTTTAACAGAGGACAAATAACGAGGGGAAACCAAATGGTCAGGATCATAGCATTAATCATTATGTTGATACCAGGCGTCATTGCTGCTTTAGGGGTAAAACTTATGCGAGACATGGTGTTTGGAATCTTGCAGGCGCCATTTCCTTATTTGTGGGTTCAATTCCTTGCGGGACTTCTTTTTTTCCTGGCTGGACTGGGGTTCATCGCTGGTTTTATCCTGCATCGTGATCGTAAAAGAAATAAAGTTCAGGCATTTTTTCGAATACCTGATAGCAATAAAAAGCAAAACAGGCCTTGATTTATTCAGGCCTGTTTATTTTTCCCCTTATTCTTTTCGCCTTTGCAGGATCATCTGTTATGATCGCACTGCAATCAACCTTGAACAATCTTTCCAGTTCTGTCTCTTTATTTACAGTATATGGTCTCACTTCAATCCCGCTCTTCAGGGAGGCTCTGACGATTTGATCCGGTGCAGCCCGCCAGTGAGGATGAAAGCCTTTAGCTTTTATCGACTGTGCGTAAATCCAGGGCATATATAAGCCTTCGGAAAGCAAAGGTGCGATTTCAATCTCTGGCGCAAGCAAATAGCTGTGGACAATACTGTAATGATTGAAGGATGAAATGATGATCCTGTCTGATAAGTCATAAGCCCTGACCATATTTATGACCTTTTCTTCCATGCCTTCATAAGGGATGATACTATTTTTTAATTCAATATTGCAGACCATTTTGGTTGCTGATAGCCATTCCAGTACTTCATCTAAAGTAGGAATCGTTTCTTTTTTTGGTAAAGCCTCGAATTTGAAACGGGCATCCAATTTTCTTAAATCCTTTAAATTGAAGTCCTTTACCAGTCCAGAGCCATCGGTTGTTCGATCAACCTTTTCATCATGAATCACAACCAGCTCACCGTCTCTTGTCATCTGGACATCAAGCTCCAGCCCCTCAGCACCCGCTTTTTCGGCTTCTTTAAAAGCGAGCAAAGTGTTTTCAGGATATTCGGCTGCATAGCCGCGATGTGCTAAAATAAGAGTCATAAACCATCACACCCATCTTTTCAATTTGGAGGTAAATAAATAATGAGACCATTACATATTTCCGCTGAGACCGCTGTTAAGCTTTCCGAGAAACTCGGAGTGCCTATTGAACAAATCATGCACATGCCCCAACATATCCTTATTCAAAAATTAACGGAACTTGAAAATGAAAAAGAAAAATAAATCTTAACTCCTAAAGGGTGATTCAGACTGTGGACAAACTCGATGGAAATCGAGCTTGTCTACAGTCTTTTTTGTTTGGTGGAAAAACGGGGCTGTTGATTTCTAAACTTAGCGTGGAACTAAACATAAGTCTATAACGCCTAAAGGGTTTTTTTATGAAATGATTCGCTATATATACATGATAATATGCATACTCATGGTTTACCAATTTTCAGGCATATAAAAACATCTTACTTTAGTACGGTAAGACCGTGATAAAGTAAGATGTTCCATATAATATTAAGAATAAATAGCTAAATTTGTCCTAACTCTTTCAAGAAGCTTTATGCTCAAGGCGCAGCTTGTCAGCGACCATCGCGATGAATTCGGAATTTGTCGGCTTTGCCTTTGACATCGAAACAGTATAACCAAACAGCGAAGAAATGGAATCGATATTCCCTCTGCTCCACGCCACTTCAATCGCATGGCGGATAGCACGTTCTACACGGCTTGCCGTTGTATTGAATTTCTTGGCGATATCTGGATAGAGGACTTTTGTGATCGAGCCAAGTAGTTCAATATCGTTATAAACCATTGAAATGGCCTCACGCAAGTACATATACCCTTTAATATGTGCAGGGACGCCAATTTCATGAATGATGCTCGTAATGCTTGCATCAAGGTTTTTAGGCTTTTGCTCCGCATTCAATCTGCCATAATTGATTGATGACGATGGTTTTCGCGCTACTGATTTTGCCTTGCCGCTCACCTGACGAATATGGCCTGCCAGTTGCTCCATATCGAACGGCTTGAGAATGAAATATGATGCCCCAAGGTCTACTGCTTTCTTTGTTACATCTTCCTGGCCAAACGCAGTCAGCATGATTACATTTGGAATGATTCCCTTCTTCATTTCACGAAGTCTCTCCAGGACCGCCAAACCATCAAGGTGAGGCATAATAATATCTAAGAGCAAGACATCAGGATCTGTATCTTCGAGCATTTCTAAACATTCCTGGCCATTATGGGCAACTCCAACAATCTCCATATCATCCTGAGAGGAAATATATTCCTCAAGAAGACCTACTAATTCTCTGTTGTCATCAACTACGCATACTTTTATTTTGTTCACTACTTGGTTCCTCCTCAATCCAATTATGATCACAAACATTATCTTCTCTAAATTCTATTCTAAATGACTAATTCGACAATGCAACAGAAATTCCTCTTATTTTTAATTTTTTCTTAAAAAAGTAATATTTTCTTATTAATGCTTCATTTTCCTTTGTTTTTCGACTAATTTCGATAGTTGACAAAAAAGCTTCTGGTAATTTGTCGAATAATCCTGATGCGGACATAGAAGGAGTAATAAAGATCACCCTAATATGAACAGAATTAATGAGTGGATAAAGCAGGAGTACCAAGGGTTATCGTCACATAAACGGAATTATTTTCCGGATAAATTTAAGGTTGCGATGATTATCGTCACATAAATCGTATTAATGTGCGGATAAGGCTCTTTCCTTAAAATTAAACAACTCAGCACTATTTTTTTATTCCAAGAAAATCATTACATATGTTAAACGCAAAGAAAGGGCGGCTATTTGCCGCCGCCGAATTCCTGTATTAGCTTGCCTGCTCTCTTGGTTTTTCGTAAATATCGATACCTGCTTCGTTCAGCATCCATTCTATATGAACACCATAGCCACTTGTTGGGTCATTTACAAAGACGTGGGTGACTGCTCCCACTAGCTTATCTCCCTGGATGATCGGACTGCCGCTCATTCCCTGGACGATTCCACCTGTTTTTTCCAACAGTTCCGGGTCGGTTACCTTAATGACCATCCCTTTCGTTGCTGGAAATTTCTGTGGGATGGTGCTGACAATCTCTATATCGAAAAGGTTTACTTCGTCATTATTCACGACCGTCAGGATTTTCGCCGGACCTTCTTTCACTTGGTGTGAAAGTGCAATTGGCAAGGGTTTATCAAATACGCCATTTGAAATATCTTTGTTCAGTTCGCCAAAGATTCCAAAAGGACTGTTCCTTCGGATATTCCCGATTACTTCCCGGTCAGATGAAAAGCGAGCCAGCTTTTCCCCCGGATTTCCTTTACCGCCTTTTTCAATCGAAGTAACTGTAGATCTTACGATTTGCCCATCACCAACGACGATTGGCTTCTTCGTATCCATGTCGGAAATGACATGCCCCAGTGCTCCATATTTTTTTGTCTGAGGATGATAAAAAGTCATCGTCCCAATTCCTGCAGCTGAATCGCGTATATACAACCCAAGCTTATAGGTGTTTTCATTAATATCCTTTTCTGGCTGTAGTTGAGTTTTGATTTTTTCATTTTCCCTTTTTATTACAACATTCAACGGCTTGCCATCTTCACCAGCTTGCTTTACAAACGGGCCGACGTCGGCCATTTTTTCAATTTGCTGTCCATTGATTTCTGTGATGATATCGCCTTTTTTTATGCCTGCTTTTTCACCTGGTGAAACCCTTCCTTCATCAGCCTGAACCTGGTGATGCCCGACCACAAGGACACCAACCGTGTTCAGCTTTACTCCTATTGATTGACCGCCTGGCCTGACCTTGAAATCCTTTAGGACATTGACATCGACTTTTTTAACCGGAAATCCGGCTAGTTCAAGGACCATTTCATCCTTCCCATGTCTTTTCGCCTCTAGAGACAAGGTTTCACCTTTTTGGTCCACTGCGATATTTGAGTCTTTTACGGGAGCTGTAACTTGGACTGCATTCGCCTGGAAATCAAGCTTTTGCCCCTCGAATAATGTTATATCTCCTGGAATAGATAAATATTCATGTACTGGTTTTGCAAATCCTAAAGCAATTAATGAAACAAGGAGAATTCCACCAATAAATTTTCTGAGAAAATCCTTTTTCAAATCCATTCACTCTCCTCGCTTCTAGTCCAAACACATCGAAAATGGCTACATCTTTAATTTTGCCTCGACTCCCCGCATTTATAACCTGTATAAAAATAAAAAAGCTACCCATTATGGATAGCTTTTCATGTAACTGCCTTCATATTCTGGGCAAGCTTCAGCAATTCTTCAGCATGCTGTTTCGTGAGGTCCGTAACTTCAACCCCTGATATCATTCTGACGATTTCCTTTACCTTCTCAGAGGAAGAAAGTGGAGTGACGGATGTTTTTGTCCTGCCATTCTTTATGACTTTTGCGATATACAGGTGAGTATCAGCCATCGCTGCGACTTGAGGTAGATGCGAAATGCACAGAACCTGTGATCCAGTCGACACACTATAGATTTTTTCGGCAATCGATTGTGCAACCCGGCCGCTGACTCCTGTGTCCACTTCATCGAAAATGATCGAAGTAACACCCTGATGTTTTGAGAAGATACTTTTCAGTGCGAGCATGATCCGCGAAAGTTCTCCTCCTGATGCAATTTTTGACAAAGGCTTCAGTGGTTCGCCTGGATTCGTCGAGATATAAAATTCAACCTTATCTCCACCGTTTTTATGAAAATGGTCAGAATCCGCGTCGATTCTTAGGTCGAATACCGTCTTTTCCATATACAGTTCTTTAAGTTCTTTATGGATTAATTTTGTGAGTTTTTTCGCCCATTTCCTGCGAGTTTGAGTCAGGTTATTGGCCTCTATACGCAAATCCTTCTTAAGGGATGCAAGCTCCTTTTCCATCTGGCCAATATGGACTTCTTTATTTTGCAGTGTCTCAATTTCTTCTTCGATTTTCGAGGAATACTCAAGGATTTCTTCTATCGTTTTCCCATATTTACGCTTCAATTGATTGATTTCATTTAGTCTGTCCTCGATTTCAATCAAGCGCTGCGGGTCGTATTCAAGGGAATCAAGTTCATTCCTGATCGTCCTCGCTGCGTCTTCCAGCATATAGAAACTGTTCGCTACAGTGTCAGCAACATTTTTATAGTCTGGATCCAGATCAGCTGCATTCTGAAGATTATCCATTACTAAACCAATCCAGTCAAGGCCCTTTTGCTCTCCCTGCAAAGCCGAATAACTGGTCTGAATGCTCTCGTAAATCTTTTCGAAGTTGCCAAGCTTACGCTTCTCTTCAAGAAGCTCCTCATCCTCGTTCATCTTTAGGTCCGCTGAGAGGATTTCATCATGTTGGAACTGGATCAAATCAAGTCTATGGGCCATTTGCTGTTCATTTTCACTTAAGCTTTTCAGCTTTTTCTGCGTTTGTTCAAATGAACGGAAAACCTGCTGGTATTCATGAAGGGCAGGCAGGATTTCATCTGCACCAAATTGGTCAAGCAGATTAATATGCTTTGTCTCATCCATCAATTCCTGGTGCTCATGCTGACCATGAATATCAATCAAGGTCGAACCTACTTCACGCAGGGTTGCGATTGTGACAAGTTTGCCATTAATTCGGCAGACGCTTTTTCCACTCGCCGAAATATCTCTTCTTAAGACAATCATGGCATCTTCAATCTCGATGCCAAACTCAGCTGCTTTTCCATAGCTCGGATGATTTTCGCCTTCCAAATGGAACAAACCTTCAATTTCAGCTTTGTCTTCGCCGTGTCGGACGAATTCTGCTGAGCCCCGTCCGCCAACGAGCAGGTGGATGGCATCAATGATGATGGATTTCCCAGCCCCTGTTTCACCTGTGAGTACGGTAAGGCCTTTATTAAAAGAAACGGATAATGATTCAATTATTGCGAAGTTTCGTATCGATAATTCATTTAACAAGCAAACGTCACCTCATTTACAGCATATCGAGAAAACGATTTGTGACTTGCTCAGTATCCTCTGGAGTACGGCAAATAATCAAGATGGTATCGTCTCCACAAATCGTGCCAAGAATATCTTCCCAATCAAGATTATCAATCAGTGCGCCGATCGCATTGGCATTTCCCGGCAGTGTTTTCATTACTAAAAGATGGCCTGCCTGGTCAATCCGGATAAAAGCATCCATTAACGACCTTTTTAATTTTTGCAATGGATTGAAACGCTGATCTGCAGGAAGACTGTATTTGTATCTGCCATCAATCAAAGGAACCTTTACAAGATGTAGCTCCTTGATGTCACGTGAAACTGTCGCCTGTGTAACGTTAAAACCGGCAGCTTTCAATCGATCGACGAGTTCATCTTGCGTCTCGATATCTTTACTCGCGATTAATTCACGGATTTTTATATGTCGCTGTCCTTTATTCATAAATATCACCCCTGGATATATCCGAAACATTCATATACTCATATGTTAGCCGATTTCAACAGAATGTACAATCATTCGTGGACTTTCGGCAAAAGTTATCGTTGGAATTGACGAAGTGGTGAACTTCCTGCAAAGAGAAGTGGTTACGGAAATATCAAGTTGAAAATTTGGCCTCTTTTAAAATCACACAAAAAAGAACAGGCTAATTCAGCCTATTCTTCTTCGCTAGTTTGCTTTGATTTTAGTTCATTATGCGCTTCAGTTACGACTGATTCAGGCTCGGTCTTCAGCAACAGCCTGCCTTTTTCTTCTGCGGTGTTGTTCCACTGAAGATGTAGCAGGAATTCGATATTGCCATCACCGCCTGTGATCGGTGAGAAGCTTAGATCCATAACATCATAGCCCTCTTCTATCGAAAAAGAAATGATTCTGTCCAAAACTTGTTTGTGGACCTTCCTGTCACGTACGATACCTTTTTTGCCTACTTGTTCTCTTCCAGCCTCAAATTGCGGCTTGACGAGAGCGACGACATCGCCGCCTGTTACCAGCAAGGTTTTTAACACAGGCAATATCAGCCGAAGTGATATGAAAGATACATCTATGCTTGCGAAATTCGGCATCCCTTTAATAAGATCCTCCGGTTTCACATATCGGAAGTTTGTCCGCTCCATCACGACGACACGATCATCCTGACGCAGCTTCCAGGCAAGCTGGTTGTAGCCGACATCCAAGGCATAAGACATCTCAGCACCATTTTGAAGGGCGCAGTCGGTAAAACCACCAGTAGAAGCTCCAATATCCAACAGTGTTTTTCCTTGAACATCTAGGTCAAAAACCTTCAATGCCTTTTCAAGCTTCAGTCCTCCACGGCTCACATATGGCAGGACATTTCCCTTTACAGTCAGGGGAATGTCACTGCTAACCTTTTCACCAGGCTTGTCCAGTCGGTTTTCATTGGAGTAGACGAGCCCCGCCATGATTGTCCGTTTGGCCTTTTCCCTCGTTTCGGCAAGACCGCGTTCAACAAGCAGTACATCTAATCGTTCTTTTTTGATTTTCATTTGCTACGCCCTTTTTTGTTTCTGTCTCGCAAGCTTCTGCATTCGCAAGACGACATCTTCTGTTGTCATTCCAATTTCCTCAAGAAGCTTATCAACACTGCCATGCTCAATGAATTGATCTGGGATTCCCATCCTGTCGATTTCTACATGCTGATATCCCAGGTCATGCGATGTTTCGAGCACGAAGCTGCCGAATCCACCCTGAAGGACAGCCTCCTCAATCGTAAGGATCGGCATGTTATCATTCAGGATGCCTGCCAGCATCTCTTCATCCAGAGGCTTGATAAAACGGGTATTGACTACTTTTACTGATATACCCTGCTTAGCAAGAATCTCCGCTGCCTCCATAGCCATAGGTATCGTCGTTCCGAATGTCAGGATGGCTGCGTCTTCACCTTCACGAAGCACTTCCCAGGTTCCGATTGGGATTTCTTTCAACTCTTCATCCATTGGTACACCCAATCCATTGCCTCGTGGATAACGCATCGCAATCGGACCTTCATCATACTTTAAGGCCGTGTATACCATATGTTGTCCTTCATTTTCATCTTTCGGCATCATCAATACCATATTAGGCAAATGCCTTAAAAAGGCGATATCAAATACGCCCTGGTGCGTTTCTCCATCAGCGCCAACGAGTCCGGCACGGTCAATGCCAATAAAGACATTTAAGTTCTGGCGGCAAATATCATGGACCACCTGATCATAAGCCCGCTGCAAGAAGGTTGAATAGATCGCCAGGAATGGCTTCATATTTTGTGTTGCCAGTC
Organism: Mesobacillus sp. QJM3NY_10; assembly: GCF_056173465.1. Classification (NCBI taxonomy): domain Bacteria; kingdom Bacillati; phylum Bacillota; class Bacilli; order Caryophanales; family Bacillaceae; genus Mesobacillus; species Mesobacillus sp. QJM3NY_10. The sequence goes on from NZ_CM149675.1 coordinate 3,263,553, forward strand.
CGGCTGCAAAAGTAGCCGCATGCTGCTCAGCAATCCCGACGTCAATCATTCTGTCAGGGAATTCGCTGGCAAAGCCCTCAAGCTTTGAACCAACAGGCATAGCAGGCGTTACAGCAACGATACGTTCGTCCGTCCTCGCGATTTTCCTTACTGTCTCACTAACCAGCTTACTCCAGGCTGGAGGTGAGAATTCTGGCTTCACAAAATCACCGGTTTCCATTTTATAAGGTCCGGTTCCATGCCAAGTGCCAATTTTATCGTTTTCAGCAGGATTATATCCCTTGCCTTTTTTCGTGATCACATGCAACAGTACAGGCCCTTCCTGCTTTTTTGCATATGCAAGGTTTTCAAACAGGTCGTCGTAATCATGACCATCTACTGGTCCAAGATAGGTGAATCCTAATTCCTCGAAAAAGATCCCTGAGACAAACAGATATTTTAAGCTGTCCTTTATCCTTTCGGCAGTCGCTGCGAGCTGACCGCCAATAGCAGGCACCTTTTTTAACAAGTATTCAAGTTCATCTTTAACCCAATGGTACTTACCTGCGGTCCGAAGGCGGCCAAGTACACTATGCAAAGCTCCCACATTAGGTGCAATCGACATTTCGTTATCATTCAAAATGACAATCAGCTTCTTCTTTTCATGCCCGATGTGATTCAAGGCCTCTAAAGCCATTCCACCTGTTAGGGCACCATCACCGATAATCGGAACGATGTGGGAATCTTCCCCCTTCAGGTCCCGGGCAATCGCCATCCCCATAGCAGCTGATAGTGAAGTTGAACTATGACCTGTTTCCCAGACATCATGCTCACTTTCAATCATCTTTGGAAAACCGCACAGTCCTTTATGCTGCCTTAACGTATCAAATTGACATCCTCTTCCGGTCAGGATTTTATGTACGTATGATTGATGGCCAACATCCCAAAGAAATTTATCCTTCGGGCTGTCAAAACACTTATGAAGGGCAATCGTTAATTCGACAACACCAAGATTAGGTCCTATGTGTCCGCCTGTAACTGATAGTTTTTCAATTAAAAACTGCCGAATCTCCCTGCTTACCTCTTCCAATTCCTTATTCGAAAGATTTTTTAAGAAGGAAGGGTCTTTTATTGATAAAAGATCCATTTCGGACCACTCACTTTCATTTCTGACTTATTATTCCGCATTGTTTATTCATATTCTGAAAAAGTTGTTAGTAATAACATATATTAAGTAATGAAAGGTTTTCAAGCACTACCTGAAAATACAGCGTCTATTTTTCTAAATTATGTAAAAAAAACTGCCAACACTACCGTGCTAACAGCCAATTATAGCACACTATTTCACTGTTCTCAACGATTGCTTTAATGGTTACGCAGTCCAATCAAATCGGTGATCTGGTCAAGAATCCCAACCTCAAGTCCGCTTTTGGCAAGTGAATCTTTCGCGCTTCGCAAATGATAATCAAGCGCTTCTTTGGCTCCTGCTAGCCCAAGCAAAGCAGGATAAGTGCTTTTTTCGTTAGCTGTATCGCTGCCAACCGGCTTGCCGATCATTTCTTCAGTACCCTCAAGGTCGAGGATATCATCACGTATCTGGAATGCAAGGCCAATATGATAAGCAAACTTGGACATTATTTCCTTTTGCTCCGCAGTTGCCCCGGCAATTTCTGCGCCAGCAATGATACTGTACTCGAGCAATTTTCCTGTTTTATTAATATGGATATATTCAAGCTGCTCAAGAGTCAGCTCTTTATTTTCCCCTTCCATATCTGCTACCTGGCCGCCCACCATACCAGGAGCACCAGCGGCAGCTGATAATCCCTTGATCAAGGCAAGCTTAACAGTTGCAGGTGCGGCATTCTCAGGAATATTTGCCAGCATGTTGAAACTCAATGTCAATAAAGCGTCACCTGCAAGGATCGCAGTCGCTTCACCGAATACTTTATGGTTCGTCGGCTTTCCTCTTCTCAAATCATCATCATCCATACTCGGCAGATCATCGTGAATAAGTGAATAGGTATGGACCATTTCGATTGCCGCGGCAGCATCAAGACCATCTTGCGGATCTTTCCCGAATGCGTCCATTACAGCGAAAACGAGTAGCGGACGGATCCTTTTCCCGCCTGCTTGCAATGAATAAAGCATTGCCTTAGCGAGATTCTCCGGTGTCTCTAGGGCACCAACAACCTCTTGTAGCCGTTCCTCTACAAGTGTCTTATATTTTTGTGTAAAAGAATCAAGTGAAACAGGATGCAATACTATTCCTCCTCATTTATGGAGAAACCTTCAGTCCGTCCATCTTCAGTAATGATCTGGGCCAATTGTTCTTCCACATTCTTTAGCTTATCATGGCAAAGCTTGGATAATTCCATTCCTTCTTTATAAAAAGAGATCGCTTCTTCCAAAGGCACGTCGCCTTCTTCAAGTTTTTCAACTATAGTTTCCAGTTGCTCCATCGCCTGTTCAAAACTTAGCTTTTTTTCATCTGCCATCATTTTCACTCTCCTTGATATCTGTCACGACACATTGAATGCTTCCATCAGAAAGCTTCACCTTTATTTTCCGTTCAGGTTTTACCTGGGTGACTGTTTTGATCAGTTCTCCATCATCTGTGTATGCAAGGCTATAGCCTCGGTCCATGATCTTTAACGGGCTTAAGGCTTCAAGCGTAGACACGATTCCATCGAACTCTTTTCGCTTTTCAGATAAGACGGCCGTCATTGCCCTATTTAAAGCCCTCGTAGTCCTTACATGCCTTTCAGCAGACACTTTCCTCAGTTCTTCTGGGTGACTTCGTTCTAATCTTCTTTTCAGTTGCAGAAGTGCATCATTTTTTGCAAAATAAAGCTTTTCAGCTCCACGAGTCAGCGATTCCGTCAGCTTGTCCACTTGTTCAAGTTTTTGTTCATAAAGCTTCCTTGGATAACGGAAGGCATATGACCTGATCAGCCGCTGATAGCGCTCCTGCTGGAAGAACACTTTCTCCCTCATCGCCCTCATCAGTCTTGTTTCCCTGTTCATTACCCTCTCAATAAGCTCCTGGATATGAGGGACAGCCAGCTCCGCAGCTCCAGTTGGAGTCGGCGCTCTCATGTCTGCGACAAAGTCAGCGATCGTGAAGTCTGTTTCATGGCCGACTGCTGAAATAATAGGAATTTTCGAGGCAAAAATTGCCCTGGCAACTGATTCCTCATTAAAATTCCATAATTCCTCTATCGATCCGCCCCCGCGGCCGATGATCAGAACATCAATATCTGTCCTTGCATTCGCCTTCTCGATTGCCCTCACTATCGATGGGCCTCCCTGGTCACCCTGAACAAGGGCTGGGAAAATCATCACCTTCGTAATAGGATATCTTCTTTTAATCGTTGTTAATATATCCCGGATTGCTGCCCCAGTTGGGGAAGTGACAATGCCCACTGCTTTTGGATATTTCGGAATAGGCTGCTTGTATTTTGGAGAAAAAAGGCCTTCTTGCTCAAGCTTCTTCTTCAGCTGCTCATAAGCAACAAATAAATCGCCAACTCCATCCGTTTTCATTTCTTTTATGTATACCTGGTACTGGCCACTGCCTTCGTACACAGAGATATCTCCTCTGACCAGAACCTTCATGCCATTCTCAGGCTTGAACTTCATGGACCTGGCGGCACCCGCGAACATGACAGCAAGTATTCGGGCTTTCTCATCCTTGAGGGTAAAATACATATGCCCGCTCGAATGCCTTTTAAAGTTGGAAATTTCCCCTTTGATATAAACGCCCTGAAGATGCGGATCGGCATCGAATTTTCGTTTTATGTATTTGGTTAACGCGTTGACGGTTAGATAACGCTGATTATCCATTGGTAAACTCCTTTTGTGGTACATATATGTATCATAAAAAACTGCCCATACCCATTATAAATTTAGAATCCCGATTCGTCACTTAACATAAGTGGATTTTCAGTTTCTAACTTATAACAGATATGGACAGAATCACGCCTTATAGATTTGAATTTTGAAGTCTATTCAAATGGTTCTTTGCGGACTTCATTGTATTGAACATCAACATGGCGATGGTCATTGGACCAACACCCCCAGGCACAGGAGTGATATATCCGGCTTTTTCTTTGACTTCATCATAAGCTACATCACCGCATAGCTTGCCTTGATCATCGCGGTTCATGCCCACATCGATGACCACAGCCCCTGGCTTGATATGGTCAGCGGTAATCAAGCCTGCTTTTCCGACTGCTGCTATGACTACATCTGCCTGTTTCGTATGTTCCTTTAAGTCTTTTGTCCTCGAATGGCAATATGTAACTGTTGCATTTTCATTCAAGAAAAGTTGGCCAGCCGGCTTTCCGACAATATTGCTCCTGCCGACCACAACTACATGCTTCCCGGCAAGATCCATCTCTATTTCCTTCATCATTACCATTACACCATATGGCGTGCACGGTAAAAAAGCATCCTGGCCCGTCATCATCCGACCAATATTGATTGGATGAAAGCCATCAACATCTTTTTCAGGGGAAATAGCTTCTATCAGATTTTTTTCATTGATGTGATCTGGAAGCGGCAGCTGAACCAAAATGCCATGAATGTCTTCATCACGATTGAGTTCGTCTATTTTAGCCAATAGTTCCTGTTCCGTAATGGAGACAGGATATTCAATCAGGACATTATGCATACCAAGTTCTCTTGCAGTTTTTTGCTTGCTGTTGACATAGGTTCTTGATGCCTGGTTATCACCGACAAGTATCACAGCCAGGCCCGGAGTTACTCCCTGGTTCTTCAACTCCTGAACCTGATCGGCGATTTCAAGTTTCTTCTTTTTAGCAATTTCTTTTCCATCAATAATACTAGCAGCCATACTTTCTCCCCCTATGTGATCAGGGAAGGTCCAACCTGCCTGCTTCCAATGGTTTTTAGGAAATGCTCTGCTTTACTTTTGACAGAACACCATTAATAAATCGGCTTGATTGGTCATCCCCATATAATTTAGCAATTTCGATCGCTTCATCAAGAACGACATTCATCGGTACATCTTCGTTGCAATACTTCAATTCGTATACGGCAAGGCGCAGAAGATTCCGGTCTACAGCTGCAAGCCTGTCGAGAGACCACTTTTCTAAGTACACCTTGATCTCCTCATCGATTTCCTGCTGATGCTGAACCGTACCGTTCACAAGCTTGTTCAGATAATCATCCCCAGCTTCTTCTTCAAGCACATGTTCAATCGCGTCTGAAACCTCTACCTTGCTTATATCAATCTGGAATAAGGCTTGTAATGCCTTTTCTCGTGCTGTTCTTCTTTTCATTGAATTCCTTAGCTCCTTTATGGCTTGTCTGATTCTAACAAAATAATAGCATATCATATCTCTTTACGCATGGTTTCCTATTATTTTTCACTTTTTAGAAAAAAGTTAATCAAAACAAGCGGAAATATCTCTTGGTGGCTAAGAATTTTATGAATTCAGCATAGAGACTAACGCCTTGAGCCAGCCCCCGTGGCAGTGTAGTGTTGTCCTTCAACAGGCTTTAGCTTATTAGTGTGGTGATTTGTCCGAACATGGGTGCACTTCGGACAAATTCTCTTCTTCATCACGTGGTTTTGTCCGAACATGGGTCTACTTCGGACAAATTTCCCTCTTCTTCACGTGATTTTGTCCGAACACGGGTGCACTTCGGACAAATTTCCCTCTTCTTCACGTGATTTTGTCCGAACATGGGTCTACTTCGGACAAATTTTCCTCTTCTTCACGTGACTTTGTCCGAACATGGGTACACTTCGGACAAATCTTCTTCTTCATCACGTGGTTTTGTCCGAACATGGGTCTACTTCGGACAAATTTTCCTCTTCATCACGTGATTTTGTCCGAACATGGGTCTACTTCGGACAAATTTTCTTCATCACGGGGTTTTGTCCGAACACGGGTGCACTTCGGACAAATTCCCCTCTTCTTCACGTGATTTTGTCCGAACATGGGTACACTTCGGACAAATTTTCTTCTTCATCACGTGGTTTTGTCCGAACATGGGTGCACTTCGGACAAATTTCCCTCTTCATCACGTGGTTTTGTCCGAACATGGGTCTACTTCGGACAAATTTTCCTCTTCATCACGTGACTTTGTCTGAACTCTAGCTAACTTCGGATTACTAAAACCTAAACATTGGAGAAAAATTTCCCGAACTACAAAAAAAACCAAAGGCATGCATAATTATGCCTTTGGTTCGGTGGTTAAACTTCTTGTTCGACTTCAGGTTCTACTTTTTGGTTTTCGAACTGGACGCCAACTACATGGATATTTACTTCAGTTGCATCGAGTGCAGTCATGTTCAATAGTGCCTGGCGGATGTTATCCTGGATTTTTTGAGCAACCACAGGAATGGAAACGCCAAACTTCATGACACAATAAACATCAACCTTGATTCCTTCTTCGGCAAGCTCGACCTTTACACCTTTGCCGTGATTTTTCTTGCCTAGTCTTTCAACCACTCCAGCCGCGAAGCTGCCGCGCATTTGCGTGACACCTTCTACTTCGGATGCAGCGATGCTTGCAATGACTTCAATTACTTCAGGTGCAATTTCCACTTTCCCTAAGCCGTTCTCATCATGGCTCATTTCAAGTAAATGTTGCTGTTCACTCATGGCTAGAACCTCCTGTTATTCTTCTTTCATAACATCATACATTTCCAAAAACTTCGTATTGAACTGCCCTTCCACGAATTTCTCATGATTCAGCAGCTTGAGATGGAACGGGATGGTTGTGTGGATGCCTTCAACCACAAACTCACCAAGCGCTCTCTTCATGCGGTCAATCGCCTCTTCCCGGCTGCTTCCATAAGTAATGACCTTCGCAATCATTGAATCATAGTAAGGCGGGATCGTATAACCAGGATATGCCGCTGAGTCTATTCTAACACCAAATCCGCCTGGAGGGAGATACATTTTGATTTTACCCGCTGATGGCATGAAGTTTTTCGCAGGATTTTCTGCGTTGATGCGGCATTCAATCGCCCATCCATTGAACTCTACGTCTTCCTGCTTAAGGTTCAGCCTTTCACCTGAGGCAATCTTGATCTGTTCTTTGATCAAGTCGACGCCTGTTACCATTTCAGTTACAGGATGTTCAACCTGTATCCGCGTATTCATCTCCATGAAATAAAATTTACGATTGCGATAATCATAAATAAATTCTACCGTGCCGGCGCCAGTATAATCAACTGCTTTTGCCGCTTTGACTGCAGCTGCGCCCATTTCAGCCCTTATCTCACCGTCAAGTGCAGGTGATGGTGTTTCTTCAAGAAGCTTTTGAAGACGCCTCTGGATTGAGCAATCACGCTCGCCGAGATGAATGGTATGGCCATAGCTGTCTGCAAGCACCTGGATTTCAACGTGGCGGAAGTCTTCGATATATTTTTCAATATAAACACCCGGGTTCCCGAATGCTGTCATCGCTTCCTGCTGGGTGATATTGATCCCTTTGATCATCTCCTGCTCCGTCCTGGCAACGCGGATTCCCTTGCCTCCGCCTCCAGCAGTCGCTTTGATGATGACAGGATATCCGATGTCGTTAGCAAGGCTGACAGCATCTTCCGTGCTCTCAATGATCCCCTGTGATCCGGGAACGATTGGAACATTCGCCTGCTTCATTGTTTCCCTTGCGACATCTTTAGTCCCCATTTTTTGAATTGCTTCAGGAGATGGTCCGACGAAAATGATGTTGCACTCTCTGCAAAGCTCAGCGAAATCTGCATTTTCAGCAAGGAAACCATATCCAGGATGGATGGCGTCACAACCAGTCAATTTCGCTACGCTGATAATATTCGTGAAATTCAAATAGCTGTCTTTTGATGCTTTCGGACCAATACAATATGCTTCATCAGCAAGCTGTACATGGAGTGATTCTTTGTCAGCCTCAGAGTATACGGCTACAGATTCGACTCCCAATTCCCTGCAGGCACGGATGACCCGGACTGCGATTTCTCCTCTATTGGCTATCAGTAATTTTTTTATCATCAATATCGCTCCTTATTCGGGCTTGACCAGGAATAAAGCTTGGCCGTATTCAACCAGCTGGCCGTCTTTAACAAGAACTTCAACAATTTCCCCATTCACTTCTGCTTCGATTTCGTTGAAGAGCTTCATTGCTTCTACTATGCATACAATTGAATCTTTGCTGACCTTTGAGCCTGCTTTTACATATGCATCTGCTTCAGGAGAAGAAGATTGATAGAAAGTCCCAACCATTGGTGAAACGATCTTATGTAAATTGGAAGTATCTTGGGTTTCTTCCTGCTTCACTTCCTGCACAGCTGCCGCTTCGACCTTAGGCTCAGTGCGTGGCGCTTCCTGAACTGCCGGTACTGGCTGTGGAGCAGGTGCTGGTGCAGCTGGCTGAACGTGCTCAACTACAGATTTGACTGCTCCATGCTTCTTCATCTTGATTTTTGATCCTTCATATTCATATGAAAATTCGTCAATGCTTGATTGGTCCACTAATTTGATTAACTCTCTGATTTCCTGTACTTTTAACATCTTTAGGCACCCCTTGTCCATTTCATAATTAAGACTAGATACTAACACTATACGATAATACCATGTAAAAATTCAATATGTAACGCTGTTTCTTGTCTTCCTTCTCTATTTTAATATTTTCTGAAAAAAAAGTGAATTCATACGACAGGAATCCCGAAATTTCTAGCGAATATAACATTAGTTTGAAATTTAGAGGAGACTACAATTGATGAAAAGTATTGAAGAAATTAAGAGAAGATGATTTGGAAAGAAAAAATTCTTTAATCGTCAAAGCCACTTTGGTGTCTGTTATTTTGGCGACAGTTGTTGATATTGCAATGCAGAAGGAACTTGCAGTAATTCTTTCCATCATAGTTGGTGGTGGAGCCGGAGTCGGAGTTGTCGCAATGCTCCACTATACCAAAAAGCTGACGAATTTCATCCCTTATCTTTCCGTTATCATAGTTTCCGCTGTACTGTTTTTAATTATGGAAACTAGCGTTTCACCTACTGCCTACACCCTTCTTTACTTTATCCTTGCTGCTGCAGCAATCTACATGGACAGGAAATTACTGATCTTAGCTTCCGGTCTCGGGTTTGTAATTATTACGGCATTCACATTGATGCATAACCACGAGCTGCCTTTGGAAACGAAAAACTATGTAACCATTTATCTATTGTATATGCTGGTCACAGTCATGCTTGGCTTCCAGTTTTCCATCTCCAAAAAGCTCGCTCAAACGATTGAGTCAGCACAGCAGGAAACAGAGAGTCTGTTGATGAAAGATTTAGAGACACGCAAAGTAATCGAAAGCAATACAAGGAGCATTGCAACGCTTATAGATGATGTCAGATTCAAGAGCAAGGAAAATTATCAATCTTCCATTGAAATGACCCAGTCCGTGACAGAAATATCTGCAGGAATCAATATTCAATCTGATTCAGTTGTCGACATTACTCAATCCCTTGAAAAAACAAATCAGGTCATCTCCAGGACATCTGAGCTTGTCAAAAAACTGCATCAGGACTCAATGGCGGCAGAAAAGGTCTCAGATAAAGGCGATGAGCTGATGTCCAGCCTTATTTCAGAATTGACAGCTTCCTATGAAAATATGCAGAATGTCAACACACACATCTTGTCTCTTTCCGCGTTGATCAAGGAAACAACCAGCTTTGCAGCGGATATCCAGGGAATTGCTTCCCAAACTAATTTGCTGGCACTGAACGCATCGATCGAGGCTGCCCGTGCAGGAGACAGCGGAAAAGGATTCGCCGTTGTTGCCGAAGAAGTAAGGAAACTCGCTGACATCACAAGTAATACAGCGACCCAAATTACCGAAAACTTAAAAAGCGTAATGAGTGATACTTCTAAAACAAAAGAAGGAGTTAACCTGACAGCTGAAAAACTTACACAAAACCTCGAATTAGCAGCAGAGACAATGGAAGCATTTGAAACAATACACCAGACTTTCAAAGTTTTGAAGAGTGATATCTCTGAGCAGGAGGGATTGACAAAAACTATCTTGGATTCATCGATGGCAATCGAAAGTTCCATTACAGGTTTCAGCTCCGTCATTCAGCAGGCAAGCGCTGCGTTGGAGGAAATTTCATCATCAGCTATTTCGCAGAGTGAACATCATGAACATTTATTTAAATCCGTTGAAGCAGCACATCAATCTTTGGGTAACCTAATTAAGCTGCAGCAAAAATAAAGGGAAGGCCATCGCCTTCCCTTTTACTTATTGTTCTTTTATTTTGGCTCTTTTCTCAAACTTTGTTGCTATTGAATACAAGATTGGATTGAATTATCTATATTCCTTCGTAAAGTTGACACTTCATAGAGAAAAGAGCATGCAAACTTCATACCGACCTGCAAAATGGGTATATATTACGTTAAAATCGGCTTTTGGATTTTAACAACAATCGTACCGCAAACAGCCTTTATTTTACAGGCTCAAATTGTACAGCGACCGGCTGTAATGACCCAAGCTCCGTGCGCACCATCTGGATGATTTCATTGGCTGCAGATGCTGAATGTTCCTGAGCTTTTACTGTAATTCTGACATTTTCTCCGTCAGCACGGACAAGGGCATCTTCATAGCCCATTGATGTAATTAATGTTTCGAGAATCTGTTCTTTTTGTGAAATAGCATCAAGTTGATTCATTTTATCAATTGCTGCGCTTCTTTCTTCCGCCGGCAAGTCAGTTGTTGCTGCTACTGTCTGCAGCTCTTCTTTTTGTTTTGTACGCTGTTCTTCAAGCTTCATGCGAAGGGCCTCAAACTTTTCATCGCTTGCAACGCCAGAGATGACTGTTTTGCCATCCTTGGATTCTGTTGCTGCCGTCTCTTTTTCTTCAGCCTTTTGCTCTTCGACACCAGCCAGGTCTGCTTTTTGCTGTTCAGGTGAAGTAATATAATACACCGACAGCACCACTACAAGACTTAACATTGTCAATAACCAAACTGTTTGCTTTTTCAATAACATCTATTATTCCCCCTTAGATTTTTTAGGCATGACTGCCACACGATGGTTCGGTACATCCAAAGCCCTTGTAACGGCCTCGATAATCCATTTTTTTACTTGTATATTTTCGGCACCCTTGGCTACGACGACGACACCTCTGATTTCCGGCTTCTTTGTCTCCAGAACGATAGGAACCTCCTTTTCACCATTGCGGATGATGACCAGCTGCTCATCCTGTGAAGCGTCCTGAACCTTGCGTTTGCCGCCTTCACGATCGGTTTCATCCGTCGTCTGTGACTGGATCACCGTGTTCTTCTCCAGAACCTTTTTCTCAGTGGCATCTACATTTACGAAGACTGTGACATCCCCAACGCCATTTATTCCTTCAAGTACTTCTGTCAGCTGAGCTTCATAAGCCTCTTCATACTCGGAAATGACGTCATTTCCTGCCGATTTCTTTTGCCCGAATACGGCCGTATCCTCTTCAGTCTCTGTATCCTTAGTGGCTTTAACTGCCATATCAGGCTTTTGATCTCCAAGAATATTGCTTATGAGCATGATTGCTGCCCCGAACAGAACGACAATCATTAAGTATTGGTATTTGCCAGATTTCTTATCTGGCGGCCCGTCCTTGCCGCTCAATTGTTTCTTAAGCCAGCTTATTGGGCCTTTCTCATTGTCCATGCTCGTCACTCCCCCCTTCTATCATTATTTGAATAGACTTTTCAGGAACATTCCATTTCTCTGACAGAAGAGAAGATATTTGATCTGTGTTCTGAGAGGTTTGTTTTGATGGAAGGGGTGCGTTCGTATCAATTTCTACTTCTCTTACTACTGCCACAGTCTCTCCCTCATCTTCGGCTTTCTTCACATGCACGATGACATACTCCAGGTTTTCAGGGAAAGGCCGCTGATCCTGATCATTTACTTCAAGCTCGATATTAGCAATCTCCATTCCTTGCTGGTCCATCAACTCCTCCTCTGCGGCTGTTTTCAATTGGACAGCCATTGTTTCTAAAATATATGCATGCTGGGATGCTTGTATTTCTTTTTTCTGAAATTCTATTGAATTTTTTATATTTTCATCCTCCACACTATTAAATTGGCCGATTGAAGCAATCGCTGATTCAAAGTCAGAAGTAAACAGTTTCATGACCGGGGACAGGATGATGGCGATTAATATCAAGCCAGTGACGATTTTCGTATATTTCTGAAAGCTGGAATTAGGCAGCAGCATGTCAAGGACAGTCGCCAGGAGGATGAAGATAATAATATTGGTAATCCACTCTTTTATAAAATCCATTTCTTCTCCCCCTTTACCTCACCATCATCGTTAGATTTCCAGCGGCAATAATGACCGTGATCGTCAGGAAAAACATCAAGGAAACAATCCCAAGCGCAGCAAATACATAGATGATACTTTTGCTGATGATATCCAGACAGGTAATGACTGGTCCGGCTCCCAATGGCTGCAGGATAGCGGCTGCGAATTTATAAATAAACGCGACCATTAGAATTTTCACTGCTGGAAAAGCAGCTATAATCAGCAAAATAGCCACACCGGCCAAACCGACCGTATTTTTAAGCAGCATCGATGCGCTGATGACAGTGTCCGTGGCATCAGTGAACACACGTCCAATAACGGGAACAAAATTGCCGGTAATGAATTTAGCCGTTTTTACAGTGACTCCATCTGTAACTGCTGAGGATGCCCCCTGGACGGAAATGACACCCAGAAATACGGTCAGTAAAATCCCCAGCAGCCCGACACTCCAGTTACGGAGCATACTGGCCAACTGTGTGACCTTGTAATGGTCAGAAAGGATGCTGACGATACTGAGCAGTGTCGAAAGAAATAAGAGCGGCAGGACGACATACTGGATGAACATGCCGCTGGTGTTCATCATAAAAAGAATGACTGGATGGAAAAAAGCTGCCGATATCAGACCGCCGGATGTTGCCATCAGGGCCAGGAGCAGCGGAATCAAAGCCAGAATGAATTGAATCATTGTACTTATCGTGTCATTTGTGTAATCAACGACAACATGGAAACTGTTGAGCGCAATTATGATGAGAACCATGAACACAATTGAATAGGCAACCTTGCTGATTGTGCTTTTTTCAAAGGAATTTTGCAGGGCTTGAAGAAACATGCTGAATACGGTGAGCAATATCAGCGAACCTAACAATTTCCCATTGACGATAAACTCATGGAATGCAAAGTTCAGTATGCCTTTGAACCATTCTTTCAGTGAAAACTTTTTTTCACCGCTGATGAAATCATATAGACTGCCTTTCTGGCTTTCTGGTAAATAGCCATCATATTTATTGATGATATCCTCCCAGAATCCTTTCAGTTCATCGATATTCAAGTCCTCAAGCTGGGCTCCGGCGATTTTATCCGGATTGATCAATGTGTTGGTTTTCTCTTCGTCACCAGCAGCTTGTACAACCGGTATGAAAAAAATTAACTGGATCAATACAATGCCAAGTATGAACTGCAATCGCTGCTTCAACTATAGTCACCTCTTCCAAGAAAAGCGTAAGCGCCTCGTTCAGCCCCGACAGGCATAAGACGGACGGCGAGGAGGCAGTTTCCCAGCCAGGCAGCTGCCCCGAAAATACTTCCTGCAGCCTTGCGACGCGGCGTAAGCCGTGGGAGCAACTAGCTTCAACGAATTTACATCAATCGCCGGCTTATGACCCGAGGGGCTAGGCGCTGGAGCTGGACAATTCTCAAATATTTAGTTTGGATCCTGCTTTATTAAAAGGCTCGCGATCAGCCCGGAATCAAGCGAATGATTGTTTCGATCATTACAGTGAGAATCGGAATGGCCATGGCAAGAATGAGAATTTTTCCGCCTAATTCTATTTTTGAAGCAATAGCGCCCTGACCTGCATCCTTTGTGATTTGGGCCGCGAATTCGGCAATATAGGCGATTCCGATGATTTTCAGGATTGTTTCGACATAAACGAGATTTACCTTTGCATTAGCCGCCAGCTTCTGGATCATAGAGATGATCTGATAGATTTGATCAACAAGAAAAAGGAAGATAGCTGAGCCTGTGAACACGATTAGCAAGAATGCAAAGTTTGGCTTTTGTTCCTTGACAATTAGGGCCAGGAAAGTCGCGATCAGTGCTACACCTGTTATTTGAAGGATTTCAATGGCAAAGCCCTCCCCTACCCTTGAAATAGGAATACTGATTTAATTTTTTGAAAAAGATCATCGACAATGGAGGCAACCATGAAAAGGATGTAAATGAACCCAAACAATGTTACCCACTGGGCATATTCCTTTTTTCCCACCTGATCGAGAATAGTGTGCAAAAATGCAACGACGATGCCTACACCTGCGATTTTAAAAATAATATCCACTTCAAGACCCATCTTGTCCTCCTCCTAAACGCTATATCAGTAAGATGATTAATAGTAAGCCAGATAAAAAGCCGATACTTTTCACCATTTTTTCGTATTTCATTTGTTTTTCGCAGGCATCTGCTTCTTCTCTTTCCAGATGGGAGATCGTCAGCAGGATTTGTTTTTGCTGTGAATGCCGGTCATGCCTGCCGAGCGTCTCGCCAAATTGCTTCATGATTTCAAACTCTCCCTGTTTAAAGGCTGTCATTTTCCAGACTTCTTTCAGGCTTTCTTCCCATGCGGCTTTCACCGTTGTATCGGATTCTGTCAGCTTTTTTGAAAAAGATTCAAAGAACCAGGATAAAGGCTTAGACATCTGGGCAGCAAGCTTTCTAGAGGCATCATGCAGCGGCGTGTGACCATACATGATCTCTGCTTCCAAAGATTGCAATGCCGACTTCAGGAGCCGAAGCTGTCTTGGGCGCTCGCTAAGGTGTCTTGATGCCTCGAAACCTGTCCAAGTCGTGGCCAGGATAATTAAAATAGCGCCAATTATTTTTATCATTTATGTCACTCTCACTTTTTGGCGAATTTCTTTGCCACTTGCTTCCCTGATCGAGGTGATTGTTCCTGGGCCAGAAATTCTTCCAAGCTCCACAAATCTATCAAAAATCCCCATCTCCAAAATCGGCTTCAAAGTTGGCCTTTTTTGGATATCCTCTAGCGAATCTCCATGTGTTGTCATGATTAATTTAATTCCCGCATTAACGGCTTCAAGAATTGCTTCTCCGTCTTCTTTGCGGCCAATCTCATCAACAATCAGAACATCAGGGCTCATTGAGCGGATCATCATCATCATCCCCTCGGCCTTAGGGCAAGAATCCAGGATATCTACTCTTGGTCCAAATGTAAGTTGGGGAACCCCTTTTACACATCCTGCTATTTCCGATCTCTCATCTACAATGCCAGCTTTTAGGGGAGGCAATTTTTTATCAGGGACCCCGCTGGAAATCATTCTCGCTATATCCCTGAGCAATGTGGTCTTTCCCGTCTGGGGCGGACCAATTATCATTGTATGCTTCCAGCCATTCTGGTAAATGTATGGAAGCAACGGCTCCGCGATCCCGATTTTTTCTCTTGCTATCCTCAGATTAAAGGAGGAGATATCCCTGATTGCTTTAACAAAGCCATTTTCAAGGATTACCTTTCCTGCGAGACCGACACGATGACCTCCAGCAATGGTGATATAGCCACGCTTTAATTCTTCCTCCAGGGTATACATAGAAAAATGCCCTAGCTTGTTCAATAGCTGGACAGCATCCTCAGGCGGAATGATATACGGCAGGAATTGAGGCTTTCCTCTTACCGTTATTTCAAGCGGCCGGTTAATCCGTATCCGCACTTCTTCCATTCCATCTTTGTCATTAGGAGGCACTGCATCCAGCAATTCCGCAATTCGTTTCGGCAAAAAAGATAAGATATCGTCCATCATCGATCCTCCTGACATACGCTTACTTAATATGTATGCCTGCTTGGCCACTTTATGACCGGCAGATTCGCGAATGGTCGATAGGGAGATTTGGTTGGGTTTTTGATTAAAGACGATAATCAGCTATTTTTAGGAAAAAGCTTTGTGCTGCATCGCCTAAAACGAAATAATATGGCTTTTAATCGAAAAGAATAGTAATGAAAGGAGTTGATAAATATGAATGAGGATCACCAGAAGTTCCAGAAAGTCCAAAGAGAAGACCGTGCTTCATACCTTGGAGGCGGCAGAAGTCCAAAGGAATCACCGATGACAGATACTAAATATAACAACAAGAATGACACTGACAAAGCGCCTGGAGCTGGCGAGTAAAACATTCAGTTCCTTTTATCCATTCCATGCTTTTTTCTATGACCGTTATTTGTTTTTCAATAACAACATAGAAATAGGTAATAGAAAAGTAGTGTGGAGGGATGATGGATGGGTAATGGAATGTATACTGGCTACCGTAGCAACAGTACTGGAAATGGAAAGAAGATCACTGTTAGCGGAGAAGGTTCTGTGTTCGCTGCGCCAAACAGGGCGACAGCTACGGTTGGCGTGCGGACAGAAAATCAAAACCTGCAAAATGCCCAGTCTGAAAATGCCGAAAAATCTAATGCAATGTTAGCAGCCTTGCAAAAGCTTGGGATTTCAAAAGATGATATTAAAACGGCCGATTTCCGGATCGATCCGATTTACACCTATGAGGACGGTAAGCAATTCTTTCAGGGATATCGTGTCACACATCTTTACAGTATCACGATAAGGAATATCGCCCAGGCAGGATTGATCATCGATACCGCTGTGGAAAATGGTGCAAACGAGATCATGAACATACAATTTTCAGTTGCAGAGCCTCAGGAATTGTACAATCGGGCACTTTCAATGGCAGTGGTTGATTCATACAACAAAGCCCAAACTGTAGCTAGGACTTTAGGAATCCAAAACGCCATTTCCCCTGTCTCTATTACCGAAGAAACACAGAAAGGTTCACCAGGTCCCTTCCTGGTTGCTTCATTAGATACAAGCAGCGGGAGCGGGACGCCGATTGAACCAGGACAACTGGAAATCAAAGCCACAGTTACAGGAACATATATTGGTTAATGGCTCTTTTCTCCAAACTTTGTTGCTATTAACTACAAAATAGGATTGAATGACCTATGTTTCTTCAAAAAAATTATTATGAGAAAAGAGCTTGCACACTTAATACCGAACGAACTACAAAGTAGCTTTTTATCACGTTAAAATCGGCTTTAGGATTTTAACAACAATCTTTACGAAACCAGCCTAGTTAATAACTCTACAAAAGTCAGGCGTATTGCCTGGCTTTTTTTGTGGTATAAAGGTATAAACTGAACATGCAAACCTCAGCTGACACAATTTGTCTATATCCACTTGAATATTTTTAAGTTAAAATACCTCTATATGTATTTATTAAGGAGAGATCATCATGAAGAAATTATTTGCGGCATTTATGTTACTATTGTTGATTACCGGCTGTTCGAGCGACGGTTCCTATACTGATGTTTCAGTCGATGAGGCAAAAGAATTGATAGATAGTGGAGAAGTTCAGGTTTTGGATGTACGTACTCCTGAGGAATTCGCAGCAGGACATATTCCAGGAGCGAAATTAGTTCCATTGCAAGTCATTGAGAGCATGCTTTCGGAGCTGGATAAAGACCAAAAATATTTAGTCGTCTGCCGCAGCGGCAACCGCTCTACGCAGGCAAGCGGAATCCTCGTGGAAAATGGCTTCAAGAATATTTACAATATGACCGGCGGTATGAATGAATGGAAATTTGAGATTGAAAAATAAGAAAAAGTAAATGCACCTTGTCAGCCGAGACAAGCGACGCATATCAATTAGCATCTCGCCAAGCATGAGATGCTTTTTTCTATATAAAAAAACCTGCTTTTCAGCAGGTTTTTTTGAGTTGGGTTTAAGCACGAGATACATAAGATGCATCTGTTGTGTTGATAATGAGTTTGTCACCCTCGTTGATGAAGAAAGGAACCTGAACTGTAAGTCCGGTTTCCAATGTCGCAGACTTAGTACCGCCAGAAGAAGTGTCACCTTTGATACCTGGCTCTGTTTCTGTCACTTCAAGTTCAACAGAGTTTGGAAGCTCGACACCAAGAGTTTCGTGGCCGAATTGCATGATGTATACTTCCATGTTTTCCTTAAGGAATTTCAGCTCATACTCAATATAAGTGGCTGGCAATTCAATTTGCTCGTAAGACTCATTGTCCATGAATACGTGCTGGTCGCCGCTCGCATACAGGTACTGCATTTTACGGTTCTCGATTTGTGCTTTCGCTACTTTCTCACCGGCGCGGAAAGTTTTTTCCTGGATCGCTCCTGTACGAAGGTTGCGAAGCTTTGAGCGTACAAAAGCCGCTCCTTTTCCTGGCTTTACGTGTTGGAAATCAAGGACACGCCAAATGCCATTGTCCACTTCGATTGTTAATCCTGTACGGAAATCGTTAACTGAAATCATTATTTGTCCTCCTAATGTGTCTTATAATATGATGAGTTCCTTAGTAGAATGTGTCAGTGACTCATTATGGTCTTTCGTAATAACAGTATCATCCTCTATCCTTACTCCGCCAAGTCCGGCAATATAGATTCCTGGCTCAACTGTCACAACCATACCAGTTTCAAGGACGGTATCGGATCTGAAAGAAAGACCAGGTCCTTCATGTACTTCTAGTCCGATTCCATGGCCTGTAGAATGGCCAAAATACTCTCCATATCCTTTTTCCGTGATAAAGTTGCGTGTAAGGGCATCAGCTTCCTTGCCTGTCATTCCAGGTTTGATGCCTGCCATACCCCGAAGCTGTGCTTCAAGTACAATATCATAGATTTCCTTTAGCTTGTCTGAAGGGCTGCCTACTGCTAATGTACGGGTAATATCAGATACATATCCATTAAAATATGCACCATAATCCAGGGTTACAAAGTCCCCTGCTTCAATCACTTTGTCACTTGCTACTCCGTGTGGAAGTGCTGAACGGTAGCCTGAAGCTACAATAATATCGAATGAAGAGGATGTTGCTCCTTGTTTTCTCATGAAGAATTCCAGTTCATTTGATACTTCCAGCTCTGTCCTGCCCGGACGAATAAACTCAAGTATATGTGTAAACGCAGCATCTGCGATGGCTGCTGCTTCCTTTAATATCTTAATCTCTGAATCAGTCTTAATCAAGCGTAACTTTTCGATTTCCCCTGATACGGGCACTAATTCAGCTTCCACGCCCTTATCGAAAGTTTTATAAGCTGAATATGTAACATGGTTTTCTTCGAAGCCGAGTTTTTTGATCCCCAGGTTTTTCGCTTGTGCCGCCACTTCATCCTGAATCAGTCCTTTATGCAGGACCACCTCGTAACCTTCGCATTGTTTTGCAGCCTGCTCGGTGTATCTGAAATCCGTAATGAATAATGCTTTATCTGCACTGATCAGCACCATACCGGCAGAACCAGTGAATCCAGTCATATATCTGCGGTTGTAATCACTTGTGACCAGCATTCCATCGATGCCGAGCCTTTGAAAGCTTTCACGCAATTTTTGAATTTTTTCCATAACCTATTCCTCCCCTTTTGCTTCTCTTTTGAATGCTTCAAGCGCCAATTCATAGCCAAGAAAGCCAAGACCAGCAATCTGCCCCTTTGATACTGGAGCAATCACCGATTTGTGCCTGAATTCCTCTCTTTGATAAACATTGGAAATATGTACTTCGATAACTGGACAATTAATCCCTGCAATCGCATCCCTGATGGCATAGCTATAATGCGTGAAGGCTCCTGGGTTAAAAATAATGCCATCCACACCAGTGTCTTCAGCCTCATGGAGTTTGTCAATCAGTTCTCCTTCATGATTCGATTGGAAGCATATAACTTCAACCTGGCTTTCCACTCCAAGCTGGACCATCCGTTTTTCCAAATCCTCCAAAGTCCTGACACCGTATATTCCAGGTTCTCTTTTTCCCAAACGGTTCAAGTTTGGGCCATTGAGCATAAGTATTTTTTTCATGACAGGCTCCCGTAAAAAAAGAATGTTCAATAAGAACATTCTATCACAATTGATTTCGTTAAAACTACCAAGAGACGCTCAGGAGGTCACTTCCTGCTGATTATTCTCACTGTTGCGATTTTCATTTTCTTCATATGATATGGAATAACCAACAAAAACACCGTAAAGGACATAAAAGCAAATCGATGTGATCAACGTGTTCTTTGACAAGTCCCAGAATGGTTTAATACCAGGAAACAGCGGATTCAGCACATAGAAAACAAGGAAAAACAGTGCCAACCCGAATGCTGCACCAGCCCATATGGACTTAAGCTTTCTCATTGCTGCATAGTACAGAAGAGCCGCGCCGGTTGAAAAAAGGCCAATCGCAACAATGGATATAACCGTACCAAGCCATTGCTCCTTCCATTCTCCCAGAGCCCAGGGCTCGAGAATGACATTCGGACGGATTTCAGTAAAGTGAAAGATATAGGCTAAATATGCAAGCGCACTCCAAAAAATCCCTCCAAACAATCCGGTGATAATGCTCATCGCGATGAAAGACATTGGTTTTTCCCTTTGATTCTGTTCAAGGTTTTCTTGATTTTCTGCCATTAGTTGCACCTCCATACTTAGTATGTCCCGGACAGACCAATCAATTGCACATCTGGAAAAATTGTTGCATAGCCTGTTCTCTATATAGAGGTTTGTGCTAATTTTTAGTAAAATAAGATTAACAGAACAAGTGGCTGCAATAATAAGAAATGTGAATCTCTCGTTTAAAGCACTTTTAAAAAGGAAAAAGTAGCAGGAGAAGAGTATAAAATCGGAGAATCTGTATAAAGTAATCGTTGGCAAGTTTAAAAGCTGGGAAAATTGCTCATGATGCTAGTAGGGAGGTGGCTTTCATTGAAGAATCGTGCTTCTACGTATATTGTTTCAGGACTGATCGTTCTTGCAATCTTTGGTTTCGCCTTTAAGTTATTTACCGATCCATTAAGTATCCTTATCATGCTTGCAACAATCGCCCTGGTTGGTGCGTTAATTTATTTCCTTGTTACCCGCCTGACAAGTTCGGGTGCGGGACGGCAGCAGCAACGTGCATTCCAAAAAGCAGCAAAGCGTTCTAAAAAGCGGTTCCAGACAAAAGACGCAAATACTTCCTCTAAACGATCAAAAATAAAGTCGCTCGCATCCGCGCGCAACAAAAAGAAGGATACGTCCCACTTAACGGTCATAGACGGTAAAAAGAGCAGAAAAAAAAATCGGGCTTCGTTCTAAGCTCGATTTTTTGTGTATTATAGAGCTAATAACACCAGGATTTAAAAAACTTCTCTGCGTTCTTTTTGCCAAGATCAATCAATTCCAGCTTCTTTTCATCTGAAAGCTGGAATTCAGTAGTCAAGTTGCCTTCTGTCGGAATGAAAATGATATTCTTTTCATGTTTCCTGGAAATATATCTGGAGTCATGTGCATCCTTCATCGTCTCAAACAAAGCTTCGAACATGTTCAGGGCGTTCTTGATTTTGTTGGTAGGCTGCTGGATCAGGTTTTGGCTCAGTTTGACTCCAAGTACCGGCCTGACTTTTTTTACATTCTCCTTATCAAATAACCACATCGGAAAATTGCTTAACACTCCGCCATCAACAACGATATTCATGCCAACCCGGTCACGCAGCTTTACCGGCTCGAAGAAGAATGGAAGGCTGCAACTCATTCTGATGGCCCGTGCTACAGGAAAGTTTCTCGGGTCAACACCATATTTCGGCAGATCATCAGGGAGGATTAGCAGCCGGCCATTCGTAAGGTCAGACGCGATGATCCTTAATGCATCCGGAGCAAGATCCCCAAAAGTGCGCAGCCCTCTGGCAGCCAATATATCTCCTATCCAGCACTCCAATTCATCACCTTTATAGAGTCCCAGCCGCCAGTAAACAAACAGCCACTTAGTCAACGCAGATGGGATGACCGTTTTTCTCGAATCGAGAAATTTCTTCAGGTCGAGTTCATCCAAAAGATTGGCCATCTCTGTGCTAGTGTAGCCAGCAGCGATCAAGCCAGCTATCAATGAACCCGCACTAGTTCCGGCAACCCTTTTAAAACGGAATCCCCGTTCTTCGATTGCGGCACAGGCACCCACCAATGCTAATCCTTTAATTCCTCCGCCGGAAAAAACGCCGTCAATATACATATGAGCCACTCCCGTCGATGTAATCCCATCTTTACATCTTTAAGCGCTCTATTTATAAAATAGTACGGCGTACAAGTTATAAATTTCAGCTTTATGTGAAATATTGAATCTCGGCTTCAGGGAAAAAAGAATGGATATAACCCCGGATTGTTGACTCAAGGTCCTTTGCTTCATCGGTCTGGTACACGTACTTCCCTATCCCGTAACGTCCCCATTTATATTTTCGTTTCTCTTCATCCATTTCAAGCTTAGATTTCGGATATCGCTTTTGAATCACATTTTTTGCTGGCTTAGTGAAACGATGCTGGATAAGTTCAAAGCTTAGGCCAGTCAGATCAATTCCTTCAAGGGAATGGCTAAGTCTTTCAAATAATTCGTGATAACCCTCTCTCCAGCCTTCATGGATATAAATTGGCGCAACGATGAAGCCAAGCGGGTAACCTGCTTTTGCTACCTTTCTGGCCGCCTCCAGTCTTTCATCAAAGGATGATGTCCCAGGTTCAAAGTTTTTGATCACGTAACGGGCATTGACGCTGAAACGAAATCTTGTTTTGCCATTATGTTTTGCATCGAGCAGGTGATCGACATGATGATATTTCGTCACAAACCTTAATTGCCCATATTCCGACTCCCCGAAAAATTCGATTGTTTTCTTTAATGCGTGAGTTAAATGGTCAATTCCGACGATATCTGATGTACAAGCCGCTTCAAACCTTGTGATTTCCGGTTTTCTTTCGTCCATGTACTTTTGCGCCTGATCAAAAATTTCATCAAGGTTCACATATGTACGGATATACGGTTTGCTTCCAAGTGTCGTCTGCAGATAACAGTAATGGCAATGGCCCATGCACCCGGTAGCAAGCGGGATCGCATATTCTGCTGACGGCTTTGAGGTATCGAATTTCAATGTTTTTCTGACACCGACAACCAGAGTTGATTTCGCATTCCGGTATTGCTGCAGTTCATTCTCTCCAGGAATTCCGCGAACCTGGTTATGTGAAGTAGTCTCCCTGATCTCAAGTCCCATCTTTTCGAACTTTTCCTTCAGCTCCCGCCCAAGCGGGTACTCCAAAGCCCTTGGCTCAATGTATACAAGCTGTGGTTCAAAAGCTTTCATTTCAATTTCCTCATTTCATTCCATATAGTCAGTATTGTTAGTATGGGCAGAAATGAAAAAAGAGGATGGAAAAAATATTTCCATCCTCTTTGGGTCATATTATAAACCACATTTTAGCTGTGCGTTACAGTTAGTGCATGTATTGCAGCCGCCGATTTCTTTTACCTCACCCTTGCGGCAAACCGGGCATGTATTACCGACTTCAGAGCCAATCGTTACGTTGGTCGAACGCAATTCATTGATCGTATCAACAAGAACAACATGCTGCTTTTGTCTTTCTTTCTTGTCGATTTCCTCTTCCATCGTGTTTTCTTCGGCTTTGAGCGTCAGTACCTGTGAATCGCGGGAGCCGTCAACATAAACGGTACCGCCCTTCGCTCCGCCTTTATACAGGCGCTCATATACCTTTTCAACCTGCTCTACGCTGTAGCCCTTCGGCGCGTTGACCGTCTTGCTGATCGAGCTGTCAATCCAGCGCTGGATGACACATTGTACATCAGCATGAGCTTCAGGCGCCAATTCCATCGCTGACACGAACCAGCTCGGCAGGTTCTCAGAATCAGCATTCGGATTGCGGTCAAGATATTCTTGAACGATATCAGCCTTCACTTCGATAAACTTGCCAAGACGGCCGCTACGGAAGTAGGAGAAGCTGAAGTAAGGCTCAAGGCCTGTTGATACGCCAACCATTGTACCAGTTGATCCCGTTGGAGCAACAGTCAGCAAGTGTGAGTTACGAATTCCGTTTTCAAGGATTGACTCACGAATATCTTCAGGCATTTTCTTCATGAAACCAGTGTTCGTGAATGCCTTACGAAGTCTGTTTGTTTCTTCTTCTGTACCACCCTGAAGGAATGGGAAGCTGCCTTTTTCCTTCCCAAGTTCAACAGATGCACGGTAAGCAGATGTCGCGATTGTTTCAAATACTTTGTCAACAAGCTGGTTTCCTTCTTCTGAACCGTATTCTGTTTCACAGTAGATCAGAAGATCGTGCAAGCCCATGACACCAAGACCGACACGGCGTTCACCCAATGCTTGTTTCTTATTATCTTCAAGGAAGTAAGGAGTCGCATCGATGACATTGTCCTGCATGCGAACACCGACTTCCACAGTACGCTTCAATTTTTCAAAGTTCACTGTCTTTGTATCCTTGTCCGCCATTTCTGCAAGGTTCACAGCAGCTAGGTTGCAGACAGAATTTGGTGCGAGAGGCTGTTCCATTTTGTTATCCTAAAGGCTTTTTATCCCTTAGTTCTAACGGTTCGTTTCCCGTTAGTTCAGCATATCTTTTCAATGCTCCATCAGCATTGTTGCGGCCTCGTGGATGGATTATATTCTGCTATCGCAGGTTCACCATCTATGCGTTGCCCCTGACCTTGTTTTTACCCAAGGCCTTCGGTTCGGATTCCCATCTCAGGGTTCCCGCTTTATTCCGCAATTTTTAACGTGAGGCAAACTAAGCTGCTCTACCACACGGGTTTGTCGCTACAACCTTCTGTCCATAAGCCTGTGCGTTTGTCATGTCGTTGGCATTGTCGATGAAGAAGATGCCTGGTTCTGCTGAGTATGTCGCACAGATGTTAATCAAGTTCCATAGTTCTTTTGCTTTAATTTTTCTATAGGTTCGGACTTTATAACCGAGCTTTTCCCACTCGCGAACATCACCGATTTTATGCCATTCTTCGTTATAAACCTTCATTGTCTCAGCATCATAGCTTTCGACATCTGGGAAGCGAAGTTCATAATCTGCATCGTTATCGACTGCGTCCATGAAATCCTTTGTCAGAGTTACTGAAATATTTGCACCTGTAAGGAATTCTGAGTTATGGACGGTATAGGTTCCGCCTGTAGCAAGCTTTTCTTCAGCCGCTTTGATAATATCTGCGCTGAATCCACCGTAACCTGGGATGCTCTTATAGTTCACGATTCCCTGGTACATTGCTTCTTCCTGCAACGTCAGTGGTGTGAATTTCAACTTTTCCTTCGCCATTTTCTTGATTGATTCATCATTTGTGCTTTCAATCAGGAAGCGAAGGATTCTTGGGTTTTGCATTTTGGAAATGATGAATTCTACAATGTCAGGATGCCAGTCACTAAGCATGATCATCTGTGCGCCGCGTCTTGAACCACCCTGCTCAACTAAATGCGTCAGCTTGGCAATGTCATCTAGCCATGAGACTGATCCGGATGATTTTCCGTTTACGCCCTTGGCTAGTGTGTTGCGCGGCCTTAGTGTGGAACCGTTCGTTCCTACTCCGCCGCCACGGCTCATGATTTCCATAACCTGCTTGCGGTGCTCAGAGATGCCTTCACGTGAATCTTTTACGAAAGGCATTACATAGCAGTTGAAGTAGGTAACGTCTGTTTCCGCGCCTGCCCCATAAAGAACACGACCTGCAGGGATGAAGTTCATTGATACAAGCTCCTGATAGAACTTTTCGAACCATTCCTGGCGCTTTTCCTCTGTCTTTTCAACAGCTGCAAGCCCTGTCGCATTACGTTTTGCAATTTGCTCGTAGAATACTTCCAGCGGCTTTTCGATGACGTCCAGTGACTTTGTGATCACGCCGGTTGCTGCTTCTTCCGGGTCATCCAGCACACCGCGGAATTCTTCGTCTACAAGCACTTTGGCTGCTTTGTTCTCCCAATCAATATCCAGTATGAACCCAAGTCCCCGTGCCGGGAACTTTGGATCCTCTTTGATGGTGAGGACAACAAAATCACCATTTGATAGAGTAATTTTTTCTGTGTCTTTAAAAGTATAGCGGTCCAGCATGACTAAACGGGAGACGCCTTTGTGGGTAAGTTTCATGTCAGAGGTAATCGGGTGAACCTGCGGGAACAGCTTAATATCCTTGTTCAGGCTTTCTACATCCAGGCTCTTTTTTTGTCCAATAGTTACAGACATTTCTACAACTCCTTCTACGGTTTTAAATCTTTTCTCTAATGTATTACTAGAAGTATGTAATTCTAGCTGCATTTTTGAATTACCCTTACGTTATCATATCGAAACACCAAAAATCAATATATAGTGTATTTTTTATTTACGACAATACTATATATGGTGTTCAGGTCAAAGGATAGTGTTTTTGTCAAACATGAAAACTATTAAAAAATAGAGATATAAAGAGAGAAAGATAGAATATCTCCAGTAAATGATAAAAAACAACAAATTTTGAGGGTTGCACTTTTTTATAAATCCTCAGAGCCTAGAAAATACTGGATACAAACAAAAAAAGCGGAAAATCCGCTTTTAAATATTTTTATCTTTTAAAATTCCACTCATCAGATTCGTACTTATTTTTGGCCAGTGTATTTACATAATCCAATTCATCTTCACTTAATGTGTATGGCTCCAAAATAATTCCCAAGCCATCTTCAAAACCTTCCTTGAATGCTTTCTTCGCTTCTTCAAGATTAATCTTGCGGTTGCTGATCTCATTAATGGCAACAGCTTTTGTTTTAAAGGCCTTCTGCATTCTCTCCTTAACTCGGTCATTCGGATACTTGAATAAACTAAAAAGCTTATCCTCATCTAAATCAAGCAAAATAGAACCATGCTGAAGGATAACCCCTTTTTGCCGGGTCTGTGCGCTGCCTGCCACTTTTCGTCCCTCAACAACAAGCTCATACCAGCTTGGTGCATCGAAACAAACTGCCGACCGCGGGTTTTTTAATGCTTCTTTTTCAGAAGAAGTTTTCGGTACAGCAAAATAAGCTTCCAGCCCTAACTTCTGGAACCCTTGTAAAATCCCTTCTGATATCACCCGGTATGCTTCTGTTACCGTTTTTGGCATTTCTGGGTGTTCTTCAGTTACGATTACGCTGTATGTAAGTTCATGTTCATGCAGAACGCCCCTGCCTCCAGTAGGTCTTCTTACAAAACCAAGACCGTGCTGCTTCACAGCCTCCATATCAATTTCTCTTTCGATCTTTTGAAAATAACCCACTGAGAGTGTCGCCGGACTCCAACCATAAAAACGGACCACTGGAGGAATTTTTCCTGCACCATGCCAATCAAGCAAGGCCTCATCCAACGCCATGTTAAAAGAAGGTGAACAGTCTCCTGAATCAATAAATCCCCATACCTCTTTATTCATACAATTTTTACCCCATTTAAAATAGTTTAAAGCTAAGATTTTTTTAGTCTAACAAAATAAATTTCAAAAGCAAAGCAAGTTGATTTAAAGAAATTTAGTAATTTCCTTTGCTCTCTGACATGAAGGCTTATATAATTAAAAGTGGCTCAGCTAAGCTTGAAAGGAGAAATATGTTTTGGATACACTTATCTTTTTAATCGTCCTAACAGTTGCGGTTATTCTTTACTCTGTGTTTATGTATTTCCGCCAGAAGAAAATCCTCAAGACCCTGACAGAGGAAGAATTTATTGCAGGGTATCGTAAAGCCCAGTTAATTGATGTCCGTGAACCGAATGAATTCGCTGGTGGACACATTTTAGGCGCCAGAAATATCCCGCTTACCCAGCTTAAGACACGCCTGAAGGAAATCAGACCGGACAAGCCAGTCTACCTTTACTGCCAAAGCGGATCCCGCAGCGGACGTGCTGCACAGCTGCTTTATAAAAAAGGCTATAAGGACTTGAATCATCTACAAGGCGGATTCAAAAAATGGGGCGGCAAAGTCAAAGCTAAATAAGCAATAATCCCATAAAATTACCCCTCAGCAGGATTGCTGGGGGGTTTAGTGTTTTTTCTTAGAAATCCGTAATATTGAATAGTCCAGAGACAAAATTCATGCTAGGTTCGGACAAAACCTCTGCTTATCCACCTGGTTTTGTCCGAAGTCACATCAGGTTCAGACAAAATCTCTGCTTGTCCTCTAGTTGTTGTCCGAAGTCACAACAGGTTCGGACAAAATCTCAACTCTTCCTCTTAGTTTTGTCCGAAGTCACAACAGGTTCGGACAAAATCTCAGCTCTTCCCCTTAGTTTTGTCCGAAGTCACATCAGGTTCAGACAAAACCTCTGCTTGTCCTCTAGTTGTTGTCCGAAGTCACAACAGGTTCGGACAAAATCACAGCTCTTCCCCTTAGTTTTGTCCGAAGTCACAACAGGTTCGGACAAAATCTCAGCTCTTACTCTTAGTTTTGTCCGAAGTCACAACAGGTTCGGACAAAATCTCAGCTCTTCCTTTTAGTTTTGTCCGAAGTCACAACAGGTTCGGACAAAATCACAGCTCTTACTCTTAGTTTTGTCCGAAGTCACAACAGGTTCGGACAAAATCTCAGCTCTTCCTTTTAGTTTTGTCCGAAGTCACACCAGGTTCGGACAAAATCTCAGCTCTTCCTTTTAGTTTTGTCCGAAGTCACAACAGGTTCGGACAAAATCTCAGCTCTTCCTATTAGTTTTGTCCGAAGTCACAACAGGTTCGGACAAAATCACAGCTCTTCCTCTTAGTTTTGTCCGAAGTCTTCTAGGATACGTACACTAACAGCATCAATACAAAACAAAGCCCTGCCAATAACAAATGGCAGGACTTCTATCGTTTCGTTTCTATTCCGCTTTCTGGTAGCGCAAAATCGGCTTCCTTGCAGCTGTTGTTTCATCCATTCGGCCTACCACTGTGGAGTGTGGGGCTTCCTGTACGATCTCTGGATTCTCTTCTGCTTCCTTGGCGATCTGAATCATCGCGTCGATGAACGCATCAAGAGTTTCCTTGGATTCAGTTTCTGTTGGCTCGATCATGATTGCCTCTTCCACATTCAATGGGAAGTAGATTGTCGGCGGATGATAGCCGAAATCAAGCAGGCGTTTGGCGATATCCAATGTGCGGACGCCAAGCTTCTTCTGGCGTTTGCCGCTTAGGACGAATTCGTGCTTGCAGTGCCTGTTGAATGGCAGGTCATAATACTCTGCAAGCTTTCTCATCATATAGTTCGCATTCAGCACAGCATACTCAGTAACAGCCTTCAAGCCATCTGGACCCATAGTGCGAATGTACGTGTAGGCACGTACGTTGATACCGAAGTTGCCATAGAAAGGCTTAACCCTTCCGATTGACTGCGGGCGGTCGTAATCAAACTTATAAACGCCATCCTGCTTTGTCACGATTGGCTTTGGCAGGAATGGAATCAAGTCTGCTTTTACACCGACTGGACCAGAACCTGGTCCGCCGCCGCCATGTGGTCCTGTGAATGTCTTATGAAGGTTCAAGTGAACCACATCAAAGCCCATATCGCCAGGTCGTGCCTTGGACATAACAGCGTTCAGGTTTGCTCCATCATAGTAAAGCTTTCCACCTGCGCTGTGGACGATTTCAGCCATTTCAAGGATATTTTCTTCGAATAGACCAAGAGTGTTCGGGTTAGTCAGCATTAATGCCGCTGTATCTTCACCGACAACCTTCTTCAAGTCTTCCAAATCAACCAGACCGTTTTCATCTGATTTTACAGTGATCGTTTCAAAACCAGCTACTGTTGCGGATGCTGGGTTTGTTCCGTGAGCGGAGTCAGGAACGATTACCTTCGTACGCTTGTCGTCACCATTTGCTTCGTGATAAGCACGGATCATCATCAAGCCCGTCCACTCGCCGTGTGCACCGGCTGCCGGCTGGAGAGTCGCCTCGTCCATGCCAGTGATTTCAATCAGGTGTTCCTGCAGGTCGTACATCAATTCAAGAGCACCCTGGACTGAACTTTCATCCTGCAATGGATGCAAATGTGCAAAACCATTGAAGCGGGCAACATTTTCATTCATCTTCGGATTGTATTTCATCGTACATGATCCCAGCGGATAGAACCCGGAATCAACGCCGTGATTGCGCTTGGATAGTGCAGTGTAATGGCGCATGATATCAAGCTCGGAAGCCTCAGGAAGTTCTGGTTCTTCTTCACGAAGGAATCCTTCTGGCAAAAGCTCGGTTAAGTCTGCTTCTGGAACATCCATTTCCGGCAGGCTGTAGCCGACACGGCCCGGTGTGCTTAATTCAAAAATGAGTGGCTGATCTTCCTTATGCATTGATATCCCCCATTTCCTTTACAAACGTATCGATTTCTTCTTTTGTTCTTAATTCAGTTATCGCAACAAGCATATGTTTTTCGAGGTTGGAATCATCACGTCCAAGATCATAGCCGCCGATAATGCCTTTTTCAAGAAGCTTTTGGTTCACTTCTTTAACCGGCTTATTCAGCTTGACGACGAACTCATTGAAAGTAGGTCCTTCAAATGCGATTTCGAAGCCATTCTCTTTAAAAGTCTTTTTCGCATAATGAGCTTTTTGGATATTGGCCACAGCCATTTCACGAACGCCTTTTTTGCCAAGAGCGGTCATAGCTACTGAGGCAGCAAGTGCATTCAATGCCTGGTTCGAACAGATGTTGGAAGTCGCTTTGTCACGGCGGATATGCTGTTCTCTCGCCTGAAGCGTCAATACGAATCCGCGGCGTCCCTGGTCATCCTTCGTCTGGCCGACTAGTCTGCCTGGAACCTTTCTCATGAGTTTTCCAGATACAGCGAAGTATCCACAGTGAGGGCCGCCGAATGCTGTCGGGATTCCGAAAGGCTGGGCGTCTCCAGTTACGATATCAGCACCGAACTTCCCTGGAGGCGTCAATGCTCCAAGTGCAAGCGGGTTGCTTGATACAACGAACAATGATTTATTTTCATGTGCGATTGCTTCGATTTCCTTCATTGATTCAATGCTGCCGAAGAAGTTTGGATACTGAACGATGACAGCAGCTACTTCTTCACTTGCCATATCCTTCAGTGCTTCAAGGTCAGTTACTCCATCCTTGTGGGGTACTTCCACAACGTCAATATATTGACCTTTGGCGTATGATTTTACGACATCCTTGTATTCAGGATGGACAGCACTTGAAATCAAGACTTTCTTACGTCTTGTATGGCCTGCACTAAGCATCGCAGCTTCAGCAAGAGCTGTGCCACCGTCATACATGGATGAATTCGCTACTTCCATGCCAGTCAATTCACAGATCATCGTCTGGAATTCAAAGATTGCCTGAAGTTCACCCTGTGAAATCTCAGGCTGATAAGGTGTATAAGCAGTGTAAAACTCTGAGCGTGAAAGAACATGGTCAACAATTACTGGAATGTAATGATCATATACACCAGCACCGATAAATGAAGTATTCATTTTCAAATCGGCATTTTTCGCAGCCATCTTTGTCAGTTCTTTCATAAGAGCTGTTTCAGACTTGGCTGGTTTGATGTTGTATTCTCCGGCAAAACGGACTTTTTCAGGAATATCGCTGAACAATTCATCGATCGATGAAACGCCGATGCTTTCCAACATTGCGTTTTTATCACTTTCAGTCAGCGGTAAATAGCGATGCTTCATAACTTTTTCCCCTCTCCGGCTTTTACTTTTTATCTCTTTTATAAAAAGGTGTAGCTGAAACAGCAGCTTTTAAGCGTTTTCCGCGGATTTCAACTTCCACTTCATTACCTAACTCAGTTTCTTTTGCATCAATTAGTGCAAGACCGATATTTTTCTTGAGCGTCGGGGATTGCGTGCCAGTCGTGACTTCGCCAATCTGAGTATCACCTTTGTAAACGGGATAACCATGGCGCGGGATTCCCCTGTCGATCATTTCTATACCTACAAGCTTCCTAGGCAGACCATTTTCTTTTTGCTGTTTAAGCGCTTCTTTTCCAATGAAATCAGCTTCCTTATTTAGCTTTACAGCAAAGCCTATTCCAGCTTCAAGCGGGCTGATTTCAGATGAAAGCTCCTGGCCGTATAATGCCAGATTTGCTTCAAAACGGAGTGTATCCCTGGCACCAAGACCACATGGGATGACTCCCTCTTCTTTGCCTGCTTCAAGGACTTCATTCCATAGGCTCACAGCATCCTTTGAATCGCAGTAAATTTCGAATCCATCCTCGCCTGTGTATCCAGTGCGTGATACAAGCGCTTTCTTGCCGTTCAAGTCAACTTCCTCACTGAACTTGAAGAACCCGATTGAGCTTAGTTCATGACCTTTCGCAAGCTTTTGAAGGACTCCCTCAGCAAGTGGTCCCTGTAGCGCAAGCTGTGCCATGCCTTCTG
This sequence comes from Mesobacillus sp. QJM3NY_10, assembly GCF_056173465.1. NCBI lineage: Bacteria > Bacillati > Bacillota > Bacilli > Caryophanales > Bacillaceae > Mesobacillus > Mesobacillus sp. QJM3NY_10. The sequence goes on from NZ_CM149675.1 coordinate 3,295,734, forward strand.
ACAGGTTCTCGATTTTTACATTGCCTTCAAGATGGTCCTGCAGCCAATCGAAGTCTTTTTCGATATTGGAAGCATTCACAACAAGAAGATAATGCTCATCCTCGAGTTTATAAATTAACAAATCATCGACAGTACCACCGGTCTCGTAACACATTGCTGTATATTGGGCTCCGCCATTTTTAAGTTTTGAAACATCATTCGTCATCATCTTTTGTAGATAGTCCAGACTATCGGGGCCTTTCACCTCGATTTCTCCCATATGGGAAACATCGAATAGACCAGCTTTTGTCCTAACTGCTTCATGCTCTTCCTTGATGCTTGAAAATTGGACCGGAAGCTCCCAGCCTCCAAAATCAACCGTCTTCCCACCGTATTCCTTGTACACTTCAAATAGCGGTGTTCGTTTTAACTCAGTCATTATGTATCCCCCTTCGTCCTATAGCTAAAAAAATCAGTTTACAAAACGCGTTTTAGATTCAGCCAGAATTGGTACTGGTTCCCCCAACGTCAATGAAGCCATAAAAAAGGACAGAGTACCCCCTCTGATTCTGAGAAGGTCTCTGTCCTTTCACCTGAAAGTTTACCTGTTAAGGCTTTCCCCTTTGGTGGCTCCCACTAATAAAGCGCTCTCCAGAGATGCGTCAAACAAGAGTTCTTTTGCCTGAGAGATTCACAAAGTTTGCTTGCTCCTTCGGCGCTACGTAAGTAGTCTCTCCCCTTGTTGTCATCCGCATTTATATTATTTTCACAATTGGGCATGCTAGACGTTATTACACATGTCTGTAAACTGACTATTTAAGACTATAAAATGACAAATTTCAAAACATTCAAAAGCTAACTTCATCCTACCATTAGAGAGCCAATTTCGGCAATATATTTATACTTTAAAAGAGGTGGATAAAATGACCGTTCAAATTAACTTTGATTCTTCTTGGCAGGACGAGATGGCTGAAAGAATTGAGAATGACGGCCCATGGGGAAATTGGGAGCTCTATAAGCTTGCCGTTGAGATAGAAAAGCATACTATTATCCCGGAATTCGAGGGACTTCAGGCACCGGCGCATCTGCCAGAACTCACTCCTTTGCCACATCAGCTGGAGGTAGCGAAGCAGGTCGTTGAGAACATGAACGGAAAAGCAATACTGGCTGATGAAGTTGGTCTGGGAAAAACAATCGAGGCTGGATTGATTTTAAAAGAATACATGATCCGGGGTCTGGTCAAAAAAGTATTGATCCTTGTTCCTGCATCCCTTGTCTCACAGTGGGCCATGGAGCTGAATACAAAATTCCATATCCCCGCCATTGCCCAGAAGAAAAGTTATGTATGGGAGCAGTGTGATGTTGTCGTATCTTCAATCGACACGGCGAAACGGGCGCCACACAAGGATATCATCAACAACTTAAATTATGACCTTATCATTATCGATGAAGCTCACAAGCTAAAAAATAACAAAACAAAAAACTATGAATTTGTCCAAAATCTTAAGAAGAGATTTTGTCTTCTGCTGACAGCGACACCGATACAAAACCGAATTGAAGAAATTTTCAATCTCGTTTCACTCTTAAAACCAGGACATCTGGGCAGTGAATCGGTGTTCTATGATATGTATAAGAAGGATGCCAGATCTGTTAATGATGATGAACACCTTAGGGAACTGGTCAATAAAGTGATGATCCGCAACAGGCGCTCTGATACGGGAATCGAATGGACTAAACGCCATGTAGAGACCATTCCTATCCACTTCTCCGAAGAAGAACGTGCACTGTACGATTCGGTTCAATCATTAAGAGGTTCAGAAGCCGGTCTCAGCTCCAGCCAATTCTCGTTAATGACACTTCAACGGGAAGCTTGCAGCAGCCGGGAAGCCGTTTTCTATACACTCAGAAATATGCTACAAAAGCAGGAAAACCCCTCTGTCGGTTTCCAGAATACTATCGCCCAGCTGATCAAACGAGTAGAGGCCGTAACGAAGAATTCTAAAGCCGAAAAAGCGCTTGAATTAATAAAGCAGATTGATGACAAAGTGATCATTTTTACCGAATACAGGGCCACTCAGCTATACCTTCAATGGTTTTTGAAGCAGCATGGCATCACTTCTGTTCCCTTTCGAGGAGGATTCAAACGCGGCAAAAAAGATTGGATGAGGGAGTTATTCCAGAAGAATGTCCAGGTTCTGATCGCAACAGAAGCTGGCGGTGAAGGAATCAACCTGCAATTCTGCAGCCACATCATCAACTTTGATCTTCCCTGGAATCCGATGAGACTCGAACAAAGAATTGGGAGGATTCATCGCCTTGGGCAGGAGAAAGATGTAAAAATATATAATTTCGCGACAAAAGATACGGTTGAAGAACATGTCTTGAAACTGCTATACGAAAAAATCAACCTGTTTGAAAAAGTCATCGGTGAACTTGATGATATTCTCACGAAAATGGAATTTGGCAATATCGAAGATCATTTGACCGATATTTTCGGAAAATCAACTTCTGAAGGTGAGATTCGGATCAAGATGGAAAACCTGACATCGATGATCCAGTTCGCAGAGGAAATGAAGGAGGGAAATCAGCGTGCAGCAACAGGAAATCCATAATTTTCTCGATAAATATTTTACCGCAAATAACTGTGAATTAATGGAGAATGACAAAGGGTATATGACCGTCCAGTTAACTGTTGATCTAGACAAGGAATTGATGAACCGCCCGTTTTACTGGCATTACCTAGAGAAAACCGGCGGCGTTCCCAATCCAATGAAGCTGACCTTCATTACCAATAAACAGAAGGCACCAGACGATATCAAAGGTGAGGTCATCCACTTTGGGTCACCTCGCCTTCATCAAATCTTTGCATCGACAAAAAATCTTGCCGGATATATACGGTTATATCAAAATAACCAATATCCTACACAGACACCGCTTATACCTTGGATAGGGTTGAATATGAAAATATCGTATCAATGTGACAGGAAGCGGGATGTTTTCCATTCGGTCGGCCTGCAGCTGATCAACGGAATGATGGTAGAAGACTTTCATGACAAAATATTGAAGCTGCCGCTGAATTCAAAAATTCCGGATTATGCTTATACTCTTTCTCCATTAATAAAGCCAAAAAGCGGTGTAAACAGGATTCAGTCTTTTTTGACAACAAGGGTAGAGCAAGAGGATCATACCTGGGCAGAAGAGGCAAGAAAACGCTGGCAGAAGGACCTGGCATTGCTCCATCACTTTTATGAAGACGAGGAAGAAGAGTCTGATAGCTTTAAAACCGAAAAAGCTGCCTTACAGGAGCAATATGAACCGAAGGTAAATATAGAAATCGTCAACGGCGGATTATTTTATTTAACAGAAAATGCTTTATGAGTAATTCCTCTGCAAAGAACAAAAAGCGCAAGCGCCTCGTTCAGCCCCGACAAGCGCTGGAGGGCCTGACAGTGAAGTCGTTCTTTGACTTCATTGGCAGGATCGAAGCGTCTCGAGGGGCTAGGCGCTGGAGCTGGATTAAGACACCCACATGTTGTTATCCACACAACAAAAATGATTTTATATTTTCCTATACAACAAAAACAAACCCGGCTATCGCTTTAGCCGGGCTTTCCAATTATTTGTTCTTTTTCTTTTTTATGCTCGACATCAACATGAACGGCAGGATGCCAAACCACCTGAACAAAAAGGTAGCTTCTGCTTCTTTTTTGGCCTGTTTCATCTTCCTGCGCTCTTCCTTCGGTTGGTCAATATATTTCACAACAGTCTGGGTAAGGTATTTAACATAATCATTTGTTTTCATGGTTACACCATCCTTCATACGTTAACAAGTATAACCATGACTTACTTTTTCATACGCTGGATGATTTCATCTGTGATTATTGAAACTGATTTACCAGATGCATCGACCTCAATATTTGCCGCCTCTCGATATAATGGAAGCCTGAGGTTGTACAGTTTTTCAGCAGCTTCCATATTGTCTTGACTTAATAACGGCCTCGTATCGTCATCTTTCAGCCTCTCCCTAATGGTGCTGAAATCCGCATTCAGGAAGACCACATTCATTTTTCCTTTTAAGAACAATCTGTTCTTTTCCGAGCCAATAATTCCTCCTCCAGTGGAAATAACGGCATCACCTAAAGGCATAGAATGTAAAACTTCAGACTCCAGATGACGGAATTTCTCTTCACCATCAATTGCAAAAATTTCATTTATAGTCTTACCGGCCAACTTGACAATCTCCCGGTCTGTGTCGTATACAGCTATTTCCAGCTTTTCGGCCAATTCCTGTGATACGGTAGTCTTGCCAGACCCCATGAATCCAATTAAATATATAGTTTCCATATCTCTTAATCACCCGTCAGTTCTTTTCTCTCCATCTTACCATCGCACCAGTAACCTTGTCATATTGGCCAATTCCAAGAGCTTTCTCCCCACTGTCAAGCTTTAGATTAAAGGTCACTTCCTCCACACTTCCTGATAGAGCTTGTTTTTGAAATGTAACATTTCCAAACTCATAGTTCATAATTCCTGAAGCTGGAAAAAATCCATACCGCAGCATGGCCTCAGCCTGTTTGACCGAACAAAGCATATAGTATTCTTGCAGCCGTATCGTCTCTGTTTCTTTCGCAAATCTTTTCCCTGCTAGATAATTCTCTGTCAGTATCAGCAAATAAAATGAAATCAGGAGCAAAAAGATCATTGATAGCGGATAAACAAAACCTTTTTGATTTATGGCTCCACACCCCCGGTTTGATAAAATTGGTGGATCCTAACCGAATAATCCTTTCCTTGTACATCCTTAGCTTTTATCTCTACACCATCAGCTATCTTGCCAAAGCTGAAGCTTGATAGATTTTGCACCAAGATTTCATGCCCCTGGTAATTCACCCTTCTCCGCATGCTTGAAGCATATTTTTCATAAAGAATGAATTGTCCATCGACCTTCATCAAAAGCTTGTCAGTTTGGACAGTCAACTGTTGTGCTGATCGGATTTCCTTTTTTACCTGACTGTTGAAGACCTCCCACTCCATCCTCCTCACTACAGTATCAGCAACACGGTGATCAAGGATAATTTTCATACCTAACGGCAGCATCGAGGCGATCAGCAAAAAGAGCAGAACAGATAAAAGCATCTCCACCATGGTGAAGCCTCGTTCACTCAGAGGCAGCACATTTTTCATATTTTTCCCGAGCGATATCATAATGAATACAAACCTCCCATGAAGAATCTTCCTCAATCTTGGTGACCACGACTTCATACTTGTCTCCATTTTGTTCAATGAATCTTCTGCCGGAATCAGTTCCTGTAATTTTTACATACATCAGTTCGTCATATAACAAATTGATGGCTGTTGCCTTTTTTTCAGACTCCACTGTCTGGTTGATGACATGAATGGCAATCGGAAGCAATATTGCACTACCCATTAAAAACGCAGCCAGAGATAGCAGCATTTCACTGAGAAAAAATCCATCATTCCTCCAAAACATAGAACCTGCCCTTTCCAATCTGGATCATCAACTTGTATTTTTTCGAACCTGCAGTGACATATATAGACCCGAAGCTATCAATGTTCCCATCCGGCATGTAGTGAAATAATAGATTCATCGTCCCTTTTTTCACCTTGATTTCGGATGAATAATGTCTCTGGGCCAAATACGGAGCAGCATAATCCGTTCCGCGGATATAGTAATAATTATTTTCCGGCATGATATGGACAGTAATTGTTTCTTGATGGGAAATCGCATATTGCTGGCTGTATAGAAGGTCGGATTTTAATTGTGAAAAGAAAAGATCCTTCTCAAGCATGTCCTTATGCGGTGAAAACACGAAGGCTGATGTGAGGGAAAGCATCAGGAAGGCTGAAAGCACAATCAGCATTTCGACCATTGTAAAACCGCCAGAGTGGTTCATGAGCCAGAGTCGGTGCTAGCCGACTTCTTCTGCACCACACCATCTACAATTTCTATTAGGGTTCCATCTGGACAAGCGGCATCTTTATCCTTTAAGTAACCTCCCGTCTTGAGGAGCTCAATGGTAGGAGTCTCATTTTCATCTATTTTGTACGCCTGTACCTGTGCCTCGACCATCTTCATATAAGCCTCGCAGCCTTTGGTATTGATATTAGAACTATGTGAAGATATATTGGGGACTGTAATAATAAGAAGAACGGAGATAACGAGCAAAACAATCATCATTTCTATTAAAGTAAAACCCTTTTGATTTTTCATCATGTATTCTCCTTTATTATTTCGCATTAAGAAAATGATTAAATCCCTTTCATCATTTGGAACATCGGCAACAAGATGGCTAGATACAGTGCAACGACAAGCAGGCCAATGAAGCTGTACAAAATGGGCTGCACTGTTTTCAGCGCTTTTTCCGTTTTTTCTTCGAGTTCTTTCAGGCAGTGCCTGCTGTAAAAATAAAGCTCCTGGTCCAACTTGCCATTCTTTTGTCCATGCCTGATGATCCTCGACAGCTCAGCTTCAAAAAACGGGTACTCTCCCACAGCTCTGTCAAAATCCTGCCCAGCAGCCAACTTCGAAATCAAGTCCTTTCCTATTTCCCTTGAAAAAGGTTCATGGAGATTCTGCTCGAACACCTTCAATGCGGCAAGCACTGAAAGGCCACCAGAAAACAAATAGCTTAACTGAACCGAGAAATAGTGTGAGTAAAAAAGCCTGATAAATTTGCCAGCAAACGGCAGCTTTACAAGATTCATTTTTTGCTTGAGTGGATGAAGGTTCTTAAAGCTAATGATGTAGTATAAGGCAAGAAATGTAGTGAGACTAAGAAGAAAATAGAGTGTGAAAGGAAGAATATTGGCTGCCGCCGCGATGGTTTCCATAAAGATATTGGGGGCAAGGTTCATGTCTGTAAAAAGTGAATTGAATTTCGGCAGTAAAATTCTATTCACGAAAAAAAATAAAATGAACGTAAGCAATACTAGAAATATTGGATATGCGGCAAGCCTTTTTAATCTCTGGTAGTCAGCTTCCCGCTTAAGGACCATGTCGCTGCCCTCTGTTAAGGTACGAGCCAGTCCACCATGCTGCTCGGCAAAATAAACATAGCTGACCAGGTCCTTTTTAAATTTCAATTCTGCAAGAATCAAATATAAGGGAAATCCCTCACGCAGCTTTTCAAGGCTTCTTTTAACCTCCTCTTTCCGTTTCTTTTCCAAATAAAAAGTCATGGATTCAATCGCTTCCGCCAAAGAATAACCTCGCGACAGCAGTTCCCCGCTCCTTTTGAGGAACCGGGCCTGTTCAGCGACAGGCCACTTACTCTCCATCATTGAGAACCCACCTCTGGTATTCTGATTCCTTGATGAACCCCAGGGCGATGCCTTTACGAATTGCATCTTTGAGAGTTTTATAATGATAGCTCTGGAGCTCCCCTCTTGCTTCCTTAAGTACCGCAGATAAATCCTTCCCCGTAAGGATTTCGAAAACATTTCCCCTTTTACCGCTGCCTGATGAAAAGCAAAATGGCGAGCAAGTCCCCTCGCAGTAAGGGCAAGTCAATTCAACGAGTCTCTGTGCCGTTACTGCAATCAGTGTCTGTTCAATCTCAAGCCAATTAATCCCGAATTCAATCAGCCTGTAAATCGCTCCTCTGGCATCCCTCGTATGCATTGTCGTCAGGACCAAGTGTCCTGTCAGCGAGGCTCTTATAGCCGTTTCAGCCGTCTCTTTATCCCGTATTTCCCCAACCATAATAATATCCGGATCATGCCGCAGGATTGCTTTCAGTCCAGCAGAATATGAAATTCCGGCCCGTTCATTGACCTGGACCTGCAGCACTGTATCACTCGGTTTTTCAATTGGATCTTCTAGCGTAATGACATTACGATTCACCAAATCCGAGGTTTCAGAAAGCATGGAATATAATGTTGTCGTTTTACCGCTTCCAGTTGGACCAGTAAAAATGATCAAGCCGTGTGCGTGTTTTAATAGGGAAATCAGTTTTTTTGATGTGGATGGGAATAATGAAATTTGGTATGAAGGAGTTTGGTTTTGTTCGGGAAGGAGACGAATGACCATACTCTCGCTCTGGTAAGCTGGAAGCGTGGAGATTCTTAAGCCTATCTTCATTTCTTGATACTGATAGGTAAAAGCACCACTTTGAGGCCGTCTTTTTTCACCAATATCCATTGAAGCTGTGAATTTGAAGTGGGAAATGAGTCGCTCACAATCAGCTTGTTCAAGCGTGTACCGGGGAAGCAGCTGATTGCCAAGCCTGAATTTAATCAGTGTGTCTTTCTCGCGAGGGATAATATGAATGTCCGACGCTCCACTTCTTAAAGCATCTTTCAAGACATTATCCGCTAGCTGTTCAATTGATTTAACAATAAGGATGCACCACCTTTTTTGGTTATAAAAAGAGATTTCGCCACAATCCTTTTGTTTCCTGCGGAAAATCCGGCTTAAATGTGTATAAAAAGTGACAATTCTATTCATAATAACTACCGTAACGTCAGCAAGTCATATTATTGGGCTATAGCCAAGCGGTAAGGCAACGGACTTTGACTCCGTCATGCGTTGGTTCGAATCCAGCTAGCCCAGTTACTGAAAAAACGGAAGCAGATGCTTCCGTTTTTTCGTCATTTCGAGATTTTTTTCAAGGCATCTGGGTTAAATCCAACAATCAGCTTTTTGCCATTTGTCAAGATCGGCCGTCTAAGCAGTTTCGGTTCCTCAATGACAAGTTTGATTACTTCTGAAAGTGGCAGATCTTCCATATCTACTCCCAAATTTTTATAAGTTTCTCCCCTCGTTGCAAGCAGTTCATCAAAGCCTTCAGTCGTCAGCGATAAAATCTGCAGCAATTCATTTTTTGATGGAGTATCTTTGAACATGTGACGTTCATTGAATTTCACGCTGTTTGAAATCAGCCACTTTTTTGTTTTACGGCATGAAGTACAGCTTGGATATGAATAAAACGTCAGCTCTTCCATTAAGTTAACCTCCTGGCGATCAAAATTATCTTATATACGCATTGTATAACTTTTGTATAATATTTGTATACTATTTTGTCATCATTTCGCCATTTAGTTGTGAACATTTTCTAAACATATAGTGTAAACAGTGTAAACCTTATTTTCCTCTGTATTATAATGAAAGCAAATTAGTGGTCTGAGGTGAACTAAGGTGGAGCAAACATTAAAAATTACAAGTGTTTTGTCTGACCCAACGCGTTATTATATTTATCAATACATCACAAAAAGACATAAGGATGTTACCGTACAGGAAATCGCCGACAATTTTGATATCCATCCAAATGTGGCAAGGCTGCACTTATCGAAACTTGAAGATGTGAACATGCTGATTTCAGAAACAAAAAAGACTGGCAAAGGGGGACGTCCGAGCAGACTGTACAGACTGTCCGATGAAGTGATCCAGCTTCACTTTCCATTCCGCGATTATCAGCTATTGTCCAAAATCGCGATGACAACAATGATGTCTCTGGGAGAAGCGGGAAAGAAAGCATTGTACTTGACCGGAAAACGTTTCGGGGAAGAACTGATTGAACAAGAAGTATCCCGACACTCACATATGTCAGCTGAAATGACGTTTGAGCATAAACTAAACTCAATCAAGAATGCTGCGACTCTTGCTGGTTTTTATCCTGAATTCGAACCTAACAGCGAAAAGACTAAGATTTACTTCCAGATCTTCAACTGCCCTTTCAAGGAAGTGGCAATGGAGCATACAGAAACAGTGTGCAATATGCATTATGAATTCTTGCGCGGTATGTTCGAATCACTGTTTGGTGAGATCGAACTGATCGAAAAAGAGAACATGTTCACAGGCTGTGACTCTTGTTCATATCAAGCTGTTATTGCACAATAATCAATCCTTGTTTACTTTTTACTCCACTTTACTTTATAATATGATAGTGATGGACTTGTAGGGTAAAGGAGGGATATCTTTGGATCGTATGTACAGAGTTTTAGGATTCTGGACGGGAATCTTTGCTGTCATGTTTTTCTTAGGTGACATGTATACGACGTCCTTGATTTTCTTTGGTCAAACTGGATTTTTCTTGCTTTTAAGTTACTTGAAACTGTCTGAGCGTATGTACATTTACGTCTTCGGCGCATACTTAACGATTTTCTTTGCTGGGTTTACTTACTGGTCAACATTTATGATGCCATTAGGTGGAACTGGACATTGATCAATTGTTACGCTCAAATAAAAAAAGCGATGTTTATACATCGCTTTTTTTATTTTCCACGCGTATATTAAAATAATTTTCCACTAGTGTGATCAAGACCCTTTTCCTGAACAACGACATCAAAGGACTGGCTGATCCCCCCTGGCAAAATCAGACTCCGGATCGCGCGATTCCGCTTACTTGCTTCTGAAAACGGATTGGGGTCATTGTGTTCTGCAAGCTCTTCTAATATGCCAGCAGCCATAAGGAACTCATCCTGCCTCATTTTTTGTACGAAGTTCAGACTGTATTTTTCACCGATTATTTTAAGGGCATCAAAATGCACATGACTGGTAATATCCATCTTTCCCGGATGCTGCAAAACGTCATGATGCATCTGGTGCTGGTAATATCCCCTTAAGCTTCCGCGCCTGCGCGATGGGTGCATCCATTCTTCTTTCGTATATCCGTAATCTACAGTCACCACGAGGCCTTTCGTTAAGGTATCAGAGATAGATTCAATGAACGGTTCAAAGGCAAGCGGGATCTCAATCCTTTGCCCTTCTGCCAGTTCAAGTTCTTGGTCATTTAAAAAATCGGTAATCCGATCATCCATGACCGGAACCATGATTTCGTTTAGTTGTCCATTTTCATGGCCTACGAACACTTCTCTCACAATACCCTCGCTTTTTTCGACGACATGGACAGGGAAAGCGTCAAATAATTCATTCGAAAAAATCAGCCCTTCTTTCATGCCTGTATCTGCAAATGTACTACCGTAAAGTATCTTAACATCTTCTAGACCGTTCAACTCCGCTTTCTGCAGCTTTCGATGATAAGGGCTGGCTTCAACGATACAGTATGTTAGCCTCTCATCATTCAAGTCTTTCCAACCCTGAATAAATGCGCGTGCAAACCGACCATTCCCAGCTCCTATTTCACAAACAGATGGCGGCAGGCCAAGGTTTCTAGAATGTTTCGCAAACCATTTGCCTATCAATCTGCCAAATACATCTGATACATTGCTGGTTGTATAAAAGTCCCCTTCTTTCCCTATTTTTTGGCGTTCCTTTATGTAATAACCTTCCTCCGGGTGATAAAGTGCAAGTTCCATATACTCAGCATATGAGATCATTTTTTCCGGGGAAGCGTCAATAATCTGTCTAATAATTTCTTTCATAATAACTCCTTGAAAAAAAGTTTTCACTATTGACATAGTGTTTTTGTTATTATATTGTTTTAGTAGTAGCTTAACTATATCCCCTCCCATGATATGAATAGAACATCCCCCAGGAAAGCCCTTCTCTTTGAGAAGGGCTTTCCTTGTTCTGCTACCTTTTTAAAATCCGTTTAAAAAAGGATTCGAATCCATTTCTAAACCAATCGAGGTTGCTGGTCCGTGACCAGGGAGGACTTCAGTTTGTTCTGGCAATACAAGGAGCTTGTCATGGATGCTTCTTATTAGTTGATTATGGTTGCCACCCGGCAAGTCCGTCCTTCCGATGCTGCCATTAAACAGGGCGTCTCCTGCAAGGACAAACTCTGCTTCAGGAAAGTAGATCGATATACTCCCTGGAGAATGCCCCGGTGTTTCAAATACTTCGAACTCAAAACTGCCAATTGACATTGCGCCTTCATCTTTGATCAAATGGTCAGCAGGACGCGCTTTGATTGGCTCGTTAAGCATAAAATGCTTTGAACCATTCAAAGAAGGGTCTGTTAGCCAATCCTTTTCTTTTTCATGAATATATACCTTGATTCCGTACTTATCTCTTATTCTATCCACTGCCCCGATATGATCGAAATGAGCATGAGTGAGCACAATTGCTTCCGGCTTCAATTCTAGCTGTTCAAGCACTGTTGCCAGCTTTCTCGGATTATCACCAGGATCCACAATTAGGCATGATTGGTTTTCATCATAGACAACATAACAATTTGTTTGTAAGGGACCTAGGGGAATCTGTTTCCATTTCATCAAAATAGCCTCCAGCTTCTAGTGGTATTATTAATACATTTATTTTACACTATTGTCAGGCAAGTTTTAAGGATTGCGATAGAAAAGCTCATGTACCTTGATGAGCAGACCCAAAGGATGATTTTTTAAAGTCACAATTAATTAGTTTTGTACATCCCGGCACAGAGGAGGCTGCTAAGTGCAAATTTTCATTGGAATTGAAGCCAACCCTTTACTTTCAGAACTGCCTGACTTTGACCAGTTTCTACAAACAACTGCACCTCCGCTTCTAATTCATGAAAATATTTATATTTATCACGATCCACAAATAGCAGATGTGGCTTCGGATTTGCTGTCGGAAGCAGATCTCCTTGAAGAAATGCATCAATTGATAAAAACAGAAGGAAAAGCGGGAGAAGATTTTTACGATTATGGCTTTCAAACCGGTGCCGATGTTTTTCTATTTGCGAACGATTTGTCAGCCTTCAGATTTACAGGTGGCAGCAAAGTTCAGACTGAAATGGCTCTCTTACAGCTGGAAGAACATCTTGTGTTTACGACTGTTGAAGGTATTTATTTTACCATAGACCATTATACTGAACTGGTATTGGGTATAGTAAAGGCATATGAGGTGAAAGTTGAGTTTTTAGACCTCGACAAATGATGTAAAAAAATATAAAATATAAAACGAGTGTATGCTTGTCATTACATAACAGGCTGCCGCCTATATTTCATTCAAACTTTTTTACAAACAGGCTTTATGTCTGCCTAATTTATGAAGGGGGCTTTTTCATGGGTTTTGCGATTATTTGCGCTTTAATTACACTGCTTGCCGGCTATGCAACATTTTCGGCACTTAAAAACAAAAACATTCTTGGTATCGTGTTTGGTGGAGGAACATTCCTGGTTATTGGCTGGTTCACAGTCATGACGATCCTTACCTCTGGATTCCCAACACCTCATTAATACGAAACACAAAAAAGACCACCCTTTGCAGGTGGTCTTTTTCGTTTATATTTTAGAAACTTTTTGTACTAAGATTAGTATCCAGCTCCAGCGCTTGTCGGGGCTGACCGAGGCGCTTGCGCTTTTCTTATTGCTGAAGCAATTCGTTTACTCTGTTTACCTTATCCTGCATCTTTCTTTTCACATCACGCCTGTCATCAATCCGGATATTTGTGGCTACCCGCTGGATGCCAGCATTGAACGGTGCTTCGTGAATCGCCTGGATTACCTCAAACAGAACGGGAAGTTCACCTTCAATCAAGGTATTCATCGGTGTAAGTTGATATTGGATTTTGCCTTGTTCTTCATACTGCTTAAGGATTCTTTGAATATCCGCTACATAGGAACTGACACTTGGTGTCTGTGTTCCGATTGGAATCACTGTTACATCTACAATTGCCATCAAAATCTCTCCTTGAAAATTATTAGTGAACGAGATCAATGATCTCGTTTGTCTCGATATTCAAGACTTTATCAAACTGGAAACCGTACAGGCACATTTCTCCGGAGGGAGAGCAGGAAAGGGGCTCGTTGGCCATTTCGGTGAAAATAACTTCCTCGTTACCTGAATCTAAATGATAACGGAGCAAGTCAAACCCACCATCGTAAAGGTCCGCTTCACCCTGCTCTGTTGCCCGCAGATAAATAAAATTCTTTCCATTATCCATTAAATCATAAAAAGGGACGACCCATCCAGAAAAAGAAGTTAACAACGGAGCCTCGATACTTCCAACCGATTTGTCACCATTCCTGAAGAAGGCATACAGACCCGATTCTTCATTTTCTTCTTCATCCACTTTTACAGTCATTAAGTATGGTCCTTGCGAATCAAATTGATATACATCTTCGAGTAAGGTTTCAGTTTTGTTTTCCTTCAAAGAAAAGGTTCGTAGCGGGGCATCTAGTGAAATCCCGTCTTCATCCCACTTCTGATAAACGAGGACATCCTCAGAAATCCACCTTACAAAAGGCTCTGGCAGTTTGATCTCTTTCAGATTATTATCCCTTAAATCCAATAAATAACTTCTGAAATCCCAATCTTCTGTAAATGCAGAAACAATTAGCAAATTCACATCGAATGGATTCCACTCAAAAGTTAGTTCATATGATTGAATGCTTGTAGAATACAATTCTTTCCCTGTCAAATCGATAACAGTGAGGAGACCCTCCTCTGATGCAGCGCTATGTATCATCACCTTTTTCTTCTCCGGACTTGGTACCGCGGTTATGATTGGCTGCTCACTTCTATACAGCAATGATGCCTTTCCTGTTCCAAGATTGTATGAATATAATAAAGAAGTGCCTTCCCCTTTATTTGAAATGTAGAGAATTTCTGAATCACTTAGCCAGCCCGCAGACTTATAGAATTCTTCCTGTTCCCCCATCTCGATTGGAACAATTTCTGCTCCTAAAAACGAAGGCCCTGGAGATTCCTTTACTCTATTTAAGCTGTGACCAGCTCCCTCATGCAATGAAGCATCAAGCTTCTGGGAACAAGCGGATAGGCCGAGTGCAGAAGTGATGATGATCAGCAACAACCAGCTAACATAAGGTATACGATATGTACTCTCCTTAATTTGTCTCACCTCTACCCCCCCATTTTAAACAATGTATATATCTGTACGTTAGAAACTTGTAAATGTTTCAATAATTTCCAAAAATTCATATATATTTTTAATACAGAATATTACTGACTTCCATCAAACAAAAGTGAAAATCCCACTAAGTAATATCCCATGTATCCAGTCAAATTACCATCCTTATTTTTCTGAAAGAAACAATTTTCACAATAAAAACCTGCACCATTAAGGCACAGGTTTCTCTAAAAATTACTCATTTGATTTCGGATAACTCTTTTCTTTACTGGCATTTTTCTCGTCATAAAATCTCAGCAAGTCCCCGTAAATAATTTTATCGGAAAACTCGAGCTCGTTCTTTGCTTGATCAAAGAAAGGCTCACAAGCTGTTTTGTCAGTCGGCTCACCAGTTGATTTATCATAGCAAGCTTCTCTCGTGAATACATGATCCTTCGTGATGAAGCTGCCATCGCGCAGAACCGCAAAGTCAAGCCGGTCCTTTGAGAATAGGTCTGATCCGAAGTCAATGTTATTCTTAGTATCGATTCCCAACAGGTGGAGAATAGTCGGCTTGAGGTCAATCTGTCCGCCTACAGTTGGAATCGTCTTGCCTTCCTGACCTGGGATATGAACAATCAATGGCACCTGCTGCAGCTGCGTGCTTTCAAAAGGTGTAATCTCCTTGCCGAGATACTCACCCATCGCCTTATTATGGTTCTCGGAGATTCCGTAATGATCACCATATAAAATGATGATTGAGTCCTCATAGAGGCCTTCATCTTTTAATTTTTGGATAAACAGCTTCAAAGCTTCATCCTGATAACGGACAGTCGGGAAGTAATTGTTGACTGTCTTGTCATTTGAAGTATACGGCTCGACAAAGCGGTCTTCCTCGTTCAATTCGAATGGGAAGTGATTCGTCAATGTAATGAACTTTGAATAGAATGGCTTTGGCATAGCCTTCAAATGATCAACAGACTGTTGGAAGAACTCAATATCTTTCATTCCCCAGCCTACAGAATTTTCTTCTTTCACATCATAATCCGGCAACGAATAGAAACGCTCGTATCCCAGTGATTGATACATGATATCACGGTTCCAGAAGCTTTTGTTATTCGCATGCAGAGAAGCAGTGAAATAGCCGTTCTCATTCAAGATTTCAGGTGTGGCTGTATATTCATTACCTGAGTGCGTAAAGAAAACTGCACCTCGGCTTAATGGATACAATGAGTTATCAACAAGGAATTCAGAGTCCGAAGTTTTACCCTGGCCGGTCTGGTGATAAAAATTATTAAAGTAATAGCTTTCTTTAATGAAATCGTTCAGGAAAGGTGTAATTTCCTGGCCATTCACAGTTTGATTTATGACAAAGTTCTGCGTGGATTCCATTGAAACCAGAATCACATTCTTGCCCTTAGCAATACCAAACATGTCCTCGTTCGGCGGCAGATAGTTAGCGCGCACATAGTTGTCGATATCAGCCAGTTCACTGCCATCAGCCATAGCTCTCTGTGCCGAAGACTTTGACTGTAAGAAAGCATCATAAAGGTGATAATTGTATGTCCCAATATTTTTGACCAGCATTTCTCTATCGAATGTTCTTGTCAACAGCTGCGGACGCTCAGTTTCAGCCATTCCCAGGTTGAAAAATGAAATCGCGATCGCCACAAGAAAATACGCTCTGCGGTCCACCTTGGTATATTCCCGATATCCTATTACATTTGGTTTGACTTTTAATAGAAGTGCCAATACGAGGAAATCAGCGAAATATAACAAGTCACTGAAGTTGATCAATTCAGTAACACTGCTTCCCAAGTCGCTCATATTGCTCGTTTGGAAAAGCACAGGTATCGTCAGGAAGTCATTGAAGAAACGGTAGAACACTACATTGGCGAAAAGAATCGCTGAAACTATGAAACTTGTAATCAAAATGTAGCGTTTCTGAGCCTTTTCCTTCATGAACATGCTGATTCCAAAAATGACCATCAGGAAACTTAATGGATTCATGAACAGGATAATCTCCTGTCTCCAGTTCTCAATCTTTATATCAAAGCTAGTTTTATAGGCAATATAAGTCTTTAACCAAAGCAGGACTGTCGCAATCACAACAATGGATGCTTTAGTCCATTTATTATTCTTCATTTGTTTGTTACCTCCCTGTTAAAAATAACAGATATGGGAAATTTAAGGTGATTTTTTCCACCTGCTTAAGAATCAAAGATAATCTTAATACTTTTTTTTCTAAAAAGCAAACAAAATCAAACCTAAAAAAGCATAGACCAATTACTGTCATTTTCCTCTATTTTAGACGAATCAAACCTAAAAAAGTTTCAGGAATGTCCAAATTTCGAAAATTGAAACTTTTAGCACATAAAAAAACAGGGAGTTTTGTCACAAAACTCCCTGAAGCTTATTAGGCTTGTGCTATCTTGTTTTTGACCAGCCACGCAGCACCAATCACACCTGCATCATTTCCCAATGTTGCGATACTGATTTCAGTCGATTGCGCTACTCGAGGAAAAGAATTACGTAAAAATTGTTCTTTTATTGGATCGAGCAAAACATTTCCTGCTTTTGAAACTCCGCCTCCAAGGACGATTTTTTCAGGATTAAGCGTATTAGCGATATTCGCAAGAGCAATTCCCAAATGCAAAGCAACTGAATCAATGACTTTCAACGCTAATTGGTCATTTCTTTTTGCAGAATCAAAAACATCTTTTGCCGTAACATGGCCAGTTTCCTTATACACCGCTGCCAGTTCTCCGGCTGGGGTTCCTTCGTTTAATGCTTTAGTGGCAATTCGGACAATTCCAGTTGCTGAGGCAATCGTTTCCAGGCAGCCAGTCTTGCCACAGTTACACGGAGCCCCACCTTCAGCCATAGAAGTAATATGGCCTATTTCACCAGCAGCACCGCTGACACCGTGTACAATGTCGCCATTCGTGATAACTCCGCCGCCTACACCTGTTCCCAGAGTGACACATACAAGATCTTTTGCACCATTTCCAGCACCTTTCCACATCTCACCAAGTGCTGCGCAGTTAGCGTCATTATCGATTACAGCCGGAAGCGAGGTTTCGACTTCAAGCAAGTCTTTTAATGGGTAAGGCTCTCTCCATCCAAGGTTCACTGCTTCATAAATTACGCCAGTGGCAAGGTCAACTGGACCAGGTGCTCCCATGCCAATCCCGATGATTTCACTTTTTGAATGCCCTAACTCTTCAAGCTTCGCATCAATCGCCTTTGCGATATTGACCGTTATATTTTTCCCTTGTTCTGAAACATCTGTTGGGATCTCCCATTTATGAAGGATTTCTCCATATAAACTTATGAAAGCAAGTTTAGTTGTTGTTCCTCCTAAATCTACACCTACAAGCCACTTTTCAGCCATATTCAGTCACCTTTTCTCATGTACGTTTTTTTTCTTTTTCCATTCGGATTTCTTGTCTTAAAAGTAAAATCGCAGACTGGTAATCTTTTGTCTCAATCAATTGGGAATTATACATTTCCTTCAGTTCTGCTCCCATGAGCTCTAGATCCGCCACTCTGTCACCTATGTAAATAAATGTCCCGGAATTTTTTCAAGAACTGCTGGATATCGTAAATCGTCTTCAACGTAATCCCCTCAATGTTTGTGAAAATAAGAGCATGTTTCCATTACCTAAGTATAAAGGATACTTAATGCCTGCTCAAGTATGCAGAAGAAGATTTTATGACAAATACCAAAGTCTTTCATCACTAAATTGGCTTGTTCATCATGACTACCATAAGACTTCTTACCAATAAAAAAAAGCAGCAAGCGCTGCTTTTTTTGTGTGGAGTGTTATGGGGCTGTTGATTTACGTTCCAGGCGCTTCGCTTTCCGCGGGAAGAATATGAAAAAGACCACTTGCCGTCTTTTTCATAAGCAATTCTTCCTCAGGGCTGGCGCTGAGCCTCCTCGCCGCCGTTGGCGTCTGCGGGGTCTCACCTGTCCAGCGAATCCCGCAGGACTTTGAAGAGCTACCTCGAACCTTCCCACGCACGATGGAAATGCGTTAGCATTTTCGGAGTCTACGCGCCTTCCACTCCAATCAACAGGACTTCCAATCTTTGATAGAGCGCACCTAATCTCTTCTCTAAAAAGACTTAAATAGTGCATGAGAAGATGGATATGTATCGAAAAATACTCCAATGCATAGGAACAATTAAAATATTCAAGATGGTACCCTTTCAAACAACTTGCTCCCTAGTACCTTTTATTACGTAAAAAGGGTTTCGGAACGAGAACATTCCTAGACCCTTTTTTCCACTACTAAAAGCAGCATAGGCTGCTACTTAAATCCTACCTATCGGGATCCTGCGGTTTCAAAATCCGCGGCCTTCTGTTCTTTAATGGGATTGGAGACCGAACGAGCACGTCACGGAATGCCCGCGGGTTGAACGGTATGAATGGCCACAGGTAAGGTACTCCAAAGGAATTCATTCTTGCAAGCAAGATGATGAACAGGACGACCCCAATCAGAAATCCGTATAGCTGGAATGCTGCAGTCAGTACTAACAGGAAGATCCTTATAAGCCGGTTTGCCAGGCTCATTTCATAACTTGGTGTTGCGAAAGTTCCAATTGCCGCAATCGCAAGGTAAAGGATGACTTCATTTGTCAGCAGGCCCACTTCGACTGCCACTTGCCCAATCATCAAGGCGGCGACAAGTCCAAGCGCGGTTGCCAGGGAGGTCGGCGTATGGATTGCAGCCATCCTGAGCACATCGATTCCTATTTCAATCAGGAAGAACTGAAGAAATAACGGAATTTGACCTGGATCATTCGGACCGATAAATGCCAGCTTCTCCGGGAGCAGTTCTGGTTTGACCGCGAATAAATACCATAAAGGAAGCATGAACAAGGATGACCATACAGCCATGAAACGCACCATTCTCAGATAAGCCCCGACAACCGGTTTATTTCGGTACTCCTCTGCATGCTGCAAATGATGCCAGAAGGTTGTCGGCGTTATAAGGACACTTGGCGATCCGTCAACGATGATGCATACATGCCCTTCATATAAATGTGTGGCAGCGGTATCCGGGCGCTCTGTGTATCTTACAGTGGGAAATGGGTTCCAATGCTGGCCTGAGATAAATTCCTCGATCGTTTTCTCTCCCATCGGCAGTCCGTCCGTATCAATTTTACTGATTGAATCCTTTACTTTCTTGACCATCTCAGGATCGGCAATATCTTCTATATAACTGACGACCACATCCGTTTGCGACCTTCTCCCGACCTGCATGTACTCCATTCTCAATGTGCGGTCACGGATTCTCCTTCTTGTAAGCGCAGTATTGAAGACCAATGTTTCCACGAAACCATCTCTCGAACCTCTTACCACCCTTTCAGTATCTGGTTCCTGCGGACCGCGCACTGGATAGGTTCTTGCATCTATCAGGATGATTTCGGCCACTCCATCTACCGCTAGCGCCGTAGGGCCGGCCAGAACCATATCTGCTACCTTATCAAGGTCGTCAGTCGTTTCTACCTCAACATAAGGGATGTATGTCTTGACCAGTTTCTTGAGTGTATCAATGTCCAGGGCGCCAGGCTCAAGTTTCGCAAGCAACTGCATGATATAGAGAAGGATATCGTCCTTTACGAATCCATCTACAAGAAACAAAGCCATTTCCCTGCCGGCGTACTCGACATCCAGCTGGATGACATCAAAACTCTTGCCAATTCCAAGTTCTTCTCTTAAATACTCAATATTTTTTTTTAGATTTTCCTGTACGGGATGCTTCGTTTTTTCTGCCATATTCTATCCTAACACCTTTCATTAAGGGCTCTTTTATAGACTTTGTTGATGCGGCAATGAATCTTACCGTGGTCTTAGACCAGGTTAAAATTGAAAGAGCACTTACCATGTATTACAGGAACAGCTATTAAGCAATAAGCTGACCAATATTTTCCTGTCCGCTTCTTTCACCATCTTAGACAAAAAAACGCAAATACATACTTAATTGCATGTGTTCCGGACAAGTATCATATAGTGGTTATACCGACCTACCAGACAATCTGAAAAGGGTGAGCTTAATGAAAAAGTATGTATTTTTGGGAATTAGCGTTTTTGCCATTGCAGTCTCTGCGTTAATGATTCAACTTCAGAACATCAACAGTTCGGAGGAGACGATCACTTTTTTTCCATTGAATGATTCTGTGCAGTACAAGAGCGCGAGTACTTCATTGACGCTGCAAAAAGATAAGAAGAATGATAAGCACACGATTGATTGGAAGATGCAATCCATGTTGGACCAGGAGGCATACTTAAGACAGGATATGGGGCTATTATTCGTCAACGGCCTTTTAAAAGGAAAAGCTGCCAAATGGGAGCAGGATACAGCAGATGTTTACCAGGAAGACTTCATTTCAAACAGGGAAAGCGCAAGGTATGACGCCATCACTTTTCATTATTCCGAACTGCATGGTGACGGCGAAAGAATCACAAGTGCTCAAAGGATGTCTGATGACATGCTATATGTGATTGATTCTCCTTTCAGCCCACTTCAATCCTTCTCTATCGCCAAAAGTAAACAGGAGAAGGAATGGAAGAATGTCCTGGATCAGAGTGTAAGTAACACACTGAATAAAAGCTTGAACAAGGCTGAAAAGAAGTATGGGTTTAAAGCTTCGAATTATATTGCTGTACCTCTCGATACAATTAGAAAATACGAAGACCAGCCTATAAAAGGTTTTACCCAAAAGGAGACTGCCAATATTGTTGGAAAGCTATGGGAGGGGTTATATAAAAATTATTACCTTGGCATAAAAAAAAGCGATGGCACTGTCGTTGATCCGATTGACAGTACCATGCCTTTGATTTTGGTTTCTAATGATAAGAGCCATCTGCTGGTTGTAACACAAACTGACTCTGGTGAAAGCATCGTACTCAAGCAGCTTCTTCAAGGTAGTAATTAATCTGCTCAAGTGTTTTTCGGTAACTATCCTGCCCGGGATTTAACTCTACCGCCTTTTCAGCATAAGTTTGAGCTTTCTTGAGTTCCTTTTCATCGAAATAAATCAATGCGAGATTGTAATATGCTTCATGGAAATCAGGAGCCATATCAATAACCTTAAGAAGATTACGTTTAGCTTCCTCAAGCTGACCCAACTTTATTTCGGTAAATGAAAGCATGAATAATGATTCCGCTGAAAGTGTCTCCAACTGGCGATAATCCGTAAGTAGCTCATTTGCCTGTTCATACTCTTCGGCTTTTATATGCTGTTGCGCAAGCACCAATATTGAGCTTTCATCTACTAAATTTGCTTTGCCGCTAAAACCATACTGCAAGGTTAAAAAAACTGCAGCAACTGAAACAGCCAGGAATGCTCCTTGAAGCAGTGGGCGTTTCTTTTTAGGAAGGTGGAAAATACCGGCTGATGCAAATCCTCCGACAAGGCCTCCTATATGTCCAGCATTATCGATTCCAGGAATGGTAAAGCCAAAAGCAAGGTTGATTCCAAGCACCACAAGAATATTCAGTCCCAATGTCCGCCAAAACAGTCTTGGTTTGGCGACACCAAAATAAAGTAGAGCTCCAAAGCAGCCAAAGATCGCGCCGCTCGCTCCTGCTGAAAGATTTGGACTAAAAATGAAGCTGGCCAGTACTCCGATGAAACCTGAGAAAATATAAATAAACAAAAAACGCAAATTGCCGTAAAGGCGTTCAACCATCGTCCCTAAGTAGTATAAAGCGAGAGTATTCATGAATAGGTGGAGCAGGCCAATATGAATGATAATCGGTGTGAAAAAACGCCACCATTCACCCTCAAGTATAAGCGGGTTGAATTTTGCACCAAATTTTATCAGCGTTGAAGTATCCGTGCTACCTCCCGCTGCCTCAAGAACCAGAAACATCAGCACCTGTACCGCAATGAATAGATAGGTGAAAAAGGGCTTCCCATAATTAAATATCGATTGTTCTTCCTTAGCGCGACTAACCGCGCTGGAAAGAGCATTTTTCTTAATAGACTCTATGTCATCGACAGAGAATTCCTCTGCTAAATCAATCTCGATGTTGCCATCAATCCTATTTTCTATTTTCCTTAATGCTTCTGACGCATTTGCCCGATCCACTATAATGGACTCAACAGTTACCTTGCTATTTTCAGAAAGGGTCGGTTCGGCGATTCTAAACTCATAATCGTCTACTGGGGGATACGCACTAAAGTAGAGATTAAGAATCTTCAACTCTCCTTTAGCAAGTTTCCTGCGGATTCTGTCTCCATTCTCCGCAGTCATCCCGATATCCCTTTGCAACCAGTTGGTCCAATCAAGATTATAATGCAGCAGGCGAACAACCTGTGTATTCTTGTCTTCTGTCTTTTCCAGCCATAGCTCTCTATGATCCTGCGATAGCTGTAGGATACGATACTCCTTCTTCACAATCAGGAATTCCGTGACCTTCCAAAACAAATACTCTTCCAAAAAAGCCAACATCTCCCCTACTTTCCTGCTCCGGTCCCAGCCGTTAATATGTATTTATTTTTTCCTCTATAAAATTATTATAAACTAAAGTTCCATTAGCAAGATAACAAGAGCCCTTAAAACAGAAAAAGACCCGACAAGGTCTTTTTACTGAGGCTCTTTTCGTAAACTTTGTAGCTTTCTCAACAAGAGTAAAAACCGGCACCTGGGTTTTTACGAGTATGATCGTAAATCCTCTTTAGAATTCTCCTCGAAAAGAGCCCCGATACCTTAATTAATGTGGATACCAGTATAGGTTCGAAAAGCAATAATCAATACGAAAACAGCCTTTACTGAAACTCCGAAGGTCCTGAGAATAATGAATCCATCATTTTGCTTCTAATACCCGGCAGACCCATGATTGAACCTACAGCCACCCGTCGCAAAAACCTGTTGCCAAGAAGCATATTCATGACCCTGTACCTGTTCTCAAAAACAAAATAGCCTGCCAGACCAAGCATGAAAATCGAAATTATTTTCCTTGCCATATAAATCCCTCCCTTTTTATTTTGGGAATAAACCCAATTTTTTATCCACTCATCTTTAAATATTCATTCCAAAAGATGTATATATAATAGAAGAAAACGGTTACAAAAACAGCGAATAAGAAAAAATGGCTGCAACAATCAGAAGCTTGAAAAAAGTTGGTTACAGTTCTCGATTTAATAGCAAGAGGTTGATTGGAGCGGAAGGTGCGAGACTCCTGCGGGATCAGCGGGACAGGTGAGACCCCGCAGGCGCTTTAGCGCTGAGGAGGCTCACCGCACGCCCCGCGGAAAGCGAAGCATCCTGGAGTGGAATTCAACCGGGCAATTTAACAATGGCTATACTTTAAGGACTTTTTCAATGGTCCTTTGATCAACAGCCCATTTTTCTTATCCCTTCAAGACAGGGTCCATTACTTTTCTCAATACTTCTACAGAATGGTCAAATTTCTGTTGTTCTTCTTCATCCAGGGAGAGTTCGACTATTTCTCTGATCCCGTTGCGGTTGACTATAGCTGGAACGCCGATATAGATGTCGTCGTGACCATATTCGCCGTTTAGTTGGGCTGAAACCGTAAGGATAGAATTCTCATTTTGGAGAATCGCTTTAGTCAATCGGACAAGACCCATGGCGATTCCATAATAAGTGGCTCCTTTACGTTGGATGATATGATAGGCAGCATCCCGGACATTTGTGAAAATCTCTTCCAGGTCATCGTGTTTATAATGCTCCTGATCTTTCATCATTTTGGCGATCGGCTTTCCGCCTATGTCCGCATGGCTCCATACAGGCAATTCGGTATCACCATGCTCACCTATAATATAGGCATGTACGTTTCGAGTATCTACATTGAAATAATCTCCAAGCAAGAATCGGAATCTTGCAGTATCAAGAATTGTCCCTGAACCAATGACACGTTCCTTTGGCAATCCAGAGAATTTCCATACAGCATATGTGAGGATATCAACAGGGTTTGTTGCGACAAGGAAAATTCCGTCAAAACCGTTGGCCATAATTTCATCTACAATGCTTTTGAAGATTTTCGTGTTTTTCTCTACAAGATCCAGCCTTGTTTCTCCTGGTTTTTGATTGGCACCAGCACAAAGCACCACCAAATCCGCATCCTTGCAGTCTGCATATGTACCAAACCAGATTTTAGTCTGGGAAGGCGCAAACGCCATTCCGTGATTCAAATCCATAGCGTCCCCTTCTGACTTTTCCTTATTAAGATCAACAAGTACTAATTCTTCAGTTACTCCCTGATTGACCATCGCAAATGCATAACTTGAACCAACGAAGCCTGTTCCAACCAAAACAACACGGTTTACATGATTTTTCATGCGTATACCCCCTTGAATTATTTCTTCTCAATTAGATTGTACTTTTTTTATCGAAATTAATGTATTGCTTTTAATATAAGGAAACGTTATCATTATAAACATTTTGTTACATTTCGATTCGTGTTGTATTCTTTGATTGCTGCCATCCTGTTTACCATTGTTACATCTAATTTGAATTTAAAGGATGTTATATAAAGCCATTCCCATAATAGCTGCTGTCAAACATGAGATAAAGTTTACGACATCGTTGTTAATCCGGGTAAATCCTGAAACCTGTTTGGTTGCCAGGGTGCAATGGGTTAATTTTTCAGTATAAAGATTGCAGCGAACGCATTTAAATCCTGCCTGAATATAGGCTCCTAACAACGTATCCAGCAACGCCCCGGTCACACCGAAGAGAAACACAGACAATATCCAGCCAGTTCCTTCATCGAATAGATAACCACCGGTTAAAGCAATTAACAAGGAGCCTGCTGCTGAAGCGGCTGTTCCAAATCCAGATATTGCTCCCGAGGTTCCACGTGGCACCCTTTTGAAGGATTTGATCGATACCGGCTGCTGTCTGCTTAGCACGCCAAGTTCTGATGCCCAGGTATCTGCATTGGCACTGGCAATGGAAATCGCAAGTACAATGATCCAAACTGGATCAGGAGAAATAAAATGTGCCAGACCCGCAATTGCTGCAGTTCCCCCATTTGCTGCTACCTGGGCCCAATCCCTTGCTGATCCTTTTTCATGTAACTCTCCCAGGTGTTCCTTCACCTTGCTTTTATACCTGGACAGGAGGCTGGAAGTGAGAAAGAAAACTCCCATTAAAAAAAGTCCCTTTAAACCAAAACCTGCCCATATGGACATCCCGGTCAAAAAGGCAGCTATAGCTCCCGATGGTTTCAAAAGCTGAAAATATCCTGAAGCAGCCGCAAACAAGGCAATAAATCCAATTACCAAGAGCTGGTCAATCTCCAATGACGATAACTCCTTCGCTGGTGATTATTTTTCCAACCGGGATATCATGACTTTCAATAGGAATATCAGAAACGAGCTGGTCTTTAAATGCCAAAGAAATCGTTTTTCCATGATAGTTTGCCAGAAAACGATCATAGTATCCTCCTCCAAACCCGAGCCTGTATCCGTTTTTATCAAAAGCGAGTCCAGGAACGACGACTAAATCTATCTCTCCAGCGCTCACAGTATTCGTTTCGGAAACAATTGGCTCTAGCAAACCATAAAAGACGGATTCAAGTTCAGAAAATCGCTTCAGTTCCCTGAAGTCCAGTCTCCGTGTCTTCGGCTCACATTTTGGAACGACTACTCTTTTCCCCTGCTCCCATCCCTTCCTGATAATTTGGAAAGTATCGACCTCTGGAGCTTTTGATACAGTGATCGCGACTGTTGAAGCTTCCATCCATTCGTCAGTTTGGAATAGCTGCTGTGCTACCGTATAAGATTGGTCTTCGTATTGTGGCAGGCTAAGCTCTGATAGTTTTGCTTTAATGGACTTTCTAAGTTTTTTTTTGGCATCCATCCGTCTTTCCCCCAAACATCCTGAGTATTATATGTATTGTTTTACTAACGCCATGAAGTAACTCTCTATGTATAAACAATACCATTACTTCAAGCAAGCGAGAAATGAATTATATGGTTTTTAGACAAACAAAAAAGCAGCTGGGAAAAATCCCGCTGCTTATTTTGTTTCACGATGTAAAGTTGCGCGCTTTTCTCTTGAGCAGTATTTCTTAAGCTCAAGACGATCTGGGTTGTTACGCTTATTTTTTTTAGAAATATAGTTGCGCTCTCCGCATTCTGTGCAAGCTAATGTAATATTTACACGCATGTAATTTCCCTCCAAACTATTCTAGCTAGGTTCGTGCATACGACTTTTCTATAATATCACTTTTTGTCGGGAATTGCTAGTGTGTTTTTTAAAAGCATTTCATTCAGATGAACAACCATGTTTTTTTCATTTCCTTCGATCATCCAGCAGCTGCTTTTTTGTGTTTCACGAGGACCCATTTGCAAATCGAGCGAGAAAAGGCTGGCCGCAGATCCCTTTGCCATTGGCTGATAATTAAGCTTCCCAGATTCCTGGCAATTCCAGAGTCGTTCAGTGCTCACATTCCATAACGGCTGAACTGTACACTGTTTCATCCTGCCATTGCTGTTCAAACCGTTTACAAGGTAGATTCTTTTATCTGCAAAGTGAAAGATGACATCTTCATTCGGTGATACAAAACTGAATTGTTCATTAACACTATCAGCATGACGCTGCATCAGGATTAATTTCGCTTCCTTGCCAACTTTGGAATGGTTCGTCACATAAAGATTGAAAAGTTCTACCCTTGAATGAACATTTGCCTGTTTGATTTTTATCGATAAATCTTCCTGCGGCAAAAGTTTCTCAGTCACATTCCCAAGCCTATACACATTTCCATTGACCCATATGCCAGGACTAAAAATCAATGGTTTCCTGCTGTATTCAAAGTTCTCTTCATTGTCGATTCTGAGATAAGCATTCGTCTTCATTAATACCCTCCTTATGGCAATAGTTTGATATCGCTCTTATATATAGTGTATCTGTTGACTTTGCATTTCGTTCCCAGCTGAATTTCTCAATAACTGAAATCCTACCGTTTCGGCCGATTTCCTCAGCGCGGGCTTCATTTTCAAGAATCCAATTAATGATATGGACAAGGCTTTCTTCATTTCCTGGCTGCATATAGAACCCGGTTTTAAAATCTTCAATTAATGTTTGCAATCCTCCGGTTTTCGCCACTACTGTCGGGACGCCAGCGGAAAGCGCCTCAGCAGCGGCAAGTCCAAAAGGTTCATAGCTGCTGGAAAAAACAGCCACATCTGCTCTTTTCATTAAATTGAAACGGATTTCTTCATTAACGAATCCTATAAAATTGACGAACCCATCCAGTCCCATCTCCACAACCTTTTCCCTATACTCTTCTAATAACGGCCCATTTCCAGCTACTACAAAACATAGATTCGCAGCTTTATGTTTCAGCAGGACCGCAGCTTCAATCAAGGTTTGAAATCCTTTTTCCTTAACAATTCTTCCTATTGAGAAAACCAGTTTCTTGCCGGAAATGAACGGATATAACTCTTCGATATCAAAATCTTGTTCATCCACTTTTTCCGATAGAGCCCCATTAGGGATCACTGTAATCTTGTTGTCGGGAACTTGAAATAAAGAGATGACCTCAACTTTCATAAAGTCGCTGCATACGATGATTTCATCTGCAGAATGGCACAGTTCATTCTCTTTTCTGGAAATAAATTGCTGAAGCTCGGTAAAAATGCCTTTATTACGGCCGAATTCCGTGCCATGAATCGTTGCAATCAATGGGATATCCAATGTTCTACTGATAAAATCTGCCGCTGGTCCTGTCATCCAGTCATGGGTATGAACAGCATCAAATTCAATATGTTTTGCAATATTCAATGCTTCTTCAATGACAGCAAGATTCAATCCCGCCATCCAGGAAAGGAAATTGGGATCCTGATCATTAATGGGATTTACCCGGTGGATATGGACAGTACCTTGTTTTTCATATTCTTGACTATCATAGGGTTTACTCGTTAAAACATGAATTTGCTGATTACTTTTAGCAAGTTCAGTTGACAGTGCATGTACATGTCTCGCAAGCCCGCCTATTATATGAGGTGGGTATTCCCATGAGAGCATCAGGATTGTTTTCTCTTTTTGACTCTGGCTGCCTTTCACTTGAGGATGCTCCCTTCAAGATTCTCATAATATGTGTAGGTGCTCACCTTTCCGGCCCACCCAGGTGAAAGTGGTTTGTCCACTTTCAGCTGGTTTTCGTTATGCTGGATAGCCGAATTTGACTTTAACAATGGAAAAAATGTCTCTGTGCTTCGTTTAATCCCCAGTTCAACATAGTAATTACCGGTTGGTTTAATCCCCTTGAACAGCCAGCTTGACACATCATGACGAAGAACGACTTCATGGATGACTTTCCTGGAGTCATGATCATATAAGCGCAAGGTTTTAGTGAGCTGTTCTTCCGGTATGTAAAAATATTCGCAAATGAACCGCACCTTTTCATCCTGGAGCTGCCAGTAAACAAATAGCTTGCCAGGTGTAATGATTCTCGCAACTAAATGATCCTGGAGCTTGTTAATATAATGAGTCCTCTCCGCCACGTTGCACCCCCAAATTAATCATTATATTAATGGAATTGAAAATATATTCGTTAAATTTATGTTAGCATGTTCGTCTGCCAGCCACAATGAACGCAAATTGTCGTAATTTGCAGCTTGCTGGATACTCTACGAAAAAACGTTTATTTATTTTTCTATAGTCTTTTAGGATTACAAATATGGCGGGGATTCGACAGCCTTTACAGCGACTGGAAATCATAATAAGACAAAACTATCATTTTTTTTCAGGAAAAAAATATAAATCGAATTTTCCTACCTTGAATGGTAAACTAATTCTATGTGTTCTAATAACAGCTCGGGAGGAATAACAGATGGGCTACATAATCATCAGTCTTTTTGTCCTGGCCGCGCTTCTTTTCGCAATTTCTTTCTTTTTGAAAGATCCATATAAAGAATTGCGCGAAGAAATCGACCAGCTGACAATCCAGCAAATCCAGGATCTATACCAGATCAAGAAAAAGCTTAAGGTACTGGAGGAAGAATTGCTCGTAAATGATACAACCCTGGAAAAGCAATCTTCATTCAATACTGGCAAAAACCAAATTCACGATATCATAAAAAATCAGGTGTGGTCGCTTGCCCAGCAAGGGATGGATATAAACCAAATTGCAAAGCAATCATCACTTACAAACCAGGAAGTCCAGGAAATCATTAATGAATTTGTTGATAAAGGACAGATCGTATGAATAAACGAACAGCGCAAGCATTTGCATTAGGACTTATTTTTGCAGCGATTTTCCTCTGGGCAGGCAGCAGCGTAATCGCTGAAAAAGAACCAGAGAAGGAAGTTGCCGTTTCAGATGCCAAGAAGATTCTCGAAGAAAAAGGCTATAAGGTGTTGAGCAGCGGCGAGTTTGCCAAACTTAACGAGAAAAAAGCTGAAGTTGTTAAAGAAGAAAAACCAAAAGAAGAAGCTCCTGCTGAAAAAGCAGAAGAAGTAGAAGAAGTAAAAGAAGAAAAGAAGTTCACACTCATTATCGCCAGCGGTATGTCACCCGGTGATGTCGCAACAATGCTGGAAAGTCAGGGGATCATCGACGACGAAACCAAATTTGAGCGATTCCTGATTGATAAGGGTTACCATACAAAGGTACAAATCGGCAAGTACGAACTGAAAAGCGGCCTGGATTATCACCAAATCGCGAAAATCATTACGAAAAATAGATAACGAACTAAGACCCTCTAGCTGGAGGGTCTTTTTCTTCGTCTTTTTTAATAATCTTAGAAAAAGGAGCAGGGATCCCCTGCTCCTTAATTGCTTATTGATTTAAATCGTATCTCTTCCCTTTTACAAGGTAAAAGACGTTTTCGGCAATATTTGTTACGTGGTCTGCTGAGCGTTCGAGGTAACGGCTGATAAATGAGAGCTGGGTGATTTGCGCCAGTTGCTCGGGCTTCGTTTGAGCAAGGCTTAAGAGTTCCTTGATTGTCTGTCCATACAGGTCATCAACCTGGTCGTCCATCTGTGCAACCTGTCTTGCTTTACCCAAATCCTCTTCGTTATAGGCTTCTAATGATAATTTAAGCATTTCAAGTGAGATTTGATGCATCTGCTTGATATGCTCAATCGGCTTTACAAGAGGCTCCTTCCCGATCCTGATCGTCGATTTCGCGATGTTCACTGCAAAATCCGCCATTCTCTCAATGTCAGTCGCAATCTTGATCGCTACAATCAGCCTTCTTAAATCCACAGCTACAGGCTGCTGCTTCGCAATCAATAAAATCGCAAAATCATTAATCTCCTCTTCGAGAAGGTTAGCATTCGCGTCATCTGCAAGAATTTTCAAAGCAAGCTCAATATCCTTTTTTTCAAGGGCTTCTAGAGATTGGTTTAGCGCATTGACTGCAAAGTTCCCGAGTTCCAGCAACTTTTCATGCAATGTCTTCAGGTCTTCTTCAAACTTCCCTCTAACTACCATATATCATCATCCTTCCAATGAAATAATTCAATCAACCGAAACGTCCAGTGATATAATCCTCTGTTCTCTTATCAGATGGATTTGAGAAAATCTTATCAGTTTCAGCAAACTCAATGACTTCTCCATTCAGGAAGAATGCAGTCTTGTCAGATATGCGGGCAGCCTGCTGCATATTATGAGTGACAATGATGATGCTGTAATCTTTTTTTAATTCCTGGACCAGTTCCTCTACCTTCAGGGTTGAAATCGGGTCAAGTGCTGATGTTGGTTCGTCCATCAGGATGACATCAGGTTCAATGGCAAGGGCACGGGCGATACAAATACGCTGCTGCTGACCCCCAGACAAGCCGTATGCATTCTGGTTCAATCGGTCTTTTACATCATCCCAGATGGCTGCCCCTCTCAAGCTCTTTTCGACAATTTCATCAAGGATCTTTTTATCGCGGATACCATGAATCTTAGGGCCGTAAGCGATATTATCGTATATGGATTTAGGGAATGGATTCGGCTTTTGGAACACCATTCCGACACTTGTCCTTAAATCTTCAACCTGGTACGATTTTTCAAGGATGTTTCGTCCTCTGTATAAAATTTCACCAGAAATCTTCACAGTCGGGACAAGTTCTACCATTCGGTTCAACGTTTTGATATAAGTGGACTTACCACAGCCGGATGGCCCGATGATAGCTGTAACCTCATTCTCATTGATCGCAAGGTTGATATTTTTTAAAGCATGGCCTTCACCATACCAGAGGTTCAGGTCCTTTGTTTCATATACAACCTTTTTGGCATCTTCTCTTGCTGTATTCTGTGTATCTTTTACAGAAGCATTCGACTTCTCTGTTACTACTGACATAAGTTACCCCTCCCAGACTAATATCTTTTTTGGAATTTATTACGAATCAAGATGGCAATTGAGTTCATCACAAACAAAACGAGTAACAAAATGACGATTGTTGCAGCTGCCAGATTGGCATATTCAGCTACAAGAGCAGAGTCAATTGTCCAGTAATAAATTTGCACTGGCAAAATCGTGAACTTATCAAAAATTCCGTCTGGAATAGGTATCAACAATGCCGGAATACCAATTACAACAAGGGGTGCTGTTTCCCCAATCGCACGTGATAGAGCAAGGATGACACCAGTCAGGATCCCTGGCAATGCAGCAGGCAATACAACATTCTTGATTGTCTGCCATTTTGTAGCGCCCATCCCATAAGAAGCCTCTCGCAAAAATTGAGGTACAGCACGAATCGCTTCCTGACTTGCCACGACGACAACAGGAAGCACGAGCAATGCCATCGTCAAACCGCCGGCCAGGACAACTGATCCTAAATCAAGTGTCCTGGCAAATACAGTCAAACCAAGGATTCCGAATACGACAGATGGAACCCCAGCCAGGTTTGAAATGTTCGTTTTAATAAAGGAAGAAATGCGGCCTTTAGTTGCATATTCTTCGAGATAAATTGCTGTACCGATACCGAGGAGCATTGTTACTGGTGCCACTACGACCATCAGCCATAAAGTCCCGGTGATTGCGCCCCATATACCTGCTCTTTCTGGGTCAGTGGATAGTCTGTTCATCAGGAAATCAATGTCTATCCATGGTAATCCATCTTTTAAAACTCGGTAAATCAGAACGACCAGGACTAACAGTCCAAATAGTGTTGAAAGGAAGAATAATGTTTTTGCAAGGTTGTTCGCCATTAAACGAGAACCCATCTTTTTTTGAACTTGAGTGGAATCTACATATTTCATCTTAATATTCCTCCCTGAACTTGCGAGAGATATATTGTGCGACCATATTCATAATCAGTGTAAAAACAAACAAAGTCATCGCAACTGCATAAAGGCTGTAATACAATGTAGTTCCTGCCGCAGCTTCCCCTCCGGTAACTTCTACAATATAAGCTGTCATTGTCTGCATAGATTGAGTGACATCAAAAGTGAAGTTTTTGGAACTTCCGCTGGCAATCGTTACAATCATGGTTTCGCCTATTGCTCTGGAAATCCCCAGAACAAAAGATGCGATAATACCAGAGATTGCAGCTGGAATAACAACTTTCCAGGTTACTTCAAGCTTGGTTGCACCCAAAGCCAATGCCCCTTCTCTCATCGAATTTGGCACTGAACTCATTGCGTCTTCCGATAGCGATGCAACCATTGGGATAATCATAATACCCATAACAATCCCTGGACTCAATATATTTGTTGGTTCTAGACCAGGAATAAATGATCTTAATAAAGGTGTAACAAAGGTGAATGCAAAGAAACCATACACGATCGTTGGGATGCCTGCAAGAATTTCAAGAAGTGGCTTTAATAGCCTTCGTGTTTTTTCAGAAGCATACTCACTCAGGAATACCGCTGTCATCAGCCCGACCGGAATGGCGACGAGCATGGCAATTGCAGTGGAAATGAGTGTGCCAGTAAGCAGGGGTAATACTCCAAATACAGCATTTTCACCCAATGGCTTCAACTTAGTGCCCGTAAAAAAATCTAAGAAAGGAACGGCCTTAAAAAAGGCGATTGTTTCAGTAAGTAATGTAAGTACAATTCCAATTGTCGTAAAAACTGAGATAGCTGCAATTCCAAATAAAATTTTTGGTATGAATTTTTCAGTATAATTATTGAAACTCTTTGTCCTTTTCTTTTCTTGAATTATTTCGCGTACATTCAAATTTTGGTCTTGGTCATGTACAACACCTTTTGCCACAAAAAAAACCCCTTTCATCCTTCCAAGGAAGAACTTCCCCTTATATTACCCAAGGAAAAACTATACCATTATCATAAGCAAGAAGATGAGAAGGTCAGACTTCTCATCTTCCGCCGTAAGTTTTTACTTCTTCAAGCCATTTAGTGTATCGAGTGATGCTTTTACGTCTTCATCAGATAACGGAGCGAAACCAGTTTCCTTTGCAACGTCCTGAGCATTATTCATTGTGTAAATAGCATAATCCAATACTTGCGGCTTTTCTTTCGCGTTATTCACATTCAAATAAGTGAATACTGGACGAGTGAAGGGAGCATAGTCTCCATCTTCTTTGATCGTATCCAAACTAGGCTCAACCGGACCATTGCCAAAGTCCACTTTTACAGCAGAAAGCTTGTCTTTATTGCTTTCATAGTATCCATAACCGAAGAAGCCAATTGCATTCTTGTCTTTGGACACAAGGTCAACAAGAGTAGAGTAGTCTTGCTGCAGATTGATATCCTCTGGAAGATCTTGTTCTTCCAAGATGGTTTCAAACATGAACTCGTAAGTTCCGTGGTTTTCATTAGGTCCGTAAGTTTTGATTTCTTCGTTCGGGAAATCAGCGCGGACATCAGACCATTTTTTCTTTCCTGCGCTAGCAAGGAAGATATCTTTTACTTCTTGTTCAGTAAGCTCAGTAGCCCAGTCATTATCTTTATTAATGACGATTGTAATACCGTCAAGTGCAACCTTCATTTCTTGTACTTCTATTCCAAGTTCCTCAGCTTTTGCTTTTTCCTCATCCTTAATCTGGCGGGAAGCATCATTGTAGTCAGTTCCGTCTTCAGCAAGGAATTTCTTGAAGCCTGCTGATGTTCCGGAGCGACTTACTTCAACAGAAACATTTTCTTGTTCACCCATATAGTTTTCAGCCATGCGTGCCATGAATGGATATACTGTACCAGAACCGTCAATGACGACGCTGCCTTCAAGTTCTTCTCCATTTCCACCTTCGTTATCTCCGCCACCACAAGCCGCAGCGAATACCATGACAGCTGCCAGCATAGAAAACAGGCCCATCTTTTTAAGACTTTTCATTCCTTAATTCCCCCTACGAGATGTGGTTGTTATGTCCTACAAGACCAAGAATACAGTTCTTCTTTTAAGACTGTTTTAACTGAATGTAAAGGTTTTGTAAATTCGTTGATTCTTGTGTATTCCTGTCGAAAAAAGGTAAAACATTAAGTTGTCCGGTTGGCGTTAGTATACCCATATAAATAGAAAAAAACTGCCTCATAGAGACAGTTTCATCAGGTTTATTGTTCAATATCTTCAGCAATTTCTTCAAGAAGTTCAGTTCCTTCTTCTTTCTTTTCAATTTCCTGGATTGGCTGTTCGGGATTCATATTTCCCTCAAGGCGTTTCTTTTTCAGTTCAAAATACGTATCAAGGACTCTCCGCCCGATGTCATTATTTGCATGGTGTCCCTGATTGCCTTCATATGCCCAAGGAACCATGACAGCCATCGCAATTTCTGGATTTTCATGGGGAGCATAAGCAACCAGGCTCAAGTTCATCACTTCAGGAGGCTTATCATAATTCTTTCTTTTCGGTCCATCATAAAAAGCTTGCGCTGTACCCGTTTTGCCAGCAGGTTTATAATCAGCGGTATAAAAGGCTCCATAGGCCGTACCGCCTCTCTCCTGCATAACCCTCCTAAAACCTTCCTGGACTCTGTCAAACCATTCCGGTTTGCCGTCAACCTTATTCAGGATGACAGGTTCCAATTCATTCAGCACCGGACCAACTTCATTATTTTTCATGACCGGTTCTCTGACCTCTTTGACAATCCTTGGCTGAAGCCTGTTGCCGCCATT
The DNA here is from genome assembly GCF_056173465.1 of Mesobacillus sp. QJM3NY_10. Taxonomy (NCBI): domain Bacteria; kingdom Bacillati; phylum Bacillota; class Bacilli; order Caryophanales; family Bacillaceae; genus Mesobacillus; species Mesobacillus sp. QJM3NY_10. Next base: position 3,331,414 of record NZ_CM149675.1, read on the forward strand.
TGCGATTGTTGAAACATATTGTGCCAATTGAAGTGTCGTGTACGTATCATACTGGCCAATCGCAAAGTCAAGCAAAAGACCAGGCCTTTTCTCTGTTCCCTTGAATCCGACCATTTCGTTTGGCAAGTCGATGCCTGTCCTTGTGCCAAGGCCAAATTGACTGAAATAGTTTCTCATCGTATCAAAAGCTTGTGGCTCAAGATACAATGGCTGATCATACTTATAATTGCCTTTTCCTATATTTATTGCAGTCCTAAACATGTAGACGTTAGATGACACCTTCAGGGCATTGCGGTCATCAAGAGTACCTAATCCTGCTTTCCAGGACTTTTTCGGATTCGTGCCTTTTATCTTAATCGGTGTATCGTAAAACTGAGTACCAGGACTGATTGCTCCGGTGTTGAATCCTGTTAAAATTGTTGCTCCTTTAACAGCAGACCCGACATTATAAGAAGTTGTAAAGTTCCCGCTCGCAAAATCCTGCATGACCGTTTTTCCTGTTTCTTCATCCTTAACGATCTGCTTCCCGGCTAGCGACAACACTTCTCCTGTGTTAGGATCCATCAACACAACAAATGCTCTGTCGAGTAGTCCTGTCCTTGGCTGCTGCTTCGCCTTCGCCAATTCCTCTTCGATAATTTTCTCAACAGCAAGCTGCAGATCCATGTCGATCGTCAGCACAAGGTCCTTGCCACGCTGTCCATCAGTAATCACCTTTGTGTCCAGAACGTTTCCGCCCTTATCGGTAATGTTTTTCACTTTTGCCTTCTGGCCGTGAAGTACATCTTCATATTGCTGTTCAATGTAACTTAAGCCGACTCTGTCGTTCCGGCTGTAACCGCGAGCAAGATAATACTCAAGCTTTTCTTTCGGAAGTCCCTTTTCGGAATCACTTACTTTTCCTAGAATCGACCTAAGCGTTTTGTCATAAGAATATTTTCGCTCCCAGTCAGTCGTTGTGTCGACACCTGGCAGCATTTCGAGGTTCTCACTGACAATAGCGAACTCCTCCGGTGTTACCTCTTTTTTGACGATTTGAGGCGACAATGCGTATCCGCTCATCATCTCACGTAAAATAGCGAGTATTTCAAGATCCTCGTCCGTTAATTCATTGAGCTCACTTTCAGTAATGCGATCCAGCTGGAGATTATAAAGGGCTTTATCATCCAGCTTTTTTTCATCATACTGTGCCCATTCTTTTTCCAGGATTTTTTCTCTGGCACGCTCTTCATTTGTTAAGATCCAATAATCCTTTTTGTCCCGTTCTCTGACTTTCTTTAAATCCTCTTCAGAATCCTTTGATATCAGTTTTGCAAGTCGTTCTGCGACCATGAGCATCTCTTTCGTCTTAGTGCCCTGGCTCTTTGTATATGTTATAGCCTTACTGGGTGTATTATCGACAATCGTTTTCATGTTCCGGTCGTACATTTTCCCTCTCGGAACAGGATTGTTCACGGTAACGTCTTCAGTTCGTTCTATTTCCCTTTTAAAATCCTCACCGTAAACAATTTGAACAATGCCAAGTCTTAAAATTAGCATTGAAAACAAAACAAAAACGGCAAAAAACAACATATTCAGCCTGAATGGCACATGCGTCTTCTTCTTTTTCTTCTTGTTCAAGCCTCTCCCACCTCTTCAGTCTGTATGTCCATGATTATGCACTATCTTTTATTTTATCGAAAGTGGCCGTTTTTTTCTATCAATAAACTAAGTCAGAAAGATTTTCCAATTATATCGGATTATAGAAAAAGGCTGTTTTCGTAAAGATTGTTGTTAAAATCCTAAAGCCGATTTTAACGTAATATATTACCCATTTTGCAGGTCGGTATTAAGTTTTCATGCTCTTTTCTCATAATAAGCTTTAATTTTATGAAAAAACATAAATCATTCAATCCTATTTTGTAGTCAATACCAACAAAGTCTGAGAAAAGAGCCTTGAGAAAAGAGCCTAGAAAAAAGACCGGGGATCTTCCCGGTCATGCAGGGGCTTTCAGATGAATTTTCCGGATAAAAAAGTAAATCAATGTATGTCCGCTCCCAAGGATGACAAGTAGGATGGGGATAGCCCTTTCTTCATTGAAGATATGGATTGAAGCCAGAAATAATACAATCGAAGCTATACGGCCAAGATTCAAAAATAATTCGCGGACTACTATATATTCGATTCTCATTTCAGCAGCTTTCCAGCCACGTCCAATTACATCATAGGTCATGGATGCATACGGAACGAGAAGCAATGGATAAGCGACTGCAATCAGAGCCGCATATAACAACAAACGGAAATAGGTGACCTGGAAAACGATCAGGAAAATGGCTAGGAAAAGAATCACCCCGCCCACGAGAATCGCTTTTTTCCTGTATTCTTTTTTCAGCATTCTTGAGACAAAATAATAGGCAAGAAATGAAATCCCTGAATTGATCAGTCCATAGGTACCCAACGCCATTTCGCTATCTGTAGCAATAAATACAAACACCGAAACAATGAAAACAAATACTCCCTCCCTCAAGCCTTGAAAAAAATGAGCATTTGTAACCATTCGCCAATTTTTATCATGCTTCCTTTCAGCAATAATGCGCTGAAACCAGTACTTTCCATGGGCTGGCCTTCGTTTCAGGAAAAAACTTAGCAACACTGCGATTGAAAAAAGACCCAATGAAAGTCCAAATACTACCGTATAGCCAGTCAATTTCTCAAGCCTGGAAATAATGAATCCCGCAGCCACAGGTCCAATCATTCCACCGACTGAACCAAGGATGCCCAGAAAACCATTAAAGAAATCACGTGTTTCCGGTTCAGTGATTTCAAAAGTGAGAACATTGTAGGCAAGCCAATAAAAACCGTAGCCTATTCCTAAAAGCACACCTAGTAACAGTAAAAAATCGGAAGCTTTTGTTCCTACAAACAAAACTGTTACATAAAACAAGGCCAGAAAGATTACACCGATACGAAGGACAATGACCCTGTCGACTTTTTTTGCCCATCTCCCCGCAAGAATGAATGTAAGTGGCTGCGCAACGACAATCGATAAATTATACATTGCCAGATCGGCAAGTTCACCAGATTGCTTCCATAAATAAATGTTAACAAAGGTATTCGAAAGGGCAATGCTCAATGAGTACAATCCCCCAATAATCAATAGGAGCGCTAAATCCTTTGTCAATTCAATGTCTCCTAATAATTTGTTTACTTTGCTCATGATCGACTCCCCTTTTCTCTAGGGTAGTTTCTAACAAAGTAAAGGGGGTTATTCAGTTTTTCCCGAGGGTCTTTTATGTATGGAGGAGGATAAATAAAAAAGAGAGGCTGCAATTAAATGCAGCCCCTCAAGTTATCATTCAATTATTTTGCAGAAGTGTAACGCTTGCTAACTTCTTCCCAGTTAACAACGTTCCAGAATGCACCAATGTATTCCGGTCTTCTGTTTTGATAGTTCAGGTAGTATGCATGCTCCCAAACATCAAGTCCAAGAATTGGAGTCTTGCCTTCCATTAATGGAGAGTCCTGGTTTGGAGTGCTAGTAACTTCAAGCTCACCATTGTTAACAACAAGCCAAGCCCAGCCAGAGCCGAAACGAGTAGTTGCTGCCTTAGAGAACTCTTCCTTGAAGCCTTCGAAGCCGCCAAACTTAGAGTTAATTGCTTCTGCTAGTTCGCCAGTAGGTTCACCACCGCCATTTGGAGAAATGACTTGCCAGAATAAAGAGTGGTTCGCATGTCCGCCGCCATTGTTGCGAACTGCAGTGCGTGCTGCTTCTGGCACTGCATCAAGGTTAGCAACAACTTCTTCAACAGTTTTAGAAAGAAGCTCTTCGTTTCCTTCCAAAGCGTTGTTAAGGTTAGTTACATAAGTATTGTGGTGCTTAGTGTGGTGAATATTCATTGTTTCTTTGTCGATGTGTGGCTCAAGTGCATCATATGCATAAGGTAATTGTGGTAATTCAAATGCCATTTTTAACATCCTCCTATGTATCGTGTTTCACTCCCAGAACAAGACCTTTTACATAATTCTGTTATTAGAATTGTTCTAAAAGTGCTTCTTGTTTAGATTACCAAAGAACGGTAATCGTTTCAAATAAAATGCTTTCATATAACGAGTTTAAAATCCCCTATTCTTCGACGTTATATACATTTTATTTTCATTGGCACTATTATTAGTGAAAATTGAAAGAAATTTCTGGTGTGCCAAGTCAGTTTATAAAAAAGAGAAATGGAGTCTATTGATAAAGTTTCAGAAAATCGTCAATATTGCTCAAATGCAGTCCTGTCAACGATAAATGTCGCATCTACAATATAATTGTTCCAATTTCTCCCAATACACCGTTGACACAGTAACAACAATTCTTTTAAATCAAAAGTATAGAAAGGCTTAATAAGGAGACGACCTTGATGGACAAAAATATATCATTATATAGCTTAATTTTGCAAAACTTCATTGATCGGGAAACAATTCAAAAAATCAAGCCTGAAACAATGCTATTCCAGGAAGATGAAAATGTTCAGAATGTTTATGTTATCCTCAGTGGAAGTGTATCTGTTGGCCGAGTCCATATGAAAGGAAAGGAATTCATCCTGAAAATCTTGAATGGCGAAGAAATGATTATTGAATATGAACTGTTCAAGCATAATCCGCGTTATCACTTTTCTGCTAAGACTCTTACAGAATGTGAAATTCTCATGATCAAAAGAGAGCAGTTCGAGGAATTCATTATGAACGATAAAACTGCTATGAACGCGATGGTTAACTGGCTCAGTACCAGATACCTCAAAGCACAGATGAAATGTCAGGACCTGATCATGAACGGGAAGAAAGGCGGCTTGTACTCCATTTTGATCAGGCTGTGCAATAGTTATGGTGTGATGACAGATGAAGGCATCCTGATCGATCTGCCCCTCACCCACCAGGAATTGGCCAATCTAACATACGGAACACGAGAAGTTATCCAGAGAATGCTGAAGGAATTACGCGAGAAAGACGTCATCGCTTATGATCAGCTTAAGTTCACGGTAAAGAACCTGACATATTTAAAGAAAGAAGTCGACTGCCAGAATTGTTCATTTGAAATATGTGGATTGAATTAAAAAATCGTGCTTTAGATAATAAAGTTACCCTTATCACAGGCCGTAACTCGGCATAAGGGTGTGATTAGCTTTTAATTGTTACCTTATGCGTGGCGAAAACGTTGCATAAGGGTACGATTAGCTCTTAATTGTTACCTTATGCGTGCCGAAAACACTGCATAAGGGTACGATTAGCTCTTAATTGTTACCTTATGCGTGGCGAAAACGCTGCATAAGGGTACGATTAGCTCTTAATTGTTACCTTATGCGTGGCGAAAACGCTGCATAAGGGTACGATTAACTCTTAATTGTTACCTTATGCGTGCCGAAAACGCTGCATAAGGGTACTTTTATGAAATTTCTATAATCATCTAATAACAGTAAAATCAATTAAGATCGATAATGCCGGTCATATAAAAAAATCGTGCTGCTTCAGCACGATTTTTTTATATTAAAATGAAGAAATAAACGAGCATGATGGTCATGATGATTCCTTTTGTCACCACACTGCTGACAAAACCAACCACAGAACCGAAGCCAACCTTAATCGCATCATTCAAGTTCTTTTTATTAACCAGCGATTCAGCCAGTGCCGCTCCTAAAAATGGCCCGATCAAGATACCGACGATTGGAATGACAAAAGGTCCGATCAACAAACCGATTGTGCTTCCCCACATCCCAGCCTTGCTCCCGCCATATTTTTTGACACCAATGATGTTGGCAATATAATCAGCCCCAAACAGCAGTGCAACGAACAGCCCCTGGACAGACCAAAATAACCAGTTGAAAGGCTCAAATGAAAAAAACAAGCCGTAAAGGATAAAACCGCCCAACATTAAAAGTACCCCAGGCAAGATTGGCACCACCAAACTTGCATAAGCTCCAACGAATAACACACCAATGATGATCCAATAAACTACTTCCATTCAATCCATCCTTTTAATTGTGAAATAAAAATAAGCAAAGGTTTCCCTTTGCTTATTTTACCACTATTTTTGCTCTCCCAAAACGTACTCAGCGATGTTTACTGCATGGTCGCCGATTCGCTCCAGGTTGCTGATGATGTCAACGAACACGATACCCGCCTGTCCAGTACACTGTCCTTCATTCATGCGAAGGATATGCTGCTTTCTAAGCGTACGTTCCATTCTGTCAATCTCATCTTCTTTTGTGACTACTGCTCTGGCAGCATCAAGATTCTTCTGGTCCAATGCCTGAAGCGCCTCTTCAACTGTACGCACAGTAAGGTTGAACATTACTTCAAGATCTTCCATAGCTGTATCAGTCATCTTCACCTTATTCGCCTGCTGGTACTCGATTAATTCAACAATATTTTCGAAGTGGTCCCCAATTCTCTCAATATCCCGGACTGTATCGATCAGCATGCTATGCTCTTCTGATTCATGTCCTGATAGAGAGCTTTGTGACAAGTCTACCAGATAGTCTGTGATTTTACGGTCAAGATTGTTGATTGCATCTTCAAGCTGATAAGCAGTCGAGGAATGCTTTGTATTCTTAGTCTTTAAGAATTCATTCGTTTCTTCGAGTCCCTTTAATGCAAACTGACCCATGCGCAGGACTTCTTCCTTTGCCTGGCCAAGCGCGATTGACGGTGATTGCTCGATGAATACTGGATCAAGATGTTGAGCCTTGTAATCAACGATAGAATCTTCACCAGGAATCAATTTAGTCACAATCAATGCCAAAATCGCAATGAAAGGCAACTGAATAAGAGTATTGGTTGTATTAAATATTCCGTGAGCGAATGCGATTGTCATCTCCGGATTCAAGCTTAAATTATCTCTAATAATCTCTATTAATTTGGTGAATGGTCCCAAAATAATGACGAATAAAGTTGTTCCAATCAAATTGAATAGTACATGTGTAGCCGCAGCTCTTTTTGCAGCCACTGAAGTACCAATCGCAGCCAAAACAGCTGTAATTGTTGTACCGATATTATCACCGAACAGGATTGGCAATGCTCCCTGTATATTAATCATTGATTCAGCATGTAAACTTTGTAAAATACCAATCGTTGCGCTGGAACTCTGAACAATTACAGTAAACACAGTACCAATGACTACACCGAGTATTGGATTTGAACTCATTTCCACTGTAAGATCTTGGAATGCTTCAAGGCTTCTCAATGGCTTCATACCACCGCTCATAAGTTCAAGGCCAAAGAACAGTGCCCCGAAACCAAATACGATTTGTCCAAAATTATGAACTTTTTTGCTCTTGAAGAAAAATAACATGATGGATCCAACCGCTATAATCGGCAAAGCATACTCGCCGATGTCGATTCCAATGATAAAGGCTGTAACAGTCGTACCGATATTTGCCCCCATGATGACCCCAATTGCCTGCCTTAGCGTCATAAATCCGGCACTTACTAGTCCCACCGTAATAACAGTTGTCCCACTACTTGTTTGTAAAAGGACTGTAACAAAAATACCTGCTAGTACACCCATCAGTGGATTAGTGGTAAAGCGGTCGAGAATATCCCGAAGTCGATCACCTGCTGACTTCTGCAAACCATCACCCATGAATTTAATGCCGTATAAAAAGATACCAAGTCCCCCAAAGAACTCAAACAGCATTTCTTGTAAATTCAATTCCATTTTTTCAACCCCTAGATTTATTTCGACAAACATCTACAAACACAGCTTATTATGAAGGAAATATTAATGAAAAGTAAACTGTTTATACTTCGAATTTACAATACCTTAACATTTCTTCGTTATGTTACAAATATGTTACAAAGCGGAGGTAAAAAGGTTGTTATTTAACTATGTGAAAAGCTAAAATAGTGAGTGTAATTCTTTTAAAGGACGTGTATTCATGAGTATTTTCACACAATTAGCAAAAAGCATGTACTCTCCAAAGATTATTGCTGACACGCGATTCCAGGGTATAGGCAAAACTATCTTATTTGTCTTCATGCTGACCCTAATATCCATTTTGCCTGTAGTCTATTATATGTTTGTTGGGATTTCAGAAGCAGTTGGCTCGGTCAAGCAATCCATCAAAACTGATTTACCTTCTTTTACGATTCGAGAGGGAGTGCTGCAGTCAGAAATTAAAGCACCGTTAACAATCAAAAATGGAAGTTTCACGTTAATCTTTGACCCTACCGGTGCGATCGATGAAAGTGAACTGACTGGCATGGATGCAAACGTGGCAATGCTTCAAAAAGAGATTGTGCTTGCTGCCGGCGGCGAAACCAATGCTGTACCCTACACCCTTTTTACAAGTGAATCTATGACGAAGGATGACATTATTTCTCTCATCAATACGGCTGAATCCTCGCTCCCTGTATTGCTGGGAATACTGTTTATTGTTATTTATGTTTTTTCAACCGGTATGAAATTTATCGAGGTTACTCTATTAGCACTTTTTGGTCTTCTATTGAAAAACCTGGCTGGCAGAAAGCTTCAATACACACATTTATGGAGAATGGCAGCATATAGCACAACACTCCCTACTATATTTTTCACGATCATGGCACTATTAAAAACAACTGTGCCTTACAGTTTTTCGATAAACTGGTTTGTTGCTTCGATGATGCTTTTATTAGCCATTAAAGAACTGCCTGCCAAGAAAGCTGTGGAAAGTTAAGAAATGCGCCTTTGGCGTATTTTTTTTACTTTCATATTAATACATATGGATTTTCTCTCGTTCTGCCCATTCCCCCCTATTTGTCCTCTTAAACAATTCCATTCCCTCAATCCTGATTATTTTATTTTCTTTATAAACTTTCATTTTTTATCTATTAAATTGGTTCTTAACTCTATTTCTTCTGCATAAATAATGATATAAGCATTTAAGGAGGAAGGTCCTATGAAAAAACTGGCAGGATTACTGGTTTTCTTGATAGTAGCTTACGCAGTCTACAATGATTTAAGCATAGGAACACTTCCAGCAGCGAAAATGCAGGAACCTGAAACATCAAAAGTGGAAATGGTAGAGACGGAAAAGACAGAAACACAAACCACACAAGAAATTCCTTTTTTTGAACACGAGGTACTGCCTGGTGATACTGTACTATCAGTAATTGACAGTTATATGGACAAACCATTAAGCGTGCCTGTCTCACAAGCAGTGGAAGACTTTAAAAGGCTGAACGGTGGGACAGATCCCCAAAAAATCAAATTTGGAAACGTTTATAAATTCCCGGACTACAGCAGCCAAAATTAGCAAAGGCTAACAATTGAAGTCTTTCCTTGTCAATTTGAGCAAAAGATTGATAAAATGGGGTTATGCAACTTTAGGAACATATTCATGAATTCCATTTTTCAAAGGAGCGAATCACTGTTGAGTGAAATTATACATCGTACCAAAACCCGTCCAATAAAGGTTGGGAATTTAACCATCGGAGGCAACAATGAAGTTGTCATCCAGAGTATGACAACAACCAAGACGCATGATGTCGAAGCGACTGTCGCTGAAATCATGCGCCTTGAAGAAGCAGGCTGCCAGATTGTCCGTGTTGCTTGTCCGGATGAAAGAGCAGCAAATGCCATATCCGAAATCAAAAAAAGAATAAACATACCACTTGTTGTTGATATCCATTTTGATTACCGTCTTGCGCTTAAGGCGATAGAAGGCGGAGCTGACAAAATCAGGATCAATCCAGGTAATATCGGCAAACGCGAAAAGGTGGAGGCTGTTGTAAAAGCCGCCAAAGAGCGCGGCATTCCTATTCGGATTGGGGTAAATGCTGGTTCTCTTGAGAGACGGATTCTTGAGAAATACGGCTATCCTACAGCAGATGGAATGGTAGAGAGTGCCTTGCACCACATCAAAATCCTCGAGGACCTTGATTTCCATGATATCATCGTTTCGATGAAGGCTTCTGATGTTAACCTGGCGATTGAGGCTTACGAGAAAGCTGCAAAGGCTTTTGATTATCCGCTTCACCTTGGAATTACAGAATCAGGGACTTTATTTGCTGGTACCGTCAAAAGTGCCGCTGGCCTTGGAGCGATCCTCAGCAAGGGAATCGGCAACACGGTCAGGATATCATTGAGTGCAGACCCAGTAGAGGAAGTTAAGGTTGCAAGAGAACTGTTAAAGTCATTTGGCCTAGCAGCTAATGCAGCAACATTAATCTCTTGTCCAACATGCGGACGAATCGAAATCGATTTGATCAGCATTGCCAATGAGGTGGAAGAGTACATCTCAAAAATAAAGGCACCGATCAAGGTAGCTGTGCTTGGATGCGCTGTTAACGGTCCTGGCGAAGCACGTGAAGCTGATATCGGCATTGCAGGTGCAAGAGGAGAAGGTCTTCTTTTCAGAAAAGGAGAGATCGTCCGCAAAGTGCCAGAGGAAACAATGGTAGAGGAACTTAAGAAAGAAATCGATAAAATCGCTGAAGAAAAGATTCGGGAAGCCGCCCTTCAGAAATAAACGATTAAAATGCCCGGGAAACAATTCCCGGGCATTTTTTATTGGCATTCATTTTTAGTACCGTTAGAAGAACGGCAATATAAAGATGCCGACTAGAATTGAGATTGTCCCTATCCCAATTGCCCAGCTTCCGATAGCGGATCCTCTTCTGCGAGCCATGAAGCCAAGGACAATCCCCGCAGCTCCGAAAAGAACAGGTAAAATAAACAGCGACAAGATCGATAGGGCAAGAGCTGATAGAGCAAGCCCTCGTCCTCCAGTTGTACTTTCTTCTTCTGACCTTCTTGTAATTGCAGGTGGTGCAGGAGCAGCAATCTCCGCCGCAGTTTCTTCCTGGTACTGTTCCTTACGTACAGGTCGGGCGATTGCAGTCATCTCCTGGTAGTGCTCATCACGCCCAGGTCCAGCGATTGCAGTCATTTCCTGATAGTGTTCCTCACGTTCAGGTCCGGCGATTGCAGTCATTTCCTGGTAGTGCTCGTCACGTGCAGGAGAGTACAGTTCAGTTGCTGTTTCTTCCTGGTATATTTCATCACGCGCATCCCTGATTGTGATGACATCCTGCTTAGGTTCAGTGATATATTCGGTACCTCTCTGTTTTCGCTCTTGGTCTGCCACTTTAATCCCTCGCTTTCTTAAGTGGAGCATTTATTATTGTTTACGAGTAGTGAGGATTTCAACATGGCAATGTTTGACTAACTTGAGAAAGTAAATCTTTTGCAGGCCTTTCATATTTGGTAAGATTAAAGAAAGATCAATGTTTAAGGAGCAGATTGATGAAAAAACGTTTTGGCATAGACATCGATGGCACAGTCACTTGTCCGACTACATTTGTACCTTATTTAAATGAAGGATTCGATTTAGACATTACTCTTGATGATATTAAGCAATATGATTTTATGCCGCTTGTATCTGTATCTGAAAGAGAGTTCGCTGCCTGGTTCAAAAAAATGGAACCGGAAATTTATTCTAAGTCACCTTTAGCAAAAGGTGCCAAGGATATTTTAAAGAGCTGGGAGAATGAGCACGAATTATATTTTATCAGTGCCAGGGGAACACATTTACTAGATCTGACTAAAGAATGGTTTTCTGTCAATGAACTTAAATATCATGACATCCATCTAATTGGCTCACATGATAAAATCGATGCTGCTCGTAAATACGAAGTGGATATATTTTTCGAGGATAAACACGATAATGCAGTCGACCTGCACGAAGAGCTAAGTATTCCGGTCATCCTTTTCAATACTCCTTACAATCAGGAACCGATTCCTAATGGAGTGATCCGCGTGAATAACTGGCAGGAAGCAAATGAATGGGTAGAAAACTGGTTTAAAAATAGTTAAAAACGGCCACTTGCATGGCCGTTTTTTCTGTTTAGCGGTATTTTTTTATATTTTTGATTTAATGAACACAGTCAGGGCAGCGACCGTATATTTCGAACTTATGCCCGGAAATATCATAGCCTTTGAAGCTTGCTTCAATATTCCTCATTGGACAGGTCTCAATTTCCTTCGTTTTGCCACAGTCAAGGCAAATGAAGTGATGATGGTGCTCTTTATGTGAGCAGGTGAATCGGAAATGTTTTTCACCTGATAACTCTGTCATCTCGAGAATACCTAGATCGGCAAAAACACTTAAGTTCCGATAGATGGTATCGAAGCTCAAGCCAGGATAATTACCCTTCATCTGTTCAAGTACATCGCGAGCAGTCAAATACTTGTCATTATCGGAAAACAGCTGGAGCATATCTTCCCTTTTTTCAGTATGCTTATAGCCCTGTTCTTTCAACAGGTTCATTGCTTCATTCACATTCATTATTTCACCCCGTTAGATGGATCTTGTTGCTGAGCGTTTTTTTAGCCAAATGGCCAGCACAAGGATGAGCACTGCAATCATCACAATCGTTCCGCCTGGAGCAAGGTCCAGATAGTAGGACAGGAACAAACCGCCCAATACTGATACCTCACCGAACAGAATTGAAAAGAAGATGGTTTGCTTGAAACCTTTTGCGAAACGGATGCTTGCTGCAACTGGCAGGGTCATCAAAGATGAGACCAGCAGGATACCGACAATTCTCATCGATGCTGCAATCACTAGTGCCACCATAATGATGAAAATAAAGTGAAGTGTCTTTGCGGCAATACCAGTTGCTCTAGCATATTCTTCGTCAAATGATAAAAGGAAAAGTTCTTTATACAATAATACAACGAGCACTATTACCAGTATGCTGATGATCAGGATCGTCCATAGGTCAGCCCTGCTCACCGCACTCACGCTGCCAAATAAATAACTGAACAAATCTGTATTGAATCCATCAGCAAGCGAAATGAAAATGACCCCGAGGCCTATTCCGCCAGAAAGGATAATCGGGATGGCCAATTCCTGGTAATGTTTATAAACAGTACGCAGCTTTTCGATGAACAATGAGCCGCCAACTGAGAAAGCCATTCCCATGTAAAGTGGATTCAGGCCGCTGAAAATCATAAACTTTTTCTCAAGCAGCAGGCTAGCGGCAATTCCCGCCAATGTAACATGGCTGAGGGCATCAGCTATAAGTGAAAGTCTTCTGACTACGATAAAAACACCGAGAAGCGGAGCGATCACGCCAATGATCATACCGGTCAAAAAAGCATTCTGCAAAAATTCATATTGCAACAGTCCGCTAATCATGAAGGTGCCCTCCTCCGTGATGGTGATGATCGTGTGTCAATACATGGACATCATGACCATAAATCTCCGACACATCGTTTATCTTCAGTTGTTCGAATTCCTCGGCACTTCCATGGAAATGCATGTTTTTGTTCAAGCAGGCCACATTTGTGACTTTTTCCGAAATAGTACCTATATCATGAGTAACCAATAGCAACGTGATGCCTTTCTCCTTATTGAGTGTTTCGAGCATCCCATAAAAGGAATTGACGTTTTGAACGTCTACACCTACCGTTGGTTCATCCAAAATCAGCAATTCAGGCTCACTGACCAGCGCCCTCGCGATGAATACCCTCTGCTGCTGTCCGCCGGATAGTTCACCTATATTCCGGTCGAGGAACTTCCCCATCCCGACTGACTCGATCGCTTGCTTTATTTTTAAATGGTCAGTCTTCTTCAAAAAATTGAAAAGTCCGAGCTTCTTCGTCAGTCCACTTGCCACTACTTCAAAAACGGTAGCAGGGAAGCCTGTGTTGAAAGAGTTTGCCTTTTGGGATACAAAGCCAATTTTATGCTGTTCCTTAAACTTGTTAATATCTTGTCCAAACATACGGATTAAGCCTTGTTGCGGCTTGATCAGTCCAAGCATAAGCTTAAGCAATGTTGACTTGCCGGAACCGTTCGGGCCGACAATTGCTAAAAAGCTACCCTTCTGGATAGACAGATTTATATTCTCAAGAACATTTTCTTTATCATATCGATAATAAAGATCCTGTACCTGGACGATGTAATCATTCGTGTCCATTTTTATCACCCGCCGCAAAATAAGAATCATTCCGATTTACTTTTAGTAGTATATCTCTTACTGACGATAATGTAAATAAAAGAACTCACAATCCAAGAAAATTGTCACGAATCCAGAACTGGGCACATACCCTACTATGAAGGAGTGATGATCTTTTGGCTATTTTCGAAAACATCATTAACCATAAGGTAGGCAACATCACGGCTGATGAACTGCTGAAATACGCCTCTCAATTTAACATTTCCATTACAAAGGGGCAGGCAGAGAAAATCGCCGGATACTTACGCGGTAAAAAAGTAAACATCTTTATTGATTCAGAGAGAACGGCACTGGTCAAGCAAATCGCCAGAATCACCAGCCCTGAAACAGCAAAAGAAGTTAATAAGTTATTTGTTAAATTCACTAAATAATAAGTCTGTGTTCGTCATGCTTTCTATGACGGACACTTTTTTCTTTTTCCTAGCCAGTTCTGTCCGTCATCGCTCTTATGACGGACACTTTTTTCTTTTTCCCGGCCATTTCTGTCCGTCATGCCCCCTATGACGGACACTTTTCCTTTGTTCCCCACCATTTCTGTCCGTCATGACCCCTATGACGGACACTTTTTCCTCGTTTCCGGCCATTTCTGTCCGACATGACCCTTATGACGGACACTTTCTCCTCTTTCCCGGCTATTTCTGTCCGTCATCGCTCTTATGACGGACACTTTTTCCTCGTTCCCAGCCATTTCTGTCCGTCATGTCTGTAACTATCATTCCCTGGGGGCCACTCATAACCGTTCACCTATTTTTATCGCAAAAAAAAGCTGTGGAATGTTCCACAGCTTTTGCTTTGTGATTTAATTTAGCTATTCCTAATGATATCAAGCAAATTCTCTTCGAATTGTTTGCTTTTCAGCATTTCGATTTCATGTTTGTAAGGCGCCTTTTTATTGTTCTTGTCCTCACCGACAAATGGTGTTTCAAGAATTTTAGGAACATGTGTCAATTGCGGGTGGTGGACAATGTAGCTTAATGCGTCAAAGCCGATATGTCCAAATCCTATATTTTCATGACGGTCTTTCCTCATCCCGACCTCATTTTTGCTGTCATTGATGTGAAGTACCTTCAGTCTATCAAGACCGATGATCTTATCGAATTCATTCAGCACACCATCAAAATCTTCAACGATTGGGTATCCTGCATCATGAGTATGGCAAGTATCGAAGCAGATGGAAAGCTTGTCGTTATGGGTTACGCCATCGATGATCATTGCGAGTTCTTCGAAGGATTTTCCGCACTCCGACCCTTTTCCAGCCATCGTTTCAAGAGCGATTTGGACTTTATCTTCGCTGCTTAGAACCTCGTTCAGGCCTTCAATGATTTTTTCAATCCCTTTTTCTGTCCCTGCTCCTACATGTGCACCCGGATGCAGCACGATTTGTCTGGACCCAATTGCTTCAGTCCTATCAATTTCACTCCGTAAAAACCTTACCCCTAAATCAAAGGTATCAGGATTTTGCGTGTTCCCGATATTGATGATATAAGGAGCATGGACGACGATTTCATTGATACCGTTCTGCTCCATATGCAGTCGTCCTGCTTCAATATTCAGGTCCTCGATTTTTTTCCTTCTTGTATTCTGAGGTGCCCCCGTATAGATCATAAAAGTATTTGCACCATATGAGACAGCTTCCTCACTAGCAGAAAGCAGCATTTTTTTTCCGCTCATGGAAACATGTGATCCAATTAACATCTTGATCTCTCCCTAAACATTTACAATTTGATTATTTTTTCTTATTCAAACGATTTTCACGTTTTTTTATTTTGTCCATTTCCCACTGCATCTTTTTCTTGTATCCTGGTTTTACCTTCTTAGGCTTGGAAACGAGCGACTTTGCCTTCGCCTCGCCAGTAGTTTCTTTTTTCTTTCTGTTCTGGCGTCTGTTCCGCTCTTCGATTTCGGTGAATTCACCTTTTTTCAGATCAATGTTTTTAAAAGTGATGCCCATCTTTTCAAGACGGACCAGTGCATCTTCATCACGCTGCTCATAAACCGTCAAGGCAATACCTGAAGAACCAGCACGTGCCGTCCTTCCTACCCTGTGAATATAAAAATCGAGATCGGTAGGCAGCTCATAGTTGATGACATGGCTGATCCCCTGAATATCAATTCCTCTTGCAGCCAGGTCAGTAGCTACAAGATACTGGAACTCAAGATCTTTGATTTGCTTCATGACACGCTTACGTTCGCGTGGACTCAGGTCTCCATGAATACGGCCAACCTTCAGTCCTTTTTGGATTAAACCATCGGCTATTTCGTCAACTTTCTTCTTCGTGTTAGCAAATACAATTCCCAAATATGGGTTGAATGCAACAAGAGCCGAATGAACAAGCCCGATTTTATCGCGGTGCCTTGCCGGTAAAAGGATATGTTCTATTTTTTCTGCCGTAGCCTGTTTAGGATCGATTTGTACATATTTTGGGTTTTCCATGTACTTTTTCAAGAATGGTTTTAATTTTTCAGGAATTGTCGCTGAAAATACAAGCATTTGAAGCTTTTCTGGCATACGGGAAGCAAACTGATCAATGTCCTCGATGAATCCCATATCCAGCATTAAGTCTGCCTCATCGATCACGAGCATGTTCGCTGTATGCACAAATAGCGCGTTTTCCTTGACCAGGTCATTAATCCTACCTGGAGTGCCAATAACGATTTGCGGCTGTGTCTTCAGCTTCTCAATCGTTCTTTGCTTGTCCGTCCCGCCAATATAGCAACGAGCTGTGATCTGCTCTCCATGCGGTGCGTGTTCAGCAATTTTAAGAACTTCATGGTAAATTTGATTGGCAAGCTCACGTGTCGGTGCAGCAATTACTGCCTGCACCTCATTGCGTGATGAATCAAGCTTATCCATAATTGGCAGTACATAGGCATGCGTCTTTCCTGTACCGGTCTGTGATTGCCCGATGGCACTCTCACCCTTCAGGATTGTAGGAATAAGACGTTCCTGGATTTCAGTCGGCTCATAAAACCCTAGTTTATTGATCGCATCTATAATGAACGGTTTCAATTCATAACGATTAAATTTTGTTTCACTCATTGAAAATCTCCTTCTTTCGCCCTGTTCCCTGGATAATCGGGGATTACAGCTCGTTCCGTAAGCTGATCTCTTCAGGTTCATCCTGTAATTATAATAAAGATTGCAGAAAATCTCCAATCAGTACTATCTTAACCTTTCCTTATAAAAAAACAAACCTGTTTCGCAAACATACTTTTTTCTTAAACCAATCCTGATGATATGCATACTCTAGTAGGAGATGAAATATTGGGAAAGGAGGGGTCACGATGCTACAAGGACCCCGTATGAACTCACGCGGGATGCAGAACCGGTTTTATGGTCCTGGCATGATGGGAGGTCCCGGCATGGGACATCGCCAAATGTATTCAAACCCATTCGGTCCTGGACCCAGAATGCCACATGGCCAAATGCCAAGGATGATGGGGAGAAATCAACAATCAAGACAGGGTGGAGGATTGTTATCAAAAATCCTTGGAAAAGGCAGTAGCGGACAGGGAAATGGTATCTCAGGTTTATTAGCAGGAGGAAGCGGGCCGGCGCGTGGAGCCTCAGGCGGAGGAATCCTGAAAACGCTCGCTGATCCATCTGCGTTAAATGGATTTCTCTCCAACACGCAAAAAGTTCTTAACACCGCACAGCAATTCGGACCGATGATCCAGCAATACGGTCCTCTAGTCCGTAATCTCCCTTCAATGTGGAAACTGTACAGAGGATTGAAGGACCTTCCGGATGCTGATGAACCCACAGTAGAACAAGAAAAGAATGATACGAACGAAACAATCGAGAAAAAGAAGAAACCAAATAAAAACAGAAAATCTGGTTCAAGTTCCCCAACACAAAAAAAGCCAGTCAAAAAGCAACGCAATAACGCAGCTACTTCTCCAAAATTGTTCATATAATTTCGATAACAGTTAATTCATTCCTTCTGGAAAGTCGCTTTTGTATTCTTTCTGCAAGTCTTATATAATAAAAGAAAGAATCAGAGGTACTCTGAGGAGGATGACTCAATGAATGTAATTAAAATATCACCACGCGGTTATTGCTATGGTGTTGTCGATGCCATGGTCATTGCACGCAATGCTGCTTTGGATAAAAGCCTGCCGCGTCCAATATATATACTTGGGATGATTGTCCATAATAAGCATGTCACTGATGCATTTGAAGAAGAAGGCATCATTACATTGGATGGAAACAACCGCAAGGATATCCTTGAAAAAGTTGAAGGCGGAACAGTTATTTTCACTGCACACGGAATTTCACCAGAAGTCAGGGAGCTTGCCAAGGAAAAGGGACTTGTCTCGATTGACGCGACATGTCCGGATGTGACAAACACTCATAACCTGATCAAGGAAAAAGAAAACGAAGGTTTTGAGGTTATTTACATCGGCAAAAAAGGGCATCCCGAACCTGAGGGAGCAGTAGGTGTCGCACCAGGGATTGTTCATCTAGTTGAAACGGCAGCGGATGTAGAGGCTTTGAATCTGCAAGCTGAAAAATTAATCGTAACCAACCAGACAACGATGAGCCAGTGGGACGTTGCCGACATCATGAAGAACGTAAAAGAAAAATACCCTCACGCGGAAGTTCATAGAGAAATTTGCATGGCTACACAAGTCCGCCAGGAGGCTGTCGCCGAGCAGGCTAAGGAAGCAGATGTGCTCATTGTGGTTGGCGACCCTAAAAGCAATAACTCAAATCGTCTAGCACAGGTATCCGAGGAAATAGCCGGAACAAAAGCATATCGAATTGCCGATATTACCGAGCTTGATATCGAATGGATAAAAGATGCTGACACAGTCGCAGTCACATCTGGAGCATCGACTCCGACACCAATCACAAAAGAGGTCATTAACTTCCTCGAACAGTTTGACAAGGAAAACGAAGAAACATGGGCAAAAGAGAAAAAAGTACCTCTTCATAAAATCCTGCCTAAGGTTAAGAAGACTGAGGCAAACGTATAAGAACAAAAAGCGCAAGCGCCTTGTTCAGCCCCGACAAGCGCTGGAGGGCCTGACAGTGAAGTCGTTCTTTGACTTCATTGGCAGGACCGAAGCGTCTCGAGGGGCTAGGCGCTGGAGCTGGATTAAGATACCCAAATGGAGTTCTCCACATAAAATTACTTTTATAATTTTCCATACAATAACAAGAAAGCAGCCTGAAATTTAATTCAGGCTGCTTTCTTGTTTTCTTCTAATAAACTTATATCACACTCGGTTTCTTTAAATAAAGGTGAACGGATCTGTCCCTATTTCGGATGGAATGAACTTTACATCGTACCCTTTTTCATTACATAGTCCTTCCATCACCGTGGCGACTCCTTTTTTCATGACCTTCTCGACATTATGTCCTGGATCAATCATATTCAATCCTGCCATCAGCGCGTCGTGTGCTGTGTGATAGTAGATATCCCCGGTAACGTAAACATCTGCTCCACGGAATTTGGCCTGCGAGTAATACTTATTCCCGTCACCGCCAAGGACAGCTACTTTTTTCACCTTCGCGTTTAAGTCTCCGACGACACGGACTTTATCGACTCCCAAAGCTTCCTTTACTACTTTGGCATATTCAGACAGGGTCGTCTCTTCGACTTGCCCGATTCTTCCAAGTCCAAGTTGTTCTCCGGTATTTTCAAGTCGATATATATCATAGGCGACCTCCTCATAAGGATGGGCCTTGATCATAGCCTGGATGACCTTTTTTTCGATACTCTGCGGGAAAACAGTTTCTACACGCACTTCACTGACTGCTTCAAGCTTTCCTTGTTCGCCGATGTGAGGATCCGTATTTTCCCCCGGCAGGAAACGTCCCTCCCCCGCCCCGGAGAACGAACAATGGCTATAATTGCCGATCGCCCCGGCCCCTGCATTGCCTAAGGCATCTCGCAGTCTCTCTGCATCTTCCTCAGGTACGAAAACGACAAGCTTTTTCAACTCGTCCTCAAAAGTTGGCACCAGCACTTGAGGGTTCTTTAAACCGAGTGCAGCAGCCAGCAGGTCATTTACGCCTCCTTTTGCCACATCGAGGTTCGTGTGCGCTGCATAAACTGCGATATCATGCTTGATCAGCCTGGCAATCATTCGTCCGGCAGGAGTGTCAGTTGCGATCTTTTTCAATGGTCGGAATATCGGCGGATGATGCGCAATGATTAATTGAACATTCTTGGCAATTGCCTCCTCCACCACTTCTTCAGTTACATCAAGAGCAACCAGGATGTTCTCGACCGATTGGTTCAATGCACCTATTTGCAGGCCAACCTTATCGCCTTCCATCGCAAATGCCTTAGGCGAAAATTGTTCAAAAAGCTGAATCACTTCATGTCCGTTCACTTTTTTCACCGTAACGCCTCCTCTGCCATCTTTAGTTTCGTTTTCAGTTCCTTTCTCTTGCTTTCTGTATCATCATTCTGCACAGCCTCATCAAGCTGCTTTAGGATACGCTCCCAATTTCGCTTTTCAGCATTCCACTTTTCTTTAAACACCTCTGCCTTTTCCTTCAACAAAAATGGTCCAAACAATATTCCATTTTCAAAATTGATATGCTGATATGGTTTTAATGGGTCGCCCTTCTCAGCAACAAGGATTTCGTAAATTTTCCGATCTTCTTCAAGAATTTCTTCTTTAATCAGTTCCCAGCCATTGTCTATCAGCCATCTGCGCACCGCAAAGCTGCCAACATTAGGCTGAAGGATAAGCCTGCTGACCCCTACTAGTTTCGATTCCCCTTGTTCTAGAATCGTTGAAATCAATGTACCGCCCATACCAGCGATGGTAATGCAATCAACCTCTCCAGGTTGAATTACTTCAAGTCCATCACCTTTCCTGACTGATATTTTATCTATGAGACTTTCCTCCCGAACCTGCTCAAGGGCAGATTGGAATGGTCCTTCAGCGACCTCGCCTGCAATCGCCATTGGAACAGTACCCTTCTTTACAACATTACAAGGAAGGTAGGCATGGTCGGAACCAATATCGGCCAGCCTTGCACCTTCAGGAATATTATTTGCAACGGCTTCAAGCCGGTGTGATAGTTTTTCAGCATTCATACAAGTCACCTACTAAATCTTATTTTGCTTTTATAAGTATATGAAAACACCATGCCCCTTGTCCAATTATGTAAAAAGGCTCTTTGCAAAAGCAAAGAGCCTTTCAATATTACTTCAATTCATTAACGATCCATTCTGCCATTTGATCTTCCTTGCCAGCAGCCAGACCAGGAGGCATAGCTCCTTTACCATTTACCAAAATGTCTTTGATCTCATCCTGTGAGTACTTGCTGCCTACACCTTTCAATGAAGGACCCGATACACCTTCATACTGGTTTCCGTGGCAAGCTGCGCAAGATTGCTGGTAAAAATCCTCTGGGTTCACTTCAGCAGTTTCTTCGGTCTTTTCGCCGCCCTCTTTTTCTTTAGCAAGATCCTTGGAATCCCCAACACCCTTGAAAGAAAGCAGGAACATTAAGCCGATCCCCATTACCATGATCAATACGAACGGGATAATTGGATTACGATTCATCATATACCCTCCTTTATGTACAACATCAAATCTTAAATAATGATTTCACACAGATATTATTTTACTTGAAAAACGTTTACAGGGAAAGTAAAAAAGCAAACTTTGTCACACTTGTTCACAATTTAGACAAAAAACTCCATCGTTTGATGAAGTTTTTTGTAAAGCATATTTAGGATGCCCCGTTAGCAGCCAATTAATCTTGCAATAACCATTCTTTGGACTTCTGATGTGCCTTCACCAATTTCCAGAAGCTTTGCATCCCTCATGTAACGTTCCACTTCATATTCCCTCATATAGCCATATCCGCCGTGTATCTGGACTGCCTGATCAGCTACTTCCATCGCAATTTCAGAGGCATAGAGCTTGCACATTGATGCTTCCTTTGAGAATGGACGTCCTTGATCCTTCAGCCAGGCGGCCTTATAGACCATATTGCGTGCAAGTTCAATCTTCATTGCCATGTCAGCAAGCTTGAACTGCATAGCCTGAAACTGTGATATTGGTCTGCCGAACTGTTGTCTTTCTTTGGCATACTGCAAGGCTTTTTCATAAGCGGCCTGAGCCACTCCTACAGCCATTGCGCCTATGCCGATCCTGCCGCCGTCCAGCGTCACAAGGAATTGCTTGAACCCTTCCCCTTTTTTGCCAAGCAGGTTTTCAACCGGGACATGGACATCCTCCATCACCAGCTGAGTAGTATTCGATGCATTTAATCCCATCTTTTCATAATTATCAATGACAGAAAACCCTCGTGCATCGGTTGGCACGATAATCGCACTGATTTCCTTTTTTCCATCCACATTACCAGTGATCGCCGTCATTGCAAGATGTTTGGCATAGCTTGCATTCGTGATAAAGTTCTTGCTGCCGTTGATGATGTATTCCCCATCAACCTCTTTTGCCGTCGTCTGGGTACCTCCTGCATCAGAGCCTGCATTAGGTTCTGTCAGTCCAAAAGCCCCCAGTGATTCGCCTGTGCAGATTGGAGCCAGGTATTTTTGTTTCTGCTCCTCTGTACCAAATAGATTGATCGGTGCGCCTCCAAGAGATATATGGGCAGAATATGTAATCCCAGTTGAGGCGCATGCCTTGCTCAATTCTTCGGTGACAATCGCAAAACTGACCGTATCAGCTCCTGCTCCGCCATATTCCTCGGGGAACGGCAAGCCCAGCATTCCTAGTTCTCCCAGTTTTTTGAAGATTTCTGTCGGGAATTGTTTTGTTTTATCTCTTTCAATCGCTCCTGGAGCAACTTCTTCCTCCGCAAACTCTCTAATTGTCCTTTTAATCATTGCCTGTTCTGATGTTAAATCAAAATTCATTTCCATCCCCCTTAAAGCATTGAATGCGTTTACATTATTCATTATAAAGGGGAATAAACAATTTTCTCAACATTTAAAAACTTTTAAATTGTTAAAAATTATATAAATATAGTAATTGATAGGACGATTAACCCTATGATTCCTGATAGTTTGAAGCTCACTATCTTCCACCTCGTCCCTGCTGTAATCCACAGTAAGCAGTTCAGGCCCGCTACGATGTAAAGCATGACGGGATGGCCTGGAAATATTATTTCAGCTGCCTGAACAGATATGATTAATAAAAGAAGTGCAGAAGTAAGTAATGGGATCAAATCAAAAAAAGATTTTTTTAACATGAAAAAGGCTACTGAAAGGGTAATTACTCCAAAAAAAATGATAAGGGCAGTTTGCAAAAAGAGCGACAATTCAGTAAAATAAAATAAAAAAACTGAAAGCGATAACAATCCAATTAAAATTAAACTTAATATTCCCTTAGTGCGGCTCGGACTATTTCTTCGAGTCGAGTCAGCTTCAGAGCTACCCTCTGTATACAGGTTCAAGAGGAAATCACAATAGTGCTCAGGCAACAGCCTGTTTTGTTTCCAGTACTTAATCTCATTGGTGATGATTTTCCTGCGATGGTCATCCATATGTAGGCACATCCTGTCTTAATGGTTATCCGAACTAATAGTCGGCGAAAAGGAAGTAAAAAAAGGAATAATTTACTTTTATTTTAAAAAGTAAACTATTCCTTGGCAATCCTATTCTAAAAAGTCTTTCAATCGTTTGCTGCGACTTGGATGTCTCAGCTTGCGAAGTGCCTTAGCTTCAATTTGGCGAATACGTTCGCGCGTAACGCCAAATACTTTGCCCACTTCTTCCAATGTGCGAGTGCGGCCATCATCAAGACCGAAACGGAGTCGAAGGACGTTCTCTTCACGGTCAGTAAGCGTATCAAGGACATCCTCCAGTTGTTCCTTCAAAAGCTCATATGCAGCATGTTCAGAAGGAGAGGTAGCATCCTGATCCTCAATGAAATCACCAAGGTGGGAATCATCTTCTTCCCCTATCGGAGTTTCGAGGGATACTGGCTCTTGCGCAATCTTAAGGATTTCGCGCACTTTCTCAGGTGACAGGTCCATGTCTTCGCCAATCTCTTCAGGCGTTGGTTCGCGGCCTAAGTCCTGAAGGAGCTGTCTTTGTACACGGATCAATTTATTTATGGTTTCAACCATATGGACAGGGATCCTGATCGTCCTTGCCTGGTCAGCGATCGCACGAGTGATGGCCTGACGGATCCACCAAGTAGCATAAGTACTGAATTTAAAACCTTTGCGGTAATCGAACTTTTCAACCGCCTTGATCAAACCCATATTTCCTTCCTGAATCAGGTCAAGGAATAACATACCACGGCCTACATAGCGTTTCGCAATACTTACTACGAGTCGAAGGTTTGCTTCGGCAAGACGTCTTTTGGCTTCTTCATCGCCTTGTTCGATTCTTTCTGCCAGATTGATCTCTTCTTCTGCAGAAAGCAGGTCTACTCGGCCAATTTCTTTTAAGTACATCCTTACCGGGTCATTGATTTTTACTCCCGGCGGGACACTTAAGTCATTCAAGTCGAATTCTTCATCGTCTTTTGCAAGCTGTTTGATGTCAGGGTCTTCAACTTCATCGCTTTCACCTACGAGTTCAATCCCTTGTTCACCGAGGAACTCATAGTATTCATCCATCTGATCGGAATCAAGTTCGAAGCTTGATAGCCTTTCCGCGATATCATCATAGGCAAGGACACCTGTTTTCTTTCCTATTGCCGTTAACTGGTCTTTCACTTGTTCAACTGTCACTTCATTTTCAGTGACTTCTTTAGAACGGGCTGACTTTTCAGCCATATGTCCCCCTCCTTCCAAAAATCAAAAACAATCAGCATAAGCTTTATAAGGTCTTGCGCAATTGGATAATTTCCGTTGCAATAGCCGCTGCGCGCAAGAAGTCGTTTTGTCGTTCTGCCTGTTTTTGTTCTGCCATTTTTTCCTTTATTTTTAACATTTTTTGATAATTCAAGACCTGCTTGATATAATCAGATAATTCCTGGTCACTGATCTCCTCGTTAAGAGGCATCATCTCTATATCAGCAACAACCCTTTTTAGCTTATTATCCTGGAGATAATTTAAGAACGCGCTTGGGTCAGGTTCATGTTCTTTTTCATAGTATGCAAATAAATAAGTGATAATAGCCTGATGTTCATCAATGTTCAGTGTACTTCCTGCAAGCATTTCCTGTACCTTATATGCGACATCGGCGTCTCTCATCATATGAAAGATCATTCGCCTTTCCGCAGTGTGGTATGCAGGTTTCAGTTCTGATTTCCTGGCGTAGTTTACAGGTTTTGATTCCGCTCGCGGTTGATTTTGCCCCCTCTTTTGGCCCGACGCCTGAACAAGCTGATTGAGCTGTTGGGCTAATGCATCTAGGGATAGCGAAAACTCATTCGCAAGCTGCCTCAAGTAAAGGTCTTTTTCTACTGCTTTATCGAGCATGCTGATTTCTTTAAGTACTTCTTCGATATATTGAAGGCGATCTCCTTCATTCTGAAGGTTTTTCCCTCGACGATAATATATTAATTTAAAAGCCATCAAGGTGGCGCTGGAGCCAATAATATCGTTCCTGAATTTCTCCTCGCCATGCACCTTTATGAAATCATCAGGATCCATGCCATCTGGCATTGTTGCAACCCTGACAGCGAATCCCGCTTTTGACAGCATGTTAGATGCCCTGAAAGCCGCTTCAATACCTGCTTTGTCCGAGTCGTAGCAAATCGTTACAGCTTGCACATTTCTTTTCAGCAAGGAGATATGTTCTTCAGTCAACGATGTCCCCATCGTGGCGACACCGTTTTCTACGCCTGCCCGGTTAGCCGAAATGACATCGGCGAATCCTTCGAAAAGTACAGCTTGCTGCTGCTTACGGATCACGCCACGAGCAAGGTGGAAATTATATAGAATTTTACTTTTGTTGAAGATTTGCGTTTCGGGACTATTTAGATATTTGGGTTCTTCGCCCCCTAGTGCCCGCCCAGAAAACGCAATCGTATTTCCCTGATGGTCGAGGATCGGAAACATAATCCTGTTCCTGAACCTGTCAAAGTATGTCCCATCGTTTTCCCGCTGAATGACAAGTCCCGCTTTCGAAATGAGATCCAGCGAAAAGCCCCGCTTTTCAAGCAGTTTCACTGCAAAGTCCCATGAAGGCAGTGAATAGCCAATTTGGAATGTGTCAATGGACTCCTGTGTAAATCCCCTGTTAAGAAGATATTCCAGGGCCTCTTGACCTTCTTTTGTGTTTACAAGCAAATGATGATAAAATTTACGCAATAGTTCATGCGCTTCGATCATTTGCTTGGAGCCTTCAGGCAGTTGTGGGTTTTTGCCCGAAGCCGGTCCTTCCAGCTTCAGTTCGATGTTCGCACTTTCCGCGAGCTTCACTGCAGCTTCTTGAAACGACAGGCCATCAATATCCATCAGGAATGAAAATACATTCCCGCCGGCACCACAACCAAAGCAGTGATAAATCTGCTTATCTGGTGAAACTGAAAATGATGGAGAGTTTTCCCCATGAAATGGACAAAGCCCAAAATAATTCCGGCCTTGTTTTTTCAATTGGACGTAATCACCAATGACATCGACTATTTCAACCGCCTGCCGGATTTCATTTACTTTTTCCTCGGCAATCCTCTCTGCCATAAGCATGACCTCTAATTAGTTGTGATTACTTGAACATATCTTAAAATTCGACAAAAGCATGTTCAATTCCTTTATAAACTTTTCCCTGTCTTTTTCTGTAAAGGGTTTTGGTCCCTTTCCATAGGATCCCTGCCTTCTAGCCCTGGCAGAAAGATACCTTAAGTCAAGGGCAGTCTGAATGTCCTTTTCTTCAAATAAATTTCCCCTTGGAGAGATGGCATAAACCCCTTTCGCAATGAGGGTAGATGCAAGACCGATGTCCTGCGTCACCGCAAAATCACCTTTCTTAACGTGATTCATTAAATAAAGGTCTACAGCCTCCTTATGAGAATCGACAAAAACCCAGTTCTGCCCTTGAAGATCATTCTTCATATGGGCATAAGAAGCCACAAAAACAGCTTCGATGGAAAACTTCGAAGCAATTTCGACAATTTCCTTAATGACCGGGCAAGAGTCTGCATCAACAAAAAGGGTCTGACTGTTGATTTTACTAGTATTAATTCTACATCACTCCGCATATTCCTTCTTAAGGATTGTATTTTTTCAAGGGAATTTTGTCGAATTTTTTCGTGGTCAACATCTTGACAACTGATAGTAAATAGTTTATTCGTAATCTGTCCAGTCTAAACCTAAACAGATACATTTTTATCACAATTTTTTATTATAGTATAAGAAAGCCTATTTTTCCATTATTTTTTCTCGGCTACTGCATTAATTAGCTAAAGAACTGTCAAAAAGAAAAGCACATACAAAATATGTGCTAATTGTCCATTTTCTTGTTTCGGACCATATTCAGAATGACATTTGCGGTTTCTTCCACCGCTTTGTTGGTTACATCGATGACTGGACATCCTATTTTTTCAACAATCCCATCAAAATATTCTATCTCTTCCTTGATTCTTTCGATATTGGCATAGATCGCCTGATCGTTCAATCCAAGTGAAATTAACCTCTCACGGCGTATTTGGTTCAATTTATCAGGAGTTATCCTGAGGCCGAAGCATTTTTCCTTGGGAACAAGGAATAATTCTTCTGGTGGGTCGACTTCAGGCACTAGCGGTACATTCGCAACTTTATATCGCTTGTGGGCGAGGTATTGTGATAATGGTGTCTTGGATGTTCTCGAGACACCCACCAGGACGATGTCCGCTTTAAGTATCCCCCTTGGATCACGGCCATCATCATATTTTACTGCGAATTCAATTGCTTCAACTTTTTTGAAGTAATCTTCGTCCAATTTACGGACAAGGCCAGGTTCGTATAATGGTGTTTCACCACTTAGTTGTTGAACCTGCTGCATGAGCGGCCCGATGATGTCACAGGCATAGATCCCCTCTTTGGTGGCACACTCTTGAAGATAGTTGCTTATATCTGGCTTGACCAATGTGTAGGCGATCATCCCGCCATCATGCTTAGCAAGTGAAATGACTTCATCAATATGTACTTTATCCTCTACGTAAGGAAACCTTTTAAGTGAAACATCCAAATGTTCGAATTGGCTGATGGCAGCCTTCGTAACGAGCTCTGCTGTCTCGCCGACAGAGTCAGAAACCACATAAATAATAGGTGTTTTATTCATCTTTTAACCAACCCCTTCTCTATTTGCTTCTTATTCCTCTGCCAAGGCTACAAAAGCCTTTGTAATGTTTGTCTTGGTCAATCTTCCTACTAACTCGTACCCATCATCTGCATCTTTGATGATTGGAAGGGCATCAATCTGCTTTTCAATTAATTCCTTGGCAGCATCAATGAGCAGGTCATCCCGGCGGCACACGGTTATATTTGGCATCCTTGTCATGATGATATTAACTGGCAAAGTAGTCAGCTCTTGCTTTCCAATGCTTGCTCTCAATAAATCTTTGCGAGAAAGGACACCTACTAGCCTTGATGCTTTATCGACCACAAATAAAGTGCCTACATCTTCAAGGAACATCGTAACGATGGCATCGTAGACAGATACATTTTCAGGAACAACTACAGGAATGGATTGATAATCCCTGACGAGGATTTTTTTAAGATTCTCAGAAAGCAGCTGATTCCCAGATTTACCTGTGTAGAAATAACCTACACGAGGTCTGGCATCCAAATAGCCCGACATCGTCAGGATGGCAAGGTCAGGCCTGAGAGTAGCCCTTGTCAGATTTAATTTTTCAGCAATATGCTCTCCAGTGATCGGTCCGTTATCTTTTACGATTTGCAGAATATGCTCCTGGCGTTTATTCAGTTCGATTGTCCTCACCACCCATCGGGAGATTTTTTTAAAAAAACTGTTCTCGCATTGGATATTAAGTATAAGCTATTTATCCATTTATCCATTTATCCGTTTTAGTATTGGGAACTTATTGCTCATGGTTTGTTTGTACTGATCCATGGAAGCCCATTAGACTGACTGTATAAACAGCCTTTATGTAAAAAAACTAATAAATTTATTATATACTACACGAGGTAATAAATAGGAATAAATATTCTATACTTATTAACATTTCATGAAGATTTATGCGTGCAGCATTTGCACTGGCTTACCTTACTTGCTGAAGTGCCTTCCTGTGGAGGAAGGCACTCAAATCAAACATTTCATGCTAATGGTGCTTACTTTACGACGATATCATTTACTTTCGCAAGCTTCATGATCAAAGCTGCCAGTGCAGCCATCTGATTTAGGCGGTTTTCACGGACATCCTGTTTATCAGACATGACCATTGTATGCTCAAAATAATCATTGATTTCAGGTTTAATGTCAACCAAAAGCTGATAATATGAAGCGGCATCCATGCCGTCCTCGGCCTTCTTTCCGAGTTCAAGATACTTTTCAAACAACCTTTGTTCATACTCGTTTTCGAATCGTTCTGGATCGATATCGCCCTGCACGTCTTTCTTGCTAGCGATATTAAGTACCCGGCTCAATGCTTCCATGCTTTCTTTAAAGCCCTCATCGCTGCTGGCAGCCTGGAGCGCTTCTGCTTTTTCAATCAGTCCGGATACAACACCGATCTCTCCTCCAAGTACAGCATCAATTAAATCGTAACGGATTCCACGTTCCTGTAACAAGTGCTTGACTCTCAATTTAAAGAATTGGATAAGGTCATGGTAAACTTCTTCGTCAGTGCGCTTTGTAATTCCTGCTTCTGATACAAGGTTAAGTGAAAGTCCGACTAGATTTTCAAGTGAGATGTTCCATTTCTTTTCAATCAGGGTCTGCACGATTCCACTCGCCTGTCTTCTCAATGCATATGGATCCTGAGAACCGCTAGGAATGATGCCGAGCGAGAAGAACGCAACAATTGTATCGAGTTTATCGGCAATTGCAACCAACGCTCCCGAGCGTGATCCTGGTATTGAATCGTCTGCATTACGAGGCATATAATGCTCATTGATAGCCACTGCCACTTCTGGGCTTTCACCTTTTTGCAAGGCGTATTTTTCTCCCATTATTCCTTGTAGTTCCGGGAACTCGTATACCATCTGTGAAACTAGATCGAATTTGCTGATTTGGGCCGCCCGATCCGCAAATTTTATAACATCAGACGCGAATTCCAATCTTTCAGCAACCAAGCCCACAAGCTTGCGCACTCGTTCTGATTTTTCAGCAATTGTTCCAATCTCTTCGTGGTATACAACATTCTTCAATTTTTCCAATGCTGTATCTATCTGCATTCTCTGGTCTTCCTTATAGAAAAATGCCGCATCCGCCAGTCGCGCTCTTAAAACTTTTTCGTTTCCGCGGGCAACCTTTTCAATATGGAGATGGTCACCGTTCCTTACTGTGATGAAATGAGGCAACAAGTCTCCGCTCCTGGATTTTACAGGAAAATACCTTTGGTGCTCCTTCATGGAAGTAATCAGGACTTCGCTGGGAATTTCCAGAAACTCTTCTTCGAAACGGCCATATAACGCAGTTGGATATTCAACCAGGTTATTGACTTCTTCCAGCAAATCTTCATCCACCGGAATTACCCAGCCGTTCTCTTCCTCGATTTTTTCAAGCTGAGAAGTAATTGCGTTCTTTCGCTTTTGCGCATCAGCCACAACGTAATGCCCCAACAATGCTTCTTCATATTCCTGAGGATCGGTTAACTGGATTTCACCCTCTCCAAGGAATCGATGGCCTCTTGTTATGTTGCCAGTTTGGACACCAGCAATCTCAAATGGAATGATATCATTTCCGAACATCGCAACAAGCCATTTGATTGGTCGGACATAGCGAAGATCAAGGTCGGCCCAGCGCATGTTTTTCGGGAATGTCAACCCGGAAAGGATTGCTTTCAATTCAACAAGCAGCTCAATGGTTTCCTTGCCTTTGATGAATTTCTTTACGTGAGCATATTCAACGCCGTTGATTTCTTTAAAATAAATATCCTCCACAGTCAGCCCCTGGCCGCGTGTAAAGCCGATCGCTGCTTTGGACCATTCTCCGTCCTCAGCAAGAGCGATTTTTTTGGCAGGACCTTTCGCTTCTTCCTCGCTGTCTTCCTGACGCTCATCAACATTCAGGACTAGCAACGCAAGCCTGCGCGGTGTGGAATAAAGCTTGATATCTTCGAAAACAATATTATTTGTTTTTAGCCAATTCTCCACCTTGGAAGCCAGCTGGTTAATGGAATCAGTAATAAATCTTGCAGGCATTTCTTCCAAACCGATTTCAAGCAATAAATTACGTTTAGTCATTTTCCACCTGCTCCTTCCGTTTAATGATTGGGAAGCCTAACTTTTCTCTTTCTTCGTAAAACGTTTTCGCTACTTTCTTGGCAAGATTACGGATACGGGCAATATATCCTGTCCGTTCGGTTACGGAAATAGCTCCTCGTGCATCGAGAATGTTAAAAGTGTGAGAACACTTCAGGACAAAGTCATATGCAGGGTGGACAAGCCCTTCTTCCATCTGTCGATTTGCTTCTTTTTCATAAATATTGAAAAGGTTGAAAAGCATGTCTTTGTCAGATGTTTCGAAAGTATACTTTGAATGCTCATATTCTGGCTGCCCAAAAATGTCCCTCACGGTAAAACCGTTTGTCCATTCAAGATCAAAGACATTTTCTTTATCCTGAATATAGGACGCCAGTCGTTCGATTCCGTATGTAATTTCAACGGAAACGGGTTTACAGTCGAGTCCGCCTACCTGTTGGAAATAGGTGAATTGCGTGATTTCCATGCCATCCAGCCAGACTTCCCACCCTAGTCCTGCGCAGCCAAGGGATGGATTCTCCCAGTTGTCCTCTACGAAGCGAATGTCGTGCTCAAGTGGGTCAATTCCTAATGCTTTTAAAGAATCCAGATAGAGTTCCTGAATATTGTCACGAGAAGGCTTCATGATTACCTGGAATTGATGGTGTTGATAAAGCCTGTTTGGATTTTCTCCATAGCGTCCGTCAGCCGGGCGGCGTGATGGCTCAACATAAGCGACATTCCACGGTTCAGGGCCAATCGCCCGTAAAAACGTATATGGACTCATTGTTCCTGCACCTTTTTCGGTGTCATAAGCCTGCATGAGAACGCATCCTTGTTCAGACCAGTGTTTTTGCAATGTTAAAATCATGTTTTGGATATTCATTTTTACACCTCCGAAAATTTTAAATCGATTGTTACTAGTGCTTTTCTTGAGTTTTGCCTATATTGCAGATTCGCATATCATTAAACTTAAAATAAAAAACTCCCGCCCCCTATGCATCTTTTCATGCATAGGGACGAGAGTTTACCCGCGGTTCCACCCTATTTGCTGCAAATAGCAGCCTCTTTAAAAGTGATGTCGCTCCGGAACGCCTTCCTTAATTTCTGCAATCCGGCTCACACCATTCCCGGACTCGCTTATACAGAGGGATTTAAGTACTCTTCTCCTTCACCGCAACATATGTAATTTTCATCAACCTTTTCAGCGATGCGAATGCTTTCCGCATATGGGTTGAAAGCTACAAGCTTTTGATTTTGATAATAGCGAAAAGAAGAAGCAATGTCAATAGTTACAGTTGGTCCCTGAATGAATCCATTTGATCAAGAAATTTCCTTGTTTTTAAATACAATCCTGAGTACTCCTCATAATAAGCGGAAATCACTTTTTTCAGCTCAAGCTTTGTCTCTGGCTTCACTGAAATATTGCCAAGACGGCTTAGGTCGAGTAAATAAAATAATCGAAGCAGCCTGACTGTGCCTGGCGAGGTTTTGATCCTGTATGGATCCATTCCGAAGCATCGATGGCAGAGCAGACCGCCCTCTCTGATCGAAAAGTTGAAATCACCCTCTGTACTGCCGCAATTTGCACACTTGTCCAAAACTGGGTACAGTCCCTGGACATTCAGCATTTTCATTTCATAAATAAAAGTGAGGATCTCCATATCGTAGCCTTCATTCATAAATTGTAGCGTCTGGAGAAGCAATTCGAACAAAAAAGGGTTGGACTTCTTGTCCTCTGTCACTTTATCAGTCAAATCAACAATATAACTGGCATGGGCTGTAAGGAAGATATCCTCCCGAATCGACCTCATCGAAGAAATCATATCCCCCTGCTGAAGACCGCCGAGCCCAGAACTTGCCTGGAAAAGGAACTGTCCATAAGTAAAAAGCTGGGTGACAGCAGCAAGCCTGCTATTAGGCTTTTTAGCACCTCTTGCCATCACACCAACTTTTCCGAATTCCCTGGTATATAAGGTAACAATTTTGTTGTTTTCGCCATAATTCGTCGTTCTAATGACAATGCCTTCGCATTTCTGCAGCATCTTCTGTCACCATCCATTACTACAGACAAACCTATGAGATTGGAAAATCAATTTCTGCTAGTTCTTCCGCCTGATAACCGGGTATTTCTTGATCGTCTTTCTCTAATTCCTTAAAGAGAAGATATGTGTCAATGTTACCTGTCTGAGAGAACACCTTCCAGGTAAAATCCAACATCGAAAACCCCACCTTTCAATTTTTCACTAGCAATTTATTTATCCCAAATCCTTATGATTATCATAGCCTGTCAATCAGATTTTCATGTTACATAAAAATTGTTAATCCTATTGATGAATAATATTTGCAACCCATTAATATGTTAATGAGGGAGCATTTGCCAAACAGGCTTAATACTCATCTTCCCTGAAACCAAAATCACGAAGCTGTGTGGCTTTGTTTCTCCAATCCTTCTGAACCTTCACCCATAATTCCAGAAACACTTTTGTACCGAGCAGATTCTCGATATCATGACGGGCCCTCTTGCCAATTTCCTTCAACATACCGCCCTGCTTGCCGATGATGATGCCCTTTTGCGAATCCCTCTCGACAATGATTGTAGCCATGACATGCACCATTTCTTTTTCAGGCTGGCGTTCCATTTTTTCAATTACAACAGCAAGTGAATGTGGAATTTCTTCCCTCGTCAGATGCAGCGCTTTTTCTCTGATCAGTTCGGAAACAATAAAACGTTCTGGATGGTCCGTTACCTGGTCAGCGGGATAAAACTGTGGCCCTTCCGGCATTTTCTCCTTGATTTGCTCCAAAAGCTTTTCGATATTGTTTCCTTCAAGAGCAGATATCGGCACAATTTCAGCGAAATTGAACTTTTCATTGTAGGACTCAATTAGTTTTAGCAACGCATCTGGGTGGATCAGGTCAATTTTATTGATGACAAGGAAAACCGGTGTTTTTACATTTTGAAGTTTCTCAATGATAAATTCTTCCCCGCGTCCATATCCTTCCTGAGCATTGACCATAAACAATACCAGATCGACTTCTTTTAAAGTATTCTGTGCAACCTTCATCATGAAATCGCCAAGACGGTGCTTTGGTTTATGGATCCCTGGAGTGTCTATGAAAATTAGCTGTGAATCATCAAGTGTCAGGACACCCTGAACCTTATTCCGGGTCGTTTGCGGCTTATCACTCATAATCGCAATCTTTTGCCCGATTACCCTGTTAAGAAAGGTTGACTTTCCTACATTAGGCCTTCCAATAATTGAGATGAAGCCAGATTTGTGAGATTCGTTGTTATTGCCTTGATTATTAAAGTTCATACTGTATTTCCCTTCTCCACTTTATTTTAACTTATTTTCAGTGTGATTTCACCGTTTGTAGCAAAAATGAAATATAAAATTTTAAATTTTCTAAAAACATACAAGCACTGTTTTTACACTGTGATGATATTTTACTTAAGTTTTCCCCTGTTTTCAAATTGGTTCAAACATAATCGCCATTTTTGTAAGACCTTCTTGCTGATAAAACGCTCCCTTACCTCACTTATCATGGATGAAAAAACAGACAAACCTGATGGTTCGATTCCAAAAAAAAGTTGCCCTGTATGGACAACTAACTAAACCATGCAAATATTCTTGGCAGAAAAATGATTAATCCAATTATGACACTGGCTATCGCAAACACCAGGACGGCACCGGCCGCGATATCTTTTGCCTGTTTTGCAAGCGGGTGGTAATCTTTCGTGTACAGATCAACCGTTCTTTCGATTGCCGTATTTATCATTTCCATTGAGACCATTCCGCCAATGGATAG
Source organism: Mesobacillus sp. QJM3NY_10 (assembly GCF_056173465.1). Lineage (NCBI taxonomy): Bacteria > Bacillati > Bacillota > Bacilli > Caryophanales > Bacillaceae > Mesobacillus > Mesobacillus sp. QJM3NY_10. The sequence goes on from NZ_CM149675.1 coordinate 3,366,433, forward strand.
GATAATTGCAATCCATTCGTACTTATTAATCGAAAAAATAAACCCTGATAAAATGACGATAACGGAGATAGCCAGGTGGATTTGCACATTTCGTTCCTTTGCTGCCGCTGCCGCAATTCCCTCGAAACCAAATTTGAATGAGGAAGCCAATGGATGCTTCCTCTGTTTATCAGCGTCCAAGCCCATAACCATCCAGAATTTCTTTTTGTCTGTCAAACATCTGTTTTTCATCCTGTTCATTCATATGGTCATAGCCTAATAAATGCAGGAGACCGTGTACAGCAAGGAAACCAAGTTCCCGCATGAAGGAATGGTTATATTCTTCAGCCTGCTCCCTTGCTTTAGGAATGGAAATGATGATATCGCCAAGAACCCTCGGTATGCCATCCCCGACTATTTCAAGCTCCCCTTCGCCCATCTCCTCCAGTGCGAAAGAAATGACGTCTGTTGGACGATCCTTGTCACGATATTCACGGTTTATCTCCTGGATCCTTTCATTCGACACGAAGGTAACGGATAGTTCGCTCCCCTCGTGGACATTTTCTTTCTCTGCCGTATAGTTCAACAGTTTTTCTATTTCATTTATTTCTTCCTGTTTTAGTTCATTTATTTCATCCAAAAAATCGATTTCTATACTCATGCCTGCTTCACCTTCTGCTTATTCATTTCTGGATATTCTATTCTTGAATGGAAGATTCCCTTTAAAGTTTCACAAAGTGTATCAGCGACGGTATCCAACTCTTTCAGCGTAATATCACACTCACTTAGCTGGCCATCCTGAAGTCGATCCCCAATTATATTGTGTACCAAATTTTCAATTTGTTCATGGGTTGGATGTGCCATCGAACGCACAGCAGCTTCAACACTATCCGCAATCCCAATGACCGCAGACTCTTTCGTTTGCGGCTTCGGTCCAGGATAGCGGAAATCTTCCTCTTTAACCTCATGCCCGCTTTGCTTAGCTTTATGATAAAAGAATTTTAGCAACGTAGTTCCATGGTGCTGTTCTGCAATATCAATGATTTCTTTTGGCATCCGATGCTTGCGGAGCATCTCCGCTCCGTCAGTTGCATGGGCGATAATGATATTTTTACTTGTCAACGCCGGCAATTTATCGTGCGGATTATCCATGTTAATCTGATTTTCAATAAAGAATTGCGGACGTTTTGTCTTTCCGATGTCATGGTAATAGCACCCAACCCTGGCAAGAAGCCCGTTAGCCCCTATCGCCTCACATGCCGCTTCTGATAAATTAGCCACCATGACACTATGATGGTAAGTTCCAGGAGCTTCCGTAAGGATCTTCCTTAATAGCGGGTGGTTTGGATTGGATAGCTCGATTAGCCTTAAAGTTGAAAGGATGCCAAACCCTGCTTCAAAAAATGGCAGCAAACCGATCGTCAAGACTGCTGAAACGATCCCTGACACGAACGCTGCGATAAAATAAAAACCGTATTCAAGTCCGGAATATTGGCTGTTCCTTAAAAACAGAATCGAAAGGATAACAATCAGATTTACGACCGACACACTCAGGCCAGCCTGTAAAATCTTAGAACGTCGATTTTGTTTCTGTAAAAATAAAATTGCCGCCAGACCGCTGATTAAAATATAAATCCCTATGGTGACATTCAATGTCCCGGTTATACCTTCATTAAAAATGATTGTTCCGCTAACCGCCAGAATTGCCATTTGAAACAATGCCAATCTTTCATTGATCAAAATCTTAATCAACATCGCTCCCATTGCTGCAGGGAAGATATAGCCGATTTCCGAGTATTCGAATTCGTCAAAAAGACTGACCATCTTCATCAACAATATGGAGGTAATAAAGATGATGCTGAATATCAAAAGGTTCTTCTGCTTTTTATCGGCGTTTTCCATTTCATTGAATATGACAAACAGCGCAAATAGTATTAGCGCCACAAGCATAGCCAGCCCGATAAAAGGTTTAAAGGAATTTTCACTTTCTAACAGTCCGACCAGCTGGAGTTTTTTATAGACGTCCCTACTGATCAACTGACCCTCATCGACCAGAATTTGCCCCTCAAGAATCCTTACAGGTTCAACACTGTCCATAGCCTTTTGGCGCAAGTCTTCAGTAGCTTCTGGGTCATAGAATTCATTCTGAACGACTGCATAACGGCCGATTTCAATGACTGCTTTCTTTAAACTGCTGCTTAAACTTGTATACTTTAATTCTTCCTCTACATTCAGTTTTGCATTCTCTACTTCATCTGCAGGAACACTTCGTTTCATGGTATTGTTGATAGCTGTAACCGTGAGGTCTTTAGCAACCAGCAGCTCTTCCTTCGGAGCTTGAAGTAAAGTAATGAATACTTCGTCAGAAAGACTTTTCGTTTCATTATCAGTCAATTTCGTTTTTAACTGTGCCAGCTTTTCCTCAATTGTAGGCTCTTCAGGGGCGGGTGCATCTTCCACGTCTGCCTCTTCTGCTGTTTTTTTCTTCTGGTCGATCTCTTCCTGCACTTCCGCATTGACTTCTGAAACTGAACCGAATATAGAAGTGACTAAATCAACCCTGTTCTGTGCATATTCACTCTTGACTCTGTATACATCGTTGACTTGCTCGACCGCTTTCCTGCGGTTTGCTTCTGTGCTTTCTTTATCCTCAATAGTAATAGGCGACCGAATGGTTCGCTCTGCCACAGAGAATAACTCCAAATTAAGCTTTTCAGGCTTTACATTACTGTACATCGCAGAATACATCACGACACCAATCAGCAAAAATAATAAAATCCGAAAGATTTTTATATTCAACAAGTTCAAAATGGCAGTTAATTGGACCTGCAGCTTATCCATTTACAACCCTCCTATTTGAAAAGCGCAAGCGCCTTGACCAGCCCCGACAAGCGTTGCCCGCCTATTACGCCACATCGTGTGGCTGGCGGGTCTGGCACATCGTGTGCCTCAGAGTGCCGACCAGTGAAGTCGCTCTTTGACTTCATTGGGCGGACCGAAACGTCTCGAGCTGCTCAAAGCACACGCTTTTCGCAAGATACTCGAGGAAGCATTCTCGGAGATGAAAAACTGGCTAGGCGCTGGAGCTAAACATTGATCTAATTTCAAAAATTTATACTCTTATAAAGTGAAAAGCGCAAGCGCCTTGACATAAATATTTATTAAACTTTGAGAGCCAGTTTGTGAATAACTGGGAAATATACCTAACTTTATGTACCATCATATCAGTTTTTCTCTAAACTTTCACCTCTATTTAAAATTAGTCCCATCTGCTGGGCAAGCCAAGGAAGGAAGCAAAGATTCTAAGCTTCCTTTTATTGCTTTCATACCCCTTCGGAAGCAAAAGTCCGCTCTCGTTTACCAAGAGCGGACTAAGATGTTTATTCATTTTTACCATATGCTTCAATGATCCGGCCGACAAGTGGATGCCGAACAACATCAGCTTGTTCAAGGTGCACAAAGGAGACACCAGAGACATCCTTTAAGACTCTTTCAGCCTCAACCAATCCTGATTTTGCACCCTTTGGCAAATCAATCTGGGACGTGTCTCCAGTAATGATCATTTTAGACCCAAATCCCAGGCGAGTCAGGAACATCTTCATCTGGGCCTGAGTCGTATTCTGCGCCTCGTCCAGGATCACAAAGGCATCATCGAGAGTCCTTCCCCTCATATAGGCAAGAGGTGCAATTTCAATTGTCCCTCTCTCAATCAGGCGCAATGTATGTTCAGTACCAAGGATATCGTGCAGGGCATCATATAATGGGCGGAGATAAGGGTCTACCTTCTCCTTCAAGTCCCCTGGAAGGAAGCCAAGGCTTTCTCCTGCCTCTACTGCTGGTCTGGTTAAGATAATTTTGGACACTGTACCATTCTTAAGTGCCGTGACTGCCATAACGACCGCAAGATACGTCTTACCAGTACCAGCAGGCCCAATGCCAAAAACAAGATCGCGGCTTTTGATGGCATTAACATAGTGTCTTTGGCCAAGAGTCTTGACCCTGATTGATTTACCCTTAACGTTTTTACTGATTTCTTCATCATATAAATCCTTGAAATATTCCAAGGTACCCTTTTCGGCCATTTGGATCGCGTAAACAGCTTCTCTCTGGCTAATGCTGATTCCTTTCCGGATAACGGCAAGCAGATTGTCCAAAACAGCCTGTGCTAACTCAACCTTGTCCTCAGGTCCTGAGATTCCTACTGCCTCTCCCCGGGTCACGATCGAGACACCCAGCTCCTGTTCGATCAGTTTAAGGTTCATATCTGCATTACCAAATAAAGAAACGGCTTCAGTTGGGTTCGCTAGTTGTATTTCCATCGTTTTTAAGTCTTCTGTCATTCTCAGTCTCCTTGATAATTGGTTGTCCTTCTGCTATATCTTCAATGATTGTAAAATGTGTGGTTAGCTTTACTTTATCATTCTCAATTGACTGATGTAAAATTTTTTCCCCTTTAATGATAGCATTTTCAGGAAGGTAGTTTTTTATATCCTTTCTCGCTAATTCTTTTGCACTTTCTATTGCTTCTTTCCTCGAATAGATGCGCGTTACCTGTTCCCGCTCCCTGATGGTCTTTTTTTCAACCTTCACAGGAAGTTCCCATTTGAAAAATCTTATAGGCTGTTCAGTCACTTCGAGTTCATATTCACTGAAATCAGGATTTCCGAATCCCCAGACAGGTAAGGCTTTACCGGCGATCATGAGGGAATATTTCATTTTTTCATTGCCATTGTAGACCTGGAAGGTACTCTTCAAAGGCAACTCCACCTTCGTTGAATACCAAGTCTCACCAAGGATTTCACCTTCAGCCGCCACAACTTTCAGATCATCTTCTTTTCCATACAGACCGGAAACAAGAAGCTGGCCTGGCATAACATAATCATTCACCTCAACAACCGGTTCCCCTTTTTCCACAAAGATTTTGACGATGGCTGCTTTCCTTTTTGCTACCAGGTTCCTCGGCCCAATTACTTCTGCTTTTTCCGGCTCACTCTTTTCAACTGCCTGAAAATGATAGGTCGTCCCTTTCAGCTCCACACCTATCCAGGTCAGGGCTCCTACTTTATCTGTCAGTTCCTTTTGGATACTCTCCACACTATCTATAGAAAATTGCAATTTCCCGACGCCAATCCCCATCCTGTCCAATTCCTTGCGAATCTGGTGTTCGGTCGCCGGGCTCGCCCCTTTTATTTCTATACCCCAAACCATGTTTGAAAGGAGCATCATTAATGCAAAAAATAAAAATGCACCCGCCAAAAATCCACTGTTTGTCCATAATTTCCTTAAAAAGAAAGGGCCACCTACCCTCTCTAAAAACCTGATTTTGCAATTGCTGTCCCTTGCTGGAATTCTCAGCTTTTTTACATCTTGAAGATTAACATAAAAGGTGACGGTCTCGGACCCATGTTTTTTCACGTTCCATATCGAAACACCACTACGTGTCAACTGATTTAAAAATCTTTCAATACCCTTTCCAGTCAATTTCACTTTGACTGTGCCAGAAAAGGTGTGAATCCATTGGTTTTTCATTCGTCTCCCCCTCAATCACTCATTTATATAAATAACCTGATCTATTTTTCCTTCGAGCAAGATTTCTTCAGGCAATATTGTTTTGATCACAAATGCTTTTCCCTTGACAAGAAGCTGCCCCCCTTTAATCATCAATCGCACTTCTCCATCGGAAAAAGCAAGCAGACCTCTGTGATTCTCTATATAAATATGGACATGCCCAATCATCGTGATTCTAGGGAGATCCATCATGACATCTTGAGGAAGATCCATTTTTTGTGTCATCCATTTGCGTACATACTGGCCCCATTTTTTTGCCATAAAAAAAAGAACCCCCTTTCATCTCATATGTATGAGAAAAAAGGAGGTTCTAGCACCATTTTTAACTTTATGGATACGCATTCTTCCAAATCGAGGGCCAATTACCGTGCCTAATATCTTCGGAGCGGGTTGTATGGTCTTTTGGCCCTCGGTTTACCAAGGACTTCAGCCCAAATCAAACCTTCAATTAGGGTGTCCCTGTCTGGCTGGAAAACAACTTCTGTTTCTTTTTGTTCCCTTTTTTGCATTAATCGTCCTGATGATTCACCAGCAGACATTCGCCCTTTACTTGAGCTCTGTTTGTTCATCTGCTCCTCAGACTGAAGCTTTCTTTCCAGATAAACCTTCTGAAGATCATTAATGATTTCAACACCAGTTTCACCCGGGTCGTGCTTCGCTGAACCCCGGCTTCGTTGTGTGTCCCTGCCAGTATCATAACGAGGTACGCGATCTATTTCGATTTCCTGCTGAGGCTCAACCCTGGCCTCCGCTGGCTGCCTCCTGGCAGGAGCAGGACGAGGCTGCCTTGCTGGTCCAGGCTGTTGCTGTTGCATCGGTCCGGGCGGCCTTACCGGACGGCGCTGCGGCTGCTGGCCGTCCGACTTCTTTTTATTGAAAAGACTGGAGATGACCCCGATTAGAATAAACAGGGCTATAGGATTACTGAACAATTCAAATAAAATTTCCATGAGGAGCCCCCCTTTCTTTTAACGGGTTCTCGCATCAGTTATTATTTTTGTCATCTTTTTTATTGTTTGAAAGCTTGCCAATGGACCCTCTCATATCTGTGTCCGCTTCGATATTCTGGATATTCATATAATCCATCACACCAATATTTCCTTCACGCAGCGCTTCCGCCATTGCCAATGGTACAGTTGCTTCGGCCTCGACGACCTTCGCTCTCATTTCCTCGACGCGCGCTTTCATTTCCTGTTCTTGAGCTACGGCCATAGCGCGACGCTCTTCGGCTTTTGCCTGGGCAATTTTCTTGTCCGCTTCCGCCTGCTCTGTCTGAAGCTCGGCACCGATATTCTTGCCGATATCAACGTCCGCAATATCAATCGATAGAATTTCAAAAGCTGTACCTGCATCCAGTCCTTTTGAAAGAACCGTTTGTGAAATCATATCCGGATTCTCTAACACTTTTTTATGATTGCCAGAAGAACCAATTGTCGATACAATCCCTTCACCAACACGGGCAACGATCGTTTCTTCACCAGCACCCCCGACAAGTCTGTCGATGTTTGCTCTTACGGTAATTCTTGCTTTTGCTTTTACTTCGATTCCATCCATGGCCACACCAGCGATGAATGGTGTTTCAATTACCTTTGGATTTACGCTCATTTGTACCGCTTCTAATACATCACGGCCAGCAAGGTCAATCGCTGCCGCTCTTTCGAATGAAAGCTCAATATTCGCACGATGTGCTGCAATCAGGGCATTTACAACCCTGTCTACATTACCTCCAGCTAGATAGTGGCTTTCAAGCTGGTTGGTTGTAACATTCAACCCTGCTTTATGCGCCTTGATCATCGGATTGATGACCCTGCTTGGGATAACCCTTCTTAACCTCATACCAATCAGCGTGAAAATGCTGACCCTAACTCCTGCCGCTAATGCTGAAATCCATAGCATTACCGGTACGAATGTCAGCAAAACACCAAGGAAAATAATCCCAAGTGCAATTGCTACTAAAACAAATGCTGTACTTGCGTCCATATGAACTGCCTCCTAAAAAATATTATTCCATGTTCTTTGAATCTTCTTTATTTTACCAAATAAACTCAAAGACCATTGGTATTTATCTCTACTTGTTACTTCATCGATTCGTCGTGGCAAGAATACCTCAATGAACAATACAATGAAAGAACAAATTAGATCTCTGTAATCTCTCTAACCACAATTCTCGAGCCTTCCGTTTTTACAATTCTAACTTTCTTGTCCTTTGCAATAAATCCACCCTCACTGACTGCATCAATGCGTTCATCCTCAACAACGATTGTTCCTGAAGGTCTGAGGGGAGTCAATGTGATTCCTTCCACGCCAATCAGTTCAAGGCGGTTTTTATTGGATACATAACCCTTTTCAGTGCTTGTTGAATCTGTCAGTATGATTCTTCTGAAAAATTTCATCTTTTTTCCAAACACCCTTATCATTAAAATAGATAATACGATGGACGCAGTCAAGGCGATCAATAACGAAATCCCCATATGCACCACATTATCAGATGCCATAAAAAAGCTTGCAAAGATAGCTAATAAACCGATAGCTCCAGCTATTCCTCCTGGAATGAATAACTCAAGCAATATAAGCCCAACGCCAAGCGCGAACAAGATCAGCGTTTCAAAACCAGCAAGACCAGCAACCATATGTCCGTAGAAGAATAGGAGCAAAGCTGACAAGCCTGCAATTCCTGGCAGACCAAATCCTGGAGAGTACAACTCAAGCACCAACCCTAAGCTTCCAATCGTCATTAAAATCGGGATAACGACTGGATGCGTTATGAATCTCGCTAGCTTTTCAGCGAAAGTTTCATTCACATTCCTGATTTCGGCATTCTCCAAACCGAGTTTTGCCAATAACTCATTAAGGTTTTTTACCGTTCCTTCTGAATAGCCCACTTCAAGTGCCTGATCTGCCGTAAGAGTCAGCAGCTCACCCTTGCCTGCCCCTAGTTCCGGAAGATCAATACTTTCATCAGCCATCGCCTGGGCATAAATCGGATCCCTACCACTCTCAACCGCTGCCGCTTTCATGGCAGCGAACCAGTATGACTCCGCTTTCTTTCCAGCAGTATTGCCCTGCTGGTCTATGATCGCAGCCGACCCCATGGTAGCTCCAGGAACCATATAAATCTCATCTGTATTCAGGGAAATATATGCACCCGCGGATAACGCTTTTTTATTGACAAAGGCAACTGTTTTCAAGTCAGTGCCTGTCAAAAGTTTTCCTATCCCGTCAGCGGCATCAACGACTCCACCGGGTGTATGCACATCAAAAATGATTGCTTCCGCACCAGCCTCTTCCGCCTCCTCCACCGCTCTTCCCAGGAAGGCAAGCAAGCCCTTTTCGACTGTTTCTGCAATCGGTACCACGTAGACAACTTTTTCATCCGCAGCTGCAGTGAACGGATTGATCAGACTGGCCAGTGACAAGAGGATGATGATGCTCGCAATCACTGATTTGATTTTCAATTCGGCACCTCCATTCTATAAAATAAGGCCATAATGGTAATACGCATTCGTACACCAAAAAGTTTCATTGATTTCTTACAGATTTCAAAAAGAATTCTTCTGAAAGTGTAAAAAGTTATGTATTTAATTTCAATGAAACACAAAGTACTATGTGAAGACACTTTTTATTATACGCTAAAAAGGCCGCAAGAATATCCCGCGGCCTTCGAGCTTTTTATGAAAGGTGTTGTTGTACAAGTTTATTAACGAGAGATCCGTCTGCTTTACCTTTTACTTTAGGCATAAGGACAGCCATTACTCTACCCATATCGGCTTTAGATGCCGCACCGGTCTCCGCGATAGCTTCTTTGACAATTGCCGTCACTTCTTCTTCGCTAAGCTGCTGTGGCATGTAAACTTCGACATGCTTTAATTCTGTTTGTATCTTTTCAACGAGGTCTTGTCGACCTGCTTTTTCAAATTCCTGGAGGGAATCTTTGCGTTGCTTCACTTCACGAGAAAGTACAGTTAACTCTTCTTCTTCGGATAATTCCTGCTTGCCGAACTTGATTGCTTCGTTCTGCAGGGATGCTTTGACCATCCGAATCGTCGTGAGTCTGTCCTTTTCTTTGTTCTTCATCGCTTGTTTCATATCATTATTTAAACGCTCGAGTAGGCTCAAGTAGATTCCACCCTCTCTTAGAACTTGCGTTTTCTAGCAGCTTCAGACTTTTTCTTACGCTTTACACTAGGTTTTTCGTAGAATTCGCGCTTTCTAGCTTCTTGGATAGTACCTGATTTAGATACAGTACGTTTGAAGCGTCGAAGAGCATCTTCAAGCGATTCGTTTTTACGAACGACAGTTTTAGACATTCTCTTTCCCTCCCTCCGAGCACAACACACTAACACCAAAACACATGGAAACCATGTACCTTGCAATTATAATATAACACTGGCATGAGGTCAACTGTAATTAGCCCTTGTTTTTACATTATGTACTTTTGCAGGTTAACATACAGGCAACAAATTTTGTTAGCATGTCCTGCCCTCCTTTTCATACATTTAAATGGGAGGGGGAGTCGAATGGTCTATCTATTATTTTTCCTATTATTTCTCGCTGTTTTCATCGGCGGCATGACATTGCTTCGAAAAGGCTTGTTCGAGCTTTCCGCCAGCAGGATGAAGAACTGGCTGGCCGTCATGACAGATACACCAATAAAAGGGTTGATTGCCGGAACGGTAGTGACCGCACTCTTACACAGCAGTTCCGCTGTCATGGTCATCACGATTGGATTGATTTCAGCAGGCCTGCTGAAATTCTCGCAATCAATCGGAATCATTCTTGGATCAAATATAGGGACAACCTTCACTCTTGAGATCATTACTTTCAACATAGACGCTTTTATCGTTCCGTTTGCTGTTATTGGTGCAATTTTAATGGTATCAAGAAACAGAACATGGCAAAACATCGGTGCGATTTCTTTTGGGATGGCTGCTGTTTTTTCTGCAATGCGCGGCTTCACCTTCCTCGCCGACCCTGTGACCAGCCTGCCAATTGTGGAGCTAGCACTTACCAACCTGAACAACAGCCATTTAATCAGCATTTTTACAGGCACAGTTGTGACCGCTATGATCCAATCTAGTACAGCGATGACTGGAATCATCATGGGATTTCTATCGGAAGGAACATTAAGCATGGATTCAGCAATTGCTGCGATGCTTGGTGCCAATATAGGAACTTGCATTACCGCCATGCTAGCATCCATTGGTGCAGGCAAAGAAGCCAGGCTCACAGCGTTTGCTCACGTATGGCTGAATATCGCAGGCGCGGCAGTCTTCTACCCTTTCATCGAGCAAATAGCTGCATTGGCTCCGATGACAGCCGCAAGACCAGAAGTCCAGCTTGCGCATGTCAGTGTTGTTTACAACGTAATCGCTTCGATACTCGTTCTTCCAGTTGCCGAGAAATTCGGAAAAATGATTGAACTCATTCATGGGAAAGGGGAACGTATTTAGTGGTTGAAAATCTCATTTGGACGAAAAAAACCGGAAATGTGGTCGAATTAATTTGAAATGTGGTCGAATTATCTTGAGTTGTGGTCGAATTAATTTGAAATGTGGTTGAATTATCTTGAAATGTGGTTGAATTACATTAATATCCACCGGTCTATAATCTATAGATAGTCCAAATTTACGAATTTGTGGTTAATAAACTAGTCTGGTTACTAAATATCAAAAAAGGAGCTGGCATTTTCGCCAGCTCCTTTCACATTCAACTACATAACAGCTTGTTCAGCTACAATTTCATCCTCAAGTACTCGGACAAATTGCCCTTCATTGTAAGGATAGCCTGATTTTACAATCTTGACCTTCACAATTTTACCGATCATTTCTTCAGTAGCAGGGAAAACAACTTTTAAATAGTTGTCTGTATAACCTACGTAAAGTCCGCTATCTGGCTCTTCCTTGTAGACTTCTTCAGGAATCACTTCAAGCACTTCATTTTCAAACTGGGAAGCATATTCCTTTGCAAGCTGGTTGGAAAGCTCAATCAATCTGTGAACGCGTTCGTTCTTCACGTCTTCGTCCACCTGGTCTTCCATTCTAGCAGCAGGAGTGCCTGTCCGTTTTGAATATGGGAAGACATGCAGCTCTGAGAATTGGTGCTTCTTGATGAAATTATAAGTTTCCATGAACTCATCTTCCGTTTCACCCGGGAAACCAACGATAATATCAGAAGTAACCGCGAGACCCGGCAATACTTCCTTAAGCCGATCAAGACGCTCACCGAAAAACTCCATCGTGTATTTGCGGCGCATGCGCTTCAACACTGTGTCAGAACCAGATTGAAGCGGGATGTGCAAGTGGCGGACGATAATATTGGATTGATCAATTACCTCGATTACTTCGTCCGTAATCTGGCTGGCTTCAATAGAAGAAATGCGCAGACGCTTTATGCCCTTAACTTGTGCCTCTAGATCTCTAAGCAGTGAAGCAAGGTTATAGTCTTTCATATCTTCACCGTAGCCGCCTGTATGGATGCCTGTAAGAACGATTTCCTTATACCCTGCATCGACAAGCTGCTGAGCCTGGCGAATGACTTCCTGTGGGTCACGGGATCGCATCAAACCGCGTGCCCAAGGGATGATACAGAAAGTACAAAAGTTATTGCAGCCTTCCTGTATTTTCAATGAAGCCCTTGTACGGTCTGTAAATGCAGGTACATCTAGCTCTTCATATACACGGTTCTTCATGATGTTGCCAACGGCATTGATTGGCTGGCGCTCTTGCTTGTACTGTTCGATATACTGTAGCATTTTTACGCGGTCCTGTGTTCCGACAACGATATCAACGCCAGGAATCGCCATGATTTCTGCTGGTGACGTTTGTGCGTAGCAGCCGGTAACACAAATAACAGCGTCCGGATTCTTACGGACAGCCCGGCGGATGACCTGGCGGCTCTTCTTGTCCCCTGTATTCGTTACCGTACATGTGTTGATGACATAAACATCTGAAGTAGACTCAAACTCTACTCTCTCGTATCCTTGTTCCTTAAATAACTGCCAAATGGCTTCTGTTTCGTAATGGTTAACCTTGCAACCTAATGTATGAAAAGCAACTGTAGGCATTTTCTTCACCCCAATAATTCAAAATGATAGGAAACAGCAGACAAGGCATATAGCGGTGCTGTTTCTGTACGCAAGATGCGCGGCCCAAGACCACAGGCTGAAAATCCATTTTTATTTAAAAGGTCAACTTCCTCCGAGGTAAGTCCTCCCTCGGGACCAAATACAATCAGGAGGCTGTCGCCTTTCCCCAATTTACCGAGAGTAGAAGAAAGGACGGAAGCTTCACCTTCCCTCGCTTCTTCCTCATAAGCAATTAGCTTATAAGTATACTCATCACTTGCTTTGATCAGTTCTTTAAGACTGACCGGTTCTTTCACTTCTGGCACATAGCTGCGATGGGACTGCTCGGCAGCTTCCTTGGCTATCTTCTGCCAGCGTTCAACCTTTTTGGCAGCTTTTTTGCCGTCCCATTTAACGATTGAGCGGGATGCGGTAAAAGGGACAAATTCATAGGCACCGAGTTCAGTACCCTTCTGAATAATCAATTCGAGCTTATCCCCTTTGGGCAGACCGCTCGCTATCACGACATGGACCGGAAGCTCCGTAGTCCCTTCCTCCCATTTTACAACGTTTGCCACAACGATTTCATCGGTAATTTCTTCAATCTGGCAAACGGCACTTTTGCCCGCAGGGATGACACAGATGATTTCGTCCCCAGCCTTCATCCTCATTACACGTACAATGTGATGATAATCATCGCCGCTAATATTGAATTGTTCCATATTTCCTTGTTCATCAATAAAATAACGCTGCACCACAGCACCCGCTTTCGAATGAAGCTGTTTTTTAATAAGGCTGATTTCGTAAAGATTGTTGTTAAAATCCTAAAGCCGATTTTAACGTGATAAAAAGCCATTTTTGTAGTTCGGTATTAAGTGTGCAAGCTCTTTTCTCATAATAAGCTTTAATTTTTCGTGAAAAAACATAGGTCATTCAATCCTATTTTGTTGTCAATGGCAACAAAGTTTGAGAAAAGAGCTTTTAAAAAAGACAGAAAAAAGGGGTTAAGCTTTTCCCCTTTTTTCCACATTATATCTTTTTACTGATGATCGCAACCCAGTCTTCCATAGAAATCATCTCTTCTATTTCAAAACCTGCATTGATCATCGCATCTTTGACGACTTCTTTCTTCTGCTGGATAATCCCAGATGAAATGAAATATCCGCCATTTTTCACGACCTTGCCTGCATCATCAGCAAAACGCAAGATCACTTCTGCCAGGATATTCGCAACGACAATATCCGCTCCTTCTGTTACACCATCAAGAAGATTGTTTTGTGAAATGGTTGCGACATCATGTACTTTGTTCAGCTTGAGGTTGAGTTTTGCAACCTGCACTGCTACATCATCCAGATCCATCGCTTCTACTTTTCCTGCCCCCAGCTTAGCCGCTGCAATACTGAGTACACCTGAACCTGTTCCAACATCCACGACGCGGTCGCCAGGCTGGACTGTTCTTTCCAGCGCCTGGATACACATGACCGTTGTTGGATGAGTTCCCGTACCGAATGCCATACCAGGGTCAAGCTCAATGATCAATTCATCCGTGTTGACTGGAGTGTAATCCTCCCAGGTTGGCACGATCGTGAATTTCTCAGAAATTTTCACAGGATTATAGTATTTCTTCCAGGCAGTTGCCCACTCTTCCTCATTCACTTCACTGATTGACACTTTATTCAACCCGATATCAATATTGTAGATAATCAGGTTATTGATCGCTTCTTTTATTTCATCTACTGTCTCACCAAGGAAACTATTTACCGGCAGATAAGCTTTTACAATGACTCCTTCTTCCGGATAATCGTCTGGATTAAGCTGGTATATTTCTCCGAATTGGTCCTCTCTCTCCTTTTCAAGCTCCAGCGGATCTTCGATAACAACTCCGCTCGCGCCTGCTTCATGCAGGATATTGGAAATCGGCTCAACCGCTTCATTTGTAGTTAAAATGCTGATTTCAGACCATTTCATTTATACCAACTCCATTCGATTAATCACCTTTAAAGGCACGTTTTACTTTTGAAAAAAAGCTTTCCTCCTGCTCTCCAATAGGAGACTGTCCGCTTACTTCGGCAAACTCGCGCAATAGCTGCTTTTGCTTTTCAGACAGCTTTGTCGGAGTAACGATTCGAACCAGAACATGCTGGTCTCCAGTACCATATCCGCGGACATTCGGAACACCTTTGCCCTTCAGGCGGAATTTTGTACCTGTCTGCGTCCCAGCAGGAACTTTTAATTTTACTTTACCATGCAGTGTAGGGACTTCAACTTCATCACCAATCGCTGCCTGAACAAATGTGATTGGCATTTCACAATAAATATCATCGCCGTCACGCTCAAAGAATTCATGCGACCTTATATGGAAGACAATATAAAGGTCACCTGCAGGTCCGCCATTGATACCGGCTTCCCCTTTTCCTGCTACTCTCAGCTGCTGGCCATCATCGACACCAGCCGGGATTTTAACATGAATCTTATTCCTTCTGGTAACCTTCCCAGTTCCTGAGCATGTTGTACATTTTTCTTTGATCTCTTTACCAGTTCCATTACAGTAATGACACACACGACGGTTCACAATACGTCCAAAAGGTGTGTTTTGTTCAACACTGATTTGACCGCTGCCATGACAATGTTTACATGTATTGACTTTTGTCCCAGGTTTTGCACCAGTTCCGTCACAAGTGTCGCATTCTTCTTCACGAGGGATCTCGATATCTGTTTCCTTGCCGAATACCGCTTCCTCGAACTTCAATGTCATGGTGTACTGAAGGTCGGCACCCTGTCTTGGTGCGTTTGGATCACGGCGTCTGCCGCCCCCGCCGCCGAAGAAGGAATTGAAAATATCTTCAAAACCGCCAAAACCGCCGCCGAAATCGCCGCCGCCGCCAAATCCCTGGTTAGGATCGACATGGCCGAACTGGTCGTAATGAGAGCGCTTTTGATCGTCGCTCAATACCTCATATGCTTCTTTTACTTCTTTGAACTTTTCATCTGCTCCCGGCTCTTTGTTGATGTCCGGATGGAATTGTTTAGAAAGCTTGCGGTAAGCCTTCTTTAATTCATCCTTCGTAGCCGAATTACTGACTCCGAGGACTTCATAGTAATCCCGTTTACTCATGATTACCACTCCCGAATCTTTTCACATAAAGATAATTCTAACATTCCCGTACATTCATACGCAATATTTAAAATATCTGGATATGCGTTATTTTGTCTCTCTTTTTTAATTCATTTGTAAAAATAACTAGTTCTTTTATTGGTTTGAAAAAAACCTTTAAAACTACCCCACTGAAAAGCCAGGCTTTTGATGTCCGTGCAGGCCATACAAACAAAAAGCCAAAGCCAAGTATGACCTGACTTTGACTTTTTGGTGTTATGAGTGTTTATTTATCATCTTTTACTTCTTCGAATTCTGCGTCAACGACATTGTCGTCTTTTGCAGTTCCTTCTTGTCCCTCTGCGCCTTGCTGTGCCTGTTGTTGCTTGGCAGCTTCTTCGTAAAGCTTGACGCTCAGGTTTGTAACGATTTCTTGAAGAGCATCCTTCTTAGTGCGGATTTCTTCAATTTCGCCTTTTTCGATTGCAGACTTCAGCTCATCTTTAGCTTCGTTTGCTTTCTTGATTTCTTCTTCATCTACCTTGCCTTCAAGGTCCTTCAAAGTCTTTTCAGCAGTGAATACTAACTGATCAGCTTCGTTGCGAAGTTCAACTTCTTCTTTGAGTTTTTTGTCGGCTTCAGCGTTCTCTTCCGCTTCTCTTACCATGCGGTCAATTTCATCATCAGACAGGCCTGTAGATGACTTGATTGTGATTTGCTGTTCTTTGTTTGTGCCAAGGTCCTTCGCACGTACGTTTACGATACCGTTTTTATCGATATCGAATGTTACTTCAACCTGAGGGACTCCACGTGGAGCTGGTGGAATATCAGTCAATTGGAAACGTCCCAACGTCTTATTGGCAGATGCCATTGAACGTTCACCTTGAAGCACGTGAATATCAACAGCAGTCTGGTTGTCAGCAGCTGTTGAGAAAACCTGTGACTTTGAAGTAGGGATTGTTGTATTGCGATCGATCAGCTTTGTGAATACGCCGCCCATTGTTTCAATACCAAGTGAAAGCGGAGTAACGTCAAGAAGAACGACATCCTTTACATCACCAGAGATAACGCCGCCCTGGATCGCTGCGCCCATTGCAACAACTTCATCAGGGTTAACACCTTTGTGAGGATCTTTACCCGTTTCCTTTTTGATTGCTTCTTGTACAGCTGGGATACGTGTAGATCCGCCGACAAGGATTACTTTATCCAGTTCTGATGGGCTTAAGCCTGCATCTTTAAGCGCCTGGCGAGTTGGACCCATTGTACGTTCTACCAAACCTGCAGAAAGCTCTTCAAATTTAGCGCGAGTCAGGTTCACTTCAAGGTGAAGTGGTCCAGCTTCTCCAGCAGTGATGAATGGAAGGGAAATCTGTGTAGAAGTTACACCAGAAAGATCCTTCTTTGCTTTTTCAGCAGCATCTTTTAGACGCTGAAGAGCCATCTTATCTTTTGAAAGGTCAATGCCATTTTCTTTCTTGAATTGTTCTACCAAGTAGTCAATGATGACCTGGTCGAAGTCGTCACCGCCAAGACGGTTGTCACCTGCAGTTGATTTAACTTCGAATACGCCATCGCCAAGTTCAAGGATGGAAACGTCGAAAGTACCGCCGCCAAGGTCATAAACAAGGATTGTCTGGTCTTCATCCATTTTATCAAGGCCGTAAGCAAGTGCTGCAGCTGTTGGCTCGTTGATGATACGCTCAACTTCAAGACCTGCGATTCTTCCAGCATCCTTAGTTGCCTGACGTTCTGCATCGTTGAAGTAAGCAGGAACAGTTATAACCGCTTTTGTTACAGGCTCACCCAGATAGTCTTCAGCATAAGACTTCAAGTATTGAAGAATAACTGCTGATAATTCCTGCGGTGAATATTCTTTGCCTTCCGCTTCAACTTTATGGTCTGTACCCATGTGACGCTTAATAGAGATGATTGTGTTAGGGTTAGTGATTGCCTGGCGTTTTGCCACTTCACCTACCTGGCGCTCGCCATTTTTGAACGCGATAACAGAAGGAGTCGTTCTGTTTCCTTCTGGATTTGGGATTACCTTTGGTTCGCCGCCTTCTAGTACGGCAACACAAGAGTTAGTTGTTCCTAAGTCAATACCGATGATTTTACTCATTTTCAAATACCTCCTGGTTCATTTATGTAGGCTCTTTACAGTTATTGATTCACTTTCACCATTGCCGGACGAATGATGCGATCCTTTAGCATATAGCCTTTTTGGAACTCTTCAACAACAATGTTAGGACCGAAATTTTCATCCTCAGCCTGCATAACAGCCTGGTGAAGATGCGGATCAAATTCCTTGCCAACAGCTTCTATTACTTCAACGCCTTCATTTTTAAGGGCATCAAGCAAGCTGCGGTACACCATTTCCACTCCCTGTTTAAGGGATTTAGCCTGTTCATTATCCACATCCATCTTCAAAGCACGCTCGAAGTTGTCGATTGCTGGAAGCAGATCGGAAATAATGTTTTGGGCTCTATATTTAGCGCTCGCTTCAAGTTCAATTCTTGAACGGCGGCGGAAGTTGTCAAAATCAGCCTGAAGGCGCAAGTAACGGTTGTCGGCTTCCTCAAGCTTCCCTTCTAGTTCAGCCACTTTTTGCTCCATTGGATCTTGAGCTGGCATCTCTTCAGTATTTTCAGAAGCTTCATGTTCAGCAAAAACTTCCTCAACCGTTTCTTCTTCCGTCTGGCTGTTCAATTCTTGCTCAGTATTTCTCTCTTCTGTCACGTTAACTCACCTCCCTCAAAGTAACGCGGCAAATAATGCCACACTGTTCCAGAATGCCTGGATTGGTTTTATATTTCAACGAAGCAAACATGCTTCAGTAGAAAACACATAACGATTCAGGATGGAACAGGCTGCTCCACCCTTAATCAATATTTCCATGCCTATTTATTTTGATACAGGTCAGTCAGCACCTTGGACAAATCTGTGCTGATCAATTGCAGCAAGCTGATGACACGTGAATACTCCATACGTGTTGGCCCTAAAACCGCAATTGTTCCCAATTTCTCTTCGCCAATTGCATAGGTTGCAGTAATGAGGCTGCAATTCTCCATCGCTGAATTATCATTTTCCGTGCCAATTCTTACGTTAATCCCTGCCGGATTTTGTTTAATCAGCTGATATAAACCGTCCTCATGTTCAATCATGTTCATAAGGCTGCGGATTTTCGCAACATCGTTGAATTCTGGCTGACTTAGGATGTTGGTCTTGCCGCCAAAAAACACTTTTTCATGCGAAGGCAGGTTGAGCGTATCCGCAATCGAGTTTAGAAGGGTATCGTAGCTGCTTATATGCTGGCGCAACAGCATGGCGATCTCCTTGTAAATCTTTGAGTTAAGACTTGTGAGCGGGACTCCTGCCAAGCGTTCGTTTAGGATGTTGACCATTTTCTCAACATCAGAAGGATCGACACTTGTAGGGAAATTGAACATCCTGTTTTCAACATGCCCAGTGTCTGTCACGATAATGGCTATCGCAGTGTCCTTTGTCAACGGAACGATCTGAAGCTTCTTCAATCTGTTATCCTTAACAGCCGGACCTAACACAATTGAAGTATAATTCGTCATTTCAGACAGGATTTTTGCTGACTTCTGCACGATTTTTTCCAGCTCGTATATCCGTTCGGCAAAAATCGATTTAACCGCCGCCATATCTGAATGATTTACTTTTTGCGGCAGCAGAAGGTTATCCACATAGAAACGATATCCCTTTTCGGACGGAATCCTTCCTGAGGACGTATGGGTTTTTTCAATGAATCCCATATCCTCCAAATCCGCCATTTCATTTCGGATTGTCGCCGAACTGAAACTAATTTCTTCCTTTTTCGACAAGCTCCTTGAACCTATCGGTTGAGCTGAACGAATAAAGTCATCAACAATCACCTGCAAAATGAGCACCTGACGATCTGTTAACAACATCATCACCTCTGTTAGCACTCTATAAGAACGAGTGCTAATTCTAAAAATAATTTATCAATAAACGCTGAGGATGTCAATGATTTGATACCCCGATGAATGATTGAAAAACTTCATTACCGAGAAGGCGCCCTTGTCTTGTTAGTGAGATTTTATCTCCATCACTTTTCAGAAGGCCTTTCGCAGACCAATCCTTGATTTGACCCGCAAATAAATCGAGCGGATTCTGGCCAAATTTTTCCTCAAAGTGTCGAATCGAGACACCTTCAGTCTTTCGTAGGCCGAGGAACATTTCCTCTTCCATTTTTTCCTCAAGGGTCACTTTATGCGCATCCATGATCGGAAGTTTCCCTTTGGATAAAGGCTCCATATATTTTTTTAATGGTCCAAAATTGGACTGCCTGATTCCATCGACATACCCATGAGCCCCAGCACCAAACCCGTAATACTCTTCGTTGTTCCAATAGGTAAGGTTGTGTCTGCTTTCGAACCCTGGGACAGCGAAATTGCTGATTTCATATTGCCTCAGACCGGCGATTTCCATTTGATCCATTAGTGTTTCATACATTTCTGCTTCCGCGTCCTCACCTGGCAATGGGAGCTTGCCTTTTTGAAGTAAATTGTAGAACACTGTCTTGGGTTCAATTATTAGCGAATATCCTGAATAATGAACCAGCCCTAATCCAAGTGCTGTTTGAATTGATTCAATGAAATCCTGCTTTGTCTGACCTGGAAGGCTGTAAATCAAGTCAATGCTGATATTATCAAAACCTGCTGTTTTTGCATTTTCAATTGATTCAAATACATCCTTCGCCCGATGGCTGCGGCCGATTTTTTTCAAAAGTTCATCATTAAAAGTCTGTACTCCAAAACTCAGACGATTCACACCAGCATTCTTCAGGATGGCCAGCTTTTCTTTTGACAGGTCGCCCGGATTTGCTTCAAAAGTATATTCCGTATTTGTATCTATAGTAAGCTGTCTGTTGATGCCTGAAACTAGCTTATCCAATTGTTTTTCATTCAAGGCAGTTGGTGTGCCGCCACCGACAAATACCGTCTCCATTACCTGTTTGTTTAACGGCAGGCTCATTTCCTTTTCTAGCGCATGTAGGTATTCATCAACCGGCTGACCCTTCATGAATACCTTGTTGAAATCACAGTAATGGCAAATATGATGGCAGAAAGGGATATGGATGTATGCTGCTTTCATTTTTGTTCACTTCCTAAAGTGGCTTTTCAGACCAGGATTTAGATCCAGTTATTCTAAAGAAACCATGAATTTATTGAAAAAAGAGGCCAGAATCGCTTGCTTTAAACAAGCACATCCAGCCTCCCCTACTATTTTACTTCTTCGTATTGTTGTCGTCCATTTTCAAGACTGCCATGAAGGCTTCCTGCGGAACTTCTACTGAACCGACTTGCTTCATGCGCTTTTTACCTTCTTTTTGCTTCTCAAGAAGCTTACGTTTACGGGAGATATCTCCACCGTAACATTTTGCCAATACATTTTTACGCATCGCCTTGATTGTGGAACGGGCAACGATTTTCTGTCCGATCGCTGCCTGGATTGGCACCTCGAACTGCTGGCGTGGAATAAGGTCCTTGAGCTTATCTACAATTACCTTTCCGCGCTCATAAGCAAAATCATTATGGACGATGAAGCTCAAAGCATCCACTTTTTCAGCGTTAAGCAAGATATCCATCTTTACAAGCTTGGAAGTCTTGTACCCGATTAGTTCATAATCGAAGGACGCATAGCCTTTCGTGCTTGATTTTAGCTGATCGAAGAAATCATAAACGATTTCTGACAGCGGAATTTCATACACGATGCTGACACGCGTTTCGTCCATATACTGCATATCGATGAAGATGCCGCGCTTTTCCTGGCAAAGCTCCATGATCGCCCCAACATAGTCATTCGGCGCCATCATTGTAGCTTTTACATAAGGCTCTTCAACACGGTCTATTTTTTGAGGATCAGGCATATTAGAAGGGTTATCTACCTTCAATTCAGTACCATCAGTCATGATTACATCATAGATAACACTTGGCGCTGTCGTGATCAAATCGATTTTGAATTCGCGTTCGATACGCTCCTGGATGATTTCCATATGAAGAAGTCCCAGGAATCCACAACGGAAACCGAAGCCTAATGCTTGTGAAGTTTCAGGCTCGAATTGCAGCGCTGAATCGTTAAGCTCCAATTTTTCAAGGGCTTCCCTTAAATCATTGAATTTAGCTGAATCAATTGGATACAGTCCGCAATAAACCATCGGATTCAAGCGGCGGTAACCTGGAAGCGGTTCAGACGCGCCATTTTTCGCATTCGTAATCGTATCACCGACACGTGTGTCGCCAACGTTTTTGATTGCAGCAGTCAAGAAGCCTACATCTCCGACAGTCAGTTCACCTGCAGGAGTTGCTTTTGGAGTGAATACTCCAACTTCCGTTACTTCAAATTCTTTGCCTGTCGCCATCATCTTGACTTTGTCGCCCACTTTTACGGTGCCATCGACGACACGGATATAAGCGACTACGCCGCGGTATGCGTCATACAAAGAGTCGAAGATCAAGGCTTTTAAAGGAGCTTCAGGGTCTCCTTGTGGAGCAGGAACCTTCTCAACGATTTGCTCAAGAATATCCTCAATCCCGATTCCCGCTTTAGCTGAGGCAAGAACAGCTTCAGAAGCATCCAGACCGATCACATCTTCAATTTCATTCCTGACACGCTCAGGATCCGCACTTGGCAAATCGATTTTATTGATGACCGGCACGATTTCCAAGTCATTGTCGATTGCAAGATATACATTCGCCAATGTCTGTGCCTCGATTCCCTGTGCCGCATCGACAACAAGAACCGCTCCCTCACATGCTGCAAGGCTTCGGGAAACCTCGTAGGTGAAATCGACGTGCCCTGGAGTATCAATCAAATGGAAAGTATAAAGCTCTCCATCCTTTGCTTGGTACTTCAATTGTACTGAGTTCAGTTTTATCGTAATTCCACGCTCACGCTCAAGGTCCATCGAATCCAAAAGCTGATCCTTCATCTCACGTGCAGTCAATGCATTCGTCTTTTCAAGGATACGGTCAGCCAGCGTCGACTTACCATGGTCAATATGGGCGATAATCGAAAAATTCCGTATTTTACTTTGTCTATTAAGTCTATCTTCTCTGTTCATTGCGTTCACTCCTACTATACTCGCGCATGTACACTATTGTTGATTATATCAGCAGGAATATCAAGATTCAATAAATAATAGTGGAAGTCAGGCAGTGAAGGGGTGCCGTCCTAGTCTAAAGATACCCTTATGATTGGCTTTCCGGTCGCATAAGGGCACCTTTCCGGGATAATGATACCCTTATGATTGGCTCTTCAGCCGCATAAGGGCACCTTTCCGGGATAATGATACCCTTATGATTGGCTTTCCGGTCGCATAAGGGCACCTTTCCGGGATAATGATACCCTTATGATTGGCTTTTCAGCCACATAAGGGCACCTTTCCGGGATAATGATACCCTTATGATTGGCTTTTCAGCCACATAAGGGCACCTTTCGCAGCTAATTAATCCTGGAATGCAATCCTACATACTCCTAGATTAGATTCCTAAACAAAAAACAGCGGGCCAAAGCCCGCTGCCACTCACTTCCCTGTTATCAATTCCACAGTTTTCTCGACGATAGCGGAGACTCCATCGGCCAGATTTTTTCCTATTGATGAAAAGAGGTTGAATGCTTTCATTTCTTCTAGTTTTTTCCGCTTTTGTTCCAAGTCATGGCTGGAGACGTCATTTCCTAATATGGCTGTTTCGAAGGTCCCGTTTTCCTTTTCTTCTATGCTGAACGCACTTTTGAGTTCAGGGTCTTCGTAGCCTTTCATTTTATGGATGCCTTCATTTGCCTGCTGCATGCCGAACAATACGGATATGAACATTAAAGAAGCTAGCATAAAGCATTTAAGCATGAACATTTTCATCTCAATCACCTAACCGAATTTTTATTGTTTGTCAGGAGGCTGCTGCGCTGGCGCTCCTACTTTTTCCGCCTGCCAGTAGAATTCACTGAATACGTCTGCAAGTGCATCGGCAGACCTGTTCAGTTCTTCAAATGTGTTGTCAACGCCGCCAAACTCTATTAGCAGTGCATTTCCGGACAAGTCCTGATTGAATTTGCCATTCGTCGAGGCACCTTTTTTCTCGATGATTCCCCTGCTTAAACCCTTGCCGTATTTTTTATCGAGGAGATTATGCAGTTCTCGCGCGAGAGCAAGGTTTTTTTCATAATTGGCATTTTCCCCTCCAATGACAAATGCAAGTTTGGCATAAGGCTTGCCATTTATCTGGATCGTCGTTTTATCTTTGCGATATCCATCTCGGTGGATATCAATAAAGTATTGAAGGTTCCGGTCTCCAGCCATCGCGGCTTCCACAACCGGCCGTGATTCCTGATAGGCTTTTCCAAACCCAAGCCCTTTCTTGCTGAGATTGGCCATTACGTCCGTTTTATCTACCGTTGTTCCGACGCCTCGCTGTTCCAGGCTCTTTTTCAGCTGGTCACCTATCTTCGTGACATTCACCTGTGAGTGATAGGCCTTATTCGGATCAGTCACACCCTTAAGATAAGGGAGATAAGATTCTCTTGTGTGTGTAAAATAAATATAGACTGCTTTACGGTCTCCAGTGGATAACGGAGGTGCTGCCGTATCTTCAGGATTACCCGTATCTAAACCTTCCGTGTTTTGCAGCGCCGCTTCCTGCTCTGCTTTCAATACATCGACAGGGGGAGCTGATTCCATTGGCATGTTCGTATAATTTGTTCCTTCACCGGCGACTAGTATCTTCCCGTCAAAAAGCGAGAAACCCGGTAGTTCCCTGCCAAGCAAGCTCCGTGGATCATCCAGATTGATATTGGTAGAAAGCTTGAACATGACATTCGTGAGCTTCGGTGTCTCATATTCCTCTGGGAGCGCCTGAAGAAATTGATGGTTTTCCCAGCCCATTAAACTGAAAAGCAGTTGCCCATTCAGATTGTTTGCGGCCTGATTAACAGAATCCGAGGTGATCCTATATTCAGGCTTTAGCGAAGTCATCACTCCGCTTATGGAAAAAATCCCAATGAGAAAGAACACAAATGCTAATGCGGCTTTTACTACTTGAGTCCCTTGGACGGCTACAATTATTCCAGATCGTTTATTAAATCTCATTGTTCCACCTCTCTAATGCAAGTCTAGTAAATGTTATGACTTTGCTAGAGAAGATAGAACTTCGAATCCTTCCGTAACGAATTTGAAATAAATCTAATAGAATATATCCTAATGTGTATACATGCCTGTATTGTCCTGGTCTACCTTCGTATGCAGCGCTGAATTGAGGCCGCTGGCAATCAGGTTGGCCATATCATCTATGAACACATCGACTTCTTTAGGAGTCACCATAAGGTTATGGCCTAAAGGGGATAAAACCTCATAAATAAGCTTACGTTTCTCTTCGTCTTCGAGTGTTCCAATCATTCCAAGGAATGTTTGACGATGTTCAGCTTCCGGCAGGTCTTCTTCTGTCAGCTTCTTTCTTTTGCCAAAACTCATACCCGCCGGCACTAGTGACCTAGAAGGCTGATCACCTTCTCTCATTTCCTTTCCAAAATGTTTTAAAATGAAATCGATCGTGTCACTTGTAATCGAAACCGCATCCACTACTGTTGGAACTCCAATCGCTATCACTGGAATGCCTAAAGTTTCTTTGCTTATTTCCTTCCTTTTATTACCTACGCCTGATCCAGGATGGATGCCTGTATCTGAAATTTGTATCGTCGAATTGACTCTTTCGATGGAACGTGAAGCAAGGGCATCGATTGCAATGACAAAGTCTGGCTTCGTTTTCTCGACGACGCCAAAAATAATATCAGAAGTCTCTATCCCAGTTAGCCCCATGACTCCCGGAGAAAGCGCGCTAACAGAGCGATATCCTTCTTCGACACTCTCAGGCTGGAGATCGAACAGGTGCTTAGTAACAAGTAAATTTTCACAGACGAGAGGCCCTAAAGCATCAGGTGTGACATTCCAGTTCCCTAGACCAACAACAAGGCAGGATGCATCTTCCTTGATGCCAGATTGTTTGATAAAATGGGCAAATTCGTTTGCGAATACTTTTTCTACTTTCCCCTGCAGCTCGGTATCCTGCTGGCGAATGCCGACCACTTCGATTGTCAAATATTGCCCCTGTTTTTTGCCAAGGCTCTTTTCTCCCTCAGCCGTCACTTCTACTAGTGAAATCTTTATATCATTTTCTTCTTTTTCTTTTATAATGACGCCTTCAATATGTGAGAGATTTTCCTGGGTATGGACGGTTGCTGCCTGGTCTGCCAGCACCATCTCCCTCGCTTCCACAGCCAGGTCAGTCCTGATTGAATACATGCTTAAGTCTACTGGTTCCTTCATTGTTGCATTCCTCCCAATAACAGTTTGGCTGCAATACAGCATACTATTTCCTATCTTTTCCTTTTACATAAAAAAACATTCACGATACACTAGACTTAAGTTAAAGCAGAGTATTGCATTATTAACCCCTGTTTGATAAAATATCATTTGTTCTTAATAAAATAAGAAATGTACTGGAAATGTCGAGTTCCATAAAATCTCGATGCTTTTTTAGGAGGTGAACGGAATGCCAAACATTAAATCTGCAATCAAACGCGTAAAAACTAGTGAAGCGAGCAAAGCTCAAAACATTACTGTGAAATCTACTATGCGTACAGCAGTTAAAAAAGCAGAAGCAGCAATCGTGAACAACGATACTGAAGCAAAAGTTTCTTTCGCTGAAGCAGCTAGCAAGCTTGACAAAGCAGCAGCTAAAGGTCTTATCCACAAAAACGCAGCTTCCCGCAAAAAAGCCCGTTTAATGAAAAAATTAAACGCTAACGGCTAATTTTAAATGCTAAATGCAAATAAAAAAACGACCTTCATAGGTCGTTTTTTTATTTTGCTCTTTTCTCAAACTTTATTGCTATCGAATACAAAATGGAATTGAATCACCTATGTTTCTTCACAAGGTCAACTTTATTTATGATAAAAGAGAGTGCAAACTTAATACCGACCTGCAAAATGGGTATTTATTTCGTTAAGATCGGCTTTAGGATTTTAACAACAAATCTTTACGAAAACAGCCTTATGTAAAATCATTTCCTGCCGTTAATCTGGAATAAGATCATTTCAATCAACATTTCCTTTTTCATGCCGCCAGTTTTCATTTGGTAATCCGCGTCAGCGAGAAGCTTCATGATTCTGGTCAATTCCTCATCAGAAAACGCTCCTGCCTGCCCCGCTGCCAATTTCACCCTGAATGGATGGACTTTCAAGGTCCCGGCAATCTGCTGCTGGCCATACCCTTTTCGAGCAAGCTCCTTCACCTGGTATATCAGCCTAAATTGACCTGTAATTACCGCAAGTATTTTTATTGGTTCCTCGTTTTGTTTTAACAAATCATAATAAATCCTTAAGGCAGCCTCTACATTGCGGTGGACAACCTTGTCGACCAGCGAGAAGATATTCTGCTCCAACGACCTTGAAGTCAGTCGGTCAACAATCTCCCTGCTGATTGGCTCGTTTTCCCCCGCATAAAGCGCAAGTTTATCGATTTCAGAAGTCAGCATGAACAAATTCGTACCCGCAAGCGTCAATAGAAGCTCGATTGCATCATTATCAATTATAGCTCCATTTATCTGCGCGCGTTCTTTTACCCAGGATTTAGTTTCTTGTTCACTCATCTTCTTGGCTTCGATGACCGTAGCTTTCCGCTTTAACTCCTTCGTCACTTTCTTTCGTTCGTCCAATTTCTCGTAAGGTGCAGAAAAAACAACGATTGAGTATGGCGCAGGCTGTGAAAGATATTCCTCCAGTTTCGCTAGGTTATGCTCAACCTTTCCTTTTGACTTTTCCGATGTCAAAAATACAGGATTTTGGAGGATGACTAATCGTTTCTCTCCCATGAACGGGAAAGTTTCAGCATCTTCCAGCGCTGCCTCAATTGGTGTTTCCTCTAAATCGTAAACTGAATAGTTGAAATCTTTCTCTTCGTCATCCAAAACATTGTCCACCAGAAGCTGTCTTGTTTCATTTATTAAAAAGGTTTCTGTTCCAAACATTAAATAAACAGGATCCACCTGTTTTTTGCTTATTTTTTTCCAAATGTCCAATACCACTTTTTTCCGCTCCGTTCAATCCAGTTTTGCCATATATCTATCGTAAAGAAGCTTGGACATTTTGACAAGCATTCTAAGGGAATTGGCCCCCTATCCGGACCAATTCCCCTATTTATATTGAACGCTGAGATATAAGGCCTAGGATACTTATATCTCAACGGTGCATCATGGTAAGATTATTTTAGCCGAAGACGGGAAAAGTATTTGTGACAACTCTTGGTACATTGACACATGTATAGAAAGGCAACAAACCTTGGTTTAATTTTTCAATTGGCTCTTTTCTCAAACTTTGTTGATATTGAATGCAAATTTGGAATGAATTACCTATATTACTTCGTAAAATTGACACTTCATATGATAAAAGAGCGTGCAAACTTCATACCAACCTGCAAAATGGGTATATATTACGTTAAAATCGGCTTTAGGATTTTAACAATAATCGTTACGAAAACAGCCTTTCAATTACAATGCTGCGCAGAGAACACTGGATTTTTTAATTTGAATCGCTTATACTATTATAGAATTATTAGGGGGGATTGACTGTGAATCAATTCGAAGAAAATGTCCAAAGTAATCGCAATGACGCTGTTGACTCAGGTGTTGGATTCATCGTTTCTTTTGGATTCTTTGCAACAATGTTCATTATTGCGACAGTCGTGCAGTTAATCGGGAGTTAATCACGGCTACATAGGATAAACCTTTGGAGACTGCATTTGACAAAATGCAGTCTCTTATCATGTTCATGTGATTTTCGGGGGAGAGAACTATTTGTTCTTGCTATATACTATGGAAGTTGTGTCGTAAACGTTCCTGAATTGTCTTTAAACCTGTAAATGATTGCACCATCTTCATCGGTCCTGAAAATCTGCATGCCACGTTCTTCTATCCTTTTGATGACTTCTTCACCGGGATGGCCATACCGGTTATTCTCTCCTACAGAAATGACTGCAAAATCTGCGTTCGTTCTTTCCAGAAAAAGTTCTGAACTGGAGTATTTGCTGCCATGATGCCCGATCTTTAAAATATCTATGTCAATGTCCTTTATTTTCCTGGCCATTGAATTTTCTCCTTCAATGCCCAGATCCCCTGTAAAAAGCCACTTTTTTCCACCAATAGCTGCAAGCAGCACAATTGACTGGTCGTTTCGCTCCCCAACGGTTTCGCTTGGATTAAGAATCATAAATTCTCCTCCAGCCGTTGTCCATCCAGTGCCTAAACCAGCTACATAAATGTCTGTTCCCTTCTTTCTGGCAATCTCGATAATATCCTCCTCTAATACAGATCTATCTGAAACACGCGGTACTATCAGCTGTTTTACGCGTATTTCCTCCAACAAAGCAACAGCTCCCCCTATATGATCCATGTCCCCGTGGGTCAAAATCAATTTATCCACCGTCCTGACCCCTACACTTTTTAAATATGGAACGACGATTTTCTTGCCGGGATCATACTGACTGCCTTTCTGCTGCCATTTTTCTTTTTCGAAAGGCATGACACCTCCAGTATCTATAAGATAATTGCCCTGATTATACGGCATCCTGATGAAGAAGCTGTCACCCTGCCCGACATCCAGGAAAGTGATTTGCCCGTGTGGATTCAAATACGGCAATGATATTTGCATGAAGAGAGGAAGTAACGGCAAGGTAAAAAGCCATAGAGGAGGTTTTAACTTATTAAAAATAAAACCTTCCCATTTGAAAAAAAATAGTGGAATCAAAATGATTTGCAGAATAAGTAAAAATGGCTCAAGCTTACCAATAATCATGGTTGACATCGGGAGCTCAGACAGTTTTATGGCTAAAAGGTTTACATGGTGTACGAGGTTCTCCAAGAAGTACAAATAAAAGGAAGGCAACACTCCCAGAAGCAACAAAATTACATAGGAAATCAACAAAAGCGGAAGCAATACGAAAGAGAAGAGCGGCACGAACAGGAGATTGGCAAAAATCGATATGGCAGAGACTTCATAGAAAGAAGCAAGGATGACAGGAAGGCTTGACAGCTGAGCTATAAAAGAGGCAGCAGCAGTCTGCTTTACAAACGAATTAAAACCTTTCAGAATAACCGGTGCTGAAATGACCAGAGAGAAGCTGACGGCGAAAGAGAGTTGAAACCCTGTATCAAAGATGATACTCGGCTGGATAAGTGCCATAAGCATAAAGGCTGCTGAAACTGCATCAAGGGGCGTCATGCGGAGCGATATTCGCCGTGAGCCAATCAATATGATCAGCATCGCGGCTGCCCTGACTACCGGAGGAGCTAGCCCGGTAATAACTGCGTAAACAGGCAGGTAGGCCATTAACAAAATTTCAGTTTTTTCCTTAGTCACCCCCATCCTGATGCAAATAAAATAAATCATACCTGTAAACAAGCCAACATGCAGGCCGGAAATAGCAAGTAAATGGACGATCCCTATTTTCTGGTAAGATCGTTCTGTTTCGGGGTTGAAGAAACTTCTTTCTCCAAAAACCAGCGCTGCAGCGAGGGCGGAAGTTTCATCTGGCAAAGTGTCTTTTATCCTGGCAATTTCATTATGTCGAAAGGCTTTTAATGCAGTAAAAATTCCATCGGATTGTTGATAACAGGTTTCCAGAGACAATTTGCCGACATCAAAGATCCAGAAAATATCGTTTAGTTGAAGATAATCTTTGTAATCGAATGCATTGGGATTTCGTGCAGGAGATGGACGATTGAGGACCCCTGACGCTGCACATGCCATTCCAGGAGTAAGAAGTGTTTGGATAATTTGTTGTTCGGTATTTGACTTGATTCTGTATTTGACAACCAGTTTTTCATTAGCAGGCAATACTAATCCGTAAGCAAAAAGCAAGTCACCGTCCAGTTTGATTTCATCGTCAAATAATATCAGGAAGTTTTTTTCATTGCCAGTTAAAATTGATTCAGAATGTGACTCTGAATACCCCGCGACCATAAAAATGAGGTAGCAGCCCGCCATAAGCACAAGTGTGGAAGCAGGGAGTTTCTTCAGTTTTTTTAACAGAATCATGTTAAACAGGAACAATCCCCCGTATATGAACTTGTTTTCAGTAATGGTCAGAAGACCCAGTAAGGAGACAGCTGCAAGGTAAAACAGCTGCCCTTTAATAGGCCAAAATCGATTTGGCAACATATTCTCTTTTCCTTTATTAAGTTATTTAGATAGGTTCTTTTCTCAAACTTTGTTGCTATTGAATACAAAATTGGAGTGAATTACCTATATTCCTTCGTAAAATTGACGCTTCTTATGAGAAATGAGCATGCAAACTTAGTACCGACCTGCAAAATGGGTATATATTACGTTAAAATCGGCTTTAGGATTTTAACAACAATCTTTACGAGAACAGCCTTTAGATAAGTGGACAACCTCTACATCCCTTAAGAAAAGTTCATTATACTTGTTAGGATAGGCGCTGCGGTATACGATTCTTGTAATCCCTGACTGTGCAAGTGTCTTGGAGCATTTTTCACAAGGCTCGTGGGTAACAAAGGCTGTTGCTCCCTTTAAAAGCCCTCTGTCGGCATGGATGACGGCATTCTCTTCAGCGTGAAGGGTCCTTATGCATCTTCCTTGTTCGTTAATCAGGCAGCCGACATCCTCACAATGGTCATGGCCATGTATGGAGCCGTTGTAACCAGTTGATACAATGTGCTTGTCCTTTACAATGACACAGCCTACATGCAGCCTGGGGCAGGTAGAGCGTGTCCCAACTTCTTCAGCGATATCCAAAAAGTATTCATCCCAACTCTTTCGTTCCATGCTGTAATCCCCCTTTAATTGCTCAAAAAATGTACAGGTATTTAAATAAACCCTTCCATGTCTCTAATTTTAATACTTATCATCAAAGAGTCAATTTCAATGCAGCTACTTTACCGAAATCAGGCCCTTCAATTTCTCGAAAGTTTTATCACCAATTCCGCTGATTTCTTTTAAATCCTCGATAGATTTGTACGGACCATTCGTTTCGCGGTATTCAATAATGGCCTCTGCTTTTGCAGGACCTATCCCCGGCATGTCTGGAGCTCACTGGACCCGGCAGAGTTCAAATTCACTGTCCCATTTCCTGCCGTCTCCCCCACCTGTACAGGCAGAGCAGCATTAACATTCTCGCCGATATGCGGCACATATATCGCCATTTCGTCCTGTACATATAACGCGAAATTGATGGCAGCCGGATCGGCGTCCTTTGCAAGCCCTCCTGCCAGTTCAATTAGGTCAACCACCCTTCCTCCCTCATTGATTTCGTAAACGCCAGGGTTTACGACTGCGCCTTTGATGTCAGCCATCATGACCATTATTTTTTTATCGACATTCGATTCATCTTTTTCATCACTGTTAGTTTCGACATCTGCAACCATAGCTAAAGTTCCTTCATTCATTTCAGTCAATTCATTTTCTTTATCAAAGGATGAATAAAGAAAAAATAATACAGCCGTTATTCCTGCAATAACATAGATTTTGTTTTCTCTGATCCAGTCCACAAACGGTCAACACCTTTCTATATGTCATAAACTAAAATTTGAAATCATATGGATATAGGAGAATAAATGTACGAAGGAGGGAAGGGTTATGAAAATAGGGATTATAGGCACAGGGAATATGGGGAGAATTCTCGCCGAAGCTCTCATTGATGGGAATGCCGTTTCCCCTTCTTCAATGATGATCACAAATAGGACGTTATCAAAAGCTTTAGAGATTCAAAAAATATATCCAGGCTTATCAGTTGGCGAGAATGCGGTAGAAGTTGCTGATAACGCTGATGCAATTTTCGTATGCGTTAAACCCCATCATGTTTTAGGAGTCCTCGAGACCATCAATCCTGTGCTCACAAAGGATAAATGTGTAATCTCCATAACAAGCCCAATTAGTGTAGGGCAAATAGAAAGCAAAGTGGATTGTTCTGTCATGAGAATCATTCCAAGCATTACAAACAGAGCGCTTGCAGGTATCTCACTTTTCTCGTTTGGAACTCGATGCACGACCGAATGGAGGGAAGCATTATTTACCCTTTTCAAAAAGGTTTCTGTTCCACTGGAAATCGAGGAGAATATCACAAGAGTGGCATCAGATATTGTCAGCTGCGGCCCAGCTTTCTTCAGTCACCTTGTTCAGAGTTTTATCAATGGGGCGGTCAAGGAAACGGAAATTGATCAGGAAACTGCCACCAAACTATCAAGTGAGATGCTGATTGGTTTAGGAGAATTATTGAGTCAAAATCATTACACTTTACAAACTTTACAGGAAAAGGTTTGCGTTAAAGGCGGCATAACAGGAGAAGGAATCAAGGTACTTGAAAGCGAAACAGGAGATATGTTTGAACAGATATTTCAGGCTACACATAAAAAATTTGCAGAAGAACTGGAAAAAATGAAGGAACAATTCGGTCCCTAAAAGATTTCGCTATTGGCCTTTATAATCCTCCTATATAAATGTGACAAATTTAGTACAAGAAAGAGGGTGTCTTAAAGTAAAAACTTTAGGACACCCTCTTTTTTAGGACGGCTTGTAAAAAATAGTCCGTTGATTTCCGTTCCAGGCGCTTCGCTTTCCGCGGGGCTGGCGGTGAGCCTCCTCACCGCCGTTGGCGTCTGCGGGGTCTCACCTGTCCAGCTGATCCCGCAGGAGTCTTCGCGCCTTCCACTCCAATCAACTCAGAGTTTTATATTACTATGCACTTCTATTGTTTTTACTGAATTGAATTCAATCGAACTTTTGAGTGTGGCTTTTTCCTATTCACAGCTTTTTCATAGCAAAAAACAACCGTTCTGCTGTTTGCTCGGGGGCTTTAAGTGAATAGTCCCCGGTAATCTCAATACTCTCAAAGCCGGCTTGCTCTAACCATTTCACATAGGAATCCTTGGGATATGTACGCTGGTAATGCAATTCATCGACTCGGTCATACTTTCCGGTTTCTTCATCCAGGACGAAAAAGGTGAGCTCATGTTCAACACTGTGAGCGCCTTCTCCCTTGAAGCTATTCCAAATATATGTGATGTCTTCATCATCCCAGGTAAATGTCGCGTCTGCGAAAATCTGTTCCATTTTATAGACAGAATGGACATCAAACAGGAATAAGCCCCCTTTTTTCAAAAGGCGGGACACCCCTTGGAATGTCTGGCGGACTGCCTGTTCATCCTCTAAATAATTCAGCGAATCACAAAAGATGCCAATGATATCAAATTCACCTAAATCATCAAGCTCTGTCATGTCCTGCTGAAAAAATTGTATTGGCAACGATAGCGCCTGAGCTTTCGACTGGGCTACTGAGAGCATATCACTTGATAAATCCGCGCCGGTCACATCAAAGCCTTTTTGCGCAAATCTTACAGATAGCTCCCCGGTTCCGCATGCGAGATCGAGGAGCTTCATTCCGTTCACTTGATATTTCTCTTTGTATGCCTCTACAATCGAAACCCATTCATCATAGGGAACATCCTGCATGAGCTCATCATACAAATAAGCGAACCTTTCGTAAGACATTAATTAAGCTCACTCTGCACGTTTTCGATCGGAGCATCTCCCCATAGGCGCTCAAGGTTATAGTAGCTTCGCTCTTCTTTGTGGAAGACATGGACAACAACATCACCGATATCGATCAGCACCCACCTTGCTTCGTCAAAACCTTCCATTCTCTTAAGATTATATCCCTGCTCTTCTGCTTTTTCCCTGATTTCACGGGCAATAGCCTGTACCTGCTTATCAGAATTCCCGTGGCAGATGACAAAGTAATCGGCAATCAATGAGATGCCTTTCATATTCAGTACCATAATATCTTCTGCTCTTTTATCGTCTGCTGCTTTTACCGCTGTTATTAATAATTCGCGCTCACTCATTAAATCAACCTCCTGAATTTTGTACGATGCTGTTGTATGCATTAAATGTATCTGGAAAGACCGGCTGGTTTTTCTTCATTAAAAATTGAATTGTATTTTTCATGGATTGAATCAATGCTCTGTCCAAATCATTCTCTGCCAGTTCCCTTACTTCATCCACTCCTGGAAAATGGCGGCCTGGCTCAATATAATCAGCCAGATAGATGACTTTATCAAGAAGCGTCATGCCAATCCTTCCTGAAGTATGGTAACGGATGGCATCAAGAATTTCCTTGTCCTCGATTCCGGCTTCCTTTTCTGCGAGGAACGCCCCGACTGGCGCATGCCAGAGTTCACTGTTAAACTCAAGCAAGATTGCAGGCATTTTTTGTTCCTCAATGATTTGTCTCATTTCATTCTTCGGGCGGAATTTAGCATAATCATGAAAAATAGCAGCCAGTTCCGCTTTTTTAAGATCTGCTCCATATTTCCCGGCCAGCTTGAAGGCTGTCTCCATCACGCCAAGAGTATGCTGATAGCGGTGTTCAGTTAGTTGTGGCTTCACAATCTGAAGTGCTTGTTCACGTTCCATATAAACCATGCTCCTCTATATAAACCCTAACCGGATCGGGCAGCAGATAACGTATGCTTCGGCCGTCCATCACTCTTTCTCTAATCATACTTGAAGAGATATCCATTTGCGGTGTCTCAGCATAAAGAATATCATATGGTGTTTCAGTATTGTATGATGGTCTGCTGACACCCACAAACTTGACCATTTTCAATAATTCATCTATTTTATGCCATTTGGGCAGATATTCAACCATATCACTACCAATGATAAAGTGGAAGTCGGTTTCTTTATACATATCTTTTAATATTTTCATCGTTTCATACGTGTAAGATCGGCCGCTTCTCTCAAGTTCTGCCTTTTCAATCCTGAATTGCTCGTTACCTGCGATCGCAAGCTCGAGCATAGCCAGTCTGTCTGAATGGCTGATGGGCTCATCTACAGTTTTGTGCGGCGGCACCTGATTTGGCATGAACCAAACCTCATCAAGTCCATAAGCATGTAACACTTCATTCGCAATTACTAAATGTCCGGTATGCGGCGGGTTGAAAGTTCCGCCTAAAATGCCGACTTTTTTCAAACAGGCACCTCCCAGTATTTATCTTGGAAGAACGATTTGCTTATTTTCACGGGACTCTTTATATAAAACAATGGTATTACCAATTACCTGGACAAGCTCCGCTTTAGCACCACGAGACAGCTGTTCAGCCACAGTATCCCTATCCTCATCACAGTTCTGCAGGATGCTGACCTTAATCAACTCTCTCGCTTCCAGCACATCTGCGATTTGCTTGATCATATTTTCATTTACCCCACCTTTTCCAACTTGAAAAATCGGAGTAAGATGATGGGCTTTCGATCTTAAAAAACGTTTCTGCTTACCTGTTAACATATGTTAACCTCCTAAATTTCTTAAAACATTCATTTCCATTCTATCAACGTCAGGAAAAATCCCTGTCCATATCTCAAAAGCAAGCGCTCCCTGGAACACAAACATTCCTACACCATTCTGGACAGCAGCTCCCCTTCTGGAAGCTTCTTTTAAAAACTTTGTTTGCAATGGATTATAAATTATATCACTAACTATCGTATTTTGGGCTATGTTTTCAGGAGACAGCGGCAAATTTTCTGTATCAGGCACCATACCAATAGAAGTTGTCTGTATGATTAGCTGATATTCAGCAAGTGACTTTTCAGCCGCTTCTCGGCCAATAACATTTGATTCCACTTTGAAAGGGCAAGAGTTGACAAGCTCTTCAGCCTTATCAAGAGTGCGATTATACAGGTCAATTCGCTCAATCCCAGCCTGGGCCATTGAAAAGTAAATGGCTCTTGAAGCACCACCTGCACCAATAATCAAAGCTGATCTTGAACCAAGATCAGCAGCGATATATTCAAGCCCTTTAACAAAGCCAGGACCATCAGTATTATAGCCTACAAGAAGGCCATTTTCGTTTTTGACTGTGTTGACCGCTCCTATCGCTCTTGCCAAAGGATCAACTTTATCCAGGAGAGAGATGATATCTGTTTTATGTGGAATTGTTACATTGAATCCACTCACGCCCAGCGCTTTCAAGCCTTTCACAGCCGTCTCTAGATTCCCCTTGCTCACATGGAAAGGCAAATAAACCGCATCTATTCCATAAAGATCAAATAAATCATTATGCATGGCAGGAGACATCGAATGAGAGATAGGATCTCCGATGACACCGAACAACTTTTTCATTACATCTCCCGCCCTTTCTTTTTGATTTGGTCCTGCTAAACAACGCTCCTAAATAAGTGACCTTCTCAGCATTACATGAACACCTTTAGGAACATGCGCCGCGATTTTTGCGCCCGCATCATTGACCGTTATCCAACCAAGTCCTGAAAATACAACATCGGTTTTGGCTTCCTTAATTGTGAACTCATGTCGGACAAGTTCGGGGAATTCATCCATCTGCTCACGCCGCGGCGGTGTCAGAAGCTCACCAGCATGATTCTTATACAGCTCATCCGCCTTTTCAAGCTTTGTTCGATGAATGTTGATTTCATTCGGCACATAGCATGAAAAGGACCTTCTCCCGCCTGATATATAATCGAAACGTGCCAGACCGCCGAAAAACAGCGTCTGCTCTTCATTCAATTGGTACACCTTCGGCTTGATTTCTTTTTTAGGTGTGATGAACTTTAAATCACGCTTATCCACGTAGTGCGCCATCTGATGATGGTTGATGATACCTGGTGTATCAACAATCGCTTTTCCGTCCTCAAGCGGTATTTCTATCATATCAAGTGTAGTTCCCGGAAAGTGAGAAGTGGTGATCACATCGCCTTCCCCTGTCACTTCCTTAATAATTCTATTGATAAAAGTAGATTTCCCTACATTTGTACAGCCTACAATATAAACATCCTTGCCATTGCGATATTCATCTATTGCCGCAGCAGCTTCCCTGATATTATATCCTTTTGCAGCACTGACGAGGGATACATCAATCGGATTAAGTCCCAATTCCCTGGATTCCTTCTTCATCCAGTCAATCAACTTTCGCTGCTTGACCGATTTAGGAACAAGATCCGCTTTATTGCCGATCAATAATACTGGATTTTTCCCTGCGAAACGCTGGATCCCTGGCAGCCAGCTCCCATTGAAGTCAAAAATATCAACAATCTTGACAATCAGGGCATCCTTGCTGCTAAGTTCATTCAATATTTTTAAAAAGTCGTCATCCGTCAGGCTAACATCCTGGATCTCATTATAATTTTTCAAGCGGAAGCATCTCTGGCATACCACAACCTCTTTTTCTAATGAAGAGGCCGGCGCATACCCTAATTCCTCTGGATTTTCCGTCTGGATTTTGACACCACAGCCTGTACAGTTAAATTGCTCACTCAAATCTTAGTCCTCCCAATTCAGCTTTCCTTTTTTCCTGAACCAATTTAAAATTCTTCTTTCTACTTTCCTGTTGAACCTAGTCACAAACCCATCCGTCTGCGCAACCGGAACAACGAGAATCGTATGGAAGCCGCTTCTGTTGCCGCCGAGTACATCGGTTAAAAGCTGGTCACCAATCACGACCGTTTCTTCTTTTCGCAATCCCATTTGCATTAATGCTTTATTAAATGCACGAGTCATCGGTTTTCTCGCCTGAAATATGAATGGTATTTTTAGTGGATCGGAAAATGACCTGACTCTTTTCTCATTATTATTTGAAACAATTGTTACGAGTATTTCATGTTTCCTCATATTTTCAAACCACTCGATGAGCTTTGGGGTCGCAAGCGGCCGATCCCACTCAACGAGTGTGTTATCAAGATCTGTTATGATGCCCTTCACGCCTTTGTCTTTTAGGCTTTCGGGCGTGATTTCAAATATACTTTTCACATGCTGATCCGGCAAAAAATGCTTTAGCAATTTCATTACACCTCATTAATTAAATTCCTATCATACCGTTAACATCATACCCAATTTTATCCTCGTATTCAAAACAAACATTTAAATGGATAGGAAATAAAGAAAAATACCCGATGAAGGTCGACAAAAACACCATTTATTCGCTTAGCTTCAACTTTTTTTAAAATATTCCAAAAAACTTTTCGACAAAATCCAACGATTTCCAATCCTGTGGATAACCTTATTCACATAACACACATTGATTTTATTAATAATTTCCCATTTATAAACAAATTAATCACAGGTTATCCACTGCCAACTGTGGATAATTAGAACAGTTGTTCTCCGAGTTTCATTCTGCTAGAGTAAGGGTAGAACGAAATAACTTACAATTATATGCAATTAACATCTGTTTTAGAAGATCCTTTTGGGGGTGAATGACTGGAATGCGTAAACTGTCGGACGAGCTGTTGATCGAGTCTTATTTTAAAGCAAGAGAATTGAATTTAAGCTATGAGTTTATTCGTTTGATTGAAACGGAAATCCACCGGCGTTCATTATCTAACCGAATTAAAGCCTCATCCTGACAGCCCCTAAAAGGGCTTTTTTTTTGAGCTAAACGTAATAGAAAAGGATAAAGGCACAGATTCAGCCTGTGCCCCCCGCTTTTCAGCCTTGTCCATTTAATGTGCCGATTTTCTCACCATACTTAATATGGTATGGAGGAGTAATTTGCGGCAGCAGGTTAATAGTGTCTTTTTCGAACAGCAAGACTATAGTCGAGCCGAAGGTGAAGTATGCCATTTGATCACCTTTTTCCAGCTTCGTTCCATCATGTGTTGTTTCAATCGAATTGACAAACATGGCTCCTACTTTAATGACAGCTGCCATACCAGCATTATGCCTGATTTCAGTAATCTTTCGGTAGTTCTTAGACAACGGGTAGTTACCATACTTCAACCCCATTTTATTTACAGGGTATGACTTCAATCCCAAGGTCCATTGATTGGTTACCTCTCCAGTTACCGGGCTGTGAATTTGATGGTAATGGCTTGGGCTCAAGTAAAAGATCATATAAGTACCCTGCTCGTACCTGGCCATTGCTTCGTCACTTCCGAGCATCTCA
The DNA here is from genome assembly GCF_056173465.1 of Mesobacillus sp. QJM3NY_10. Classification (NCBI taxonomy): domain Bacteria; kingdom Bacillati; phylum Bacillota; class Bacilli; order Caryophanales; family Bacillaceae; genus Mesobacillus; species Mesobacillus sp. QJM3NY_10. The sequence goes on from NZ_CM149675.1 coordinate 3,406,143, forward strand.
GAAATAGAATAAACCTTTCCCTTTACCAGGATCGTTTTATCAGCCTCGATTTGTCCAATCTCTTCGATTACTGAATCTACTGGACTAACAATTGACAGAGGATCCTCATCTATTCTCCTTGCGCCTTCTTTAAGGTTCCTGATGAAAAATTGATGGAGACTTTCATATTCCCCAATTGGCTTTTCCATTTCCCCCTGGTTGATGTTATACGTTTTAGCAAACGAAGGAATAATCCTTTTACTGCTTTTGGATTTTGCGAATTTATGCAAAATGGCCGAAGTCCACTTCCCATTTGTCAATTCTATTAGCAAGCGATATATAGATTGGAACAATAGTCTTACCTCCGATTATTATTTAAGTGTTTGCACAGGTTAAGCTTTGTTTTGTGAGAATTAATCTGAAATTTCGAAAACTATTAAAAGAAATCTTTACGAAATAGCATAATCAGCTTAGAATTATATATTATTATATAATAACCCAATGTGCTAGTTCCCTTTTCCGATTATAAGGAGTGAAAATATATGTTTCTGCATGATGTACTCGACTCAACAGTCAAGAAAGTAAAATCCCAGACAGCCAATCTTCTGACATTGGCGAATCTTTCTTTAGGTGGATTTGCGATTATCGTGGCCATTCACGGTAATCTGAACTTAAGCCTCTTATTGATTTTCATTGCCGCCCTTGCAGACCGATTTGACGGCATGGTAGCCAGAAAACTTAATATTGAATCAGAACTTGGAAAGCAGCTGGATTCCATGAGTGATATTATATCATTTGGAGTTGCACCTGCATTATTAATCTATCAGGGAATTTTATCCGATTTCGGTGCTCCAGGAGCCTTTTTCATCGTTTTTTATATAGGCTGCGGCGCCTTCCGCCTTGCACGATTCAATATCACCGAGAATAACGGATATTTCACAGGGTTGCCGATCACAGCAGCAGGAGTGCTGGCAACACTAAGCTTCCTGGCCATTCCCCATGTTCCGCCTCAGACATTCCTGTTCATTATGATCACCCTTAGTCTGCTGATGGTCAGTCCATTCAAACTGAAAAAAGTATAAAAACCCAGCCTGAATGGCTGGGTTTTCTCATGTATATTTGTTCCGCAAGGCTTGCCTTTGGCCCTTAATCGTTCAACGGCAAAGGAATCCTGTTCGTCAGCTTTCTCTACCTTTATAAGCAGCAGTAACTACTCTGTCAATGCCATGAACTCTTCGACATCCTCCACACACATACGGACTGCTTTTTCCCAGAAATCCTTTTTCGTGAGGTCGACGTTCAGGTGCTTTTGTGCCAGCTCCTCGACTGTCATGGAAGCGGAGTCCTTCAACAAAGCGATATATTTTTCTTCATATCCCTTGCCTTCTTCCTGGGCCATTGCATAAATGCCAAGGGAGAATAAGTAACCGAATGTATACGGGAAGTTATAAAACGGCACTCCAGTAATAAAGAAGTGCAGCTTTGAAGCCCAGAATAACGGATGATACTCCTCTAGAGCTCCTCCGTAGGCTTCGGTTTGCGCGTTTTCCATCAATTCACCCAGTCTTTCAGCGTTGACAACTCCCTGCTTGCGCTCTTCATAGAATTTCGTCTCAAACAGGAACCTGGAATGAATATTCATCAATAGTGCGACCGACCGCTGAATTTTATCCTCTAACAGACTGAGCTTCTCTTCTTTCGATTTCGCATTTTTTACAGAAGCATCAGAAACGATCATTTCAGCGAAGGTAGATGCTGTTTCGGCAACGTTCATTGCATAATTACGGTTCAGCAAGTGTAAATCTCTCATCGCATATGTGTGGAATCCATGTCCAAGCTCGTGAGCCAGTGTGGAGACATTGGATGGTGTGCCTGAGTAGGTCATGAATATTCGGGATTGGCTGCTCTCCGGAAAGAAAGTATGGAATCCTCCAGGCGCTTTTCCAGGACGATCTTCCGCTTCAATCCACTTATTTTCAAATGCCAGTTTCGCAAAGTCGGCCATTTCCTTGCCAAATTGCTCGAAATTATCGACGATGAAATCTGCCCCTTCCTGATAGGACATTTTAGATTCCGCACTGCCAATTGGCGCATCCAAATCATACCAGCTCAGCTTATTAACCCCAAGCAGCTTCGCTTTACGATTCAGGAACTGAACAAATGGCTCCTTATTATCGGAAATGACTTCCCACATGGCATCAAGAGTTTCTTTTTTCATCCTATTAATATCAAGCGGCTCTTTCAATACATCTTCCCAGCCGCGGAGCTTATAGACATTCAATCGAAAACCTGCAAGGTGGTTAAGAGTCTTTGCGAAGGCATCCTCATTTTCTCCCCAGGCTTTTTCCCATTGAGCAAATATTTCTTTACGTACAGAGCGATCAGCATCGGAGAGTTTATTGGCTGCCTGGCCGACAGATAAACTTTCCTCTTTATAATTGATTTTCGTGTTGCCAACAAGAAGGTCATACATTTGGCCCCAGCCATGATAGCCATCTACACTCAAGGCATTGATTGCTGATTCCTCTTTTTCGGAAAGCTTTTCCGCAGCCCGTTCGCGGCGCTCTGTCAGTACAAAACGCAGCTCATGCAACAGTCCTTCCTTGACAAGCTCCTCCCACACATTTTCCGAAAAGCTGGATAGCTTCTGGTCAAAGATCGTCAGCGCTGTTTGCAATGATGCACTAAGTTCTGTAACGGCCGATTTTAATTGTCCGGCTTTTTTATCACCAGTATTCTGAGCATGCAAACAGCTTACAAAAGCCCCTGCCTGCCTTACCTTCCTGGCTGCTCCATCAAACATTTCAACAAGACTCGCCAGTCTGCCAGCTTCACTTGCCTGGTCAGCTGGCTGCCAGCCCTCAAGTTCCTTCTTGAATTGTGTGATTTCCTCACCTGCAGCCTTTAGGTGCGCAGCAAATTCGGGTGAATCACTTCCTCCTTCAAAAAACACGTCTAAGTCCCAGACTTCTGAATATGTATTGGACATTGATTGGTTCCCCCTTTTTTTCTATTATATTATTATAATGTTATTTTTCTAAAATTTCTATTTTTTCAAATAATTTTCTGAACGGATGTAACTGAATCTAAGGCTGGGAGAAAAATTTCAGGACTGGAAAAAGGTTTATCCCTGTTTTCAGGATAAACCTTTTTACCTTCTATCCGTAGAAATACCACCAACCGCCAAATATCAGGACGATGACCAGCAGGATGATAAACAGTGCAAACCATGCACCACTTCCTCCGTAATATCCCGGATACCCTCCATAGGGTGCACCGTATGGTGGATAGTAACCGTAAGGCATACTTTCACACTCCTTTTCCGTATCCTATTATTACTTTATGGGATTCTGTCCATTTTGGTTTGGGCTTTTAGCGAACCTTTAAAAAAATCATTGAGCTTAAACAGAGCCCAAATGATATGTGAAATTCATCATTAGTGCACGGTTTTTTCAAACTTTTCGTGTAAGATAAACTCAAGAATATCTTTCAAGGGGTTTTTATATGTCCACGATTTTGTTAGTAGATGATGAAACGCGTATGCTTGATTTGCTTGCGCTGTATTTAACACCAGCAGGATATAAATGCATTAAAAGAACTTCCGGCAATGAGGCCATCAGCTTTCTGGAGGATAACCATGCTGATCTCGTGTTGCTTGATGTCATGATGCCCGAGATGGATGGCTGGGAGACATGCATTGAAATTCGCAGGCATTGGGATATTCCCGTCATCATGCTTACTGCCAGGAGTGAGAAGCCAGACGTTGTCAGAGGCTTGAAAATAGGAGCTGATGACTATATAACCAAGCCTTTTGATGAAGGTGAATTAATTGCAAGAATAGAAGCAGTACTTAGGAGACACTCTGTCAAAAGCACCCTTCTCAATTTCAATGGCTTGAAACTTAACACAGACTCCTATGAAGTACAGTATAATGGCATTTCGATTCCTCTTACGCCCAAGGAATTTGCCTTGCTTAGCCTATTTTTGCAAAACATTAATAAGGTTTTCACAAGGGAACACTTAATCTCAACCATATGGGGATATGGTGTCGAAACAGAAGACCGTACGATCGATTCGCATGTAAGGAACCTAAGGGATAAACTTCGGAAATCTGGTTTTGCGGTGGACGATTATTTATCTACTGTTTGGGGAGTGGGCTATAAATGGATTGAATAAATTCGTATTTTGCTCTATAAGGTTTCATTCATAATCCTTTGGATATAGAGAAATAATAGTGACGTTAACTTAAATAGGAGGATTATAGAATGGAAACTTTATACGATCGTCTGGGTGGACAAGATGCCATTTCAAAAGTAGTCGATGTTTTTTACGAAAAGGTACTAGCAGATGAAACAGTCAATAAGTTTTTCGAGGAAACGGACATGGAAAAACAGCGCAGGCACCAATCATTGTTTATCAGCTGGGCATTGGGCGGACCAAACCAATATTCCGGAAGAAGCATGGAGCTCGCGCATAAAGGCATGAACCTGAATGATGAGCACTTTGGCGCCATCGCCAATCACCTTGCTGCTAGCCTAAGGGAATTCAATGTATCGGAAGAAGACATCAATCAAGTACTGGAGAAACTGACAGGCATGAAGAATGATATTCTTTATAAATAATGAAGAAAAAGCGCAAGCGCCTCGTTCAGCCCTGACAAGCGCTGGAGGGCCGACCAGTGAAGTCGTTCTTTGACTTCATTGGGCGGACCGAAGCGACTCGAGGGGCTAGGCGCTGGAGCTGGATTAAGAAAAACCTATATAAGTATCCACATTGAAATTATTTTATAATTTCCAAGATAATGAAGAAAAGGAGAGGGAATTCCCCTCTCCTTTTATTTATTCAGTTGTTTCGGCAGGTTTTGCAGGAAGGAGATCAATAATGTCATGCCTTCTCTTGTTTCTTTCTGTGTGACAGCCTTCATCAGCTGCATGGATGATAACGGTTCTTTATCCTTTGTTTCCTCTTGAGCATTATGGAACGCAGTAAGCATACCGTCTACCAGATCAATGGCACCAAGCTGAACGAAGGAGTCTGCAAGTTCAACACCTTTAATGGCCTTTTCAGCCATGTCAGTAACCATAGGTCCTGTCATGGCACCCTTCATGGCTGCAGCCATATCGGCGAGCTGCATGAGTGATTTAAGAACACCCGTTTCTTCCATCCGTTTAACTTCCATTAATGTTCTCTCGAGGTTCTCAGCCACTTCAGGCAAAGTCTTCAGTAAAGAAAGTGTTTCTGGCTGAAGGATGTCATCAGCCATCTCAACCATTTTGACACCTGTTTCGGCGATCGTTGAGACCATTTCCCCGGTTACCGCGTTCATGGCTGCATCGGTGAAGCTGACGAGTTTATGTTGTTCTTTTTGTTGAGCTTGAGGTGTTTCTGTAGCCATCTCAACCACCCCTTCTATAAAATCCCTTTGGCATTTAACCAGTAAAGCTCATTGTATACAGCTTTGAACCAGTGCAGCAGGTCAGAAGTTTCTGCAGGCTGCGGAGGATTGTTGTAATCGAATGTAATCATGCTGGCATCTTCAAGGCTGTTCTCAAGGAAGCACGCAACCTTGCCATTGTATACAGCTGTTTCCGGGCGGCCAGTCAATCTGCTGATAATATTCGCAACAAGTGATTCAGATTGGTAGTGAGCTGTTGAACCAGCTTTGCTGATTGGAAGGTTCGTAGCGTCACCAATTACGTACACATCATCCTGACTAATCATCTTCAATGTTGTACGGTTTGTCGGAATGAAGCCAGACTCATCTCCAATACCAGAATCCATTACTGCTTTAGCTCCGGTATGGGCTGGAATCGTAATCAGCATGTCATATTCGTGTTCCGAACCATCCATTGTGATAGCGACTTTGCGCTTTGGATCCACTTCTTCTAGGTTAAAGAATGTTTCGTATTTGATATCACGCTTTTCAAACTGTGGAAGAGCCCATTCTGCTACTGGAACCAAAGAATGGATACGGCCGATAGGATAAGAATATTTGATTTCGATCTCCTTGCGTCTGCCATTCTTGCGGTAATAATCATCAAGCATCAATGCAAGCTCAAGTGGAGCAGCCGGACATTTATGTGGAACATCAATTGTAATCAGGATTCTACCCTTTTCCATTGCAGCAAGATCAGTGCGCAGGCGTTCTGCACCTTCAAGCGTATAGAAGTTATGCGCTCCTTCTCTTAAGCCAGGTACACTGTCGAAGTCAGGATGTGAACCAGTTGCGATCACAAGATAGTCATACTGGTACTGTTTTTTCCCTTTGACTGATTTCTTCTCAACATCAATTTTCTCAACATCATCATAAACCAGGTTTACATGTCTATGAACGAGTGTTTCCTGCTTTCTGATGAAATGCTCAGATGGCTTCTCATTGAAGGCAATGAATAAGTATCCAGGCTGGTAGATATGCTTTTCTGTATTTGAAATCAAAGTGATTTCGACTTCACGCTTCTTAATTTCTTCCCCAAGCTGGCGGGCAAGCTTGTTTGCGACCATAGTACCCGCGCTGCCGGCTCCAAGAACGACGATTTTCTTTGTCATTTGGTCCACACCTCTTTATTGGATTCTTTGATGAAGGCTGCTTAAACAGCAATCCCTTACTTTGCCTTTTTAACCGCGATCTTGAATTCATCGCCTTCATTTTCGAGGTAGGCAATTTCGTGGCCCATTTTGTTAACCCATTCAGGAATATCGACTGCTGAACCTTTATCAGTAGAAAGGACTTCTACAACATCGCCAACTTGCGCTGTCTTGATTCCTTTTACCAATTCCATTAGTGGTCCTGGGCAATATGCTCCTCTTGCATCGATTGATTTAGTTACTTGTACTTCACTCATGATTTTTTCCTCCTATATAGTTAAGTTTTGTGTTAAAATTAGAAAAGATTTTTTATTTTTGCATGAAGGGGAAAGGGTTGAAAGGCCTGCACGCCATATCACTTTTTCCTGCTTCTGCAGCTTACATTGTAATAACTGTTGCACCTTGAGTCATACCAAGGAATTTTGTAACCCCGATTACTCCATCAAATACATCAATCATGTCTTCTTCTTGCCAATCCATGATGTCCATCGCCAGTGCGCATCCGTAAATATTAAGCTCTCCCATATCTTTACCTTCCTGTAAAAGTGAATCGAACAATGGGATCTTCTTAGCCAGCATTTCCTTGCCAATGGTTCCAGTGATGAAATCAGTAGTTTCAAAGCTGTCTTTCCGGAAAGACTTCAATGCGTTCATTGTGACGAATACATTCACAGTCATGCCTGACATTGATGCAACCGAACCTACAAGTGCTCCTGCATGAAGCTTTTCAAGATCTTCCGATAATAAAATGACCGCTAAAGATGGTGCTTGCTGTTCCATAATTTATTTCCTCCTAATAAATTCGAATGATTTACCTTACACTTGAATTATACCTATACCCCTATGTCTATGTCTGTTTCTTTTATGTGAACGTTCTTAGTCTAAAAAGTGACAAAACAAGGTGTTCACAGAATTAACTATTGATTCTTGAAATATTATTCTGGATTAAATTTCCAAAACAAAATATTTAATTGGACAGACACAATCCACCTCTTTAAGACATAGGAATTTATTATAGGCGAAAGCCTAAAAAAGCGGGGGTGGAAACATGTCGGGCATACTAACAGCACTCGGCTACTTAGTTAAAGAAGTGATCCTTCTTGTTTCGTATGTTAAAAACAATGCATTTCCTCAACCGTTATCTGCAGCTGATGAGCGAAAGTACTTAAGGTTGATGGCAAATGGCGACCCACACGCAAGAAATATGCTGATTGAGCACAATCTGAGACTTGTCGCACATATCGTGAAAAAGTTTGAAAACACCGGCGAGGATTCGGAGGATTTGATTTCTATCGGAACAATTGGCCTGATCAAGGCAATCGAAAGCTATTCGGAAGGCAAAGGAACCAAACTGGCAACTTATGCTGCTCGCTGCATTGAGAACGAGATTCTTATGCATTTGCGCGCATTGAAAAAAACTAAAAAGGATGTTTCATTGCATGACCCTATCGGCCAGGACAAAGAAGGAAATGAAATTTCGCTGATCGATGTCCTGAAGTCTGAATCAGAAGATGTTATTGATACCATCCAGCTCAATATGGAGCTTGAAAAAGTAAAAGAATATATCGATGTCCTCGATGAGCGTGAAAAAGAGGTCATTGTTGGCCGCTTTGGCCTTGATTTAAAGAAGGAAAAAACGCAGCGGGAAATTGCCAAAGAACTTGGCATCTCGAGAAGTTATGTATCCAGGATCGAGAAGAGGGCATTAATGAAAATGTTCCATGAGTTTTATCGTGCCGAAAAAGAAAAGAAAAAGAATAAAGGTCAATAAGAAAAGCGCAAGCGCCTTGTTCAGCCCCGACAAGCGCTGGAGGGCCTGACAGTGAAGTCGTTCTTTGACTTCATTGGCAGGACCGAAGCGACTCGAGGGGCTAGGAGCCGCAGCTAGACAAGCGACTCGAGGGGCTAGGCGCTGGAGCTAGACACTAATCTAAGTGGATAAATTTATACTTTCTTATCCAATGACAAAAACCCGGGCATTTGCTCCGGGTTTTCGTTTTTTCAAATATGCGTTTCAGGAAAACAAAAAAGGCATCAACCACAAGGATTGATACCTCTTTAACACTCTATTCCACACTCACTTCTGCAGCAACTACCAAACCGACAGCGCCACAGATCACCAATCCCATGACAATCAAGAACATGCCCATCACCCCTTTAGTATTCACCCGTGTTTACACCAAATTTATCATATAATGATGGTGCTAAAAGGAAGTTAATGTGAACATTTTGTTAACGATGGGATTTCTTTTTCTTGAAAATGAGGGTTAATAGCAATACATGCAGTGACATACAAATTACCTCCCGACTCCGTCGTTAGGTGGTGTCCTTCTCCACCCATAAGCTAGCCAGTCTTCTTTGAATTAAATAAATCATTTTCTTTCCACCTTTCTAAAGTTTATTATTCAAATGAATTAAAACAGGCGCATCATTGTTTGACGGGTTTTGTTATCTTCAATCATTTTTTCTACCATTTCGTTATGGCGAATTTCTTCTAAAGACATTTGGCGTTTGTTGATTGTAATTGTAAAAAACAAGATATTTAAGGTCATTATCGGTTCACCTCCTTTTTAATTCCACCCCAAAAAGCCGCAAAGATTCCTCCCCTGCGGCAAAATGGGCACAAAAAAGCCACAGGGGCACGATTCTCCCTGCGGCCATGGATGTATTAGTAAAAAAACAGCTTAAATAATCCAGTCCGATCCGGTCGAATGCGTATTACAATATGAAGTTTGTGCGTTATTCCAGTATCCAATCATGATCATTTCACTCGACCTCCTTTTGAATTATTTAACCACATTGGTAAGTATATCCACTTCCCTTTGTTTTGTAAACCTTTTATTGGCCGTTTTTTCCAAAAAGCATTCGTCAAAATCCAACAAAAAAAACGCCCTGCACGGACGTTTATTTCTTCATCAATAATTCCTGGCCTTCTTCAGTTTCAATCAGCTGGCTACGGAATTTCTTAGCAATTGAAAAGAATGATACAGATCCAGCAAGGAAACCAACAGATGCACCTGTTGAAATATATATATCTGTCATCACTTTCGTTTCAGACGGAATGATCGTACCGAGGTAAAAAAATACTCCTACAGCAAGAAGTACAGTTCCATATTGTTTAAAATCAACCATTTTATCATAGAGTTGTTTAGCGTCCAAATCTATCACCTTCACTTTCAGACTTAACCACAACCCTACTTTAACATTTTTTAAACACTTTTTCGGTAAGTAAATACTGGAAAATAAGTGCCTATTATTGAAAAGACCTTCAGGCATTTGCCGAGGTTTTCACCTCTGTTTTGGCTGAACCTGGTGCTACTTCGGACATTTGCCGCGGCTTTCACCTCTGTTTTGGCCGAACATGGTGCTACTTCGGACATTTGCCACGGCTTCCTCCTCTGTTTTGGCTGAACCTGGTGCTACTTCGGACATTTGCCGCGGCTTTCACTTCTGTTTTGTCCGAACATGGCCCTACTTCGGACATTTTCCTATGCTTCCACTGCTGTTTTGGCCGAACATGGTGCTACTTCAGACATTTTCCTACCCTTCCACTGCTGTTTTGTCCGAACATGGTGCTACTTCAGACATTTGCCGCGGCTTTCACCTTTGTTTTGTCTGAACATGGCCCTACTTCGGACATTTTGCTATGCTTCCACTGCTGTTTTGTCCGAACATGGTGCTACTTCGGACATTTGCGACGGCTTCCTCCTCTGTTTTGGCCGAACCTGGTGCTACTTCAGACATTTGCCGCGGTTTTCACCTCTGTTTTGGCTGAACCTGCCCCTACTCCAGACATTTGCCGCGGTTTTCACCTCTGTTTTGGCTGAACCAGCCCTTACTTCGGACATTTCCCTATGCTTCCACCGCTGTATTGGCTGAACATGGCCCTACTTCGGACATTTTCCTATGCTTCCACCTCTGTTTTGTCTGAACATGCCCTACTTCGGACATTTGCCTATGCTTCCACTGCTGTTTTGTCCGAACATGGCCCGCTTCAGGCATTTGCATCAACCTCCACCCCTCACTTATCCGAACTGGCATCTGCTTAGAACATAAAAAAAGCGTGAATCCCCAAAGAAGTGATTTCACGCTAAAATTATTCTATGGTTTATAAAACGAAATCCTATCGTAAGCTTGAAAGCCATTTAAAGTTAATTAATTCAGGTTCCAGTTCTTGACCATCTCATTGACGATTTCAAAAGAGTTCTTGGAGGCGAGTTTCGTGAATTCCAGGAAGTTCACGTCTGCGGAGCCATCTGCCTGGTCCGACATTGACCTAATGATCACGAATGGAATACTGTTCATGCTGCATACCTGTCCAACGGCTGCCCCTTCCATTTCTGTACAATAACCGTTAAGCTCATCTTGCAGGAATTTTACCTTCTCGCGGTCGGCGATGAATTGGTCACCAGATAAGATACGACCGCTGACGATTTTCTTATCCTCTACAATTTCTTTGCTCGCCGTGATCGCCAAATCCACCAGTCGCTCATCCGCTTTAAATACAGATACTTCTGTATAAGGGATTTCCCCTAGCTTGAAGCCTAATGCACGTACGTCCATATCGTGCTGTACACAATCAGTCGAAACGACGATATCACCTATTTTCAGATCCGGATTAACAGCACCGGCAACACCCGTAAACACAATATTGGACGCAGCGAATTCATCAATCAAAATTTGTGTACATACGCTTGCGTTAACTTTCCCGACCCCTGACTTACAAAGCACAACGTCATATCCGTTGAAAGTGCCGACATAAAAGGTGATGCCTGCTTTCCTTTTTTCTTCATAGTCTTTCATTGCGTCGAGGATATGCTGAATTTCTTCATCCATTGCTCCTATAATACCAATTCTGCTCATAAATCTAACCTCCGATGTTCTTATTGAAAATTTGTTTTCCAAGGATGCGCCTTCTAGTCTTTTTTTATAACTCTCTATGTAAAAAATTACGAAAGGAGTTTCGACATTCTGTTAGCTTCATAAAGTACTTTTTCTTCATCAATCGTTTTGAACTGCCCATTATCTAGTATTTGTTTTCCCTGGACATAGACATCCTTGACATCCCGTCCAGATCCGGAATAAACAAGATGGGATACTGGATTATGCTTAGGATAAAAGAATGACTGATTGGCGTTCACGACAATAAAATCTGCATCTTTGCCAACTTCCAGCGATCCAATCTCTTTCTCAAGCCAAAGAGATTCTGCTCCCTGGATGGTCGCCATTCTTAAGGCTTGCTGGGCAGTTATTACAGTTGCATCCCTTGCTGCTCCTTTATGGATTGTCGCCGAAGCTTTCAGTTCTTCAAATAAATCCAGATTATTGTTTGAAGCGACGCTATCTGTACCAAGGCTAACTGTAACTCCCTTTTCGAGCATTTTGCCAATCGGGGCAATTCCGCTGCCCAATTTGAGATTACTGATCACATTATGAGATACTTTCACATCTTTTTCGGCAAGGATTTCAATATCCTCGTCGGTCACATGGACAGCATGTGCCACCAATGATGGCCGGTCAAGAAAACCAAGGTTGTTCAGGTGTACGACTGGTGTTGCACCAAAGTCCTCGATATTCTTCTCTACTTCAAATTTCGTTTCAGACATATGCGTATGCAGTGGTACGTTCAGTTCGACTGATTTATCAATGATTTGTGTGATATACTCTGGTGAACAAGTATAAGGAGAATGCGGTGACAGCATAGTCGTAATACGGCCACCTGCGCCATTATTCCAGCTTTTCGCAAAGTCCGCCGCTTCCTTAAGCTTGCTTTGTCGAAGCTCATCCGAACCAAAGCCAATCACACCGCGGCACAGTACTCCACGTATTCCTGCTTCATCAACCGCCTTTGCGATTTCATCCATATTGTCATACATATCAACAAAAGTCGTTGTACCTGTACGGATCATTTCAAGGATAGAAAGCTTGGCGCCCCATTTTGCATGTTCAGCTGTGTATTTTGCTTCAAGCGGCCAAATTTTTTCTACCAGCCAGGTTTGCAAATGCAAATCATCTGCATACCCTCTCAGCAAGGACATTGGTGTATGTCCATGTGTATTGACCAGACCCGGAAGGAGAATATTGCCTTTTAAATCTACTTTTTCATCATAAGAAGCAAAATCTTCAGGTGTTGCTCCCACATAAATGATTTTTTCATCTTCAATGCCAATAGCGCCATTTTCGATCACTTCATTATTTGTGTTACTCGTAACGATGGTGCCGTTATATAATAACTTGCTTCCCATATTAATCTCTCCTATGTAAAAACACTTGAGCATATTTGTACTAACTAGAATTCGGTGTAAAACGTCGAAATATGCCTATCGTTTTAATTTATCAAAAAATGTTTTATTTTTATAGAGAATTTGCTATTTTTATTAAAGCACTACAGAGACTATTTTAACAAAACTACATATAGGGAGCTGAATTAATGAATTTCCAATTCGATTTAATTGAAGATAAGGTTGAATTTTTTGAAGCGATCGATTTGAAAACCTTGGAACAAAAAATAAATAAACAGATTGAAATTAATAAGGCGATTATGCTGGCTGTCCATCATGTATCACATCAAATGCATTTAGATGAAAAAGGACGGCTGTTCTATTCAGCTGTTGTCCATTTCAAAGTAAAAAAATAAAGGGGCTCTCTTCAAGAGCCCCTCAATAAATCACATTATCTCTTCTGATCATTCTCAATCAATTCTTCTACTTTAACTGGCTTCCAGCCCTGGCCGTCCACCCATTGAATCGATACCCTAAACGTCTGGTCACTTCCCTTTTCAGAGATGGTTCCTACCGCGGTATTAGGCGCACCGCCATTTCCATTAAACCATACCGTCATATTATTCTTATCAATTCCGGTAGCATATGAATATGCAAGAATCATTTCCTGCCAATCAACGGCATTTTGGTCAAAAACGGTATTATGTTCTCCAGATTGGGTTGTTCCTACAGGCTTCCATTCAGGATTCTCAATCGTCTGCTTGACATTGGCATCGCTGCCGCCTTCTGTGACGATGGGTTCAGCCAATTCCTCATCCTCTGCAGATTCCTCATCTGCTTCTTCAGATTCGGTAGATTCTGCTGCACTATCGTCTTTTTCATCAGAATCTTTAAGGTCATTCTTTTTGCCTGTATCTTTGCTATCATCTTTGTTTCCTGAAGGGGCTGCGGCATCTTTTTCTGCCGCAACATCGTTCTGGTCGGCTGCCCCTTCATCATTGCTGAAAAAAATGTTAAAAGAGACAATTCCAATCAACAAAATAACGACAACAATCAAGCTATTTAAAATAAGGTTCGTTTTTCTGCGCTTGGATCTTTTTCCTGAACGTGTCCCCTCATTTAGGTTGTCATAATCGTGCTTCAAGATCTTTCCCTCCCTTATAAGGTTGTCAACATTCTACCATGACTTGGGTCAAACTTGAAGGATTTTATATTCATCTAATGCTGTTTCAATCGTTTCTAGGACCTTCCTCCAGGGTTCCATGGTTAATTGCATAGACCTCTTTTACTATATCCGCAAAAAGAGGGTTCACCCCGCCTTCATTCTCCAGAACCCCTAAGTTGACAGTCACTAGTGCATACTTAGGTTTTTCATAAGGAAAATATCCAGCAAACCATTTATTGTGCAATTGCTTGTCTTCTTTGTATATTCCGGTTTCAGCAGTCCCGGATTTTCCTGCCACCGTATATGGCAAGTCCGTGAACCATCTCCCCGTACCTTCTTCATTCAAAACGACCTCTCGTAAAAGCTTTTGCAGTTTCATGGCTGTAAACGGAGAAATCTTTTCTCCTTCAAGCTTCTCTTTGGGAAATTCGGTCATTTTGGCACCATTTTGGTACTGGATGGAGAAAACTGCCCTGACCATGTCTTTTTCTCCTCCTCTGGCGATCGTAGCCATCATGTTCGCAACAGCGAGAGGAGACACCCTCACTTCATGCTGGCCAATACCTGATAAAGCTGCAAAATTTCGATCTTTCCTCGCTTCATCTGATAAAAATACCCGTCCCTTTTCCTCATCTTGCAGCTGTTCGAAATCTTCCAGGTGAAAAATGTCACCCTTCCATCCAGCACCGCCTGTGATGGATAGCATCTCCGCGTATTTTTCAAGCATATTTGGGTCCTTCTCTTGCAGTTCCCGGGCTACCTCCCCAAAAGTCCTGTTGCAGCTTACTGCAAAGCTATCAGCGAAATTGAGTATACCATGCTCATATTTCAAATCTGGATCCCCGCTGATCGTCTTGCTGCAATCGAACTTCCTCGCTGGATCATCGAGCCCATGATCAATTGCTGCCGCAGCAACCACCGTTTTAAAGACAGAACCAGGTATATGCTGCTTGACCATCATATTTTCTGTTCCCTCTCCATTAAAAGGGTTTACACGGTTGATGTCTGGTCTTGAAACCATTGCCAGTATGCTGTTCGTTTCAATATCCAGCAGCACGACGCCGCCTCTGTTGATATTATGCTCGTCAACTTTTTCCTCAAGGATCATCTGCAGATCTTTGTCTATCGATGTCTGCAGATTGATTGGATAAAAGGGATTTGCTGGATCTATGTATTTTACATTGATCCCGAATAGTGGTGCTCCCGCCCCGTCGACATGATAAACTAGCTTGGATTTCCCCTCAGCAACCAGGAATTCGTCAAAGCTTTTTTCCAGCCCTGATATACCGATCAGGGTCCTTGGCAGTAAATCTTTCTCCCCATATCTTGATTTCAGAAGTGATTCATTCTCTCCAGTAATACCCAGAAGCTGGGCAGCCGGTACCTTCGCTAATGGATACTTTCTCTCAACAGCAAATACCCCGGGGATCTCCATCTCATTAATAATGTCCATTTGACTCTTTGTTAAGATTATCGGATTTGGGTCACCAAAGGCGAATGGTTCCTTGGACTTTTCCACTGCAGTTTTCAAAGCGTATATAGATACACCGATAGTCCTTGCAACCTTGTCAGCTTCCCAGTCCATTTTCTTTAAAAATGGAAACAAAACAAGAACAGACGAAGTTTCATAGGATAGAGGTGCTCCTGACCTGTCAAGGAAATTCCCCCTGCCATTGTCAACGACCATTTCCTGCGACCTTTGTTTAACGCTCGCTTCTATTAAATTGATTTCATGCTTGGAAAAGGACTCTGTATCAATTAGCTGCAGCTGTGCCAGCCGTAACATCAGCAGACCAAAGACAGCTATACAAATGGAAATCCAGGCGACCATTCTGTTTTTACGCATAAAAAAACACCTCGTCAAAAGTGTTGACGAGGTGCTGATATTTCAAACATACGGTATTTACTTAATTGTCGTGATGCGAACGTTCATTTCACCGCCAGGAGTCTGGACAGTGACTTCATCTCCAACTTTTTTGCCCATCAAGCTCTTGGCAATCGGAGAGTCGTTTGAAATTTTGCCTTCAAACGGGTCAGCTTCAGCGCTTCCCACGATTGTATAGGATTCTTCATCGCCATCAGGAAGCTCGACAAAAGTTACTGTGCGGCCAAGGCTGACTGCATCTGTGCTTACTTCATCTTCCTGGATGATTTTTGCATTGCGGATCATATTTTCAAGAGTCGTGATACGGCCTTCAACAAAGGCTTGCTCTTCTTTTGCTGAATCATACTCAGAGTTCTCTGAAAGGTCGCCAAAGCTTCGTGCGATCTTGATTCTCTCAACAACTTCTTTACGTTTTACCGTTTTCAATTGTTCCAATTCATGTTCTAGCTTTTCTTTTCCAGCCTGTGTCATAGGAAAAATTTTTTCTGTAGCCAAAATACTTCACTCCTTCTAGTCTTCACAATTCCCCAAAAAATAGATTGTGTAATATTATATTATGTAACCTGAAAAATATACAGGAGCGCGTCCTTCACCAGGGCGCGCGTTTTAAATAGAGCCATTTCAGGCCATTTATTTTTCTCTGGACAAAAGGAAGCACTTTATTCAAGTACTTCCATGTCCACATTATCTATGCTATTGTGTCACAAAAATGATTTTTGTTCAAGAATTGTTTGAATTTTTGTTACCATCAGGTCAATCGCCACATGGTTATGTCCGCCCTCGGGGATAATCACATCTGCATAACGCTTGGTCGGCTCGATGAACTGGTTATGCATCGGCCTGACAACATTCACGTACTGTTCGATGACAGAATCCATTGAACGGCCACGCTCCTTAATGTCACGAAGCAGCCTGCGGATGATCCGCAAATCTGCATCTGTATCAACATAGAGCTTGATATCCATCAAGTTGCGCAGTCTCTCATCCTCAAGGATCAGGATTCCTTCAAGAATGATCACATCTTTGGGCTCGACATGGACAACCTCGCTGGACCTTGTATGGACAGCATAATCATAAACTGGCTTATCAATCGCCTCATAGCGAAGCAGCTTTTGGATATGTTCTATCAAAAGATCATTGTCAAATGCCAGTGGATGGTCATAATTTGTCTTTAAACGCTCTTCCATTGGCAGATGGCTTTGGTCTTTATAATAGTAGTCTTGTTCAATCATCAGGATTGAGTGGCCTTTAAAGCTATCGTAAATCGCTTTAGTTACACTAGTCTTTCCAGAGCCGGAGCCGCCGGCTACACCAATTACAACAGGTTTGCGGTCCATTTAGTTACTTCTCCTTCCGCATCATGTTATTTGGGTAGACAGGCTTGTCCATCTTGAACTTGACGATTTGCAAAGGATGACGGGCTACATCCAGTTCATTGCCATCTTCATCCCAAATCTTCTCAACGACATGAGTGAAGTTCTCGATTTCTGGACCAAAGAATTCAACCTCATCGCCTGGCTTGAAGTAGTTTCTTTGCTGAAGTGTTACCATTTGCGTCTCAGCATCGTAATCAAGCACAAGTCCGGCAAAATCGAAAGTTGTCTTTTTGCTATGGTTTCCAAACATTTGCTCTTTATACCCAGGAACTCCCTCAAAGAAGGCAGTTGCTGTCTCACGATTCGCACATTTGTCCAATTCTTCAAGCCATTCCTGCTTGATGACAAAGTTCTCAGGGTCTGCGCAATAAGCATCAATCACTTTGCGGTATACACTGACTACCGTCGCTATATAGTGGATCGACTTCATGCGGCCTTCGATTTTCAAGCTGTCTATTCCAAGGTCAATCATGCGTGGAATCGATTCGATCAGCTTAAGATCCTTTGGGCTCATCGCAAATGGAGAGTCACCTTCAGCAAACAAGGCGTTTTCTTCATTTCCTTCAAGTGTGTACAAGTCATAGTCCCAGCGGCAAGACTGGCAGCAGCCGCCGCGGTTAGAATCACGTGCTGTCATGTGATTGCTCAATGTACAGCGGCCTGAGTATGCAATACACATTGCTCCATGGATGAAGGTTTCGATTTCGATATCTACTTTTTCCTTCATTTCCTTGATTTCATCAGCACTTGTTTCACGCGCAAGAACAACACGCTCAAGACCTTCTTCCTTCCAGAACTGGACAGCCTTCCAGTTTGAAAGGGATTGCTGTGTGCTTAAGTGTACTTCAATCTCTGGAGCGACCCTGCGGCAAGTTTCGATGATCAGAGGATCAGCGACAATGATGCCGTGCACGCCAGCTCCCTTCAAGCCTAATAGATAGTCTTCAAGACCATCGATGTTTTCATTATGTGCGAAGATGTTTGTTGTGACATAGATTTTGGCGCCATATTCCCTGGCAAACTCTACGCCCTCCTTCATTTCTTCGAATGTAAAATTATCTGCGTTCGAGCGCAAACCATACTCCTGCCCGCCGATGAAGACGGCATCTGCACCATACTGTACGGCAATCTTAAGTTTTTCAAGATTACCGGCTGGCGCAAGCAGTTCTGGTTTCTTCACGATCACACGCTTCCCGTCAACAATTTGCGAGATATTATCTGCTACTGCTGTCATTACGCAACCTCCTCATAGTTCTTACTGTTAATAAACCGTCTCTTTGAAAAAGAATCCTGTATCCAGTGGGCGGTTTGGCGGCTGCAGTTTTTCCGCTGCTTCAAGCAAGCCGTCTTTTTCTTCATCGTATTGGTCTGGGTCTTCAACAGCCAAATCAATGGCTTTGCGATAAAGCTTTGTAACTTCCAGAATATATTCAGGGCTCTTCAGGATGCCGTCAATTTTAAAAGAATCGACTCCAGCTTCCACAAGCTCCGTTAGTTCGTCAATAATGCAAATATCGTTAGGACTCATGATATGAGTGCCATTTTCATCCTCGAAAATAGGGTATTTATTTTCTCGCTCTTTATCATGAAGGAACATATTGCGTTCTTGTTTGCGGTTCTCAACTTCAAGCGCTTTGCCTTGGTATTCAAAGTAATGTCCGAGCAATGGTCGTTTAGACTGGAACATGTTCATCATTCCGTGAATCTGCACCTCGATTTCAACCTCGGCATTTTCCTTAGTCTCAACAATAGCGTCCATATTGATTTCCCTTGCAAGAACGGCACGTTTTGCACCCTTCTTGCCCCAATAGTTGCAAGTATACCAGTTCGTGCCTGTTGTTTCCGTGCTCCAATGAAGCTTTATTTCCGGGGTATTTTCCTTTGCGGCCATCAGTACTGCCGGGTCGCCGAAAGTAACTCCGTCGGCATGGACATCCTTAAGGAAAGTCAGGTATTCACCAAGTAAGTCCACTTTTTCATTGTGGAATAACGCGTTCATAGCGACATACACTTTCTTGCCTTTTGAATGTGCCAGTTCGATTGCCTGCTTTACGTCTTCACGGTTAAATTCACCAGCGAGCCGCAGGCCGAATTTCTGTTCACCAATCAAGAAAGCATCTGCTCCCGCCTCCGCCAGTGGAATAATATCCTCAACACTCTTTGGAGTTACCAATAATTCAGGTTTATTCATTCCGTTCACCTCTTCTTACTAACCGCTATCCCGTCGCCTATCGGCAGTATGACAGTATCATACTCCTGATTGGCAGCAAGCCAGCGGTTGAATTCGTCTATTTTTTTAACCAGGCTGCGAAGTCTTCTGCTATCTGCCTCCTGATTATATACAAGCCCTTTAAAAAGGACATTATCCGTAATGATCATGCCTCCAGGCTTTAAATGCCTTGAGTATATTTCAAAAAAACGCTTATACTGGCCCTTTGCAGCATCAATAAAAATGGCATCAAATGGAGCATGGCCGGCAACTTCCTCTTCAAGCTCAAGCGCATCACCACTGATTTGGATGATCTGCTGCTGCATGTCTGCCCTCTTAATATAATCAACAGCAAGCTTAAACCGTTCCTCATCCCGTTCCAAAGTGACGATCTTTGTTTGCGGCAGGGCGAATGCCATCCTTAGTGCTGAATAGCCAATTGCAGTCCCTACCTCCAAAATCGCTTCCGGCTGCTGTATTCTCAAGAACTGCAGCATGGTTTCAATACCTGCCGGCTCCATGATTGGAACTCCGTTTTGATGGGCATATTCCTCCATCTCTGCAACGAGGCCATTCCGGGATTGTATAAGAGAATCTATATAACTTTGCAGCTCTAGACTAAGCAAGCTGCTTCACCTCTATTCAAAGGCCTAAGATCAGCCAGAGTAGATATATTAAATGACTGTCCAAGCATGAAAAAAATAGCGTTCACAGGTTTAGAGAGAACACCGCCAGGCAGTATGCCATACAGGTCCATAAGCTAAATAAGCTACAACTCCTACTTCTGCAATGCACGCTATCAAATAAATCGGAGCTCCCACTCGGAGCTTACGGTAGACAGTAACATTACTATTGAATCTAGAAAAAAACACTTGAATTATTTTATCACAATAAGAAGGGAAATGCTAACCTTTCTGCATTTCCCCTTTTATTTACTGTTATTTTTTGTTTGTTATATGTTCGTTCACTTTGCGATTATGCTCTGCAAGTGTTTTAGAGAAGAGCACATCTCCTGTAGACGTTGCAAGGAAATACATATCATCTGTGTCGGCAGGTGCCAGAGTGGCTTCAATCGACATAACCCCTGGATTGGCGATTGGGCCTGGCGGCAACCCCTGGATTTTATAGGTATTATAAGGGTCATCAATTTCAAGATCCTTGTAAAACACCCGGTCTTTATGTTCTCCGTGCGCATATAGGACAGTAGGGTCTGTTTGCAGCATCATACCGTCTTCCAGGCGATTATAGAAAACGCTCGCGATTTTATCGCGGTCAACTTTTTCAGTCGCTTCTTCCTCAATGAGCGATGCCATCGTCATCAATTCATGTGTCGTCATTTCTTTTTCTTCCATCTGGCCTCTGAATTCACCGAGAACTTCCTTAGTCTTAGTCAACATGACAGTAACGATTTCCTCGACCGTTGGCTTTTCAGAATAGAAAGGATAAGTTGCCGGGAACAGATAGCCTTCAAGCGGATACTTCACATTTTCTTTTAATATGTCTTCCGTCAGAACGTCTGGATATCTACCCATCATTTTTGTGATGAACTCTTTATCGTTGAGCTGTTTAAAAATCTCTTCTTCATTTTGCTGTGTCTTTTCCGCAATAATTCCAGCGATTTGCTTTAACTGCTTTCCTTCAGGAATGGTAATTTTCATGACCACTTCCTGCATGACTTTACCAGTTTTCAAGCTCAAAATTATTTCTGGAAGTGTCATGGACGGATTCATTTTGTAATCCCCGGCCATAAAACCTGCTTCATTTTTAAATTTCACATAGTATTTGAAAACTCTCGCATCCCGGATTACACCATTTTCCTCCAATATCTTTCCGATTCCTGTAGTAGAGGAGCCAATCGGGATATTGACATCAATCGTCTTCTCGCTGGATGCATCTACCGGCTTAAGGGCTTCTTTAATATAATAATATCCGCCTCCGCCTACTGCCCCGATGAGCAGGATACCGACGATCGCCGTGATGAATACGATCTTCCTAACAATTCTTGCTTCCTTTTGCTGTTCAACCAACCTCTCAGCAATCAACTTCTTTTTATCTAGTTTACTATTTTTTTCGTCAGACATAACTTCCCCCTCCAGTTAACAATGTTAATTTCCTGGATACTCTCTATTTTCACATCTCGAACCATTATACTATATTTTTAATTTCTATTTGCAAATAATTACGAAAAAATACCACTAGCGACAAATAAACCAAAATTTCGACAGCGCTAATAAGGCGTGTGAGAACAGAAGTCAGTGCCTTTTGCGGGGAAGGGTGCTGGCATAATGAAGGTCAATTTAGATTATCTATCGGACACTAACACAAGATTCTTCCCTCTGTTTGTCCGATAGCGCCTTCCTATTGGACACTTTCCTCAGATTCTCCTCGCAGTTTGGCCGATAGAGCCCTTCTATCGGACACTTTCCTCAGATTCTGCACCCTGTTTGTCCGATAGAGCCCTTCTATCGGACACTTACAAAGATTCTTCCCTCTGTTTGTCCGATAGAGCCTTCCTATCGGACACTTTTCAATTAATCTTCACCCCTGTTTGGCCGATAGTTTTACTGTTAAAAAATAAAGGACCAGGCATCATTCGCCTGGTCCAATTGTAGTATTCTATTCTTCGTCTTGCTCTGCAAGGAATGTTTCTAGCATTTCTTCGATCATGTCCCATTCTGCGTCCGTTTCGATTGGCATTAGATCGCCATCTTCGTTGTCTTCTGACGGTGTGAATGCTGATGCGTGGATTTCGATTTCTTCGTCATCGTTATCCTCTGCACCTACTGGATAATAAAGCACATATGACTTGCCAAATTCATCAGAGTCAAATGTGAAAAGTACTTCGCATAGTTGTTCGTTGCCGTTTTCGTCTACTACTGTAATGTTGTTTTCGCCGTGATCCATTGTAGTCACCTCAATTTAATTTTGGCTGTTTAAATAGCCTTGTAGAATCATCATTGCGGCCATTTTATCAATGACCTTTTTCCTTTTTTTGCGACTCAAGTCTGCCTCGAGCAAAACCCGCTCTGCAGCCACTGTCGTCAGACGCTCGTCCCAGAGGATGACAGGGACGCCGAACCTTTCCTCCAATTCACGGGCAAAGAATTGGCTCGCTTCTCCGCGTGGCCCAATTGTGCCGTTCATGTTTTTAGGCAGCCCGACGACAACTTTGCTGACTTCGTACTCTTTTATTATTTTACCTAATTCATCGAAACCAAACACATTTTCTTCTTCGTTGATTTTCAATGTTTCAAGTCCCTGAGCAGTCCATCCCAGTTCATCGCTCAGCGCAATGCCGACTGTTTTTGAGCCGACATCCAGTCCCATCGTACGCATTTATTTCCCCTCTCGGTGGTTCCTTAAATAGGCTTTGACCAGTTCCTCGATAATTTCATCCCGCTCCAGTTTGCGGATGATATTGCGGGCATCCCGATGGCGGGGAATATAGGCCGGGTCGCCAGAGAGCAAATAACCGACAATCTGGTTGATCGGGTTATATCCCTTTTCCTGCAATGCTTCATACACCTGCAGCAGGACTTCATTGACGTCATGCTCAAAAGGCTCTTCGGGAAAATTAAATCTCATCGTCTTGTCAAACGAGCTCATCGAATGCACCTCTCTCTCAAAAAATAGCCGGTAAAATTTTCTTCAAGTTACCTTTCATTTTACACTACTTTACTTTTATATCAAATTGATTTTACCCATTCTTCGGCAAATTGAAGCGCATTGTCGAGTTTTGATGGGTCCTTCCCGCCAGCCTGGGCCATATCCGGACGGCCCCCGCCGCCTCCGCCGCAAATTGCCGCTGCTTCCTTGATCAGTTTTCCAGCCTGGTAACCTTGCTTGATCAGATCATCTGTCACTGCAGCAATCAGATTCACTTTGCTGCCGTCGGTCATGCCTAGAAGGATGACAGCTGAACCTAGCTTTTGCTTCAAGTCATCAGCCATATTACGAAGGCTGTTCATATCTGCAGCCTGAACACGTGCTGCAAGCAGCTGGACACCATTGACTTCTTTGACCTTGGAAGTAAGGCTTCCTGCTTCAATATTACCCAATTTTGCTGATAGAGATTCATTTTCGCGCTGAAGCTGCTTCATTTCAACAAGCATGGAATCAATTCTGTTCGAAACTTCTTTTGGAGACGTCTTCAATTTAGATGCTGCGTCCTTCAGAATACTAATCTGGTCATTAAGCACTGTGTAAGCTGCTTCGCCTGTTACAGCTTCAATCCTTCTTGTTCCAGCACCAATACCGCTCTCGGATACAATTTTAAATAATCCGATGACAGAAGTGTTAGGAACGTGGCAGCCGCCGCAAAGCTCAAGGCTGTAGTCGCCAACTTTTACGACACGGACAATATCGCCGTATTTTTCACCGAACAATGCCATTGCGCCCATTGATTTTGCTTCAGCAATCGGCTTGAAGCTAGTCTCAACCTGGATACTTCTCCAGATTTTTTCGTTGACGATTGATTCTACTTGCTCAAGTTCTTCCGCAGTCACCTGACCAAAGTGAGAGAAGTCGAAACGCAGTCTATCAGGCTCGACTAGAGAACCTGCCTGGTTTACGTGACCGCCAAGCACATCCTTCAATGCCTGGTGGAGCAAGTGTGTTGCAGTATGGTTCTTGATGATTCTCGCACGGTTATCCTGGTCAACTTTAGCTGTCACTTCAAGGCCCTTCGTAACTGCCCCCTCTACTACCACTGCATGGTGAAGGTTTTGGCCGTTAGGAGCTTTCTTTACATCCTTGACTGATAGCTTCACGCCATTTGCTTCGATTGTTCCTTTATCAGCGATCTGGCCGCCGCTTTCTGCATAGAAAGGTGTGTTATCAAGGATGAAATGAACCTCATCGCCTGCCTTCGCTTCCTCAACAAGCTCGCCTTCCTTGACTAATGCAACAATCTTGCTGTTTGTTTCAAAATTATCATAGCCTACGAATTCGCTGCTTTCTTTGATGTCACCAAGAATGCCACCTTGGACCTGCATGGAACCTACATCCTGTCGGGCAGCACGAGCCCTTTCACGCTGCAGCTCCATTTCTTTTTCAAAGCCTACATGGTCGACCTTCAAGCCTTCTTCTTCAGCATACTCTTCTGTTAATTCCACTGGGAATCCGTATGTGTCATAAAGGCGGAATACATCCTCGCCCTGCACCATGCCGCTGCCTTTTTCCTTTTCCTTCTTGATCAGCTCAGATAGAATTGCAAGTCCTTCATGAAGTGTTTCATGGAAGCGGTCTTCTTCGTTCTTGATGACCTTCTGGATAAAATCTGTCTTTTCATTTACCTCTGGATAGAAGTCATGCATGATTTCACCGACAACCGGCACCAGCTCGTACATGAACGGACGGTTGATGTTCAGTTTCTTCGCGTAACGGACAGCGCGTCGCAGCAATCTGCGAAGTACATATCCGCGGCCTTCGTTTGATGGAAGCGCACCGTCACCGACAGCAAATGCAACCGTACGGGTGTGGTCAGCAATTACTTTGAACGCCTCATCCTTCTCCTTGGACTGTCCGTATTTTTCACCAGAAAGTTCTTCAGTCGCATTGATGATCGGCATGAACAGATCTGTTTCAAAGTTTGTAGGAACGTCCTGGACAACAGAAGCCATGCGCTCTAGTCCCATGCCTGTATCAATATTTTTCTTCGGCAGTGGAGTATATGTTCCATCAGGGTTGTGATTGAACTCGGAGAACACTAGGTTCCAAACTTCTAAATAACGGTCATTTTCTCCACCAGGGTATAATTCTGGATCTTCAGGGTCATTGCCGTATTCAGGTCCTCTGTCATAGAAGATTTCCGTGTTCGGACCACTAGGACCTTCACCGATATCCCAGAAGTTCCCTTCAAGGCGGATGATTCGCTCTTCAGGAACACCGACTTTTTCTCTCCAAATATTGAAAGCTTCGTCGTCTTCAGGGTGAATTGTCACGGACAGTTTCTCTGGATCAAAGCCGATCCATTTTTCATCCGTAAGGAATTCCCATGCGAATTCAATTGCTTCTACCTTGAAATAGTCGCCAATCGAGAAGTTCCCGAGCATTTCAAAAAACGTATGGTGGCGTGCTGTCTTGCCGACATTTTCGATATCGTTCGTACGGATTGATTTCTGTGCGTTTGTGATCCGTGGATTTTCCGGTACGACACGGCCGTCAAAATACTTTTTCAGTGTTGCAACACCACTGTTGATCCAAAGCAAGGAAGGATCATCATGCGGTACAAGCGACGCACTCGGTTCGATTGCGTGGCCTTTCTCCTTAAAATAATCAAGATACATTCTTCTGATTTCAGCACCTGTCAGTTTCTTCATAAAACTAACCTCCTAAACCCAAGTGAAATTTAAGCTTTCAGGGATTTTAGGCAACAAAAAAAGCCCTCATCCCTGGACAGGGACGAGAGCTTGCTCGCGGTACCACCCTGATTATGGACACAAATACGTGCGCCCATCTCTCAAAAACGCTTTAACGCAGCTGCTACGGCAGGTTTTGCCTGCACTCCGGAATAGCTTTCTGTTATCCTTCATCGGGAATTCTTGCAGCCTGGGAATCCCTCTCTGGACGATGGTCTATAACATACTCGTTCCTTCTACATTTTTCGAATTATTAATCTATAGCCGAATTATATATAGCTCCTTGCACTTTGTCAAACGACTTGCAAAAAATTATGATGGACGCTCTTTCTTTCTTTCAACTATGATATGGTCTTTTGCGTGAATTAGTGCCGCTCTTAATACCACAAGGACGGGAACGGCAAGAATCAATCCAAGGATGCCGCCAACCTCTTCCCCCGCCAGCAGTGCAAACATGATCATCAGCGGATGCATGTGCAGGCTTTTGCCGACAATCAGTGGGGAAAGGATATTTCCCTCGAGGAACTGAAGCGAGAACACGATCACGAGTGATAAAAGGACCATCTTCACCGACATTGTCGCGGCAATGATTACAGCTGGAATAGCTCCAATGATCGGGCCGAAATAAGGGATCACATTCGTTATCCCGACAATCGCTCCAAGCAGCAGCGAATACTTTATGCCTGCCAGCCAAAAAAACAATGAGGATAGCACTCCAATTATAAGGCATATGAGCAGCTGTCCGCGGATATAGCTGCCCAGGGATTTGTCGACTTCATGCAGGAACTTAGTGCCTGGCTGTCTCCACTGCCGTGGGGTGAGATACCACGCCGCTTTTTTCATGACGTCGAAATCCTTCAGCATATAAAAAGCAATAAACGGGATCACGGCAATCGTAAGGATGGAATTAATGATATCCATCAGGAATGTCATCGTACCTGCGAGCACACCATCAAGCCATTGCTCCATCCGATTAATACCATCCTCGATTCTTTCGTGGATACCTGCCGGCCATGTCGAAGTCTGGTCAACGATATTATTGACCATTTGTTTATACTGCTCAGCGAAATACGGAGCATTTTCCGCAAGGTCGCCCAGCTGGTGGATCAGCGCTGGTATGCCTTTGTAAAAAGCAAAGCCGGCTCCGCCAAAGAACAAAATATAGATGATCAAGATAGAAACTCCGCGATGAAGCCCCTTTTGGTGAAGAGCTTCTACAATAGGATGCAGCAAATATGTAATGAAAGCAGCCACGGAAAAAGGCACAAGCAGCGAAAGCAAGACTTCCAAAAAAGGAACCCAGATGGACTGCAATTTGATGAATACGTACAGTACAATGAATAAAAGGAGAAGAAATCCAAGCCGGTAATACCATTTCATCTGGATATTCATCATCTTCACCCTCCTTCTTGTTTATTCTTGAAAGAAAGGTGGTGGATTATGCATTTTTGGCCATGTGTGGAATTTATTTAAGCTTAGTTTTTTGATTTAACAGCAAAAGTTCATTTTTATAGCGAAATCTTAAAGTTTATAGCCAAAAACAATTTTTTGTAGCGGGTATTTTATTATTATAGCGAAAAACGGATTTTTATAGCGACTTGGAAATTCTCAGCGTTTTTTCCAATTTGACATTAAAAATCCCTTGCGAATACGCAAGGGATTAATCTGATTATCCAAACTTAGAATAAAGCTTTTGTCATTTTTTTGCCTAGCCTTTTCATTTTCCTTCCAGACATCATATTGTTGTTGGAAGCATAGTTGTATGCTGCCATTCCAGCGCCAAGAGCGATTACGGAGGTTAACATTTTATTCATGTGCTTCACCTCTTCGTTTTATTTTACATGCCGTATTGACGTTGATCTTCCTCAAATAAATCATCAAGTGAGCTCAATGTTCCATCTTCTTCGACTTGATGGGTATGGATCAAGCCTTTGTTCAGAGACAGTTCGATGAAGCAATTCCAGCAGTAATATTGGTTAATTCCAATTTTACCGATATCCTTGCTTTTGCAATTGGGACAACTTAACATTAGGACACCTCATCTCGATTTGACAGTGACGACGATGGCATCCTTTCCGATTGCAGGCGGACCAGTGGTCTTTATGACACGCTTTCCATTCGCGATATCCGAAAAAAAGCCATCCGTTAATTCGTACCCTACAATCGTGCCCAATTCTTCCATAAAATATACATCCTCCAGCAAGCCAAGCTGCTCACCTTCTTTTGAAAGAAGCTTTTTCCCAGCAAGGCTCTCATTATGCTCAAATGTATATTCAGGCTCTGTCTCCAATCGCTCCAAGGCTGATTTGTCTTTCACCATGACTCCATCTTCACCAAAGGATGAAACCTGATCCACTTTCACCTGAAACGTTTTCTTGATGAACGCACCCTTTTTTACAAGTAAGCCTACTACGCTTCCATTGCCAGAAATGCTAACATCACAAACTTCGCCCAGTTTTTGTCCACTCGCCAATTCATATACAGGCAGTCCCTTTAAAAGTGAAAATGTCCGCAAAAGTGTGTCCCGCCTTTCCCGAACAATCTTAGTTTCCACCGCTTCGCTAAAATCATGTGGTGTAAGGATTTCCATGGAAAATAAAAAAAGAATCCGCAGTGACTGCAGATTCTTATGCATCCTTTTCCTCCATAAAATCATAAGGAGTCAGTTTGTCCATTCCGATCATTGGATCAGCGTTTTTGATGATTTCAATATAATCCATTTTTTCATCTTTGCCGGTACTATCTTCATTTTGGAGTTTATTTTCCGACTGAGTCCCGCTTTGAGCCTTTGTATTCGTTTCATCTTGCAATTCAGGCAGTAATTGTACAAGCTTCTTAACAAGTGTTGTATTCCTTTCGGTATCTTCACCGCGTTCTATCCCCATTTTCAGTGCTTCTTCTTCGCCAACAAGAATGAGGAATTGCTTACTCCTGGTGATTGCTGTATAAATTAGATTTCTGCGCAGCATTCTGAAGTAGCTTTTTACCACTGGAAGGACGACAATCGGAAATTCACTCCCCTGGGATTTATGCACGGAACAGCAATAAGCGTGGGTGATTTGCGAGAGGTCCGCCCTATTATAGGTAACTTCTATGCCATCGAAGGAGACGATCAGCTGATCCTGCTTTTCCGTGTTTTCCTTTGCGTAAAATATCGCAACAACCTCACCCATGTCACCATTGAACACATTGGCTTCCGGCTGATTGACTAGCTGAAGGACCTTATCCCCGATACGATATTTCACATCACCAAACGCAAGCTCTTTTCTCGTCCCATCAGAATTAGGATTGAAGAGATCCTGCAGCAGCTCGTTCAATCGGTCAATGCCGGCTGGACCACGGTACATCGGTGCCAGCACCTGGATATTCCTCGGGGAATATCCTTTTTTCTTAGCATTGGCGACAACCTTTTCGACTACCTGGGGAATCTGGCTTGTCGTACATTTTATAAAAGAACGGTCAGGCTGTTGGGCTGAAATATCGCCTGGCAGATAGCCTTTTTTGATTTGGTGGGCAAGTTCGATTATTGACGAACCTTCAGCCTGCCTGTAGATATCCGTCAGCCTCACAGTCGGAACCCTGCCAGAATCCAATAGATCCTTCAGTACCTGGCCAGGACCTACTGAAGGGAGCTGGTCTTCATCTCCCACCACGATTACCTGAATATTGTCAGGCAGAGATTTGAATAATTGATGGGCGAGCCATATATCAACCATTGAGGTTTCATCGATAATCAATATCTTTCCCTCAAGCGGCTGGTCTTCATTATGATCAAAACCTTCTGCGCCATTCCAGCGCAACAGCCTATGGATTGTCACAGCAGGCAGACCGGTTGACTCAGTCATCCTCTTTGCCGCACGACCAGTCGGCGCCGCAAGCAAGAATGGATAAGGTTCTTCTTTTTTGTAATCTTTCGGGTCCAGAGAACAGCCATGGAGCTCTGCATAAAGTTCAACAATTCCCTTAATGACCGTCGTTTTACCTGTGCCGGGACCACCGGTCAAAATCATCATCGGTGACATAAGCGCTGTCTGGATCGCTTCCTTCTGGCTTGGCCCATATTGGACACCCAGGCGCTCCTCAAGATTTCCGAGAGCAAGGAGAAACTCCGATTCAGGAAATTGATTTTCGTATTCTGTCTGCTCAAGGATCCTTTTAATGTTCACAACCAGGCCTTTTTCCGAATAATAAAGGGATGGCAAATAGACTCTCTGTTCTTCTGCAACCAGCTTTCCTTCTTCACCTAGCTTGATGATTTCGTTCGAGATATCAGTAAATTCAATCTCAATATGCTGATTATCTTCAAGCAGCTTTTTCACTTCGACTAGGAGCTCTTCCGCATTCATGAAAACATGCCCGCCCTGGATGCTTGAATTTTCAAGGGTATAGAGACAGGCTGCCTTGATCCGGTCCGGATGGTTACCTGTCAGCCCGAGCTGGCTGCCCAGTTCATCCGCCCTTCCGAAACCGATGCCTTCGATATCCTCGACAAGCTTGTAAGGGTTGTTTTGAATAATGTCAATCGCCTGTTCCTTGTATACTTGATAAATTTTCATCGAAAGCTGAGGACCAAAGCCATATTCATTCAATGCGACCATTACTTGTTCAAGGCCCTGATGTTCCATTAATGTGTCATAAAGTTCCTTTGCTTTTTCAGGCGCCAGCTTCGGAATCTCGTCAAGGACAGACGGGTTCTCGATAATCCTCGTGATGGCCTTTTCCCCCAGTGTATCGACAATTTTCTCTGCTGTTTTCTTCCCGATTCCTTTGAAAAGATCACCAGAAAGGTAGCTGATGATCCCCTGCTTTGACTGCGGCAGATCTTTCCGGAAGTGAGTCGCATGGAATTGTGCGCCGAACTTAGGGTGCTCTTTGACCTCACCAAAGAAAATATAAGTCTCCTGCTCATGAATCCGGGGGAAATACCCTGTAATGACTGCTTCTTTATCGTCGTACTGCTCATTTGTTTCCTCAACCCTGATCCTCAGGACTGTGTATAGATTCTGTTCATTATGAAAAATGGTAACAAGATGCTTCCCTTTCATGAACTTGCCTTGTTCTGAAAACAAATCAAGCGAGTCCTGTTTGCCCAAAGTACTTCCCCCTTTCCGTCAATTCAATTTGATGAAGGCTGTTTTCGCATTGAGCAACAAGATTAAGAAAAGAGCCTTAATTAATGGATATCTTGTCCCTCAATCAATTTCTTGCCGTGGCCTGCAAGCAAGTGGTCTGGCTGGATTTCCAATGCACGATTGAACATCTCGAGCGCCTTTTCGCCATTCTCCTTGTAGCCATAAGCTACACCAAGATTATAGAGGGCGTCCGTATGCTCTGGATCCAGCGATATTGCCAGTTCAAACGCATTAATACCTTCGTCGATAAAACCTTCCCTTGCAAGGCAAAGTCCATATTGAAAATGGGCTTCGGCATCATTTTCGAGAAGTTCTGTACTGCGCTGTAAGTATGGCAACGCCAGCTTACTGCTTCCCATCTGCGCGAGGCTCATTCCCAGCATGAAAAAGTTATCGCCAGTATCCAGCCCTTTTTTCAAAGCAAGTTCGAACATGTTTTTTGCTTCCTCGAAATTTTGGCTATCATAATAAACGCCGCCTTTGCTGTAGTATGCTGCGGTTGCATTCTCATCAAGGCTGATCGCTTTCTCGTAAAAGTTCATTGCTCTTTCGGTATCACCCACTGCTGTTAGGACGTTTCCGAAATTTATGTATGCAACAGGATCTTCTGGCTGAGCATCAATCGCTTCCGCGAATGCCTTGGCAGCCTCTTCCCATTTGCCTTCTTTCATAAACTCAATACCTGTCTGGTTTTTATCCATTTCTAACACTCCATTCTCCATGAAAGTATACCATAATACGGGAGGATTTAGACTCTTTTCAAAGCAACAACTGAACTGTAGATTTTTCAATTTTGCAGAAAGAAAACCGAAAAAGAGCCTAAGCCAAAACAATCCCCGGCGAAGCTGGCCCGCCGGGGATTTTAACAGGATTAACCGACATATGTCAGTTTGTTCCCGTTCTTGAAAATTTCATCAATCGTACCTCCGCCAAGACATTCTTCCCCATCGTAGAAAACGACAGCCTGTCCAGGAGTCACGGCACGTATTGGTTCTTTGAACAAAACTTTTGCAGTCCCATCATCCTGCAGCTCGACCGTTACAGCATTATCAGGCTGGCGGTAACGGAATTTTGCTGTACATTCGAAAGTCTTAGGCTTCTCTTTGTCAGATACAAAGCTGACATTAACCGCCGTGATGCTGTCTGAATAAAGCAGTTCGTTGTGGAAGCCTTGTTCAACTAGCAAGACATTGCGCTCGAGGTCTTTCCCGACAACAAACCAAGGTTCACCTGATCCGCCAATGCCTAGACCCTGGCGCTGGCCGATCGTATAATACATCAGCCCATCATGCTTCCCTTTTACCTCGCCGTTCATCGTCTCCATATTTCCCGGCTGGGCCGGAAGATAATTTCCAAGGAACTCCTTGAAATTCCTTTCACCAATGAAGCAGATGCCGGTGCTGTCTTTTTTAGTTGCTGTGGCAAGATTCGCTTCTTTTGCAAGCTCCCTGACGCGTGATTTTTCCAGGTTTCCGATCGGGAACAATACTTTTTCTATCTGGTCCTGACTCAATTGGTTCAAGAAATAGGTCTGATCCTTATTTTCATCAAGACCGCGGAGCATTTTGCGTTCCCCTTCGCGGTCTTCCACTCGTGCATAATGACCTGTCGCCAGGTAGTCTGCGCCCAGGTTCATTGCATGCTCAAGGAATGCCTTGAATTTGATTTCCTTGTTGCACATGACATCCGGGTTAGGCGTCCTGCCTGCTTTATATTCATCAAGGAAATAAGTGAAAACCTTATCCCAATATTGTTTTTCAAAATTAACCGCATAATATGGAATGCCGATCTGGTTGCAGACGCGGATCACATCCTCATAATCCTCGGTAGCCGTGCAGACTCCGTTTTCATCCGTGTCGTCCCAGTTTTTCATGAAGATGCCGATCACATCATATCCCTGTTCCTTCAAAATGAGCGCAGCAACTGATGAATCAACACCGCCGGACATTCCTACCACCACTCTTGTATCCTTAGGTGATTTTTCCATTATGCTTCACCTCTTTTCTCTTCCTATAAAACTTATTCTTCCCTTAAACCTGGCTAGTTTTCGCAATCCTGCGGACAATTTTCGCCGTGTCTTCTGCTGCTTTTTCTATCTGTTCTCTTGTATTGTGCAAACCGAAGCTGAATCGGATCGAATTTGTCAGCTTATCATCTTCTTTTCCGAACATCGCGACAAGAACATGCGATGGATCGATTGAACCCGCAGTACACGCTGAACCGCTTGAAGCAGCTATTCCAGATAGGTCAAGATTCACAAGCATCGCTTCGACATTCGTGCCCGGAAAGCTTAAGTTTAAAATATGAGGGAGTGATTTATCAAGCAATCCGTTCAGCTGGAAAGAGATTCCGCTTATTTGGAGTTTATCGATGAACAAATTCCTTAAATCATTATAGAAGCTGCGTTTGGTATCAAGCTCCTGTTGGGATAGCTGAACTGCTTTGCGGAACCCGGCAATAGCTGCTACATTCTCGGTGCCGGCACGGCGTTTTCTTTCTTGTTCGCCGCCGAAAAGCTGACGCGCCAGCTTGATTCCATCACGGATAAAAAGAAAACCAATCCCCTTGGGGCCATTGATTTTATGGGCTGAAACAGAAAGCAAATCAATCTTAAGTTCATCAACATCCAATTTTTCAATGCCATAAGCCTGGACAGCGTCTGTATGGAAAACAGCTTGATGATCATCAAGGATTTCACCAATCTCTTTGATAGGCTGGATCGTGCCTACCTCATTGTTTCCGTACATGATCGTCACAAGGATCGTATCATCACGTAGTGCCTCTTTGAATGATTCCATGGATATCTGGCCATTCTCATCCACCGGGAGATATGTGACCTCAAACCCTCGTTTCTCCAATTCCTCACAGCTATGCAGGACAGCATGGTGTTCAATCTGAGTCGTGATGATATGCTGCCCCTTAGAGCGATTATTTTCCACATAACCGATAATAGCCAGATTATCTGCTTCAGTGCCGCCGCTTGTAAAAATGATATTGTTTCCCTTCGCTCCTATACTCTTCGCCAGTTCATCACGTGTATCATCGAGGATTTTCCTGGCCTCACGACCGAAATGATGGATGCTCGAAGGGTTGCCAAATTCTGCTTCCATTACTTTGACCATTTCAGCGAGGACGTCGGGATGCATTGGTGTAGTAGCTGCATGGTCCAAATAGATTCTTTCCAAAGTCTTACCCTCTCTTCAGAAGATTTTTTAAAATATTGGCTCGCTTTGCTGCTTATAAAACCCTTTTCCCATCACCTTTTTTATTGATAGGCATTCAGTGGATTATGCAAGCAACTAAGCGACGAAGAAAACCTAAATATAAAACATATAAGCGTCAGACTCGCCAAAGTTGTCTGAATGATTGGCGAGGTCTTCGATTGTCGTATTATCGAGTACGTCCTTGACCGCGTCCCTGATTCGTGTCCAGAGCTCACGCTTGGCAGGTTCCTCGTCCTCTATACCTTCAACAATGCTGATTGGCCCTTCCAGGACACGGATAATGTCCCCCGCCGAGATGGTTGATGGTTCCGAACTTAATATATAGCCGCCGTATGCTCCCCTGATGCTTTTCACCAGGCCGGCATTCCTTAGCGGCGCAACCAATTGCTCCAGGTAATGCTCTGATAAGTCATTTGTTTGCGCAATGGATTTTAGAGAAATCGGGCCCTCTCCATATTTTTTGGCCAGCTCGATCATGATCGTCAATCCATAGCGTCCTTTCGTGGATATTTTCATAAGACACCTCTATTCCTTTTTTCTTAAAAGTTAGCTGTTTTTTCAGATATATTCATAATGCCCCATATGGCATTCTCTCACTATAAATAGTATCAAAATCCTCAGTCAATAGGTAGGCTTTTGCAATTATAGCACAAATTGCGTGGACCATGCGCAAGTCCCTCGTTCGTGTTATTGTATATATACGAAATAAGCGTTATTGGAGCGATGAGCATGAATCTAAAACCTCTTGCTTTCAGGATGCGGCCGCGGACGATTGAGGAAGTGATCGGCCAATCACATCTTGTAGCTGAAGGAAAAATCATAAACAGGATGGTCAAGGCTCGGCAATTATCCTCGATGATCCTTTACGGTCCGCCCGGCATAGGAAAAACTTCTATTGCCAGCGCTATTGCAGGAAGCACGAATTTCGCGTTCAGGACGCTGAATGCTGTTACCAATAATAAAAAAGATATGGAAGTCGTCGCTGCAGAAGCGAAAATGTCAGGGAAGGTCATCCTGCTTCTCGATGAGGTACACCGCCTTGATAAAGCGAAGCAGGACTTCCTGCTTCCTTACCTCGAAAATGGGATGATTGTCTTGATTGGGGCGACCACAAGCAATCCATATCACGCTATTAATCCCGCAATCAGGTCAAGGTGCCAGATTTTCGAACTCAAGCCACTTGAACCTGATGATATAAAAGCTGCTTTACGCAGAGCGATTGAGGATGAAGAACGAGGCCTGGGAAACTTAAATATTGAAATTACAGAGGAAGCACTCACCCATATCGCAACCGCTTCCGGCGGAGATGTGAGAAGCTCATTGAACGCACTTGAACTCGCAATACTGTCCACCGAACCCGATGGGGATGGGATCATCCATATTGATGAATCTGCA
Source organism: Mesobacillus sp. QJM3NY_10 (assembly GCF_056173465.1). Classification (NCBI taxonomy): domain Bacteria; kingdom Bacillati; phylum Bacillota; class Bacilli; order Caryophanales; family Bacillaceae; genus Mesobacillus; species Mesobacillus sp. QJM3NY_10. The sequence goes on from NZ_CM149675.1 coordinate 3,441,673, forward strand.
GCCGAAGAGTGCATGCAGAAAAAAAGCCTCTCTCATGATAAAGACGGCGACGCTCATTATGATGTGCTGTCAGGTTTCCAAAAATCCATCAGAGGCAGCGACGTGAATGCCGCGCTCCACTATCTTGGCAGATTGATAGAAGCAGGCGACCTAGTCAGCATCAACCGAAGACTCCTTGTCATTGCCTATGAAGATATTGGACTGGCAAGCCCGCAGGCAGGACAACGGACGCTGGCAGCAATAGAAGCAGCAGAACGTATCGGGTTTCCGGAAGCAAGAATTCCGCTGGCGAATGCGGTTATAGAGCTATGTCTGTCTCCAAAGTCCAATTCTGCTTATGTTGCGCTTGATTCCGCACTGGCTGACATCCGTTCCGGTATCAGCGGCGAAGTTCCTGACCATCTAAAGGATGCCCATTATAAAGGTGCGAAAGACCTGGGAAGAGGCGTTGATTATTTATATCCGCATGATTATGAAGGCGGTTGGGTCAAACAGCAGTATCTCCCGGACAGGATTAAAAATAAAGTATATTACAACCCAAAGAAGACCGGAAAATTCGAACAGGCAATTGCGGCGATTTATGAAAAAATTACGGGACATAAGAAATAAGCGGAAGAGCCAATTTTGGCGCTTCCGCTTATTTTTTAGCTATTCACACGTTCAATTTCAATGTCTTTTAACAATTCCCTGACAACATAACTTGCCATAATGAGTCCAGCTACTGACGGAACAAACGCATTTGAAGATGGCGGCATTTTCGCCTTCCGGATTTCGGCATTATCATTGCCGACCTCTTTGCGCACATCTTCACGGATCACAATCGGGCTTTCATCTGAAAAAACAACCGGAATCCCCTTTTTGACTCCTTCTTTGCGTAACCGAGTACGAATGACTTTGGCGAGTGGATCAGTGTGTGTCTTGAAAATGTCAGCAATCTGGAACCGCGTCGGATCCATTTTATTAGCTGCGCCCATGCTCGAAATCATTGGGATGTCACGTTTAATCGCTTCCTTGATCAGATGGATCTTATAAGAGATTGTATCAGAAGCATCCACAATAAAATCCAGATTGTAGCCAAAAATCTCTTCATATGTTTCTTCTGTATAGAACATTTTTAACGCAATGACTTCGCATTCAGGATTAATATCCATAATCCTGTCGCGCATTACTTCTACCTTCTGCTTGCCAACAGTCGAAAGAAGAGCAATCAGCTGGCGGTTAATATTGGTGATATCGACATCATCTTTGTCGATCAGAATCAGTTTACCAACACCCGATCTAGCTAAAGCTTCTGCCGCAAACGAACCGACCCCGCCTATGCCTAAAACAGCGACGGTACTATTTTTCATTATATCAAGGCCTTCCTTGCCGATGGCCAATTCATTACGAGAAAATTGATGAAGCATCCAGACTCACTCCAAATATAAGATTGATGTTACTATCTATACCCGCTTTTGAATATAACATACCCGGCGTTAATTTCAAGTATTTTTATAGGAATTAAAGTGTATGTTTTTGGATAAGGGTTTTGAAGTTGTATTAAGCTTAAGGTTTGGGGGAGTTATCAACTAAATGACGAACAGGATTAACACATTCTCTCGTATTCTGTCCGTCAACGCACCCATGACGGACAAGAATTGCACATTCTCTCGTATTTCTGTCCGTCATCACACCTATGACGGACAAGAATCACACATTTTCTTGTATTTCTGTCCGTCAGCACCCCTATGACGGACAAGAATTGCACATTCTCTCGTATTTCTGTCCGTCATCACACCTATGACGGACAAGAATCACACATTTTCTTGTATTTCTGTCCGTCAGCACACCTGTGTCGGACAAGAATTGCACATTTTCTCGTATTTCTGTCCGTCATCAATCCCGCCGCACAAAACAAAAAAACCATGCATCCGCATGGTTTTTGATTACGTATGTAGGAAGAGTCCCAATCGTGCCGTCGTGTTGGTTGCCTTCGTCTTGAACCCGCTCTCAGCAGGTGGGTGCCCTGTTCCGGGTTTCTGTAAGTCCTCTAGCCAGAGGCATTTACGCGGCCCGAAAACGCGAACTCCCGAAGGATAGATGTTAGGTCAAAACTTCAGGTTAAACAACGAACACATCAGGACTCTTCATCTGTTGTTATTATATTACCATATGCTTAAATGAACTTCAAGGATATGAACGCTGGATATTACTGGTCCTTCTTAACATTTAATGACAAATGCAGTTCATCGAGCTGCGCTTCGCTTACCTCGCCAGGGGCGTCTGTCAGCAGATCGCTTGCGCTTGCTGTTTTCGGGAACGCAATCGTATCGCGCAGGTTTGTTCTGCCAGCAAGAAGCATGACCATTCTGTCAAGGCCCAGGGCGATTCCGCCATGTGGAGGCGTTCCATATTCAAATGCCTCAAGAAGGAATCCAAACTGCTCGACTGCCTGTTCCTTTGTAAAACCAAGCACTGAGAACATTTTTTCCTGTACATCTCTTTCGAATATCCTTAGAGATCCGCCACCTAGCTCATATCCATTAAGGACAAGGTCATATGCCTGTGCCTTAACACTTGCTGGATCGCTCTCCAGCTTAGGAAGGTCTTCGCGCGCTGGCATTGTGAATGGATGGTGTGCCGCGAAATAACGGTCTGCTTCCTCATCGAACTCTAATAGTGGCCAATCTGTAATCCATAGGAAGTTAAATTTGCTCTGGTCAATCAATTCGAGCTCTTTACCAAGCTTTAAGCGCAACGCTCCAAGTGCGTCTGCTACTACAGACTTTTTATCTGCTACGAAAAGCAGAAGGTCCCCAGCCGAAACATCTAGCTTGGACTGAAGTGCTGCCTGTTCTTCTTCTCCAAAGAACTTCGAGATTGGGCCTTTCAAGCCGTCCTCTTCCGCTTTCAGCCACGCAAGACCTTTGGCACCATAAACAGATACAAATTCAGTCAATCCATCTATATCCTTACGTGAGTAGTTTGCCGCCGCACCTTTTACATTTATTGCTTTCACCTGGCCGCCGTTTGCAACTGCAGAAGCAAATACCTTAAAGCCGAAATCTTTAACCGTTTCTGAAAGATCGACAAGTTCCATTCCAAAACGAGTATCCGGCTTGTCAGAACCGAAGCGGCTCATTGCCTCATCATAGCTCATGCGAGGAAATGCATCTGTCACGTCAACGCCTTTTACATCCTTCATAACTTTTTGCATCATTTGTTCAGTCAGGCCCATGATTTCTTCCTGGCTCATGAAGCTTGTTTCAATATCGATTTGCGTGAATTCCGGCTGTCTGTCAGCTCGGAGGTCCTCATCACGGAAGCAGCGGGCAATCTGGTAATAGCGTTCAAATCCACCAACCATCATCAGCTGTTTAAAAATCTGCGGCGACTGAGGAAGAGCGTAGAATTCACCGGGATGGACACGGCTAGGCACTAGATAGTCACGTGCTCCCTCAGGTGTGCTCTTTGTTAAAATCGGTGTTTCAACGTCAAGGAAGCCTTCGCCATCAAGGAAGTCACGAATCGCTTTTGTTACCTGATGTCTCATCTTAAAAGTTTCGAACATTACCGGACGACGCAAGTCGAGATAACGGTACTTCAAACGAACATCTTCTGATACATCTGTTTTATCAGCGATCACGAAAGGTGTCGTCTTCGCTTCATTAATGATTGTCAGCTCTTCAACCTGGACTTCAATTTTTCCAGTTTTAAGATTTCCATTAATACTTCCTTCACTGCGGGCAATGACTGTCCCTTTTACATCAAGAACGTATTCCGTACGGACTTTTTCTGCAAGCGCAAGTGCTTCTGGTGAAACGTCAGGATTGAAAACAATCTGGACAAGGCCTGTCCTGTCGCGCAGGTCAATAAAAATCAGGCCGCCCAGGTCACGACGCTTCTGGACCCAGCCTTTCAGCGTTACCTTTTCACCAATTGCCTCTTCCGTTACCTCACCGCAAAAATATGATCTCCCAAACATCGAAACTCCCCCTCTACTTACAGATCTCTTTGAATTTTTCAATAAAACTCTCAAGCGGCAGTTCGGTTTGTTCCCCGTCCGCCATTGATTTTAGGTTGATTTTATTCGCTTTTAATTCATCCTCACCCAGCACTGCCACATATCTAGCATTCATCCTGTCTGCAGCCTTGAATTGGGCTTTGATTTTGCGATCCTGATAATCTCTTTCCGCAGAGAATCCGGCCATTCTCAGATTGTGGAGCAAGCCAACAGTATAATCTTTGGCTTCATCCCCCAATGAAACGAGGTAGCAATCAATTCCTTCATTGACCGGAAGCTCGACACCCTCTGCTTCCAATGCTGCAAGCAATCTTTCAATGCTTAACGCAAATCCGATACCAGGTGTTTCCGGTCCGCCGATTTCTTCGACAAGGCCATTGTACCTTCCACCGCCGCAAAGAGTCGTGATCGCTCCAAAGCCTTCTGCATCACTCATGATTTCAAAGGCTGTGTGGTTATAATAATCCAGGCCGCGCACTAGATTGGCGTCGACCTCGAATTCAATCCCCAGATCAGTCAAATACTTTGTCACTTTACTAAAATATTGAGCAGAATCATCTGTCAGGTAATCGATGATCGATGGTGCGGACTTCATCAATTCGTGGCCACGGTCTGCTTTGCAATCCAGGATTCGCATTGGATTTTTTTCAAGACGGTTCTGACAATCGCTGCAGAATTCCCCGATCCGAGGCTGGAAATGGCTAACTAAAGCATCCCTGTGAGCTTTTCTGCTTTCCTTATCTCCCAGGCTGTTCACAACAAGCTTGAGCTTTTTCAATCCAAGTTCCTTATAAAGGGACATGGCAAGGGAAATCACTTCAGCGTCAATCGCCGGGTCTGCACTTCCCATCGCCTCAACACCAAACTGCACAAACTGGCGGAAACGACCTGCCTGCGGACGTTCGTAACGGAACATAGGTCCCATATAGTAGAGCTTCACTGGCTGATTAGGACTTCCAAACATCTTATTTTCGACAAATGAGCGAACAGCCGCTGCTGTACCTTCAGGACGGAGCGTCAGGCTGCGGTCACCCCTGTCAGTGAAAGTGTACATTTCTTTTTGGACTATATCCGTTGTATCACCAACGCTTCGTTTAAACAGATCTGTATGCTCGAAAATCGGAGTTCTTAATTCCCGATATTGATATCTTTCACAAAGTTCTCTCGCCTTCGCTTCAATGAGCTGCCATTTCTCTGTCTGGCCTGGCAAAATGTCCTGTGTTCCACGAGGGATATTGATTTGATTAGACACAGTGCATCCTCCTCCATTCATTTCAAATCATTTTATAAGCTCTTACTTATAACTTGCTCTGGAACATCGCGAATCTAGCAACATTCCTATGAAAAACCAGCCTATGTAAAAAAAAGAATACAAAAAAGCCCCCAATCCCTTGCCATAATAACAAGGGACGAGAGCTTTGAATTCCCGTGGTGCCACCCTAATTGAAGCGCATGAATGCACTTCCTCTTTAACAGTTAACGCCTGAATACGTCTTCTCCTAATGATGGAATTACCCATGTTCAGAGAAAATCCTACGGAGTGTTCATTCACCAAGTCATCATGCAGAAATGCTTTCAGCCACGGCATTTCCTCTCTTTTCACCTGTTTCCTGGCTACTATGCTCCATCAACGGTATATTTTCTATATAACATTTTATTTATATTATAATACGGAGTACAAATGGCAATGTCAAGCACTATTCAAGAACGTTCAATCTGTTTTTTCAGTTTTCTTACATCACGGAGAGACAGCCCGAATTCCGAAGCTAATTCTACAGTGTTAGTGCTTTGTTCCTTTTGGATAAAATCGTGGAAATCCACTCCGAATAATTGATTCTCCCCGAATGAAGCAGATCTTCCTTTATCACTGAACCGCATGGTATCACCTTCCATTGTTTATTGCTTACTATTCTTCCCAGCCTCTGTAAAAAGTTTTCATGAAATTGAGATATTCTTTTTATACTTGAATTTATCTCGCTCCATACCGATATAAGAAAAAAGTCCTCGTGATTTTACCGGAAAAATCCGGTAATATATTTTTATAGAGAATAAGAGAGGGAGGGAGATCTTTGCCCAAAAACAGAATGGTTCCTATCATCCTTTGCTTGATGCTCATTTTCGGGAGCCTTCCAGCTTTAGAATCAGCTCGGGCAGATAATGGAAGTGTCTCGATCACTGCAACAAGTTTGAATGTAAGGACTGGGCCGGGACTAAGTTACCCGATATCAAGTTCAGTTAAAAAGGGAGAAAAGTTTTCAATCGTCAAGGAGGAAGGCGATTGGATCCAGATCAGCCTTGGAGGCAGTAAAAAAGGCTGGGTAGCACAATGGTTTACTGCCAAGGAAGCTGCCAAAACAGCTGTTTCACCAGCTGTCTCTTCAAATACCAAAGCTGCAGGCAATGTCACAGTCAATGGTTTGAGGGTAAGAAAAGGGCCGGGCACAAACCACCAGGTATTAGGGTCGTTTAGCAGTGGACAAGCTGTCGAAATCCTTAGCTACAATGGCAATTGGGCAGAAGTTAGCTCTACAGGCTTACGAGGCTGGGTCTCGAAGGAATACATAACTGTAAAAGAGAACAAGAGTAGTGAAGCTCCGCCAGCCAGCACCAAAACAAGCGGAATTGTCACCGCTACTTCCCTGAATGTCAGGGAAAAGCCTTCATTGAACTCTGGCAAAATTGGGCAATTAAGTTATGGTGCTGCAGTTACAGTCCATTCCCAGTCAAATGGCTGGGCGGAGATAACTTACGCAGGGAAAAGTGCCTGGGTAAGCGCTGAGTATCTAAAAATCAGTGGAAAACCAGAGGCTGACAGCGGAAAGGCTCCAGCGCCTGTTGATCAATTCACAGGCACGGTCACCGCTTCCCACCTGAACGTTCGTGACAAGAATTCCCTGGATGGCAAAGTCATCGGTTCTGTATCAAAGGGACAAAGCTTTAAAATCCTTGATGAACAAAACAATTGGGTCAAGATTGAGTTCCAGTCTGGCAAAACAGGCTGGGCAGCAGGGTGGTTTTTCGATAAAAAGAAAAACGGACCCGTCGCTGCACCTAGCCAGTCCGTGAAAAACAGCAGTGTCTCCATGCTTCATAATGGGACAAATATCCGCAAGGGTCCAAGCACCGGCACAGCTGTCATTTTCCGTGCCAATCAGGGGGACAGCTTTGAAATCATCAGCGTCGAAAAAGATTGGTATAAAATCGCGCTTCCAAATGGGGCGAGCGGCTTTGTAGCTGGCTGGATTGTTTCTGTACAGGGAACTGCCCCGCAAATAGAGCGACCGGGAGCGGAAAAGCATACAAAGAATAAAACGATTGTCATCGATCCTGGGCACGGCGGCAGAGATAACGGGACAACTGGTGTTAGAGGAACATTGGAAAAAACGCTCACCCTGAAAACAGCCCAGCTTTTATATGACAAACTAAGAGCTGCCGGCACGAACGTTATCCTGACCAGAAACAATGATCATTACATTTCACTAGGCTCAAGGGTTAGCAGCTCCCACTACCATAATGCCGATGCTTTTATCAGCATTCATTACGACAGCATCAATGATAGGACTGTAAGGGGCATGACGACTTACTATTACAATTCCAAGCAAAAGCCGTTGGGTGAACAAATCCATTCTTCGGCTGTAAGCAAAACAATGTTGAAGGATCGAGGCACCCGGTTTGGGGACTATCACGTCATCAGGGAAAACAAGCAAGCTGCCGTCCTGCTTGAACTTGGTTATTTGAGCAATCCCACGGAAGAGATGCTTGTCAATACAAGTCAATATCAGGAAGCAGTAGCTAACGGGATCTTTGAAGGACTTGCCCGCTATTTTAAGAATAAGTAAGAGTTTCTCAATTCGATACTCGAATCACCTGATATCCAATAGTGAATTACATTTCTAAACCAAAAAGAAGGTATCCCACGGGATACCTTCTTTTTGGTTTATTTACTATCAATAATCAATGTAACCGGACCGTCATTTGTCAATTGAACATCCATCATGGCGCCAAATACACCGGTTTCCACCTTGATTCCTTTTTCAGCAAGGAAGGTGTTGAATGCTTCATAAACAGTTTCTGCATGGTCTGGCTTTGCTGCGTCCATAAAGTTCGGGCGTCGCCCCTTGCGGCAGTCACCATACAGTGTAAACTGCGAAACGGAAAGAATCTCTCCTCCTACATCGAGAAGGGACAAGTTCATCTTTCCTGCTTCATCCTCAAATACCCTGAGATTAGCAGCCTTCTCGGCAAGAAAGGCAGCATCTTTTTCTGAATCATCATGGGTAACGCCCACAAGGATAACAAATCCCTTGTTAATGGAGCCTGTTATCTTTCCATCAACTGTCACTTTAGCTTCTTTGCTTCTCTGTATCACTAAACGCATCGCGAATCTCCTTACACATCGGTCTCCACAATTGGATTATGGTTAAAATCAGACTAACTCATTACCCTTCTGACAGCATAGATGTCTGGAATTTGCTTGATCCGGTCCACGACTTTTTGAAGGTGGCTGACATTATGGATGGCGATCGACATATTGATAGTCGCCATTTTATTTTTGTCAGATTTCCCGGATACTGCGGTAATGTTTGTCTTCGTTTCATTTACGGCTTGCAGTACTTCATTCAGCAATCCCCTACGGTCATAGCCGCTGATTTCAATATCAACGTTATACTCTTTGCGATCATTCAAGGCGGTTTCCCATTCTACCGGGATCAGCCTTGCCTGCGCATCCTCTGTATGGATGTTCGTGCAATCAGAACGGTGAACAGATACTCCTCGGCCTTTTGTGATAAAACCAACAATATCGTCCCCAGGTACAGGGTTGCAGCAACGGGATAGCCTGATCAGCAAATTATCGATACCAGACACCCGGACGCCAGACTCACGTTTCTTGGCAGGAGTAAATGCCTTAAGCTCGGAAACAGCATTTGAAATGTCCTTTTCCTGTTCCATGTCACGCTGCTTGCGCAGTTTTTCTGTCAGTCTGTTCGCCACCTGCAGGGCTGTTATTCCGTTATAGCCGATTGAAGCAAACAGATCTTCTTCATTGGTGAAATTATACTTATCCGCAACCTTTTTCAGGTTTTCAGATGTCAAAATTTCTTTCACATCAAAATCCATATTGCGGATTTCTTTTTCCAGAAGCTCTCGGCCCTTTTCTACATTTTCGTCCTTCTGCTGTTTCTTGAAGAATTGGCGAATTTTGTTTTTGGCCTGTGAGGTCTGGGCAAGCTTCAACCAATCCTTGCTCGGTCCATAAGAGTGTTTAGAAGTGAGGATCTCGATGATATCCCCCGTTTTCAACTGGTAATCAAGAGTCACCATCTTGCCATTGACCTTGGCACCAATCGTCTTATTGCCGATCTCAGAGTGGATCCGATAAGCGAAATCGATTGGAACTGAACCTGAAGGCAATTCGATGACATCGCCTTTCGGGGTGAAAATAAATACCATATCCGAGAAAAGGTCAATTTTTAGAGATTCCATGAACTCTTCTGCATTCGCAGTGTCATTCTGGAATTCAAGGATTTCACGGAACCATGATAGCTTCGTTTCAAAATTGGAAGTTTCAGTTGGTTTGCCCTCTTTATATGCCCAGTGGGCCGCAACCCCGAATTCAGCAATTCTGTGCATTTCATCTGTTCGGATCTGGACTTCCAGCGGATCGCCTTTAGGACCGATTACGGTAGTGTGCAGTGATTGGTACATATTAGGCTTTGGCATCGCGATATAGTCCTTGAAACGGCCAGGCATTGGTTTCCAGCAAGTATGGATGATACCAAGGATTGCGTAGCAGTCCTTGATGCTGTTGACGACAATCCGGACAGCCAGCAAATCATAGATTTCATTGAACTGCTTGTTTTGCAGCACCATTTTACGATAGATGCTGTATATATGCTTCGGCCTTCCGGAAATTTCAGCCTTGATTGAGACTTCATTCAGCCGTTCTTTCACTTCGTCAATGACTTCAACCAGATATTGCTCGCGTTCCGCTCTTTTCTTTTTCATCAGGTTGACAATACGGTAATACTGCTGTGGATTCAGATAGCGTAAAGCTGTATCTTCAAGTTCCCATTTGATTTTTGAAATACCGAGCCTGTGAGCCAGCGGCGCGAAAATCTCCAGCGTTTCATTCGAAATCCTGCGCTGTTTTTCACTCGGCAAATGCTTCAAGGTCCTCATGTTATGAAGGCGGTCAGCCAGCTTGATCAAGATGACACGAATATCCTGCGCCATCGCAACAAACATCTTCCGGTGATTTTCGGCCTGTTGCTCTTCGTGCGACTTGTACTTTATTTTGCCAAGCTTCGTGACACCATCAACAAGCATTGCCACTTCGTCATTGAAGGCCTCACTTATATCATCAAGAGTCACATCCGTATCCTCGACGACATCATGAAGAAAACCAGCTGCAACCGTAGCCGGGTCCATCTCAAGGTCAGCCAAGATTCCTGCTACCTGGATCGGGTGGATAATGTACGGTTCCCCGGATTTCCTGAATTGATCATGATGAGCCTGTCTGGCGAACTCATATGCCTTTTTTACCAATTCAATATGTTCATCATTCAAATATGATTTTGTACAGTCAATGACTTGTTCTGCGGTCATTACCTGGTCATTCGCCATAGGATCACCTAATTTAAATTTCTTTATATTAACCCGCATTTTCTCTCCAGCGGGAACCAAGGAAAGAGTCGACGTAAATACGAAAAGCGCAAGCGCCTTGTCCAGCCCCGACAAGCGCTGGAGGGCCGACCATTGAAGTCGTTCTTTGACTTCATTGGGCGGACCGAAGCGACTCGAGGGGCTAGGCGCTGTAGCTGGACAATTATCAAAGTAAATTTTACATTTTATTCTAAAACAAAACCCTTTATATACAATAATTATTCTTATAAAGGATTGTTACTATTATCAAAGAAAAAATCGAAGATGTAAAGAGAAAGGAAGATATTTTACAGCAGAATTTAAAAAAATTGTCGAAATATATTTTATTCCATTCAATTATAGGGTTATTTTTGCAAATCTGGATGCCTTTGAATGCATTTTTTTGATTATAAGAAAAGGGCACTTCACAATGAAGCGCCCGGTCAATTTAATATTGCATCAAGGTTAAGATATCATAGCCATCCAGCTTTTTGCGGCCATCGAGATACGTAAGTTCAATCAGGAAGGCGATACCTGCCACGATTCCTCCTAGTTCTTCAACTAGCTTGATCGTTGCTTCGATCGTTCCGCCAGTTGCCAGCAAGTCATCGGTGATTAATACTCTTTGTCCTGGCTTGATCGCGTCTTTGTGGATTGTTAAAACGTCACTTCCATATTCAAGTCCGTAATTGACCTTGATTGTTTCGCGCGGGAGCTTTCCTTCCTTCCTTACAGGAGCGAAACCTACACCATGAGCATAGGCAACCGGACAACCGATGATGAAGCCGCGTGCTTCAGGACCCACTACAAGATCAATTTGCTTTTCACGGGCATAGATCACGATTTGGTCTGTTGCATATCTATAAGCCTCGCCATTGTCCATTAAGGTTGTAATGTCCTTAAATTTAATGCCAGGCTTTGGCCAATCGGGAACGATTGTTATAAATTGTTTCAAATCCATTGAATAATTGCCTCCTCATTTTTCACCGACTCTTGAATGAATTGGTCAAACCAATTCTTCAATTGCTCATACGATGAGTAGAGCAATTCATTTTCAAGAGTGAATGCTTGCACCTTGTGCTGATATGTTTTGGATTCAGTTAGATCCCTTTTCGGGACATCTTTTTCAAGTGAAATAAACCCATTGTTTATTTTAACAAAATCTAGTTCAAAAAACACCTGCGACATGAATTCTACCGTTTCTTTTGTCCACCCTCTATGCTTGGCCAATTCGCTGCCATGACGTTTAAGATCAAATGGCCCTTTCTTTGCGAGGAAAGCGTAAAACCATTTGAAATGCTCCCTGGTTGGCATAGTCGTGAAGAAATCGCTGTTCTCTTTGTAAAAGTGGGCATAGACTCTTCCTGGATTTTTCCCGGCAAATAATTTCTCCAGGATATCTTTGGAAGGCGGCAGATCCATCAGCACGACATAAGATTGACCTAACTCGATTTGTTCAGCTTTCTCCTCTGTTGATACTAGGTCCAATGAGTCTCCGATAATAGGAGAAAACTTATTTTTTAAATCGGAGTTGAAGAGAATCCATTTAATATTACTTCCAGGAATCATATCTGGAAGCTTTTCCAATCTTTTAAGCCCACGGAAATCGAATAGCTGCCAGGACTTGACGGCTACGTCCCTGAGAAAAATCTGCGGCTTCTTATTATTGTTCCATTCGTTGATCGACAGTTCGCCAATGACGGACAGTTTCGAGCTCGGCGAAATATGGTCATGGAGATGTCCAAAACCAAATCCTATTCCATCTATCACAGTACCTTCCTCTTCAAGTGCCAGCTTAAGATGTGACTGATCTGCCCCTATCTTTCTCAGGGTTGAAATATTAGCTCCATCAATCAGCACTTTCGGTTTAGGGTTGCTTACGCCGTATGGAGAAAGCATTCCAAGTTCATTTATCGTTTCAATGGTAATCTCTTTCACATCTATTCTGGCATCGATATGAGATACCGGAATTAAATCCTCTTCTTTCAGCTGCTCTTTTGCCAGTGCATTCAACCTTGACCTCAATGCGTCAACATCATTAAGATTCAATGTCATACCCGCAGCCATTGGATGGCCGCCAAAATGCGGAAGAATATCTCTGCAGGTTGATAGATTCTTAAAAAGATCAAAACCGGCGATACTTCGTGCAGAACCCTTCGCAAGCCCCTTCTCTTTATCGAAACTAAGTACGATTGTTGGGCGGTAATATTTTTCAACGAGCTTGGAGGCTACAATGCCAATAACTCCTGCGTTCCAGCCTTCCTTGCCGACGACAAGGACTGAATTATCTTCTATTGGATAATACATTTCCACTTCGGCAACTGCTTCTTCGGCAATTTGTGAAACAATGTTCTGCCGTTCTTTATTGATTGAATCAATCTCTTCCGCAAGCATCATCGCCTCTTCCGGATCATGAGTCATCATCAATTGAACGGCAGGGTCAGCGCTGCCGAGTCGTCCGGCTGCATTAACCCTCGGGCCAATCATAAAACCGATTGTTTCTTCATCAATGGCTGCCCTGTCTGTTTTAGCCAGCTTAAGCAGTGCATTCAAACCAGGTGTCTGGCTCGACTTCAATTTCTCTATTCCCCTCAGAGCAATCAGCCTGTTCTCTCCCAGCAGGGGTACAAGGTCGGCAATTGTCCCAATAGCGGCAAACTCCAACAAATGCTCCGGTACTCTCCCAAGCAAAGCGTGTGCAACCTTAAAAGCGACTCCTACACCAGCTAAATCCTTGAAAGGGTATACACTGTCGTCCAGCTTTGGATGGATGATCGCAAACGCATCCGGCAGAAGTGGGCCTGGTTCATGGTGATCCGTTATGATCAAGTCGACACCTAAGTCTTTGGCAACAGTTGCTTCATGAAGAGCTGAAATGCCCGTATCGACAGTAATGATCAAGCCAACTCCGCTGTCTGCGGCACTGCGGAATGCTTTCTCATTAGGACCGTACCCTTCTGTAAAACGGTTCGGTATGTAAAAGTCGGCATTTGCTCCGAGTTCAGCCAGGGCTTTCATCAGGACCGTCGTACTGCTTACACCATCAGCATCATAATCACCAAATACCAAAATAGGCTCCTGCGTTTCTATTGCCTTATTGATCCGCTCAACTGCCTTATCCATATCTTTAAGCAAAAATGGGTCGTGAAATTCGCTTTTTTGCCCAAATAAAAAATACCGGGCATCTTCCACGGTATCCAGTCCGCGATTGACTAACAGAGAAGCAGTCAGATGATTTATGTTCAGGTCTTTAGCGAGTGAATCTATTATTGTCTGGTCAGATTTTTTAACAATCCACCTTGATTTTGGCTTTAACATACGTTCACCTCTCAGCTTTTTCATTATACAAAAGCGAAGAGTCGGTTTCAATGACAATGAATGCTAATAAGGACTTTTAATTTATGAACAGTTAATGATTTATATTAAAACAGTGGCGAATATATTAAAATGGCAGCATATTTGTATGCTGCCATCTTGCTGGATTAATGAATATCTTCTATTTCGTGCTGAGGTGCTGCTTCCTCCGGCAGAGTTTCCTTTTGGGCCAGCTGAGCTTCTAGTGAATTGTTTCTCTTCTTCAATGTCTTTACTTCCCTTTGAAGGACAAACATCCTGAATAGACCGACAGAGCCAACGATAATTCCGCCCATTAATACAGAGCCTAAGATGACCAAAATCAACGGCCATTTTGATTCCCCAAATAAATAGTTCACTGTTACTGGATCGACATTGATGACTGCAAAAACAGCAACAATCAACGCAAATGCAAGTCCCAGCAGTAATGTCCATTGAAACTTCATGCTATCTCCTCCCCTGAGACTTATTGAATATCTACGCCATCTTCAGAACTTCCACTCTCACTGTATGGGTTTATATGGACCAGAACGTTTTGGACGTTTTTGTTTTCCATCAGTTTTTTCTTCACATTTTTACCAATCCGGTGGCCCTGTTCTACGGTAATATGTGGATCGACAGATATTTTCAAATCAATGATAACATAATGGCCGTGCTCTCTGGCATGCAATTCATCCAAGTTTTTCACTTCTGGTATGGATTGTACAACATTCCTGAATTCTTCTGTATCCTCATCATGAAGAACATGGTCAAGTGTGTTATGGATTGATTCCTTGCCAAGCTTCCATGCCATCCTGATGACCAGCAAGGCTACAAGCAGTCCGGTCACCGGGTCGGCATACTCCAGCCAGCCTATTCCAAAGACGCCGCCCAGCACGGCAGCGCTGATCCCTATAAGTGCTGCTATGGAAGAGTAGACATCTGATCTATGCTCATACGCATTGACAATCAGTGCATCACTTTTCAATTGCTTACCCAATTTGTATTTGTATCTGAACATTCCCTCTTTAACAATAATTGAAACGACAACAGCCACTATCGCGATTGATTTGGGAGGTTCAATGGGATGAAAAAATGCTTCGAACGATGATCTGCCGATTTCGACTCCTACAAGCATCAATAATACTGCAACAATGATGGCAGCAATTGATTCGGCCTTTCCATGGCCGTAAGGATGGTCTTCATCTGGCGGAGCTTTCGCTGCCTTGAGACCTATGTATACAGCTAATGAACCAACTACATCAGATGCAGAATGGACAGCATCCGCTACAAGTGCTTTACTGTTCGCATAAATGCCTACTCCCCACTTTAATCCCGCAAGTAAAATATTTCCGACAACACCAACCATTGCCGCAAATTCAGCTTTCTTAAATCGAACATCTTTTTCCAATAGCAAAATCCCTCCCTGTACAGAGCTTTTTATCCTCGTTCTTCTTTTTCCACCATATTTAGTCTCTCGGCATTCCTTTTATTTTATCCTGAAAAACGGCTTTTCTAACCATGGAGAACAAAAAGCGCAAGCGCCTCGTTCAGCCCCGACAAGCGCTGGAGGACCGACCAGTGAAGTCGTTCTTTGACTTCATTGGGCGGACCGAAGCGACTCGAGGGGCTAGGCGCTGTAGCTGGATTAAGAAAACCCGTATAGTTATCCACATTGAAATTTTTTTTAATTTCCTAGTAAACGAAAAAATACCACGGGGTAACCCCATGGTATTTTGGATTTGCTTTTATGAAATTAAACTTGCGGCTCATCTGAGTAAACTTTCTTTTCCTTGTAAGTCTTAATTGTGCCTTTTTTCTTAAGCTCTTTATTTTTCCATACATACCACAGCTGTGCTGCAATGAAAATGGAAGAATAAGTACCGGCAATCAGACCAATAAGAAGGGCGAAAGAGAAGTTCCAGATGGATGAACTTCCGAATATCAACAGAGCCACGACTGTTATGACAACAGTCAGAATTGTGTTGACCGAACGGCCAAGAGTCTGACGAAGAGAAGAATTCACTACATCCGCAATATCTTCCGGTGTCTTTAATCGTTTCTTCTTCACCATATTCTCACGCATCCTGTCAAAAGTAACAATCGTATCATTGATTGAATAACCGACAATTGTCAGGACCGCCGCAATGAATGTGATATCTACCTCAAGCCTTGTCAGACTGAATAGAACAACAATAAAGAAGGCATCATGAAGCAGTGCCACAATGGCAGCTAACGCCATATAGATTTCAAAGCGGATCGTTACATAAATAATGATCCCAATTGATGCAATCGCAACAGCAATCATCGCATTTTTAGCCAGTTCCTTACCGATTGTTGGTGAAACTGTACCGACGTTTGGTTCAGCTCCGAACTCTTCCTTAAAGTGGGATTTCAGTTCAGAAATTTTGTCCTTTGTTAAAACCGTTTTAAATCTTGCGACGCCAATTTCACCATTATCACCAGAAATAACAATATCGTTTGTTTCCAGTTCAACTTGCTTAAGCTCTTCCTTCAACTGTTCCGCTGTAAGTTTGCTGTCAGACATGACTTCTACCCTTGTCCCAGCCGCAAAATCGATTCCAAGATTCAGGCGGAACACGAGGAGTGCAATCAGTCCAACACCAATAAGAATGGCTGATGCAGTAAAGAACTTGTTTCGGCTCTTGATGAAGTCGAAACGATCGAATTTGGTTTTTAAATCTAGTGAATCTAAGCCTTCAGAGATATCATGAACTTCACTAGGTTTTACGCCGAACAAGCCCGGCTTGTTTTTAAACAATCCGCTGTTCACAAGTAACCCTAGGAACAATCGTGCACCGAAAACTGCTGTGATAAAACTTGCCAGGATACTGATGATCAGCATGGTCGCAAAGCCTTTTACAGAGCTTGTACCATATGCGAATAATACGATAGCAGCAAGCAATGTCGTTAAGTTGGCATCAAAGATAGTAGACAGGGAGCCTTTGCTGCCCGCATCGAATGCAGCTTTGATATTCCGGCCAACCTTTAATTCTTCTTTGATCCGTTCATAAGTGATGATATTTGCATCTACCGCCATGCCGACACCTAGGATCAATGCCGCGATACCAGGAAGTGTGAGTACCCCGTTCATCCAATCAAATACAAGCAGGATGAGGTACACGTAAATAGATAAAGTTATAACTGCGACTATACCAGGGATACGGTATAGGACCAGCATGAATACAAAAACAGCAAGAATACCGATAATCCCCGCAAAAACAGTTTCATTTAAAGCCTGTTCACCGAACTTGGCTCCAACTGAAGTAGAGTACGTCTCCTCCAGGTTAACCGGTAATGATCCGGCATTAAGAAGAGAAGCAAGCTGCTGCGCTTCTTCAATTGTAAAATTACCTGTAATTTCAACATTTTTTTGATTTAAGATCTTATCAACGTTAGGATTGGAAAGGAATTTAGGTTCAGGATTCATCCTTTCTTCCTTATAGGAATCCTTCCCTTCCTCGAAATCAAGCCAGATAATCAGCTGATTTTCCGGATACATATCACGGATTTCCTTTGTGATCTCACCAAATTGGTCCCCATCTTTAAGAGTAATCGAAATGCTTGGCTTGTTTTGCTGGTCGAAGCTTTGCTTCGCGCCGTTTTCTTCCAAGTCACTTCCATCCATCATGACGCGGTCGTTCACGTCACGGAAGGTAAGATTCGCTTCGGTAGAAAGGATTTCACGTGCTTTATTTTGGTCTTTTACGCCAGCGAGCTGAACGCGAATCCGGTCATCTCCTTCAATTTGGATATTCGGTTCACTGACACCAAGGACGTTGACCCTTCGCTCAAGCGCTTCAGCAGTGCTCTTCAAGGTTTCACGGTCAACAGCCTCGCCTTCTTTGCCATTTAGAGGCGTGACTTCATAAAGAACTTCAAAACCACCCTGCAGGTCAAGACCAAGCTTGATATCTTTCAATATATTCTGGGTTGTTGCACCCATGGCACTTCCAATTAAGATCACCAGCAAAAAGAAGGCCAAGATGCGGCTGCGTTTTACCATTATGTATAAATCCTCCTTATTCTTCGCACACAACATGCTGCCAGACAAATAAAACATAAGACTATGAAAATAAACAGTAGCCAATTTATAGCATTCTAATTATGTAACAGTTTAAAAAAACTGTCAATTAAGCATTTCCGTTAACTAAATAAAGAAAGTCTCTCTCAAAAAAAATCCGGTTATAGATTTTATCGGTTATATACAGACAAAAAAGCTATCGCCCCTGCTACTTCAGCAGTTCCTTTCGCTCCTCTTCGTCATCGAGCGTAAAATCCCCCAGTTTGAAGGCTTCAACGGTGGTGAAATTCATTACGTCTCCGATTTTGGCTGATAAAATATCAGCGACGATTTCATACATTTGAATCTCTTCTTTCGGTTTTTTCCATTTTTTCTTAGTGAGATAATCCCATAATTCTTTTTCTCTAACTTGTTCATATCCAAATATTTTGAATTCTCCAATTTTACTTTCCAACGCCGGCTTTACCTGCTTGTAAAACCGTCCGTATTGATGGCTTGGATTCATCCCCTGGCCCCCTCGTCCAATTTTCTAGTCTTAATGTTTTAACCTTGTCATGCTTTGTCCACTTTCTTGCATATAGTTAATTGTATATGAAATATGCATTTTTGAGAAGGCAGGGAGCGGAATGTCGAAGTTTTTAAAAGGAACATTTATTTTGTTAATGGCCGGGCTCGTCACGAGGGTGCTTGGTTTCATAAATCGGATCGTCATTGCCCGTTCCATCGGAGAAGAAGGTGTTGGTCTTTACATGATGGCCTTCCCCACTTTGGTGCTTGTCGTGACGATTACACAGCTGGGTCTTCCAGTTGCGATTTCAAAAAATGTGGCTGAAGCCGAGGCAAGAGGCGACTTCCGAAAAATCAAGAAAATCCTTGTCGTTTCATTGGCAACCACTATTTCCCTATCTATTGTCTTTACACCCGCGCTGATTTTCCTTGCTCCATACTTATCTGAGACATTATTTACTGATCCGAGGACACAATGGCCACTGCTTGCCATCGCACCAATCGTACCAATCGTTGCGGTATCATCGGTGCTCCGCGGCTACTTCCAGGGAAGGCAGAACATGAAGCCGTCTGCCATTTCACAGGTTATTGAACAGCTTGTGCGGATAACCTTGATTGCCGTCCTGACAAAAGCCTTCATGCCGTATGGCATCGAATATGCTGCTGCCGGTGCCATGATTGCATCAGTACTGGGGGAGCTAATTTCTTTAATTTATCTGATGACCACCTTTAAGCTTAAAAAGAAATTCCCACTGCGGAAAAACTTTTTCCAATTCGTCAATTCTGGAAAATCGACATTTAATGATCTGATGAAAATCGCATTGCCAACAACTGGTTCGAGAATGATTGGCTCGGTTTCCTGGTTCTTTGAACCGATTGTTGTTGCGCACAGCCTGGCAATCGCCGGTGTTGCGGCAGTGGCGGCAACAAAACAGTATGGAGCATTGACTGGTTTCGCCATGCCATTATTATTACTGCCATCGTTTATCACCTATTCGCTGTCGACCTCCCTTGTCCCGGCGATTAGCGAAGCAAACTCAAAGAAAAATACAAAAGTAATACAACATCTTTTACAGCAGTCTCTGCGTTTTTCTCTTTTAACAGGCGGCCTTGCTGTCGTCGTCCTTTACGTATTGGCCGAACCGTTAATGACGTTAATGTATGGAACAGCTAATGGGGCACAGTTCATAAAGCTAATGGCACCATTCTTCCTCTTCTATTATTTCCAGGGCCCATTGCAGGCAGCCCTGCAGGCTCTTGATTTAGCAAGGGCCGCAATGATTAACAGTCTGATTGGGAACCTTGCCAAAACAGCTGTCATTTTCCTGTTGGCAAGCCAGCCTGCCTTTGGCATCAATGGTGTAGCCCTTGGGATGGTAATGGGAATTGTTCTGATCACGCTTCTTCACTTCGCTACAATGCTTAAGGCTGTTTCTTTCACCTTCTATATAAAGGATTATATTAAGATGTTTGCTCTGATCATACTTTCGGGATCGCTGGGATTCCTGCTTTGGGACTGGCTGGACGAAAGCATTGGACTTACTGTTAAAGTATTGTCCAGCGCAGTATCAATGGCCGTTCTCTACATCGTTCTCGCTATTGCTTTTGGCTTGATCAGGAAGAATGAACTTCTCCGCATCCGGTCTGTCATATTTTCTTTTTTCAAAAAGTCCATTATGTAAAAGGCTTAAAATTTAAAAATCACCACATAAAAAACGTGGAATTCCGTCCACGTTTTTATGTGTCTTTCACATCGATATAGAATTCACCATTTTGAAAACTGCAAAAAGAAATATCCTTAATTTCTTTATATCCTTTTTCCTCTAACTCCTGAAGCAGCCAGGCTCTTGATTTGTCTATCAAAGAAAGGTTATCTTCCTGGATTTCTCCGTCCACGATTAATGGCAGGGCAAGACTTCCATTGTCCTCCTGTCCATCCTGGTTTCCCTGACCCTTTTGGAAAATGGAAAGTGTCCCTGAAGGCTCTAAAATTGCATATTCAACATCAGCGATATTGCCTACATCCTTTTCACGCAGTTGAAGAAGCAAATCATCAAAGTTATACCTTTGGGATCTCATCGCCTTTTCATCTATTTTTCCTTTATTAATGATAATTGTCGGCTTTCCATCCACAATATCCCTGAATTTTTTGCTTTTAAGCGAAAGCATGGCCAGTGTAATTTGAATGATGACAAATATACTGATTGGAAGAAGAGTATTGACCAAGGGATCTTTCGTATTTTCTATCGCCAGGGATGCCATCTCAGCAATCATGATATAGACAACCAGATCCAGGATACTCAACTCACCAATTTCCCTTTTTCCCATTAAACGAAAAATCAACAGAATCACCAAATAAAGGAGAATTGTCCTAAAAAGGATGATGAAATACTGTTCCACTTTTCCCCCGCCCTTCACGCAGCATTCCTCTTTAGTCTTTTACTCAGAATTAAAATAATACTTATTGTTTCAGTTAATTTTTAAGGTATTTGCTGAATAAAACTGATTCTATTTGTCCTTTGTCATGAATATGCTTGTACTAGGCAATTCCCGTTTAGAGGGAATAGATTAGAGAGGAGAGGGGTTAATGGAATCTAAAAGTTTAGGCAGGGCAGTCCTGTACGGGGTGATTGCAATATTCCTGTTGGCAATCGTAAGCAGCTTTATATTTTCTCTTCTTTTAAAGTTCACCTCCGTCCAAGAATCTTCGCTTCAATACGTCATGACATCTATTTCTTTTTTATCGATTTTCATCGGCGGCTTTATTACTGGCGGAAACGGCAAAGAGAAAGGCTGGATGATCGGGGGAGCTACAGGGCTGGCTTATTCTTTGATTATTTTCCTGTTCCAATACCTGGGTTATGACAGTTTATTCTCGCTCGAACAAGTTATCTACCATATTTGCTATATACTTACGGCGATGATGGGCGGTATCCTCGGGGTAAACATCGTTGGCGGTCCATCAAAGGCATAAAAAAGAAGCGAACAGAGTTCGCTTCTTTTTTATCATTTAACTTATAGTCCTGCTGATTCTTTGACATCGCGAATCGCCGCGCGGTCATATGTAAGACGGCTTCCGTCTCCACATTTGATGACAACAGTGCCTTCATCAAGTGCATCAACAATTCCATGCAAACCGCCGATTGTTACTACTTTATCGCCTTTTTGCAAGTCACTTTGCATTTGCTGAACCGCTTTTTGCCTCTTTTGCTGAGGGCGGATCAGTAAAAAGTAGAACAATACAAACATCAGCAATAGCGGGAATACTGTACCTAATAATCCTTCCATTCATTTCCCCTCCTTTCATAGTCAGGCTTTATCCGCATAGCGAAACAGCCTTGTTAAAAGCAGTTTATTTAGAAGTTTTTGGCATTCGGCTTATTGTAGCCATATTGCTCAAAGAACTCTTCTCTAAAGTCCCCCAGACGGTCTTCACGGATTGCCTGTCTGACCTGCTCCATTAATTTTAGCAGAAAATAGAGATTATGGTAAGAAGTAAGTCGAATTCCAAACGATTCATCCGTTTTAATCAAGTGGCGGATGTAAGCCCTGCTGTAATTTTTGCATGTATAGCAATCACAGTTCGGATCCAATGGTCCAAAGTCACGCGCAAATTTCGCGTTCTTGACGACCAATCTTCCCTCGCTCGTCATCAATGTGCCATTCCTGGCAATACGAGTTGGCAGCACACAATCGAACATATCAATTCCGCGGATGGCACCATCAATCAATGAATCTGGTGAACCTACCCCCATTAGATAGCGCGGCTTGTCCGTTGGCAGCCACGGTGTGGTGAATTCCAGCACTCTGTCCATGACATCCTTCGGTTCGCCGACTGAAAGGCCCCCGACAGCATAACCCGGGAAGTCCATGGAAACAAGGTCCTTCGCGCTCTGCTTTCTCAATTCCTCATATTCTCCGCCCTGGACGATTCCGAATAATCCCTGGTCCTGTGGACGCTGATGCGCTGTCAGGCAGCGTTCTGCCCAGCGGGAGGTCCGTTCTACCGACTTTTTCATGTAATCATATTCTGCAGGGTATGGCGGGCACTCATCGAATGCCATCATGATATCTGACCCGAGAGCATTCTGGATTTCCATCGCTTTTTCCGGTGAAAGGAAAAGCTTGTCCCCATTCAAATGGTTGCGGAAGTGGACGCCTTCCTCTTCGATTTTTCTGAACTCGCTCAAAGAGAATACCTGGAATCCACCTGAGTCTGTAAGGATGGCACGATCCCAATTCATGAATTTATGCAGGCCGCCTGCCTCCTTGATTATTTCATGACCTGGCCTTAACCATAGATGGTAAGTGTTGCTCAGGATAATTCCTGCACCCATTTGAACCAATTCTTCAGGTGACATTGTTTTAACAGTAGCCAGTGTACCTACCGGCATGAAGACAGGAGTTTCAAAGGACCCATGAGGCGTATGTACACGACCAAGCCTTGCTCCTGTTTGCTTACAGGTCTTAATTAATTCGTAACGGATTGCTGACAATGTTTAAGCTCCTTCCAGAAGTACAAATTCATTATTATTTTTCAAGCATGAAAACTATAGGATCAACATTGCATCGCCGAAGCTGAAAAAGCGATACCTTTCCTCTACTGCATGATTATAGGCATTAAGGACATTATCGCGTCCAGCCAAAGCACTCACAAGCATGATGAGCGTCGACTTCGGCAAATGGAAATTGGTAATCATCCCATCGATGGCTTTGAACTCATATCCAGGATATATGAAGATATTGGTCCAGCCATTTTCAGCGACAAATTTACCTTCATTGGCTGCGGCAATGGTTTCGAGCGTCCGCGTTGAGGTTGTTCCCACGGTAATGATACGTCCGCCCTGCTCGCGTACAGAGTTCAACAGCAATGCTGTTCCTTCAGTCACCTGGTAAAACTCAGAATGCATGTCATGCTCTTCGATCGAATCAACACTGACAGGCCTGAATGTTCCCAAACCCACGTGAAGAGTGATAAAAGCAATATGGATGCCCATTTCCTTTATTTCATCGAGCAATTCTTCTGTAAAATGCAAGCCAGCCGTAGGGGCCGCTGCAGAACCTCTTTCCCTTGCGAAAACGGTCTGGTATCTGTCCTTATCTTCCAGCTGCTCCTTGATATAAGGAGGCAGAGGCATTTCACCAAGCTGTTCCAGCACTTCATAGAAAATACCGTCAAATGAAAACTTAAGGTTCCTGCCGCCATGTTCGGCTTCCCCTGTGCATTCTGCGGTCAATAATCCATCGCCAAAGACGATTTTTGTGCCTTCCTTCACTCTTTTCGCTGGTTTGACAAGCGTTTCCCACTCATCACCCTCGAGCTGTTTCAGGAGTAGGACCTCAATTTTTGCTCCCGTGTCTTCTTTCATGCCAAAAAGCCTTGCCGGAAGAACTTTTGTGTCATTCAGGACGAGGCAATCACCCGGATTCAGATAGTTTTTGATGTTCTTGAAAACATCATGTTCTATTTTGCCCGATTCTTTATTTAAGACCATCAGCCTGCTTTCCGCTCTTTGTTCAAGCGGAGTCTGGGCAATTAGTTCCTCTGGCAAATGGAAATCAAACAAGTCTACTTTCATGTTGTCACCCTTACTAAGTTTTCTTTATATTTTGTCAATAGGCCGCTCATCTGAACCGGCCGATAAAATAAAAAATGGCTGATAGAATGATGCTTACCAGAATGGATGTCACGATTGGGAAGTAAAAGGACGTGTTGCCTTTTTTAATGACGATGTCTCCTGGCAGTCTTCCTAAATTGACAAACTGCATGATAAAGCCAATGATGAAAATGACTGCCCCCGCGATCATCACGAACTTAGCTGCACCTGTCATCGTTCAGGCACCTCCATTTCAAAATGTCGGTATACTGCCTCCGTTACAATTCTTCCCCTTGGTGTCCTCTGCAAAAACCCGATCTGCAATAAATATGGTTCATACACATCTTCAATCGTCTGTGATTCTTCGCCAATGGTTGCGGAAATAGTCTCTAAACCAACCGGTCCGCCGCGATATTTTTCAATGATGCCCTTGAGCAATTTATGGTCTATATGGTCAAGTCCCAAGCGGTCTACTTGCATCAGTTCCAATGCCTCCTGGGCAAGAGTTTGCTCTACGGCGCCATTTCCACGTACCTGTGCAAAGTCGCGTACTCGCTTCAATAAGCGGTTGGCGATCCTCGGTGTCCCTCTCGATCTTCTCGCAAGCTCCTGAGCGGCAGACCAGTCAATGTCGGTTTCCAATAGCTCAGCTGTCCTGACGACAATATCAGTAAGCTGTTTCTCATTATAGTATTCCAAACGGCTCAAAACTCCAAACCTGTCTCTTAATGGAGCTGACAACGAACCAGCGCGCGTTGTCGCACCAACAAGCGTGAACGGCGGGAGATCAAGCCTGACGGATCGGGCACTTGGCCCTTTCCCAATGACGATATCAAGGCAAAAGTCTTCCATGGCAGGATAGAGTACTTCCTCAATCGTCCTTGGGAGTCTGTGAATTTCATCAATGAACAAGACATCGCCAGGCTCCAATGCCGTCAGAATAGCTGCAAGATCTCCTGGCCTCTCAATTGCCGGTCCGGAAGTCGTCCTAAGATTGACGCCCATTTCATTGGCGATGATTGCCGCCAGCGTTGTCTTGCCCAAACCAGGCGGTCCATAGAGCAATACATGGTCCAGCGTTTCACGCCTCATTTTGGCCGCTTCAATAAACACTTCAAGATTTGCTTTTACTTTATCCTGGCCGATATATTGCCTGAGTGTCTGCGGACGCAGGCTCTGCTCAAATGAAACATCCTGGTCGCCCGCTTCACTGGAGATGATTCGTTCTTCCATCTGTTTCTCACCTTTCTAATAAGCTGGTTAACAGATCATTTTTAACACAGCGTTACTTTAATAGCTTCTGTAATGCTTTCTTGATATATTGGTCTGTCGTCAAATTTTCTTTCTTCAACTCTGGAGTGATCTTGCGAATTTCCTTTTCTGAGTAGCCCAGTGCCTTCAGTGCCAATACTGCTTCATCAAACTCAGTCGACTGGCTTATGGTTGCTGCAACCTCGTCCGAATTGAAAAGGTTAGGGAAGTAATCTGGCACAAGGTCATGCAGCTTTCCCTTTAAATCAAGGATCATTTGTCTCGCAGTCTTCTTGCCGACTCCAGGGAATTTGACCAAGAACGATTCATCTTCATTTTCAATTGCCTGAACCACTTGACCCGGTTCTCCGGACGCAAGGATGGCCAGTGCCCCTTTCGGACCGATTCCCGAGACATTCAAAAGTCTTGTGAAAAGTGCTTTTTCCTCACGATTCTTAAAACCATAGAGGGCCATCAGATCTTCTCTGACATAATGATATGTAAAAATACAAATCTCTTTACCTGCTTCTTTCGTGAATACAAATGGATTTGGTGTCATGATCTGATATCCAATCCCTCTATTTTCAATGACTATATATTCAGGACCGACGAAATCGACGGTACCTTTTATGAATTCATACAATACTCTCGCCCCTCTGCTTTGCTGTAACTCATTTTAACATACTCTTTTAAAAGGTATGAATAAAAATATACAAAAAGGCGAACGTATGATCATTTTTATAAGAAAAGCGCAAGCGCCTTGGTCAGCCCCGACAAGCGCTGGAGGGCCTGACAGTGAAGTCGCTCTTTGACTTCATTGGCAGGACCGAAATCGAAAAGTATAGCCGACTGTCCAGAAACACAGAAACTGGAGACTTCGACAAAGAAGCGCTTTTTGCTTCTGCCGGCGGAGTTGAAGTTTCGGAGTTTCTAGGAGGCGACACTAGACAAGCGTCTCGAGGGGCTAGGCGCTGGAGCTAGACACTAATCTAAGTGGATAAATTTTTACTTTCCAGTAATAAAATCTCTCCGAAACCTTAGGAAACACAAATAAGAGCCAGTCAGCCCGGCTCTTCACTGTTTTCCCTCACCGTATATGGTTTAAAAGTCTCTAATACCTCTTCATAGCATTGTTTATTACGGATTGGAATCCCTTTTTTCAATTGATCTCGTTTAATACTTTCAAGTCTGCCAAGATCGATTTGAAAAAACGATTGAATGATATTCGAACCATCAGGCCTTCCATTAAAAATAGTAAGTACCCCTTCATCTGACAACCCGAAATACCCATTTGCCTTCAATAGCGGCGATATATCATCATGTTCCTGTCTGAACACAGCCTTTTCCGCTTCGATATCTACTAGCTGCCATTCATCATATTTGGCCCAAAAGTCTTCCATTGACCAAATCGTTTCCTCAATACGTTCCTCACTCATTTCACCATCAAGATAAACTCTTTGCAAAATGATTGTGACCTTAAGAGGTTCATTGATTTCATGGACTGCTTCTTCAGGCTTCTCAGCAAAAACCGGCTTTGTCTGAAGTACTAAACTGTATCCCGATAGACCCATTAGGAGCATAACAGCTGTACTGAACGCTTTTAATAATTGGATTGAAGCCATTGCTGTCCACCTCTCTTATTTGCTAAAATTTGTTCGATTTCTTTTCCAATAATAGTTTAGCCAAAATTATCTTATTTATCCTTTCTAGAAAAGAGCAGAAAAAGAGAAGGCAAGATGTCACTCTGCCTTCTACCTGTGATTATGGGTTGAAGTTAATGCTTTCTCTCGGATTCCCATTCTTCCGGTCATAATCAATATTCCTTGACCTGCTGAAGGTTCCCTCATCCTCGATGATACGCAGCTCTCTGCCTTCAATATATGGAAGGACTGCCTTCCTGATTTTCTTGTTTGTTTGTTTTTTCAATGACTTATCTTTATAAGTCACGGCAACTTCAACTTCCCTGCCAAACAAAACAGATCTCACTTTATCAACATTGTCGACAGACTCTGCAGCAATACCTACTTTCCGAGCCAATTTGTTATCTTGTTCGGTATTATTGTAGATCCTTGCCTGGCCGCTTCCCCTGTGCTCACTTAGATGTCCGTGATAATTCAAATCACCGCGGCTATATTTATTATCTCTTTGGAAAAAGTTATGGTCATGATCGGAACGAGGGACGGTTGGATTCGGAGGGTTGCCATTTTCATCACGCGACTGGAGCATCCTCCGCTTCCGGTTTTCTCCAGCTGTTCCCTCTTTCCCAAAATTATGGTCAAAAATTTCCGTGATTGCACCTTCTCGATCATCCATCACGTCAATTTCATTCCCTTTTTCATTCGAGTAATAGCCAAGTGGCTGCCCACCATCGGCATTCTGGCTTTGAACAGCGGCATCATCATTTCCGTTACAAGCCGTCAATCCTATTGTGAGCAAGGAAGCTAAAGGTACGAGCAACTTTTTGTTCAATCGAAAAACCCCCATCTAGCTAAAATGAGCACTTTTTACATGCTCATTATTAGAGTGCGGATGGGGCTGGATTTTCATTCTGACAGATACGTCCAAAAACCTAATCATTCAATCTTGATTTAACTTCTTCCTGGAATTGTTTCCTTTGCTGAAACTGACCGACAGTCATTTCAACGATTGGTGCCAGGCTATACGGATGTGTCTGGTTTCTGTCCCGTAACAAGCGGTTCCATTCCCTTAAAATATCTGCAGGATACAATAGCCCGTATAAAAAGGCGTCAGAATCCAACCATTTATTCAAATGGTTTATTTTTTCCAGTGATTCAAACTGCCAATCCAAAAAAGGCAGGATACGGTTTGCATACTGCAGCATATCATATGCTCTTGATCCAGAGCTAATTAAATCAAAATCAATTAAGTATAGCTTGCCTTCCTTTGATCGAAGAAAATTGTGATGAGCTACATCTCCATGGAGGATTGCTGGTGGCCCTGTTTCAAGCTCACTTTTCAATTTCACAAAATTCCTCAGTGAAAAATCCGCCCATTCCAGCAGCTCTTCGATTATGGCTTTTTTTACATAGAAATTAACTCCTGAGAGGTTTTTTGTAAATTCAGTCTTTCGATGTCGCCATTTTCGGGCTAAATCTGTTTTCGGCAGCATACCAGCATATGAAGGAACTAGAACAGAAGTATGGTCATGGAAGCTATTCAGAAGTTCAACGCCTTTCTCTCTGTCAGCTTTGACCCCGTAATCAAAGCGCTTTTCATGGTGGTCAATATATTCAATACAACCATAGTATGACCCATGGAAATGAAGAGGATCTTTATTTTGATTATAAAATCGGTAGGAATGGTGAAAACCGGACTTTCGTAGAGATGAAGTAAACGCTTCTTGAATTTTTAACTTCCGCAGATCTTTATAACCCTTTAAGATAAAACGCGTTTTCACCGTTTCAACGAGATAGACATTTCCTCTTAATTGAGTCATCTCTTTGATTTCAACGTCAAGTTCGCTTGTTAAATAAGAGAAGAGACGATTGAAAAAATAATCGTCTCCACCTCTCTTGATGTTAATATTCATTGCTCTCTTCATCTTCGAAACGCGGCATCGGCATACCATAGCCTCCACCCATCGGACCTGCTCCATAAGGATTCATGAATCCCTGAGGACCCATGCCCATCTGGTATCCTTGATGAGGGTTCATATGCATTCCTGGAGCTCCTGGATAGCCTTGGTGCATCATCATATGGTGAGGGTGGTGCATGCCTGCTCCCATCATGCCATAAGGATTACCCATTTGTCCCCCGCAGCCACAATCATAGCCGGCACCCTGCACTGCCTGCTTAGGCATCATTGGCTGCTTCATCATTCCGCCCACCTGCGGCATTTGATTATCCATCATTCCACCGACCTGTGGCATCATCGGCATTTGATTATCCATCATTCCACCAACCTGTGGCATCATCGGCATTTGATTATCCATCATTCCGCCTACCTGTGGCATTTGATGCGGCATCTGACCCTGCATCATTCCGCCTACCTGCGGCATTTGATGCGGCATCTGACCCTGCATCATTCCACCAACTTGTGGCATTTGGTTTTCCATCATTCCACCGACCTGTGGCATCATCGGCATCTGGCCCTGCATCATTCCACCAACTTGTGGCATTTGGTTTTCCATCATTCCACCCACTTGCGGCATCATCGGCATTTGGCCCTGCATCATTCCACCAACTTGTGGCATTTGGTTTTCCATCATTCCACCGACCTGTGGCATCATCGGCATCTGGCCCTGCATCATTCCGCCTACCTGTGGCATTTGGTTATCCATCATTCCTCCAACATGTGGCATCTGAGGCATTGGCATTTCTGATGATTCGTCATCCATCATTCCGCCTACCTGTGGCATTTGCTGATTATCCATCATTCCGCCTACCTGTGGCTGCAATGGCATTTGATCCTCCATCGCTCCCGCTACCTGCGGCATATATGGCATCGGTTGCTGATATCCCTGCTCATACGGCGGGCAATATCCCGGCCCAGGCATTACAGGTGAAATCGGTACACCATGGAAAGTAGGACCTGTCATTTGTGGTGCTCCATAATGAGGCATATTTTCTCCCATACCCGCGCTTAATGGCATTTGCATCTGCGCAAAGGATGACGATTCCATATCTTCGGCTGGCATTGCCATATTTGGCATCATTCCCGGGTACTGGGACATTCCCTGTACCTGAGGGTATGGCATTTGCTGTCCTGGATGGCCATATGCAGGACCTGTCATGGAAGGCGCACCTGGATAACAGTTATAAGGATAAGGGATCATCGGCTGCTGGTAACCTCCTTGAACGAATGGCATCATTGATGGTGATTCATCCATGAAATCATTCTTATCAATTTTTATATCGGGCTTTATTTCTGATTTCACATTTGGTTTCATCTCAGCTTTTGGCAGCTGAGGCTTTACCTCTTGCTTAACCTGTGGTTTGACCTGCTGCTTGACCGGAGCCTTGACTTCAGGCTTTACCTCTGGTTTGATTTCCGGGAAGATATTATCTGGCTTGGGCGGGAGCTGTGGCTTTAGCTCTTGTTTTGGCTGCGGTTTTGGCTGTGGCTTTGGCTGTGGTGGCATCTGCATATTAGCCATATTCATCATATAGTAATTGTTAATATCAATCTCCGGCTTTATTTGTACTGGCATCTTAGGTTTATATGGTTTAACCGGCTCTTCCTTTGGAACAGGTTTAGGCATTTCCTTTTTCGGCTGTTCCTTAACGGGAGCCTCTTTTGGCGCTTCCTTCTTCACTTCTGGCAATGGCATCGGTTTCTCTTTGGCAATCGGCATTTCCTTTTTGCCACCCATATTGATTTTTGCTTGAGGCGTTCCACCTGCGATCGGAGCTTCTTTCTTTACTGTTCCTCCAGCGGTTGGAACTTTTATTTTCATACCGGGCATAATCATATCAGGGTTGCTGAGCTGGGCGTTCATCTTTTTCAGCTCTTCAAAGTTCACGCCGTACTTCTTGGCGATCTTCCAAAGAGTATCCCCTTTCTGTACGATATGGATTTTCACTCTGATTCCCTCCTATGGCATAAGTCCATATATTCTATGTTGGTGTGGGCAAATTGCTAACAATCTTCAGAAAAACTTATGCTTCTATGTAAATAAATATGTTTTTCAGCATGAGATTAAGCTTTTCCCACAAAAAAAATCCTTCCCAATCTGGGAAGGATTCCAATTTACGATTGCTCAAGCATGCGGTTTAGGGCAAGCTTCGCATTAAATGCTGTTTCTTCATCCACTTTTATAAGATTAGTTTCCTGCGCCTGGACAACTGAATCGAGACTCCAGGCAAGATGCTGCAGGTCGATTCTATTCATTGTCAGGCATGGACACATATGTGGGTTCAAAGAAATAATCTGCTTATCCGGGTGTTGTGAAATCAGGCGGTTAACCAGATTCATTTCTGTCCCGACCGCCCATGATGAGCCGGCAGGAGAAGCTTCGATCGCTTCAATAATATAATTTGTTGAGCCTGCCATATCTGACAATGCAACAACTTCACGTGAGCATTCAGGGTGAACAATGATTTTCATGTCCGGATATGCTTCACGGACATGGGCGATATTTTGCACTGTAAAATTCTCATGAACAGAGCAATGTCCCTTCCAAAGTATTACCTTCACTTTTTCAAGCGGGCCATCGTACTCAAGAATATTATCAATCGGGTTGTAAACGGCCATTTCGTCAAGGCCGATTCCAATGTTAAAAGCAGTATTCCTGCCTAAATGCTGATCTGGAAGGAAAAGCAGGCGTTCTTTTTTTGAAAAAGCCCAGCGCACCATCTTCTCGGCGTTGGAAGATGTCACAGTAGCACCTCCATTAGTTCCGACAAATGATTTGATTGCTGCTGTTGAGTTCACATACGTCAACGGCAAAATAGTGTCGCCAAACAGCACCTGCAGGAACTCCCAGGCTCTTTCCGTTTGGTAAATATCCGCCATATCCGCCATCGAGCAGCCAGCCCTCATATCTGGAAGGTAGACCTTCTGGTTTTCGGTTGTTAAAATGTCTGCCGTTTCGGCCATGAAATGAACGCCGCAGAACACAATATGTTCCGCTTCCCTGTTCTCTGCTGACAGCTGGGCTAATTTCAAGGAATCACCTGTCGCATCAGCGAATTGAATCACTTCATCCTTTTGATAATGATGACCAGGGATAAAAAGTTTCTTGCCCATTTTCTCTTTAATACCCTTGATCATGTCCTCCAGTTCCTGGACAGACATATTTTTATACTTCTCAGGAAGCATCTTAGATTTCGCTTCGAGCGCCTCCAATATATTCATATGCTACAGCCCCTTTCGTTTCAGCCATCACTTTTGCGCTAATATCCAATGATTTTACAGAGTGCGTGAGGAAACCGAGAGAAATATAATCCACACCGCAATCCCTATAGCTATGGAGGTTATCGAGGGTAATGCCTCCAGATGCTTCTGTTAAAATCCCTGCTGGGACATTGCCGATCCATTCCTCGATTTGTTCCGGCGGCCTGTTATCAAACATGATGCAGTCAACTTCTGAGTCAATCGCTTCCAGAAGCTGGTCTTTTGTTTCAATCTCAACTTCGACCTTCACCATATGCCCAAGATTTGACCTTACGGCTTCAACGGCATTGCTGATTGATCCCGCGAATGATATGTGGTTATCCTTGATCATCACAGCGTCATACAACCCATAACGATGATTGAAGCCGCCGCCACAACGGACTGCATATTTCTCAAGCATCCTGAGACCCGGCGTAGTTTTGCGCGTATCACAGATTCTCGTTTTTGCGCTGTCCAATACTTTGACAGCCTCATTCGTTTTCGTCGCAATCCCGCTCATCCGCTGTACAAGGTTAAGGACGACTCTTTCTGCTTTAAGCAAAGCGGAAACCCTGCCGTTGATCAAGGCAAGTTCTTGGCCCTTAACAACTTTCTCTCCATCTTTCACGTTCAGGGTAATCTGACTGTTCTCATCAAGCAGCCGGAATCCAGTATGGATTATTTGCTCACCGCAGAAGATTCCTTCATCCTTGGCGATTAAAACGAGACTTCCTCTGTTTTCATTTCCGAAAATCAGTTCACTGGTGACATCACGTTCACCAATATCTTCAATAAAAAATTGTTCAAGTAGCAAGCGCAGTTTGATTGTATTCATGCTTACCATCCTTTACGTTTTTTCGTTGATGGATGATTTGTTTTTTCATCCAATTGGCGTTATCTTCATGCGGGAAATCTTTTCGATAATGCCCGCCCCTGCTTTCTGTCCTTTCCAATGCTGCCTTTGTTATTAAAGATGCGGCGATGTACATGAACAGCCTATCCAACTCGGACGGCTGCAAATGGTCTAGCCGAGCCTCCAGCCATTGGTCCAGGTTGAACTGATCAAGCCACTCATTCTGTAAGGTCAGCAATTCCTTTGTACGGACAATCCCTGTCCGGTCCATCATTGTTTGTTTTAGTGAGGAAATAACAGGGAGCTCAATGCTGGATACAGTTGGATTTTCCAACATGTTGCCTGCTCTTTTAACAGTTTGATTTTGGATTTCCATTATGGTGTCTGCTCTTTTGGCATTTTGATCATGAATACCTCTAATAAATGCATCATCTCTTTTGGCAACTTGATGGCTGTTGAGCCAATCAGCAAGATTCCCGCCAACAAACATACCTTCCAATAAGGAATTGCTTGCCAATCTGTTTGCACCGTGGATTCCTGTACAGGCCGCTTCACCGATCGCATATAGTCCCGGGATGCTTGTTCGGCCCTGCAAATCAGTCTTTATCCCGCCCATGATAAAATGGCTCCCAGGCACAACAGGAATTAAGCCTTTATCAATATCTATCCCATGCTCAGAACAAAGCTTGCTGATCGTTGGGAAACGGCTGTTGAAACCAGGGATGGTTGTGATATCTAGATAGATTTGAATTCCTCTTCGCGAGTAATCATAAATAGTTTGGGAGACAATATGCCGCGGTGCCAGGTCCTTCAGCGGATGAATTCCTTCCATGATCCGCGTGCCTTCAGCAGTCACCAGTACGGCACCTTCACCCCTAACTGCTTCAGATATGAGGCCTCTCGTCTTTCCATTTACATAAAGAAGTGTGGGGTGAAACTGGACAAATTCCATATCGGCCAGCTCAGCACCTGCCCTGTAGGCCAGTGCCATACCATCACCGGTTGCAGTCTCTGCATTAGAGGTGAAGGCAAAGACCTGCCCGCAGCCCCCCGTAGCAAGAACCACATGGGGAGCAAGATATACTTCATTCGTTCCATCAGGGAGTTTCGCTTTCACACCGATACAACGAGTTGCATCGCTGTCTATAAATAGCTCATATACAAATGTGGACTGTTCAATTGAAATATTGTCATCCAAGTTCGAGAGCAAAAAATCGACCATATGCTTACCGGTCGCATCGCCTCCGCTATGGACAATCCTCTTTTCACTATGAGCTCCTTCCATCCCCAGCAGCAATTTTCCATCTGCATCTTCATCAAAACGGCAGCCCGATTGCCATAATCCTTTAATCAACTCCGGTGCTTTTTTGGTGATTTCAAGTACAGCTTCAGAGTTATTATGGTGAGCTCCTGCTTCCATTGTGTCGAGATAATGGAAGTAAGTGTCATCGCCCGGTGCAACCGCCGCTGCAACCCCACCTTGTGCAAGATAAGAATTGCCTGCTGTCAGTTCTTTCTTTGTGAGAATAATCACATTTAAACTCTTTGCTAATTTATTGGCCAATTGTAGTGCGGCAATTCCGCTGCCAACAATGATTACATCTGATTGTTTCATATAATGATAGCCTCCTGGATTAACAGGTGTCTTGACATATATATTTACACACATTTACACTGTTGACAAGAACTTTTATTTTGACAGAGGAGAAAGCAAGCACTGCAGTGAGTTTATGCTTGTGTCCTTAATAGGAGTGAGGGACAGTTTTCGGGCACGAGTTGCTTCTTCTTGTGACCGTGATTCAATAGAAAGACAGTTTTCGGGCACAAGTTGCTTCCTCTTGTGACCGTGATCCGATAGAAAGACAGTTTTCGGGCACAAGTTACTTTTTCTTGTGACCGTGATCCGATGGAAAGACCGATTTGGGTCACAAGTTGCTTCCTCTTGTGACCGTGATCCGTTTGAAAGACAGTTTTCGGGCACATGTTGGAACTTCATGTGACCGTAAACCAAGAACAATCAAATTTTCGGGCACAAGCAAGCTATAAATATTGAATAGGAGCGAACCCATGAAATATTTCGATTACGCGGCAACTTGTCCGCTTGACCAGGACGCGGCAGATATTTTTATACAGGCATCGACAAAGTACTATGGGAATAGTCAGAGCCTTCATGAAGCAGGCAGTGCTTCTGCTAATCTATTGGAGAGCTGCCGACAGGAATTCGCGCGCTTGCTTGGTGTTGAAAAGGCGGGGGTTTATTTTACAAGTGGAGGCTCTGAAGCGAATTATCTTGGGATTATGGCGCTCCTCTCTGCCAAAAGAAAAAACGGCAATCATATTATTACCGGGGCGGCTGAACATTCCTCCGTCTATAATTTGATGAAAAAGCTTGAAAGAGAAGGATGGGCGATCACATACCTCCCATTGAACTCAAATGGCAAAATTGAGCTTGCGAGTTTCATCGAAGCTGTCCGACCCGAAACTGTGCTCGTTTCGATTCAGCATGGCAACCCTGAAGTTGGAACAATCCAGCCGATCATCAATGTGGCTGAATATTGCCGATCTGAAGAAATACTGATTCACACGGACTGTGTACAGACCTTTGGAAAAATTCCAGTTGCCCCACTGGCCGGCTGGGTAGATGCCCTTTCAATTTCAGGCCATAAGTTTTACGGACCTAAAGGAACTGGAGTGGCTTATGTAAATCCGAAGCTTGCCTGGAAGCCTTACATTGATGGTACTGTACATGAAAAAGGCTTCAGGCCTGGCACGGTCAATGTCCCGGGAATCGCTGCAATGACCGCAGCAGCGCAAAAAGCACATTCCCTCATGGATACAGAAACGAAAAGAGTTAATAAATTGAGAGAGGCTCTTAGCGAATCCCTTTCAGGTGTCAGGGATTCAATTGAGATTTTTGGTGCAGAGGGCGATGAACAGCTTCCAGGTATTGTCGGAATGGGGATAAAAGGACTTGAGGGACAATATGTCCTGCTTGAATGCAACCGTAAGGGCTTTGCGATTTCCACCGGAACTGCTTGCCATACAGGCATGCTATCACCTGCGAAGACCATGACCGCAATGGGGATCGAAGGGAAACAGGCCAAGGAATTTTTCAGAATATCCTTCGGGAGGGAAACTCAGCAGGAAGATGCAGTCAATCTTGGGAAAATCCTTGCAGCAATCACCTCACAGGTGTCGGTCGTTTAACTTCAAGCTGTTTTTATGGTAAAATTCTCGAATGAAGAAGTCGAAGGAGAGATCGGATTATGAAGGAACCTACGAAGATTCTCGGAGATGAACGCCGGGCCTATATCCTGAAACGGCTGCAGGAAAGCAGTGAGCCCATCACCGGAGGCGAACTTTCGGCGATAACGAATGTAAGCAGGCAGGTCATTGTTGGCGATATTACCCTGCTTAAAGCCAAAAACGAACCAATCATTGCTACCAGCCAAGGATATCTATATATGCATGCATCCCGTCCTTCAGCAGCAGAAAGGACCATTGCCGTCTCCCACGGCCCTGAAAGGACAGAAGAAGAACTCCTGCTTCTTGTCGATCACGGAGTAACTGTTAAGGACGTGAAAATTGAGCATCCCGTATATGGAGATTTAACAGCTTCCATCATGGTCTCAAATCGAAACGAAGTAAAACAGTTCATGGAAAAAATCAGGGCAACCAATGCTTCCTATTTATCAGAGTTAACAGACGGAATCCATTTGCACACGATCTCGGCTCCGACTGAAAAAGCGCTGGATGAAGCGGAAGAAACGCTAAGAAAAGAAAAGTTATTAATTGATCTAGAATAGTGATATAAAAAAATCCATCAATTGATGGATTTTTTTATATCTTATGGCTCGAATAGCTTCCAAGCAGTTTAACTGTGCAGCCTAATGCCTCTAGTTCAGCAATGGCTCCTGGAATTAATACATCATCCATTTTCAAATTAATATCGATAATGAAAAAGTATTTTCCCAAACCTGTTTTCATTGGGCGTGATTCAATTTTAGACAGATTGAGCTTCCGCCATGAGAAAGCAGATAAGACCTGGTGCAGTGCTCCTGCTCGATCCGAAGGCAGTGTAATCATCAAACTTGTCTTGGACTCTTCAGTTGGAGCCATGTAAATGTCATGATCTTCCTTCGCCAGCACAGCAAATACGGTATGGTTATAGCTATAATCATGGACATTTTGCTCAACAGTGACTAATCCATATTCCTCTGCAGCAAGGCTATTCGCGATTGCCGCGATGTTTCGTTCCGGATGGTTTTGTACATACTTAGCCGCTGCGGCTGTAGATGACATATGTTCAAGAGGTTTTCCTTTGAATTCTTTATGTAAAAATTTATGGCACTGTGCTAGTGCGTGTGGATGGCTGCAAATCAATTCAGCTTCCCTCCACTTTTCGATATTATCCCGATGAACCAGCAGATGCTGCATGATTGGCACCACCGCTTCACCAACAATCTGAAGGTCCGTTTCATGGACTAAATAATCGATCGTGACATTAACTGAACCCTCGATGGAGTTTTCCAGCGGTACGATTGCTGCATCAATTTCTCCTCCTGAAGCAGCATCCATGCATTCTGGTATACTCACAAACGGAATCCTCTTAGCCTCTTTAAACAATTGCCGGGCAGCATAGTCCGTAAATGTTGCTTCCGGTCCTAGATAACCAATAATCAAGCCCATCTCCCCCTGCAGCAAAGCACTCTCTTTAAGCTCCTGAACCCAGTACTTCAACTTTTTCTACAAATTCCAGTCTTTTCAGCCTTGCGAGCATCTCATCCATTTCGACTCTCATTTCGGTGACATTCAAGCTCAGCGTTACATTCGCCCTGCTTTGCAGAGGAATCGTCTGATGGATGGTCAGAACATTGCAGCCAGTAGCAGCAACCGTACTCAGCAGTTCAGAAAGCGTACCAGACCGATCTTCAAGCTGGAAAAACAGCGTAATAATCCGTTCCTTGACAACTGTATGGAACGGAAAGACCGTATCACGGTATTTGTAAAATGCACTCCGGCTCAGGTCAACCCTTTGAACAGCATCCCAGACCGACTCTGCTTTACCACGTTCGATCATTTCCTTTGCCTCAAGCGTTTTCTTCATCGCCTCAGGCAGGACATCTTCACGAACAAGATAAAACTTCCTATCTTGATTTTGCTTCATCTCCACCACCCCATCAGAATGCAAGCCATTTTTATTTTTGCTTTAAAAATAACCATTTCGGAAAACAACCATTTTTAAAGAGGAAAGCCGATTAACCTGTGCTGGCTAATCGACCTTCTAAAATCATTTAAGCCTATTCCACGAATTCAAATTCATATTCAAGCAGTTTGACTGTATCTCCATCTTTCGCGCCTCTTTCACGAAGTGCATCATCAATGCCCATGCCGCGCATCTGGCGGGCGAACCTTTGGACAGATTCATCCCTTGAGAAATCAGTCATCTTGAACAGCCTTTCAATACTGTCACCCGAAATGACAAATGTTCCATCCGATTCACGGGTAATCTGGAATTCCTGTTCTGCTTTTTCATGCTTGTACATAACGCGGTTTTCATCTTTTTCTAATTCCTCTTCTTCAATGAGAGGGAACTCCGGAGTCTTTTCAATCAGGTCAGCTACCGCGAACAATAATTCACGCAGACCTTCTCTCGTAACAGCTGAGATAGGGAAAACAGGGTGTTCGTCCCCTAGCTTTTCCTTGAACACTTTCAGATTTTCTTCCGCATCTGGCATGTCCATTTTATTGGCTACAATTACTTGTGGTCTCTCTGTCAGCCTCAAGTTATATTCTTTCAATTCATTATTGATTGTCAGATAATCCTCATAAGGATCGCGGTCTTCTGTTGCGGCCATGTCGATTACATGGATGATTACCCGGGTACGTTCGATATGGCGCAGGAATTGATGCCCAAGGCCCACTCCTGAATGTGCTCCTTCAATTAGTCCTGGCAAGTCTGCAAGCACGAAGCTTCTGCTATCTTCTGTTTCGACCATGCCGAGATTCGGAGCAATCGTCGTAAAGTGGTATTCCGCAATTTTCGGTCTAGCTGCTGAAACAACAGACAATAATGTCGATTTCCCTACGCTTGGGAAGCCTACTAGCCCTACATCCGCAAGGAGTTTCAATTCCATGATGATTTCTTTTTCTTGCCCTGGTTCGCCTTTTTCGGAAAGCTCTGGTGCAGGGTTAGCCGGTGTTGCGAAACGCGAGTTACCCCGTCCGCCGCGACCGCCCTTAGCGATAACAGCCTTCTGGCCATGCTCTACCAGGTCAGCAATGATCGCGCCAGTCTCGGCATCGGATACAATTGTCCCTGGTGGAACCTTTACGATCATATCCTTCGAATTCTTACCATGCTGGTTTTTAGACATTCCGTGCTCGCCGCGCGGTGCCTTGAAGTGGCGCTGGTATCTGAAATCCATCAGCGTGCGCAGTCCCTCTTCTACCTGGAAGACTACATTTGCACCGTTACCGCCGTCGCCGCCAGCAGGGCCGCCCTTCGGAACATATTTTTCACGTCGGAACGCGACCATTCCATCGCCGCCGTCCCCGCCTTTTACATAAATCTTAACCTGATCGACAAACATTATGTCATTACCACCTGTCTGAAATTTGTTATCGCTTCTATGTTTCCCTAGAGTGATTCCAAGAAAACTTCTATCGTCAATTCCCCATCGACTACGCCATCCGACATTACTTTCATATTGTAACCCGGCTGCTGGTCAAGGAAACTTTTCAAGCGATTTTTATCATTTATTATTCCGCTAAAATCAAAAAAGAACCCGATTCCTTTCTCTTGCGGTTCAATTGTGACGGAGAGATGATTTTCCTGATATGGTTCAATCGAAGAATTCAATGCATCAAATAGCTGCTCTGTCCAGTGAGTCAACAACTGGTCATCTAATCTGTGGAAGTTCTGGGAGTCCATTACTTCATATTCCAATTGGAAATGATGATTCTCCCAATTGCAGGTTAACAATGTAGAGGCAAACTGAGGAAGATGTAAATTAGATAGCTTTGCATCCTGCCTGGCTTCCATGATAATTTCTTCAATGATCTCTTTAGCCCGGTCCACTTTATTCAATGATAAATTCCCTTTTATTAGTTGAAGCTGATTCATCCAATCATGGCGTGCATGGCGCAAAACCTCGATTGTATCCCACTCTTTTTTCATACACATACTCCTACTCATAAGACTGCTTGGTGTAAGTATAACAAAAAAGCCATTCTGCGTAAGCTAATTATGTATTTAAGTTAGTTGGATTTCTTTTATTCGTGTCCATATGCGCAAAAGCCATATAAAATACAAGAAAACCCTAACCGCAGTGGTTAGGGCTTCTCTTTGGCTTACGCTTCTTGAGCTGCAGGATAAACACTTACTTGCTTGCGGTCACGGCCAAGACGTTCGAATTTAACGACGCCGTCAACCTTAGCGAATAGAGTGTCATCTCCACCTTTACCCACGTTTACACCTGGGTAGATTTTAGTTCCGCGCTGACGATAAAGGATAGAACCACCAGATACGAATTGACCATCTGCACGCTTAGCGCCAAGGCGCTTAGAGATTGAGTCACGTCCGTTCTTAGTTGAACCTACACCCTTCTTAGAAGCGAAGAATTGAAGATCTAATCTTAACATTTTGTTCCACCTCCTACTGTTTGAAGGTTAATTTTATATGCTTTCCGTACTCTTTTTCCATCGATTGCAATGTAATGATCATGCTTTCAAGGAGTAGTTGGATTTTCTCCTGTGTTTTCTCCGGCAAATTGTCGGGGATTTCACAGCGGAGAAAGCCATCGGCACCTTGTTCAATGTCTGGGGTGACTCCTGTCAATCCGATGATGGAATTGACTGTCCCGATTGAGATGGTAGAAACACCTGCACAGACAATGTCACTGCCATGGGCAGCGAATCCAGCGTGGCCGCTAATCGTAAACGATTGGATGCTTCCGGATTTTGTACGATTAATCGTTGCACGAATCATGGTAATCCGCCCTAATTAAGCGTTGATCTTGTCGATAACAACTTTAGTGTAAGGCTGACGATGACCTTGCTTCTTACGATTGTTCTTTTTCGCTTTGTACTTGAAAACGATGATTTTCTTTTGACGGCCGTTCTTTTCAACTTTAGCTGTTACAGTTGCGCCTTCAACTACAGGGCTTCCAACTTTAACGTTTTCGCCACCAACAAAAAGAACCTTGTCAAAAGTTACAGTTTCGCCTTCAGCAGCGTTTAGCTTTTCAATGTAGATTGCTTGTCCTTCTTCTACCTTTACTTGCTTGCCGCCAGTTTCGATAATTGCGTACATACCAGTGCACCTCCTCATTAGACTCAGACTCGCCATCAGCAGGCGTTTGCGAAAAGCAAATCTTAAATACCTGATGCGTGCGGTTGTAGCACGGGTGCTACAAACAATAACATTAAAATATTACCATATGTTTAGCGAAAGTGTCAACATAATAATCGGTGTTCTTTTAATGGCCAGCTTTGGTTCAACCGAATTCTGTCGAAGCACCAACCTTAAGGATTTCATAAAAAGGTTTCGCCGCGTCTGACACCGAGAATTTTATCTTAAAGCCGAGTGCTTTTTCAAGCCTCAATTTATGGATATCAGCTTCCCCGGAAAAAGTGTGTATGACCTCCTTCGTCGCGGCTACATGAATTTCTTCATAATCGGAGTTTTTGTACTCCCACATCGCGCGCTCTAGTGTGTATGCGACGGATTCCGTGCTCAGAACCTGTCCTGTACCTCCGCATGTCCAGCATTTTTCAGTCAGAGTCTCGGCCAGCGACTGCTTCGTCTTTTTTCTTGTCAA
Source organism: Mesobacillus sp. QJM3NY_10 (assembly GCF_056173465.1). Taxonomy (NCBI): domain Bacteria; kingdom Bacillati; phylum Bacillota; class Bacilli; order Caryophanales; family Bacillaceae; genus Mesobacillus; species Mesobacillus sp. QJM3NY_10. The sequence continues at coordinate 3,483,561 of NZ_CM149675.1, forward strand.
CTGGAGTATGCCAAGTTCTGTAAAGCCGATGATCCGTGTCCTGCGCTCATCCTTGTGCAGCTCTTTTTGAATGAGTTTCAGCACCTTGTTCCGTTCCGAATCAGTCTTCATATCAATAAAATCGATCAGAATGATGCCGGCAAGATCCCTGAGCCTGATTTGCCTTGCCGCTTCGACTGCCGCATTCACGTTCGTTTTCATGACAGTGTCACGCAAATCGGTTTTGCCGGAAAACTTGCCTGTATTCACATCAATCATCGTAAGTGCCTCTCCCTGGTCGATGACCATATAGGATCCTTTTTCCAGCCAAACGATCCTTTTAAGCAGCCGATCGATTTCCTGTTCGATTTTATAAAATGAAAAGATATGATCTTTCCCATTATAAAACTCTATTTCTATACCTTCTGTGATATGGTGCTCCATTCTTTTCTTAAAATCGAGGCAATCCGTAATCACTTCTCCATTTGTTAAAGAAAGAAGGGCTGCCACAGCCTGCTCAAAAAAATAATCGCGGCTGTGAACGATTCCAGGCTTCTTCATTGCCGACATTGTCTTTTTCAATTGATCGTATTGAACGCGCTGCTGCTCAAGCTCACGCATGATTGCTTCCTCGGTCTGGTTCAGGCTTTCGGTTCTGAAAATGAGGCCTTCCTCGGGCGTTTTGACCTGGCTGGCGAACTCTCTCCATTTATTCCTGGTGTCAGTTGATTCTGCCTTTTTAGATACTGCTATGTACTTCCCCTGGGGCATATAGACAAGGTTCTCGCCCTGTAATTCAATAATTCCCGTCAGCCTAGCCCCTTTTGTCCCGGCTGCATCTTTTTCAACCTGGACTAGCAGCTTTTCACCTTGATGGACATATGAAGAGATCGAACGATTTGCTTTATTTTCGTCATCTGACTGTACGTAGGATGCCAGCTTATCCTTTTGGAGAAAACCGCTTAATTCTTCGCCGAAATTGATGAATGCTGCGTTCATCCCTGGTATCACTTTTTCAACGATGCCAAGATAAATATTCCCGACCAATGATTGCTGACCTGGCTGTTCAATATATATTTTTTCGACTTCGCCATTTTTGACCAAAGCAAAGCGATTCTCTCTCGAATTTGCATTGATAATTAACTGGTTCATTATTTCTCCTTAACCGCAAAAAAGTGCAGCGCAAAAGAGTGTCTGCGCTGCTTTTATTATCCTATTTTAGAAGGTGTAAAGCAAATCTCCTATTTTCGCCGATAATAACTTCTCACTGAAAAAAGCATGGAGCAATTCATTCTCATCCATAACCATTTCCATGCCGTTCTGCTGCTTGACGATGATTGGATGCTTGCAGCCACGCTGGAACTTTTCAAGGACCTGGCCGACCATTTCATTCTCAGCTGCATTGATCGGCTTGAGCTCTCGCAGATCAACCTGTTTCCCATAATGCCTTTCCATCAAAAAGCGCATAAAGATAAACCGACGCTGCTTCCATTCATAGTAAAGTGAAAACGCCAGGAAACCGATGATGACCCAGACATTCAATGTTAACGGGGCGATGATGATAATGACCGCCGAAAATATTATCAATGTTCCGGCTGAAACATATATCGTCCGCAAGTGCGCTTCCTGAAATGATTTGTTCATTGATAACAAAATGAACACCAGCTTGCCTCCATCCAAAGGCCATATCGGGATAAGATTGAACAGGAGGATCATCATATTATATTGCATGAACAGCAGATGCCACTTTTCCGGAAAAACCCCTGTAATAAACAGGATATAGGACAGTGCCATCATCCAAACATGCTGCAGGGGTCCTGCTAGAACAACAATCAGCTCTTCTTTTAACGGCCTGTTCCCGTGCTCATCCATTTCAGCTACCCCGCCAAAAGGAAGCATGGCGATTTTCTTGATTCTCCACGAAAAAAAAGAAGCTGCAGCACCATGTCCCATTTCATGAACAAAAATAATCAGCAGCACCATCATCAGCTCTATAAAATGCGCGGTCGCAACAGCAAGGGCGATGATCACCCACAATAAAGGATGGATGTGTATTTTTCGCAATAACGCAATGGCTTTATTCAAACTTGATCACCTGGACGGGATCTACGAAGTCATCCCCTTTTTTAATGGCAAAATAAAATGAACCTTTAATTCCATCCGTACTATCCATTGCCGTACCTACCTTCGCTCCTTTAGAAATATACTCATAGAGGCTCACATCGATATTATCGAGGTTTCCGTACCATGTTTCACTCTTGTCCGCATGCTGCACAATAACCGTTTTACCGAACCCCTCTTTCATGCCGACAAAGTGGACAAGCCCTTCATCCATGGCTTCCACACCGGCACCTTTGCCAGTTTCAATCTGAATTCTCTGGCCATTGTCGCCAAAATCTTCAAGGATCTTTCCGGAAGCAGGGAGTGCATACTGGTTGTCTGGAGTTAAATCCTGTTTGTTTTCTTCATCACCACTTTTTTTGGCAGGAAGCAAGGCCAGCGGTTTGCCAAATTGGTCTTCATACCAGTCTGAAACGGCAGCAAACTGGAATTCCTGGTCCATCGTTTGCTTCACATATTGCTGGATTGTTTCTGCTTTTTCAGATGGACTCCGAAAAATAATTGCCACAATCAAAACAAGGCAAGCGGAAGCAAGTACCTTGAAGAGAAACACTTCCTTCTTGAATAGAGGATGTCCGCCTTCACCTGGACCCGTGTCATAAGATGGAATCCTGTCAAAACCATGCCGTTCTTCCTCCGTCGAGAAAAAGCGGTTATGGCTCATTTTCTCCATTCTTTCCCGCTCTCTTTTCCTTTTCATCATCCTTCTGCGTATATCATCAGCTCTCGAGTTCATCCAATCCCCACCATTCCCCTTGTACTCTAAGTTAGTACAAGTCTATGACCTGTCCAACAAGAGTATGACAATTTCACTTATTAGAAAGTGAGGATTAAATAGAAAAGGCATCTGTCCTCGTATAAACGAGAAGCAGATGCCTTGTAATCAGCGAACTCCGAAGAACTTCTTAATCTTTGAAAATACGCCTTTATGATCGTTGTCTAATTGCTGCAATGGAACGGACTCACCGAGAATCCTCCTGGCAATGTTCCTGTATGCAATTGATGCTTTGCTATTTGGATTCAGTGCGATTGGCTCACCGTGGTTTGATGCTTTGATGACTTCATCATCATCGGCAACAATCCCGATTAAGTCGATGGAAAGATGTGTCGTGATTTCGTCCACATCAAGCATGTCGCCATTTTTCATCATATGGCTTCGGATCCTGTTGATGACAAGTTTTGGTGACTCAACATTTTCTTCTTTTTCAAGCAAGCCGATAATCCTGTCAGCATCCCTGACCGCGGATACTTCTGGTGTTGTCACGACAATCGCCTTGTCAGCACCGGCAACGGCGTTTTTATAGCCCTGCTCGATTCCAGCCGGGCAATCGATGACGATATAATCATAATCCTGCTTTAGTTCATTCACCAATTTTCTCATTTGTTCAGGCTGGACCGCAGTTTTATCGCTTGTCTGGGCAGCTGGGAGCAAATAAAGGTGGTCATCGAAGCGCTTATCTTTTACAAGTGCCTGATGGATCTTGCATCTTCCTTCGATTACATCGACAAGATCATATATGATGCGATTTTCAAGCCCCATGACAACGTCCAGGTTACGCAAGCCGATATCTGTATCGACCAAACAGACTCTTTTGCCTTGAAGGGCCAAAGCTGTACCAATATTAGCAGAAGTTGTCGTTTTGCCAACTCCGCCTTTTCCGGATGTAATTACTATCGCTTCTCCCACTTTAGAGGCCTCCTTCAAATCTAGTTAAACTAGGTCTTTTCTTCATTAAAACTTGCAATCTATCAACAACAATCTGTTGACTGTCAGATATGTAAGCACATTCCATCACCCGGTTGTCGTCTTCAGGGACATGGTCTGGAGCCCGGTTGATGCAATCACTGATCCTGAGCTGTGAGGGCTTCATGACAGAAGCAGCAATGACCGCTTCGTTATTCCCTTCCGTACCAGCATGTGCAACCCCTTTCAAGGCACCCATGATAAAAATATTCCCTGTTGCCTTCACCGTTCCTCCAGGGTTGACATCTCCAATGAGCAGCAAATCCCCTGTTATCTCAAGAACCTGGCCTGAACGGATCACTTTGGCAACGGGTACGATTTCTGTTTCCTGACGAAGCCGCTCAGCTTCCTGCCTGGTGATCACATTCGTCTCAAGGTCCTCAACGATTAAGTTTCTCTTCTGACGGATCAGGTCTTTCAGCTCTTCCTCTTGCGCCTTCGTAAGGTACCTATTTCCTACCTTCACCTTAACCGAAAGCAGCTGCTGCTCCTCCTGAACACGAGTTGAATTCGAAAGCTTCCGATCGAGTTCCTTCTTCAATTCATCATAGGAGCAAGTATCGTCCAAATGGAGCGTAAGTCCATCCTTTGTTCCTTTTATTGTCACATTTTGTGATTTCTTCATACTGGATGTTCACCTCATAAGAAAAGCGCTAGCGCCTTGGTCAGCCTCGACAGGCATGAAACGTCCTGTGAGGAAGCAATTCCACAGCCTGTCAAGTCCCCCGAATAAACTCCCCTTGTTGCAAAGCGACCAGGCCTAATCCCTGGGTGCAGCCTACCTCCTCGAAAGGTCTTCTTTAGAAGTCCCATGACCAGAGGAGCAGGAACGGGGGGCTGTAAAGTCTGTTTTATTTCACCTAAAAGGAATTCGACAAGCTTCCCTCAGATTCCTTTATTTGAATAGGCGTGATCAATAATTCCCATACTTCGCTGCTTCATTGGAATCAAAAAATAATATCTGTTTTTTCGAGGTGCCCTTCAAAACAAAACAGACAATGATTATTAATCGTTTCTAAGTCTGTCTGCAGCATTCTCGAACTGTTTTTTTAATGGATAGGCAGCCAAGATGATAAAAGCAAGATTCAAAATCAGAGTCGGGACTAGTCTTATTTTAACATAGGTCGAAAAGTCCAAGTCAGTAATTTTTATCAACAACATCAACTCGTAGACTCCTACCTCCAAAAGCGCGATGCCAAGAAGAGATAGGATTGAAACGATCAAAATATTGGTCTGAAGGATCCTCATCATATTTGCGAACAAATAGGCGATGAACGGGAACATGAATAGATAAATCCCGATGATTTCTGTGTAGATGACATCAAAAAGCAGTCCAAAGATAATGCCAAATAGAATTCCATGTTTTGGGCTCAGGTAAGCCGTCAAAAATAAAATTCCTGCCATGAGGAAATGCGGAACAAGAATCCGGTCACTGTTGAATAATTCTGCAGGCAGAAGTTCGACAAACAAACTTTCCAGGATGAATAACAAAGCGAAAAGTGCCGGGAGCAGGAAACGGATCAATTGCCTTCCTCCTCACCTTCACTATCTTCCAAGCTTTCTTCAAGGTCCACTGAGACCATTGATTTCTTGACAACCATGACATGTTCCAAATCATAAAGATTGGCTTCTGGCTTAATATATGCCGTTTGATTCAGGCCAAATTGATCCGGGACAACTTTGACAACCTTGCCGATGGGAAGGTCCTTCGGGAAGATTCCACCCATACCAGTCGTGACGACATTCTGTCCTTTTTCAATTTCCGCATCATACGGCAGACCTTTTAACAAAAGAAGCTCTTTCTTCTTGTCATACCCTTCGATTGTGCCGTAAAGCGGCTTTTCTGCCTGGAGAATTGCAGAAATTCTGTTTGTTGGGTCAATGGAACTGATCAGCTGCACGGTTGCCGAAAATGGTGTTGTGCTCTTAACCTTGCCGATTAACCCTTTTGCAGTGATAACGGCCATGTTTTTTTCAACGCCGTTAGAAGCACCTTTATTGATGATGATCAATTCATTCCAGCGTTCAGGACTTCTTGCAATCCTGACTGCCTGGATTGGTTCATAGTCTGCTAGCGATTCTTTCTTATCTAAAATTTCCTGAAGCTCCTCGTTTTCTTTTTCAAGGGAGTATACTTTCGCTTCAAGGCGGGCCATATCATCAACGCGTTTCTTCAACTCTTTGTTTTCCTGATATGTATTTTGCAAGTCTTGAAGGTTTTCGATTAAACCGGCAATATAATTCGCAGGCCTTGAGACAACGGATTGCACCCAGCTTGTAGAGTCTTTGACAAACTGCTCGGGCCATGTCAATTCTTCTCTTTCCCTTAAAGAAAATCCAATCAATGCCACGAGGACTATAATGCTCACAAGCAGCATTATCAGGCGTTTATTAAAGAAGAACTGTGGCATGATTTACACCTCTAATCTAAAAAAATGGATTACAGAAGAGGAGGGAAGTGGATTTCCCCCGCTTCCCTTCTTCCTATTTGTTAAGAAAATTATAAAATTATTTAGGTGTGGATAACTGCATGTGGTTTTCTTAATCCAGCTCCAGCGCCTAGCCCCTCGAGTCGCTTCGAGCCGCCCAACGAAGTCAAAGAACGACTTCACCGGTCGGCCCTCCAGCGCTTGTCGGGGCTGAACGAGGCGCTTGCGCTTTTGTTCTTACCTGGATTCTTTTGCTTTGTTCTTGAATAAATCGATATGATCCAATGCCTTGCCTGTACCAATTGCAACACAGTCAAGCGGGTCTTCGGCAATCAAGACCGGCATCTTTGTTTCTTCACTGATGACCTTGTCCAAATTACGAAGCAACGCACCTCCGCCTGTAAGGACAATTCCACGGTCCATGATATCTGAAGCAAGTTCTGGCGGCGTTTTTTCAAGCGTCAGCTTAACAGCATCAACAATAGCGTATACTGTGTCACGCAGCGCTTTAGCAATTTCTTCAGCCGTAATTTCAATTGTCTTAGGCAATCCTGTCAACAAGTCACGACCGCGGATTTCCATATTTTCAATCCCATCGGCGTCTCCTGCTGAACCAACTTCCATTTTAATCGCTTCAGCTGTTCTCTCACCGATCATTAGGTTGTAAGTTTTACGGATATAATTGATGATTGCGCCATCCATTTCATCACCAGCAATGCGGACAGATTGAGATGTCACGATTCCACCAAGAGAAATGATCGCGACTTCTGTCGTACCGCCGCCAATGTCGACAACCATGCTGCCAGTTGGCTCCCATACAGGAAGGTTTGCTCCGATTGCTGCTGCAAACGGTTCCTCAATCGTAAAGGCATCTCTTGCGCCTGCCTGGCGAGTTGCGTCAATAACCGCACGTTCCTCTACAGCTGTTATTCCAGAAGGAACACATACCATTACATACGGCTTACCGGCAAACCAGCCTTTATTCTTCGTTGCCTGTTTGATATAGTATTTCATCATTGACGCTGTTGTCTCATAATCAGCAATGACGCCATCCTTCATTGGCCTTAATGCTACCACATTACCTGGTGTACGCCCGATCATATTTTTCGCATCATTACCGACAGCAACGATATTTTTTGTATCCGTCTGAAGCGCCACAACGGACGGCTCTCTTAAAACAATTCCTTTTCCTTTTACATAAACAAGTGTATTAGCAGTACCAAGGTCGATTCCTAGGTCTCTTGTTCCAATCCCAAACATATTTGTATCTCCCTTTCTTAACAAAAAATGCAATAAAAGAACAGGCAATCTATAACAAAATTAGTTGAATGTTCATAGGCAGATTTCCTGACAAAATTTTAACTTTGTCCGCAAAAATCATAAATTATATTATATCGCAACGTCAATCAAAATCCTAGTATCATACATACCCTTTTTCCTTCAAACTAACATATTTATTTTCCCCAATGATTAAATGATCTAACAATTCGATTCCGACAATTTTCCCAGACTCAGCAAGTCTTTTCGTCACTTCTATATCCTCCCTGCTAGGGGTAGGATCACCGGATGGATGATTGTGGACGCAGATGACAGACGCTGCCGACCGGCGTACCGCTTCTTTATATACCTCTCTCGGGTGGACAATCGAAGCGTTAAGACTGCCGATAAAAATCGTCTGCCTGTGGATCACCTGATTTTTCGTATTCAAGTATAGGCAGACAAAATGCTCCTGTGTCAGGAAGCGCATATCATTCATTAAATATTTCGCACCGTCTTCCGGTGAGCGGATAACATAACGTTCATCAAGGGTATGGTTGGCGATGCGCCTGCCGATTTCTACTGCCGCGAGGACATGGATCGCTTTTGCTTTTCCGATTCCTTTTATTTGTGTTAGCTCTTCGAGTGTAGCATCTTTTAGAAGGCGAAGGCCCTCAAACTGGGCAAGCATTCGGTTTGCAAGCTGAAGGACTGATTCCTCCCGTGAGCCTGTACCAAGCAACAAGGCAAGCAATTCATGATTGGAGAGGCTTTGGGGGCCATTCTGGACAAATCGCTCCCGCGGCCGCTCATTTTGCGGATAATCTCTAATCATTAATGAATTTGTAGACAATAGATTTTCCTCCCAGTCATTGATTATGACGAGGGAAGTGTAGAAGAAGTTTCTGTGGCATTCTTTTAATAAGGAAGGTTGTAACCGATTTTTCTTAACTCCCTGATCAACTTGGATACAGGCAGTCCAACAACTGTGTAATAATCCCCACTGATTTCTTTGACGAGCATGCTGCCGAATCCCTGGATTCCATAGCCGCCTGCCTTATCGAATGGTTCACCGCTCTTTATATAGGTGTCGATTTCTTCATCTGACAAATCCCAGAACGTCACATCTGTTTTTTCATAGAAACACGTTTCCTTCTCAGGGGAGATGATCGATACTCCTGTGTAAACTGAATGGGTGTTCCCAGACAGCTTTTTGAGCATCTGTAAGGCTTCTTGTCCGCTCTCAGGCTTCCCAAGGATTGTTCCATCGTGGACCACGACAGTATCTGAGCCAATCACGAAACAATCAGGATAATCTTGAGCAACAGTTCCTGATTTTCTGGACGCAAGCTCCATAACCACTTCAGCAGGGCTGAGGGACTCACTGAAACTTTCGTCTGCATCACTGCTCGAGATTTCGAATTTCAAGCGGAGGTTTTCAAGAAGTTCTTTTCGCCGTGGAGAAGAAGAGGCTAAAATGAGGCGTTGCATAAAATCACCTTTCTTTTCTTTTTGCATCAAAGGGAGATACAAGCTAATACTATCAAAGTTCACCATTTCAAACAATCTAAAGTCCTTATTCTCGCAAAAAAAATCAGAGCCTGGCGCATTTTGCCGAAGGCTCTGTTAATTTGTACAATTTTCCGGGAAATATTCTTTCTCCATCCCGCCAAGAAATGATTGCCGGCAGAGATTACTTGCCAATGGATTGATAGGCTGACAGGAATGTCAGGAGGCTTTTCTCCATTTCCGTCAGCTGATTGGCATCCTTGCTTTTTTGGTAGCTTATAAAAGCAGCACCTGCCCTCTCCATGCTCGCCTTAGCCTTCAGGACAGTTGGATCCTTTATACTCTTATCTTCAATCTTGCTTATCATGTTCTGGTAACTTTCTGCTTTTTCCACTTCCTCTGGCGCAGCTGCAGATCCGCTCATCAGGATTGGATAGATTTCCGCTGCCTGCTTGAGGAATTCCGATTCAGCTGCTGTTAAGCCGGCTGCCGTTCCACCTGAAATTTCAAATGGTTTTGCGAACACCTCAACTCCTTTTGATTTGAGTGCCTCTGCCTGTTGCTTGGCAGCCTCAATGCTTCCAGCAGTTCCTAAATAGACGGCGAACTGGCCATTTACAGGAAATAACTCAGCTGTGATCCCCTGGCCAGCCAGAAGATTCACCCTTTCCTTGGCAGCAGCCTCTGTTGTGAAGACACCATTCTGGACTACAAAGGTCGGAATCGATGTTAACTCAATCGACTCCTTCCCGGCTGCAGGGCTTTCTGCTGCTTGGCCGGCTTTCGGCGTGGTGACGGCTGGTGTAGCCGTATCAGGTTCTGATGGCAAGAATTTAAGGAATGTCACTCCAAATGCTGTCCCGAGCAAAACGGCAAAAACGACATTCATAATAATAGTCGTATAATGACGATTGTTCTTTTTAGACTTAGTATTCCAAACCGAAATGCCAATACCTTTCTTTTTTGGCTTTTTTTCTTGCTTCGGAGCAATTTTGTATTCCTTGATAATTTCCTTTTCGACAGGATCAGGCAAGATCCAATCAAAGCTCTCTTCGGCTTGTTCCTGGGCGGCCGCTGTTTCATTCAACGCTGCATCATTGTCCAGCGGATACACCTTGCTGCGGTCTCCATGGCTCTCATTGATCTGGTAACTGCTGCTTTTTTCTTTATTATATTTTGGCTTTTCAAAGGATTCTTCTTGTTTAGGTTTCTTTTTGCTGCCATTATCCTGCATTTTTTTGTCTGCGTGTACCGGACGGTCCTTGCCATTAATCTTGATAGTGATCGTCTTTCCTTGCTTGTCCAATGCTTGTACCTCCCCCTGCCCGTTCCTATTTTGCTCCATCCTATCATAGTGGCAAAAAAAAATAACAAGACTTTTGTCGTCTTGTTATAGAATGCTTTCGTCAATTTTTTTACTAGATTTAGTTTCCGTCCGTTCCTTCTGTTCCATCCACATCGGGTTGCTCATTTTCTGTCAGGTTATCTTCTGAGTAATCTCCGAAAGTTGGGAAAGGGTTGCGTTTGTTGGCAGGTTCAGGTGTTTCGATTTTTGGGTTGTAGTCTTTTAATTCTGCTAGTTCTGGAAAATAAAAGGCATTGATTGTTAACACCATTTCTATCGGCGCTTCTTCGTCTGATAGAGTGAAGATTTCTAGAGGGCCGCTAAAAGAGATAGATTCTACCACTACTATTCTCCTAAGAGATTCTAACGCAGAAATGAATTTCTCGAGGCTAAAGTAGTTATCTGCTTTAACATTGATTTGTGCTGTTGTTTTCACTAGGCCGTCCGGCATCTCTGGTTGTGGATTCGTTACTTCCACCTTAGGATCGGAAGTATCAACCTGGTTCTCAGACTCAGCAGTAACCTGTTCTGAAGATGAAGTTTCCGGTTGTATTGTAGTGACAGCCTGCTGGCTAGCATGGAAGTTCATTGATGTAACAAAACTATTTGAAATGACCTCTGCTTTTTCAATGTCAAGGACTAACTGCTCAACCATCGGGTCCACTGGAAGCCTTTTTTGCAACTCAGCTGTGCTGCTAAAATCCGTTTCATTCACTGAAGCAAGCCTTGCTTCCAATGTTGAATTAAGCTGCTGCTCCATCTTTAATTGACTTTCCTTTAATGACAAACTAGTATTCATAGGAGCTAAATAAAGATAAAAACCAGCGATATAAATTAAAACAGACAATAAAGCTGCAGACAGAAGGATTAAGTAATGCTTTTTTTCTAATCGGAGGTTCATGATTCATCTCCTCCTTCAACAGCTGCCGGTTTAAATAAATCAGGATGGAACACAATCTTATAGGCTGCACTATATCGCGGCAGTGTTTTCCCTTCAGAATCATTGCTCGATCCAGGCTCCTCCTCAATCTCAGCGGCTACAACATTCATCAATTCAGCTTCTCTGACCCATTCCGATTGTTTAAGTGAGCTTAAGTAAAACGCAGCGTCCCTTGCAGCATCGTATTGAATCGTCACAAGAATAGAATCCATGTTGCTATATTCAAAGCTCTGGATAAATCCGCGTTCAGGCAGCAAGGAGATGATGTTTTGCATAATCGGTACTGTTTGCACCGGGTACTTTTCTATCCATTGAACAGCTTCCTGCAGCTTGATTACGGAATTCCCAGCGTTTTCTTCAGCCAATTTTTCCTGCTGTGCATTATTTAATTCTTGCAGGGCCGAGATTTTTTTATCGACTAGTTCCATTTCATTTTCATAGCTTCTGCCCTGCAAATATATAACGGAAATAATAATCGCAATTAAGATGAAGATTATAGCGGCGATAATAAGCTGTGATGACTTTCCATGTTCTTTTTTTGGTAAAAGATTAATTTCAACCAGCATTATTACACCTCTTTCAAGCCAAGCCCAAGAGCAAGGTTAAACGCAACTGGCAATCCTTCCGAGTTGGAGCCCATTGCTTTCATATTAATAGTCGATACAGTCATACCGAACCGATCTTTCATATCGACAATCGCCCGGTCCAGCATTGGATGGTCACCATTTACTAATATTCGCGTAACCTCTTTTTTTCCTTGAGTCAGGGAAAATCGATAAAAATCCATTAGTTTTGCAATATCCCGATAGATTTCCTCAAGCTGGAATATAATATCTGAAACTTCACCATCATAAACGAGTTCTGGACTTGAATGATCCTCTCTGCGACGGGAAAGCTTCCAGTTATCCTTTAGATCACCAGGAATATGGCGCATAAAAACAGGGATTTGCTCTTCAAAAATGCACAAACTGACAACATCAAGGTCAAATTGGACAGTCAGCAATACTTCGTTTTTCACAGCCATGTCTTGATGGTGATAGAGTCGATAGATTGCAAGTGGTGAAATATCAGCAGCAACCGGCTTAAGTCGAACACTTTTAAATAAATCCTCAAACTCAAGTATGTACTTTTCCGGTGCTGCAAATAACAGAATCTCTTTCTTGTTATTCTCAGTCCCCAACGTAATCGTGTCGAATACTGGATCTTCAAAAGGCAAATGGATGGTTGAACCCAGCTCCAAATATAAAAATCCCTCGATTTCATCCTCGTTGATATCAGCAGGAATAATTACCTTTCTGATAATGACAAAGGAATCTGGTACGATGAAGCGGATTTCCCTTTTGGCTATTTTCCACTCAGCAATGCACTCATCCAGTATATTCGATAATGTGGCAAAATCGAGGATTTTACCATCTGAAATGATTCCTGACGGTAAATATCTCTCTCCATAATGATTCACTGTGATCGGGTTCTTCTGCTTTAACTCCACAAAACGAATTGAATGGTCATTGAGCACGATATTGACGATTTTGTTACTGCTGGAAAATAAGGAAAATGCCATAATTGAAACTCCTTAATGTGTGACTGTACTAAAAAATTGTTGTATTTTAATTTGTCGTTTATAAATAAGTTAGAATCCAACCATGAAAAATTGAAGATACCATCCTAAGATTTCTTCACCGAAGAAATAGGCTGTTAGAGTACCAAGGGCAATGAAAGGACCGAATGGAATAGCTTGCTTTCTTTTCACAAATCCAAGGAGCATGGCAGCAATACCGAAGAAAGCGCCATAAAAGGTAGCAAAAAAGAAGGATAGAAGCATTGTCTTAAAACCAACTACGAAGCCAATCAACGCAAAAAGCTTGATATCGCCGCCGCCCATCCCCCCCTTGCTGATGAGGGCAATAAATAAGAGGATCATGAATCCTGCAACTGCCCCAGCGACTGAATCCCACCAGGGAGAGAGAGGAAGAAATATACGCTCTACAATAAAAATACCCGCAAAAACAAGAAGCACCTTATCGGGAATAATCATGTAAGCAAGATCGGAAACCGTAATGATGATGAACAATGAAATCAAAGTCAGGGCGATGACCAATTCACCGCTCCACCCAATTAAAAGATAAGCTGCCGCAAACAGACTGCCCGTTAAAAGCTCAAAAAAAGGATAAACGGGCGAAATGCCGACCTTGCACTGGCGGCACTTCCCCCTTTGAATAAAATATGAAACTACCGGAATCAATTCAATTGCCTTCAGCTGATGCCCACACTTCGGACATGAGGACCGCGGCGCGACGATTGATTTTCCTTCTGGGACCCGGAGACCTACTACGTTGTAGAAGGAACCTAGGACTAGGCCGTAGATGAACAGGAATCCATTCAAAATAAGAAAACCTCACTATGAAATATTATTAATTACTAGAGGCAGGTCCAATGATAACTCTATCATTTTTATTTGGAGTCCAATCTTCATTTTCTAACATCTTAAGTGTCGCGTCAGTTATTATTACGTCTATGTCTCCAGCCTTACCTTTAGCAGTTACTGTTAATTCATCATTAACGACCTTAACAGAATAGGAAGTTAAATCTTCATTTTCTAGATAGGGTGCAAGTTGGGCCTGAGTTAAAGTAGTACTATCATCTGATGTAAGATGTAACTTACCTGCATTTAAAACCTGAATAGCCTCAGCTTTTACTGCATCAATTTTTGCCTTTTGGATAATTCCGCCAATACTCGGCACGGCAATCGCACTAATAATCCCCAAAATAACAACTACAGCCAAAAGTTCAACTAGCGTCAAACCTCTCTGGTCTTTCATTTTTTTCTTAATAGCTTTTAACATAATTATCTCTCCTTTAGTAAATTTTACCTATGACTATTTGCGTATCTATCTAATCATATTATAGATGATAGATTATAAATTTCATATAAAGAATGTGTAGAGAATTGTCTCTTTTTGGTCAAAATCAATTTACGTGATTGAATATGTCGAACATTGGAATCATGATGGAGGTAACGATGGTTCCGACAAGTCCTGCGAGTATGACGATCATGATTGGTTCAATCAAGGATTTTAATTGATCTGTACTGGTCTCTACTTCTTTTTCGTAGAAGTCGGCTACTTTTCCAAGCATTGCGTCCAGTGAACCTGTCTCTTCTCCAATCGCAATCATCTGTGTGACTAGCGGCGGGAATGCCCAGTGTTTCTTCATAGGTCCTGTCATTGATTGTCCAATCTCGAGCGCATCACGAGATTCACGAACGACTCTTCCTACCACTTCATTTTCTACAACATTTTCAACAATTGACAACGCCTGTAGAATGGGAACTGAACTCGAAAAGAGCGAGCTTAGCGTTCTTGTCATTCGGGCGAGTACTGCTTTTTGCATCATTTTTCCGAAAATCGGCATCCGCAGAATAGCGAAATCCAGATAATATTTTGTCTGTTTATTTTTCTTCATCGCTGATAGACCCGCAACGACTCCGACCATCAATAGCAGAATCAGCCACCAAAAGGATTGCATGAACTCACTTGCACCCAGGACAAACTTCGTGATCGCTGGCAGTTCCCCGCCAAAATCCTCGAACATGCCAACAAAGGTAGGTACAATCGAAACTAATAAAAAGATGACCACCAGTATCGCAAGTACCGCAATCACAGCTGGATAACTGATTGCGGCGATGACTTTCTGTCGGGTGTTATGCTGCTTCTCATAGTGTTCAGCAAGCCGCTCCAGCGTCTCATCCATATTTCCGCCTGCTTCTCCTGCTTTCACCATATTAATATACATGGATGAAAAGATTTTACTGTGCTTGGCGGTTGCCGCTGACAGCTGGATCCCTTCCCGCAGCTCTGCTTCGATGTCAAGCAGTGCCTTCTTCAATGCTTTACTATCCGTTTGCTTCGCTAAGATTTTAGTGGATTCCACAACCGAAACTCCGGCTTTTAACAAGGTAGCAAACTGTCGTAAATAAATGACCAGATGCTGCAGCTTAACAGGATTCCCGATGGTAATATCTTTTGTAAGCCAAGTTTCAGGCACTTCAATGATCTCTGTTGTCCTGATTCCTTCCTCACGAAGCTTTTCCAGTGCTTCACGCTTGGAACCGGCCGTGATCGTGCCTGAGCGTTTTTTTGTCCGGTCGCGTCCGGAATATTTAAATCGAGACATCTTATATCAACTTCTCCAGCATGTAGGGTTCAGCGATTTCCTTAGAGATGATACCCCTCTGGACAAGCTCCTTGATGTCCATCTCAAGTGTATGCATTCCATGAATCCTGGAGGTCTGCATGATACTAATAATTTGATGGATTTTTTCGTTCCTAATTAGGTTCGCTACAGCTGCATTGTTTATCAAAATCTCCGTTGCGTTTCTACGTCCCTTTTTATCCACAGTAGGAAATAGGCGCTGGGAAATGACTGAAACAAGGACCGAAGCAAGCTGTATTCGAATCTGCGCCTGCTGCCCCGGCGGGAAAACATCTAGTATTCTATTGATTGTAGCCGGGGCGCTTGATGTATGGAGTGTGCCCAGTACAAGATGCCCGGTTTCAGCAGCAGTAATCGCCGTCTGTATCGTATCAAGGTCACGCATTTCCCCCACCAGGATGACATCGGGATCCTGTCGGAGGGCCGCTCGTAATCCATTAGCGAAATTATTCGTATCCAGACCAATTTCACGCTGGTCAATAATGCTATTTCCATGCTTATGCAAATACTCAATCGGGTCCTCTAAAGTGACAATATGCTTACGCATCGTCGTGTTCATATACTGGATTAATGACGCCAGAGTTGTAGACTTTCCGCTTCCGGTCGGTCCTGTCACGAGAACAAGTCCCTGCGGTTTCTCGGCAATTCTTTTAAGTATTTCCGGCAGTTCCAGTTCCTCTAATGTAGGGATTCTAGTAGGAACGATCCTGACTGCAAGGGAAACGCAGCCCCTTTGATGGTAGGCGTTTACCCTGAACCTGGAAATGCCTGCTATTCCATATGAAAAATCCAACTCACCTTTTGACTTGAACAGATCCCAGGAATTTTCGGGAACGATAGCTTTTGCCATTGCTTCTATTTCATCTGGTGTAATTGTATCTGTCCCGTATCTTCTTAAGTCCCCATTGATTCTCATTACTGGGGGAATACCAACAGTTATGTGTATATCTGAAGCCTTTAGTTCAAAGCCTGACCTCAGTAAATGCTCTATTTTTTCTTTCATGTTAACTCCCCGCTTATTCTGTTATCGCTACCCTTAAAACTTCTTCAGTAGTGGTGAGTCCCTGTTTAATCTTCAGCAGTCCGTCGTCAATCAGGAAAATCGTTTTATTTCTGACAGCAATTTCCCTTAATACTGTAACAGGCTCTTCATTCATGATCGCTCTGCGAAGTTCATTGTCCACCGCCAGCACTTCATGGATCGCCAATCGGCCGCGATAACCTGTCATATTACAGGAAGAACAGCCTCTTCCCTTCCACACAGTCTCAATTGAAATTCCTCTTTTAGAAAAAATATCTATTTCGCGTTTTGTCGGCTCATGAGCCTCCGCACAGTCCCGGCACACCCTTCTGACCAGCCGCTGGGCGACAACTCCGCTTAACGAAGATGCGACAAGGAAAGGTTCGACACCCATGTCCAGCATTCTTGTCACAGAGCTCAGTGCGTCATTCGTGTGCATCGTGCTGAGTACCAGATGTCCGGTTAAAGAAGCTCTCACTGCCACTTCCACTGTCTCTTTATCCCGTATTTCACCAACCATGATGATGTTTGGATCCTGTCTAAGGATGGACCTTAGTCCTGCCGCGAATGTCATCCCAACATTCGGATTGACCTGGATTTGATTAATCCCCTCGATCTGGTATTCTACCGGATCCTCAATCGTAATGATGTTAACCTCTTCACTATTCAGCTTGTTCAACGCGGCATATAGAGTAGAAGACTTCCCGGAACCGGTAGGACCGGTAATTAAAACGATCCCATTAGGTTTTGAGATCATGTTCGTAAATCGATTGAGATTATGCTTGTTGAAACCGAGCTTTTCGATGTCATTCAATGTACTGCCCATATCGAGTAATCGCATGACGACCTTTTCACCAAAAACGGTTGGCAAAGTAGAAACACGAAGGTCAATAGGATGAAAATCAAGGTTCACTTTGATTCTTCCATCCTGGGGAGTCCTGTTTTCCGTAATATCAAGATTCGCCATAATTTTAATCCTTGCGATCAGCACGTTTTGCATGTGCTTCGGCAGAACCCGTTCCACCCTCAGGATTCCGTCAATACGGTAGCGGATAACTACCTTCGTTTCCTGTGGGTCGATATGAATATCACTCGCCTTGTTGGCAGAAGCATTTGACAGCAACTGATTCACCAGCCTGATGACAGGAGAATCCGCCTCTGTCAAACTCTCTTCCTGAACAGTTTCCATTACTGGGGTGCTAATGCCAATTAAATCATCAAGCCCATCATTATTATCGTAATATTTATTAATCGCACGAATGATATCGTCCTTGGTCGCTATCGCTGTCTCAATATGAAAGCCCGTCGACAACCTGAGATCATCCACCGTGAAAAAGTCCATCGGATCCGCCATAGCCACAAATAGCTTTTCCCCTTCTTTTTTCAGAGGAATAACTAAATTACGTTTCGCCATTTCTTTTGGTATAAGTGTAAAAAGCTTCGTATCGAATGGATAGCGATACAAACTGATATGCGGGATTCCCAACTGGAACTCGAGAACTTCAATCAGCTGCTGCTCTGTTATAAGCCCTCTTTGCAGGAGTGCATCTCCAAGCTTTTGGCCGGCAGCTTTCTCAGCTAATGTGGCTTGCAGCTGATCTTCTGAAAGCAGCCCTGTTTCGACTAACAGGTCGCCAAGCCGTCTTCTCATTTGTCTCATATTACTCACTCCTGAACTTTGGCTTACTTTGGTTCTTCATTCGGCTTGCCGAATAGACCGTCCTCTTCAATGTCAGCTTCTTCATTTGTTTCGTCTTCACTTTCATCATCTCCAGGTGAAGTTTCTCCTATGGACTGGTCTGGCTGTGCGTCCGAATCTCCAACTCCAGGTAAAACAACTGTATCCTCCCCGTTAGCAGTGCCAGATGCAGGTTCAGTGGCAACTGTTTTTACGGGATGTACTTCTATTCGATGGACGGGAGGATAAAAGTCTTCTGACAATACCTCAGTTTTCAATAATTCTCCCTTTTCAGTATGGGTTTCACGAACAACCTTCACTATGACACCCGGACTTCCTCCTACTTTTACAGATTTTTGTCCAGCATTTAATAGTGGAGAGAATTGCTTGATCGTCCTTGGTTTAAATTCCTGCTTGTCCAAAGTTTGAATACTGTATTTGTATAAGAAGGGCTCTCCTTTAACCGAAACTTCCAGGTCTGGGCCATTCCAGTTGAAAATAATTGTATATGCGGAAGCATTTGGATTATAAACACTAAAATCCATTCTCTTATTAAATTGAACCTTTGCTTCAAAACCCGGTTCAATATTCTCTGTAAGCTCCCTGCTTATATGCCTCTCCGATATAAGAAAGTTCGTGGGCAGAATGGCCTGATAAATTGCAGTGGCTATTTGGCTGTAAGTATGGTCCGATAGCTCAGGTAATTCACTTTCCTTTACGAGAGATGCCAGTGAGAACTGTGACTCAGCTTCCAGCTCGATTGTCGGGAAGGATTTTATAAAACTCAAAAACTCTTCATTATTATCATCCAATTTTATAGATATAGATGAAACTTCTATTGATTCTTCTTGAGGGAGATACTTGCCTAACCCAATGACAATATTCTCATTGAAACCTTGAATAGCTTCCGCCAAATCGTTTTCCAGCACTTCCAGGTTCAAACGGTTATTGATTGTGTCAGGCAAAACTCCATTTAATGATTTCATTTCAACAAAGAGTTCATTCTTCTGTCCGTCACTTGCAGAACTAATTGTCTGATCTGTTAAAAGGGTGAAATTTTCTGTCTTAACCGAATAGCTTTGTTCTTTATGCATTAATGCTACTTTCGCATCGGAAGACCATTCGTTCCAGCGTGCTTCCAACAAAGCTCTGGCTTCTTCTTTTGTTTTGTTTGATACATCGATCGTCCCGATGAAAGTATGATCCGAAAATATAGATTCCACACCTTTTTGCGAGCTCAAGGCTGAAGCGCCAAAATAAGTGAAACTGTATGTAAATAATGAAAAAACAATGACAATCAATGAGACTTTTACTTTTTGGCGTTTTTTCACATATATTCCCCTTAAAAAAAATTGTATTGTACTAAGAAGGCTGGGTTTCGTATGCTGCATCGTCAACTTCTTCTTTTGAAGCTTCAAAGTTCAGAACAGGGATTGCCTCTAATTTCTCTAATCCGAACTCACGATCGTTTCTTGCTTCCAAGAATGAGATATCCTCTATCATTCTTATTTCTTCCTCTTTTGAGGAAACAGCCTTTTCGAGATGTCTCTCATTCAAAGCTGGATCGAAGTTTTCATCTTTATCAATCGATTTTGGCAGATCAGGATGAACTTCCAATTTGGTTGAACCACCTGTATCCATCACCCTTGTAATTGCCCCTACGGATTCGAGATTTGCTTTAGTCCTGCTGGTTATTACGTATCCTGTGGAAACAGCCAATAATACCATAACCAGTAGTGACTGCCAGGGCGAGACAATCAAGCTAAAAGCCAATCCTAAAGAGCCAACTGCAGGAGCGATGACAGCAATTAACTTTTTCTGCCTTTTTTCCAGGCCAAATGGAATGATGTAAATGAGTACAGCGCTCAAAACTGTCGATAGAAATAGAAGTAAAAGGCTTATCATTGTCTTACTCCAATCTTCGTTGTATTCATTACTTTTTTATACATAAATCAGCAATATATCAAACTATTATCAGTAAATACGACAAAATTCTCTCTCTTCTATTGTATAATAATATTAATAGATTTAATAGACGGAGGAGCAATGACTTGGGCAAAAAGTTGGATGACCAAAAAGGAATCACTTTGCTGGAAGTGTTGCTGTCAATCGTACTTCTTGTTATAGTTCTTACATCTTTTGCTGGTTTTTTCACACAATCAGCACTGTTTGTGAAGAAAAATGAAGACAAGATCAGTACAACCCAGACCGCTCAGCAAATTGTGAATTTAATAGAAGTGGAGCTTACCAAGGAAGTGCTGAACACCAGCACAGAATGTCCAAGCCTTCCATGTAACCTTAACGAGGATAACTTGACGGGACTATTGGACCGTTCATTTGATGACAAACAAAAGATTTCTGTTAATTTTATTAATGGGGAAGTAGGATTAATACGTGTGGAAGTGTCTGTGGAAGACCGAAGCAACCCAGCAAGTAATTCAAGGACTTTTACATATATAAGAAGGTGATATATTGAAAGATGAACGTGGATTTACACTATATGAACTGATTGCCGCGATTTCGATTCTTATGGTCGCCTCTGCTCTCATATATGGAGTTTTCTTTGGTTTCAATAAAAACTATAACCAAATCTCTGCTAAAAATAATATGGACCAGGAAGCGAACGTGATCATAGCAACAATAAAGCAATATCATTTAAAACACGATGAATATATCATCGACTACAATACCACGACTCAATCTGCGCAAATTGGAGTAAAGACCAGCCAACAAATACTTGGTGATGCCAGATATTCACTACAAATCAAGGCTGGTATAACAGAACCAGAGTCATTTACGGGGGAAAAAGTAATCAATTCGAATAGTCCTATTTCAATTCATCTAATCCTCAAGGATGAAACAGGACAAACCTATGAGATGGAAACTATGATCAAAAGATATTAGGAGGGGCTCGTGATGAAAAATGAAAAAGGCTATGCGCTCGTCCTGGTTTTGCTGATTATCACGCTTACCTTCACCTTCGCCATATCATTGAGCGGAATGGCCCTTTCAGCTCGCAAGCAGTTCAACAAGACAGACGAGATCAATCGAGCCATCGACCTTGCTGAGATGGGAGTCGCTCATTATGAGGCTATATTATCTAAATTAGTTAAAAACGCAAATGATGAAGCAAGACAAACAGTTCAAACAGCTGTCGAAGCAGCCAGTATTAACCCGAATATTCGGATACCCAACTATGATGATGTTTTCTATACTACTTTATCAAGTCAATTAACAGAAAATCCCTTTGTGTCATTATCTATAGATGAAGGTAATTCTTACGAAGTAATAAATCCTATTATCACTAAACAGGTACAGAACATCTCAATTTCTTTCAACAGCAAGGGAAAAACAGCTAATGAGGAGAAGAAGCTGGTAGGCAAGCTAACAATTAATAAAAGTACAGATTCTCGCGACGGAGAATTTTTTCCTGATAAGAACACATTTGAAAATATTGAATTGGATGATTTTGAAATCAAGGGTGGAAAACAGGTGGAAAACTATACAGCATCCACTTTCTTTCAGAAAACAGTAACCCTCAAAGGGAATACCACCTTAATTGTTAAAGGCGACACCTTTTTTAATTCAGATGTTACATTAAAGGGCAGGGATACCATTTTCATCTTCGGCGATGCGTTCTTCTATAAGCCTTTGTCTCCGATTATAAAAGGAGAAAAATCCAAGATTTGTATTTTGGGTACACCTTACCTTATTGAAAATCAAAAACTTGAAAAATACTCCTCCTTTGATGGCGGAGATACCGAAAGCTGCCCGCGACCAATACTAAACGATGAGTGGTCGATCGACCCTGAAAATGGTATGAAAGTTGAATATTAGACAAAAAGGCTGACCCCGGGGTCAGCCTTTTCACTTAACATATTCCGCAACCCGGTTCCGACCGGATCGTTTTGCTCCTACATATAATGCTCTGTCTGCATGTCTGATCAATGAGAGTGAATCTTCGGCGTCCTGCGGGGCAGTGGCTACGCCGATTGACGCGGTGATATTGACCATAAGCTGCTTTCCTTCGTCATCCATCGATTGCATTAGTGTGAACGGATTATCGGCAATCAACAGCCTGATTTGTTCCGCTAGTTTAAGGGCATCGCCTTTCATCATGTCTGGCAGCAGGATTACAAACTCTTCCCCGCCATAACGGGCAACCGTTCCGATATTTCCGATTCTTTTCCTAAGCCGTTCACCAAGCTCGATTAAAATTTCATTTCCACTTTGGTGTCCGTATGTATCATTGACGGATTTGAAGTGGTCGATGTCGAGCAGGATGAGGGATAAGCGATTTCTATGACCGAATTGCAGCTTTTCATATTCCAGGGTCAGCATGTTTTCAAAATAGCGATAATTGTATAGCCCGGTCAATGCACATCGTTCACTATTTTCCTTCGTTTTCTCATGGTGCCTTGCATTTTCCACCGCAACCGCAAAATGCGAACATAGGATGTCGATAATCATCAGCTGCGATTTTTCGAATGCTCTTTTTTTGTTTGCGGCCAGGACAAGTACACCAATGACCTGGTTGTTTCGGACGATCGGTACACCGAGGATACTTTCTGCACCTGCCGGAATATAGCCTGAATTAATATGCTTCCATTGTTTTTTCGAATGGAAAAGAACAGGCTTTTTCTCTGCCCATACAAGCCCGCTTATTCCTCTACCTTTTTCAAGAGGCTCGGCAATCGGTTCAAGAACTTCCCCGAATTCCACCTTATGGATGAGTTTTAATTCTCTTTCTTCTACATCCAAAATGTAGGCATAGTCAACCGGCAGCATCTCAATCACTTTTTTAACAAAGAGGTCAAGAACATCATCCGACTTCAGCCTTTCAGCCAGCTGGTGGCCAATCTCAGCGGCACTCTGTAAATAATGGTTCACCTTGCCGCTCGAATAGTAGAGACTTAGAATAATAGACAGACTCGCGAAGGGAATCCCGACAAACAGTAAGGAATAAAGCCCCATCTCACTCTGGTATAGTTCATAAAGTATGAAGCCGATAGGGAATGTAATCAATGTCGTAACGGTTTCCCAGATGAAATCCTTTCCGAAATAAGGTCCCTTCAGTTTTAGGACGACTGCTTGCAGTAATACCAGGAATAATGTATTAACTCCGTAATTACTAATGCCATATACCGTTCCAAGGATGTACGTATATGGATCGTCCGTCAAATGAGCGCCATGTGTTCCTCCCAGTGCGTAAAATATCAATCCACTCACTATTGATACGATGAAGAACATTAATGAGTTCAGAGGGAATCTGTATAAATCAGACTTTTGTACACGAAGCCGCATTAAAAGGATTAGTACGGAAATTTGCATCAAAACCATTTCTACGAAAATCCCGTATGACAGGAATACAGCGAGCGACACCCACTGGATCAGGAAAATCGGCGTATTATTGACGACCATAGGCATGGCAGCCACTACAGCCATTAAGATCAGAAAGGTGAATACTTCCCATATAGAAATATCATTAGGAGGCGGATAGACCTGATAGGTAAGCCAGAGCCCAACCGGAACGATCAAGATCCAGCTAAACCAGATTGATTTTTTTAAAATTGAAGTCATCTAATCTACCCACCTCCTTTCTAGGTAAAAAGTCACACTATTATAATAGTTTAGCAAACTTTTTATACAATGTCATAATTTTCTTATTTATTTTTCAACACATTCACGATATAAGGCTTTGCTTCTGATAAAAAGTAGAGAGACCCTGTGATAATGAAAATTTCATCTTTGTTCAATTCATTTATTTTCTTATTGAGATAGCTTCTATAATCAACTGCGATGCTTTTATTCCCGCTGTTGCTTCCAACTTCCATTAGTTCTTCCGCAGAAGCGGCACGCGGAAAGTCGAATGTTGTGAAAGTCAGTTTGTCGGCAGCTTCTTCAAGAGTCGCGATCATCTTGTCTAACTTTTTATCTTTTAGAGCCGCAAAAAGGATGCTAATCTTTTTATCGGCATATCGAGAATTTATTTCACGTGCCAGCGCATTTATTCCTTCTTCATTATGCGCGCCATCGATCAGGACTAAAGGATTTTCACTTAAAATCTCAAGCCGGCCAGGCCAGTATGCTTGAGTCAGGCCTTCCCTTATATGCTCTTCCTCAATCATAAAGGAATAGTAGTTTGCAAGGACCTGGCTAGCCATTACAGCACAGGCAGCATTGTCTACCTGATGAGAACCGATCATCGATGTTTCAAGCTTCTGAATCTGGCCGAACATGCTGGAAAATGAAAATTGTTCTCCCCGCTCTAAAGACTCTCTTGAACTTGTTGAAAACTCATCTCCAAGATGGTACAGCGGAGACTTCCCTTCAATCGCTTTTTTTCTAATGACATCCAGTGCTTCAGGCTGCTTCACTCCCGTAATGACACTTACACCATTCTTGATGATACCTGCTTTTTCAAAAGCTATTTGTTCATATGTATCACCAAGGATCGCCGTGTGATCTAGACCAATGCTGGTGATGATTGATAGCAGCGGGTGTATGACGTTAGTCGAATCGAATCGCCCGCCAAGACCTACCTCGTAAATAGCAACATCCACAGGAGACATTTTCGCAAAGTAGTATAGAGACATTGCCGTGATGACTTCGAATTCAGTAGGCCCGCCCAGTTCAGTTTGGTCCAATTCATCTGCCAGAGGCTTGATCACATTTGTCAGCTCAATCAGTTCCAGATCATTGATAGGCTGGCCATTGATGCTGATTCTTTCATTGAATTGCTCAAAGTATGGTGATGTAAAAGTTCCAACTCTATATCCTGCACCTTGCAAAATCGAGCGAAGAAAGGTGACGGTGGAGCCTTTTCCATTCGTACCGCCGATGTGAATGGTTTTAATTCTTCTTTCAAGATGGCCCAGCCTTTCTAGCATCCATTCCATTCTTGTAAGTCCTGGTTTGATTCCAAGTCTCAGTCTTGCATGGATCCAATCAATTGCCTGTTCATATGTATCAAACATGTAACACACCTCAATTCAAGATGAAGACGAACCAATACTGGTTCGCCTTCAAATTTATGATCTTTAATTAGTTTCTCAATTCGTTTATGCGTGCTTCGACTGCTGCACGTTTTTCCAGGTAGTCTTTTTCCTTTGCGCGTTCTTCGTCAATGACTTTTTCAGGAGCTTTCTTGACAAAGCCTTCGTTTGCCAGCTTCTTCTGGACGCGTTCTACCTCTTTATCAAGCTTCTCTTTTTCCTTTTGAAGACGGGCGATTTCCTCGTCGATGTTGATCAGGCCTTCAAGCGGCATGATGATTTCGAGTCCTGTAGCGACTGCTGTCATTGCTTTTTCAGGAGCGTTGACTTCAAGCCCAATTTCAAGGTTCTCTGGATTACAGAATCGAACGATGTAGCCGCGGTTATTTTCAAGCATGCTTAATGTCTTTTCATCCTTCGCCTTCAGGAACATATCAACCTTCTTGCTAAGTGGCGTGTTCACTTCGGAGCGTATGTTTCGTACAGAACGGATGACTTCAACAAGAAGCTTCATATCGTCTGCTGCCTCTTTATCAGTCAGAGCCGGGTCAACCTTCGGCCAGCTTGCAACTGTAATGGACTCCCCTTCATGAGGAAGGTTCTGCCAGATTTCTTCCGTAATGAATGGCATGAATGGGTGAAGCAGGCGCATCGTGTTGTCAAGAACGTATGCAAGGATGGATCTTGTCGTCTTCTTAGCTGCTTCATCTTCGCCGTAGAGCGGAAGTTTTGCCATTTCAATATACCAGTCACAGAAATCATCCCAGATGAAGTTGTATAGCGCTCGGCCAACCTCACCAAACTCATAACGGTCTGAAAGTCTTGTTACAGTTTCGATCGTTTCATTCAGCCTTGTCAAAATCCACTTATCCGCAACAGATTTTTCACCGCTCAAATCGATTTCTTCGTACTTCAAGTCGTTCATGTTCATCAAGGCAAAACGTGATGCATTCCAAATTTTATTGGCAAAATTCCAGGTCGCTTCTACCTTTTCCGTGCTATAGCGAAGGTCCTGGCCCGGTGAGCTTCCAGTTGTCAGGAAGTAGCGGAGTGAGTCAGCACCGTACTGGTCGATGACATCCATCGGATCAACACCATTGCCTAGTGACTTACTCATCTTACGGCCATCTTCTGCACGAACGAGTCCGTGGATCAGTACATCCTTGAATGGTCTCTGGCCAGTGAACTCAAGGCCCTGGAAGATCATCCTTGATACCCAGAAGAAGATGATGTCATAACCTGTAACGAGTGCATCGGTTGGGTAGTGTCGCTTATAGTCAGCTGCTTCCTCATTCGGCCAGCCCATTGTTGAGAAAGGCCATAACGCTGAGCTGAACCAGGTATCAAGAACGTCGTTATCCTGTTCCCAATTTTCAACGTCTGCCGGCGGCTCGTGGTCAACGTATACCTCGCCTGTTTCTTTATGGTACCAGGCAGGAATTCGGTGGCCCCACCATAGCTGACGGGAAATACACCAGTCACGGATGTTTTCCATCCAGCGCATATAGGTGTTTTCGAAGCGCTCAGGTACGAAATTAACCTTCTCTTCTTTGCTCTGAAAGGCGATTGCTTCATCAGCTAGCGGCTGCATTTTAACGAACCATTGAGTTGAAAGATATGGCTCGACTACTGCTCCGCTTCGCTCAGAGTGCCCTACTGAGTGCATGTGCTCTTCAATCTTGAACAGTACGCCAGCATCCTGAAGATCTTTGACGATTTGCTTGCGGCACTCGAAACGGTCCATACTCTGGTACTTGCCAGCTTTGGCGTTCATATAGCCATCTTCGTTCATCACAAGTACTCTTTCAAGATTATGGCGGTTTCCGATTTCAAAGTCGTTAGGGTCATGTGCAGGAGTGATTTTAACCGCTCCAGATCCGAATTCCATATCAACATAATCGTCGCCGACAATCGGAATCTCACGGCCGACAATTGGCAAGGTTACCGTTTTGCCGATTAAATGCTTGTAGCGGTCATCTTCTGGATGAACAGCAACCGCAGTATCCCCGAGCATCGTTTCCGGTCTTGTTGTTGCGATTTCGATGTGACCGCTGCCGTCTGCCAGAGGATATCTCATGTGGTAGAAAGCACCCTGGACATCTTTATGGATTACCTCAATGTCAGATAAAGCTGTTTTTGCTGCAGGGTCCCAGTTGATGATATATTCACCGCGGTAAATCAATCCTTTACGGTAAAGAGAAACGAAAACTTCTTTTACTGCCGTGGATAAGCCTTCATCCAATGTGAAGCGCTCGCGGCTGTAGTCAAGTCCCAGTCCAAGCTTTGACCATTGCTTGCGGATATGCTGTGCATATTCCTCTTTCCATTTCCATGATTCCTCAAGGAACTTTTCGCGGCCCAGTTCATAGCGATTGATACCCTGGCTGCGAAGTTTTTCGTCAACCTTTGCCTGTGTCGCGATGCCAGCATGGTCCATTCCCGGAAGCCATAGAACATCGTATCCCTGCATCCTCTTCATTCGTGTAAGGATATCCTGAAGCGCTGTATCCCACGCATGGCCCAGGTGAAGCTTCCCAGTTACGTTTGGCGGCGGAATCACGATTGTATAAGGCTTTTTCGTTTCGTCATCCTTCGCTTCGAAAAACTTCCCTTTGATCCACCATTCATAACGTCCTTGCTCGATTGAAGACGGATCGTATTTAGTCGGCATAGACAAATTCTCTTCCATCAGTTTTTCCTCCATTCAAATGCATTTCCTTGAATTAGAAAAGCGCAAGCGCCTTGTTCAGCCCCGACAAGCGCTGGAGTGCCGACCAGTGAAGTCGTTCTTTGACTTCATTGGGCGGACCGAAGCGACTCGAGGGGCTAGGCGCTGAAACTAGACAATTCTCGAAGTGAAAATTTATACTTTCTTACCTTAAAATAAAAAACTCCATTCGCCTTAAAAGGACGAATGGAGTTTGTTCGCGGTACCACCTTTTTTCCCAGCAACGGTAAAAACAGTTTTGTTGCTGGCTCAAATATGGATAACGGTTCTTCACCGTCGCCTGTTACTGGGAGTTTACCCGTTCCCAGGCGATGCTCAAGGGCGACCTTCCATGGTTCCTGCTTAGAAGTCCTCTCAGCTACTGGACTCCCTCTCTTCAAGCTGGCTGCTCATGTACTCTTCCCTGTCAAAGCTTTGCTTTATAGTGTTTTTGTATATTAGTTATACTACCCAAAAAAGGGGATTGACGTCAATCATCATTTCCTATTTTTTATTATTTTATACTTTTTGCTCCTTGATGTGCGAACAATAAGCACTTTTTGGGCCTTTCATACATAGAATGAAAAAAGGGATACCTGATTGTTTGGAGGGATGGCGATGAAGAGACGAAGGTATAATCCTTATACACTCCCGCGGTGGGCGAGGACGGCACGTGCAGTATGTGCTCAGCTCATTATTCCTTTTTGCGTGTTCCAGGGAATCCGCACACTTTTCTTTCCTACGACATTTGATGTCTTCCTGTTATCAATATTCATTATGATTGCACTGGCAATCAAATTCGAAATTATTTAAGGAGCCAAAGAGCATGATTCAGCTCTGGGCTCCTTCTTGTTTTGCCTGTTCCTTTTGCTTCTCCAGTTCGTCTATCTTGGTTACTACATAACCCGTGTTACTCAAGAGCCAGTACTGGCGCTGCAGCTTTTGGACAAACTTCCTCTCATCCACTTTAGCCTTACGCTGATGGTATAGTTCGGCGACACGGATAATCCCCGATGGAAAAGCAAGATAGCTCATGAATAACTGCATTTCATCCTCACGGAACGGGAAATACTTCAGATAGACATACATCCAGTCGATGATTTCGTCTCCATATTTGGGCTGTGTCTTCAGCGACCTTGCTAAAAAAGGCAGCAAATCCTGAATCGGCGACCCCTGCCGCGCCTTCTCGAAGTTGATGAAATATCCGTATCCTCTTTCATCGAATAGGAAATGTTCAGGAGAAACTTTACCGTGCAGAGTAACAGTCCTCGTTTTCTTTTGCTCCTTCGTTTTTTCATTCCAACTTTCAAGTTTTTGCTTCGCGAACTGGATTGCCTGGCTAATTTGGATATAATACAGGCAGAATGTCAGTTCAAACGGTGACATATATACTCTGTTCTCACAGCTTTCAAGGAATCCATTTATGAATTCTTCTTCCTTTTCCCATTCTTTTATCGTTTTTTCGTAATGCTCTTGCTTAACTTCCGTACTGATTTCCATTTCCTTTACTGACAAGGTATGCATCCTCGCCAGTTCCCTGAACAACTGCTGGTGTCTTTGTGATTGGTCCTCCCTTGTCTCATTCGGCATCCAAGGCATTAAATAATACAGAGACTTATTATGCAACACTGCATATCTTCCGTCATTTGCCGGATAGACTGGAACAATCCTGTTATAGCCTTTTTGATAAAGATGCTGGATATGCTTGATAAAATCCGTCCCCTCATATGGGTGGATTTTTTTCAAAGCGAAGGTCCCTGACTTCGTATAGACTTTTTTCACTTTGCCAAAATCCTCTGCAAAATACGGATCTATAGGATATTGCTTTAACACTGCAGATTCTTCTTTTAAAAAATTGCGATCATCCATCGAATCTCGCCTACTTTCACGACATTATATCGATAAATAGAGCAGGGCAGGTGTTAGACACCTGCCCATACTAAAAGCTATAGCAATCCCAGCCAGCAGCCAAGCCAGCCCTGACAACCAGCCTCCTTTTGGACAAGGCGCTACATGAATAATGTTAAGAATTGTGAACCGCTACTCCAGGAACATACAGCACCTGGCCTTCATGGACCTCATGGTCGATGCTCAGATGGTTCACGCGCAGAAGCTGCTGCACTGGCACATCATAGCGTTCAGAGATTGACTGAAGTGAGTCTCCTTGCTGGACAATGCACACTCTGATTTTGGCAACTTCTGTTTCTTCTTCCTTCCTCGCCAAAAATTCGGCGATAGAAATGCCTTGCTTCATGTTCGGCTTTTTCTTTTTCAATACTGGAGAAGATGAGCTTTCCGGGGATTCCTCCACTTCTGCAGGTATATTTTCTACCTCAGGCTGGTCTTCTACTTCCAGCTCGACTTCAACTTCCTCCTGCTCTACTTCGATCTCTGCAACAGGCTCCGGCTCGCCTCTGAAGTCACTTAAAGCATATTCAGGAACTGGTTGGTGTTCTCTTTGCTCCTGCAGTTCAGGTTCAGATCCTTCTTCTGCATTTGCCTCTTTTTTCGCTTCTGCCCTGAAAGGCGCATACAATTCTTCTTCATAGGAATCTTGCTCTTCTTGATTTAATGTTTCATTTTGCTGGACAAATGAATAGGCAGGAGCTTCCGGGAAGTCTTCCGTGCTATGGCTTCCTGTTTCTGCGTTTGCATCTGCTGCTTCAACCTCTGCATCAACTTCCGCAGTAGCCTCCTGACGGTAACTGACTTCCAGTTCCTCCACTTCTTCACTGTCAGTCTCCTGATCAGCTTCATGCTGTTGTTCGCCGTATAAGCCCGTGATGGCAAGATCAGCGTTCAGCTTCAGGCGGTCTTTTTCCGGAAAAACATAATCGAATCCTTCTACTTGAATATCAATGTCATAAATACTTTCAATCCGGTTTTTAGGGATTGTGATATCCACTGGGAAACGGTGAAGGAATTCATTGACACCTTCCTCCCTCTCCATGACAGAATGGACGTACTTAAGAGCAGAGAGTTGTTCCTCATCATTCTCTTGCTGTTGTTCGTGGCATGTATATTCCCCAGTCAACTCCAGCGATCCGCGAATGGATACGTATTGTTCATTTTCCTGGATGGTTATATTCGGATCGAGTGAAATCGAGACAAGCTCCGCGACTTCCTGTCCTCTTTGAAACCACACTGACTCTTCTAATGAAAATCGCAGGCACGATTGATTCCCCTGAGACAAAGCGACTCCTCCTTTCATTCCTTAAACGTAAAATCACTATGTCATTAACACTTTATGAGTCTATATTTACTTTTATGATAATTTAGAACATAAAAAGGAGCGGTATATAGATGCACAGATTGATAAAAGACATCTTTATGAAGGAATTCCTTTAGAAAACAAATCTAGAGTGACTTCCGACCAATCTGCTTGTAAAGGACGGGAATTTGGCTGAACTTGGGGTTACTTCGGACATTTCCTCGTGACTATGACGGTGTTTTGGCTGAACTTGGGGTTACTTCGGACAAATCTTCTTGTAATTGACAGGCATTTGGACGAACCTGGGGTTCCTTCGAGCAATTCCTCGTGACTGTGACGGTGTTTCGGCTGAACTTGGGGGTACTTCGGACATTTCCTTGTGACTATGACGGTGTTTTGGCCGAACTTAGGGCTACTTCAGACATTTCTTCTTGTAAATGACAGGCATTTGGTCGAACTTGGGGCTACTTCGGACATTTCCTCGTGTCTATGACGGTATTTTGTCTGAACCTGGGGCTTCTTCAGACAAATCTCTCGTAATTGACAGGCATTTGGCCGAACCTGGGGCTACTTCAGACATTTCCTCCTGACTATGACGATGTTTTGGCTGAACCTGGGGGTACTTCGGACATTTCCTCGTGTGTATGACGGTATTTTGTCTGAACCTGGGGTTACTTCAGACAATTCTTCTTGTAAATGACAGGCATTTGGTCGAACTTGGGGCTACTTCGGACATTTCCTCGTGACTATGACGGTGTTTCGGCTGAACTTGGGGCTACTTCAGACATTTCCTCGTGACTATGACGATGTTTTGGCTGAACCTGGGGTACTTCGGACATTTCCTTGTGACTATGACGGTGTTTTGGCCGAACTTGGGGCTACTTCAGACATTTCCTCGTGACTATGACGGTGTTTCGGCTGAACTTGGGGCTACTTCGGACATTTCCTCGTGATTATTACGATATTTTGGCTGAACCTGGGGGTACTTCGGACATTTCCTCGTGTGTATGACGGTATTTTGTCTGAACCTGGGGCTACTTCAGACAAATCTTCTTGTAATTGACAGGCATTTGGTCGAACCTGGGGTTACTTCGGACATTTCCTCGTGACTGTGACGATGTTTTGGCTGAACCTGGGGTACTTCGGACATTTCCTTGTGACTATGACGGTGTTTTGGCCGAACTTGGGGCTACTTCAGACATTTCCTCGTGACTATGACGGTGTTTTGGCCGAACCTGGGGCTACTTCAGACATTTCCTCCTGACTATGACGGTGTTTTGGCTGAACTTGGGGCTACTTCGGACATTTCTTCGTGTCTATGACGATATTTTGTCTGAACCCAAAGCTACTTGTGACAAATCTGTTGAAGGCATCTGGGTCTTGTCCGAACGTAAGGCACTTCACACAAGTACCAATACACGCAATAACTTGTCCTGTTTCCGCAACCAGTAATCTTAGTTACAAAAACAAAAAAACACTCCCCAAAACGGAGAGTGTGACACCAATTATTAATTCTGCAGCTTTGCAAATGCTTTCTCAGCTGCTTCAATTGTTTTTTGCAGGTCTTCGTCTGTGTGTGCTGTTGACAGGAATAATCCTTCGAACTGCGATGGTGGGAGGAATACTCCTTCGTTCGCCATTTCACGGTAGTAGGCTGCAAAGAATTCAAGATTTGATTGTTTTGCTACTTCATAGTTGATGACATTTTCGTTTGTGAAGAAGATGCCGATCATCGATCCTGCACGGTTGATTGTATGCGGAATCCCGTATTTCTCAGCCGCTGCCTTCAAGCCTTTTTCAAGGATATCGGCTTTGCGTTCGAATTCTTTGTATGATTCCGGCGTTAGCTGCTTCAATGTTTCCAGGCCAGCTGTCATCGCCAGCGGGTTTCCGGATAGCGTTCCCGCCTGGTAAATCGGACCGCTTGGAGCGATTTGCTCCATGATCTCTCTCTTACCGCCGTATGCTCCTACTGGAAGTCCTCCGCCTATTACCTTGCCTAGGCAAGTAAGGTCAGGAGTTACATTGTAATATCCCTGGGCACAGTTATAGCCAACGCGGAAGCCTGTCATGACCTCGTCAAAAATAAGGACAGTGCCATACTTTCTTGTGATTTCGCGAAGACCCTCTAGGAATCCTTCTACTGGTGGAACGACACCCATATTCCCGGCTACTGGTTCAACGATCACGCCGGCGATATCATCACCATATTGCTCGAAAGCGTAACGGACGCTCTCAAGATCGTTGTAAGGTACTGTGATTGTGTTTTTGGCAACTCCCTCAGGAACACCCGGGCTGTCAGGCAAACCAAGCGTAGCGACGCCTGAGCCAGCTTTTATAAGCAATGAGTCACCATGTCCATGGTAGCAGCCTTCAAACTTAAGGATTTTGTTTCTGCCTGTATATCCACGAGCAAGGCGCAAGGCACTCATCGTCGCCTCAGTACCCGAAGATACCATTCTTACCATCTCAATCGATGGAACACGGTCAATGACCAACTGCGCAAGCTCGTTCTCAACAGTTGTCGGTGCACCAAAGCTTGTACCAAGCTCAGCCACTTTCTTGATTCCCTCAACGACCTTTTTGTTCGTATGGCCAAGGATCAGCGGTCCCCATGATAATACATAGTCAATATATTCATTGCCATCGATGTCATAAATCTTTGAACCCTTCCCTTTTTCCATGAAGATCGGATCCATATTGACAGACTTGAATGCGCGGACGGGGCTGTTTACTCCTCCAGGCAATAGTTCTTTCGCTTCTTTAAAAGCTGCAATCGATTTATCATATGAGCGCATACTATCCCTCATTTCTATTTAATTGGCTCTGTAGAAATGCAGAGCCTATTTCTAAACTTACTGTTCCTTCAGCCAGCGTGCTGCATCCTTCGCATGGTAGGTGATGATCAGGTCTGACCCAGCGCGCTTCATTCCTGTCAGCATTTCCATGACGATGCTCTTTTCGTCAACCCAGCCGTTTTGGGCTGCTGCTTTGACCATTGAATACTCTCCGCTGACATTATAGATGACAACAGGCAGGTTGAAGTTGTTTTTTACATCGCGGACGATGTCCAGGTATGGCATGCCCGGTTTTACGATCAGGAAGTCTGCGCCTTCCATGACATCTGACTCTGCTTCTCGCATAGCTTCGATGCGGTTTGCTGGATCCATCTGGTAGGATTTACGGTCACCGAACTGCGGCGTGCTTTCTGCTGCTTCGCGGAATGGACCGTAAAATGCAGATGAATATTTAACGGCATAGGACATGATTGGTACATCATGGAACCCTGCTTCATCCAAAGCAAAACGAATCGCTGTAACAAATCCGTCCATCATGTTTGATGGAGCAATGATATCAGCGCCAGCTTGTGCCTGGCTGACAGCCGTCTTTCCTAATAGTTCAAGAGAAGGGTCGTTAAGTACTTTGCCATCCTCAATTACGCCGCAGTGGCCATGGCTTGTGTATTCACAAAGGCAAGTATCGGCGATGACAACCATATCAGGAAAATCCTTTTTGATGACTCGGATTGCTTCCTGCAAAATTCCGTGGTCATGATACGCCTGACAGCCTACTTCATCTTTTTCGTTCGGAACGCCGAAAAGCAGCACAGATTTAATGCCCAGAGATTCCACTTCAGTGATTTCTTCTTTTAGATTATCAAGGGATAATTGATGGACTCCCGGCATTGAAGAAACTTCGTTTTTTACATTTTCTCCTTCAACGACAAAAAGCGGGTAGATCAAGTCTTCAGTGCGAAGATAGTTTTCACGGACAAGCGCGCGCATATTCGCTGTCTGACGAAGACGGCGGTGGCGGCTGAATTCAAGGTGTTTCATGGATTACCCTCCAATATTTATATACTTGGCAATGCTGTTCAGCATCTCTTCAACGGTGTATTTTTCCGGCATGGCATGGACCTTCAGTCCCCACTGCTCTGCCTTCCTTTTTGACACAGGACCGATGCAGGCAACGATGCAATGCTCAAGCTTGCCTCTTAAATTTTGTTCTTTTACGATTTTCATAAAATGATCAATCGTAGATGGGCTTGTAAATGTAAGTATATCAAGACTTTCTTCGGTTAGCATCTTAACGAGCTTGTCCCTGCTTTCTTCAGGCAGGAATGTCTCATAGATAATGATTTCATCAACGATGGCTCCCTTTTCCTTCAGTGCATTTGAAATATAATCCCTGGCCAGGTTCCCTTTTGGAATCAGGATTCTTTCCCGCTGATTAACATGAGGTAAGAACTCATCGATGAATCCTTCGGCAACATATTCTGCTGGTACGAAGTCTACCTTTTGTCCCATGTCTTCAAGGATTTCTTTCGTTTTTTCGCCAATCACGGCTATTTTAGGCAGAAGAACAGGACTTTTTTTGATAAAAGAATAAAAGGTTTCCACCGTCACATTGCTCGTAAAAATGATCCAATCGTAGTTATGTAAATTTGCAAGTGTATTATGTAGTTTTTTTGAAGCTGTAACCGGCTGAAAGGCAATAAGAGGGATTTCCACGGGAATCCCTCCATTTCTTTTAACCAAATCGGAGAAAGACTTCGCGTGAGCCTTCCCCCTTGGAATCATGACTGTTTTATTTTGCAGCGAATACGCTGGAATCATTCACTTTCAAGCTCCTGTTTTACCTTGTCGATCAAGTCTTTCGCTCCCTGACTGATCAGCTTGTCAGCAGCTAGCTCTCCCAGCTCCTCAGGATTTTTGCCTGTAACCTGTTCCTTGAAGATTATCTTTCCATCCGGTGAGCCGACTAGGGCTGTGAGCACTATTTCTTCTTTGTCATTAAGATATGCATACCCTGCAATCGGCACCTGGCAGCCGCCTTCCATCTTGTGAAGGAAAGCTCTTTCGGCTCTTACTGTAGCACTTGTTTCAGTGCAAGTGAATTTTTCAAGCAGTTGTAGAAGCTCTTCGTCATCGCCGCGGCACTCGATCGAAAGTGCTCCCTGGCCGACAGCAGGTACACAAATATCCTCATCGATGAACTCGGTTACTGTATCACTAGCCCATCTCATGCGCTTCAAACCGGCAGCAGCAAGGATAATACCATCATAGTCTTCCGTTTCAAGTTTAGCGATCCGTGTATCAATGTTTCCGCGAATCCACTTCATTTCAAGATCAGGGCGCTGAGCCAATAGCTGCGCGCTCCTGCGAAGGCTGCTTGTTCCGATTACTGAACCAGGTTTCAAATCCTTAAAAGCAACATGATCGTTGGAAATAAGCACATCACGGTGATCTTCCCTCTCCGGGATAGCCCCGATGACAAGACCATCCGGAAGTACTGCAGGCATATCCTTCATGCTATGGACAGCCATATCAATTTCTTTGTCGAGCATCGCCTGTTCGATTTCTTTTACGAAAAGACCTTTTCCTCCGACCTTTGAAAGAGTCACATCAAGAATTTTGTCTCCTTTTGTAACAATTTCCTTTACTTCAAACTCAAAAGGTGCACCTAATTTCTTCAGCTGCTCAATTACCCAATTTGTTTGTGTCAATGCTAGCTTACTCCGTCTGGAGCCAACGATAATTTTTCTCATGACAGCCTCCTAATTATTGATACCAAAAATGGAAAGATGATAATTTTCCGAAAAGGAAAAAGTTGATTAAGACAATCAGGAACGATGCAACATTCCATAAGGCAAGCGATTTTCCGTACATCTCTTTGCCAACTCTCAAATATAGATAAATGCTATATACTGCAAGAACAATGAATGAACCGATCAGCTTGGCATCATACCATGCAAGGTCAGGAACTTTGATCCATGCCCACTGAAGCCCAAGGATCAAGCTCAGAATCAGCATCGGTACACCAATGACATTCAATATGTATGACCAATAATCAAGTTTCGTTAAATCGGTGATCCTCCATAACAGCTTACCCCACTTTTTCCGCTTTAAAAGGTCATATTGAATGAGATATAGCAGCGAAAAAACCACTGAAATCGAGAATGCCCCATATGAAAGGATCGCCATGGTGATATGGATGAGCAAAAGCTCTGATATGAGCTGCTCGGACATAACATTGGAGTCATACTGAACGGGTGCAAAAGTATGGATCGCCATGATGATGAATCCAAGAATATTTGTAAAAAAGACAATAAAATCTACTTTTAATAGCTTATTAATAGCCAGCGACAGCGTTACCAGCACCCACGCATAAAAGTAAAGCCCTTCAAAGAGGGTCAGAACTGGAAAACGGCCTTTGTCGACCATGTAATATAACAGGAAAATTGTCTG
The DNA here is from genome assembly GCF_056173465.1 of Mesobacillus sp. QJM3NY_10. Classification (NCBI taxonomy): domain Bacteria; kingdom Bacillati; phylum Bacillota; class Bacilli; order Caryophanales; family Bacillaceae; genus Mesobacillus; species Mesobacillus sp. QJM3NY_10. Next base: position 3,520,957 of record NZ_CM149675.1, read on the forward strand.
GAATCCCCAAACAAATGCAAGTAACCAGAAAGCAACTTTGTTTGCCCTCCGGTTACTGTTAAGAAAATCGATAAAGTATAAGAGCACGCTTGCCGCATAAATCACAATGGTTATTTCATGGAGACGTGTAATATAAAGATCACCCATGGACACTACCTCTCTTACGGCTGAAAAGAAGCCTGAGGCGAAGGAACTTTTACCTGCTTGGTTTCAGCCGTTTTCATTCCTTCTTGTTCAGCGACGAGCTGTTCAATATTGAAAATCTTCACGAATAGATCGAGTGCTTCATCTGCATCAGGACCAGCCGCAAGCTCTTTCGCCTGCAAAATTGGATCCTTCAGGAGCTGGTTGATGATGCTCTTTGTATGCTTGTTAAGGACTTTGATATCACGATCAGATAGATGTGACAGTTTCCGTTCGATACTGTTCATCGTTTCTTGCTGGATTGATAGGGCTTTGACCCTCAAAGCAGAAATGACCGGTACAACACCAAGGGTATTCAGCCACTGTTTGAATTGGACAATCTCACTTTCAATCATGATAAGAATCTTCTCTGCTGCCTTCTGTCGTTCCTGCAGATTAGCTTCAACAATGCCCTCTAGATCATCGATATCATAAAGGAATACATTTTCCAGAGTCGCAATTTCCGGATCAAGATCACGCGGAACAGCGATATCCACCATGAATAATGGTTTTCCTTTTCGCTTTTGCTCGACCTTTGCCATCATATCCTTCGTGACAACAAACTCCTTCGCACCTGTAGAACTAATAAGGATATCTGCATCCACCAGTGCAGTCTGAAGCTCATCCAGTGTTTTAGCCTTGCCCGAGAAACGGTTCGCCAAATCCTCAGCTTTCTGGTAAGTACGATTGATGACCGTTACCTTCCTCGCTCCATTTGCATGAAGGTTCTGGATCGCCAGCTCACCCATCTTGCCTGCACCAAGAATCAGCACATGCTTTTGATCAAGAGAGCCGAAAATCTTCTTGGCAAGTTCAACAGCTGCGTAGCTGACAGAAACAGCGTTCGCACCGATATCTGTTTCGGAATGGCCACGCTTGGCAATAGTGACTGCCTGCTTGAATAGCTGGTTGAAGACCGTTCCAGTAGTGTTCTTTTCAAGGCCAAGCATGAAGCTTGAACGCACTTGCCCAAGGATTTGAGTTTCACCCAGCACCATGGAGTTCAAGCCGCAAGAAACCTTGAATAAATGTTCAATTGCCCCATCTTGTTCGTAAATGAACAGGAACGGCGTAAATTCTGCCTGAGGGATCCCGAACCATTCAGATAAAAACTCTTTGATATAATATCTGCCTGTGTGAAGCTGGTCCACAACAGCATATATTTCTGTACGGTTGCAAGTTGATACGATGACATTCTCAAGGATGCTCTTCTTTTCCTGAAGGGCACTCATCGCTTCACCAAGGTTCCCCTCGTTGAATGTCAATCTTTCGCGGATTTCGACAGGGGCAGTTTTATAGTTTAGACCGACAACGATAATATGCATTATTAATTGACACCCCCACATAGAAATTGCATAATTGGCTAAGGCAATTATACACGACGTTTTTTACCTTTTAATGTTGTAAATGTGAACAACTGTTGAAAAAACATATATATAATAGCATTGATTAAATTGAACTATTTCGTCTGTCTGTTTGTTATACTTTTATACTATATCAAAAGCAAATAAACATACTCCCTAATGTACCTTATCAAAGTTTGTCCCTTAATTCAAGTGAGCCTTTCTGGAAGTGGTGAAAGAATGAAAAATCAGAGAATTATACCAGGAATGATATTAATCGGATTTGGAATCTATTTTTATCTTCAGCAGGAAAATGTTTCGTTGTTCAATGAATTTTATACGTGGCCGACACTCTTGATCATTGTCGGAGCTGCCTTTTTAGTTCAAGGATACTGGGGCAAGGATTATGAAGCCATCTTTCCAGGTGTGATCCTCGTTGGCTTCGGTGTCCACTTTCATGTGGTCAATAAATTCGACCTCTGGCCCGATCACCTTGGTGCTTTCATTTTAATCATTGCTCTCGGCTTCTTGCTCCGCTATCAAAAAACAGGCAATGGCTTGTTTCACGGAGTCCTCTTTCTCATTTTAGCAGGGTTGCTTCTGTTTTATGACAGAATCACTGGATGGCTTGGTTTATTGGAAAATGGAGTCGCGACAGCATGGAGATTTTGGCCGGCAGCATTGATCCTTATTGGCGTTTACCTTTTATTTATAAAAAAGAAATAATAGAACTGGCTAGGGGGCAGGAGTGAGACACTAATCTTCGTGCAAAAAGTAAATACTTAATAAAGTAATAAAAACCCGCACCGTGTTCACATCAACGGTGCGGGTTTCTTATTTCAAACGATTATTTCATGAAGCTTCCTAATACTGACCAGGCCTTGTCTTTCCCTTCTCCTGTTTCTGATGAGAAAAGAATGATCGTGTCGTTCGGGTCTAAATCAAGGGTTTCTTTTGTAATCTTCAAATGCTTTTGCCACTTTGACTTTGGAATTTTATCCGCTTTTGTCGCGATAATGATGACCGGAATCTCGTAATGTTTGAGGAAATCATACATCATCACATCGTCTTTAGAAGGCGGATGCCTCAGGTCAACGATCAGCAGCATCGCCTTCAATTGTTCGCGTGAGGTAATATAAGTTTCAATCATCTTGCCCCAGGCTTCACGTTCGGATTTTGATACTTTAGCGTAGCCGTAACCCGGAACATCTACAAAATGAAGCATTTCATTGATCAGGTAAAAATTCAAGGTCTGAGTCTTTCCTGGCTTCGACGATGTCCTGGCAAGGCTTTTCCGGTTAAGCATTTTATTGATAAAAGAAGATTTACCAACATTCGATCGGCCAGCAAGGGCGAATTCCGGCAGATTACTTTCCGGATATTGATTCGGCCTTACGGCACTGATCACGATTTCTGCACTATTTACTTTCATTGAGAATCACCGCTGGCGAGAGCGTGCTTCAATACTTCATCTAAATGAGAAACTAACACAAATTCAAGCTCCTTACGTACACTTTCTGGAATATCATCAATATCTTTTTCATTATCCTTTGGACAAATAACCTTTGTTAGACCTGCTCTGTGAGCGCTCAGCGATTTTTCCTTGAGACCGCCAATTGGCAATACGCGTCCTCTAAGCGTTATTTCTCCGGTCATTCCGACTTCCCTGCGGATCGGTTTTCCTGACAAAGCAGATACAAGTGCAGTAGCAATCGTAATACCCGCTGAAGGACCATCTTTCGGAACAGCACCCTCAGGAACATGGATATGGATATCATTCTTCTCATGGAAGTCCGGATCAATGTCAAGATCCTTAGCCTTAGATCGCACATAGCTGAAGGCAGCCTGGGCAGATTCCTTCATGACATCCCCAAGCTTACCAGTAAGGACGAGCTTGCCTTTTCCTGGTGACAGGGAAACTTCAATTTGGAGGGTATCGCCACCGACTGTTGTATAAGCGAGACCAGTAGCAACGCCTATCTGGTCTTCCAACTCAGCCTGCCCATACCTGAACTTAGTCTTTCCGAGGAAGTCCTCGACGTTCTTCTCGCTAACGATCACACGTTTTCTCTCTCCAGAAACAACGATTTTCGCTGTTTTTCTGCATATGGATGCGAGTTGCCTTTCAAGGGAGCGCACACCAGATTCCCGTGTATAATAACGAATTACCTTCGTAATTGCTTCATCCTTCATCTGAAGCTGTGATTTTGACAGACCATGGTCTTTGATTTGTCTTGGAAGGAGATGATCCTTGGCAATGTGCAGCTTCTCCTGCTCTGTATAGCCTGCAATATTGATGATCTCCATTCTGTCGAGCAACGGGCCAGGTACAGTTGAAAGATTATTGGCAGTAGCGATGAACATTACTTTTGAAAGGTCATATGGCTCTTCAATGTAATGATCGCTGAAATTATGGTTTTGTTCGGGATCGAGCACCTCTAGCATCGCTGAAGAAGGATCGCCGCGGAAATCATTGGACATTTTATCGATCTCATCAAGAAGGAAAACAGGGTTAATCGTTCCTGCCTTTTTCATCCCCTGGATGACCCTTCCCGGCATAGCACCGACATAAGTCCTTCTGTGTCCGCGAATTTCTGACTCATCACGGACACCGCCTAAAGACACCCTTACAAAATTACGGTTCAGGGATTTAGCGATTGACCTGGCCAAGCTCGTTTTACCGACTCCCGGAGGTCCAGCCAGACACAGGATTGGTCCTTTTAAAGAGTTCGTCAGCTTCTGCACCGCAAGATACTCAAGAACCCTTTCCTTTACTTTTTCCAGTCCGTAATGGTCCTTATCAAGGATCTTTTCAGCTTTGCTGATATCAAGATCATCCTCCGTCGACTTTGACCAAGGCAAAGCAACAAGCCATTCAATATAATTCCGGATTACTGCGCTTTCTGCAGAAGTCGTCGGAACCTTTTCGTAACGGTCAAGTTCCTTCAAAGCAGTTTCCTTCACATTTTCAGGCATTCCGGCAAGCTCGATTTTTTCGGTAAGCTCAGCAATTTCTCCTGTCTTTCCTTCCTTTTCACCAAGCTCCTTCTGGATAGCCTTCATCTGTTCACGCAAATAATATTCCTTCTGAGTTCGCTCCATGGAACGCTTTACGCGCTGGCCGATCTTTTTCTCGAGGCCCAGCACTTCTTTTTCATTATGAATGATTTCAATGACACGATTCATCCTGTCCTTGATGTCAATCGTCTCGAGAATTTCCTGTTTCTCTTTAAGCTTTAGCGGAAGATGGGAAGCGATGATATCAGCCATCCTGCCCGGCTCTTCAATATCAGAAACAGATGCATACGTTTCCGCAGAAATTTTCTTGGACATTTTTATGTATTGTTCGAAATACTCAAGCATTGTCCTCATTAATGCTTCATCTTCGACATCCTTTGATTCATCATCTTCAAAGGTTTTTACTTTACAGGAATAATGGTCATTCTCATCAAAAAGTTCAATGATTTCAGCTCTGGACAATCCTTCAACCAACACGCGGATCGTCCCGTTCGGGAGCTTCAGCATTTGTTTGACGCGAGTCAATGTACCCATCTGGTACAAATCCTCCTCGCCTGGTTCATCTATGGATATATCCTTTTGGGTTGTGAGATAGATTAAATGGTCATCCACCATTGCCTTCTCCAATGCCTGTACCGATTTTTCTCGTCCTACATCCAAATGCAGAACCATCGTCGGGTACACAAGCAAACCGCGCAGCGGCAGAAGTGGGACAGTGTGCTCATTCTTATTCGCCATGACATTGCACCTCCAACATGCATTGTATCAAACCATAAGTATAATAATACTTTGTTGTTCAATTCTATCGTATTTATTTTCAAGTGTCTAATAACAAGAGCAGTTAGCACCCATTGCCTCATTGATTAGTATCCTGATATTCATGTAAAAATATGTCCACATCTGAAGTTACTTTCAAAACCAAACATAAGCTTATTTTTTTGAAAATAGCAATTTCAGCCCGGTTACCTTCATTACACCCTCTTTCCTTTTTCAGGGAAAAATAAACCCGTTTTTACTGTTTGGTTAACTTTAGGCGAAACAGCAGCAAAACAGCGTAAAAAAAGAACGCCGGTAAGCGTTCTTTTTATCATCCTAGCTCGTCTCTTTTGCCGTTAAGTCACTGGCAGCCTTGATGATTTGCTCCCTCGGATGGTCTTTTTCAAGAGCAATTTCAAACACTTCATTCAGGTGTGTGACTGGAATGATTTCTATATCTGTGATTTCATTAAGGATGGTCTGCACATTTTCCTGCGGAATGATTACCTTTTTGGCACCTGCTTTTTTCGCTGCCTTCACTTTTGGATAGACACCGCCTATCGGCTTTACATTCCCGTGGATGCTGATTTCTCCTGTCATTGCGACTGTATGGTCCATCGGGATTTTATAGATTGCTGAATAAATTCCCGTTGCCATTGCGATCCCGGCAGATGGACCATCGATTGGGGTACCGCCTGGGAAGTTGACATGGATGTCGAATTCATCAGCTGGAACACCCATCGATCTAAGAACAGTGATGACATTTTCAATCGAACCTCTCGCCATACTCTTTCTGCGGATTGATTTTCCCTGTCCGCCGATGCTCTCTTCCTCGACAATGCCAGTGATATTGATTGAGCCTTTATCCTTCGCTTTAATTACAGTAACTTCGATTTCAAGAAGCGCACCGGTATTGGGCCCATACACAGCTAATCCATTGACAAGACCGATTGCTGACTTATCATTAATCCTTCTTTCCATCCTTGGTGTGAGCTGGCTCGAATGGACGACCCATTCAATTTCCTCTTCTTTAATGTAGGTTCGTTCGTCGGTAATGGCCAATCCTGCAGCAATCTGCACCATATTAACAGCTTCTCGGCCATTTCTTGCATAATTTGACAAGATTTCAATCGCTTTTTCACTCATATTCAGTTCTACTTTTTCAGCTGCATTCCTTGCTACTTCTGAAATTTCCTCCTGTGATAGCTCACGGAAAAACACTTCCATGCATCTCGATCTGATTGCCGGAGGGATTTCGCTTGGAGTTCTCGTCGTCGCGCCTACAAGGCGGAAGTCTGCCGGGAGCCCATTTTTGAAGATGTCGTGGATATGGCTTGGGATTTGCGTATTTTCCTCATTATAATACGCACTCTCTAAAAATACTTTCCTGTCTTCCAGTACTTTTAAAAGCTTGTTCATCTGGATTGGGTGCAGCTCACCAATTTCATCAATGAATAAAACTCCTCCATGTGCATTGGTCACAGCACCCTGTTTCGGCTGGGGAATGCCGGCCTGTCCCATCGCACCGGCCCCTTGATAAATCGGATCATGAACGGAACCGATCAATGGGTCAGCAATTCCTCTCTCATCAAACCTGGCCGTTGTAGCATCCAGCTCAACAAATACTGAAGATTTCTTGAATGGGGATTTTTGGTTTTGCTTTGCTTCTTCTAAAACGAGCCTGGCCGCGGCAGTTTTTCCTACTCCCGGTGGCCCATAAATGATGACATGCTGCGGATTGGGTCCACATAACGCTGCTTTAAGTGCCTTGATTCCATCTTCCTGTCCGACAATATCCTTGAAGCTGGATGGCCTGACTTTTTCGGCAAGCGGTTCACTCAGGGAGACCGATCTCATCTTTCTTAACTGTTCCATTTCCTTTCGGGATTCCCGATCAATTGATACTTTTTGCGTCCGCTGATTCCTGAGTAAATTCCAGAAATACAGCCCGATGATGATTCCGAAAAACAGCTGTATAAACAAGGCGATTCCGGTCCAACTCAATTTACATTCCCTCCCGTAAGTTGATACTATTGGCTTTAACCTAGTATCTCCCTGAGAGTGTTGGAATAAACAATATTTTCAAGTGAATTTTTCCACCCGGAGAGACCTTAGTATGGCAAGATTAAAGAGTGTTTCGTCAAATGAATAGTGCATTTTTTGGTTCTGACAGGTTTTCCTCTTTCAACACTAAATATGTCTGAAGTTGCCCTTACTTCTGACAGCTTTTCCTCTTCCACCACCAAACCTGTCTGAAGTTGCCCTTACTTCTGACAACTTTTCCTCTTTCAACACCAAACCTGTCTGAAGTTGCCCTTACTTCTGACAGCTTTTCCTCTTTCACCACCAAACCTGTCTGAAGTTGGCCTTAGTTCTGACAGCTTTTCCTCTTCCACCACTAAACCTGTCCGAAGTTGGCCTTAGTTCTGACAGCTTTTCCTCTTCCACCACCAAACCTGTCTGAAGTTGGCCCTAGTTCTGACAGCTTTTCCTCTTCCACCAGTAAACCTGTCTGAAGTTGGACTTAGTTATGACATCTTTTCCTCTTCCACCACCAAACCTGTCCGAAGTTGGCCTTAGTTCTGACAGCTTTTCTTCTTTTCACACAAACTTGTCTGAAGTTTGCTCTGGCTCTACTAGAATTCATTATTTCAGAGAGGGGGCTTAAAAACAAAATAAATCCCGGTGAATAACCACCGGGATTTTGTGTATTATGCTGAATTTCTTTCGTCTTTAAGGACTGTTCCGTCCTCTAGCACTAGCTTTGGCGGCATGTTGTTTTCGACTGTTTCCTTTGTGATGACACACTTTACGATATCTTCACGGGATGGAAGGTCGAACATGACATCCAACATGATGCCTTCGATGATTGAACGAAGTCCGCGGGCACCTGTCTTGCGTTCAATTGCCTTTTTGGCAATTTCAACGAGTGCATCGTCTTCAAATTCAAGCTCGACATCATCTAGGTTTAGCATTTTTTGATACTGTTTTACAAGAGCGTTCTTTGGTTTTGTCAGGATTTCGACTAGCGCTTCTTCATCAAGCGGAGTCAGGCTGGCAATTACCGGAAGACGGCCGATGAATTCAGGGATTAACCCGAATTTAAGTAAATCTTCAGGTAGGACTTTTGACAACAATTCCTTCTTGTCTAAGTCTTCCTCTTTCTTTTCAGAGCCAAAGCCGATTACTTTCTGACCGAGGCGACGCTTAATGATTTGCTCGATCCCGTCGAATGCTCCGCCGCAAATGAACAGGATATTCGTCGTATCGATCTGGATGAATTCTTGGTGCGGATGCTTTCGTCCACCTTGTGGCGGTACACTTGCAACTGTTCCTTCAAGAATTTTCAGGAGCGCCTGCTGCACACCTTCACCGGAAACATCTCTAGTAATAGAAGGGTTTTCGGATTTTCTAGCGATCTTATCGATTTCATCGATATAAATGATTCCTTTTTCAGCCTTTTCTACATCGTAATCAGCTGATTGGATCAATTTCAAAAGGATGTTTTCAACATCTTCACCAACATAACCTGCTTCTGTCAGTGATGTTGCATCCGCGATTGCGAATGGAACATTGAGAATGCGAGCTAATGTTTGAGCAAGCAAAGTTTTACCGCTTCCTGTAGGCCCGATCATCGCAATATTACTTTTTGATAGTTCAACATCATCAATCTTGCTGTTTGAGTTGATACGCTTATAGTGATTGTAAACGGCTACAGATAAGTTCTTCTTAGCCTGGTCCTGACCAATTACATACTCATTAAGAATATCGCGGATTTCCAGTGGTTTCGGAACATCCTTAAACTCAACTTCTTCTTCAGTGCCAAGTTCTTCTTCAACGATTTCTGTGCATAATTCAATACACTCGTCACAGATATAGACGCCTGGCCCTGCTACCAATTTGCGGACTTGATCCTGCGTCTTGCCGCAGAAAGAACATTTAAGCTGTCCTTTTTCATCATTAAATTTGAACAATGCCTTCACCCCTTGAGAACTTCTAAACATATATAAAGCTGCGATTCATAAGCAAACGATAAGTTAAGTAACAGTTTTTTCTGCTGCTTTCGAGCAGGTATGTATTGCATTGTATCACATTTTGCCAGGGGACAGGAAATGATAACCCTCGGCCATTTCAGTTTCGCGCTTATGAATCGAAAAAAATATGTACTAATTCATCTTTTCCATAAATCAAGCCGTTAAATCGACTTATATGAAATTGCTAAAAAAATTATGTATGTATATTGGTGTTAATTGTAGAAAACAAGGCACGATTTACTCGCGCCTTGTTTTTATCTTATATAGTAAGTATAAAATTCACTTTGAGAAATGTCTAGCTTCAGCGCCTAGCCCCTCGAGTCACTTCGGTCCGCCCAATGAAGTCAAAGGACGACTTCACCGGTCGGCCCTCCAGTGCTTGTCGGGGCTGACCAAGGCGCTTACGCTTTTCTAATATTATGCAACAGTTTTGCTGTTTTCTACAAGGAAATCAACTGCTTTTTTCAATTGAAGGTCGCCTTTGATTCCGTCAAGGCTTCCGCCTAGTGCTGCTTGGATTTGATCAGCAGTCATATTGTACATTTCAGACATCTTTTGAAGCTCTGCATTTACTTCTTCATCAGTAACTTCGATGTTTTCAGCTTTTGCGATTGCTTCAAGAGTCAGGTTCACACGTACGCGTGTAGCAGCTTCTTCCTTCATTTGTTCGCGAAGAGCAGCTTCGTCTTGACCTGAGAACTGGTAGTATAGGTCAAGGTTCATGCCTTGCATTTGCAAGCGTTGTTCGAACTCATTTACCATGCGGTCGATTTCAGTGTCGATCATGGATTCAGGAACTTCGATTTCAGCGTTAGCTGCTGCTTTTTCTACAACAGTGTCACGTTCGAAGTGTTCTTTTTGGTGTGCTTTGTCATGAGCAAGACGATCTTTAATCTTTGTCTTAAGCTCTTCTAAAGTTTCAACTTCTTCATCAGCATCTTTAGCGAACTCATCATCTAGAGCTGGAAGTTCTTTTCCTTTGATTTCGTGAAGTTTCACTTTGAAAGTTGCAGGCTTACCAGCAAGTTCAGCTGCATGGTACTCTTCAGGGAAAGTAACCTCTACATCTTTTTCTTCGCCAGTAGCTAATCCAACTAGCTGTTCTTCGAAGCCTGGGATGAACGAACCTGAACCAAGTTCAAGTGCGTAGTTTTCAGCTTTGCCGCCTTCGAAAGCTTCGCCATCAACGAATCCTTCGAAATCGATGACAACACTGTCGCCATTTTCAGCAGTGCCTTCTTCTTTAACAACAAGCTCAGCCTGCTTTTCCTGCATTGCTTTCAATTCGTTTTCTACTTCTTCATCTGTTACGTTTGTGTCGAATGCTTCTACTTCAAGTCCTTTGTACTCGCCAAGCTTCACTTCAGGCTTAACTGTTACAGTTGCCTTGATGATTAAGCTCTTGCCCTTTTCGATTTGTTCAACATCGATTTCCGGGCGGTCAACTGGCTCGATTCCAGTTTCATCGATTGCATTTGCATATGCTTCTGGAAGAAGGATATCAATTGCATCCTGATATAAAGACTCTACGCCGAAACGCTTTTCGAACATTTGGCGAGGCATTTTTCCTTTACGGAATCCTGGTACGTTAATTTGCTTAACGACTTTCTTGAATGCAGCGTCAAGACCTTGGTTGACCTTTTCTGCATCTACTTCAATTGTTAGAACCGTTTGGTTCCCTTCTCTTTTTTCTACCTTTGCAGACATACAGTTCCCTCCAACAATTATCTATTGTCATTTTCATTCGACGATGAATACCCTTGTTTACCAAGCAATATTCCAGATTAAATGTAAAATAGAATGATTTTTACATAATACAACCACTACATTATAACACAGGTTTATTTCGTTTCAACAGCTTGGACTATATTATCGGGTAAGAAATTTCTTCTAGCTTCCGGATAAAGTCCAGAACCTGTTCTGTCTCCTCAATCTGGCTGTTGTATATTCCAGCAAATGACTCTAGTGGATCTTCAAATCCATAATACTCATTAGCGATGAAATGGCAGGCAGCAGCCCAGGCCGAAACCTGCCCGATTGGCAGTTTAAATGGGTAGATCAGAAAGAAATAACGCTCGACCAACCTTTGGACGTTTTCGAATAAGACAGGATCATCACTTTCAATCTCATCGCTTAATAGTTTGATCACACCACTGTTCTCAATAAAATCCCTCAGCTCCGGTAAGTTTGCAGGATTGAACGATTCTGTCCAGCCGAATTTATGTATTTGTGTTTCTTCTGCATACTCTTGTTCTTTCAAAATATTAAGCAGCATTGTTTTTAAGAAAGGATGGCCATCTTCTGTCGCGACATACTCCCTTATTTTTTTTATATAAGGTCTTATGTTTACCTTAGCGAGGCCCGCAGCAATCATCACCTGGTCATTGGGATTCTTATAGTCAAACAGATTAAGCTCATCCTCTTCAGGTTCCTCTTCAAACCCCTCAATGGGCTCCACTTCTGTTTCGCCATTAAGCATCCGCCTGCCAAATTCAAGCATGGTGATGAAATGCTCATGCTTGTCTGCAGGAATTTCCCGTTCTTCCAGAAGAGCTTCGATAGTCGTGACCACTTCACTGTATTCATTCAACTGGACAAGGATCATTAAATACATGTCAATCACTTGTATGTAATCACCCAGCCCACTCCGCAGCATCTCTGCAACGAGTTCCTTCGCCTGATGGGTATTGCCTGCTTCATAATTAGCGAGAACAAGGCCGACGTATACTTCACTATTCTCAGGGTCATGTTCCAATGCCTGCTCGAGAAATTGAATCGCATCCCTGTACTTTTGCTGTTTCAAATAATCCAGACCCTTTTCCAACAGACGCTTTTCCAGACCGGGAAACAGGATCACTTTATCCTTTTTTGATTCCCGTTTATTCATACACATACCGCCTTACTTTTAATAGTTAAACTCTTTTGATTTCCTCTTTTTGCTTCATGAGTTCAGCTTTTTTAGAAAGTTTAGCACGAATCCCTGAAAAAACAAAAAGATTCACAAGCAGGGCCTGTGAATCAATCGTAATTTTTTCGAATTAGATTATTTTTTCTATATGCTTTTCTTCAAATACTTTGATACTTCCTTCGAGCTGAAGGGTTAGTTCGATTTCATCCCAGCCATTGAGGAGCATATTATACCAATATGGAGTGATGTCAAATTTGGCTTCGAATCCCTGGTTGTCATAAACTCTCTTCTGTTCTAGTGAAACCATCAGTTCATATGCCTGCCCGCTTGCATTCTTAAGCAAATAGGAAACGTCTTTTTCTGGCAGTACAACAGGAAGGATTCCGTTTTTCAGGCAATTCTGTTTAAAAATATCAGCAAATGACGGGGCGATCAAAACCTTGAATCCGTAATCCAGCAAAGCCCATGGCGCATGCTCCCTGGATGAACCGCAGCCGAAATTTTCATTCGCTATTAAAATACTTGCTCCCTCGTTAACCGGGTCGTTGAGTTCAAATTCGTCATTCAGCTCTCCAGTTGGTTTATAGCGCCAGTCGTAAAACAAGTACTGCCCAAAACCTGTTTTTTCGATTCTTTTCAGGAATTGCTTTGGAATGATTTGATCTGTGTCCACATTTGTCCGGTCCATCGCTGCGACTTTTCCCTTCATTTCTGTAAAACTAGACATTTCAGGCTCCCTTCCACGGAAAATATATTTTTGTAGAACTAAATTCAGCAAAATGGTAGTGATATAAATTTTTCCCAAAGCAAACTTTGCAAATAGGTAGTGAAATGACCCGAAATATACCGGTTTCGGGTCATTTTTGCAGCTATATTTCTTGCTGGAAATTTATTCTCTTACTCAACGAGGATATTTGCACGTAAAAACGGATAATTGCACCATTCAAGCGATTAATTGAGCCGAAAACTTAATTAATTGCACCGTTAAGCCGACTAATTGCACCTTCGTCCTTAATTTGGAAAATAAGAAAGCTAAACGGTAATACTAACGATCGACCTGACATCTACAAAATGCCCATGAAGTGCGGCAGCTGCTGCCATTGCAGGGCTGACTAAATGGGTACGCGCTCCGGCTCCCTGTCTGCCCTCAAAGTTGCGGTTTGAAGTGGAAGCACAATGTTCCCCGGCGGGCACAATGTCTGCATTCATACTCAGGCACATGCTGCAGCCGGATTCTCTCCATTCAAATCCCGCTTCTATAAACACCTGGGCAATGCCTTCTGCTTCGGCAGTCTTCTTGACCTGTTGAGAACCAGGCACAACAATTGCTTCGACTCCAGGAGCGACTTTTTTCCCTTTGATCACATCGGAGGCTGCCCTGAGATCCTCAATTCTTGAATTCGTACAGGAGCCAATGAAGACCTTAGTTACATTAATATCTGTGATTGGCTGACCTTCCTCCAGCCCCATGTATGATAAGGCCCTTTCTAGTGACTTCTTTTCTGTATCAGTATCACATTCATTTAGGTAAGGCACTCTGTCCGTGACCGGAGCAGTCATCGATGGGTTCGTGCCCCAGCTGACCATCGGCGATATGGCATCGCCTTCAATCTCGATAGAATGGTCATACACTGCATCTTCATCAGAAGAGAGCTGCTGCCATTCCAGTATTTTATCGAGGAAGGCGTCTCCCTGCGCAATATATTTTCTTCCATTCAGGTAGGCAAAGGTTATATCATCAGGAGCAACGATTGATGCTTTCGCCCCGCCTTCAATTGACATATTGCAAATTGTCATTCTTTCCTCCATCGACATTTTCCTGATGGCATCACCGCAAAATTCGATGACGTAACCAGTACCGAAATTAACTCCGTATTTACTGATAATGAACAAAATGAAATCCTTTGCGCTCACGCCTGGTGCCAGAGAGCCAGACACCTCGACTTTCAGAGTTTTTGGTTTTGTCTGCCAGAGTGTTTGAGTGGCAAGGACATGCTCAACCTCACTCGTACCGATACCGAATGCCAGGGCTCCGAATGCACCGTGCGTCGAAGTGTGACTGTCTCCGCACACAATGGTCTTTCCTGGCTGTGTCAAGCCTAGCTCAGGTCCGATGACATGGACAATGCCCTGTTCAGGACTGTCCAGATCAGCCAATGGAATGCCGAATTCAAGGCAATTATCCCTTAAAGTATCCATCTGGTTTTTCGCAACAGGATCATTAATTTCATTCCGGTTAATCGTAGGGACATTGTGGTCCATCGTCGCAAATGTCAAATCCGGTCTCCGTACAGACCTTTTTTTCATCCTAAGTCCCGAAAAAGCCTGCGGCGAGGTTACCTCATGGACAAGATGAAGGTCGATATATACCAGGTCTGGTTTACCTTCTTCCCGATGCACAACATGCTTCTCCCAAATTTTTTCGATGATTGTTTTCCCCAATGGTACCCTCCCCTTTTTTATAAACACTTCTATCTCGCCTGCCTGGCTTAGTGTTCGTTTTTGAGATTTTCAAAATGTCCGATGAAATAGATTCAGGCCTTATGCGTAAGCACTCATGATATTCAGGATCGCTTCATTGTCCAGCAGAGCGGCTTTGATTTCCTCAACCATTCCCTCAGTTGTTAAGAACGGTGTGCCAAACAAGGCAATGTCGCGGGTTCTGCTGCCAGCGTCCAGCACCTGCTCTACTGCATTCTCGATTGCCTCAGCTTCTTCTTCAAGGCCAAAGGACAGTCGGAGCATCATCGCAGCTGAAAGGATCATCGCGATTGGATTAGCCGCGTTCATTCCAGCAATATCCGGTGCAGATCCATGAATAGGCTCATACAGATATGGTCCTGCAGCCGAAACGCTGGCTGATGGCAGCATGCCAAGCGAGCCGGTCAGCACGGATGCTTCATCACTTAAAATATCACCAAACATATTCTCTGTGACGAGCACATCGAACTGGCGCGGGTTCTTGATCAGCTGCATCGCCGCATTATCGACCAGCATATGATTAAGTTGAACATCAGGATAGTCCTTCGCCACCTCCTCTGCTGTTTCGCGCCACATTCGGCTCGATTCCAGAACATTTGCTTTATCCACAGAAGTGACCTTGCCTTTTCTCATGGCAGCCAACTCAAATGCATAGCGGATGACTCTCTCAATCTCGTTTTTCTGGTAAAACAATGTATCTACTACTGAAGCTTCGCCTTTTTGGACACTTCTTTCACTCGGTTTCCCAAAGTAAAGCCCGCCGGTCAATTCCCTGACCACTACCATGTCAACACCTTCAACGATTTCCTTGCGAAGCGGTGAAATCCCGGAAATACTGGAGTAGTATTGAACCGGCCGGACATTCGCATATAACCCGAGCTCTTTCCGGATTTTCAACAAGCCTTTTTCGGGGCGAATATGTCCAGGCATCTGATCCCACTTAGGACCGCCAACAGCCCCTAACAGGACAGCATCACTAGCTTTACAGAGATCGAGTGTGCGATCCGGGAGCGGGGTTCCAAATTCATCGATTGCTGCCCCGCCGATTTCTCCATAAGTAAAATGGAACTTATGGTTAAAAAGCTCAGCTACTGCCTGGAGGATTGTAACCGCCCCCCTGCTTACTTCTTTGCCTACGCCATCTCCTGGCAGGATTGCGATCCTTTTTTCCATTACATTCGCCTCCGATTTCTTAATGATATTTTTTAACCATTAACTGCGACTTTCTTTGTTTCTTCCATATATAAAACTCTATTGACTGCATTTAGATAGGCTTTTGCTGAAGCCTCAAGGACATCCTGTGCAAGGCCTCTTCCACTCGTCTCGACGCCGCCAAAATCCAGCTTTACATATACCTGGGCCAGGGCATCCCTGCCGGCTCCAACAGATTGAATCCTGTAATCTAGCAAACTTGCTTTTTCTTTCATGCAATTTTCAAGCGTATTATATAAAGCTTCAATACTGCCAGAACCTGTGGACGCTTCCTGAATCTTTTCATTTTGGCAGCCATACAGGGTAACCGTCGCGGTAGGAACCTGGTTGGTCCCATATTGAACCTGAATGGAATTAAGACGATAATATTGCTGATCTTTTGACAGCTTCTCTTCCAGGATGATCGCCACGAGGTCATCATCCGTCATTTCCTTTTTCCTGTCTGCCAATTCCTTGAAAACGGCGAATAACTTATTAATGTCCTGATCCGGCACGGTCAACCCAATTTCACTCAGCCTGTTGCGGAATGCGTGGCGACCAGAGTGCTTTCCGAGAACCATCGAGTTATTCTGCAGTCCAACAAGTTCCGGTGAAATGATTTCGTAGGTAGTTTTTTCTTTCAAAACGCCATCCTGGTGGATTCCCGATTCATGGGCAAAAGCATTCCTTCCGACCACTGCTTTATTGGCCGGCACCGCCATACCAGTCAGCTTGCTGACAAGGCTGCTCGTTCTGCTAATCTCCTTAAGGTTCAATCCCGTTTCCGCCTGGTAAAAATCTTTGCGAATATGAAGCGCAACAGCAAATTCCTCAAGCGCCGCGTTTCCTGCCCGCTCACCTATCCCATTGATCGTTCCTTCTACCTGTGTGGCGCCTGCAGATACTGCTGCAAGTGAATTAGCGATGGACATTCCAAGGTCATCATGACAATGTGCTGAAAGGTCGACCTTACTAATAGAAGAAACATGCTCTCTCAAGTAAGTGAATATTTGGCCATACTCCTGCGGCGAAATATAACCGACAGTGTCAGGAATATTGATGACCTTTGCACCGGCTTTAATAACCTCTTCTACGATTTCAGCAAGGAAATCAAGCTCGGTCCGGCAGGCATCCTCTGCAGACCATTGAATGACAGGGAACTTGGCTGCCGCATATTTCACGGTTTTTACCGCCGTCTCAATAACTTCTTCTTTTGTCTGCTTCAACTTGTGGACCCTGTGGATTGGTGAGGTGGCGATGAACAGGTGAAGCCTCGGCTCTGCGCCATGTCTCAATGCCTCCCATGCTGCATCGATATCTGTTAAAACCGATCTCGCCAGCCCTGTAACCGAACACCCTTTAATCTGTCGCGCAATTTCGGCTACTGATGCAAAGTCGCCTTTAGATGCGGCTGGGAACCCAGCTTCAATAATGTCAACATTCAGCCTCTCTAATTGCCTGGCAATCTCCAGCTTTTCGGAAAAATTAAGATTGACTCCGGCCGACTGTTCCCCATCTCTCAAAGTCGTATCAAAAATGTTAATTCTTCGCACTGGCAGCCACTTCTCTCTGCTTTTGTTTATTGACAAACGGCATCATCTTTCTCAGTTCTCTCCCCACCTCTTCAATCTGATGGGTATTTTCTTTTTCATTGATGCTATTAAAGACCGGTCTGTTGTTTTCATTTTCCGCAATCCAGCCTTTGGCGAAAGTACCCTCCTGGATGTCGGTCAGGACTCTTTTCATTTCCTCTTTAACCTGGTCATTCACCACTCTTGGCCCGCTGACAAAGTCGCCCCATTGAGCAGTGTCAGAAATCGAATAGCGCATTCCTTCGAGTCCTCCTTCATACATCAGGTCCACGATCAGCTTCAGCTCATGCATCGTTTCGAAATAAGCTAGTTCCGGCTGATAGCCAGCCTCGACGAGTGTTTCGAAACCCGCTTTCACGAGCGAGGTCAGCCCGCCACATAACACTGCCTGTTCTCCGAATAGATCCGTTTCCGTTTCTTCTTTGAAGGTTGTTTCAAGTGCTCCCGCTCTCAACGCACCAATCGCTTTCGCGTATGCCAGCGCAAGTTCCCTTGCACTACCCGATACATCCTGATGGATTGCGAACAGTGCTGGCACTCCTGCTCCTTCTTGATAAGTCCTTCTGACCAAATGGCCCGGCCCCTTTGGCGCAACAAGCAAGACGTCACAGCTTTCTGGCGGGACAATCTGGTTAAAATGAACGTTAAAGCCGTGGGCGAACATGATCGCCTGGCCTGTCAGTTGTGGTTCAATCTCATTTTTGTACACTGCGGTCTGTCTCTCATCAGGCAAAAGAATCATGACTACATCGGATGCAGCTACAGCTTCTGCAACTGTTTTAACCTCAAAGCCATCCTGTTCCGCTTTCTCCCATGACTTCCCTTGCCTTAAACCAACGACAACCTCAACCCCGCTGTCCCGGAGATTCTGCGCGTGCGCATGGCCCTGTGAGCCGTACCCCACAACTGCCACTCTCTTTCCGTTAAAATAAGCCTCATTTGCATCTCCGTTATAGTACATTTTCGCCATATTTTCTCTCCCTTTCTGAATGGAAATTTAGTTTAACTTACACAAATGAAAACGATTTTTGCTGGCCGGTACGCTGGTTCCCCCTTGGGAATGCTGTCGTTCCGGTACGAGCCAATTCTCTGATTCCATATGGTTTAATCAAATCAATAAACGCCTCAATTTTTTCCGTTTCGCCTGTCAATTGGATGATGATGCTATCCTTGCTGACGTCAATCACCGATGCCCGGAATGGCTCAATGATCGAATAAATCTCTGCCCTATTGTGGGGAAGGACGGGCACTTTCATGAGAATGAGCTCCCGGGCGACAATCGCCTGGTCACTGATATCCGCCACCTTAAGGACATCAATCTGCTTATTGAGCTGTTTCGTGATTTGTTCGACCATCCCGTCATTCTCCACATGGACAACGCATGTAATCCGCGAAACTCCCTCTTGCTCGGTCAGGCCTACCGAAATGCTTTCAATATTATAATTTCTCTTTGAAAATAGATTCGTGATCCTGTTAAGTACTCCCGGCCGGTTCAAGACCGTCATCGTTATGATTCTTTTCATTTCTTCACTCCCACCATTTCGTGGATTCCTTTCCCAGGCGCGATCATCGGGTAGACATTTTCGGCACCATCGACCCTGAAATCGAGCAGCACTGGCTCCTTATCATGCAGGACCTCATTCAGGACCACATGCGCTTCTGCTTCGGAGTTGATTTCAAACCCTTTGATACCATAGGCCTCGGCCAGTTTTACAAAAGATGGCTGGACCGGATTTTTACTGTGGGAATATCTTTCTTTGTAAAAAATCTCCTGCCATTGTCTGACCATTCCAAGCGCTTTGTTATTGAGAATCGCTATTTTGATCGGCAGCTTAAACTCTGCGATGACCGCTAGCTCCTGCGTTGACATCTGGAAGCCTCCATCTCCGAGAACGGCCACAACGCATGCTGCCGGATCTGCCAGCTGTGCTCCAATGCTTGCAGGAAGTCCAAATCCCATTGTTCCGAGTCCTCCTGAGGTCACCCATCGATCAGCCTGCTGGAGTTGATAATATTGTGCCGCCCACATTTGATGCTGGCCGACATCGGTCACGACAATTGCTTCACCCGCCGTTTTTTCATATAGGAGCTCCATTACCTTTTGTGGTTTTAGCACCTCGCTGTTTTCGTAATGATAAGGAAAGTCCTTCTTCCAGGCTGCGAGTGTTTCTTTCCATTCTTCCTGTTGAGGTGGACTTGCTCCCAGCCTGAGCAATTGTCTTAACGCCTCTCCAGCATCTCCGACGACCGGAATTTGAGTTGGCACATTTTTACCGATTTCAGCCGGGTCGATATCTATATGGGCAACAGTTGCTTTTGGGGCGAAATGTTTTAAGTTTCCAGTCAGCCGGTCATCAAATCGTGCTCCTATATTGATCAGCAGGTCACAATTATAAAGCGCCATGTTCGCTGCATAGCAGCCATGCATCCCAGCCATTCCAAGGAACAGTTCATGATTGGCCGGAAAGCCTCCCAATCCCAATAATGTGTGGACAACATGAAGGTTCTGCTGTTCTGCGTATTCTTTTAACAGGCTCGACGCCTTCGCGTGGAGGACACCTGCCCCAGCAAGAATGACCGGCCTTTTTGCCCTGCTTATTGCTTCGGAGAGTTTTCTTACCTGAAGGAAATTCGGCTCCATAGTTGGCTGGTAACCAGGAAGGTGGATTTCCTCCTCAGCTGGTTCTGCCGATATACCCGCTGCCAGGTCTTTTGGGAAATCGATGACGACTGGACCAGGCCTACCGCTTGTCGCAATATAAAATGCTTCCTTGATAATTCGCGGGATGTCTTTTATGTCCCTGATCTGATAGTTGTACTTCGTTATAGGAGTAGTGATGCCAAGAATGTCGGCTTCCTGGAAGGCATCTGTACCGATCACCCCTGTCGCGACTTGGCCTGTGAAGACAACCAGCGGCAAAGAGTCCATCATTGCATCGGCAATGCCGGTGATGATATTGGTCGCTCCCGGTCCAGATGTAGCGATTACCACGCCTGGTTTCCCGCTGATCCTCGCATACCCTTCCGCTGCATGGATTCCTCCCTGTTCATGCCTTGGCAACACATGAAGAATTTTAGAATCATAGAGTTTGTCGTAAATCGGAAGGACAGCTCCTCCTGGGTAGCCAAAAATGACTTCGACATTTTCCTTTTCCAGCGCCTTAAGCAGTAAATCCGCGCCGCTTACTTCACTCGTTTTAGCCTTTGTTTCCTTCAAGGCAGCTTCCATTTATCGAACCTCCCATTATGAACTCACTTCTATTTTTTCAAAATAAAAAAGCCCATCCATCTCCATATGCCTAAGGTTGCCCAGGCAAAGGGATGGAATAGGCTTTATCTCCTTTTCCACGGTACCACCCTTATTCACGCATGATGCGTGCACTCGTGACAGCTTCTGCTGCCGGTTTTGATAACAAGTGCCGTGCACTCGACCAGTTTTACTAGGATCCTTTCAAACTGGCGCTCCAGGGTGAGTTCATTTTATGCGGCATCACCGGTTTCCAGCTACCCCGGCTCTCTGTGCATGCTGATCGCATTAAATTACTTGTCCCTGTCCTCGCTTTTACCTTATTCAATTTTGGTATTGAAAGTGACAATATAAGAGCCTTGTTAACTTACTTGATGAGCTTTTTCTGAATAGACCTGAACCCCATCTGCAACGACTTTCGCCCTGAATTCACGCAGGATATTTTGTGTATGCTGTCCCGGTACTCCATCGCCGATGACTCTTCCATCCACTTTAACAACCGCGATTACTTCTGCTGCTGTCCCGGTAAGGAATACTTCATCAGCTGTGTATACATCATGGCGGGTAAATGGTTCCTCCTTGACCTCATACCCAAGATTTTTCGCGATTTCAATTACCGCATTCCTGGTGATTCCTTCAAGTGCTCCAACATACCCTGGCGGTGTGAGGAATTCATTTCCCCTTACGATAAAAATATTATCTGCTGACCCTTCGGCAACATAGCCCTGGTCATTAAGCATGAGCGCCTCACTAACATTTGCCAGATGTGCTTCAATTTTTACAAGGACATTATTTAAATAATTTAGTGATTTTACTTTTGGACTTAATACATCCGGACGATTTCTTCTGGTCGCAACAGTGACAATTTCCAGTCCGCGTTCATACAATTCTCTTGGAAAGATAGAGAGCGGTTCAACAATGATGACGACATTCACTTTCGGGCACTTATAGGGATCCAGCCCCAAGTCCCCGACACCTCTGGAAACGACAATGCGGATATAAGCATCTCTGAGTTGATTCCGTTCCACTGTTTCAACAACCAGGCCGGTGAACTCCTCCTTAGAGTGTGGCATGTTCAGCATGATGGACTTAGCTGACCGGTAAAGTCGGTCCATATGTTCTTCCATCCTGAAAATATTGCCGCTGTATACCCGTATCCCTTCAAAAATACCGTCTCCGTATAGAAATCCATGATCATATACCGAAACCTTAGCATTTTCCTTGGTGACAAATTCACCGTTTAAGTAGATCCACTGATCGGGCACAATAAACACTCCTTTAACAAATAGACGCTTTAAATTATTAAATTAACAGGTTAAAAAAATACAGTTTTACATTATCAAAAAATTAATATAAAACCCTGGTTCACTTTAGATGCATTCAACTTGTTTTTTTTATTTGAGGATTATCTTACGCCCAATTTTCACACTCGTCAACACCCTTTTTCTAAATTATTTGATAATTTAGATTAGTTAGTTAATTTGTATCCGCTTACATTGTTGATATATTCACATTTGTAAAAAATAAAATTTTTTTATTGGACTTCAGCTTCCTAGCGGTTAGGAACGAGAGGACATAAAAAAAACTCACCTTTCAAAAAGGTGAGTTAAAGTATGTAGTTTAAATGGCGTCCCAGGAGAGATTCGAACTCCCGACCGTACGCTTAGAAGGCGTATGCTCTATCCAACTGAGCTACTGGGACTTGGTTGTTTTTTAAAGACAAGATTTATTATATTAGCCAAACAACTAAATGTCAATAACAAAATCATAACTTTTTTTCTGAGGGAAACCTGCTGATTCCCCTCAGAAAATCATTATAGTAGTTTCAACTCGTTTTGTGAAGTGAAAACTCCTGCCTTAACTCAGGCAACTCTCCATTGCCATAGTCATAGATCCGCAATATAGCTTTGTCGTTTTCCAGCTCAAGGATGGCATAGCTCTTTTCAGTCCTGCCCCGTGGCAGCCTGATGCTTCCCGGATTGATGAACAGTACATCATCGACCATTTCTGCTCCTAGCAAATGTGAATGTCCAAAGCATACGATGTCAGCTTGCAGTTCTTTCGCCTTATAGTATAAATTTACGAGAGTGGACTTTACTGAGTAGAGATGCCCATGCGTCACAAAGATTTTCACACCATCTACGTCATGGGTTTCATCATCAGGAAAATTGCCATAAAAGTCGCAATTCCCTTTAACCGAACTGAAATTCACAATAGCAGCATCGCTTTCAGAAAGCTCTGAATCACCACAGTGGATCATCAAGTCCACATCATTCCCATGCAGCTTCTCAATTCCCTCAAGTACCTCTGTTGATCCGTGGCTGTCACTGACAATCAGCACCTTACTCATGGCTATCTTCACGCTTTTTCAGGAGGTCATCCAGTTTTCTGATCGCATTGGCCCGGTGGCTGATTTTATTTTTTTCGTCTGAGGCCAATTCTGCCATAGCTTTCCCTTCTGTTTCTACGAAGAAAATCGGATCATAGCCAAAACCATTGCTACCGCGGCGTTCATTCAGTATTCTTCCTTCACATGTCCCGAATACCGTCACCGTTTCCTTGCCTGGCTCTGCCATTGCGAGCGCACAGCAAAATCTTGCGGTGCGCTCACTTTCTGGCACACCTTGAAGTTCCTCAAGAACTTTGTCGATGTTGTTTTCATCGTTTTTTTCAGAACCTGCGTAACGTGCCGAATAAACACCTGGTCGGCCTTCCAATGCGTCAATTTCGAGTCCTGAATCATCTGCAATTACTCTGACTCCAAGATTATTAGCGATTGTTTCAGCTTTTAAGATAGCGTTCTCCTCAAAAGTTGTCCCTGTTTCTTCTACATCTTCAATTTCTGGATAATCGAGCAATGTTTTTACCGCTAACCCTTTTGGCAAAAAAAGATTCTCGAATTCCTTAGCTTTTCCTATGTTTTTTGTCGCGATTATGACTGATTCCATTTTGAGATCTCCCCTATCTCTTTTTTCCGCCCTCAATTTTGGCAGTCAATTCTTCCCCTAGTGCTTCCTTCTGTTTTTCGAAGAGTTCCGTAATTCCATCTTGTGCTGCCTTTAAAAGCTCCTGCAGCTGGCTGTATGAAAAAGTAGCTTCTTCTCCGGTACCTTGCAGTTCAACGAATTCTCCATTGCCTGTCATGACAACATTCATGTCGACATTGGCTGCAGAATCCTCGACATAGTTCAAATCAACAACAGCCTCGCCATTCTTCAAGATCCCGACACTCGTCGCAGCAAGAAAGTCTGTCACTGGAAATCCAGACAGTTTCTTTTGCTTGCTCAGCTTCTCAAGAGCCATAGCCATCGCAACATAAGCTCCGGTGATTGAAGCAGTACGTGTGCCGCCATCTGCCTGGATGACATCACAATCGACCCAAACAGTACGCTCACCTATAGCCTCAAGATTAACAACTGCGCGCAGCGCTCTGCCGATCAAACGCTGGATTTCCATCGTCCTCCCGGTAATCTTGCCTTTTGCCGCCTCACGAATATTCCGCTGTTCAGTAGCGCGTGGCAGCATAGAGTATTCTGCCGTAATCCATCCTTTTCCTACGCCCCTCATGAATGGAGGAACGCGGTCCTCGATGCTGGCAGTACAAATCACTTTCGTATCTCCCACTGAGATCAGCACAGAGCCTTCTGGATGTTTCAGGTAATCAGTTTCAATATGTATTGGTCTTAATTGCAAGGGTTCACGCCCATCAAATCGCATTTAAAAGCCCTCCTTAGCATGATAAAAGGCAGACGGCCTGCCTGGAAAACACAATAAATAAGAGGCAGGGAATACGCCTGCCTCTTTGAATGTCTTTATTTAGTATATCAAAATCTGGCTATTAAAAACTACCTGTGTTTACTTTTTCAGGCCTTGTAACCGGCTCAGCCAGTTTTTCTCCCGTTTCTGTCAGCACATCTGCCTTCCCATTCACAGTAAGGGCCACACTCTCAACACCATGCTGTTCTGTCAGGGACAGTACAAGTGAATTTAACAGGTGTTCAGATACCATTTTTTCTTCAAAGCTTCCGTAGATGGATTCATTGAAGTTCAATGTTACCTTTCCTTCCTCAAACTTAGGCGCATCAAGCAGCTTTACACCCGACTGGAAATCCGACAGAAGATTGGATGCATATGCTGGCCCTTCAACGAGCTCGTTCACGATTGCGGTAATGTTATCCTTCACATCATTGCTGACGCGTTTTGTTACAGGAACATAATAATATGCGCCTTCCGCACCGCCAATATAATAAACAGTGACTGCTTTAGTATTTGTGATATCAACGACATCGGAGTTGTCGACGTTGATGCCATCCGCACGGCTTAACTCTCCTCCAATAGGAGTACCGCCTACAGGCATTGCCTCAAGAGGAGTGCCATTCATCTGAAGCTTAACTTCATCAACTGTGTCAAATTGTGTAAGCGTCCATGTCACAGCCTGAAGAATCTTTTTCTCATCCTCTTTTTTATAGGTTGCAAATTCTTTTGAAAAGTCTACTGTTGCTGTTCCGTCCTTGATGTTCACTGTCATTTGTGTATCCGCTGGAAGGACGGCCCTGAAGCCATTTGGAAGCATTTGCTCAACAGGCCCATTCGCAACAAGGTATTCCAGCGCCTGCTGGGCTACACCCTCTTTTTTCGGTAGACCCATCGTCTGTGAAACGACATATCCATTTTTATCGATCAAATAAAGTTCTGTCTGAATGGACGTCTCAACTGCTTCTTTTCCATCCTCATTTGTTTCTGTAGAAACATTTTCATCAAGCGCCTCCCCATCTTCCATGAAAGTAACATCCTGGGGAGGATCGATCTTCTTCTTTTCCTCGCCCCCGAACAGTCCACAGCCAGATAGGAATACCGTAGTTGCCAATGTAGCAGCTGTTACGACCACAGCCTTTTTATTTTTTGACATATAAATCCCTCCAAAGACAGTTTGTACTACTATGTATACGAGCCTTTGGATATTTTAGACCGCCTTTGAGAAGATTTTTGATCAAATAAAATAGAAAACAAAATAAGAAAAGCGCAAGCGCCTTGGTCAGCCCCGACAAGTGCTGGAGGGCCTGACAGTGAAGTCGTTCTTTGACTTCATTGGCAGGACCGAAGCGACTCGAGGGGCTAGGCGCTGGAGCTGGACAATTCTCGAAGTGAAAATTTTATACTTTCTTATCCAATCAAAAAAGACCTCCGTCTCCGGAAGCCATATTTAACCTAATTTAATTTTCTCAACATTTTCTATCGGCCTTTCCAGCCACTGGGATGCTATGGAGGAAAATATCGTTCTTGAGCCTGTCATGTAATAGGAATGCTCCGGAAGCTCTTCCCTGGCAGCAAACATGTCGTTATGGCCGAGGATCGTGCTTACCTCTCTGGCTGTTTCTTCGCCTGAACTGATCACCTTGACCTCAGGACCAAGCACTTCCTTAATGAGCGGCTCGAGCAAAGGATAGTGGGTGCAGCCCAGGATCAATGTATCAAGTCCCTTCCCCTGTAATGGTTGCAGGGTTTCAGTGACCACTTTTTTTGCGACCCGTCCATCGTATTCACCACTTTCTACAAGCGGCACGAATTTAGGGCAAGCGAGTGCTTCAATAGCAGTCTTACGGTTGATGGATTTCAGCGCATGCTCGTACGCTCGGCTTTTTACAGTGCCTTCAGTTCCGATAATGCCAATTTTATAATTGTCCGTAACCTTGATTGCTGTCCTCGCACCAGGCTGAATGACGCCTAACACAGGAATCGATAGTTCATTCCTTATTTCGTCAAGGACCACCGCGGTCGCTGTATTGCACGCGATGACAAGCATTTTAATATTCTTTTCCAGCAGGAAACGGGTCATTTGCCAGGTAAATCTTTTCACTTCCTCAACAGGGCGAGGCCCGTATGGACAACGGGCCGTATCACCGACATAGATGATCTGTTCATATGGAAGCTGTCTCATGACTTCCTTGGCAACGGTTAGCCCGCCTACTCCTGAATCAATGATTCCGATTGGTCGATCCAAAAAACTCGCCTCATTCTCCACGCATTTCTTGATGTAATTTCGTTAAGCCCACTTTAAGGGATAATATTTCCTCACCTGAAAAATCCTTCAATACCTCTTGAAGGTACAATTGGCGTTTCTTGATCACTTCATCGATGATCCTTTCACCTTCGTCCAGCAGATGGATGCGAACAACACGCCTGTCATTAGGATCCTTTACTCTTACAACAAGTTCATTTTTCTCCATCCTGTCAACAAGATCCGTGGTGGTGCTGCATGCCAGGAACATTTTATTCGACAGTTCCCCGATCGTCATATCCCCATCCTCGAATAGCCATTGCAGTGCAATGAACTGGGGAGGAGTGATTGTGTAATTGCTGAGGAGTTCGCGTCCCTTCTGCTTTATGATCCCAGATATGTACCGTAGATCCTTTTCGATATCAGCAACCGTCTCGAGTCCCTGATTTTTTTCTACCCCTTCAAGTTTCATCCGTAACAACTCCTAAAAATCTATTTCCTTTATCCATAAAACTTGTTATCCAAGCAGAGATGATTTTTACTATTGTCCTTATTTTCTACTTTTTTCGAGCAAATTTCAAGACAGAATTCCGATTACAGACTGTTTTACCCCTATAAACATCTTAACCGGCCTCCCATCAAGGTTGGCCGGTCTTGATTAAAGTTCTAGCTCTCCCATACGCAGGAGCTCTACAACAGCTTGGGAACGCCCCTTTACACCAAGCTTTTGCATGGCGTTTGAAATATGGTTCCGAACCGTTTTTTCGCTGATAAATAATTCACTAGCGATCTCTTTTGTTGTTTTGTCTTGTACTAACAGTTCGAAAACTTCTCTTTCGCGTTTAGTGAGTAATGGCTTGTGAGTATATTCATTTTCCTTCAAGTATTGTAACCCTCCTTGCCTTCGCCAGCTGTGAACTGCGGGGTGGGTATAAATTTAGTCAAAATATCATATGTGAAGGAAAGAATTGTAGTGACAATATTTAAGGGACTTCATGCCAATTTTTATTAATGGCTGTTTTCGTAAAGATTGTTGTTAAATCCTAAAGCCGATTTTAACGTATTATATACCCATTTTGCAGGTCGGTATTAAGTTTGCATGCTCTTTTCTCATAAGAAGCGTCAACTTTACGAAGGAATGTGGTGATTCACTCCAATTTTGTATTCAATAGCAACAAAGTTTGAGAAAAGAGTCTTATTAATTAACACAAAACTTATTTAACAGCGGATTTCTTGCTTTCTGAAAACAAGTGCCTCATATCCTCTGTCCAGGATACACCCTTGCCTGTCCTCTTGGAGATTTGAACGATCGTTCCCCTTCCAGTAAGGCATATCGAGCCATCTGCTTTTTTGACCATGTAGTGAAGATCAACCGAAGAATTTCCAATTGAATTAGCTTTGACATAAATTTTCAGGTCCTCATCAAAAAAGATCTGGCTTAAATAATCACATTGCAGATCGGCAACGACCGGAATCGTCTCATTCTCTGGTTTGACCCAATCCTGCATGAACCCCTGGCTCTTAAAATATTCAATCCTCGCCTGTTCGAAATATGTAAACGGGACAGTGTTATTTAAGTGCCCAAACATATCTGTTTCCGAAAACCGAACCTTCACATGGTAAAAAAATTCAAACTCCTCTTCCCAGCTTACAATCTCATTAATGTATTCCATCTTCTTCATGTTGAAACCTCCCGTAAACTGAATGAACATTCATTCTTTTCTTTATTATAAATATTTTTAGTCTCTTTGGAAACAAAAAAGAAGGATTGGAAATTTCCAATCCCTCCTTTTGATTCAGCTAGCCTTGTCATAGCCACAAGCTTTACCTTTTTTATCGTGCCCTAGATGCTTTCCGTTATCTTCATTCTGCTTTTCTGGTCCGTTGCCACTTGAATCCGGACACTGTCTTTGCCCATTATTCAAATGAATTTGCACCATTACAGGATCATGGTCGCTTGCTCGTCCATGCTCTTCCATATACAAGGAGTTGATATTGATAATATCAGCCTCTGTTTGATCAGCGAGATGATTAGATACAAGGATATGATCCAACACCTGTGAATTCCCCTGGTAGTTGTAAGTGAACCTCTCGCCTTCTGGCAAAGTCTCAACCATATTAGTCAATTGGCCGTTTTCCAGAACCTCAATTGGCTTGGAAAATTCGAAGTCATTCAAATCGCCAAGAACAACAACATTTGCCTTTGGATCTTCTGCATGTATGCCTGCAATAAATTCATTGAGCAATTTTGCAATCTCAATTCTTTGCACTTCGCTATCGAGTACTGGTGGCTGGGTAACCCCGAATAAAGGATCATCTCCACCCTTTGAGTTAAAATGATTGGCAATGACAATTACTTCCTGTCCTTTGAACACAAACTCTGCCGCCAATGGCTTTCTAGTATCTTCGAAAATAGGATTCTGCGGATCAATTCTTCCTGGATTCAAGGTTAGGTCGCCGTTTTCATAGGCAACAGCGTCTGTAGCTGTTCCTTTCGGAGCTTCTTTAAGCTGCACTCGTTCAGGATTATATAAATACCCAACCCGGATATTACCTCCAGGCGCACCACCATCCTGATTGTACTCAGGAGCGATGTCGGTCCAGCTGTATGCAGGTCCGCCTTGTGCAATAATTTCATCAATCAAAGCCTGGTAGCTTTGTGATGCATCTGCAGAGCCGCTGGCAGTCTGGCCATCATTATCCTGTACCTCTACTAGACCAACAATATCAGGGGTCTTCAAGTTATTGATGATTGAACCTGCAATTCTAGCAGTCTTGGATTGATCAGTTTCAGCAGAAAAATTTTCAATATTATAATTGGCAATCGTCAGTTTATTCTCTTTTTGTTCAAAAGTGACATAATCCTCGATCAACTCACTCTCAACCAACTCAGGAAGAGTTTCCTGGTCAACGAGGATTTTATAGTTGGAGAAGCCGTAGCTAACAACACCAGTAACCAGGCCGTTAAAATGGTCGCCTGCTTTTGCTACAAAATCACGATCAATAAGCAGGAACATTCTTTCAGGGTTAGAGCTTTCCTCAGTCAGCAGGATTCCGCCTTGCGGGCTGTATACTTTCCCTTCCACCTTATTGGCGATAACCGGTACTTCGCCATACTTTTGAGGTCCAATTACCTGTGGGCTTTCTACTCCGATTCTCATTCCTTCTAGGCTTTCATAAAAATCGATGCCATCCTCTCCAGGATCAAATACACCAAATTGGTCATTGTCTATTACCTGGCTTGGAGCAATACGGTCCTGACCAATGACAACCGGTTCAGGAAGCTCGACGCCTGAAGCAAGTTTTGTCACTTCAGTAGCATTGATTTCAGTCATTGCAAGGTCGGTTTCCAACTTTTCTCTATAACCATCCAATACCCACTCTTTCACAAGGCCATCGACTTCGACTTGATCACCTTCAGCAAGGCCGTGAGCTTTTTTATATACATAGATAGCTTCAGATGTATTGGGATTGCCATCATCTTCAGGGTCCTGCATGAAGAAAGCATTGTTTCCTTCAACTTTTGTTACAATACCTGCAACTTGAGCTACCAGCTGATCCTTGTATGGAGAAGCATGGCCTTCACCCTGGATGTCATGGATCTTCAGTCCAGTTACTGCTGGCGGCTCTGGTTCACCAGGTTCTCCTGGCTCTTCGCCGCTGCCGTCAGCGAACACCATAGCCGATGGGGATTTTAAGGCTGGTACCGAGAAATAGTCCTCCAATGACCCTGTAACCTTTATCTTTTTTCCAACTATGTCAGGATTGGTTTGTAAGCCAAATGCGCTTCTGAATGATGAAGAAACCTGTACTGGTAGAATCTTTGCCGGATCTCTTTCATCAGGATTATCTGCCAGCGCAAAGTTATAATCATTTCCAAAGGGTGCTTCATAGTCATATGAATTGGTCGCTTTTGTATGTCCAACTATGTATCCTTCAACGGTACCTGTACCACTGTTATTTTCTATTGCCTGCTGGACAGTCATAACGGTTTCAGCAGATGCTTGTCCAGAAAATGGCATCACATAGCTTACTAGTAAAATAACTGCTGTCAGCCAGGAAAAAGTTTTACGCTTTATATTCCCCATATATATTCCTCCTAAAATTTTGTCGGAATTTATAGTATTCCGCCAAGTGAAATATACCATGGATAATTACGCCTTTTCATGAAGTGAATGTAAGTTTTTTGTTAAATACTGAAAAATGAATCTATAGTATGAAAACGTTTTCTCGAGAGACGAACTTATTTACTAGATAAAAAGAAAACAAGCCAGGACTATTGGTCCTGGCTTGTTTTACATAATATTTTTGATTCAATGATCATCCGATGTCCTTTTCGCATAAATAATATAACGATCGGGCGCATCACCTACATAGCTGAATGGATAGCATGTTGTCAAAACGAGCTCTTCTTCGGAATTCTGGAGGGTAATGATACTGGTATCATCTGCACTGACAATTTTTGTGCCGGTAATCTCATATGTATAATCTCCATAAGGCATTTTCATCGTCAATTGATCGCCTATTACCAAATCCCCTGCCTTGCGAAAGACTGTATCACGATGGCCAGAAAGGACGATTTGTCCATTCTCCTCAGGATAATATGAGCCTTTATAGTGGCCAACTCCTTTTTCAAGGTCGTCAGCATCCGTTCCTTCTACTATTGCCAATTCCGCATTGATTTTTGGAATCAAAAGCAATCCAGAAGCCTCTCCTGTCTCAGGCTTGAATTCTTCCTTTTTGGCCTTCGGTTTATTTTCCTCGACCAATTCTTTTGCTGCCTCAAGCGAAATCTGCTCCTGGCGTTTAATGTCCCATAACTGAAACAATCCAATCCCCAGGATAACTACACCACTAACAACAATCCCAATCGCCAATATCTTTGTAAGTTTCATATACCGCTCCCATTTATGCCTTTAGTAAAGTATACCAAGGGAACCACCTTCTAAAAAGTACTATTATAGCCGTATAAGAAAAAACCTCCCTTTCGAAAAGAAAAGGAGGCTGCACGTTATACTTGATCGCTTCCGAAGAAGTTCTTGAATGACTGGAATGTTGTATCACGGTTCAAGGCTGCGATTGAAGTTGTCAATGGAATGCCTTTAGGGCAAGACTGGACGCAGTTCTGTGAGTTACCGCAGTTTGCGAGTCCGCCGTCTCCCATGATTGTTTCAAGACGCTCGCCTTTGTTCAAAGCACCTGTTGGGTGGGCGTTGAAGAGACGAACCTGTGATAACGGCTGCGGCCCGATGAAATCTGACTTGTCGTTTACGTTAGGGCAAGCCTCCAGGCAGACACCGCAAGTCATACATTTGGAAAGTTCATATGCCCACTGACGCTTTTTCTCTGGCATACGTGGTCCAGGACCAAGATCGTAAGTACCATCGATTGGCACCCATGCTTTAACACGCTTCAAAGAATCGAACATGCGGCTGCGGTCAACCTGAAGGTCACGGACAACCGGGAATGTTCTCATCGGCTCAAGCCTGATTGGCTGCTCCAGCTGGTCAACGAGCGCTGAGCATGACTGGCGCGGGCGGCCATTGATGACCATTGAACATGCACCACAAACCTCTTCAAGACAGTTCATATCCCAAGCAATAGGAGTAGTGGCTTCGCCTTTTGTATTTACAGGATTACGGCGAATTTCCATTAGCGCCGAAATGACATTCATATTTGGACGGTAATCTAGTTCAAACTCTTCCTGATAAGGGGCTGAATCAGGAGTATCCTGACGACTGATGATAAAACGGACAGTTTTTTTATCTGACATACCTTATTACTCCCCCTTCTTCTTAGAGTAATCGCGCTTACGCGGTTGGATTAATGAAGTATCAACTTCTTCATAGTGGAAAGCTGGCGCAGAGTTTGCATCAACAAACTTCGCCATTGTTGTTTTCAAGAAGTCCTCATCATTACGATCTGGGAATTCTGGTTTATAGTGAGCCCCACGGCTTTCATTACGGTTATATGCACCAATTGTGATAACACGTGCAAGCTGAAGCATGTTTTGAAGCTGGCGTGTGAACACAGCACCCTGGTTGCTCCATTTCGCTGTATCGTTGATGTTGATATTCTTGTAACGGTCCATCAGTTCCACAATTTTCTCATCGGTTTTTTGCAATCTGTCATTGTAGCGAACTACTGTGACATTGTCTGTCATCCACTCGCCGAGCTCTTTATGAAGAACATAGGCATTTTCAGTACCATCCAATGACATTACATTGTTCCACTTCTCCTGTTCCATCTTGACAGCATCATCAAATAGCACGGAAGAAACAGCATCTGAGCTCTTTTCAAGGCCGTTGATGTAACGGATCGCGTTTGGACCTGCTACCATTCCGCCGTAGATTGCAGACAATAGTGAGTTAGCTCCAAGACGGTTGGCACCGTGCTGTGAATAATCAACCTCACCTGCAGCAAACAGGCCTGGAATGTTTGTCATTTGATCATAGTCAACCCATAGTCCGCCCATAGAATAGTGAACGGCAGGGAATATTTTCATAGGAACTTTTCTTGGGTCATCGCCCATGAATTTCTCATAGATTTCGATGATACCGCCAAGCTTGATATCAAGCTCTTTAGGGTCCTTATGTGAAAGATCAAGATAAACCATGTTCTCGCCGTTGATGCCAAGCTTTTGGCTTACGCACACATCGAAGATTTCACGTGTAGCGATGTCACGAGGAACAAGATTTCCATATGCAGGATACTTCTCTTCAAGGAAGTACCATGGCTTGCCATCCTTATAAGTCCAAACTCGTCCACCTTCTCCGCGGGCAGATTCACTCATCAGGCGGAGTTTGTCATCTCCTGGGATTGCTGTTGGGTGAATTTGGATGAATTCACCGTTAGCGTAATATCCTCCCTGCTGGTATACGATCGCAGCAGCTGAACCTGTATTGATAACTGAGTTCGTTGTTTTACCGAAAATGATACCAGGGCCACCCGTTGCCATGATGACGGCATCAGCAGCAAACGATTTGATTTCCATTGAAGTCAGGTTCTGTGCTACGACTCCGCGGCACACACCTTCTTCGTCTTTGACTATACCAAGGAATTCCCATCCTTCGTACTTTGTGACCAATCCAGCCACTTCATGACGGCGTACCTGCTCATCCAAAGCGTATAGAAGCTGCTGACCAGTTGTCGCACCAGCAAATGCTGTACGGTGGTGCTGAGTACCACCAAAGCGGCGGAAATCTAGCAAACCTTCCGGCGTACGGTTGAACATAACTCCCATACGGTCAAGAAGGTGGATGATGCCAGGCGCTGCTTCAGCCATAGCCTTAACCGGTGGCTGGTTCGCAAGGAAGTCACCGCCGTATACTGTATCATCAAAGTGCTCCCATGGAGAGTCACCTTCACCTTTAGTATTTACTGCACCGTTGATTCCGCCCTGTGCACATACAGAGTGGGAACGTTTTACCGGCACAAGAGAAAACAGTTCAACAGGAGTTCCTGTTTCTGCAACTTTTATTGTAGCCATTAAGCCAGCCAAACCGCCGCCGACTACGATCACCTTACCTTTACTCATCGTGACTCACTCCCTTAAATCCATGTCTGTCTTTCATATCCGATCAAAAGTAAATCTTTTTCAGCATATAGTCCTAGAAAAGGTTTTATACGAATGCCAGGATTGCGCGTACACCTACAATGGAAAGCGCAATGAAAACTCCGATAGTGACATAAGTGGAAATCACTTGTGAACGTGGTGTTACAGTGATTCCCCAGCTTACGAAGAATGACCATAATCCGTTCGCAAAGTGGAAAGTTGTCGAGATGACACCAATTAAATAGAACCAAAGCATGAATGGAGATGAAAGAATTGTCTCCATCATCTGGAAGTTAACTTCTGCACCAAATGCTGCTGCAATACGTGTTTCCCATACATGCCAAGCTACGAAAATCAAAGTGATTACACCAGACACACGCTGAAGCATGAACATCCAGTTTCTGAAATGGCTGTATTGGCCTATATTGTTTTTAGCCGTAAAAGCAATATAAAGACCGTAAATTGCATGGAATAATAATGGTAAGAAGATAATGAAAATTTCTAAAAAGTACCTGAAAGGCAACTGCTCCATAAAATGTGCTGCGTTATTGAATGATTCTTCTCCCCCAGTAGCGAAATGGTTGACTACAAGGTGCTGCATAAGGAAAAGACCTACTGGAATGACACCCAGCAAAGAATGCAGCCTCCGCCAATAAAACTCTTGTCTACCTGCCATATGTATACCCCCCTTGAAATTTGACCGTGATGTTCAGGCTTCTCTCCCCATCTCTATTAACCTAACAGATTGATTAAACCCAACATCAAAAAAATAAGCATTTCTTACAATTATGTGACATGTTCATTTTACTCCCATCATAATAGAGCGTCAAGAAAACGGATACATAAAAATGCTTATATAAATAAAATTTTTAAAATATATTGATATTGTAAAAACACCACTTTCTAATTATTCCAACGCGTTAAAGAGTATATTAAAATAATACTATTGCCTATAGGACACAGCTGATTAAAATTTCCCGGAACAATAATTTTTGGATACCAAAGTTTCGGGTATGGTATAAACATGGAAAAAATTTATAGTATTACTTATGCCAAGCAAAATTTAACAACTTTTATATTTTAGATCTCAGGTTGTTTTCGAGGCAAATTGTTTATAATAGAGTGATAGAAAGAGGGGAGAACATGAGTGACATAACTACTTCTGAGCAAAAAACTGAAAGCGAGCCAATGGCTGTCCCTGCGTTTGGATATGAATTGATCAGGGAAGTCCTTCTGCCGGAATTGCTCGGCAAAGATACGCCAGAAATTCTGTATTGGGCCGGCAAACGCCTTGCCCGAAAGTTTCCATTAGCAACCCATGACGAAACCATCCGCTTTTTCCTGGATGCCGGCTGGGGCACACTAACCATCAAAGAACAATCCCGAAGAGAAATGGTGCTTGAACTTGGCAGCGAGCTAATTTCCTCCCGACTGAAAAATAACCCAAATTCCACATTCCAGCTAGAAGCAGGCTTCATTGCCCAGCAAATTGAACAACAGAAAGAAGTAACAGCCGAAGCCTTCGAACACCCCAACAAAAAATCATCGAAAATCCTGTTCACGATCAAATGGGATAAGAATGATCATATTGATGAGTAAACCATCGAGTAATTAACCAAGCCTGGGCTGTCATTCGCTATTTAAATCGAACGCATATCACCTAATAAAGTTAACCAGGCACAGTGAATACCCTTCGCTGTGCCCTTTGGTATGCTTAAGCCCCTTTTCTGGCCGTTTTTAATGACGAATTTTCCTCAGGAGCATGTTTTATGTGACCTTTACCTCCCGCTTTTCTCTTTAAAAGGCACATTATCCCCTTTTATGTGACCTTTACCTCCCGCTTTTCTCTTTAAAGGGCACATTATCCCCTTTTATGGGACCTTTACCTCCCGCTTTTCTCTTTAAAGGGCACATTATCCCCTTTTATGGGACCTTTACCTCCCGCTTTTCTCTTTAAAGGGCACATTATCCCCTTTTATGGGACCTTTACCTCTTGGTTCTCACTTTAAAGGGCACATTTCCCTTTATGTGACCTTTACCTCTGGCTTCCCACTTTAAAGGGCACATTATTCCCTTTTATGTGACCTTTACCTTTGGCTTTTCACTTTAAAGGGCACATTATTCCCTTTTATGTGACCTTTACCTCTGGCTTCCCACTTTAAAGGGCACATTATTCCCTTTTTACTAAACAGGGAACATATTTATCTTTTATGTGACCGGTTTCTCTCCCTTTTCCCAAAAGGGAGGACATATTTACCTTTTATATGCCCGGTTTCTCTCGCTTTTGCTAAACAGGGAACATATACACAAATAGCCTTCCCAATAACGTGCACCGGGAAAGCTATTTTTCTCCTGATTAATTCGTCTTAACAGCTTCGGAGTAAAGTTCAAATGCTTCATGCAATGATTCCACCGCGT
Source organism: Mesobacillus sp. QJM3NY_10 (assembly GCF_056173465.1). NCBI lineage: Bacteria > Bacillati > Bacillota > Bacilli > Caryophanales > Bacillaceae > Mesobacillus > Mesobacillus sp. QJM3NY_10. The sequence continues at coordinate 3,557,681 of NZ_CM149675.1, forward strand.
TTACCATTTTTTTCTCATCAACTACGGTGGAGACTTTGATTTCAGATGTGCTTACCATCTTCACCTGGATACCGTGTCCTTCAAGGACTTCAAACATTTTGGCAGCTACACCTGGATTTGAAACCATTCCTGAACCTACAATCGACACCTTTGCCAGACCGGTTTCGGATTCGACCGCCTGATAGTTCAAAGCTTCTTTATTGCGTTCCAATACGTCCAGTGCCTCTGGGAGGTCGTTACTCTTAATGGAGAACGAAATATTGGCTAACCCTGCTTCTGTACGGCTCTGGACGATGATATCGACATTGATGTGGTTCTGTGCAAGTGTTGTGAATATAGTTGAAAGTCCTTTTAATGAAGTGCTTACTCCAAGGACTGATACTCTCGTAATTTGGTCTTCAAACGCTACTCCGCGTACGATTAGATTCTGTTCCATTTCATTCTCCTCCTCGATGATCGTGCCTCTTTCTTTTTCCATGCTGGATCTTACTTCAAGTGGCAATCCATAGTTTTTCGCAAATTCAACCGCTCGCGGATGGAGCACTCCTGCCCCGAGATTTGCCAACTCTAGCATTTCATCATATGAAACGCTCAGCAATTTTCTCGCGCTTTTCACATATCTTGGGTCAGTCGTAAAAACGCCGGTCACATCAGTATAGATATCGCATTTATCAGCCTTCAGTGCCGCCGCAAGGGCTACTGCCGTTGTATCTGACCCGCCGCGTCCAAGTGTCGTGATATCACCGTCATCCGTAACACCCTGGAATCCCGCGACAATGACCACCTTGCCAGTCTCTAAGTCCCTGGCAACCCTGTCTGTGTCAATATCGACAATCCTGGCGTTGCCGTGGACAGCTTCTGTTTTGATTCCAGCCTGCCAGCCTGTATAGGAAACGGCATCGATGCCATTTTGCGCCAATGCCATGGAAAAAAGTGCGATGGTAATTTGCTCTCCTGTTGTCAAAAGCATATCCATTTCTCTTTTTGATGGCGCGCTGGAAATATCATTCGCCATTTCGACAAGATGGTCCGTCGTCTTCCCCATTGCTGAAACGACTACGACCACATTGTTGCCGTTCTGCAGTTCCTCCGCTGTCCTGCTTGCTGCGTTCCTGATCCTTTCGACGCTTCCCACTGATGTTCCACCGAATTTCTGTACAATCAATCCCATACGTTTCCCCTGCCTCTTCATTCTTATTTTGCCTCTAATAGAGAGTTTCATGGCTACGCCGCATATGTATTTTCCCCGGTCCTCTTTTAAAAAAGGTCCATAAAAACAGAAAAAGCAATGGAAGTGGCTCCCATTGCTTGATAAACGTGTATATACGCTGCAACATGAGATAGCACTCCAAGATGGCAATCTTGACAATCCAGCGTTTATTCAACGAAGGACCAGCGAGAAAATCGATAGGCATTTCCCCACTTCGGCGAACATCCCCTTTCAAAGTCCATCCTCGAATCCTACAATTCTCCTGACTTTTACTCTTGAAGTTCGCACCTCTATCTTCACTTTAATGCTCTAAAGTGATAGCTATATGAAATTTTTATCATTATAGCACACCTAAAAATAGAATGCTACATTAATTCTGTAATTTCTGATATAGTTCCTCCGCAACATTAGCTGGAAGTCCGGCAGCATTCAGCTCTTCCAAAGAGGCTTCTCTCATTTTTTTCACCGAGCCGAAATGCTTCAACAGAGCTTTCTTGCGCTTTTCGCCTATGCCCGGGATATCATCAAGCAGTGATTGAAAGGCACTTTTGCCCCTTAACTGGCGGTGGAAGGTAATCGCGAACCGGTGGACTTCATCCTGGATTCTTTGCAACAGGTAAAACTCCTGGCTGTTTCGCGGTAGTTCTATTACCTGCAGCGGGTTACCATAGAGGAGCTGCGAAGTCCTGTGCTTGTCATCCTTGGCCAGGCCGGCAATCGGAATATCCAGCCCAAGTTCATTCTCAAGCACATCACGCGCTGATTCAATATGTCCTTTTCCGCCATCGATGATAATCAAATCCGGAAGCGGCAATCCCTCTTTCAGGACACGAGTATACCTGCGCCTTACGACTTCCCTCATCGATTCATAGTCATCCGGACCTTTTACTGACTTAATCTTATATTTGCGGTATTCCCTTTTTTCGGGCTTGCCGTCGATAAAAACAATCATCGCTGATACCGGATCGGTTCCCTGAATGTTGGAGTTATCGAAGGACTCAATCCGATGAGGGGTGTAGATGCCCATTTGCTTGCCAAGGTTTTCAACAGCCTTGATGGTCCGTTCCTCATCACGGTCAATTAACGAAAACTTCTCTTTCAGGGCGATACCGGCATTCTTGGACGCTAGATGGACGAGCTCCTTTTTCTTTCCGCGCTGCGGTTTTAGCACTTTGACTTCAAGCAGACCCTCTGCTAGTTCAAGGTCCACGCCCTCAGGAACCAATACTTCCTTTGGCTTGAAATGCTCATTTTTTGAGTAAAATTGGCCCAGGTATGTGAGAATATCTTCTTCAGGTTCATTGTAGATTGGAAACATCGAAACCTCTCGTTCAATCAATTTTCCCTGACGGATAAAGAAGACCTGTACACACATCCAGCCCTTGTCGACAGCATAGCCAAACACATCCCGGTCGGTAAAATCAGTCGTGGTCATCTTCTGCTTTTCCATCGTTGCCTCAATATGGACGATCTTGTCGCGAAATTCCTTGGCACGTTCAAAATCAAGTTCTTCGGCAGCCGCAGCCATTTTCACCGTCAAATCTTCCTTGATTTCTTTATATCCCCCGTTGAGGAAACGTGTAATCTCATCTGTAATCTGCTTATACTCTTCCTTGGCTACGTCCTTGACACAGGGAGCAAGGCACTGCCCCATATGATAATAAAGGCAGACACGATCAGGCAGCGTAGAACACTTCCGGAGCGGATAAATCCTGTCCAGCAGTTTTTTCGTCTCATTCGCCGCCTGTACATTGGGATACGGCCCAAAATATTTGCCGCTGTCCTTTTTTACCTTTCTCGTAATAATCAGCTTTGGATGCCGTTCGGCAGTCAGCTTGATGAACGGATATGATTTATCATCCTTGAGCATGATGTTATATTTTGGATCATATTTCTTGATCAGGTTGATTTCAAGAAGCAGCGCTTCCATATCCGAGGAGGTGACGATATACTCAAAATCCTCAATTTCATTAACAAGACGGAGAGTTTTTCCGTCATGCGATCCTGTAAAATAAGAGCGCACCCTATTCTTCAATACCTTCGCTTTCCCAACGTAAATAATGGTCCCCTGCCTGTCCTTCATTAAATAACAACCTGGCTGGGCAGGGAGAAGAGCAAGCTTATTCCTGATCTGTTCATTCATGCCGTTCACCTCCTGTTACGGTGTCCATTTATATAGAATAATCTTATGATAGACTGGGTCAAAAATTTTTCCTGAAGTAAATGTTTCTACCTTTTCTAGCTTCCCTCCAGAATCAAAGCCCTGGGAATGGAAGCCGTCCACAACACTGTTCGTTAAATAAATCGTCTTGCCTTTATATAACCCCTGATCGTGAAGGAAATTCCTATAGGTATAGATTCGTTTATGCGGAAAAGGCATTTCAAGATACTGAAGCACCCTCGTTTCTTCCCATGTATACAGAACGAAGGCCTCTGGCTGCTCCTCCAGATAGTGGGCAAGCTGATAGACCGCTGGTTCGATTGCAGCCTGTTTTTGAATATAGCTTGAAGAAATCATTGCCTGGGCAATGATAACGGTGACTACCAAAAAACTGACATACACCCCTGCCCTTTTTTTAAAAAAGACAGTCAGACCAACAAACACGAGCAATAGCGCGATTGGCAGTATATGCCTCGGCTTTTCAATATTCTGGGCAAAAAGTGCCCAAGCACCGTATGCGAACAGCAGCAGTGCACCCAATAAAAAGCTGCCTTCCTTATAAACTTTACTTTTCGATACTGGCAAAAAAATTAATATGCCGATAACTATATATAATACCATCAAAACAGTTGTTCGTGAAAAGATTCCCCACCACAAAATGTTGGTAAACAAGAATGCTTTCATCCGTGCCCACATGGACAGTTCATTGGATACCGAAGTGCCTCCCCACTCCTGAAAATGCCCTCCAGTAAATCCAAACGCAAGCTCAAGGAAGTTAACGAGTCCACCTTCAGAAATGACTAGCCCTCCAACCCAGATTAACTGGAACAATCCTGCGATGACTACATATTTGATAACACCGCCCAGTCCAATCTCCCTTTTTGCCCATTTTCTATATAAAAGATATACCAGACCGATTCCCATCGGAATGTAGCTTAGCCTGATCCCCAATAGGACACTGAATAAAAACAGTGGAAGCAGCATCCATTTGCCAGCTGGTCTCGACTCTGCTGCCGCGATACTCCAGAAGTACCACCAAAAGGCAGCAAGTGCAGCACCCTCTGACATTGGCTGGTTCACAATAATCAGCGGATAACTGGCAGTATATATGACAGCCGCGACAAGAAAAGCACTCACACCGGAAACATATCTTTTAGCCAGGAAATACACAGGCAAAATCGAGCTAGCGTATACCAAAACATTAAATAAAACCAATGCCTGATTTGGGGTATCTGCCAAAAAATTGACAAGCATGCCGCCAAAAATAAAGTATGGATACCCCGGAAAATGCGGCTGCATCGCTCGTAGGTCAAACCTGTCCATTGCCAGGGTAAAGTCAACTTGGTCCCAGGAAGATACGAATGGATTAAGCGAGCTCAACTGTATTGTGAAAATGTAAAGAACCGCAAGCGAACTCAGTCCAAGAATGATTACTCTGTTCATTTTTTCTAAATTCATCATTTTACACCAACTAACTTCCATGGAAATCATTTTTTTCGTATGAAAAAAGTACAAGGAAATTCCCTGTACTTTTTTGGAGAGAGGATCGTAAAGCCTCGAATCTAATTGATTATTTAACTTGTGGGTTCAATACTACTTGCTTATTCTCTGCAGCATTGTTCTCAACAGCCTTCACTTTCTTAGGGCTGCGTGATGAAGTCAGCAGGTAGATCGCCGCAAAGTATCCGATATACGCAATGACTTCTTCAATCGAAGGCATCGATGAGTATCCAAACAGAGCCTTCAGGAAGATGCCCACATCACCAGAGATAAGCGGAGCAACACCAGTATCACGGAGATAATGTGCATAATCAATCGGGTGTTCAGGCAATAGCCACGTTATATCGTAAACATGGTACATAACGCTGCCGATTATGTTCACATCCTGCATCATTGAAATTGCCTGAACAAGCAATCCAGCAGAAATCAGGATGATGAATGCACCAGTGATTTGGAAGAACGTTTTTAGCTTAACCTTCATCGTACCTTTGAAGAACATGTAAGAGACGCCAACGGCAAGCAATGTACCAGTAATTGCTCCCCATCCCTGCATGGCAGCACCGATGTTACCACCTGTGATTGCCGCAAAGAAGAAGACCGTTTCAATACCTTCACGCAGGACGACAAGGAAAGAATGGATGACCATGCCGACAATGTTTCCTGTCGAGATGAACTTATTCATTTTCCCTTCCATGTTACCTTTAAGATCCTTACTATGGCTTGCCATCCAGAATACCATCTGGGTCAAGAGTAAAGTAGACACGATCATAATTCCGATTTTTAAATATATCTCACTGCCCATTGCCGCGAAACCTGTAAATACGACCTGGAACAGGATCGCAACCCCGATACTAGCCAGAACAGCAAGTCCGGCACCCAGCCAGACATACTTTGTATATTTGGGATTACCGGTTCTTTTTAAGTATGTTGTGATGATTCCGATGATTAATAACGCTTCCAATACTTCACGAAAAGTAATCAATAATGCTTGAACTTCCATTGCTGATTCTCCCCTCTCCAAGGTGTCATCAAAATTTATTATCTTCTTCTCTTAATACCAATAACGACAATCGCACCAATGACCGCGACAATCAGAATCAAAGGAATCCAGTTACGGATATTCGAACGATCTGTCCAGTCCTTTTTGCCAGGGCCCTCTTCTTCTTCTGTATCTGTAAAATGGCCCACTTCCAGGCTTGGAAGATCGAATTCGTCTTGCAATGCATTCAGGATTTCCTCTTTCTTCTCTTTAAAGACTTCTATGTCTGAAGGTTTCTTCCCTACTCCAAAAAGTCCGGGATTTCCTAGTGCTACCAGTGCAGCATCAAAGTCGGCTTTTATTTCTTTGTCTGTTTCAGGGTTACTTGCTTCTACCTTTGGCGAAAGCGCCTGATATGTAGCATAACCTTTTGCCAGCAGCTTTTTTGAAGTATCATACTCCTCAAAGCTCTTTTCAATGCTTTCAAGTCTTCTTGCAACATTTAAAACAAGGAGTTTTTCCATATTTTCAAGCGTTGCTTCTTTATCTTCTTCTTGCAGGCTTTGCATGATCACTTCACCTGGCTCGGTTCCCATATGCATATCGATTTCTTCTTTCACCGTTTCAAACAGGGATGTTGCAGCCGAGAAATTCGGAGGGTCCTCATCCAGCTTCAACTGCATTTCCTTATAGACTTCCGCTACTTTTTCTTCATTAGGATCACCGTATGAATAAGCACTAGCAGTCTGAGGAATGCCGTTAATGAGAATTAATATCATTGATAAACAAAAAAATATAGCTTTTTTCATTTGTTGTTTCCCTCCTACAATGATAATGATAATGATTATCAATTTGAATGTCAATCATATTTGACAACCGTCACTTTTTTGTCACTATTTTTACTGTTTTTGGATTGGGATTGATTTACCCCAACCACCTTGGAGACAGGCCTGGACATTTCACGGTACACAGCCGGCACGACATTCGTCATATATTTCTTGAATGAAATGAACGATGTTCCAGTGGTCCTGACCCTGTATTTGATCGGCACTTCAAGCACCCTGAATCCTTTTCTGACCAGATTGAGTGTCAATACCTGCGCATAATTGTAATCATGGATAATTTCAGCATGCTGTAGCACTTTTCGTGAAAAAGCCCTCATCCCGGATTGGCCATCGTATAACCACTTTCTTAACAACAATGTTTGCAGGAAGGTGAAAAAATAATTCCCCATCCTGCGATGAAATTTCATTCCTTTTATTGTGCCCATAAAACGGGAACCCATTGTATAATCGGTTTCTCCATTTAGTATTGGCTTAACTATGTCTGGGATTTGCCATGCGGGATATTCACCATCAGCATCAATCATAACGCCGACATCAGCCCCCATGCTAAAACATCCCTCAATCCCTTTCCTTACCGCGGCTCCCAGGCCGCGGTTTTTCTCAAAACTTATGATATGGTCGGCGCCTGCTTTTTTCGCTTCAGCAACCGTGGCATCCGTTGACCCATCATCAATGACCAACACTTCCACTTGATCAGCACCGGCGAAACTGCGTGGAATGTTTTCAATTACTTCACCAATTGATTCTTCTTCGTTGAAAGCCGGCAAAAATACGATAACTTTACTCAATTTAACTCTCATCCTTCTCTGCTTTTATTGCATCCATTAAAACTTTCCCCCTGCTGCTGGATGGATATGGCGCACCCATGAGATAGGAGATTGTCGGCGCCAGTGAAACCAGACTATGTTTTTCCTGGACTTTAACCCCCTTGGCAATATGCGGACCATGCATGAAAAATGGAACAAACCGTTCTCCTTCATCCAGATGCCCGTGCCCGCCGATGCCATCAGCTTGTCCGTGGTCAGCACAGACAACAAGTGTGGTGTTCTCCATTTTCCCTTCAGCTTCAAGCCAGTGTACAAACTCTTTAATCAAGGCGTCTGCTTCTTCGATTTTTTCAATATAATCATCATAGAGGACGCCGCGGCTATGACCAACCTGGTCCGTCCCGATCATCTGGACGATGAATAAATCTGGATCCTGTTCACCCATGATCTTTCTTGCCCTCGCAAGCATATTTGTGTCTGCTTTGTCCTTATGCATGACAGCGGTAACTGTCTCGACATCACTGCCCATCGCATCAACGAGATGTGCTATGCCAAGGAGTCTCCCTCTTTTGCCCACTTTGCGAAGCGAGTCAAAAATTGTTTCTGTATTAACCCCAAGCTTATAGACCATATTTGATTTAATGCCATGCTCAAACGGATAGGTTCCGGTGAACATGGAACTAAAACAAACCACGGTCCTTGCAGGGTACACTGTTTCCATATTCAAATATTCTGTACCATTTTCTTTTAACTGATCAAGAAATGGCGTATTTGCCTCATAAAAGCGTTCTTTGCGCATTCCATCGATGACGATGACAATGACCTTATCTGACAGGCCACTGTCAGGTACTTTTGGTCCCTCATCCTTCGTAAAGCTCTCGTACGCTTTTGGCTTCCAGTCAAACAAATACCTGTGCAGAATGAACGCAAAAAGCAGTACAAAGCCATAAAACAAGACAAGATCTAATAATGGCACACTTGCATCATTCGTTAATGCAGTGAATGACAGTTCCCAAACAGAGAGCAGCAGGAATACTTTTGGAAGCTGCTCCTGGGCATTGCCGCTGGTAGAGTCACTATTCTTCAAAACAAGCTTCCAAAATCTCGTGAAGTTAAGCCATGAAGTACCAATCCTGAGGTGATAATAAAATGTTCCCCAGAAAAACACTGTAAAGAAAAAGTATAATCCAGCAGCGAAAAGCAGCAGATTTATATTAAGTTCAGGCCAAGCGATAATAAAAACGACAAGTGGAATCCACAGATAGTTTCTCAAAAAAAGTGGAAAATCATAAACAAAATACATGATGAATAAAGGCAGCACAGTCAAGAGCGCGAGTAAAAACCCTGTGATCCCAGCGGTATTGCCCAAATCTCCGAGATGAAATAATACCATTGTGCCAACTGTAAAAATTGGCGTGAAAGGCTTCCCTTCATTAAGTAAATTCCAGCTTCGGGCCGCGAATTTTTCAAACTTTGAAGCACTTTTCATGATTCCGTGCCCCTTTCTCTAGTCCATTTTATCAATAAATCCGTCGGTACAGGATAAGCAGCCAAGGCAATCCCTCCAACGATGAATGAAAATAAATATTTTAGTCCATGGGTAATCAGCGCAGCTGTATACGCATTTTCTGCGGCTATCCCATTAGCTCCCAATGCGAAAACCATAATGGCCTCATAGCTTGCAATTCCTCCAGGTGTAATTTGAAAAATCTGCCCCGCAACCGTGATACTGTTTACCCAAACAGCCTGTACGAAACTGATTATGCCACCACCATTTAATACAACCCCATAAATCACTGCAGCTTCCAGCATCCAGCTAATTAAGGTCAACCCAATGATCCAGATTCCCCGCCAGCCAGAGAAGGCAGTTTTCATTATAGATATTTGTCTGTCAAAAAAAGCTCGGAATTTAATGTAAAGAATGATAGTGAATACGAACCCTATTACTCCGATCCATACAAGCACCGCGCCATTCAGGGGCAGTTCAAGAAAAGTGAGACCAGCCGATGCCATAGCAAAGAGGATTGCCGTATCCATCACCCGCAGGATAACCACTGAATTTAATGCTTCATGCCCAGTAATACCAGGCTCCCTTGCTTTCATCACACCGATCCGCGCAAAATCACCTGCTTTGACGGGCAGGAGGTGGTTCAGCAACAAGCTGTAAAACAGGCCGTACATGCAGGTTGTAAGGCGTACTCTATGGTTCAAATAAAGCTTCCAGGCAAATCCTCTTGCCAAAAAAGCGAGGAAATAACTGCTAAAAATGAACAATAGCACTCCAGGTTTCGTTAGGATGGCTTTTATTTCAGCGAGGATCCTTCCTGCATCAAGATAGAAAAACGTCATGATCAGAAATGCCGAGATCAGCAGGATGGCGGTTAGTTTCTTAAATGAAGTCTTCATACTGCTCAGCCCATGCCACAGTTTCTGCAATTCCTTTTCTAAAGTCCGTCTCTGGTTCATAGCCAAGCAATTCACGTGCCAGTGATATATCTGCCCATGTCCTATCCACGTCTCCGGCACGATTTTCTTCACGCCTTAGCTTCATATCAGGATAGTAATGCTTGAGCTCGTCCAATAGCTGATCCATCGATATTGGCCTGCCAGACCCGATATTGATAATTGCGCTTTGCTGCAAATTTTGCAGTGCAAGGCCAATGCCATTCACAATGTCGCTCACATATGTATAATCACGAGTACCACCCTGGCCAAAAACCGTAATCTCTTCCCTGTTCTTCAATTTCTTTATGAAATTGGCGATCGCCATATCAGGCCTTCCCCATGGACCGTATACGGTAAAGAACCTGAGGATTTTAACATCCATTCCATAAAGGTGGCCATAAACATGGCAAAAGGATTCAGCAGCGTATTTTGAGGCCGCGTATGGAGAAATAGTTTTGCCAGAAGCCATCTCCTCTTTAAATGGTGTATTTTTCATCATTCCATAAACCGATGATGAAGAAGCAAAAATGACCTGCTTCACACCGGCCTGCCCCGCTCCTTCAAGTACGTTAACGGTTGCCTTTACATCATAATCTATGTATTCAAGAGGACGAAGAATTGAGTATGCCACACCGGGCAATGCAGCGAGGTGCACAATCGCATCCGGGGAGATTTTTTTGATAATGTTTATGGTATCATCGCGGTTGAGAAGATCCGTTGGATAGAATTGATAATCCCCTGCTTCTTTAATTACATAAAGATGCTGCCTTTTTCTCTCAACAGAATAATAGGGATGCAAATTATCGATGATCGCCACCTCATGATGCTCCTTGAGCATTTTGAGTGCAAAATGGCTTCCGATAAAACCCGCTCCCCCAGTGATCAATATTTTCACGATTACACCTCTTTCTTAGCACAAGCCAATTTTACCATAGTATTTACTTCTATATGAAAAGCGCAAGCGCCTTGGTCAGCCCTGACAAGCGCTGCCCGCCTTAAAGCGCCACGTCCTGTGGCTGGCGGGTCTAGCACATCGTGTGCCTCGGAGGGCCGACTGATGAAGTCGCTCTTTGACTTCATTGGGCGGACCGAAGCGACCTCGAGGGGCTAGGCGCTGGAGCTGGACAATTCTCGAAGTGAAAACTTATACTTTCTTATCTCGAAAGTAAAAACAGAGCCGCATCGCTGCGGCTCTCCCTTTTTAAAGCAAACCATTTACTGCATTCATTACTGCTTCGCCTTTTGCTTTTGCATCTTCCGGCTTATTTTCCGCTATGGCTTTATACCATGCCTCTGCATCAGCAAAGACAGCTTGTGTTTTTTCTTCACCTAATTTTTCGGTCATTTGGCCCTGAAGCATTTTCAAGAACATGTTTCCTTCCATTGCGCCTACTTTTGCTTCTACCGCATTATCTTCAGCAAGCAGCTTCGGAGATTTTTCATAGTAACCTTTGATTTTACCAGCAATTGTTTTAGCGAATAATGCATTTGTTTCTGCAGCTTTAATAGTGGCAGGATCAGTCGTGTTAAGCGTGAAAAGTTTGTCTAACTGGGCAGCTGCTGCTTCATCTCCACCGCCAATTGATCCTTTGATCGCCTGATAGAAGCCCCATGCCTCAGCCTGCATGATAGATAACTCTTTCGAATCTTTTCCTTCCTTTACTCCTGCTTCAATTTTCTCAGCATAAGATTTTGCTGCTAGATAGTAGCTTCTGTAAATGGATTTATCTGTTACTTGAAGATAAACCTGGAAGTCTTCTGCGTTTCCTGAGTTCAGTGCTTCTTCCTGTGCGGATAAACCTGAGTTGATATTCTCAACAAGGCTTGAATCTCCGCTAAGCTCGTAGTAGTTGTCGCGCTTTTCAGCTGTTGGGATTAAAACTTTTTCAGCCAGATGCTTGATTTGTGCGAATGCAAGATTTGCATCTTCCTTTTTATCATCATTCAAAGCAGCAACTGCTTCTTTTTGAAGCGCTTTTTGATTTTGATAGAAATAAGATTGAGTTGTCTTATCGATTAATTGTACAGCGATAATCGGTTCCATTTCGCCATTTTTACCTGCCGCAATCGCAGCCTGGATCGCTTGATCGAATTCTGGAGTAAGTTCAGCTACGTCTTGTTGAAGGCCAGCATCATATTTCTCCTGGACCGTGTCCCAATTGACTTCCTGGTCTTCTTTTGCTTTTACAAGCTCTGTCATCATATCAGCGTAAGCAGCAGCCTGCTTGGCAGCATCCGTATCTTCTACGTTCACTTCTTTCGGTTCTTCCGTTTTTGTATCTTCTGTTTCTTTATCTGTTTCTGCCTGCTTGTTCTCTTCAGGCTTCTCAGCGGTTTCGTCTCCTCCACATGCAGCTAGTACTGAACTTGCCATTAAGAAACTTGCAAAGATCACTTTAAGGTGCTTTTTGTCCATCGTTGAAATCCCCCTATGTAATGTTTTGTTCATATATAATTGATAATGATTTTCATTGACATTTGTTATTATAGGCGAGAATGATTATCACTGTCAACGAACTTTGTAAGAAAACTTTGACAAACTTGTGAAAAGTTATTTTTCCATTACTTATACCATTCATACACCTAATTTAAGATCCCCCTAGTTTAAGGGTATGGATTCTAGGATTTTTACTTGTTAAGTGTTTGTTGATAGGCCACCCGGGATTTCTGCAGCACTCCTAAAAGCAGGAACGATACCAAGACTGGCTTTCTAAATGAACCCTTATAAGCACCGATAACCCAACATAAGGTTCTGTTTAACTGCTAAACGCACCCTTATGAGCACCGATAACCCAACATAAGGGCCTGTTTAACTGCTAAATGCACCCTTATGAGCACCGATAACCCAACATAAGGGTCTGTTTAACTGCTAAACGCACCCTTATGAGCACCGATAACCCAACATAAGGGCCTGTTTAACTGCTAAATGCACCCTTATGAGCACCGGCATCGCGACATAAAGGCCTGTTTACTATGGAACAAAACGACGACATAAGTGCGTGTTTAATAAAAAAATCCCCGCCTTCGATGGAAGACGGGGATTCTAGCATATAATAGCTTAGATATGCTGTTGCAGGCGTCCTGCAAGTGCTTCTTTTGGTTGGAAACCGACTACTTTGTCAACAGGTTGACCATCTTTAAGTACAAGTAGTGTCGGGATGCTCATGATGCCGTATTGTGCAGCAGTTTGCTGATTGTCGTCAACATCAAGCTTCACGATTTTCACTTTGTCGCCCATTTCTGAATCTAGTTCTTCAAGCACAGGAGCGATCATCTTACAAGGTCCGCACCAAGGTGCCCAAAAGTCAACAAGCACTAGGCCTGATCCTGTTTCGTTAGCAAAAGTTGCGTCAGTAGCATGTGTAATAGCCATTTAAATGCCTCCTAAAAAAATCTGAATACTAACGTCAGTATATCATCGTTTACCAATTGATGCTATTCATCTGCTCTTGTTGTAATTTACCCTTTTTGCATGTGGATATTCCATGTACAGACAAAAAAAAACAGACGAGAGTATCGTCTGTTTTTTTAAAACTCAAGTATATAATTAAGCGTTGACTTTAAGCTTCTTGAATTCTTCCGTAAGCATTGGAATAACTTCAAATAGATCGCCCACGATACCGTAGTCTGCGACTTTAAAGATATTCGCTTCTGGATCTTTGTTAATCGCTACGATGACCTTGGAGTTGGACATACCTGCAAGGTGCTGGATTGCTCCGGAAATACCGGCAGCGATATATAAGTCTGGAGTTACGACTTTACCTGTCTGGCCGATTTGCAATGAGTAGTCACAGTAGTCAGCGTCACATGCGCCACGTGAAGCTCCTACAGCTCCACCTAGAACGTCAGCAAGTTCCTTAAGCGGCTCAAAGCCTTCTTCACTCTTTACTCCGCGTCCGCCTGCAACAACAACTTTGGCTTCAGAAAGGTCTACACCTTCAGTTGCCTTACGGACAACATCCTTGATGATTGTTCTCAGGTCTTTGATTTCTGCAGAAACAGTAGAAACCTCTCCGGATTTCCCTGCATCCTTTTCAAGTGGAGCGATGTTGTTTGGACGGATTGTTGCAAACACTAGTCCATCGGTAACAATCTTCTTTTCGAAGGCTTTACCAGAATAGATTGGACGAGTGAAAACAAGATTTCCGCCTGCTTCCTCAACCGCTACAGCATCAGAAATCAGGCCTGAACCTAATTTGCTTGCGATTTTAGGAGCAAGGTCTTTTCCAAGTGATGTATGTCCAAAAATGATACCTTTAGGATTTTCCTTTTCAATAACAGCCATCAAAGCCTGTGAATACCCATCTGGTGTATATTGTGAAAGCTTGGCATCTTCTACTGCTACAACTTTGTCAGCACCATACTGGTATAGGTCGTGTCCTAATGAATTTACAGACTCTCCGATCAATACTCCTACTACTTCTCCGCCCTCAGCAACTGTTTTTGCAGCTGCAATCGCTTCGAAAGAAACGTTTCTAAGTTGTCCGTCACGTGCTTCTCCCAATACTAATACTTTTCTCGCCATTTGATTTACCTCCTGCGTATTTATTCTTCCTATATGTCTTAAACGACTTTTGCTTCAGTATGAAGCAGGTTGACAAGTTCCTTAACCTGATCGGCTAGTTCGCCTTGAAGGACTTTTCCTGCCTCTTTTTGCGGAGGAAGATAAATTTCAATTGTCTTTGTCTTAGCTTCTACATCGTCCTCATCCAGATCAAGATCATCAAGTTCAAGCTCATCAAGAGGCTTTTTCTTTGCTTTCATGATTCCTGGAAGAGATGGATAGCGAGGCTCATTCAGACCTTGCTGTGCAGTTACAAGAACAGGAAGGCTTGTCTCAATGACTTCTGAATCCCCTTCTACGTCTCTAGTAATAGTAGCAGTCGTTCCATTGATTTCTAGTTTAGTAATCGTTGTTACATAAGGCATTCCAAGCTGTTCGGCAACGCGAGGTCCTACCTGGCCTGATCCGCCATCGATTGCGACATTTCCGCCAAGAATCAGGTCAGCTTCCTTATCCTTCAGGTATTCAGCAAGGATTTTCGCAGTTGTGAACTGGTCGCCATCTTCAACGTCATCCTCGATATTGATCAATACAGCTTTGTCTGCTCCCATAGCCAAAGCAGTGCGCAGTTGCTTTTCTGTTTCTTCATTGCCAACAGAGACAACAGTAATTTCGCCGCCCTGAGCGTCCCTCACCTGGATTGCTTCCTCAATCGCATATTCATCATAAGGATTTATGATGAATTCAGCGCCATCTTCATTGATCTTGCCGTTTGCGATCGTGATTTTTTCTTCTGTATCGAATGTCCTTTTCATTAGAACGTAGATATTCATTTGTTCCCCTCCTAAGTATTCAAACATTTTAGCTGTTCTAAAGATTAGAAAAATTTATGATAAAAAAATTTGATGCTAAAAGGTTTGCTTATCTGCCTTTAAAATCCGGTGACCTTTTTTCCAGGAATGCCTTGATTCCCTCCTGCCCATCCTCTGACAGGAAGACATCGCCGAAAAGCTTGGCTTCTTCCTTAACTCCTTTGTAGAAAGATTCGTGCTTGGAATAGTTCAAGAGTTTAATAGCCGCACCAATGGAAACTGGACTCTTTTTCGCAATTTTTCCAGCAAGCTTGTATGCGTTTTCAAGCAACTGCTCTTCAGGATAAGCGTGGTTGGCCAATCCATATTGGACTGCTTCCACACCTGTGATTGGGTCGCTCGTAAACAGCATCTCTGCCGCTCTAGCAACACCCACAAAACGCGGAAGACGCTGGCTGCCTGCAAATCCTGGAATCAGTCCAAGCTGCAGCTCTGGCAATCCCAATTTCGCGTTTTCAGCTACAAGGCGGAAGTGGCACGCCATCGCAAGTTCAAGTCCTCCGCCCAATGCCGCGCCATGGATGGCAGCGATAATAGGCTTTGGAAAATGCTCCATGCGTTCGAACAAGTCCTGACCGTACTCAGCAAGCTGAGCAAAATCTTCGCCTGTTTTGATCGTAGTGAATTCCTTGATATCTGCTCCTGCTGAGAAGAACCTTCCTTCACCATGAATTAAAACAACCCTGATTTCTTCATTCCCTTCGATTTCATCCAATACTCCTGAAATCTCTTTCAGCAGCCCGGATGCAAGGGCATTTGCCGGCGGACGAGCAATCGTGATTGTTGCGATCCTGTCCTCCGAAGACCATTTGAGATACTCCACATTTTCCCCTCCTTTTACATGAAGGCATATTTCGCATTCAAATATAACACCTTTTAGCGAAATATGCCTTTTAAGCGCCTTTTCCTATATCCTTGCAGATCAAGCAGCCAGAATACTGGAAAGGCCAGATTAAAGGACCGGTTTGGCACCATGGTATCCGCAGCCGTTGATCAGCAGCTGGTGTACCGCTTTAGCCAGGTCAGTAAGATTGTATTTCTGTTCATTCATGACCCATGAAGTCGCAGTTTCATCTACTGTACCAAAAATCATCTGCCTTGCAAGACGCAAATCCAGGGAGCTTGAAAACTCTCCATTCTCTATGCCTTCCAAAATGATTTTGTCGATCAGCATTAAGTAGCCCTTAAGCACCTCGTTGATTTTATGCCGGAGATCCTTATTTGACTGCCTTAGCTCCAGCTGGGTTACAATTGCAAGATGCCGGTCATCTGAAAGAATCTTGAAATGCGTTTCGACCAACATATATAATTTCTCTGTTGCTGTTTGTTTTCCTGCAATTTTTTCTTCAATACTTCCCACGAAGTAACCCATTTTCTCCTGGAACAGAGAAATCAGTATGTCTTCCTTATTCTTGAAATACAAATAAATGGTCCCATCAGCCACTCCAGCCTGCTTTGCTATTTTAGACACCTGCGCCTGGTGGTAGCCGTTTTCTGCGATAATGACCACTGCTGCGTCAATTATTTGCATATATTTCGGCTTGTTTTTCTTCATTTCTTTCACTCCCGCTCCAGGAAAAGCACAAGCATTAAATGCTACAGTGGCACACTCCCGTTTACGAATTTTTGTCTGCAATACTTTCACTGAATGAATCATCATTCATATTTTTATAATAGTATTCACTCACATTTCTGTCAAGGAAATGTGTTTCATTTGGACAACCCTTCTTTATCAAAAAGAAAGAGCCGATATTGAGAGCCGGCTTCTAAGTTAAGCGCGCTTCTGCTGGTCTTCCTGATTCTTTGCTTTTTCTTCATCAACTAATGCTCTTCTGAGAATTTTACCTACCGCGGTTTTAGGAAGTTCTTTCCTGAATTCAAATAGTCTCGGCACCTTATATGCAGCAAGATGTTTGCGGCAATATTCATTCAGTTCTTCTTCTGTCGCTTGGGCACCCTCTTTAAGAACGATATATACTTTTACCGTTTCACCTCGATAAGGATCCGGTATTCCTGCTGCCACTACTTCCTGAACAGCTGGATGCTCATAAAGAACTTCTTCTATTTCACGCGGATAAATATTAAATCCTCCGGCAATGATCATGTCCTTCTTCCGATCGACAATGTAGAAATATCCTTCCTCGTCCATATATCCAAGGTCGCCAGTCAGCAGCCAGCCATCTTTAAGTGTTTGCTCTGTTTCTTCGGGCCTGTTCCAATATCCCTTCATTACCTGTGGCCCTTTGACTGCTATTTCTCCAACTTCTCCAGGAGGCAGCGGTTCACCGGTTTCCATTGATAGGACAACAGAATCAGTATCTGGCCAAGGTACACCAATGCTCCCTTTCACACGTTTTTTATCCCAAAGGAAATTCGCATGAGTGACTGGGGATGATTCAGTTAGACCATACCCTTCAACAAGCTTCCCTCCAGTGATCTGTTCGAATTTCTCCTGTACCTCGACCGGCAGTGGAGCTGAACCGCTAATACAGGAATCAATTGACGATAGGTCATATTTTTTCAGGTCGGGATGATTCAGCAGACCGATATAGATGGTAGGTGCTCCCGGAAACAGTGTAGGCTTCTGCTTCTGAATTGTCTTTAATGTAGTTTCAGGATCGAACTTCGGCAATAGGACCATTTTCGACCCTTGCATCACCGATAGAATCAGGACGGCTGTCATACCGTACACATGGAAAAACGGCAGGATTCCCAGGACTGTTTCTTCGCCCTCTTTGCATTTATACAGCCAGGCATTGCTCATCGCCGCATTCGCAATCAGGTTTTTATGAGTCAGCATAACCCCTTTCGGAAATCCTGTTGTTCCGCCAGTATATTGTAATAAAGCCAAGTCTTCTTCAAAATCATAATCGTATTCTTTAATTTTACCGGCAGGCTGTTTCATAATTTCAGTGAAAAGATGATTCTGTCCTTCATGCTTCACATTTACGATGATGCCATACTGTTTTTTCTGGATGAATGGATAGACAAGATTTTTAGGGAAAGGAAGATAGTCCTTGATAGCGGTTACAATTACATTCTCTAAATCCGTGTTTGCAATGACCTTGGAGACCCTTGGGAATAAAATGTCGAGTGTGATGATTGCCTTCGCACCAGAGTCCTTCATCTGGTATTCTAGCTCCCGTTCCATATACAGAGGGTTGGTTTGGACGACAATTCCCCCCGCCATCAGGATTGCATAGTAACTGATGATAGACTGAGGAGTGTTCGGCAGCATGATCGCAACCCTGTCCCCTTTTTCAATTCCCAGGTCTTGCAAATAGGCAGCCAGTTTTTTCGCATAGTTGTAGACTTGCTTATACGTCAACTCTTTCCCCATAAAGTGGATTCCCACCTTATCTGGGTATTTCTCAGCAGTCTGCTTCAAATAGTCCTGCACCGTTGCTTGTTGAAGATCCAAATGAGCAGGAATTTCCGGAGGGTATTGCGACAGCCATGGCTTTTCTACTTCCATCTTGTTGCCTCCTTATTTAAAATTTTTTGAAAATTCTATCTCCCATTATAATATAATGGTCTTTTTATGACAATTAGAATAGTTTTTTGGAGGTTTATAGGGACAAACTCCCTACTTTATCTGAATCTAACCTTTCTATTTCTTCTAAAATGCATAAAAAATAAAAATTGAGTTTTCTACAATTTGATTTTGATTGGAGGTAAAATGGGGCTTTAACAGGGCAAAATAAAAAACCGCCAAGTAGGCGGCTTTAACGATTATGCAAAAAACATCATATAGACAATGCCGACTAACAGGAATACTCCACATAGAATCAGCAATATTTTAGCCAGTTTTTCCAATCTTTTAGATCCCCCTGTTAAATTCCTGCTCCGATGATATAAGACAGGCCGATAGAAATGACCATGGATATCAGGCCGACTGCGCGGTTGTCGTTTTCTATTTCTTTATCGATATTGAACTTGGGTGTCAGGAATTCAAAAATAAAGTACCCAATCAAAAGCAAGACGAAACCGAAAACTCCCCAGCTGATCATCGTGAGCAGCGAATCATGCTGATTGATGGAATAGCGGAATATATTGGCTACACCGAAGATTTTCCCGCCGGTGGCCATCGCAACGGAAATATTCCCTTTTTTGATTTCTTCCCAGTTGCGGTATTTTGTCACCAGTTCAAAAACAGCCAGAAATACGACGATGCAGAGAATCGATACACTATAATAACCAGCTGTAACTATATATTCATTTTCCCAAAAATGATCCATATCCATTCTCCCTGAAAAGATTTTACCCCACTGCCTATTATAAAGTGTTGTGACGGGGATTGCATTATTTTGCATGCGTTACTACTTGAATTCTACTACAGTCACGCCTGTTCCGCCTTCACCTGCATCTCCGAATCTTATTTTCTTGACTGACCGGTGGTTGCGGAGGTATTCCTGGACTCCCTGCCTCAATGCCCCGGTTCCTTTTCCGTGAATGATATTGACTCTTGGGTAGCCGGCAAGCAAGGCATCATCAATATATTTTTCTACTCTCATGAGGGCATCTTCATAACGCTCTCCCCTGAGGTCAAGCTCCAGTCCAACGTGGAAGTCCTTGCCTTTCACTATGGCTAATGGTTTTGTTTCTACCGGCTTAGGAGAGTTAATATATTCCATATCCGTTTCTTTCACTTTCATCTTGAGAATGCCAATCTGTACTTGCCATTCTTTAGCACTAACGCGTTCAACAAGATGTCCTTTTTGATCAAAGGTCAGAACCTTGACCTCATCCCCTGGCTTGAACTCATGTTTAGCAGGGTTCGCTTTTCCTCCGCCTTTTTTCACCTGGTTGAGCTCAGGTGTCGCCTCGCTCAGGCGCCTTTTGGCGTCGATCAATTCATGCTCTTTGATCTCGGCACCTTTATCAAGACGCAGCTTCCGAAGGTCACGGATGATTTCTTCCGCCTCTTCTTTTGCTTTTTCCAAGATTGAAGCAGCTTTTCCTTTTGCCTTTTCGGCCAGATCTTCTTTTTTCTGATAATACTCTGCCATCTGCTTTTGCAAATCCTTATGCAGGTGTTCTGCATCTTTCATCAGCTGGTGTGCTTCTTCACGGTCTCTCTCCGCTTGCTTACGGCTGGACTCAAGGGAAGCAATCATGTTTTCGACCTCATTGCTGTCCGCGCTGATATAGGATCTTGCTGTAGTAATGACAGATTCTTTCAATCCTAACCTCTTGGAAATTTCAAAGGCATTGCTTCGGCCTGGTACGCCAATCAATAGTTTGTAAGTCGGGCTCAATGTTTCCACGTCGAATTCTACGCTGGCATTAGTGACGCCTTCCCGATTGTATCCATAGGCCTTTAGCTCTGGATAGTGGGTTGTCGCAATCACTCTTGCTCCAAGCTGATACACTTCGTCCAGTATTGAGATTGCCAGTGCTGCTCCTTCCTGAGGATCAGTGCCGGCACCAAGCTCATCAAATAGCACAAGGCTATTGTGGTCAACCTTTTCAAGGATTTCCACGATATTGACCATATGGGATGAAAAAGTACTCAAACTTTGCTCGATCGACTGTTCGTCACCAATATCGGCATAAACTGATCCAAAAACAGCCACTTCTGATCCGTCAAGTGCGGGAATCTGCAATCCTGCCTGGGCCATAAGCGTACAAAGTCCGACTGTCTTCAAAGTAACGGTTTTACCCCCGGTATTCGGCCCCGTGATGACAATCGTCGTATAATCACTCCCTAAAGTGACACTGTTAGGAACAACTTCATCTATCGGGATCAGCGGGTGTCTTGCCTGGAAAAGATTGATCCGGCCCTCATCATTGACAATCGGTTTTGACCCCTTGATTTTACTTCCATATCGCGCCTTCGCAAACATGAAATCAAGCTCGCCCATAATGCTGACGATTTGCAATAGCTCATCATGATGGTCGGCGGTAAGTGCTGAAAGCTCTGAAAGGATTCTTTCGATTTCCTGCTGCTCTTTTACCCGGATGCTCTGAAGTTCATTATTCAACTGGACAACAGATTGCGGCTCAATGAACAGAGTCTGCCCGGAAGAACTTTGATCATGGATGATCCCGCCATAATGCGAGCGATATTCCTGTTTTACAGGAATGACAAATCGATCGTTCCTGATGGTGATGATGGCATCCGAGAGCATTTTTGAGGCGTTGGATGAGCGAATCATGCTTTCCAATTTTTCACGTACTCTTGCTTCTCGCGTGCGCATCTGCTGTCGAAGTGACCTTAGTGCTTCACTTGCACCATCAAGAACCTCGCCGCCTTCATCGATCGCGTTTCTGATCGATTCTTCCAAATTCGCAAGGACGATGATTCCCTCTGTATAGCTCAGTAAGATAGGAACCTCGGTAACTTCCTGCAAATCATCGACAAATCGCTTCATCTGTCTGCTGGCATGGACAGTGCTTGCCACCTGAACTAGTTCACTTGGACTGAGCATGCCGCCGATTTGCGCCCTTTTTACATGCGGCCTTATATCATGAATACCGCCTAATGGTACATTTCCTTTAAGTCTTAGAACCTTGGCTGCTTCATCTGTCTCTTCCTGTAAACGGGATACTTCCGAAAAATCAACGGAAGGCATCAACGCAATTGCTTTTTCCCGTCCTAATGAAGATGATGCGTGTTCAATCAACTGGTTCCTGATTTTATCAAATTCAAGTGTTTTCAAAACTCGCTGCTGCACAAAAATTTCCTCCTTCTCTAGAAAAGCGGAAGCGCCTTGATCAGCCCCGACAAGCGCTGGAGAGCCGATCAGTGAAGTCGTTCTTTGACTTCATTGGGCGAACCGAAGCGACTCGAGGGGCTAGGCGCTGGAGCTAGACATTTCTCCAAGAGAATTCTTTATCATCTTTTTTAAAAAGACCCTTTATTAATTACGGCCATGCAGGAAATCTAGCAATCCGTTCAAATCCATAGCATTCAGGACGGATGATTCCTTGATCCAGCCTTGTCTGGCGGCTGTTACGCCTATATCCATATGCTCTAGCGTATCCACTTTATGCGCGTCTGTATTGATGACAAGCTTAACGCCTTTATCCTGTGCTTTCCTTAAATATTCTGATGCCAGATCAAGTCTGTTGGGATTGGCGTTCAATTCAAGAGCTGTATTCGTTTCTTTGGCCAGCTCGATCAGCATATCGATATCAACTGAATATCCCTCACGACGGCCGATCAGCCTGCCAGTTGGATGTGCGATGATATCAACATGAGCATTTACCAGAGCAGTCTTCAAACGATTCATGATTTTTTCGGTTGGCTGGGAGAAAGAAGAATGGATCGATGCAATGACCAAGTCGAGGTCTGCAAGAAAATCATCGTCAAAATCCAATGTACCATCCGGTAAAATATCCATTTCAATTCCTGTCAAAATCGTGAAATCATCGAATTTCTTGTTCAGTTCCTTCACTTCTTCCATTTGCTTCCGCAGGCGTTCCGGCGTCAGACCGTTCGCTACCTTCAAATACTGGGAATGGTCTGTGATCGCCATGTATTTATAGCCTCTCGCGATACATTCCCTTGCCATCTCCTCGATTGAATGGCCGCCATCGCTCCACGTTGAATGCATATGAAGATCGCCTTTAATGGCTTCCAGAGTGATGAGTTTCAAGTCTTCTTTATATAATTCGACTTCAGAGCCGTCTTCCCTTAACTCAGGCGGAATGAAAGGAAGGCCGAAATACTGATAAAATTCTTCTTCCGATTTGAATGTGGTGACTTCACCTGTTTCTACATTCTCTACACCGTATTCGCTGATCTTTTCTCCTTTTTCCTTCGCGAGCTGCCGCATTCTTACATTATGGTCTTTTGAACCAGTGAAGTGATGGAGCGCAGTTGCAAATTCTTCAGGATCAACAAGGCGGAAGTCCACGTTCACATCATAATCGAGACCAAGTGTGACAGAAACCTTCGTATCTCCTGCTGCAATTATTTCTTTTATGTTCGGCAGTTTGACCAGCTCGTCCTTCACCGCCGCCGGATTTTTTGAAGCAATGATAAAATCCAGATCCTTGATCGTCTCTCTCATCCTGCGCAAGCTTCCTGCTTTTGAAAATTGTTCGATTTCCTCTATCTTTTGAAGATATGATTCAATTAATTCTGCAACCGGGAGCATGTATGCTAGCGGCAGTCTATCTGGCCTTGTGCCAAAGTTTTCAATTGCCGCAAGAATCTTTTCTTCGCTCTTTTTGCCAAAGCCTGCAAGATCACGAATTTTCCCTGACTTCGCAGCTTCCTCCAGGTCGTGGATACTTTCTACTCCCAGCTCCTTGTAAAGCTTGGCAATCTTTTTCCCGCCCATTCCCGGCAGCTGCAAGAGTGGGATCAGCCCGCTCGGTACTTCTTCCTGCAATTCTTTCAGCTCAGTTGATTGCCCTGTCTCCATGAATTCCTGGATGACTCCGGCTGTGCCTTTGCCGATTCCTTTGAGTTCAGTCAACTCGCCCATTTCTGACATGCTGCGCTCATCTCCCTCAAGAGCCGCTGCAGCCTTTCGGAACGCAGAGACCTTGAATGGATTTTCACCTTTTAATTCCATATATATAGCGATCGTTTCAAGTAATTGTACGATATCTTTTTTATTAACAGACATGATGTCCACCTGCCTTTAAAATTCTCGACCGTCTTAGCCGGACGTAGTCATTGTCTTCTATTTTATAGAAAACAAGTCCCACTGTGAAATTAAATGAAAAAATATTATGATGATGAGTTATAAACAGCCTGAATAAGTGCTGTGTTTATAGTTTTGAGTGTTGCTGCTTTTCCAGCCTTACACTCGATAGAATCATGAGATATCGTTAAAAAAAGAAAAAACTTCTCCGCAACAGAGAAGTTATGCAGCCACGTATTCAATCCAAAGTTGTTTAATTTGCTGGGAAAATACTGGGGTATTTTTTATGATATTTTCGGCTAGAATTGAATCGTTCAGTGGTCCCTGGATCGCCTGGATTGGCAGTAAAGCAGCAATGTAGAGAACAATAAATAAAAGCAGGTAAACTTCAACAAAGCCAAGGAACCCTCCTGCCCAAACGTTCAACTGCTTCAGGATTGGAAGGTGAGCTACAAAATCGAGCATCGAACCGATGATTTGAAGCAGGATTTTTACTGCGAAGAAGATAGCTGCAAATGCAATCGCCCGATAATATGCATCTTCTAAATTGGCATTCTCAAATAGAAGATTCAACGTCGCATTGCTGCCAAGATTCGGATATGGAATCCATAGAGTCAGCTTTGGCGCCAACTGGTCATAATATATGTACGCAACGATGAAGGCTGCGATGAATCCAGCCAAATGAATGGTTTGCAGGATGAACCCCCTCTTCAATCCTACAATGAAGCCAATAAGCAAAATAGCTAATACAGCAAGATCAAGCATGCATTTTTCAGTCCTTTAACCTTTTAATTTCCGCTTCGAGCGATTCAACACGATCTTTCATTTTTATGTAATCATTAACGGCATTCACAGCAGTTAATACAGCTAATTTACTAGTATCAAGTGAAGGATTCGCTGAGCCGATCTCACGCATTTTATCGTCTACCATCGAGGCAATGAGCCGGATATGGCTGGTGCTTTCTGTGCCGACGATCGTATATTGCTGTCCGTATATATCGACAGTCGACTTATTTTTTTTTGTGTCTGACAACATTTATGCCCCCATTCATAAGAATCCTATTTTATACTATAACATGAACGTAAAAGGCTGGGAAGTATTTGCCTGTCAGATCTGTATGATTTTTGGAAGAAAATGTCTAACTGTGAAAATGTAAAACAGGGAGTGTAGAGCAATGGGAAATAGTGTCCTTCAGAAAAGTCCGGAAGAAGTCAAAAAGATGAAAGAGTATTACAGTAAGTTTCTTATTGATAAGCTTCCGCCTGGCAGCGTTTTTGCCGCCAAAACACCTTCCTGTGCAATCACTGCTTATAAATCAGGAAAAGTATTGTTCCAGGGAAAAGATGGGGAGGCCGAGGCAGCCAGGTGGGGAACGGCACTGATGCCATCTGCTAAAAAAGCGGCTGCACCAACTCCTGGCTCCCATCTGCCAAAGAATATTGGCGAGATTTCCATCATCGGTTCTGATGAAGTGGGAACTGGCGACTATTTCGGCCCGATCACAGTCGTCGCAGCCTATGTCAGGCGGCAGGATATACCCGTATTGAAGGAGCTCGGTGTCCAGGATTCAAAGAATCTCAAGGATGATAAAATCATCGAAATCGCCAAGCAGCTCGTAACCTTTTTGCCGCACAGCCTGCTGACACTGCATAATGAAAAGTACAACCAAATGCAAATGAAAGGCATGTCGCAGGGAAAGCTGAAAGCTCTGCTGCATAACCAGGCGATCCATCATGTTCTTGAAAAAATCGCACCTGAAAAACCTGAAGCTATTTTGATCGATGAATTTGCAAAAGAGCAGATTTATTACGCCCATTTGAAAGGTCAAAAGAAGATTATCAGGGAAAACGTTCTGTTCAGCACAAAAGCAGAAGGAATTCACCTGGGAGTGGCTGCAGCGTCGATGATTGCGCGGTACGCCTTTGTCCGCCATATCGAGAACCTCAGCAAACGAGCAGGATTCACGATTCCAAAAGGTGCTGGTGCGGCTGTTGATAAAGCGGCTGCAAGGCTGATCCTCGATAAAGGTATAGATGTATTGCCAGAATTCGTTAAGCTGCATTTTGCCAATACTGAAAAAGCGAAGAAGATCGCGAGGGTTTAGGGCGATTTTCCTGGAAAAAACGAGCTGTTTTTTCCAGTTCGCGGAATTGTAGCAACTTTTCGCGGAATTATATGTGTTTTTCGCGGGATTCTCAGAGAATTTCGCGGGAATGTCCGCCATTATCGCGGAATTCATCGGATTTGCCACGTGTCAACGCTATTTCTGCCGGATTCCTTCTTGATTTCACGGCGTATGCACAATAATTCGCTCGGTTTTCTCACAGGTCTTCACATTTTTAGCGAAATTCACATGAAAAAGGCAGCCTGCGGGCTGCCTTTTTAAAATTTATCCTCTTAATACCGCTCCAGCTTTCTCTTCAAGAGCTGCAAGGACTTTATTGTGTGCTTTTGAAATGTCTTCGTCTGTAAGTGTTTTTTCTGGATCGAAGTATTTCAGTGAGAACGCAAGGGATTTCTTGCCTTCCTCCATTTTTTCACCTTCGTAAAGGTCAAAAACATTTACTTCTTTTAATAATGATCCACCAGTTTCCGTGATGATCTTCTCCAGGTCGCCGGCAGCAGTTGCTTTGTCAACAACAAGGGCAATATCCCTTGTGATGGACGGGAAGCGCGGGATTGCTGTGTACTGAAGAGGTGCTGTTTCTGCTTCCAATAATGCTTTTAGCGATAACTCGAAAGCATAAGTTTCTTTCAGGTCGAGTGATTTTTGCATAGTTGGGTGAACCTGGCCGATGAAGCCGATGACATTGCCATTCAGCAAAATTTCAGCCGTACGTCCAGGGTGCAAACCATCAAGCTCAGCCTTCACGAAACCTAACTGGCTTTCAAGTCCCCGCTTTGCAAATAATCCTTCAACGATACCTTTAAGAACGAAGAAGTCAACAGGCTTCTTCTCACCCTGCCAAGGATGGCTTTCCCATAGGCCAGTAATGGCTGCGGCAAGGTGTTCGCGTTCTTCAGGAAGGTCTTCATTGCTGTTTTTCAGGAAGACTGCCCCAGTTTCATAAACAGCGAAACTCTCGGTCTGGCGAGCGATATTGTATTTCAATACTTCAAGCAGCTGAGGCACGATGCTTAAGCGCAAAAGGCTGCGGTCTTCGCTCATTGGCATTGCCAGTTCAACAGGCTCACGTTTATCCAATGCGTACTGTGTTGCTTTCTCTGCGCTTGTAAGGGAATACGTGACTGCCTGGTAAAGACCTGCGCCTTCCATGTAACGGCGGACAATACGTCGCTTTTTCTGGTAGTCAGAAAGGTGTCCTGGTGTTGACTCTCCTACAGGTAGAGTTGTTGGCAGGTTGTCATAGCCATAAAGACGGCCGACTTCTTCAATCAAATCTTCTTCAATTGTGATGTCCCCACGGCGAGTAGGTACTGTTACTGTGATTGTGTCATTATCAACAGCTGTTTCGAACTTCAGGCGGGCAAAAATGTCCTCAACCTGATTCATTTCAAGGTCTGTTCCCAGAACTTTATTGATTTTTCCGAGTGTAGTTGAAACAACAGCTGGCTTAACATCCAAAGCATCAGCTTCCGCTTCACCGCCAAGAACTTCTCCACCGGCAAGCTCAATCATCAATTCAGCCGCACGTTCTGCAGCAGGGCGAACTCTTTCAGGGTCGACACCTTTTTCATAACGTGAGCTAGCTTCACTGCGCAATCCATGGTCCTTCGAAGCCTTGCGGATAACTCCACCTGTAAAATAAGCTGACTCCAGCAGGACTGTTGTTGTATCGCTGCCAACCTCTGAATTCGCTCCGCCCATTACACCTGCAAGCGCAACCGGTTCTGTTCCGTTTGTGATGACTAGGTGATCAGGAGTCAATGTGCGTTTCACATCATCAAGCGTTTCAATCACTTCGCCATCCTTCGCGCGGCGGACAAGGATTTCTTTTGAGCCAAGTTTATCGTAATCGAATGCGTGAAGCGGCTGGCCGTACTCCAATAAGATAAAGTTCGTGATATCAACTACGTTATTGTGAGGGCGGATGCCTGCAGCCATCAATCTTGTTTGCAGCCAAACTGGTGATGGACCGACTTTTACATTCTTGATTACCTTTGCAACGTATAGAGGGTTATCTTCTTTTGCCTCAACTGTTACGTTGATATAATCACTGGCTTGCTCTGAAGATGTTTCAGGCTGTGGATTCGGCAGTTTGATGTCCTTGCCAAGAATCGCTCCAACCTCGTAAGCGACACCAAGCATGCTCATTGCATCTGCACGGTTTGGCGTCAAGCCAAGCTCAAGGATCTCGTCATCCCTGTTTAAAGCTTCTAAAGCGTCCTGGCCGATTTCTGTGTCCGGAGTGAAATTGTAAATTCCCTCAGCATATTCCTTTGGTGCAAGCTTCCCTTCGATTCCAAGCTCCTGCAGCGAGCAAATCATCCCGTGGGATTCTTCACCGCGAAGCTTTGCTTTCTTAATCTTGAAGTTCCCTGGAAGAACTGCTCCAACTGTCGCAACGGCAACCTTTTGGCCTTTGCCGACATTAGGCGCGCCACAGATGATTTGAACCTGTTCACCATTGCCAAGATCAACTAGTGTTTTGTTCAGTTTTTCTGCATTCGGATGCTTTTCGCACTCAAGGACATGGCCGACAACTACGCCCTTCAAACCTTCATTTAATTTTTCTACGCCTTCTACCTCGATGCCGCTTTTGGTGATTTTTTCGGCAAGCTCTTCAGCAGATACGCCATCCAAATCGATATATTCCTGCAGCCATTTATATGATACCAACATGGTTTTACCCTCCTAATCCTTATTCTTCAACTGAAAATTGCTTCAAGAAACGGACATCGTTTGTATAGAAATGACGGATGTCATCGACTCCATACTTGAGCATCGCGATACGCTCAGGGCCCATTCCGAATGCAAAACCAGTGTATTTCTTCGAATCATAGCCTGCCATTTCAAGAACATTCGGGTGGACCATCCCTGCACCAAGGATTTCAATCCAACCTGTTCCCTTACATACGCTGCAGCCTGATCCGCCGCAGATTTTACAAGAAATATCCATTTCGACTGATGGCTCAGTGAAAGGGAAGAAGCTAGGACGCAGACGGATTTCACGGTCTTCGCCGAACATTTTCTTTGCAAAAACTTCAAGTGTTCCCTTCAGGTCGCTCATTCTTACATTCTCATCGACGACAAGCCCTTCAATCTGCATGAACTGGTGGGAGTGAGTCGCATCGTCATTATCACGGCGATACACCTTTCCCGGACAGATGATTCTAACAGGACCCTTGCCCTGGTGTTTTTCCATCGTCCTTGCCTGGACAGGAGATGTGTGTGTACGCATCAATGTTTCTTCTGTGATGTAGAATGAATCCTGCATATCGCGTGCCGGATGTCCCTTCGGAAGGTTCAATGCTTCAAAGTTATAGTAGTCTTTCTCGACTTCCGGGCCTTCCTCTACTGTGTAGCCCATGCCGATGAAAAGATCCTCGATTTCTTCGATGATGCTCGTAAGCGGATGATGACTGCCAGTTCTAACAGGCCTTCCAGGAAGAGTCACGTCGATTTGCTCAGCTGCCAATTGTTTTTGGACCGCTGCTTCCTCAAGTTCCTTCTGCTTTTCCTCAATCTGGCCGGAAATAGCATCGCGGACTTCATTTGCCAGGGCACCCATTTTTGGTCTTTCTTCAGCTGATAACTTACCCATTCCTTTTAAAACTTCTGTGATTGGACCTTTTTTCCCAAGATAGGAAACACGAACATCATTCAATTCTTTAAGGTCAGCTGCTGCGGCGACTTTTTCAAGTGCCTCAGCCTGCAGTTCTTTTAAACGTTCCTGCATTGGTAAATCCTCCTTCATATTCTTCTTTTTTGAACACAAAAAGACCTCATCCCTGATAAAGGGACGAGGTCTTGGTTATCGCGGTACCACCCTTTTTAACAGGCAATACAGTTATGTATTGCGTGTTCGCTTCATTGAGATAACGGCTTTGCGCCGATGCATCTTTACGCTTATAAAAGCGGTCCCGATGCCAACTCAGGAGGTGAACTTCGCTTGTCTGTTCCATAAAAATGCTCCCAGTCACCGGCATTTTCTCCCTGGATGGCCATCTTCAAGCTACTTTTCTCCGTCATCATTTTTGAAATATTATTTTTGCTGTTTATTATATTATAATCTTGGCGCAGTATCAAATGGTTTTAGCGCCTATTTTGCTGTTTTTAAATAATATAGCAAAATACCTGCAGCGACAGCGACATTCAGTGATTCGCTTTTGCCGTAAATCGGGATATAGAGATTTTGTGTTGTTTTTGCCAGAAGCTCTTTATTTACACCGCTTCCTTCATTTCCTACGAGCAGGGCGAAGGCTTCCCCTTTTTCAGCCTCTGTAAAAACGACTCCATTTTCCAGAGCAGTTCCATAAACCGGGATGTTCTCAACTTGAAGTTTAGTGACCCACTCGGAAAGGTCGCCACTTAAAACTGGCATATGGAAGTGGCTTCCCTGCGCAGAGCGCAAAACCTTAGGATTATACATGTCGACACTGCCCTTCCCAACAATGACAGCATCAATCCCGGCAGCATCAGCTGTCCGAATCATCGTGCCAAGGTTACCCGGGTCCTGGACAGAATCAATCAACAAAAAGGTTTTTCCATTTGTTTGAGTCTGCTTGGACTGCCGGCATACGGCAAATACGCCCTGAGTTGTCTCCGTATCAGCAAGCTGCTTGCTGATTTCATCCGTTACAACCGTAACAGGAATCTCACCGTAATCCAGACCAGGCGGCAATTCGGTTTTTTCGCTTAAAATGATTTCTTCTACATCTTCTTTTTTCGTGAGTGCTTCTTCAACTAAATGGAAGCCCTCGACAAGGAACATACCTGATTTGTCGCGTTCCTTGCGCGTCAATAATTTCTTCCACTGCTTCACTTGCGGATTTTTATCAGATTGAATGTACTTCAACTCTGGCTCTCCTTTGTTATGGCTTGTTCAATTTTACTATTATAGCTCAAAACTGATACATAATAAAACCAAAATTGTTCATCCTATAACCATCTTGGTAATTTGAAAGGAGTTTGAGCAGAGGATGAACTTAAACCTTAGGAATGCAGTTATTACAAATGTAGCAGGAAATTCACAGGACGAGCTTAAAGATACGATCGTCGACGCAATCCAAAACGGCGAGGAAAAAATGCTTCCAGGACTTGGAGTTTTGTTTGAAGTGATCTGGCAGAACGCCTCTGAGGACGAAAAGCAGGAAATGCTGAACGCATTGGAAGATGGATTGAAAGGGATGCAATAAATTTGGAAGAACTCCTCCATTTTGAGGAGTTCTTTTATTTTGGTGCTGGTTTGCCCCCTTTTTTTCCGTCAATTGGATAAAGTAGTGATTAAGCTCGATTTCGTGGTGATAATGGTTAATTTCGTAGTGATCAAGGCTGTTTTCGGAGTGATTAATGGTGATTTTGTAGTGATTATGTTCAAAAGCGTAGTGATTATCTAATAAGCGGTAAACAAAACGTTTAATAAAAACAAAAAAATTGTCCAGAAAACCAGTTTTTACTGATTTCTGGACAACCACATACTAAATCTTATTCAAAAGTAATCTTTTCAACTGTTTCTTTATCAAGACGCTTGATGACTTCTACGATCAGCTTTACAGCGTTTTCGTAGTCGTCACGGTGAAGCATTGCTGCGTGTGAATGGATGTAGCGTGTCGCAATCGTGATGGACAACGCTGGTACACCGCGGTGTGTCAGGTGGATAGCTCCAGAGTCTGTTCCTCCGCCTGCTACTGCATCGAACTGGTATGGAATGCTCAATTCATCAGCCAGGTCTGTCACAAAGTCACGAAGTCCCTTGTGGGATACCATTGATGCATCATAGATGATGATCTGTGGTCCATCACCCATTTTGCTAAGGGCTTCTTTTTCGGTAACGCCTGGAGTGTCTCCGGCAATTCCTACATCAACGCCAAAAGCGATGTCAGGTTGAATCATCTGGGCAGAAGTTTTAGCGCCGCGAAGGCCGACTTCTTCCTGAACTGTTCCAACGCCATACACAACGTTTGGATGTTCTGCATCTTTAAGCCCCTTAAGCACATCGATGGCAATTGCACAGCCGATGCGGTTATCCCATGCTTTGGCAAGAAGCATTTTCTCATTGTTCATAACAGTGAATTCGAAGTAAGGAACAACCATGTCCCCAGGAGTGACTCCCCATTCCTTCGCTTCGTCACGGCTTGAAGCACCGATATCAATGAACATATCCTTAATATCAACTGGCTTTTTGCGCGCTTCCGCAGGAAGGATGTGAGGCGGTTTAGAACCGATTACTCCAGTGATTTCACCTTTGCGTGTAACGATTGTCACGCGTTGTGCAAGCATAACCTGGCTCCACCAGCCGCCAACTGTCTGGAAGCGGATGAATCCTTTGTCATCGATGCTTGTAACCATGAAACCTACTTCATCAAGATGGCCGGCAACCATGATCTTCGGTCCATTCTCATTGCCAACTTTCTTGGCAACCAGGCTGCCAAGGCCGTCAGTCGATACTTCATCAGCAAATGGAGTTATGTATTTCTTCATTACTTCTCTTGGCTCACGCTCGTTGCCGGGAATGCCTTTGGCATCGGTTAAATCTTTTAGCATTGTTAACGTTTCATCTAATTTCGCCATTATTTCGACTCCCTTAATATGTAGTTTCGAAACCTATTATACTAGACATGCGGGGTATTGTACAAAAAATTCTGCCTAATAACCGTTACGCTGCCTATCATAATTTACTTCATTTTTCTTAATATATGCCTGTTCAATTTGATCGTCATTCATTCCAAGCAGCAGCGCAAGCTCCATATAGCTTTCAAATAAATGAACGTAATCATCTTTGCTCCGGCTGTTCCTGAATTTTTGCACGCTCTCGTATATTGCGAGGAACTGATTGCTGATGTCGATTTCGTCGGTTTTATTTTGGGTGATCGACTCAAGATCTTCATATCCACATTCAATACCCAGCGACAGGATAAAATGGACTCCATCCACAAACTCCTCGAGAATGACATCTTTTTCGGAGGATGGCTTCACACTCCAAAACTTGAAACACCTCGTCTCATTAGCAAGCTCGCCGATTTCAACAAGCAACGCGAGGACCTTTCGATCAAATAAATCTTCATTCCCGAGACCATGTTGAGATTCAATATGACTATCAAGTGCTTTTTGCATTTTAAAAAGGGTATTAGTATTCATTTTTCAGCTCCATCTGTAATTTTAGGCTTAATCAGCTTCGGATTTTGACAGCTCTCCGTGGTCTTTCTTAAAAGCTGTCTTAATACCCCGGGGATTTTGACAGCTTTTCTTGTATTCCCTTTAAACCTGTCATAATTCCAGCCTTTTCTTGACAGCTTTTCTCGGATTCCATTCCAACCTGTCTTAATTCCAGCCTTTTCTTGACAGCTTTTCTCGTATTCCATTCCAACCTGTCTTAATTCCAGCCTTTTCTTGACAGCTTTTCTCGTATTCCATTCCAACCTGTCTTAATTCCAGCCTTTTCTTGACAGCTTTTCTCGTGTTCCCATCAAACCTGTCATAATTCCAGCCTTTTCTTGACAGCTTTTCTCGGATTCCATTCCAACCTGTCTTAATTCCAGCCTTTTCTTGACAGCTTTTCTCGTATTCCATTCCAACCTGTCTTAATTCCAGCCTTTTCTTGACAGCTTTTCTCGTGTTCCCATCAAACCTGTCATAATTCCAGCCTTTTCTTGACAGCTTTTCTTGTGTTCACTTCCAACCTGTCACAATTCCAGCCTTTTCTTGACAGCTTTTCTTGCATTCCCTTCAAACCTGTCACAACTCCGGTCCTTTTTTGACAACTTTACTCTCTCTCTCCTAACAAACCTGTCATAATTCCGTATCTATTCAGCTATTGATGGAATTCGGTCGGGTTTTAAATAAAAAGCGCTGTTAAACTCGGCTGTTGATTTTGTTCCATGCGCTTCCCTTCCATTAAAGTTAGAATCATGCCTTAAAAAAAGTATAAATCAATTATAAATTTGTTGAAACTATTTGGAATCTCATCCGTAAATAAGGAAAGTTCGCATTGGAGGGGCAGTCATGATCCTGCTTTTACGTCTTATTTTATTACTTTTATTCATTTTTCTAATATACAGCGCGGTGAAATATTTATTCCATCCGAAACGGAAGCTGGAGCTTGCTCATGAGCAGAAGCGCTTTTTCTTATTGGATGATCCAGACAATGTCCGCAAGAATTTCTTATTAACATATAAGGGTGTTTTATTTGAGGGTGAAAAGTATTTAGGCACAACTCCGTCTGCTTTTGAGGTTGTTTCCATTTTCATTTGGCCTAAAAAAACGTCGGCCTTGAAAGGGCTTGTCCTAGAGGATTTCCAATTCATTGAACGGAAAATCCGTGAGAGCTATCCGGTGGCCAAAATCGACTGGAAAAGCCCAATTAAGGAATTCATGGCAAATCATGACCAGGATGATGAGATATAAAATGTAAAAGCGTCCGAGATATTCCGGACGCTTTTTCTTATGTTGTTCTATCAAAAAATTCACGCCATTTAATGAAGGTAATTTTCTCACGCAACAAATAGGCTAACAACAAAAATACAATCATCAGAAAGAGTCCTGTAAATGAGTCAAATTCTCCGACATACTCCCCGAATATCGTATAAAAGATGACGAATGGAATATTCGCGAGAAATGAAGCAAACATAAAGTCTTTTAAACTACTTTTCCGCTCGTAAAGGCAAAAGCTTAGCAGCTGGTAATGAATTACCGGCACAAGCCTCAATAGCGCGACCTGGGCAACGGTCAGATCTCTGAAGCGCCCTACCAGCCTTTTTTTCAGCCTGCTTAGCTTGTTCATCATTTCTGGTATCTGTCTCATTAAAAAGTAGAATAATATACTTGCTCCTGACAAACCGAGCAGCGAATATACGATTCCCGGTACGACTCCAAACATTAATCCTCCAGCGATACAGACAACCGCAGGAGGGATGAATACAAATTGGCGGAAAACATGAAACAATATGAACAATACTGGTGCATACCAGCCTCCAGATTCCACAATGATCAGCAGCATTGACCACGCATCATCCATTCTTGTCACCTGCCTGCTTAGTCTTTGTTGCTACTAGCTTATAGAATCATACAAGCTGTTATGCCAAAAGCTTAAATAAATATGTAAATATGCCAATCTCAATAATAGCAAGGACCGGCAATCCATACTTAAACTGGGCATGCTTCGTCTTATGCCTGTAATGCTTCATACCAGCTGTTACCCCGATTGCACCTCCAAAAAAAGCAACATTCCATAGTGTTTTTTCGCTTATTCGATAATGATTGTTTCTTGCCCGCTTTTTATCCATTCCCATGATAAAAAAGCCCGCAAGATTCATGACTGCAATCAAGCCAGCCAAACTCCAAATCCCCACATCTCCACGTCCTCTTTAAGTGTTATGAAATCATTATATCTTTATTAATGGCTGTTTTCGTAAAGATTGTTGTTAAAATCCTAAAGCCGATTTTAACGTAATATAAAGCCATTTTGCAGGTCGTTATTAAGTTTGCATACTCTTTTCTCATAAGAAGCGTCAACTTTACGAAGGAATATAGGTAATTCACTCCAATTTTGTATTCAATAGCAACAAAGTTTGAGAAAAGAGCCTTATAAAAAGAAAAAACCACTCTCATTGTGAGAATGGTCCATCTTTTAGGTTAATTACTTGTTGAATTGTTGCTTAGCTGTTTCAGCCAATTGAGCGAATGCTGCTGCATCGCTTACTGCAAGTTCAGCAAGCATCTTGCGGTTTACTTCGATACCAGCAAGCTTTAGGCCGTGCATCATACGGCTGTATGAAAGACCGTTCATGCGAGCTGCTGCGTTGATACGAGCAATCCAAAGTTTGCGGAAGTCGCGCTTCTTCTGGCGACGGTCGCGGAATGCATACATTAGGGATTTCATAACCTGCTGGTTAGCAACTTTATATAATGTATGTTTTGAACCGTAATAACCTTTAGCTAATTTAATGACTTTTTTACGACGCTTGCGCGTAACTGTACCGCCTTTTACACGTGGCATTTAATTACCCTCCTATATAAATCGAGATCGCTCGATTTTTACTTAATGTTGTCAAGCATGTGACGAATGCGTTTGAAATCGCCTTTTGAAACAATTGCAGATTTGCGAAGCTTACGCTTAGCCTTTGTAGACTTATTAGCAAATAAGTGGCTTGTGTAAGCGTGTGAACGCTTAAGCTTGCCAGTTCCAGTTTTCTTGAAACGCTTGGCAGTGCCGCGGTGAGTTTTCATTTTTGGCATAGGGACTTCCTCCTCGTTACTTTTCAGTTTTAGGTGCTAGAACTAGGAACATGCTTCGGCCATCCATTTTTGGATGTGATTCGATTGTCGCTACTTCTTTGCAAGCTTCAGAGAAGCGATCAAGAACACGCTGACCGATTTCCTTATGGGTTATAGCACGGCCCTTAAAACGGATTGATGCTTTAACCTTATCGCCTTTTTCCAGGAACTTGATAGCATTGCGCAACTTAGTGTTAAAGTCATGCTCATCAATTGACGGACTAAGACGGACTTCTTTAGTTGTGATGATTTTTTGGTTCTTACGTGCTTCTTTTTCTTTCTTTTGCTGTTCGAACTTGAATTTTCCGTAGTCCATAATTCGGCCTACAGGAGGTTTCGCGTTCGGAGCAACAAGCACAAGATCAAGATTTACACGCGTTGCGATCTCAAGAGCCTCAGCTTTGGATTTGATTCCTAATTGCTCGCCATTTTGATCGATCAGACGAATTTCGCGAGCACGAATTCCCTCGTTTAGTAACATCGCATCTTTGCTAATAATTAGCCACCTCCAGGGTATTGTCGAATACATTGTCAAGGAGAAGAAGTACATTGCCAGGCCGAAGCCGCATCTTGCTCACACAATGACATACGATATAGTCCATTTTTATTTTGCAATAAAAAAAGTGCAGGCGACAACACCCACACTTACGAAAACAAAATAATTAGACGTTTACGTATTACCTGCCAACAGCACAATTGCGTCAACCAGGTGAGAAGCGGGTGCTTCTTCTTTCCTAAAACTTGTATTCAGTTCACTCTTGCTAATATAGCATAAAGAAATTGATGTGTCAAACGAATCACTTTCGTTAACTGCAACAAAAAGTATTGTATCAGATAGAAATACAGGCTGCAATACTTTTTTTAAAAGGTACATATTAAATTCATCTTCAAAAGTTATGACCAAACGCTGTAAAATACTATCTTCATGATTAAATTGTCACAGCTAGATTCCTTATTTCTTGCTATAATTCATGGTAGAAATAGACAAGAAAGCTGGTGTACATATGTTGATCGCGATCATCATCACAGGTGTGATCACCGGATTACTCGCGGGCACTGCATTGAAGTATTTCAGGACTGGCTATGGTTTTTCAAATGACATTGATAATAAACCTGTTAACATGAAATCATGCCGGAACTGCGGCCAGAGAATTCAGCGCAGCTATACAAAAAACCTTTGTCCAACCTGTTCCAAACCCATTGAATAATAGCTATAAAATAAGAGGAGCCAGCGGCCCCTCTTATTTTTATGTCCAGCGACTAGCCCATTGAGACACTTGCGCTTTTCTTTGTCCAGCTCCAGCGCCTAGCCCCTCGAGTCGCTTCGGTCCTGCCAATGAAGTCAAAGAACGACTTCACTGTCAGGCCCTCCACCGCTTGTCGGGGCTGACCAAGGCGCTTGCGCTTTTCTTATTTCTTCGCTTCTTTCCTGAATGAC
The DNA here is from genome assembly GCF_056173465.1 of Mesobacillus sp. QJM3NY_10. NCBI lineage: Bacteria > Bacillati > Bacillota > Bacilli > Caryophanales > Bacillaceae > Mesobacillus > Mesobacillus sp. QJM3NY_10. The sequence goes on from NZ_CM149675.1 coordinate 3,595,400, forward strand.
TCCAGGAATTCATCAAATGAAATTGTCTCGGATTTCTGTTCGCCGTATTTACGGACGTTGACTGCTTTGTCTGCTACTTCATTGTCACCGACTACGAGCATATAAGGAACCTTTTGCATTTGTGCTTCACGGATCTTATAGCCGATTTTTTCGTCGCGGCCATCGATTTCAACGCGGAAGCCTTCTGCCTTAAGCTTTTCCTTGATTTCTCTTGCATAGTCAAAGTGGACCGATGGAGATACCGGGATGATCTGTGCCTGTACTGGAGCCAGCCAAGTCGGGAATGCCCCTTTGTACTCTTCGATCAGGAAGGCAACAAAGCGTTCCATAGTCGATACGACACCACGGTGGATAACGACAGGACGATGGTGTTTGCCGTCTTCGCCGATATAAGTCAGGTCAAAGCGCTCAGGAAGCAAGAAGTCAAGCTGGACTGTTGAAAGAGTCTCCTCTTTGCCAAGAGCAGTTTTGACCTGGACATCAAGCTTCGGTCCGTAGAATGCTGCTTCGCCATCTGCCTCGAAATATTCCAGTCCCATCTCATCCATTGCTTCTTTTAGCATGGATTGAGCCTTTTCCCACATCTGGTCATCATCGAAATATTTCTCTTTATCCTCAGGATCTCTGTAGGATAGACGGAACGAGTAATCATTCATATCGAAATCCTTGTAGACTTCAAGCACAAGCTCTACTACACGCTTGAACTCTTCCTTGATCTGGTCAGGGCGGACAAAGAGGTGAGCATCGTTCAGAGTCATGCCGCGCACACGCTGCAACCCAGCCAACGCGCCGGACATTTCATAACGGTGCATTGTTCCAAGCTCGGCAATCCTGATTGGAAGTTCCCTGTAGCTGTGGATGCTGTTTTTGTACACCATCATATGGTGCGGGCAGTTCATCGGTCTTAAAACAAGCTGTTCATTTTCCATTTCCATGACCGGGAACATGTTTTCCTGATAGTGGTCCCAGTGTCCGGAAGTTTTATAAAGGTCGACACTTCCCATTACCGGAGTGTAGACATGGTCATATCCAAGGCTGACTTCTTTATCAACAATATAGCGTTCGATGATGCGGCGGATCGTCGCACCTTTTGGAAGCCAAAGCGGAAGTCCCTGTCCAACCTTCTGGGAGTTTGTAAATAAGTTAAGTTCCTTGCCAAGCTTGCGATGATCACGTTCTTTCGCTTCTTCAAGCAGCCTCAAGTGCTCTTTCAAATCTTCCTTCTTGAAGAAAGCTGTACCGTAAATTCGTTGGAGCATCTTGTTGTCGCTGTCGCCGCGCCAGTATGCACCAGCAATGCTCAGCAATTTGAATTCCTTCAGTTTGCCAGTTGATGGGACGTGTACCCCGCGGCAAAGGTCGACAAAGTCTCCCTGTTCATAAAGAGTGACCTTCTCATCCGCCGGGATCGCTTCAATCAATTCAAGCTTATAAGGGTCACCAAGCTCCTTAAAAAACTTGACTGCATCCTCACGGCTTACTTCTTTACGGACAATCTCAATGTTCTCATTGATGATTTTCTTCATTTCCTTTTCAATCTCCGGCAAATCTTCTGGAGATAAAGAATGCTCCATATCGATATCATAGTAGAAGCCGCCTTCAATTACTGGCCCTACTCCGAGGTTAACATCTTTATATAGACGCTTGATTGCCTGTGCCATCAAGTGAGCTGAGCTGTGGCGCAGGATTTCTAGTGCTTCTGGATGGTCAGGAGTGACGATTTCGATCGCTGCGTCCTCCTCGATCGCTCTCTTGAGATCATACGGCTGTCCATTGACCATACCGGCAATGGCTTTCTTCTTTAGGCCCGGGCTGATCGAACTGGCGATATCTTCAGTCGTTGTGCCTGCCGGAAACTCCTTCACTGCTCCATCTGGAAACGATATTTTTAACATGTCTGCCATTGGCTTTTCCTCCTTTTAAAATGTGGCGCAATTTTTGCGCAAAAAATAAAAAAACCCGTCCCTGAAACAGGGACGAGTTTGATCACACGTGGTTCCACCCAATTCCCACTCTTGCACAAAAATAACGCAGGAATGGCTCTGGTTGCGGTAACGGCTTCTGCCGCCAGCCAATACTTGCCCTATGGGCGTTCACAGCTGGAGTTCAGAGGTGGTAAGCGTTTCTTTAGTGTTAGGAAGTTTTCAGCCAAGCCTTCCCTCTCTGGAAACCTTTCAAGAATGCCCATGTCCTCATCATTACATTCGCTATTGATTTAGTATGTACGTAATTATAGTTTGTAATGTTTTGAAAATCAAGTGGGCTATTGTATATTTTCACGATCCTCTTTAAAAAAGTTTACTTTTTCGTCATGAAAAGCGGAAACTGGACTGACTTTCACACGTTCTTCAAAAAGATTGATGATCGTCCTCACTAATGGCTGGTGAGGATCATCCGTGTACAAGTAAATGGTCTCAGGCGCAATTGACAGCAACGGCGCAATCGTCCCGGAGTCCACATAGACAGGATGGTTGACAAGCAGCTTGCGGTCAATCGTTTTAAACAGATCACTCCGTTTCATTTCTGTGAATTGCTGATTATAAAAGACCATATTCTCGTCAATCACCAGATATAAATGGGACATCTGCGGTTTCCTGTCCTCTAGAAAATCCCTCAGGGTATGCAGGAAAACCTGGTACTCCTGTTCCATTTTATACTCGTCTATCGCAATCTCTACCCATTGGGAGAGCTGCTCAGTATAGACCTTCAGCCTGAACATGACAAAGGAATCAAAAGAGAATGAAACCCTTTCATTAAAAATTTCATTAATAGAATTCTGGATCACGCCTTGTTCCCCGACACCTTCCATGAAAGGAGCCAGATCTTTACGGTTGCCTTCTATGACGGAGTAGATGATATCAAGGATTTGATCCTGTTCCTCACTGTCATTATAAAAATACGATTCTGCTAGGATGGCTCTTAGCCAGTCATCACGTTTCACCTTTAAAATAAAATCATAAACACTTTTCTTGAGTACATGCACCTTTTCATTTCTGTAAAATTCTTCTGGAATAAGCACTCTATTTCGATCTTCATTAAGAAGAATTGAATTCGTTTCCTGCCACGAAGCAAGCCTGGCGACTAAATGTTGATACAAATTCCAGGCATCCTGCTTTTTTTGGAAGATGATTTCAATCAACCATATCCCCCCTCTTAAATAATCCCTGATTATATATATGGGGGACTTGGACAATTTAGAAGTGTCCATATGGTCGATAACTGGTTAAAAGTGCAAAAAAATGTGCCGCAGCTTGATTAGCTGCGGCACATTTTTTATATTCTGCGATTCTTGCCTTCTACTTTTACCGGCTCGGCTAGATATTTAATCCGTTCCATGATTCTTGCTGCCTTCAATTGTTCTTCTTCTCCCCGCTGGCTGTGCGTCAAATGATGCTCCAGTCCTTTTAGGTCGAAGTTCGAGGTAAAGAAGGTCGGAAGGTTCTCAAGCATACGGAATTGCAGGATCGTCCCGAGGATTTCATCCCTCGCCCAGCTGCTCATCGTTTCTGCTCCGATGTCATCGAGCATGAGTACATTCGCCTTTTTGATTGCTTCCAGCTTGTCATTGACGGTATGGTCACCGATCGCATTTTTCATTTCCCTGAAAAATTCGGGTACATATACAATCAATGAACTAATCTGTTTCTGTGCAAGTTCATTCGCAATCGCGCCAAGCAAATATGATTTGCCTGTCCCGAACGGTCCATGAAGGAATAAACCCTTTTGCTTTCGGCCCAGCTCATAATTCTCAACAAAGTCTTTTGCCATCTTGATTGCCTTGAACCTTCCGGAGTCATCCAGCTCGATATCACCGAAAGATGCCTTCAAGATTTCTTTAGGCACAAAAATACTATTGATCAGGCCTGCATTCTTTTGCTGTTCATCATGCATGACCTTCTTCTTGCAACGGTCATATTTTATGTCAATGAAGTTCCCTTTTATGAAAAGCTCTGGCTCATAACCCTTGATCATGTTCTTGCAGCCTGCGAGACTCTCGCAATCTTCACAGCCTTTGCTCTGGTTGGAGAACTCATACAGCTTTGACATACTGCCGTCGAGCATTTCCCTGGTGATATACTCTGCATTCTCATCGAGGAATTCCTTGATATGCTGATCCTGCATGACCTGCCTCTTAATAGCTTCATAGCGCTCCTGGAAATTCTGGTTATTCGCCAGCTTCTTCAATGTTTCATTAATGTTTTGCAACTGAATCACCTCCCAGATTTGAATTTCTTCAATTCTTCTTCAAGCTTTTTCTTTTCTATTTCAAAATCAGGATCCACATCTGCAGCATTTTTTTGCTGCTGAGACTCGCCATCGGTCTTTTTGCCAAACCAATCCGGCAGAACTTCTTTACGAACAGGCTTTCTTTTTCCAGATGATGAAGAAGGTGCTTTTTTCCCTTCTGCCCATTCAAGATACTGTCTGTGCTCGCTTTTAGCCAGCTGCATTGCATCTCTGACGTTCGATATTTTTTTCCTGGACCAGTGGCCGGCAATCTTTTCAATATAACCCTTTGCCAGCTTCATATCCGTTTTGAGCATAACATATTGAACTAAAACATTCACGACTCCCGGCAGCAGCTTTTGCTTGAACATTACCTCTTCGATGATCTGCAAGTCTGCCTTCGATGGTTCCGCCCCGCCAGACAGATCAATCAAAAGCTGGCGCGGGGATGTTTTTTCAAAATAAACCACTAATTCCTCTTCCTGCGTTTTCGGCTTCTCAATACCAGCTTTATGCTGGAGTGGCTGGGTCCGGTCCAGCAGCGCCGGGAGCTGGTCCTGGTGTTCAAACTGATACCAGTCACGAGCGGCCTTTCGAAGTTCCTCTATATCTATTTCGTTTTCCGCATTTACCGCACTCAAGACGATGTTCTTCATCTTCAGGGCATCAATCCCATATAGGAAGGCAAGATTGCTGATTGCTTCCTTAACCTTAGATGTAAATGCTTTTTTAGGTATGAGTGATTCCTGTAGCCCTCCCAAAAGCAAATCGAAGTTGAACTCCTTAGTGTCAATCTGTATTTTGGAAGTTTCTTCTCTGCCGATAAAGGAATTCCCTTCCTCCACCTCAAGGTCAGCAGCTGAATCTTCATTATGCATGAGCGCCTGAGTCGGTACAGACAAGAACACATCCTGGAATGCCTTCGTAATCTCCTCATATCCGGTCTCTGATTCAGCAGATTTATCGCTGAAAAATCGTTTAAGCCGCAAAAATTGGTTCTTGCCGACTTTTCGATACAAATAGACATTCAACATGCCATCAAGGAAAAATTGTTCAGGAGTCAAAGGCGGCTGCAGTTCATAAATAAATGAACGGCCTTCCTCGCTGTTTTTCACATAGGTCTTCAACAACCCCATGCCTTCGAGCTTTTGGCGGGCCAGGTAAATATCCTTCAGGTTCATGTCCATGATTGTCATCAAGTTATGGTGTGTCCCAGACTGTGACCAAAGCCGGTTCTCTTCAAGTTCAGCCCATAAGGTCATATAAAGGCTTAAGCAAGCTGGCCCAATCAAAGGCTGGTACAAGAAAGTGAGCACCTTGCGATCGTAGTCATGCAATAACCCACCGGATGCAACAATATATTGGTCTACAGGCAAAGTCTCTTGCCAATGCTGAGCCATCCTTTTCCCTCCATTCTGAATCGTTAAAAAGAACTGCTTTTGCATAATTAACCGCTATTTGAGCTCTTTTTTATAAGAAGAGCTTAAAAAGAGCTGAAGTTCCCTTCAGCTCCTTAAGGATTTTACTGTAACCCACAAGACCCCAGGTGTTATGATTGCTCTTTTTTCAACAACTCTTTCAATTCATCAATAAAGACATTGATATCCTTAAACTGACGGTAAACAGACGCGAACCGGACATAGGCGACTTCGTCAATCTTCGCCAGCCTGTCCATCACCATTTCCCCAACGGCTTCGCTCTTAACTTCAGAAACTCCATGGCTTCGAAGTTCTTTTTCTACTTCGGAAACCAAATCCTCGAGCTCTTTCAAAGCAACAGGGCGCTTTTCACAAGCTTTTATTAAACCGCGAAGGAGTTTTTCACGATTGAACTCTTCACGAGTACCTTCTTTTTTTACGACAATCAAAGGAATTTCTTCAACCTTCTCGAAGGTGGTAAAGCGAAATCCGCAAGCTTCGCATTCGCGTCTGCGTCGAATTGATCGGCTATCGTCAACCGGTCTTGAATCAAGAACCCGGGTAGAGTTATTTTGGCAAGTTGGACATTTCATTTCGATCAGCTCCGAATATTTTGAAATATAGTATGAGCGAAGGACCATTCGCTTGTTCCACCAATACGTCCATAAGCATTATCATAGTATTATCTTATAAAAAAGATGGGGACGGGACAAGAGGAACTATTGATTTCCATACTTGCCTGAACCAATAAACGAGTGTACGGAGTCCAGTTTCTCATAAATCTTCACCAACTCCTGCTTTAAAGCCGGGTTGATGCCTGCTAATGAAAACTTTTCCGTAGAGATATGTAAGTCGACTGCGGTCTCAAATGCTTTAGTAGTTATAACTGTCGCTGTTAAAAAGGCAGGCAGCTTCCCCTTCAATTCGGCTGATATTTCTCCATGTTCTTTGGAAACACTCGTTATCTTAAGCGAAGGGTCAGCCTTCAGCAAGTCTTCGACCGTCTGGAACATCTGGTTAAAGTTCGTTTTATAATAACGAGTCTTCAGCTGCTCATCCCTATTGTTTTCACTTGTTCCACTGAATTTTTCGTATCGTCCTGTTATGGATTTTAATAAAGACATCAAAAATCCTCCTGCAAGTTATTTCTATTATCATTCTACCGTATTTTACGGCAAAATAAAAAGAGGTGTATCGCTACACCTCTTGTGAATTTTCATATTTTCAATTATAGAGCTTTAGCTTGTGCTTGCTTCACATGCACAGGACCCATGCCGCGCGGAATTTCGATATTCTCACGAGTTTGAGCGCCAAGAGCTTCTGCAATATAGTCAGCTGCAATGTTAGGATCCAGATCACCGCAAGTGTAAACATCGATGCTGGCGTATCCGTGTTCCGGGAAGCTATGAATAGTTAAATGAGATTCAGAAATAATGACAACTCCGCTAACGCCTTGTGGCGCAAATTTGTGGAAAGCCACTTCACGGATTTCAGCACCTGATTTCAATGCTGCTCCAACAAAAGTTTGTTCAATAAAATCCATATCATTTAATTTTTCAAAATCGCAACCCCAAAGTTCAGAAATTACATGACGACCCATTGTTTCCATATTCAATTTCCCCCTCTAACAATATTAGAATGAATTCCTTAGCTTCAATGGTATCTTAACTACCACGGGGGAAAGTTAGTCCAGAGAGGTCCTAACCCTTTAAGTAGCCAATTGGTACCGTTATTAAGAAGTTCACGATGACTAGTATACTTTGTTTATATTTTTTTTGCAACACATGAAATCAAATTTTTTTATGATTTTTATGCTTCGATTTTTGTAGTTTGGGAGATAGCTATTCCATATGCTTTTAGGGGGGTTCTAGCTATAAAAACTGTTGGGATTTTTACATGGGGATCTCAACTAATTTGAAAAAGGCTCTGGTAAACAAGGCTGTTGATTTTCGTTCCAGGCGCTTCGCTTTCCGCGGGGCTGGCGGTGAGCCTCCTCGCCGCCGTTGGCGCCTGTGGGGTCTCACCTGTCCAGCTAATCCCGCAGGAGTCTGCGCGCCTTCCACTTCAATCAACGGAGCTTTAAAAATATATAAGCCTTTAAGAAAAATTAAAAAATGTGAATTTCAATTCCTATCACAACCAGAAATAAAAAAAGCTTGCCGGTAAGCAAGCTTTTTGCGTTATGAAAATTACCCTACTCTTACCGTTGCTGAATTGGAATTGGACATTGCGTGGGCAACATGCTTTGTCAGGTCTACAACCCTGCTTGAATAACCCCATTCATTGTCATACCATGCAAGAACCTTTACTTTGTTAGCACCGATGACCATTGTAGACAGGCCGTCAATGATCGCCGAATGTTCATTGGTATTAAAGTCGATTGAAACAAGCGGATCTGTCGTGATATCAAGGACGCCCTTGAGCCTTCCTTTAGATGCTGAATAGAATGCATCATTGATTTCGTCCACTGTTACCTCACGCTTCAGGTCGACAACTAGGTCAACAAGCGATACGTTTGGAGTCGGTACCCTTAGCGCCATACCATGCAGCTTTCCTTTAAGCTGAGGAAGCACAAGAGAAAGTGCCTTTGCTGCCCCAGTTGAAGTTGGAATGATGGATTGGCCGCAAGAACGCGCCCTGCGTAAATCCTTGTGCGGGTTATCGATATTATTCTGATCATTTGTATAAGCATGAACAGTTGTCATCAAACCATTTTCAATTCCGAAAGTATCATCCAGCACTTTCGCAACCGGTGCAAGGCAGTTTGTTGTGCATGATGCATTCGAAATGATATCATGCTCTTCAATATTTAATACGCTTTCATTTACTCCCATCACAATAGTGATATCCTCATTCGTACCAGGTGCTGTCAAAATGACCTTCTTTGCACCAGCATCAAGATGAGGTGCAGACTTTTCACGGGAATTAAACTTTCCTGTAGCTTCTATAACAATATCAATCTTCATTTCCTTCCATGGAAGCTCAGCAGGATTTCGATTGCTTAATAGCTTAACTGTCTTTCCGTTTACAATAAGATGATCATCAGCTGGAATGACTTCGCCAGCAAATTGTCCATGAGTAGAATCATATTTTATTAAATGCGCCAGTGTTTCAGCTGGGTAGCTCGCATTAATCGCTACAACCTCAAGATTCTCTTCAAGAATGGCTCTTCTGAACACCATTCTTCCAATTCTCCCAAAACCGTTAATCGCAATTCTCGCCTTCATTGTACGGCCCCTTCCGAATTAGTGTTATACTTAATAACCCCTTTGTATGGTATTAGTATAACATATTAAATTTTATTTGTGATAAATAAATGCACACATTTAAAATATAAAATAATTCTGATAATAATAATCATTTAGCGGTAAATTTAAAGACGCTAACAATCTTAGTCTGACCAGGATTATATCTTATGAAACTTGGATTAAAACTTAAGAAACCGGGATTAAAACATAAGAAACCAGGATTAAATCGAGTAAAACCAGGAATAAATCGTCCGAAACCGGAATTACGACATGCTTAATCAGAAATGAGTCGGTTCAAGCCGCAAAAAAAAGAGCCTACTCGGCTCTTAAGATTTCCCATTTATTTAATATATCCTTCAGTTGCTGCCTTGATTGCTCGATGCTGCCGCTGTTATCAATTACTGCGTCTGCCAAACTGACTTTATCCTTCAGCGGCATTTGTGATTTGATCCTGGAATATGCTTCTTCTTCCGAAAAGCCGTTTCGCTTCATAAGTCTTTCCAACTGGGTTTTCTCATCCACATATACCACGATGATTTTTTCGACGAGACCTGTCAGCTTGCTTTCAAACAGAAGCGGAATATCCAGGACAACGGCTTTTTCATTCGCCTCTTCAGCTTTCGCTCTCTTCTGTGCCATCCGTTCCCTTACTGCTGGATGGACAATCGAATTAAGCAGCAAGCGCTTTTCTTCATTGTTAAAAATGATCTCACCCAACCTAGGGCGGTTTATCGTTCGGTCATCTGCTAAAATTTCAGTGCCAAAATGGCTGACAATATCATTGTATGCCTTTTCTCCTGGCTCCACAGCAAGCCTGGCTTCGATATCTGCGTCAATCACTGTGATGCCCAAGTCAGTGAACATTGCTGATATCGTGCTTTTTCCGCTTGCTATACCTCCTGTCAATCCGATAACTAATGACATCCCATTTTATCCTTTCAAGGGCCTGTTAAATTTTCATCAACCCAATTATGATCAATAATATTCCCGGTACAAAAGAAAATTTTTGCATCCAGCCGCTCTCCGAAAAATAACTTCCCATCCTCATCCCTGCATACACAAATAATGAACTCATGCAGGCAACTGTCAAGGCCAGGTATCCTGGAGAAAATCCTAAAAACGCCGCCCCTACCCCTGCACCAAATGCATCAAGCGACAGGGCAAGCCCGAGCATGACAGCTTCAATTCCATTGATTGTACCCGATCGGTCAAAATCCGCTGTCATTGGTTTTTTCAAAATATTAATGACGATACCAAGTGATTTGATTTCAAGATTAAGGATTATTTTTTCGTGACAGAGCAATTCTGTTTTGTCTTCGCGGAAAAACTGGAATAGTACCCATCCGCCTAAAACGATCAAGACAGCGCCACCCAGTGTCTCTGCCATTCCTGGTGAAAAAAAGCTCTCAAGAAAATGCCCGATCATCATGGCTGCCATCAGGACGACAGCCGAACAAACGGCTATTACAGAAATAGATTTAATCGGGATCTTCATTTTCCGCAATCCATACGTTAACCCTACACTGAAACTGTCAAGGCTGACAGCGAATGCAAGTAAAAGCAGCGAGATTGTTTGTGCCATAAACTGAGCTCCTTCCTGTCAATCGCTACGTTAGTATATGGAAGGAGCCCAGTTATGGTGAGAAAATCAACAAGCCAATATACAAGAAAAGCGCAAGCGCCTTGGTAAGCCCCGACAAAGCGTTGGAGGGCTGACCAGTGAAGTCGTTCTTTGACTTCATTGGGCGGACCGAAACGTCTCGAGGGGCTAGGCGCTGGAGCTGGACAATTCTCGAAGTTGAAATGATATAAATTCTGATATTATTATTTAAGTTTCTGGCACGACGGGCAATAATGAGTACCACGTCCGCCTACAACGGTTTTCTCCAGTGGAGTGCTGCAAACCTTGCATGGTTCACCCTTGCGTCCGTATGCATAAAGCTGAAGCTGGAACATGCCAATCTGTCCTTGGGAGTTCACATAGGAACGGATCGTGCTGCCACCTTTCTCAACAGCTTCAGACAGAGTACTGACTATTTCCTTATAAAGCACTGCCTCCTCATCTGGAGTCAGGGAATTAGCAATCCTTTCGGGATGGATCTTCGCCCGGAAAAGTGCCTCATCAACATAGATATTCCCCAGGCCAACTAGGATTTTTTGATCAAGCAGTGCCGGCTTTATTTTTCTATTGGTTTTTTTTAGTTTTTCAGACAGCCATTCCACTGAAAAATCTTCTGAAAAAGGTTCCGGACCTAAATCGGCAAGAGGCTGCGTTTCAAACTCTTTCCCTTTTTCATAAAGGTGCATCGTGCCGAATTTCCTGACATCCTTGTAGCGCAATTCTGTTCCATCGGTAAAATGGAAAATGACATGCGTGTGCTTATCCACAGGTTCATCAGTATTGAATACTCCATATTTCCCTTCCATCCGTAAGTGGGAAACAAGCGCGAAAAATTCCGTGTAAAGGATCAGGAATTTCCCCCTCCGGCCAACATCCTTTATCGTCTGACCTTTCAGAGCATCATTGAACTGCTCGACCTCATTCGGACGCTTAATCATCTTTGGCCAAAAAACAGAGACTTCCTTAATTTTTTTGCCTATCGTCAGAACTTCTAATGTCCGTCTGACGGTTTCGACCTCTGGTAGTTCAGGCATTTTATCCCGCCTTTCTCTGTAAAAATCCTGTTGCAAATGCTACTTTGCGTCATACCAAGTCGGGCCATATGAGAAGTCCACCTTTAACGGCACCTTCAATTCAATGGCATTTTCCATGACTTCTGGCACGATCTTCTTCAATATCTCAATTTCATCCTCAGGTGCTTCAAAAATCAATTCATCATGTACCTGAAGCAGCAGTCTTGTCTTTATGCCCTCTTCGCGGAGTCTCTCTGCCATATCAATCATTGCCTTCTTGATAATATCTGCGGCACTTCCCTGGATCGGAGTATTCATAGCCGTCCGTTCCGCAAAACTCCTTAGGTTGAAGTTTCGTGCTGTAATTTCAGGGATATATCTGCGGCGATGTAATAATGTTTGGACATAGCCCTTCGCTTTTGCATCCTTAACGATTTCATCCATATATTCTTTTACACCAGGATAGCTTTCAAGGTAGCGCTCAATGAATTCGCCCGCTTCCTTCCTTGTAATATTCAGGCTCTGGGATAATCCATAATCGCTGATTCCGTAAACAATCCCGAAGTTGACTGCTTTTGCATGTCGGCGCATATTGGAGGTGACTTCATCTTTCCCTACATTAAATACTTCCATTGCCGTCTTGGTATGGATATCCATGTCATTCTGGAAAGCATCAATCAGTTTCTCATCGCCCGCAATATGGGCGAGGACACGAAGTTCAATTTGCGAATAGTCCGCTGCAAAGATGACCCAGCCTTTTACGGATGGAACAAATGCCTGCCTGATCTTCCTGCCTTCTTCAAGCCTGATTGGGATGTTCTGCAGGTTCGGATCCGTCGAGCTCAATCTTCCTGTCGCTGTTAGCGCCTGGTTGAATCTTGTATGCACTTTTTCTGTCTCTTTATTGACGACCTTTTGCAAGCCTTCAATATATGTTGATTGCAATTTTCCTAGTTGGCGATAGTTAAGAATTTCTTCAATGATTTTATGTTTCGGCGCCAATTTTTCAAGGACATCCGCTGATGTAGAATAGCCTGTTTTCGTCTTTTTCACGGCAGGCAGTCCCAGTTTTTCAAAAAGGATGACACCTAATTGTTTAGGAGAATTGATATTGAACTGTTCTCCTGCCATTTCAAAAATCCTTGTTTCGATATCGGCTAGACGGCCTTTGATTTCTTCGCCCATATTATCCAGGCGATTCATATCAAGCTTAACGCCCTGATATTCCATATCAGCAAGCACCAATGATAGCGGCATTTCAAGACTTCTGAACAGATCATGTTGGTCATTATCCCATAGCTCCTGCTCAAGCTTTTCTTTTAATGACAAAAGCACATCTGCCTTGCGGACTAGATGCTCTCCAAGGATACTATCATCAGGTATTTTCCGTTTAGCTCCTTTTCCATAGACAGCTGCGTCAGCCTGCACGCTCGTAAATCCATGCTGTCTTGCAATGGCAGACAGGTCATCTGGTGACTCCGAAGGATTGATGATATAGGATGCAAGTGACACATCGAAGTCGGCACCCTTCAGATGTATACCGTGATGGCGCAATGAAACCTCGGAACGTTTCGCATCATAGACTGTTTTTTTGCTGGACTCATCCTCGGCCCATTTCTTGAACTCTTCAGATTCCAGCGCTATTTTTATAGGCAGGTAGAAGCTGCCATTTTCATTTACAACAGCAAAGCCGATAATATCGGCATAATGGTAGTTATCTTCTAGCACCTCGACATAAAAGCCATTGTCTTTGGCAAAAATATCTTTCTCAATCTGATTCAGCTGCTTGTACTCAATGTCTTCAAGCTCTACATTTTCTGCTTCCGTAACTAATCCCAGCTTGTCCAGCAGGGAATTGAACCCAAGTTCCTTGAACATTTTCACGAGCTTTTCGTTCTCTGCTCCTTCATACTCAAGCTCACTCAACTCTACTCCCACAGGTGCTTCCCGCGTGATGGTTGCGAGTTCCTTGCTCATGACGGCCTGGTCTTTGAATTCATCTAGCTTTTCCTTAAGCTTGTTCCCGCTGACTTGATCAATCGAATCCAAAAGATTCTCAAGTGTGCCATATTCCTTCAACAGCTTGATTGCTGTTTTTTCCCCTACACCGGGAACCCCTGGAATATTATCGGACGCATCACCCATGAGACCTTTCATATCAATGATTTGTTCTGCTGTGAGACCATATTTCTCCTTGATGTGCTCAGGAGTATATTCCTCAATATCGGTGATTCCTTTTCTTGTGATATTGACTGTCGTTTTGTCAGAACTCAATTGGGTTAAGTCCTTATCCCCTGAAATGACCTTTGTTTCGAAGCCTTCTTTTTCAGCCAGCAAGCTTAATGTACCGATAATGTCATCGGCTTCATAGTTCTCCAGCTCGTATTGCGAGATACCATAAGCCGTCAGCAGTTCACGGATAAACGGAAACTGCTCAGAAAGTTCAGGCGGCGTTTTTTGCCTTCCACCCTTGTACTCACTGAAGGTTTTATGCCTGAAGGTCGTTTTCCCGGCATCAAACGCAACAAGAATATGGGTAGGCTTTTCATCCTCGAGAATTTTCATCAGCATCATCGTAAAACCATAAACGGCATTGGTATGTATTCCTTTTTCATTATTCAACAGCGGCAGTGCAAAAAACGCACGGTATGCAATACTGTTTCCATCTATCAAAACAAGCTTTTTAGACATGTTATTCCTCCTCTTTTTTAGAAAAGCGCAAGCCCCTTGGTCTGCCCAATTTTAAAAAATATTGTATAACTCTATAAAGAAAAAAAGACCGTTAGATTCCTTCCTATTTTATCATGAGAGATGATAGAAAGAAAAATAACGGCCTTAGGCTGCTTTTGTTTTGTATTTAATTATAAAATGATTGGTTTTGATAAATTGTTACTCTAATCCAGCTCCAGCGCCTAGCCCCTCGAGTCGCTTATCCAGCCATGAAGTCAAAGAACGACTTCACTGGCAGGCTCTCCAGCGCTTGTCGGGGCTGAACAAGGCGCTTGCGCTTTCTGTTTTTAATTTGTGTAACCCATCAGCATTCTTGCGTACGGTGAATCAGATGGGAGGACAATGACGGTTTCGCCGTTGATTGTCTTTTTATAAGATTCCAGTGTGCGGAACATTGAATAGAATTCTGGGTCTTTGGAGAATGTTTGGTTGTATACTTTAGCAGCTTCCCCTTCCCCTTCGCCTCGGATGGTCTCAGCGTCTGCTGATGCCTTTGCGAGAAGCTCTTTCACTTCCCTGTCCGTCTGGGCAATGACTCTGTTTTTCTCTGCATCACCCATGGAAAGGTATTCCTGGGCCTTTGATTCACGTTCGGAAATCATTCTCGTAAATACCGACATTTCGTTTTCTGCCGGTAGATCGGTTCTCTTCATGCGAACATCTGTCACAACGACTCCATAATTTCCACCATCGAGCAGTTCATTGACTTTTTCCGTCACCCTGTCATTCAATGAACCGCGGGAGGATTTTTCATCATTAATGATTTCGTCATAATCCAGCTTACCAAGCTCAGAACGGACAACGGAATAGATGAATTCCTCCATCCTTGATTCCGCACCTTCCAGCGTTCTCGCATTGGAAATCATCTTTTTGGGATCTTCAATTCGCCAGATGGCATAATTGTCGATCAACATTCTCTTTTTGTCCTTCGTATTGATTTCAGCCTGGGATACATCATAAGTCAGCTGGTATTTAGGCAGTGTGGTGACACTCTGGATAAACGGAACTTTGTAATTTAAACCAGGTTCTTTGATAATCCTTACAACCTCTCCAAATTGCCTAACCACCTTATACTCACCTTGCTTAACGATAAAAACATTAGTGAAAATAAAGGCAAGCAGCGCAATAAGGATGACCAGAAAAATCCCGAATTTGGTATATTTCCGCCATGACCCGCCACTGCGTTCATTTATATCAATCACGTTTTGATCAGCCATTATTCTTTTCACTGCCTTCCTTCTCTGACTTCGGTTTATCTGCTTCAAGCGGACGAATCGGGAAATACTTCATTGTATTGCCATCATCATTCATGATGTAAATTTCTGTTCCCGGCAGAACTTGCTCAAGCGTTTCCAGAATTAAACGCTGTCTTGTGATGTCCGGATTGGTTTTGTATTCAACAAGCAGTTTATTGAATACCGCCACGTCACCTCTAGCCCGTTCAATCCTCGCAGCTTTTTCCCCTTCCGCTCTTGAGATCAGCGCATCCTTTTCCCCCTGGGCTTCGTTCAACTTCTGGTTGCGGTATTTCTTTGCCTCATTGATTTTCGTGTTCATTGTTTCACGCGCATCCGTAACATCGGTAAAAGCCTTGCGCACTTCTTCATTTGGCAATTCAACATCCTGTAGCTTTACACCTAGGACGGATACACCCATATCATACTTTTCAATCAATGAGGACAATAAGTCACGGACCTCTGCTTCGATTTCAGCTTTACCTGAAGTCAATGCGTCATCGATTAGAGAACTTCCGATAATGCTTCTTACTGACGCTGAAGTAGCGTCATACAAGATTTCCCTCGGATTATCGGCGTTATATAAATACTTTTCCGGGTCGGTTATTTTCCATTGTACAACCAGGTCGGCAAGCACGATGTTTTCGTCGCCGGTAATCATCTTTGTTTCATCAGGGAACTCCTGGATTTTCCCATTCTTTTCCTCATAACCAAACTGGAGGCTGAAAGTTTCTTTCGATAATTTCTCGACACTCTGGATTGGCCAAGGCAGCTTAAAGTGCAACCCCGGTTCGCTAATCCCTTCCTCCACTTTTCCAAACGTCAAAATCACAGCCTGTTCAGATTCATCGACCGTATACCATGTAGTGAACGCCGAAACACCTAAAATAATGGCCAGGACGACAATTCCGCCCGTCACGTAAATTTGCTTTAAGCTTACCATCTCATTCCCCTCTTCCTGTGTTTCTGTCTATGTTTGTTTTTACGTTTATAAACAGTAAAAGTTTCAAAAGAATGATAAATGAAATACAGTTTTGTTATAATGGTGGTTTTTGTATACATGACATATGAAAAAAGCACAAGCGGGGTCAGCTTGTGCTTTTCTCTAGCTCCTTGGATGAAGGGGTTTTCACTAATGATTGTAGCAAGGTAGTGTTAAGGAAAAATAAACCTTTTGTTAAGTGAATGTAAATTTGGGGCTTTTTAATCTGAATGTTGTTTTTAGTTCCAGCAGCTTCGCATTCCGCCGGAACAAGAAAGAAGCCCAATTCAGTTACGAATTGGACTTGCTAATTAGCTATTGTACTCATATGACCCTCAATTGATCTCCCCTATTGAGGCAACTTTTTAAAGAGCTTGATCGTAAACGTTGTACCTTTGCCAATCTGGCTGTCAACTTCGATATGTCCTTTATGTGCTTCAACAATGTGTTTGACGATGGCGAGGCCTAACCCTGTTCCGCCGGAGTTCCGGCTTCTTGCCTTGTCCACCCGATAAAATCGTTCAAAGATCCTCGTTATTTCGCTCTTTTCGATCCCTATACCTGAATCCTTGACTACAATTGAAACGGAATCTTCCTGGTCAGTTAAAGAAATCTCTACACTTCCGCCATTTGGAGTGTAGGTAATTGCATTGCTGACAAGGTTGATCAGCACCTGCTTGAGCCTGTCTGGATCTCCTTCAATAACTGCCTCTGCAGTGTGCTGACTGAGCTTCAGCATAATATCCTTTTGTGCTGCTTTTCCTTTTAAAATCTCAATAACTTCATTGGCTTCTTTTATGAGATCAACTGTCCCTATAGTCAGCCGGAAACCATGTTGCTCAATCTTCGAAAGGTCCAGCAATTCCTGGATCAATACCTGAAGACGGTCACTTTCCTTTAAAATGATTTCGAGGAATGCTTCAAGTGTTGCCTTATCATGCATCGCACCATCCAGCAGCGTTTCCGAAAAACCTTTAATCGAGGTAATTGGTGTCTTAAGTTCATGCGAGACATTTGCCACAAAGTCCTTCCTCATCTGTTCCAGTTTTTTGAGTTCCGTAATATCATGGAAAACGAGAAGGATTCCCTTCCAGACATTGTTTGTCCCGATAATCGGCACTCCATAAACTTCGAAATGGCGTCGTTCGATTTCCAATGGCAAAACAACTTGCTTCCGTACTTTTTGCTCTGTCATGAAAATCTCTTCGACCATCTGGGTGATTTCTTCATGGTCAATTACTTCATAGTAAAGTTTGTAGAGGTATTCAGAAGCCTCCACATTAAAAATTTCCTTGTAAGGCTTATTAATCAAGTTGATAAAGCCCCTGCTGTCGATCAGAATCAAACCGCTGCCCATATTTTCAATCAGTGTGGTCAATCTGTCTTGCTGGGATTCTTTCAGCTTCATCAGTTCCTGAAGATTTCTGGCAAGAATATTGATAGACGAACTCAGCATGCCTGTTTCATCAATATGATCCTCATATGTCCTGGCCCGATAATTTCCTTTTGCCAGCTCGATCGCGACGTTTGTCGCAGACTCGATCGGTTTCGTATAGCGGTTGGTGATCCTTGTGCCAAGAAGGATGATGACCATTAATGCCATGCCAAGGCTAACGGTAAGAATCCACCAGATTTGACGATAAGCTTTCTGCAGTTCATCAATCTTTGTTGTTAAAAAAACATAGCCTTCTTTT
Organism: Mesobacillus sp. QJM3NY_10; assembly: GCF_056173465.1. Lineage (NCBI taxonomy): Bacteria > Bacillati > Bacillota > Bacilli > Caryophanales > Bacillaceae > Mesobacillus > Mesobacillus sp. QJM3NY_10. The sequence continues at coordinate 3,613,568 of NZ_CM149675.1, forward strand.
TCGCCGTCATGAATGAGCGGTTTCCAATAATAATGCAGATCATAACCTCCGCCTACTTCCAGGTCACTCTGCTCTTCAGGAGTCCCTTCAACGATGTCGCCAATAATATCCCTGTGCCTATTGATTTTCGTGCTTGATAGTTCACCCGTGTCATAATGGATATCACCCTCAAGATCAACGATGGTGATCCTTGCGTTAAGCAGGCCGCTCATCCGCGAAATTTCTTCGTTGTCCAGCGATGTGAGTCCTCCATTTTGTTCGATATTGGAGGTTAAAAGGTTCATTTCGATCTTCAGCCGTTCATTGAATGAATTAATGTAGTAATTCTTGAATAATTGCCCTAAAAGCAGGCCCAAGCCCACCAAGACGATGATGATCAGGGTAATGAGGGCAAACAAGAGACGTGTCCGGTACTTTGTCATTCTCCCTTTGGTTCCTCCAGCTTATATCCCAGGCCTCGTATTGTTTTGATATAGGATGGCTTTTTCGTATTCTGTTCGATTTTTTCCCGTAAGTGGCTTATATGTACATCTACAATTCTTGTATCTCCCGCAAAGTCATAATTCCACACAGCGCTGAGCAGCTGGTCACGAGTCAGCACTCTGCCTTTATTCTTTGCCAGGTAAAGGAGCAACTCGAATTCTTTTGGAGTCAATTCAAGCAAGTTTTCCATAAAATAAGCTTCATAGAAATCCGGAATGATTTTAACATCACCTATCTTGATTTGCCCCTCATCCTCAGGCTTTTCCTCAACTATTTCTGGCTGTGTCTGCGTCCTTCTGAGAATGGCTTTTACCCTTGCTACAACCTCACGCGGACTGAACGGCTTAGTCATGTAATCATCAGCGCCCAGCTCCAGACCAAGCACTTTGTCAAATTCGTCATCTTTTGCCGTCAGCATCAGAATCGGCACATTGATTTTCTGCTGCCTGAGCTGCTTGCATACTTCCATGCCATCGAGCTTCGGAAGCATCAAATCCAAAATCATCAAATCTGGTTTTTCATCAGCTGCAAGGCGGATTCCTTCCTCGCCGTCCATACCGGTTACCACTGAATAACCAGCCTGTTCGAGATTATACTTCAGCAGTGTCACAATAGATTGTTCATCATCCACAACCAAGACCTTCTTGTTCATATAAGCCTCCAAAAAAAGTTATTACCCCTGTTTCATCCAAGCTCTTTTCTCAAACTTTGTTGCTAGTGACTACAAAATTTGAGACTTTAGGATTTTAACAACAATCTTACGAAAACAGCCTTCATCCAATAGCTCTATTTACATTATAATATCAACCCAACCGATAAAATCAAATGATAAACAAAAAGGGATGCACAATTATTGTACATCCCGAAAAAATTTAAAAGTTTTCTAATGCTTTGCCTTCCATACGCTGGACAGGATATGGAGGACAGACGAGCAGCAGCCCCTTTACAACTGTCTCATCTTCTTCATTTTTTCCTGTAACCGAAATTTCAATATTATGCTTACTCCTGATCACTTCGGTTACTTCAAAAAGGAATTGGACTGTACCATAATGGTATACAGGCTTCACATACTCAATATCCTGCTTCAGAATATGGCTCCCTGGTCCTGGGAGATATTTTGAAACAGCTGAAGTGATGATCCCATTCAGCATGATTGCCGGCACAATCGGTTTTTCATAAGGCGTCTGTGACGCGTAATCATGCTGAATATACAAAGGATTGGCATCATTCGTCAATCCCAAATATAAGAGAAGGTCTTTATCTTCGATTTTTTCTGTTAATGTTAATTTTTCTCCGACAGTGATTTCTTCTATTTTCCTGCCAAGCTTACGTTTTCTTCCAAGCAGCATAGCATTTACCCCTTTGTAATAGAAGTTCAGGAATGTTCATTCCCATCTCTTGTCCCAAATTCATATACTTTATAATTTTTGTAAAAAAATCGGGGAATATTCCCCGATTTTTTTTATTTACTAGTGATATGCTAACGATTAAGCAAGTACAGCCATAACGTTGCGGACTGCTTCTGCAGACTTATCAAGTGCTGCTTTTTCTTCTGAAGTCAATTCAAGCTCGATTACTTTCTCGATTCCGCCAGCGCCAAGGATTGTTGGAACTCCAAGGTAAATTCCTTCGTAACCATACTCTCCTTCTAGATATGCAATGGATGGCAATACGCGTCGCTGATCCTTCAAGATCGCTTCACACATTTCAACTAGGGAAGCTGCCGGCGCATAGTAAGCGCTGCCATTCCCAAGTAGGTTGACGATTTCGCCGCCGCCTTTGCGAGTGCGTTCTACGATAGCATCAAGGCGTTCTTTTGGAATAAGTGTTTCAAGAGGAATGCCCCCTGCATATGAATAACGCACAAGTGGAACCATGTCATCGCCGTGGCCTCCAAGAACGAAACCTGTAACGTCTTTAACAGACAGGTTTAATTCCTGAGCTACGAATGTACGGAAACGAGCAGTGTCCAATACGCCCGATTGGCCGATTACGCGATTTTTAGGAAAGCCGGACTCTTTGAAAATAGTATAAGTCATCGCATCAACTGGATTAGTCAATACAACGATGAAACTATCAGGGGAGTGCTTGGCGATTTCCTGGGCTACACTTTTCATGATTTTTTGGTTCGTCTGGACAAGGTCATCACGGCTCATGCCAGGTTTGCGCGCAATACCAGCTGTAACAACAACGATATCTGAGTCTTTCGTATCTTCATAGCTCGAAGTACCGGTAATGTTCGCGTCAAAGCCTTGGACTGGGCTCGCTTCAAGCATATCAAGCGCCTTACCCTTTGTAGGGTTTTCCATTTGCGGGATATCGACTAATACTACATCCCCAAGTTCCTTCTGTGCTAGCAAGAATGCTGTTGTTGCTCCTGTGAATCCTCCACCAATGACTGAAATCTTTTTGCGTTTCAATGACATAAGGCTTCCTCCTCAGAACGAATATATTTTTAAAAATATATGTTATTTATGTAAAGGCTATCCTTAAAAAGGATAGCCTTCCGCACATTTTTAGCCCATGTTCTTGATCAGTTCATCACCGAACTCAGAGGTCTTGACTTCTGTAGCTCCATCCATCAAACGAGCAAAGTCATATGTTACAACCTTAGATGCGATTGATTTTTCCATTGACTTGACGATCAAGTTAGCTGCTTCAGTCCAACCAAGGTGCTCAAGCATAAGAACGCCTGAAAGGATAACAGAAGATGGGTTAACTTTATCCAAACCAGCATATTTCGGAGCAGTACCATGTGTCGCTTCGAAAATAGCGTGGCCAGTTTCATAGTTGATGTTTGCTCCAGGAGCGATACCGATACCGCCTACCTGTGCTGCAAGTGCATCAGAAATGTAATCTCCGTTAAGGTTCATTGTTGCAACAACATCGAACTCTTTCGGACGTGTAAGAATTTGCTGAAGGAAGATATCAGCAATCGCATCTTTAACGATGATCTTGCCAGCAGCCTCTGCGTCAGACTGAGCTTTGTTTGCTGCATCAGTACCTTGTTCTTCCTTAATCTTGTCATATTGAGCCCAAGTGAATACCTTATCACCGAATTCCTTTTCAGCAAGTTCATAACCCCAGTTTTTGAACGCGCCTTCTGTGAATTTCATGATATTGCCTTTATGTACAAGCGTTAATGATTTACGGCCTTCTGTGATGGCGTAATTGATCGCTGAACGTACAAGGCGCTCTGTTCCTTCTTTGGAAACAGGCTTGATACCGATACCTGAAGTTTCAGGGAAACGGATTTTATTTACACCCATTTCGTTTTGCAGGAATCCAATAAGCTTTTTGACTTCGTCAGATCCGCTTGCATACTCGATACCAGCATAGATATCTTCAGTGTTTTCACGGAAAATAACCATGTCAGTGTCTTGAGGACGCTTTACAGGAGAAGGAACACCTTCAAACCAGCGAACAGGGCGCAGGCAGACAAATAGGTCAAGTTCCTGGCGCAATGCAACGTTAAGAGAGCGGATTCCGCCACCGATTGGTGTTGTTAAAGGTCCCTTAATCGCGATTAAGTATTCATTGATTAATTCTAAAGTTTCGCTTGGAAGCCACTCACCAGTCTGGTTGAATGCCTTTTCTCCAGCAAGAACTTCTTTCCAGACAATCTTTTTCTCACCCTTGTATGCTTTTTCAACTGCTGCATCAAGAACGCGGACAGAAGCTGCCCAGATGTCCGGACCTGTACCGTCACCTTCGATAAAAGGAACGATTGGATTGTTTGGTACGTTTAAAACTCCATCTTTAACTGTAATTTTTTCACCTTGCATATTATTCTCTCCCTCCAAAATCCTAATTCATTAACAGAATCAAAGGTTAGCAGGCGAGATTGCCACTAACCTTCTTTTGGGAAGCCGTGTATCCATCGATTTATAAAAAATTGTTTGGATAACCAGCTTCCTTCACTCTCCTATTAGAACAATTTTTCACTAAAAAGTAAAATATTGCTCCTTTATCTCTAATAATTATCTCATTTCGATGGCAACATATTCTTGCTTGCCAGGACCTGTATAGTCTGCACGAGGGCGGATCAGGCGGTTGTTGTCATACTGTTCAAGGATATGTGCAAGCCAACCGGAAACACGGCTTACAGCAAAGATCGGCGTGAACAGGTCATGATCGATGCCAAGGCTGTGGTATACAGATGCTGAGTAGAAGTCCACATTTGGCGGAAGGTTCTTTTCGCCTGTAACGATTTCTTCAATCTTAGTGGACATTTCGTACCAATGAGGTTCTCCAGTCAGCCCAGTAAGCCTCTTGGACATTTCTCTCAAATGTTTCGCACGAGGATCTCCCAGGCGGTATACGCGGTGTCCAAAGCCCATGATCTTTTCTTTGTTCGCAAGCTTTCCGCGGATTGCCGGCTCAACATTTTCAAGAGTGCCGATTTCAGTCAGCATTTTCATAACTGCTTCATTTGCTCCTCCATGAAGTGGGCCTTTCAATGCACCAATCGCAGCTGTAACACCGGAATACACATCAGATAGTGTTGCAACGCAGACACGCGCAGTGAATGTTGAAGCGTTAAGCTCATGGTCAGCATGAAGCACTAGCGCCTTGTTCATTGCTTCTACTGCTATTTCATCTGGCTCTTCCCCAGTCAGCATGTAAAGGAAGTTTGCCGCGAAGTTAAGGTCTTCTCTTGGCGCGATTGGCTCAAGACCTTTCCTTACTCTTGCGAAAGCCGTAACGATAGCTGGCATCTTTGCCTGGAGGCGGATCGCTTTGCGGTAATTCGCTTCTTTTTCCATTACATCTGATTCATCATCATATAATCCTAAAAGAGATACAGCCGAGCGAACTGCAGCCATCGGATGGACTTTATCAATAGGGTACATCTTGAAATGCTCAAGAACTTCTTTCGGCAAAGCCGCATTCTCTGCAAGCTGCTTTTTCAATTCGTCCAATTCTGCTGCTGTAGGAAGCTTGCGGTGCCATAATAAGTAAATCACTTCTTCGAAACTAGCATTTTCAGCTAGATCGTCAATGTCATAGCCTACATAAGTAAGCGTGTCATCAATAATAGAGCTGATAGAAGATGTTGTTGCCACTACCCCTTCAAGACCACGTGTTACTGTCATACTCAATCTCTCCTTTGTAGTTAATTTCCCCATATCCCATTTTGTCTGTATGTTGAATTGCTGTTAAAAACAGCGATATCAGAAAAAAAGAAATTTCTGACACTTTATGCGAAAAGCCGGACCATACGCCGGCGACAGACCGATTCCAGCCGAAATGCCCTAAATACGATGGGTATCGAGCGCTTGCTCAGGCAACCGGCAAAAAAAGAAAATGCTTACATTTTGTTAAATTAAAAAACCGTGGATACTCTTCTAATCCCCAGGCCTATACAGGGGAATGGAAGCAGTTACAAGTCCTATTATAAACAATTATCTGACATTTGTGAATGAAAACAACTTAAATCAATATAAAATATTATTTTACAAAAAAGCTATTTAAAAAATTCAAAGATTTTCATAGCCGCAAATGCAATGCCGGCACCAATCAAAGGACCAACTGCTACTCCTTTGAATAATGATACGGCCAAAATTGTTCCCAGGACAAGAGCGGTCGTTATATGGGGATCTTCGGCCAGCAAGGTAACTCCGCCTTTCGCAAGCAGAGCAACTGCCATCCCGGATATCAGGGCAATCCATGCATAGGGTGACTTGAAAGCACCACCTAAATCTTTGAAGCCAATATCACCGCTGGCAATGGGCGCCAGGACAGCAATAGTGATAACCGTTACTCCCCAGTTTATACCTTTACCCTGGAGCAGCGAAAATGTTTTGGCTTCAACACCAGCAATCTTCATCACAAGCAGGACCAGGACCGCAATAATTAACGATTGGTTTTTCGCCAGAAAAGCAATCGCCAATAAAGTTAGTAAAAAAAGCATAGGCTCAAGCATAAATTTGTCATCCTTCCACGGTTAAAACTATTGTAACATAATTAAAAATATTACACCAAATAGGTAGGATTAAAGGTTGTTGCACGTACTGATTATACGCTTTAGATGATTGTTTAAATGCACAATTTCACTTTTGAATAAACTGCTTTGAGCAGAATTCATTATTATATTTTGACACCCTTTTTACGAATTCCATTTCAAAAGTCACTCCGGGCGTTAATAATATAATTTTGTTTTCATATCAGCATATCAAAGAAGTCTTTCTCTGAGATATTTTATATTTTAAAGGATTTTTAAAAATTAAATCGAATCTTTTAAAATTATAAGCCGTATATTTTAGGAAACTTTCAGGACTGGCATCAAGCTTTTAAGATATACAAACAGTATTGGCATCCAGTTGGCCATTCCAAAAGGAGGAACCTGTTTGAATCTAGTATATCTACATAGGACATTACGTTTTATTTTCGTCATTGGTATCGTTGTGGCCGGCGCACTTGCACTTTTTTTCGTTTCCAAAGTAACTTACCCATTCATCATCGGCTTCCTGATTGCTTTTATGATGAATCCGCTCGTCAACTTTTTCCAGAAGCGGGCAAAAATGCCCAGGTCTCTGGCGGTACTCATTTCCCTTGTGTTGATCATGTTGGTGTTCGCAGGGCTGATTACATTGCTTGTTGTCGAGATCGCTTCCGGAGCTGAATACCTTGCGAAAGTTGTTCCTGAACATCTGGTTACTTTGATTGATTATATTGAACATTTATTTGCTGCTCAACTAATTCCTCTTTACAATCAGCTAACAGGCATGTTCCAAAGCCTTGAATCGGGGCAACAGGATACGATAATGGATAATATCCAAAACGTCGGCGCGACCATAGGGACAACGACAGGGAATTTCATCAAAGACTTTTTTGAGAAAATCCCCAACATTCTGTCCTGGTTTCCGAATGCAGCAACTGTCCTCATTTTCTCATTATTAGGGACCTTCTTCATAAGTAAAGACTGGTATAGATTATCGGCAATGGGTACCAGGTTTTTGCCTAATCGCGCAAGGACGAGCAGCAAGACTGTTTTTGACGATTTAAAAAAGGCATTATTCGGTTTTGTCAGGGCCCAGGCTACACTGGTTTCGATCACTACCGTCATTATCCTGATTGGTTTGCTGATCCTACGTATTGATTATGCCATCACGATTGCCCTGGTTACCGGTATAGTTGACATCATTCCATATCTCGGTACGGGGGCTGTATTTGTCCCGTGGATCATCTATGAGGCGATTGCCGGTGAAATGAGTACTGCAATCGGTTTAGGCGTCTTGTATGTTGTTGTATTGGTCCAAAGGCAGATCATGGAGCCAAAAATACTCTCATCAAGCATTGGGCTTGACCCGCTCGCAACCTTAATTGCTCTGTTCGTCGGCTTCAAGACCATCGGCTTCCTCGGGCTGATTGTCGGTCCAGTCATCCTGGTGATTTTCAATACACTGCAACGCGCGAATGTGTTCCGGGATATTTGGACATTCATTAAAGGCAAAGATGAAGTGATTATAAAATAAGGCTGTCGCCAGGCTGTAAGGCGCTACCTGTAAACAATCGGAAACAGATTTTACAAAAAAACGCCAACTCCAATGAGTTGGCGTTTTCTATGTTAACGAATTACTTTGATCGTACCTTTATCAATCCAGTTACGGAATAATCTGAGCATTAATGCTTTGAAAAACTTCCTGGTCGGTGGTGCCAGAAGTAAAAATCCCAGAGTGTCAGTAATGAAACCCGGTGTCAGGAGAAGAGTACCGCCAACTAGGATGCTGATTCCATCCAGGATGACATCTCCTGGCATCATGCCTCTGCCTAACTGGTCCTGAGTTCTTCTTAACGTTTCCAACCCTTGCTGCTTTGCCAAAAAAGCCCCAAGGAAGCCTGTAAGGATGATAATCAGGATCGTCGGCCAAATGCCAATCGTCTGACCAGAAAGAAGCAGGACACCAATCTCAGCAGCCGGAACAATAACTAAAAACAAAAAAATATATTTCATTCTCCACCTCAATATTTTGAAATAGCGTGTCCTTCTATTATACGTGGCGAGGTGACGAGAATACAATAATTTGATTGCTGGGATGGATTGAAAAGAATCGTAATAGATATTGCTATAGGGGTACACCTTTAGTGAGTGCGGACATTTCCGGCAAGATCACTCGGTGTTTTGTCCGAACATGGGGTGACTTCGGACATTTCCAGCAAAATCACTCGGTGTTTTGTCCGAACATGGGGTGACTTCGGACATTTCCAACAAAATCACTCGATGTTTTGTCCGAACATGGGGTGACTTCGGACATTTTCAGCAAAATCACTCGGTGTTTTGTCCGAACATGGGTTGACTTCGGACATTTTTAGCAAGACCATATACTGTTTTGTCCGAACATGAGGTGACTTCGGACATTTTCAGCAAGATCACTCGGTGTTTTGTCCGAACATGGGGTGACTTCGGACATTTCCAGCAAGACCACTTGGTGTTTTGTCCGAACATGGGGTGACTTCGGACATTTTCAGCAAAATCACTCGGTGTTTTGTCTGAACATGGGGTGACTTCGGACATTTTCAGCAAAATCACTCGATGTTTTGTCCGAACATGGGGTGACTTCGGACAATTTTTAGCAAGATCACTCGGTGTTTTGTCCGAACATGGGGTGACTTCGGACATTTTCAGCAAAATCACTCGATGTTTTGTCCGAACATGGGGTGACTTCGGACATTTCCAGCAAAATCACTCGGTGTTTTGTCCGAACATGGGGTGACTTCGGACATTTTCAGCAAAATCACTCGGTGTTTTGTCCGAACATGGGATGACTTCGGACATTTCCAGCAAGACAACTCGATGTTTTGTCCGAACACGGGGTGACTTCGGACATTTTCAGCAAAATCACTCGATGTTTTGTCCGAACATGGGGTGACTTCGGACATTTCCAGCAAGATCACTTGCTGTTTTGTCCGAAGTGAAATTTGTTCTGACACTCCCAAGCGGGCAACCAGAGGCTCAAAAATAAAAGCGTGAAATCGGTAAGATTTCACGCTTTATTTGATGATGATTATAAAACGCTGGCATGTCCTTTGTAGATGACGCCTCTTGCTGAGTCTACCGTAATTTCCTGGCCATCTTCAAATAGCTTCATTGCGTTTTCAACGCCAACGATAACAGGGATTCCAAGGTTCAAACCAACTACTGCCGCATGGCTTGTCAAACCGCCTTCTTCTGTGATCAAGGCGCTACACTTCTCAAGCGCCGGGACCATTTCGCGGTCAGAGCCGATTGTTACAAGGATGCTGCCTTGTTTTACCTTACTGATTGCTTCTTGTGCATCCTTTGCAACGACTACTCTTCCGTATGCAGACTTGCGTCCGATACCTTGAGCTTTTGCAAGGATATCGCCTACTACATGGATCTTCATCAGGTTAGTTGTGCCTGCTTCTCCAACCGGTACGCCAGCTGTGATGACGACAAGGTCACCGTGCGAAACAAGGCCACTGTTTACACTTTCTTCTACTGCAATTGCGAGCATTTCGTCTGTTGTTTCAGCTTTCTGGCCAAGCTGTGGATATACTCCCCATACTAGAGCCAGGCGGCGAAGAACATGGTCATTCGATGTTGCTGCAATGATTGGAGCCTTCGGGCGGTATTTTGAGATCATACGAGCTGTATGGCCGCTTTCAGTCGGTGTGATGATTGCGTTCACTTCAAGATTCAACGCTGTATGTGCAACCGATTGTCCGATAGCATCTGTAATATTGTGCTCTGTATCTTTACTGCGAGCTGATAAAAGTTCTTTATGATCAAGTGCTTGTTCTGCACGTGATGCAATATTATGCATTGTCTGTACAGCTTCTACAGGATATTGTCCTGCAGCTGTTTCACCAGAAAGCATGATTGCATCTGTACCATCAAAAATCGCATTTGCTACGTCACTTGCTTCTGCGCGTGTCGGACGCGGATTGCGCTGCATGGAGTCAAGCATTTGTGTTGCAGTAATGACAGGCTTGCCAAGTGTGTTGCACTTTTTAATCAAATCCTTTTGCACAAGCGGCACTTCTTCTGCCGGGATTTCGACACCAAGGTCTCCACGTGCAACCATCAGGCCATCAGAAACTTCAAGAATTTCATTGATATTGTCGACGCCTTCCTGGTTTTCGATCTTAGGGATGATCTGGATATGGGAACCGTTGTTTTCTTCAAGAAGCTGGCGGATTTCCAACACATCTGTCGCGCGGCGCACAAAAGATGCTGCGATAAAATCTACACCTTGCTCAACACCGAATAGGATATCTTTTGCGTCTTTTTCTGTGATTCCTGGCAGGTTAACAGAAACACCTGGTACGTTCACACCTTTTTTATTCTTAAGCGTTCCGCTGTTCAGGACCCTAGTTTTAATCTCATTGTTAGACTTGTCAATGCTGATAACTTCCAGACCGATCAATCCGTCATCAAGAAGGATTTTCGCTCCTGGATGTACATCATCAATCAATTGGTCATAAGTAACAGAGAACTTTTCAGCTGTGCCTAGAACCTCTGTCATGGAAACGATGCATTCCTGGCCTGTCGTAAGCTCGATCGCTCCGTCTTCCATATCATTCGTGCGGATTTCAGGGCCTTTTGTATCAAGAAGGATACCTACCTTCTTCCCTGTTTTCTCAGCAGCTTCTCTGATATTCTTGATACGTGCTGCGTGTTCCTCGTGATTTCCGTGTGAGAAATTAAGACGGGAAACATTCATACCTGCTTCAATCAATTGAACTAATTTTTCTACACTTTCACTTGCGGGACCAATTGTACAAACAATTTTTGTTTTGCGCATAGCTTGCAACCTCCTGGTTTACTGTAAAGAGATTAAATAGAAAGCTCTTTCGATAATTTATATAAGTTCAAGTCAACAGTATGCTCTTTTGCCAAAGCTTCGATGATATCGTAATCAACTAATTGATTCTTTTCCATTCCAACCGCACGTCCACCTTTGCCTTCCAATAAAAGCTCTACCGCCCGTGCTCCCAGCCTGCTTGCAAGAACGCGGTCGAATGCTGTAGGCGTTCCTCCGCGCTGAACATGGCCAAGGACCGTAACACGTGTATCAAAATCAGTCTCTTCCTGCAATTGCTTCGCGAAATCATAACCGTTCATGACACCTTCTGCTACAACAATAATACTGTGTTTTTTTCCACGTTCATGGCCTTTTTTAAGGCGGCCAGCTATGTCCTTCATGTCATGTGGATCCTCAGGAATCAGGATCGTTTCCGCACCGCCTGCCAGACCAGCCCATAATGCCAGATCTCCAGCGTTGCGTCCCATTACTTCGACAACAAATGTCCTTTCATGTGAAGAAGCAGTATCACGGATTTTATCGATTGCATCGATGACAGTATTAAGCGCTGTATCAAATCCGATTGTGAACTCAGTTCCTGGGATATCATTGTCAATCGTTCCAGGTACACCGACACAAGGGAATCCTTGTTCAGTCAATGCTTTTGCTCCCCTGTAAGAACCATCTCCTCCAATGACAACGAGACCGTCAATCCCAAGCTTATTCAATTGCTCAATTCCTTTTTGCTGGCCTTCCTTTGTCTTAAATTCTTCGCTGCGCGCAGAATAAAGGAACGTTCCACCTCGGTGGATGATATCACCAACTGAACCAAGCTCAAGCTTTTTAATATTTCCGCTCATCAAACCTGCGTATCCGCCAAATACACCATAAACCTCTACATCATGATAGATTGCTTTTCTAACAACCGCACGTACTGCGGCATTCATGCCGGGCGAATCCCCGCCGCTCGTCAAAACACCAATTCTTTTCATCTTTTCACCTCATTCAATATGTACTGTACCAAAAACAAAACGTAGTATTCTGATATTAGCTTGTCTTATTATAAACAGAATACCCGGGAATATTTCTAAAATACCACGTAGAATACCGTATCTCAACTGAATCCTCAATATTGACAATAAGACGGAATTATCACGTAATTGCAAGCGCTTCAATAGGATTTTCAGCACAGCTGCCTTCGCATTAATGACTGCTTTTAGGTGTATGTCCGATTTGTCAAGATATATTTTTATAAAATAAAAATAAAACGTGCTGTTTCGCACGTTTTATTTTACCCCTATAAATTCAGTTGGAAACGAAAACTCTCCAATTCGTTTATATTTTTCGTAGCGCTGGCTTAGCAGTGTCTCTTCATCCAGAACAAGCAGTTCGGACATCGAGTCTTTTAAAACTTTATCCATATACTTTGCCTGCTGTTTTAGATCTTTATGCGCCCCGCCTTTTACTTCCGGAATGATTTCATCTATGATTCCAAGCCCTTTAAGGTCTGGTGCCGTAATCTTCATTGTTTCGGCTGCTTTTTTCGCCAAAGTAGAATCTTTCCAGAGAATGGCCGCTGCTCCTTCAGGCGAGATCACAGAGTACGTGGAGTTCTCAAGCATATGAATGTAATTGCCGACTCCAAGCGCCAATGCTCCACCGCTTCCGCCTTCACCAATGACCACACAGATTACCGGAACCGTGAGTCCTGCCATCTCGAATAGATTTCGGGCAATAGCCTCACTCTGGCCACGCTCTTCTGCTGCTTTTCCAGGGTAAGCCCCCTTGGTATCGATAAAACAAATAATCGGACGCTTAAACTTCTCAGCCTGCTTCATCAAACGCAAAGCCTTCCGGTAACCTTCGGGATGTGGCATGCCAAAATTCCTGCGGATATTTTCCTTTGTATCTTTTCCGCGCTGATGGCCGATAACGGTCACGGGATAGCCGTGGAACTTAGCGATGCCGCCAACAATTGCTTCATCGTCCCCATATGACCTGTCACCATGACATTCGAAGAAGTCAGTAAACAGCAAAGAGATATATTCAAGCGTTGTCGGGCGATTAGGATGTCGGGCAATCTGCACTCTGTCCCACGGTTTCATGTTCTCGTAAATTTCAGATTCAAGCTTTTGCAGCCTTGTTTCTAATTTATCAATTTCAGCCGTAAGATCTACATCCGTACTCTGTGTGAATTCCTTGAGCTCACTGATTTTTTTCCTGAGCTCCATTACTGGTTTCTCAAATTCTAGTTCTCCTGCCATTCGAAAGTCCCTCCTGGCTGATGGATTTCAAGTATTCCTGAGATTTTTTCTTTTAATTCCGTTCTCGAGATCACAGCATCAAGCTGTCCATGCTTAAGCAAGAATTCAGATGTCTGGAAGTCTTCAGGCAGCTCTTCGCGGATTGTCTGTTCAATGATCCTTCTTCCTGCGAAGCCGATCAAAGCTCCAGGTTCTGCTAGATTGTAGTCGCCAAGCGAGGCAAAACTCGCGGAAACTCCACCTGTTGTCGGGTGAGTCATAATGGAGATGATCAACCCGCCATTATCACTGAATCTTTTCAATGCGACGCTTGTTTTCGCCATTTGCATCAAACTCAGGACACCTTCCTGCATCCTGGCTCCGCCCGAAGCGGTAAAAATGATAAATGGTATCGATAATTCATCGGCTTTTTCAATCGCCCTGGTAATCTTTTCACCTACGACGGAACCCATGCTTCCCATCCGGAAAGTCGCATCCATGATCGCTATAGCGATATCAAGTCCATTCACACTGCCTAATCCGGTAACTACAGCTTCATTTAATCCTGTTTTTCCCCGGTCCTTTTCGAGCTTTTCCTCATATCCTGGAAATCCTAATGGATTGCCTGAAACCATCTCGCGGTCCAACTCACGGAAACTTCCCGTATCGAGAAAGCTGTCGATTCGCTCTGCTGAATTCATTTGATGGTGGTAACCACACTGGAAACACACCTTGCAATTTTTATTCAGTTCTTTCGTATACATGATTTTCTTGCAGTTCGGGCATTTCGTCATGATTCCTTCAGGAACATCCTGCTTCGCTGCTTCAGAAGGAATTGTCGCGTACTTTTTCTTTTTCGTTTTCGTAAAAAGTTCCTTAAGCAAGTTATAACCCCCTCCGAATAATGCTAGTTATTTTGTAATATCCTAAATTTAGTCAAAAAGAACTAAGTGGCCAGACCACTATTTCAAAAAAGAAAGAGAGGCTGCCCTCCAGGCATCATAGGCATGTCCACAAGTATATAACATCCTATTTACAAAAGATGTTACTTCATGTCGTCATTCTGTCGACATTTTCCGCAGCATGCGATACCTTTCGAGGATCAAGTCTCCTCTTTTTGTTTCAAGTGAGTCTACCAGTTTGTGATAATCGGCTTTTTCAGCCGGCGATACTTTTAGCTGAAGTGCATTATAATAATCATTCAGAATATACCAGATACGATAAAAAAGATGATTGTCAGCAAGTTCGGCAATTTTCCTGAAAAATTCCTCGTCCTCAAAATTATGGTCATCTATCCAGACCTTTAATCTTTTGATTTCGTCTTCCTTAAACTTTTCAGCCGCAAGATAAAGACAATCGACCTCAATCATATTTTTTGTTTCTACCACATCATCTTTAGCTTTTTCATCCTGCAGGATAAAGGTGCTTAATAATTGGACAAGCTGGTTGCCGCGGAAGTCCCTCATAAACGTTCCTTCTCCCCTTCTCGTCTCGATCAAACCGAGAAGCTCGAGGGCACGCAATGCCTCGCGAACGGAGGAGCGCCCGGCGTTCAGGCGCTCTGAAAGTTCACGTTCGGATGGGATTTTATCTCCTGGCTTTAAGCCGTCTTTATTAATCATTTCTCTAAGCTGCCTGACGATTTCCACATATACTTTTGTGTTTTTTTCAGGCTGTGCCACTAAGAGATCACTCACCTTTTCCAATCAATGCTAGACGCTTGGTGCGCTCTTTGACTTCTTCTGGATCCACTTTAATGCGCGCGACTCCCGTTTCCATCGCTGCATTCGCTACAGCCGCCGCAACAGCAGGAGCTACACGCGGGTCAAATGGGCCTGGGATGACGTAATCACTCGAAAGCTCGGACTCCTGGATCAGGCTAGCGATTGCGTCTACAGCAGCCACCTTCATCTTTTCATTGATATGGGTAGCCCTGGCATCTAATGCACCGCGGAAAATTCCAGGGAATGCAAGTACATTGTTCACCTGGTTAGGGAAGTCGGACCGGCCTGTACCAATTACTGCCGCTCCTGCTGCCTTTGCTTCCTCTGGCATGATTTCCGGCACCGGATTTGCCATCGCAAAAATAATTGGATCGTTATTCATCGATTGGACCATTTCAGAAGTCAACGCTCCAGCGACGGATACTCCGATAAATACATCCGCGCCTCTGATAGCATCTGCAAGGGATCCTTCAACGTTGTCACGGTTGGTGAATTTAGCAACTTCGTCCTTAATCGCATTCATGCCGTTAGGGCGTCCTTCATAAATCGCACCCTTTGTATCGCACATGATGATGTCACGGACTCCGTATGAATATAGAAGCTTAATGATTGCAATTCCCGCAGCTCCAGCTCCGTTTGCGACCACTTTAATTTCGTTCATTTTTTTGCCGACAATTTTCAGCGCGTTCACGAGACCAGCCACTGTTACAATTGCAGTTCCGTGCTGATCATCATGGAATACCGGGATATTCGTTTCCTTTTTCAAACGTTCTTCCACAGCGAAGCAGTTTGGCGCAGCGATGTCTTCCAGGTTGACTCCACCGAATGTCGGCTCAAGCAGTTTTACAGTCTCGACAATTTTATCTACATCCGTTGTATTCAAACAGATCGGAAAGGCATCGACGCCAGCAAAGCTCTTGAAAAGAACAGCTTTTCCTTCCATTACTGGAAGCGCGGCTTCGGGACCGATATTTCCAAGGCCCAAAACTGCTGTGCCATCAGAGACAACCGCTACCATATTGCCTTTCATTGTATAATCATAAACGGTTTCGGGCTTATCATATATTTCCTTGCAAGGCTCCGCCACACCCGGAGAATAAGCAAGACTCAAATCTCTTGCATTCCTTACAGGTACTTTTGATTTTGACTCTAATTTACCTTTGTTTACACGGTGCATGTGCAAAGCTTCTTCACGTAAAGTCAACTCAGGTCCACTCCTTAGTTATAGGCTTTCTTCGCCAAAGATTGGCGCTTTCGTCTTGCTCATTTCCGGCTATGAAACAGCTTGATAAACGGCGAGAATGATGAAGACAGCATTCTTCCAGAAACGACAATTATTTGCGAAAAAATACCTGATTATAAAAAAAGTTTGCCTACTACAGTGGTCTGACCACACATATCCTTTTCCAATATAACACATCTATTATACTTGTAAAGAACTAATTCTTCAGGACGACATTATTGTCACCCAATACCTTCTTCAATTCTCCCATACTTCCAAGTTCTGCCTTAACGCTGAACTCTCCTGGCAGCAGAAGTGATTTCTCGGTTTCTTCGTTATACACTATTACCGGTACAGCTCCATGATGTTTTTTCAATAAAGCTTTGAGTTCATTCATCTTGCCAGCACTGTCCGTTCCTTTAGCAATCCGCAAATATAGAACTGGTTTTTGTTCTGCTTCTTTTTCAAGGTCGAGCACTTGTTGCACGATAAATTGGCTCTTCCCGTCACGTTCATCGAACTTTCCTTCCAGCAGCGCCATTTTTCCCTGACCCAATACATGTCCATACTGCTTATATACAGATGGGAATACGACAGCATCTGTTTCCCCGCTTGCATCGCTAATAGTGAGGAAAGACATTGCTTCACCTTTTTTCGTCCGTATTTTCTTTTCCTCAGTAATATAGACACCAAGCCTAACTTTGCTTCCCGGGGATTTAGAGGCGATCTTTTTAACACCTGCTGCCTTGAATTCCTGTTCGTAAATAGAAGCGGGATGCTTGGATAAGTAGACTCCGAGCACATCCTTTTCGAGGCTGAGCTTATCCTCAATCCGCATCGGGTCGACCTGGGTATACTTTGGCTTCAGTGAAAACTCTGCTTCAGCGAACATATCAATCTGTCCGGAGTCATCGGGAGCCACCAACTGTGCGTGTTCAATCGCGACATCAATCGTCGCTAAAAGAACTGCGCGGTCCTGCCCGAATTCATCGAAAGCACCTGAATAAATCAACGCTTCGAGCACTTTCCTTGTGGCTGCTTTTTGAGGCACCCGGATACAAAAATCGAATATATCCTTAAATGGCTGGTTTCTTCTCGCCTGGAATATTTCCTTGAGAGAGGCGATGCCTACTCCTTTAATTCCTGCAAGGCTGTACCGGACTGCGTCCCCTTCTGGCTGGAAGCTAAAAGCACTTCTGTTGATCGAGGGAGGAAGAAGTTTGATTTCCATTTGCTGCAGCTCTCTTGCATACTGCGCGATTTTCACATCATTTCCGATTGCCGAAGTAAGCAGCGCAGCCATAAAGTAGAGCGGATAATGAGCTTTAAGGTACGCCAGCTGGTAAGCAATCATGCTGTATGCGACTGCATGGCTCCGGTTAAAGCCATAGTTAGCGAAGCGGACAATCAGATCATAGATAAGATTCGCTGTTTGGGTGTCATATCCTTTCTTTAAAGCACCATTCACAAAGTGTTCACGTTCCTGGTCAAGGACTTCCTTTTTCTTCTTCGAAACGGCTCTCCTCAGCAAGTCGGCTTCACCCAGGGAAAATCCGGCCATCTGCGATGCAATCTGCATGATTTGCTCCTGGTAGACGATGACCCCATATGTATCCCCAAGGATCGGTTCGAGGTCCTTATGGTAATAATCTATAGGCTGCCTTCCGTGCTTGCGGTCTATGAACAGCGGGATATTTTCCATCGGGCCTGGACGATAAAGCGCATTGACTGCGACAATATCTTCAAACCTTGTTGGTCCCAGCTTCATCAGTACTTTTCTCATCCCATCGGATTCCAGCTGGAAGATACCAGTCGTCTCTCCCCTTCCAAGCATCTCAAATGTTTCTTTATCTTCCACCGGGATATCATGAATGTCCAGCTTGCGCCTGTTTTTTTGCTGGATGGAGTGAAGGATTGAATCTATTAATGTCAGATTCCGTAATCCTAGGAAATCCATCTTCAACAGACCTATTTCTTCAAGGTGATCCATTGAATATTGGGTAAGGAACACTTTTGACTGACCAGATTGAATCGGCACGACATTTGTAAGTGGCTGTTCGCTGATCACGACTCCCGCAGCGTGTGTCGAGGTATGCCGCGGCAGACCTTCAAGCTTGATTGCCGTTTCAAGGATTCTCTTATTCTTGGAGGATTCTTCTATAAAATCCCTTAACCCGGCAGATTCCTGGATGGCATCTTTCAGGGTGATGCCAAGTCTCGATGGCACAAGCCTAGACAGCCGGTCGAGCTCCTTCGCGTTCAAGCCGAAAACGCGGCCAACATCCCTTACTGCTGCCTTCGCTGCGAGTGTTCCAAAAGTGGCAATCTGTGCTACATGAAGCTCGCCATATTTGGAGGCGACATATTCGATCACCTCATCCCTGCGATTATCAGGGAAGTCGATGTCGATATCAGGCATCGAAATTCGTTCTGGATTCAAGAACCTTTCAAAGAGAAGATTATGTTCAATCGGGTCGGCATCGGTAATGTACAATACATAGGACACGATCGAACCAGCTGCCGAACCACGTCCCGGTCCGATGAGGATTCCTCTTTCCCTCGAGTATTTTATGAAATCCCAAACAATCAGGAAGTAATCGCTGAAGTTCATTTTTTTAATGACTGACAGCTCATATTTCAGCCTGTCGATATGCTTTTGGGACGGATTTCCGTACCGCTCTTTAAGCCCCTGAAAGCACAGTTCTTCGAGCATTCCATCTGCATTTTTCCCAGGGTCGACAGGATACTTTGGCAGATGCCTTGTATCAAAGTCAAGCATGACATTACAGTTCTCCGCTATCTTCAGCGTATTCTCCAATGCTTCAGGATACTCTGAGAACAGCTCACCCATTTCTATTGCTGGCTTTAAGTAAAATTCGCTGCTGCCCAGTTTTTCACGGGCATCATCCTGGAGTTTCTCACCATTCCTGATCGCCAGCAGGCACTCCTGAGCAAATGAATCTTCTTTTTCCAGATAATGCACCTGGTTGGAAGCTGCCAGTGGAGTGCTGGTTTCACTGCCTAACCTTGCCAGCTGACCGACTAATTCCTTTTGCCCCGGTAGGCCCTGGTCCTGTATTGATAAGTAAAAGTTATCACTGCCAAAGATCTGCTTGTATAGATCCACAGTCTTTAGGGCTTGCTCTCTTTCACCGTTTGTTAAATAATATTCTATTTCTCCCTGGGTTCCTGGAGTTATCGCAAATAGGCCTGAAGCGTAATGTTTCAGCCATTTCACCGGTATTCCCTCAGGTGATTTCGTCTGTACAGCACTGGAAATCTTGATCAGGTTCTGGAATCCTTCATTGTTTTTCGCGAGCAGCACAAGCGGGAAGGATTCATGTTCCAGAGTGGGACTGACTACGTCAACAGTCAGGCCGAGCAGTGGTTTGACCGAGTTTCTCAGGCATTCTTTATAAAATGCGACACTTCCGTACATTACATTGCGGTCCGTCAGTGCGAGTGCGGAAAATCCTTTTGCCCTGGCATCGCGGACTAGCTGCTCTATTGTTGCCGTACTCGTGAGCAGGCTGTATGCACTATAGACATGAAGGTGAATAAATGGCATTTCTCTCACACCCTTAAAGGTTAGGTTCATCTTCTTTCATTATAGGCTTTTAAGGTAAAAAAAGAAAATATGTTCTCATTTGTTCAAGGAAGTTTAAACATATTAAATGCAGATTGTCCATATGATGAACTACGAGGAAAAAATCTACCATTTACTGAGGGTGTTTTATGTGAATCAGCCATTTGCTTCCCATCTATTCGAAGCCTATTTTATCGCGCTTGGTGTATTGCTTGGCGGTTCGCTGATTGGCGGATTGGCCGCATTTTTGACAGGGCAGCCTTTAATGACGGAAATTGCCCGGTTCTCAAGTTCCATCCGGATATGGGCCATCATTGCTGCGATCGGCGGTACCTTTGATACCGTCTACAGCTTTGAACGGGGGCTTTTAAACGGTGAAACAAAGGATATTTTTAAGCAATTCTTGTTGATACTCACAGCCATGGGCGGTGCGCAGACTGGTGCACTTCTGATCAACTGGCTGACGCAGGAGCATATATAAATGAGAATCCCCCCTTATTACCGCAGGCCTGAATGGCAGAGATTTTTTTCAGGTATGGCTATAGGCGCTGTCTTGAGCTGGTGTGTGTTCCTATATATCAATGGTGTATCCCTTGAAAAAAATGCGAAGACCATACATGAACAAAAAGATGAGATTGCTGAATTAAAAAGTGATATTCAAATCTGGATGGAGGATTATGAAGAACTAAACAAAAAAAATCAGGAGAACTTGACTGTCCAGGAGATTAAGGTGAAGATCGTCAACGATAAAAAATATAAGCAACTTGATACGCTAAGCATCTACGAAATAGAAGAGGAGACAAAGGGGCAGCTGAACATGCTTCTTGCCAAGGATCTCGATTCAGTTTTTAAAAGCAGGGATTTGATCACCAGAGTGATTGAAAACAAATCCATTAAAGTGAATGACAAGCGCTATAAACTGAAAATCAAGTCAATGGTCATCTATACTTCCGTCAGCATTCAGGTGGAGATTAGTCTTGATTGATTTGACTGTTGGTGTTGGTGCAAAAATTTGGGGATAACCTCGGAAAGCTGTCTTGATTCCAGCTTTATTTTGACAGCTTTGGAGATTTCACAATAAAGCTGTCTTGATTCCAGCTTTATTTTGACAGCTTTGATGGGTTTCGCATGAAAGCTGTCACGATTCTGGCTTTATTTTGACAGCTTTGATGGGTTCTATACGAAAGCTGTCACGATTCTGGCTTTATTTTGACAGCTTTGATGGGTTCTGTACGAAAGCTGTCACGTTTCCAGCTTTATTTTGACAGCTTTGATGGGTTCTGTATGAAAGCTGTCACGTTTCCAGCTTTATTTTGACAGCTTTGATGGGTTCCGGGTGAAAGCTGTCTTGATTCCGGCTTTATTTTGACAGCTTTGATGGGTTCCGGGTGAAAGCTGTCATGATTCCAGCTTTTTTTTGACAGCTTTGATGGGTTCTGTACGAAAGCTGTCACGATTCCAGCTTTATTTTGACAGCTTTGATGAGTATCACACGAAAGCTGTCACGATTCTGGCTTTATTTTGACAGCTTTGATGGGTTCCGCATGAAAGCTGTCACGATTCCAGCTTTATTTTGACAGCTTTGGAGGCTTTCACAATAAAGCTGTCTTGATTTTATTTATACAGCTATAGAGTTAATCTCAATGGAGCTGTCTCAATCCGGCCAGTAAATAAAGGTAATTCCCTCCAGTTGTGATCAGTTTGTGTGACGCCTGATAAAACCGGGAAATATAAAAGAAATTGGAAGATATCGACTGGAGGGATTCAGATGAGTTTTAACAACGGAGCAGGCAATAGCGGCAGCGGAGTTGGCGGAGGTTTATTCCCTGCGTACGCCATGAACAATCTTAACAGAGAAAACGAAGTGAAGTTAAATGAGGACCAGTTTGATGTATACGTGAATGATGATTTTGTTGGTAAAAAAAGCCTTAAAAATCAAGGTGAGAATCTTTCTGACATTGATGACTTCTTAAAACAGCAAGGGATCAGTGATTTTACAGCTTCCCTTGACGGTGACCACTATAAGATCAAGACAGATGGCTCGAATAAGGATATAGCAGGTGCATTAAATGTTTATTTTAATAATAGATAAATGATAGTAGCAAGGTGCGGTTCAGTATTGAAACGCACCTTGCTTTTTTGCTAATGGAGTTGTTATTCTTTGCAGGCTTGAATGAGGTCAGCAAGAACTTTGTCGACATCATCCCATGAATAGATGGATGCACCTGCAGCCAGTGGATGGCCTCCGCCATTGTAATTCCTGGCGATCGTGTTGATCACAGGTCCTTTGGAACGGAGGCGTACCCTGATTTGATCTTCTTCTTCAATGAAAAACACCCAGGCCTTGATCCCTCTTACATTCCCCAATTCACTCACAAGCAATGATGCTTCAGATGGCTTGACTGAATACTGATCAAGCAGTTCCCTTTTCATGACCACCTTGGCCGCACCATTTTCCAGCAGCTCGAAGTTCTGGAGGATGTATCCATTCAACTTCACCACATTCGGTGCCAGTTCATACATTTTGTCATAAAGCTCGGTGCGCGAGAAGTTATAGTGGATTAATTCTCCCGCGTAGGCAAAGGCTTTATTGGTCGTGCTTGGATACAGGAATCGGCCAGTATCGCCAACAATTCCGGCATACAGCAATCTGGCTGCCTCGTCAGACATCTTCAGGCCCTTATCCTTGAAAGTAAGGTAAAACTCATAAATCATCTCACTGGTAGAACTTGCGGAAGTTTCCACCCATTGCAGGTCTCCATACGGATCTTCATTTGGATGATGATCAATCTTTACAAGCTGCTCCCCTAAACGATAACGCTCGTCACAAATCCGCTCAGCGTTCGCTGTGTCACATACAATGACCAGCGCTCCTTTAAAAGTATCGTCAGAGATAGAATCAAGCCTTCTCAGATAATTAAGCGATGGCTCCTCTGCCCCAACGGTGTAAATATTCTTTTCAGGATACGAAGCCTTCAGGATTTCAGCCAGGCCTCCCTGTGATCCGTAGGCATCAGGATCCGGTCTCACATGGCGATGGATAATAATCGTTTCATAATTTTCAATAGCTTCCAGTATTTGCTCTTTCATAAAAATGCTCCTTCACGTTTTTCATATCTTAATTATGAACATATTTTTTGGAAAAGAAAAGCAGGAAGACATTATGTGGGGAGTGTTTAGCTGGAAAAAAAACGCGTTTTTTTCCAGTTTGCGAATAAACAGGTGGTTTTTGCGAATAAAACCAATCGTTTTGCGAATAAATCCATTTTTTTGCGATTAAATCTATTTTTTTGCGAATAAAATTATTAATAATTTTCAAAATCAATCTATTTTTTCACGATTAACCCATGGGTGATTGCGAATAAACTCTATCCCACATTTCCCATCATAGCAATTCAACCTATGTATTGAGCCATTGAAACGCAAACTGTATGGCATTCTGCTTAAATTAACGGTAAAATAAGAGTGATTCTGAATGTGGAGGAAATGCAATGCCTATTTTTGTACTACTAATCGTTCTTTCATTCGTCTTTTATATCTTTTACAAGATCAAATATGTTCGCAGCAAACGGCCTGCTGAGCGAAAATGGCTATCAGCCAAGTCCAGCATCGCCCTGGGATTGTTCGTCACACTATTTGGTATCAATCAACTGTTCCTTTTCCAGACTACTGTCACATACATCGTAGGTGCTATATTCATTGTCATTGGTTCATTAAGCATCTGGGCCGGATTTAAAGCATATAAATTCTACCTACCGCACGCTGTAAAGGAAGCTCAGGAAAATTAAGCACAATAAAGCCGATCCCGTTAAGGATCGGCTTTATTTATTTTAGTGCCTGTCAATCAGCTGGCACATCATCATCGCTTTCCCGACGAGAACTCCATCATTGAAGGCTTCGATATCGACCTTACCGAACTTCCTTCCTACCTCGAGCACCTTTGGATAAATTTCTATGACACTGTCAATCTGCACAGGTTTCATAAAATAGATCGTCATATTTTCAACAACTAGATCACCTTTTTTATACCCACGCAGCACACGGTTTGCGGCTTCTGTGACGATTGTCGTAAACACGCCATATGAAATCGTCCCAAGATGGTTCGTCATCTGCGGAGTCACCTGGCAGCGGAAAATGTCTTCATCCTTTGTTTTCCCTTTTGCCAGAACCAGCTGGTTTGTAACCGTATCATCCAGAGTCTCTCCTACCTGCGGCTGGCGCTGGATCATTTGAAGTGCCTTCAATACATCCTGCCTGCTGACAATGCCCTGAAGCCTGTTGGCGTCATCCACAACCGGCAGTACCTCAATGCCTTCCCATACCATCATGTGGGCAGCTGAAGCGACACTCGTCGATCCGCTTACAGTCATCGGATTCTTTGTCATGATTTTCTCGATCAATATATCCTGTTCATGGCCCATAGCGTCCTTCGATGTGATCATCCCGATTACTTTCATATTCTGGTCCACTACCGGGAAGCGGCTGTGCATTGTTTCATCCTTATGACGGTACCAATCAGATACACGGTCATCCGCTTTGAGAAAAATGGTCTCAGAAACCGTCGTCAAGATATCCTCGACAAGGATGATTTCCTTTTTGATCAATTGGTCGTATATCGCACGGTTGATCATGGTCGCTACTGTAAAAGTATCATAACTACTTGAAATGATCGGCAGCTGCAGTTCATCTGCAAGCTTTTTTACATGGTCTTCGGTATCGAAGCCACCAGTCACTAAAACAGCTGCCCCTGCCCTAAGCGCTTGCTCATGGGCTTTGTCGCGGTTCCCGACGATTAACAGGTTGCCCGCTCCTGTATAACGCATCATCGCTTCAAGCTTCATGGCCCCGATGACGAATTTATTCAATGTTTTATGAAGTCCGGCGCGGCCCCCCAGTACTTGTCCATCGACGATATTGACAACTTCGGCAAAAGTGAGCTTCTCAATGTTCTCTTTCTTTTTCCGTTCAATCCTGATGGTGCCGACACGTTCAATCGTGCTCACATATCCTTTATTTTCAGCATCCTTAATTGCTCTGTATGCAGTTCCTTCGCTTACGTTAAGCGCCTTGGCGATTTGGCGTACCGATATCTTTTCTCCTATTGGCAATTCATCTATATATTGAAGTATTTGTTCATGCTTAGTTGCCAAGACTTTCACCCTTTTTAATAATTTTCCGTACAAAGTAGTTCTATCCATTATTATTATAAGGTTTATAAGGGTTGGATTCAATTTAATTAGGGTGTGAGAGCTTTTTATCGCAAAAGGAAAAACTGGCTGATCCACTCAGCCAGTATAAACGCGTGATTTTCTTTTCAGGTTGGATTCCATTTTTCTGCTGGCTGTCCGAACGCGCTTTTTTGGAGTGTATAAAAAGGCTGCCAGATTCCCTGCAAAGACGAGCAAAGCGAGGAATAGCCATGAACCGGCGAACAAAGCTTCTTTCCCTCCAAGCTGGAAGTTTAGCTCCGGCATTCCTATGTAAAGCATCACGCCGCATAACAACAAGTATAACAAGTAGCGGTTTTTCTTCATGTTTCCCCTCCTATAGGTTGTCTTATTTTATATCTATGCTTCCAGAGCTAAAAAAAGCATGGTTAATAGAAAAAGCTGCACAACTTTTTGTGCAGCTCGGTCACGGTTACAGCTCGATAGCCTCTCCAGCTTCAAGGACGGTGCCCTTGTTTTTCTTAAGCATTTTTACAAAAGCATACGGGTCCTGCTTGATTGGCGGGAATGTATTGAAGTGGATCGGCACGACTTCCTTTGCATTCAGGAATTCAGCCGCTAATGCAGCATCTTCCGGTCCCATCGTAAAATTATCACCGATCGGCAGGAATGCCAGATCAATCGGATGCCTTTCACCAATCAGCTTCATATCAGAAAATAAGCCTGTATCACCCGCATGGAAAACGGTCTTGCCTTCCGCCATGAACAGGATACCTGCAGGCATTCCGCCATAAATAATTTCATTGTTTTCAGTCATCATGCCTGTACCATGGAATGCCTGAGTCATTTTCACTTTTCCAAAATCAAATTCATAAGCACCGCCAATGGACATGCCGTGAGTGTTCAAGCCTTTCCAGCTTAAATATGTAGCAACTTCGAAGTTGGCGATTACAAGTGAGTCATGTTCTTTAGCAAGCTCCACCGTATCTCCCAAATGATCCCCGTGCGCATGGGTCAGGATGATGACATCCGGCTTCACATCCTCCACCTTCAGATCAGTAAGGTCATTGCCGGTGATGAATGGGTCAATCAGGATGGTCTTCCCTTTTGTTTCGATTTTAACAACAGAATGGCCGTGATAAGATACTTTCATATTATCGCTCCTTTCAATCATTCATTAGATACTTCAACGTTCCTTCCCTATCTCCTGCTTTCTTTTTCTGTATACCCACTAAGTCTCTACTATAAAAGTTTTACTTTTCAACTGTGAATTGCTACTCTCATAGTGTGATGTACATATCAGAGGAGGAATTTTTATGACTGAAAGATTGGCTGCATTATCAGGTTGGATGAAGGACAATAATGTCGACGTCACGTTCGTTACATCCCCTGACAATGTCTTTTACCTGAGCGGATTTTTAAGCGATCCACACGAAAGATTGCTGGCTGTTGCAGTTTTCCAGGATGCCGAGCCATTCATGATTTGCCCGGCGATGGATAAGGAAAATGCGAAGAACGCAGGCTGGGAACTTGAAATCATCGGTTACAGTGACACGGATGATTCAATGGAGCTTGCTTACAATGGTATTAAAAAGCGTGTTTCTTCCATTAAAAAAACTGCCATCGAGAAGGAACAATTAAATGTTGAACGCTATGAAAAAATGACTGGCCTTTTTGGTGGTTCTGAATTTGTTTCGGCTGAAGAAAAACTGCGCCTCATGCGCATGGTAAAAACCGAAGAGGAATTGCAGAAATTGAGAAAAGCGTGTGAGCTAGCTGATTTTGCCATCCAGACAGGAGTGAATGAAATCCAGGAAGGCAAAACCGAGCTTGATGTACTAGCAGCGATTGAATATGAGCTGAAGAAAAAAGGCGTAACGGAGATGTCGTTTTCAACGATGGTCCTTACTGGTAAGAATGCAGCAGCTCCACATGGTACACCAGGGCTGACAAAGATTAAAAAGGGCGACCTCGTCTTGTTCGACCTTGGCGTTGTGTGGGATGGCTACTGCTCAGACATCACAAGGACCGTTGCTTACGGTGAAATCAACAAAAAGCAGGAAGAAATTTATAACACCGTTTTGAAATCACAGTTGAAAGCCCTGGATACTGCACGAGCTGGTGTTGCATGTTCAGAGGTCGACCTTGCAGCACGCAATGTGATTGAAGAAGCCGGATACGGTGACTACTTCCCTCACCGCCTCGGACACGGGCTCGGAGTCAGCGTTCACGAGTATCCTTCATTAACAAGCACAAATCCTTTATTAATGGAAAAAGGAATGGTGTTCACTGCTGAACCGGGAATTTATGTACCGGGCGTAGCCGGCGTAAGAATTGAAGACGATGTTGTCATTACAGAGGACGGAATCGAAATTTTAACGAAATTCCCTAAAGAATTGGTTTTTGTATCGTAAAATGAACCCAAAACCGCCTGAGATCCCAGATCCAGGCGGTTTGTTTTGGTGAAAAGGCTATTTTCCATTAAAAAAGAGCAGCAGGTGCAGCTGCTCTTTTCATATTTAGCGATTATCCACTTTTTCAGGATACATATCGTGATTCATCATTCGATAATCAGCCATTTCTTCGTACTTGGTACCAGGCTTGCCGTAGTTGGTGTATGGATCGATTGAGATTCCGCCTCTTGGAGTGAATTTGCCCCAAACCTCAATATATCTAGGTTCCATCAGCTTGATTAAATCGTTCATGATGATGTTCATGCAATCTTCATGGAAATCACCGTGATTCCTGAAGCTGAAAAGATAAAGCTTCAGCGATTTGCTTTCAACCATCAGCTTGTCCGGAATGTAGCTGATATAAATCGACGCAAAGTCCGGTTGTCCTGTGATCGGGCAAAGACTTGTAAATTCCGGTGTATTGAATTTCACGAAGTAGTCCCGGTACGGATGCTTATTTTCAAAAGTTTCAAGGATGTCAGGGCTGTATTCAAACAAGTATTTTGTCCCCTGATTGCCAAGCAATGTTATATCTTTCAATTCCTCATCTTTTCTTCCAGCCATTTTAAGTGCCCCCTATTATATCTGCAAACGCTTTTTGAGGCCCAGGAACCCTGCTTATCAAATAAAAAACCATATCCTCTGGGATATGGTTGAATTAATCAAAGCCATAGTTTTTTATAGAGGGTGTCCGCTATGAACCTCTCCCGCGAATGCAGGATGATTTATTCATTTTATATAGCAACTATAATGAAATACCATTTCAAAGTCAAAAGAAAATTTTGATAAGAAATATGACAAATTCATGTATTTCCATATTTTATTTTTACATATGTTCATGAGGTTATTTACATATGTTCACCTACCTGATATATTATTCATGTAAGTAACACATAATATATTTGGGTTATATATTTTTCTTCTTTATGAAAGCGTTTCAACATATTTTTTTATACGGAAAGGGTTTGATACAATGTCTAAAGATTTAGCAGGAATGATCGATCACACATTACTTAAAGCAAATGCAACCGAAGCGGAGATTGTTAAGCTAGCTGAGGAAGCAAAAGAATATAAATTTGCTTCTGTTTGCGTTAACCCAACATGGGTCAAAAAAGCTGCTGAAGTTCTTAAGGATGCTGAAGGAGTAGAAGTATGTACAGTAATCGGCTTCCCTCTTGGAGCTACAACTTCAGAAACAAAAGCATTCGAAACAAAGAATGCAATTGAAAATGGCGCGACAGAAGTCGATATGGTTATCAACATCGGCGCTTTGAAAGACAAGCAATACGATTTGGTTGAAAAGGATATCAAAGCGGTAGTGGACGCAGCAAAAGGCAAAGCATTGACTAAGGTTATCATTGAAACTTGCCTTCTTACTGATGAGGAAAAAGAAATGGCATGCAAGCTTTCTGTTAATGCTGGAGCAGATTTCGTCAAGACTTCAACTGGTTTCTCAACAGGCGGAGCAACTGTGGAAGATATCGCCCTAATGAGAAAAACTGTTGGACCTGATCTTGGCGTTAAAGCTTCCGGCGGAGTAAGAAGCCTTGAAGATGCACAAAACATGATCGAAGCAGGAGCAACAAGAATCGGAGCAAGCTCTGGGGTGGCAATCGTAAACGGCCTGACTTCTGAGTCTTCTTACTAAACTGAAAAAAATCAAACGGGAATGGGGAATGGACGATGGATAAAAAAACGCTTGTTGAAAAAGCAATTGAAGCAAGAAGCACAGCATACGTTCCATATTCTAAGTTTCAGGTTGGCGCAGCAATCATCACGAGCAATGACCAAGTTTACCTTGGCTGCAATATCGAAAACGCCTCTTATGGTCTGACGAACTGTGCTGAAAGAACAGCTATTTTCAAGGCTGTATCTGAAGGCGATACTGAGATTAAGGCTATTGCAGTAGTCGCAGACACTGAAGGTCCCGTTTCTCCTTGCGGTGCCTGCCGCCAGGTAATTGCAGAATTTGCAACTGACGATACAAAAATTTACCTTGCCAATCTGAATGGCGATGTAAAGGAAACGACAATCAGCGAAATCCTTCCTGGATATTTCACATCCAAGGATATGGATAAGGTTGATATGTCAAAGAAAATGGTATAGATTGATTATTTTAAGTTAACAAGGGGCAACTCCTCTATCCTATTGGATATAAGAGTTGCTCTTTCTTATTTGCTAGTAAAAGGAGGAAAGAGCCGGCCCTCAATTGGGACGGCATACATCATGGGAGACGCAGGTTTATTATTATCAGGTGCAGCACTCTTCCTAAACAGCTTAATGCTTCTGGGAAAGGCTAATGCGAAAAGCGTGGCAGTATTCAACTTATTCATCGGGGCGCTGCAGGTGATTGTTCCGTTTTACTTGATTGCTGTATCTGACCAGAACAACTGGACGGTTTACAGCCTGGCAAGCATCTTTCTTTTTGGTTTTACCTATTTATATGTCGGTTTGACATTATGGAAAGACCTTGATGGTAGCGGGCTTGGCTGGTATTCCCTCTGGGTTGCAGTACTTGCAGTCATTTATGCAGCTGTAGCATATGTACATTTTGAAGATATCGTGAGCGCTTTGACATGGCTTTTGTGGGCCTATCTATGGTTCCTGTTCTTCCTTTCAATGGGTATGAACAAGAAAATCGACGTCTATATAGGCAAGGTGGCGATGGTCCAATCATGGCTGACACTAACCTTCCCGGCCTTGCTCTCGATGACTGGCTTATGGAAAACTGACCAGGTTGCCAACGCCTGGATCTACTTCTCAATTGCTGCTTTCGTCTATTTTGCTTATATTACATTAAAGCTGAAAAAAACTTCTGCTCGAACTGAGAAATTCGCTTAAGAACAAAAAGCGCAAGCGCCTTGTTCAGCCCCGACAAGCGCTGCCCGCCTAAAACGCCACATCGTGTGGCTGGCGGGTCTAGCACGTCCTGTGCCTCGGAGGGCCGACCAGTGAAGTCGTTCTTTGACTTCATTGGGCGGACCGAAGCGACTCGAGGGGCTAGGCGCTGCAACTGGATTAAGTAAAAAAACCGTCCTGCCAAATTAAATTGGCCAGGACGGTTTTTTATTAGGATTTACTTCGCAAGTACATTTGTCAGTACAGGAACGACCTGCTTCTTGCGTGAAACGACGCCTTTAAGTGTCGCAGTATTATTTTCAAGAGTAACATTGAATGCTTCTTCAACAGCAGCAGCCTTTTCACCAATCGCAAGCGCTGCGGAATCATTCGTCAAGATATCAGTAATCACCAATAAGAATAGGCCAAGATTCTTTTCTGTCACTTTATTGTTCAATGCTTCCTCAAGCTCTACCTTGCGCAAAAGGACATCATTGACATCAACAGTGTTTACCTGTGCGATTTCAACCTTGAAATCTCCCATCTGGAATTCCTTGGCGTCAAGGGAAATAAGCTCTTCGATTGTTTTGGTGCTAAGATCCGCACCAGCCTTCAGCATTTCAAGACCATATTCCTCAGCATCCACACCTGCGATTTCAGCCAACTCACGTGCCGCGGTAACGTCCTGGTCAGTACAAGTAGGAGATTTGAACAATAATGAATCAGAGATGATTGCAGAAAGCATTAGTCCTGCGATGTTTTTATCGATTTCAACATTGTTTTCCTTGTACATCTTATTTAGGATTGTCGCAGTGCAGCCAACAGGCTCAACGCGGAAATATAGTGGATCGCTCGTTTCAAAATTCGCCACACGGTGGTGGTCAATGACTTCAACGATTTGAACTTCTGTAATATCATCAGCACTCTGCTGGCGTTCGTTGTGGTCAACGAGGATGACCTTGTCCACTTCTGCAGAAACCTTTCCAGCAAGGCGAGGCGCTTCAGCCTTGAAAAAATCAAGCGCATATTGTGTTTCTCCATTTACCTGGCCCAAACGCACTGCTTCCGCATCGACACCAAGCTTTTGCTTTAAGTTAGCATAGGCAATGGCAGAGCAGATTGTATCCGTATCAGGATTTTTATGTCCAAAAACAAGTACTTTTTCCATCATGACACTCCTCAATAACAAATTAACACGGGCATTCTAGCAACTAGAACCCGTATATCCCATAAATAATATACGCTAAAATTGAAAGATTTTAAACAGCTTTGTGCTAAATACATCGCTTTTCACTGCTATTATAACGGAAGGAGAGTAAATAAAAGATCCGGAATATTTCATCCGGATCTCCCTGCAATTAGATTTGCTCCAACAATGTTTTTGTTTCAGAGTATACAAGGTTATGCGCTTCAGCTACTGCCTGGTATGTCACGTAGCCATTAAGCGTGTTGATTCCTTTTAATAATGCTTCGTTGTCCAGGCTAGCCTGCTTGTAGCCTTTGTTCGCGATTTGGACAGCATATGGAACTGTCACGTTAGTCAGTGCGATAGTTGATGTTCTAGGAACTGCTCCTGGCATGTTTGCAACTGCGTAGTGTACAACGCCATGCTTTTCATAGGTAGGATTGTCATGTGTTGTGATTCTGTCAGTTGTTTCGAAAATTCCGCCCTGGTCGATTGCGATATCGACAACAACTGAACCTGGGTTCATTGATTGGATCATTTCTTCTGTTACAAGCTTAGGAGCCTTCGCGCCTGGAATCAGAACGGCACCGATTACAAGGTCAGATGCTTTGACTGCTTCAGCAATGTTCAAAGGATTAGACATTAATGTTGTAATATCAGATCCGAAGATATCATCCAATTGACGAAGACGATCTGGATTCAAATCGATCATTGTAACCTGTGCACCAAGGCCGACAGCCATTTTCGCTGCGTTTGTGCCTGCAACACCGCCACCGATGATTGTTACTTTTCCTCTTTGGACACCTGGAACGCCTCCAAGCAGGATTCCTTTGCCGCCGTGGACCTTTTCAAGGAATTGCGCACCGATTTGTGTAGACATACGGCCAGCAACCTCACTCATAGGTGTAAGCAATGGAAGAGAGCCGTTAGCCAGTTGTACCGTTTCATAAGCGATACCGACAACCTTGTTCTCGATCAAAGCCTTTGTCAGCTCTGGTTCTGGAGCAAGGTGCAAATATGTAAATAGAATCAAACCTTCACGGAAATAACCATATTCTTCTGCCAAAGGTTCTTTAACCTTCATGACCATATCCTGTGCCCATGCTTCTTGTGCACTTTCAACGATTAAAGCGCCAGCCGCTTTGTAGTCCTCGTCTGTAAAACTAGAGCCAATTCCAGCTCCTGTTTCGATATAAACTTCATGACCGAAGTTTACAAGGTTTACTACTCCCGCAGGCGTCATAGCCACACGATTCTCATTGTTTTTTATCTCTTTAGGTACACCGATACGCATTATTGCATACCTCCTATAATAATAATTGCCCTACCATTTCTACCCTGCCACCACTATATCATTTTTTCAAATTATGAAATAGGAAAAATAGTTTAAGTAGGCTAGGATGAAAACACTTTCATTTTAGTAGAAAAAAATGCTTTTGGCAAAACAATTCGTACAAAATTCCCTAAAATATACTATTCTGTATATTTTTAATTTTGGAGAAAGTATCAAAGTAACTTAAAAGGCCTGCTGAGAGCAGTGAATCTCAGCAAGCCTACTCATTCATTTTGTGTTAAATTCTAAGAGAATATGGATTGAAAGTACTCATGCTAAAAGCTTCTACCTAGGTTCCTCGTTGTTTTCTACTGCTGCTTTCATCTGTTCCTGCGGGACTACCCCGCTGTTGTATGAATCCATGATTTGCTGGCTTACCTGCATGACACCTTGATCATCGTAATCATAAAATGACCGGCCTTGCTGTTCCTTTTTATCCATGTGAAATCCTCCTTCAATATGATGCTTGCATCTATAGTTTTCGTTGGATTGTCACAGCTATACTAATGAAACTGTTGTATAATATAGGTAAAGGAGGCGAGAACTATGGCACTTTATTATAAGAACATTTTAGTTGCCGTTGATGGTTCTAAACAAGCAGCATGGGCTTTTAAAAAAGCCATTGAAATCGCAAAAAGAAACGACGCGAGTCTGGTCATGACCCACATAATCGATTTGCGCACCTTTGCTACTGTTGAGGCATATGACCGCACTATCTCAGAGCGTGCGACACAATTTGCTACAGAGTTGATGGAAAGCTACAAACAGCAGGCACTCGAAGCTGGTATCAAAGACGTGGATTATGACATCGATTATGGCTCACCAAAGGTCAAGATCGCGAAAGATGTTGCAAAGAAATACAACGCCGACCTGATTATCTGCGGAGCAACAGGAATGAACGCAGTGGAACGCTTCTTCATTGGAAGTGTCTCCGAGCATATCACCCGCTATGCATCATGTGATGTCCTGGTTGTCCGGACTGACAAAGAAAATTAACCTTAATAACGATACAAAAAGCACGCAGCTTTTCGAGACTGCGTGCTTTTTCCATTTATAGTGATGTTTTTGCTTTTTCGATTTGGATTTTCACCTGTGAAAAACCTGTCCCTCCAGCGCTGTTTCGTCTTTCCACCGCATTATAAGGGTTCAATGCTTGATAAATATTTTCCTCAAACAATGGGTTCATGGATTTGTATGCTTCCAGTGGCAGGTCTGCAAGATAGCATCCTTTTTGGATACACTCAAGGACAAGCTTGCCGACGATTTCATGCGCCTCACGGAAAGGTACTCCTTTGGCTGCCAGATAGTCAGCCAGCTCCGTGGCATTTGAAAAATCATTCTTGACCGATTTGGCCATTTTCTCCTCTTTCACCTTCATCGTACTGATCATGCCAGCGAAGATTTTCAGGGAACCCTTCACTGTTTTGACAGTATCAAACATGCCCTCTTTATCTTCTTGCATATCTTTGTTATAGGCTAAAGGCAATCCTTTCAATACCGTCAAGAGTCCCATCAGGCTGCCATAGACACGGCCTGTTTTACCGCGAATCAGTTCAGCCATATCCGGATTCTTCTTTTGCGGCATGATGCTGCTGCCGGTCGTAAAGGCATCTGATAGCTCGATGAACTGGAACTCCTGGCTCGACCACAGTATGATTTCCTCACACAATCGAGACAGATGCATCATTAAAATAGAGCTGCCTGACAGGAACTCTAGAATAAAATCACGGTCACTTACAGCATCCAGGCTGTTTTCATAAATGCCCTCAAACCCCAGTATTTCTGCAGTCATATGGCGGTCAATTGGAAAGGTAGTTCCCGCAAGCGCCCCGGCACCAAGAGGTGAAAGATTGATTCTTTTCATGCTATCTATATAACGCTGTTTATCCCGTTCAAGCATCCAAAAGTAAGCCATCAGATGATGAGCAAAAGAGATAGGCTGGGCTCTTTGCAAATGAGTATAGCCAGGCATCAGCGTCTCAATATTCTGTTCCGCCTGAATGACCAAAAATTTTTGGAACTCTGTGATCAGTTCGATGATTTCGGATACCTGCTCTTTAAGGTATAAATGCATATCCGTTGCCACCTGGTCATTTCTGCTTCTTGCTGTGTGGAGCTTGCCGCCGGTTGGACCGATCAATTCAGTCAGGTGGTGTTCAATATTCAAATGGATATCCTCAAGCTTAGCGGAGTATTCCAATTCGCCTTTGGACGCCTTTTGCTTTAATTCTTTCAATCCTTGGATAATTACATCAGCTTCGTCCTCTGTAATAACGCCGCACTTTGCAAGCATTGTGGCGTGGGCGATACTGCCCTCAATATCCTGGTCTGCTAGGTCCTGGTCAAAGCCAATCGATGCCCCGAACTCATCGACCCATTCCTCCGCGGACCCGGTGAATCTGCCTCCCCAAAGTTTCTTCACACTGTCACCTTCTTGCCCTGGACCATGCTGTGAACAACTGTTGGCAGTCCCCACAGATTGATGAATCCAACAGCAGCATTATGGTCGAACTCATCGTCCGCCGTGTAAGTGGCCAGCTTTTCATTGTATAGAGAATATGGAGATTTTCTGCCTTCAATGATTGCATGCCCTTTGAAAAGCTTGACACGGACAGTACCTGTGACATGCTTCTGGGTTGATTTCAGGAAAGCGGCCAATGCTTCTTGAAGCGGAGAGAACCAAAGGCCTTCATAAATCAATTCTGTCATTTTTTTCTCAATTACCGGTTTAAAATGGGCTACTTCTTTTACAAGCGTGATATCCTCAAGTTCCTTATGTGCTTTAATCAAGGTGATCGCAGCAGGAGCTTCATATACTTCACGTGACTTGATGCCGACAAGACGGTTTTCCACATGATCAATCCTTCCAACACCATGCTTGCCTGCAACAGCGTTCAGCTCAAGGATCAATTCTGAAAGAGGATAAGCTTTTCCATCAATCGCTGTTGGAACACCCTCGACAAATTCAATCTCGATGATATCAGGTGTATCCGGCGCGTCTTCAAGCTCTGCCGTCAATTCATAAGCTTCAACTGGAGGTGCCTGCCATGGGTCCTCAAGAATGCCACATTCATTGCTTCTTCCCCAAAGGTTCTGGTCGATGGAAAACGGGCTGTCAAGATTAATCGGAATCGGGATGCCATTTTTAGCTGCATAAGCAATTTCTTCTTCACGTGACCATTTCCACTCTCGGACCGGAGCAACCACCTTTAGATCCGGGTTCAAGGCTTTGATTGATACCTCGAATCGCACCTGGTCATTTCCTTTCCCTGTACAGCCATGCGCAACAGCTGTTGCACCTTCCATTTCGGCTATTTCTACTAGTTTCTTAGAAATCAATGGACGTGATAGTGCAGATACGAGCGGATATTTCCCTTCGTATAATGCATGCGCCTGTAGGGCGAAAAGTGCATATTCTTTGGCGAATTCTTCTTTGACATCCAAGACGTATGACTGGATCGCACCGACCTTCAGAGCTTTTTGTTTAATGAAATCAAGGTCCTTTCCTTCACCAACATCAAGGCAGCAAGCAATTACAGCGTAGCCCTGGTCCTTCAGCCATTTGATTGCAACAGATGTATCAAGCCCGCCAGAATAGGCAAGCACCACTTTATTATTAGTCATTTTTGACGCTCCTTTTTTTCGGATATTTATTCATATCGATTGATTTTTATTCATGTTTATAAAGTTAACAGGTTTTTGGGCACATTTCAAGATAAAATATGTTTTTTTATTGATCTAGTGACTGGCACTTGAATTAGACTAGTGTGGAAGCAGGTTTGAAAGTATAGTAGAATGTAAGCAAGAATTAGCGGAATGGGGGCAACATTAGATATGGAACAATATTTTCTTTTTAACAGCCGACTAGGCATTCCCCTGCCAGACTTAAAAGAAAACTGGGAAGAATATGACCTTGATACACGGCACGGAATTCTCCTCCACTGGGAAAAAATTCGCGGCAGCATTCCTGACCGGATCGCTGAGCTTGAAAAAACAATCAACCTGAAGCAATCCCAGCTTTCCGATGAAAGCAACTTCATACGCTCATGCGAACTGAACAGTGAAATTTCCGAGCTGGCGTCCATCATCAATGACCTCTGGCTCTGGTATCGCACTCAACAGAATATTTCATCAGAGAAAATGCATCGATAACACTTATATTTGCATAAAAAATAGCCCGGATTTGCTCCAGGCTATTTTTTGTTTTTACCCTTGTTAAAAGAATATACGGCACCTATTATCAAAGCAGCCCCTGTTAATCTCAACACACCATTCCCGATTGCACTGAGCTGATGAATGGTTGAACCAACCAGAATACTGCCAATAAACACAAAAATAATCGTGATTAATAACCTCATGTATGCTCCTTTTGAAGTTTTTTTCCCATAATGACATATGATTCTTCATCACCATTTGGGTAAAAGGCATCATTCAAAACGATCCATCCCAGGCTTTCATATAGGCTGCGGGCAGGAGCATTATTATGCTGAGTTGTTAATACCGCTGTCTTATGTTCTACACCGTCTATCAACTGGGTTACCAGCTGTTTAGCCAGACCTTGATTCCTAAATGAAGGATGCACCCCCAATTCAACGAACTCAAAACAATCCTCTAACCAGTCTTGATATTCTTCTGGGTTGAACGCATTCGACAGCAACTCATGATAATACTGACCCGGTTGAGAAAAGTAACCGTAAGCATAACCAGCCACTTCCCCCTGCTCAGAAATTGCCACATAACCTCTATAGCCATCATAGCCTGCATGCCTTAACACTCGATCTCTAATGGAACCATCTTCTTGATTCCATACTTGTTGGTATAATTCCGATACCTGGTTCATTAGCTCTTCATTTCTACTAATTTCTTTATACTCGAACAACTTTTAGGCCTCCCTTGACAGCTTTTCTTGTATTTGCCTCAAACCTGTCATAATTCTTCTGTTATTTTGACAGCTTTGCTTGTGTTCTCCCCGAACCTGTCACGATTCCAAGATTTTCTTGACAGCTTTGCTTGTGTTCTCCCCGAACCTGTCACGATTCCAAGGTTTTCTTGACAGCTTTGCTTATGTTCTCCCCAAACCTGTCACGATTCCGAGGTTTTCTTGACAGCTTTGCTTATGTTCTCCCCAAACCTGTCACGATTCCGAGGTTTTCTTGACAGCTTTGCTTGTGTTCTCCCCAAACCTGTCACGATTCCGAGGTTCTCTTGACAGCTTTGCTTATGTTCTCCCCAAACCTGTCACGATTCCGGGGTTTTTTTGACAGCATTCCTTGTTTTTCTCTCAAACCTGTCTGAACTTACCCTTGCTACTGACCGATTCTCGAGATTGTCCTTTAATAAACACAGCCATCTTCCTTTTATCTGGAAACTCCATACAGTTATTCGACCATATTTTCCAAAATTCCTTTTTATCCACAAAAAAAAATGAAACCCGTATAGGTTCCATCTCTGTCATGAATTATAAATCTTTCGTCAGCTCTCTTACAACGTGTCCGATTTCGGGAATGATCAGCTTTTCCATAGCCAGGCGGACAGCACCTGTTGATCCTGGTGTCGAAAAGACGGCGCGGTCATTCACGACTCCGGCTGCGGCACGCGATAGCAGGGCAGCCGAACCGATATCGTCGGTATAGCTGAGCATTCGGAAAATTTCACCGAAACCAGGAATTTCTTTTTCAAAGATGCTTTGGACTGTTTCGATTGTGACGTCTCGTTTAGCAATCCCTGTGCCTCCGTTCGTTAGCACGACATCAACTTCGGAGTTGCTGCAGCCTTTTATCACTTCAGATTTGATCGGTTCAGCTTCGTCTTTGACAATCACGTAATCGACGATCTTATGTCCTGCAGCCTCGAGCATTTCCATCATCAGCTTGCCGCTTTTATCTGTATCTGGCGTTCTTGTATCGCTTACTGTTATGACTTTGCAGCGCACCTGGCTTGGTGCAGCTTGTTTATGTTCCTGTGTACTCATAACTCTAAAGTGCTCCTTTTTCTTTGAAATATCTCATTTGGTAAAATTTATGCGCGAAGTCAGTGACCCTTCTAGTCAGTTGATAGTTTGCCCCGGCACCGATCGCCATGCTGATCACCGGCATGCCCTGGACATGCTTTTTGCGGAACATCAGGATCGCCATACCCTTGAATATCTGTTTGATCGGCTGTTCTAGCCATGTTACGTCTGTCAGGTCATCATTGCCTTCATAGAAATAATAGTCCTCTGCCTGTTCGAGGTCATTTTTCAACTCTTCCCAGCCAGCGCTCTGCATCCTCGAAGGCATTGTCGCAGTATGGAAAACCTTCAATGCGACCATCATTTCAAATGGAGTAT
The DNA here is from genome assembly GCF_056173465.1 of Mesobacillus sp. QJM3NY_10. Lineage (NCBI taxonomy): Bacteria > Bacillati > Bacillota > Bacilli > Caryophanales > Bacillaceae > Mesobacillus > Mesobacillus sp. QJM3NY_10. The sequence goes on from NZ_CM149675.1 coordinate 3,652,901, forward strand.
TCACTTCGAATCCATAGGTCATCGCAACCAGTTGGACAATCCGCAAATTAATGACTGCCATAGCCGGCATATCTGCTCCTAGCACAAGGTTTCCGCCGCTGCCTGACATTCCTCCCTGGACGAAGGAATAGAGCCTGTGGCGGGCAATTTGCTGCCTGGCAATGAATTCAAGTTGTTCAATCGGCAACTCCCTTAAATCCTGTATGGTTTCAAGGTCCGGCTGGAAAACCCGCCCCGCAGAAAGAATCCGTTCCTTGGCATCCATCTGCAGCTGTGAACCCTGGATTAAGGAGTGAAGATGGAAAAGCCAGCCGTCGAATAAAGTGAAAAAGCGTTCCTGCACCTCTTCAGGCAAAAGAGAAAAAGATCGTTCAAGATATCGATCATACGCTAATTCAAAATCATTCGGTTCATAATCGTAGAGATTGTTTTCCCAAGCACTTAATTCATCCAGTACCTTTTGTTCCCGTTGAGTCAAAGGCATTGAAAAACCTCCAGCATTTCTGAATTTTCTTCCAGTATAGCATATATTTCCCCACTACATAAAAAGGCAGAAGCTTGTGCGCTTCTGCCTGAAAGTGATTTATTTTGCCAAACGCACGACATCACGAGCGATCATGACTTCCTCGTCTGTCGGGATGACCATTACTTTTACTGGAGAATGCGGGTAGCTGATGAATGCTTCTTCGCCGCGCACTTTGTTCAAAGCTGGATCCCAGTAGATGCCCATGAACTCAAGGCCCTGCAGGACACGAGCACGGATTGCCGAACTGTTTTCTCCGATACCTGCAGTAAAGATGATTGCGTCAACACCGCACATGCGTGCTGCATATGAACCAATGTACTTATGGATTCTGTCCGCGAAAACTTTCAGTGCAAGTTCTGCACGTTCATTTCCTTTTTCTGCTTCGTCTTCGATGTCACGAAGGTCACTCGAGAATCCTGATACACCAAGCATTCCGCTCTCTTTGTTCAGGACATCCAATACTTCGTCCGCATTTTTATCGGTTTTTTCCATGATATATGGAATGAGGGCTGGGTCGATGTTACCTGAACGAGTTCCCATTGTCACACCTGCAAGCGGAGTGAATCCCATGGATGTATCAATAGATTTACCGCCTTCGATTGCTGCGATACTTGCACCATTTCCAAGGTGGCAGGAAATCAGGCGCAGATGCTCAACAGGACGGCCAAGCATTTCAGCTGCACGCTGGGAAACATACTTGTGTGATGTACCATGGAAACCGTATTTACGGATTCCGTACTTTTTATAGTAGTCGTATGGAAGACTGTAAAGGAAAGAGTTTTCAGGCATTGTCTGATGGAAAGCCGTATCAAACACAGCAATCGCAGGAACATTCGGGAGCACCTGCTGGAATGCACGAATACCAGTCAAGTTAGCTGGATTGTGCAGTGGCGCAAGCTCTGAAAGCTCTTCAATTTTTTGTAAAACCTCTTCGGTGATCAATACAGAATCACTGAATTCTTCACCGCCGTGAACGACACGGTGGCCGATTCCTTCGATTTCATCAAGTGACTGGATGATTCCCAAAGACGTTAGTTTATCAAGAAGGATTTTTACCGCAACCTCATGATTCGGTATATCAGTAACTTCCTTATTCTTTTCTCCATTTACAGAGATCGTAAAAATCGAATCTTTAAGACCGATTCTTTCAACGATACCTTTAGTGATAACTTCTTCGCTTGGCATTTCGAATAATTGGAACTTAAGTGACGAACTGCCTGCATTGATTGCAATTATTTTAGACATTTGTACCGCTCCTTTTATATAACAACCTGATTAAAAATACAGTGAAATAGTACACCATTATTGTGTGCCACAGGCCGCAATTATATCTCTCATTTCCCCATTTAAACACTGTCTTTTTCACATTTCAAGCAAAGCTTTTCCAAATAGGAAATGAGTTTTTATTCAGATACTTCTAATGATTAGAAAAAAATATTGCCATGTTCTATATACCCGAAACAAACGAAAAGAACCGGTATTGACTCCGGTTCTATTGCTGTGCTGTTTTATTTTCGTTGAACCATTGATCGATTTTATTCAGCATGCTGTTTACAGCTGCTCCGTCCGATAGTTTTGGAAGCTCGGCAAGGAGTGCCTGTTTTGGTGCTTTCACTTCTTCACCGTTTTTCTGTACTATAAGGATACTTTTAGCTGCCTGCTTGTTTTTAAACAATGAAGCTGGAAGCTGTAAAACACCCTGGATAATCAAATGGTCTTTAATGAACTCATGAAGCATCGGGGCTTGTTCACTTTCAAAAAGACCATTAGGAATCATGAAGAACAAATACCCGCCTTCTTTCACATGCTTCGTACTTTGCTCGATAAACATGTGATGAGAGTACGTATGGCCTTCTTTTGCTTTTACTTCATATTGTTCCGCTCTGAGGTCATTAGGATAGTAGCCCACTGGAAGGTCACAAATGACCGCATCCGCCGGATCGACAAACAATGGTTCAAGACTGTCCTGATTGAAAAACTCGACCGGATGCTTCTGAAGGTTGGCATTCACGAAAGCCAGACGGATCAGCAGGTCATCAATCTCAACACCTACGGATTCGATTTCCTTGTCAGTCTGCTGGTTCAATACCGTAGCGAGAAGGTTTCCAGTTCCGACCGCAGGGTCAAGGAGCCTGAATGACTTCTTGGCGACAAACTTATTGACTAAGTAGCCAATGAACATGCCGACAGAATCAGGTGTCATTTGATGGTTCGGCTGAGTATGCTCCTTCATCCCCTTTAAAATCGCAAGCTGGAAGCCTTTGCGGATTTCTTCTTTGCTAAAAGAATCAAGATTGATCTCCTTGTATACTTTTTCAAGCCGTTTCGTTGTGACTTCATTCAGTTCGTCCTGGAGCACTGTGCCCTGAAACATGTTTTCCCCGCTTTCAGCCAGCGCTTCCAAATATGTACATGATAACTCTTCTTTTAAAATATCTGCAGTTGTATTGAATGCAGTAAATAATTGTTCGACCGGAGTCATACTCACTTTTCTTCCTCCTGATTTGAATAGATATTAATATATTTTAGACCTGTTTTGCTCTGTGTACAAGGTATATGGTCGGAAATGGGGCGGACTGTACTTCTATCGGACACTTTGCCCTGGTCCCTGCTTCACATTTGTCCAATAAGGCATAATGAATTCGTTAAAACTCACACTTTCCTATTCTCAAAGCAAAACAAGCCGCAGGTTTTTTCTGCGGCTTGTTCCCTGGTTGTATATTAGTTTGCTTGCTTTGCAGCCTCTACTGCCGCTTCGTAGTTAGGGTGGTCTGTTGCTTCGCTTACATATTCAACATATGTTACTTTGTCGTTTGAATCAACAACAAATACAGCGCGAGCGAGCAGGCGAAGTTCCTTGATTGCTACTCCGTAAGCTTCTCCGAATGAAAGACCTCGGTGGTCAGACAATGTCTGGACATTTTCGATTCCAGCCGCACCACACCAGCGCTTTTGTGCGAAAGGAAGGTCCACGCTGACTGTCAAAATCTTAACGTTATCAAGGTTTGCAGCTTCTTCATTGAAACGACGAGTCTGTGCATCACAAACTCCTGTGTCAAGTGAAGGAACAACGCTGATCAAACGTACTTGTCCTTTTGAATCCTGAAGTGACACTTCAGAAAGATCGTTTGCAAGCACTTTGAAATCAGGTGCCTGGTCTCCAACCTTTACTTCATTTCCTAACAATGTAACTGGGTTCCCCTTAAATGTAACAGATGCCATACCTGCTCATCCTCCTTGTCCATTATATGTACAGTGTTAATATATCTTTTAAAGAATTTTTTTGCAATTATTTTACTATAAGGAGACCAAGTACATAGCTAAGCTGCCTTCCCGCTGGAAAAGGCAGCTTCTTGCTAAATAGTTATTTTTCTCAGTGCTCCGTGAATTCACCTGCTTAAAATTCCAGGTCTGTTTTCGGACCGTTGTAATCAGCCTGAGACTGGCCTTGGTTCTTGTTCTGGCTGCCATCCTGGCTGTTCTGGTCTTTCTTTGACATCATTTGCTGAATTTTTTCAACGGCCTGTGGAGCCAGATCGAGTATTTTCTCGTACAAATGTGTATTTTCATCAAGGTGAAGCATTTTTACACCCTTAGAGTTGACGATCAAGAAAGCAATTGGCGTGATTGACACACCGCCACCACTACCTCCTCCGAATGGGTGCTGGGAACCGCCAGACTGTCCTCCTGAGCCACCAGAACCGCCAGAGCCACCGGATCCTCCTTTAGAGCTTTCCAAAACAAATTCGCTCCCACCAGCGGCAAAACCGAAACCTACCTTTGAAACTGTCAGGATTACACTTCCATCCGGTGTTTCTACGGGGTCTCCTATGATTGTGTTTACATCAATCATTTCTTTCAAGCTTTCCATGGCAGTTGTCATTAATCCTTGAATTGGATGGTCGGACATTCCTGTTTCCTCCTTATTTTAGACAGAATTAGTATTATCACCAGAAAGAGCGGATAATGGCTTTGATTTAAATTCTGGCCAGCCGCCTTTCCAATATTTAACCAGCTTTATTCCTGCTAAAATAGCATGCCCGACTCTGACTTGAATCATACATTTAAAACTAGTAATCGAAACAGTTTGCTGGAAGCTTGGTGTAATCGTCATGACAGGCATTTCTTTCATTTTCATATAGTTGCTTAGGAGTCCGATCACTCCGCCTTTGACTGCCCAAAAGGCACCCGTAATCACTCCTGTCGCCGCTGCATCCGATACGCCAACCATGGTGTGCCATTCAATATTCCGTATTGTAACCTTTTTTAAAAAATTCCGGATGATTTTATGAAAACCGGCGATGTGGGTGATCAGCTGCTTGAAATCATGAAGGCTGCTAAGTAAATCTTTTTTATCCACCTGAGTTGTTTTTTGTTGTTTCATATTTTCATCGGGCCCTGTTTTAACTTTTTGCTCTGCGATGATTGTGGGAGAATTATCATCGATTTTGACTACAGGAACTTCTATTTTAAACTTGAGTAATCCGCCCCAAGCTTTAATCGTTACCTTAAAATGATCATTATCATTGCCGTGGAAATAATCTAAAAAAATCTTAACTTTTGTAAAAAGGATTATAAGTACAAGCACCGTGAGAAGCAGTATGGCTAGCAGCACCCATTTCATCGTCCTCCACAACCTTTCAGCTTATTATTATCAACAAAAAGGCAAAAAAATAAACCTGCCGCAGCAGGTTCATTCTAACGTGGTTCATATATAACGGTTGTATCGGCAAACAGGTCATGCAACCCCTGTTTCTTTTTTGTAAAAGCAACGACCAAATACAAAACAATGATGGTCGCTGAAATGAAGCGGCCGATCCACTCGCGGAAAATAACGGTTCCCCAGGTTAGGCCCTTGCCGTCCATCTCCACCACTTTCAAGCCAAAGACCATTTTTCCGAGGGTCTGGCCGAAGTACTTTGTCATTAACACAAAATATAAATAGAAAACGACAGCTGTCGCGATGGCCATCGGTGAAAGGATCCCATCCTCAAATAACGGTACATCCAGTGCCCGAAACACAGGATTGATGATCATTCGGTTGATGCTCCCAATTACAATCAAGTCAAGCAAATACGCCCAGAAACGTGTCCAGAAACCTGCATAGAGGCCGGCGTATAGACGATTCTCGGGATCGGCACTGCTATGTTCATAAACCTCAGGTTGTGGGTTTCCTTGTAATTGTATAGTGCTAGATTCAGACTGATGTACTGGATGTTCCGTTTCAGTCTGAAAATGCGACTTGTCATCAGAGATTCCGGACCCATCCATGACTTCTTTTGGTTCAGATTGAGAGGGTACATTGTCCCGATCTTTAAAATCATCCGAATTCATATTTTATCCCTCCTTATTCCGCATATAAATACATCAGGCGTGGAGAATTAGGCTGGGATAATAATTTCATTAAGCCTGCCATTTCTGCGTCTTTCCCCATGATCTTTTGTGCTCCCATGCTGAAGAACGAGCCAAACCCCATGCTTTCTGTGTACTTTACGACAGTAGCATCGCCGAGCTTTTCGTCCTTCCTGACATTCTCGATGACATCCTCAAGATAACCAAATCCATCGATTAACTTCAGCTGCTTTGCCTGACGTCCATCATAGATCCGACCATCGGCAATTTCCTTGACCCGTTCAACAGACATACCGCGTCCTTCTGAAATAACTTTTACGAATCCCTCATATGAGTTGTCGATCATCGATTGGAGGATTTCGCGCTCATCCTCTGTCATCGGTCTTGAAGGGCTCATGATATCCTTGTATGGCCCACTTTTAATTGTCGTGAATTCAACGCCATACTTTTCGGCAAGACCGGCATAATTTACTCCCTGCATGATGACACCAAGCGACCCGGTAAGCGTTTCAGGGCTGGCAAAAATTTTATCAGCAGGCGCAGACACATAATAACCTCCAGAAGCGGCCATCGACCCCATCGAAACATAAATCGGCTTTTTCGTTTCCTTCTGGATTTCCTTGATCTTGTCATGAATTTGCGCACTTTCCACGACACCGCCACCAGGCGAGTTCACTTGCAGGATGATCGCCTTAACATCCTTTGCTTCTTTAACATAATCAAGCTGTTCCATGAACGCTTTATGATTATAGAGCGGACTTTCAAAGAATGATTCAGCATCCCCTGTATCCTGGATTACCCCATTGATGGACAATACCGCTATCTTGCTCAGCATGTCACCTTCTTCGATTATTTCTTCAGCGAACATTTCTTCCGTTACGGCAAACATATCCGTAAAAGCATTTTCCGCGTCACTAAATGCCACTGTAGACAGAAGATTTATAACTGTTGACGCAATGAATAATCCGACGGCTATCCCTAATGCCGCCCACCTTTTACCATTCATCTTGAAGCCCCCTTGTAAGTTTCTCGTACTTTCAAAACCTTATGAAAAAATGATAAACTGATGTCAATAACATTTATTTTAGCAAAAGATTTCAAAAGTGGGTAAAATTATGGAAGAAATACGAAATGTTTGGAGGAATTTATATGCCAGATCGCCGTAATATTTATTTTCACCATACACCCGACACAACTATGTTGGAAAAAGTTGAGCCTCTTTATGAGCTGGCTCGCCGTTATGATTTCAATATCGTGTCCGACTATCGCACCGCAAATATTATAGTTAGCGTTGGTGATGACGGGACCTTCCTGCAGGCTGTCAGAAAGACCGGCTTCCGGGATGATTGCCTATATGCCGGTATTTCAGTTACTGGCTCCCTGAATATGTATTGCGATTTCCATCTCGAGGATACGGATAAAATGATTGAAGCAATCACAAATGCACAAATCGAAGTCAGACGCTATCCGACGATCGAGGTAACAATCGATGGTGATACGACATTTGGCTGCTTGAATGAATTCAGCGTCCGTTCAGCGATCATTAAAGCTTTTGTCATGGATGTATATATCGACGACAAGCATTTTGAGACCTTCCGTGGAGACGGTATGATCGTTGCTACTCCTACGGGAAGCACAGCGTATAACAAGTCTGTAAACGGCGCAGTTGTCGACCCGCTGCTGCCTTGCATGCAGGTGAGCGAACTTGCTTCAGTGAACAACAATGATTACCGTACACTCGGCTCATCCTTCATCCTGAGTGGAGACCGTAAACTTACCTTCAAGGTTGCCCAGGATGGCAATGATTATCCTATCATGGGAATGGATAACGAAGCTCTGAGCATCCAGCATGTTGAAAAATTCGATATACAATTGAGTAACAAAATCATCAAGACTGTCAAACTGAAGGACAACTCTTTCTGGGAAAAAGTGAAGAGGACATTCTTATAATTGAAAAGAGCTGCGGAAAATCCGCAGCTCTCTTCTTTTACATCGGCATTCCTTTTTCTTTTTTCCACTTAACTGTCAACGCTGATGCCAGCTTTGTCCTTGATAAAGAGTAAAGGATCAATGCTGACCAGATAAAGGTGAAGGCAAGCAGGTGGATTGTCGAGAATGTTTCGTGATAGACGAAAACTCCAAGGATCAGTGTCAATGTCGGTGCAATATATTGCAGGATCCCAAGTGTTGCCAGCGGAATTCTTTGAGCTCCCTTAGCAAAAAAGAGCAGTGGAACTGCCGTAGCTGCCCCTGCGCCTGCCAGCAGCAGCGTAGTCGACAATGAACCAGCAAACAGTGAGTTCGTTCCCTGGTTTAGGAGGTAGCCAATGTAGATGGCTGCGAGCGGCATAACGACCAGTGTTTCGAGCGCAAGGCCGACAGCAGAATCTACCTTGATCAATTTCTTCGCCAATCCGTACAGGCCAAAGGAAATTGCGAGTGATAGAGCAATCCACGGAAATTGTCCGTAGGAAATCGTCATGATTAATACACCGATTGCTGCGAGCGCAAACGACACATATTGCAGCATGGAAAGACGTTCCTTCAGGAATACCATCCCAAGAAGGACACTTACGAGCGGATTGATATAATAGCCAAGGCTTGCTTCGATCATCTGGTCTGAATTCACAGCCCAGATATACATGAACCAGTTAATACTGATTAGCATTGATGCCACAGCCAGGGCGGCTAATTGCTTTTTGTTTTGGGCCAGCCCGAGCAATGTCCCTGTGAAAAGTCCCCATTTCTTATTAATGACCAGAATAAGGGCGATGAAGAAAAATGACCAGAATACACGATTAGCCAGGATTTCATCAGCATTTACATGATCTAAAAGCTTCCAATAAACAGGAAGGAATCCCCACAATATATAAGAAAAAGCTGCGTATAGGACACCAGCTTGTTGTTCGGTCCTTTTATCCATCCGAACAGCCCCCTAATCTTTCTAGACTCGAAATAATATCATTATAAAGGGGAACGCTGGGGACTGACAATCTTTTTTTAAGACTAATAACAAACAATTTATGCACACTGTTTAATGTAATAATGAAAAATAACCCTGACCGGGTTATTTTTCATTTCGTGGTTTTAACTTGAAGTTATAGCCAAATGTCTCTTCGGCAGAAGATATTTTATAGCCGAAACCTGGCTTAAAATCCAAGAATATTTTACTTGGAAGGGATTCCAGCGATTTTTCTGGTACGAAAAAGTTAACACCGCTTTCTGTAATCACTTCATCATCTGCCTGCTTTTCTTCAATTTGCAGTTGAATGTCCGTTGCGATCGAACATGTCCCAACAAACTCTGCTAAAATTCTGATTCCTTCACTTTCGCCGAATTGGACCTTACTTAACTCCTCCAATGCAGCCTCTCTAATTTCGATTTTCATAAATAATCACCCCTTCTAATTTAAATATACCCAAGTTTTCAACCTCAACGCATCCACTGCTTTTTGCTGTGATCAAATATTACTTCACTGAATAATTAGAGCTTAAACTAAATACAAAAAGCAGACCCAGCGGCCTGCCTCTTGTTAAACTTTTATTTTGCCCCTTCCAATTCCTTTTTCCTTAGTTCGATGCGGCGGATTTTACCAGATGTTGTTTTTGGAAGTTCTTCAAGGAACTCAATCTTTCTTGGATACTTATATGGAGCCGTTAATTCCTTCACATGCTGCTGCAGCTCAGCCACAAGGTTTTCCTGTTCAGGGCTTACGCCATCACGCAGGACAACAAATGCTTTGACGATATGGCCGCGGATTTCATCCGGTGATGCGACTACAGCACATTCACTTACATAAGGATGTTTTACCAGTGCATCCTCAACTTCAAAAGGCCCGATTGTATAGCCGGAGCTGATGATGATGTCATCGCCGCGCCCCTCAAACCAGAAGTAGCCTTCTTCATCTTTGCTCGCTTTGTCCCCTGTTACGTAATAATCGCCACGGAACTGCATCGCTGTCCGCTCTGGATCCTTGTAATAATTTTTGAACAACGCAGGTGTTTCAACATGGACAGCAATGTCTCCAACTTCTCCTGGAGCACAGGGCTCACCATTTTCATTGATGATCTCGACCCTGTTTCCAGGCGTTGGCTTGCCCATCGATCCCGGTCTCAATTCCATGCCTTTTGTCACGCCGACAAGCAATGTGTTTTCTGTCTGTCCATAACCGTCGCGCACCTCGACATTGAAATGCTTTTTAAATGTATCAATTACTTCACGATTAAGCGGTTCTCCAGCAGAAACCGCACTGTGAAGCCCTGGCAGGTTAAAATCATTTAAGTTTTCTACCTTCGCCATCAGACGGTATTCCGTAGGTGTGCAGCAAAGGACGTTCACATTGTATTTTTGTAAAAGTGATAAATACTTTTGCGGCTCGAATTTACCCTGGTAAACCAGGCCGGTTGCGCCGGTTCCCATAACGGATAAAAACGGGCTCCAGATCCACTTTTGCCAGCCAGGACCTGCAGTGGCCCAGACAGTGTCACCGTCCTCGATGCCAAGCCAGTTCGTCGCTGCTGTGCGAAGGTGGGCATATGCCCATCCATGTGTATGGACGACCCCTTTTGGATTGCCAGTCGTTCCGGAGGTGTAGCTAAGGAATGCCATGTCATCGCGTTCTGTATCAGCCAGCGGAAGGTCGTCCGAAGCAGATTCCATTTCGGAATCCAGATGGATCCATCCTTCCTTTTCGTCTCCAATAACGAATTTAGGCAGGGCATTCGCTTCCTCGATCCCCGTGAATTCATTGGTAAAAGGAGCATAGCTGACAATCGCTTTTACGTCGCCATGGTTGATTCGGTATTGAAAATCTTTCGTTCTTAGCATTTCTGAACTAGGGATGACAACTAACCCCATTTTCAAGGATGCAATATAAACCTGATAGGCCTCAATCAATCTCGGTACGACGACCAATACGACATCCCCCTGCTGCAAGCCATGTTCCGAGAAAACGTTTCCAATCCTATTCGCATTCTTTAGTAGTTCACGGTATGTAATCTCATTTGTGCTGCCTGCTTCATTTTCCCAGATTATTGCTTTTCTTTCCTGATCCTGAGCGAAACGCTCCATTTCAGTTACAAGATTATACTTTTGTGGCGCAATCAATTGTTCTCTGTTCATACTCTTCCCCCTCAATATTTTGTTAAGGCCAGTTTCGCTTATGCGACTACTTGCCTTCTTTATCCCCAATTCCTATTATACAAAATTATTTAAAAATTTAAAATTATATGATAACACTTTTTTGATATAATAATTTTTCCTGCAAAAAAAGAGCGAGGCATCTGCCCCGCTCCTTGTAGCCATATTATTAATTTTTAATTAGCGAGAGAATCCGCCACCAAGTTGTTGTTCAGCCATTTGAACCAAACGCTTAGTGATCTCTCCACCTACAGAACCGTTAGCGCGAGAAGTAGTTTCTCCGCCTAGCTGTACACCAAATTCAGAAGCGATTTCGTACTTCATTTGGTCAAGAGCTTGTGATACTCCAGGTACTAGAAGTTGATTTGAGCTGTTGTTGTTTGCCATGTGTTTCACCTCCTTGTGAGTATAGAGTGTGTAAAAACACATGGCTTAATTCAAATCTTTAATTGGTAATTGTTCACAAATTCATCATAAATCATAAATTAAAATAGGTCATCCATTGAATCATCTTTTCGTTCTGAAGCCGGTTTGAGAACCATACGCTCCGTTGCTTCAACGGCTTTTTGGATCAATTCCTCGAAGTCAAAGTAGCTTTCAAAGTTTTGAACCTTATCGAGCTTTGGTTTTGTTTTCGGTGATGAAGGAACAAAAACCGTGCAGCAATCCTCATATGGGCGGATCGATATGTCATGGGTATCGATATCTTGAGCAATATCCATGATTTGAAGTTTGTCCATTGTAATCAAAGGTCTGATGATTGGTGTAGTAGTCACTTCATTGATCGCATACATACTTTCAAGCGTCTGGCTCGCTACCTGCCCAAGACTTTCACCAGTGATGATCGCAAGGCCGCCCTGTTTTTCCCTGATGGCGTCCGTTATGCGGAGCATCATTCTCCTTGTTGTTGTCATCGTATAGTTTTCCGGTATTTGCTTGTGAATTGCCTGCTGGATTTCAGTGAAAGGCACAATGTGAAGTGCGAAGTGGCCGTTTACCTCTGCCAATTTTTCCGAAAGATCGATAACCTTTTGTTTTGCTCGCTCACTTGTAAATGGAGGACTGAAGAAATGGACGCCTTCAACCTCGAGACCTCTCTTCATTGAAAGGTAACCTGCTACAGGACTGTCAATTCCCCCGGAAAGCATCAGCATCCCTTTGCCCGCAGAGGCAGCAGGGAGTCCGCCAGCACCTTTTATCGTTTCAGCCGAAATATAAGCGGCTTCTTTCCTGATTTCAATCTGAAGATTAATATCAGGGTTGCGGACGTCTACTTTCAAGTCATCAACATTCCTTAAGATGTGGCCACCGAATTCCGAGTTGATTCCGTTTGTATCCAATTCAAATGTCTTGTCCGAACGTTTAGCAGTGATTTTAAAAGTCTGGCCTGACTTATGAATCTTCCTGAAAAGTTCGAGTGCAGCATCTTTCATTTTATCGAGATCTTTTTCAACTTTTACAGCCGGACTGAAGGATTGAATCCCGAAAATCTCTTTCAGCTTCTCTCCAATTCCGTCGCTATCCTCGCCATTAAGAAGGATGAACATGCGGTCGCGTTCTGCCTTGATGGCTACATTCGGATAGTTGCTTAAAGCTCTTTTAATATTTTTTCTCAGTCGATCAATGAATTTATTCCTGTTTCTTCCTTTTGTCGATATTTCTCCATACCGAACTAAAATACGGTCATACATCATTTCTTTACTACCTCGCTTAAATGTTTTACTGTTTCAGCAATTGCCTTTGTTGCTATCTCTGCTTCTTCTACTGTATTGCTGTATGTCAGGCTGACTCTAATCGCGCTTTCTGCTTCATCTTGTGGCACTCCCATTTCCAGCAAGGTCTTGCTTGCAGCTTTCTTTTTGGAGGAGCAGGCGCTTGTGGTTGATACATATATATTTCTTTCTTCCAGCGCATGTACAAATGTTTCTGCCTTCAACCCCTTGATTGAAAAGTTCAAGATGTGGGGGGCACGATTCTCCATTGGCGTGTGAATGGTGATTTCCTTGATTTGGCTGATACCACTTCTTAATCTTTCCATCGCTGCTTCCATTTGATTCAGCTTTTCTTTACTCTGTTCAAATGTCATTCTCAGTGCCTTTGCCATTGCAACCATGCCTGCTACATTTTCCGTTCCGCTTCGCTGCTTCCATTCCTGATTTCCGCCGGAGAATAATGGAGACAAACGGACGCCTTCTTTTATAAACAAGGCACCTGTCCCTTTCAACCCATGGAATTTATGCCCCGATATGGTGGACAAATGGATTCCGGCTTCATAAAAGTTCAATGGCACCTTCCCAACTCCCTGAACGAAATCAACATGGAAAAACGCTTTTGGATATTTTTTAAGCAAGGTTCCAATATCCTTTATAGGCTGAATGGTGCCAATTTCATTATTGACATGGATCACAGACACCAGGATAGTATCATCTCGCATTTCTTTCTGAATTGACTCCACGCTGATAAAGCCGTTACCATCTGGTTTTACATATGTTATTTCATAGCCGAGCGATTCAAGCTGCACCATAGCATTGTGGATGGATGCATGTTCAATGCTTGTGGTTATGATATGCCTGCCTCTTTCCCGGTGAGCCATCGCGATTCCTTTAACCGCAAGATTATTGCTTTCCGTTCCTCCGGATGTGAACAGGATTTCCGTTTCTTTTACATTCAGCAGCTTGCCAACCTGGGAACGCGCCTGCTGTAGCAACTTCTCTGCCTGCCCGCCGATTTTATGAAGTGATGAAGGATTTCCGAAAAAATCCTCTGAGACCTTTACAAATGAGTCCAATACTTCCTTATAGGGTTTAGTTGTTGCGCTGTTGTCTAAGTAAATCACCGTATCCCCCCTTGTTCAATACGTTTATGCTAACTAGAAATCTTATCATACGAAGTAATCAATTGAAAAATAATCGGAATTGACATTATATAGTATGCCCGGAAGCCTGTATCTCCCAAAAAAACAGGTCTCCATGACGGAGACCCACGTTTTTCATCACTCTTTTTCAGCTAACATTTGCTCGATTCTCTTCAGGGCACCAGGTTCTACTTCCTCAATGGAAGTAGCCGCCTGTTCAAGTGCATCACGATAATCGTAATTCCGGAAATACTCTTCTGCTTCTCGGAGTCCCCGGTCAACCGAAGGATATCGGCTGCGGTACCTGTTGCCATATTGAATGACTCGCTCAGCCAGCATGACGGTCTCGACGATTTCTTCAGTCGATGCTTCAAGCTTTTCAACCGTCAGCACAGCGATTTCTAAATACTGTTGGACAACAGGAATATCCAGCGGCTTCTCCTCAAGCTTTTCATTGACTTGTTTGATGCTTTCATTGGCATCTTCAAGAAGGTATTTGTATTCCTGTGACAAACCAGGCATATTGCTTTTAGAAACGGTCCGGATTAGTTCGGAAATCTTTTTCGACAGATCCCATACCTTATCCCTAGCCGCCATTTCATCCTTCCTTAGGGCGCTCAACTTTTCCATCAATACTTTTTGCTCTTCAACAAGCTCATCAAGCTGATGCTTCGCTTCTTCAAGCTCCACCTTTATCAGGCTTTGCGCTGTGTCGTTTTCAGTAATTCTGTGATCGATTAACTCGAAGCGCTTAAGCAGGCCTTTGAGCTGTTGTTCTACATTCGTTTGTGCCGACAACTCTTTATCATTCAGGTGATAGCTCTCCTGGATATGCTTTGTCTCTTCTTTCAACGTCTTGCTTTCTGTTATTGCTTTTACGAGGGTTTCTTTTGCCTCGTGTTCTGTCTTCGTAATGTATTGTTTAGCCAGGACCTCAGCTTCAAGGAGATCAAATAACTTCTCAACACGTTCCTTTAACCCTTGAATGCCCTGATCAGCGATTTCAACATCGCCCTTTTCAAGGGAAGCCCGATATTCAGTCAGTTCCTTTCCGATTTCCTCAACCTCTTTTTCTGCGTTCAGATGGTCAAGTACATATCCCTGTGCAGCCATCTCCCTGACTCCGTCCTTCAGGTCGCTGACTTGGGCAGGAATGACCGACTGACAATCATGCAGCAGCGCTGGAATGGATTCCATCTTGCTGGATACCTGTTCAAGCAGGGCCTGGATGGACAACACAGTTTCCCTTGCTTCAAGGTAATTGCCATTATCCGTTTTTTCATCAAAATCGATGAATTTTGCCTGGATGTTTTCAAGCATAGCTTCGAGACTGGCCTCAGCGCTTCCAAAGCTGTGGCGGTGTGATAGAAGGTTTTTCTTATTATCCCTGTATTGCTCCTTCAGACCATCGATTTCTTCTCGATTTTTCTCCTCGCTACCGACAAGCTCATTCAACTCACCGAGGATTTTTTTAATCTTATCCTCTGTTTCCGTAAGCTTACGATCAATGACGGCAAGAGATTCCTTCGCCTTTTTGAATCTGTATTTATCAATGTACTCTTCAGCATCGAACAAATAATCTTCGATGCCTGGCAGCTTGGACGTAACAAGTTCATCCCATTCCTGGCGCCAGCGCTCGAAAAGCTCCTCTGTCTGGCCAGTCATGTTCAGCTGTTTTACCTTTGACATTTCATCCAGCACCGGCCGGTTCATGATATCGATTTTCCATGACTCATACCGGTCGACCTCACTGTAATACTTCCGTTTCATAAAATATCCGATTAAAAAAAGAATTATCAATATAGCTATTCCGCCGATTATGTACTCCATTGTTATCCCCCTGGCCTCACAAATTCCAAGTTCTGAATCCTTCTATATAAAATGAATTTATAAATGCGTGTATAATGTATTTATATTACCATGTAAACGACAATTTTTGACTATTAAATTCATATTTTTTGTTGAAATTATCCGAATTAAGCCGATTTAACTTGAAATCTCGCATAATATATTACTTTAGGAGGCCTGAAATCATGAAAGATGGGCACGTACACACATCTTTTTGCCCGCATGGCACTAAAGATTCGATAGATGATTACATCGAGAGAGCGCTGAAGCTCGGCTATACAGAAATCACGTTCGCTGAGCACGCCCCTTTGCCGGAAGGATTCATAGATCCTACACCAATGAAGGATAGCGCAATGCGTTATGAGGATTTGGAGCCTTATTTTCAAGCTATAGAAGAAGCGAAGGTAAAGTACCGCGGGAAAATTAAAATCAATACTGGATTTGAGATTGATTTTATCGAAGGATACGAACTTCAGACTGCCAATTTCCTCAACGAGTTCGGTCCTCGTCTCGATGATGCCGTTCTATCCGTTCATTTTTTGAAAAACCTCTCAGGAAAATATGATTGTCTTGATTACAGCCCGGACAACTTTGGAGAAATGGTGAAAGAATATGGATCTGTGGAAACTATCCATCGCCATTACTATCAAACTGTACTGAAATCCATTCTTGCTGACCTGGGTCCATATAAGCCAAAAAGAATCGGACATATGACCCTGGCGAATAAATTCCGTTTAAAATATCCAATTGCGCAGGAATGTATGGTGGAGATCATTCAAATTCTGGAGACTGTTGCGAAGCAGGGCTATGAGCTCGATTATAACGGAGCGGGAACAGCAAAACCTTTATGCCGTGAGCCATATCCTCCAGACTGGGTAATAAGCGAAGCCAAAAAGCGTGGAATCCAACTCGTTTACGGATCAGATGCGCACCAGGCGAAGGAGCTCGGACAGGGCCTTGAGCGAATGCACATAAAAAAATAAGGAAACCGGCAGCTTTACCGGTTTCCTATATATTGATCAACATTTTCTCCGGCACTTTATGATCTGCACAAAGGGTTCCTTTGATCCATTGTGAAATCTCATAGCTGAGCATATCAGCAAAGTATTTTTCATGAGGCTGCACATGCAGAACCTCCGTCACATAATGGGTATTCAAAAACGGCATCGACAGCAGCCCTTTTAATTGTAAAATGCTGAACTGAATGGAATGCTTTTTAAATTCTCCGTTCCCCATTCCAGCTTCAAGCACCTTTTTAAACATATAGCGTTCTTTCACATGATAGGTGGACATAATTTCCCGGACAACCTGCGAGTCTATTGTCATCTCTCTTAAAATAAACCTTGTCAATTGACTGTTTTGGCACTGGTATCTCAATACATTGTCAACCATTGCGTTCAGGCATAATTCCGCACCGTATTCCAGTAATGAAAAGCCTTTTTCCAATTCTTCCATATAGCTTTCGAAGAAAACAGTAAAACAATTTTCGAGGAGTCCATTTTTATTCCGGAAGTAGTATGAGATATTCGCTGCATTCACGTCTGCCTTTGCCGCAATATCCCTTACTGATGTCCCATTGAACCCCTTCGTATTGAATAAGTAAATGGCCGCATCAATAATCGCAGCTTTTGAATTTTTTCTCATTGCCCCACCCCTCACTTTCCGCAATTAACCTTACTGTTTACCTTTCTGGAAATCATTTAAAATTCCTTTATAAAAAGCTCGACAAAGTCTCCATTGTTTCGCCGATTTTTGATACAATGTAGATTAAAACTTCAAGAATGAGGGGGAAAAACTGTGTTTAAAGTCGAAACATACAGCGACAGCCGTGAAAAAAATTACGATTTATTGATAAAGCAACTCAAAGCATTGGTGGAAGATGAAAAGAATGCGATTGCGAATTTTAGCAACGCTTCTGCTTTATTGAACCAATTTCTCGATCGCGTCAACTGGGTCGGCTTTTACCTGATGGAAGATGGCGAGCTTGTCCTCGGACCATTCCAGGGCCTTCCAGCCTGTGTAAGGATCCCGTTCGGTAAAGGAGTTTGTGGTACAGCCGCATCCAAGCAGGAAACAGTAAGAGTAGAAGATGTCCATGCCTTCCCGGGCCACATCGCATGTGATGCCGCGTCACAATCGGAAATCGTCGTTCCAATCGTCAAGGACGGAAACCTACTTGGCGTTCTTGATATCGATTCACCAGAAAAAAATCGTTTTGACGAATTAGACCAGCAAAAGCTTGAGGAATTCGTTGCAGTGTTGGTGCAGTACATCAGCTAGTTTTAAATAGAAAACGTAAAGAAACCCTCCCGAATTCCGGGAGGGTTTCTAACTGAAATTAGGATTCTCTTAAATCGAGCCAGTCTCCATAGTGCTTTCTTTCCTTACAGCTTCGAATGCTGCTTCAAGGTCATCCCTTAAATCTTCCCATGCTTCCAATCCAACTGACAGTCGGAGCATGTTGTCTTTGATCCCCATTTTTTCTCTTGCTTCTTTTGGAACTACAGCATGTGTCATTGTCGCAGGGTGCTGAATCAGTGTTTCTGCATCACCAAGACTTACAGCAATTTTAATGAGCTTTAGCTTATTGATGAATGCCTGCGCTTCTTTTTGGCCTCCTTTGATGTTAAAGGAAATAAGGCCGCCTGGCTTGCGCATTTGCTTTTTCGCAATTGCATAATCAGGATGCTTAGGGTCGCCAGGGAAAATGACTTCTTCGACTGCAGGATGATCAGAAAGATACGCTGCCAATTTTTCCGCATTGTCACAATGGCGATCCATCCTTACCGGCAATGTTTTCAAACCACGAAGCAATAACCATGCATCGAATGGTGAAATAACGCCGCCAATGTCCTTTTGCGTTGTCATCGATATTTTAGTCATGATCTCCTTTGGCCCGACCGCTACACCGGCAATGACATCACCATGTCCGCAAATATACTTCGTTGCGCTGTGGATGACGAAATCACATCCAAGCTCGAGCGGATTCTGGAGATATGGCGAACTGAATGTATTATCAACAACTACTGGAATCCCTTTTTCCTTCGCAACGTCCGCGACCATTTCCAGGTCAACCAGTCTCATTGTTGGGTTGATCGGCGTTTCAATATAGATGACTCTTGTCTCTGGGGTAATGGCAGCCAATACTTCTTCTCTCGTCGACATCATCGAAAAATCATGGTTGATCTCATATTTTTCTTTCATGAGCTGCAGAAGTCCGAACGTACAGCCATACACGCCCTGTGAGCAAAGGATATGGTCGCCTGTGCGTGTCAGCGCTACTAATATCGCAGAGACAGCAGCCATCCCTGATCCAAACGCAAGGCCTTTTTCCCCTTTTTCAATCGTTGCCATCCGCTCCTCAAGCATAGCAACTGTAGGGTTTCCAAGACGTGAATAAATGAATCCTTCCTCTTCTCCGGCAAAGCGTCTTTCACCCTGTTCAGCAGTATCGAAAGTGAACGTACTAGTTTGAAATAACGGAGGCGCAAGGCTTCCCCTGAATTCGTCAGACTTATATCCAGAATGGATAACTTTTGTTTCGAATCTTTTCTCTCCCATTACGATTCCTCCTATATGTTCTGTAAACGCTTACAATTTACCCCCATAATCAGGATATGACATTTACCCTGATATGGAAAGTGATTTCACTCACACTAATATAAAAAGTCCTGTTGTCCATTAAACGAAAAAAGCACTCATTCCTGAGTGCTGATTAGAAAAGCGCAAGCGCCTTGGTCAGCCCCGACAAGCGCTGGAGTGCCTGACAGTGAAGTCGTTCTTTGACTTCATTGGCAGGAACGAAGCGACTCGAGGGGCTAGGCGCTGGAGCTGGACAATTCTCAAAGTGAAATTTATAACTTACTACCAAAGCAAGATTGATTTTCATTCTGTACGACTACTTTATTTTTCCCTGAGCCCTTTGCTATATAAAGAGCCTGGTCTGCCCTTTTGAACACGGTCTTGGTCGTGTCTTCCTGTCCCCTGATCCATGTGGATACCCCACATGAAACCGTGACATTCGGGTTCGTATGTTTTTCTACTTTAGCTACTAGCCTATTCGCAATCATGACACCAGTATCGAGAGGTGCTCCTGGAAGATAAATCGCCAGTTCCTCCCCACCCCATCTGGCACCAATGTCAGTCCCGCGGATATTCTTCGCAATCTGGCGGGCCAGCTGGATGAGAACCTCGTCTCCCACCTGATGGCCATACTGGTCATTAACGCTTTTAAAATTATCAATATCAATCAAAATAAAGGTTCCCTGCTGATCTTCAAGCATGGAAAGATTCATTTTGTCATCCAAATACCCACGAGAATACAGCTTCGTCAAATGATCCGTCACAACCATTTTTTCCAGCTCTTCACGCAGCATTGAATTGGTAAAAGCTAAAGTTGAATGGTGGATAAGAGATTGGAGCAGTTTGAATGTATCAAACGCAAAGTGATACGGCTCCTCATGCATGACAAGCGCAAAACCCTTTAATTCCCCGCTCTGGATCATCGGGACACCCATAATCGAGTGGAAGTGTAAAGAGGCGTCTTCTCTATCAGAGGAGATATCTCCGATGAATAATGGTTCCATTTCCTGCTTGATTCGTTTGGCGATCCTCAATATATAACTGGAAGCATCTTTTGAAAAGAAAAAGCTTGTGCTGCCTTGCAGGACTGAGTAATCATCACGGTCTTCATCAAGCAAGATGAAACCGACTTCCTGAGCATTAAAAGATTTGATGATTTGTCCGCAGATAAACTTCATCGTATCTGTCAGTCGCAAGCTAGTGTTCAACTGATGCGAGGTTTCATTGATTAACTGCAAATCGGCAATCAATTTCCTGGATTGCTCATATAGCTTGGCGTTTTCCAGCGCACTGCCGGCGGTATTGGCGAGCAGCTTAATGAACTCAACTTCATTTTGCGGGAAAACAAGTGAGTTCGGGGCAATCACCTGCAAAACTCCGTAAACACCCTGTTTGCCTTTTAGAGGTGCATACATGATTGAATTTTTTTCTGTGACTGAGTCCTCGAACTGGATCTGCCCGCTTACATATGATTGCATCGCAGTCAGGTTATCGCTATCGTATTCAAGGTCTTTAACCGGCAATCCACCATACCCCTTATGGTCATGGGACAACAGCAGATAATAGGTGAAAGAAGGATATACTTCCCTTAGTGTGGAAATGATTTCACCGAGCACGGCATCCATATCCATCGTCGAATGGAATTTTTTCGTCACCCTGAATAATTGCTTATATCTTTTTTCTTCTTCCATTGTATCCGCCAGGCTACGCGCCTTCTCAATAAATACATTGCACTCAAAAGAAAGCTTATTAAAGAACCGGTCTGATAACCGGGTTAGTGATACACCGGTGAATTGAAAGCCAAACAGACCCTTTGGTTTTTCATTAGCGGCCAAGACAAGCAACAGTTCGTACTGAGGCATAGATTCTGGATATTTAATGAAAGAATAGGGTTTCTCAGCCAATTCACTTACCAGACAATCAGGAAAAGTACCAATCACTTCGTCATTTATCGATGAACGTGTTGTAGCCTCCAGGAGCATTCCCTGTTTCCATTCCTGGCAGCCATAAAAATCGATTTCTTCAACTTTCAGGAGTTCTTTTAAAATAGCCATCATTTGCGAGAGAACTTCTGAGAAAGAAAAAGATAATCCGCCAGTGCTGATCAAATCAAAAAATCGGCTTTTCAGTTCTAATATAATCTCGCGCTCTATTAATTCTTCCATATATATCACCTGTTTTAAAATCACTTAACAGCGATTTGTAAGTAGCTGTTTTGACAGGCAGCAGCCTGAATAAACTAAAATGATTCATCACGTGGCAAGGTAATATCCAAATATTTGAAAAATATAACAATTACTAATCATTATACCATAGACCTAGTAAAATAGTATGATATAAAAGACAAACTTTTCAGGTGAAAAACTAGCTGAACATTTCTTGATTTTTAAATATGCCCTTGACTTTATAGCAACAGAAATTATATAATACTCTTTGTGTAAAATATCGCAGCCTATGTGGTCTAGATTATGTATGTATTTTGTTCCTCGAACGTTGTTTGATGGTGTATCTCGTAACCCGCTGCTGCTAGGGCGAAGGTACATGAAAACAAAATACCCATAAGTGCTTAATCACAATCTGTTTTTATTTTACAAAATAAAAACTAAGGAGGAGTCATTCATGGCTCGTTATACCGGCCCAAGCTGGAAACTATCCCGCCGTCTTGGAATTTCACTAAGCGGTACAGGTAAAGAATTAGAAAAACGCCCTTACGCACCAGGTCCTCATGGTCCTAACCAGCGTAAAAAATTATCCGAATACGGATTACAATTACAAGAGAAGCAAAAGCTTCGCCACATGTACGGAGTTACTGAGCGCCAGTTCCGTAACTTGTTCGACAAGGCAAGCAAAATGCCTGGTAAGCACGGCGAAAACTTCATGATTCTTCTTGAAGCTCGTCTGGACAACGTTGTTTACCGTCTTGGTCTTGCTCGCACTCGTCGTGCAGCTCGCCAGTTAGTAAACCACGGTCACATCATGGTTGATGGCGCACGCGTAGATATCCCATCTTACCGCGTAGCTCCAGGACAAACAATCACACTTCGTGAAAAGTCACGCAACCTTGATGTTGTTAAAGAAGCAATCGAAGTTAACAACTTCGTACCTGACTTCTTGACTTTCGATGCAGACAAGCTAGAAGGAACTTTCACTCGTATGCCTGAGCGTTCTGAACTTCCAGCTGAAATCAACGAAGCTCTTATCGTTGAATTCTACTCTCGTTAAGCGAGATGCAATTTAAATAGTAACTCAAAAAACCCTAGAAAACCTGTTAAATCAACGGTTCTAGGGTTTTTTATTTATATTCAGCTTTGTAAAACAAAGTATTCTCCACCAACTATTCGGGGGAGGTTTTGGGGGGACTTTGGGAGCACCAATCAAAATTAATTGGACAGACGCTTTATATTAAACACTCCACTTCCAATCAATGTAGCTAGGAAGTAGCCGTTTTGCCCGCATATTACCAATTCCCTATGATTTGTAGTATATTAGATTCTGGTAAGGGAGGGACATATATGAGGTTTTTAAAAATAGTTTTTTTAACACTAATTATTTCGGTCGCTTTAGGATATGGCGTTTATTATTTCGGAACAAATTTAGCTTCAGAAAAGTTAATGGATGCTGTTTCAACTGAATTAATTAATACCGGAGAAATGGAAACCATCAAACATACAATTGAAAGTGATCCAGAGCTCAAATCTCTATTAGAGAATACTGAAACAGTTGATGAGAGTAAATTACCATTTAAAACAAAAGAAGAAGCAACTAAAGTTTTGATCCAAAAGGTAGGAATAAACGAACTTCAAGCAATACAATCACAGGTTCAAGAAGGAACAATTTCAAAAGAAGAACTTTTACAAGAATTCCAAGAAAAATTGTCGGAAGAGGAAATAACAGCATTAAAGGTAATTGCATACAAAGAACTTTATAATAAGTAAAGTTTATGGACAACTGAGTAATTAAAATTTTTGCTGTGTTGGGACGGTTTTTTCACCGTCCTTTTTCTTTATCCGATTTTAATTTTCACTTCACTATTTACTTTCGTTTTTTCTTCCACTAGAGAGTTTACAAAATCAGTAAAGCTTTGTGTCTGGAATACTTTAAATGGATATTCACCGTCAATTGCATAACGCTGATCAGAGAGAATCAGTACATGAGGGAATGGATTCTTGCTGACAACATCGCCATTGTATAAGTCAACATAACGCTCCATTTTTTCATCCATCAACTTATCAGAGTAAATAGTCCGCTGAACTTCTATAAAGAACCCAGTGCCTCGGAATCTACAATAAATATCTGGCTCATCTCCCCCTTTCTTTCCGTATTTAGGCTCAACCCAAAAACTCTCCAGTTTACCTAGATTCCTCATTTCCTTATAGACTTCCAATATAGCTAGGAAGTGCCCTATTTTCGCGCTGTTGTGCTTCATGGATACATCTATCTGGACCAAATTAGACATATGGCACAAACGCTGTACTTCTCTGTATCTGTCCATCGCGCATAAGCCGAAGTAGAACATTGTTCGCAGCATACTTAGGATTTTTCAAACCTGCAAAGTGCAATTCGGCTATGCTGTCACGATCCATTACCCTGAATCGATTCAAGTCTTTTATGATGGCTTTATCCCTATAAGTTAGCATCGATAAACACATCCTTTTCTGTCATTTTTTTAGGTTCTTTCTTTTGTTCCTGTGGCGTTATATCCTTCACAGGTTGCTTTTATATACAGAAAGCATTTAGTAGCTTCTTAGCCTCTTCAAGTTCCAAATATGGTGCTTGTAAGTCATACAGCTTATCGGCATTCATGATGAAGTGACCGCTCTTCTCGATTTCCTCCGCTTCAGGCGTATTCACTATCCTGGCTTCGATCTTATCCCTCAGTTTAAAACCCATAGAAACGGTCAAATTGGCTCTGATTGTCGTATCGGCAGCTGAGAAGTTTTCCTTGATCGAGAAAACCATCAGAATTCATCAGTTAAAGAAAGCTGTTTCCTACCTATGTGAATTGGCAGGTGTCAGCCGAAGTGGGTACTATGATTGGTTGAAGGCTGCACCATTACGGGCACAACGTGACGAGCAGGATGAACTTGATATAGAGTTAATCCGAGAAATTTTCATAAGCAAAAGAGAAAAAGTAGGTGCCCTCCAGATTAAAATGATCATGGAGAATGATTATTTAGCTGTAATGAACCACAAGAAGATTAGGCGTTTAATGGCAAAATATAATCTTGTAACTAAGATATGGAAAGCCAATCCATATCGTAAGATGGCCAAGGCAACCCAGGAACATAGAACCTGCACTAACCTTCTTAATCGTGAATTCAATCAGGAAGTACCAGGAAAAGTCCTGCTTACAGACATTACTTATCTCTATTATGGAAAGGGCCAAAAAGCATATTAATCCTGCGTAAAGGACGGCGCGACAACAGAAATTCTTGCCTACTACCTTTCCACGTCTTTAGAGATGGATATCGTCTATAAGGCGTTAAAAAAGTTAAAGGCAGCTGTTGGCAATAACTTTCATCCAGAAGCCATGTTGCATTCTGACCAAGGAATGCACTACACGCATCCTCTATTCCAAAGCAAAGTGAAAAAGCTCGGCTTAACTCAATCAATGTCCCGAAAGGGAAACTGTTGGGATAACGCACCAATGGAAAGTTTCTTTGGACATTTTAAAGACTTAGCAGAGTATAAAACACTTGATAATATAAAGGATGTAAAGAAAGAAGTAGATCGTGTAATCGAAGAATACAATCATCATCGTTATCAATGGGGCTTAAATAAAATGACCCCGGTACAATACCGGGGCCACTTATTAGCTGCATAGGCGCTTTTTTAAAATTGTCCGTAAACGGGGGCACAGTTCAATGCCTTAAACTTTTTTATATTTACTTGTTTGCACTTCGTTTTCAAATGATAATAACATTTGTTCTAAATTTATTTTTTGGTTTGTTGAGTATATAATTCTATTGCTCTTCCGTTGACAAAAACTTGATTACTTCAAGGACAGGATCAACAATATCATCAAGTGATCCTATTACTGAGTAACCACTGACACCGAAATGCGAGTATGTATTCCTATAATGATTTAATCTTAAGATAGCAGCTGCCTGTTTCTCAGTTAGAATTAAAGCTTTTCCATTAATACTTTGTATAAATTCTTCCTTTTTACACACCTCTAATAATTCCATAATACTTAATAAACGCCATTTACTCGTATCTTTTTCTGTGAACTTGAAAATTGTATTTAGAGGATTTCCCAACTTTACATTTGCAACTGCAAAACCATAAAGAGCACCATGTAAACTTATACAAACCCATTTAAACCTATGTTTGTAACTAAAGTTTCTATAATAAGAATGTGCTTTTTATAAAAAATCAATAGCATTCTCTAACGGATCAGACTCAAATTTTTCTAACAATTTTTATACCACCTCTTGTTTCAAATAATAATTCGACAAAAGTATTATAATCCTGCATTAAAATTAAAAAGCACTCCCAATGAAATATTCCAAAAAAAGCACCCTTGGTAGGATGCTTCTTTTATCGTCTCATTTTATCAAGAAGGTCGTTATAACGTTGCCTTTCCTCAGTAGACATTTGTTCTAAATAGTTATCATGTCCTTCCTGCATTATCTTTTTCTCCATCTTTTTTCTGTTCTTAATACTAAATATATTAGAAATAATTTCATTCCACTTTGTTAATTCTTTTTCTGCCAACACAAGATATTGTGGACTTTTTAACAACTCAATCTTTTCTATAGTTTGTTGAATAAAGTTTGCTGGAAATGCCGCATCAGTATCTTCTAGTTTTTTAGCTGTTTTAATAAGATTCTCATTACTATAGATGAATTCATCGCGCTTACTAATCTGCTCTTCAAAATAATTACTAAACGTATTAATTAACCCATCTACTATGAATTCCTCATATATTCCTTCCTTCGATTGAAGGTAAGAAATTCTATTTTTTAAAGTTTGATATGGATTATTTTTGTAATCACCTTTAAAATCATTACTACCTAATAAAACAAGACCTCCAGATATTAACCCTCCAATATCCGTGAGTTTTGTTTCTGGAAACGATTCATCCCATTCTTTTAAAGCTTTAATTAGTGAGTCTGCAAACATTATTATCCAGCTCCTTTCATTGTTTTTCCTGGTTATTTCATTTGGTGGTTTTTCTCTTTTGGATCGTAATCGATTGAGCTGCTGCATCTGGTCCTTGGTTAAACATTCAGCTATCTTCATATCCATCATCCTTTCTCCAATAAAAAAAGCACCCCGTAGGATGCTCCACCATTAATTAAACTTTTTAAAAATAGCTTGAATCAATTCAATATAGTTATCGTTCCATGCACTGTTTGAATCGTCCACACTGTTAAATAACATTTGTTCACCATTTTCAAATTTAAGAGTCAGCAGTACGCCTTCATGAGTAAGTTCTGGAACCACTAATGACGTTTCTTTAACTATAGAGTCAAAACTTCTAATAAAATAAGTCTGTTCTCTCTCAAAATGAACAACAACAACTTTATTTTTCAGAAAAAAAACAAATTCCTTATGTTCATTAGAATTAAAAATATTTTTCGGGTAGAAAATCTTTATCTCTTCTGGGTTGATAAAGTCTTCAACTACTTCTAACATTCTTATATAAAATCTGCTCGTTCCTTCAAATGCTCTTCTTCTCAAATTTTCTTGGAAATTACTATAGGAATATGACATTTTCACACCTCCTTCCGTCTTTCATTTCGACAAAAGGAGATATTTTCCTGCAAGTTCCATTAAAAAAGCACCCTCGAAAGAATGCTTTATTGAACCGTATAGAAAATTAACTGCGGATTTTTCTATTCAAAGCCTCTCCAAATGAGAATAATGCACCAAGAAAAACAAGTGGGCTAGCAAAAATATATCCTGCAACGCTTGAACCTACAAATAAAGCAGTATAGTAAAGTAAAGTCTCATTCCCAAATAGGTCAAAAATATTGAAAACAATGAAAGTAATTATTCCAATAATTACTAAGACCCAAAATGTAAAGGATAAATCTAAAAACGTTAACAAAAAGAAAAAAACAAGAAGGACACCTGCAATAATACAGGGTATTAGTCCAAAATAGTCCAAAGCCAAATTAACTTCTTCCACTAAGCTGTTCACCTCCAATTTTGTAGTACATAAATTATATCGGCAAAGGTTCGACACTAATTTAATGGTTGGGTATTAAAAAAGCACCCTTGAAAGGATGCTTAATATCTATTTCCATATTTAAATATCAAATCAACTAATTCTTGCTGAGAGTAATCGCCTACTTGATGTGAATCGTATGAGTATCCGTCTTCTCTTGCTTTCTGCATGTAAGGTCTTGCTTCCTCATACAAATCAACATGAAGCCTTCTAATAATCGTATTAAGCTCAGTTGAATTTACTTTGTTTCTTTCATACAAATCTAACAGATCAGATAAGCCTCCAGGACCTGTATACCAATGTAGATGACCATCTGATAAGTTTCTGCGGTTATGTCGTGGAGTCTGACAATCAAGACCTGTTGTAATGTGATGAACTATCCTGAAATTCTTGGCAGTTCTTCCTTCTTCATCAGGTTCAATGAAACTATCCCATTCCAACATTCCATCTTGATCTGACTGAATGATTTCTCCACACCTATCGCAATACCATTGTTCTTTTTGTTTTAGTATTAAATTTAAGTGTTCTAGTGATACATCCATTTGTGCTACCTCCTTTGCTTTTATTTATTAATTATCAAACAAATGGAAGTATATGGACAATCCCTATCGTTCGTCAAATAATGACATAATAAAGCTGCCACTTACTTCGGCTGGCAGCAAACCGTCCCGATCCATTCCTTAAGTAGCTGGGATTACCACTGGCCCAACAAGGAGGTGTTGAATAAAAGGGTATGAGCGATGGCCTGACTTCGATATGTGAGTCAGCTAGCAACATCACCAGGAATGGCATGATCAATATTAATAGTAAGCAATAAAAAAGGAATCGAATGAGTGTCCCTCAATCAATTCCCGATGATATAAATTTATCAGGTAAATATGCAAATGGGTTAAAAATTCCTCCGATTTTTTTATAATATTTTCCTATTTATTTCTATGTTAATGTAATATTAACTAGATAATATTTGGAAAGGATGTAAAAAATGTTTAAATGGATAGAAAAAAAGGATCTTATTTATTGGTTATTATTTGTTCTAATGATTTGGTTACTTACATCAAATTATGATGTTACCCTTAGTAAATGGAGTTTTGCGGGTACAATCATATCTATCATTCTAGCTGTTATTGCTATTATTTATTCTTTTGACCAAAGTTCAACAACTTTATATTCAACCAGAAAATTAGAAGAATCCTCCAATAAAATCGAAAAAGTTACGAAATTATTAGAAACTACTAGTATAAATGATTTATTTTCTAACTTAGAAGCAAGAATAGAGTCACTAAATCAATCATTTGACGAAAACATAAAAACCAATCTATCTATTTATCAAAAAAATATAGAGGATATATTTGAAAAAAATCTCACTCATAATATAGGAAATGATATACAAATTTTATCTGAAGTTGAATGGAAAAACTTTATTAAAGACTCTTTGAAAGATAAATTTAATAATACAGGGTTGACAACACTTATTTTAATTTATAGTTATTTAGTTTTTAAAAAAAATAAAAACTTAAACTTTAAAGCTTTGGCTAATCTCGTCAATTCTAGTCTTTCACATCAAAGTGATATAATAGGAGAGAAATTCATCAAGAATTTAGAAGGACTGTTTGATGGATGCTTTCTGACTTTTGCAGGTTTGAACGTTTTCTCGGTTGAAGCCTCGGATTTAAAAAGGATTACAGCAACATCCTCTACTTTTACTGCAGCAATGGAATCAATTTTAAGTGAAGTGCCAGAAAACAATCTTATAAAAGCCCTTAGTGAATTTATAGAGAAAAGCCACTAATGTGGCTTTTTCACTTTTTTTTAGTTATAGCGATGTTTAAATTTAAGGCTAGCCTATAGAATGCTTTCCAACGTATTTTCGCATAAGTCATTGAACTTATTGGTGGTTGAAATTTATGACAATACACATTGAAATCAGTTATATATTCACTATCATTAACCAAATATCGCTCTTCAATTAAAAACCTTTCCATCTTTGGAAGTCTACTTACAGCTCGCTCAATATGTTCACAGAATTGCTTCCTTCTTGCCTGTGCGTCTACATTATAAATAGCAATCGTCCCAGTTTGATCTCCAGTTTGATTAGTTGGTCCATGATATCGTGGCGAACTACTGGCAGTTATACTTGCCTCACTCTCTTCAAATGTTAAGTATTTAATCAACCGGTATTTCTCCAAATATTCCTCTACTCTTGCCTGTGTGGCCTTTCTATCTAACTCAGGCAACTCAAAGCTCATTCTATCTACCCCCTAAGGGCCCAGGAAAGAACCCGCAGTTAATAAATCAAAGAATTTCTAACGTCGTTTTAAAGATTGTGTAAAATACAACTCTTACCGTGATTTCAAAAGCATTTTTAGCCTCCTCCTTGGTAATTGTAATATCACCACCATGGGCAATTTTATTTCTTATACGGAATAGGTCTCTAATTTCTCTATAGAATTCGGTGTCTTGGGTCAAATCAATAGAGTCTATTTCTATCAAGTGTATTTCTAACTTTTCAGGGATATTTGCTTCTTCAACCACTTTACGTATTTTAGTTTTACTTGCACCTTTTTTGATTAATAATACCCTCAATAAGTGATCAATAAAGCTCTCAAGTGAAATTACTGCTGTCAATAAGGACAAATTATATTGTTCTCTAATATATTGTTCTCTGGCTTGAATTAATACCTTACGCCAAATAGGTAATGTATCGTTTTCCTCTTGTCCGTAAATCATGACATTAATTTTTAACGGTTGTCCCACTCGTGCTGAATAAGGATTTTTACTTTGACTTGAAAATATTGTTAATGTATCATTCTCACCTGTTATTTTACCTTCAACGTCTGCAAATCCATCTTGACATGTTAGAAACACTTTATTTATTTTAGGTAACCTTTTCTCAAGTTTTAATCGTGTTGTGTACCCTATCCGAATAGTGCCTTGAGCACTTAATATTGCATCACTTATAAAATCATGTTGGCTAAAAATATTCTCTGAAAGGATACTATTAACAATGCCATCGATGTAAGTGAAACTGTTTCCACATGAACAGTTAATTAAGTGTTGTTTCCCATTAGTTTTAGCAAGTTCCATCTCACTAGGTGTTAGGGACCAGCCCCTTTTACAATTATTACATTCAACCGATAAAAATGTATTAAATCCAATCACTCATTTCTCTCCCTACTGATCTTTTAAATACAATTCTATTTCAGACCAAAGATTTCCTCAACGCCAAGGTAGTCTCCCATTAACTGCTCCTGGAGTACCAGTTCCCATACGCTCTCTGATGGATGGCGATATCCGAAGATAATCCGGTTGCCATTTCGATTCCTGTGGAGGCGCCTCCACCTGCAAAAATATCTACTATATTTCTCTGAATAAATTTAACTGCACTAAATGCCCTCCTTTTATAAGTTTTGGGATATTTTCTCATTACAACTTCTGGTAGAATAAGAGAAATAAGATTATAGGAGATGAAATTAATTATGTTAGATATTCTTCAGAATAAAATCGTTGCACCAATCCTAGGACTAGCTGCCGGGGCAATCTTTTTTTATTTTGTAGTAAAATATGGTGACCAACTTTCTAAAATTATTTTCAGCTAAGATCATCCTTAAGATGATCTTTTTTTGTTGTTTGTTAATATTCCAGCTTTCACAAAAATATTTCTCCAGGCGATATCCAACGATTCTTTACGACGGCGGGCAAGCCCTTTTGGTCGGGGTTTTTGTTTTTGGCTAAAACAGTTTTATCCGAAAAACTGAATATGTGCAAGAAACAATGCTGACAACAAAATCATTTATCGAGTTACTAAATACTCTTTTTGAGTAAAATTATACATATCGCGGAATTATCATTGTTTTTCGCGGAATTCGGTTCTAGTTTCGCGGAATTATGCCGTAGTTTCGCGGAATAGTTTAGTTGGCAGGGTTAAACTGAAGTCAAAAACAATTCCAGCAATATATTTTTATCGCCAAGTTAAGTAAAAACAGCCTTCCCGGACGGGAAAGGCTGTTTTTTCATTAGTATTTAATCATAAAGTACTTCTTTTTTCCGCGGCGGACGATGGTAAACTGTCCGTCGATCTTGTCTGCATCGCTAAGGACATAGGCAGTGTCGGTGACGCGCTCTCCGTTCAGGGAGACTGCACCGTTCGTTACATCTTCACGCGCCTGGCGCTTGGATGGCGAGATTTTCGCTGCCACCAGCAAGTCGACTAAGCCTTGCTCTTCTTCCCCTTCCACTGTAAAAGAAGGAACATCTTTGAAGCCTTGCTTGATTTCATTAGCGCTCAGGTTTTTAATGTCGCCGCTAAAAAGTGCTGCTGAAATCCTGATTGCCTGCTGAAGTGATTCTTCGCCATGGATCATTCGTGTCATTTCTTCTGCAAGGGCTTTTTGAGCCTTGCGAAGATGTGGCTCTTCCTCAACCGCTTTTTCCAGCGCTTCGATCTCTTCTTTTTCTAAGAAAGTGAAGAATTTCAAGTACTTCACGACATCAGCATCAGCTGTGTTGATCCAGAACTGGTAGAACTCGTATGGTGACGTTTTTTCTGGATCAAGCCATACAGCTCCGCTTTCTGACTTTCCGAATTTTGTTCCGTCTGCCTTTGTGACAAGTGGAATAGTCAATCCGAAAGCTTTTGAGCCTTCAGCAGACATTTTGCGGATCAATTCAAGACCGGTCGTAATATTACCCCATTGGTCGCTGCCGCCAATCTGCAATTTGCAGTCATGTTTTTCGTATAAGTGGTAGAAATCCATCGCCTGCAGGATCGTGTAAGTGAATTCCGTAAATGAAATACCCGTTTCGAGCCTTGAAGCAATTGTGTCCTTTGCGAGCATGTAATTGACGCCAACATGCTTTCCGAAGTCACGCAGGAATGTAACGACATCCATGGACCCTGCCCAATCGTAGTTATTGACCATCAAAGCGCCATTGGCACCTTCAATATCAAAAATTTGGCCAAGCTGTTTCTTGATGCCTTCTACATTTAGCTGAACTTGCTCAAGTGTCTGCAGTTTACGTTCCTCACTCTTTCCGCTTGGATCGCCAATCAATCCAGTCGCTCCTCCGACTAGAACAATCGGACGATGCCCAGCATTCTGGAAACGGCGCAGAGTCAGGAACGGAAGAAGGTGACCGATATGCATGCTGTCCGCTGTTGGATCGACACCACAGTATAGAGAGATCTTTTCCTTCGAAAGTAAATCCTTCATTCCCTCTTCATCTGTTTGCTGGTAAATAATCCCGCGCCATTCGAGATCTTTTAGTAATTCCATCTTTTCTTCCTCCATTCGAATATATATTTCGTAACCGGATTTTCGCCCAATAAAAAACGCCCCTGCAATAAATGCAGGGGCGCTGTATGCGCGGTACCACCCGGCTTGAAAACAAAATAAACACTGTCTTCCACTCAATAAAATAACGGTTAAACCGTCCGCGGCTACTGATGAATATGTTCACTGCGGCGCTCGGGGAGGTAATTCATCCTTCTGTTTGTACCGGCTCACAGCGGCCGCCGGCTTTCTGGAACATTGACAGAAGCACTACTAATTCCCTTCAAAGCTTTTCACTATAAAGTTAATAAAGCATTTTTACCATAAAGCAATACTTGTTGTCAAATTCGACATAAATTTTCAGAAAAATTCACATTAACATCTATTCGACAGCCTGTTTATGCTATAATGTATGTGATTTTAGGGGGAATGATATGAATGCATGAGGGAAAACAGGCTTGGAAAGAGAAGCTTAAATCCTTTGGTGCTTTTTTTACGAATAAAAAGACCGTAAAAGGAGCCCGGATTACTTATTCAGTTGTCTGGAACATGCTGTTGTTATTGATCATTGTATTGGTTCTCGGTGGTGGATTCGCCGCTGGTACAGGTGCCGGGTACTTCGCATCCCTTGTCAAAGATGAACAAATCCGACCTTATGAGAATATGAGGAAAGATATCTACAACTATGAAGAAACATCGGATTTATATTTTGATAACGATGTTTATCTTGGCAAGCTCCGAACGGATTTATACCGTGAGGAAGTAAAGCTTGAAGATATGTCGAAGCATTTGGTAAATGCAGTAGTCGCAACAGAAGATGAGTACTTTTATGAGCATGATGGCGTCGTTCCAAAAGCAATCATGCGCGCACTTTTCCAGGAGGTAACAAACTCAGCGACATCCTCCGGAGGTAGTACACTCACACAGCAGCTCATTAAGAACCAGATCCTGACGAATGAAATTTCCTTCGAGCGTAAAGCGAAAGAAATTCTGCTCGCCCTTCGTCTCGAGAAATTTTTTGATAAAAAAGAAATCCTTGAAGCCTATTTGAATGTCGCCACGTTCGGACGAAACGCGAATGGCAGCAACATTGCCGGTGTCCAGGCCGCAGCTCAAGGAATCTTCGGAAAAGAAGCGAAGGATCTGACATTGCCTCAGGCTGCCTTTATTGCCGGTCTTCCGCAGAGCCCGTTCGGTTACACACCGTTCAGCAGTGACCATGGCAAGCTGAAGGATCCAAAAGGACTTGAGCCTGGCCTTTCCAGATACAAGACAGTCGTTACAAGGATGCATGGAGCTGGCTTCATTTCCGATGAAGAGTTCAAGGAAGCGATCAACTACGATATCACAAAGGACTTTGTAAAAGAAGTACCTAGTGATAATACCGTTGAGGAATATCCTTTCTTGACGTTTGAAATCGAGAAGCGATCCGTTACAATCCTCGCAGAGATTCTTGCTGAACGTGATGGCTATGAACTAGAAGACTTGAAAAAAGACGATAAATTGATGGCAGAATACCAAGCACTTGCGGACCGTGACCTCCGTCAGAATGGCTATAAAATTTACACGACCATCAATAAAGAAATTTATGAAAAACACCAGGAAACAGCAAACAAATATCCGTATTATGGAAGCAACAAACCGCAGGAAGTTCCTGATCCAGATGACCCAAACAAGACGATTGTCATTGATGAACAGGTTGAAATTGGCGCCGTGCTGATTGAAAACAAGACTGGTAAAATGATTAGTTTTGTCGGCGGGCGTGACTTTGACATACAGCAAAGAAATCATGCCACTGACTCACCTAGACAAAACGGTTCTACTATGAAACCGCTGCTCGTTTATGCTCCTGCAATGGAGCTAGGGAAATTGCATCCTGGTTCTGTTCTTCCAGATGTCCAAGTGTTTTTGAATGGATCTGGCAAAGCGTGGCCTAATAACTATGATATGAGATACAGCGGCTTGACTTCAGCGAGACATGCATTGACAAAGTCTTATAACGTCCCTGCTGTTCTTGCCTACAAGAGTATCATCAACCAAAGGCCCGCAACCTTCCTGGATAAAATGGGATTCTCTAATCTGCATAAGGATGATTATGAAAACCTATCAACATCGATCGGATCATTGTCCGGTGGTGTCACTGTAGAAGAGAATACCAATGCATTTGGAACATTTGCAAATGGCGGAAAATTCATTGATGCTTATATGATTGAAAAGATTGTTGATAAGAGTGGAAACGTAGTTTTCCAGCATAAATCAGAACCGGTAGATGTTTTCAGTCCGCAGACATCATATCTTACAATCGATATGATGCGTGATGTTATTAATCGCGGAACTGCAACTGCTGTAAAAAGCAGACTGAAGTTTGGATCTGACTGGGCAGGTAAAACAGGTACTGGACACGATTTTTATGATTCCTGGTTTGTAGCTACAAATCCAAATGTATCCTTCGGGGTATGGCTTGGGTATGATCACAACAAACCATTGGAAAGGCGATATAAAGGGCTTTCATACGGCCAACGTACCCAATACATCTGGGCAGACTTAATGAACGACGCTTATGAAGTTGCTCCTCAGCTAGTCGACCCTGAAGAGCGCTTTAAGATGCCTGGCGGTATCGTCAAACGATCCTATTGTGGAGTATCTGGTTTGCTTCCATCGAGTGCTTGCTCCAAAGCAGGACTTGTTGAATCAGATTACTTTATTGCAAAGTATGCTCCATCAAAGGTTGATGACAGCCTTGTCGAGAACAAATTCGTAACCGTAGGCGATAAGCGCTATATCGCTCTTGATTCAACACCATCTGAATTCACGGATACTGGAGTGATCCTGAATCCAGAATATATGGAAAGCATCATTGGCCATAAAATCAGAGATCCGCAGCAGCTTATCCCTAAAAAGGATGCATGGAACAAGATTCTAGTTGCAGATGATAAGCTCAGTGAAAATGGCAAGACCCCGGCAGCGCTGGGAATCAAGCTTTCAGGCAAGACCATCACCTGGGGCAAGCACCCTGAAAATGATATTGTCGGCTATCGAATCTATAACAACAAGAAAAAAGTCGGCAGCATTAAAGCAGGGGCAGATTTAGTTTTCAATGCTGGAGACGGTTCATTCTATGTCACTGCTGTAGATATAGGCGGAAAAGAATCAGCACCATCCAATCTAATTGAAATTGGCCAAAAGCCAGAGCCTAAGGATCCGCCAAAGGAAGACAAACCGAAGGATCCAAAGCCAAAAGACCCGCCTCCAACTGACCCTAAACCGAAGGATCCTCCTAAGCCACCTCCACCACCACCTCCTGGAGATGGAGACGGCGACGGTGATGGTGACGGAAACGGGAACGGCGATGGGAATGGAAATGGTAACGGAAACTAGCAATAGGATATAAGTAGAAACACCGCATCTTGTTGGATGCGGTGTTTCTTTTTCCTGAAAATATATAAGAGCGTGAAGTCCGACTTCACGCTCTTCTGTACGATTCTATTAATCTTCCATTGTAGAAAGGTCTCCAGTTGGAAGGTCAAGTTCCCAGGCCTTCAATACACGGCGCATGATTTTACCGCTTCGTGTTTTCGGCAGCTTATCGCGGAACTCGATTTCACGTGGAGCAGCATGTGCAGCAAGGCCTCTTTTAACAAATTGACGAATCTCTTCAATCAATTCGTCGGACTGCTCGTAACCGTCACGCAAAGCAATGAACGCCTTGATGATTTCGCCGCGGACTGGGTCTGGCTTGCCGATGACACCAGCTTCAGCAACTGCAGGGTGTTCAACCAGCTTGCTTTCCACTTCAAACGGTCCGACACGCTCACCTGAAGTCATGATGACATCATCAATCCGTCCCTGGAACCAGAAGTAGCCATCTTCATCCATATAAGCTGAGTCACCGGAAACGTACCAGTCACCTGGCATGAAGTAAGACTCATACTTCTGAGGGTTGTTCCAGATTGTATGCATCATCGATGGCCAGCCCTTTTGGATTGCTAAATTGCCCATTCTGTATGGTGGCAATTCGTTGCCCTGGTCATCAACAATCGCAGCCTTCACGCCTGGGATTGGTTTACCCATTGATCCAGGCTTGATTTCCATGCTTGGATAGTTACAGATTAATTGTGCACCCGTCTCTGTCATCCACCAGGTATCATGGATACGCAGATTGAACACTTTCATTCCCCATCTGACTACTTCTGGATTCAGCGGCTCACCGACACTAAGGATATGGCGAAGACAGCTAAGATCGAACTTCTTCACTACCTCATCGCCCGCTCCCATCAGCATCCTGAAGGCTGTAGGGGCACTGTACCAAACAGTCACTCCGTATTCTTCAATCATCTTATACCATGTTTCCGGATTGAAACGTCCGCCGATGATTACATTGGACGTTCCTGCAAGCCATGGACCGAAAATTCCGTATGAAGTTCCTGTTACCCAGCCTGGATCCGCTGTGCACCAGTACACATCTTCTTCTTTAAGGTCAAGTACCCATTTGGCTGTCTGATAATGCTGGATCATCGCATTATGGACATGGAGAACGCCTTTAGGTTTTCCAGTTGACCCGGAAGTGTAATGTAAAATCAGGCCATCTGTACGGTCAACCCATTCGATATCAAGCTTCTTGCTCGCTTCAGATAGCTTTTGCTTGAAATCAACATACTTGTCGTTTCCCTCAATATTGTCGCCAACAAGAAGAATATGCTTCAAATCAGGAAGCTCATCGACAGGAACACGTTCAAGAAGCTCAGGTGTCGTCACCAATACCTTTGCCCCACTGTCCTCCAGTCTGTCACGGACAGCACCTTCCATGAATGCTTCAAATAATGGACCTACAATCGCGCCTAGCTTGACCGCCCCGAGAACAGCAAAATACAGTTCTGGAGAACGAGGCATGAAGATAAACACGCGGTCCCCTTTTTCCACATCAGCATAAGTTTTAAAGACATTCCCAGCTTTATTTGAATACTCCTTCATCTCTTTAAAAGTATATTTTTCCTTGCGCACCCCATCCTGATAATAAAGCGCAATTTTATTTTTCCTGAATCCTTCTGCATGGCGATCAATTGCCTCATATGCCATATTGACCCTGCCTGTTTCAGACCAGGAAAACTCTTTCTCCGCTTCGCTCCAATCAAATTGGCCATGAAGCTCTTGATAATTTTTTAAGTTATGATCCCCTTGTGTAACTGGTAGCGCTTCCACTTTCATGTATCCATCCCCCTTGGCTTTATATTTAAAATACATTATAGTATAAAAATTCGATTTTCTCAATTTTTAAAATATTAGTAGAAAATAAAGTATTGATTAAAATTTTCATTGGAGTATGTAAGTATTGAAAGTACGCACCGCTTTACGGCGGAGTATACCAATAATATTGAGGATTTTCTTTCAAAAATATTAATATTTAAATACAGAAAATTTTGTGAAAGCGCTTTTATCTGTTAGATTTTATGTATAATAGAATTATCGTTTGAATTGTTGACGGGTGGTGACTGAATGGAACATAAAAAGACTTATAACGCAAAAGAATTGAAAACTCCTCATGGCCGTTTAATCATTGAAGGCCCGATTTCTCCTGAAAAACTTGCAAGCTATGAATTCCATGAAGATTTAGTGGCGTTCCGTCCCCCTGCCCAGCAGCACAAGGCATTGGTTGAGATTGCCGGTCTGCCGGAGGGACGTATCATCGTAGCCCGCTCAGGCCATATGATTGTCGGTTATGTTACTTACCTTTATCCAGACCCGCTTGAAAGATGGTCAGAAGGAAAAATGGAAGATTTAATAGAACTTGGTGCAATCGAGGTCATTCCTGAATTCCGCGGCAGCCGAGTCGGCAAGAATTTGCTGATGGTTTCCATGATGGATGACGCGATGGAAGATTATATCATTATCACGACTGAATACTACTGGCATTGGGACCTAAAAGGAACCGGCTTGAATGTTTGGGAATACCGCAAAGTCATGGAAAAAATGATGAATGCCGGCGGCCTGACCTGGTACGCGACAGATGATCCTGAAATCAGCTCCCATCCAGCAAACTGCTTGATGGCGCGAATCGGCAAAAGAATTAAACCGGAATCAATCCAGCAGTTTGACCAACTTCGTTTTATGAACCGTTTTATGTATTGATGATACCTCATCATTCAAGGAGGATGGAACCATGATCGTCGAGGAAATTATGAAAAAGGATGTCACGACACTTTTTCCTGAAAATTCAATTGCGGATGCAATCAAGCTAATGGCAGATAAGAAGATTCGCCATATCCCAATAGTGAATAAGGACAATAGTGTGATCGGACTGGTATCTGACAGGGACATCAAGGATGCTGCCCCTTCTGTGTTCCATTGGGATGAGCATAAGGGTGAACTCGATAACCCAGTTAAATCGATTATGACAACTAATGTGATCACTGGGCACCCTCTAGATTTTGTCGAGGAAATTTCGGCCATTTTTTATGAACATAATATCAGCTGCCTGCCAATCACCAAGGATAAAAAGCTGGTAGGTATCGTCACTGAAACAGACCTTCTCCACACACTCGTTGAGCTTACAGGCGCACATCAGCCTGGCTCGCAAATTGAAGTTAAGGTACCAAACAAAGCAGGGATGCTTTGTGAAATTGCATCTGTTATCAGTATGAGGAAAGCCAATATCCAGAGTGTGCTCGTATACCCTGACCAAAAGGATGATCGTTATAAAATCCTCGTTGTAAGAATCCAGACGATGAATCCAATCGCTGTGATCGAGGACTTGAAAAAGGCCGGACATCATGTACTTTGGCCGAACCTCCCGGGAGTTTCATCATGAGCGATCGCTCTGTATTTGTCTTTTCCGAAGAGCTGCTGAATTATCGTTTCAGCAGCCATCATCCTTTCAACCAGATGAGGTTGAAACTTACGCTGGATTTGCTGCGTAAAATTGGCGCAATTGATGAGGAACATATTGTAGCGCCTCGGATGGCAACGGATGAGGAACTCCACCTCGTTCATGACCCCAATTTTGTAAATGCTGTTAAGCTTGCTGGCCAGGGAAAGCTTAAGAGTGAATCTGCGGATGGATATGGATTGGGAACGGAAGATACACCGATTTTTGCAAATATGCATGAAGCAAGCGCTTTGCTTGTCGGGGGCACCCTGACAGCAGTGGATTATGTCATGACCGGTAAAGCCAACCACGCACTTCATCTGGGCGGAGGCCTGCATCACGGCTTCCGGGGAAAAGCGTCGGGCTTCTGTA
Source organism: Mesobacillus sp. QJM3NY_10 (assembly GCF_056173465.1). NCBI lineage: Bacteria > Bacillati > Bacillota > Bacilli > Caryophanales > Bacillaceae > Mesobacillus > Mesobacillus sp. QJM3NY_10. Next base: position 3,692,882 of record NZ_CM149675.1, read on the forward strand.
TTTACAATGACAGTTCTGTAGCGATCAAATACCTGCAGGAAAAATACAATGCCCGGGTACTATATGTCGATACCGATGCCCACCATGGGGATGGCGTACAATGGTCATTTTATGATGACCCTAATGTATGCACTCTATCGATTCACGAAACCGGACGTTACCTTTTCCCGGGTACAGGAAATGTGAATGAGCGCGGCCAGGGCAAGGGCTATGGATATTCTTTCAATATCCCTGTCGACGCCTTCACAGAGGATGAATCATGGCTAGATGCCTATAGGAGTTCCCTTATGGAAGTTGCTGAGTTCTTTAAGCCAGACGTAATTCTTACGCAAAATGGAGCAGATGCTCATTATCTTGATCCATTGACCCATTTATCGTCTACGATGAGAATTTATCGGGAAATCCCAAAGCTGGCACATGAAGTCGCCCATAAATATAGCGGCGGCAAATGGATTGCTGTTGGCGGCGGAGGCTATGATATTTGGCGCGTTGTGCCAAGAGCCTGGTCACTGATCTGGCTTGAAATGATTGAAAACTCAAACTGTTATGGCAGCTTGCCGCAGGAGTGGATAGAAGAGTGGAAGGATGAAGCGCCTGTAGAATTGCCACAGGAGTGGGACGATCCTGAAGATTTATATCCGCCCATCCCGCGCAAACCGGAAATTACCGAAAAGAATGCCCAGACAGTGGAGAAAGCCTTGTATCCAATCCGTTCAAATAAGAAATCTGAAACTGTGTGAGTTAGAAACCGGGATTATTTAACCCGGTTTTTTTATGTTTTTTTAATGTATAGGATGACAGGAAAAGATAGTCCGAAGCGATATTTATGGAGTTGGTCGAATTAATTAGGGATTTGGTCGAATTAATTAGGGATTTGGTCGAAATAATTGAAAAAGTGGTCGAATTAATTCAAAATGTGGTCGAATTAATTCAAAATGTGGTCGAATTAATTGAAAAGTGGTCGAATCAATTGAAAACATTGCTAAAATAAAATAAATTCGTGGTCATTTTCACTGAAAAAGTGGCTGCTATTGTATTAGATGCTGATATATCTAAGTCTTTGGCCGGTAATTTTCTATTTTGCCACTTTTCTCATTGATACCTGCCTTCATTTTCACTGAAAAAGCCCCTTGCATCATTACACAGCAAGGGGCTTCTCAATTATTTCGTTGATTTCCTGTTTTCGATCCGGTGTGGCAGGACGACGATATTCTCATCTACGTTTTCTTTGTTCATATATTTCGTCAATAAGCGCATGGCAACTGCACCGATATCGTATAATGGCTGGACAATTGTTGTAAGCTGCGGACGTACCATAAGAGTAAGTCTTGTGTTGTCAGAAGCAATTACCTCAAAATCTTCAGGCACGCTGTAGCCGCGGTCAAAAGCACCATGAATTACTCCCAATGCCATCTCATCCGATCCGACAAGGATTGCTGTTGGCTTCGTATCAAGCTCAAGGATTCTTTCAATAGCCTCAAGACCTGAATCATACGTATAATCCCCTTCAACAACAAGCTCTTCGTTATATTCGATTCCGGCATCTTTTAATGCGCGCTTATAACCTTCAAGCTTTTTATCCTTGTTGATTGGCTCCAGCTGTGGTCCAATAACGAATGCGATTTGCTTGTGTCCTTTTTCTACAAATGTAGAAACAGCATCGAATGTTGCCTGCTCATAATCAATATTGACTGATGGAATTTCACCAGATTCCTCAATCGAGCCTGCAAGGACGATTGGTACCGGTGACTTCTTGAATTCCTCAACATGCTCGGCTTTAATATTGCCGCCCATGAAAACAATTCCGTCTACTTGTTTGCCAAGCATAGTATTTAACAGGTGCAGTTCTTTTTCAATATTTTGGTCTGAGTTGCTCAGGATAATATTGTATTTGTACATCGTGGCAATATCTTCAATTCCCCTTGCCAGCTCAGCAAAGAACGGACTAGCGATATCGGGAATGATGACTCCGACAGTCGTCGTCTTTTTGCTTGCCAGCCCTCGGGCAACAGCATTTGGACGGTATCCAAGACGGTCAATAACCTCCATGACCTTCTTCCTTGTAGCTGGCTTTACATTCGGATTTCCGTTAACAACACGTGAAACCGTTGCCATTGAAACGTTTGCTTCCCGTGCCACATCATATATTGTAATATTCATCTATTTCACTCCTTCAGGTAATAAACGGCGCTTTTCAGTTAGTTTACAGCAAAAATTGCCACAATAATCATTTTTTAAGTTTGTGATTATATGTACAAGCATAATTATGTTATTAATCATACGACATCCTTATCAATCCCGCAATCTGAACAACTTAATTTATTTATTTTTATCAATATTTCTGTTAAAATTACTTCTTTTTAAGTTACCCTTAAATGCTCCATAAAAAAACCTTCCTGATAAAAGGAAGGTTTCAGTTCTTTATACTCTCACAAATGGAGTGTTTTTCAATCCCTCTAAAAACTCATCAAACTGTTTCAAATCCATCTGCTGGGCATTGTCAGATAAAGCTATTGCTGGATCTGGATGAACCTCTGCCATGACTCCATCTGCTCCAATTGCAAGTGCAGCTTTGGCTGCTGGCAGCAACAGGTCTCTTCTGCCAGTAGAGTGGGTAACATCAACCATGACTGGGAGATGTGTTTCTTTTTTCAAGATTGGCACTGCAGAGATATCAAGTGTATTCCTTGTAGCTCTTTCGTACGTCCGGATTCCACGCTCACACAGAATGATTTGGCCATTGCCCTGTGACATGATATATTCAGCCGCATTGATAAACTCTTCGATTGTAGCGGCAAGTCCACGTTTTAGTAAAATAGGTTTATTCACAGCTCCTGCAGCTTTAAGAAGCTCGAAGTTTTGCATGTTGCGGGCGCCGATTTGGATCACATCAAGGTAGTCGACAGCGATTTCGATATCGGCAGGTGTGACAATTTCACTAATGACAGCGAGATCGTATTCATCTGCTACTCTCTTCAAAATCTTAAGTCCTTCTATCCCTAGTCCCTGGAAGTCATAAGGTGAAGTCCGTGGCTTGAAAGCTCCGCCGCGCAGCAACTTGAAGCCCTTCGCTTTAACTGCTTCAGCCACAGTCGCCACTTGTTCATATGACTCAACCGAACATGGACCGAAAACGAAGTCTGGTGTACCATCGCCGATTTTTAAACCCTTAATATCAATGATTGTATCTTCGGGCTTTTTCTTCCTGGAGACGAGAAGAGCTTTGCGGTGGTCATCCGATTGAAGCTCAAGGCCTGCCTTGAAAACTTCCTTGAAAATATGTTCTATTGTTGAATTCTCAAAAGGACCGTTATTTTTTTCCTTGATCAAATCAAGCATTTCTCTCTCGCGCACAGGGTCATAACGGTAGACACCCTGAGTTTCTTTTGCACGGCCAATTTCCTGGACGAGCAGGGCTCTTTCATTAATTAATGATAGAAGCTCTAAATTCAATTCATCCACACGATTTCTAAGCTGGTCAAGATTTTTACTCATTTTCTGTCCCGTCCTTTCGGAATTCATTTTAGTCCTAACCCTAAGACTTTTCAAACAAAGAGACACCCATTACTTCACTGCACGCTGGAAATGCGTATAATCTGATCTTTTTTAAAGCACCAGAATTTCTGATGGTGCAATTTTTATAAAATCAGCTTTCTGCAGCTCCGAACCTAAAGCAATGTCACTTCAAAGCCGATAATAGAATAGAAGCCAGATGTAATAAAATGCAGCAAATGTGCTATGAATCAAGCTCTATAATATGATAAAGGTAATTATATCTGAAAAAATATTGATTGTCACGTAAAAATTCTTTAATAATTAAACGCTTTTAAGTGATAAAGCATCGTATGAGATCTTAAGTTAGAGGGTGCATGAATTGCATGTGAATAATAAACTGTTTGCGTTAGATATAGGAACCAGATCTGTTGTGGGAATCATCCTGGAAGAATCTGATGGACATTATGAAGCCGTCGACATCATTGTCCGTGAACACAAGGAAAGGTCGATGCTGGATGGCCAAATCCATGATGTTTTGTCAGTATCCGAAATTATCACTGAAATAAAAGAGGCACTGGAAGTTTCACATGGCCCCTTAACAAAGGTCTGTGTTGCTGCAGCTGGCCGTGCTCTGAAAACTGAACAATCAAAAGCTGTAGTCGATATTTCCGGCAAGCCGATGTTTTCAAAGCAGGACATCCTCCACCTTGAATTAAGTGCAGTCCAGCTGGCACAAGCTGCTGTTGCTGGTGAAAAACACAATGATCATCACTATTATTGTGTCGGATACTCAGTACTTTATTACCAGCTTGATGGAGAAGAAATAGGAAGTCTTATTGACCAGCGAGGAAATGAAGCATCTGTGGAAATCATAGCGACCTTCCTGCCAAAAGTTGTCGTTGAATCACTGCTATCTGCTTTAGACCGGGCTGGTCTTGAGATGGACGCTCTTACTCTTGAACCGATTGCTGCAATCAATGTGTTGATTCCTGCGTCTATGAGAAGATTGAATGTTGCTCTTGTTGATATAGGCGCAGGGACATCCGATATCGCTCTCACTGATTCCGGAACGGTAATTGCCTATGGAATGGTCCCAGTAGCGGGGGATGAAATCACTGAAGCGGTTAGTGATGAATTTTTGCTGGACTTCCCTCTTGCTGAAAAAGCAAAGCGGGACCTGCATGAAAATCAGTCAATCTCAATCACAGACATACTTGGCTTTGAAACAGTGGTCAGCAAGGATGAAGCTGTACAACGTATCGCCCCTGCAATTGACCGTTTGGCAGAAACAATCGGTGAAGAAATCCTGAAGCACAATGGCAATAAATCCCCTAAAGCAGTGATGCTTGTTGGAGGCGGAAGCCTTACACCTGATCTGCCCAGGAGGATTGCTACCAAGTTGAACCTGCCGGAAAACAGGGTCGCCATCCGCGGACTAGACGCAATCAATTCCGTTTCATTTGCAGATCATATAACGAAAGGTCCTGAACTTGTGACGCCAATCGGTATTGCCATTGCAGCGAAGCAATCTCCTGTCCAATATCATACAGTTCATGTGAACGGACAGCCGGTAAGGCTATTCGAGGTCAACAAATTGACCGTTGGAGACTGTCTGCTGGCTGCCGGGATTAAAATGAACAAGCTTTACGGCAGGCCGGGGCTCGCCATGATTGTCAGCCTGAATGGCAAAAACGTGACCATACCCGGTAAGCATGGACAGCAACCCGTATTATTGAAAAATGGTTTACCTTGCTCATTCGATGATCAGGTAGATGGAGGAGATAAATTAACTGTCCAAAAGGGAGAGGATGGAGTCAGACCAGAGCTAACACTTGGCGACTTGATCGGTGAGCTTCCTTCCAAGACCGTCATTATCAACGGTAAAAGATATGAAGTTAGCGCAGGTTTAACCTGCAATAGTCTTCCTGCTTCGATGTCCCAACCTGTCGCAGACAGAGACGAGATCGTTTTTGACATGGCCGCCACTGTTGAAGGCGTTCTAAAGGAGCTTAAACTCGCAGAGCTCCTTAATGACACTCGCCCATTTTTTATAAAGATTGACGATATAGAACACAAAATCACAGAGTTCATGGGAAAAATTTATGTAAACGGCCTGGCAGCAAAATTGCAAAATAAAATTGACCATCTTGATGACATCCGTTTTGAAAAAGGTACGGAATCTACCCTTAGAAGACTGGTAGAAATACTGGGGATACCTGTTTCTGAATCAATGCCGATCTTTTTCAACGGCCAGCAAATCCAGCTTCAACAGGAATTAATTCAATTCACCCGTGATGGCAGTAAGCTTGGGATGGACGAACCCATACATAGCGGGGACCATCTATCCACAAAGCAAAAGGATGTCCAGCCGTTTATCTTTCAGGACTTATTCAACTTTGCACAGGTTGATATCCCTAAAGACAGCCGCGGATTCACCCTGTTGAAAAACGGAGAAAAAGCAGCGTTTGACGATCTTCTTGCACCTGGTGATGAGTTAAATATAATCTTCGAAAGCCCAATAAGTGTAAAGTAAAGGCTTTTTTCTCAAACTTTGTTGCTATTGACTACAATATAGAAGTGAATGAACTATGCTTCTTCGCTAAGTAGACTCTTGTTATGAGAAAAGAGCATGCCAACTTATACCGACCTACAAAATAGCTTTATATTACGTTAAAATCGGCTTTAGGATTTTAACAACAATCATTATGAAAACAGCCAAAGTAAAAAAACATCCTGTTTGGATGTTTTTTTACTTTACATTTTCTTCTTTAGCTCCCGCCAATGATTTTGCGGTGATTTTAAAATGAGAAGCATGCCATGCTACATCTGAATTCACAAATAAAATTGCCTGAGGCGATTCATGTTTAACATGGAACTTCTCAGCAATATGGTTTGATAGATCACGTGAATCCTGGACTGTTAGATAATATAGATTATCGTTGCCGGCGTTTTCGAACTTCGCGAATTCATCATATCCTGCAGCGCTGATTGGGCAGGTCGTGCTGTGCTTCAGCATGAAGAATGTTTCACCAGAATCGACAAGTGTGTCAAACTGTTCGATTGAATCAATCTTTTTCATACTACTCTCTCCTTTTATAAGCCTCTATGTTGCTTTCACTACTAAAAGCAACAATCCCTCTTGATTTAATAATCAAGGCGAAAACAGGCTTTTATAAAAAATAAACGGTGAAGTTATCTTACCACTTCACCGTTTCATTGACAAACTTACTGATTCAGCTTGTTTTCAGTATCATCGAAAGCTTTTTGCGTTTCTTCAAGCTTCTTTTGGATTTCTTCTCCAGTAGCAGTATGTGTGTTTTCCATAGTGCTTGTCTCTGCCATGGAAGTTGGTACTTCTTGAAGTTCGCCTTCGTCAACATCCGTGTTCTCTGAAGTATTACCGTTCTTGTTCTTCATGTCCTTCACCTTGTTGGCAATCGTAGAAGACTGCTGTGAAACAGTTTCTTTCAAGCCGCTTGCTTTCTCCTTCGCTACCGATGCAAGGTCAGCACTCTTGTTCTTTAGTGTAGAAGTTTGCTCATTAAGCGACCCTCTTAACTCTTTGCCTGACTTAGGAGCAAGCAATAGTGCAGCCAGTGCTCCGGCAAGCCCGCCAACAATTGCTCCAGCGACAAAATCTCTGGAATTATTGTTGTCCTCTCTCATCTGTCCGTTTACATCATATTGGCTTTGTTCTCTGTTCATAACTCTATCTCCACCTTTCATTAATACCGAACACGTTCACGCTGCCTCGTTACCATCTCTTCGCCTTCTAGCTGATGGTCAATCTTGGCTGTTTTTTTTGATTGCCACTTATCCCTCAACTCAAGGAATACGTTACTCCATTGAACAACCTGAGAAATCTTGTCCTTATTTTTGTCAATCTGAAGGTCCACCATTGTTTGGACATTATGAATAGATTGATTGAATCTCTGAACAGAATTTCCTACATCCTTCACAGCATTAACGACACCGTTCAAGCTCTCAGATTTTCTGGAAATATCGTCGGCCAAATTATTTGTTTTGTGCAGAAGCTCCGTCGTTTCACGAGTCACTCCATCCAACTGCTTTTCCAGGCCATCAAGTGTGCCTGATACACTGTCTAAAGTTGTTTGTAAGGATTTTAGAGTTTTGGATAACGAAACGACCAAAACCAAGAATGCAATTGCTATTACAGCAACACTTAAATACAAAATAATTTCCACTGTTGAACACCTCCGTTAGCATATGTACATTTTACCCCGCAGTTAGCGACGTAAACCACCTTGTCTAATATGTATTTCAATATAATCATACCCTTTTCCTTCCTGAATAAGAATATCTTTCTACAATTTAAAGTTCAAGATGTTTGTAATTGGAGAGAGAGTTAGTCTAGCAAAGCAGGTAAATCTTCGGGACTAGCGGATGTCTTTATTCAACCAGTGCCTCCTAGTATTGGTTACCGCATTTTCCAGAAAATCACGTTTTTGGGCGCCAATACGCTCTATTGGTGACCCATTTTTTCATATAATCACTTTTCCGGGCGCCAATACGCTTTATTGGTGACCCATTTTTCCAGAAAATCACGTTTTCGGGCGCCAATACGCTTTATTGGTGACCCATTTTTCCATATAATCACTTTTCCGGGCGCCAATACGCTCTATTGGTGACCCATTTTTCCATATAATCACTTTTCCGGGCGCCAATCGACTTCGGCGATTGTAACTGCTTCTAATTTTCACAGCTTTAGCCTTTCCAAGTTCCTGCAATGAAAAGAGTACAAACTGCGGCGTTTCGGTTACAATATGGTTATGTGCTTTATTTTAATACATAGGAGTGATTTCGGTGAAAGATCCACGGATTCAAACACTGGCGAAAAACTTGATCAACTACTCGGTCAAGCTTCAAAAAGGAGAAAAAGTCCTGATTGAAAACTTCGGCCTTCAGCGTGAGCTTGTTACGGCTCTAGTTAAAGAGGCATACGAAGCTGGTGGCTATCCATTCGTATCATTAAAGGACCACCAGGTAGACCGTTCTTTGCTTATGGGTGCCCAGCAAGAACAATTCGACATGATTGCTGAATTTGAAGCAAATGTGATGAGTAAAATGGATGCTTACATTGGCCTCCGTTCTGGAGATAACATCAACGAACACGCTGATGTTCCGGCAGATAAAATGAAGATCCATGGCAATACGGTTGGCAAGAAGGTACATAGGGACATTCGCGTTCCAAAAACGAAATGGGTTGTCCTGCGTTACCCTAATTCAGCAATGGCACAGCTTGCGAAGATGAGCACTGAAGCCTTCGAAGATTTCTACTTCAACGTTTGCAACCTTGATTACGGAAAAATGGACAAAGCAATGGACAGCCTGGCAGATTTGATGAACCGTACAGATAAGGTAAGGATTACCGGACCAGGAACTGACCTGACCTTCTCAATCAAAGATATCCCGGCTGTAAAATGTGCCGGTGAGCTGAATATCCCTGATGGCGAAGTTTACACAGCACCTGTTCGTGATTCAGTCAATGGCGTAATCACCTACAATACACCATCTCCTTACCAGGGATTCACTTTTGAAAATGTGAAGCTTACTTTCAAGGATGGAAAAATCGTTGAGGCTACCGCAAATGATTCAGAGCGTATTAACAGGATTTTTGATACAGATGAAGGTGCTCGTTATGTCGGAGAATTTGCGATTGGCGTAAATCCATATATCTTGCATCCAATGCAGGACATCCTGTTTGATGAAAAAATCGATGGAAGCTTCCACTTTACACCTGGACAGTGCTATGACGATGCATTCAATGGAAACCACTCGAATATCCACTGGGATATGGTCAACATCCAGCGCCCTGAATACGGCGGCGGCGAGATTTATTTCGATGACGTACTGATTCGCAAAGATGGACGTTTTGTCATTCCTGAGCTTGAGGTCTTGAACCCTGAGAATCTTAAATAAGTGAAAGTTTGAGGACATACAAAAGGATGCGGACCAATTGGCCGCATCCTTTTCATTTACACTTGCAATTGATTTTCATATGCTTGCTGGAACTTCTGGATATCACCTGCACCCATGAATAGGATGACACCATTTCCATGTTCTTTCAGACGTGATGTATCTTCCTCAGTGATGATTTCTGCGTCGTCGATTTTATCTTTTAGATCGGTAATCGACAATTTCCCATGAATCTCACGGGCTGAACCAAAGATTTCGCACAAGTAAACCTTGTCTGCTTTATTTAAGCTTTCTGCAAACTCATTCAGGAAAGCTTGTGTCCTGGTAAAGGTATGCGGCTGGAAAACCGCGACGATTTCACGATCAGGATACTTCTGCTTCGCAGCTTCGATTGTAACTTTAATTTCTGTAGGATGGTGAGCGTAGTCATCAATGATCACCTGGTCTGCAACCTTCTTTTCAGAGAATCTCCTCTTCACGCCCTCAAACGTTTCAAGCTGAGCCTGGATCACTTTTGATTCAATGTTTTCGTAATGGCACAAAGCAATGACAGCAAGCGAGTTCAGGACATTATGGTCTCCATATGCCGGAATCGAGAACGTGTCATAGAAATTATTCCTGACAAAAACATCAAATGTAGTGCCTTCAGTTGACTTGACGATATTGCGAGCCTGGAAGTCATTTTCTTCGCCAAAACCATAAAATACAACTGGCACCTTAGCCTGGATTTTTTGCAGCTGCTCATCATCACCGCATGCAAAGATCCCCTTTTTAACTTGCCATGACATCTCCTGGAAAGCGGAGAAAACGTCTTCGATATTGGCAAAGTAATCCGGGTGATCAAAGTCGATATTCGTCATGATTGCGTAATCAGGGAAATACGAAAGGAAATGGCGGCGGTACTCACATGCTTCGAATACAAAGTATTGAGCATCTTTGTCACCTTTCCCAGTGCCATCGCCAATAAGGAATGATGTAGGCTTGGCGCCTCTCATCACATGCGCAAGCAATCCTGTAGTCGATGTTTTTCCATGAGCCCCAGTAACCGCAACACTTGTAAAGTTTTGCATGAAATCACCAAGGAATCGATGATATCTGATGATTGGAAGGCCCAGCTTCATTGCCTCCTGAATTTCTTCATGTGTATCCGGATAGGCATTGCCTGCAATAACCGTCATCCCAGGCTGTATATTTTCCTTATCAAACGGAAGGATCTTTATTCCAGATTTCTCAAGGGCCACCTGGGTAAAAAAGTGCTTATCATAATCGGAGCCCTGTACCTGATAATCCATATCATGGAGAACTTGAGCTAACGCACTCATTCCAGACCCCTTTATACCTACAAAATGGTAAATAGTCATATAAAGAACCTCCAACAACGTCTGTATGTAACACAGTATATGACAGATATCCTGAATTGCTCATTTCGCCTATTCCCGTTATAAAACAGCGCAAAATACAATGCGGATCGTATCTGTCTCTCATGTATTGAATCATTATAACATCATTACGGTAAATAACACAGTTTCATTAATGCTGTTTTCATAAGGTGCAGCTATTTTCACAGCCCTCATAAGTATGGGCTGTTCAAAAACTACATCACCTAAGCAAAATGTCTCCATTATGACCGTAATCATCAATAAAAGTACATATTCCCTTTATTAGTTGCTTTCAAACTTGTTAAAATTCTACTTTTTCAAGACGGGGATTCGGCCTGTACTTTCTGCCTGACTTCGCCTGATGTTTCCCGTTCAACATGACATTGTCACCAGTAAAACCAACTTTCAATTTTAAAAGGCTGCCGCCTACTCCATACATGTCGACTGGTACATTTTGCTTTTCAAACTCCAGGATTCTTCTTTCACTGAAACCGCCGCTCACGACAATTTTTACATGGTCAAAGCCTTCGTCATCAAGCGCTTTTCTTAGTGCAAAGATTAATTCTGCATTCACTCCGCGAGGATCAAATGTCCCAAGCAAGTGCTGGTTGCGAAGGAAATACTGGTCAATGAGGGTACGGGAAGTATCAACCCTGACGCCCTTCAGCTTTTTCCCAAATTTCCTTGCGACTTTCAATGAGTCAGTAATCGCATCATTATTATAATCAACAAGAGCGATCAAATCATCATTTGGGAAGGTTTCATGATAAGCCTGGGTTGCTGCGACGATATCGCCGTTGAACATCTGGATCAATGCATGCGGCATCGTCCCCATCCCATGCTTGCCCCACCACTCATTCATCGCATGGGTGGCCTGGGCAGTAGCGCCTCCTATATAGGCAGCATAACCATCCCCAGCCTGTGTTGTATAATGGTCGTCACGGTCTCCCATGAAAATGACCGGCTTTTGCTGGCCTGAATAGCTTGCTGCCTTTACGACATTATAAACATTCGTTGAGACAGAAGTTCTTCTTGCCAGGATGCCGTCAATGATTCCCTCTAGGTAACCAAAACTTTGGTATGGTCCTGTAATGGTCAGGACTGTTTCAAACGGGGAGATTTTATCTCCATCCTTAAGTGAATAAATCTCTAGTTCCTCAGGACGGTCAGCAAATGTTTTTACCAGTGCGATCACTTCATCTGTGCCGCACAAAACAGCTTCGTCCTTCTGGAAAAACTGCATCGTAATAGTATTGTCTTCATGATATTTCTTTACAAGCTCTCGAGTTTTTAGAAAATACACAGCTGAAAACCAGCCATCACGAATCCTTTCATCAAACTTAAATGTATGATTGGTCAGACGGCTGATTTTCCCCTGCATTTTCAATTCGATTTCTTTCATCCAAAAAGCTCCTTCAATAACAACCCAACATCTATAGTCATTTATCCTTATTATAAGTACATGCTAATAAAGAATACCATTTATTAATTGAATGTACTAGTTTCCTGGAGGGCCTCAAGATCCGCAGCAGTAATCAGGACATCCCTCGGCTTGCTGCCCTTGCCCTCTGAAATGAATCCTTGATGCTCCATCATTTCAATCAGTCTGGCCGCCCGGTTATAGCCAATTTTAAAACGGCGCTGGACGCTTGAGGTTGAAGCGCCACCCTGGTCGATGACAAATTCACATGCTTCGTAGAAAAGTTCATCTTCGTCTTCCGTCACCTGGGCCTTCTTGAGCAGTTCATCCTGTTCAAACAAGTATTGTGGATCCCGTTGCTCCCTGACAAATGCCACAATGTCATCAATCTCATTGTCGGTCACGTAGGTTCCCTGAAGACGGAAGGGCTTTGATGATCCATTTTCCAGGAACAGCATATCACCGCGGCCAAGAAGCTTTTCTGCCCCACTGATATCAATGATCGTCCTTGAATCCACCTGTGAGGAAACAGAGAAGGCAATCCTTGTAGGAACATTCGCTTTAATCAGGCCTGTAATGACATCAACGGATGGACGCTGTGTCGCGATGATCAAATGGATGCCGCAAGCCCGTGCCTTTTGGGCAATGCGACAAATAGCCTCTTCCACATCGCCTGGAGCCATCATCATCAGATCTGCCAACTCATCAATCACAATTACGATATACGGGAGCTTATCAGAAAACCTGCGATGCTTCTCGGCAAGTTCATTAAACCTGCCTATATCACGGACACCTGTATGTGCGAACAATTCATAACGGCGTTCCATTTCCTCAACTGCCCACTTCAGCGAGGCTGTCGCTGCTTTTACATCAGTGATGACCGGGCTGACAAGATGAGGAATTCGGTTATAAGGTGCTAATTCAACCATTTTCGGATCAATCAGCAGCAGCTTCACCTCATCTGGATGTGCTTTATAAAGCAGGCTGACAAGCATCGTATTGATACAGACACTCTTTCCAGATCCAGTGGCACCGGCAATCAATCCGTGAGGCATCTTTTTCAGATCAGTGACGATTGGATTTCCGGCAATATCCAGTCCCAGGGCCACTGATAACGGAGATTCAAGATCCATAAAACCTGCAGACTGTAAAATTTCACTTAACAATACCGGCCTGCTCGAATGGTTCGGCACTTCAATCCCGATTGTATGCTTTCCTGGTATTGGAGCTTCAATTCGGATATCTTTAGCAGCTAAGCTCAACTTTATATCATCTGATAGATTAGTAACTTTATTAACTTTAACGCCCGGTTCCGGCTGTACCTCAAAACGGGTAACCGATGGTCCCTGTGTCACATTGACCACCCTGGCGCCTACATTAAAATTCCTCAACGTCTCATTGAGCATATGCTCCTGCTCCGAAAGCCATTCAGGATCAGGCGCTTTGAAAACAGGCGGGCTCAAAAGTTCCAGAGGCGGGAAGTCGTATACCGCTGCCGGGTGGACTTCTGGCTGTATAGCCGCTTCTCGATCATTCGATTGGATTTCTTCTCGTTCGAACTGAGGGTTCATTTGTGCAGAAGAGGAATTCGCCACAGCCGGTTCGGCTTGGGTTTGCTCTTCGCTTTTTGATGGAACCGTTACCGGACTAACTTCAACTGATAAAGTTTCCTCCTGGTTTTCGGCACCCGACGCATCTTCTGCTACTATTAAGGTTTCCTGCTGGGCAGCTGATGGTTGTTCCTGCTGAACTGGCAGAACATCTGATGAAGTGCTGCCTGCCGACAACTCGTCTTCTAGCTCTTGATTTTTCTGGCCACTAACATCTGAAGAAGGTGCATCAACATCAGGATGAGTTTGGCGTGCACTTGTCTTTCTTCCTTCAGTCATAAAAGAAGGATATTTAGACGTGTTCCGCTCTTCCCACTTCCTCTTATCCTGCTTAAGCATAAGCACATTGAATGGAAGCTGCCTTTTTGGTTCTGCAGGCTTATCCTCTATTTTCGGTTCAGGGTCAGGACTGTGTTCTGGCTCTGATTCCTTAAAAGATTCTTCCGTTTTCGTGTTTTGGACCTTAGCAATATCAACAGGCTGAACATTTAGCTCATCCTCAATTTGTTGATAGCCGTTTACTTCGTCCTCTTCAGGGCTACTTTGAATGGCCATTGCTTCTGCCACTTCAGGGCTATTTTGAATGGCCATTGCTTCTTCCGGTCTACTTTGCATACCGGATGCTTCTGTCTCTTCCTGGTCATGTTGAAAACCGACCAATTCTGTCTTTTCGGCACCCTGCTCAAGCTCGACTTCAGTGATCGTTTCAATTCGGGAATCCACACTACTATACTCTGGTCCAGGCTCGCTATTAAAAATTCTATCGAGCGCCTCTGTTTCCAACTCTGATTGTTCTACTTGTTCATCTACTTCAGTGACCTCAAGATCCTGAGTTTCAGCAAGATTATCTTCTATGTATATATCTTGCGTTACTGCCTCATCATGACCTTCTGTTGAAACAGGAGCTTCCTTTAGATCAATAGCGTGCGACATGATATTTATGTCCGCATGCTTTATTTGTTCAACTGCACTGCTCTGACCCTTTTCAAAACCAGCCAGTTCATATTCAACATCCTCCAGGTCCGCTTGGGCCTTACTTTTTCTAGGAGGTCTGTTAAATGCATAAATCGGGGACGGAATTTCGGTTGGTTTAAAAGGCTGCCGAAATTTCGGTCCGCTGTCTTTCCGAGTTTCATAATGGAATTTCGGTGCAGATTCCACAGTTTTTTTAGGCTTGTATGGTTCAATTGGTTCTCTCGCAGAATCACGTTTGACTGTGCTCCGGGAATCCACGGTTGGCTCACGGCGTTGATTGTGGTAGGTATCACTTTCAGCTTGCCGCTCATTCTTAATCCTCAATGAACCTTGCTCTTTAATGAACGGTTTGATCTCCTTATCCTGGATGACCCTTTCTGCACGCCCTTTTGTCGGCTTGGATTTTTCAGGAACTGAATCCTCATCCGGGATCAATGGAAAACGAAACTGACCTTTTGGATATTGGTATAGTACCTTTGCTTCTATATCCCTTTTTTCATTCTGTTCTTTCTTTAATGGCTTTGAAGCAGGATGTTTTTGTTCAATATCATTAAATTCATCATCGTTTTGGAACATGGTAAAAATCTTTTTAATCCAACTCAATATAAATCACTCTTTCTTTCGCATTTCATTATTATTTTAACAGTAAATCAATATTTTTCGAGATAAAAAGAAAGAATGAGCATTTTTTACGAGAAGAAATCTTCAATAACAATCAACTTTAGGCTCAGTTATTTACAAAACATGACATCATATGTACATAAAGGAAAAAAGCCCGTTAATTCCGGGCTTTCGCTTCTTCCGCTACTATTCCTTTTTTGTTTTACCTAAAATAAAGATTGGCTCCAATTCTCCATCTTCATATAGGAAGCTTAGGGCAGTAATTGGCACTCTTCCACTCGCAAAAAAGCTCATCGTCATCTGGGCCAATATATCATAACCTGTGTTATTTTCCACATCGGCGATGATCAAAACATCTTGATGGGGAACGGCCACAGTCATGGTTCCCTTCATCTTTTTCTTCATTTCATTCAAGAAACTTGTATTCAAAATCCTGCTGGCATCATAGCCGTCATTCGAATTGAGGAAATAAAATGTGTTATCAGCCACACGGTCCTCTTTTAATTTTACGGAGAGTGAACGGACATTGAACAAAGCCGTCTCACGGACCTGGCCCGCTGACCATCCTTCTTTTTCCAAAAACTTCGAATCAATCAGCCTGTATGTAGTGCCTAAATCCAAAGCGTAATAAATCCGTGTTTCCGCGGTATGATTGTCAAAAAGGAATGGAATCCCTTCCTCGGCTTCAGATGGAAATGACGTTGAACGGATGACAGGAAAGATATTTTTTTCCTTTCCTGAAAGCTCGACCTGGCTCTCCATTGCATTCAGGCCTTCTGATACATAATAGACAACCTCATCAATCGCTTTTTCCTTTTGTTCCTGCCACTTGGCGACAATCCCAGGCAGAGCAATGGTGATTCCGCGACCCGTATTTTTATTTTCAATTCTCAACTGATCCTTTTCCCGGTCATAAGAAAAAGTCCGGTCAGGATGTTGAAGACGATTCTCAAGCTCTTTCCGCATTTTTCTGCTATCCATTGTCTTATCCCTCCATTTCTTCGGGAGTTTCTGCAACTCATTTTACATGAAATTTCCCTCCACCTCAAAAGATGGAGGGAAATGATTAATTAGGCAAGACCTTCAATAAAGTTTTCGATTTCAGCCTGTGTCTTTCTGTTCTTGCTGACAAAACGGCCAAGCTCCGTGCCGTTATCAAAAGCGACAAAACTAGGAATGCCATATACATCGAGCTGGATGCAAAGATCGATGAAATCATCACGATCCACAGAAATGAATTCGTATTCGCTGTATTTGCTTTCAATTTCAGGCAATACCGGCTCGATTACACGGCAGTCAGGGCACCAGCCAGCAGTAAATAAAAATATATGTTTACCATCGTTTTTCAACGCTTCGAACTGTTCCATTGTTTCTAAATTTTTCATAAGAAAACCTCCCGGGAAAATCTCATTGTACTTCACTTATTTTACCCATGCATTGAAAAAAAAGAAACTAATCTGATTAAAGCTTTTTGGCCACCACAAGCACTGGATAAAAAAAACGCCATCATTGAATGGCGTCATTTAATATTCACAGAGTTGGCAATTTGCATCATCGCTTCTGCGTCTTCTCTCACATTCTCAGTTTCTGTAGTCAGCTTGACGCCGCCAATCCCGACAATCAGTTGAAAATGGTTTTCTTTCAGCTCTTTTACAAGCATATAGCCAAATTTGCCATCTTTACTGAAGGTTTCATTAGCGTCCCATTCCTTCTGTTGCTTCACAGTGGAATCATAGACGACTTTACTATCTTCTTTTTCATGCTGATTATAAAAAAGAATATAGGTTTTTGAGCCATCTTTGAGCAATACATTATTAGGTGTTTCTTTTTCCACCTTCACATCCGACGGCAAGTAATAATCTATATCTTTAGTACTATTGTTTGTTTTTTCTGGTTGGCTTTCAAAAGTAGACGCAACTTCCTTTTTTATTTCAGCCTTCTGTTCGGAAAAAGAGGCAGAACAAGCGCTTAGCAGGAATAACCCCACTATAATAAGCCCAAATGCCCTTCTGAACTTTATCATACTTTTTTCCCCCTTGGTAAGGACTTAACCACTTCTTTTCTATCATACCTTTCTTGTTTGACGGGTGACAAGGCTTGTCGGGCATTTTTTGTTGGAATTTATGATATTTTTCAGAAATTTGTCGAGAAATCTTTGGTTATGGACTATTCCTGTCCTCTTTTTCCAATTTCTCACTTTTCCAGGCACCAATCGGCTGTATTAATGATAACTTTATCCACTTTTTTACTTTCTTTTGCGCCAATCGACTTTATTGGTTTACCTTCCTTCCAATTTCTTGCTTTTTCAGCCACCAACGCTCTTCATAGATTGCCCTTAAATCTAGAATCAGAGTGAACAAATAAAAAGACAGCCATTAGACTGTCTTCTTACCTTGCTCTATTTGATATTCATATTGTCCAACTAGCAATTTCATGACATGTGTGAACATTTCGCTTCTGTTGATTTGTCCATTCGTGAAGATTCCGACTGCGCCTTCGTTTTTGCGGACGTTTTGCTTTTTTGCGTATTCATCCATTACTGGACCAAGTTCTGCACCCATTAGTAACTGTTGGGCAATTTCGTCAGGGAGTGGAATCCTTGCGCCACCGGAAATGATTGGATCCATTCCTTTGGCAGCCAGAGCTCCCCAATTGCAAAGCATCAGCCCATATGGTGTTTGCTGAACGCCACCTTCGAGTCCGATGCCAATTTCAGCTTCACCCAGTTCAGCCGCTTGTATGGCCCTGTTGACTGCCCCTTTGATAGTTTCCTCATCAGACATCGGCTGTTCGCTTACACCTGATTGGGCATCGACAGAAATGATCTCGTACTCATACTCTTTAAATGCTTCTTTGACTGCATTAATTTTAGCTGGATTTTTTGAACCAACTGCAACTTGCATAACTTGTGCCACCTTTCATGCCATGAAAAAGGAGCAGTTTTACCTGCCCCTAATATCTCTTTTCATTAGCTATTATTCTTGATTGTTTCCACAGTTGTCTTATCCGCTGCTTTTACAAGATTGACGAGTAGTTCCTTGGCTGCCGCATAATCATCAACATGGATCATTGATGCTGCAGTATGGATATAGCGTGAGCAGATACCGATTACTGCGCTTGGAACGCCTTGATTGGAAGTGTGTACTCTTCCTGCATCCGTGCCACCCTGGGAAACGAAGTACTGGTAAGGAATATCATGAGTTTCAGCCATATCAAGAATGAACTCTCTCATGCCTCGGTGCGTGACCATTGAACGGTCAAGGATTCTCAACAGCGTACCCTTGCCTAACTGGCCGAATTCGTTCTTATCACCTGACATGTCATTAGCCGGACTTGCATCCAATGCGAAGAAGATGTCCGGGTCGATCATGTTCGCTGCAGTCTGCGCGCCTCTTAAGCCGACCTCTTCCTGGACGGTAGCACCTGAGTACAGCATGTTTGGCAACTGGATGTCCTTCGTTTCTTTTAAAAGCTCGATTGCCAGGCCGCAGCCATAGCGGTTATCCCAAGCTTTAGCAAGGATTTTCTTCTCATTTGCCATCGGAGTGAATGGACAGATCGGTACGATTTGCTGTCCTGGTTTGATGCCGATCTTGATGGCATCTTCTTTATCATCTGCACCGATATCAATCAGCATATTCTTAATTTCCATCGGCTTATTGCGTTTTGACTCATCCAGTAGATGAGGCGGAATTGAACCGATTACACCTGTTACCGGTCCATTGTTCGTGATGATCTGGACGCGCTGTGCCAAAAGCACCTGGCTCCACCAGCCGCCTAGTGTCTGGAATCTGATCATCCCGTTTTTCGTGATGGATGTAACCATAAAGCCAACTTCATCCATATGGCCGGCAACCATGATTTTTGGTCCGTTCGGGTCACCTTTTTTAACGCCGAACACACTGCCTAAATTATCCTGGATCAGTTCATCAGAATACTGTTCTAATTGCTCGCGCATGAATTTTCGTACTGCGTGCTCGTTTCCCGGTGCTCCAGGCAATTCTGTCAACGTTTTAAACAGGCTCAATGTTTGCTCGTTCATTTAATTTCTCCTTCTCACCAAAAATTTAGATTTACTAAAGATTATGTATTTATAGATTCCATTTTACAGAACATTCATTATCCTTGCCAGTCTTAATCCTGTCATGCACATTTTTTGTAGTATTATTTCTTTGCTACACCTGAGCGATTTGTTATGATGAAGGTAACTTGAAATTCCATATTTAACCTTGGAGGTCCTTGACTATGAACTGGAAAGCCTTTTTCATTGGCGTTGGCGCCGGCCTGGCAGGTGCGTATGCTGTAAAGGAACTTGCTTCACAAAAAGAAACCGTGTCAGCTGATAAAGTACTGAATCATGCGAAGGCAGCGTTTAAGAAATCAGGGCCAATCAGCGGCTCATGGATCAATATGACTGCCGAGCCTTATTCAATAGCCCCCCTTGATTACCAGGTATATAAAGGCGGCATCTCCCGCAATAACGATGGCAAGGTGGAACAATATGAATTCATCGCTGACGCTTCCACTGGAGCGATACTCGATGCTTATCCGTTAGATTAATATTGATTGGAATCTAGACCTGCTTAGCGCAGGTCTATTTTTTTCTCGCAATCGTATCTGTAATTTTACCGTCCTGATCGAATTTGACTGCACGATAGACCGCATCATGATAAAAAGTGAACCAAGCTTCCTTGCTGATTCCAAATTCCAGCCATTTCTGCTTGGCGAAAATCGAATCCATTGGGTAATCATCGTACGCCATCACCCAGAGAGGATTCTGGTGAGCATGAGTGGGCATGATATCAGCCATGTGAACGACTGTCATCTCTTCATCTTCAATAATTAGGATTGAATGTCCATCACTATGGCCACCAGTGTGGAGCATTTTGATTGGGCCAAATGACCATTCCTTCTCAAATGTCTCAACCTGCTGTTCAATCCCCTGCCAGTTTTCTTTCCAGTATGTACTCTTTGACCTGATATTCGGATTGCGCATCTCATCCCACTCTACCTGGGAAGTGATGATTCGCGCGTTCGGGAATACTGAAACAAGTTCCCCGTCTGAATCCTTCGTCAACCCGCAGGCATGGTCAAAATGCATGTGTGTCATCAATACGTAATCGATATCTTCTGGCTTCAAATCCAGCTTTTCCAGCTCTGAATCCAGACTTGATTCCTCGAGGACTCCAAAATTGCGTTTTTGCTTCTCATTCAATTTTCCATTACCCATGCCGCTTTCAACAAGGAAACTTTTCCCGGCGGCCTGGATTAAAATCGGATCTGTCCGCAACTCAATCTGGTTTTTGTCATTCACAGCATATTTGCGTGACCATAACGGTTTCGGGACAACCCCAAACATCGCACCGCCATCAAGATGAGTGACTCCACCGTTCAGCCACTCCAGTTTAACATTACGAAGCTCAAGCTTTTCCATCTTGCATCCCCCTTTTTTTACTTGATTGTAACACTCGGATTTTAAATTTTTAAATAATTCATCTTATTATTGCTAAAAATACAGCCATTTGTGGTGCAATTTTGCGATTTTTTGCTCCAACCTCGTAAACATGAAGCCTTAATTACAATTTTCCACCTACTCATTCGATCATTATGTTTATTTCCTAGCCTTTTTTATCCAAGACAAAATTTTATTGGCGAAGTTCACAATTTTATTGGCGATATTCACAAGTTTATTGGCGAAAATTTGATTTTATTGGCGGTTTTCACAATTTTATTGGCGAACTGGAAATTATCGTGCTTTTTTTCCAATTTAGCTGATCTTTCTTCCATGCAAAAAGCCGATCGACAAAAGCGACCGGCCACATTACTTATTTTGATTGAAATTGTACCTCACAGCGATAAATGCGGCTGCCGCGTGAGGAGAATTTCTCTTCGTATTCAGTCATAACATTGCCTTCGAAGTCACTGTTGTGAAGATCGAGGCTGACATAGTTAAGCTTCATGCCATAATGCGAGAAGCTGACAAGGGAGTACTCGAACAATCCCTGGTTGTCTGTCTTGAAGTGGATCTCTCCATTTTTGACAAGAATCGATTCGTAGACTTCAAGGAAAGACTTGAATGTCAGTCTTCTTTTTTCGTGGCGTGTCTTTGGCCATGGATCAGAGAAGTTCAAGTAAACGCGGCTGACATCTCCGCTTTCAAAGTACTTTGCAAGCTCTGCACCATTTACGTTCATCAGTTTGCAGTTTGGCAAATCTTCTTCAATCAGCTTGTCCAGTGCGCTGACGATGACGCTTTCCTGCAATTCAATGCCAATATAGTTAATGTCCGGGTTGGCTTTTGCCATTCCAGTGATAAACTGGCCTTTTCCGGTCCCAATCTCAATGTGGAGGGGCTGATCCTTCTCAAAAACTTGACCCCATTTTCCACGGTGCTGTTCCGGTTCGTGGATAACAAAATTTGAATACTCACGTAATTTATCTTTAGCCCATGGCTTGTTTCTTAGTCTCATACTGACACCTCTGTACTATTTTCATTCGTTTCAAACAATATCATGCAACCCATATGTTTTCAAGATGAAATTTATCCTGGCTGGCAGCTCGATGCATAAACACAAAAAGGAATCCACAATCTATATGTGAATTCCTTTAAAACGAAAGGGTGATCATCGTGCCTTTAAGCCACCATGACCAGGTAAATTTATTAAAGGATATATTAAGCAACCAGCAAACTGACTGCTGCGGTTCGGTTGCGGAGTATCAACAGTTGGAACGCCTGATCAAATCGCTGATGGTCAACACAAATGTTGACGGCAACATCAAATCGATTCTTCAGGATGTTTATCAGTATAGCCAAAATGGCGTAAATGCCTCTGACTTGGAACAGCATATCCAGACAAACCAGGGTCAGCTGTCGCAATGGGTAAATGATATCGGTCAGTTCTCATAAAAATTTAAATAAGTGCTTTTAAAAAATCAATCCATTTGTCCATTTCGGGAATGCGATTCTGGTTTTTATGCCATTGGATTGCTGAAAGTGATTGTGCAAGTGCATACCATTTCATTCGGTGCTTAAGATTTTCGGTCAGGATGATGCCGTATTTATCCAGCCATTCCTCCCATTCCTCTTCCGGTATATAAGAATACAGAAGAAGTCCAAGGTCGATGGCAGGGTCGGCAATCATTGCTCCATCCCAGTCAATTAAATACAACTGGTTGTCTTCAGTAAGCAGCCAGTTGTTATGATTTACATCACAATGGCAGACGACCTTCTCGTCCACATCAATATTGCCAACGTTTACAGTTAAAAACTTCAATGAATCTATGACAGCTTGCTTCGTGCGAAGCTCCTCATCCAATTCCTCATTCAGCGCTGAAAGGAACATCTCGGGTTTCAGCGGGCTTTTTCCCAGCCTGGTAAGCATCCCAAGAAGCGGTTCAGAAGCATGGATTTTCTTCAACAGCTTGGCCACACGGTCGTTGTTCATATCCCCGGGCTTTAGCTCTCGTCCATTCATCCATTGCTGTGCCGTAATGACATCTCCGTTTTCTAACCTTTTCGTCCAAACAAGCTTGGGTACAATTCCTTCTGCGGAGAGAACAGCAAGAAAAGGGGATGAATTACGTTTTAGAAACAGCCTTTGTTCTTCATGCTGCGCAAAATAAGCGGCACCGGTTGCACCACCTGCAGGAACGATCTCCCAATCCTGTCCAAATAAATGTTCCAAAGTTAGTCACCTTCATTTATCACTATTTCCCTTATGTTAAAAACCGGAAATGGATTCTAATCTTAATTCGCTGTTGTTATTATTATCGGAAATAAAAAGACAGCTATTGATAGAAAAATTCACACACAATAGCTATCCTATAAATTTTATCCCCTAGAGGCTTCGTACGTCAACCCCATGGAACCTAAATTAATATTGTGAAAAAGTTATCAAAAGAAAAGCAGAAGCCCTTTGATGAGTATCTATCAGGGTAAAACACTGGACCATTCAGTGTCTAACTATTTTGCCAGCACAAACAGCGAGCATGGCTCGAGGAGCACCTTATCTCCTTCTATATGGCGAAATGGCTGTGCTGAAGCCTTTTCATGGTCAGCAAGGACACTCCATCTCGCATCTTCT
Source organism: Mesobacillus sp. QJM3NY_10 (assembly GCF_056173465.1). Classification (NCBI taxonomy): domain Bacteria; kingdom Bacillati; phylum Bacillota; class Bacilli; order Caryophanales; family Bacillaceae; genus Mesobacillus; species Mesobacillus sp. QJM3NY_10. Next base: position 3,716,403 of record NZ_CM149675.1, read on the forward strand.
GTTAGTTCCACAAGCTGCTGATCCATTGATGGGTTTATGAATACGAGAATTTTTTCCCAATGTCCACTTTGTTTTATTTCTTTCAGCGAAAATCCGATCAACGGTGCTGGTAATGAGAAAAATTCCATTTGCCTGCGGATTTGTTCACTGTCAGGAAGCCGGAAAGCTTCGTTTGATTTTCGTATATCGATGATTCCTTTGATGTATTGGACATTTTCCATGTTGGCATCACGAAGGTCCCAATCCAGCCAGTTTATTTCATCGGGAGAGCGGTAGCTGTTGCCAATTCCTTTTTTCGACCTGAAAAATTCCTGGCCGCTGTGCAGAAATGGTATTCCCTGGGCCAGTAATACCATCGAAGTAGCCAGCCTGTGCTGCTTTTTTAAAATAGCTTCATCCTGGTCAGGGTCACTTATTTTCAGCTTATCCCACAATGTATGGTTATCATGCGATTCAATGTAATTCACGGATTGTCCCGGCTGCAAAAACAGGCCATGTTTCCGCTTACCAATTCCAATGCTGCCAGCCATCACCTGTTTTGCAGCTTCCAGGTAGCGATCATTCCCTAATGCGTAGCCTTTATCATAAATGTTAAAAGTGCTGCCTTTAATGGAATCGCGGAACCAATCATTGAACTGGCCTATTCCTTGCAGCTTTGCCTGGTTTGAAATATTGCCCTTCCGATCAGGCGGCAGAGGTGTATTCAAATCCCAGCCTTCCCCTATGATCAAAATGTCAGGACTCACGCTATTCACCGAATTCCTGATAGCAGCCATTGTCTCGATATCCAAAATACCCATCAAATCGAAGCGGAAGCCATCGACATGATATTCTTTCAGCCAATACATGACAGAGTCAACGATGTACTTTCTTGCCATCAGCCTTTCGGAGGCGATATCGTTCCCCACTCCGGTACCATTTGAAGGAAGGCCATGTGCATCGTGGCGAAAAAAGTAACCTGGAACAATTTTTTCAAAAGAAGAGTCCTCACGAATGTAGACATGATTATAGACCACATCCATAATGACACCCAGTCCCTGGCTATGGATCGCAGAAATCAACTGTTTAAGCTCGATGATCCGATTATAAGGATCCCCGGGTTCAGAAGCATAGCTCCCATCAGGGACATTATAGTGAACGGGATTATACCCCCAGTTATAGTCCCTGGCCCGATCCAGTTCGTCTACTCCTTCGAAATCGTGAACTGGCAGGAGTTCTATATGTGTGACACCGAGATTTTTAATGTAGGAAAGCCCGGTCTCCATTCCGATTGCGCTTTTTGTTCCCGTTTCCGCTGCACCCAGGTATGTTCCCTTCCTTACAGCTCCACTGTTCGGGTGCATCGTCAGGTCCCTGATATGAGCTTCATAGATGATAGCATCAACCGGCCATTTTAATTTCGGGGCATCAATTTCGGCTGCCTTTGTTTTTGCCGGATCGATCACGACGCCATATTCACCATTGACCGTTAATGCCGTTGCATAAGGATCAACAGCTTCTCTCCACTCAAGATTGATACATACCAGGAACGAATAGCGGTAAAGCTGCAAATTCCGGGCTACCTCTATGCTCCATACGCCCTTATCAATCCTAGTCATATCGATCAGCTCGGGGTTTTGGTCACCTTCCTTGAAAAGCCTGAGCTTTATTTTTGTAGCGGTAGGAGCCCATAACTTGAAAAGAGCTTTTTCAGGTGTGTAGCTGACACCAAGATCATCGCCACCGTAAAAAAATAATGAGTCAAATTCTTCTGTTCGGATGACTGCTCCGATTTGCAGATCCGTTTGACCGCCATGATCATCCAAAATTTCGTATGTTTTGCCGATCTCAGGCCTGATACTCGAAAAGCAAATGTATTTTACTACATCCTCCAGCAATACCTTCTCCTGGATTGCCAATGGCAAATCAACGCCTTCTCCTTTTAGGCGGAACTCATTTGAGGTTCCTTCAAAATATGCATAAGGAAGCAATACAGTAATAACATTCACTTGATCAAGATAGGCGTTAAATTCCCTTTCAATGGCAATCATTCATTTTCAACTCCTCGGTATGCCCTGGATTGTTTTTACCAGATAGAATTTTCAAGACTTTTGGACACGCCTGGACTTTCAGCGGTGTATGTCCGATCGCTTCACCATCTGCATGGGCTAGAACTTCATCGGTTGATTCAATGGTGATCGATTTGCCGGTAAACTGCTCAACCTCCTGGAACATTGTATGCTTTCCCCAGAAGACGCTGACGAAAACCAATAACAGCTTCAATCTCGAGATCCGGTGCACGACAGTGATATCGAGAATTCCGTCATCCGGGAGAGCAGCAGGGGCAATCTTCATGCCACCTCCGTAGTATGGCTGGTTCGAAATCGTGACAAACCAGGCGTTGCTGTATTTGTACACTATGCCATCAATCGTCACATCTATTGGAATCGTTCTGAATGTAAGCAGTTTTTTGACAAGAATATATACATAGACCAGCCTGCCCAGTGAAAAACGGTTCAGTAACTGTTTCATCCTGGACTCATTTGAATCCTTCGCGACAGCAGCATCAAAGCCTACTCCCATATTATTCATAAAATAGGTTTCCTGTAATTCTTTGTGCTGAATTTTTCCGATATCGATTTCGGTAGTGTGGCATTTGCTTTTATCAACAATCAAACTTAAAGCATCTACTGACTTTTTCGGTATTGCAAAGCCTCTTGAAAAATCATTCCCTGACCCGCCGGGAATGAACCCGACAATTACGTTTGAATAGGATGCGACGCCGTTTACCACTTCATGCAGTGTACCGTCCCCTCCGACTGCCGCAATAACTGCGGGTGTGCCGTCAGCCTTACGGGAAATTGCCTCCGCAAGCTCTTGCGCATGCCCGGGGTACTCTGTAAAAAATGCAAGATACGGTATTTCAAGACTCCCCAGCTCTATCTCTATGTTTCTCCAAATCTCCCGGCAGCTCCCGTTTTTCGCATTGGGGTTGACGATAAAATAGATCTTCTCCATATGATCAACCTTTATCTATTTATTAGGTTTTTAAATTTTTCATTCGCTCTTAGGGTTGTTTTCCCACTCGAGCCTTCTGACGGATGTTGTCTGGCAGTATTGCAGAAGAACCTGTGCTGCTTTTAATTGCATATGCTTCAATGGAGATTTCATGCCTCTCAGGGACATGAACCATTCCTCAAAATTACGTTTTTCAATGAATTGCACGCCATAAGGCTGGAGTGGATAGTCAAAGAATCCATTCCTGCTGATCAGCAGCTTTCGCACAGGAAGATCGACACCGTACATGTCAAATAGAGTCTTGACGATTTTCTCTGTCCGATTTAGAGCAATCAACGGATTAAGGATTTTCTTTTCCTTATTTCTCGTTTTCTTGATCCAGAAGCGGTCTTTTGACCCGACATAAGCAGCATCCTCTTCGGCTTCGATGAACGAAATGCACATGGCTGCAGCAGGAGTGATGATGATTAGCTCCGCCTCGACCGGCGCTTTTTTTAATAAAAATATAGGTTTATATAAAATGAGGAAGGTATCAGGAAATCGTTGCAGCAAAAATTTTAATGTCGGATCACTGTTGTATTCTTTTTCGATAAATGATCTTTCCGTCAATGTCGAGCTGGCCCATTTCAGCTGGAATGGCAGCAGTCCGTCGAGGAAATGTTGTTTTAGTTCTTCGATTGTTTTTATGTTAGTGATTGAATTCAAAGAACCAGCGTCCATCAAGTTGTCCTGGTCTTCCTGGTTCTCAGGAACACTCTCCTCATACACTGGCTCAGGCTGTCGCACGATGCCTTTGAGCTTATGAAGGATATTATTGGGCTGCTCTGCCTGTTGTGGATTAATGAAGCCTTCAATATTTTGGTCAGGACCGTTTTCCCATTTATCCTTAATGCCCTCCCATTGCTTTTTCTTCAGGCGGACATATCTTGAGGGGTAAAGGTAAATGTCCTGGGCATAGCGTGATACATAGTCTTGAAGCTTGATTAATTGTGCCATAGATTGACCTGCCTTAATTCCTGCTTAGCAAGCGGGAATAGTGTAATTGGTTCATATTTTGGACTTTTCCCCAAATGAGTCTTGTACAAAACGACCCTCTCGGCATGAAAAGTTAATTCTTTTTTAAATGGGTTCATTGCCTCAAGCTGGTCAGCGGTGAAAGCTTCCTCGCCGACCCATTTCCTGGCGATGGTGATATGAGGACTGAACGGGCGTGTTTCAAGGGTAAAACCTGAGTCTACGCATGCAGTAAACACAGCATCTCTAACATCATTCAATTCTGCGGATTCTTCTAGCCCCGCCCAAAAAATCCTTGGAGAGTCCTTTCGGCCGAAAATGCCTAAATGATCGATTTCCATTTTAAATGATGCTTCGTTATTTAGTGATGCCTTAATCACTTCATTGGCAGCCTGTATTTTAGCTTCAGGTGCATTTCCAAGGAATGCGAGCGTAATATGTAAATCCTGTGGATGTACCCAGGTTTTGAAAGGCAATTCACCTTGCAGGCTGTGGATTTTGCCTTTCAGGATTTCTTTTGTCTCCCCAGGAAGCTCGAGAGCATAGAAATATTGTGTTTGCTGACCCGTCAATCAAATACACCCTTTCTTGTCCACTTGAATTTATTGTAGCAAATGGTTTGTAATATTGGCAGAATTTCCTTATGAACATTTCTAATCCCCACAAGTTGATAGGAATAGTCTTTTTTTATATGATAAGAAGAAGCTAACATTATTTTTCAGTTGCTTATCATCAATTATTCACTTAAATGGAAATACTAAAGCAGGTCGATATCGATCAAGGAGGCTATCACATGAGAGTCGTTAACAATATTGCTTCATTAATTGGAGAAACACCGCTTGTAAAATTGAACAGGCTGGCACCTGAGAACGGGGCAGCGGTTTACTTAAAGCTTGAATACTTCAACCCTAGCAAAAGTGTAAAAGACAGGGCAGCATTCAATATGATTGTTTCAGCCGAAAATGAAGGAAAGCTGAAACCTGGTGCTACAATCATTGAGCCCACAAGCGGCAATACCGGCATTGGCCTGGCCATGAACGCTGCGGCAAGAGGCTATAAAGCGATTCTTGTCATGCCAGACACGATGACAGAAGAGAGAATCAATCTGTTAAAAGCGTATGGAGCAGAAGTCGTGCTGACACCTGGCGACGAAAAAATGCCTGGTGCGATCAAAAAGGCGGAAGAGTTGGTAAAGGAGATTCCTAACAGCTTTATGCCGATGCAGTTTGAAAATGGAGCGAACCCTGACGCACACAGGCAAACAACAGCAAGAGAGATCATCGAGGCGATGGAGGAACTGAAAAAGCCGCTCAGCGCGTTCGTGGCAACAGCAGGGACTGGCGGGACAATCACCGGTACAGGCGAAGCTCTTAAAGAAGCGTATTCTGACCTGGCAGTACACGTTGTTGAGCCCGCCGGATCGCCAGTGCTCTCCGGCGGCAAGCCCGGGAAGCATAAACTGGTCGGCACAAGTCCAGGCTTCATCCCTAAAATCCTCAATCAGGATGTATATGAAAAGATCCATAAAATTGAGGATGAAGATGCATATGTAACGGCACGAAGACTGGCCAAAGAAGAAGGCATCCTAGTCGGTCCGTCATCTGGAGCCGCCTGCTTCGCCGCCATCAATGTCGCCAAGGACCTAAAGCCGGATGAAGTCGTCATCTGCATTGCCTGTGACACAGGTGAAAGATACCTCTCAAGCGATTTATTCAGGTTTGAGGATTAGTCATGAAAAGGACTCGCCATGTATTTGGCGAGTTTTTTTATATAGGAGGAGAATCGAACCTTCACGGCGTTTTGGGTACCCTTATGGGCTGGAGTTCTCTTGCATAAGGGTACCTTTCTAGCTTAATAGTACCCTTATGGGACGAGATTCTCTTGCATAAGGGTACCTTTCTGGCTTAATAGTACCCTTATGTAACGGAGTTCTCTTGCATAAGGGTACCTTTCTGGCTTAATAGTACCCTTATGGGACGGGCTTCTCTTGCATAAGGGTATCTTTCGGGAGCTTGCCATTCTTTCTGTTGCAACAAAAAACTGCAGACAAACGGTAGTTTATCTGCAGTCTGAAACATGTGTCAGCCACACGCCTTTTTTACTCGCTATTTTTCCATCTCTTCTTCTTCATCCTCAAATATCGTTCCCGAATGGAGCGTCACCCCTGATACGATTTCTTCCATCTCAGCCTGAAGTCTTTCGGTGATCTCTTCTCGTTCTTCAGGAGATAGAGATTCCTTCGTATAACCGAAAAGATAATTATCCAAATCAAATTCCCTAAGCTTACACTTGGTGTGGTAGATATTTTCCTGATAAACATTGACATCGACCATGTCGAATTGATTTTTAATATTTTCTGGGATATAGTTTTGTATCGAACTAATATCATGGTCGATGAAAAGTTTGTTGCCATCCTTATCTCGTGTAAATCCCCTTACCCTATAATCGATTGTCATGACATCGGTTTCGAATGAATGGATCAAATAATGCAGTGCCTTCAGCGGCGAGATTTCTCCGCATGTGGATACATCTATATCTGCCCTGAACGTACTGATTCCTTCGTCCGGGTGGAATTCTGGATACGTATGGACCGTGATATGGCTTTTATCCAGCTGTAAGACGACATTGTCAGGCAGCGGGCCTGGCGACTCGTCATACGCTTCATCAGGCACCTCGACGACCGGTCCTTCAGAAACAAGAATGGTCACACTTGCACCCTGCGGTACATAGTCCTGCTTGGCCACATTCAATACATGGGCACCAATAATATCTGAAACGTGAGTAAGGATCTTAGTAAGCCTGTCGGCGTTATACTGTTCATCAATATAATCAAGATAAGCTTCTCGCTCTTCTTTTGTCTTTGTATAACAAATGTCATACATATTAAAACTTAATGATTTCGTCAGATTATTGAATCCATGCAATTCAATATGCTGTTCAGAAGTAATCTTCATTTCTGTTCCCCCTGTTCGGTATTCTGCTGTAGTTTGTCTAAGTATGAACAAAAGCAGGTATCCTGATGATTTAAATATTTTTATGATACCCATTCCTGCCAGGAAAAAACAAAGCAAGCGTTAAAACCTTAAGGTGGAATTATCAGCAGTCTCTTTTTTTAAAAAAAATAACCCGCAGCTGTATAGCCGCAGGTTAGAATTTATAAATTGCCGCACTGGCGTTCAATTTTCGCTTTAAAAAGGTTTTGCAGGTTCCTGGTGACAGGACCTGGCCCCCCATTTCCTACAGGCTTCCCGTCGACTTCAACAATCGGCATGACTTCGACTGTTGTTCCAGATGAAAACACTTCATCAGCCGATGACAATTCATCAAGAGTGAATGCACGTTCTTCAAAATCAATACTCTCATTGCTGCAAATCTCCAGCACCTTTTGTCTGGTGATTCCATTGAGGATGAAATTGTCTGCCTGGTGTGTGATGATTACGCCGTCCTTTACAATCGAGATGTTGGAATGGCTTCCCTCAGTTACAGTTTCTCCTCGATGAAGGATTGCTTCAAAACAACCTGCCTCTGCTGCCTTTTGCTTTGATAACAGATTACCAAGCAAATTCAAGCTTTTAATGTCACAGCGAAGCCAGCGGATGTCTTCATCAAGGATCGTCCTGACTCCTTTTTCCATGGATTCCACAGGGCGTGCCACCTTGCGCGTGTACGCGACAAAGGTTGGCGCCACATCATCGGCAGGGAAAACATGGTTGCGAGGTGAAGTCCCTCTTGTAAATTGCATATAAACAATACCAGTGTCTAATTCATTTTTCGCAATCAGCTCTTCCATTTTGGACTCAAGCTCCTCAGGACTGTAAGGAAGCTTCATCCTGATTTTTTCTGCGCTTTCCACCAGTCGCTGAAGATGCTCTTTTCCGGTGAACATCTTTCCGTTATATACCCGGATGACTTCATATACACCATCGCCAAATTGATAGCCTCTGTCCTCAATGTCTACCTTGGCGACCGTCCGGTCAAGAACTTCGCCATCTACAATTACATATTCCATGCTCTTCCCCCTCCTTGATTTCCGGTAATGACTTTTTATTTTGCCAATTCATAGATAGCCTGCGCGTAGATCGCAGTTGCTCTAAGAAGATCTTCAATAATCATATATTCATCCTTCTGGTGGGCGATATCAGGTCTTCCTGGGAAAAGTGGACCAAAGGCCACCCCTGACTTCAACGACCTTGCATATGTTCCGCCGCCAATTGAAATAAGTTCCGCTTTTTCACCAACCTGCTCCTCGTATACCTTTTTCAAGGTCTGGACGAGGAAGTCACTTTCATCAACATGATGCGGATTAGAGTTTGAGAAATTCTCGATAGAAAGTCCTTCAGTTTCTAATACCCCATTTAATATTTCTTTTGTCTTTTCAAGATTGGTTGTCACCGGGTAGCGCATATTCAAGCCAGCGCGGCCACCGTTTTCCCGTGAGTAAGATAGCTTTCCAACATTGATCGTCAAATCTCCGGTAATGTCATCGGCATAAGCGACGCCCAATTCCCTGCCGCGTGAATCTTTGCCCAGGTACTTGGCGACAAATTGAAAGAACTTTTCACTGTTTCCATCAAGATTCAATTCAGACAGGAATCCTGCCATATACAGGCCTGCGTTTTTCCCATTGTCCGGCTCCATGCCGTGAGCTGAAACACCTTCAAGCTCAAGGATCAGTTTGCCGCTTTCAACGATTGCCTTGCCATCCAATTCATTGTTCCTTTTGAATTCATCAAAGCGCTGGACAACATCCGTTTGTCCTTGCTGTACAACCAGAGCAACCTTTGCAAAATCCGGTACCATATTGTAGCGGCGGCCCGATGAAAATTCGATAACTTCAGCATCGTAGTCTTCTTTTTCGATCCCAGCAGCTTTTGATACCAAATCATAATCTGCGATTCCTTTTTCAGCGTAGATAATCGGGAAGTCAGCATCTGGCGCAAAGCCCATTGCTGGCATTTCTTCATGCTCAAAATAATGGTCAACACAGCGCCATTCACTTTCCTCATCCGTACCTATTATCATTCTGACCCGCTTGTTCAGAGGCAATCCTAAATCTTTAACTATTTTCATTGCATAATATGCTGCCATAGTTGGCCCTTTGTCATCGATCGCGCCGCGGGCGTAGATTTTCCCATCGCGAATTTCCGCACCGTATGGATCACTTGTCCAGCCATCCCCTTCAGGTACAACATCGACATGACAAAGAACACCGACAATTTCGTCTCCTTGCCCAAACTCCAGATGGCCGGCAAGATTGCCAACATTCTTTGGAGTGAAGCCATCCTTTTCACCTAACTGAAGCATAAAGTCCAATGCTTCCTTTACCCCTTCACCAAGCGGTGCCTCCGGAGACGTATTTTCTTCGTCAAGAACACTTTTGATTCTCAGAAGTTCCTGAGCGTCTTTAATTAAATCACTCTGTCTTTTTTCTACTTCCTGTGTCCAATTGATTGAAGTCATCCATTCAAACCTCCCAATTTACTTTTATATGTATAAAGGTGGTATTCCCTTTTCAGGAACACTTAAGCGAGAAGATGTTCTTATTGTACTCTAAATCCCACTTGAAAACATGAATATTATTTTACTCCTTATAACCTCTTTTCGTAAACTCTGGGTAAAAGTTAAGTTACAGCAAACGTATTTTTTAAATTTTCTAATAACTGTCATATTTAGCCTGTTTAACACCATATTGTTAAGTATATAAACCATTATGAAGGGGGTACGTTCTGAGTAAATTATTAATTTTTCATAAAAAACAGTAAATTATCTGGAATTATATTTTATTAAAGTGTAAAATAGTCCAAAAGGTAAGACATCTTAGGACTGCCTTTAAAATGGACGCAAAAGGAGCTGTCTGGAAAGAAGAAAACTACATACTTGAGGATTCGTCTTCAATCAATTGTCGGTTGCAGGAAAATGACAAAGGGGTTTAAAAAAGGATAGGGAGTGGTTGTTTGAAACCTTCGACTAACCGGATGATAAACCGCATCAAATCCATCTACATGTATATATGTCAGAATGGTACTGTCACAACTCAAGATCTTGTAGAGGAATTCGGAATTACTCCTCGAACCATCCAGAGGGATTTGAATGTCCTGGCTTATAACGACTTAGTGAAAAGTCCGAGCCGAGGTAAATGGACAACGACCCAGAAAAAGGTAAAGATGTCATCGTAGTACAAAAAGCGTAAGCGCCTTGGTCAGCCCCGACAAGCGCTGGAGGGCCTGACAGTGAAGTCGTTCTTTGACTTCATTGGCAGGACCGAAGCGACTCGAGGGGCTAGGCGCTGGAGCTGGACACTTATCAAATTAATAAATCGTTATATAAAAAAATCGCCAAAGCAATTTTGGCGATTTTTTTATACTTCATAGGTTTGCAGCATTTCCACTTCTTCGTCGGTAAGCTCTCTGTATTCCCCGAGCTCAAGCGTTTCATCGAGCTTCAGTGGCCCCATCGATAATCTTTTCAGGTAAATGACCCTTTTTCCGACTGCCTCGAACATCCGCTTCACCTGATGGAATTTCCCTTCTGTGATTGTCAGTTCTATATCAGACGTCAACCCCGATTTTAAAATAACGAGGTCCCCTGGCTTTGTTTCATAACCATCATCAAGAGTGACACCTTGTTTGAATGCTTCAATATCCTCTTCCGTCACTTCTCCCTCAATTACCGCGAAATACGTTTTTGGTACATGTTTTTTTGGCGATAAAAGCTTGTGGGAAAGCTGGCCATCATTCGTGATCAGCAACAGGCCCTCCGTATCCTTATCCAGCCTGCCTACCGGGAATGGCTCAAACACCTGGTCTTCAATCTCAAGTAAGTCAATTACTGTCTCATCACGGTTGTCCTCCGTCGCTGATATGACACCAGGCGGCTTGTTCATCATTAAATAAATAAATTCTCTATAATGAATTTCTTCACCATTTAAAGTTATTGAATCATTCTCAGGATCCACATGGTGCTTTGCATCCTTGACGATTCCATTATTAACTTTTACAGCGCCATCTTTTAAAAGTTTCTTCACGTCTTTCCTGCTTCCATATCCAAGGTTGGAAAGCACTTTATCGATTCGCATTACTGTACCTCCTTTATTCATATGGGCAGATGCCCATTCCATTTCTAGCTAGCTTACATAGACTAATATCATAGTTTACTACAGATGATGAGGAGATGACCAAAATGAACCATCGACAACAAGGACAAGGCTTGTACATCCCGATTCCCGGCCTGCCAGGTGGAGGCGGCGGATTCCCCGGTGGAGGATACCCTGGCGGCGGATATCCGGGCGGAGGCGGCCAATTCGACCAGAGACTCGATCGCCTTGAACGGCAAGTTCAAAGACTGAGCAATCAAATCGATCGCCTGGACCGCAGGGTCGACAGAATTGAGCGTCGTTTGAATATCCGTGATAACGACCAGCAGTTTTACTATTAGATTTTAGCAAAAATGGCCTTCATAGCAGAAGGCCATTTTCTTATTATACAGGCAGCCTCAATTTACGCTTGATCTTGGAAACCCGGTCCCCGAAAAGCCTGTCCACCAGCTTTGTCCGGAGGCCCAGGTAAAAGTACACCGCAGCGCCTACCAGGGCAGAAATTCCAATAATCAAGATAGACTGGAACTTGGCAGCTGGCGAAAGGAATTCGACAAGTACCTCATAGAATGCCATCGTAACGCCAGCCATCAAACCTGAGAAAATCAAAATCAGGAATATCCTTCTTGTCACAAAGCCCATTGGATATTTGGCAAATTTTTTAATAACAATCATGTTAATGATAATTGCCGCGATATAGCCTAATGCTGTTGACATCACAGCCCCCTGTGTTTCAAACAGCTTTATCAACGGGATATTAAAGGTTAGCTTCACCAATAATCCCGTCAGCAAACTCAAAATCGTGAATCGCTGCTCGTTGATCCCCTGAAGGATGGCAGCTGTAACCGAGAAGAGTGCGAATAGAATGGCTACTGGGGCGTAAGTAGTCAGTACATCTGTGCCCAGGTCATTATGTGCATAGAAAACGGTATACATCGGCTCAGCAAGTATCGCAATCCCAATCGCGGCAGGGACAGTTAAGTACATCAACACCTGGAATGTCTGGTCAAGCTGCCGTCTCATACCCTTGCGGTCGTTTTCGGTAAATGCCTTGGTGATGCTTGGTACCAGTGTCAATGAAAATGCCGTTGCTAGAGAAACTGGAATGATGACAAGCTTATGTGATTGGAAGTTCAAAACTGAAAATGCCGAACTCGCCTCATTTTGGCTGAAACCAACTGACATCATCGCTCTGTTGAAGGTCATCATATCAACAAACTGGAACAGAGGATTGGCAATACCGACAAAAACAAAAGGTGCCGCATATAGCAAGATTTCCTTATAAATATCCTTTAAGGAAATATCCATCGTCTTCTTGTCATTTTCAAGCAGTTTATCTAAATGCGGTTTCCTTTTCATCCAGTACCAGCCAAGGACTCCAAGACTGCCAAGCGCACCGATGAAGGCAGCGAATGTGGCTACACTAACAGCTGTAACCATGTCTCCTTCAAGTACTTTCAGGACAAAAAAAGCACCGGCCAGCACGAATACGATCCTGACGATTTGCTCAACAACCTGTGAAACTGCTGATGGCCCCATTGACTGATGTCCCTGGAAGAAACCGCGAATCAAGCTCATGAACGGAACAACAATCAAGGCAAAGCTGACTGCACGAATAACCGTGGTCACATCTGCAGCGGTTATTTTCACATTTTCATCATTACTTGTATCCATGACAAGTTCAGCAAGCCCAGGAGCTGTCACATACATAATCAAGAAAGATAGAATTCCGGTCGCCAGCATAACTGCCACACCAGATTTAAACAACTTCCTTCCGACCGCATATTCTTCAAGGGCATTGTATTTCGCTATGAATTTAGAAACAGCAAGCGGTACACCAGCTGTTGCTATACTGATGAATATTGTATATGGAATGTAAGAGAAGGAGTATAATGCTGTCCCATACTCTCCTACTATCGCAAAAAAAGGAATAACGTAAAAAAGCCCAAGCACTTTAGACAATATCGTGCCAAGCGTCAATATGAACGTCCCTCTCAAAAGCTTAGATGACATAAAATCCCTACTTTTGTTTATAAAATAAAATCAGATTACAAACTTGTATTTTACCATAAACACAATCAGACACTATGATATTTATCAATGAATGCAGAAATTTCCTGCATCCCCGTATAAAGTAACTTCCTGAATCCCGGATGCACATTTTCCTGCATTCCCTAGTTTACTCTTTCTCTAGCCTGACTACCAGTTTTCCGGGCTGCAATTCATTAACTGCCGTTTGAAGAACATCATTCAAGGCAATGTTTTTAATGAAGAGATGGATTATAATAATAAAAGTGCTTAATGCATCTAAAAAGTGAAACGAAAAGTTGGTGAAGCAATGAAATACGATGTAATCGTCCTTGGCGGCGGTCCGTCTGGCTTGATGGCCGCGATTGCTGCTGGTGAGCAGGGCGCAAAGGTGCTGCTGATCGACAAAGGAGACAAGCTAGGCCGAAAGCTGGCAATCTCCGGCGGCGGCCGCTGCAATGTGACCAATCGGCTGCCAGTGGATGAAATCATTAAACATATACCCGGAAATGGACGGTTCTTATACAGCGCACTGTCGATTTTCAGTAATGAAGATATCATTTCATTTTTCGAAGGACTCGGAATCAAGCTTAAAGAAGAGGATCATGGCCGGATGTTCCCGGTCACGGATAAAGCCCAGTCCGTTGTTGACGCTCTTTTATCAAAGCTTAAGGATTTAAAAGTGGAAATCAAGACGAACACCCCTGTTGCCGATGTCCACTTCAAAGATAGCAAGGCTGAATCTGTAGAATTGAAAAATGGTGAATTGTTTTATGCGGACAGTGTCATCATTGCTGTCGGCGGAAAATCAGTACCTCATACAGGTTCCACCGGAGATGGGTATGCCTGGGCTGAAAAAGCAGGCCACACAATCACAACACTGTTCCCGACTGAAGTTCCATTGACGTCCTCTGAACCTTTTATAAAAGAAAAAGTTCTGCAGGGACTTTCGTTAAGGGGAATTGGGCTCAGCGTACTTAACCCAAAAGGGAAAGCGCTGATCACTCATAAAATGGATATGATCTTCACACACTTTGGCATCAGCGGCCCAGCTGTCCTGCGCTGCAGCCAGTTCGTCGTCAAAGCGATGCAAAAGTGGAACCTAAAAGAAGTCGTCATGTCCCTTGATGCGCTTCCTGACATGAAAGAAGAAGAATTGTTCCAGGAAATCAATAAACTGATTAAAGCCGAGCCAAAAAAAGCGGTGAAGAATTTGTTGAAGGGTCTTCTGCCAGAACGGTATCTACTGTTCCTGCTTGAGCTGAATGAGATTGACCCAGCGATGCAGGGCGGACAGCTGGGCCATGAAAAAATAAGAAGCTTCGCCAAATCAGCAAAGCAATTCGAGTTCAAAGTGAACGGTACCCTGCCGCTTGATAAAGCATTTGTCACCGGAGGCGGCGTATCAGTCAAAGAAGTCGAGCCGCAAACAATGGCATCCAAGAAAGCAGAAGGACTTTACTTCTGCGGTGAAATCCTCGACATCCATGGATATACAGGAGGCTACAATATCACCTCCGCACTTGTTACCGGTCGGCTTGCGGGCAGCAATGCTGCTGGATATGCGTTACAGAAATAGTAATTGAACATTTGATTTAGTTGATACGGGTAGCTTTCCTGTTTTCTCTAAAATTCGTGTCCGTCATGACCTTAATGACGGACACTTTTCTGTTTTCACCGGCAATTTCTGTCCGTCATAGCCTTGATGACGGACACTTTTCCGTTTTCATCACCAAATTCTGTCCGTCATGACCTCGATGACGGACACTTTTTCTCGTTTCCCGCCTATTTCTGTCCGTCATGACCTTGATGACGGACACTTTTTCTCGTTTCCTGTCTATCTCTGTCCGTCATGACTTTGATGACGGACACTTTTATCGGTTTCCCGACTTTTTCTGTCCGTCATATCAAATAGAAACAGAGCCTGAGTGAATTCACTCAGGCTCTGTACACGACCATTGCTGAAAAACAGTATATCTGTTCTTCGTCCTCTTCTTCTGGTAGGACCGCGACATTGTACTTTATGTCCAAAAGCTTTTTTTCATCGAGCTTTTCAAGAAATCGGTTCATTTCCTGCTCAAGATCTTTTTCATGTTCGTGATCAAACACTCTGACCTGGATCAAGGGAAGTCATCCTTCCTTTTTTACATCCATTCTGGCCAGATTTTCAGAATTTTATAATTACGGGCGTTTTGTTTCTCCGCCCCAGCTTATCATGCCGCCAACCATGTTGCGTACTTTGAAACCTTGCTCGTTCATGTAGTGGCAGACGTTGCCGCTGCGCGCGCTTGAACGGCAAATGAAGATGTATTCCTTGTCCTTGTCGAATTCGTTCAGTCTTTCAGGAATTTCGCCCATTGGCACATGCTTAGCTCCAGGAACCATACCAGATTCAACTTCATCATGTTCACGAACGTCAACCATTTCTGGCTTTTCTCCAGCTTCCAGCTTCTTTTGAAGTTCTTCAGGTGTGATTGTTTCAACTTTATTCATTAGTCATTTCCTCCATTATTTAGTAAATTTAGTCCCATTTAAAGGATACAATACCTTACTGTATTTTCCCCTATTTATTATATAAAAACCAATTTTAAATTACAAAGAATAAACCTTATGGGGTATTTTATTTTAGAAAATAAAAGGGTCGCCATTACACGACCCTTTTAGGAAAAAATCTTAATTTGCGACTATGTTAACTAGCTTTCCTGGTACTGCAATGACTTTGCGGACTGTCTTTCCGTCAATTTGTTCTTTGACAGCATCATCGCCCATTGCAATCTGCTCAAGCGTTTCTCTGTTTGCATCTGCTGGTACCATCATTTTTGCTTTGATTTTACCGTTTACCTGGACAACGATTTCGACTTCGTCGTCGACTAGCTTGGCTTCATCATAAGCTGGCCATGCTGCATATGTGATTGACTCACTGTGGCCTAGCTTTGCCCAAAGCTCTTCCGCAATATGCGGGGTAATCGGCGCGATCATTTTTACAAAGCCCTCAACGTATGCTTTTGGAAGCTCTTCCGCTTTATAGGCTTCATTGATGAAGACCATCATTTGCGAAATAGCTGTATTGAAACGAAGCCCTTCGTAATCTTCCGTCACCTTTTTAACAGTCTGATGATAGACCTTCTCAAGGTTCGTGTTTTCAACATCCTTGATTTTCTCACTCAAGCTGCCGTTTTCATTGACAAACAGGCGCCAGAAGCGGTCAAGAAAGCGTCGTGATCCGTCCAGCCCATTTGTAGACCATGCAATGGATGCTTCAAGCGGCCCCATGAACATTTCATAAAGACGAAGTGTATCAGCACCATGACTTTCAACGATTTCATCCGGGTTGACGACATTGCCTTTTGACTTGCTCATCTTTTCATTATTTTCACCAAGAATCATTCCCTGGTTGAAAAGCTTCTGGAATGGCTCTTTCGTGTGGACGACGCCTACATCATAAAGGACCTTGTGCCAGAAACGAGCGTAAAGCAAGTGAAGTACTGCGTGCTCTGCGCCTCCGATATAAATATCAACAGGCAGCCATTGCTTTAATTTTTCCTTATCTGCAAGTGCCTGATCATTCTTCGGATCAATATAGCGCAAATAGTACCAGCAGCTGCCACCCCATTGTGGCATTGTGTTCGTTTCCCTGCGGCCTTTTTTGCCTGTTTCAGGATCCACGACATTCACCCAGTCATGAATATTGGCAAGTGGAGACTCG
This sequence comes from Mesobacillus sp. QJM3NY_10, assembly GCF_056173465.1. Classification (NCBI taxonomy): domain Bacteria; kingdom Bacillati; phylum Bacillota; class Bacilli; order Caryophanales; family Bacillaceae; genus Mesobacillus; species Mesobacillus sp. QJM3NY_10. The sequence goes on from NZ_CM149675.1 coordinate 3,733,241, forward strand.
CCTGTACCAGAAGGCTTGATATCCGTCGTTTTAGGAAGAACTAAAGGTAACTGGTCTTCAGGAACAGCGGACATCGTTCCATCTTCCCAGTGAATGATTGGGATTGGCTCACCCCAGTAGCGCTGGCGGCTGAACAGCCAGTCACGAAGGCGGTAAGTGACCTTCTTCGTACCAATGCCTTTTTCCTCAAGCCATGCAATCATCTTATTGATTGCCTCTTCCTTGCCCATGCCGTTAAGAAATTCAGAATTGATGTGCTCCCCGTCGCCAGTGTACGCTTCTTTTTCAATGTCTCCGCCGGCAACGACTTCCTTGATTTCTAAATCGAATTTCTTGGCAAACTCGTAGTCACGCACGTCATGGCCAGGTACTGCCATGATTGCCCCTGTACCATATGAAGCTAGAACATAGTCAGCAATCCAGATTGGCATTTTTTCGCCATTTGCCGGATTGATCGCGTATGCGCCAGTGAAGACGCCTGTTTTGTCCTTCGCAAGGTCTGTACGCTCAAGGTCGCTCTTGCTCTTGATTTCGTCGATATATTTTTCGATTGCTGCGCGCTGTTCAGCTGTAGTGATTTTATCAACCAATTGATGCTCAGGTGCAAGCACTGCATAAGTTGCGCCGAACAAAGTATCCGGACGAGTCGTGAACACGGTGAACGTCCCGTCATGTCCTTCGATGTTGAATGTGATCTCAGCACCTTCTGAACGGCCGATCCAGTTGCGCTGCATATCCTTCAGGCTTTCCGGCCAATCAAGTAAATCAAGATCCTCAAGAAGTCGATCTGCGTAGGCAGTGATCTTAAGCATCCACTGTCTCATTGGACGGCGTTCAACCGGGTGTCCGCCGCGCTCACTTTTTCCGTCGATTACTTCTTCATTGGCTAAAACAGTTCCAAGTGCCGGGCACCAGTTAACCGCAACTTCATCAATGTATGCCAGACCTTTTTCATATAACTTAAGGAAAATCCATTGCGTCCACTTGTAGTATTCTGGGTCGGTTGTGTTGACTTCACGGTCCCAGTCGTATGAAAAACCTAATGCCTTGATCTGGCGGCGGAACGTGTTGATGTTCTGCTCCGTGAACTCTGCAGGATCATTGCCTGTATCCAATGCATACTGCTCAGCAGGAAGTCCGAACGCATCCCAGCCCATCGGGTGAAGAACGTTGAAGCCCTGCATCCTTTTCATCCGTGAAAGGATATCAGTCGCTGTATAACCTTCCGGGTGTCCAACGTGAAGGCCGGCACCAGATGGATACGGGAACATATCAAGCGCATAGAACTTCTCTTTCCCTTTATCTTCAGTCGTTTTGAACGTTTTGTTCTGTTCCCAATGCGATTGCCATTTTTTCTCGATTTCCTGATGGTTAAAACTCATCGTTTTTGTCCTCCTGTTTGGTTTCGATTTATTTTTTAGCGGATGAAGTTTACTAATTGAAAGCCAGCGACATTGTTGGACTTGCTGCCCAGTCAACGACTCCAGAAAAATAAAAAACTCCCGTCCCTGTAAAAGGGACGAGAGGTTATGTATGATCTCCCGCGGTACCACCCAAATTAGTGTGTAACACTCGCTTCATTCATCCTTAACGCGGAAAACGGCAAACGCTACTTGTGTTCACGTCTGCGACTCAAAGGCGAGTTCATGATGGTCCTGTCTGGCTTGCACCAACCGCCAGCTCTCTACATCAGGTTTTGCACCACTACTACTCCTTGTCGAAGTCTTTCGTTATGAATATAGAGATATTGTAATAAAATTCCGTCCCATATGCAAGCAGAGATAAAATAAATGATTATGGAGAGTAGTTTATGTCTGTATCTTTTGTTTGGTGTGGGATTTTAAAGGTAGATTGGACACAAAATTGGAAAAAAACGCGGTGAATTTCCAGTTCGCGGAATTAAGGTGGATTTTCGCGGAATCAACCCGTATTTTCGCGGGATTATATCGCAATTTCGCGGGATTCGAAGCGTATTTCGCGGAATTAAATAAATTCGTGATCAATAAAGGATTTTTTTCATGGATAACGAATGTAATGGGTATCAAATTTATATGGAGTGATGCAAGTGATAGCTAAATATCGTACGATCCCCACTGAAATCCTCATTTTTGACGCAATTATCCGCCGTTTACCTGACAATCATCCTCGGAAATCTGAATTCCTTTCCAAACTAATCCGCTGGAAAGCAGGGTACAAGGGAGAAATAGAAGTGGACTATTATCTTTCCCTGTTTCCGGATGATGACTTAACGATATTCCAATACCTCAGACTCCCACATAAAAATGGTTATTATCAAATCGATACCCTGATTATTAGTCCGTGGTTCATGGTCATTATTGAATCAAAGAATCTTGCCGGTACAATTGAAATTGATCATGAATTGGACCAGCTACTTCAAACCTATGATGGCACGGAGAAAGGATATAATAATCCAATATTACAAGCAGAAATCCAAAGTGCTCACCTCAAAAAATGGCTGACCAAGCATCAACTCCCTTTGCCTCCCCTTGAGACTTTTGTAACAATAAGCAACCCCCAAACGATAATCAAAAACCCTACTAATAATAAGGTAGTATCATACAGAACATGCCGTGCTGCGAGGATTCCTTTTAAAATTGCAACTTTAAAAACACAATTCAATAAAGAAATTTTCACAAAGAAAGATATTAAAAGAGTCACTCGTTTGCTGCTCAAACAACATGTACCATTCGTTCCTGATCCCAAGTCCATGGATATCCCCAACGATATCTTAACTGGAGTCCAGTGCCCATACTGCAGCCTTTTTAGTATGGAACGCATGCATGGCACATGGTTTTGTGAAAATTGCGGGAAGACATCAAAGGATGCACACATACAAGCAGTTAAAGACTATTTCCTCTTGAATGGCCCTGCACTAACGAATAAAAAATTGCGGGAATTCCTCCATATAAATTCAGAAGATACAATTACTCGAATCCTTCATTCACTGAATCTTGTTTTTACAGGTACAACAAGAAACAGAATCTATTCCCCGCCAGAAGATTTTTTCAACGGACTATAATGTAAAAAGCCGGCTACCAAAAAGGTAATCCGGCTTTAAACTTATTGAATCGTATACCCTCCATCAATGACAGCCGCCTGGCCTGTGATTCCTTTGGCCGCATCACTGGCGAGGAACATAACATAACTTGCGATTTCCTCTACAGCCAGGAGGCGTTTTTGCGGAACGAGCGGAAAAATTACTTCCTCGAGCACTTTTTCAAGTGGTACATTCCTTGTCTCCGCCAGGCTGGAAAGCTGGTTGCGCACAAGCGGTGTATCGACATAACCAGGGCAGACTGCGTTCACTGTGATGCCATGCTCCGCGGTTTCGAGTGCGGCAACCTTTGTAAGCCCAATAACTCCATGCTTGGCACTGTTGTATGCTGCTTTTCCGGCAAAACCGACAAGCCCATTGATGGAGGCCATGTTGATCACCCGGCCAGAACCTTGTTTTTTCATGACTGGCAGCACATGCTTCAAGGCTATAAATGGTGCTGTGAGCATCACCTTTATCAACAGTTCGAATTTTTCCGTCGGGAAGTCTTCGATCATGGAGACATATTGCAAGCCAGCATTGTTGATGAGAACATCGACAGTACCAAAGTGCTCAATGCATTTTGCCACTGCCTCCTCAATGTCTTTTTCGCTGGTAACGTCACATTTAAAACCCGAAGCATCATACCCCTGCTCACGCAGACTGGCTGCCGCTTTTTCCACAGTGTCTTCCTGTAAATCTGTTAAAAACACCTTCGCGCCCTGCTCAGCAAAACTTTTTCCAATCTCATAGCCGATTCCCTGGGCGGCACCGGTAATCATCACGATCTTATCTTTTACCATTGGGAATCTCCTTTCTTTAAATGCCTAATCCTACAGAGAATAGAACAATCGCTATTGCCACACCAATCAACGGAACAATGACAGTCACAGCAGCTACTGGATTGTACGCATCCTGATGGGACTCACCACAGATTGCCCGAACGGTCGTGACGACGTAACCATTATGCGGCAGTGAATCGAGCGCACCGGAGGAAATTGCCGCTACCCTGTGGAGCGCTTCCGGATTGACGCCCATATCCATGTAATGCGGAGCGAGCAATGGAAGCGCGATTGCCTGACCACCGGATGCCGAGCCAGTCATACCGGCAATGACACTGACGGCGATTGCTGCACCGATCAATGGGCTTCCTGGAATATTCGTCATCGCATCAACAGCAGTCTGGAAAGCCGGCACTGCTTTTGCGACACCGCCGAATCCTACGACTGCAGCTGTGTTACCAATCGCAATCAATGCGCCCATCGTTCCTTCTGAAAGTGCTTCCCAGAAGTTTTTGAAATACTTGCGATTTAATAGATAGGCAGATACAACCCCACCAAGCAGGGCAATGATCAGTGCTGACTGTTTTAATGAATCATGGAAAATGAATGAGATCACCAATACCACTACCAAAGGAATCAGGCCCATAAGAGGATGAGGAAGCTCTCGCTTTTCCATCATTGGATCGGTCTTCCTGGCTTCAAATTTTTCTCCTTTTGCAACGGCATTAGTAATCATTCGTTTCAGCCACCAGTAACCAAAGATCATCATGAAGACGGCAACAATGGCACTGACCTCCCAGCCTGCCAGCGGTGATGTATTGAGGAACTCAATCGGAATCCAGTTCTGGATTTCCGGAGACCCGGCAGAAGTCATCGTAAAGGTAACGGAGCCGAAAGCCAGTGCTGCCGGAATAAAACGCCTTGGCAGATTCGCCTGCCTGAACAAGCTTAATGCCATTGGATAAACCGAAAATGCTACAACAAACAAGCTTACGCCGCCATAAGTCAGCACGGCACAGGCTGCAACGATCGCAAGCACGGCGAATTTCATCCCCAATTTGTCAACGATGAACTCCGACACACTGTCAGCCGCGCCGCTATCCTCCATCACCTTTCCAAAAATCGCCCCAAGCAGGAACATCATGTACCATGCAGTAACGAATCCAGAAAATCCAGACATATAATTCCCGACAAAGTTGGCAGCTCCTTCTTCTACAAGCTGCGGAAACAATGGCATCCCGCTGAACACAGCAACAAACAACGCAGAAATCGGCCCGACAATCAGCAGATTCATGCCCCTCATCGTCAAATAAATCAATAAAGCCAGACCGCCAATCAATCCAATCATACTCAGCATTCTTTTTCCCCCTTGTAATTTTAAAATGAAAACGACCGAAACTGCCCTCCTTGCTAAATAAGATGACAACGCTTACAAAATATTGAATAAAATTGCTGTATTATCTTATTGCAACTATCGTGCCAACTTTTTGTAGTATAAGAATCAGTGTTTATTCTCAATTTTCAGTCATTTAATTCCGGAATTCCGGACTCCATCAATCTTCCATTACCATTACTTAATAGATTTTACCTGTCCAATTCCCTCTGATTAATTACCATTCATACAGTGAAAACATATTAAAATATTGCTAGAAAAAAGAAAGTCCGAAAACTCGGACAGCATTCCGAATTCCCGGACTACAAGAGGCCGTATTTATTAAGCTTTTCATAAAGTGTTGACCTGCTAACCCCCAGCTCTCTGCCCACCAGGGTTTTGTCGTCATTATGCCTTTCAAGGCTTTGCTTCAGTACCCATTTTTCTGTTTCTTCAACGATATCCTTAAGCTTCTTGTTATTGAACCGATACATGGCTGTCTGTGTTTGCAGGTAATCTGGCAAGGAATCCAGTGTAATCTGTTCTCCTTTTGTCAGATGGACCGCGGCTTCGATGACATTTTCCAATTCGCGGATATTCCCCGGCCAGCTGTATGATTTCAGAATTTCCATTACATTGCTTTCGATTCCTGCAATCCGCTTGCCTAACCGATTCGTGACTTTGTCGATAAAATGGGCAATTAGCAGTGTTAAGTCCTCAGCACGTTCCCTTAATGGGGGAACACTGAAAGGAACCACATTGATCCGGTAAAATAAATCCTCCCGGAATCGCTTCTCTTCAATCATGTTTTCAAGCGGCCGGTTAGTGGCAGCGATGATCCGGACATCAACCGAAAGGGATTTCGTCGAACCAATCGGTTCTATTTCCCCATCCTGGAGGGCACGCAAAAGTTTCACCTGCATGCTTAGCGGCATGTCCCCGATTTCATCAAGGAAAAGGGTACCGCCATTAGCCAGCTGGAACTTCCCCTTTTTCCCTCCTTTTTTCGCACCTGTAAAAGCTCCTTCTTCATAGCCAAACAACTCGGATTCGAGCAGGTTTTCAGGGATTGCACCACAGTTCACCCTGATGAACGGCTTCTGGCTCCGGCTGCTTAGCTGGTGGATGCTGTGAGCAAACAATTCCTTCCCTGTTCCGCTCTCTCCCCTGACCAGAATCGAAATATCACTGTTGGATACCATTTTTACTTTTTCTTTTAAACTGATAATCTGCTGCGACTCGCCAAGGATGTCATCAAGCGTATATTTCACGCCTGAATCAATTTTCTGGATGTATGGCTGCATTCTGGTCAGCAGGCTTTTTACATGGCTGTCCATCTTCATCCATTCCTGAGTATCCCTGAAAAACACCGTTCCAAAGGCGGCAATTACTTCGCCATTTTTAATGATTGGCACCCGGTTGGCGATCATGTAATTGCCCTTGATAAATTGCAAGTCAGCCAGTTCCTCTTTTCCAGTCTGGGCCACAATATGCATCCTGGTATTTTCGATTACTTCGGTCACATGCCTGCCAATCGTTTCTTCACGATTGATTTCAAGGAATTCACAATAATTATGATTGATATAGATAATCCTTCCTTCTCGATCAACAACAACAAGCCATTCGAACGCATTCTCTACAATGGTTTCAATAATATCTGCGGGTATATGTAAAAGCTTCGCATTCATAATCCGTCACCTGGTTTTTCTTTTGATTTTATCACACTTTTCTGAAAACAATGCAAAGGCAGAAAAAAAACACCTAAAAAAAGGTGCTTTAGTCTACATTAGCTGCATTGTTGTAATGCAAGTGGCGTCATTCTCAAAAGTGGATATTTCTGATTCAACAGTTTTACCGTTATATCCAATCTTGGTTTTGAATTTTTTATCACGAGGGAGCCACAAATCGATAAAACCATTCTGATAGGATGTCATTTTCTCATCAACGATCACGTTTCCATCCTCATCCTCAATATATACATCAAACTCTTTTTCAACTAGTTCACCTTGACAACCTGTCAAGCTATGATTCGTTCAAGGATGGGTTTGATTTTCGTAAGGTGCGATTGAGACGAAGAAGTCTTCTTCCGAGATATCATAGACTTGCTTGTCCCCTTCACTGTCAGCAACTGTCAGCTCTTGTGAGGTGATGGAAGCATTGTGGCCCTTAATTTTGCCCGTGCTGTAATCACTCACCAATTCCTTGATGTTTTCTTGTTGTTTTTCAGGTTCAGCAGATTGTTCCCCGCCATTACAGGCAGTTAATAAACCCGCAGCCAAAAACGCAATTCCGAGGATTTTAAATTTCAACCCATTCACCCCCTTGTCTTTCAAAGTATGATTATATCATAATCTCACAGTCCTATATTAGATGTAAAATATGCATTTTTTATCGAGAAAAAATGCATAAATTGTGACTGATTAGATAGGAGCAGGCGCCTTCTTCAGTCCAGACAAACTCTGGTGCCGCACATCCCCAAATTTTTAAAAGAGCCGGGCATCCGGGCCCAGCTCTTTACTGATTCTTTATGCTTGTGCAGCAACGTTATGTGATTCCTTTAGTTTCCGATCGTAAATGACAGTAGTAAAAATCCCCACAAACATAAGGGCAATCAGAATCGCGAATAGCATTGGCATGCCGTACAGGTCGACAAGGATTCCACCCATCAGAGGGCCAATCATCCTTCCGCCAGTTGCGGTACTGTTGACGATTCCCTGGTAAAAGCCTTCACGGCCTTTTGGCGCCAGGTCATTTGCGATTGTCGGAACGGCCGGCCAGATCAGCATTTCACCAATCGTCAGGATTACCATAGCAACCACGAAGCCCGCGAATGCTTGAGCTCCTGCAGCAACTGCATAGGAAACCATGAAGATGACCATTCCGATGATGATTTGCAATTTCAGTTTATTCTGGAACGGCTTGATCAGCCTGTTTACAACTGGCTGGCCAAGAACGATCAATGCGCCGTTGATTGTCCAGAGGATACTATATTGGTTCAGAGAGATGTTCAATTCCTGAGTATAAGCTGCGATCGTTGTTTGCCACTGTACGTAACCAACCCAGCAAAGCAAGTAGCCAACAGCAAGGATAAGAAGCGCATACAGCTTGGTATGGCTTTTGATCGCTCCGTTTTCCTGTAGGACGTTCGTCTGCTTTGCTGTTCGGGTGTCAATGCTGCGATAGCCAAAAATAGCGATCATCATAAAGATCAGGTACATGGCGGCGTTCGCCATGAAAATCAGCTGGAATGAATAAGATGCGACAAGTCCGCCAAGCGCAGCTCCAACCGCAACTCCAAGGTTCTGGGCCACATAGATGGCGTTGAACGCTTTACGGCCGCCTTCCTTCCAGACCGAGCCTGCCATTGCGTACATTGCCGGAAAGACGATTCCAGAACCAAAACCAACCAGTGTTAAAAAGAAAATATACTGGGGCCAGCCAGGCCATAAGGTCAAGCCAAGCAGCGCTATGATGGTAATGCTGATTCCTAGAATAATAGACTTATAACCGCCAATTTTATCAAAAAGACTGCCGCCGAAAAGATTGCCAATGACGCTGGCAGCAGAGTTTAACATCAGTACAATTCCGGCAACAGACAACGATTTGCCGAGGTGCTCATGTATATAGATGGTGTTCAGAGGCCATAAAAACGAAGATCCAGTAACATTGACTGCCATCCCGATAATTAAAAGCCACAAGGCTCGCGGCATCGTATAACGCCTTCTTTCACTAAATTAATTTCGAATACCAAAGTAATTTTAGTGGTTTTCACAATTGGTTGCAATAGGAATTTATACGGGGATATGAAGTTGAAATTTTCTATTTTTTTGAAGTTGAATTGGAAAAAATACTCGATAATTTCCAGTTCGCGGAATTATTATGTATTTTCGCGGGATTGTGAGCATATTTCGCGGAATCAAGCACCTTTTTCGCGGGAATATGATGGCTTTTCGCGGAATAAGAAGCTTTTGCCCGAAATGGAATGATAATTGCACCTAATACCAAGCTCATTTTCTATGTTAAAGTGTACTTTGTTCGAGAATTATGCATTTTTACATAGGTTGAAGTGATTTTACGTGGGAATCATGCTCTTTTCCGGGGTTGAAGTGATTTTCACGCAGACATCATGCTCGTTTTCCAGGATTGAAGTGTAGGATTATTGACACTCAACCCATTTTCTGCAAAACTAAAGAAAACACCGTACAAACTACCATTTGCACAGTGTTTTCGTATTTATCTTTTCTCTAAATTTACTATTCTCTATTTTTTCGGAGCTGGCTGTTGTGCTGGGAAGTAACTATTGACTGCTTTTTCTTTCTTCTTGAAGTTATCTTTTTCGTCGTAAACAGCCTTCTTCACTTTTTCAATCTCTTCTTTGACTTCTTCCAGGTTTACGCCTTTCTTGGTCAATTCCTCGATGGCAAGATTGATTGCCTCATTCGACTCTTCAATCGATACCCTCAATGAATCCATTGCTCCCTGCGGATTATGGAATCCTGCCGCACTTTCAGCTGCAACAATATCCCAGAACCATTGTCCTTTTCTGATATGCTCCTGAGCTTGCTTGATTTTCTCTTCGCTAACTCCAGAAGTAATCATCTTATTCACATAATAGTGTGAGGTAATTGAAATATCCTCGGCCTTATGAAGTGCTTCCATATGTTTATCCTGGATACCGATTACACGCTCTTTCAGTTCATCCATATCCCTGTTGGTATGGCAGGTTGCGCATGACTGGTCCATTGTCTTAAGCGGTGACGTCCACCAGTGTGAGCTGATTTTCTTTTTGCCATCCACCCTGTCATATGGCATGTGACAGTCTGAACATGTAACTCCTGCTTCACCATGCGGGCCTTCGATATGTGTCTCAAAGTCAGGATGCTGTGCTTTTAGCATAGGTGTTCCTGAAACGTTGTGGACCCAGTCTTTTTCAAAGCCTTGTTCCTTTGCGGTTGTCTCATAATACTCGTACATATCTTCAGGCTCGAAGCCGTTTGCCCAAGGATAAGTTACTTCTCCGTTATCTGCAGCAAAATAGTACTCTACGTGGCACTGGCCGCAAACATAGTTCCTCATATCATTCTTCGTTGGGTTGGACATGTCGATTCCCTGTGATTCCATTCCCTTGATAAAGCTTGGGCGGGTAACCCTCAAGTCCATTGTCTGTGGATCGTGGCAGTCTGAGCAGCCGATTGGTGAATGACCCATCGCTTCTGCTTTTGGCCAGATATCTTCGTTAAAATTGCCTCCCCAGTAATCGTCTCCCATTTCCTCAATCATGTGAGGAACAGCAGTCGACTTACAGGTTAAGCATGATCCGATTGATTTGTCAGTGATACGCGCAATCGCCCGTACATCCTCATTTGCATAGATATGGCCGCGATCCTCATTGTACTCAGTCGCAAAGCCATAGCCGTTAAAAAGGACTGGCAGATACGGTTCCTTATCGTGGTCGAATTTGCTTCGTTTGACGGAACCGCTGTACTTCGTATCCTCCATTTTTTCATTTTGCTTGTAGCTGTCATATTGCAGTGGGAAAAGGTCCTTGAAGGCCTCATTGCTGATTTCGTCTTTGCTCAGCCCCGTTTTCAGCTCGCTTGCGGAAGTTGCTTCTTCTTCCGAACCGGAGCAGCCTGTTATGATGAGCATGACAGCCGCAAGGAGCAAGAATGCCCAGCGGAAATTTCTAGCCATTGTTCATCGTACCTCCTTTATTTTCTAAAAGCTCGCCTGGTTTCGGCGGTTTAAAATAGTCTTCTGTTTTAAAGCCTTTGCCGTGCGGCACTGCCTGGTGGCAGCTTGAACAGCTGTCTTTCGCATCATGTGAAACGTTGTCCAGCGTATTCTCATGGCAACTGATGCAGTTCTCATTTATGACTTCTTCGGAACCTTCTGTTGCGTGCAGCACCTTCGGGATTTTTGCCTCGCCCAGTGTATTGAAATACACATGCGTCATTCCGGCCTTTGCCTTATAGGTATATTTATTCACCATGGTATCATGCGGCAAATGGCAGTCGCCGCAGGACAGACCGGCGTGGTTGGAATCAGTGAACGAGTCATGGACCTCTGTCATGATATGGCAGCTCGAGCAAAATTCAGGTGAATCCGTATAAGCAAGCGTTTTGACAGTGACGACAGAAACAATGATTCCAGCAAATACGCCAATGAATAACAGCATCTTTTTGTCTATTCCCAGTAGCTTTTTCAGCATCATTTTCACCTCCCTTAAAGCGGATTCTCACAATCTACTAAAAGCTGTTTTCGCATGATTTTACCTTGAAAACTTACTCCTGTTTTTACATTAGTCGATGAGCAGCTTTCTGCGAAAACAGCTTTATTAAAACACTGATGTGCTTTAACCAAGGTTATGGTGAAACTTTTTCCTGGATCATTTTGATTAAATCGTCTTTCGTTGTCGGGCCGGAAAAACGTTCAACAATGACGCCGTTCCCATCGATGATGATGGTTTCAGGCTGGCCGATGACGTTGTAATCTTTTGAAATGTCTTCTTTTGTATCTAAAAGATACGTAAGCTCAGAGCCGCTTTCCGAGATGTATTTTTCCATCCGTTTTTTCGTTTCGCCTTTAGCGAGGATCAGCAGCTTTGCATCCTTATACTCCTTGCCGAACGCTTCCAGTTCAGGAGCTTCGTCAATGCACGGTGCGCACCAGGTTGCGAAAAAGTTAAGGACCACTGGCTGGCCTTTAAAATCCGATAATTTATAAGTGTTGCCTTCGATATCCTGCAGCTCAAAATCGATGGACTGGTCACCAGGCTGGGCTGATGCTTTTCCTTCCAGTCCACTGACCAAAAAGCCGAGAACTCCGATGACGGCAGCGATGACAATGACCGGAACAATCTTTTTGCCCATTCTATTCACCCGCTTTTTAAAAATCTGAGTTCCATTCTTCAAGTAGTTCAAGCTCTTTTTTCAGCTGCTTCTGCCGGCGGCCAAGCACTACTACATAACCCGCGATCAACGTCCAGATAACTGAGTAAGCCATGAATAAGTAAGTCATTTTAAATTCCTCCTTAGTAATTAGCCTGCAAGCTTTTCAATTGCTTTTGACTTTGCCTTTTTGACGATGTGCCTCATTTTTTCAATTTCTATCCCTTTGCGCATCAGGAACGCGTAAAGCACGGTAATCGTAAAAATCGAGAACAGCAGTGCGACGAGCATATCGGATTCGATACCGCCGCCTGACTGGTTTTTGCCTTCACCGAACACAACTGGATGCAGCTTTGTGTTCCACCAGCGGATGGCCATGAATACGATCGGGACATTGATGGCGCCAATGATGCCAAAAACAGCTGATAGTCTTGCGATTTTTTCCGTTGAACCATCCATCTTGCGGACGAAAAGATAAGCTACATAGATGAACCATAGTATCAGTGTTGTCGCCAGACGCGGCTCCCATGTCCACCACGTATTCCAGCTTGATTTCCCCCAGATCATCCCGGTAATCAGTGTGATGGTCGTGAAAAGTACACCAATTTCAGCTGAGATTCCCGCATTGATATGATGCTGCAGCCTAGGCTTGATCAGCACCCTCACGCTGTAATAGCCAACGACTCCGAAGGCCAAAAAGGCTACCCAGGCACTGCCCACATGAAAGTAGAAAATTTTCTGTGAAGCGCCCATTATCCTTTCAACAGGCGACCATATAAAAATCAGATAAAGTGCGATAAAAACTGTCGGAATCAACGTAAACAGCAACAGCCGGTCGATAATGCCAGTATTCTTTTTCATCAAGATCCCTCCATAATAAATTCGAATAAGAAAAAGCACGCAGCCAGGAACAATAAATCGTAAGCACCCATCAGCCTGATCCATGAAGCAGCATCTGCAATCATTTCATTTTCAAGAATAATCCTTGTTGCCTGGACCCCGGCGATTAGCAACGGACTTAGCAGCGGCAGGAGCAGAACCGGCAAAAGCATCTCACTGTTCTTGGCGTTTGCCGATAGCGCAGCCAGGAATGTCCCGACGATGATGAAGCCAAGCGTACCGATGATGACCACAAGAATGAACCAGCTTACTTTTCCAAAAAAGCGGTAGTCGAACAGCAGGAACAAGACTGGAATGCTGACCAGCTGTACTGCCGTTACGAGGATGAAGTTCGCCAAAACCTTGCCAAGATAGATGCTGGAAGGGTCGATTGGTGCCGAACGCAATCCTGTCAGAGCATCGTTTTCGTGCTCAGAAAGAAAGGAACGGTTCAGCCCCAGAATTCCGGAAAACACGGTAATCAGCCAGACAAGCCCTGGAATGACGGCCTTTACCATATTGTTTGTCGGATCGAAAGCAAAGCTGAAGGTCAGGACGACGAGACTCGAGAAGATGACCATCATGCCGATCGTCTGCTTTGTTTTGATCTCATTGCTCAGGTCTTTACTGGCGATAGTCCACGCATCTTTAAGGATCGAAATCATGAGCTCTTCACCTCTGCTTCGTACCAGGTTTTCATCTCTGCCAGGCTTACTTCTTCTCCAAGGTGCCTTGTTGAGACGATTTTCCCTTTCTTCAGCACGGCCGCCCTGTCAGCAAGTGCATGAACCTGCTCAAAATCATGCGAGATGATCAGGATTGACGTCCCGCTGTTCCGTTTGCTTTTAATGATGCCATTAAGCAGGGCCACAGCCTCCTGATCGAGGCCTGTGTGCGGCTCATCGAGCATCAGGATATCAGGATCCGGGAGCAGCACTCTCGCGATGGCCAGTCTTTGCATCATCCCTCTTGAAAAAGAACGAATGGGCATATCGCGAAAAAGATAGAGCCCCACTTCTTTCAAAAGCTCATTGGCCTTCATGTCGAGATCCTTTACCTTGTAAAGCTTCCCGTAAAATTTGAGATTCTCAAGCGGGGACAAATTATTATAAAGAAATGATTCATGACCCAGAAACCCAATCCGCTGTTTTACCTGTGGTGAATTTTTCTTAACCAGGTTACCGTCCAGGAAAATTTCCCCGCTCGTTGGCTGGAGAAGTCCAACCGTGCATTTAAAGAATGTACTCTTTCCTGCTCCGTTCGGGCCAATCACAGCTAAGATCTCCCCTTTTTGCAATGAAAGGGTGATATTCCTTAAAACGAGTTTGTCTCCCAGCATTTTGGTCATTTTCTTCAGTTCCAGCATGGTCCCCAACTCTTTCGTTAAGTGTATTGTTTCAGTTCTTTGTCTACCTCGGCGAGATGGCTTTGGTAATCAAGTTTCAGTTTTTCAAAGTTATCTTCAGTGATTTCCGCTGCTGACAGCCTTGCTTCAAGGCCGGCCAGCTCCCCTTCAATCACTTTTTTCCTATGGAGAAGGTGTCTAAATAACTGGTCTTCCTCACTGACGATGTCCTCGGCAGGGTTCCTCTGCTTTCGCAAAAACCAGACAACAATAATGACAGCAGTTAAAAATATCAGCAAATAGTGTGGATTCACCATGTTCAACCCCGGAGTACTGAGCCAGAATTTCACAAGCCATTCAGGATGGTAGGCTGGCGCCATTCTGATCACCCCTTCTGCTGGCGAAGCTTTTGCAGTTCTCTAAGAATTTCTGCCTCTGCTTCGGCATCCTTTAGCTTCTTTTTGCTCTCTGGAAGATGTATTGCCTTGCGTCCTTGCGTTTCTTCTTTTAACATTTCGGCCGCGAGCAATTGGTAATCCTCTTTCAATTTCTCAAAATCCTCACGAGTGATTTTCTTCATTAAGAAGTCCATCTCCATCTCATTCACAGCGCTATAGACTTGCTCAAGCGTCAGCTTTTCGCCATCCGCCTCCATTCCCTCAGCTGGCATCTCGCCTGATGAGAAAAAAGGAGATATGATGAAGTAAAAGCAAGTAATGATTACGAGTGAACCAATTATTAAAAATAGATAATCCATTTTGATCAGCTCCTAGAAAAGCTTCCGGCGCTCTTCGTCAAATGTTTTTGCCACAATTTCTTTTTCCATTTCTGAATTCCATTCAGCCTTCATCTCAAGCTTTGTTTCTGCCTTCTTGACAGTCAATTTCCTGAGCCAGACACCGACAATCACGCTGCCGATTCCCACTCCCGCAGCTGGCATTCCCCAGGCAATCCAGCCACTTGTGCCGCCGCCAGGAGTTCTTAAAGCTGCCTGCCCGTATTCATTAACATAGGATTGGATGATTTCCGGTTCTGATTTGCCGCCGTTCAGCATCTCAACCACTTCATCGTAGTAGATTTTTTTTACTGAACAGGTGGATAACTCATGGTCAGCATGGCCCTGCATATCAAGCTGGCCGATGATTTGCTTGAATTCCTTTGAATTATACGTAAAAGCTGTCGTCATACCAGGGATCAAGATGAGCAAAAGGAGTGTTGTTATGAAAATTTTCTTGTTCACCTTCTTCACCCTCCCACTCTCGAAATGCCTTTATTGATCTGGTAGCGGGATGTTGTCGGCCTGCCGCCTATAAGGGCGAATGCTGTTCCGATCACCATGATGATGCCGCCCATCCAGATCCAGCTTACGAATGGATTTACTTTTACCATGAACGTCACTTTGTCTTTGTTCTCCCAGGAACTGAGCACGACGTATAAATCCTGGCTCCAATTTGTCTTGATTGCTACCTCTGTTGATGGTTCAGGCCATGTTTCATAGAAGATCTTTTCAGGCTTGATTTTGCCAATATCCTTGCCCTTATACGTAACATCGATATCGGCCACCACTATTCCATTGCCGTTTTTCGTATGTTCGGTAAGTTCGTTGAATTTCAAGCTATAATCCCCGGTCTTAATGCTGTTGCCGGCATCTACCGTTTTCAGCACTTCTGTTGAGTAAGTGTGCGAAGATATGACACCCACCGCGATGACTGCAATACCGATATGGACGATATAGCCACCGTAGCGGCGCTGGTTTTTTACCGTCAGCTTGAACGCAGCCTTCAGGACATTTTCCTTTGTAGCTTTTCGTCTGGCGCTGATGCCTCTGGCGAATTCAAGCAAGTGCGTTCCGAACATAAAGCTCGTTGCCGATAAGCCGATAATCGCGTAAATTCCCTTGACGCCAAAAGCGAACAGGAGGATTGCTGTGGCCACACCCATTGCCAGCGGCCAAAGCGTATTTTTCATGAACTTTTCAAACACCGCTTTTTGCCATGCAATCAGTGGGCAGATTCCCATCAGTACAATCAGCACCAGCAGGATCGGAGCCATTACTTTATTAAAATATGGCGCTCCAACATTGACCTTTGTGCCTGTAAAAGTTTCTGATATCAGCGGGTACATTGTTCCCCAGAAAACAGCGAAAGCAGCAGCAACAAGAATCAGGTTGTTCAGCAGGAAGCTGCTTTCTTTTGAAAAATAAGCTTCAATCGGGCTGCTGTCTTTTTTTAACAGTCCGTATCTTGTCATCACGATATAAAGAGAAAACAGCATCATGAAGGCCATGAAAACAAGGAAATAAGTACCCAGATTGCTGTCGCCGAACGCGTGGACACTGGTCAAGATTCCGCTTCTGACAAGGAAGGTTCCAAACAGTGTCAGGATGTAAGAAAGAATGATCAAGCTTACGTTCCATGTTTTCAGCATGTTTTTCCGTTCCTGAATCATGACTGAGTGAAGGAATGCCGACACGGTTAGCCATGGCAGGAATGAGGCATTCTCAACCGGGTCCCATGCCCAGTAGCCGCCCCAGCCTAGCTCAAGGTATGCCCACCAGCCGCCAATCACATTGCCGAGCGTCAGGAACAGCCAAGCAAGCAAGGTCCATCTTCTCGTCAGCCTGATCCACTCTGAATCCATCCTTTTCAGGATCAGTGCCGCAATCCCAAAAGCGAATGGAACGGCCAATCCAACATAGCCCATATAGAGCGTTACAGGGTGCAGGATCATTCCCGGATTTTGCAGCATTGGATTAAGCCCTTTTCCATCTGCCGGAATTTTATTGGTCATTTCAAATGGGTTTGCATTAAGTGCCATTACTGTGAAAAAGAACAGGATGTTCACCATCAGGATGCTCGATACATACGGCATCATCGGGTTTTTCTTTTCTTTTGAAAAAACGACCATTGCTGTGTATAGTGCTAAAAGGACTGCCCATAACAGCAGGGATCCAGCGTTGCCCGCCCAAAATGCTGTCAATTTATAAGCAATCGGCAGGCTCTCATTCGTATACGAAGCCACATATTTATATTGGAACTGGCTTGTTCCCAGAAGATAAAGCAACAGGAAGGATGCGATGCTTGCCACAAAAGCCAGCGAAAGTACTGCGCCTCTTGCGCTTTCAATCCACTTGCTGCTTTTCTTCTTAAT
The DNA here is from genome assembly GCF_056173465.1 of Mesobacillus sp. QJM3NY_10. NCBI lineage: Bacteria > Bacillati > Bacillota > Bacilli > Caryophanales > Bacillaceae > Mesobacillus > Mesobacillus sp. QJM3NY_10. Next base: position 3,750,714 of record NZ_CM149675.1, read on the forward strand.
CCCGATGATATTGGCAATGATTCCGTAAAGCGAAATCACGATCCCAAGGTAAATTGAGATATTTCCAATTAGATACATACAGATAACCACCCATCTGTTTTATTCCTGCTTGTCATTTTTGTACATTTCCTTATGCATTTCGGTATCATAGTTCTCCATGTCTTCGCCTTCATATTTAGTCGGGCATTTTGTCTGGACTTTTTCCGCTTCGAACACTCCGTTTTCCTGGATAAAACCTTCCACGAGGACGATGACATCCTCTGAGAAGTTATCCGGCTTAATGCCTTTATGGAATACCTGCAGCGTTCCCTGGCCTTCCTCGTAAAGCTCAAAACGGAGTTCCAGTTTGTCAGCGTCCCATTTAACAGATTCCTTATTGAGCAGGCCTTGCGTCATAATATAATCGCCTTCATATTTCGAACCATTTTTGCTGAGGTCGGCAATCGTGATTTCCTTGCTCCCTGCGCTTGGCATTGTCGAAAACATCATAATCACGAACGCTACTGATGCAAGGGCCAACCCCATTACAATTTTTTTATTTTTGGACATCAATTCCTACCTCCCAGCTTTTTGATTAATTCGTTGTATTCCGCTTCGGTAATGCTTCCTTCCACCAACATGGCACGGAGCTTTGACTTTTTGGCTTCATAATCATTTGAAGTATCATCTTTAACCGGCTTTACTTTCTTTTTCTTCATGATGAAAATTAATAGTAATGCCGCAAAAATTGTCACACTGCCAACGACTGTGATGACAAGCCACAGAGGCATTTTTTCATCATTTTGTTTTACGGTGCCGGCCTTCTTTGCATCCCCGGCCATAGCCTCCATGATTTCCGCTGTAGTCCTATCGTCAGCTCGTTTGTATTCAAGTGAGATCTTCTTTTCATCACCAGGCTTCATTCCCTGGCTTTGATACAGGAACATGTTCATGTTGTAAGAGTTTTTCTGGTGCTGCTCTGAAGCAGGCTCCAGCTTAAAGCTTTCCGAATTAAGCGGCTCAACGAAAATCAAGTTCAACAACCCAATATCAGCGAAGTTTTTAAAATCGTAAGTCAGTGTTTTAGTGCCGTCTTTTTCCTTGATATTGTCGGTATAATATTCAATCACAAACTTGTAGATCTCCTGTGGCTGTATTTCCTCGCTCGTTTCCCAGGAAATCGTTCCGTTTTCCTTATCAAGTTCATATTGAATTTCATTCATTTCAATCAGGTCACGAGAGTAATCAGCAACAAAACCAATTCTGAAATTCTTCTCATCCATTGGCAGCGGGATGACTACCTGGCCTTTTTGTGCTTCTTCTGCATTGTTCTTCAATGCTCCATGATAGCCGACCAAAAGTGGGGCATTCTTCTTCTTATCTTTTGGGTGATACGAATATTCTGGCATCACCTGGATTGTCAGCTCCTCCATATTCAGGACATTGGATTTTGTCTCAGCATTACCCTTATCAGGCAGCTGGAATATGAATAATAAAATGATGGCCGATAATAACTTCATAACTTTCATTTGATTGGCTCCTTTCTATATGTGACAAATTCGTGAATGTTTTCACAAGACAACTTACATTGAAAATGACAATTTATTTTGGCTAGGGATTTTTCCAAAATGAAACTTTATTTTCCTTAAGAACCCTTTTTGGTCTACCTTATTTAAACCATTTCTAAAAGCCCTCAATCTGTGATTTAAATCACGGAATTTTCGTCAGTTTTATCCGATTTGTGAACGGGGGGTATTATTAGAAAAGCGAAAGCGCCTTGGTCAGCCCCGACAAGCGCTGGAGGGCCGACCGGTGAAGTCGTTCTTTGACTTCATTGGGCGGACCGAAGCGACTCGAGGGGCTAGGCGCTGGAGCTGGACAATTCTCGAGAGAAAATCAAAAAAACCTCACTTCCTTTTTGGAAGTGAGGGTGTTACAAATTTATGAAGATTGCTCTGGTTCAGGATGGAATTTTGATTTTACGGGCTGCCCGCCGCTTTGTTCATATTTTTTCTTCGCTTCTTTTACCGGATCATGGTCTATTCCGAGCTCAAGATCCTGGTTATTGATGCCATTCCTTGTTTTTTGTTCAGGATTGTTCTGCTTTGAGCGCTTTTTCAAGATTTTCCCCTCCTGTTTAATGATCAAGCAAAATCATATTGTTTTGGACTTGCTGCAATTGAAGCCTCATTCTGTGCAGTTGTTCGCGCTGCTGGGAGTTTGCGCTAAAGGAAAGCTTGGCAAGATCATTATAAGCGTCCTCAAGCGACTGCAGTGCATTGGTAAAATTCCCATCATTATAATGCTGCTGAGTAGCCGCATCCTTGTATTGCTCCTGGGCCAGATTGATTGCATCCTCACATTGCTGAAGTAACTGGTCAACCGATTGACGTGTAGCCAATTGTAGCCCCTCCTTTATTTGATGCTGAAGCAAAGTCTGCTTCTTCTTTATTTTGTTCACAAAACATTTTCCTATCACGATTTTGCCAATGTTTAATGATGCCAATTATATTGGGTACATATTGTAATCTTTTTGCAATTGGATTCACGTTTTCTAAATGGTACAATTTTTATTATTAATTTTTTTTGACAGACAGGCTTTAGGAGGTTTCTGGCATGAAACAGACCAACCCTTTTCACTATGCTACTGACGATAAACGGTACCATACTTGGAATTACCATTTGCGCAACCATTTCGGCCATAAGGTTTTCAAGGTTGCACTTGATGGCGGATTCGATTGCCCGAACCGCGATGGCACAGTAGCCCATGGCGGCTGTACGTTTTGCAGTGCATCTGGTTCAGGAGATTTCGCCGGTGACAGAGTAGAAGATCTGGGCACACAGTTCGCAAAGATAAAAGAAAAAATGCATTCTAAATGGAAAGATGGCAAATACATGGCCTATTTCCAGGCTTTCACCAATACACACGCACCAGTCGAGGTGCTGCGGGAGAAGTACGAAACTGTATTGAACGAAGAAGGAGTTGTCGGGATTTCGATCGCAACTAGACCGGACTGCCTTCCTGATGATGTCGTGGAATATTTGGCTGAGCTGAACGAGCAAACGTATTTATGGGTTGAACTAGGACTTCAGACAGTCCATGAAAAAACCGCCAATTTAATCAATCGCGCCCATGATTATGAAACATACAAAGAAGGCGTGGACAAGCTTCGTAAGCATGGCATCAGAGTTTGCTCCCATATCATCAACGGATTGCCGATGGAAACTCCGGAAATGATGATGGAAACAGCACGTGAAGTCGCGAAGCTTGATGTTCAGGGGATCAAAATCCATCTTCTTCATTTGTTGAAGGGAACCCCGATGGTTAAACAATATGAAAAAGGATTGCTTGAATTCCTTAGCTTTGAGGACTATGTAAAATTAGTCTGTGACCAGCTGGAAATCCTGCCTCCTGAAATGGTCATCCACCGAATTACCGGGGATGGACCGATCGAGCTGATGGTCGGGCCAATGTGGAGCGTCAATAAATGGGAAGTACTGAATGCGATTGATAAAGAATTGAAGCGTCGCGACAGCTGGCAGGGGAAATTTTATACTGGGAACAAAGTGGTGATTGAAAATGAAGCTTAAACGGATTCTTCCATTTGCCAGGAACCTTCTTGAATTAGCCGTGAAGCCAGGTGATATCGCTGTCGATGCGACAGTCGGCAACGGGCATGACACCTTATTTTTAGCCAACCTGGTCGGACCTGCCGGCAGGATTTACGGCTTCGATATTCAGGATGAAGCGCTCATGTCCTGCAAAACGAAGCTTCGCGAACATGATTTGCAGGATCAGGTCACACTGTTCCATACCGGACATGAAAACATCACAGAATGCATCCCGCCGCTGCATTTCGGAAAAATAACCGGCGCCGTTTTCAACCTAGGTTATCTTCCCGGTGGTGATAAGGACATCGTTACTGTCCCCGAGACAACCATCTCGGCCATCGACCAGCTGCTGGAAATCATGGCCCCAGAAGGCATCATCGTAATTGTGATCTACCACGGACACCCAGAAGGCAAGGTTGAACGTGAGTATCTATTGCGTTATGTAAAATCACTGGATCAAAATATCGCACATGTATTGGAATATAAATTTCTTAACCAGAAAAACAATCCTCCATTTATTATTGCGATTGAGAAGAGATAAGAGAGGTTCCCAGAATTGGGAGCTTTTTTTATGCTGGAAGTGTAATGTGCTTTTTCGTTCAAAGCAGCTTGGCCTGAATGATTGTAGGATTTCACTATAAAACAAAAACCAGATTGTCGCCTTTTTTATGTGACGATAAATCACGTAATCCTCCTTTTATCCGCACATTAACTCCTTTTATGTGACGATAATTCACGCAATCCTCCTTTTATCCGCACATTAACGCCTTTAATGTTACGATAATTCACGCAATCCTCCTTTTATCCGCACATTAACGCCTTTAATGTTACGATAATTCACGCAATCCTCCTTTTATCCGCACATTAACTCCTTTTATGTGACGATAATTCACGCAATCCTCCTTTTATCCGCACATTAACGCCTTTAATGTGACGATAATTCACGCAATCCTCCTTTTATCCGCACATTAACTCCTTTTATGTGACGATAAATCAGAAAACCTTCCTTTTATGCGAACATCACAATCACTTTTCCATCCATCATTATTTCAAGCAAGGATTTTAACATGCAAAAAAACAGCCAGGGTATCAAATTCCTGGCTGCATCCCTATTTTATAAACGCCCTCACGACTCCGGAAGGAACCCACCTTTGCAATGATCGATAAGCTCGTCCATTGATATAAAAGAAGTAGCTGACGGGGCCGGCTGTTTTGATCATTTCCCTGGCCAGTTTTCTGATTTTCTCCTGGCGTCTTACTTTTTCATCGGACAGGTAAACGCCTAAGAGGCCGCGGTTGATCAGTTTATGGAATCTTTGATGCGGAAGCTTGGCCGTATGATGATCAGCATGCTGTACAAAGTGGCGCAAACGCTCAAACAAAGCTTCTTCATTTTCATAATAAAAACAGAAGTTCAAATCGCCGCCTTCACGGTCTTCTTCCTGATCGATGAAATAATCGAGCAGGATGTGGAGGCCTTGTATGTAAGGAAAATATCCGTTGCGAATACTATCGGCATATTCTGGTTTAAAATCATCGCGTAGCGCATAGGATACGAGGCAAAAGATTCCGAGCGTCGAGCCGGTGCACGCTGAGAATTCATACCACTCCATCTCGGGGATGTTGTCACGGTGGCCGTCAAACCATGTTTGCAGCCTTGGGACACGGTCTTTTACCTCGACATGCTTGTGGATTTGCAAGTCGCAATAATAATCACAAAGCTCGCTCAAATGCTGTTGGATATCCTGGTAGTGATCTAGCTCCGACAGGATTTCCCGGCAGACAGTCACCAGCTCAATGAGATATCCCCCGTCATTCTGGTCTTCCCGCTCCCGATAATAATTTTTCAATTGGCGGTCCGAATTCAAAGCGTCTGCCATTGATTCATGCAGCGCAGCGAAATCGGCTGGATCCAATGATGTACTGCGGTCACAAAGATTATCGAGGTAATCGCTGATCGTCTGGTAAGCAACTATGAAACGGATCGCTTTTTTGTAATTCTTTTTCGCAGTCAGGCTCAAAATCGAGCCTCCTTCGCAATGGAAGGTTTTATGCTCAATACTGGCCAGGGCCTGTTTCCTTAACTCTGGGTTCGGAATCTCCTCTGCTCTGCTTTTCCAGTATGACAGCTCCCTGTGTACTTGAGGCAGAACTTGTTTGTATACACGATACATTAAAGTGATTGGCATTGATGGGATTAACATGTATACACCTTCATCCTTTCCATGTAAAACAACACCTTCTAGTAAACATAACCGATTGCCTTCAGCTGGCTGATGACAAAATCATGCGCATAATCAAAAACCTCTTCGCGTTCAGGTTCGTTGAACACCTCATGATAGCACTTCGGCCATTCTTTATATCTTTTTTCGGAGAGCGGAGCATTGTTGAACCATTCCTTGACAGAACGTTTATCTACAATCCGATCATCGCCGCCCTGCAGCAGGAGCGTTGGAACGTCCTGGACCTTCCCCATGTTTTCAAAGGCTTGCTCCATTGCCGCTGCCAGCTCGCGGTACCAGCGAACCGAAACCTTCGTAATGTATAGTGAGTCATTCGCGTCGACCGCCCTCACATCTTCATTCCTGGTTGCCATCTCGACTGACAGACCTGAAGCGATTCGGAAAGACGGAACAATGACATTCAAGCCGTGTGAAAGCATATCCAGCATTTTCGAAGGATAATTGACCAAACCAAGACATGGCGATGACAAAATGAGTCCGGCAATTTCGACACGTTCCTCCTGCAGCATGCGAATTGCCACTAGACCACCCATACTATGGCCGAGCAAAAATACTGGCAAGTCAAATTCATAGGCTGCCTCAACCCATTCTTTCACTTCCAGAATGTATTCATCAAATGAATCAATATGGCCACGGTTTGCTCTTGTTGTTAATCCCTGTCCAGGCAAATCACCCATTATGACATGAAATCCGGATGAGCGCCAAGCTTCAATTAGCCACCCGTATCGCCTGTGATGCTCGAGTGCACCATGAATCATCACGATTACAGCCTTAGCATCCCCGTCAGCTTCCCATTTCCACATGACCATTCCCCCACTCAAATACTTTTTCTTTCTTTAAAAGAACTATAATATATAATTAGTGAAAAATAAAAATGAAAGCACTGATAAAAACTATTTTATTTAGGAGTGTAGTAAATGATTTATCCTTACAAAGGCAAGACACCTAAAATAGCAGATTCCGCTTTTATTGCAGATTATGTAACAATTAGCGGGGATGTCGAAATCGGCGAGGAATCGAGCGTCTGGTTCAATACCTCGATCCGTGGCGACGTCGCTCCCACCATTATCGGCAATAAAGTGAATATACAGGATAACTCTGTCCTCCATCAGAGCCCCAATAACCCTTTGATTCTTGAAGATGAAGTGACTGTTGGCCACCAGGTCGTCCTCCACAGCTGCATCATCCGAAAAAAAGCCTTGATTGGGATGGGCTCTATCATCCTCGACCAGGCTGAAATCGGAGAAGGTGCTTTCATTGGCGCCGGCAGCCTTGTCCCTCAAGGCAAAAAAATTCCGCCGAACACACTGGCATTCGGACGTCCAGCAAAGGTCATCCGCGAGCTGAATGAAGACGACATCCAAGACATGGAGCGAATCTCAAGGGAGTATGCGGAGAAAGGCCAGTATTATAAAAATCTACAAAACAATGAACAATGATTGATTAAACAAATCCCGCATCAGTCCGATATTAATTTATATATTATACCCTGCAATTTTTAAAATATGCGGACGGGCAGGTGATCGATGTGGATATGTTATATATATCAATTGCGGCTATTGTACCGTTGCTAGTCTTGTTTTTTCTGTTAATCCGAAATCAAAATAGCATGATGAAATCAATCTTGATGTTCCTGTTTGTTTTTACATCGGTAGCCGGTGCTTTCCTGCTCGAGAACCTGCAGGCTTCACATGTCGCCAAGGCTGTCCAGTCGGTCAAGGAATGGCTTGATGAGCCTGAACCAAGTGCGCCACGACAGGTAGCTGCTATCATAGAAGAATACAAACCTGAAATCATCCCAATAAAAAACCAGGTTCTCCTGGATGCTCCGGTCATCTGGCAGATGCCTGAGCTCCCAAGAGGATGTGAAGTCACAAGTCTCGCCATGCTCCTGCAGTACCGGGGTGTTCAAGTGGACAAGCTGACACTTGCCAGGATCGTTAAGAAAAACCCGGCTGAATATCGGCTTCATAATGGCAAAATCTATTTTGGCGATCCAAACGAAGGCTTTGTCGGGAATATGTACACATACACTCAACCAGGTCTTGGTGTCTATCACAAACCGATTGCTGAACTCGCACAACAATATCTTCCTGGGAAAATAAAGGACCTTACAGGCGCGGAATTCCAGGAACTTAAAATCCACTTATCAGATAACCGGCCAGTATGGATCATCACGAACACTGAATATAAAAGATTGGACGATAGCTTTTTCCAAACATGGTATACCCCTAATGGAGAAGTCAAAGTTACCACAAAAGAGCATTCTGTATTGGTTACCGGCTATGATGAAAATTCCGTTTATTTCAACGACCCGTTAACAGGTGAGAAAAATAAAAAAGCACCCATGAAAGACTTCGTGGAAGCCTGGGTGCAGATGGGAAGGCAAGCAGTTACCTACCTTCCCTGATTTTTAAGATTGTAAAACTTTCTGAGCCTCATACTCCTTCTGGAAGGAGTATTTTTTTTCGACATAAACATCATGCCACATCATGAACATCAGCACTGTCCAGATTTTGCGGCTGTTGTCGGCCTTGTTCTGGCAGTGGTCATCTAATAGCTTCAATAAGTAAGACTTATTGATAAGATGCTCTGTGTTGCTTTCCTTGATGATGTTCTTTGCCCAGTCATTCATTTCATTCTTCAGCCAGTGTCTGATTGGCACCGGGAAGCCAAGCTTTTTGCGTGTAAGAACGTGATCAGGTACAACGCCTTCAGCCGCTTTACGCAAAATGTACTTGGTTGTGTTGTTAGCTGTTTTCAAGCTTGTAGGAATCTTTGAAGCTGTTTCGAAAACAATCTTATCAAGGAATGGTACGCGAAGCTCCAAAGAATGAGCCATCGTCATTTTATCAGCCTTCAATAAAATGTCCCCGCGCATCCAAGTGTGGATATCAATATATTGCATTGTATCAACCGGATCATAGCCTCTGCTCTCACGATAAAGAGGCTTTGTGATATCCCTGTAATCGTACTGTCCATTATAAACGTGGAGCAGCTCGCTCTTCTCTTTTTCAGTGAACATCTTCGCGTTTCCAATGTAACGCTCTTCCATTGGCGTCACGCCGCGTTCGATGAAGCTCTTGCCCTTCATGCCCTCTGGCATCATTTTCGAAATGCCCTTCAGCATCGACTTCCCTACCTGGGGAATCTTGTTGAACATTTCAAGGTCCTGCGGCTCACGGTAAATGTTATAGCCTCCGAACAATTCATCCGCACCTTCACCGGAAAGCACAACCGTTACATGCTTCCTTGCTTCACGGGCAACGAAATACAAAGGTATAGCAGCCGGGTCAGCAAGCGGGTCATCCATATGCCACATGATTTTCGGAAGTTCATCCATATATTCCTGCGGACTGATCACATAGCTGATGTTTTCAACTCCGAGTTTATCAGCCGTTTCCTTCGCGACATCAATCTCGCTGAAGCCATTTTGTTCAAACCCAACAGAGAATGTCTTGATTGAAGGATGATACTGCTTCGCAATCGATGCGATGATCGAAGAATCAATTCCGCCAGAAAGGAAAGAACCAACTGGTACATCACTGCGCATGTGGATTTTCACCGATTCGAACAGGACATCCCTGATCTCCTTCGTGAATTCATCCTCAGATTTATGGATCGGCGAGAAGCTCGCTTTCCAGTAACGCTTGATTTCCATCGGCGAACCGATTTTCTTTGTAAAATAATGCCCTGGCTCAAGCTTGTAAATGCCTTCGGACATTGTATTAGGTTCTGGCACAAATTGATAAGTCAAATAGTGCTGTAATGCCTTGTAATCGAGGACATCATTCTCAAGCGCAAGCAAAATGCTCTTCTTTTCAGACCCGAAGAATGTACGGTTCTCATCTTCAAAGTAGAAAAATGGCTTGATGCCGAAATGGTCACGCGCTCCGTAAAGAATCTGCTCCTGTTTATCCCAGATGACAAACCCGAACATCCCGCGAAGCTTGTCAACAGCCTGCTCTTTATAGTGGCTGTATAGGGCAATGATGACTTCAGTGTCCGAATGAGTTTCGAAGGTCAGCCCTTCTTCAATCAACTCTTCACGAAGCTCAAGATAGTTGTAGATTTCTCCGTTGAAAATGATCCAGTAGCGCTCATTTTCATACGTCAATGGCTGATGGCCAGCCTCAAGGTCGATGATGCTCAGACGGCGGAAGCCGAACTGGATATGCTCATCATAGAAATACCCATCATCATCGGGACCACGGTGGGTAATGATGTCATTCATATTTTTAAACAGCTGCTTGTCATCGCTGCTGAATTCCTGTGCATTTTCATGTACACAACCGATAAAGCCACACATTATGTACTTCACCTTCTCCATTTCAGATAAAAATTTATTGTTATTTTCCAATGATTTTACTTCCTAAAAACATACCATCTAATACTATCATTAAACGCAAAGTTTTTGCAGTATAATCTGTGGGAAATTTAAGGTAATACTCTATTTTACACCTTTTGGACCATTCGCAAACCTTAGGGATTTTTGCGTCTTCCCTGGATTAGACGGCAAATAATAAAGGGAGTTACATATTTCTATGCAACTCCCTTTGTGATTTTATTTTCCTTGAGCTTGAGTGCGAAGTACCTCAGCCTTGTCTGTACGCTCCCATGGAAGGTCAACGTCTGAACGGCCGAAGTGTCCATAAGCAGCTGTCTGCTTGTAGATTGGCTTGCGCAGGTCAAGCATGTTGATGATACCAGCCGGGCGAAGGTCGAAGTTGTTTTCAACAACGTCGATCAAGACATCTTCGCTCACTTTGCCTGTGCCAAATGTATCGATGGAAATCGATACCGGACGAGCAACGCCGATTGCGTAAGCAAGCTGAACTTCAACTTTTTCAGCAAGGCCAGCAGCTACGATGTTCTTCGCAACGTAACGTGCAGCGTATGCAGCTGAGCGGTCAACTTTTGTAGGATCCTTACCAGAGAATGCACCGCCGCCGTGGCGAGCATATCCGCCGTAAGTATCAACGATGATCTTGCGGCCAGTAAGACCTGCATCACCCTGTGGTCCGCCGATGACGAAACGGCCAGTTGGGTTGATGAAGTATTTTGTGTTCTCGTCGATCAATTCTGCTGGTACAACAGGATTGATGACATGTTCTTTAAGATTGCGCTGGATTTGCTCGAGCGAAACTTCCGGGTGGTGCTGAGTTGAAATAACGATTGTATCGATACGGACAGGCTTGTCGTTCTCATCGTATTCAACTGTTACTTGAGTTTTTCCGTCAGGACGAAGGTATGGAAGGATCTCTTCCTTGCGCACTTCAGTCAGGCGGCGTGAAATCTTGTGTGCCAATGAAATCGGGAGAGGCATAAGCTCCTTCGTTTCGTTGCAGGCAAAACCGAACATCAAGCCCTGGTCTCCCGCTCCGATTGCTTCGATTTCCTCATCTGACATTTGGCCTTCACGCGCTTCAAGAGCCTGGTCAACACCCATTGCGATGTCAGCAGACTGCTCGTCGATTGAAGTCAAAACTGCACAAGTTTCAGAGTCGAAACCGTACTTAGCGCGAGTGTAGCCAATTTCCTTGATTGTTTCACGAACGATTTTCGGAATATCTACGTATGTAGATGTAGTGATTTCGCCTGCAACTAGTACAAGGCCTGTCGTAACTGATGTTTCAGCAGCAACACGTGCGTTAGCATCTTTTGCAAGGATCGCATCCAAAATCGCGTCAGAAATCTGATCGCAAATTTTATCCGGATGGCCTTCTGTTACTGATTCAGAAGTGAACAAACGGCGTTTGTTTGACATCTGAGTTCCTCCCTCATTTATAAAAATTGATCGAGGCTGTCCCAATACAGACCTCGGTTGATACGGTACTCATTCCCTATGTAGTATGAAATAAACGCTGAGTTTTTATTAGAAAAATTTGTTTTTGATTCATGGTGAATTTCTTTTTTTCCTAATTTTCACCCACGGGAGCAATGACACCAAAGAAGGCAGTCCGGTTGCATTTTCATGCAATTGGACAGAGAAAAGCAATATAAAAAACCTCTCCAATTTCGAGGAAAGGTTTATGCTTAAATCCGCGCCTTTCGCTCTTATCGTTCAAGGGCAGTTCCCTTGCGTCAGGTTAGCACCTTTGCCCGGAAATAGCAGCATTCCAAAAGCTGTTTTTTCACGTCTGCAGGTTGCTGGGTTTCATTGGGCCTGTCCCTCCACCAGCTCGGGATAAGAGAGTATCCGTTCAAGACCAAATCATAACGAAACTACAATTGCATGTCAATGATTTTCTCGGTAAAATTGTCGATTGTTGTTGAAAGTTTTTTTGTATAATGAAATGGCCTCACATCGCTTCTTTTTGCTTGACTATATAAAGAAAGAATTATATAACGCAAGTTAGGTACAAGGTAATTTTTCGAGTCATTAGTATAGATTAATTAAACCAATGTGTTATACTAATACCGAGATGTAAACACTTACAAAATATTAAACTTTCAAGAAATGCAAAAGCGCCTTGTTCAGTCCCGACAAGCGCTGGAGGGCCGACCGGTGAAGTCGTTCTTTGACTTCATTGGGCGGACCGAAGCGACTCGAGGGGCTAGGCGCTGGCGCTGGACATTTCTCGAGGTTAATATTTAATTTTGAATCTATAAAAAAGGAAGGTATTCTCCGATGAATGTTGTAGGAATATCAAATGAACTTTCAGCATTATTAAAAGGAAGCAATGTAAAGGTACAGTTATCAGTTCCCCAGCTTGTTGAAAAAATCCTTAACCGAAACGAAGGGCTCCTGACTTCCACTGGTGCTGTAAGAGCAACCACTGGTAAGTATACTGGCCGTTCACCTAAAGATAAATTCATTGTCGAGGAAGAATCCGTGAAGGACAAAATTGACTGGGGCTCCGTCAACCAGCCGATTTCCGAGGAATCTTTCACAAAACTATATAATAAGGTATTGAATTTCCTTAAAGAAAAAGAGGAAGTTTTTGTATTCAAAGGATTTGCAGGTGCTGATAAGAAATACCAGCTTCCGATCCAGGTAATCAATGAATACGCGTGGCACAACCTTTTCGCCCACCAATTGTTCATCCGACCAACTGAGGAAGAGCTTGTTGGTCATGAATCTGAATTTACGGTCATCTCTGCCCCAACTTTCAAAGCGGACCCTGAAGTTGATGGAACGAATTCCGAGACATTCATCATTGTTTCTTTTGAACAGCGCGTCGTGTTGATCGGCGGAACAGAATATGCGGGTGAAATGAAGAAATCGATATTCTCCGTGATGAACTATTTGCTGCCTGAAAACGACATCCTGTCCATGCACTGCTCCGCAAATGTGGGACGCGAGGGCGATGTTGCATTGTTCTTCGGTCTTTCCGGAACAGGAAAGACAACTTTATCAGCTGATAACAATCGCCGCCTGATTGGTGATGATGAGCACGGCTGGTCAGCTAACGGTGTTTTCAACATCGAGGGCGGATGCTACGCTAAGTGCATTAACTTATCCAAGGAAAAAGAACCGCAAATTTATGATGCAATCCGTTTCGGTTCTGTACTTGAAAATGTCGTTGTCGATGAAGAAACCCGTATTGCGGACTATGATGACGGAAGCCTGACTGAAAATACACGTGCAGCTTATCCAATCCAGGCAATCGAAAACATCGTGGACCCTAGCATTGCCGGACATCCAAACGCGATCGTATTCCTTACGGCCGATGCCTTCGGAGTTCTGCCTCCAATCGCCAAGCTTACAAAGGAACAGGCAATGTACCATTTCTTGAGCGGATATACTTCAAAGCTGGCAGGTACGGAGCGCGGCATCACTTCACCGCAAGCAACGTTCTCGACTTGCTTCGGCTCACCTTTCCTTCCGCTGGCAGCAACAAGATACGCGGAAATGCTCGGTGAAAAAATCGACGAACACAACGCGAAGGTATTCCTTGTGAACACAGGATGGACAGGCGGAGAGTATGGCACCGGAAGCCGCATGAAGCTTGCATACACTCGCGCAATGGTCCAGGCAGCACTTGAAGGCGAACTGAACAACGTCGAGACTGTCAAAGACAAAATTTTCGGCTTGGATATCCCATCACACGTACCAGGTGTACCTGACGACGTCCTTCAGCCAGTCAAGACATGGAGCGACAAAGAAGCCTACTACGCAAAAGCGAATGAACTTGCAGGCAAGTTCCGCGAAAACTTTAAGAAGTTCTCAAACGTACCATCCGTGATCGAAGAAAAAGGCGGTCCGACAGCTAAATAAGGAAATTGATGAAGGCCATCTCCGGTGAGGAGATGGCCTTTTGTTTGGATTGGTTGGGATCAATCATCCACTTACTGCTTACTTCTTTTGAACAGGCCGTGGATTAGGATAAAATTTCCGCTTCCGCCCTGGGATTTTGTCTGAAGTTGCACTGGGTTCGGACAAGTTTCCGCTTCCGGCCTGAGATTTTGTCTGAAGTTGCACCGGGTTCGGACATATTTTCGCTTTCGCCCTGGGATTTTGTCTGAAGTTGCACCGGGTTCGGACATATTTCCGCTTCCGGCCTGAGATTTTGTCCGAAGTTGCACCGGGTTCGGACAAGTTTCAGCTTCCGGCCTGTGATTTTGTCCGAAGTTGACCAGTGTTCGGACATATTTCCGCTTTAGACCAGTGATTTTGTCCGAAGTTGACCGGGGTTCGGACAAATTTCCGCTTCGGCCCTGGGATTTTGTCCGAAGTTGCACTGGGTTCGGACATATTTTCGCTTCCGGCCTGAGATTTTGTCTGAAGGTGCACCAGGTTCGGACAAAAATACACTTTGAGGTCGTGATTTTGGCTGAAGTTGACCGGAGTTCGGACATATTTTCGCTTTTGACCAGTGATTTTGTCCGAAGTTGACCAGGGTTCGGACAAATTTCCGCTTCGGCCCTGGGATTTTGTCCGAAGTTGCACTGGGTTCGGACATATTTTCGCTTCCGGCCTGTGATTTTGGCTGAAGTTGCACCGGGTTCGGACATATTTTCGCTTCCGGCCTGAGATTTTGTCCGAAGTTGCACCAGGTTTGGACATATTTTCGCTTCCGCCCTGGGATTTTGTCTGAAGTTGCACCGGGTTCGGACATATTTCCGCTTCCGCCCTGGGATTTTGTCTGAAGTTGCACAGGGTTCGGACATATTTTCCCTTCCGGCCTGAGATTTTGTCTGAAGTTGCACCAGGTTCGGACATATTTTCGCTTCCGCCCTGGGATTTTGTCTGAAGTTGATCAGGGTTCGGACATATTTTCGCTTCCGGCCTGAGATTTTGTCTGAAGTTGCACCGGGTTCGGACATATTTCCGCTTCCGGCCTGAGATTTTGTCCGAAGTTGCACCGGGTTCGGACAAGTTTCCGCTTCCGGCCTGAGATTTTGTCCGAAGTTGACTGGAGTTCGGACAAGTTTCAGCTTCCGGCCTGTGATTTTGTCCGAAGTTGACCAGTGTTCGGACATATTTCCGCTTTAGACCAGTGATTTTGTCCGAAGTTGACCGGAGTTCGGACAAATTTTCGCTTCCAACCTGTGATTTTGTCTGAATTTGCACCGGGTTCGGACATATTTTCGCTTCCGCCCTGGGATTTTGTCTGAAGTTGAAGTTTAAAATAAAAAACAGAGCACAATATGTGCCCTGCTTAGTTGGTTGAGTTCAAGGAAATTAACTGATACGTAAGTGTTGTTGTGTTTTCTGTCCATTCTACTTTTTTGATGACACCTGTTCCAGTAAGGTCACCTTCAATTGTCTTTTTGACTTCAAGTGGAATGTCAACTGGATAAAGCCTGTAGCCTTCCTTTGTCAAAGAGAAGAAGTTGTCTTCGAGCCTCTTTTCCCGGCCCTTCGTCACGATCATTGTATTCAACTCTAATGGCATCCCCATTGTACTCGCTCCTCTATTGTTCATCATTAATATCTCTTTCATTTTATCATTGTTGCTATTGTGATTTCATCCAATTCGTTAAGTCGGACACAACTTTCCGGTTCATTACTGGTGGAAAGTAATGCGTGTATTCATCAAAATACCAGCTTTCGACAGGCTTGTCCAACTCTTTTAACCGCTTCTCGATCCTATAGGAGTGTTCAACCGACACATTGCGGTCGTTCCGGCCGTGGATCAGCAGCACCGGTGCTTTCAGGTTTTCGATATCGTATAAAGGCGTGCGGAACTTATAGCGGTTTGGCACCTTTTTAGGCGACCCGCCAATCACCCTTTTCATCATCCTGCGCAAGTCCTTTCTCTCTACATACGTTAAAAACATATCCGTTACCCCTCCCCAGGTAACGACCGACGCCGTCTCCTGGAATTTTATCGCAGTCAGCAAAGCCATCAACCCGCCGCGTGAAAATCCAAAGACATGCGTCCTTTCAACCCATGGCAATGTTTGCAGCAGCGTGAATCCTGCAAATGCATCGACTCGGTCATCGCCGCCGAAGTCCTCATCTCCTTCCCCTCCCTGATTCCCACGGTAAAAAGGAGCGAAAACAGTGAAGCCTTCAGACGCAAATTGCGCAATACGTGCAGGCCTTACCTTACCTACATTTTTGATCCCACCGCGAAGATACAGGAATCCTTCAGTCCCGCTTTCATCAATCGGCCTGGCCAGAAGTCCCTTGACCCGCAGTCCGCCTGCATAGTAGGTCACCATTTGCAGTTCGACTGCCGGGTTGGGGGAAGGAAATTTGTTAGCTGAGATTATTCGTCCGTCTTTTTCCAAAGTAAACACTCCTCTCTTATATGAAATTCTTTAAATTTGGTTCCTGGGCATTCACACATTTTTAGGGAATTCATACGATACTGTAAGCCCAATTTAATACAGATTTTTAGGAGGCATCATGATGAAAAAATGGTTCAAAGCCGGTTTTGCTTTATTTATGGTGGCTGTACTTATTATACCTCTTGCAGCCTGCGGTCAAGACAAGGTACAGACTGTCAAAGTTGCAGAGGTAACGCGTTCAATCTTCTATGCTCCTCAATATGTTGCCCTTGAAAAAGGTTTTTTTGAGGAGGAAGGGTTGAAAGTTGAATTAACGACAACCTGGGGCGGCGACAAGACCATGACAGCCGTACTCTCGAACGCAGCAGATATCGGCCTAGTCGGTTCTGAGACGTCCATCTATGTTTATGCCCAGGGATCAAATGACCCGGTCATCAACTTTGCCCAGCTTACGCAAACAGATGGCACCTTCCTTGTATCCAGAGAAAAAATTGATGATTTTTCATGGGATCAGTTAAAAGGAGCGACCTATCTCGGCCAGCGTACGGGCGGGATGCCGCAAATGGTCGGTGAATTCGTCCTCAAGAAGCACGGCATCGATCCAAAGGCAGATTTAGAGATGATCCAAAATATTGATTACGCGAATATTCCCAACGCCTTCGCTTCCGGAACTGGTGACTACGTCCAGCTATTCGAGCCGCAGGCCAGCATGTTTGAATTGGAAGGCATAGGCCATATCGTCGCTTCTTTCGGAACTGAGTCTGGTCATGTACCATATACCACATTTATGGCCAAACAAAGCTACATGAAGAAAAATCCGGAGACAATCGAAAAATTCACCCGCGCAGTCCATAAGGCACAGAAGTGGGTGGAATCACACAGTGCCAAAGAAACAGCGGAAGTTATCCAGCCATTCTTTAAAGATACAGATTTATCGCTGATCGAAACGGTTGTTGATCGATACAAGAGCCAGGGATCATTCGCAACTGACCCGATTCTAGATGAAGAGGAATGGAAAAACCTGCAGGACATCATGGATGAAGCAGGAGAACTTCCTGAGGAAGTCAGCCATGACACCTTAGTCAACACAGAGGTGGCAGAAGAAATCATGAAATAACAGGAGGTTGCAGCCAATGGACTTTTTGACATTAACAGGGATCCAGCACACTTATTTCACACAAACAACTGCTGTCAATGCTTTGAACAATATTTCACTTCATGTCCAGGAAGGTGAATTTGTATCCTTCCTGGGTCCGAGCGGCTGCGGCAAAACAACGCTGCTTTCGATCATCGCCGGGCTGATTGAGCCTACCGATGGGCAGGTAAAACTGGAGGGGAAATCAGTCAAGGAAGCTACGAATCAAACCGGATATATGCTGCAGCAGGATTATTTATTTCCTTGGAAAACAATTGAGGAAAATATCTTTCTTGGCTTGAAGATTAGCGGAACTTTGAAAGATACCAAGAAGGCTGAGGTTTTATCGCTGCTAAAGCAAATGGGTTTGGAAAATGTAGAAAAGCATTATCCAAAACAGCTCTCCGGCGGAATGCGCCAGCGTGTGGCACTGGTAAGGACACTGGCAACTGAACCTAAGCTGCTCATGCTCGACGAACCTTTTTCCGCATTGGACTATCAAACGAAATTAAAACTAGAGGACCTGGTTTCAAATACCTTTAAGACTTTTGGAAAAACAGCGATTCTTGTCACACATGATATCGGAGAGGCGATAGCAATGAGCGACCGCATCTTCCTGTTTTCACCAAGACCAGGACGCCTGCACAGAACCTTTATCATTCCCGATGAGCTAAGGAACTTAAGTCCTTTCGAGGCCAGGAACCACCCTTTATACACTGAACTGTTCCAAACAGTATGGAAGGAGTTGGAGTCAATTGAGCCAGAAGAAAACTGAACTCCTCCATCAAGAGTATCTTAAAAAGTTAAGCCACGAGAGAAAAATCGTCCGTATCTATCAATTGCTGATCTTCATTGCCTTTTTTGCCCTATGGGAAATCTCTAGCCAGCA
Source organism: Mesobacillus sp. QJM3NY_10 (assembly GCF_056173465.1). Taxonomy (NCBI): domain Bacteria; kingdom Bacillati; phylum Bacillota; class Bacilli; order Caryophanales; family Bacillaceae; genus Mesobacillus; species Mesobacillus sp. QJM3NY_10. Next base: position 3,769,255 of record NZ_CM149675.1, read on the forward strand.
AAGATGGATTGACCCGCTCCTATTCAGTTCACCGTCAAAAATTTGGAACATGCTAATCGAGAAGACGATGGATGGTTCCCTAGCTGTAAATCTTGGAGTGACATTGGCTGAAACCGTTCTTGGTTTTATCCTCGGTACACTCACAGGTACAATACTCGCAGCAATATTATGGTGGTCTCCGCTTCTTTCCAGGATTTTGGATCCATACCTTGTAATATTGAATTCCATGCCAAAGGTTGCGCTTGGCCCGATATTGATTGTTGCGCTAGGCACCAATATGACTTCGATTATTGCAATGGGTGCAATTATCTCAGTAATCATCACGACAATCGTTGTATATACCGCTTTTAAAGAGGTGGACCCTAATTATCTGAAGGTGCTGCAGACATTCGGAGCAACAAGGACACAGTGCTTTCGGGAGGCAATCTTGCCAGCATCTTTTCCTACCATCATTTCCACTTTGAAAGTGAATGTCGGCCTGAGCTGGGTAGGAGTCATTGTCGGGGAATTTCTCGTTTCGGCCCGGGGTCTCGGATATATGATTATCTACGGTTTCCAGGTTTTCAATTTCACGCTCGTGTTTCTGTCACTGCTGGTCATCGCCGTATTCGCAACCGTAATGTACCAGCTGGTCGAACTGCTTGAGAAGAAACTGATTAAAAGCAATCAATAACGAAGCCGGGATTATAATCCGGCTTCTTTACTGTCTAAAAATATCCGGCAAAAGTGAACTTGGTCGAAAAAAATTGATTTTCGCCAATAAAGTTGTGAACTCCGCCAATAAAATCAGATTTTCGCCAATAAAGTTGTGAACTCCGCCATTAAAATCAGATTTTCGCCAATATATCAGAATCAGGGTTAAAAACAACAGTTAATTACTATGCAATTTACCCACATAAACAAAAAAAAGCGGCAATCAGCCACTTTTACAACTTTTCTTGCAAAAATTCAAGACTATGCTTGATCACATCGTCCTTCATGATAAAACTGTACTCGTCACTCATTCTTTCCACAAGTATATCGCCACTTACTAGCAATGGGCCGCCTGTTTCCAGATAATCGTCCTGCGGCAGTATTTTTTCTGCTTCACCGAAAAAGATTCTTTTTACAAATGAACCCTCTTGATCACTCACCTGATACTCTCCGATGCTCTCAAGCCTGCTTAGGAAAGCGCCGGTCTCCTCCATGACCTCACGACGGGCGGCATCTTCCAAGGTTTCGCCTTTCTCCACTTTGCCGCCAGGAAATTCAAGACCTCTAGCTTTATGTTGAGTCAAAAGCCATTTTCCTTGATATTTACAGATGACCAGCACATGGCGCGCACTTTTTTCAAAGGCATTTTCCCGAAAGGATAAGGTCACCTCTCCGCCGTTTATATCTTTAAACTTTTCCATAAAAGTTCTCCCCCGCTACTAAACATGATCTAATTATATAGAAAATTAGACAATGAATAAACCGCAGACATCTGTCTGCGGCTGTTCTATTTTTCAGGGAGGATCCCCATGCTTTCAATATGGTTCCTGGCTTCTTCATCGCCTAGTTTATAAATCATTTCATAGGTTTGGATCAGTTGTCTGTCGAGCGCATCATTTTCACGGTCATAATGGTATTGCACATATGGAACGTGCGCCCTCATGAAATTCTGCCAGCCTGTGGAATGGCTCTGATCGAATATTTCCCTCAACGCGGTGATTTCCTCGTCATTTGCCTCAATTTTAAAATTCCATGGAGATGCAGTTGAAACGCTTTGAATCTCGCCATCACTGATGTTGATGTAGTATGTTTTTTTGCCTTCTGGCATATGCCTCACCTCATGGATATCGTTCCCTGCGTCTATAATCGTTTATACTGAATATCTTTAAAATAAATAATTTTTTCTGCCCTCCAAATTACTCTTCAAGTTGTCTGTATGTTAAAATTAGACCAAATATAGATATAGATAAATCAACAAACCCAACAGGAAAATACTTCAATCCCAAGGCATATTTTTTCCGATGGAGGGTATTAAATAAGTATAAGGAATTATGGACGATTAAGAAGGAGAGGTGAAATCTAATGAAACTGATTGATGAGCTATACGAACTGTACCGCAATAAATTGACCGGTGATGAAGAGGATATCGATATGCTCGCTTTTGCCTTCCTTGAAGAAATGAGCCGTGAGGACTTGTTGAAAATTATCCAGGACCTTGATAAGCAGGAGCTTTATGATTTGATGGGCCTTTACTTGATCGAGAGCTTGAAGGGAAAGTTTGCCCAGGATGATTTCGGTGCACGGTCTGTCAATTCATATTCTTCCCGCAATGTGCACTAATCCTTGTAAATAACCATACATACAAACCGGCTGCAGGCCGGTTTTTCTTTTTGTCTTGTTCGTATAACACTGAAAAAAACTGGCCGATTTCCCGGCCAGTTTCCTTTGTAGAGAATTAGATAAGCAAATATTTTCCGCTTCAAGAAATGTCCAGCTCCAGCGCCTAGCCCCTCGAGACGCTTCGATCCTGCCAATGAAGTCAAAGAACGACTTCACTGTCAGGCCCTCCAGCGCTTGTCGGGGCTGACCAAGGCGCTTCCGCTTTTTTTATCCTAGATAAGCCTTGAACATCCACATATGCTTGCGAAGGCTCATTTTTACCTCTGTCATCATATCCGCTGTAGCTGTATCTTCTGCCTTTTCTGCGAGTTCAATTGCTTCCTGGAGCTCGTCCACGATTGTGGCAAAGTCATCATGCAGTTGTTTGACCATGTCCTCTTCTTTTTCTGAACCTGATGCTTCTTCGATTGAGGATAATTCAAGATATTCTTTAAGCGTTGCAACAGGTTTTCCTTCTAATGCGAGAATTCTTTCTGCGAATTCATCAATGATTGTTGCTGCTTCGTTATAAAGCTCTTCAAATTTCACATGCAATGTAAAGAAGTGACGCCCTTTTACATACCAATGATAATTATGAAGCTTCGTGTAAAGTACCGTCCAGTTTGCAACTTGCTTGTTAACTGCTTGGATTAAATCTGTTTGTGCCATTGTTATTTCATCCTCCCTTTTAGTCATAGTTTATATTCCCCTTCCAGCTATATAAAAAACATGCTGACAGCAACTTTTTACCTATCGCCGAAGAGAACATGCTACAATAATTTTGAAGCAAAGGAGGCCGTTTTATGTATACCGTTTTGATTATCTCAGTCATTATCGTTATCATTGTTTTAATATTAAGCGTAGTCACTACTTCGAAGGCTTATCAGTATAAACATACTGTCGATCCGGTTGACAACAATAACAGCCATGCAGATTCTAAAGAACCAAAATCTCACGGTGAAAATAAATAAAAGGAGCTGCGACTCAGCTCCTTTTTAGAGTTTAAAGAAGGGATGAACACCATGTTAAAAAAAGCATTCATCGGCATCATTCGTTTTTATCAGGTTGTGATTTCGCCATTAAAGCCCCCTACATGCCGTTTTTACCCTACATGCTCCCATTACGGGCTTGAAGCGATTAAAAGATTCGGTCCCTTCAAAGGCGGTTGGCTGACGATTGTACGCATCCTTAAGTGCCAGCCTTTCCATCCAGGAGGCATGGACCCGGTACCTGAAGAGTGGCCATCAAAGAAAAACGCTAAAGCCCATAACCATTAAATTTACTTTTCATAGCCATCGATTACTTGATCAAGCCTTCCCGTTGAAGGATCAATCACTAGTCCATGGACCGGAACATCCTTAGGCATCAAGGGATGGTTTTTAACGATTTCAACACTGTGGGCAACGCTGTCCTTGACATTGTCGAAACCGTGAAGCCATTCCTCTACGTTTATTCCCGAATAATTCAATGTTCCCAACATATCATCTGTAACACCGCGTTTTTTCATCTCATCAATCATGATGTCGGGCTTCATCCCGCTCATTCCGCAGTCATAATGGCCAATGATTGCCACTTCCTCCGCCTGCAGCTGGTAAACAGCTACAAGCAGACTTCTCATGATACTTCCGAATGGGTGCATGATTAGGGCACCGGCATTCTTTACAATTTTCACATCACCATTGCGGATATTTAAAGCTCTTGGCAAAAGTTCAACAAGCCTTGTATCCATGCAAGTTAAAATGACCATCTTTTTATTCGGGAACTTGGTAGTCGTGAATTCTTCATATTTCTTTTCCGCTACAAATTTCTCATTAAAATCAAGGATTTCATCAAGCATTCTCATCGTTTCATTCTCCTTTTAAAAATTCTCTTTCTAATAGAATACCGTAAACTGAACACGAACCAAAATGTTTTACTTGATTTTGCCGCCATCCTTTTGTATGATACAGAAGGTAAATCGTAACCATTACGAATTAATATATATTGCTTATGACAAGAAAACTAATAAAAAATATAATTTATTTTATAAATCGTAATGAGTCCGTTTTGACTAACAGGAGGCACATATGAAAAAAAACGCATTTATTTTATCCTTATTTATGGTCATTGCCGCTTTTCTCAGCGGCTGTGGGCAAGATGGTGCTGATCAAAAAAAGAATGATAATCTGCTTCAAGTCTATACCACTGTGTATCCACTCCAGTTTTTCGCACAGCAAATTGGCGGTGATTATGTAAATGCTGAAACCGTTTATCCACCGGGAGCAGATGAGCATACATTCGAGCCCTCCCAAAAAGATATGATGGCACTGGCAGACGCAGACTTATTTTTCTATATCGGCCTGGGCCTTGAAGGTTTTGTTGATAAAGCCCGCAAGACACTTAAAAATGAAGATGTAAAAATGGTACCAGTTGGTGAGTCTTTACATCTTGATGAGAATGACGAACATCAAGATGAGGCTCACAACGAGGACGGCTCGGCTGAAGAAGGTCATGACGAAGAAGGTCATGACGAAGAAGGTCATGACGAGGGAGAACATGCTGATGAAGAGCATGCAGATGAAGATGGGCATGATCACGGAGATTTCGACCCTCACGTCTGGCTTGATCCGATTTACGCAAACGAGTTGGCACTTGCAATCAAAGAACAATTAGCAGAACAGATGCCTGAGCATAAAGATACTTTCGAACAGAATTACACAGAGCTGACTGCGCAATTGAAGGACCTTGACAAGGAATTCTCAAAGGTTATTGGTTCAGCCAAGCGCAAGGAAATCCTTGTATCACATTCTGCCTTCAGTTATTGGGAAGAGCGTTACGGAATCCAGCAGATCAGTATTTCTGGCCAATCAACGACAAATGAGCCATCTCAAAAAGAGCTTCAAAATTTGATTTCACATACGAAAGAAGAAAAGATTAAATATGTATTGAACGAACAAAACTTTAATTCCAAGCTGGCAAAAATGGTCCAGGAAGAAATCGGAGCAAAATCGCTGACACTCCACAATCTTTCCGTATTGACCGACGATGATATTAAAATTAACGAAACCTATTTCACGTTAATGGAAAAAAATATTGCTACCCTTGGAAAAGCGTTGAATGAATAAATACTTTTGCCTCTCTTTTTGGGAGGCATTTTGTTTAAAATTCTGCTTCCTGAATTTAGCGGGAATTGCCTACGCCAGTATGCTGCATCCTAAGGTTGTATCAAACCAAAAAGGAGTGGTACACCGATGGCAAAAGATGTATTATGTGAAGTGAATAACTGCCAGTACTGGAAAGATGGCAATCTTTGCAGTGCCGATAAAATCTATGTTGTCAGCCATGTCGGCGAGACAGCCGATAACAGCCGTGAAACAGACTGCAAAACATTTGAAGCGTTGAGTTAATGAGAAAGCGCAAGCACCTTGTTCAGCCCCGACAAGCGCTGGAGCTGACCATTCTCGATGTGAAGATTTTTACATTTCTTATCTTATGATTAAGACCGGGTTAATCCCGGTCTTTTATGATTATCTGATGATAAACCAATACACACAGATGATTCCCATGTCACTCAGTACATGTCCGATTATTGCGGCTGTTATCGTCCCTGTTTTCTCTCTGATATACCCCCAAAATAAGCCCGCAATGAAAACAGGCACAGCAGCAATAATGCCGTAAAAGCCTTCGAAAATTGGAATCACCGAGAGCAAATGGTACAGAGTATAAAAAGCTGCTGTCATTAAAATTGCATACTTCGCTGACCCTTCCATTCTCAGCTGCTCATAGATATGCCCTCTCCAATAGACTTCTTCCAGAATCGGATTAGCCACCAGCAGGACTAGCATGAGCCATATCTCACCTCGTCCGGAAAAACCCCACTCCCAAAGCAGCACTCTCAGTTGATCAATATCCAACAGATAAATATTCAGCAAGCTTAACCCTCCATAAATGAACAGGAAAAAAAGCAGCCCGGTCCCGACACCCAACATCACAGCCTTGCTTGTCACTTTGAATCTTTCTCTTTGAATTCCACGGCCAAGCAACGGGACTGCAAGAAGCCAGCTATAAAAAAGTACAAAGGTAGCTATGACGCTCTCCAGCACTTGAAGTCCAATAAAAATCATAAGTGTTGGTCCAACCAACAGAAAATATTTCATCATATCCACCTACCCCAGTCCCGCTTCCTTCTTTTGGTGATCATTGAGTGCCCGTAAAAAAGTGTCGATAATTGCATTGAATTCCTGATAAGACCTGGGCGGCAGCTGATGGGTTCCGTTCTTTATATACACCACTTGTGTCTGCGGAGCTTTTTTCAAAAAAGGAATGCGGTAACGATGCATCGGCTTTTCTAATGAACCGTAAATCAGGAGGATGGGCATATCCAGCTTTTGAAGCTGGCTGCTGGAATCATAATGAAGTCCTGCTTGGCAATACTCATACGAACGTTCGGCATCAGAGCGCTGCGCTAACTCAAATATCTCTTTTTCATCTTCGTAATCACATTTATGAAACTTCGCCTGCCACTTTGCAGCAAGAGACACCTGACCGAATTTGACCATGAATGTCACTAACTTAATAATAAGCTTCGGGATAATAGTATCAATTTTTGAAAAACCGCCAGACAAGATTAACCCTTCTGACCGTTCAGGATACTTCAGTGCAAATTCCTGGGCAACCAATCCGCCATATGAATAACCGCAGAGCACTGCTTTCCTAATACCTAGCCCATCTAGCAATACCTTTAAATCTTCTGCAAGTCCCTCAATACTTAAAGGCTTGTTTCCCCTCGAGCTCCGGCCATGCCCGGGCAGGTCAAAAAAGATCGTCCTGTAGCGATTGGAGAGCGCTTCCTGATGCTTAAAAACATTGTGCCCCATCACAAAAGGATGAATAAACACAACAGGTAATCCGTTACCTTTTATATGATAGTAAAGTGAGAGAGAGTCATCAATTTTGGCATATGGCATAAAAAGTTTCCCCCCTTTATGCTGAGTTTACCCGGATCTTAGATAAGCAAAAAGTTCACAATAATTTTGATTCAGAACACTTCCCGACAAGCAGATTCAATTAAATTCTTTCACACCTCTTCAACTCTTCCAGTTCTTGTGTGATTCTATCAGGGTCAATCCTTTCAAATAATGGGTCAATATTAGTTAATATATGAGGCTTTACTAATAACGGATTCCAACTATGCTCCTTTATTTGCAGCATCCCTTTAACCTTTTCACTTGAAAAGGGAAGGAATGGCACCAGGATATTAGCCAGATTTCCGATGATATATACACAGTCAGCGAGAGTCTGTTTGCATGCTTCAACATCTTCGTGTATCTGCTTCCATGGTTGTTGGTCATCAAAATATTTATTTGAATATCTTACTAGTTCAAACACTTTTTCCATTGCTTTTTTAAAACTGGTGTCTTCAATATTTCTTCCTGTTTCTTTGTATAGAAGATTAACTCTATCTACTATTTCTTTGTTAATCTCTTTTTCTGGAAGAACGCCACCAAATGATTTTTGTATGAATTTCAAAGTCCGATTCACAAAGTTCCCATATGCTCCCAGCAGTTCACTATTGTGACTGTAGATGAACTCCTTCCATGAAAAATCGGCATCCCGGTTTTCCGGTGCATTGATAATCAGGAAATAGCGGATTGAATCTGGGTTGTACCTTTCTATGATATCCGGGATCCAAACTGCCCAATTTCTGCTCGTGGACAGTTTTTTCTTTTCCAATGTGAGATATTCATTAGAGACGATGTGGGTTGGTGGTGCTCCTATGCCAAGTCCTTCAAGGATACCTGGCCAAATAATCGAATGGAATGGGATGTTATCTTTCCCGTGAACGTAATAAGACTTGGCAGCGGGATCCCAAAATGCCGCGTCATCCTGGTTGGCTTGTTCAGCCCAGAGCTTGCTTGCTGAGTAGTAACCCGAAACCGCCTCAATCCAAACATAAATTTTCTTCTCTTCATAACCCTTTACCGGCACGCTTACTCCATTAGGCAGATCCCTTGAAACAGCCCGATCCTGCAAACCTTCATGCAAGTATCTCTTCGTCAATGAAATGGCGTTCTCTCTCCATAGCTGATTCTCTTCGGCTTTCTGTGTATAAATCTCCAGGTCATTTTGAAAAGAGCTTAACGCAAAGTAAAAATGCTCTGTTGTCCTCGTTGTTGGCGGATTGCCACAAATTTTGCACTTTCTCTCCAGTAAATCCAGCGGCTCCAGCACGCTTGAGCAATAATCACATTGATCACCTCGAGCGTTCGCCCCGCATTTCGGACAATTTCCTTCAACATATCGGTCAGGCAAAAATTGCTGGTCCTGTTCACAATACGTTTGTTCAATTTCCTTTTTATAAATTAACCCTTTATCAAGCAGCTTCAGAAAGATATCCTGGACGACTTTATGGTGATGTGCTGTATCCGTTCTTGTGTAGATGTCATAAGAGAACCCAAGTCTCGAAAAACTATTTGTGAACTCGTGGTGGTATCTGTCTGCGATTTCCTTTGGTGACACGCCTTCTTGCTTCGCTCTTATTGTAATCGGCGTTCCATTGCAATCGCTGCCTGATACATACAAAACTGTTTCGCCTTTCATTCGATAATACCTCGCTAAAATATCCCCCGGCAGCAGGCTCGAAATATGCCCTAGATGCAAAGATCCATTAGCATAAGCCCATGCTCCTCCGATTAAAATACTCATTTTAATGACCTCCTTATGGAATCTGAAACTTTTGAACGTGAAATGCACCAAAGTTTGCGAAAAGAGCCTAAAAGAATAAAAAAACCCCGCCCTTAACTGCATTAGTTAAGGACGAGGTCTGGATTCCCACGTGATACCACCTTATTTCGCAAATAGTTCACACTATCTGCCTCATCAAGTACGTAGCAAAAAAGCATGCTATTATACTGTGACATTGATAACGAGTGCCAAATCTCGCCGTATCCTACTAATGCACAAAGCATGTTCAGTACGAAGCTCAGAGACCATTTTTCAAATGCCTGTTTTTGCTTCTTTTCAGCTGCCGAAGCTCTCTGTAAAAAACATGGACAATTTACTTTTTCTCATCATCGCTTTTAAAAAGATATTAATCAGTATTTTATTCAGAATTTTCCAGGAAGTCAATATCATTTTTGATAATAAAGTAAAAAGCCCCCTCCAATAAGAAGGGAGCTTAGCAGTATTAAACTTCAAGGCTTGCCATTGGTCCGAAGAATTCGAAGTGAATTCTGTCTTCTGTGACGCCAAGGTCTTTTAACGCTGCGTTGATTGCTTTCATGAAAGGTACTGGGCCGCAGAAATAGAAGTCAGATTGAGCAATATCCACGTTTTCTTTTAGCCATTCTTTCGTAATATAACCTTCTACATCGAAGCTGCTGTTCTCGCGGTCTTCTTCAGTTGGCTGATCGTAGAATACCACTGAATTCACCTTTGCTTTTGCCGCTGTGGAAGCTACTTCATTTTTAAGTGCATGGACTTTACCGTTTTGGGCTGCATGGATGAAGGTCACTTCTTTTTCCGGCTGAAGGTCTGCTACTGTGTTCAGCATGCTAACCATTGGAGTCAGCCCAACACCACCGCTTATCAATACAACTGGCGTGTCCTTTTCTGTATCCAGGAAGAAGTCGCCTGCTGGTGCGCTGATCTGCAGGACTTCTCCTTCTTCTACACTGCTGTGCAGATAGTTGGATACCTTGCCATCAGGAGTCTCCATGCCAGCTTCCTTTTTAACACTGATCCGGTAGTAGTCTTTACCAGGTGCATCTGACAAACTGTACTGGCGGATATGAGTGAAATCTTCTCCTTCGATTTCAAGCTTGATGCTGATATACTGTCCTGGCTTGAAAATAGCGATTTCTTTTCCATCAACTGGCTTCAGGTAAAAAGAAGTGATGACTTCACTTTCCTCGACTTTGTTCGCAACAATAAATGGACGGAAGCCATCCCAGCCGCCTTTTTGGTTCGCTGCTGCATCATACATTTCTTCTTCAACCGAAATGAATGCGTCCGCAATCACACCGTACGCATCTGCCCAGGCATTGATGATTTCATCTGTAGCCGCATCGCCAAGGACTTCCTTAATCGCGATCAGCAAGTGCTTCCCAACGATCGGATAATGCTCAGGCAAGATGCCAAGACTGCGGTGCTTATGAGCGATCTGGTTTACAACCGGCAGGATTGCTTCAAGATTGTCGATGTATTTTGCAGCTGCATATACAGTTCCAGCCAACGCTCTCTGCTGTCTGCCTTGCTTCTGGTTCGCATGGTTAAAAATATTCAAAAGCTCTGGATGATTTTCAAACATAGTTTTATAGAATACTGTCGTGATTTGTTCACCGTGAACTTCAAGAACCGGCACTGTAGATTTGATGATCTCAATTGTTTTTTGATCTAGCATAATATACACTCCCCTATGTCTATATCTTCTCGTTGAGGTTTGTTTACCTCATTCCCATAGTGATTATAATAAATTACACCAACAAACTAAGTGATTCAAATCACACTATTGTAAAATAGTTCTTTTGGATCATCATTTTCATTAGAATTTGGCTCATTTCAAAACGAAATTCTAACTAATAATTCACCTAACCACGAAGTATGCCTATTTAGATCAATCACATTCTTACGAAAAAGACCTCGAATACTTTTTATAGCGAAAACTTCATTTTTATAGCGGAAATCTACTTTTTATAGCGGAAATTTCTTTTTTATAGCGACTTTTTAATTTTTATAGCGAAGATCTACTTTTTATAGCGAACTGGAAATTATCGCTGATTTTTTCCAGTTTTAAGACAAACAAAAGCACGGCCTTAGCAGTGCTCCTCTACTCTAAAAATCAAAACGTTCTTCAAAAATAGTAACTTCCTTCATGCGCTTTTTATTCAATTCAAAGCCGATTCCTGGGCGTTCTGGTATTTTGATCATACCATTTTGAACCGAAATTTCCGGCTGGATTATGTCTTCTTCCCAATAGCGGTTAGACCCGGAGATATCGCCTGGTATTGTGAATCCCTGAAGCGATGCGAGAGCGATATTGTGTGCTCTTGAGATCCCAAATTCAATCATCCCGCCAGCCCAGACTGGGATTCCTTTAGAAACACAAAAGTCGTGTATTCGCTTTGCTTCGCCTATGCCGCCCACTCGTCCAATTTTAATATTGATTACTTTGCAGCTGCCGAGCTCGATTGCTTTCCTTGCGTCTTCAAAAGTGACGATGCTTTCATCAAGGCATATAGGCGTCTCTATTTGAGATTGCAGTTTGGCATGGTCAATGATGTCATCATATCCGAGAGGCTGCTCGATCATCAACAGGCCGAATTGATCTAGTGCTTTTAATCGACCCACATCGTCCAAAGAGTATGCCGAGTTGGCATCCGCCATTAACGGAAGGTCAGGGAAATGCTTACGAATTTCAGAGATATAATGTAAATCATCTTCCGGACTGATTTTTACTTTTACTCGCTTGAATCCCTGCTCAAGATAGCTCTCAATTTGTTTGAGTGCCTCCGCTAAATTCGGGTTACCTACCACCACACCTGCAGGGATGGCTTCCGTGGTTCCGCCTATCAGCTTGGATAACGGGACACCCTCTTTCTTCGCCTGCAAATCCCAAAGTGCTGTTTCGAGCGCAGCCTTTGCCATATGGTTTCTGCGCACGGAACTGAACAAGTCGAAAGCTTGATCAGGGCGGCTAATTCCCTTCTTTTTCAAAAGAGGAATCAAATATTCCTTAAGCATATGGTATGAAGTCTTAACAGTTTCCTCTGTGTACCATGGAGATGAAAAGGCGACACCTTCACCGTAGCCAATAAAACCATTACGGTCCTCAACCTCAACTATAATCGCTTCTCTCTCTGTCACTGAACCTAAATGGGTGGTGAACGGGTTTTTCAATGGCATTTTGACGATTGATAGTTTAACACCTTTAATGTCCAATGCCATCCCCCTCCGCTTCAAGCCACTCGCGCAGTTTGCGTCTTAATAATTTCTTCGCGGCATTCCTTGGCAGGCTGTCAACAAAGTATATTCTTTTCGGAATCTTGTATTTTGCGAGTTTCTCTTCGCAAAGAGCCAGCAACGCGCCTTTTGATACGCCAGGATCGCTTTTTACAATAAAAGCCACTGGCACCTGTTGCCACTTTTCATCTGGTGCGCCAATCACTCCTGCATCGGAAACCGCGGGATGGGAAAGCAGCACGCCTTCGATTTCCGCAGGATAGATATTTTCACCGCCTGAAATGATTAAATCAGAACGGCGGTCAAGGACAAAAAGAAACCCATCGCGGTCCATATAGCCAATATCACCTGTATGAAGCCATTTTTCACGAATTTTATCAGCAGTTTCACCAGGGCGGTTCAAATACCCGATGGTCACGTTCGGCCCTTTGACTACAATCTCTCCCTCAGCACCTGAAGGAACATCCTGGCCATAACTATCAACAATCCGGATCTGGTTGGGGAATAATGCTTTTCCAGCTGAACCGAGTCGTTCAATGCTGTATTCCGGTGACAAGGTCGCAAATTGTGATGATGTTTCCGTCATTCCATATGTCTGGAACACAGGTATTTCTTTATCGATGCAGGATTCCAACAAAGGCAGCGGAGCAGGCCCGCCGCCTAGCAGCATGCAGCGGAAAGAATCCGGCAATCTTTCCGTACCTAGCTCATCTAGGAGCCGTCGCAACATTGTGCTGACAACTGACATGATGGTTATTTTGTATCGCTGAATATCCTCAATTACCTTTTTTTCTTCAAAAGATGAATGGAGAATAACTGGCATTCCGTATATTTGACTCCTCATCAAAATAGAGTAGCCGCTAATATGGAAAATAGGCACAGTGCAAAGCCATTTATCGTGTTCATATAATCCAAGATTGAGTGCTGAAGCGTTTGCGCTCCACCAATGGTTGCCATATGTTTGCATGACACCCTTCGGATTGCCGGTCGTGCCTGATGTATACATGATCGTCGTTATTTCGTCCAAATTGTACTCTTCGAGAATAAAGACAGTCTTTTCCTGCATCTGGTTCCATTCATCTGTACTAATTTTTCTTATGTCAGAATTAATCTCTGACACTTTATCATTAAAGCAGGTCTCATATAAAAGTACTTTTGCTTCACTGTCACCAAGCTGCCATGACAGCTCTTCGGATGTAAGGCGATTGTTCAAAATAACCGTCCTAATTCCAGCCATTTGCAAGGCGTATAAAATAAACACAGGTTCAGCCTGATTCGAAAACAGCACCGCTGCTGTTTCCCCTCTATTCAGACCGAGTGCGCCAAGCTTCGCTGCATAGGATTTTGCCTTTTCAAAAACTTGTTTAAACGTATATGTATTCCCTTTGAAAATCAGTGCTTCGCGGTCAGGAGACAGTTCTGCTCGCTTTTTCAGCCAGTTTGGCATGGTTTCAGTCATGGATGTCACCTCTTCTCTACATACTAAAACAGCTTGATGGATGTCCATCAAGCTGTTTGTAAACTATAAAATCAAGGGAATCTTGGGAACTGTCCAAAGTCCGGCTTGCGCTTTTCCTTGAACGCATCGCGGCCTTCTTTCGCTTCTTCGGTTGTGTAGTACAGCAAAGTTGCGTCCCCAGCCATCTGCTGAAGTCCAGCAAGTCCATCAGTGTCTGCATTCATTGCAGCTTTCAAGAAACGAAGTGCTGTTGGGCTCTTCTCAAGGATTTCCTCACACCACTTGAGTGTTTCCTCTTCAACCTGATCAAGAGGCACAACTGTGTTGACAAGGCCCATGTCCAAGGCTTCCTGGGCATTGTACTGACGGCATAAGAACCAGATTTCGCGAGCCTTTTTGTGGCCGACGATTCTAGCAAGGTAGCCTGAACCGTAACCAGCATCAAAGCTTCCGACTTTCGGTCCAGTCTGGCCGAAGATTGCATTATCAGCCGCGATTGTCAGGTCACAAACGACATGAAGCACATGGCCTCCGCCGATTGCATAACCTTTTACCTGAGCGATAACTGGTTTAGGAATTACACGGATCAAACGCTGAAGGTCAAGGACATTCAAGCGAGGGATCTCATCCTCACCAACGTAACCGCCATGTCCGCGGACTCTCTGGTCTCCACCGGAGCAGAATGCATCGTCTCCAGCACCAGTAAGCACGATTACGCCAACGCTTGAATCATCACGTGCATAAGCGAAAGCATCGATCATTTCCATAACCGTTTTTGGACGGAAAGCATTACGCACTTCCGGGCGGTTGATGGTAATTCTGGCAATGCCATTATATGTTTCATACAAAATATCTTCATACTTGCGTTCTGAAACCCATTCAACTGTCATTTAGACAACCTCCTATTATGTATTCGACAAAAACTCACTTACTATTGTACCAAATTTTTCACGTTCTTCCACATGAATTGCATGTCCGCAATCAATTATCGACAAATGTGTCGCATTTGGAAGCTTTGAAGCCATGTCAGCAGCTATTTTACAGAACTTATCATCGAGATCTCCTGTAATCAAGAGAGTCTCGAAATCGAAAGTCGTTAGTTTGTCCCACCATGAAGGCTGCGCACCTGTCCCCATCCCCCTCAGGCTGTTGGCAAGTCCGACAGGGTTGTTCCTGAGTCTTTGACTCCTTATTTGTTCCCTTATTTCTTTCGGAAGATTCAACTGTGATTGAAAAAGCGGAATTGATTCCCAAAAATCAATGAATTTTTCAAGTCCTTCTGATTCAATCTTCATAGACAGCTTGTGATCCAGCTGGACTCGAGCTTCCCGGTCTGCAGGATTCTCGAGGCCGGGTGTAGTGCTCTCAAGGACCAGTTTCCTAATTCTCTCGGGATACATACTTGCAAATGTGATAGCTGTACGGCCACCCATAGAATACCCAAGCATATCGGTTTTCTCAATCCCCAGCTGGTCTAAAAGAACCTTCAAGTCATATGCTGCTTTCTTGATGTCATATCGCGCCATATCGCCTGGCGATTCGGTCTCTCCGTGCCCAATCAGGTCGACCATCAAGAGCGTTGAATGTTTTCCCCAGATAGGACAAAACGGCTTCCAAGTAGAAGCCGCCCCTGTAAAACCATGAAGCAACAAAAGAGGAAAACCATTGCCGCATTGCTCGACATTATATCGTACGCCATTGATCAGGTTCTTCATTTTGTGTCACCTTTTAGCATTGTAGTTATTTCCCGGGAAACAGAATTCCACAAATCTCGATGTTCCTTCAGGTTGGAATCCCTTGTTGTCCTGATTTCCATCACTTTTAAGCCACCAACCTCTTGGTTTTTGGCAAAAGTCTCTGAAAATTGCTCCCAATCTTTGATTAAATCATATTTCCCGTTGTACATTTCGACAACATGGCTGAAATCCAGGTCCAAAGGTGTACCGAAAAGCTTTTCAAAATGCTTTGGTTCCTTTGCCTGAGGCAGGAACGAGAAGATTCCGCCGCCATTATTGTTGATCAGCAAAATATTGATATCGATATTATATAATTTTGAAGCCAGTAAGCCGTTCAGATCATGATAGAATGTCAGATCGCCCAATACAAGGTAGCATGGCTGCGATACACTGGCTACACCAAGTGCGGTAGAAACGATACCGTCTATACCGTTTGCTCCTCTGTTTGCCATTACCTTGATATTCTTTTTATTTAATAGGAAGAACGAATCAAGATCCCTGATTGGCATGCTGTTGCCGACAAACAATGTCGAGCTTTCCGGAAGCATTTCAGTAAGCTGTTGGAATAGCTTCCCTTCACTTAAGTCCTCAACTTGAGAAATAGCAGATAACTGTTCTTTTGCCAATTCATTTGTAGTAAGCCATTTTTGCAGATAGTCAGACTTGCCTGCTGGTGCAGCAGGCTCGCCAATTTTTTTACAGAACAAAGCTTCATCGCAATATAACATTTCAGAAGCTGACATCGTAGGTTCGCGCCAACCTGCACCGCTGTCGACAACGAATTGTCGGGCAGTCCGATTTTCTTTTATAAAAATAGTCAGGGCCTTTGAAATCGGCATTGCTCCAAACCTGATGATGACATCCGGCTTCAACGCTTCCTTCGCATCTTCATTCCTTAAAAATGCATCATATGCATCAATAATGTGATGATCATCATGATTCCCACTTCGCAACTGTGACAGTGGATCAGCAATGATCGGGAATTGTAATTTATCAGCAAGGGCAATGACTTCATCTGTAAATTCACTATTGTCGAGCTGTCCGCAGACAATAATGCCCTTTGTATATGAAGCGATATCCTCACTGATTGCTGCAAACGTTTGATCAGATAAACTGAGGTGACCTGTCTCGATTTCCACATAACCGCCAACGCGCTCAGGCAGCTCGAACATATTTTCATCCATAATCGGAATTAACGGTTCCCTGAATGGAAAGTTCAAATGGACAGGTCCCTGTGGATAGCTTGCAGCAGTAGCCGCTGCCCTTCCACAAACTGTCCGGGCATAGCGAATCATATCCTCCGTATTTTCCGGCGGTGCCATTTCGACAAACCATTTTACATTCTTGCCGTATAGGTGGATCTGGTCAATCGCCTGCGGTGCACCGACATCACGCAATTCATGCGGCCGGTCTGCTGTCAGGACAATCAATGGAATCCTGGAAATACTGGCCTCAATCACTGCTGGATAATAGTTCGCCGCAGCTGTTCCCGAGGTACAAAGCAAAGCGACAGGCTTTCGAGTCGCCTTCGCAATACCAAGGGCGAAGAATGAAGCAGATCGTTCATCGACCTGGATATGGATGCGCAGGTCTGGGTGCTCAGCCATAACGAGTGCCATGGGCGTTGACCTCGAACCAGGACTGATGACAACATCCTTCACTCCTGTTTTGGATAATTCCGCAACGAATGCTGCGATATAAGCTGTTAAATCTTCCTGGTGGCTCATGTATTCTTTCCTCCAAGTGCATTAAGCATCGGCCGGAACTTGATGCTAGTCTCTTTATATTCGCTTTCGGCATTTGAATCTGCCACAATGCCGCAGCCTGCAAATAGCGATGCCTCATTTCCCTGAATCAGTCCTGAGCGAATCGCTACGGCAAATTCACCATTTCCCTGATAATCCATCCAGCCAACAGGTGCTGCATAAAGGCCTCTATCAAGTTGTTCAATTTCCCTGATTTTCACGATTGCTGCCTGCTTCGGCAATCCGCCCAGTGCAGGAGTCGGGTGAAGTCTGTCCACTAAATGAAGCAGTGATGTACCTTCCCGGTTCTTCCCGATTACAGGTGTATACAAATGCTGAATATATTTCATTTTCATTAATACAGGCTCTTCAGGAAGAATCACCTCATCACAGGTTTCTTCCATTGCTCCCTTGATCATATCCACCACATATTGATGCTCAATCAAGTTTTTCTCGTCTGTTAAAAGCTCCTCGCCGAGACTTTCATCTTCTTCAGGAGTGCTGCCCCTGGCGATCGAACCGGCTAGACAGGCTGAAAACAGACTTGCTCCATCCTTCTTGACCAACCGTTCAGGAGAAGCTCCGATAAAGCAATCACCATTTGATTCGAAGGCAAATGTAAAGCTTTTTTGCTGATTCTCAAGTAGATTCGCCAGGACACTTTCTGACTGAACTTCATCTGTAAAGTGAAGACGCAACTCCCTCGCAAGCACGACTTTCTTCAGTTCGCTATTTTCAAAACCGGCTACAACATCAGTTACTGTCCGCTTCCATGCCTCAGGATCAATTTCAATAATATCCTTAAGATCAAGCCTGGCTAGCGCTGGTTTCTGTCCAGCCTTCGAAAGAATCTCTTCCCTCTCCCTTGTGACTTTATCAAATAGTGACATATCGTCGTGCTGGGTGCAGACTACATTGGTTGTAAAGTATGCCTCTCCCTTGACAATAGTCAGCATATATTTCGGAATGTGGAAAAGAGCTTCCGAAAATTTGGACCATAAGCCTGTTTTCTTCTTCAGTGGATCAAAGGCAAATCCGCCAAACATAGATGGCCCTGTCCCATTTACATTGTATTTATTAAACACCAGTGCTGTATCCATGAAGCGCTTCCACTCTTTTTCAACATGAAAAAAGCGGTCAGCTCCCTGATCCGACTGTATTTGTCCACATATACCCAATCCAGCTAGGAAGTGTTCCCCTTCAGGATCCTTCCAGAAAAAGCGTTCTCCAAAAAACTTTTCCCTGCCTGAAGCAAAAAAATAAAAAGGATCTATACGATCTATTTTATGGACCTCGCTGACCAAAACCGACTGAGATTGTCCTTTGGCCCGCTCAATCGCATCAAGAATTCCCTGTCTAAGTTCCGTTTCCTGAATGGCAACCAAAAATATCCCCCCAATAACAGCCTCTCATCTGTTATTACACGTTTTAAAGCTTATTTTAAGATACACCTCATACATCACGATGTCAATAATGGCGGGCTTTCCTCACCTGTTATCATCCTTATTATATATTACACGCAAACAGCTGAGACAATCTGGAAAATCCATCCTCATTATACGTGAAAATACTAATTGACAGTGTATATGTGAATATCTACACTATTAATTGTAAGGTAATTTAGCCTAGATATGAAAGGTCTTTTTGACAATTTTGGTTCTTTTAGATAAAATATAAAGGTTTGATAGATTGATATATAAGGGAGAGAATTAGTTATGCAACCACAGCTACAGCCTAGTTCTTCACCAGCAGTCAATGGCGCAGACTGGAGAGTCTGGTGGCAGCTTACACGGCCGCACACTTTGACTGCCGCATTTGCCCCTGTCCTTTTGGGGACTGCTTTAGCGATAGAATACAGCGGTGGAATCCATTGGGGAATGTTCCTCGCGATGTTAATAGCAAGCCTGCTAATCCAGGCAGCAACGAATATGTTCAATGAGTATTATGATTTTAAACGTGGGCTTGATAATGAAAATTCCGTTGGGATCGGCGGAGCGATCGTCCGCCATGGCATTAAGCCTAAAACGGTCTTGAATCTGGCGTTTGGCCTTTATGGAATTTCAGTCCTTCTTGGCGTTTATATTTGCATGAGTACCAGCTGGTGGGTCGCTGCTGTCGGTGTCGTTTCCCTGGCTGCTGGTTATCTTTATACAGGCGGTCCATTGCCGATTGCCTACACTCCTTTCGGGGAGCTTGTCGCAGGATTTTTCATGGGCGTGTTGATCATCCTGATTTCCTTTTACATCCAGACTGGAACGGTAACTCCTACTAGTGTACTTGTTTCTTTTCCTAGCTTTTTGCTTGTCGGCGCGATTTTGCTTGCGAATAATATTCGTGACCTTGATGGCGACAAGGAATTTGGCCGGAAAACACTGGCGATCCTGCTTGGACGAAAAGGTGCCATCAGGCTGCTCGCAGGAATGTTCATTGTATCCTACGTGTGGGTAATCGGCTTAATCATTGCTGGTGTCGTTTCACCTTGGCTGGCGATTGTCGCTCTTAGCATTCCTAAGGCTGTAAAAGCAACGAAAGGCTTCATTGGGAAATCAAATCCGTTACAAATGATGCCGGCCATGGCAGCAACAGCGAAGACAAACACCATTTTCGGCTTACTTTTATCTGTAGGAATTTTCATCAGTTTAATATAGTTACAATTGAGAAGCTTCTGCCTTTGGCGGAAGCTTTTTCTATGTTTCTTAAAATCACGAGCGGGTATTTAGTACGTATGACCACGAATCAAAACTAAGGATGTGTAAATATGCTGACAAATGACCAGCTTAACCAACTAAAGCAAACGCTTATAGATGAAAAAGAAACGCTGATTTCACAAATAGATAACAATGAAGAGGAAGGTTATCTGCATGGCAGCCAGCGTGAAGCGACAGGAGAACTGTCTTCCTACGATAACCATCCGGCTGACAGCGGAACAGAACTGTTTGAGCGCAGCAAAAATTTAGCGATGGACGAGCATCATGATGAACAGATTGAAAAAGTCGACAGCGCCCTGAAGGCAATCGAGGATGGCACATACGGAAAATGTGCGGAATGCGGGAAAGAGATTCCTTTTGAGCGACTTGAAGCAGTACCTTATACTTTATATTGCGTCGAGCACTCTGCCGAACAAACTCTTTCAAATGACCGTCCAGCTGAAGAAGATGTTCTTGAATATACCCATGAAGCCGACTTCGATCGCAGGCAAAACGAAGAAATGACCGACAACAGGAACAGCTTCAATGATGTAGCCGAGTTCGGTACATCTGAAACACCTTCTGATCTTACTGGAGATCATGAAGACTACAATAAGCTCTACATTGATAATGAAAAAGAAAAAGGGTTCACGGAAGACTATGAATCCTTCAGCGCAACTGACATTGAAGGTGATGACCGACAAGTATTCCAAAGTGACACCGAAGAGGATTACGAGGAAATGCTGGACGAAGCCGGCATCGAGTCCGAGCTTGGAGATATCCCTTATAAAGAGGGAGACAGTTATATTGATGATAATAAAAAGAAGAATAAGGAATAGTAAGCAGCCTCAGTTCACTGTTTCGAACTGAGGCTGTTGTTTTTTGGAGGGATTATATAGAGCAAACAAAAACTAGATTGTATTGGTGAACATAAATCCTAAATTAAGGAAGATAAGTTCATTAATAAAGCCTTTAGGTGACAAAAATTGTCATATTGTGTAAAAAAAAGGTGCTAATAAAGCTGATTGGAGACGATAATAGCAAGTTTTTGGAAAATGTGTACACCAATAAAGTCGATTGGTTACCTAAATATCAACATTTCCGAAAATCAGGGCACCAATAAGGCCGATTGGTTACCTAAATACCAATATTTCCGAAAATAAGGTCACCAATACGCTCGGCCAGCGACATAATTGGTGCGCGATGCTTGTTAAACCATTCCATTCACTTTCCGTTTTCCACAACTACATTACTAATGATTGGCTTCCCTCTATAAGCCAATATCCCGTGATTATTGGAATTGAGTGTAACCATTATTTCATTCTTCCCCTTCTTCAAGTCACCAAGGTTGTAGTATTCTCCATACAGCCGATTGATCTTTTTCCCATTGATGTATAAGTGGGCATGTCCTTCATTATAGCTTGGCGTTTCTTCCCCTACCTTCTCAGGAGTGAACATGAAGTTCTCTGCCTTTACCTTCAATAGCCACGTACCGGATGGATCTTGCGTCACGCTCACATCAACAGTAGGAATTTGATATTCTTCTGGAACCTCTACAAGACCATGCCCCATATGATTTTTTGATGCATTGGCACTTG
Source organism: Mesobacillus sp. QJM3NY_10 (assembly GCF_056173465.1). Lineage (NCBI taxonomy): Bacteria > Bacillati > Bacillota > Bacilli > Caryophanales > Bacillaceae > Mesobacillus > Mesobacillus sp. QJM3NY_10. The sequence continues at coordinate 3,790,771 of NZ_CM149675.1, forward strand.
AAGGATTGTGTTCATTATTACTCGTAAAATAAAAAAAGAACAAAATGAACGGTATGAAAAAGACTAAAAAACTGCTCAACCTTTTCAATTTCTACACCTCGCCTTTACGCATTCTGTTCCAGCCGCTTGATCATAAACCCAATAACCACTAACAAAGCACCAATCGCCAAAAATGCCAGATCGTACATTAAAGGATTTTCTGCCAATGGTTTGACCCGATGCACTTGCAGGATATGATGATCTACAATTCCTTCAACGAGATTAAACGCCCCGCCGCCAATGAATATCCCTCCAAGGAAGATTCTCCAGCTGGATCCGAGCTGGTTCTTTCGCGCATCCTGAAAGATTTTCACGCCGCCCCAGAGGAGCTTTGCAGAAAACAATGCGGTGAATAAGCCGTCTGTAAAAATCTCCAACTGAATATTATCGCTAAGAACCATATGATGCCACTGCAGCAGCTGGTGGAACACTATCCCATCTATCGCGCCCAACAACCCTAATCCCAGGATCAATCCTGCGATAAACAAATTCTTATTTTCTTTTTTCAACTAAAAACACCCTCTTAGAAGAATACATACTATCACGATTAGTGCCCAGAAAATCTCCGTATTATACGTCAAAACAAAAAAAGATTGGAGATAATTTCTCCAATCTCATTATCACTATTTACTCCGCTTCCATCGCATCTGCTTTTGTTTCGTGGACAGTTCCGAATGGATGCTCAGGTGGTGCATAAATAACATATACCTTAAGCTTTGTATCGCCTATATTGGTTACATTATGCCATTTTCCTTCAGGAATTAAAATGGCAAAGTCATCAGAAACTCTAGACTCAAAATCCAGATTATCTTTGCTATCTCCCATTTGTACGAGCGCTTCTCCCTCTTCTACTCGGATGAATTGATCCCCGGTTTCGTGAACTTCAAGGCCGATGTCATCACCAACATCGATGCTCATTACAGTCACCTGAAGGTTCTTCCCCGTCCATAAAGCAGTACGGAATGTCTCGTTTTGCGTAGTTGCCTCTTCAATATTAATGGTAAACGGTTCTTTACCATAATCCTGCAATCGACTTCCTGTCTCTTGCCGCAGACATTCTAACCTTGTTGCATGCTCTAATTCATCAGCGAATGCCCGGAAAAACACATTGCCCACTGGCAGGTTTTGGGTAAGCAAATAGCTGTTTCGGTATTCATGATAATCTTCTACCTCTGTTTCATAAGCCTTTTGCAAACCTTCTCGATATGAATGGAAGTTCACCTGGTCAAAATGGTACTGCGGCCTTTGGCCAGTAAGAGTGACATACAGATCTGTAAATTGCCTTAAGTGGATATGTTTATCCTCCAACGCCTTCAGTATCGCTTTCTTATGTCTCTGGTTTGGCGCAGATTCCGCGAGACGGCTGTAAAAATCAACTGCTGAAGCTTCCCCTTTTATTCCAGCAAGCAGCGCTTCAAGTACTTGCTGATGACTATTTTGGCTCGATCTTTGGTTATATGCTGAAGAATCAACATAATATGGATAGGAATAGGATGGAACGTTATACAATTAGCTCATTCCCTTCACAGGTTTTATCAACCTATCCTATGCCCAGTACCCAGGAAATGTACATTGTTCGATTTTTGGACAAGAATATTCCTGCAGCAGATTCCCAAACTAAGAGTACCTTATTAGAAATGGAGATAAACGATGAGTATCATTTTAGCCTTACTGGCCGCGCTTTTTGCTTCCTTTACTGCTATTCTCGCTAAAATCGGAATCGAGGATGTCGATTCAAACCTGGCAACTGCCGTCAGGACGATAGTCGTTGTAATCATGGCCTACCTGATGGTTGTGATCACTGGGCAAACCGGAAACATAACCACAGTGTCAACGAAATCATTCATTTTCCTGGTCCTTTCCGGATTGACGACCGGCCTTTCCTGGCTTGCCTTTTTTAAAGCGATCCAAATTGGGGATGTATCCAAAGTAGTCCCGATTGATAAGGCCAGTGTCGTATTGACGATTGTGTTATCTTTCATAGTACTAAGGGAGCCTGCAACCATGCCTGTTGTCGCTGGTGGTGTCATTATATCTATTGGAACTTTTTTGCTGATCGGAAAAGGCAAAAAGAAGAAAAAGCAGAGGAAAAAGGTTTTCAACACCAAATCATATATTTTTCTCGCTATCATGTCAGCAATATTTGCAGCCCTGACCAATATCCTCGCAAAAATCGGGATTGAAGATGTTGATTCAAATGTAGCCACATTTATCAGAACAGTCGTAATCATTATTTTTGCGTGGGGAATCGTGTTTTTCCAGGGAACTGTGAAGGAGCTTAAGAAAATCTCAAGGAAATCTTACATATTCCTAATCCTATCAGGTGCCGCAACAGGCTTCTCATGGTTATGTTATTTTGCAGCACTGGCAATCGGCAAAGTGAGCATCGTCAATCCGATTGATAAATTCAGCGTAGTGTTAACGATGATCTTAAGCTTCATCATTTTAAAAGAAAAACCAACAAAATCAACAGTTGCAGGTGCAATACTGATTACAATTGGGACAGCTTTGTTGATCTTATAGAGAGAGTGGCCATGCCAACACCCACACCTATTGAGGCATTGAAATGCTTTCTGTTTACCTTTTTGGTTCCACGGCCTCGTTTGGGCTTTCTATAGGACCTTTTCACATCTTCAGCCGCTTTTTGGGCTTATAGAACTTTTCTATAGGACCTTTTCACATCTTCAGCCATTTTTTGGGCTTATAGAATCTTTCTAACTGGTCATTTATATTCCGCGTCCTCTTTATGCTAATAAAACCTCTCTAGGGTCCCTTTGTTAGGATCGCAACACCACCTCGGCCAACTAGATCCGCCTTCATGCTCATCTCGCGTTCAGCTTTTCATCCACCGACATAGCAAAAAGGCCAAATCGTCTTAGATTTGGCCTGAAGCTTCTTAAACTTTCAAAGCAGATTGTATCTTCCAGATTTGGTCCGCATATTCCATAATGGTCCTGTCACTGGAGAAATAACCTGACTTTGCGATATTAACCAGGCTCTTTTGCAGCCATGCGTTTCGATCCAAATAACTCCGGCTGACATCCTGGTGTGCCTCTGCATAGGAAGCAAAGTCCCTCAATACGAAGTACTGGTCGTTATGGCCAAGCAAGGTATCATAGATTTCGTTAAAATGGTTTTCTGTATCCGGGAAGAATCCATTGACCAGCTGGTCGACCACTCCCCGGATCCTTTCATCATGGTGATAATATTCAAGAGAATGGTAGCCGCCATTATTCTGGTAATCAAGCACTTCTTCTGCCGTCAACCCGAACAGGAAGATATTTTCCCTGCCGACCAAATCGGTGATTTCGACATTGGCGCCATCGAGTGTTCCAAGTGTCATAGCTCCGTTCATCATGAACTTCATATTACCTGTGCCTGATGCTTCTTTGCTGGCGGTTGAGATTTGTTCACTGATATCCGCTGCCGGGAAAATTTCTTCAGCAAGCGATACTCGGTAATTCTCAAGGAAAACAACCTTCAGCTTGCCATTCGTTTCCGGGTCATTATTCACCTTGTCTGCTACGCTGTTAATCAGCTTAATGACCTTTTTGGCAAAATAGTAACCTGGAGATGCCTTTGCCCCGAAAATAAATGTACGCGGATATAACAATGCTTCAGGATCCTTTTTCAAAGCATTATACAGATGCATGATGTGCAGGACATTCAGCAATTGCCGCTTATAAGCGTGAAGCCTTTTTACCTGGACGTCAAAAATCGATTCCGTATCAACCTGTATCCCCGTTTTATCCAAAATCCGCTTTGCCAAACGCTCCTTGTTTCCCTGCTTTATTTCATGCAGTTTTTCAAGGAAACCGGAGTCATCCTTAAACCGCATTAACGCCTCTAACTTTTGTGGAGAAGAAACCCAGTCAGGACCAATGGCATCCGTAATCAATCCTGACAGTCCAGGATTCGCCTTCAGCAGCCAGCGGCGGTGGGTGATCCCATTTGTCTTGTTGTTAAACCGTTCAGGATAAAACTGATAAAAAAGGTTCATCTCGCGGTTTTTCAGGATCTCAGTGTGAAGCTGTGCAACTCCATTGACACTGTGGCTTCCAATAATGGCAAGCGGCGCCATGCGCACTTCGTCATGGGCGATGATCGCCATGCTTTCAACCCTGCCCCAGTCGCCAGGATACTGCTCCCAAACCTGCTTACAGAAACGCTCATTGATTTCCTCGACAATCATGAAAATGCGTGGCAGCAATGGCTTGAAGATTCGAATCGGCCATCTCTCCAGTGCCTCAGCCAGCGTCGTATGGTTCGTATAGGAAAGCGTCTGGACGGTGATATTCCAAGCATCCTCCCAGCCCAGGCCTTCCTCATCCATCAATATTCTCATCAGTTCAGGAACGGCAATCGCAGGGTGCGTGTCATTAATATGGATGCTCACATAGTCATGAAACTCTAGCAAACTCTTATTCTTCTTTTTAAAAGAATTCACAATCGCCTTCAAACTGGACGCGACCAGGAAGTACTGCTGCTTAAGACGAAGGATCTTCCCATCATCATGCGTGTCATCCGGATATAGAAATTCAGAAACTGATTCGGTATCCTTCTTGTATTTAAAAATATCTGCATTTGCTGGGAACCTGGATGGCTCGGCATTCCACAGCCTCAAGGTGTTGACTGTCTGAGTCTCGTAGCCGATGACAGGCAAATCGTAAGGCACAGCCATAATTGTCTCGGCGTTCAAATGCCTGAAAACAAGCCGACCATTTTCCATCCTGCTTTCGATTTCGCCCCAGAACGGAACCTCCACCGCATCATCCGCCTTGCGCACCTCCCAAACATGGCCATGTCTCAGCCATTGCTCAGGAAGCTCCACCTGATAGCCATCGACTATTTTTTGCTCGAATAGACCGTGTTTATAGCGAATCCCACAGCCATGTCCAGGAAGATCAAGGGAAGCGAGGGAATCTAGGAAGCAGGCTGCAAGGCGGCCGAGACCGCCATTGCCAAGCCCGGCATCCGCCTCGATTTCCTCCAGCTGATCCAGCTCGATGCCCAGGTCCCTGAGCCCTTCACAGACCACTTTTTCGACGCCTAAATTAATCAAATTATGCCTAAGCAGCCGGCCCAGCAGGAACTCGATCGACAAGTAATAAACCTGCTTTTTCGCGCCAGCACGATATAATTCGTTTGTTTTGATCCAATCAGAACTCACATGCTCCCTGATCATATGCCCGAGAGTCTGGAACTGCTCCCGGCTCGTGCTTTCTTCAAAGCTGGTTCCAAACATCATCTCGAGTTTTTTCAAGAAAGCATTTTTGAACTTGGGAACACTAGAAAACATGCGATTCACTCCTTGAGATGAGATCGGAATACAATTCTTTGTATTGTCTGGCAGACTGTGCCCAACTGTAGTCTGTCTCCATAGCATTTTTCGTCAGCTTAAGCCATTTTTCGCGCTCATGGTAAAAAGACAGCGCCCGTTCAAGTGTAAATAACATGTCATGGGCGTTAAAGTTTGCAAAGGAAAATCCATTGCCTTCACCGTTAAATTCATTGTAAGGCTGTACAGTATCGTTCAGGCCGCCTGTTTCTCTTACAACAGGAATGGATCCATAGCGCATCGCGATCATCTGGCTGAGCCCGCATGGCTCGAACTGGGATGGCATCAGGAACAGATCGGAGCCAGCGTAGACTTGATGGGCCAAATTCTCATCAAAGCCAATGTATACACCACACTGTTCAGGGTAACTCGCTGACATTTCCCTGAAAAATTGTTCAAACTCAGGGTCGCCTGTTCCCAGCACGACAAGCTGCATTCCGGTCGCCATGATTTCATGGAAAACTCCCCTGACCAAATCGAGACCCTTCTGCTTCGTCAGCCTCGTAATCATTGCTCCAACAGGGATATTTTCGTTTTCCGGCAAACCGAAATCACGCTGTACCTGAAGCTTGTTTTCTACTCTTCTTTCAAGTGAGTCCAATTCGAAATTGGCAGCCAATCCAGGATACTTTTCAGGGTCATATAAATCGTGATCAATCCCATTCAGGATTCCCGATAGATTCTCGCTTCTTTTCCGCAGGATGCCATCCAGCTTTTCACCATAAAAGTCTGTCTGGATTTCCTCCATGTAAGTGGGGCTGACGGTAGTGATATGGTCTGCAGCAATCAAAGCCGCTTTCATGAAATTGGCATTCCCGAAAAACTCCAGCTGCTCTTCATTGAAGTAACGATTGTCAATATGAAGCAGGTCACCAAGCACTTCTGGAGGGAAGATTCCCTGGAACTGCAGATTATGAATCGTGAACACGGACCGGATCAATCCGTATCCTGGCCGCTTATAGTATTCTGTCCTGAGTAAAAATGGAATCATACCTGTATGCCAGTCATGGCAATGAATGACATCAGGGTAAAACTCAATTTCTGCGATGAACTCAAGAACAGTCCTGTTGAAGAAAGCGAACCGTTCTCCATCATCATAATGCCCGTATAGGCTATCGCGCTTGAAGTAATACTCATTATCAACAAAATAGAAAGTCACGCCGTCATTCTCAAGAGTTTCAATGCCACAATATTGCGAGCGCCAGCCTAATTGCACATTATACTCTTTCACTTTCTTCATTTCAGAGCGGAATTTCTCAGGTATTAATCCGTACTTCGGTAAAATGACTCTGACATCCGCTCCAAGCTTATTCAATTCCTTTGGAAGCGAGCCCGCTACATCCGCCAGTCCGCCTGACTTGATGAACGGGACGCATTCCGATACGGCAAATAACACCTTCACGACTGGCTCCCCACTCCCTGGACCGATCCCTTGCGGATAACAGCCGGTGAGTCTGCTGGCGCTGTAATCACTGTTCCTGCTTCAATTCTTGCATCCTTATCGACAATCACGGAATCCAATAGACAATTCTCCTTAATCTGTGTCTTCTGCATGATGATGCAGTTGCGGATGACGGTACCTTTGCCGATTTTCACACCGCGGGCAATGATGCTGTTCTCGACCGTGCCTTCAATCATTCCGCCATTGGCAACCATCGAGTTTCTTACGGACGCATCAACGTCATATCGGGTAGGCGGCTCATCTTTCACCTTAGTCAGAATCGGCCTATCCTTCGGAAACAGCTCCTTCCAGACTTCGGGCTTCATCAGGTCCATACTGGTCCTGAAATAGTTTCCAATTGTATCAACCATAGAAGCATACCCTTCAAAATTGTAATAACAGAGATGGAACTGGCTATCCAGGTCAGTCGCGACATCCCTCATATTCGAGTAGCCAGTTTCATTGCGCGTCGTAATCAAATCCATTAATAATGTCTTTTTAACAAGATATATGCCTAATGATTTACCTTCCTTCTGGACCTCCGTGATATCACAGCCTGACTTGATATGCCAATCTAGCAGCGGCTGGAAATCCATATTGAATACCGTATAGGAATTAGCAATCAACGCATACTCCTGGGTGCTTCTTTCAAAAAAGTCAATGTTGTCAGCAAAGTGGTCGAGCGTCCCGATTCCTGTATAATGTTTATCCAGGTTAGGCGCAGGGAAGAAAAATAGTCCATCCCTTTTCCGATTAAGGTCCCAGTTCCTGCCTGACCCTAAATGGTCCATCAGCGACCTATATTGGAATTTAGGAAAAATCGCCACGCTCTGGATACCAGAGTTGACCATATTGGAAAGGATAAAATCAATCATCCTGTATCTTCCGCCAAAAGGGATTGCTGCCACCGACCGGTGAATGGACAGTTCATGCAGATCATCGTGAACCGTTGTCGCATCTATTACTCCTAATAATTGTTTGTTCATTTCTTTTTCCTCCTGAATCGGTTCAATTGGATTGCAATTCTCCGATTGTTTCTTCAGATACTAGTGTAATCTCATTCGCGCTCCCGCCCGGCTTTATGATTGTTCCATCCGGAACATAGACTCCTGGGGATACAATCGCCCTTTCAATCACACAGTTGTGTCCGATGACAGCATCCGGCATGATAACCGTTTCCTTTACAACAGCTCCCTTTTTCACGGTCACTCCCTGGAACACAACCGTTCTGGAAACCTTTCCTTCGATCTTGCAGCCCTCATTGACCAGCGACTCTGATACTTCCCCTTCAGGGCAAATATACTGCGGCGGCTGATTTGGATTGACAGAGTAGATTCGCCACGAATGATCAAACAGGTTCAATTCACATTCTTTATCCAATAAATCCATATTCGCTTCCCAAAGACTTTGTACTGTACCAACATCTTTCCAATAGCCTTTAAAAGGATAGGCAAATAAGTTCATATTTTCTTGTATTAGCAGAGGAATGATATCCTTTCCAAAATCGTGGCTGGAATCAGGATTATGGTCATCTCTTATCAGATATTCCCTTAAAACGCTCCATTTAAAAATATAAATCCCCATCGAAGCGAGATTATTTTTCGCTACATCCGGTTTTTCTTCAAATTCAGTGATTCTTAGGTCAGCATCCGTGTTCATGATGCCAAAGCGATTTGTCTCTTCCCATGGAACCTCAATGACCGAGATCGTCACATCAGCTCCTTTTTCGATATGGTAATTGAGCATCAACTCATAATTCATTTTATAAATATGGTCACCCGAGAGAATCAACACGTACTCAGGGTTATACTGATCAAGATAGTTCAAATTCTGAAAAATGGCGCTTGCCGTACCAGAATACCATTTCACTTCAGAGCTCTCGGCATAAGGCGGCAGCACAGTCACTCCACCATCCTTCCTGTCGAGGTCCCAGGCGCTGCCGATGCCAATATAAGAATTAAGCAGGAGCGGCTGGTACTGGGTCAATACACCCACTGTATGGATTCCTGAGTTCGTGCAGTTGCTTAACGGGAAATCGATAATTCGATATTTGCCGCCAAAAGGGACAGCTGGTTTAGCGAGATTCTTCGTCAGTGAGTGCAGCCGGCTTCCTTTTCCTCCTGCCAACAGCATTGCTACGCATTTCTTCTTTTGCATGATTGTTTCTCCCCTTTCTTTTTATAACAGGACGTAAAACTGAGATTCCGAATGGAGAAATGCTCATCTCTATAGAATATGGCCTTCCATGGAAGGCTATTTCTTCAGCTTTCAAAACTTTTTTGTTTATAACGCCTGAACCTCCAAAGACTGTAGCATCGCTGTTCAAAATTTCCCGATATTCGCCAGGCTTCGGTACACCGATTCGATAATCGCTATATACTTTCTCTGTGAAATTGCAAACTATGACCAGGAGTTCTTCAGGATTCTTTCCTTTCCTGATAAAAGAAAAAATCGACTGGTCCCGGTTATCAGCATCGATCCACTCAAAGCCTTCATAGCTTTGATCGATCTCATACAGCGGCTTTGACCGCTTATACAATTTGATAAGTTCCCTATTATATTGGTTCATCTTTTCATGCATTTCATAATCGAGGAGATTCCAGTCCAACTGTTCTTTGTCCTTCCATTCCGAAAAATGTCCAAATTCTGTCCCCATGAAGGTCAGCTTCTTGCCGGGGTGCGCTGCCATGAACCCAAGCAATAGCCGGAGTTGTGCGAACTTTTGCCAGTAATCGCCCGGCATCTTATCAAGAAGCGATTTCTTCCCGTGAACAACCTCATCATGTGAAAAAGGCAGGACAAAATTCTCTGAAAATGCATAAAGCAGCGAAAAGGTAACTTTATCATGTATATGCTTCCTGTTATGGGATTCTTCCTCCATATACTTCAAAGTGTCATTCATCCATCCCATATTCCACTTGTATGTAAAACCAAGACCGCCATACTCCACAGGAGCCGTCACCTGCGGCCAGTCAGTCGAATCCTCTGCAATCATCAGCGCTCCCGGCTCATACTCTTTGACCGCTTTGTTCAGCTTCTTTAAAAAGTCCACTCCATACTGGTTCGCAGCCTGAATTGAATTCGGCCAGTAGATAATATTGGCCACTGCATCAACCCTGAAGCCGTCGATATGATATTTTTCCAGCCAGAAAAGCGCACTCGAGATCAGGAAGCTCTGGACCTCTGTTTTTCCCAGATCGAAATTGGCTGTTCCCCATACCTGGTTCTCACGATCATTCTCACGCTGATATTCAAACACATAGCTGCCATCAAATTTGTACAGCCCATGCGCATCCTTGCAAAAATGCCCCGGAATCCAATCAAGGATGACCCCGATGCCGTTTTGATGGCACATATCAACGAAATACATGAAATCATGAGGCGTTCCATATCGGCTCGTAACTGAAAAATAACCAGTAGATTGATAGCCCCAGGAGATGTCGAGCGGATGCTCAGTTAGAGGCAATAATTCAATATGTGTGTATCCATGCGCAACAATATATGGGATCAATTCATCAACAAGCTCACGGTATGTAAGAAAGGAACCATTATCATGCTTTTTCCAGGAACCTACATGAAGTTCATAGATGAACATCGGCTCGCCAAGTGTGCTCCTCTTTTCACGCTTTTGCAGCCATTTCTGGTCATTCCATTTATAGCCGTCCATTGGGTAGACGATTGAAACCGTATTTGGCCTTACTTCCGAGAAAAAAGCATAAGGGTCAGATTTGAGCAATCGCTCACCCGACTCCGTTACAATCTCATATTTATAAATGGTACCGGTCAGATCCCCCTCAAGAGCGAGCTGCCAGACCCCCTCCTGATTGACTTTATGAAACTCATAGCCATTCCCATCCCAATTATTAAAATCACCTGTAAGCCTTACCTGAGTCGCATTTGGAGCCCACACACAAAATCGAGTATATGTTTCAGTTCCACTTTTAATGACATGTGCTCCAAATAAATTGTAGCTTTGGAACAGATTCCCTTCATGGAACAAATGCAATTCAAACTCTGTAGGATTTATCACCAATGCATTCCACCTGCCTTTGTAAAACTAATAAAACGCCCTATTTCACTAGTATTCTAGTTTCCAGAAGGAATTCCTTGTAAACATTTTCTTAATCTTTCGACAATAATTCTTATCAAAATCCGAATTTCGACAAAAGCCCTCAAATGGTAGCGCTTTAATGTACTAAATCTTCCAATTACGCGAAATTTGGAGAACGAAAAATGAAATTGAATAATGATTCATTAAAAGGATTAGTTGAATTTATTAGGTTTAATAGAGGAAATAGGTGAGAAAATATTTTTGGCTGATAACGTTTTCATCGTATCAAGGAAGTGATCAGATAGTGATGAGATAGTGATTAGATATTGATTAGATATTGATTTGGGGTGAAATTACTAGGTTAGGGTTGCTACAGATGTGAAACCAGGGGTACAGATTGGGGCATTGATTATCTAGGCAAGGATCATTTAATTGAATGTTAAGCTTCGCTAATTTATGGCTTGATTCTCGTTTCTTCGGCCATTAGACGAATTACTTTCACTCCTTTACGTTACACGTTTTTCCCTTTGCCCCTTACAACAGGGCATATATCTCAATTTTTAAGTAACCCTTTTTTCTTTACTAATTAGACAATTGTATCTTACTCATTTATGAACATCTTACCTTCTTCTAAGTGTATGCTGCTTGCTGAAATGATTTAATAGCAAGCAGATAAATATTAATGAAAAATTTCTTAATGGTCTCTCTGGAATCCAAATTTTTTTTGAAAACATAAAAAAAAGCCGTTAGCATAATTGCTAACAGCTTTCCTTATGACCCCTACGGGATTCGAACCCGTGTTACCGCCGTGAAAGGGCGGTGTCTTAACCGCTTGACCAAGGGGCCTTATGGCGGAGAAGGAGGGATTTGAACCCTCGCGCCGGTTACCCGACCTACACCCTTAGCAGGGGCGCCTCTTCAGCCTCTTGAGTACTTCCCCATAAAAATGGCTCCGCAGGTAGGATTCGAACCTACGACCGCTCGGTTAACAGCCGAGTGCTCTACCACTGAGCTACTGCGGAATAATACAAAAAATGGGCCTAAGTGGACTCGAACCACCGACCTCACGCTTATCAGGCGTGCGCTCTAACCAGCTGAGCTATAGGCCCTTATGGAGCGGGTGAAGAGAATCGAACTCTCATCATCAGCTTGGAAGGCTGAGGTTTTACCACTAAACTACACCCGCAAAAAATGGGGCGACTGATGGGAATCGAACCCACGAATGCCTGAACCACAATCAGGTGCGTTAACCACTTCGCCACAACCGCCATATTATTATTAAATATTCATTTAAATTAAATAAGGTGGCTCAGGACGGAATCGAACCGCCGACACAAGGATTTTCAGTCCTTTGCTCTACCGACTGAGCTACTGAGCCACTATAAATATTGCTATTGGTAATTATTAAAAATGGCGGTCCCGACCGGGATCGAACCGGCGATCTCCTGCGTGACAGGCAGGCATGTTAACCGCTACACCACGGGACCAGATTGCGGGGGCAGGATTTGAACCTGCGACCTTCGGGTTATGAGCCCGACGAGCTACCGGACTGCTCCACCCCGCGACGATATTAATGATATTAAAATTATGGAGGAGGTAGAGGGATTCGAACCCCCGCGCGGTGTTACCCGCCTGTCGGTTTTCAAGACCGATCCCTTCAGCCAGACTTGGGTATACCTCCGTGTTAAAAATAAGCAATGGTGGACCTTGTAGGACTCGAACCTACGACCGGACGGTTATGAGCCGTCTGCTCTAACCAGCTGAGCTAAAGGTCCATGTTTAGCTGGATTGATCTAGGTTGTGAAAATATCCTAGTGGGTCTGTCCCCATCTCAGAAAGTCTATTCAAGCAGCAGCTCGATGGGTACAACTCGAAGCAAGCTCATAGATGCCTTGCTCGTTGCTCTAATCAGCTGAGCTAAAGGTCCAGGATATCCTAGATTGAATAGGTTCAACCAGATTGAAATTGGTAGCGGCGGAGGGGATCGAACCCCCGACCTTACGGGTATGAACCGTACGCTCTAGCCAGCTGAGCTACACCGCCAAATTATTATTTAAAGTGAATATGGTGGAGCCTAGCGGGATCGAACCGCTGACCTCCTGCGTGCAAGGCAGGCGCTCTCCCAGCTGAGCTAAGGCCCCATATAAAATAAGTAGCATGGTCGGGAAGACAGGATTCGAACCTGCGACCCCTTGGTCCCAAACCAAGTGCTCTACCAAGCTGAGCTACTCCCCGATAAAGAGAAAATATAATGGCGCGCCCGAAAGGAGTCGAACCCATAACCTTCTGATCCGTAGTCAGACGCTCTATCCAATTGAGCTACGGGCGCAAATATAAATGTTTATTAGCTAACTTGGTGGTGCCGAGGACCGGAATCGAACCGGTACGGTAGTCACCTACCGCAGGATTTTAAGTCCTGTGCGTCTGCCAGTTCCGCCACCCCGGCTTAAGAACTATGGAGCGGAAGACGGGATTCGAACCCGCGACCCCAACCTTGGCAAGGTTGTATTCTACCACTGAACTACTTCCGCATTTATGGAAAGTTATTTTGCTAGCGCAAAAAACTTTGGTGCGGGTGAAGGGAGTCGAACCCCCACGCCTTGCGGCGCCAGATCCTAAGTCTGGTGCGTCTGCCAATTCCGCCACACCCGCATATAAGATAATAAGTTTTCGCTGTCGCGAAGATAAGGAAGTTTATTTTCGCTGGCGCGAAAAAAACTTGGTGAGCCATGAAGGACTCGAACCTTCGACCCTCTGATTAAAAGTCAGATGCTCTACCGACTGAGCTAATGGCTCGTACAAGTGGTGCCGGCAAGAGGACTTGAACCCCCAACCTACTGATTACAAGTCAGTTGCTCTACCAATTGAGCTACACCGGCATGGTAAATGTAGATTATTTCACTGTGTGAAGTTAAGGATGTTTATTCGCTTTCGCGAATAAAAATTGGTGGAGGATGACGGGATCGAACCGCCGACCCTCTGCTTGTAAGGCAGATGCTCTCCCAGCTGAGCTAATCCTCCATTTGAAACTGCCCGGCGACGTCCTACTCTCACAGGGGGAAACCCCCAACTACCATCGGCGCTGAGAAGCTTAACTTCCGTGTTCGGTATGGGAACGGGTGTGACCTTCTCGCCATCGTCACCAGACATTTTTTTAAAGACAATATCTATTATACTGACTTTAAGTTATTTTGCAAGAGAAATTTTAAAGAAATTTTACTTTGAAAATATCTTTATTCCCTCAAAACTAGATAATGTGTAAGAAGAATTCAAGAAGAACGAATAATCTATTTTGGTTAAGTCCTCGAACGATTAGTATCAGTCAGCTCCACACGTCACCGCGCTTCCACCTCTGACCTATCAACCTGATCATCTTTCAGGGTTCTTACTAGCTTGCGCTATGGGAAATCTCATCTTGAGGGGGGCTTCATGCTTAGATGCTTTCAGCACTTATCCCGTCCGCACATAGCTACCCAGCGATGCCTTTGGCAAGACAACTGGTACACCAGCGGTGCGTCCATCCCGGTCCTCTCGTACTAAGGACAGCTCCTCTCAAATTTCCTGCGCCCACGACGGATAGGGACCGAACTGTCTCACGACGTTCTGAACCCAGCTCGCGTACCGCTTTAATGGGCGAACAGCCCAACCCTTGGGACCGACTACAGCCCCAGGATGCGATGAGCCGACATCGAGGTGCCAAACCTCCCCGTCGATGTGGACTCTTGGGGGAGATAAGCCTGTTATCCCCGGGGTAGCTTTTATCCGTTGAGCGATGGCCCTTCCATGCGGAACCACCGGATCACTAAGCCCGACTTTCGTCCCTGCTCGACTTGTAGGTCTCGCAGTCAAGCTCCCTTGTGCCTTTACACTCTGCGAATGATTTCCAACCATTCTGAGGGAACCTTTGGGCGCCTCCGTTACTCTTTAGGAGGCGACCGCCCCAGTCAAACTGCCCACCTGACACTGTCTCCCGCCCCGATCAGGGGCGTGGGTTAGAATTTCAATACAGCCAGGGTAGTATCCCACCGACGCCTCCACCGAAGCTGGCGCTCCGGTTTCTCAGGCTCCTACCTATCCTGTACAAGCTGTACCAAAATTCAATATCAGGCTACAGTAAAGCTCCACGGGGTCTTTCCGTCCTGTCGCGGGTAACCTGCATCTTCACAGGTACTATAATTTCACCGAGTCTCTCGTTGAGACAGTGCCCAGATCGTTACGCCTTTCGTGCGGGTCGGAACTTACCCGACAAGGAATTTCGCTACCTTAGGACCGTTATAGTTACGGCCGCCGTTTACTGGGGCTTCGATTCAGAGCTTCGCGTGAGCTAACCCCTCCTCTTAACCTTCCAGCACCGGGCAGGCGTCAGCCCCTATACTTCGCCTTGCGGCTTCGCAGAGACCTGTGTTTTTGCTAAACAGTCGCCTGGGCCTATTCACTGCGGCTCATCTAGGCTATTCACCCAAATGAGCACCCCTTCTCCCGAAGTTACGGGGTCATTTTGCCGAGTTCCTTAACGAGAGTTCTCTCGCTCACCTTAGGATTCTCTCCTCGCCTACCTGTGTCGGTTTGCGGTACGGGCACCTTTTATCTCGCTAGAGGCTTTTCTTGGCAGTGTGGAATCAGGAACTTCGGTACTATATTTCCCTCGCTGTCACAGCTCAGCCTTCACGCAAGTGGGATTTGCCTCACTTGCAGCCTAACTGCTTAGACGCGCATATCCAACAGCGCGCTTACCCTATCCTACTGCGTCCCCCCATTGCTCAAACGATAAAGAGGTGGTACAGGAATATCAACCTGTTGTCCATCGCCTACGCCTTTCGGCCTCGGCTTAGGTCCCGACTAACCCTGAGAGGACGAGCCTTCCTCAGGAAACCTTGGGCATTCGGTGGATGGGATTCTCACCCATCTTTCGCTACTCATACCGGCATTCTCACTTCTAAGCGCTCCACCAGTCCTTACGGTCTGACTTCAACGCCCTTAGAACGCTCTCCTACCACTGACATCTAAGATGTCAATCCACAGCTTCGGTGATACGTTTAGCCCCGGTACATTTTCGGCGCAGAGTCACTCGACCAGTGAGCTATTACGCACTCTTTAAATGGTGGCTGCTTCTAAGCCAACATCCTGGTTGTCTAAGCAACTCCACATCCTTTTCCACTTAACGTATACTTTGGGACCTTAGCTGGTGGTCTGGGCTGTTTCCCTTTTGACTACGGATCTTATCACTCGCAGTCTGACTCCCACGGATAAGTCTTTGGCATTCGGAGTTTGTCTGAATTCGGTAACCCGATGAGGGCCCCTAGTCCAAACAGTGCTCTACCTCCAAGACTCTTACAACGTGAGGCTAGCCCTAAAGCTATTTCGGAGAGAACCAGCTATCTCCAAGTTCGATTGGAATTTCTCCGCTACCCACACCTCATCCCCGCACTTTTCAACGTGCGTGGGTTCGGGCCTCCAGTTGGTGTTACCCAACCTTCACCCTGGACATGGGTAGATCACCTGGTTTCGGGTCTACGACCACATACTCATTCGCCCTATTCAGACTCGCTTTCGCTGCGGCTCCGTCTTCTCAACTTAACCTTGCATGTAATCGTAACTCGCCGGTTCATTCTACAAAAGGCACGCCATCACCCATTAACGGGCTCTGACTACTTGTAGGCACACGGTTTCAGGATCTATTTCACTCCCCTTCCGGGGTGCTTTTCACCTTTCCCTCACGGTACTGGTTCACTATCGGTCACTAGGGAGTATTTAGCCTTGGGAGATGGTCCTCCCAGCTTCCGACGGGATTTCTCGTGTCCCGCCGTACTCAGGATCCACTCAGGAGGGAACGAAGTTTCAACTACAGGGTTTTTACCTTCTCTGACGGGCCTTTCCAGACCACTTCATCTACCCCGTTCCTTTGTAACTCCATGTTGAGTGTCCTACAACCCCAAGAGGCAAGCCTCTTGGTTTGGGCTATGTCCCGTTTCGCTCGCCGCTACTCAGGGAATCGCGTTTGCTTTCTCTTCCTCCGGGTACTTAGATGTTTCAGTTCCCCGGGTCTGCCTTCAATGCCCTATGTATTCAGGCAAAGATACTGTTCCATTACGAACAGTGGGTTTCCCCATTCGGAAATCTCCGGATCAAAGCTTACTTACAGCTCCCCGAAGCATATCGGTGTTAGTCCCGTCCTTCATCGGCTCCTAGTGCCAAGGCATCCACCGTGCGCCCTTTCTAACTTAACCTAAAAGGTCATTTCTCTATTAATATAGAGAGAAAACTAAAATGGCGATTACTCGGTTTTTCTTGGTTCTTCTTACTTACGATTATCTAGTTTTCAAGGAACAAAAAAGCCTTGAGGCAATTACTCCCTCAAAACTAAACAAACAAGCGTACAACTATGCGGATTGTTAAATCCGCAGTACGAATCGAAAGATTCGCATTCCGATTGCCATTACGGCAATATCCTTAGAAAGGAGGTGATCCAGCCGCACCTTCCGATACGGCTACCTTGTTACGACTTCACCCCAATCATCTGTCCCACCTTAGGCGGCTGGCTCCATAAAGGTTACCCCACCGACTTCGGGTGTTACAAACTCTCGTGGTGTGACGGGCGGTGTGTACAAGGCCCGGGAACGTATTCACCGCGGCATGCTGATCCGCGATTACTAGCGATTCCGGCTTCATGCAGGCGAGTTGCAGCCTGCAATCCGAACTGAGAATGGATTTATGGGATTGGCTCGACCTCGCGGCTTCGCGACCCTTTGTTCCATCCATTGTAGCACGTGTGTAGCCCAGGTCATAAGGGGCATGATGATTTGACGTCATCCCCACCTTCCTCCGGTTTGTCACCGGCAGTCACCTTAGAGTGCCCAACTGAATGCTGGCAACTAAGATCAAGGGTTGCGCTCGTTGCGGGACTTAACCCAACATCTCACGACACGAGCTGACGACAACCATGCACCACCTGTCACTCTGTCCCCCGAAGGGGAACGCCCTATCTCTAGGGTTGTCAGAGGATGTCAAGACCTGGTAAGGTTCTTCGCGTTGCTTCGAATTAAACCACATGCTCCACCGCTTGTGCGGGCCCCCGTCAATTCCTTTGAGTTTCAGCCTTGCGGCCGTACTCCCCAGGCGGAGTGCTTAATGCGTTTGCTGCAGCACTAAAGGGCGGAAACCCTCTAACACTTAGCACTCATCGTTTACGGCGTGGACTACCAGGGTATCTAATCCTGTTCGCTCCCCACGCTTTCGCGCCTCAGCGTCAGTTACAGACCAGAGAGCCGCCTTCGCCACTGGTGTTCCTCCACATCTCTACGCATTTCACCGCTACACGTGGAATTCCGCTCTCCTCTTCTGCACTCAAGTTCCCCAGTTTCCAATGACCCTCCCCGGTTGAGCCGGGGGCTTTCACATCAGACTTAAGGAACCGCCTGCGCGCGCTTTACGCCCAATAATTCCGGACAACGCTTGCCACCTACGTATTACCGCGGCTGCT
Source organism: Mesobacillus sp. QJM3NY_10 (assembly GCF_056173465.1). NCBI lineage: Bacteria > Bacillati > Bacillota > Bacilli > Caryophanales > Bacillaceae > Mesobacillus > Mesobacillus sp. QJM3NY_10. The sequence continues at coordinate 3,809,120 of NZ_CM149675.1, forward strand.
GGCACGTAGTTAGCCGTGGCTTTCTGGTCAGGTACCGTCAAGGTACCGGCAGTTACTCCGATACTTGTTCTTCCCTGACAACAGAACTTTACGACCCGAAGGCCTTCATCGTTCACGCGGCGTTGCTCCGTCAGACTTTCGTCCATTGCGGAAGATTCCCTACTGCTGCCTCCCGTAGGAGTCTGGGCCGTGTCTCAGTCCCAGTGTGGCCGATCACCCTCTCAGGTCGGCTACGCATCGTTGCCTTGGTGAGCCGTTACCTCACCAACTAGCTAATGCGCCGCGGGCCCATCTGTAAGTGACAGCCGAAACCGTCTTTCAGCTTTCCCTCATGTGAGGGAAAGGATTATCCGGTATTAGCTCCGGTTTCCCGAAGTTATCCCAGTCTTACAGGCAGGTTGCCCACGTGTTACTCACCCGTCCGCCGCTAATCTTCAAAAGCAAGCTAATGAAGATTCGCTCGACTTGCATGTATTAGGCACGCCGCCAGCGTTCGTCCTGAGCCAGGATCAAACTCTCCAAGAAAGAGTTATGAGTTAGCTCATAAAGTTAAAACGTTGGCTCATGTTCTTATAGAAGAAACATGATCATTTATTGTTTGTTGACGCTTGTTTGTTTAGTTTTCAAAGAGCAAGTTGTTCAGTTCGTCGCCCAGAAGCGACTTTATTAATATAACACGCTGATTTGTTATTGTCAACATCATTATTGTTTTTCTTTTTCGTGAAAACTGATGTTTATTTTTTCAATTCAACGTTGTTTTCCTGAAGCGAGATTAAATATACCATGGATAAAATATGTTTGCAATATAATTTTAAGAGAATTTTTCACAATGAGAGAGTTCTTTTTGGTTTTCCGAGTTTCTTCTTATTAAATGCTTTTATTAATAATTTCTCGCTTGTACTCATATAATGCTTTGGACAAACTAATTTACTGAGGTGAATCTATTTGCTGCAATCAATTGCACTTTATCTCTCACTAATCATGGCGATACTATTATTCAGTATTGCCTACATTGAAGCCATTAAAATCGCAAACGCTGAAGGAAAGGTTCACGGAGGAACTTTAATTTTATCCACCGTCTGTGCATTATTGTTTTCAAGGTTCACTTACCTATTCATTTAAAAAAATCCCCTCTTTAAAGGGGATTTTTTGTTTGTACCTTACAGATTTGCAACTATACTCTTACAGTTTTTCTATAGTAGTCTGGTGCAGCAACTTTAAATCTCTCCATATATAAGCCACTTCGATATATTCCTTGCCTGCAATTTTCACAACTTCTTCTCCAGCTTTTTGTGGCTGAAGGCTTTCATAAAATTTTCGGCTTTCATTATCAGCTAACACCCAAACGAGCATGGATTCATAATCTTGCTTTAGCAAATCATCTAAACCCGCTAAAAGCAGCATCAGGCCCAGTTTTCCTCTTTGGTACTCTTTAAGGATATAAATCGCGTACAATTCTCCGTCGGCATTAAACTTCCCTGATCTTTCTTTACCAAAAGATGCAAAGCCAACTATCTCTCCCTCTGGATTAACTGCGACAAAAACTGGAGATGTATCAGCACTTTCTGATAAGCTTTTTTCCCATAAAGGTTTCCTGTCCTCTACCTTTAAAGAATCCAAGTAATCCTGGCTTATCATTCCCTGGTAAGTTTCTTGCCAGCTTCTAACGTGAACCTTGGCAATACCGCTCGCGTCATCTTTCGTAGCTTTTCTAATTTGCACTTTCATCCCCTACCCCGAGATTGATTTGATTTCGGCTTGATTTTTTAGCTTCATCTTTCTTTCATCTACTAAAAACAATGTTATCCCCGCAATAACAACTAATCCTCCGATCACCTGTGTCAAAATTACTTTTTCACCGAGCAGGTAGAAGGCCAATACGGTTGCGCCAACCGGTTCGAAAAGTATGGCCATAGAAATGACTGAGGCGCTGATCCATTTTATAGACCAGTTAAACAATGTATGGCCAAGCAAAGTTGGGATCAACGCAAGCAGGATGAAGTAAACCCAATCACTTGTGGGATATGGGTAAAACGAATCACCCACTGCAATTACATAGAAGAACAAAGTAATTGAACTGATGCTATAGACGATAAAAGTATAGGTTATTAAAGACATTCTCTTTCTGACGGTTTGGCCAAATAAAAGGTAGACGGTTACCAAGGCGCATGCAACAATCGCCAAAAAGTCTCCAAATAGTGCGCTTCCACTTATTTTAAAATCACCCCAGCTGATGATGACGCTGCCGCCGATCGCAATTACTCCGCTTAAAATCGCTTTAACGGATACACGTTCCTTAAAAAACAGATAGGCCCCAACAAATGCAAATAGCGGTTGAAGAGTGACCAGCACAGTTGAACTTGCTACTGAGGTATAGTTTAGCGATTCAAACCAGAGGATAAAATGAAAAGCCAGAAAGATCCCGGCTATTCCAGTGAATACCCAATCCCGTTTCGTAATAAGACGAAGTTCTGAAACATACTTTATAAGAAACACCGGCAGCATTAACAGTACAGAAAAGAATAATCGGTAAAAGGCTATGACTCCGGACGGCGCGGATGAGACTTTGACCAGGATCGCAGAAGTTGAGACTGCCACGACACCGATTGCTACCGCCATATAAGGATTTACTTTAGGTGATTCCATTTCCATTCTCCTTTAAGTAACACAATGTGAATAATATGTATTTTACAATGAAATCGAATTTTTATCTTGAATAAAATTTTATTTTATCAATGAGAAGTTTAGTCCGTCATTTTTAGGGAAAGTAAATACATCTTATCAGGGGCAGGAGAAACGACATGTTATATTCAATTGATATGGAAATTTTACTTAAGTTGGGGATATCCGCTTTCTTGGGCCTGGTCATTGGGCTTGAAAGAGAAATTAAAAGAAAACCGGTTGGCCTTAAAACAAGTCTGGTTATATCGATCGTCAGCTGTCTTTTGACGATTGTCTCAAGTGAATCAGCTTATATGTTCCCAGGGGATGAAGACGTTAATATCACGATGGACCCTCTCCGTTTGGCGGCCCAGATCGTATCGGGTATCGGCTTCCTTGGTGCCGGGGTTATTTTACGAAGAGGAAATGACACAATTTCAGGCCTAACCACGGCAGCGATGATTTGGGGTGCCGCTGGTATTGGAATCACAGTTGGCGCGGGATTTTACTGGGAAGCCATCGCAGGCGTTGCTCTGCTTATCGTAAGTGTAGAATTCATACCGTTTCTGATGAAGTTCATCGGACCAAGACAATTAAGGGAAAAAGAGATCAGGCTCCAGTTTAATGTCAATAGCAGGGAAAGCATTGCCGATATTATTACCAGGATTAAAGGAGAAAAAATCGCTTTGAAAAACGTCCGTATTAAGGATCTTGCAGAGGGAAACCAGCTGGTACAATTGATTGTAACCGTGGACTTCCGCAGAAAGACTACTGATGTGTATGAAGCGGTATCTGAAATGGAAGGCATTAACCGGGTTGAAATTGAAGGGTTGTAGGAAAGCCGCTGAATTGCGGCTTTTAGTTTGCTTATAAAATTTTGTCTTGCATGTCCAGCAAGATGGTTATATAATCTTTCTTGTACCTTATCTATTTAGATACGGGGGATTAGCTCAGCTGGGAGAGCGCAACGCTGGCAGCGTTGAGGTCAGGGGTTCGAGCCCCCTATTCTCCATCCGAAAAAGCCTTGTATATCAAGGCTTTTTTCTTTTTTATTAAGTTTTTCATCAGGAAGATTTTGATTTTGTCGCCGAACTGTCGCCGAAATGGATTTTTTATTAGTTTTATGGCCCATTTTTAGAAAATCACAGACAGGATTATCATTAAACAAGAAATTATTATTATATCTACTTCCCCCTCTGTGAGTATCTTAGTTTTTACAATATAGGTACCATAACTCCCTTTTACTTTCTTCAACTTAATAAATCTAACCGATTCGTATTTGGATTTCTCCTGACGTCTTGATTCTTTCTGGAACCGGCCCTGCTGATCTCTGGACCTGGTACTGACGTCCCTGGATACTTGAGATGCTTGCTTCTGGTTCAACAACTCTGCTATTATCCTCAATTTCTCCCTTTCGGTCATCATGATAATTGACGTCCTTCCCCTCTCCTGTTGTTTTAGGCGACTGTTCCCTCCATAACTCGGTGTGATCCATCTGCCATAAAGGGGAGGGAAGAGGGACGTCACCTTTTTGGTTTTGGCTCATCAGCTTTAAAAATTCCTCCGAATATGCAGCGGTGAATAATGCTGCCCTGATGATTTGGTTCCGATCTAAGGTTGTGGATTGAAACATCTTATCCACATATTGTTGATAACAATCTGCATAACGTACAGTTGGTCTATACATATAACTTTCTTCCCTCAAATAGTGAAAAATCCAGCTAAATGAATAAGCATCAGACCTGCCAGAATCCACTCCATATCAGATTGTTCCTTGGCGTTACAGATTAGTCTTTCTCGTTTTTCCTGTTCTGTTTCTCTCATGTAAAGCCCTCCTTTTTGACGTCTTATGACGTCCTTGAAAAATGATATGAGATTAATTGCTTGTCCTATAACAAAATTATTTAGAGGACAAACATTTTTTTTGAAGAATTTATAACTGAGGTGATTGGATTGGAGACCAAGCTAAAACAGATACTGGTGGAACGGGGATTAAAACAAGGATTTATTGCTGAGAAGGCCGGATTAACTCCTGGGGCTTTCAGTCTTATTGTTAGGGGAAAGTCACTTCCGACTCTTCCTGTAGCTATAAGGATTGCTCGTTCGCTGGATGAAACTGTAGAAAGTTTATGGGGTTATATGGTTGAATAAAGAATATGAATTTCCAAGCGCTTGATAAAATGGTGTATGGAGTGACAATCTTGAATGTGACAATTGCAATAACTTTTCTATCTAGAGGTATAAGAGTACAACGGAGAGGATCCTTTCAAAAAAGAGACAGGACACCCGAAAAGGTTGCAGTTGACTGGATCCAGGAGATAAAAAAGGGAATGGATGTTGAAGGGTTACTTTCTGTCATTGTGGATGGAAAAGAGGATATAACCGAGAAAGTCATTAAACTGTTAAAAGCCCATCTTATTGATTAGGGCTTCTTTTTTGCTTTAAAAGTTATTGGTGATCAATCCGATATAAATTAAGAAATAACTTTAGACAAATGGAAAGGAGTTGTAGTTTTAATATGCACCCTGAAAGTTTAGGAGAGATATTGAGAATGGAAAGGTTTAAAAGAAACCTTACCCAGGAACAAGTATGTGAAGCGCTTCAAATGAATATAAAAACACTAAGTAGGATTGAAAACAATAAAAGTGTACATGGAAAGACGATCAAAAGGTTAATTGATTTTTACAAATTAGAGAATGAAAAATCCCTTCCCGATTGAGTAAGAAATTATTTATTAGCACATCGAACTTTTTACATACCACTACTTAAGTTACCTTGGAGGTAATAACATGTTAGGATCAAACGAAGTTATTTCAGACGCGTTTTTTGAGGCTTTTATACCTGTGATGGAGTCAGTTTTTGTTCCAATATTATTATGGATTATGTTACCTGGATTAGTCACCCAAGTACTACTTAAGATAAAAGGAGCCTACACAATTGGGGCATTTATAGGATTGATTGGGATGTTTACGATAGGGCCGTATTCTAATAGCAGTTTTTTATAATGGTATTCAATTCAAAAAACCCTTCTCGAATGAGATGGGTTTAATTTTTTTTATTGGAGGGATATAATCTTTTGTATACTAACCGGGAGGTTAACAGATGAATAATGAAAGCATAGGTACTCGATTAAGATTAGAACGCTTCAAAAGAAATTTGTCTCAAGAGCAAGTTTGCGAAGAACTTAATATGACAACCAGGACTCTCAGCAATATAGAAAATGACAAAGGAAAACATCGTCAATCAACATTAAAAAAATTAACAGATTTTTATGAGATAGATCATGAAGAAATGGAATAACTCCCTCTTTAAGGCAGCATCTAATTATAAAGCCTAAAATTAAATGTTTTTATTCCGATATATCAGTGTAGCCCACACCAAGGAGATGGATAGATTGAGCTTAGATGCACTGACAGCAAAGATTAACAGATATGTAGAAGACATGGAACTCGCAACCGCTAGGGTTTATATTGAAGAAAATACTGAAATCTTAAAAGAGCATAAAAATATGTTAAATAAGAATGCAAGGGAGTTACTGGATTTCCTGTTAGAAATGCAAGCTGACGGAGGAAAGCCGATAACAAGAAAAGATATGGCAGTCATTAATGCAATTAATACATACGCTAATAAATTCGATGTTAGAGGGATTAAGATGCTTGTTAAGGATAATCCGAACTTGCTCTTACGAAAAGATACACCCGCATACTTGAACACTGATGCGAAAATTATTCTACAAGGCATGGGAGCAATTTAAGGGAATTTCACAAACAGTTAAAAGCCCCACTCAATGAGTGAGGCTTTTTTTATTGAACAAGATACAACTTTTTGTATTTCTTGTTGGCCATAACGATTTCCTCGAACTTCCCGATTTCTTTGATTTCACTTTTTTCTAAGTTGTAGCAAGTAAAATGTGTAAAATGGTCGAACAGTTTGTCTACCTGGACCATGTCATCCTTTCGCATTGGCTGCCGGCAGACTACACAAATCGGTTGAATTTTTTCTCGCGCTCTTTGCATTTCACTCCCCCTCTTATATTTAAATTCAACACTTAAGAGGAGTTAACCTTGTTGTTCACAATATTGATTAATTTATATAAGAGAAAAGCCCCTATCGATTGAAAAAGGCTTTCTTTATTTAAGCAGTAACACCTTTTTGAATCTTTGGTTATCCTTAACAACTTCACCAAATTCACATATTAATGGATAACTCTGATTTTCTTCACGAAATTTGATGAGAAAATACTAAATTTGTAATATTATTGAAATTATAACCAGAAAAGGAGGTCGTTTAAATGGAAGGTAATACAAAAGTAGAAGAAAAAGAAAAAACTGAAGAAGAAATCGAGGAGGAAGACTATCAAAGTTTCCGGACCTTTACTGAAATCTTAGGAAAATCCACTGAAAAAACAGTTAAAGCATTAAATCAAAAAAACTTGCTAGAAAATGTTGCGATTTTTGTTGATTATGACAATGTTTATTGGACGTTAAAAAAACATTATAACCATGATCCAGACCATACAGAACCTGAAAAAAATCTCTTCAATTGTCTTTGGACCAGGTATGGTCAAGACCACGTCCGGAATTTCAGAGTCTACGCTGATTTTCAACAAATTAGGACTAGCCTTACAAACTTGCAGAAAAATAGAGTTCAAATTAGACATGTTTATTCTAACGGAAAAGATGGCGACAACAGAAAGAACTCCTCTGACATTGAACTTTGTATTGACGCAATTGAAAGTACCTATAAGGATCCAAGTATTACTTGTTATGTATTTGTAACTGCCGATAGTGACATGATACCTATCCTTAGCAGAATGATGTATAAAGGGAAAAGAGTAGAGCTTTACTATTTAGCAGATGCAGCTCCCAAGCACGTGGATATGAGTAACTATGTTCATTATAGCCAGGATTTAATGGGCTTCTTAAAAGTTGAAAAGAAAGAATACGATCTAAACGTTCTAGTAATCTCAGCCCTCCAAATAATTGTTGAATGGGGCCGTAAATATGAAACAAGCGATTTATTCCTAGGAACAACATGGTTACGTGGCGAATTATCAAGAAGATTAGGAGTCCCTGAAAACCTTGCGAGTGATCTTATCGAAAAGCTCCAAATGGAAAGTCTCATAGAAGAACATAAGAAGAATTTAAAAGGTGGACAGGTGAAACCAAGCATAAAAGTCTCTGATAAGGGTAATAAATTGTTAGAAGGAAGTGCAACAAAGGAAGTTGCAGCTGCTCAAGAAAAATAAGTAAATTTTTTACATGTTCGCCTTGACGTTCGGTTAGTAAGTAATTTAATATAGGATTACGCTAAATATTCGTTAGCTTATATTCGTTAGTTTATATTCGTTAAAAACTATTCGCTAGATCTATTCGTTAGAAAAAAGACAGGATAATACCTGTCTTTTTTCATATCCTCAGTCACATTTATAAGCCTGATCCATTACATAGTATTGAAAATAAGCCCCTCTTGATTGAGAGGGCTTATTTTTCACTTCAGCAACTTACCTACTGCATCCCAAGTCTGGAACCTGTTATCTCCAGATAGAACGATCACCTTATCTCCCTGGATGTTTTCCTTAGTGCCGCCCACGACATAAACCGTTTTGCCCACTTTCTGACCAACAGCTGTTCCTCTCATGTAAATAGGAGCTCCCATTTTTAATGCAAGTTGGCTTGCAGCTGGGAAGTCCGCCTCACTTAAGATGACAATCGCTTTATCCAACATTTCCTCTTCCTCCTTTGATTTATCCGCAATATTAGCTGGCTTATTAAACGAAATGCCATACCAACGACAAGCAGACCGTGCTTTGACTAGGGCACATCTTTTACGGTAGTCATCAGATTTCAAAAGTTTCAATGATTCAGGATTGGTCATGAATTCCCATTCAACTAAAACAAATACTCCATCTGTTTCCCGGCACATGTGGAGGTCTGTCCAAGTTCCTGGAACGGACGGGAACAACCCATCACCCCAAATCGGATACTTCTCGCGATCAGGGAATTCCTTCTTGTACTCATCAAGGATTATTTGGGCCAGCTTCTTTGCTTCTGAACTTGAGTGCCAATAGAAAACTCCAAAGCCGCGAACGGACCTCTTTCCATTTGCATTCGCATGACTTGAAATACCAATTGCTTTTTTATTCTTGGCATACCGATCGTTGTAAAGGTTGGTCCTGGTTCTTAGAGGAACGTCATTTCCATCAAAGGGCTGAGCTTCATATGTTGGCATTATGCCAGCAAGTAACCTCTTTGTTTCTGCCCCCACTGCACTGTTAAATTCGAACTCAGGAAGACCCAGAACACCCTTGCTTGGTGGATAAGTATTTTTCCCATGTCCAAAATCATTATGGAGCTCTTCTTTCATGTGAATCCTCTCCTTTCAAAGTAAAAAGCCGTCCATTAGGGCAGCTTATAAAATGCATAATATTTAATTTAAAACGGGATACTTATCTTAATTCAGTAAGGAGACGAGACCATTGAAAATCATGCCACTAATAATTGTTCTCATAATCGATCTAATAAGCGACATTATACTATTTCAAACAAATCAATTAAGAAACAGTAAAAGGGTTCTTAGGAGTGGAATTATATTAACTATTGCTGGATTGGTGTATTCCACTATTCAAACCCAATACATAATATATAAATTAAAAAACAGACAATAAATTTATTTCTTAATCAACCCTTGTGCCTTCAAAGCCTTCTTCTGCAGCTGTGCCTTGTGGCTGACGTAGGTGTTCTTCCACACTCCCCAGGCTGATAAAGCTATGAAAATAGACAGTAATACAAAATTCACGATATCCCCAACGTATTGAGTGATATCCACATTAAAAATGGCCTTCAGTCCTAGTGCTAGGATTGAAAGCCATGCTGTAAGGAGAATTCCCCAGTCTTTCCACGTTTTCGGTTGTTCGTACATTTTAATGACTCCTTTCATAATTTGCAGGATTTTCCTCTTTCCTGTCGAAATTAGACGGTTGGAAGGAGGTGATAATATGCAGCTTCAACATCCAATCAAGTGCCCTAACTGCGATTCAGACAACTTGGAATTAATTACGCCTAACGATGCAACAGACTTTGTTTTAACAACAATTGACCGTTCTAAAAACCCACCACTTTTTAATAGTTCAAGTGGTATTCCTGTTGCTGTTTTCGGGTGCTTAAACTGTAAGGTAGCAACTCTCACTATTACTTCTCACAGATAATTTCATTCTCAAAGAGTAAAGGTATTTTTTATCTTTGCTCTTTTTGTTCCGTCACACCATCAACAACAATGAAATATTTTTTTATGCATTGTATCCCGCTTACAACCTGAAAAAAATTACTTTCAGTACAGTTAGCTAATGACATCAATCTCACCTCCTCATCCTTTAAAAACTTCAAATACAATTGATATTGCACCCCCTACAACCGCCACAATCGTCGCCGTGATAAGGGCTGTGGTTATGGTGCGTTTAAGCCACTTGGTGTCATCTTTGATTTCTTTTAGTGTATCCTTGATGCCTTGGATGGTCTGGTCCTGCAGAAGTGTTTTATCCTGGAGACGTCGGATGTCGCCTTTCATGTCTTCGATGTCTTTTTGTATGGACTGTTTCCAAATATCCACGTTGTTCTCCTCCAATGCTCACCTCCCCCCTTCAAGAATCAATCTGTCTTTATATCTGATTCCGAGTTCTTATTATCTTCCAGTTGCTTTTCTAGCTCTTGTATTTTCGCGTCTTTCTCTGCAAGTAAGTCCTGGGTAACAATAAAGTTTGCTTTTGCGCTTGAAAGGTCAATGTTCAACCTTTTAACTTCCTCTGCTAAAAGGTGTATTTGGTACTGGATTGGTTCTACTTTTGTCATTAATAAAACTCCTTCCAAATGAAAAGGCAGCCTGTTTAGGCCGCCCTACTTATTTTTTGGTTCTTTTTTCTTTTTGACTTCTTCTTTCTCATCATAGTAGACAACCAGGAGCTTTCCCTCTTTCTTAGTATTCCTGGTCCTTTTTTTGAGTCTGGGCATTAAGCAGCAACCTCCTCATTTGCAGCGTCGATATCATCAAAGAATACATCTGAATACCCAATCCGTTCCCCGATGATTCGAACATCAGCTGAACCTTCTCCAGTCAACACGAAGTAATCTGGTCCCTTTTCAATTTCTTTTCCGTTGTTAGGAAACACAGCAAAGTTCTCAACTGCTTTTCGGAACCTGGATTCCAAATATACCTTTGTTCCTGCACTAGTCAATGGGATATCGAATTCCACATATTCCAAAAGAACTTGAGGACTATCTATTGGTGACATACCTAAGTTTTCACCATCGATGACAATAGATCCACCGGACTTAGTACCTCCTGCATAAAAGGTGTGCTTTGTGCTTCCATTTACGACAATGAAGAAAGCTCCATCAGACTTCATCTTAGCATACGTCCCTGTCGAACCAGCATATAAATATATACCGTCCTTATACGATGAGGAGCTAATCTTATTAGTGAACCCAGGGAGTATAATCTCGCCTCCTAAAAATTCAGTACCGTTAACCGCAACTGATTTATTAGAGTTTATATTGAACGTTTCAGAACCAATGTTGTATATTTCCGAATTATTTATTCTTGTGTAATATTGAAAAGAGTCAAAGGTGGAGCCGTAAATGGTTCCCATCTGTATTTCGTTTTTAGATATCTTAGTCCTTTCTCCTGATAGGATTGACCCCCCAGAACCAAAGTCGACATCGGAAGTGCTGACTCCGCCATTATCAAATGTTGTTTGTTGTCCAAATGAAGATATATTACCAGCAACAGCACCAGTCATAGTTCCGTTAAAAGATACATTGCCGTAAGAATCCACTACGAATTGGTTGTTGATGTTTAAACCAAGCAGGGACTTAATATGTTTTGCTTCTACATAACCATCAAGTGCTATTTTAGCAGCTTGTAATTTAATAGTTGTGGCTGTCTGATTAATCAAGGAAGCGATCGTATTCCCAGTGTAATCTGTCTTACTAACTTTCAACGCTATATTGTTAGCATTTTGAGTTATAGACGATTCAGCTGTAGATACTCTTCCAGCAAGAGCACTGCCTTCTGATGCAGAGTAAGCCCCTACTTCAGCAGCAGTAGTTGGCGTAGCCTTAACCCAAGCTGAACCAGTAGACCTGTAAAGAATATTTGGCGTTACTGAAGTGTTCAACCATAAACGTCCATTAGAATGAGCAGGTGCTGAAGTTTGTTTATACACGCTATTCTCTTTCGACGCCATACCAGAGTTATAGGTAGTGGTTGATACTTTAGACGCTATCTCACCAGCTTGTTGAGTAATACTACTTTCTGCGCTATCCATTCTTCCTTCTAGACTATTGAAGTCAGTCTGTGACACTTTACTAGCAATTTGACTTGCATGTTGCGTAATTGTTGATTCTGCTGTTGAGAGTCTACCAGATATGCCAGAAATGGCGTTGTCCACATCTTCTGGAGCAGGAGTCCAGTCAGTTGGTTTGTTTCCTCTTTCGATTTTCCACGCTTTAATAACAAATGTTCCGGCACTTCCACTCCAACCTAAGTGTGGGCTAACTGAGTTCGCATCTTTCCACGTACCTGAGTAGTATAGCGTGCTAAAATTCGTCCCGATACTACCCTTTAACCCGAAGTACCCCATACCTGCTTTGATGTAAATTGTAGGTTGACCGGTTCCTGATACACGCTTTATCAGGAATGAAACGGTAAATTCGTCACCTTCCGAAAGATTTTCTTCGATATTACTAAGGTACTTAGCCCATCCAGTGTGCCAATTACCATTTCCAGAGGTCGTGACAACTTGTAAATGACCCTCCGAAGTTAAACTAGGTGTTACACCAGTGGCAGGATTTCCCGGAGCGTTGAACTCATTCGATCTCAATACTAAGTTCCGACCGCCAATCTGCAGTCCTTCAAACTCAGTCTTTGTCACCCTCGCAGCAATCTCTCCAGCCTGTACAGTTAACTGACTCTCAGCAGTAGATACTCTGTTAGTCAATGCCGACACAGTTGAATTATCCGCTTTTCCAGACAAACCGTTCGTCAATTCTGTTTTGGTTGCTCTTAAAGCTATTGCACTGGCATTTTGCGAAATTGAGGTTTCAGCTGCAGATATCTTTGCTTTCAATCCGGTGCCCGCTGCATTGATGTCTGCATCGTACGTCGTCTGGCTTACCCTGCTGGTAATATCACTCTCAGTCTGTGTAATCCTCGACTCCGCGCTGTTTAACCGGCTGATAACCCCTGACTGGTCCGTATCATAGTCGGTTTTGGACACCTTACTTGCTATTTGTCCTGCCTGAACTGTGAGTTCCGACTCAGCCTCATCCACACGACCTGTTAAAGCGTTTAAGTCTGTCTGACTTGCTTTAAGTGCGATTTGTCCAGCTTGTTGAGAGATTGACGTTTCAGCTGTGGATACCCTGCCCGCAAGTGATGATCCGTCCGCTGCTGAGTAAGCGCCCACCTCACTAGCAGTAGTCGGAGTTACTTTGACCCAAGCCGTACCTGTAGAGCGATTTAGCACATTTGGAGTCTTACTTGTATCCAGCCACAGCCTACCTAACTTATGGGCCGGTGCTGTCGTTTGCTTGTATACAGTGTCTTCTTTAGCTGCCATGCCAGAATTATACGTGGTCGTAGTGATGCGCTGAGTGATGTCAGTCTCTGTCTGTGTGATTCTACTTTCAGCACTGTCAAGACGACTAACGATGCCGTTTTGGTCGGTCGTGTAAGTAATCGTGCTCACTTTACTGTTTAAAGCATTATCTACTTCTGTCTTTGTGTATGTGTTGGACTTATCAGCTTTGCTGACTAGTTGGCCGTTGACGTACTCCAAACCTGCTTTTTCTGTTAAATCATTAGTAATCTGCTGAATCTTTGTATCATAAGCTGACTTATCAACCTTACTAACTAATTGACCATTAACCCATTCCGCATCAGCTTTTGTTGCAATATCCGTTTCAAGTTCTGTCTTTACCGCGCTGGCCTTATCCTGTGCATCCAATGCAGCTTCTTGTATGGCTGCTAACCGAGCCTTTTCAGCTTCGGACAATGCATAGCTCTTGGCGTTCTGCTCGGCTTGTCCTGCAGCAGTATCCGCATGTCCCTTTGCATTCCCTTCTGCTATATTAGCCTTTTCCTGCGCCCCTTCTGGTGTTTCAGCACCAACCTCAATGGCTTCTGTTGGGGTAACCTTAACCCATCCTGAGACATCCCAGGTATGCATAACCTCTGGAACAACACCGGTTTGGACCCAAATGATATTGGGCTTTCTAGGAGGTGCAACAGGAGACTTGATCACTTTTGTCGCATAGAGTGCCTGTAACTCGCGCCAAGTCTTCATGACATCTTCTTTCTTGTATTCGATGACTTCGCCTAGTTTGTATTTCTTTTTACTTTTGATAAAGATGGAACGTTCAATATATATGATCCTCGATTCCAAATACATCGGAGGATTAAAATGTTCATCCTTCACTTTTGCTGTATCACCCAACCTGGTGATTTCATGCTCATATCCCAAGATGTGTTCAAGTGCTGCAGCTTCGACTTCATATTCAACGGCTGCATCAATCCGTTTTTTTAACTCTGTCTGCCCCAACTGGGTCAACCGTTCCAATGTCATATCCTGATCGGAAGATTCAGGCTCATAAGTCTCAATCAGATGCTTTCCTTTCCGGTTCCAGTTCTGGAATGCTGTATCATCAGTAACGATCGTTGTCAGCCTTGTACCGTCCGCTCTTTCCGGCCCAATGCAATAAAGCGCAGTGACGATCCTGTCTGCCTTTACCCTCCTGGTAATGCCAAGGAGGTCCTTCCCGAATACGATTTCTTTTCCACGGTTAAGCCCCTGTTTCTTTATAAAATCCACATACCGTCCAGTAACCATTGAACCGTTTACTGTTACACGGAAACGCAGCTCACAGTCGAACAAGGACGCCAGGGCTTTCAACGCTGAATAAGCATCCAGATGTTTATCAATCGTCCACTTTCTTATACCGCTGTATTCGGCAATGCCCAGCTGCCACTCCAAACCTTCAAGAACGAAAGAAGTTGCACTGATTACGGTCTGGCCATCTTTAATTTGTGGTTCAATGACCTTCATTTTCTTTAAGTCGTTAAAAGAACCGATTGAATAAACTTCTTTTGTTTTAGAGGCTGTAAAATCCATGATGACGTCCACAACAAATTCCCGATAATCACCATCCTCGGAAGGTATTAGGATCCTGCTCCTCTTTTCCAACGTTTCAGCACCAGGTTCGTCACTGGGTAGGCGAAAATCGAATTTCTCATCATTCTCAAGCGAATGTTGATGGTTGTCCTCGATTGCATATGAAATCCATGAGACGATTTCATCTTTTTGGGGATGCAATACATGAATCATCGATATCTAGTCCTCCATTCCACGTCCACACTTTGAATGACATTCGATGGATTGAAAACCAGTGCATTATCACCTTTTTTCAAATCAAAAAAACAGGCCCCGAAGTCTTTCTTTGTGAAAGGGTCACCGTTCTTTAATATCTTTGAAGTTTTGTGATCTAATGTGAATACATCTCCGGCATCTCCAATATAAGGGACACCTTGAGGCTGGTCATTCACCCTTTGGACATCAATTCTGCTAATCCTTGCCTGAGTTGGCGTTGGGTATGTTCCGTAAGAACCAAAATGCATACCAACAGCAGCAAATGTCTTTTGAAATTCATTATTAATGTCGTCATACTTGAATGTTCTTTTATATAACGTTGAATTTCTGTCACTTGATTGTTGGGCAGCTGAAGCTGTAATCTCACTGCCTTCCCGAATGATATCTAAGTAACCAAAGAAGTCCCTGTACTTCCATTTCTCAGATACAAGGAAATGGTTTTTTGCCCCGTTACGAATATTCATCTCGATGTCCACTTCGCCAGTAGATCGTCTCACGACGACGGATAATTTTCCGATTATGGCTCCTGCTTGGTCCAGCAGATAAATTTCGTTTCTGGGCCTCTGATTGTTGATGGATTTCACGTCCATATAGACACGCAACAGGAAGTCATTTTCAACACTTCCGATAGACTGTGCCACTGCAGGACCATGCCACGTGCTTCCGGTCCCATAGTCAGCAGCAATGAAGTTTCCATTTAATACTCCAATGCTTCCTGATTTTGTCCCTCCGTCCGGAACGTAGCCTGCGCTTGCCCATCCAGTAGTCGTGGTCCCTTTTGCACTCCATATCGGCTCATATTTCACAAAAGCCGTTTCATCGACAGTTACAGGTTGCCCAATCCTCATATAATCCTCATCGCCAATGATATCAAGGAATGTTGTTGGTCCTTTGAGAGTGATATTAAATAACGGTGGCGTTGGAACTTTGCCACCGTTATTCAAGACAACGGGCGCAGAAACATCAGAAAAGTTCATTGGAACAACCGGACCGTATTTATATGGATCAGGACAGATAAAATTGATGACGCCCTGCCCACGGTCAACAAATTCATCTAAATCCAAGCTTCCGTCCACCATTGCGTAGTAGACGCGATCTGGTTCGTCATCAAAGATTAATTCTTCTTCTTTTTCGGTAAATAACCAGTCAGCTAGATCCTCTTTCACTTTTTGAAGGTCTTTATAATCCAACCCTTGGATTTCGACTGGTACACTTTCAATTCTGGGTTCGATTTCTGTATCTTGTAACAATCCACCTGGTCTGCCGACTACGGAAAATAAATTCCTTTTAATCGGAGCCCAGGGAGGTCTTTTGATTCCTCGTAGGACAGAAAGATAATCTTTTCTAATGCCTCTGAATTTCATTCCGGACATTTTATCACCTTCCTAGCTTCAGTTGTTGGAATTCTGTAATGGGTTCAACTAACCATCTAGCAACTTCCCGGTAATCAGGAGTCACAATTTGGATAACCTGTGGATTGCTTTGAGAGGTTTGAGTCCCAACAACATCTGAAACAGCGCCCGTTACAATTTTTCTTAAATCTTCAAGAGCACCAACAAATTCAGGCCGCTTTTCACCAACGCCAATAATTTGTGGTCCATAGAAAACTCCCCCTTTGTCATACCAATCAACTGACAATTTAGGAAGTCCGTTTTTCACCCAGTCTTTTGGATTGAGTGAGAAGTTACTTACTGTAAAGTGTGGCAATGGAATTTTTGTTCCCATATTGGCGAAAGCACTTTTGATTTTTCCGATAAAACCAAGTATCAAATCCTTGGCTGTCTTGATTGGATTGGTAATGGCCTTCCCGATGTTGCTGAAAATGCCTTTGGCTGTATTGAACAATCCTTGGAAAACGAATTTTGCTCCAGTGTACATACTTTGGAAACGTCCGATGACAATTTGAACAAATGTACTAACTACTGTACGTATGGCAGAACCGAGTGCCTGGAAAATTGATACGCCAAAGGTTCGGAGGGTTCCGAAGATTTGGGTTCCTTGGGTATACAAACCTCTAAGGAATCCCACTACACGCCCTACGAGTCCATTCACGATATTCACTACATGGACATCGAGGTTTTTGAACACCTCCACTGTCTTGGTCCAGAAACCAGTGAAGGATGATACTCCTTTTGTGACAAAGGCTTTAATCCCTCCAAGGATCCTGCCAAACATCATCAAGTTAATCAGGTTCCAGAGGAATTCAACGGCTCCAAAGAAGAGCTGCTTGATGCCCTCCCACATTTTAGAGAAATCCCCAGTGAAAATACCAGCAAAAATCTTGATTAATCCAATAATGATGTTTAGGGCCCCGCTAATTACGCCCTTGATATTTTCCCATACCATCTGGATGATGAAGAGGACTGCCGGCATGATAAACTGTATTACTTTAAGCAAAAATTCAAAGGCATTTTTCGCTGCTAAAACTATTTGAGCTCCGTTTTCATCCCAGAATTGCTTAATTAAATCCAGTTTTTCCTTAACGAATGAAACAATCGCTGTTAGTGCAGGTATGATTAACGGAAGTAAGAAATTCCACAAGGCCACCGCAGCTGCCATCAATCCTGTAAAAACCATCTTCCAGTAAGCTAGTAATCCAGTAATGTATGTCTTTATCGTTTCAACAGCAGACAGAACCAGTTGAACTTGGTCTGAAGAAAGTCCTACTCGGTGTAGCATGGAAACTGCTGCTCCTTCATTACCGGAAAAGGCAGCGAATAAACCTTTTATTGCTTCTTTTCCTATATCTACATATCCTTTGAACTGATTAATGGCATCCCTTGCTCCCAAAAAGAACTTAATAATCTTCAATCCTTGTTCCTGTCCGAAAGCTTGGGTAATAATCTCAATGAACTTAATGGAGTTCCCTTTTATTAATTCCATGAAGCCATTCAGCAACGGAATAGCACCTTGCATACTGCTTTTGAAGTTTTCGAAGAGTCCTTTAGACATTTCAGCAGCAATCATTTTCAAGTTGTCTTTTATGGTCGATAACATGCCATTAAATGTAGTGGACTGCTTTTCCATTGCTCCACCAAACCGTTTACCTAGTTGCTCAGTCAACTGTGGCAAAACATCTTTGGCAAATAATTCACCATTCTGGGACATTTCCATCATTTGTTGAACGCTCTTACCTTGAGCATCCGCAATCATTTTCCAAGCCGGTATCCCCCGTTCTGCTAACTGGTTCATTTCTTCCGCAGAAATTTTCCCTTTAGAGGCCATCTGAAATATCGCCATGGAAATACCTTGTAATTCATCTTGACCGCCACCTACTGCAGAGACAGCATCGCCTACGGCAGTCAGTGTTTTAAATAGATTGTCACCTTCATAGCCTGCCATGTTTAATAGTTTGGCAGCCTTGTCCAATCCTTCAAATTCGAAAGGAGTCTTGGCACCCATGATTTCAAGTTCTTTAAGGGTTCTCTTTGCTTCTTCCTGGCTACCCAATATAGTTTCCCATGCTATGGCTGATTGCTCCATCATGGCATTGTAGCCAACACCGACTTTACTTATGGCACCAGTTAAAGTGACCATTGCTGCAGTTGCGACCATAGCGCCATTTTTAATAGTGGACATTGCAGCTGATGCAGAAGATTGAACAGACCCCATTGCAGCTCTTACCGCTTTGCTTGCCTGGTCTCTAGCAGAGAGAATGATTTCAACCGTATTTTTACCTGCCATGTTTGCCCTCCTTTCGACTCGATTGGTATCTATTAATCATTTGTTGGATGATTTCGAAGGCTTGAACATAAATTGCTGGTTGGTCTAAATATCCGCCCTCGTAGGGCAGACAATGAAACTCCTTGCACATAAAAAAGATTTTTAGGTAATCATTAGAAAAGTCGCCGTTCCCCATTGATCGGGAAACGGCGACTTCTAGTTTTTTACTTCTTCTTTTGATAGTTCATTCATTTTATTGATTTCATCAGATATTAGATTGAACACTTCATCGTCCAAATCCTGAACCGATTCTTCCGTTATAGCTATCTCACCAGCACTCCAAGCCTTAATAGCTTTAGAAAGCTTATAGTATTCGACCTGTTGCACCTTGCTAACCATGCCGATAGCGCCTACCGGCACTTCGTCGCTGTTTTTGTCCAATTTCTTTAGAGCTTCTGCATCCATTCCTTCTAATGACGAAGAGAGCCTGCTTGTAATCTGGTCTTTCACGCCTTTGGAAAGATGCTGAAGGTCAACCCATCCACCTTCGAATTCAATTCGTTTTGTTGGTTTATCTTTCGAAAACATAGCCAATTTAAATTCCTCCTTAATACGAAGCCGTACTGTTGATCAAAGTTATTTTCATTGCATGTAACACTGCTGGATCATACTTTGCTGACCCGTCTACTTGCGTAGCAATTGCTCCTGCTCCATCCACGTTGATTGGAAAAGCAGCAAACCTGAATTTCGGCACGTCAATCGTCATTTTGAAGTTGTTGCCACCGCTGATCACGTCACCAACCAATTCAATCTTCAATGGAACTTCATTCTGGGCACGGAACTTGTTATACTCCGAAATATCCTTTAAGTCCAAAGAAAATTTAACAGGAAAAGTACGGACTCCACCTCTAAGGACACGCGAAATGGCTTTTGTTCCGTCGAGGGAAGCGCGACCCTCTAAATTGTTTTGGATACCGAATTCAACTGTGGAAATATCTTTATTCAATGTCCCATCTAACGTCACTTTTGCCTGGAACCAGCGAAAAGGATTGGTCGCTTCAAAACTTGGTGCTGTTTTCGCGATAAGGGCCAATGCTTTTGCGATTATCGCTGCAGAACCCTGCATCAGTTTATTGTCAGTACCGAAACTGAATGTAAGATCGTTTACAACAGCTCCTGAGTATTGGAATGCCTGCTCCATGTCCCTATGTACTTCCAAGGTATAGGGAGGTAAAGCGCAAACGTTTGAGAAGCTCGCCTGTACAGGTGTGAATACATGCTGATAAACGCCAGCAACCACTTCAGTCGAAACGGGTGCACCAAAAGCAGCTCTCAGCATATGTCCAACTACATTTGGATAAACATCAAATGAAATATCGCCTGAAATATTGCGCATTCCTTCATAAGAAGCACCTTCGTCAAAAACTCCGCTAAAGTTTTCAGAGATAATCTGTTCAATTTCCTCATTCAATCCTTCGGATGCAAACCTTAAATAGTCAGTGGCAGCCACTGGTGTACCGTATGTTGCTTCCTTACCTAAACCAATATGTGCTAAAGCTCCGTATGGCATTAATCTTCACCATCTTTCTTTTCTTTTGGATTTTTTACACGAAAAAGCCCGGTGCGCAGTAGGGTTTTGTCATGATCCACTTCGTCACCAGGCTTAAATTGTCCGAATCCCGGAATAATCCGTTCACCGTTGCCTATATATTCGATTTTCTTCTTATTGGTCATTAAGGACTCAACTCCTTAAAAGTCTTCTTCTGTCGATGCCAGCAATGAGAGTTCAGCAACCATCATTGCAGTAGGTTGATCTAAATTTACAAATACATCTCCATCTGAAACTGTATGATATAAGCAAGAACCTCCTAAAGAAGGATCCGTACGTAACTGTTTTATGGTATTAACAAGCAGGTTCCGAATATCCATTTGTGGCTTTGTAACATCACTGGAATTCAAGGGGATATAAAGCCTGATGACCCAACGCCAATTTACTGATTTTCGCCTGGTCGCTGAATCAGACTGTGAAAATCCATCAAAATACAATGTAGCTGCAGGCAACTGAGTCATACTTTGTGGTTCATGATCATAGGCAGCTGCGACACCTTCAACAGTTGCTATGACGTCCTTTATTTTTGTGGCCATAATATTTAAATCGGTCATCCTGAAGACAACTCCTTAATTGCTTGCTGAACACCCTGTGAGAATAAACTTTGAATTTCTCCAGAAGATTGCGCTTGTTCGACTGTATCCTCAAGAAATTTGTATGCTTTATTACCAGGATGTCGAACTTGCTTAATAAAAAGTGATCTGCCACCAATAGGAATTCTTAAATACTTTCCTTTCTTGGCTTTGATAATATGAGGTTTTGCTCCACCCTCAAGAATGTGGCCAACAAAGTGTTGTGAACCAATGACAGACTTATCTTTTCCTGTTTTACCTCTAATCGATTTAACCAATCTTCCTGTCTTAATCAATCCAAGGGAACGCACTTTCTTTCGTACCTGCTTGGGTACGTGCCTTGTGATCATTTTCATGCCAAATTTAATTGCTTTTGGTGCAATCTCGTCATTTTGGTCTATTAGACGCTGTAAATCCGGGCTAATTTCTACTCTGGCGTTGATTTCCTGCGCCATTACATCACCTTCTTATAAGGTGCTAGCAATATCTTCACCTGGGCACTTAACGCTTCGGGCCTAAATACAAATCCATCCTGAAAAGTAGTTGAAAAGTTTGCTATATCTGACTTGAAATATGACATAATCAGGTGTTTACATGCCAATTCCAAATCTGAAGGGATTTCTGCATAACCAGCCGTATAAGATACTGTTACGTTTATCTCTCCCCTTGGCCATATGCCTCCGTTATATAGAAGAACTCCATTTCTTTTCTTCACCTTATAATGTCCCGGTAATAAAGAACTTCCATCGATGGAAACCGACTCGATGGACTTCACTGGATACTGATCAAGCAACAAATGACTTTTTCCAGTCCCGTCGTATTCTTCCTCTAGATAAGATTGTTCTTTAAACTGCCGTTTGCAATAATTCTCGATTGCAGAGGATGATGCATTGATAAGGTCCTCGACAATTGAATCATCAACACCTGCTTGGAGTTTTAAATACGCTTTAGCAGCTGCAAGGGAAGTTAATGCGTTGGATTTAAGAGGCATAATCAAACCCCCTTCCTAAAAATCATAAAAGGAGAGGCTAACTAGTGCCTCTCCTTTCTTTCCTACTCTTCAGCCAAAAGAGCCTCAATATGCTCTTTCACTGTCTTTCGGTCTTTACCCTTCGATTCTTCCTCTAGCAATGCCTGGAGTTTTTCAGGGCCAATGTCTTTTGTCAAAGCTGAAATAACATCTTGCACATTTCCATTTAAAAAAGAATCCTGATTTGAGTCTGGATCCTGGTTCTCGTCCACTGTGATATATCCATTCCGGCTTAACTCAGCGACTCTTTCTTTGCTTTCATGCTCGTAAGTTGCTCCGACTTCAAATGCCTTATCAGATTCCTTGTCACGAAACCTCTGGATTACTGTACCTTTCATCATTTTTCACCCCTTACACTACTGGCGTGATATCGAATTGCGCGTAGACGACAGCTTCATCATCCCAAAGTGTCACATCTTCTCGCTCGATAGCACGGAATTCAGTGGTATTTGTTCTCCAAGAGTTACCGCCTTCCTTGGTCATATCAATCAATAATTGCTGACGATCCCAAAGAACGACTGCTTCTTTCAAGTCACCCACAATGAATGGTGCCATTGCAGTTCCGGCCACTCCATCAACAACAGTTGCGATTGTTTTATTTGACAAGACAACCACCTGGCGACCAGAAATAGCTTTACCTGAAGGGCTAGTGATATCATCCTCTAGCAGGTACTTGCCATCAGAAGTTTTCAGGGTATCAAGTTTGTTAAATCCATCTTGGTTTGTATAGATTTTACCGCCAACTGAGAATGCTGGATCAAGAGTAACATTCAGGATTTTTTTGATTCCATCAACAAGATTTCCGGCAATTGTAGTTTTTGCTAAGGAATTTAATGCTGCAAGGATCAGGCTGTTCCGAGTAGCTTTTGATTTCTTTGCGATCCACTTTTTCAAATAAGCTTCAAGCGCCTGGTCACTGTCATTCAACAGATTGTTTGGTACAGGAAGGAAGCCTGCATAGTCCTCGATTTCATAAGAAAGACGGTCAAATTGAGGAGAATCCATTTCAGACATTGCATTAGGATTGCCGTATTCTGATAGCAATGTAAACGGCGTTGAATCAGCACGTTTTTCCAGTGTGCGAGCACCTTTGTCAGTTGTAACCGGCTCGACAGTTACGTATTGTTCAAGGTTGTCCACTGTTTTCTTTAGTTCATTGATATCTGTCGTGATATCTTCAGGGATTACATAACCACCATCTGGACCACTCGCAGATGATAGTTTATTTTCAGGACGTATATAATTTGCTGCAAGTAAATCCCTTTCTTCTCCGGACATGTGATATCCACGGATAGCCTTCATGAACACATCTTTATAGGTCGGTGCATCGTTGGTGACCACTTGAACCGGAGCCAGGTTTTGAGCGCTGTTTTTCTCATCAACATATAGATCCTTGGCGATATCGAACTTGTTCTGCAGCTCCTGGGCTTCATCACGTGCAGCTTTCGCTTCTTCAATTTTGTTTTCAGCAAGAAGGCGCTTTGCTTCTGCTTTCTTGTTGCTGATTTTCTCCAACATTTCGCGTAATTCTTTGTTCATTGAGTGAACACTCCTTCGTTTTTAGGTATAAAAAAAGAATTAGATCAATTCTAATTCCATAAGCAGCATTTCTTTTTCGGTTTCTAGATTTTCATTGACTGGATCTGGTTTATCAAAAAGTTTGATAGCATCCTTGATTGATTGATTTGCACCATTCAACACTTCCAGACGGTTAAAAGAGAATTCCTTCATGTTTTGGACGTCGAATGGCTCATCCTGGTATAAAACGCTATCCGCGAATCCATTTTTCACGGCCACATTGGCAGACATCCACGTTTCATCATCCATCATGGAGGAAATCTCCTCTGCGGTCTTACCAGTCTTGGTAACATAAGCATTGATAATGGAATCCTTAATCGTATCAAGAATGTCCGCCACCCTTCGTAATTCGTGCATATCTCCATATGTTCCAATAAGAGGGTTGTGAATCATCATGACGGCGACAGGAGACATATGTATCTCATCCCCAGCCATTGCAATCACCGAAGCAGCACTCATTGCTTTGCTGTCTACTTTAACAATGACCTTCCCTTTATGCTCTTTCAGGGCATTGTAAATACTTGCACCAGCAAAGACGCTTCCGCCGTAGCTGTCAATCCAGACCGTTAGATCCTGACCGGAAAATTCCTTCAACTCTTCCTTGAATGCATTAGGAGCAGTGGCAGGTTCTCCAAACCACTCATAGATCCATAAATCACCGTCATCGATGATATCGCCTTCTATTCGAAGTTCCACACTTTCCGGAATACCGGCTGTGGCTTGATTCTTAATAAATTTCCAAAACGGCACTAGCTGTCACCTCCTTTCTGGTATTGCGATCCAACTAGGTTAATTGGGATGTAGTTTCCGTTTGTCATCAGAATATCGCCACCTTCTTCAGCCGGCAGATCCAGATATCCCCTGGCTTCATTTGGAGTGTAGATTGCATTATTTACCCCTTTAGACAAGGCTTCGATTTGACTCTTGATATCTGCACGTAAGATCACATTTACATTGAACTTGAAAAAGTAGCCTGCATTTATTAGCTGGCTACTTAAACTTTTAAACGTAATTTCCTCTTCATATTGCTTCAATGGGTATAACAAGGTATCAACGTAAAAAGAAAGGTTCTGCGCTTCAGCACTCGCATAACTCGATTTTTCATAATCATTGATTTGATTCGGTTTAATCCCAAAGGCAGCTGCGATTTGCAAGGCTGTATATTTTTTTAGCTCAAAAAATTGGCTGTCTGTCAGCTTTATGTCTAACGGTACCAACTTCATCCCTAATGGAACCGGAATAATCTTTCCAGCATTCTTTGAACCATTAGCAAAATCCTCGAATCCCTTAACTAAACGGTCCTTGGCATCCTTATCTAAATCGCCGGTGTATTCAAGTACAGCCTTTCCCGTCAATCCCGTCTTATATAAATTGTTCATGAACTTTTGACTTTCAAGGCTTCCTTCGACCGTGCTCTTAAGGATATCCTTTACTGCCATTCCTGTTATGCCATTGAAAGTGATGGAAGTTTTAAAATGTAAAACCTCTTCATTTCCGAAAATATAGGTTTTCTTGGCTTGTTTATCCTGGTATTTGTACCACATCTTATCTTTCGTCGCCAAAATACCAGCGTCGTCAATAATGACGGATACATCCTCGCTAGGCATAATCCATAAATCTTTTAGTTTTGGGCCATCGAATCGCTGCCAAACAAAGGCATTGCCATGATGATTCCTATTCATTTCGACTGTTGACCAAAAAACGGTGGATGTCATATAAGGATTTGGACGTAATTTAAAGACCTGATAAAGGTCACTTTTATCACTTTTTTCGATTCCTTTATCCGTTGTTTGGTACATTTTCAAAGGTAATTTACCAATACTTTCAGCAAGGATTTTCATACATGCAAAGTAGGTTGCTTCAGAAAGTTTTTCCTTCGGTGTACCAGGATCAATGCCTAGCCATGTCAATAGAGTTGGACTATTTAAATCAACAGTTTGGTTTTTAAATCCGGAGTTTAGCAAGTTTTTAAAAATCACATAGTCACCTCCCTTCACCCCAGTTCATCACTTTTTAGCTAATACGAAACCCATAACCACTAAAACGAATCCAAGTGAATAGTTTCCGATATTCACCCCGAACCTCTGATATGTTGTAAATAAAACAATTGCAATTCCTAAGAATATAAAAAAATCTTCCAACCAAGTGGTCAAAAGACTTTTCAATAATGCAGCTATATTTCTTTTTAATAATTTAGCCAAAATCTCTCACCATCCCATCATTGTTAGGTAATCATCAGTTAGTTCATTGATATCTGGCTTAAAGTCACCATGCATAGCCCTGGCATGGGAGTTTATGGTGGCAGCTGCCGGGTCAATGCGTTCTGTTGATTTTGATTTATCTAGCATAATGTTGTCGTTCGAATCACTTTTTGTCACAGCGTTTGCCATAGCAAATGCCAGTACTGGGCTATTGTCATGCACCACATTTCCTTGATAAACTTGCTCACGGAAATCTTTCGTTGCTTCACCCAATGTTTTTATACCCTGCCTCATTTCGACCACAGTATATCCTTCGCTCTCCATATCTTGCGTGAATTGAGTAGCATTCCAAGGATCCGCTGGAATCTCTTTAATAATTAAACCGTATTTTTCTTCCTTATCCTTGATGTACCGCTTGATAAAACTATAATCCACAACAGCGCCTGGGGTTGGGGTAATCCATCCATCCTTTGCCCATAATTGGTAATGAGCGCGGTCTGTCTTAGCCCGTAACGCTATTGTCTCTTCGGGCATGAAACTATGATTCTTAATTAGATATTTTTTATCTTTCTTTGCTTCGAAATTTACGCTAGTTAAGTCAATTTTGGCTGATAAGTCGATTCCTACAACAACTTCGCAACCGCGTAACTCTTCCCAATCAAGTTCCCTGCCACAAGCATTCCATCTGGCCATATCCATATAGCCATTCTCTTTTTGATCCACCCATATGTTCATCCTTTTAGTTAAAAATGTACGCATTTTTTCCGGGTTGTCCAAAGCAAGTTTTAAGTCACTACGAAGTTTTTTTATACCTGCTTCGTAGGTCGCAACAATTGGATTTGCTTTGATCCAGTTTCTCTCGTCCTTTATGTCATCATCCTTATCAAGTTCACAAATGATAATAAAATATTCATCGTTTTCAACTGGATTTTCAGGGTCTATGACCTGAACACAATATTTATACTCTTTAAAGCAAGGTCCGTTCAAATTGTTACCCGCTGTTGTGATGATAAACATTAAGGTGTTTTCCCTGGCACCCATACCAGAATCAATAACATCGTGAATCTCGGAAGTTTCATGGTCCTTATATTCATCAACTATTCCCAAACTCGGGTTCGTACCTTCACCTGTTTTTTTCGCTTCTTTGGATAAAGGAACGATTATCGATCCGCTTCTTAAATGAGTGATTTTCCCATAGGCTTCCTTGTACTTTCCCTGAAGGATTTCACATGATCCAAGCTGTTTAACTATATCGCTGTATACCAGGCTTGATTGTTGACGATTCCACCCGGCAATATAACATTCTTCCAGCTGTTCGGAAAGAAACGTAATGTAGGAAGCAACAATAGCTAAAAATTGAGACTTTGCATTTTTTCGCGCAAGCTCAATGAACGCTCTTAAGAAACGTCTTTTATGGGTTTTCTTATTGAGGAAACCGAAGATATTGGCAGCAACAAACAATTGAAAATCAGTGAGCTCGATGTACTGGCCAGCTAGAATACCTTTGAAATGCTTGAACTGTTTAGCCCACTCATAAAAATCATACAGTTGGTCAATGTCAAAATAAAACCAACAATCATCCTCTTGTGTTCGTTCTAAATCATCTAAGAATCGCTGGCAGGCCCAAATATGTTTTTGACCAGCTGGAATCGTTCCATCCAAAATAGCATTTACATAGTTAAGGACCCTTTCGCCCAGGTTCATACACGATCACCGAACCGCTTTTCCGCCTCAGTCTTTTCTTGCTTTTCTTCAGGTTCCGGAATTACAAGTTTCAGGCGAGATGTAATCGTTAAACCTAAATCACTGGCTGCAGATCGGCATTCGCCAAACAGATAATTTTTACTTCTCTGCATTTGAGCATATTTTTTAAAATCATCAGTAGCTTTTACTTTCCGTATAAGTTTTACCAGATTAATATATTGGTCCCTTGAATCGATGTACCTCGCCAAGCTATCAACATCCAAATTAGAGAAAATTTTAAGTCTCACTAATTCAGATGAAATGCGATCAAATTCTTTTTTCTGTGCTGCTGTTAAATAAGTAGGAGCAACGATGTTATCAGTAAAACCTTTTACTTTTTCCTCTTGTTCTTGACGTTTTGCAATTACATCTTTCGTTAGATGATTTGACCTACCTTTGCCCAATATTACAGACAAAGGCTGCTTATTCCGTCCTGCCATTTTGGATTACACCTCCCCTGCCCCAAAAAAATATTTCAAAAACGGATTTTTTTCTACGGAAAGCTGGGGGGCGGTCTATAGGATTTAGGGGCAAACTTTTCAGGTCCCCCCTACCTTGGCTGTATTATCTGCCAAACCCTCCATCTTCTGTCGCTGTCTTACGATCATGGCATGTCTTACATAATGATTGCCAATTGCTCACATCCCAGAACAAGGTCATGTTTCCTTTATGAGGTTTGATATGGTCAACAACATTAGCAACATCTCCACATCTTACACAGATAGAAAATTGAGCGAGATATCCAGCTCTTGCTTTCCTCCATTGATTACCGTAACCACGCTTAGCTGCATTGCTTCTATTCTGGTCATAGTTAGTTGTTAATTGTTTATGACCCTCACAATACCTTTCTCTTGTTAACCTGGGACATCCCATTTTACTACAGGGTTTAAATGCTTTTTGGGGCAATTACTTTCACCTCTCTTTGTTCTTGAAAAAATCCGATAAATACTTACATAATTTTCAATATCACTTATAAACATATGTTAAAATTCAAATAAGTTACCATAAAACGGGGGTCATTATATGAGATTAAGAGAGATAAGATCATTACTAGGAAAATATAAGAATGAACTTACATACAAAGAACAAAAAGTTGAAAATGGCAATATTGAGGTTATTGGGTTACAAAAGGTTATTAATTCAATAAATGAGCTGTCACTTTTAGGGTTTTTAACACACGATATCGATAGACTTAAAAAGTATAAAACAGTCTATTATTCAAAATCACCAGATGATGTAATGATAATTCATCCCACACATTACGAAGAGATCAAAAGAATTATTACAACTGTTAAAGAAAAGGTGGAAGGTTTTCAAAACCTTATAGACAACTCCATACCAAAACAGCAAGAAAATATTGTGAGTGTAAAATTACCTAATTATAAAGACTTAAATGACTTGAGTGAGTTTTTTGACACCCTGAATAAAGCACTAAGAAGTGGTATAAAGAACCCTGAGATAAACGGTGATTACAAATTGCAAAATTTTGACACAGGATCCATTTGGGTTGACCTAGCGATTGCCTCAACCGCTATAACATTTTTGGGACAACTAATTAATACAGCACAAAATATACAGCGAAGATCTCAGGAAACTCAAATGTTAAAAATCCATATTAAGAAAATGGAATTAGAACAAAATGTTATGGAAACTATGTCTGCTTCTATTGAAAGGCAGATAGATGCCGTTGTAAACGAAGAAATAAACAATCTTACAAATGATAAAATTACAAATCATGAAGCTATCAATGATATTAAATTTTCAATAAAACTATTCGCAGAATTACTACACCAGGGAACTGAATTTCATCCACCATTAAGTGCTCCTCAAGAAGTAACTCAAGCTTTTCCTGAAGTTCCGAAAACAGAGCAATTAAACGGTCCTTCCGGACTATTAGAACAGCTTTCTTCTAATTTAGATAATCAACAACAAAAAAAATAAAATTAACCTTACAAGTATTAGCCCTAAGGCTGATGCTTTTTTTTAGGCCATTAGAAAACTTTCTTCTCCAGAAAGAAACTTAATAGATGGACCGTGCATTCAAACTCTTCACTTATATTGGTTTACTTAACCTAAAATGAGGAAGTATCTTCGCCACTGGCTCCATATCCAAATAAAAAAGAGCAGCTGCAATCGTACAACCACTCTTTAAAAAAATTCCTTATTAACATAATAACTTGTTTAGAACCTAGTGCTCTAGCAACTTTATGCCAAAAGTCTGCCATAATACTAGCAGTCATCGTTAATTGTACTTAAAAACATAATAACCTCTAATGCTAGAAACGTTGCGTTATATGTCTTATACAATAAGCTTCCAAATTCAATTAAATATAAATCCCATTGCTTATTTCTATCTTTAAAACTTATTAATTGTTGATCTGGAATATATGTATAGGAATGATGACCAATACTATTCCTAATTGAGTTATCCAGGATAAAGGGAATATTAAAAATATCGCTGAATACATTCTCATCTTCAAAGAATTTCACTTTATTTCCTTTGTTTATTACTTTCTTATGATAATCTTGAATGGTTTTTATTTGTGGGAATTTGCTTTGAGTTTCTTCGTTAAACTTATCCATATCCCCTCTATTCAAAATGTTTTGCAATCCCATGAAGATTGGCAGGAGAGAAGACAGGATTTCAAAAGCTTCAACATAATAATTTTTCAGCATTTCAAAATTGGTTGTTAATATCCCTTTTACTTCTTTTATATCATCAATATTATGAGTCTGATAAACTTCAGATAGGATTACTGGCCATATAAAACGATAATAGTCGTAAAAATTTCTTAATAAATGAATAATACTTTCATCCGAATTTTGTAACAGATCCTGTAAGTCATTACATAATTCCCTGACTTCAGCAGGGTATAATTTATTTATTTTCACTAACATTCTTCTTAATGATCTAATATCCTGACTACGTCCACTTTCCGTTAAGAAAAATATGAATGGCTTGTATAATACATCCATTATTTTCTTAGGATAATCAATTTTTAATATAGCACCTATAACGACAGGTTCTACAAAATTATGTATTAAAAGTTGTCTATCCAAATATTTGTAATTTTTATTTTTATAAAGCTCCCATAACCTTAAGGTAACTGTAAATTGTTCCTCAAACTCTTCAGTTACATATCTTACAAAATCTATTTTCCTTTGTTTTAGCTCGAAGCTTGATGTATCCATCATAAATGGAGAAAGAATCATTGTAGGGTCGGAAATATCAAATTTTTTTATCTTATCTGTAAAAAACTCAGTTGCTATTTGAAGCAAATGACTTTCTTTACCTTTATCTTCTGTAACATTAGCGTTATTGCATTTAAACTCTTTTATTAAGCCATGTTCTAAGTTCTCATTCCAAATTAAATGACCTTGAATTGTTATTTTACATTGAGGGCAGCTAAATGCAAATGGATTTTCAAGTTCATATCCTCCATATATCTTTAAACGGACAACATTGTCGCAAACCTCACATTTTAAGTTAATATTATGGTTCATTTTATCTGCTCTTTCCCTCCGTTTTTTTATTTTCTCTTAGAAAACATTTCTATTATTTTTTAAATTACCCATATCTTATAATTTGTTGAATTCCACAAAAGACTGGAAGCCTTGTTATATATATCATTGTATAACTTACCGGAATTGAATTACACATCTATTTTTTATGGGTAATCATAACGTCTTAAAACTTTTTGTCGAAAAAACAATAGTATGTTTATGGCATTGAAACATTGTTGGGAGCCGTAATTATAAATCTGGTAAAACTCATAGCCACGATAATTCAAATAAGTGTTAAGTAGGGATATCCGGATAGCGACATGGTGTTAATGTTATAATCGTGTGGCATTGGTAAAATGATTCACAATTTATCTTTAGATTAGTTAAACTAGTTAAATATAGTAAAGGGCCGATGAGAATTCCCCGGCCCTTTTACTAATTAAAACTAAATCTATTATATTTTCGTATGAATTTCTATATCTTCTGTACATGGATGATACAGAGTCTATTAAACTTCAAGTTAAAATAGAAGTTCTAATAGTATGATTTACCAAAATTTTGCCTTGGGTTAACTACTGGATTTCCTTTATGATAAAGATTAGATGACGAAGGTTCTAACCATGACTTATAACCAGGAGTTAATCCCGACCAAGGCTTTATGGGCGCAATATAACCGTCAGTATTACCATCTGCAAACCTGCACCATGGGTCTGTATAAGATCCTCCTACACACATACCACCAACAGAGTTTGTATTTAAATGTCTGTGTGTTCTTGAGACTTGCACTTTAAAATCATCATAATCTACAACTTTAAAGGTAGATGTGCTTGTATTTTTTCCCATTGCCCATGAATAATAATAACCAGCATTTGCTATAGCCCAATATCCTGACCCAATTCCAATAGATGGCTCTTGTGGATTGTCACTTGCAGTAGTATCAATATAAGCATACGGCATATCTGATCCCCAGTAGGTACCTACACTTGATTGGGAAGTCGACTTAGGTCCATATGAGAAAACATAGTGTGTATAACCACCATAGGATGGTAATGATGTTTTATCATAACCATAAAAAGCAGTATCAATTTCCATTCCTGCAGGCCCTCCGTAAGGTCCAGTTGGAACTCCATTCCAAAAGGAAAGAGTTCCCGTATCTGCAGTCTGATATGCATTTAAGGACCTTTGTGCTCCTGACCAATAAAAATTGTGTTGAACCCCTCTTACACCATTATCATAATCTATTATTGTCTCAGTATCACCGAATGCAGGTGCAATATGAGCATCAGGAGTGCCAAGAGGCAAACTCCCATCGTGAGCTAGCGTAATTTCAGGCTTATTCATAACTAAAGTTAATAATACTATTAATCCTATTCTTTTCCACATTCTACTTCACCTTCCCCTTCCAATTTTCAGGAATCTCTCTTAGTAAAGGAGTGGAATGGCTATGTATATCGCTTTTAGAAATTGCATGAATAGCCTTGTTGTTTTGTAATTCTTTTAGCTTAACCTTTTTCCCTTTAACTTTAAGTCCATATACTATTTTGTTTTCAACACCATTATTTTCTATAAAATGTTTAACAGCTGACAGTTTCTGTTGTGCCTTGAGTTTTGACTCTTCTGATTTATTTGCCTCTTCATATTTTTTCAATGCTTTTAAATGATCGTTTAGTCGTTCTTTAGTAATTTTTTTAGCCATTTTAATAGAGTTTTCTATTGATTCACCTTCTTCTAAGCTATAACCACCGGTAAAAGTGCTGTCCCCGATATCATATAAAAAATTAATCTGTTGTACTTTTAGCTTGTTTTTATTCTCAAATTCCCCCAATTCATTTAATGCAATACTTTCGTTTAATGTAATAAGTGCATAAACTTCCTCATCTTGACCTGAAGTTTCATTAACCCACTTTTTTCCTTTCTCTTTTGCTAAGTTAAGCTCGTTTAGCATTTGTTCATCAAACGAATTGAGATTTTTCTTTATTTCTTCTTCTTGCTTTATAGTTAGCTTAGGATTTGGGATTTCTATTGATGTTTTTTCGGCATTACTCGAATTTGTATTTATCAATATAAAAGCAGATGTAATGACCAAAAATGGCATTATTATTTTTTTCAATAAAATTACCTCTTTTCCAATTTGTTACAACCGGTTGTAATAGCAGTATACTATAATTAGAAAATATATGTAAATAAATTTCCAAAAAAAAAAAAAAAACAAAACCACAAAGAGTTTTGTTATAAAATTTATATTCTTTTTTTTAGTAGTTTTAAGATGTTATAAACAATTATAAGAATGATAAAAATAATAATTACCGATAGTAAGTAATTTCCCCATAATATTTTCCCTCCATAACAGCAATTAATTGAATAATTATAAGGTAGGGGAGGATCGATTTTTGGTGTATAGAATTCTAAAAAGGGTATAGGAAATCCTAGTGTGATTGGAAAAGAATGCGCTAACTCTTCTTCATTACGTATTTTAACACTATCAAAAAAAATGGATACGTAACAGAAAACATTTGATAATATAAATCCAAAAATCCATAATTTAGTCTTTCTGAAAATCATTTATTAGCCAGCCCCTTTACATAAGACTTCTAAATATATCGATATAAAAGTGTACACTAATTAAAAAAAGACAATATTTTCATATAATTCTTTATGTACATATATTACCATAATTATGATTATACACTTAAAATCCCTCTTTTTTTATAATGTTTTTTGTTTTTTGTAATTAAAACCTAAGCTACACTGCAACTCTCACTCGTGGCTAATATAAGTATTATAATTATATTAGCCAGGTTTATTCAAAACTTACCATTAAGCAAGTGAGCCTAGATTTTAAACTTACTCATAGCTTTATCCATACTATCTTGGTTAACTCCAATATAGCGCAACGTTATTTGGGGTGAACTATGGTTGAAGATTTCCTGCAGCATGGCCACATCCTTGGTTTGGCTGTAGAAATGATATCCGAAGGTTTTCCTAAGTGTATGAGTCCCGATTTCCTCCAGTCCGAACTGCTCAGCTGCCTTTCTTAATATTTTATAGGCCATACTGCGTCCAATTGGCTTGTTCCTGCCTTCCCTGCTCTTGAAAAGATATTCCTCGTCATCTTTTCCTTCCAAGTAGTGCTTTAGTTCTCTCCTCAAAGCAGGTGTGATCTGTATGCGTTTCTGTTTTCCAGTCTTGGTCTCCCTTAGACTAATATGACTCTTCTTAGCGTCCTTGACCTTTAAGGGCAAAATGTCCGAAATTCTCAATCCCGAGTTTATCCCTGTGACAAACAACATATAGTTCCGTTCGCTTTCCTCCCTTAAGTACTTTTTTATTAATCCTATGATCTCAGGATCTCGAATTGGCTGTACAAAGTTCATGCTGTCACACCCTGCTCTTCATATACTTCAATCTTTAGTAGAAACGCCAGCTTATAAAATGCCCGTGCCTTTACCCGGTAATATTTTCTCTCACTCATACCAATATCATTGTAGATTTCGTAATCAAAAACATCCTCATCATCCATGTACCTTTTAATGATGATTGCTCTTTCCCAGTGAGTAAGTCGATTAACAGCATGTATCATTCGGTTAAGGTATTGCTGCATTTCCCTTTCTAAGTCAGCATTCTTTATAGCAGCATCTTCTGTTGATGAATGGAACTTATTTGTATTAGATGGTGGAATTATCGAATAAGTTTGTGTAATTTTGGGTTGGCTATCGAATTGTCTTAGCAAAAGAATTCTGTACTTCTCTAATGCTGATTCTACGGCCTTTCTGGTGGCGTTTCGATCAATGGACGGTAAGTTAAAATCTGAAAGATTCCCCATTTACTCTACCCCAATCTTTTTTTATTTTTGTCTAATGGCTCCACCTTTTGTGCGACGATAAGTGGGCTTATAAACGCCCATTAATTCCTGAACTTCCCTCGTGGTCATAGCCATTGGCTTAGCTTTGACTTTTTTATCTCTTTGTTTCTTTAAAGGCACCTTATTCTTGCTTGCCCATTTAGTAAGCTCTCCCTGAATGGTCCTCACAACAAACCCTCCTTAATGAAAAAAGAGGACACCGATTAAACTAGAAATACTCTAGTTAATCAGTGCCCTCACGCTTTATTCTCGATCTCGGACATTATTAAGCTGATTTTCGCATCAATAACCTGAAGGTTTCCTTCCCTTTTGGCGTAATCAATGGTTGGATACCTGCTTTTCCGTTCCGTTCAAATTCTTTAAGCTTAAACAGTTCAGGAACATACTTGCCATAAGGCTTTAATTTGCCGGTCTGGTCCCTATAAATGAACCCTTTTTCCAGCAACCAATTAATGAATGTCCTCTGGCCAATTTCAAGTTCTTTTGCTGTATCTCTAAAGTTTGTAAGCAAGTTCCTATCCACCAATGCATCGACATAATCTGCCTTTGGCTGCATAATCGCAATGCTTTCATTTTGCTTCCTAACCGTTTCAAGGGTTGCTCTAAACATTAGCTGTGTTTGCTGGTCAGCATGAGGAAGATACGTTTTAATGAACATATCTTCATTCGACACATAACCACCAGTCTTTCTGTCAATGGAAGGACCTCATGAGTAACCCAACGTTTAAATTGTTTTGCTTCTGGCTTTTTGCTCCCCATTACTAAAGAGTAAAGTCCTGGCTCGTTAACAATATTAGCTTCACCTTGACGACCTAGATTGAATCTAGCCCGTTCATCTTCATCTAACCTCTTTAGTGCATCCGAAGGATTTGCGATTTCTAACACATCACACACATCTTTTGCTACAAACCAAACCTCATTGTCCTTAATTATCGTCCGGACTTGATGATGTTCGTAATCAAAGATTTTTTGCAGTTGTCTCACTTGTTTCCCCTCCTTCAAATAAAAAGAGGGCACCAATTAATAGCATTTTAGATTGCTAATTAATCAGTGCCCTCACGTTCTATTCCCGATCTCGGACTTATTCAGTTACTCATAAGTCCATTATATGGCAATTTTTATTAATTTGCTAGACCTTACCAACCTTTATGGAATCCTTTTGTCTGAACCTTTAAAAACGACTCAGTTTTTTTCCCTAATTTCTTAATTGCTTTGTTTTTCTTTCGGCTTTTTTTCAATAACTTTATCATTTTTTATTCCTCCATAATTTCATTTCGTGTTCATCATGGAACACTTAGTCACTAAGTAGGACATTCATCTTCCTTCGTCGAATTGTAATTATTAGGAAGGAGGTGAATCATGTGACAGTTACTAATAAAGTTGCAATTGGATTAACACAATTTATTGACTTTACTGTTAAAGGTAGTGCAGCTAAAACCAGTATGGTTCGAAAAATCAAGTATCAGGATAACTATCACCCTTCTTTTGATTACTGGAAACAACTAAGAGACGGAATCATCAAATATCATGAAAATGGGCTTGAGTTAGATTTTTTTGATACTTTAATTGAAGAATTGGATCATAAAAAGAAACCTAATTACATTGAAGCTCTAAAGCAATATAAAAAGTTTCTTCGTAATAAAGATGTTGTTTGGTTCGATCCAGGTAAAGCAACTTGGGTTGGCGCTGAATTAAATGTTCGTGCATCTTCCGAGTTAGGTTTAATCATTAATGGACAGCCACATTTGCTAAAACTTTACTTCAAAGGAAAAAATGAAAAAGTGGATAACCGAAATATAAAAACTGCTTTAACTCTTTTAAATTCAGCTTTCTATGAAAAGAGTTATAATTTTGATATCAATTATTCAGTGCTAAATATACAAAAGAACAAATTCTATACGGATAATAATATAAATGCTGATAAATTGATTGCTCTTGAATCTGAGGCTAGTCAATTTATGTACATTTGGAATAAAATTTAAAAAAGTTATTTATCACCATACAAATCGTTGGCATATTGCGCGCAATCTTGGCAAATCCATTTATTATCGTTAATTTGAAGTGAAGCTTGGTAAGATCCACAACTAACACATTTATTTTTAACCACCTTTTTTCGGGTGGCTTTTTTTGTGTTTTTGTTCATCTATTTTTTCACCTCTACCCCTTAGTTATTTTTTCATTAACAAAAAAGTTTCTCCAGGATTCGGCCTATATCTCTTCATGACGGTAGCAAAAAAATTTGTTCAACGTTGTTTCTGTTATCAATACATCTTAGATACTCAAAAACAGGTTTTTGTCTAAAATCATTCATTCACTGAAATCATTTTGATATGTGTACCAAAGGAGTAATTCCTTTGGTACGTTTTATTAGGTTACTATAGGGGTATAAATCACTTGGTTGAAACTTTAGCAGAGTTCACTTTCCTCAAAAGTGACTCTTTTGGATTTACCGCTTGTTGTTTCAACAATGGTTAGGCCATGTGAGACCGCCTCGCATTTGAAGGCTTTTCCCTTGTTACCATCCAGTACAAGGACAATCACCTTGCCTGGTTCTATTTGTTGATTGATGGACATATTTTGATTATTAATCTCTATTTCTATTAATCTTTTTTGCATCTTGACACCCCTGCCCTATGGTATAATTAAGGTGTCGATTAGATTTATTGCCAGACCGCCCGTCTGGCAGTTTTTTTATTTTCGGGAACTTTTCCTCCCACCGTCTCTCCCATTCTTCTAAAGCTGCCTTATTACCAGCAAGACACTCTTTGTTTAGGTCGAACAGCGACATAGTTTGATAGTTTTCGTTCTTCATTCGCACTCCTATCTTTCTGGCTTTTAAATAGATCATGCTGCCTTTCACATGAACCCGAGCAATAAAGAACCTGCTCAGAATGGACAGTAAAAGTTGTGCCGCAATTTGAACACTGGCTGTATAACCCGGGCATTCTCCTACTCTCCTTTTCTGACGATTTCTCCTTCTCCAATATCCCGTAATAGAGTATCTTGACAGCATGCCGGACATTGGAGCAGATACTGGTCTTCAAAGGCTTGCTCGACTGTAAAGGTAAGCACGCAGCCTCCACACTCGTAAATGTGAACTAAGGTATTCACGGCTACACACTCCTCGCCTGCTGGCATCTATGGCTTATGTATAGACGCTCCAGTTCGGATAAAGGCAGTTGGTTAAGGTTTTCTTTTGTCATTCCTGATTTCCAGAGTTGGTACTCAAGAAACCTTCTCCTCGTTTGTACTGCGTCGAGCAGGACACCCATCTCAATCCCTCACTTTTTAAATT
This sequence comes from Mesobacillus sp. QJM3NY_10, assembly GCF_056173465.1. NCBI lineage: Bacteria > Bacillati > Bacillota > Bacilli > Caryophanales > Bacillaceae > Mesobacillus > Mesobacillus sp. QJM3NY_10. Next base: position 3,847,259 of record NZ_CM149675.1, read on the forward strand.
TTTTCAATTCTTCTTCGAGAGCCTTTCTCTCAGCTTCCAAATCAATGTCATCAGATGTATGTGGTTCAGATTGGTTGGTGGCTGATTGTTGCTGATGAGCTGCAAGCCATTCAGGAGTCTGCTCTTTCCTAAGGGCTTGCCTGCTGTTCTTTGGCCGATTCCGTTGCTTTGCCATTCTCTCCCTGAAAGCCTCTTGATCTGCCCTGGCTTCCTCAACCGTTTTCACCTGTTTATCAGCCCACGACCGAAGAATCGTTTCGGCATAACGCCAAGTTTTTTTTCCATTCTCGACTGCAAGCTTTAAGGCTTCTAGAACAACCTCGTCATTAAGATCCGCACACCATCCGGCAATCTTGCCATGCATATATCCACTAATCGTTCCAAATCCGTTTTCCTGGAAAAATTGAAAGGGATTTTCTTTTTTCTTTTGTGCCCGCACTTCTTCTTCAACTTCTTTTAAATTCTCTGAAGTACTCTCTGTAGTAATCTCTGGTATTGGTCTGTTCAAATTGAACACATGGTCTGTCCATTTTGAACACATGGTCTGCTCATTTTGAACATATGCGCCGTTATGCATTTCTTCATTTTGAACAAAAGCGTCATCTTGCATATCGTCAGCTTGAACAACCGCGTCACTATGCATTTGTTCATTTTGAACAGATGGTGTGCTCAACCCATCCAATTCCTCGTAGTTGATTGTGTACCATTTGGTTCTGTCAAAGTTCTTTTTGTTGAAATTTCCAATGATTAATAAACCGAAGTTTTCCAATTTAGAAATGGTTCTCCTGATCGTGCTTATGGACCAGAAAGGGAACTGCTCCTGCCAATCCTCTTGGGTGTTGTAGATCCACTTCTTCTCCTCATAGCAATGCTTGCTTTCTTGCAGCCAGTAATTCAACTGCTGCAGGAATATGGCTTCATTAAGTCCTACTTTTTCTGCGAGAGAAGGCAGCACAATGATGGGTTTGTCATCTAGTAACAGTTTGCTCAAGCCTTTCTCCTCCTCTTTTTCGTTTTGGTTTCTACTAAGAATGAACATACCGCGAAATCATCCTGGACATATTCCAACCGATAATCTAAATAACGAGTCAAATAATTCCGCACAAGGGCTAAAAAATTTTGCTCCGATAATTCTGATTGCTGGTTTAGCAGCCATCTGGGGAGCAATACATTAGATGTCTTTGAAGTTAACAAGGCGTTATGCCTCTATGAAGATATGAATCTGATTATTCTTATTTACAGGGAGCTGTTCTTTTTCTTCTTCTGCCTGGTACAAACAATCAGAAACATTTTCGGCATCAATGAAAGCCTTATGGGCGGTTTGGAAGCAGTGGTTAATCTTTATTGCAAAATCAACTTCAAATACCATAAGTTGTCCTCCTTCTGAATAAAGTTTACCGTGCCGATTCTTTTTTCTGTTTCCTAATTAGTGTGTTATATCTGTGCTTCACAGCAACCGGGGTACGGTCAAATTTCTTTGAAAGGTGCTCACATGAAACAAGATGAAAGTGATTCAGCAGATAAAAGTCTTCTTCAACTGTCCAGGGTTTTCTGGTATAACCTTCAAGCACTAATGATTCGTTAAACATTGAAGGCTGCTTTTCATTGTTTTGGAAAAGAACTTCAGACAAGGATCTCATTTTTGCACCAACTGGACATTGAGTGTTGCAAATACCATTTTGGTTTTTACCATTGAACTCACAACCTTTGCATTCAGTATCTAATAGGTTGTGTATCTTTTGTCTTATCCTTCGCTTTTCAGTGCGATTCATATCTTCCCTCCTCTCTATTTCAACGCGCACCGTAATGACCAGGAGATTGTAAAGGGGAACATCTAAAGGGGTCATTTAGATGCACTCCTGGCCATTACGGCAAGAATTGAAGCTTCTTGCCCTAGAATGGTTTCTAGTGATATAGTGAATGTGGATTTCTTGAACATATATTCAAGCAGTGAGTGTAGGAGCACTTGCTGCTTGCTTTTTTATGTGGACCTTTGGACCGTTTGTCTGCTGGAACCAGATACGGATCTGCTCAATCTCCATAGCAAGCATTCTATAATGCTGTGAATCTGTGATTTTCCCTGCGTTACTTAATTTTTTTGCATATGAATTAAGAGATTGCGAGATATAGATCATCTCCATGCCATCGAGCTCCACTGTCCGATTCATTCCCTCGATGTTTGAATAGACGATGTCAAACAGCCTTTTCCCCATTCCATCCAACGATTTGCGTTGATTCCTCATAGCATTTTTTAACATTTCCCTTTGCACTGTTAACAGATATAGACGTTGTTTCATCGTTATTCCTCCTCTGAATTTGTTTGCAACTCATTGAATCTACCGTTCACTATTTGGACAAACTTTACTCTTTATTCCAAATTTGACTTTTGTTAAAATTAAGAAGTCTTATGTCTAATTTTGTAAAACGAGGTCATGTAATGGAAATAACAAAGGAAGTATTGTTGTTAAAAATTAATTACTTTAGAGAAGAGCTCATCAAGACCGGTAATTCAAAAGGTTTTAATGATCCTGAAACCATAAGATTAAGCCAAACCTTAGATAGATTAATAATCAAGTATCAAAAGTTGTCACATTAATATCAAGAAATTTTTTCTAGAATTCGAATCAATACCAACTACCATCTACTGAATAGTGCCACCAGTTTTCATTTTTAAAATATACTTCCAAGCAGTTTTGCCTGGTGTTTCTGACTACCTCGTCTATGTCGGAAAGTGTATGACCCTTGCGTTCCTCTATTCCCATGCTTCGATTGTGGTTTGCATATACTTGCAAAAGTAATTTGTATTCCCCGTCTGATAAATGAGCTGCAACCGGTAGCTTTTTCATTTTAAATGCCCCTTTATTTATTCAATTTCCGAAGCTTCAAGCTAAGCTTCCAGGCTTTAAAAATATCCTTCATTGAGAATCTGTATTCCCGGCAAAGCACCCCGACCAAGTTGATTATGCTTGCAGCTGCATCCAGTAGCTCACCTACAACTCGTTTCATATCTTCTCTTTCAGCTTCTGTTCTTGTATGTATTGGTTTCGCCCATGAAACCAGGTCTAGTTGTTGAAGTGCTTCAGCCGTTTCGTTTTTAACCAGGAATACCATGCTTGCCGGATGCTGATCCACATAGTCACCATTAAAGTAAGGTATGGCTACTTCGCCTGCAGCATCCTGCCAGGTATTAAAATAAAATTCCACATCATCCAATGCTTCTGCAATAGGGCGCCTCATATCATTAGGTAACCGCCTGGATCCTGTTTCATACTTTGCTAAGCTCTCCCGTGAAATTGGAAGGTCTGTTGATAGTTCTTCTTGTGAGTATCCCTGCCTTTTTCTCGCACTGGCCAGCATCTCTCCGATGGCCATTAACTGATTCCTCCTTTTGTACCTAAACTATTGTGTATTTGTGACTGAAAAAGGTTTTATAATTTATATAAGTTATGAGATGGCTTCAATGCTTTTTTGCTCTTGATCACGCATCCAAGCATTAATGGTTTCTTTTGAAAAAATAATTCTACGCCTTATCCGAACATGGGGAATTTGTTTTTCGCGAACCATGTTGTAGATAGTGTCAAGATGGACACCAATGTATTGTGCTGCCTCCTGGGCAGTTAAAGTATGTCTTTCCACCTAAATTCCTCCTTATGAAATTTTAATGATTTGTTGTTGGTATAGTTCGCTTAGTTCAAACTGTACTTCCTAGATGACTTCTGTAACCACAGCATAGCTGATGTTGTTTTCGATGAACTGAGATGATTTGATTTACAATTTGTTCTTTTTGTTTTGGACTCATGATTAGCCTCCTAAGGCTGCGTTTGATTTTTTACGCGTTTCGTGACATTTATCTTCAAAAAAAATGGTCCAATTAAAATTTAGTACATTTGCAATTCTTTTAGCGTTTACTACGGCAGGATTTCTTTCTCCCGACTCTATCATCGCATAAGTAGATCTTGCCATCTTGGCTGACTCTGCTACTTGTGCCTGGGTCAAACCCATTTTAGAACGTTCTGATAAAAGCCATTCTCTCATTTACATCACCTCACTAATTGTCACATATCGTGTAATTAGAGTATATGTCACTTATTGTGTAATGTCAACGATTTAATACACTTATTGTGTAATTTATTTTTTGTCACGTTTTGTGACTGTATAATAAAGGAATAAATAGTTTTTTAACAGCAAAGAGGGGATTTAATTGTTTGGAGATAGATTGGCTTCTTTAAGAAGGAAAGAAAAATGGAGACAAGAAGATGTTGCAAAGAAACTGGGGATAGCAAGAACTACATATGCCATGTACGAACAGGGAAATAGACAGCCAGACTACGAAACATTAAAACAGATTTCTGACTTGTTTTCTGTGTCAATCGATTACCTTTTAACTGGTGAAGATCAACAAGGGTCTAGTAATGAAATGTGGAAAGAACTTCTTGATCCGGAGAAACAAGTTTTCTTTAAAGACCTGATGGACGCACCAGAAGAGAAGATAGCCGAGTTAATTCGGTTCTGGGAATTTATTAAGGAAAGGGATAAAGAAAAGTAAATTAAAGTACCTTAAGGAGAGAATGTTAATGAAGAAATACGGCATTTTATTATTGTTTATTCTGCTTATGGTTTCTGGTTGTAGTAAAGAGTCTTCTGGAAGTTCAGAGAGTGTTACTGTGGATTCTTTAATTACCGCTTTCAATGATGCTGGTTTGGAAGCAGAAGATCCATCGGATTTAGCCCAAAAAGAATTTGGTAATACACGTAAAGAAGGCAAAAGAATTTTAGTTCCTGCTCTTGGCGATGATGCCGGTGGTAGACTATACGAATTTGAAAACACAGAAGACTTAGGAAAAGCAAAAGCGTATTACGATGAGCTTGGTGAACAAGGTCCACTATTCTTCTCTCATACATATAACAAAGGAAATTTCTTGTTGCAAATGAATGGTGATATGGAAGATTCAGAGTTTGATAAATATAAGAAAGTCATGGATGAAACAATCAAGTAAACTATACCAGTTCAGGGAGGAAGCCAAGTGGAAAATTTCATTGAACAAGTTAAAACATTATCGGTAAGAGCAAACAAAATTAAGAATTCAATTGAAACCGAAGAGGCAACAAAAACTTCATTAGTAATGCCATTCTTTCAAGTGCTAGGTTATGACATTTTCAATCCAGAAGAGTTTACACCAGAGTTTACCGCAGATGTTGGGATTAAAAAGGGCGAAAAAGTAGATTACGCGATAATGGCAGATGGAAAACCAGTTATTTTAATTGAAGCGAAATCGGTTAGCGAGAAATTACAACGTCACGATTCACAGTTGTTTAGATACTTTGGAACGACTACTGCAAAATTTGCAATATTGACTAACGGTCTCACATATAGGTTCTATACTGATTTAGAAGAACAAAATAAAATGGATGCCTCTCCGTTCTTCGAGTTTAATATTTTAGATCTCAAAGAGACCAATTTAATTGAACTAGCGAAATTTAAAAAGGATAGTTTTGATTTAGAAAGCATCTTTACAACTGCTTCTGAATTAAAGTATCTAAATAAACTTAAAACGTTTCTTAATGAGCAGCGTGAAAATCCTTCAGAAGATTACGTTAGATTTTTGATTTCCCAAATTTATGACGGAATTAAAACTAAAAACACCATAGAAAAATTCGAACCTCTTATCAAAAAAGGGTATAAGCAGTTTATCAATGAGCTTGTAAACGATAAGTTGAACGCTGCATTGAAAAACACCAATAATGATGAAGAAGTACCACCACAAAACCCAGCTACTGTAGAAGCAATTGAAGCTATAGAATCAAAAAATGAACCGAAGATCATAACTACTGAAGAAGAGATAGAAGGGTTTGTCACCGTTAGGTTTTTACTGCAAGAAACACTTCCGGTTGATCGTGTAAGTTATAGAGATAATTTGAGTTATTTTAATATTATCGTAGACAATAGTATTCGCAAATGGATCTGCAGATTGGGTCTAAACAATACAAATAAATATATTCAATTTAACGATGACTCCCGTTCATCAGTTAATATTGAAAAAGTCTCAGATATTGTTTTCCATAAAGAAAAGATTATTGAGGTAGCGAAAAAGTTCTTATAAAAACCACTTAAGGCCCATGCCGGGCTTTTCTTTTCAACACAAACACGAACATACATTCCCTTTTTGGAGGAACTTATGAAATACCAAACAACTTTGCTCGAGGACTGGATTCAAATTTTTTATTCCAGAATCGGCATTCATCACCCTCGGCAATTGGATTTACACACTATTGCAAACCGACTGGGCTATTCAGTCCTTTATAGGGATATTTCTAGCCGTTTCTATAACCATTCAGTCATCATTGACGAAAGATTGTCACCTCAAGAACAATGGCAGGAATTTGCTCATGAGGTCTGTCATTTAGAACGACACGCAGGCAATCAACTGGTCATGCCGCAGCCATTTGTGGAATTGCAGGAATATCAGGCGAACCTATTTGCCTATCATTTCTGTGTCCCTAGTTTTATGCTTTTGAAGCTTGCAATTCCTGATTCTAATAAACAGGCAATCTACTTTCTGGGGAATACTTTTAACGTAACCTTGGATTTCGCCGAATATCGACTGGAATTATTCAGGAATCGAATTAACAGCGCAACCATGGTCGCAGAAAGGACTGAATCTTGAATAACAAACTAATCTTAATCAAATTGAACACTGCTATTGAGGCCGGAACAGATAAAAATGGAAATGTAAGAATTCCTATCTTTGATAGCATCACAGAGATTGACGGAGAACTGTACGGCATGCTGATTGGATACCAGAATCCCGAAAAGGATGAGGTGAAGGAATCCTAAACTAAGGAGGTTTTTAGAATGGCGAACATCCGAAAAAGGGGAGAAAATTCTTTTATACTTACAGTTGAAACAGGATACGACTCTAAAGGTAGAAGAAAGCGTCGGTATAAGACGATAAAAGTTGAAGACAAGTCGCTCTTGAAAACGAGTAAAAAACTCCGAGATTATTTGGAAGTTGAGTTTCATAAATTCAAAACGGAGGTTCAGGCTGGTGAATATATTGCACCAGAGAAATTAACGCTTGAGACTTTCGTTGTGGACTGGGAAGAGAAATATGCCTCCAGGGAATTAGCCGAAACAACATTGGCCAATTACCTTTCTCATATTAAAAACCATATCCTCCCCGCCATTGGACATATGCGACTTGATCAAGTAAAGCCGCTACATATAATCAATATGCTGAATGATATGAAAAGGAAGGACGCTGACGATAAACCATTGTCTGAAAGGACAAAACAGGATTCGTATTTAACCATCCGAAATATATTTGAACGTGCAGTGGAATGGCAAATAATTAAAGACAACCCCGTCAAGAATGTCAAAAAGCCCAGGATTACCGAAGAAAAGGATCTTATTGTTTATGACGAAGAAGAGGTTGAATCCCTTTTTACCTCTGTTGAAAACGAACCTTTTCACTGGAGAATGTTCTTGACTCTTATCCTTGCAGCAGGGCTAAGAAGGAGTGAATGTTTAGGGCTGGAATGGTCTAAAGTGGATTTGGATAAAGGAACTGTCGACATCACCCAGGTTATTACAAAGGGTAGAAATGGAGCTGTCATTAAAGGGCCAAAGTCAAAGAAATCGAAAAGGTTACTTTCATTGCCTGAATCAGTTGTCGAAGAATTAACGTCATTTCAGGTGCAGTGGAAAAAAGAGAAGATGAGGATGCGTGACAGATGGGTTGAGAAAGACCGGCAATGGGTGTTTTGCAATGAGGACGGCACCCACTTCCATCCAGACACGCCTACTACCTGGTGGACCCGTTTTACAAAAAGGTCTGGTGTCAGGTATATCAAGCTCCACGATCTTCGCCACACCTCTGCTACACTGCTGATCAACCAGGGTGTTCATGCAAAGATAATATCGGAACGCTTGGGCCATTCGGATATTAGGGTCACAATGAACACATATGGCCATGTTCTTAGAAAAGCAGATCAAGAAGCCGCGAATAAATTGAACGGACTTTTCTTAAAGAAACAGTCGGCAACTAGTACATAATTTGTCGCCGAGTTGTCGCCGAACACGGGCGACAACCTTCCTAAACGATCAGGTTTAAACTGGTAGCCAACCTGAAAAACCCTAACTACAAAGGGATTAAGATGAGAACGTTTGTTTCGTTCCGGAGGTATCGTGTGCACTGGCAGCGTTGAGGTCAGGGGTTCGAGCCCCCTATTCTCCACTCTCAAAAAAGCAGTAAAACCATTTGGTTTTACTGCTTTTTTCATTATTTATAGTCTTTTTGACAATAGACCACGTTTCATCTGCCACAAAATTGCTTAGGTTTACTTCTTTAAAATTCGGTACGATAATTCTGCTTGAGCAATTTCAGATAGTAAAGTCTCTTCCTCAATTAATTTCATCGTTGCTAAAATCTTCACCCTGTTAAATATAAGGGGTCCTCTGCATCAAAGGAACAATTTTTAATGCTTTTGAAATGCTCCTTCTTATTCTTTCTTCTGTTTCACTTACCAGACAATATGCATTTTTTTTAATAAAGTAAGAAAAAATATTCATTGAGTCCTTGAGTGACCTTTGTAAGGCGGCCCTTCCTGATCAGTCAAATTCGTTAAAGAATTTAATATTAAAAGGGAATTGAGGTGACAAGTAAATGCCGATGCTGAATATGAAAAATGCCAGCCTGTATTATACTGTAAAAGGAAGCGGAACTCCGATCGTCTTTATCCACCCGCCTGTATTGACTTCAGTAAACTTCAAATATCAATTAGAAGAACTCTCAAAAAGTTTTCAGATCATTACTTTTGATATTAGGGGACACGGAAAAAGTCCATACTCTCCAGAACCAATAACCTATCCACTGATTATCAATGATATCATTCGGCTGTTGGACCACCTTAATATAAATAAAGCGTTTTTATGCGGATATTCCACGGGAGGTTCTATTGTTTTAGAATTCATGCTGACGTTTCCTGAGAGAGCTTTGGGGGGAATTTCGGTTGGGGCAATGCCAGATGTAAATGACGATTACCTGAGAAAGAAGATTTCTCTAGGAATTAAGCTATCAAGCAAAGGGGCTATAAACTTATTAGCCTGGTCCATCTCCTGGAGTAATTCAAATAATATAAAGCTGTTTAAAAATATGTTTTCAGAAGCAAAAAAAGGGGATTACCGCAACATTGAGCAATATTACCGGTATAGTTTAAAATATAATTGTGTTAATCAGCTAGATGAGATTATTCAGCCTATCTTACTGGTTTATGGCAAAAAGGATAAGCCCTTTCATTCTTACGCAAGGCAATTGCATGAAAAATTGCCCCAAAATGAATTGCATTATATCGAGAATGTTGACCACCGTATTCCAACTAAGGGTGCGAAAGAATTGAACCAGCTAATTTTTCAATTTGTAAAACATGACAGGTATCTATAGGTACCTGTCTCCATTCTCGAGTTTTTGTTATGTCATAATGATCTTTCAATATTCTACGACATTCCTTTTTCATTTCTGGAAATAGCGCAATATACAATGTCTCTCCTTCTTCTTTAAATGAAATAACTTCCTGTGGTTGTTTCACTCGTTAGTTTCTACAATCTTTTATTTTTAATGAAATAAAAAGGCGGAGTAAGCCCCCACCTAATCTATGACTAATGAATTTACATATTTCTTAACTACCTCTTCTTTACTCTTTTCATCTAACTCATGAAAATCCTTTTCGATCGGTAAAATAATATAGCTTAGGAATATGCCGCTTAATTGTCTAGCTAGAAATTCCGTATCCACATTCTTATTTAAAGTTTCAAAATGCAGATCTAATCCGTTTTTCAAGTTTAAAAAAATAATCGTTGGAAGATTTATCTCTTCTGCTAAATTCCCCATTAAACTTTCAGAAAGCAGCATTTTGACTAATCCCGCGTTTTTCGAAAGAACCTCTAATCGATTATAAATAATTTTACTTAGAAACCCTTCTGTATCCTCTTCCTTTGCCAGTTTTTTTACATGGGAAGTAAATTGTTTCTCAATAACCGTTTTAACTACGGTAATAAATAGGTTTTGTTTCGTTGAAAATTTACGAAAAAGGGTAATCTCAGCTACTTGTGCTTCCTTGGCAATCTCATGAGTAGTTGCTGTCTGAAATCCCTTCTTTGCAAATACATCTAACGCCGCTTTAATAATTTGCTCTGTTTTATCTCTCAAAAAACATCACTCCACGTCTTGTCTCTTTACCCTATAGGTTTTATTTTCACAAAACGATCCAAAATAATCAAGATAGCTGGCATTACAACGATACTACTAAATAAAGCTAACAATATATTAATTAATGTCATTAACCCAAAATTACTTAAAATCACAAAGTCCGAAATCAGCAATGCACTAAACCCGCCAACAGTGGTAATCGCTGACGCAAAAATGGCTTTTCCTAATTTTTTATTGGTAATGCGAATCGCCTCAATAGACGCATGCCCATTCCTTCTTTCTTCGTAAAAACGTTCCATCATCAGGATTGTAAACTCGGTTCCAATACCTATAACCAGTGCACCTAGTGTGGCAGTTAATGGAGTATATTTAATACCTAATAAATACATAGCCGCCCCTGACCAGCCTACAATAAAGATAATCGGTAATAACGGGATAAAAGCTTTTACAGGATGACGATAGATAGCTAATAATCCTAAGAAAACGAGCGCCATACCTAGCAGTGTCATTTTATATCGTCCTGTTGTTAGAGCGGATATCATTTCTACATCCAATACCGCTTTACCCGTAATGGTTGTTTCTAACGTGGACAAACTTTCTTCTGAAAGATATTCGTTTAACAAATCAATAAAGTCTTCTAACGGTTCAGCCTCTAAATGCTTAATACCTACAGTAATGACACCTTTTGTTTCCTCATCATTAATTAACAATTTGCGTTGTTTATCTAATAGATCATTTATCTGTTCCTCCAAATCAGATCCAGAAGGAAGCTCATCCTCATTCATCTGTTTTAGTACACTCGTAATTGATTTTGTATCCACAACTACCTCTTCAAATTCAATGTCTAAGGATTCTGTTATCGAATCAACCCACTCCAACGTAGCTTGATCCAAAATATTTTCTCCTTCGTATACAATTGAAACCTGGTCCGTTGTCCCAAGAATATCTCTAAGTTTATGAATATCTTTTAATTCTTGCGTATCCTGTGGCATAAACGTTTCGACATCGGTTTCTACTCCTGCACCTAAATCAACCCATATCCCTAGTCCCGCCGTGATCAGAGCGATTAAAAGAATTACCCATCTAAAAAAGACTAATTTTTTCGTAAAAAAATCCAGGAACCTTTCAAATATAGATACTTCGGTGGAAGCCTTCTTCTGTCTAACTCTTGTATCTTTCATAAAAAAATAATCTCTTGTAAATAAGATAGGAATTAAAATCAATACTCCAACAAAGAAACTAACGATCATTCCTACAGTCAGCATTTTCCCAAAGTCCTGAATCATCGGTACAGGGGAAGTATATAAGGCGATAAATCCAAGGGATGTTGCAACCAATGCAGTTAAAACCGCTGGCAACATTTTGACAACCGTTTGATTTAAGCTTTTCTTTGCTCGATCTTCTAGGGGTTTATTCATTGTTTGTGTCTCCTTCCATCATTTCCTCCGTGTATCGACTTTGGAACTGGATGGCATAATCAATGCCAAGTCCGATCAAAATAGGGAAAACAGCCATCGACACCATTGTGATTGGTATCCCCGTCCAGCCCATTAAGCCGACTGTACCAACTAATGCTACTAAAATAATGACAAGAGGAAGGATTCGCCATTTTACTTTAAAGACGAGAGATAACACAACAATCATGAAAAGGATCGAGAGCATCATCATCTTTTGCATGCTTTCCTTCATGGACGTCCGAATCGAATCATCAAGTACGGGTTTACCTGAGACCATTGTTTCTGTCTTATCTAAAGACTCGCTTTCCAGATAGGATTGAATCGAAGCAACAATTTCACTTTTCGCTTCATCACTAACTCCACCTTCAAATTTGATCACCATGGTCATGTATCGATCATCGATAATAAGTTCACTAAACATATCTCTGAGCTTCCCATCTTCATAGACCATGTACTCTAGTGTATCTTGACTTTGAGGTAGGCCTGGTTTCATTGTATCGGAATAGGTAAGCATCGTATTTAGGTTTTCACTTATCGAGGTTAGATTTTCACCCATTTCCTTCAAACCATCACCAAGCTCCTGCATATCTGATAATTGTTCAGCCTGTTTATCTTTTAAACCTGAAATCTTATCTTTTTGCTGGTTTAATCCTGCTTCCATTCCTTGAAGACCATTGATCGTTTGAGTAGTTACGTTTGGAAGGGCTGATGACTTTTCGGACGTTTCGACCATTTTTGCTGAAAGCTGGTTCAGGTTAATCCCTATTTGTTTTAACTGCATCCCTTGTTGTTTTTGTTGTGGGTCGGAAGCATTAAATTGCCCGGCCACTTGTTCAAGTTTTATGGAAATATCATTTATTTGTTTTCCAAACTTCCTGTACCCATTCACTAAATTCGTTGTACCTTTTTTTAATTTTTCCTGACCTTTAACCATTTTTGAAAGCCCTTGATTAAGCTCTGTCATCTTTGTATCTATATCTGGAACAGAATTATCACCCTCACTGCTTGCTAAAGTATCCCCTATTTCGATCAGCTTCGAACCCATCTCATCTAATCCATCTATAACTTCTATAATCCCTTCTTGATAGTTTTCAGACTGCTTCTCAGCCATTTGATCCACAATTGCTGCTGGACTGATGATACTGAAAATTTCATCCTTGGATTGAAGGCGATTCTCTAAATCTTTCATATGATTCAAATTGGATACTGTCATTAACTCATCTAGACGATCCGCTTCATACAGAACAATAATGGACTCCCCGCCAAACTCTTCCTCAAGCATTACATTATCTTTGTAAACTTTTGTATCACGGCTCACGAGGGTATCATTCCCTGTTGCCATTCTGACTTGCTGAGCACCTACCGCCAAAAGAAGGATGAGTAAAAATGTAATAAAAATAATCTTGATCGGCATCTTTGATAAAATATTTGAAATTCGTTGAAGAATCTTCATGCTTTTCCTCCTTATAGTGTTTGTTAGTGATAACTAACAACTATAGCAAAAAAACTCGTTATTAACTTACCCTGCCTTTTTCTCCAGATTTACAGGGAAGAAAAACTTTTTCATAAGGATGTTGACTAGCGGTGTTTTGGACATAAACTGTACGAGATATGGACGCAATTGGGACACAATAGGATTTGTAGTAAAAATCAATGATTCCACCTTAATTTGTAACCTTTGAAGTTCATCGGCTTCAGGCTTGCGCTTCTTTTCTATCTCTGACAACTTATTAACCGAATAATCACCTTCGTTAAGGGCTTCATGAATTACTTCTGCAGCCACTATAGAATCAGCTAAAGCCACATTAATTCCTATCACACCAATCGGAGTCATCACATGCGCAGCATCACCAACCAAAACTAATCCATCTGTCGCCCAATGTTCTAATGTCAAGGAAATGACTTGAAGCTTGACAAATTGCTTTGAGTTTTCCACTAGTTCTTTTAATTCCCGAATTTGTTCAATTACAAGGTCTTTAATTTCTCTATAGTTATCTTCCTTTACCCTAGCTTGTTGTTCTTTTGTAAATGTATATCCTATTTGCATTTTATCTGGGTACTTGGGAATCATAAATAAATTATTTTTTCCGGTGAACATATACATTAACTCATGGGGTAAATGAGATGGCCAATCTATTGTGAACCATATTAAATTACTGCGATGATGCTCATTCGTTTCTTTAAATGATGTTTCTTTTCTAATTGTAGATTGTCTTCCATCACTGCCTACCGTCACTTTAGCCAAAATTTCTGCTGGCTCCTTTTCTATGATACCTTTCACTCCAATCACTTGACCGGTTTCATCTTTTAAAAGTGTTTTAATATTAGAGTTGAAATGCATTTTAAAGTTCGGAAATTTTTCTGCCTCTTTTAGTAATGCTTGAATGAATGTTGATTGTGCCATTTGAATGGCATAAGGGTATTCTTTAGAAATGTCATTCATTTTAAATTCCATTATTCTTTTTCCTTTATAATGGATTCCACCTTGTGCTATTTTCTTATGAGGCTGTTCCAGTATATATTCAAGCAGGTCAATCTGATCCAACAGTTGCAGGGTAGATGGCTGAAGAATTTCACCTCGGTAATCTCGTTCAAGATTAGCGAACCTCTCTAAAAGCAATACTTCATGTCCTTGTTTTGCTAATAACAAACCGAGTAAAGCGCCCGATGGCCCTGTGCCTACAATACATACATCTGTTTTAATATTTTTCATATTTATTCCTCCAATCACCAAAAGTAAGTTAGCGTTAACTAACATTAATTGCAAAGAGATTCTTTTATTAACCTTATATACCTAACAATAGAGCTACTCTGTAGCAAATTCCCAGAAATGATAGTGGTTACTAATGTCGATTAAATAAATGTTCGTAATCACTAATACAAAGTAAATGTTAGTGGTTACTAACATTGATTATAAATGAATATTAGTGAGATGTAAACACTACTTTGTTATATATGGACTAATTCATTTTCTTTTTCCTGGCCTTTAAAAAAAGAAAAGATCCAGTTATAGTCATTAAAATTCTAACAAAAAGCAGTAAAACCATTTGGTTTTACTGCTTTTTGTTAGCCCATCCTCTAACTACAGATTCTTCACATTTCCTGGAGCACGTTTACCGTGGTAAATTTATATCCTTCTTTACTTAATGTCTGCAATATTCCCTCAAGTGTTTTAAGCTCTTCACCTGTCTGATCGTACATCGGGTGCAATAGGATGATGGATCCCGGATTTATATTGTTCTTGATGTAATTTATTTTGTCGGTTGAATTGGTGTAATAGGAATCGGGTTCCAGATTCCAGGTGATTGTGTCGATATTTTGCTTGTCCAGATAATAAGGAAGGGTGAGCAGTTTTTTTCCATTAGGCGGCCGAAAGTCCACTTCTCCCTTATAGCCGGCTTTTAGAATTAGGTTATTGGTTTTCTCGATTTCTTCTTTGATAAAGGAAGGAGACTTCAATACCATCCTATTGTGAGAGTATGTGTGATTCCCAATTTGATGACCTGCACGGACGATCATCTGTGCCTCTTCTGGATTTTTTTCGATTTCGTTACCAATCAAGAAGAATGTTGCCTTAGCATCGTACTTCTCTAGTATTGGCAAGATATCTTCTACTTTATTTGTTGGGCCATCATCAAAGGTTATAGCGACAACTTTTTCGTCGGTATCCACTTGGGCTGTCAGTCCGCCGAACAACTGAAATGTTCTTGAATTCATTAATTTATAAGTCCCTAGCAAAAGGAGGAATACGATTATAGTTAGAGTTCCAAAATAGATGATTCTTTTTTTCATAAGTTACCTCTTAATATATTGATTTTTCTCCACGATATCTTCCTCATTCAGCTTGATATTCAAAGCTTCTCCTTAAACAATCCGATCCGCTTTATTTCTTCAAGATGAATCTCAGATAGACCCTCAAGGATATCCATTCCTTTAGCGGTTACATCTACAAAGACACTTCGGCCGTCTTCCGGGTTTTTCCTGCGTGAAACAAGTCCTGATTTTTCACTACGGTCAATCAGGCCAACACATGAATGATGGGTGATTTGCAATCGTTCTGCCAGCTCGCTCGGTGTAGCATAATCCCTTTCCGGGTACCCTTTTATCGCTAGCATCAATTGGTGCTGCTGAGCTGTGATGCCCATATTTTCAGCTGCTGATTCACTGAACTTCTGGAACTTCCTCAATTGGTACCGAAACTCACCAAGGTACTCATATACGTCTTTACTAAGCAAAAATTCCACCTTACTTTCTTATTGATAAATATATCTTAACACGATATAATTAAAATACAAAATATCGTAATACGATATTTCCATCTAAATAAAGGGGTGCTTTTTATGGATCTTTTACATTATCTTTCTCCAAACTCAATTTCTGGCGTCATTTTTTTCATTGCTGGAAGTTTGTTTACTATTTATTTGCACTTAAAAGTATATAAACTTTAATACGGGATTAAATCTATATACAAGAATCTATCTTTTTGAGTAAAATAGTCTTTTGTCACTTTTTCCTCGCCTAATCTATAATGGATGGGGAATGTAAAGTTAGGTCCATCGAACACAAATGAATGGAATTCTCCATTCTCTCCGCAAATATCATGGTCTTTCGGATATTCCATGATAAATTTTCTATCATATACTTTGCCTGCATAGGACGGCTCCAGACTTTCTAAATCAACACATGTTAAAACCGTTTTGAATCCAAGGCCAACAAACTCACGACTTACTTCCTCAACAGGTAAACCCCAGAGAGGAAATATTGGGATTATTCCCGATGCTGATAACATTTTTTCTCGATATTCCCGAACATCCTGAAGATGTATATCGCCAAAAGCGATATGGGTAACTCCATCTTCTCTCATACCAGCAACAGTTTTCCCCATTATTTCTTGATACTTTTCGTCCGGACAGTCCTGAGGAAGCCAGACCTCTCTTAATGGAATGCCTAATGACTCAGACTGGCGCTTCAACAGCTCGTAGCGGACTCCATGAATCGATACGCGATCGAATCCTTCAGTCAGGGTCACGAGCAGTGAATCAACCTCAAACTCAGGATTGTTTTGAATTTTGTATAATGCTAGCGTAGAGTCCTTCCCGCCACTGAATGAGATTGCTATTTTCATTTTAGTCCTCCTATTCCCTGATTCGCCTTTACCCGCCGATGTCATATGCGATAATTACCGCTTCTAATAAAATACCTTCGACTTAATTATACCTGATTACGTACCTTCTGTTACATGCTGGCAAAATGGTCACAAGGGTTCAACATTCTTATTCATATAGTGAAGGATCCACGACAGCCGTATAGATTAAGTAAATGACCATACAGATGGCCATTGTGATGAATCCCCACCCGAGGATCATCTGGTCAACTACTAAATAATTGTTGCATAGCTGATCATCTGCTTGAATATATAACCAGCCCATACCCAGGAATATCACTGTAAAAAATCCAATGGTGTAATTTTTCCGGTTCTTGCTGAGTTTCTTCCAGGAATCTCTTAGAGGTACTCCCGCGAGGAATGGCAAACTGATAAACTTGAATAATTCCACACTATTTACAGTCAACGCTTCATCCATTGTGCGCGGCAGCATCCAATAACCCATTATAATGATAAAAAGAAGGATTCCTGGGATACCCTCTTGATTATATTTTGAAAAGAAATGAGGAAAGCGCTGCTGGAAAAACTGTCCCATGAAAAAGCCGGCAATCACTAGCATAGGCATCTGCATATGCATGTGAATGATCATGACTGATTCCATTAAGTTTGCAACAGGAGGAAGCATTAAACCGATTAAAAGGACAAGCCCGATAAGAAACTGATTCATCATTATTTCCCCCTGTCTGCATCTAGAGTCTCTATCAACTCATCTGCCGCCTCATTTACCTTTGTAAAATCCATTACATCCACTAGCGCTCCTTGCCGGTCCACTAAATAAAACGCTGAATTATGAGCAAAGTTCCCATTTCCATCTGGAATTACAATGACGCCAAACTTCTTCAGTAAGGTATCTAATTGATCCTGGTCCGGAATCCTTGCCATTCTCCAGGTCTCTCCGTCACTTCCGAATAAATCCTTATACTTGTTTAAAGTAGCAGGATCATCTTTGCCTGGATCAAAGCTTATGCTTAAAAAGACAATATCCTTGCCTATATACTCACTGGGAAGCAGATTGTACACCTGCGACATATTTTCCTCTAGTTTTATGCATATAGTGGTGCAGCCTGTATAAATAAAAGTGATAAATACATACTTACCTTCGAATTCAGATATTGAATAGGTCCGACCCTCACTATCCTCAAAGGTTAATTCCGGAAACTGGGGCTGTTCCTCAACCAGCTTTGTCACTCTTGCTGTCTCTGCTGTATAAGCAGTGAATCCGTCTGTTCCTGTATAAAATAAAAACAGTCCAAACACCAATACAACTATACAAGAAACGGTCGTTTGCCGATTTTTGATCAAATTGATCACATCCCATTTTTTCAGTGATGATTCCTCTATAGATCCCGATTTCACATAGCTGATTTGAAAGAGATAGCCCTGAATCAGGAGCTATCTCTTTGTTTACTTTTAAAAAGGTAAGAAAGTTATTGAACCAACATTAGTGTCCAGCTCCAGCGCCTAGCCCCTCGATCGTTTCGGACCGCCCAATGAAGTCAAAGAACGACTTCACCGGTCGGCCCTCCGTGGCACACGATGTGCTAGACCCGCCAGCCACAGGACGTCGCTTTCTTAGGCGGGCAACGCTTGTCGGGGCTGAACAAGGCGCTTGCGCTTTTCTTTTTACCAAGTTCTAAATGGCGGCGAGCCAGGAGGTGCATTCATAATCATGTCTGCGATTGGCAGGACATATGCCATTGAAACAACCAATAGCATGAGCACCACCCAGATTCCCCAGCGCTCTGTCCAGTATGGAGTTTTCGCTGCTCCTGCTTCCTCTTCTGCAATTGGAAACTCTGTTACTCCCTTTGGAGCAAAAAACATGAGATTGAAAACCGCATAAACTTGCATGATGACGGCGACTAGCAATAAACTTGCTCCAATGCCTACTGCAACCATATATGGATTCCATCCAAGCGTTTCTGCAAAATTTCCATAGGTTGTGAATGAAGTTCTTCGCGGAGAACCGAAAAGACCCACGATATGCATGGAAATCGCCATGATCACCATCCCTAAAGTCCATATGGCGGTTTGAATCACTCCCAATCTATTCATGCCGGGAGTCAACACCCGTTTTGAAAGGTATGGAACCAGCCAGTAACTGATGCCGAAGAAGGTCATGATGACAGACATACCAAGCGTTATGTGGAAATGACCTACGACCCACATCGTATTGTGTACAACCTGGTCTAATTGGTTCGTACTTTGTGCAATTCCGCCAGCTCCAGCGGGAATGAATGCTACCATGGCGATAAACGGTGACAGGAATCGCACATCGCCCCATGGCATCTTTTTATACCAGCCAACTAAACCTTTTCCGCCTTTCGCTCTTGCCGTACGTTCAAAAACCCTGAACATCGCGTACGCGGTCATTAAAGAAGGAAATCCGATTGCAAGGCTCATGAAAACGTGCATATATTTGATGGACTCGGAAATACCCGGGTCAATGATCTGATGGTGAAATCCGCCGGTAATGTTCATGATCACTAACGGAATGACAACCATACGAGTTAAAAGATCATTCCAGCGGTTTCCGCCGATTATTTTTGGAACGATTACATACCATGCTGATACAGCTGTCAGATACCAAATGTTAACGGCAGTATGGCCAAATGCCCAGAAAAGTGTACGCGCCAGCAATACGTTTATGCCGTCAGTCCAGCCAAGTGTCCATGGAATGATCATGAAAAGGACTTCTACTGCAACAAAAGCTGTTGCGCCGACTAACAGGACAAAGACACCAGTTGCAAAGAAGGCGAGTATCGGGAGATGTTGCCCCTTGTGGTTCCTTCTCCAGTTCGCTACCTGTGTAAATGCTCCCAAGGAAAGCATCCAGATGCCCAATACAATGAACACTAAGCCAAAGTAAAACATTGGCGATGCAGCCATTGGCGGGTAGAAGGTATACATGACGGATGCTTCATTCTTTAAAATCGGAATGACGACCAAAACAAATCCGAAAATCTTCATCCAAAAGCCGATCCATGCCATTTTCCTTACTTTAGGCAGCAACCCTCCCAGTGTGTGTGAGAGTCCGGCATAAAAATATCCGATCGTGAAAAACGCGGACAATACAACAACTAACAGGATTCCATGGGCCGTCAGCACCTGATAATAATTAAGCCATGGAGGCAATTGCAGGACACCTGCACGATTCAGCCCTTGAAGCAATCCAAGAAAGCCGCCGAGCAGCAAGGCGATAAATGCGACAGATAAGTATGATTTCGAAATCCTGGCATCTTCCTGACTGATTCCTAATATTTGATTGGTTTTTTGGTTAAATGAAGTTGCTTTTACTGCAGACTGCACATTCTTTCCCCCTTTTTATTTTACGATGATTTTGGTGCTCATGGCCTGGTGCCCGGCACCGCAATACTCATTGCATAACACCAAATATTCCCCTGGTTCATCAAACTTTTGAGATATTTTTTGGATATGTCCCGGCATGACCATTGCGTTCAAATTCGTATTTGCAACCTGGAAACCATGAACAACGTCTTTTGACGTTAACGTGAAATGGACGGTTGAACCAGCAGGTACTTCGATTTCCATCGGTGTAAAACTAAATACCTGAAGCGTCATGACGACTTCATACTCATTTTCACCGATTTGTTTTATTCCCGGCTCATCAAACGGAGCTGTTTCATCGACCTTTTGCGGATCAATCGTTTCTTTATGGCTTGGGGGCCCCATTCCCAATGCCACTGCCTGGTACCCAGTAAAAATCATGAAACCCATGATCATTCCAAAACTTAAAAACAGCCAGATTTTTTCATCTAAATGCATCTTTTTCGCTCCCCCTTCTATACTCTTGCCATATAGAGTCCAAATAGAATAAAGTACGTAGCAAGAATAACTGCTCCTACTACTCCAACTGATATCCAGGTTCCTACCTTCGATTTGTCGTCACTGGTAACCTCTACGATTTCATCCTGAATTTCTGCCCTTGCCTTTCCGTCTGTCACTTTCAACCAAATCCCCTCCTTTGATTTCTTACCTTCATCTTAATTGCGAATGATTATCAATGTAGTGAGTCATATCACATATAAAACCCCTGGGAGTACTAGAAATTTATCTTTTTTTTGAAGTGCTTTTTTTCCAAAACAACAAAAAACCCTCGCTTTCATGCCACGAGGGTTTTCCATCATTTTCAGTATCATGCGTTGACATTCTATTAGTCAGTTTTAAGAATTAATCAATTAATCCCGCTTCCAAAAGGTACTCCCGAGCAGTCTCCTCAGCCGACTTCCCTTCTACATTCACCTGGTAATTCATTTTCCGCATTTCATCATCTGTGATTTTACCGGCTAGCTTGTTGAGTGCCTTAACGATTTCCGGATATTTCTTTGCTGTTTCTGCTCTCATAAGCGGGGCTCCCTGATATGGAGGGAATAAGTTTTTATCATCTTCAAGCACGACGAGTTTGTATCGCTGGAGTTCACTGTCGGTTGAGTAGGCATCTACAAGGTTTATTTCGCCATTTTTGACCGCTCGATATCTTAGTTTTGGCTCCATTGTGATCAGGCTTGGAAGCTTTAGTCCGTAGAGCTTTTTGATTCCTTTGTAACCATCTTCTCTATCTGAAAATTCTAGTGTGAAACCTGCCTTTAGCGAGGATTCAATCGCTTTTAAATCGGAAATGGTTTTCAAGCCATTTTCAATTGCCAGCTGTTTTGGAACAGCTAAAGCATAGGTGTTGTTATAGTCCATAGGCTGAAGCATTTCCATCTCGAACTCTTTTTTCATCCCTTCTTTTGCCTGCTGGTATACTTCTTCCCGGCTTGTGCTACTGGCCGTTTCTTTTAAAAATTCCGAAATGGCCGTGCCGGTAAATTCGGGATAGATGTCAATATTGCCGTTTTCCAATGCTGTAAAAACAAATGAAGTCTTCCCCAGCCCTGGTTTCAACTGAACAGAATGATCTGTTTCTTCTTCAATCAGAAGTTTATACATATTGATTAAAATTTCTGGTTCGGAACCCAGCTTTCCTCCAATGACGATTTCTTCTTCATTTTTTCCGCCTAAAAATGGAATGACCATTATTAAAAGGACGGCTAAAGATATGGCACCAATCGTGATAAGAGATTTTTTAAAGGACACCGTTTCGAACCTTCTAAGCACCAGGTCGAACAGGATGGCAAGCAAGGCCGCGGGTATTGCGCCAAGTACAATTAAAGCCGTGTTATTCCTGTCGATTCCGAGAAGGATCAGGTCTCCCAACCCTCCTGCTCCTATCAGCGCAGCAATCGTCGCTGTTCCGACAATCAAGACCATAGCTGTCCTGATTCCAGCCATAATGACAGGCATTGCCAAAGGGAGTTCGACTTTCATCAGGCGTCGCTTGCTGTTCATTCCCATTGCACGGGAAGCTTCAATCAGCGAAGGATCCACCTCATTGATTCCTGTATATGTATTTCTTAATATCGGCAGCAGCGCATATACCACGAGGGCGATGATGGCAGGGACTTTCCCTATTCCGAATAGCGGTATCAATAGACCAAGTAATGCAAGCGAAGGGATCGTTTGCAGAACAGCTGTTACCCCAATGATTCCCTCCGATATTTGCTTCTTTCTGGTAAGATAGATTCCCAAAGGTATGGCAATTAGGACAGCGAAAAACAGTGCTATAAATGAAATTTGGATATGTTCCAGAAGAGAACTTAAAAGATCGTCCTTTCTTTCTATAAACGTGGAAGTCCAGCTATTCATTTCATCCCCTCCATCTGCCTGGATAAAATTCGAATCATTCCACGCCTGTCTATGGTCCCGATTATTTCATCCATGTCTTCAACCACCAGCTGTTCATGCTCACTCAGTAACGAGAGAATTTCATTTATAGATACTGTCGAGGGAATTACAGGCAGATTGTTCAGTTCATCAGCGGCTAACGGTTGGATCGCTTCCCGCACATCTACCGTTGTTCTGTTTCCCTGATCTATCCCTACAAATTCACGGACAAAATCATTTACAGGTTGTTGGATCAGCTCTTCCGGAGTTCCTGTCTGCAAAACTTCTCCATTCTTCATCAGGCAAATCCGTTCTCCGAGCTTTAGTGCTTCACTCATATCATGGGTCACGAATACGATGGTTTTCTTTATGTTCTTTTGTAGTTCGATAAGATCATCCTGAAGCTTCTCCCTGCTCAGGGGATCCAAAGCGCTGAATGGCTCGTCCATTAAAATAATCGGCGGGTTGGCCGCCAGTGCGCGAGCTACACCAATTCGTTGCTGCTGTCCTCCCGATAATTCATGAGGAAGCCTTTTACGGTACGTCTTTGGTTCAAGTCCAACCATATTCAGTAATTCATCTATACGGTGATCAATCTTTTGCTGCTCCCATTTCTTCATTTCCGGGACAACCGCAATATTCTCTTCAATCGTCATATGCGGAAATAGCGCAATTTGCTGAAGGACATATCCAATGTCCCAGCGAAGCTCATGAATATCATAGTCACTGATCATCTTATCCCTGATTTTAATGTAGCCTTCTGTAAGAGGAATCAATCGATTGATCATTTTTAATGTGGTCGTTTTTCCCGAGCCGCTTGGACCGATCAGGACAAGAAATTCCCCTTCATTGATATGTAAATTAAAATTTTTTACCGCATAGGTCCCATCGTCATATTTCTTTGATACATTTTCAAAGCTGATCACTATTTTCACCCCAAAGTCTCTTTTCATCTTTTCTTATAAGATATTTCGAACTCTATGAAGATTTCTTAATATTAGTTAGGCTTTCACGAGAATATAAACTAAATACTATCAAAAGAACAGTCCTATTGAAAAAAAGAAGGGCTATTGAGCAGGTACTTAGATAGGTGAAACACTAACTCCTTTACCCTAACCGGGCTAAATCACTTCTTTATGTGACCCGTTTCCGCTTTACTTCCCTTAACCGGTCACATCCCCTTCCTTAATGTGACCGCTTTTCCTCTACCTTTACCCATGCTCAAGAAAAACATTCCAATAAAAAAAGCGCAAGCGCCTCGTTCAGCCCCGACAAGCGCTGGAGGGCCGCCCAATGAAGTCGTTCTTTGACTTCAATGGGCGGATCGAAATCGAAATGTATAGCCGACTGTCCAGAAACGCAGAAACTGGAGACTCCGACAAAGAAGCGCTTTTTGCTTCTGCCGGCGGAGTTGAAGTTTCGGAGTTTCTAGGAGGTGACACTAGACAAGCGACTCGAGGGGCTAGGCGCTGGAGCTGGATTAAGAAAACCACATGCAGTTATCCACACCTAAATAATTTTATAATTTCCTTAACAGTAAAAAAAGCCGTAAAACCATTTGGCTTTACAGCTTTGTTTGAATTTCTTATTTTAAGATTTCATCAATCATATTTAATTCGTTTTTACTGAAATCAAGACGATTCAAAGCAGAGACGTTTTCTTCAATTTGGCTGACCTTGCTCGCGCCAATAAGCGCTGAGGTGATTTTCTGTTCCCTGAGCACCCAGGCAAGTGCCATCTGGGCAAGTGACTGGCCCCGTTCCTGGGCAATCTCATTTAAACTTCTAACCTTTCTCAGGACTTCTTCAGATACATCCCCTTCATTTAGGAAGCTGTTTGGCTTCAGAGCTCTGGAGTCTTGTGGAATTCCATTGATATACCTGTTGGTCAGCAATCCCTGAGCAAGTGGAACAAATGCGATCGATCCGACTCCTTCTTCTTGAAGCAAATCGGTCAGGCCGTCTTCTACCCAGCGGTTAAACATCGAATAAGCAGGCTGGTGGATCAGCAATGGAGTACCCAGCTCTTTTAAAATTCCAATAGCTTGTTTCGTTTCCTCTACTCCATAATTGGACAATCCTACATACAACGCTTTTCCTTGTCTGACGACATGATCTAGCGCCATCATTGTTTCCTCTAATGGAGTTTCCGGGTCCGGTCTGTGATGGTAAAAAATATCGACATAATCAAGTCCCATCCTTTTCAGACTCTGATCCAAGCTGGATACGAGGTATTTCCTTGAACCCCAATCACCATATGGCCCCGCCCACATGCCATAACCAGCTTTCGTAGAAATCACCATTTCATCACGGTATCCTGAAAAATCCTTCTTAAGAATTGCACCAAAGTTCTCTTCTGCTGATCCTGGTGGGGGACCATAGTTATTCGCAAGGTCAAAATGAGTGATGCCAAGATCAAAAGCTCTTCTGATTAACGAACGGCCATTTTCAAAAGTATCCTGACCACCGAAATTGTGCCAAAGGCCAAGTGAAATTGCCGGCAATTTAAGGCCTGATTTTCCACACCTGTTATAAGTCATCGTTTCATAGCGATTGCTGTCTGGTTGATATGCCATTATAAAAAACCTCCAAAAACTCTATTTGTTTTTCTACCAACCCAACGGGTCAGCTTGCAGCTTTTCTTCCCAAATCTCCTCTATCTTCTCAGCTTTTTCAACAGAGATCCTTTTACCTGAAGCAGATAAATTCTCAATCAGCTGCTCGAGATTCTTGTTTCCAGGAATGACGGTAGTGACCTCCTGATAATAAAGAATATACCTTAAAGCCAACTGGACCAGGGATTCACCAGGTTCCAGCATTTCTTTCAGAACAGGCAGGAGCTCTGCTCTTTTTTCAAGCTGATCCCGGTCCCAACGACTCCGGATGTCTGTAAAAATACTGTTTTCATCATATTTGCCTGATAGCCACCCAGAATCAAGCGGAACTTTAACGATCAGTCCTACATTCTTTTCTGCAGCCAGCTTGAATGCTCTCCTCGGCTCTTGATGAAAAATATTGAACATGACCTCAATAACCTGGCTTCCAGTATTCCGAAGCAGCTCGTCCATTTCTCTCGCAGAGTCCACTGAAGCTCCATAAGCCCGGATCTTGCCCTCCTGCTTGAGTGACTCCAATACTTCAAAATGATCTGTGCTCCCAGTCAAGATTTCAAACGGAGGGTTATGCAATAAAATAGAATCCAGATAATCTGTTTTAAGACGACGTAAGCTATCTTCAACCGAACTGCGGATTTTCTGCGAATCAAAATTGAGGGTGTTATCTGGATGATGCCCAAACTTGCTATTAATCACAGCCTCGCTCCTTCTTCCAGAAAGAGCTTTCCCAAGCAATGACTCACTATTACCTCTGCCATAATTAGGAGCTGTATCAAAGAAATTACAGCCATGATCAAGCGCTTCATGCACCAGCCTGATTGCAAGATTGTCCTCCATGCCTTCCCAGTCCCTGGCGTTCCCGAGCTGCCATGCACCAAACCCAACTTCCGACACCTTTATCCCTGTGCTTCCAAGCTGTCTGTATTTCACCTTCTTGCCCTCCTCTCAAAAATCAACGATCATGCTGTTTGTACCCTTTCATCAACCAGTACCTTCTTCTCCCATACACGGCTTCTCCATCTGATATACATGATGATTCCTCTAAACCATTCATCAACGATAAAGGCCATCCAAATCCCAGAAAGACCAAAACCCATTTTAATCCCCAGTAAATACGCGAGTGGAACACTGATTCCCCACATCGAGACAAAGGCCATTTTCACTGGGAATACTGCATCTCCAGCCGCTCTGAGAGAACTGATCACGACTATATTGAAGGTTCGGCCAGGTTCAAGGATTAAGCAAAGAAGCAGAACCATGCTTCCTTCCCTGATGATTTCCTTATTATCGGTAAAGACCCCTAGTATAGGTTCTCTGATTGCAACGATAACCACGGTGATCGCCATTGTGATAATGATACTTAGTTTCAAGCTTTTTAATAGCTGATGATAGGCTTTATCAAATTCTCTCGCCCCTACTTTGTATCCAATCAGTATTTGCGTGCCCTGCCCTATCGCTATTCCGAAAAGCATCATGAATGACATGATGTTAAAGGTGTATACCCTCGTTGTCAGTGCCATAGCACCAAGCAACCCAATAATAACGGTGATTGCCATCTGGCTGGTGTTATACACAACATTTTCGCCAGCGGAAGGAACACCTATTTTAAGGATTTTTTTAATAAAAACCTTATTAAAATTCAGATAGTCTTCCAAAGCAATTCTCATAGGGAGCCTGCGGTATAGTAAGCGGAATATCAGAATCACTGCGATTGCACGAGAGATGGCTGTCGAGATCGCTACACCCTGGACGCCCATTTCCGGGACGCCGAATAGTCCATATATAAATAGACTGTTCCCGACAAGATGAATGACATTCATTATAATTGAAATGAACATCGCCTCTTTCGTTAACCCATTTGCCCGCAGTATGGCTGATGCGGTAACAAGGAGCGCCTGTGTAAAAAGTGTTCCCCCAACAATCGTCAGATACTGTTGAGCCAACCGGTGTATTTCTGGAGTGAGGTTGAACATTTGTAAAAATAAATCATTGAAACCGACAACAATGACACTGACCAATACTCCAAATATAAGATTAAGAGATAGCGAGAGACCAGATATCTTCCTTGCATCCGCTTGAAGTCCAGCCCCAAGATTTTGCGATACCAGAACCGCAGTCCCTGTCGCAACGAAACCAAATACGAGGATCATGAAAAATACGAGCTGATTGGCCACTCCTACAGCCGCAACGGCCTCATCCGAAATATGGGACAGCATGAAAGTATCCGTGCTGCCCATTAACATGTGCAAGAACATTTCTATAAAAATAGGCCAGGTAAGTGCTAATAAGCCAATCTGTTTAGGTAGACTGTTGTTCTTCTGTAAATTCATATTGCATTTCCACCTTTAAAAGTTCCCTTTGATTTTAAAAAGGGGTTATATTACGCTGGCCTCAGTTCATTCAACTTTGATTGTTAAATTTTATAGCAACGCAATGGAATAGAAGGATAAGAGGCAGAAAAGAGTTACTGTTCTGCCTCTTAATTCCGACCATTTTTGAATTTTATTGGAGAATTTTAAAATAATTCGACCGGATTTTGAGTTGTATTAGCGAACTTTAAAATTATTCGACCACTTTTTGAGTTTTATTGGCGAATTTCAAAATAATTCGACCACTTTTTGAGTTTTATTGGCGGATTTTAAGATTATTCGACCACATTCCCAATTATTTCGACCAAGTCGGTCCATCCGCTAATTTTTTGTGATTCGTACATTGTCGAGATAGACAGTTGTTGCCGCATTGCCATCTAAAATATCGCCAAGTTCGAATACGATCTTGCCATCGGCATAGGTTTCTTCAGTCATGGCAAAGGTGAAGCTGTGACTAGTCATTTCAGTTGTTAAATTAATTGTTCGCGTTGGCATATAGCCAATAAACCAAGGGTCACTTGTAAGCTCTTTACCGATATTGACATTCATTTTCCTCGGCACGTCTGCCCTGGCATCAAACTCGACTGTATAGCTGGCACCATTTTCAAAAAGCAAGTCCTTTTGATATACCTGTGGAGCATACGATTCACCGCCAACCTTCGAAATAGCAACCTTCAGTTCTCCGGTTTCAGCAGATATACTCCCTTCTGCGATACCGTTCCACTGGTCTCCCCACCATGCGGTCCAACCTTCTGTTCCATCTGAAAAGGTTCCATTATCAATACCAGGTGTGGAAACGGGCTCGGGCTCCTGACCAGGTTCCTGCTGGGACGGTGCATCTTTAACCTTTAACACCACATCGTCTATGAATACATCATGTGCGCCAACTGGCGAGAGAGCATTTTTGCCAAGCAGCATCTTGAAGGCAGCAATGTCATCGACAGGCATCGTGAATTCATATGTGTATTGCTGCACTTGGTCACTAAGTGTTATGGACTCACTTAAGAATCTTGTGTAAGCAACGTTTTCAACCGTAACCTCAGCCTTTCTTTCCACTGTAGAACGAGCGGCAAAGCTAAGCTCATATAAGACTCCTTTAGCAAGACTTAAATTCCCCTGTTCCAAAAGGACACTCCATGTTTCATTGCCTTCATGGCCGATCGCCACTTTTGCTTCGCCATTTGCCGGCGTGATTTGTGCACCAGCATCATAGTGTACATAACTTCCCCATGATAACAATCCCTCTGAAAAATCACCATTTTTCAATGGATATAAATCGATATTTCCATAATCCGGGATGTTCGAAGTTTTCAGCATGATGACATCATCCATGTAAACATCGCCATTTCCGTCACCAAAATTAAAGACAAGTTGAGCCTCTGAATCAGAAACATCCTCTGGCATTGTAAATTCAACTATTTTCTCTTCCATATTGGAAGTGAGGTCAATTGTTTTAATTCCTGAGTAATCAACTCCACCGTCCTTACTCAAAAGGCTGGCTTGAATCGTTCTTGGTTCGTCTGCTCTTGCTTTCAAAGTAACCTTATAATCATTTCCCTTAACTAGATACATCCCTTGTTGGTTAAGCTGGACTGCTTCAGGGTGGCTGCCTCCATCTTCAATCGCCACATGGAGCTCTCGAGCGTTTTCAGAAACAGATGCATTTGCAGCAGCTGCCTCGCCGACTGAGAAATTCCAGAACATCAGCCGATCCATGCCACCCTGATCGAATGTGCCATTATACACATGGTTCCCATTCGGCAACGGCTGTTTGACCGCATCTTCGTCTACAGCAGCCCCGGTGATATCTTCGACTCTTACATTACCAATCCAGACAGGATTCGTCCCGTTCCCGCCAAGATTGAATTCAAGCCTCGACGCGATATCTGTTTCATTGAGCATGTCAAAAGTAAATTCATAGCGTTGAAACTCGTCTGAGAGTATAAACGACTCTTCATTCGAATATTTCACCCAGCCTCGAGAAGGTCCAGCCCCAGCTTTGACCATGATATTCCTAGATTCCGTTGATTTAGCATCAAAGCTGACTTTATATTTCCCGCCATTGCCAAGAGAAAGGTTCTGGATCATTTGCAAGGAGTAGAGCTGAGAACCTGGAATCTCAATATCTGTTCTCGCAAAATTCTTGCCATTAATCTCTTCCACTTCTAAGCTTCCAGCGCCTCCAAACTCCGGTAACTTCACAAAGTTCCAATACACTGGATCTAGTTCTACTCCAGACTGATCTACAACAGTAATCGGCTTTTCATAGTTTTGGTCATAAATAAAGTTCCCGTCTTCCAAAGGCTGCTTTGCATCTTCAGGAAGCACAACAGGCCCTGCCACTGGCTCAACTGGCTCACGGTAATCACGTTTTTTCAAATCGTAAACCCTGACATAATCTACTTCCATTTGACTAGGGAATTTCGTCGTTTCATCAGGGTCCCCGTCAAACCATCCGCCAACTGCAAGGTTCATAACTAAATAGAATTCCTGGTCGAAAGGTGCTGGATAAGAGAAGTTTGCAGCATTATCCGTTCCTTTTGAATACCATTTGTTCTGAGTTTGATAGAGTTCTCCATCAACATACCAGCGCAGCTCTCCTGGTTCCCACTCAAGCGCATATGTATGCCACTTGTCGATTCCTCTGTTTTCAGGAAGCTCGAATTCCTTGCCGGTATACTTGTTATTTGGCCAGCCTTCGCCGTAATGGATTGTTCCTGATACTGTATTCGGTCTGCTTCCCCACGCCTCCATAATATCAATCTCGCCTGAAGCTGCCCAGGACCCGTATTTATCTTCCTCAGGAAGCATCCAGATCGCCGGCCATAGACCCTTTCCTATAGGCAGCTTCGCCTTAATTTCATAGCGTCCGTATTTCTTGCTGAACAGGCCTTTTGTCTTTAACTTTGCAGAAGTATAATCATAGGTGCCGAATTGATCTGTAACCTGCTCTTTTTTCGCTTTTATCACAAGCTTGCCATCATCAATGAAGGCGTTTTCACTAGAATCCGTATAATACTCTTTTTCATTGTTTCCCCAGCCATTGGTGATTCCATTCCCATCTTCGTCAACGATCCAGTTCCCAATATCATAGGTCCATTTGCTGCGGTCGATTTCCGGGCCGCTGAACTCATCTGACCAGACGAGGGACCATTCGGATTTGTTCTGTTTGATTTTCAGCTCTTCATTCCTCAGTTGATCTTTAGGAGCTGCGATACTGGCTGCAGGCAAAATCATCATGGCACTTAATAAAAGAGCCAAGGACTTCTTCATACCAATTCCTCCTTCATTATTTTACAAACATTAAAAGACTTCTTAAAAAACCACCTCCTTAACATGTTAATCACTTAGCGTAAATCACATTTTGTCATGACAAGGAGGTGGCAGAGCTTAACTTTCTATAATGAATGTTGTAATTGAGTGACCAAGCAGCTCGGCTTTGGCAGTCTTGCCTCCGACCGATAATGAGAAGGACTCAGTTGTGTCTGCGTCATTCATGACAACAGCAACAATCGAGCCATCTTCGTTTTGGAATGATACTGCTTTTAAAGATTCATGGTTTAGTTCATGTCCGATTCTAACTGCGTTCGGCTTAATGTATTTGCTGAAGTGTCCAATATAGTAAAATGAACTGTTATAGTGAACCTCTCCAGTTTTAGTATCGACGATGACCGGTGCATCACAATAATTGCCTACATGGTTCGGTCCGCCCTGTTCATTCAGGACGATATTCCAGTCAATCCAGCCTTCAAGCCAGTTGTTGATATCGCCCATGATGTTCCTTGCGTAACGTTCTCCTGTATGCCAAGCGCCTAGCTGAACTCCGCCTTCGATACATCCTTCGGTAAAAATCAGATGCTTATCAGGAAAATCTTCATGGATCTTGCTTAAGTTCTCGAACTCCTCAGAAACATACCAGTGCAGCCCAGTACCCCAAATATATTTTGAAGCCTCAGCGTCTGATAAAATTGTCTTTGCCCGCTCATAAGCAATATCCCGATTGTGGTCCCAGATGATGATTTCCTTATCACCCAGGCCTTCCTGCTCCATGACAGGTCCCAAATGATTTTTCACAAAGTCACGTTCTTCTTCCGCTGTATATCTGCAGGAATCCCAGACCTGGGTTGCTTCCGGCTCATTCTGGACAGTGATTCCCCAAATCGGGATTCCTTCTGATCCCATCGCCTTGATGTATTTCGTGTAATACAAAGCCCATGTGCTATAAAACTCAGGCTTCAGCTTTCCGCCGTTATTCATTTCATTATTTGTTTTCATCCATGCCGGAGGGCTCCATGGAGAAGAAAGAATCGTCAATTCTTCTCCTCTTGCCTTCACAGCATCCTTGATAAGCGGCAATACGTATTTCTGTTCGCGTTCGATTGAAAAAGTTTTTAATTCAACGTCATTCTCTTCCACATAGGTGTAGTTCTCTAATGCAAAATCGCAGCTATGAATATGGGTCCTGCCAAGGCTGTAACCAAGACCTGTCTCCTGGTTAAAATAGCTGTCGATTATTTTTGCGCGTTCTTCCTCGGGAATTTGTGCCAGTGTGTATGCAGCTGCTTCTGTAAAAGCTCCGCCAAATCCCATGAAGGTTTGATATTTCTTTTCTGGATCAAGCTTCATCACAAGATCTTGGCCTGTCTCATCTGTAAAAGAAATATTGCCCTTGTCAGCAAAACGTTCTCCGGTATTCTTAGCCGTCTGAATCATTTTTAATTCCATGTGTCAGCACCTCATCTATTAATCTAGGTAAACATCTATCTTTGAAACTTTTCCTTCCCTAACAGCTTCTGCATAGGATTCTTGCAGCTGGTCGCCATGAACCTCAACCTCTTCTCCATTCATATGGAGTAAGT
This sequence comes from Mesobacillus sp. QJM3NY_10, assembly GCF_056173465.1. Classification (NCBI taxonomy): domain Bacteria; kingdom Bacillati; phylum Bacillota; class Bacilli; order Caryophanales; family Bacillaceae; genus Mesobacillus; species Mesobacillus sp. QJM3NY_10. Next base: position 3,879,654 of record NZ_CM149675.1, read on the forward strand.
ACTTTACTGTCTTTGCACCTTCTTCACCGAAAGTATTTTTCAATGATGGATTGTGATAGGTTACTTGAATCTTGCCCAACATTGTAAATTGCACCTTGCCCTCTGAATCGAAAAGCCATGAAGGAAGGATCGGCTTAAGCTTCAACGTCAAACCTTCTTCGTTTACGTCAAAAAGCTTTTTCCCCATCATCATCATTTGCCAGATGCTTAAGAATTCAGCTGTTGTTCCACTCAGCCTCGCAACAAATCCTTGTCCATGGAGACTGGAATCAGGGTTCACACTGCTTGCGATAAAGGATGAATTTTCAAGAACGCTTCTTCCGTAAACTTCTGCATCCATAAATGGAGGCAGCGCATAGTTGATATCTTCATAGAACTCATCATATAATCCGGACTTCAAGACACTGAGCAGATATTTGAATTCCATATGCATGAAGATGGATTCGCGCTCAAGCCAGCCCGGGGTGAATGCCCTCGCGCGGCCGATATCAAAGGTTTGGTCTTCAAGAGAACCAGAAGTTTTGTACATTTTGAGCTTGCTGTCGTAAATTTCAGAGTTTCTAACATGCTGATATGTCGACAAGGCTGTTTGATGGTCTGCAGTCTTCAGCGCCCTTGCAGGACCTTCCAGGAAATGCGGCAGAATAGACACTTCAAAGCTATTGACCTTGACTAACGGCAAGCCCTTTTTATTCAGTTTTTCATTTCCGTAGTCATCGACGATTTTTTCCCAGTCAACTGCTTCGAAAGAGAAATAAGTAGGAATCAGCCCATTGCCAAGCTCCGTTGCCTTGTCAATTCCTGCTTTAGTCTTAAGAAGCATTTGATTAGCATAAGCAGTAAGCTTTTGTAACTCAATGTTCTTTTCCGTACCTTCGAAGCCGTTTTTCACTAACTCGCGATATTTTTCACGGGCAGCGGCTGTTTGATTCCAGTAGCTGTAATCATCCAGCTCGCCACTTTCAAATTGATTCAGTACTTCTACAACTGACTCAGCCAGATCGACTACTTCTGCAGGAAGTGTAATCTCCAGCTCACCAGCCTCTCCAGAAGATATGACAAATTCGAGCAGGCGTTTCAGCTCTAATGTCTCACTCATTGCTGAACCGAAAATTCCTGGCAGGCCATTCATGGAGTCATTCCAGCCTGGCTTATTCGCTTCCATTTCCACACCCATTCCATAAGGGTCCAATGTGGAGAATTTCAGCAATGCCAGTGAGAACAGTTTGCTGTAAAGGTTGGATGTAAAAAATTCACCGTCAGGCTTTCTCACCCAATTTGATCCTTGCTGATGACCAAATTCAGTGATGGCATCGTATTGGCGGACCTTGCCATTAGCCAGTACATATTTTTCAGAACGCGGATTCACAAATACAGGACTGTGGAAGTATTTGTAGCTATAATCATCGAACAATAACTGCGCTTTATTTTCCGGATAAACCTTCAAATAATTTTCAACCAGATCAAGATTGTACGTCCAGTGGTCCATCCAGTAGCCTTCTCCAAACTCCGCTTCAATGTTCTGGGAGCTCCTTGAAAGGACTTTTTTCAGGAAATCCGGAAGTGAGGATGTAAGCTGAATATCGCTGTCCGAAATCGTTTGTAGTAAATCGCCTGGTGTATAGGTTCCGCTCAGCTTCTTTTTAATGAATTCAGTGTCATTCTTCAGAGGAGCCAGTTCATCCAGCCATCCCCAATCAGACTGATCTCTTAGTTCAAAGCTTGCTCCTTTTACAACGAGCGGGTTATAGCCATCCGCCTGGATCAGGCTCATGAACAGCTTGATATTGTAGCCTCCCGTCTCAGGATGGAAAAACACATCATTCCTGCGGTTCTGGTTCACATCACGGAAGTTACCGTTTCCCTGCGAGAAGTATTCAGGCGCAAGCGAGAAAAAGTTATAATCCCGCTCCAGATCTCCGTGTTTACGGGAAAAAACATAATAAGTAAAGGCTGAATCATCCGTCTCCAATTCAATTGGAAAACCGCCGCGCAGCACATTGTCAAGGTAGCTTTGGTTTACATAGGCATCAAATAGCGGGGACGCTGTCTTTGTTTCAACATCCCTCGTAATCTCCGTAACAAGACTTTGCGCTTCTTCGTATTTTCTTTCCATATATCCGGCAGCTCTAATGTCAGCTGCTTTTTCATTGATAATTTCAATGTCCTTCACATGGCCGATCAGTGTATGGAAACTCAGCTTCCCACCTTGCTCAAGCACTCTGCCCAAACCAGAGAAACCGCAAGGAACTTTATTGGAGGTTACCGGCTCAGCTGCTGATACCTCTTTAACGGATACTTTCTCAAACTCGTCAGGATAAGACAGCGAACTGTTCGAACCAAAAATCAAATCCGCGTCCACAATTGGTTTGATCAGTTGGCCTTCATCATCAAAGCTTAAATAAAAGTGCCCCTTTGACACCTCTTCAACTTCCGCCGAATCATTCGTTGATGACCGGACTCGGTAGTACGGAATGCCATTTTCAAGATTGAATACATCCATCCAGCTTTTCAGCGTATTTCCCACTGCTTTATAGGCAGCATCATCAATTCCGAACGGGATGATTGCAGGAAGCCCATCAATGACCTCGAGTTCAAGCGGACCATCAGAAAGATTCTCGACTTCCACCTTTCTCGCAAGAGCTCCAAAGTTCTCATTCGGAAGCGTGAAATACGTTACTACTGTTTTCACGCCATATTGATAGTTGATTTCTTCCAGCTTCATTTCATTTTCTTTTATAGACATCGTTCTCTTTCGGTCTTTTTTGCTGCCGTATGAAGAGAATGGCTCGAAAACGGTACTTCCATTAAGCTTGATAAATGTGCGGAAACCATTGGTTCCTACTCGCTGATATGCCTGGTTCGCAGGGAAAAATTCAGTTATAGCATGATTTTTATCCTGCACACCAAAGCTGACGATTCCCTGCCCTCTGTTGACATAGAACGCCCAGATTGGTATTCCATATAAACCTGCCAGACCAGGAAGGAAGCTTGAGAATGTTTTTGCCTGGTCAAATTCCTCGATTACAAGATATTGATTATCATCAAAGCGGTATCTTTCCATAATTGATCACTCCGAAGTCATTGGATTTAGATTGAACGGTTCCTAATTATTTCTGCATAACGGTAACCGCTTTCTTTAAGGATTCTTTCCTGAGTTTCAAAATCAACATACGTGATCCCAAAACGTTTGTCGTAGCCAAATGCCCATTCAAAATTGTCGAGCAATGACCATAAATAATATCCAGCGATGTTCATGCCCTCTTCATTAAGCTCGGCAACCGCCCGAATATGCTTTTCAACATAATCCTGCCTCTCAGAATCATGGACACGATGGTCATCAGATACGTGATCATCGAACGCCGAGCCATTTTCGGTTATATAGATTGGCAGATTCGTATACTCCTTGCGCAAGCGATGTATCAGCTCTTTAAATTCAGCCGGCGAAATATCCCATCCCATTCCTGTCTTCGAATAATCTGAGTATGCACTCTTGAACAGGAAGTCCGATGCTGCATTGAATTCAACAAGACTGCGATTATAATAGTTGATTCCAAAGAAATCACACTCAATCGAAATCTTTTCCAAATCACCCTCCTGGATAAAATCAAAGGAGTGGACGTATTTGGAGAACAGGTTCATCATGTCGACAGGGTAAGACCCTTTTAATACAGGATCAAGGAACCAGCGGTTTGTATAGCCATCAGCATTATTAGCCGCCAGCTGATCATTTGCAGAATGGCTTGCCGGATACGTCGGTGACAGGTTCAGTGTAATCCCGATCGGAGTTGCTGAAGCAAACTTGCCTTTCAGCAGGGAAACCGCCTCACCATGGGACAGAAGTATATGGTGGACAGCTTTAAGTGCTTCTTCCATATTTGTATGTCCCGGAGCATGTACACCCTGGTGATAACCGAGGAAACCTGCGCACCACGGTTCATTATGGGTAATCCACATTTCCACATGCTCATCAAGTTCCTCGAAGCATTTCTCAGCGTACTCGATGAACCAATTCACGGATTCTCGGTTTGTCCAGCCGCCCTGTTCATGGGCCCACATTGGCAAATCCCAATGGTATAGAGTAACAGCAGGCTTGATTCCACTTTCAATCAGGCGTGCTATAAGCCTTTTATAAAAGTTCATTCCAGCATCGTTATATTTCCCCTGCTCTGGGAAAATCCTTGGCCAGGCAATCGAAAACCGATAGGAGTCCACACCAAGCGTTTTTAAAATCTCAATATCCTTTTCATATAAATGGTAATGGTCACATGCAATATCCCCGTTATCCATATTGAAGACCTTTCCGGGAGTCCGGGAGAACGTATCCCATATAGAAAGACTTCTGCCATCTTCCTGATAGGCCCCTTCAATTTGATAGGACGATGTTGCTGTGCCGAAAATAAAATCTCTTGAAAATCTAGTCATCCATTTCTCACCTCAAATGTTATTGATCTTCTCTCTTGTAAACTTTGATGTAATCAACTGTCATTCGCTGTGGGAACTGTGTTGTTTCATCAGGATATCCCGGCCATTTTCCCCCGACAGCAAGATTCAGCTGGAGGTAAAACTCACGGTCGAATGGTGCAAACCCAGCTTGCTGTTCCTCTGATTCCGGAGCCTTACTGAACCATTCAGTCTGCCTTGCGTACAGGAGATCATCTACATACCATCTGAATTCGCCTGGTTCCCAATCGAGGGTGAAGACATGGAAATCATCAGAGAACTTCTTACCTTCTGGAAGAGTGAAGTTGTCTCCTGTGTAGGTGTGAGGCATGCCATAATGGAGCGTTCCATAAACTGTACCAGGTTGATGGCCGATACTCTCCATGATGTCGATTTCCCCGCAGGCTGGCCATCCAGTATACTTTTCCATATCCTCTGGCATCATCCAGATTGCCGGCCAGATTCCCTGGCCTTCAGGCAATTTAGCCCGAAATGAGAATCGTCCGTATGTCCAGGCTGCCTTGCCTCTGGTCGTCAATTTCGCGGATGTGTAATCCATCCCTTTATACTCCTCATTCCTGGCCTCAAGCACCAGCATGCCATTCTCGATTCGAGCGTTTTCATTCCGTCTTGTATAGTACTGGGATTCATCATTCCCGAAGCCAGTGCCGGCCTCAACAAAATTCCATTTGTTTTCATCTATCTCAGAAAGATTAAAATTCTCTTCCCAAACTAACTTCCACTCCGCTTCAGAATTTGAAAGCGTCACCATTTCTTTGCTTATATTGCCCTGATTTTTTAACTCCACCTAAACCGCCCCTTTCTGAAAAAACTCGTTGCTGCGAACAAAATATATCTCAATACCTATTCTACCTGTGCCAGTCCTGCATCTTGAGATAGAGAATTTTGTTTAGGGTGTCAATATTTTAGAAGAGCGTAATTCTGCGTGAAAGCACTTCCAGAAACTCCTAAAAAGGTGGGTAATTTTATGTGAGGCCGGCCAAAATAGAGCCATTTCGTTGAGTTGTCCGAACTTGTGGTTACTTCGGACAAATTGTTATCGCGATTACGAGTTTTTGTCCGAACTTGGGGCAACTTCAGACAAATTGGAGCTGCTCCGGTGACCTTTTGACCGAACATGGGGTGACTTCAGACAAATTGAAGCCGCATCGTCAATCTTTTGTCCGAACCTGGGGTGACTTCAGACAAATTGATAGCGCACAGCCGAGCTTTTGTCCGAACTTGGGGTGACTTCAGACAAATTGAAGCTCCTCCCGCGAGCTTTTGTCCGAACCTGGGGTGACTTCGGACAAAATGAAGCATCATCGTCAATCTTTTGTCCGAACCTGAGGTGTCTTCAGACAAATTGATAACTCTCCAGCGAGCTTCTGTCCGAACCCGGGGTGACTCCGGACAGATTGAAGCCTTATAAAAGAATGAGCAATCAGTATTGTTCTTGGAATTTGTTTTATACGGGCCCAAATGTAGTAATACCTTTAAAAACAGAAAAAAGAGAGCCAATTCAGCCCTCTTCATCCATTCATTTCCCGATATTCTTTTGGAGAAATCCCTTCAACATCCCGGAACACCCTCGCAAATTGCTTAGGGTTTTTGTAGCCTACCATCTCACTTATTTCCAGTATCTTAAAATCCGTTTCTTTCAGCAGCCGCTTGGCACTTTCTACTCTGACCATTTTCAAGTAGTCAACGAAGTTTTGGCCAATATACTCCTTGAACATATGGCTGAAATAGGAATAGTTCAATGAAATGTAATTAGCGACTACAGCTAAATTCAAATCCTTATGATAATTTTCCCTAATATACGCAATTGCCCGATCCATGTACTTTTGCTCTGAATACACTGCTTTTACCTGTTTATTATATTCATGGATTCTCATTAGCAAATCCTCGAGGGCATGGAAGTATTCATGGAAGTTTTCAAAGTTATAGATGTTATCTATCTTATTTAAAAGCTCGAACGTTACAAGAGATTCTTCCCCCAACCGCTTGAAAAAACCTTTAAAGATCGTCTCATTGATTTCCTTGTTAAGGTTTTCAAGATAGTTGATGCTGCTGTGAGCAATGACATCGAAGTCCATAACCTGTCTCAGAATTGCTTTAATTTCCATTTCACGTTCAGTTCCTAGCATATTGGAAATTTTATTGATCAGGTCAGCCGGGAGAGAGTTTACGTCCGGTTTCTCTTTAATATTTTCATATAAAATGATCTGACGACGCGGATAAAGGAAATGATACTTGATCGCTGTGGCTGCCTGGCCATAAGTTTTTTTGAATTCCCTTATATCCTGCTCCTTTTCGCTAATTCCAATGGTAAAAATCGAATGCCTGTCCCTGCCAAGCTGTTCTTTCAGAATGGAAAATTGCTCAAAGTTTGCTGTAATAATTGTCACTCGGCCGTCTTTATCAAGAAATGGAATACTGTCAATGCTTGAATGGAGCAGCTGATTGATCTTATTAAGGAAGTCCTCTCCATCTATATCTCCATCCAGCTGAATAATTCCCACATAGTATCCGTCCGGATAAGATTCTATTTTCATTTTCCTATAAAGATCTTCTACAACTTCCTGTTGAATATTAGGATTAAGCAAAATGTAATTCAGTTGACTCGCACGATAATCATCCAGGTGCTGGAAGGTCATTTTCTGGCTGTTTTCCAGTTCTTCTATGATGGTATTCAAAGTTTTGAATAACTCCGCCCGGTTTACCGGCTTCAATAAGTAATCCTTTACCTTATGTTTGATTGCTTCCTTGGCATACGTGAAATCATCATATCCGCTGAGGATCACAATCGATGTTTCTATTTCTTCTTGCTGTTGGAGCTCTTTGATTAATTGAATACCATCCATCCTTGGCATTTTAATATCTGTGATCACGATATCAGGCTTATTTTCCAATATACGATCAAGAGCTTCCTGTCCATCTGAAGCAATGAATGTTTCAAAATCTGGAAATTCCCGCTTGATCATTGCCTGTATACCCAATCGGATATTTTTCTCATCATCTGCTATAAGAACTTTATACACTTTGGCTTCCTCCTTTCATGATTTTACAAGGCATTTTTACAGTCACCATTGTGAATTCGCCTTTCTCACTTGTAACAAACACTCCATACTCCGTTCCATAGTAAAGCTGGATTCTCTCATTCACATTGTGAATCCCTATGCCATTTCCACCTTTAGAACCGGAATTTTGATTTTTTACCCCTGTTTGAATGGATAAGTTGAGCGATTCACACTCCTCTTTTGTCATCCCTACACCATTATCTAAGATCTCAATGATGATATAGTCCTCTGAACATCTCGCATTCACTTGCAGGATGCCTTCGTTTTTCTGATCGTTTGGAATGATTCCATGTTTAATGGCATTCTCAATAATCGGCTGCAATGACATCTTCAGAACTTCCTGGTCATGCAGTTCATGGGGAACATCAATATTCAAGGTTAGTGATCCATCCAAACGCAAATTCATAATGTCTACATAGTTCTTTATATAATTCAACTCTTCATCAAGCACTACAAAGTCATTCTTCCATTTAAGATTGTAGCGCATCATTTCACCAAGAGAAGTCACGGCATCAGAAATAGGGTACTGCCCTTCTATTTCTGCCATCATCTTGATGTTTTCCAATGTATTGTATAGGAAGTGCGAATCAATTTGGGTTTTCAACGCCTTTAATTCTGTTTCTTTTGCTGTTGCCTGCTTATTGACAGCTTCGGCGATCAATCCATTCATCTTACCAAGAAGACTTTTAAAATGAAATGCCAGCTCTGAAATCTCATCTTGTCCATCAATTTCAACATCTACAGAAAAGTCGCCTTGTTCTACCTGCTTCATTGAATCTTTCAATTTGTACATTTTTTTCAGGAGCAATAATACCAATACATAGGTGACAAAAGAAAGAATAATAACAAGGAAGATGATGCCGCTGAAAATAACATTCCTAGTCTTTGCCGTTTCAGCATAAAGGCCTTCCAGTGAAATAACATTCAGCAGGTAGGCATCCAAATCATCAATATAGGCAGTAATGACAAGATACGGAGTTTCTTTGTTTTCAAATTGAAAACTGCCAGTACCTTCATGTTTTGATTCGTTGAATTTAAGTTTCAGATCTTCAGTGTCAATTCCCTCATCTTCAAAATAGGTGTGTTGGAAATTCCTGATCATGTTGTTATCCTTATCAATGACCACATAGACCGAATCAGGGTCCTGTACCGTTCCGAACATCTTGGGGAAAAAGTTTTTAAGGAACATATTGATTTCAATGATGCCTAAATGTTCATCCTTTGGGTAATCCAATTCCCGTAACAATGAAATTTTTGCTGTGTTTTGCGATGGAAGTCTTTCAAGGACATCATCGGTCTGCTGGTCGAACCACCATACCTCCATCCCATTCCTGTTGATGACCTCTTCTCTCCATGGCTTTTCCATGATTCGATCCTCTTTAAAGAGAATCGGCCACATCTCGGTTATATATGGGTTTGTTGTATACAGGCGGATATTTTCAATCGCTGGGTTGTTAGCCTGCAGCCTTGTCACATTCGACAACTCGTTCATTCTGAAATCAATTAATTGATCAATATTTGCTTCGTTCCTGCTTTTAACAAAGTCTATGAATTCTATATCAGACACGACCATTTGAGCCGTTCGTCTCATGGATTCAATATTGTTTTTAATATGGATTTTCTCGATTTCAAGAGCATTTTCACTTTTAATCCTGATTTCATTGATTGCCCTGTCATACACATTGCTGGAATAAATAGAAATGAAAATGATAATAGGAATAATGATAATAAGGATATATAAGACAATAAGCTTTTGTTGCAGGGAAAGTCGGTCTACAGCTTTGTTCATTGTTTTTTGAAAATCCATATTTTTCACATCCATCATTTGTCCGCTTAAAAAAATTATAAATGATATTCAATATTAATATTGTGATAAAGTGTTTCAATTTGATGAAGTTATTTTGTATTCTCAAACGCCGTGATTCTTGCCTGTATGCAAAAAGAGGAATAGACTGCCCCCTCATGAAATTTAATTCAAGAAGGAACAGTCTTTCCATAGTTATTTATTTTGCTGCATCAAGTTTCGTCTTGTTCTTTTCATATACTTCCTGCTGATACTTTTCAACTTTTTCAAAACCGAATGAATCACGTTTTTTCAGGAATCCTTCAAAGATACTATCGAACTCTTTATCAGATTTAGCTAAAAGAAGCTTAGGAAGTGTCTTGCCCCATTCCTGTGCAATCTTGCTTGCTGCTACACCTTCTGCAGAAGTTCCAGTTGGGCTGATACCATCAAATTCTGCATAGCTGACTGTCTTTCCTTTTGTCCAGTCTTCCATTTGCTTGAATGGCTCAGAAGCAGGCGGTGCCCACGCAAGGCTCATGTTTGTATCCATAAGCATCCAGTATTTGAATGAAGCTCCATACTGCTGGTCAAATGCTGCGCGATCCTTATTTAATAGGTCCAATACCTCTGGCTTGAATTCAGGCTTGCCGTTTACCATGTCATACGTTTCGCCTTCTTTACCCATGTAAAGGTCCATTTGTCCTTCTTCACTGATCATGTAAGTCAGGAATTGAATTGCTCTTTCTTTGTCTTTAACGTCTTTAGAAATCAAAGTAACTGTCCAGCCTGAGATGCTGTCACCCGCTAATGCTGGTCCGTCTCCCTTTGAGTTCGCTGGTCCGTCTACTGCGATATATACGGAATTAGGATCTTTTGCATACAATGCGTGCTGTTGTGCTGCAAGGTCACTGCGCTGGTAAAGCATCGCGAAGTAACGGCCTTGTGAAATTTTCTCTTCCATTTGTGGACGCTTATCGATAAAGATATCCTTCGCAAGAAGTCCTTTGTCGTTTGCTTCTCTGAAAGTCTTTAACCATGCAAGATATTCAGGATCCTGGCTGCGGTCGTAAACTTTTCCGTCTTTTTCCATTGGAATAGAAAGGAAGTTCTGTAAGTATCCTTCTAATGAAGTGTTTCCTACATCAGTAAACTCATTCAAACCGAACGGAATCAATGGCGCACCGTTCACTTCAGGGAATTTTTCTTTAGCAGCTTCAAGTGCCTTCAAGAATCCTTCTGGAGTGCTCATATCCGGGCTGCCAATAGCCTCGTACATATCTTTTCTAACAAGGAAAGTCTGGTTAGAAGGCTTAAGGTCTTTATATTTGTCAAAATCCTTTGGTGATGAAGAAGCATTCGGATATCCATAAGTGTTGCCATCTTCTTGTTTGTACCATTCAATCTTGGCTCCGTCTGCTACTTTATAAAAATATGGATCGTATTGATCTGCAAGTTCATTCAATGGAAGGACAAGTTCGCCCTCGATCATCTTCTTAACAGCATCTTCCCACCAGCCGATTGTGATGAAATCAGGCAGTTTGCCAGAAGCGATCATCGTGTTCATTTTCTCTGCTTCGTTTCCTGCTGGTGAGATAAAGTTAACTGACACACCAGTTTTATCCGTTACGTATTTGGAAACAGCATCGTCGCCCCATTTATGCGCGAACCATGAAAAGTTAACGTACCAGTCAAACGTAATTGGATCCTTATTATCTTGCCAGCCAGGTGCATCAGCACTTGCCTTCGGTTTATCTGCTTCTTTTTCATCGGAAGCGTTTTCATTTGTCTTGCTGGAACAGCCTGAAAATAGTGCTAAAACCAATGATAGAACAAGCAATAATGAAAAGCCTTTGGAAAAGAATTTTCTCCTCATTTTTTGACCCTCTCTCTTTTGTGTTATTTTGGGCCACATTACTAAATGTACACTGCTTTGAAAAAGCGGGAAAGGCTTTTTTCTTAAGTACCAGCCTTTCCCAAGGTCAGAAGGGGGTATCCTTCATGAATAAAGCAAGACATATCAATAATGAAGCCTGGATTATTTAAATTTCTTCAGTGAAGAAAAATTTAAATCGAAGTTTAGTAGATCAACCTTTTACTGATCCAATCAGCATTCCTTTTACAAAGTACTTTTGCAGGAATGGATAGACTAACATGATCGGAAGTGTTGTAACAACCATCGTTGCCAGTTTGATAGACTGGGATGTTACCGTCTTCGTGGCAATCGACCCCGCTGCATTCGTCATCATCTGATTTGAGCTGGACTCAGCAACAACCTTGTATAAATACGTCTGGATTGGCTGCAGGTCTGGATTATTTACAAAGATGACTCCGGCAAAGTAGTCGTTCCACTGGTATACTCCCTGGAACAATGCGATTGTTGCAATAACAGGCATTGACAGAGGAATGATTACTTTTATAAAAATCATAAAGTCATTTGCTCCATCTATCTTTGCTGCTTCCTCCAGAGAAGTTGGCAATTCCCTAAAGAAAGATACAAAGATGATTAGATGGAAGAAGTTAAACATTGTTGGAATGATATATACAAGGAAGTTATCAAACAATCCAAGATCCCTGATTAATAGGAAGTAAGGAATCAATCCACCGCTGAAAAACATTGTGATGACACCGACCAGCATGTAGAAGTTCCTGCCGTAAAGGTCTCGTCTCGAAATGGCATAAGCAACCATTGCTGTAAAGAATACGTGTGTGATTGTTCCGATAACCGTTTTGGCAATTGTTACGCCAAATGATGTGACAATACCCGGTGTTTCAAACACAGCCTTGTAGTTTTCTAATGTAAACTCTCGAGGCCACCAGTAAATCCCGCCTCTCATAGCATCAACACCATCATTCAGTGAATTGACGAGAACATACCAGATTGGGTAGATCGTAATGGCACATATAAAGAGCATGATGAGAATGTTAATGTTGTCAAAGATGTATTCGCTTGTTGTTCGCCGGTTCCGTTTAAAAAGTTTAAACACAACCTCACCCCCTTAGAATAAAGATGTTCCATTCAGTTTCTTGACAATCTTGTTAGCAGACAGGAGCAGGATAAAGGCAATGATTGCTTTCAATAAACCGACTGCTGTTGCATATGAGTAGCGGGCATTTTGCAGACCCATCTGATAGACATAAATATCAATTACATTACTAGCGCTTTCATTCAACGAGTTACGCAGAATCAAGATCTGGTCGAAGTTTGAATTTAAGACACCGCTTACAGCAAGGATGAAAAGAATTGTGATTGTTGGGCGAATTGACGGCAATGTGACATGCCACATCTTTTGGAAACGATTTGCTCCGTCAATCGTTGATGACTCGTATAGCTCTGGTGAAACACCAGCAATAGCTGCAAGATAAATGATTGCTGACCATCCAAGTTCTTTCCATATATCCGAGAGAATGACGATTGCCCAGAAGTTATCAGGTGAAGCAAGGAAATTCGTACGTTCACTGATCAACCCTAAACCTAGCAAAATATCGTTTAAGACACCGATATCTGCGAGCCATGTTGTCAAAATCCCTCCAAGTACAACCCATGAAATGAAGTGCGGCAAGTAAGAAATTGTTTGAACCGCTTTCTTAAGCTTCATTGATGTGAGTTCATTGAGCAAAAGAGCAAATATGATTGGAAGCGGGAACCCGATGATTAATTTAATCAAGCTGATTCCGAGAGTGTTTTTCAGGACGATCCAGAAATTCTCATCCTGCAGGAATTCCTTAAACTGCATCAATCCTACCCATGGAGCTTCTGAGATTGTCTTGATGATGCTGTATTCCTTAAAAGCAATGATCAATCCATACATCGGGATATAGTTGAAGATGAACATCCACACTACACCGAGGAGGGCCATCACCTGCAAATACTTTTGAGAAATGATTGTCTTTTTAATTTTTTTGTATTTTTCTTTTTTTGTTGGCTCTACCATTATGGTGTCACTGACTTGTTGTTCGACTGGCTGTTGAATCTTGACTTCCATTTCTTCACCACCTTAGTTGCTGTTGTCTTTCTTGTACCTTTATCATAAAAAAAAGGGCTTACATTTATAAGCCATCGAATTTTGCTTATGGTACCAATTTTTTAGTTTTAGGTTTATAGAACAAAATATTGATACCATCATGTTGTTATCGTTTTCATAGAAGTGGATAAAAGTTTGAGTTGGGAAACTGCAGGATTTACAAAAAAAACGGCCCGCAGTCCTTTTAAATGGACCACAAACCTCAAGGTTGGATTTTCGTACTCAAAAAGGATACTCTAATCGTAGGCTTTTTAAATCGATGTTATGGGAAAGGAATATATCATGATTGCGAAAACAGAAGAAGATTTTAACGGATTAAAAGAAATTGGCAGAATTGTCGGCTTGATACGGGAAGAATTAGTTGGGAAGACTGCACCAGGTATCACCACGAAGGAGCTTGATGAAATTGCGGGCAGGCTGTTTGAAGAGCACGGGGCGATTTCAGCACCGAAGGGAGAATACAATTTCCCCAGCTATACATGTATAAGTGTGAACGAAGAGGTGGCACATGGCATACCAGGCAGCCGTGTGATCAAAGAAGGCGATATTGTTAATATCGATGTTTCCGGCTCTAAGAATGGTTATTTCGCCGACACTGGTATCTCATTTGTCGTTGGCGAAGGTGACCCTATCTTAACCAAAATATGCGAAACAGCCGTCGAGGCCTTTGAAGCAGGATTGAAAAAAGCGAAACCTGGTTCGAAGAAAAGCGGACTAGGCAAGGCAGTTATGGCAACTGCGAGAAAGAATGGACTAAGGGTTATCAAAAACCTTACAGGACATGGAATCGGCCGTACAATCCATGAAGCACCCGATCATATTTATAATTACCATGAGCCATGGGATGACGAGCTTTTAAAAGAAGGAATGGTCATCGCTTTTGAACCGTTCATCTCAACTCGTGAGGAAGAAGTCTTCCAAAACGATAATGACGAATGGACATATGTAACAGAAAACAGCTTCGTCGCTCAATGTGAGCATACCATCATTCTTACTAAAAACGGGCCGCTAGTGATTACCCGATAGGCTCATTTCTCGATTGAAACCCTTGCTGCTGCAGGGGTTTCTATTTTTTGCCTGACCCCTTTCATTTCATACTATATTCCTATTTTTCGTATTACTAAAAAAAAATCCAACAAATTGATTGACACTTTTTCTATGACGCAGTAAAGTAATAAACAAGATTTACAACTCAATATTCGTTACTTCTTATCAAGAGAGGTTGAGGGACTGGCCCTATGACACCTCGGCAGCGGACTCCTTTGGAGGACTGTGCCAAATCCAGCAAGCATGAGCTTGACAGATAAGAAGAGGCCGACTTTTAATTTGATGTCCTCTTCTTTCTGAAGGGGACTTTTTGTTTTTACAAATATCTCCACCCATAATTTCATATTCGATACTTTCTTATCAAGAGAGGCGGAGGGACTGGCCCTATGAAGCCTCGGCAGCGGACTCACATTGAGGACTGTGCCAAATCCAGCAAGCATGAGCTTGGAAGATAAGAAGAGGTATTGTCCAGCAATCGTTGCGGCATGCCCTCTTCCTGTTTCCAGGAGGAGGGTTTTTTTATGATTTACAAAGGAGGAAGACAGATGATCACTTTTGAGCAAGTGGAAAAAGTTTATGAAAGTCGCGGGAATAAGGTAGCGGCACTTAATGGAATCGATCTGGAAATCAAAGAAGGAGAGATATTCGGAGTCATTGGTTTTAGCGGTGCAGGAAAAAGCTCCCTGATCCGCTGCGTAAATTTACTGGAACGGCCAACATCCGGCCGGGTGATTGTGAATGGCTGCGACATGACTTCACTTTCAGTAAAAGAAGTCAGGGAGATAAAAAAGAATATCGGCATGGTATTCCAGCATTTTAATCTTTTAAATTCGAAAACCGTTTTTGATAATGTTGCGATGCCTCTCATTCTCGCAAAACTTCCCAAAGCCAAAAAAAAAGAGCGAGTCCTTCAGCTCCTCGACTTTGTCGGCCTGGCTGATAAAGCAAACAATTATCCAGACCAGCTTTCGGGAGGCCAGAAGCAGCGAATCGGTATTGCCCGGGCGCTGGCAACCCAGCCGAAAATCCTGCTTTGCGATGAAGCAACATCTGCCCTTGACCCGCAGACAACCAGTTCAATCCTGCAGCTATTGAAAAAAATCAACAAGGAGTACAACATTACGATTTTAATCATTACCCATGAAATGTCCGTCATCAGGGAAATTTGTGACAAGGTGGCTGTCATCGAGGAAGGAAAAATCATTGAGGAAGGCACTGTCTTCGATGTATTCTCCAGCCCGAAAACAGTTACAGCAAGAAATTTCGTCAGCACGATCATGAATGACAGCATTCCTGATTCCGTGTACAGGATTATTGAAGGACATTCAGGACTTCATAAGGTATTCCGGATCAACTTTGTCGGTGAGTCAGCCGGTCAGCCGCTTTTTTCCCAGCTTTCAAAGAAATTCGATATCAACGTCAATGTTCTTTTTGGCAATATCACAGAGCTTCAGGGTATACCATTCGGAAACTTGATTGTCGAGTTCCAGGGCAGTGATAAAGAAATTTTGAGGGCTCTTAATTTTATCGATCAACAAAAAGTAAGCATTAAGGAAGTGACAGCACATGCTAGTTAATTCAGAGCAAATTATTCAGGCATTAATTGAAACACTGCAAATGGTTGCGTTCTCGCTCCTGTTTTCGGCAGTCCTCGGAGTGCCGCTGGGAATCGCGCTTGTGGTCACCAGGAAAGGCCATTTACTTGAAAATGCCCCTGTTTTCAATGTACTCAACAGCGTCATCAACGTCTTTCGCTCTGTGCCATTCATCATCCTGCTGGTCGCAATCATCCCGCTGACCCGGCTGATTGTTGGCACATCGATTGGTACAGCCGCGGCTGTCGTTCCACTAGTCTTCTATGCTGGTCCGTATATTGCCAGATTGGTAGAGAATTCTCTGCTCGAAGTGGATCCGGGCGTCATCGAGGCAGCCGAATCAATGGGTGCCACGCCCTGGCAGATTGTTTTCAAATTCATTCTTCCCGAAGCGATGAGCTCGCTGATCCTTGCTTTTACGATTGCGACCGTTGGATTGATCGGTGCATCAGCAATGGCCGGGGCAATCGGTGGCGGCGGTCTGGGCGACCTGGCAATTACATATGGTTATCAGCGTTTTGATACCCAGACAATGTTCATCACAGTTGGCATCTTGATTGTAATGGTGCAGGGGCTTCAATCCCTTGGAAATATATCAGCTAAAAAAATCAGAAGAAGATAATCAGGAGGAAATCAAAATGAAAAAACTTTTATTAGCATTGATTGTACTTAGTCTAGCAGTAATCAGCAGCGCATGCTCCAGCTCTTCATCATCCGCGAAAGGCGGAGAAACCGTCAAAGTGAAACTTGGCGTCAGCGGCACGGATCACAGGGTCTGGGATTTTGTCGCTAAAAAGGCTGAAAAAGAAGGTATTGAAGTTGAAATTGTTACTTTCTCTGATTATGTACAGCCGAACCTGGCCCTTGCAGAAGGTGAATTGGATGCAAACTCATTCCAGACCGTTTCCTATTTTGATGCTTTTATCAAGGAGCATAATCTTGACCTTGTACCAATCGCAACCACACAGATTGCACCAATGGGTATTTACTCAGATAAATACAAAGACGTGAAAGACATCCCTAAAGGAGGGAAAATAGCCCTTGCAAATGAAGCTACGAATATGGGAAGAGGCCTTCTTTTACTCCAGGAAGCTGGGTTGATCAAGCTTGAGGACGGCTTCGATGGCATTGGTTCCCTCGATAAAATCGTTGAGAATCCGAAGAATCTTGAACTTGTAACACTTGTTGCCGGCCAGACTCCAAGGGTAATGCCGGATGTAGCAGCATCCATTATCAACAACGGAATTGCAGTCGATGCAGGACTTACACCAAAGAAGGATGCGATCTTCCTTGAGAGTGCAACTGCCACTCCATATATCAACATCATCGCTGTCCGCGAAGAAGATAAAGACAATGAAACTTTGAAAAGATTAGCTGAACTTTACCAGGAGGATGACACAAAGAAGTTCATCGAAAAAGAATACAAAGGAAATACGCTTCCTACCTTTGTGCCGCTTAGTGAGATTGGGTGGTAAGCCATAATGTTGAATTGCTATTTATAAAACGGAAGGTTTTGCAGGCAGGCTCTGCCCCTTCCGTCTCGCTCAAAAAATTAGAGGAGGATTAAGGATGACAACACCAGTAAAAACACTTAATCAATTAAAAGAAACCATTACGGGAAACGTTGAGCTCAATAAGGAGCTGTACCTATCAACTAGCCATGAAATCCATGAAAGGCCGGAAATCGGCAATGAAGAATTTTTCGCATCCGCACGTCTTATCAAGATTTTAGAGGATGAAGGTTTTGAGGTTGAAAAAGCAGTAGCTGGACATGAAACCTCTTTTGTAGCACGGAAAAAGTCTGAAAAAGATAGACCATCGATCGCCTTTCTGGCAGAATATGATGCCCTTCCGGGGTTAGGCCATGCTTGCGGCCATAACATCATTGGCACGACAAGTGTCGCAGCTGCGATTGCTTTAAGCAAAGTGCTGGATGAAACAGGAGGTGAAGCAATTGTTTTTGGTACTCCTGCAGAAGAAGGAGGCCCAAATGGAAGTGCGAAAGGAAGCTTTGTAAAGCATGGCCTTGTTGAGGGGATCGATGCCGCATTGATGCTGCACCCTTCCGGACAAACAAGGTTGACGTCGTCTTCCCTTGCTGTTGATCCGCTTGATTTTGAATATATCGGCAAGCCAGCTCATGCAGCCGCATCCCCTCATGAAGGAATAAATGCTTTGGATGCAGTGATCCAGCTTTTCAATGGTATCAATGCATTGAGACAGCAGTTGACTGATGACATACGAATCCACGGAATCATCACCCATGGAGGTGATGCACCGAACATCATTCCGGAATACGCAAAAGCAAGGTTCTTCATTCGTGCTGCAACACGGAGCGGATTAAATGATGTCACCCGGCGCGTAAAGGCAGTTGCTGAGGGAGCAGCCCTTGCAACAGGTGCTAAGCTGAATATTATTGCCTTCCAAAATGAAGTTGATAATCTTCTGTTGAATGATCGATATAATGAAGTTTTTAAAAATGTTATCGAAGTTCTAGGAGAAACAGTTGCAACTAATGAAAGGGACGGAATTGGCTCAACCGATGCCGGCAATATCAGCCAGGTCGTACCGACGATACATCCTTATATTAAGATCGGTCCTGATGACCTCGTTGCCCATACTGTCCCTTTCCGGGAAGCAGCCGCTTCTCCACAGGGGGATGAGGCCTTACTTAAAGGGGCGAAAGCACTTGCTTTGACAGCTTTTCAATTGATTACAGATCAAGATTTATTAAAAGATATAAAGGAAGAATTCGAGATTAGAAAAGCTGCGGAAAATAATTAATTTCCATTTACTTCATATAAGACCCCTTGCACAATCGCAAGGGGTCTTTTTAATGTTCGAAGTCAGCTTTCCTTTATTGATAGCCAGTATTGCCATTTAAAATAACTGACTCAAACAAAAGAACAGAAGCACGCCTACTTCTGTTCTTTTGAACATGCCACACTAATTAGGAAATCAATTGCTTCCATTTCTTCTCTGGTCAAATACTGTCCAATTTCTGGATTCTTCAAAATGGCTTCTGCTTGTTCAATCGTCATCAGATTCTCTCCTGAACTCAATATCATACTTTTTTACTATCGGAGAAAAAAATTCTTTAAGCAACAAATTAAAGTACGGGATGTCGTTTTAAAACCGCTTTTCTTCTATTCAAAAAATACTAAAAATTTCATTGACTTGTTAAGAGTTAGTATATATAGTAGTGTGTATTATTCTTCTTTTGGGTTGATTGAGAAGATAGGCTACATTCTCTTGTGATAGATTGAACAAGTCTTAACTTTAGAAAACCCTTCCCGGCTTTTGAGGGTTTTTAGAAATTTCTCCCGATCCAACTAAAGAATCAGTATTCACAACATCAAGAAGAGGAGACAAGTGTATATGCAGCAAAAAATATCGTTTTCAACCTATGCCCTGATTGGGACTATGCTATTTGGAATGTACTTCGGAGCTGGGAATTTGATTTTCCCTATTCAACTAGGACAGCTGGCAGGCACAAACTTCTGGCCAGCCTTGATTGGCTTCCTGGTAACAGCCATCGGCCTACCTTTTTTAGGCATATTGGCGATTGGACTTTCAGGAAGCACTGGCTTGCGAGATTTAGCCAGCAGAGTGCACCCTATTTTCGGCATTGCCTTTGCCACGGTTCTTTACCTGACAATTGGACCCTTTTTCGCGATTCCAAGAACAGCCACTGTTCCGTTCGTTGTTGGTTTTGAACCTTACGTTGCTCCAGGTCAAGCTGGTTTGTGGCTTGGGATTTTCAGTTTCGTTTTCTTTGCCATCGTTTTCTTTTTCTCACTGCATCCTGCAAAGGTGATGGACTACATTGGAAAATACCTTACACCCGCTTTTCTCGTATTTTTATTTTTATTAATTGGCATCTCCGTCATGAAGCCAATGGGCAGCTTTGGGGAACCGAGTGGTGCTTATGCAAACTTAGCTTTTATCACAGGATTCAAAGAAGGGTATAATACGATGGATGCCCTTGCATCCCTGGCATTTGGTATTGTTGTCATCAATGCCATTAAAGGCCAAGGAATAACCAGCACAAAGGATATTGCCAGGGCTACCTTGAAATCAGGTATCTTCGCAATGACTTTGATGATGCTGATATACGGACTTATTACGTATATGGGGGCATCTAGCGTATTGGCTATCGGAACATTCGAGAATGGCGGACAGATTTTTTCTGCAGTCGCCGAACACTATTTTGGTCCTTTCGGTGCAATCCTGCTGGCTATCATTATTGTTCTGGCATGTTTAAAAACAAGCATTGGGCTAATCACGGCCTGCAGCGAGTTTTTTCATGATCTATTGCCAAAGGTTTCATATCAAAGGTTTGTGCTTCTTCTTTGCATCGTTTCTTTCACAATCGCAAATTTTGGTTTGAACAATATCATCCAATTTGCTGTACCGGTCTTAATGTTCCTGTACCCATTAGCGATCATCCTTATCTTATTAACTCTGATATCACCGCTTTTCGGAAATAAGCAAAGCGTATACGCCGCTTCAATAGCGATGACATTCTTCGTGAGTTTTTTTGATGGCTATAGCGCATTAGTCGCTAATCTGCCAAATACAAATATTTCTTTATTCAATTCTGTTACGTCAATATATGTAGAGCATCTTCCACTATACGCAATAGGTCTTGGCTGGGTCCTGCCCGCATTCCTAGGTGCAGTCATCGGTTATATTTTGCCTAAAGCTCATTTACCCGTGAAAAAATACCAAAAAGAACTGTAGATTTCTCTGCAGTTCTTTTTCTTTTCTTTGTCTTTCGATTTTAAGTGGATAACTTATAAAATTCAGAAGCAAATCATTTATTTAGTTTCCTTTGAGCTTTTAATGCTACCTTTTCAAAACCATTTCCTCTTTCCTCCGCAAATTCAATATCCGCTTTCGGAAGAGCTTTATCATGCTTTGGTTTCTTTTTCGCCATATGATCACCCCCTTTGTATAGTTCAGGCTTTGCGGTATAGAAACTCTCTATAGGACTTTTTCGCGGATTCTTTCTCATTTTGGACTTATAGAATCTCTCTATGCGACCTTTTCTTGGCTTCCGCCTCGTTTTGGGCTTATAGAATCTTTCTATGGGACCTTTTTGCGGATTCCGCCTCATTTTGGGCTTATAGAATCTTTCTATGGGACCTTTTTGCGGATTCCACCTCGTTTTGGGCTTATAGAATCTTTCTATGGGACCTTTTTGCGGTTTCCGCCTTGTTTTGGTCTCATGGAATACTTCTATGGCTTTATTTTTTGTTCTTTCCTTTCAGCTATGCGTTATTTTTCGCGAAAATGATTTAACGTTTATAAGGATTATGACCGGGTATGTTTCAGATAATAATACTAATAAGCCTACCCAAGCAGGAGTTGTTTGGAAGAAAGGGGTATTGTTGTGAAAAAGAAGCTTTTTTATGGAGTCCCATTAGCGCTTGCTATCTTTATTAGTGGTTGTTCTGCGGAGACGGATCAGGAAAATGAACCGCCTGTCGAGGATACTGAGAATGATGTGGAAGATGAAGATTTCAAACTGGATGATGATAAATCAGATAGTGATGGGAAGTAAGACATCATGACCATTCAGGCTACTAAAAAGCTGTTTCTTCTATAATGAAGAAACAGCTTTTTTCCATTTTTATGGTTTGTAAGTGATTGCCTGTTTCCCGAACTGCTCCCAGCCTGCAACGAATTCTTCTTTTGAGAGCTTATCGTTTTTATCACCTAGTGGATCGTTAACATATACATTATTGTCGTTAAAACCTGTCACTAAAACGGAATGCCATTTGTAAGTGATTTTTTCTTTTCCTTTTTTGGTATTCCATGTTTCCCAGTGTTTGTCTGGTACGACGGCGAACGTACTGGGTACCAGCACCCAGACGGGCCGGCCATCTTTAACATGCTTCTCCACTTCGTTAAATTCTTCTCCGGTCAGGTCCAGTATTTTTCCTGGAAGGTAAGCTTCTCCCAATTTTGCAACAGGGCCATGGTAGACTCCAAGACCAGGCTTGTCCATTGTTTTCATATTGCCGACAAATCCCTCACCCGGATGTCCCCTCAATCCGTCATTTTCAAATGGAACACGATCGATTTCCTTTGATAACTCCACCTTGCCAACATCCTTGCCCGCATGCTGTAAAAGCATAGCAAGTGTTGTGACTTCGCAGCCTCGCTCTAATTCAGGCAATTGAGATATATGTGGAGCATCAAGTTTCACTTTTGCCTCATTATTTTCATTTGAGTTCTGCGCCTCAGTTTGCTGTTTAGCTTTAGAGGCCGGCTCTGATTCCGGAGGAGGACTTTCTGTACCAGAGCACCCGGCAAGCATGATGATCAACGGTATAATAGCTTTTCTCAACCTTCTTCTCTCCTTGTAGCATTTATTTGTTTTTGGCTTTAAAACCTTCTAATTGTAAAAAAACCTTAGTACCGAAACGGTTCTAAGGTTTTTACCTTGCGTTATTCTTCAACAGACTCTTCGATGATCTGTCGTTCTTCTTCGGTTAATTCCTCGTCATTCTCGGTTGTACCTTCTCTTGGTTCGTCAGGTAATTCATGTGTACCATCTGGTGCCGGAGGAGCTTGTTCATCCTGTTCCATCACCGGATCTTCTTCCGGCGGGGGCTCTTCAGTGGCTCCGCAACCGGCAAGCAATAGGCCTGTCCCCAATGTGAATGAAAGCATTAAGTTTCTTTTCTCCATGTTGCCACTCCTTCCTCTTACACTCTAATATACTTATAGCCTAACTGGACGCTCGTAAACATCCTCCCAGAAGATACGTAAGGTAAATATTAGGGGACAGCTACTCGTTAGAAAGAAAAACTGCAAGCCACAAGCCTGCAGTTTTTTCGTCATTATAAAGGTTTCCCAGCATCGTTTTTCGCATTTAGTTTTTTTCGGCCTGTAAACATCGGAATTAGAATTGTCAGCACGCTTACAATGATCAGTGTCAGCGCGATCGGCTTATCCATAAAGATAGCCAGACTTCCGTTTGAAATTGTCAGCGTTTGCCTGAAGGCTTGTTCCATCATCCCACCGAGAATAAAGGCGAGGATAAATGGTGCCGCCGGAAACGAGAACATCCTCATCAGGAATCCTATGATCCCAAATGCGACTAACATGTATAAATCGAATGTGTTGAAGCTTATGGCATAGACTCCAATCAAACTGAAAATGATCACGAGTGAGATTAAAAGTGGTCTTGGAATCCTGAGTACCCTGGCGATGTAAGGAATCAACGGAAGGTTCAAGATTAGCAGAAAAATATTCCCGACATACATACTCGCAATAATTCCCCAGAATACTTCAGGACGGTCCTGTATCAACAGGGGGCCCGGCTGAACTCCTAAAACTAAAAATGCCCCCAAAAGAACAGCCGTGGTACCCGATCCTGGGATTCCGAGGCTTAGCAGCGGCACGAATGCTCCGCCAGTGGCGGCATTATTCGCTGTTTCGGGCGCTGCCAATCCTTTGATTGAACCCTTTCCGAATTCTTCTGGATTTTTCGCCAGCTTTTTTTCGGTAATATAAGCAATGAAGGAAGCGATCGTTGCTCCCGCTCCTGGCAAGACACCGATGAGAAAGCCTAGAAAGGATTGCCTTGCCATCGGTCCGCTCATTTCCTTTACATCTTCTTTCGACAGACGCAGGCTGCCAATCTCCTTATTGTCACTCATTGAATTGTCTTTTCGGTTCAAGACGAGTGTGCTGACCTCAGCCAAAGCGAATAACCCCAGCGCGATGACCAGGAAGTCGATTCCCTCGAGGAGATTCGGGTTCCCGAATGTGAACCTGCTTGTACCTGTCTGACTGTCGATCCCGATTGTCACTACGATAAACCCTAGGGTTGCCGAGACAAATGCCTTGATGGTTGAGCCTTCAGACAAACTTGAAATGGCTGTCAGCCCCAGGAACATTAGGGCAAAATATTCAGCTGGTCCGAACGATACCGCTACAGCCGATAGAATTGGCGTGAATAACATAAGCAGAATGACACTGACTGTTCCGCCTGTAAAAGAGGCAATTGCCGCAATTGCCAGCGCCTTTCCTGCTTTACCCTGCTGCGCCATCGGATATCCGTCAAACGCTGTTGCAACAGTCCCAGCAACACCCGGTGCGTTCAGGAGGATCGAAGAACTTGAGCCTCCGAAGATGGCACCATAATAAACCCCGGCCATCATAACCAATGCTACCGTGGGATCCATGCTATAAGTAATCGGGATCATGATGGCGATTGCACTGATTGGTCCCAATCCTGGCATCATTCCGATGAATGTCCCCACAAAAACACCGATAAATACAAACATGATTCCTTCTATACTAAAAGCCACTTGAAACCCTGACATTAAACCTTGAAATGCATCCATGCTCTACCCTCCTTTTACAACGGGATAATTCCTGCTGGTAGATTAATTTTCAAAAGATAGTTGAATAGTCCATAAATAACTAAGGAAAATGTAATCGAAACTATTGCATTCGCTACATGCTTTTTATATCCAAGGAATAATGAACATCCAAATATAAATAAAGCAGTCATGAGTAAAAATCCAATGATTTCTAGTAGAAAAATATAGATTAATATAAAAACAAGAACCGCTAATAACAATAGAACATTCTCTTTAGTGATTGTACGCTTTAGCTTTTCAGCTTCAGTCTCTTCATTTTTATCAAAATATAGAAGGACAGCGAAAAACAGCAATAGTAAGCCTAAACCCTTCGGCACAACATCCGCATCGATGATGGCATTTGGGTATTTCGGCAGGTTATAGCTTAATAGCAAATAGAAGCCTGATAGAATCGCCAGGATGACTGCAATTTTTTGGTTGATCCTGCTAAGCAATGGTGGTCACCTCTTTTAATAGAATGAAAGATAGAACAGGCCTGACTGCTCTATCTTCCGATACGTTTCCTTTTATTCAGACTAGAAGTTAGCGTGACAATCCTAACTCTTCAAGAAGTGTCTTCATGTCTTCCGCTTCTTTTTTCAAGAACTCGCTGTACTCTTTGCTATCCATGTAAAGTTCTCCCCATCCATACTTCTTGCGGATTTCATCCCACGCAGGCGAGTCGCTTAGCTCTTTGAATTTTTCTTCATAGTACTTAACGGCTGCAGGGTCCATTCCCGGAGGTCCGAAGAAGCCTCTCCAGTTTACAAACGTTTCATCGATTCCCTGTTCCTTGGCTGTTTGGAAGTCAGATAAGACCTCTCCTTCCAATCTCTCCTCAGAAGTGATACCAAGTACTTTGATTTTTCCTGCTTTTACTTGTTCAATCGTTTCTGCTACACCTGTTGTATAAACATCCACGCTTCCATTCAATACAGCCGTTAAACCACCCGCATCCGGGTCAGAAATATACTTGATTTTCGTTACATCAACGCCAGCGGCCTTAGCAATCTTCACAAACTGCATATGGTCCATACTGCCCGGTGATGAAGTTCCAATAACGCTGACGCTTGCAGGATCCTTTTTCATATCTTCAAACAGATCATTCAGGTTATTCCACTTCGCATCCGCTTTAACAACGAATGCACCGTAGTCTGCAATTACGTTCGCAAGCGGGGTGAAGTCTTCGTACCCATATTCAGATTGCCCATTTAAAGGCACTAAAATTAATGGCGGTGATGCAACGAACATATTGTGCTCGCTGTCTTTTTTACCGGCGATATAAGCCCATCCAATGGCTCCCCCTCCACCAGCTTTATTGACAACCGGTAAACGCTTGTCAATGATTTTCTCCTGTTCGAAAACCTGTGAAGCCATACGTGCTGTTGTATCCCAGCCACCGCCTGGTCCCGCTGGAGCTGTAATTTCAATCGGTTGAGTCGGTTTCCATTCCCCGTTTTCCCCTGTTGCATTGCCGTCGCCAGAAGACTGGTTCGAACATCCTGCTGCCAACAGCATCGTGAATGCCGCAGCCGTCGCTAAAAACTTTTTCATTTTATTTCCCCCTTTGTGAAGATTAATCTTCCATCCTAAACGCTATGTTAATTCAGAATAATTAAAATGTAACCGTTTACAATTTTACTTGCATAAAAATCTTTTTGGGTATTTTGTTCATTTTGTTCACGTGTCTTTCCAAATTGGTTTGCGAGTATGGAAATGCATATAAAAAAACATCTCCATTAAAGGAGATGCATCAAATCAAATAATATTTTCGCTCGGGCCTTCCAACAATTCCGTATTCTAGTTCAGCCCTTGCCTTGCCTACAGAAATTAAATATTCCAAATATCTTCTGGCTGTTGTTCTTGAGGCGCCTAAATGTTCACTTAAATCCTCCGCGTTAATGCCACTTTTTAGCGAACTCAACGTTTCCTCTACTTTTCCAAGAGTTAACGGATCGATTCCTTTTGGCAGAAATTCGGTTTCTCCGACAGCTTGCCCTCCGGTAAATACCTGGTCGATTACTGCCTGGTTAAACTCCTCGTTTGATTCCATTAGTTCCCTGCGTCTAACCACTTTCTCCAGAGCTTCCTTGAATCGTTCAAAAGTAACTGGCTTTACTATATAATCAACTACTCCATTGCGGATCGAAGGTTCCACTACTTTCCGTTCTGTAGAAGCAGTAATCAAGATAATATCCAGATTCTCGAACCTTTTTCTTAAAATTGGCAGGATCGATACACCGTTTCGGTCTGGAAGATAGTTATCCAGCAATAATACATCTACTTCTTTATTTTCCAAAAGCTCAACGGCTTCCTTTGCATTCAATGCTTTACCAACGACCACAATACCCTCAATTTTCTCTAAAAACTGTTCATGAATTGACGCAACCCTGAAATCATCTTCAGCAATAGCTGCCTTGATCATCCCCATCACCCCTTCTCCCTGTGTTCTCAATCTTCCTGTAGTCCCTAATTTGCAGCATTGAGCCTTTTTTTCGGCAGGTAAACGGTCAATATCGACCCTTTGCCTGGTTTAGAATCCACCTCAATGTTTCCATGAAGTTTGTCAATTGCCTGCTTTACAATGGCCAGGCCGTAGCCACGATTTTTTTCACCTTTCGTAGAAAAGCCTGTTTCGAATATTTTATCTGTTTCCTTGACCGGAATCCCTGGTCCATTATCATATACTTCAATGATCAAGTCCTCACCTAGGTCAATCGCGAAAAATGTCACCTCACCCGTTTTGTTCCCTTCTACAGCATCGAAAGCATTATCAATCAGGTTGCCGATGATCGATATTAGATCTGTATAGGGAATATGTGCGGGCAGCGGACCCATACTGCTATTCTCATCAATGATGAACTGAACTTTTTTCTCAGAAGCTTTTCCGAGTTTACCTAACAATAGTGCCTGTATTTTCGTATCAAAGATTTGGTCGAAAATAATCTTGTTCTGACTTTCATGAACTTGTGATTCTTCCTGGATCATTTCAATTGCCTCATCATGCTTGCCCAATTGGAGCAAACCTGATAGTACATAAAGCTTATTGGAAAATTCATGAGTTTGGGCCCGTAAATCCTCTGAATACCTTTGCACTTCAATCAAAGTCTCGAGCATTTTATTGATTTCTGTTTTATCCCGAAATGTTGATACTACCCCGATCACTTTACCGTTTTCAAAAATTGGAGTTCGATTGATGATCATATCTCTATTTCTCAAAGTGATTTCATGATCACGGTCAGGCTTTCCGGATTCCAGCACACGATAGACGCCGGTATTGGGAATGATACTTTCAATTTTATGGTTTATGCTGTCCTCTTGTATATCCAATAGTTCTTTAGCTGATTGGTTAATCATTGTAATATAACCATCTTTATCGACTGAGATAATACCCTCTTTTATCGAATAAAGGATTGCATTCCGCTCAAGGTACAATGAGGTCATTTCATGAGGCTCCAATCCGAGAGTTGTCCTCCGGATGTTTTTAGCCAAAAGATAGCTTGCGAGAATTCCAATCATCACGACGATTAATGAAATGAACCCAATTTCCTTGCCCCTCTGAAAAGCGTCCTCTTTCAGGTCAGCAATCATATAGCCAACTGAAACGATACCGACGATCTCCCCTTGCTGATTTCTGATTGGCCCCTTACCCCTGATTGACTGGCCAAGCGACCCCTTCGCTTTTGATATATAAAACTCACCTTTTAATGCAGGGCTGTTATCTCCTCCAACCATTGACAAGCCAAGTTTCTTCTCATCTGGATGGGCATATCTTAAACCGTCTTTATTTCCCACAACGATGAATTGCGCTCCAGTTTCCCGTCTGATTTGATTCATGAGTGGCTGAAGTGTTTTAGAGGGATCATCATGCTCAAAAGCCATAACAACGGTAGGCATTGAAGCAACTGTCTTGGCCAATTGAAGTGCCTGGTTTCCTCTCTGCTTTTCAACCTGCTTATATTCAATCACCAATGATATGACAAGGAAAGTGAAGATGATAAATACCGTATTAACAATATTCGAGCCTATGATTTTCGTTTGCAGGGACATTGGAAGTTTTTTTCGTTTCATGACTCCCCCGGTAAAAAATTATTATAAATCTATTAATATTCTAATTATTTTTACCATTATTGTCACCCTTATCTATCAAATTGAAGACCTTGGCCATTTTTAACATTGATGATCGATTAGAATTAATGCTGCTAAAAGTGTTGATACTCCAGGTGGCTATCCTTGCTGGGACTAGTTTGTCTGTATGAGACCGGGGAATACTGTTAAAAGGCTCTATTGGACAATCCGGTCAGCCTATTCGCGTTTGTGTCCATTAGACGGGCTCTATCGGACAAAACCATCGGCTTTTTCACAATTTGTGTCCATTAGAAGGGCTCTATTGGACAAAACCATCGACCTTTTTGCAATTTGTGTCCCTTAGACAGGCTCTATCGGACACAACCATCGGCCTTTTCGCAATTTCTGTCCGTTAGAAGGGCTCTATCGGACAAAATCATCGGCCTTTTTAACATTTGTGTCCGTTAGACGGGCTCTATCGGACAAAACCATTGGCCTTCTCGCAATTTTTGTCCGTTAGACAGGCTCTATCGGACAAAAACATCGGCCTTCTCGCAATTTTTGTCCATTAGAAGGGCTCTATCGGACAAAAACATCGGCCTTCTCACAATTTGTGTCCATTAGAAAGGCTCTAGCGTTCTTTTTATAATTAGTGGCCATTAAAACTGAAGGCCTGATCTTTTCACAATTTGTTTCGATAGCGGCTGAAGCAACCATTTAGCGAGGTGTTAAAATGAAATTAAGTGTTCTTGACCAATCTGTCATCAGCAAAGGGGATTCAGCTGGCCAGGCTTTAAGAAACACGGTGGATCTGGCACAAATTACTGAGGATCTTGGGTACACCAGGTTCTGGGTGGCAGAACATCATAATACTAATGGCATCGCTGGTTCCTCTCCAGAAGTGCTGATTTCCCATATAGCATCCAGGACTCGTAAAATCAGAGTAGGTTCTGGAGGTGTTCTGCTTCCGCAATACAGCCCTTATAAAGTCGCGGAAAATTTCAAAGTTCTGGAGGCGCTGTTTCCGAACCGTATTGATGCGGGATTAGGACGTTCTCCGGGAGGATCAGCCATGACAAGGCTCGCATTGACTGATGGGCTGCGCAAAAGCCTAAATGAATTCCCTAGACAGGTTAAAGACTTGCAGGGATTTTTAAGAAATGATTTACCCGGAGACCACCCATACCAACAGGTAAAAGCCTACCCAGAGGTGTCCGGTTCTCCTGAATTATGGCTATTAGGGATTACACATCGAGGTGCAAGACTTGCAGCAGAAAATGGAACAGCTTTTACATATGGCCACTTCATTACGCCGGTTAATGGGAAACGAGCTCTGGAACAATATTATCGGGAATTTCAACCTTCCCAAATACTCGATAAGCCTAAAGCAAATGTTTGTGTATTCGTCGTTTGCGCGGAAACCCAGGATAAGGCTGAAGAACTGGCTTTGGGCCAGGATTTGTGGCTTTTGCGAGTAGAAAAGGGGATGGATACGCGTATTCCGTCGCTGGAGGAGGCGAGGAATACTCCATTAACAGTTAGTGATCGATCTAAGATCATCGAAAATCGTAAACGGATGATCATTGGAACACCAGAAAAAGTAAGAGATGAAATTCTGAAACTTAGCGAAGTATACAGAACTGAAGAGTTTATGATTATCAATAATTTGTACAGCTTCGAGGATAAGGTAAATACATACGCTTTATTGGCTGACGCCATTCTTTAAGAAGGGGGAAATCCCCCTTCCTGTTATTCCTTCATATCCCTTTTGGTCATTTCGCTTCGGATATTCACATCTTTGGATATATTTTTCTCTTTATTGTTAGGATATTTGTTTTTACGTTCACGATTATCATTACGGTTTGTCATGGTCATCCCTCTTTCTTATTTTTTACGGTTTTTGGCAGAATTGATGTCCTGGTCATTGCCTAACTCACCGTTCGTGCGGCCTTTTTCCTTAGCGATCTTTCCGCCCAACCTTACATTAGGCTGGCTGATTTCTTTGTCATTCATGTTTGTCACCCCCAGTTTTAAGATGCTCAATTTTTAAAAATAAAATATCAGAATTTAAATCTTTGTCATTGCACATCGATTCTGTTATGTAATATAATTTATTTAAATAATCTGTTATATAACACTAATTGAGAGAGAGGTAGAACGAATGACTAAAACAGATGCAATTGCACGGAGGATTTTGGGCTGGAAGCTTAACAGATGGGATCGATGGTTCGACTATGAAAAGGGCGTCTTCATCAATGACTCTGAATTCAAGCCTGAACAGAACCTTGTCCATGCGATGCTGGTTGTCGAGAGACTGGAGAAGTTAGGCTACAGCTTTTCATCTAATGGAGTTTCAGAGGCGGCTTTTAACCAATTCAAAGGTATGGGGGAACATTTACCTGAAGCAATTACAAATGCTGCCTATGCCATCATTGAAAATGACTCAGTAGTATCTAGTTCGTCATTATGGCGCAAGCTGTCATAAGCCATACAAAAGAGCTGTCACCCATTCCATGGATGACAGCTCTTTTGAATTTATTCTACTTTTTCGTCCTTCCCTGCCAGCCAAAATGACGTGGCGATCGATGCAATAATGACAATGAAAGGAGCATAAAACATCGTGAATTCAGCCATTTTCCAACCTCCTATGCGTGGTCGTTCCTTTTCCCCTGGACATAGTCTTTATTAAATAAAAACAATCTCAGCAGTAAGTACAATGATGGAAGCAGAAGTCCCAGCCCTGCTATGAATGCGATGATGAGTGCAATCGCCATCGCTTCATTTGTAAAGCTGTCGTAAATGCTGAGAAACGGATATAGCAGATACGGGTAATGCGAAATACCATAGGCAAAGAAGGCAACAAAGAATTGGCCGGTTAAAAGCCCGAATGCCACTCCGTATGCCTTGCGTTTCCCGATCAGGTACACTGTTCCTAAAAACAGGATGAAGGAGAGGGCGAACAGCCACCATAAATCAACCAGCCTGCTGTAATGCTCTGGGTTGTGGTCCTTGAGTTCCACGATGATACCTGTTGCCGTCACAATCGCAGGCACAGACCAATTCAAGGCATATTTCCGCAGCAGCTCTGTTGCAGGTTCATCCTGTGCCTTATTCGCATACCAGGTTAAAAAGACGGCAGATATATATAGAACTGCCGCCAGACTCAAGACGACAATACTCCATGTCAATGGGCTGGTGAACAGGGCCCAGTAGTCCAATTCCACACCCGATGCAGCCTCTTCCACGAAGCCTCCCTCTGAAATCGTCAGTACAATCGATAAGGAGGCCGGAATGAACAAGCCGGTAAGTCCGTATAAATACGTATATCTCTTGTGCTTTAATCCACCGTAAGTGGTGAAAGCATAATAAGCCCCGCGAATGGCGAGCAACACAACTCCAATGCTCGCCGGGACTAGCAGGATGGTTCCGTAGTAATAAGCTGTTTTAGGAAAGAACCCAACAATTCCCACGAAGAAAAACACAAGAAATACATTCGTGACTTCCCAAACAGGCGATAAATAACGCTGGATAATCCCTGTCAGTATATGCTGCTTTCCTCTGAACAGGCTGTATGCATTGAAAAAACCTGCTCCGAAATCGATGGAGGCGACGATGACATACCCAAAGAGAAAAAGCCAAAGAACCGAAATCCCAATAATTTCAAGTGTCATCGAAACTCACCTTCCTTCTCCAGTTCCCTGTCTGCCAGTTCTTGTTCAATTGTATTTTTCCGGAACATCCTTGTTAGTACAACGGTGCTGCCAATGGCAAGAATCAAGTATAAACCTGCAAACAGAAGCAGCATCAAATCGACCTGGCCGCTTGTGGTTGCCGCATCCTCAACCTTCATGATTCCTCGAAGGATCCATGGCTGCCTTCCTACTTCAGCGAACCACCAGCCAAGTTCAATCGCAAGTATGGACAACGGTCCACCGAAGACGATCAGCCAGCGGTACCACCTTGTTCTGATGAAACTCCATTTCATCCACACACCCACAACATAGACAAGTGAAAGGGCCGACATCCACATCCCAATCGTCACCATTCCATCAAATAAATAATGAATATACAATGGCGGGATCTCGTCTTCAGGGAATTCATTAAGGCCAATCACTTCAGCGTTAGGATTGCTGTGAGCTAGAATACTTAGTGCATAAGGAATTTCAAGCGCATATTTTACTTCTCCATCATCAAGAACACCATACAACACCAGCGGTGCTCCCTCATGTGTCTCGAAGTGCCATTCGGCTGCTGCCAGCTTTTCCGGCTGGTATTCTGCGAGGTATTTACCAGAGAAATCACCTATGACAGCAGTGGCAATTGAAAAGATAAGTCCAATTTTCATCGTTAAAAATACAGCTTTTTTATGGTAGATATGATCCGATCCTTTTAAGAGCCGGTATGCGCCAATCGAAGCAAGGACAAATGCTGAGGTCATATAAGCTGTCGACAATACATGGGCAACCTTCGTCGGCATCGCCGGATTGAACATGGCCAGAACCGGATTGATATTGACCAGCTGTCCGTTGACAAGATCGAAGCCTTGCGGCGCATTCATGAACGCATTGACGATTGTGATGAACACGGCTGAAAAGGATGCTCCCACCGCAACCGGAATCAATAGCAGCAAATGTTTCTTCTGATTCTCAAACCGGTCCCACGTATATAGATAAATGCCGAGAAAAATCGCTTCAAAGAAAAATGCGAATGTTTCCATGAACAGCGGGAGAGCGATCACATTGCCCGCCAGTTCCATAAAATTAGGCCATAACAATGATAGCTGCAAGCCAATTGCCGTCCCGGTCACAACTCCGACCGCAACGGTGATGACAAAGCCACGAGTCCATCTTCTTGCGAGCAGAATATAATGCTCATCCTGTTTCTTGATTCCCAGCCACTGAGCGATCATGATCATCAGCGGAATTCCCACTCCGATGGTGGCATAAATAATATGGAAGGATAATGTAAGCTCTGTTAAAACACGACTAAAAAAAACTGATTCTTCATTCCCCATTCTTCAATACCCCTTTTCTATCCAGCAAAAATTCGTCCGATAAAAGACAGACCCATGATTGCAGCCACAATAAAGGCCAGCCACATAAGCACTCTTTCTTGTTTTTTATACATAAAGTCACCTCGAAAGTTTGTTCAATAAATCACATTATTGAACAGTCCCAGTTCTAATCTTTTATATAATAAAAATGTGAGAGAAATATGATATGTAATCCATTTCAGCATCTTTCATTTTATTCCCATTCTCAGGATGGTTAAAACGAAAAAACTACGATATGATCAATGCGACCGTTCCGGTATTTCCAGCTTTTCTTTATATCTTTGAAAAAACCAGATAACAGCCGCGACCCATAGGCCGCTGGCAAGAAAGCCTCCGATAATATCACTTGGATAATGGACGCCTAAATAAACCCTGCTCAATCCAATCGCTAGAATCATAAAGGTGCTGAGGAGGATGACAGCGGTTCTCCCTATCACGGTTGGGACATGGCGCCAGAGCAGGAAAGCAAAGATGCTGTAAAAAGAAAAAGCATTCATCGCATGGCCGCTCGGAAAACTGTATCCCCCTATTTCAATCAGCCGGTTAAAGTCAGGACGGGCACGATGAAAATACATTTTCAACAACCTGTTCAGAATCGGTGTAATATAAACAACAGACAGAAAAACAAGGATCTCCAGCCTATGTTTTAACACGTAAAAAAGAAATAGGAAAATTGGAATGGTCAGGATGACGCTAAATTTTAAGGAGCCAATATAGGTAAAGAATTTCATGGCCGCTGTCAGGCCCTCTGCTTCGAGTCCCTGTACCTTATCAATAACAATCTGATCGAATACAACCAAATGTTCAGCCTGTACCAGAAAGGAAATAATGATAAAGCCAAATAACGAACCAAAAAAGGCGATGAACAGCTGCAGATTAAAATTCACGAATCTTGTTCCCTCCTGTTGCTTTGTAAATCACCCTTACTATTCCCAAATCTCCTATTTTAAAAAGTCCTTTCATGATTACCTCATTAGCAAGTTAGTAACATTCCCAAACCAAACAAAAGAAGGAATGAACTTAATCATTCCCCCTTAAAATAACCGCCGGCCTCCCGACTGGATAATATTCAACTGGCCCGCACGCTTTGAGATCCGTTTCATCTAAACAGTTCCTGCCGTCAAAGATGATTCTCTGTTTCATGACATCCAATAGTGATTTGAATTCTAGTTGTTTGAACTCCTCCCACTCTGTGACAATAAACAAGGCATCTGCATCTTTTGAAGCTTCCAATGCTGAGTCAACATAGGTGATGACATCACCTATGACTTTCCTTGCGTTGCCGGCTGCAACTGGGTCGCAGGCTGCAACCTCAGCGCCTGCAGCAGTTAATGATCGTGCAATTTTTATCGACGGTGCTTCCCTCATGTCATCCGTTTCCGGCTTGAATGACAGGCCGAGCATAGCGATTTTCTTTCCTCTCAGCTCCCCGAAACGCTTCATGGCCTTATCTACAAGCAGCTCTTGCTGATGTTCATTGATTGCAATCGTCTCTTCCAATAATGAAAATGGAATTCCACGCTCCCTGGATGTATGCAGCAGCGCTTTCACATCCTTAGGAAAACAAGAGCCGCCATACCCTATTCCTGCTTTTAAAAAAGCGGCTCCAATCCGCTTATCGTACCCCATCCCTTTCGCTACATCTTCCACGTCTGCTCCTACGGCTTCACAAAGATTGGCGATTCCATTGATAAAACTAATCTTCGTTGCCAAAAAAGCATTCGAGGCGTATTTAATCATTTCTGCGCTTCTCACATCCGTCAATAAAAATGGAACATTCAGCGACCGGTACATCTCCTGGATTTTTTCAGAAGCACCTGCATCGTCAGTGCCTATAATTATCCTGTCCGCTTTCAAGGTATCCTGGATGGCTGACCCTTGCCGCAGAAACTCTGGGTTGGAGACCATCTTAATCTCAACGTTATTTTTCAACTGCTTAAGTAACAGTTGCTTCAAATATTCATTCGTGCCCACCGGCACCGTACTTTTCATTACGACAATACAATCCTGGACGATATGTTCAGCTAGGTCCCTTGCGGCCTGCTCGAGAAAGCTCAGGTCCGCCTGCCCGTCGGTACTTTGCGGTGTACCGACGGCAATGATGATGATTTCCGCTTCGCTTAATCCTTGCTGATGAGAGGTAGTGAAAGCAAGTCTTCCTTCGGAGGAGTTTTTAATGAGCAGTTCATCAAGTCCTGGTTCATAAATTGGGGACTTTCCTTGTTTGAGGGTATCTATTTTCCTTTCATCAACGTCTATGCAAACGACTTTGTGGCCGATTTCTGCGAGACAAACTCCAGTCGATAATCCAACATAACCTGTTCCAAGTACAGCGACCTTCATGTCAGTCATCCACTCTCTTCATGCCCATCATCTCGTATACATCTTTTAAATACTCGATGACATCATTCCTGGTATCTTCCCTTTGCAGGGCAAAGTCCATCGTTGCCTTAATGAAACCGATTTTATCCCCGATATCATATCGCTTGCCCTCGAAATTATATGCCAGGACTGCCTGCCGTTTATTAAGTTCATTGATGGCGTCCGTTAACTGCAGCTCTCCACCAAAGTCCGCTGGAAGATTAGCCAGCACATCAAAGATTTCCGGTCTCAGTACATAACGGCCCATAATCGCATAGTTAGAAGGTGCCTCATCTTTCGACGGCTTTTCTACCAGCGAATCGATATAGAACAGATTCGGCTCCAGGTTCGCGCCCTTTGGCTTGATGATCCCATATTTGCTGACATCGTGATCAGCAACGCTTTGAATGGCTACGACCGAGCTATTGCAGTATTCAAATACATTGATGATTTGCTTCAAGCATGGGGTTTCGGACATCACGATGTCATCGCCAAGCAAAACGGCGAACGGCTCATTGCCGATGAAGCTTCGGGCGCAAAGGATGGCGTGTCCCAGGCCCAGCGCTTCCTTTTGCCTGACATAATAGATATTTGCCAGGCTTGAAATATTCTGGACCTCTTCTAAAATATCAAGCTTATTCTTTTTTAATAACGCATCCTCGAGTTCATAGGATTTATCAAAATGATCCTCTATCGATCGCTTTCCCCTGCCGATGATGATAATGATTTCCTCGATCCCTGAGGCGACTGCTTCCTCTACTATATATTGGATTGTCGGCTTATCAACGATCGGCAGCATTTCCTTAGGCTGCGCTTTTGTTGCCGGCAAAAATCTTGTCCCGAGACCGGCTGCCGGGATAATAGCTTTTCGGATTTTCATATGCTGCCTCCCTTTTGAATTCCATAGTCTTTTATATTCAAAGGGCCAAGCTCCCGACACGTTAAAGGCCTACCAATTCGCAAATAGACTATTAACCGGTAAAATTTAATAGGTTCCTGACTATCCATGAAGAGGCCTGTAAACTTTTTTTATAAAACGGGGCAGCAGCTTTGGAAGGACCTTCTTGCGCCGCTTCAACAGCATCGTCACCATCGCTTTTTTCTCTTCCTTCGTAACCATCCAGTCGTCAGGGATGGTAGAGACTATTTCCTCTATCAAAAAAATCGGGATCGTCTGGATCAACTCGAGGTGTTCAAAGAATTCCTCCTCATTTTCTATGAAAGCTGCCATCAATTGCTGGGCTGCACTTTTCCTTAATCCCGTTGGCAAATTTTCAAGGCTAGATATCTCCCAATTATATGATCCGAGAATCTCGGCTTGATCGATGATCCATAAGTGATAGATATCCTTCGCATCTTCCTCCAATAGAATATTTTTTCGAGTGCGATCCCTGTTGCCAAGCCAATAATCAAGCAAAATGATACCAGCCAGCGTCTCTGCATTCACAATCCCGGAAACATCTTTTACCTGGTGACCGTCCAAGCAGTTTGGTACATAAAGAGAGGCAAATTGGAACTGTGAAGGTACAAATTGATTGTAATCAGGAATCATTGCGGTAAATTCTTCGGGGATTTCGACCAGCATGGCAAACGGAACAGGCAAACCGAGGTATCTTGCCAGGCAATAGGCCACCCATTCATTCGACAAAGTTTTTTCAAACCCTTCCTGTAAAAATTTCACCACATAATCTCTGCCATCATCGAAGGCAATGAGATGAGCATTCGATTTCCCTTCTAATTTCCTTCGGTATGCGACAGGTTTAATCATGGCTGATCCCTCCGTTCCCGCGTTCATGGACGATTTCATACAATAGATCGATATACTGGTCAGCTACGACTTCGATCGCAAAATACTGTTGGACATGCTGAATGGATGTTTTTGACATCTGCTGCTGAACTTGGGGAGCGTCAATAATGGAGTAGATCTTCTTAACAGCATCATCGACATTTTGTCCGTAGTAGAGCATCCCGGTCTTCTCCTGGAGGACCAGCTCTGTGACCGGCATCATGTTCGATGCTACTACTGGTACACCACATGCCATCGACTCAATAAAGGTGTTGCCGAAGGATTCAGACTTGGTTGTCGCTAGCGTGCAGCCTCCCGATTTTCGAATTTTCGCGTAGACGTGCGGCATTTGCTGATAGGGAATGACCGGATGCCATTTGACGATATCCGTCAGGTTTTCCTCCTGCCATTTCGCTGCGAATTCTTCCCGCTGGACGCTTTGCGCACCGCCGATCACCCAGAATTCAATATCTTTTCGTTCAGCCTTGATTCTTTTGGCTACTTCCAGGAGCATCGGCCAGTTTTTCCGTTTATCCACTCGGCCAATCCAGCCGATGATTTTCTTGTCTTCCGGCAGCACCGGAGCTTGTTGATAATCGATCTCCCTTTCTCTCAAAGGGCAAAAGAAAGATGTATCCACTCCGTTATAAATCACCTCGACTGGTTTCGTTTCAGTTAATATGGAAACGACTCGTTTTTGATAATTGGATGGGACAATGATGGTTTCAGGTTTAATTCCCTTGAAGGATTTTAAATGAGGCTGAAGCTTGATAATTTCCGGGGTACGGGCTTCGATAATCACTGGACCTGTATAATTCGCCTTCCGGATCCATTTATAGGCATCCTTCGTATCGACAACGATAATCGCATCATAATGATTGGCTTGGATAATCCCTACTATTTCGTTTTCATCTTTCGTCAGGTAGACTGGAGCAATATCCTCCATGATATGAAGACCGCCATGGTCAGTCGTATACAAAAATTCGGTATCAATTCCATGCTTTTTAAAATAGATCGAACGATTCCTCCACCCAGCGTTCACTCCGCCAACAGTCAGCAGGCGCCAGATTACTAGTACTTTCATTCTGGTATCTCCTCTCTATAGATTGGGCATCCTCCTGGACTTCGTTACTTTTTCCGTTTCTTTTTCTTCTTTTTCTTATCCAGACTCTTCATGATCTTATCCCATGATGGATCTCCAGCAAGGCTGTTCGTTTTTTCAGTATTTTTATTGAAAAAAGAAGATAAATCTACTTGTCGCCGCTTCTTGTTTTTACCTTTAAGCTTTCTGGCTTTTTTAGGTTCCAATCCCATTTCTCTTCCCTCCCAGTATTCATCGATTTTATCCATGACCGCTTCAGGGTCTTCCCCGCGGGCAAGCATTGTTTTCACCCATTCCTCCTTGAAAACCTTGTGCATCATGTTTTCAAGCTGACGCAGATGGATCTTTTTATCAGAAGTGGTGAACAGCTTTTCGCTCAACTCGCTCAATTTTTCCTTATCATGCTCTTCTTCAAGTAACAGACAATAGATTTCACGGGAGATGTCCTCCATCTCGATATAGTACTTCCATTCTTCATACAGCTCCGGCTTCAGAGATTGCACATGTTCCAGGAAAATATTCTTATTCTTTTCACCAAGTGAAGTCATCAGTTTGCGGGGGTAAGGATATACCCTGTCACGCCAAACGGCCCTGGCAACGTCAATCACCTTCAGGCTGCCATCAGGCTGAAGATAGATTTGCCTCTTATGGTGATCAATCCGGTCATAACCAATCTCCTTGAAAGTGACCAGCATATGGATCAATTTCAGCGACAGCTCCTCACTCAAAGGCTGAGACTGCAAATACTCCCTAACGTCCACACCCTTGATGATTTCCATAGCGATGTACAGTTCGCCCTTCGCAAACAGGCGTGGAAAAAGATCCGTTTGCTGGCCGAGAGAAAGAGCGTAATATTCACGCTCACAATCTTCTTCATTGCCGAACACCTTTACACAAATATCATCACTCAATTTAAAAACAGCCCCCTGGCGGCCTTTGCCGATCATCTCCAAAGGGGAATCATTCACAACATCAACATCCTCACTCTCAAGATTCGTAACCTTGATTGCCTTCATGCATTTTTTCAAATACTTCGTATCCATGATGCTCCTCCTTGCTATCCTCAAGTTCCACTTCTTATTTAATTAATTCGAGGTTGGCCAAAAACGTAAGGGCATGAATCTAGTAAAAGGAAAATGTGTGCAGGTAGAGATATGGGCGGCGATGGATGGCGGGCAATAATCGGGCTCTTCTCTCCCTTTCTGTCCGTCATGACCTTGATGACGGACAATAATCGGGCTCTTCTCTCCCTTTCTGTCCGTCATGACCTTGATGACGGACAAGAATCGGGTTCTTCCCTTCATTTCTGTCCGTCATAGCCTTGATGACGGACAAGAATCGGGTTCTTCCCTTCATTTCTGTCCGTCATAGCCTTGATGACGGACAAGAATCGGGTTCTTCCCTTCATTCCTGTCCGTCATAGCCTTGATGACGGACAAGAATCGGGTTCTTCCCTTCATTTCTGTCCGTCATAGCCTTGATGACGGACAAGAATCGGGTTCTTCCCTTCATTTCTGTCCGTCATGACCTAGCGCTTTTTTTCTTTGTCCTGTAAAGGTAAAATAAGTGTGAAAGGAAGTGGACAGATGGCAAATTCAGTTGCAGGCACTAATCAGTCGCATTTGACTCAATATATCCCGCCGAAAGGCATGTACGAAGAATTTGAGAATGACGCTCATTATCTTGAGAAGGTTAAAGAATGGGGTTTGAGCACGAAGAAAGAATTTTGGTACAAAGACAGATATCAGCATTGTCTTGTTAGAATCAAGGGTTATGAGGTGTTCGGTGAAACCGAAGAATACAATACGCTGGTTATCGAATTCGCAGATGGGAACGTGACATGTATCCATCCTGCGTACCTGAAGGAGATGCAGTCTTCCAGCTTTGGGAAGGAAATCATTCCGCAAGCTTCCGGTGATGAACCTGCAGCTGTTGAGGTAAAGAAAGAGAAGCCTAAAGCAGTGGCTCCTTCAGAAACAACAGTGAAGGCAGAAAAACCTGCAAAAAAGGAAAAAGCGAAAAAAGAAAAGGCTCCTAAATTAGTGCTACCAGAAGAAAAGGTTCATTTTACCGCGACGGTGAAGCAGTTTGCGCTCAGCTGGAACCATTTCAATGAGGATAATGACGAAGTAGTCGTGTTCGAGAATGTCCGGATTGAACAGGAGGAACCAATCGAGGTTGGCCTCGCATGGGGCTCACACAGCAAAACGCTGAAGAAGCACGAACTGGAGCCTGGACAACAGCTCGAGTTCGACGGCAAGATTGTCAAAAAGAGCCTTCCAAAGGGCAAGGACGTCGAAGATGAATCGATGCTTCTCGATGTTTCTGTGGCTTATAAGATCAATAACCCTTCGAAAATCCTAAAAAAATAAGGATGGACTGGCCTCAAACAAGCCAGTCCGTTCTTTTACTTTATAATAGATAAATTGGATCAGTTCCGGTCCAAGCAAATTATTGAGTAAGCTCGTTCCAGGTAATATCCCATGTTTAGTAATGTATTGAATGAATAATAATATAATATAAGTTTGCATTTTTCCCTAAAAACCGTCATGCTAAAAAGGGTAAAGAACAACAAAGTAATAGAGCGAGCAGGTGAAAAAATGATTGAAATAAAAACTTCTGAAATTAGCGATGGAGAATTCAACAGAGGGGTCTTCGCAACTCGTGATATCGCAAAAGGCGAACTTATCCATGAGGCTCCCGTTCTTTCTTATCCGAACGACCAGCATGTCCACATCGAAAAGACGGCGCTTGCTGACTATGCCTTCGAATATGGCATTAACCATTCTGCACTCCTTCTCGGTTATGGGATGTTATTCAACCACTCATATGAGCCTAATACAACCTATGAAATCAATTTCGATAATCACACATTTGATTTCTATGCCTACCGTGACATCAGCGCTGGGGAAGAACTTGTCATTAACTATAATGGTGAAGAGGATAATAACGATCCACTCTGGTTTAACAAAGAGGAATAACAACGAAAGCGGCTTCCGTTTAGGAAGCCGCTCTTTTTATTAGAAGGATGTCTCAAGACAATCCAATTCAACAATCACTGTGGTCCCTTGGCCTTTTTCACTGACAATCTTCATTGTGCCATTATGCTCCTGGATGATTTTATTGCTGACGGTCAGTCCAAGCCCGATTCCTTTATCTTTTGTGGTATAAAAAGGCGTTCCAAGGTATCGCAGCCGGTCCGATTCGATGCCTGCTCCTTCGTCGACAATGCTGACCAGTACTTTACCCGGTTCATTCATCTGAAGGTCGATATAGATATTTCCGCCTTCAGCCATCGATTCAATCGCATTTTTTAAGAAGTTTAGAAATACTTGCTTTAGCTGGTGCGAATTGCATGACAGCTTGCAATTTTCTTCTGGATAATTAGTGATGATTTGGACATTATGCATTAGCGCCTGCGGATGAATGATGTTAATTGTGCTGTCCAGGATTGACTTCAGATCTTCTTTTACATATTGCACCGCCTGAGGCTTTGCCAGTGACATGAACTCATTGACAATCGTATCGATCCTATCGAGTTCATTCATCATGATGGCAAGGTAATCACCTTGCTTCTTCTTATCGAGGCATGTCTGCAATAACTTCGAAAATCCCTTCAACGAAGTCAGCGGGTTGCGGATTTCATGAGCCACTCCCGCTGCCAGCTGGCCGGTGACAGAAAGCCTGTCCAGATTCCGGATGGTAGCATCCTGCTTGACCCGGTCCGTAATATTTCTGCCGACACTCACAAAGGACTCTATCTCTTTTTTCTCATTATATATCGGTGAAAAATTGTACTCTGTGTAAACGATATTTTGATCACAAGTCGTAAACTTCTTCCGTACAATCTGCGGCTCGCCTGTTTCGATAATTTCCGCCAGTTTTTTATCAAGAATGGCATCTTCCTCAGCCGACAAAAATTCACTCAGACTTCTGCCTACAATTTGTTCCGGCTTCAGACTGATTACTTTTTCATGTGAGGGTGAAGCGTACACAATCATCTTATCCTTATTAATCACCTTGATCATGTCACTCGTATTTTCGGTGATCAATTCATACAATTCCCGGGTTCTATTTAGTTCACTCTCCATGCTCACTATTTTGGTGATATCACGGTATATCGCAATGATCGCTATGATTTTCCCATGCTTATTCCGGAAAGGAGAATAAGAGACTGCAATATCCAGCATGGAACCATCTTTATGGAATCTCTTCGTTATCATATTGGTAAACGCTTTTCCGTTTTTCACTTGAGAAATGATTCCTGGGACGAAATCGGGATTTGAAAACTCATAAAAAGTCCTCCCGATCAAGTCTTCTTCTGAATAACCGAAAATTTCCGTATACTTATGGTTGATCCTTAAAAAACGATTCTCCATATCGACAATAGCAAATCCGTCAGCCGTGCAATCCAAAAATAAACTCAGCAGTTCATCAGGATTATAGATCGTTTCATCATCTGTCCCAAATATTGGGAAACTATTTCGCATAGAGATCTCTCCAGACTTTTTTATCCTTATAGTTCTATTTTACAGAAGATTTCGATATTAAAAAAGAAGAATTTGGTTATCTCTCTATTAAAAGTAAAAACCGCTATCTTTAAAAGATAGCGGCAGGAATTGCTATAAGGACAGATGTGTGATTACTTTATCCACCGCAGCCTCCGCCTGATCGATACAACCAGGTATGCCTACACCCTCGAATGACCCTCCGGCAAGGAAGACACCAGGGAGTTCCTCGTCAAGTTGCTTTTTAACATGGGCAATCTTTTCTAGATGCCCAACCGTATATTGCGGCATCGCTTTTCTCCATCTCGTTACGACATGGAAGATTGGCTTTTCAGTGATATTCATCGTCTTGTTCAAATCTTTTAGAACCAGTTCGACGATTTCTTCATCTGATAGTTCGACTGCTTCCTGGTCATCCGGTTTGCCGACATAGCAGCGGAGCAATGCCATATTTTCAGGAGATGTGCCAGGCCACTTCTTGTGTGTCCACGTACATGCGGTAATCCGGAAATCACTGTTTCTCGAAACAAGGAAGCCTGTTCCTTCAATATCTTTTTCAATCGCGGATTTCGGGAATGCCATCGCGACATTTGCCACCGAATTGGATGGCATACCTTTGAATTGTTCCATGAATGCATACTCCGAAAGCATGCGTTGCGCATGGAAATGGTCAGTCGTGATAATGACACTGGCGGCTATTTCAACCTCTCCAGTTTCAAAGTGGACTTGATAGGTACTGCCTGTTTTCACTACCTTTTTTACAGGCGTTCCTTTCACGACCGTTCCTTCTTCCAAACGGCTTTCAACCTGGTGAATCAGCTCCTCAAGGCCCGTTGACAATGAGATGAACATTCCTTTTTTAGAACCAGGCTTTTTAGCTGATTTTGGCGGCTTTGGCATCGATTTATTCAATCCAATCATAAGGCTCCGATGCTTCTGTTCGATTTCATAGAAGTTCGGGAACAACGCCATCAAGCTGAGTTCATCAATATCGCCAGCATAGATACCTGACAATAGTGGATCAATTAGGTTGTCGACCACCTCGTCGCCAAGCCGATGGCGGAAAAAGGCTCCAAGCGACTGGTCTGCTTTCGGCTGGCCTTTTGGTAAAATAAAATCCCCCGCCGCACGTAATTTCCCAAGCGGTGAAAATAACCCCGATAACGCAAATGGCGTCACCTTTGTTGGGATGCCCATGAAAGAGCCCTCAGGCATCGTGTGAAGCTTGCCTCTCGCGTAAATATAAGATCTCCCGGCAGTATTGGATATAATTTTATCTTTAAGGCCAACTTCCTCTATCAATCTCATCGCACTCTTTTTTCTTGCTATGATAGAATCCGGTCCTCTTTCAATGACGAACCCGTCCCGCTTTTCCGTACTGATGACACCGCCAAGACGATCGCTTGCCTCAACCAATTTCACTTTGATGGGCAGTTGCTTCTCCCTGGCTTCCTTTTGGAGATAATATGCTGTCGTGAGTCCAGTAATCCCGCCGCCAACAACAATGACCTTCTTTTCGTCCATTCCGCTCACCTATTCTTT
Organism: Mesobacillus sp. QJM3NY_10; assembly: GCF_056173465.1. NCBI lineage: Bacteria > Bacillati > Bacillota > Bacilli > Caryophanales > Bacillaceae > Mesobacillus > Mesobacillus sp. QJM3NY_10. The sequence continues at coordinate 3,924,431 of NZ_CM149675.1, forward strand.
AGTAATGTATTGATTATCCTATAGTTGAATTAACTAGGTATGTGCAGTATTTAACATATTTAAAGTATATCACCGGAAATTCAAAGGAAGATGGGAGTTTTTTTACTAAAATGTGAACGAGGTTGCTGGAAAAAATCCTGGATAATTTCCAGTTCGCGGAATTATCATTGATTTTCGCGGAATTAAGGGTCTTTTTCGCGGAATCAGGTGGGTATTTCGCGGGATTAAGCTTCATGCTCCTGGAGTTAAGTCGGAGTTTCTTAAAATTAAATGCTTATTCCCGTAATCAGCTAAGGAATTCACAAAATACCCAATATAAATCTCCATCTCCATTAAAAAAATCCCGGATTCCCGGGATTCTCAAACATTCATATCTCTTTTTCGATAAAATACGTAGGTCACGATTGTCAACCCGAACAGCAGCAGAGCTGACAGTGCCAGATAAAGCGGTTCGAACCCGCCTTCCTCCAAAACAAGCTTCGCGTCATAATATTTAAATGGAGTCAGGAACTTCAATCCATCCAGCTCTTCATTCATATCAATTGCTATTGATAAAATGAAAAGGATAAGCAAGATTCCTGTTGCCAGCGATGTGGCTTTTTTCGCATTTTTATAGATAGCAGCGATTGCGGTTCCGATAACCAGGAAGATCAGCTGTAGGATGAACATCCCGGCCATCAATAAGGAAATATCCCCGATCACACTCTCGCCTTCCGCATATTTCTGAACCATTGCCACAGAGGAAGCGAAGGTCACAATATTAAAAATCAGAATGTTGACCAAAGCGGCTATTAGTTTGGATGTTATCATTCTCGTTCTTGAAACTGGTTTGACCAGCAGAAACTCGACTGTCTTGTCACGCTCTTCCTTGGCAATGATATTCGAGCCGAGCATCGCGGCATGAATGGCTGCCATCACAGCCAGGTATAAGAATAAGACTCCGTAATAACCAACCGGTGTGGACAGATCGAGTGACCCCGTTCCCATGATGGCCTGCAGCGATTTAGGCATATCGGCCATCAACGCATTCATCGATTGCCCCGTCCCTTCAAGGCTTGAGTACTTGCCCATGCCCGCGGCGACCATGAAGACAACTCCGATGCTCCAGATAATTAAGGACTTTCGGTTTGCTTTCATTTCCCTTTTAAATAGATTCATGACTTTCCCTCCTCCCTAAACGGAATGGACATCTTTTTTTGCGTAAAAATAATAGCTGGCCGAGACCGCAGCGATGATAAAAATTACCCCCGCTATGACAAATGAAGTTTCATAGCTTGAGTGTTGTGTAATGTAGGTTGAATCAAAGTAATTGAACGGCGTCAAATAACGCAGGGCTTCATCTTCTGTCGTCGAACTTATCATCCCGAGCATGAAAAATCCAAAAACAGTACCTAGTGAAACGGATATCACCGATTTAATTCTTGGGGCGATCACAGAAACGATGATTCCCAGTGCCATGAACATAAGCTGGATGAAAAAAAGGGAAATAGTAATCAGGAACAAAGCTTCCTTGTTAAAATCGCCACCTTCTACAATAGAAGCCATCACGAAAGTCGCTCCGATAAAAACGATGTTAGTGATTACCAGCGAAACCAGCGCTGCCAACAGCTTAGAAGTGACTACCTGAGTCCTTGTCACCGGCTTAGTAAGCAGGAAGTCGGCTGTCTTTTCCCGTGTTTCCTTTGATAGGATCGAGGTTCCAAGATTCATAGCCTGGATGGCGCCCGCTAGCTTCAAGTACAAAAATGCATAGGAGAAAAAACCAATCAATGTCGCGATGCTGTCCACTGACAATCCAATTGCTTTCCTTAATTCAACCGGGAAGCCTTCAAGCAGCTTCTTAAACTCTTCCGCATCCTTTGAAAAGGAAGGAAACATTGATAAAAACAAGACAACCATCGCCACCAACGACAAGGTCCATATAATAGTCGACTTTCGATATGCCTTCAGTTCATGAAGGAATATATTCATGTTCTATTCCTCCTTTTCATAGTAATGCATGAAGATCTCTTCCAAGTCAGGCTCCTCGACCCACAGGTTCGCAATCTCGATTTCCGCAATTTTTTTCATGATGGAATTGATGTTGCCTCTGAAAAGGAAGCTGACCGATCCACCATCCTGCTCAAGCTGGTTCACACCGTCAATATTAAAAAGGTTTTTATCGATTACGGAATTGGTATCGATTTTAAATTTCTTGTAGGTGTTTTCTTTTAAGGTGCTGATTTTCTCGACCGTGACAATCCGGCCGTCCTTGATAATTGCAACCCTGTCGCACAGTCTCTGCACCTCGCTGAGAATATGAGAAGAAAAGAGAATCGTCGCGCCTTTCTTGTTTTCTTTTTCAAGAAGGTCAAAGAACTTCTGCTGCATGAGCGGATCCAGCCCGCTCGTCGGTTCATCAAGGATAATTAGCTTCGGTTCATGAAGCAGTCCCTGAACGATGCCAACCTTCTTTTTGTTGCCAAGCGAAAGGTCATCGATTTTCTTCGTAAGGTCGAGCTCCATGATGTCAGCAAGCTCTTTAATCCGCTTTGTCCAGTCCTTTTTGTAAAAGCTTGCGGAATACTTAAGCAGATCCATAACCTTCATATTGTCATAGTAAAATACCTCAGATGGCAGGTACCCGATATCCTTTTTGATTTCCGGAGCAGCGGTGATGATATCCTTTCCAAATATCGTCGCGCTGCCGCTCGTTGGATAAATCAATGATAGTAACGTCCTGATCGTCGTTGATTTCCCTGCGCCATTCGGGCCAATGAACCCGAAAATCTCTCCTTCCTTCACACTGAAACTAACATCCTCAATTCCCCTGGCCTTGCCGTACATTTTAGTCAGATTTTTAATCTCAATCACGTTCATGCCAGACCCTCCCAGATACTTTTTCTTTTTAGCTCTTCATTCTCTTTTTCTTAGACATTCTTGTAAAAAGCCTTCTTCATCATCTCGATATACACTTCGACTTCTTTGAATGCTTCATCAAAGTCGTGATGTGCTTTGTTCAGCTTTTTGGCTTTTTCTAATTCCTGGTTGCTGAAGCCCTGGAGTGTCCACATGATGATGTTGATGGCTCGTTGGATGTCGACTCCGTCCCTGAACCTAGTGATGTCAATATTCTCGAATAGCCTGCTGTAACTTGCCTGGATCAGCTCTGTATTTGTGTTATTCAATATTTCCTTTACTTCTTCCGCGGCTTCCATGGAGGCTGCCACCATAAAGTCGAATACTTCCGGATGCCTTGCCATCAGTTTGTTTTTCAGGATCATCAGCGTTTTCATCCGTTCGAAAATGTCGCGTTCGCTCAGGTCCAATTCATTAAAGAACTCTTCTACCATCACATCGGCAAAGTGGTTATAAAGGAACAGATAAAGTTCTTTCTTGTTATTAAAATAGTGGAATAGCAGTCCTTTTGAGATGCCTGCTGATTTGACGATTTCATTCGTGGATGCTTTTTCGTATCCTTTCAGGGCAAACTCCTTTAGAGCGGCGTTCAGGATTCGTTCTTGCTTTTCAGGATTCAAGCTTAAAAATTTTGAAGACATAACGCCCTCCTTAAATTCTTATTGACCACATCGGTCAATTACATCTTACTCCTCATTGACCACATCGGTCAACAATGTTTATGGCAAAATTTTCGACAAAAAGAGACTGCCCCAAATGGCAGCCTCCCTCATTCTAACTTTATTTAATTTCACGGATCACGGCTCTGACAGGACTGCCGTCACCCTGTTCCAGCGGTAGAGGCAGAGCAGCGAGCTCGTATTCTCCCGGATCAATTTTATCAAGTACCAATCCTTCAAGGATATGAATGCCCTGGCTGTTCAATTCATGATGGGCCCTCAGTTCCTTGCTGTCCAATGGATCGACCGATGGCAAATCAAGACCAAGCAATTGTACTCCTTGCTCAGCAAGATAAGCAGCCAATTCAGGCTCGATATGCGGAATGTATTCAGGGAACACAGTCTTATCCTGCCACGCGTCCGTACGGATCAACAAACGCTTGACCCCCTGCAAATCGAAAGATTCTACTTCCTTAACTCCGATACTGGCTGGATTTTGCAAATGGATGACCTTTGCAGGGCCGATATAAAGGTTAAAATCGAGATCGATCACTTTTCTTCCATCGTTTTCGAAATGGAAAGGCGCATCGATATGCGTACCGGTATGCGTGCTCATCGTCACCTGTCCGACATTCACGGAGCCGCTAGCTTCCATTCCCCAGCTCACTTCATAATGAAATGGAGTGTCGCCTGGCCAAACAGGAATTTTATCATGTAAAACCTGCGAAATATCAATCCAATTTCCCATACTGTTTCCTTCTTTCTTTTAAGCTCTTTTCTCAAACTATTGACTACAAAATAGGATTGAATGACACCTTTTCTTTGCATCCTTGACTCCTTTATAAAGAGAAAAGAGCATGCAAACTTAATACCGACCAGCAAAATAACTTTATATACGTTAAAATCGGCTTTAGGATTTTAACAACAATCTCTAGTAATCAGCCCTTATTTTATAGCTTCGTCCTCAGGCTCCATAGCTCAGGGAAAAATCGGTGGTCTACGACCTTTTTCAAATAGGATACACCGGCGGAACCGCCTGTTCCAGTTTTGTGACCGATAATCCGTTCAACAGTACTCATATGGTTAAAACGCCAAAGCTGCTGCTGGCTGCCGATATCGACTAGCTTCTCCGCTAGTTCATATAAATCCCAATATTGATCAACGTTACGGTACACCGTCAGCCACGCTTCCTCGACACTGGCATTTGGTTCGTACGGAGCAGACCAATCACGATTTAAGGCTGCATCATCTATCGGCAGGCCGCGCATCGCCATCGCACTGATCGCCGCATCATAAATCGATCGTTCATGCAGCGCATCCTCCATCTTTTTATACAGGTCGACATCGTGCTTGTAAACAGATAGAACATGAAATTGTTTTTGCCCCAAAGCAAATTCGATCAAACGGTTCTGGTAGGATTGGAATCCTGATGAATGGCCAAGCTTGTCGCGGAATTCCATATACTCAGCCGGAGTCAGCGTCGATAGTACACTCCACGACTGGATCAGCTGCTGCTGGATCCTCGACACTCTGGAGAGCATCTTGAAGGATGGCTCCAGGTCATTTTTACGGATGCAGTCAATCGCCGCGCTCACTTCATGTAAAATCAGCTTCATCCACAGCTCGCTAGCCTGGTGGATGATGATGAACAGCATTTCATCATGGTGATCAGACAAGCGGTGCTGGCTCGATAAGATGTTATCCAATTGCAGATAACTTCCGTAAGACAGCTCTTTTGAAAAATCGGTATGAATTTCATGTGAAGTTTTTTGTTCTTCCTTCATTGCCAGACTCCCCCCTACGCTACAACTCCGCGCTCATTGCTGAATTTCTCGTATAATTTATGATCCATGATTTCTTTTAACATCTGGACAGCATTCCAGACGTCACTGTAAGAAGTGTATAGAGCCACAGGTGCCAGTCGAACGATGTTCGGAGCGCGGAAATCAGGGATGATTCCTTTTTCCTTCAACGCCTTGCAAATCCTTGCCGCTTCTTTGTGCTCAAGACTGACATGGCCGCCACGTTTAAAATCTTCAACAGGACTGCCGATTTTAAAACCGACGTCACCAAGTACATGTTCAATCAGGTCCATTAAATAACGGTTGATCTTTAATGATTTTTCACGGATATTCGGAATTCCAGCCTCCGCGAACATTTCCAATGAGCCAAGTAAAGGAGCAAGGCTCAGCACATGCGGTGTACCAATCTGGTAGGCACCCGCAGTCTCAGCAGGTGTCAGAACATGCTCCATATCAAACTGTTTATCTTTCCTTGAACCGAACCAGCCGGCAAGACCTGGCTTCGTGCCAAAATGCTTTGAGTTCACATAAAGACCTGCTACAGCTCCTGGCCCGCCATTCAAATGCTTATAATTGCACCAGTAGGCAAAGTCGACTCCCCAATCAGAGAAAGCATGAGGAATCGCGCCAATTGAATGGCAGCCATCGAAGCCAATAAGGATTCCACGCTGGTGAGCCGCCCTTGTCAACCGCTCCATATCGAGGATTTGCCCACTGCGGTACAGCACAGTCGGCAGCACAACAAGAGCAATTTCTTCGGTCATTGCCTCAATGATATCGTCCTCAGCCAAGAACCTGCCATCCCTGCTTTTCACTCTGATCAGGTGCGTATCCGGATCATAGCCATGGATTCGCAGCTGGCTTTGAAGCGCATAGATATCGGACGGGAAATTCAATTCATCAGCAAGAATTTTTGTCCTCTTCCCCTCAGGCTTATAAAAAGTAGCCACCAGCTGATGCAGGTTGACTGTTGTAGAGCCGCTTACAATAACCTCTTCAGGAGCAGCACCAACAAGCGGAGCAGTCAATTCTCCTAGTTTTTCAGATAAATAGAACCATGGATGGTTGCCTTCCATCCAGCCATCAATGCCAAGCTCGCGCCAGTCGGCCAATGATTCAAGCAAAGTTTGCTCAGCCCGCTTTGAAAGAAGACCAAGCGAGTTTCCATCAAGATAGATTGAATCAGGGTTCAGGTAAAATTCATCCCGGTAACGGGCTAATAGATCTTCGCGGTCAAGCTGTGCGGCAAATTCCGCATCAGGTTGAAAAGAATAAGGCTTCATCATCATCTCTCCCATTCCATTTGCAACTAGAGAAATCGTAACAAGAACAGAAGCAAGCGTCAACAAAAGGTCTGATAATTCTAAAAAGAAAAAACAGCCCCATTGAGGCTGCTTAGGCAAATCGATAATAAATCAACACAAAGGTCGATAAGACGAAAATGAAGTTCAAAAATATAAAGATGAATTGGTCCACTCTTGTTTTGTGCATTTTAATTGGCGGATTATAGAAGGATACGCCTTCGATGATGAAAATGATCAGGACAATATGAATCATGAAGTGGCCGATTATTTCTGTAAATCCGAATAGCATCGTTGTTAAAATAAAGATGGTGGTGACGACAAATCCCAGCACTCGATTCAAGATACCGACTACCAGCAAATAGCCGACCACAAATTCAACAAAAGCGGCCATGACGATAAAAGCTGCTGGTTCAAAGCCGAAGGTAGGTACCTGGTGGTTTGCGACGATATCCAGCGACATAGTTGGGTATACCCATTTTTCAACGGCGACCCAGCATAATGAAAGTCCTGTCCCCAAATATAAGAATGGGAAGCCAACGTTTTCAAGCTTAGTGCTGCCGACAAGCAGCACGCCGATGATAGCCACATAAAAACCGTAATCAAGCATATAAAAAATACCATGCTTTACAGTGACCATGATGAATAGGATCAATAAAATGGATGCCCCTAATTTTGTTGCGATATGGTGCGGAACAAGGAGGAGGCCAATCGTGATCCACGCTAAAACCGTCATCAAGGTGCTGTCCAACTGGAACTCCGGTGCAAACAAGGTACCGTTTGTGACCTGGATAATCAAGGCGACTGCCGTTCCGTACTTCAATAAATATCTAGAATATTTCCGGAAGCCTGAAAGGTAATCATCCCACTTTTTGATTAGCGGCATTTGAGCCATTTTTGGAATAATTATAGTCAATGAAGCGAGAACAATCGCCGCCAGTAAGGCAAGACCCATAAATAACGGCGATAATATATTTTCAATACTTTCTTTCTTTGGCGCAACTTTGGTAAACCACTTTACGTGAGCATTTGTATAAAAAGGGGTCAGAATAAGTCCTAATCCAATGATGATTTGCAACAGTTTTTTCACTATAAAACCTCCTGGCAATATAAACACTATCTAGGTAGTAATAATACTACTGAATCATAAGATATTAGCAGCAGAGTTTTGAACATTATGTGAATGGTTTCACAAAAACTGACTTTGGATAGTTTTACTATACAAAGTTTGCCCTGTCACCAAGCTAGTATGCTTTTTTAATCAAGTATTAATGGGTATATTGGTGATAAGGAACGAAGGATGGTGAGAAAACTCTTGAGACGTTTATTTTCCCTCTTGATTTTAGGGGCTTTGCTTTACTTTGCATGGCCATTTTTAACGAATGAAAAAGATCTTCAAAATTTAAATACTGAAATAGATAAGTTAAAAGAAAATCCCGAACTCAGCAAAGCATTGGAAACGGTGAACAGCGGGATTAATCAGCTGATCTGGCAACTTAATGAGAAAAAGGAAGAATTGACGCAGGATGAGCAAAACCTTTTGCCCAAAGTGGCTAAGCCCGAGCTGGAAACACCTTCTGAAAAAACATTCACCTTCCATAATGTTGGTATTGGTGATGCGAAACCTGAAGTAGAAGCTCAGCTTGGTGCCCCTAAACGGGTTTCCGTGAACGAGTATGGAACAGAGTGGCATGCTTATCATGAAAATTTCCAAAACTTCATCATGGTTTCCTACAGCAAAGATGGGGTTGTGAATGCTTTGTATACAAACCAAGATTTGATTGCGGCAAAAAACGGAATCAAGTATGGCACTGCAAAGGAAACAGTCCGTCAGACACTTGGGGAGCCGCTTAGCGAAATAAGGAAAGGACTTGTCTATTACCAGTTTCAAAAGGACCAGGACTATGACGTCTATAATTTGGATGACAGCTATGTGACGGTTTTTTATGATAAACATAAAAACAACACCGTAACCGCAATCCAGATGGTCAGCGAAAAATTGGAACAAAGCAAGGCAGGCTTTTATACGGAGGCAAGTGAGGCATTGAAGGAAGGGTTAGAATACCAGCTGTTTGACCTGACCAATGCTTCAAGGTTGGCGCACGGTCTTAGCATTCTTACCTGGGATGATGAGGTGAGAGTGACTGCCAGAAAGCACAGTGCCGACATGGCGGAAAACTCGTATTTCAGCCACACAAACCCTGAAGGACAATCGCCTTTTGACAGGATGGAAGAGGATAATATTGCGTTTTCGGTAGCTGGGGAGAATCTCGCATATGGACAGTTCAGCAGCATCTTTGCCCACGAAGGCTTGATGAACTCGCTAGGGCACCGTGAAAACATCCTGAAGTCTGACTTTAAACTGCTAGGTGTCGGCGTCGCATTCGGGCCGAAGCATGAGCCTTATTTTACCGAGAATTTTTATAGTAAGAGGAAGTTTTAAAACCGAGTCAGATTGGCTCGGTTTTTTTAGTAGAAAAGCTGGAAAAAATCGTGGATAATTTCCAATTCGCTATAAAACCGAAAAAGTCGCTATAGAAAATGTATTTGCGCTATAAAAAATCAGAAAGTCGCTATAAAATTAAAATTTTCGCTATAATATCTTTTGTTTGATGTGAATAGGCATGTTCAAGTCTAGTTTTTAAACCAAGTTACTACCCCTTTTCATACTTAAATCATTTTATTGGCGGTTTTCACAATTTTATTGGCGATTTTTAATTTTTATTGGCGAAAAAATAAATTTATTGGCGATTTCCACTTACTTATTGGCGAAAATCAAATTATATTGGCGAACTGGAAATTCCGGGCGTTTTTTTCCAGTTCGCGCTCCTCAGTTTACATACAAGATCAAGTACCCGTTTCCAACAAAAAAACCGCTTAATCAGCTCGATTAAGCGGTTTTTCATACAATATTTACTTCACACGCGGGAATCCAAATCCTGAAGCATAGTCATCACCAGATGCAGCTCCTGATCCGCCAAGGATGTCGTTAGCTTTTGCACGGTTCTGAAGCTCAGCACGAAGTTGTGTATGGCTCATGCTTGGATTTGCAGCCCAGATTTTCGCTGCCAATCCGGAAACGTGCGGTGTTGCCATTGATGTTCCGCTAATTGTGTTGTACGAACCGTCATACCAGGTTGATTCGATTGCTCTTCCTGGCGCGGAAAGTTCCACGTCAAGTTCCTGGATGACATAGTCACCATCTGTCTGCGGGTTTCCGCGGGATGAGAAGTCAGCGACACGGTATGTACCGTTTTCCTGGACATCTTCTAAAGCGGCAACTGCTACAGCATTAGTAAGGGCACCTGGATAACCAATTGTATTGGCATTAGGTCCGCTGTTACCAGCTGCTGCAACGACGAGGACACCTTTTCCATATGCATAATCAACAGCATCAGCAATCAGCGTGCTCTTGCTGCTTGATCCAAGTGACATTGAAATGACGACATTCGAGCCTGTACGAACTGCTTCATCTGCTGCATGCTGGATCGCACCAGCGATGTCATCCGAATAGCCTGATCCCTGGTCATTCAAAACCTTATATGCCCACAGTTCCGCTTCAGGAGCTACTCCATAAATTCCATTTCCAGATCCTCCGTGTGCCAAAACGGTGCCGGCAACGTGAGTACCGTGACCATTCTTATCTGTACACGATCCCTCTACTAATGGTGTCCGGCGATTAGTAAAGTCCTTACATTGTTCATCGCTGCCAGCTAAATCGGTATGAGCAACATTTACTCCTGTATCAAGGACCGCTACCTTAACACCGTTACCGCCGGATGTTGCCTGAAGGCTGCTGTCATTATAGATTGCTTCCATCCCCCATGGTGTACGGTCAGATGGCGCAGCTTGAGCGCCTGAACCTGGCTTTGCTTCCAGCTTCACCTGAGAAACTGTTTCCACATTTAAATTCTTATTATGAAGTAGTGCCTGATATTGCTTCCCATTAACCGTTGTAGTAAAACCATTTGTTCCAAAATCCCATCTTGTACCGTATTGATCCTTAGCCTTAGCTTGTTCAGCTTTCGGACCCTGAATTAATACCCGGTAAGAATCCTGAGCCTCTGGTGCCTGGCCAAATGCCCCAGCCGTAAACATAGATAAACCCATTGTCATGCTTAATAGTGCGGCTCCTAGTACTTTCTTCTTTTTCATTCAACCACTCCTCTGCATTTTATGGTGTTGCACGTTTTACAGACTCTATTATATTTAAAATTTTCTGATAATATCAATATGCTAAACTAATCATTTTTGAGTCTTTAGAATCAGGAGTATATGCGCATTTACATAAATTTCACATGTATAAAGTACCATTTTAAAAATTTCCCAATATCAATGGAACTAAAAAGAGTGACCATTTTTTGACAGGTCACTCTTTTTCATTGGGAAATAATAGGATATTACGCACTTGTCTTTTAAATAAACAGCAGCAAGCTGACGGCCATGACTGCCATCCCGGCAATTAAACCGTAAATAGCTAGATGTGATTCATCATATTTTTTTGCCGCTGGCAGTAATTCATCAAGTGAGATGAATACCATGATGCCAGCTACTGCAGCGAAAATGACGCCAAACATAATGTCATTCAGGAATGGCATTAAGAATAGGTATGCTACAAGTGCGCCGATCGGTTCGGAAAGACCTGACAGAAATGATAGTTTAAAGGCTTTCTTCTTATCGCCAGTCGCAAAATAGACCGGTACGGAAACGGCAATTCCCTCAGGAACGTTGTGGATGGCAATCGCAATGGCAATTGCCACACCCAAAGCCGGGTCCTGGATGGCCGAGGTGAAGGTTGCGATTCCTTCAGGGAAATTGTGTATCCCTATCGCGAGAGCTGTGAATGTTCCCATTTTCAGCAGGGCAGCATCTGTGGCAGGTTTTGAAGGAGCATTCATATCCTCGACTTTTTTCAGTTCATGAGGATTTCCCTGCTTTGGTATGAACTTATCAATCAAGGCAATTAGCAGAATTCCCCCGAAAAATCCTCCGACTGTTACCCAGTTTCCTAACTGTGCGCCCATCGCGGAAACGAGGGAATCCTTCGCTTTGACGAAGATTTCAATCATCGACACATAAATCATCACACCTGCTGAAAACCCAAGTGCTATTGAAAGAAATTTTGTATTGGTCCGCGATGTGAAAAAGGCAAGAATGCTGCCGATCCCAGTGGCTAGACCTGCAAACAGTGTCAAACCAAATGCGAATAAAATTTCCTCTGTCATTTTTTATTCTCCTTTGAATATCAATTTTGAGCCTGCCCAAAGAATTTTTCAAAAAGAAACAATAATCTTTAATTTATGCCAGAACACGAAATTTGTTTCATGAACGAAACCTTTGGTCATTTATATGACCAAATGATGGTCTAACACTAAAATGTTTCCTTCAGCCAACTTTCGGGGTGCAGAACTCCATTTGTAAAAATAATATATGCATTAGGATTAAAAAGTTTCCTTTGGTAAACATTTTATCGCAAAGGAAACTTGACCTGCAACTAAATAATTTTAGAATTTTTATAATTCGCGCCATTTTTCATTAAAAAAACCCCTGCTAAACGTTGCAGAGGCTCAATAACTAACTATAGATAACTTTTAATTTCATATTCTGCTTTTTTCTGCTCCAACCAGTTTGGGTACTCGGCCTGGATCTTCTGGTCGAATAACAAATCCTTAATTTCTTCCTTATGATCATCAAAATTTGCAGCCTTCGCTGCTTTTTTATCAACAAGCTTGATGATATGGTAACCAAACTCTGTTTTTACCGGCTCACTAATTGAATCGACTTCCAATGCGAATGCAGCCTTCTCGAATTCTTCAGCCATTTCTCCTTTTCCGAAATACCCGAGGTCTCCGCCGTTAGCCGCATTGGATGAATCTGTTGAATATTCTTTTGCCAATTCAGCAAAGTCTTTTCCATTATCAAGCTCTTCCTTAAGCTTCTTGGCCGCTTCCTCATCTTCTACCAATATATGGCTCGCCTTCACCTGTTCCTGTTGGTCAAAAGATTCCTTATTTTCCTCGAAATAGGTCTTCATTTCTTCTTCAGTCACTTCAATGGAAGTTCCAATCATTTTTTCTGCTAGCAGGTAAGTTTCGATATCCTCCCGGATTTTGTCCATTGAAACCTGGTTTTGCTCAAGTGCCGAAGCGAATGCTTCTTCGCCGCCATATGATTCCTGCAATTTTGTAAGTTCTTCATCTATCTCATTCCCGGTCACCTTTACCTTTTCTTTTGAAGCTTCCATTCCAATCACTTTGTTTGTGATTAAGGAGTCCAATATATCTGCACCATACATTTCTGTCAATTTCGTATTCAGTTCTTCCTTGGTGATTTTCTCCCCATCAATGCTCGCTGCAGTTTCTGTTTTGGTAAAAGCTGTTGCAAAAATTAAGAGAAGTCCTAAGAAAACCGTTGTAAATACCATTAAGAGTTTATTATTTTTCATAAAAGAAATCATTATTTTCCTCCATTTATTCTGCATTAGCAGCAGACAATGCTACCTTTAAAGTTTGCTGCTTGCCGTCACGATATATTTTCAATTCGACATTGTCGCCAGTTTCAAGTTTCGTATACATGTATCTTCTTAGATCACTTGCATTCCTTACTTTTTCATCATTGATCCCCACGATGACATCTTGTTCCTGGAGTCCTGCAGCAGCAGCCGCAGAATTAGGGTCAACATAGGTAACCATCGTCCCAGAGTCCACGTTCTCTGGCAGATTGTCGAGATACATATCTGGAATTTGCGCCAAATCAGCAAGGCTAACACCTAAATATGGACGCTCTACTTTTCCTTTTTCAATCAGCTGGTTGACGATTGGCAAAGCTTCATTGCTTGGGATTGCAAACCCGAGGCCTTCCACGCCATTTTGCGAGATTTTCAAGCTGTTGATGCCAATCACTTTTCCATTCGTATTGATTAATGCGCCGCCGCTGTTGCCTGGATTGATTGCTGCGTCCGTTTGGATAACGTTCATTTCCCATTCCCCTGCAGAGGTCGGAACTGAAATCGAACGGTCTACCGCACTGACGATTCCCTGAGTCACTGTCCGCGATAAGTCGAGCCCAAGCGGGTTGCCGATCGCCAGCACCTGATCGCCAGCTCTTAATACAGATGAATCTCCAAATTCGATGACATCCGCTGCTTTGGCTGCATCAATTTTGACAACAGCTAAATCAGTCAATGCGTCTGTACCGACAACTTCTGCATCAACTTTCTCACCATTGTACAGGGAGACCTCAACCTTTGAAGCACCTTCAATCACGTGGTTGTTTGTGACGATGAAAGCACTGCTTCCTTCTTTCTTAAAAATAACGCCAGAACCAGATCCACTCTCAACATTGCCCTTGCTTTGGGAAAATGGATTGCTTTGCGATTGGATATTCGTGATGCCGACAATTGATTTCGAAGAAGTTTCAATGATATCAGCAATCGATCCAGAGCTTTTAGTCGAAGTTGGTGTCGTGACGATATTTGAATTACTATCTGTAGCTGATTCAGTTTGAGGCTGCAGCTGAGTTCCTGCATCTGTTTCTGTAAAATTCACAGCCGCTAGTGTAATCGCCGAACCGACTACCCCAGCCATAACAGTGGACATTATGCTTTTGAATTTATTTGATTTTTTGACCGGCACCGGTTCCTGGTACCGGGAATGCTGTTCAAATTCGTTCATGGTTTTTCCTCCTCGCTTCTAACTTGTCTTCATCTTAACCAGAAATTATGAACAAATTATTAACAAACTGCGGCGAGGTTTTTAAAATATGGGGAAGATTTTTGTTGTGTTAAAGGTGGGATTACTCCAGGGGCTACCAAACGAAGTATTTTCCATCGAAGAACAAAAAGCGCAAGCGCCTCGTTCAGCCCCGACAAGCGCTGGAGGGCCGACCAGTGAAGTCGTTCTTTGACTTCATTGGGCGGACCGAAGCGCCTCGAGGGGCTAGGCGCTGGAGCTGGATTAAGAAGACTACACGTAGTTATCCACAAACAGAAATTTTCATAATTACTTAAAAAATAAAACTGCAGACAATTTTGCCTGCAGCTTCATAGAAGGATTACATTTCAATATTCTTCATCAAATTAGCCATTTCAATGGCGGACATTGCAGCGTCCCAGCCTTTGTTGCCCGCTTTTGTGCCTGCGCGTTCAATTGCTTGCTCGATTGTATCGGTAGTCAGGACTCCGAAGATTACAGGGACTCCTGAATTCATCGCTGCAGCTGATACACCTTTTGCTGTTTCATTAGATACGTAATCGAAGTGTGGAGTGGATCCGCGGATGACTGTACCTAATGTGATGACCGCGTCATATTTATTGCTTTTAGCCATTTTTTGTGCAACCAATGGAATCTCGAACGCACCTGGGACCCACGCTACATCAACATTGCTTTCCTCAATCCCGTGTCTTTTCAACGCGTCCTGAGCGCCGCCCAAGAGCTTGCTTGTGATGAATTCATTGAAACGCCCTACAACGATACCGATTTTAAGACCTGTTCCTACTAAATTACCTTCGAAAGTTCTGTTCATGTCCTATTCCTCCAATTATATTGTTTAATTTTCATTAAAAATTAAGTAAATGGCCTAATTTGCTATGTTTTGTTTTTAAATAATTTTCGTTTTCTTCCCTTGTAGGCATTTGGATTGGTACCCGGTCGACTACTTCCAGGTCATATCCCTTAAGCCCTTTGATTTTCCTTGGGTTGTTGGTCAGCAATTTAATTTGCTTGATGCCAAGGTCTTTTAAAATTTGGGCACCAATTCCGTATTCACGCAGGTCTGCACCGAAGCCGAGCTTTTCATTAGCTTCTACGGTGTCATAGCCTTCTTCCTGAAGTTTATACGCACGAAGCTTGTTCATCAGGCCGATGCCTCTGCCTTCCTGGCGCATGTACAGAAGGACACCTCGCCCTTCCTTGTTAATCTGGTTTAATGCCGCATGCAGCTGCGGGCCGCAATCACAACGGAAGGAGCCGAACACATCTCCTGTCAAACATTCAGAGTGTACTCTTACCAATACTGGTTCATCAGGGTCGATTTCACCTTTTACCAGGGCAATATGTTCTTTGTCATCTACTACGTTTGTATAACCGACTGCCTTGAAGATTCCAAACTCAGTAGGAAGATTGATCTCAACTTCTCTGTTAATCAGCTGGTCCTTCCGGTTGCGATATTGAATAAGATCTTTGATCGTGATCATTTTCAACTCGAACTGATCGGCAATTTTTCGGAGTTCCGGGACTCGAGCCATTGTGCCGTCTTCATTCATGATTTCACAGATGACGCCTGCAGGCTTGGCACCGCTTAATTTAGCCAGGTCCACAGCCGCCTCTGTATGGCCGGCTCTCCTTAGTACTCCGCCCTTCTTGGCAACGAGCGGAAAGATGTGTCCTGGTCTTTTAAAATCAGCGGCCTTTGATTCTGGGTCAAGCATGCTCAATACAGTTGCCGAGCGTTCAAAAGCAGAAATGCCGGTTGTTGAATACTTATGGTCGATGCTGACGGTAAAAGCCGTGCCGTGTGGATCCGTATTCCGTGATACCATCGGCAGTAAATCCAGCTTCTGGGCCAAATCCTGTTCAATTGGCACACAGATCAATCCCCTGCCATGCGTCGCCATGAAATTAATCACATCAGGTGTCGCCTTCTCCGCCAGAGCGATGAAATCTCCTTCATTCTCCCGGTCTTCATCGTCACAAACGATGACGACATTTCCTTGCATCAGTTCGTAAATGGCCTCTTCAATTGGATCAAACATTTTTCATCACCCTCACATAAACCCGTTATCCTCTAAGAACTGGGCTGTAATATTGTTCCCTCGTTTTGGAGCTGCTGGTGCCTGGTTACTTAAAAAGTGCCCTACATACTTGCCGATCATGTCACATTCAATGTTGACGATATCACCTGTACCCTTGAATCCTAAGACTGTATCTTTTAAAGTGAGCGGGATGAGCGATAAGGTCAAACTGTCTTCCGATATTCCGAAAACAGTCAGGCTTGTACCATCAACAGCGACGGAGCCTTTCATGATGACATACCTCAGCAATTCAGGATCCACTTGAATTTCATAGTAAACTGCGTTCTCAATTTGCTTTTTCCCTTTGATCGTTCCGACGCCATCCACATGGCCGGCGACAAAGTGGCCGCCGAATCGGCCGCCCGCTGCCATCGCTCTTTCCAGGTTTACCTTCGATCCTCTTTTTACCGTTTTCAGACTGGATGCTTTGACCGTTTCCGGCATGACATCCACAGTAAATCTGCTCTCAGTGAAGGAGGTGACGGTCAGGCATACTCCGTTAACAGCAATGCTGTCTCCAAGATGGACATCTGTCAGCACTTTTTTCGCATCAATTGTCAGGACGAATGATTCACCGCTATGCTGGATGTTCGCGACTGTCCCAATTTCTTCTATAATCCCAGTAAACATACAAACCTCCTTCTATACCGGCTCAGCAATGATCCGGATATCCTGGCCAATTTGTTTGACATCCTTAATTTCCAAAGGAACTGTATCCTCGAGTCGGGCAATGCCCGCGCCTCCGTATGCAGCAGGAGCATTTTTCCCGCCGATCAGCTTTGGAGCGATATAGGTGATTACTTGCTGAAAGGCTTTTTCTTTTAAAAAGCTGCCATGGACCTCTGCTCCGCCTTCTACGTAGACAGAAGTGATGCCCCGGTCTCCCAGTTTTTTCAGCATGTCATGAATCCCAATTTTCTCAGTTTCCAGCTTGATAACCTCAATGCCTAGCTCAGTAAATTGCTTTATCTTATCCGGATTTACTCTTGCTCCGGTCACAATAATCGTATCGGCAGCTCTATCATTTGCGATCCTTGAATCCAGCGGGGTGCGAAGGGTGCTGTCCAGCACGACCCTTACCGGATTTTCCCCTCCAGCTTCAAGTCTGGTCGTCAGGCTCGGGTTGTCTTTTATAACGGTATTGACGCCTACTAAAATCGCGTCATGTGTATGACGGAATTGATGAACGTCCTTTCTTGCTTCTTCTCCTGTAATCCACTGGCTCTCTCCCGTTACTGTAGCAATTTTCCCATCAAGGCTAGTGGCTGACTTCAGCGTTACATAGGGCAAGCCAGTGTTTATGTAATGAAAAAACACTTTATTCAGCGCTTTCGCTTCTTCCTCCATTAACCCAACCTGGACATCTATGCCTGCATCGAGCATCTTTTTCACCCCTGCTCCGCCGACAAGCGGATTCGGATCGACCGAGGCGACAAAAACTTTCTTAATGCCTGATTCGATAACCAAATTCGAACATGGCGGCGTCTTTCCGAAATGATTGCATGGCTCGAGTGTCACATACAATGTAGCTCCTTCAGCCTTTTCACCCGCCATTGTGATCGCGTGCACCTCAGCATGGTGTTCTCCCGCCTTCAAGTGGGCACCCATGCCAATGATCTTGCCGTCTTTTACAAGAACAGCACCAACCTGGGGATTCGGGGAGGTTTGTCCTTCAGTCGCACTGGCGAGATTGATGGCTAGTGCCATATAATCCTGGTCATTCACCTGACTACCTCCTTTCTAATTTTTCCTTGGGGCAATTAAAAAATAAAAAGACCCCGAAACAAAATTGCTTCGGGGTCCTAAAAAAGGCAATGGCAAACTAGAGAGTTAAAAAAGGGCATACTGATCCCGTTCTTTTAATCCTCGTTTTTTTCCTTCTCCCATCCAGACTTTAACTGTCGGCCCTGGAGTTTCACCAGATCCACCGTTTAACAAATGTTAACCGGGTCACGGACTAAGAAGCGAAAGCTTCATCACCGCCGGTTGGGAATTTCACCCGACCCCGAAGGAATGTATTAAGTTAAAGTTGATTATACAGAACTTTAAGTTAAATGAAAAACAAAACAACCTTTTATTTTTTCATCAACTTCTCAATCGTAGTCAACAGCTCATCAACCACTTCATTGTCGCCTTCCTGGATCCGTTCGACAATGCATGATTTCATATGGCCTTCGAGCAAAAGTTTGGCCACACTGTTCAAAGCAGCCTGTGTTGCCGAAATCTGCGTGATGACATCGTCACAATACGTATCTCTCTCAATCAGGCCTTTAATGCCACGAATTTGTCCTTCTATCCGATTCAATCTCGTCACGAGATTCTTTTTCGTTTTTTCAGAGTGATGGCTCTTTCGTTCTGATGAGCAACAGCTGTCACCACATTCAGATGGGTTCACTTCGGGCTCTAAAATGTCCATCTAAAAACCCCCTTATATCTTTTAATCTTATTTTATCATACCCCCATGATTTACTTAATCGCAAATGCCAGATGGCCCTTGCTTCGCCCCGTCATCTCCCTTACTTTGTATATTTTGGCAAATCAATTGGAATAACTACTTCTAACAATTAAAGCTTACTTACCTCAATAAAAAGTGGTGTAGTTATGAAAAAATTTAGGCTACCGAAGAGCTTCCATCAGGATACGAAAGACCAAGCTATTTACAATAGCATCTACCAAAGTGTGAAATCTGTGTTCGAACATACAGCAGATTTTAAAGAATTGAAATTTTCTAAAGGTGACATATCCTTTATATTTTGCTTTCTTGAAACCTTAGTCTCAAAAGAACATTTCAATGAATATTTATTGGTACCATTGTTCGAACATGGGTCTAGTGTCAGCAGGGAAAATTTACAATCTTTAAATGGCGTGGAAAATCCCGATTACAAAGAACTTATAGAAGGTATCCTTGACGGTGGATATGTGTTGTTTCTATGTGGCCGTAATGAATCCTGGCTATTCAAATTTCCTAAAAGTAATCAAAGGGCGATACAAGAGCCTCAGAACGAAAATGTTGTCCGTGGCTCTCACGATGGTTTCATAGAAAATCTCGAGGTAAATATCAGTCTCTTAAGACAAAAAATCAAAGATCCTGATTTTACTGTTAAATATCACGTGTTAGGTGAAAAAACTAGAACAAAGCTTGCAGTTGTGTTTATTAGAGGAATCGCTGACGAGGAGGTTGTCGCTGAAGTAGAAAGAAGATTATCCTACATCTCAACTGATATGGTAATAAGCCCAGGATACATTGAAGAATTCATTGAAGACGATCCCTTCTCTTTGTTCCCACAAATCATTAACACCGAACGGCCTGACAGGACTATGGCAAATTTAATGGAAGGGAGGATAGCTTTGATTGGTGAGGGTAGTCCTACTGCATTAATTCTTCCAGTGACGTTTTTTTCATTTTACCAATCATCCGATGATTACAACAGCAGGTGGATATCGGCGACCTTCATCAGGATGCTAAGATATGTAAGCTTTATTATTGCGATTACTTTTCCGGCATTTTATATCTCAATAATTGCATATCACCTAGAAGTCATTCCACATGAATTGATTTTGTCATTGAAAGGATCAGTGGAAGGAATACCTTATCCCCCATTGTTGGAGGCCTTCTTAATGGAGATTACGATTGAACTGATCCGGGAAGCAGGAATCAGGCTTCCAAAGCCTGTTGGTCAGACAATTGGCATCGTTGGTGGTCTTGTTATCGGAGATGCTGTAGTCAGTGCCGGGCTCATCTCTAACATAATGATAGTCATTGTGGCTGTAACGGCTATTTCTGCCTTCGTCGTTCCCTCAAATGAAATGAGCACGACAGTTCGCTTGATCAGGTTTCCACTTATGGTTGCTGCATCATTCATGGGGTTTGTCGGTTTGATTTTTGGGTTGATCATAATTTTCATCAAGCTTTGTAAATTAGAGTCATTTGGTGTTCCTTTCTTTTCTCCGCTGGCTCCATTGCACCTAAAGGACTTAAAAGATACATTCCTCAGGCTGCCGCTTTGGAAAATGAATGATCGACCAAAAAACTCCCGTGCTATAAACACTAAAAGACAGCGGGATACAAGAGGATGGAAGATAGATGGACAATAATAAAGATATGATCACATATCAGCAATATTTCTTCTTGCTCATCCATACCCAATCAGGGGTTGGCGTACTTTCGCTACCATATGATATGCATAATTCTGTCCATTCAGATGGATGGATTTCCATTCTCATTGCCGGAGTGCTGGTACAGGGTTTATTAATTGCTTATTTGCTCCTATTCAAGAGATTTGACTCACAAAACCTTCTTGAAATATCTAATTTGCTACTTGGCAAAAAGATAGGTAAAGTAATCTCTCTATTTTACTCCCTATATTTCATAAGTGTCGGAAGCTTAATTTTAGTTCTTTATATTGGGATTATCGACCGATGGATACTTCCCTATACACCTAACTGGATTATTGGGGCGTTATTGGTTCTGACTGGGATTTATTTATGCATAGACGGTTTGAATGTATTAGCTCGTTTTTTTACGTTGGTTACACCCCTAATGGTTATTCTCTTTTTGCTAGTTTCCTACACATTGAAAGATGCAAACATATACTACATCCTACCGATCGGCCAGAGTGGCATAAAAGATATATTTTTTGGTAGCAAAGATGCCTTCCTGTCCATGCTCGGATTTGAAGCAGTCCTAATGATTTTCCCGTTAGTAATGGGGTCAAACAGAAAAAAGTTCAAGGCAATGACTTTTGCAAATTTGTTTATTACGCTTTTATATGCCTATCTGCTACTCGTCAGTTTCATGTATTTCAGTCCAGATGAATTGAAGATTATACCAGAACCTCTGTTATATATGCTAAAGTCTTATACCTTTAAGGTCATTGAGCGAACGGACTTGTTATTCCTCTCAATATGGATAATCATGGTTTTCACATCTTTTAGTAGCTATCTGTTTTTGGCAGCAAAGTGTGGCAAGAGTTTATTTAAAAAGGCACAACATAAAAAGCTGATTTATTTTGTTGCTTTAATTTGTTTTGGATTATCGTTATTTGCAGAGTCCAATATTCTTTTCGCTAAATCTATGAGTGGATATATAACAAAAGCCAGCTTCGCCTTTCTTCTTTTCCCTATTCTCTTACTGCTTGTCTCATACCTGTTTAAAAAAACAGCGAAAGGAAAGATCCACTATGATCAGGCCAAGTAATTTCTTATGCATCGCATTCATGACAATCTTTTTAAGCGCATGCTGGGATCAAAATTTATTGAAGGATGTAAGGTTATACTTGGCTGCCAGTTTTGACTTGGATACGGATGGAAGAATAATCGATACAGTTTCTTCCCCGATTATAAAAAAGGCAGACCAAGGAGAGGGATCAGCAGAAACCTACCAGATTATCACTGGGATTGGAGATACACCTAGAAAAGCAAGAGGAGATATAGACAAAAGAGTTTCAAAAACATTTGATGCCTCAAAACTCAGAGTACTCATTATTGGAAATAAACTAGCAAAAGAAGATATATATCCAGTTCTTGATTTATTTTATCGAGACCCAAAAAGCTCCCTTAGCGCTAAAGTTGTTATTGCGGAAGGTATGGGGAAGGGAATTCTCGAGCTTAATATTAAGGACCAAAAAATAAGTGAATACCTATTTGAGCTATTAGAAAGCCAGGAGGATTCATTACTTATACCAGAGGAAAATATCCAATCGATTTGCGCTGAAATGTTTGATCCAGGTGAAGATTTGAGTCTCCCTTATATAAGCCAGGAAGAAGGTGGGACTTTGGCAAATGTAGAAGGAATAGCATTATTTAATGAACGTAAATTTACAGGACATATTTTATCAGGTGATGAGGCGGAAATATTTCTATTGATGGACGGCCACACTGGGAAGACAGTTTCCTTCACAAAGAAAATTGCAAATCACGATGATTCTGATCTTCGTGAATTTGTTTCTCTCAATGTGAAAAAAGCAAAGAAAAGGTTGGAAGTAACGATTGAAAATGAAGAAGTAAAAGTTAACATCAATCTAAAATTAAAAATTTCACTTACTGAGTATGCCAGAAATCAATTGTATAATAAACAAGAAATCAAGTTTCTGAATGAAGAGCTTTCTGAGATACTCACAAAAGACGCAGAAACTGCCATAAAGAAACTTCAAGAAGCGAACAGCGACAGCTTCGGCATTGGCCGGCGACTTATTTCGCTCCACAATGATTATTGGCAGCGCGTGGATTGGAAAAGTGTATATCCAAATATTTCAATCACCCCAAAAGTGAATGTAGAAATTATTGGACATGGAATAATAGAATAGGCGATCCAATCCCGGATATTCTCCTGCCTCGATTTTCCAGTGACCCGATATTAATTCAAAGATACTCCCATTGAACTTCCCATAATTAAAGGATGTTCAATGGGAGCATTTTTATTTCCAAGTTAAATCTCTGTATTTTCTCTCCTTGAATATACAATGAACAGAAGCTCTCTTGACATCCCTGCCGCAAACAGGCAGCCTGCGAGAAGCGCCAATGTTCCGTACAATGGGTCTGTCACCTTTGAAAAAATCAGTTGGACATAGAAGTAAAATCCTGCTCCGATGGCTAGAATGAGTAAGGTATTCAAAAAGTATCGGTACATTTTTTTGCCTCCTGAACCTTATATTATTTAAAACAATATCATAGACTCTACTAGTTGGTTATTGGGAAATTTACTGTCGAATACAGTTGAGAAATGAAAGGAGTGTCCAAAAAAATTGAAACAAAAATCTACAGCAATCATCATATTTTCACTCGTTATCATCTTAGCCATCATTCCGTTTTTTCATACTGAAGAACCGCCGGCCAGGGCTGTTGAGCAAAGTGGTGAGTTGTCCACAGAAATAGGTAAGCTGTTAACAAATGAGCCGGTACTAGATGGAGCTTTGGCTGGTGTCAGCATCAGGTCTGCCGAAGAGGGAAAGCTTTTGTACGAGCATATTGGGGAAACTCGGTTGCAGCCTGCTTCGGTGCTGAAAATGTTTACAGCTGCAGCGGCGTTTTCAGTCTTAGGGGAAGAATACCGCTTTACAACCGAAGTACTGGCAGATGGAAAAATTGACGGCGGGACTCTTGCGGGTGACCTTGTTCTAAAAGGAATGGGTGATCCGACCCTGCTTCCAGCAGACTTTGATAAAATGACACTAAAACTTAAGCATAAGGGAATCAAGAAGGTCTCTGGCGATTTAGTGGTTGATGACAGCTGGTATGATGATGTCCGTTATTCTAAAGACCTTACCTGGAATGACGAACATCAATATTATGGAGCCCAGGTTTCTGCCCTTACTGCTTCGCCAAACCAGGATTATGATGCAGGCACTGTTATTGTCAATATTTTACCAGGCAAGAAAGGAAAAGCAGCAAACATTTCACTTGAACCTGAAACCGATTATGTAAAAATCTTAAATGAAACGGTAACAGTAGATTCCGAGGGAGAACATGACATAATAATTGAACGAGAGCATGGGTCGAATAGTATTTTAGTAAGGGGAACGATCCCGGCTGGCGCTCATAAAGCAAGAGAATGGGTTGCCGTCTGGGAGCCTTCCTTGTATGCAGGAAGTCTCTTTAAAAAGTCATTAGAAGAACATGGGATAAAAGTAGTTGGGAAAATTATAACGGGACGTGCGACAGAGACAATGACCAGGTTAATTTCTCATAAATCAATGCCGCTTGCAGACCTGATGATACCATTCATGAAATTAAGCAATAACGGACATGCTGAAGTGCTTGTTAAGGAAATGGGCAAGGTCGTTCATGGTGAAGGCAGCTGGGAAAAAGGACTTGAGGTTATGGCTGCTGAGCTTTCCCGTATCGGGATTGACACCAGCCGGCTTGTTTTGCGGGACGGATCCGGAATCTCTCACTCTAATCTCATTCCAGCCAATGAAATCACAAAACTGCTATACCTTGCACAAAAGGAGAAATGGTTCCCTGCTTTCCAACATTCACTTCCAGTTGCCGGAGTTGAGCTCAGAATGGTCGGAGGAACAATGCGTAATAGGCTGAAAGAAGAGCACCTTAAGGATCGTGTATCCGCTAAAACAGGGACACTGACAGGTGTAAGTACGCTAGCCGGATATGTAAAAACAAACAGTGGGGATACTCTTATTTTTTCTGTTTTGCTGAATAACCTGCTGGATGATCGAGATGGCAAGAAGGTTGAGGATCAAATCGTCACGATACTCTCGAGGCAATCTTTCTAGAAATTACTATACCCTATGTGGATGAACTGGACTTCATAAGGGTATCTTTCGCCTGGAATGGTACCCTTATGTGGATGAACCGGACTGCATAAGGGTGTCTTTTGCCTGGAATGGTACCCTTATGTGGATGGATTGACCTGCATAAGGGTATCTTTCGCCTGGAATGATACCCTTATGTGGATGGATTGGCCTGCATAAGGCTATCTTTCGCCTTCAATGGTACCCTTATGTGGATGAACCGGACTGCATAAGGGGATCTTTTGCCTGGAATGGTACCCTTATGTGGATGAACCGGACTGCATAAGGGGATCTTTTGCCTGGAATGGTACCCTTATGTGGATGGATTGACCTGCATAAGGGTATCTTTCGCCTGGAATGATACCCTTATGTGGATGGATTGGCCTGCATAAGGGGGTCTTTTGCCTGGAATGGTACCCTTATGTGGATGAACCGGACTGCATAAGGGGATCTTTTGCCTGGAATGGTACCCTTATGTGGATGAACTGGACTGCATAAGGGTATCTTTTGCCTTCAATGGTACCCTTATGTGGATGAACCGGACTGCATAAGGGTATCTTTCGCCTGGAATGATACCCTTATGTGGATGGATTGGCCTGCATAAGGGTATCTTTCGCCTTCAATGGTACCCTTATGTGGATGAACCGGACTGCATAAGGGTATCTTTTTTCTGGAATCGTACCCTTATGTGGATAGATTGGCCTGCATAAGGGTATCTTTTTTCTGGAATCGTACCCTTATGTGGATGAACGGTCTTCAGAAACGATATCTAATCTAGAATACTCCTTTATTTTGCTTTAGTTATATAGCGAGAAGACGGTCCATACCCGTCCAATGTATAGTTTTCTAAAAGAATGTTCCTTATGGCTTTCTTCGTTTTAATAGAATCACACCATTCATGAACCATATTGACTGTTAATGCTTCTTCTGGAAAAAGTAATAGGATATCCCTAACGCTTCTCAATACTGCTTCATGAATATTTTCCCGCTTCCCGCAATTATTGCATATTAATGTTTTTCTCGTGACTATTGTATTCAATGTATGACAATGAGAACAGGCTATTCCCTTCTTCAATTTCTCGAAGTTATATTCAGGGAGTCTCTTATACGGTGAATCGTGGGAATGCAGGGAAAGCAGCCTATCTGATAGATTTGTATGAGTATTTTTTATTGGGGTAAGTTGTTTTTGCAGATTATGAAGTAGTCTTGGAATCTGGTTAGGAAAGATAATTGGTAAATTACGCGGAGCTTGATAGAGGTAAAAGTTCGGGTTCACGAAGACTAGAGTTGATTCGATATTAATGTTGAATCCAAGGTCTCGTACCAGCCTTCGCAGAAGAGACTCTGCTCTTTCCATTTGTTGTAAAGGATTCTTGATTTCTACTCCATTGTTTGTATACCACCTATCCCCTTCAGTATAATAATCGCCTTCGAAATACTTTACTTCAAACAAGTGGATGATCTTGGAGATGAATAGGGAATCGATTTGAAATTTGGTATTCCCATGTTCAAGGAGCAGGTCATTCATTACCAAGAAGCCTTTTTCAATCTCCTTCATCCTGCGATCAAAAATTACTTCTCCTTCATAACCTTTTTCCAGGTAGAGATAGTTACTGTATTCTTTCGGAGACAAGTTCATTCGGGCATTCAGTATCCTCAGAATCTGCAGTTCAAGGGATTCAACACGTGATTTAACTATCAAAAAACATTCCTCCATTCGCTATGTATTGCAATTAAATAGTATGTTTTATTTGAATATTTAACAAGTTTTTTTACTTTGAATGTCATGCAAAAAGTTTCCGCATAACCAATTGAGAAAAAGCCGTACAGATTGAGAATCTGCACGGCTTTATCCGGCCTAATTCATGAAAATTTGGTTACCCTTTGGTAAGATTACTTAGCAAATCTATGATTTCCAATTGTTACGGTCACTTCTCTTGAAAACACCCATTTACTTACTGCTGTTTTAGGGTTGAAGAAGAACAATGAGCCACTTCCTTGCCCTCTGAATGCTAGCGCTTCTTTTACAGCTTTCTTTGCTTCTGCATCTGCCGGCTTATTGATCGCGCCATTTTTTACAGGAGTGAAAGCATAGTAGCCGTTTGCCTTTTCATAGACAACTCCCTTTACTGTGTTAGGGAAATCTGGGCTTGCTACTCTATTCAAGACAACAGTTGCTACTGCTACTTTCCCTGCATATGGCTCGCCTTTTGCTTCAGCGTGGACCAGCCTTGCAAGCAAGTCCTGATCTGCTGCAGATACGGCTGAAGCCGGGATGGTCAACTTTTGTCCTGGATATAGTAGATTGCTAGTTCTATTGTTCGCTTTCTTCAATTCTGTCAGTTGCACACCATATTTGCTGGCGATTCCCCACATCGTATCTCCTGTTTTCACCTGGTAAGTTGCCGCTTCAGCAGCTGCACCCGTTGAAAATAATGATAAGGATACCACCGCTGTCAGCGCTGCCAATGTCTTTTTCATTTTTCTCATTTTCCATACCTCCCAGTAATGTTGCTCTCTTTCTCTACTAATAAGGCTAGCAGTTGTAACATAGTTATTCATTGCCCAATAAGTACCAGAAAGGATAAATGGAGGCCACCCATTGAAAACGCTTGATTATTTTTAAACATAGAAATTTATTCCACTTTCACGAACCTTCCTTGAATAACCATACTTGTAAGTTTACGGCTCAAATTTTACATAGTGTTACAGGTTTGTAACCTAGTAAATTGCTACCTTATATAAATTAAACCATCACGATATCTACTAACAGGATCATCACCTATTAAAGCGTAAGATTTATATTTATTGGCGAAAAACAAATTATTTCGACCACATTTAGCAATATATCAGGGATTTTTAGTTTTATCGACCACATTTGAAGATATATCGACAACTTTCCCCAATATATCGACCACTCCACAGAATAATCGACCAAAATCAAAATGAGAGTTTTACATTATATTAATTTCTTAATTAAAATAATTATAATTAAGTATTGATTTTTAATTGAAAGATGTTATCATTTAGTTATAAATTAAATTCACTATAAAGGCGGGATCATGATGAGCAATAATCAAAATAAACATCTTACTACAAGCTGGGGAGCGCCGGTTGGGGACAACCAGAACTCCATGACTGCGGGACAAAGGGGTCCTACTCTACTACAAGACGTACACTTGCTGGAAAAATTGGCCCACTTTAACCGTGAGCGTGTGCCGGAGCGTGTTGTGCATGCAAAAGGTGCTGGAGCACATGGCTATTTTGAAGTAACAAATGATGTGTCAAAATATACAAAAGCTGCTTTCCTATCAGAGGTTGGCAAAAAGACACCTCTATTCGTCCGTTTTTCAACGGTTGCTGGTGAACTTGGATCAGCAGACACTGTCCGTGACCCGCGCGGTTTCGCGGTGAAGTTTTATACAGAGGAAGGAAACTATGATATCGTCGGGAACAATACTCCAGTATTTTTCATCCGTGACGCGATCAAGTTCCCTGATTTTATCCATACACAAAAGAGAAACCCGCAAACACACTTGAAGGATCCAAATGCAGTTTGGGATTTCTGGTCACTATCTCCTGAAGCATTGCACCAGGTAACCATCCTGATGTCCGATCGCGGCATCCCGGCTACCCTACGCCATATGCACGGTTTCGGCAGCCATACGTTCAAGTGGACAAATGCCGAGGGCGATGGCGTCTGGATCAAGTACCACTTCAAGACAGAACAAGGCGTGAAAAACCTTACAGCAGATGTAGCCGCTAAAATTGCAGGCGAAAATCCTGACTATCATACAGAAGATTTGTTCAATGCGATTGAAGCTGGGGACTTCCCTGCATGGAAGCTATATGTGCAGATCATGCCACTTGAGGATGCAAACACATATCGTTTCGATCCATTTGATGTCACAAAGGTATGGTCACAGAAAGACTATCCATTGATTGAAGTCGGCCGCATGGTATTGGATCGCAATCCTGAAAATTATTTCGCGGAAGTTGAGCAGGCTACATTCTCTCCTGGAACGCTTGTACCGGGTGTCGATGTATCACCTGATAAAATGCTTCAGGGCCGCCTATTTGCATATGCTGATGCACACCGTTACCGTGTTGGTGCAAACCATAATCACCTGCCAATCAACAGGGCAAAATCAGAAGTGAACTCCTACCAGCGTGACGGACAAATGCGCTTTGACGGCAATGGTGGTAAAACAGTAAACTACGAACCTAATAGTTTCGGAGGACCTACTGAAGTGAGCGAACACAAGCAGGCAGCCTTCCCTGTCAGCGGCGTTGCCGAAAACGTGGGCTATGACCACCATGACCATTACACACAGGCCGGTGACCTGTACCGCTTGATGAACGAAGAAGAACGAGAGCGCCTAGTTGCGAATATTGTCGCTGCGATGAAGCCAGTTCAGCGCGATGATATCAAACTGCGCCAGATCGGCCACTTCTACAAGGCAGATCCTGAGTATGGAACACGCATTGCTCAAGGATTGGGCCTGCAGGTTCCGCAGGAAGTTTAATATTACGAGAAACGGATACCCCTAAATTGGGCATCCGTTATTTTTTTCTAATATAGGCTGATGAGTTTTAGAAAGTTCTATTGGAAAAACTCAGGAGAATTTCTCGAAAAAATGTCCGTTAGACGCACTCTATTGGACAAACTCACGACGATTTCCTGAAAATGCGTCCATTAGAAGCACTCTATCGGACAAACCCCGGACGGTTTCCTCGAAAAAGTGGCCGTTAGAACACCTCTATCGGACAAACCAGGCCGGTTTACTGGAAAAGTGGCCGTTAGAATGCCTTAACAAATAAAGCAGGCCGATATATACCGGCCTGCTTCCGTCTATTATTCATTAAAACGTATGTGCCAAATCCTTAGCACGCGCGATTCCGTTTTCTTTGATTTCCTGTGCTTTTTCTGGGTTTGCATTGTGGCCTTCCAGGTATAGGCCTTCAATTGAAGGTACACCGAAGAAGTTCATGATCGTTTCGATATAGCGGTGTCCCATCTCCATGCTGGCCGCCGGTCCTTCTGAGTAGTAGCCGCCACGAGCCTGGATATGAAGAGCTTTTTTGTCTGTCATTAATCCGACAGGTCCTTCCTGTGTATATCTGAATGTTTTGCCTGCTACTGCTACCGCGTCCAGGTATGCCTTCATGACTGGCGGGAATGAGAAGTTCCAAAGCGGTGTCACGAAAACAAATTTGTCTGCTGCTGTGAACTGGTCAACCAGTTCAGCCAGACGGCCTACTTTTGATTGTTCAGCTGCTGTTAGCGCCGAGAACTCAGTTCCTTTTTGCAGTTTGCCCCATCCGCCTAATACGTCGGCATCGATGTGGGGAATGTTTTCTTTAAATAGATCCAAATGAATGATTTCATCATTCTGGTTTTGTTCTTTGTACGTATCAATGAACGCTTTTCCTGCTGCAAGACTGAAAGATTGTTCTTCAGTAAGCGGGTGTGCTGTGATGTATAAAACTTTAGCCATGTTGTAATTCCACCTATCCTTTTAATTTAACGCTATTTCGTGAAATATAAATCTCGAATTTAAAATAGCTTACTTCGAGATATTAATCCGTTTTTAATGAAAGGTCAAAAGAAATGCTTGTCTTCTTATCTTAAAGATCTTAGTGCACCGCTCCATGCCTCAACCTCATCAAGCATCGCATTGACATTATCTAGGTGCAGTGCTTGTGGCTTGAATTCTGTACCATTCTCAAAGTCTGTAAATAGTGATAGTGTTGGATGTGTACGAACGTCAGCAATTTTTAATTCACCACAGATTCCTCTTAAATGCTCAGCTGCTCTGGCTCCACCCGTTGAACCATAACTTACGATTCCTGCAGCTTTGTTATTCCATGCTTCGCGTGCAAAATCAAGAGCGTTCTTCAAGGCACCTGTAATACTGTGATTATACTCCTGGACGATAAATACGAAACCATCAAGGCTTGCAAGCTTCTCATTCCAGGCAGCAATTCCAGGCTCGGAACCGTCAGTTGTGCCCAGGAAAGGCAAGTCAAAATCAGCGATGTCCACGATCTCATAATTTACATTTTCTCGTTGGTCAGCAATCCCCTTCACCCATTCGCCAACCTGAGGGCTTACACGGCCCTGTCTTGTACTGCCTAAAATAATTCCTAGGTTCATTTTTTCAGTCATCATCGTTTCCTCCTTTTTATTACTGCCAAAAAGCTTTCTTAAAAAACTCATTATTTTCACCTTCAATTCCTTTGAATTTACTTGGCTGTTTCCAGGATGATGCGGTTTCCTGAAGGATCTTCCGTAATGAAAACGCCTTTTTCTTCTTCGACAGCTGCCCCGATTTCTTGCAGGCGGACTGCTGTGTCTTTCAAGCTCACTTCGTCGGGCAAGACGAGAGTATAAGAATCAAGCCCCACGCTGTTAGCAGGCGGTGTAGGAGCACCTACTCCATTCCATGTGTTGAGCCCAATATGATGATGGTACTTTCCGGAAGAGATGAATAGAGCCTGTGGTCCGTAACGGCTTACCACTTCAAAACCAAGTCCCTTTGTGTAAAACTCTTCTGTTTTTGCTAATTCTGCGACATGTAAGTGAATATGCCCCATCACTGTTTCTGCGGGAAGCCCATTCCAGGCTTGCTCCACGCCTTCTGCAAGAAGGTTTTCTGCATCCAGTGCCTGAGTCGCCATCACTACATGCTGCTCATTCCATTCCCATTTCGAAGCAGGTCTGTCTGTGTAGATTTCAATTCCATTTCCATCGGGATCTGCTAAATATAGAGCTTCACTTACAAGATGGTCAGATGCCCCCTGCAATGGATGTCCAGTCTGCAGGAAGTGTTTCAATATTTTTGCCAGGTCAGACCGTTCAGGCAGCAATAGTGCGAAATGGTACAATCCAGTTGTTCTTCCCTTCTTCGGGATCACATCGGATGGCTGCTCAAGGCTTAATAGCACAGTTTTTCCATCGGCAGTCAATTTGGCGGATTTTTCCGTTTTTTCATATACCTTAAAACCAATTACTTCTTGATAAAAGGTAAGAGAGCGTTCCAAGCTTTGTACCTTTATATTTACTTGCCCCACAAAAGTGACTGGCGGTTGATGAAAACTCATAATCATTTCCTCCTTTAAGCATTCTTTGATTGAAAAATAACATTATCCAGGGCAAAAAGCGATTTGTTTGTAATGGCAAGGAAGATGGAAATTGCCAGAAGGGCCAAATCAAGTTCAAATCCGGCCATTTGACCATTTCCCAAGAATCCCCCGGCAAGCTTCACCTTTACAACAGCTACTGCCAAAACAATTGCAAATAAAATCGAAACAACCCTAGTTCCTACACCCACAACCATCGCTAACCCTCCAACAAGCTCTACTAAGGCAACAATGTATGCCGAGAATCCAGGGAAACCTAGGCTTTCAAAAAATCCGACTGTATGTTCAATTCCCCCCTGGAACTTTGCTGCTCCATGGATCAAAAATGTAACTCCTAAAACTATTCTTAAAAGGGTTGCTGCTGCTTCATGCTTTTTTAACATTTCCATTTCTCTCCTTTAGAATTAATTTTGTTAACTTAGCTGCAGTAAGTTGGTTACTTTATGTAAGTAACTATATTACTGTAATTAAGTTACGTCAAGTATCTTTTTTATAAAAAGTAATTTATTTTTCAGTTGTTATGTTTATAATGTTAGTAAGGAGTGATTGATATGGATAAGTCGATTTGTCCCAGATTTGAAAAAGCCATGACAATCCTAAGCCAGCGTTGGACTGGCTTGATCATATACCAGCTGCTTTCCGGACCACAGCGTTTTTGTACGATTGAATCCTCTGTAGGAGTGAGTGGCAGAGTGCTTTCAGAGCGATTGAAGGATTTGGAAAACGAAGGGATTGTAAGACGTGAAGTTCACCCTGAAACCCCAGTCCGAATCGAATATTCTTTGACCGAGAAAGGTAAGTCTCTGGAACCTCTTATGAAAGAAATAGAAAAATGGTCACAGAGCTGGCTTGAAGTGTAAATAATAGATTCCAAGCAGGAATCCTCATCATAAAAGCACCCATTGAATGGGTGCTTTTTGCGTTTGGAATTTACTATTTTTTTATAAGACTAAAACGCCACGCGATAATGAAACATTTATTAGACAATTCACTCCGGCATTTTGCTTGAAATGTCCATTAAACCCCTGTTATTAGACATTTCGCTGCTGCACTCTTGCTTGAAATGTCTTTCGTAAAAAGATAAAAAAGACGTATGCGATTACATACGTCTTGCTTCCCTCATTTTTTATCTTCCCAGGAAGGAATTCAGCATCCACACATGCTTTTCCAAACCAGAGTGAATGGACAGCAGTAGGTCGCTTGTTGTTTCATCATTGACTTCCTCTGCCAGCTCCATTCCCTTCTTTAGTTCTTGAATCATTGTTGAATAGTCTTCTACTATGCTTGCAACCATGTCGGTTGCGCTTTCATTCCCTGATGCTTCTTTTACAGATGCGATTTCAAGTGCACCGGACATGGTTGCGACTGGTTTGTCACCCATTGCCAGCAATCTTTCTGCAAGTTCATCGATATGTAAGGCAGCTTCATTGTAAAGCTCTTCGAATTTTGCGTGCAGGGTGAAGAATTCCGGTCCGGTTACATACCAGTGGTAGTTATGAAGCTTAATGTAGAGTACAGTCCAGTTTGCGATTTGCTTGTTGACTGATTGCGTCAATTCACTTTTCATCTTGCATCCCTCCTATTTATATGTACGGATTCATTATAGTCCAAGATTATCCAACAAAGGGTTTGAACCCGGAATTGTTCACAGGACTGTCAACTTTTTAGACAAGTAATGTGCTAGTACCGGGTCAAAAACCAAATTTCTCCATAAACTATACATAATAAAGTAATTATTTCTCCAAACTATGCATAGAAGTGGAGGTGTAAAAGAATGGGGTTATTTAATGCGCTAAACCAATGGAGAAATGCAAGATACGAAAATCACCTTACGACTATGAAGGACCAGAATAAATGCCCGGACTGCCATGGCAGAGGATATTACGCTTTTTCCGCGAATGAGTTTGTTTATTACGCAGCTCCATACGAATGTCCTGGCTGCAGCGGCAGTGGATTATATACAGATTGGAACAACAGTACGACCTAAAAATGGCCACTGCTTGTGCAGCGGCCATTTTTTCTATCAATTAATTAATAGAGAAGGTACTTTTCTCTCACCTGCTTGAACTCATTCAATTCAGCTTCCCACATAGCCTGGATGTCTTCCACTGATGTTCCGGCTTCAATTTCTTCCCTGATCCAGCCGTTTCCTGTCAGAAGATCGAAGAAGGAAATTCCCCTGCTGTCTTCAGCGCGAAATTGGAAATCTTCAGGATACATATCGTGAATTGTTTTTACAATATGGAGGCCTGTTACAATCGGCTCAAACGAATCTTGGTCGGTAATATGAATCTGGATTCCATGTGACAGTTTGCCTGCATGCTTTGAGAATGTCGGAGTGAATGAAGCTGCCCGGAACTTAACCCCTGGAAGATTCAAAGAGTTCAATTTTGTGGACAGGTCATCGGAATTGATGAATGGTGCCCCAATCAGCTCAAACGGTTTTGTCGTGCCTCTTCCTTCAGATACATTCGTTCCTTCAATCAATGCGGCTCCCGGATAGACGAATGCTGTATCCAGTGTTGGCATGTTCGGTGAAGGCATGACAAACTCAAGCGGCGTATCATCATAATCCATGGTGCGTTTCCAGCGGTCCATCTCAACGACAGTCAGGTCAGCACCAATATTGAATTCCTCATTGAAAAGCCTTGCCAGCTCGCCAACCGTCATGCCGTGTCGAAGAGGGATTTCATAGTTCCCAACAAAGGATTTATATTCAGTTTCAAGGACGGGTCCCTCCACTTTATGTCCGCCAAGCGGATTAGGACGGTCAAGCACGATGAATGGGATATCATTTTCCTTTGCCGCTTCCATCGCATAAGCCATTGTGTAAATATACGTATAGAATCTTGTACCTACATCCTGAATATCAAACAAAAGGACATCGATGTTTTCAAGCATTTCTGGGGTTGGCTTTTTCGTTTGGCCGTAAAGGCTGTATACAGGAAGCTGCGTCCTTTCATCGATATAGTACTCGACATAAGCACCAGCCTGGGCGCTTCCCCGTACGCCGTGCTCGGGTCCGTAAAGTGCTGTCAGCTCGACATCAGGATCGTTGAAAAGCAGGTCGACTACACTGGTCAGATTTTGGTCTACTCCAGTAGGATTCGTAATCAGTCCGACTCGCTTGCCTTTGATCAAATCCTTGTGGTCTTGTAGCAATGTTTCTGCACCAACCTTGAATTTTTTCAGGTCCTGGCTCTTGCCCTGCCCGCTATCATGGTTCGCCAATGCAATGGTCAGTGAAGAGAGAATGAGGACGGTCGTCAATAATCCTGCCAGCCATTTTTTCAACATGATCACTCCTGTTTTTAATAGATTTTAAGACTATCATTTTGCGATGAACCTTACTGTTACTAAAACCAAGGGCAGGCCCCTGTCACGAAGCCCGCCTATTTACTTTTTAGTAGGTTAATCCGTGACCGAATTCGTAAAGGACTCCGCCATTATAATCAGGAATCGTGATAGGCAGCTTTCCTGTTGGCGCGAATTCTCCAAATATTGCTCCGGCCGCTGCTTCAAAGCTTGCTGGACGGAAACCGTATTGGGTTAGGTACGCGTCGATCTGAGGGTAAGCCATAATGTCGTATGGATTGCGGATGCCAACACCGATAACAGGAGCATCTGCAAGCTTAATGATCTGGTTGACCATTGCCATCTGAGCACTAGAAGGTGTACGGCCTGATACATTGTAAGTATAAGTGCCGACTACCACCGCGTTGGCGTTTTTAATTGATTCCAACTGATCCTCAGTCAGCTTATAAGTTGAAGATGAGATGACGGTTGTATTTTCATGGCGCTTTTTAATCGCATCACCCAGACTGCTTATAAAAGTGTTGCCCACAACGACGATTTTTTCACTACTATCCAGCTTTAGAGGCAATCCCGCACCATTTTTAACCAAAGTGATTGATTTCTCAGCTGCCTCTTTTTCAATTTGCTTATGCTCAGCAGAGCCAACCACCTTCACTGCATTTGCAATCTTGTCTTCGACCGAGACAGGAGTTTCTTCCTTGACCACGCCTCTTTTTACCTTCAGGGTTAAAATGCGTCTAACAGATGCTTCTACCCGTTCTTCATTAATCTCACCAATCTTCACTGCTTCCAGAAGACCTGTTGCTACCTCTTCAAGACCGACCGGCATCAACACGATATCCGTACCTGCTTTTACCGCGCGGATGGCTGCATCAACAGGGCCGAAATGGTCAGCGATGGCTTTCATGTTCATCGCATCTGTCGTAATGACACCTTCATAGCCCATTTCTTCACGCATCAGTTCTGTGAGGACCTTGTATGAAAGTGTTGCCGGAATCGCGATTTCTTCCCCGGTTTTCTGGGAGATTGCTTTTGTTCCATCGATTTTAGGGAAAGTGACATGTGCTGTCATAATCGCATCAATACCTGCTTCCATTCCCTTTTGGAACGGGTACAATTCGACTTCCTTCAAGCGTTCTTTATCATGTGGAACTTCAGGCAATCCAAGGTGGGAATCGACCGCCGTGTCCCCATGTCCCGGGAAGTGTTTCGCTGTCGCTGCGACACCTGCAGCCTGAAGCCCTTTCGTGTACGCTACACCCATGTCAGCAACAAGCTGTGGGTCTTCGCCAAATGAACGGACTCCGATGACCGGATTGTCCGGATTATTATTGACATCCATAACGGGTGCAAAGTTCATGTTAATTCCCAAAGACGCCAGTTCCTCGCCGATCGCGTTGCCTGCGTTATAAGCGATATCTGGTGAACGTGTTGCGCCTAATGCCATATTCCCTGGCATATCTGTACCAGATTGAAGCCTTGTAACAATACCGCCTTCCTGGTCAATCGTCAGCAGCAGGCCGAATTTTTCAGCTGCAGCTTGATAATCAGATACCAGGCGTGCCGTCTGTTCTGTTGTTACTACATTCTCACGGAAAAGGATGACTCCGCCTAAATGGTATTTTTTCACGAGCTGCTGAATTTCCGGCAGCATTTCCGTTACATTTTCACCTTTCCAGGTCCTGAAATCAGGCATCAGCATTTGCCCTGTTTTTTCCTCCAGGGTCATCTTGCTGATTGCATTGCCAATCAAATCATAGCGCTGGCCATCCTGCTTGATGACAGCGGCTTCGGATGAAGGCTTGCCTTTTTCCCCTTCTTCTTTAGAGGATGGTTTCACTTTATAATCGAGTGCGATCCGGTCTTCGAAAGTACCGTCTGTCACTGTAATGAACGTCCGTCCATTCTGCCCTGTGAATTCCACATTTCCATCTTCGTCTACTGTTGCGACATTTTTATTTGCCGATTCCCATTTAAGGTTTTCAGATGCCAGCATGAAATGTCCTTCTGAATACACATGGAGTGCTTTCAATTGAATGGTCCCATCTTTTACTGCTGCTTCCGCTTCTGGAACGTTTTCGTAAATCACCAGGTCCTCCATCTGGTTCTTTTCCTCGGCATTAGCCTTCTTTAAAGAAATGCCGGGCAGTATTTGTGAAAAAGCCAGCACGATCACTAGTGAATAGAGCATAAGCTTGCTGAGTTTCTTCATCGTATCTCCTCCATTTTGCATATTTTATCCAATTTATTGAGAATTACTAAAGTTAGTAAGTTCTTTGCTCCCAGCCTTCTCCTGAAAAATCAGGCTCAACCTTTTTACCATCAGAAGCTACCAGTCTAATATTATCGACATACCAGCCGCGGCCATTTGTATAACTGTCCGTTTGGTAGCGGAAACGGATGTGCTTGGTCGCTGCCGGTATTTCAACCTCCGCTTTATCCCATTCGACACTGCTGCCTGTAAAAATAGCTGCTTGTCCCCAGTTTTCACCGTCTTCGGAGATCTCCAGATAGCCATAATCAGCATCCGCTTCAATCCGATGCCATGTGTCGAATGATAGTTTAGCAGGCTTTTCAAGCTTTACCTCTGCTGTCATCTTGCGTTGGAGTTTGTCTCCATATCCTGAAAACCAGGCTGACCCATCCGGAATATTTACCGGGATTGAATCGGCAACCTGTCTTGCCAGCTGCCTCCGCGCAACATTCGTAGAAACCGTGCTTCGGCTTGGATGCACCCTGTTGGTGAGCAGAATCGCAATAGTGCCATTATTCCTGTTGACGACAATCGAAGTACCGGTATATCCCGTGTGACCAAGCGCTGAACCCTCAGATAAAGCATCCATGAACCAACCCTGGGCAAGCTCCCAGCCTAATCCATGATCATCACCAGGGAACTCTGGAATTTGATTTTCAATGATCATGTCCACTGTTTCTGGCTTTAAAATGACTTCGCTGCCATAACGGCCGTCATTCAAATACATATGCGCAAGCTTGGCGAGATCCTCTGCAGTCGAGAACACACCTGCATGGCCTGCAACACCATCCAGCGACCACGCGTTTTCGTCATGGACTTCACCCCAGACGATTCCGCGGTTCGTCCATGGCTGGTATTCTGTCGCTGCGATTCGCTTTTTCAGTGATGAAGGAGGATTGTACATTGTTTCTGCCATTCCCAGAGGCTCCGTTATATATTTTTTGACAAACTCATCCTGCCGATGGCCTGAAAGCCTTTCGATTAACAGACCGAGCGTGATCATGTTGAGATCGCTGTATGTATAAGTACTCCCCGGCTCATTATTTAATGGATGCTCTAACACAATATTCATTCTGTCTTCGCGGCTGCTTCCTTTTGTATAAAGAGGAACCCATGCAGTGAAACCAGATGTGTGGGTAAGAAGTTGCCTGATGGTGACGTCTCCTTTTCCATTGGCAGCGAACTCAGGAATATGCTTCGAAACTTTGTCATCGAGCTCGAATTTTCCCTGATCATATAAAATCATCGCTGCTGTGGTGGTGAAAATTTTACTGATAGAGGCAAGGTCAAAAATTGTATCTTCCTCCATCTTGATTGGATTACTAGATTCAGTGAATTGGTCATCTTCATATTGGTAGGCAAAACCATAGGCCTCCTGCTTCACAATATGGCCACGGCGAGCGACAAACGCCACAGCACCTGGCATCACGCCATCAGCAATCATTTTTTCCATATGCCCGTCAATATCGTCAAGCGGCTGCTGTACCATTCCTGCTCCCCGAACCGATCCTTTATGAAGGACTGGCGATAAAGGGCCTGGCTTGTCCCATGAAAATACAGGATGGACTTCCTTGAAGCCACCTTTGCCCTCCCGCTGTTCAATTGAAGCCCCTGGTGCCTGATTGCCTTCAGCAAATGACACTGGAATCATCACTCCTGTACCGAGAACTGCTGCTAACGCAATCGACAATGATTTGTTCTTCATGTTTCCTCCTTTTCCGAGCTATTGCTCCATTTAATCTAGTAAACTTTGAAAAGGCTTTCATGTTGTAACCTTAGACTATCTAAATGACAGTATAGATGTCTATACCACTATAGACCCAACCCTCCTGAAAAATAGAAAGATCCCGGGACTGCTCTCCCGGGATTTTAGAATCATTTTTGTTAAAATATTCAAATAATTTCGCGGAAATTTTCCCAACATCATACTTAATGAATTATTTCCGTTTATTCTCCTTTTGTTTGATCCAATACCTGATTCCCTTGCCTGCCAAAGGTTCATCCTTGAATCGCGGTATGACATGCAAATGGGCATGGAAAATCGACTGTCCTCCTGCCCTTCCCGTATTCCAGCCTACACTGTAACCATCGGGAGCAAACTTTTGATCGAGTATCTTCTTTGCGCCAAGCAGCAAATCCCGGGAATCCTCCCATTCCTGGTCTGATAACTCAAAGACATCCTGCTTATGAAGCTTCGGGATAATCAGCCCGCTCCCCTGCAGGACCTGCTGCTCAGACTCCTTTTGGATAAAATAACAGGATTCATTCTCCAGTACGATTTGCTGCTCTTCATCTGCATTCACATTGCAATATGGGCAATTTTCCTGGTACATGTTTTAGGGCCTCCATTCCCGTCACCTTATTCTTGACAGCTTTGCGCTCTACAACCTGAAACTTGTCATAATAAATGCGTTTTCTTGACAGCTTTATGCTCTACAACCTGAATTCTGTCATAATAAATGCGTTTTCTTGACAGCTTTGCGCTCTCCAGCCTGAAACCTGTCATAATAAACGTGTTTTCTTGACAGCTTAATGCCCTACAGCCTGAAACCTGTCATAATAAATGCGTTTTCTTGACAGCTTTATGCTCTACAACCTGAAACCTGTCATGATAAATGTGTTTTCTTGACAGCTTTGCGCTCTCCAGTCTGAAACCTGTCATAATAAACGCTCTTTCTTGACAGCTTTTCGCTCTACAACCTGAAACCTGTCATAATAAATGCGTTTTCTTGACAGCTTTGCGCTCTCCAGCCTGAAACCTGCCATAATAAATGCGTTTTCTTGACAGCTTTATGCTCTACAACCTGAAACCTGTCATAATAAATGTGTTTTCTTGACAGCTTTGCGCTCTCCAGTCTGAAACCTGTCATAATAAACGCTCTTTCTTGACAGCTTTTCGCTCTACAACCTGAAACTTGTCATAATAAATGCGTTTTCTTGACAGCTTTGCGCTCTCCAGCCTGAAACCTGTCATAATAAATGCGTTTTCTTGACAGCTTTACGTTTCTACACCTTGAAACCAGTCAATCATTTGCGGAATTTCCAAGTTAGAGTGAAAAAACTAGTTCATTGGCTGTTGCTTTCCAAACCCACCTATATCAGCAACTTTTCCCTTATATCATTTGATGCTCCAACTTCGATTAACGAAGTGAGTCTTTATTTTCCATTACTTTTTTTACCTAATTTATTAAGCCAAGTCTCATAAAACTGATATACAAACCCAGCAGCGACAAAACCGATCACCAGCATGATGACTGAAAGTGTCTTTTTGACCCACGTGATGTCAATGAAAAGGAACAGAGCTCCAGCTACCGCAAAAGAAATAAATATGATGAGCCACCTTCTAAGAATCATTGAATCCTTATCCTTGCTCATTTCTCACACCTGCCTTCCCTTATTTACTAATACGTAAAAAGTGATAACAGGTTTCAAAAAACAGGGCCCAAAATCGGACCCTGCCATTATATTACTTTACTAATTTTCTCATCGCGTGGATTTGGCCAAGATGATAAGCCTCATGAAATAAAGCCATGTTCGCAAGCTCTCCAAAAGTCTCCAGTCCCAGGAAAGGCTTCTTAAGCTTCTCATCCAGCATCGAAGCTGGAACTTCCTTGATCCTCCCCAATTGGGCTTTCATTTGGTCTCGCAAAACATCGACAGTAGGAACATCACCAGTCCACTCAGAAGGCCGGGTACCATTTCCGAATAATTCTATGTAGTTAGCAGGAAGATGATTTGATTTTTTCGGGAATCCCATCATGAACTGTTCTGTAACTGTCAGCACATGTCCGATGTGCCAATGGATGTTATTATTGAATCCTTCTGGCTGCACACTTGCCTGTTCCTCAGTGATGACCTCAATGTTTTTTAAAAAAGAACCTCTTGTTAATTCAAACTGCTTAAATAAGAGCTCGCTCATATTTCCCTTCCCCTTTCCAGCTTGTACTTCGTCATATATTTATTCTATATATTTCCAATATATGCAGCAAGGAAAAAGGATTAATCTCATAAATACCCCTTTAGGTATTATATTCCATTAAAGGGAATCCTTTGACAAAATTTGTTCATAACATTATGGCTGATATGTGTCTTCACACTTTTTTCACAGATTTCCATAAATTGCTTTGATATCTTATAAGTGTACTAATTATTAATTTTTGAAGGGAAGCGATTTAGATGTTCGCTAAATGGTTAAGAGAAAACAATATTGCTGCTGGCCTGTTGACTGTGATTCGTGTTTGGCTAGGTTACAACTGGATGACTGCTGGATGGGGAAAATTAACTGGTGAAGGATTCGACGCAACTGGATATTTGAAAAATGCAGTTGCCAATCCAGTAAAAGGTCCAGACGGAAACGCAGTATATGGTTGGTATGTAAATTTCCTTGAAAGCTTTGCGATCCCGAATGTCGAACTTTTCAACTTCATTGTTCCATTAGGAGAATTCCTAATTGGTCTTGGTTTGATCCTTGGAACATTGACAACTGCTGCCATGTTCTTCGGCCTGGTAATGAACTTCAGCTTCTTCCTTGCCGGAACAGTATCTCACAACCCAACTGACATCTTCTTCGGCTTCATCATCCTGTTTGCAGGCTACAACGCTGGTAAATATGGCTTAGATCGCTGGGTGGTTCCTTTCATGCGCAAGACTGTT
Source organism: Mesobacillus sp. QJM3NY_10 (assembly GCF_056173465.1). Classification (NCBI taxonomy): domain Bacteria; kingdom Bacillati; phylum Bacillota; class Bacilli; order Caryophanales; family Bacillaceae; genus Mesobacillus; species Mesobacillus sp. QJM3NY_10. The sequence goes on from NZ_CM149675.1 coordinate 3,966,495, forward strand.
TTCAAACAAACACCAGAAGCTGCTCATAAATCTGCTTAACAATATAGATAATGCCCTCTGCCATTAGGCAGAGGGCATTTTTTACATAGATTTTTCCTCAATTGTTTTGAGCATGATCTTTTTCCTGAAGCCGCCGCTTCGATTCTTCTTAAGCTGGCGCATGAACTCCACTTCAGATTCCGTGATGCCGCGATGATCGGCAATCGCATATACCACTTCAAGCAAGTCGACGATCTCACTCAGCAGCCTGTCCGTTCCAGCATTACGGAACTTCTCGACCTCCTCATTGAACTTCTCCATAAGTTTTTCACTATATTGACTTCCATCCAAAATTTCAAATTCTACATTCTTGCCTTCTTCCTTCATCAAATCCGGAAAATAGTCTCTAACAAGCTTGTTATATTCCTTTTTCTCCATGTCGATTCCCCTTTAGCTGTCCTATTGATAAACATAACCTTTAATCGAGATGTTCAAACACTTTTTTAAAATAAGGCTCTGTTAAACTAGGTTGTTGATTTTCGTTCCAGGCGCTTCGCTTTGCACAGGCAGTCCGAGAGAGACTAGGCGTCTTCAACTACAATCAACTGGGATTTAAAACAACATTGGGCTTTAACAAGCCTTAAAATAAAAAAATTAATAGAATAATAGAAAAAGCCTGTGGATCGGTCCACAGGCTTCAATCTTGTTTCAAACTACATAATCTTCAGTTAATTTACTGCAGGCATTTGATAGATTCTGCAGGCATTCCATTCTTAGCTTCTCGTCGCAGATAAAATCATTCAGCAGCTCTTCTTCAAGCTTCATTTGAATTTGATTGATTTCTTCTTTCAGCCGCTCTCTTTTTTCAACCTCTGATAAATGAAACTCAATTTCCCGTTCGAAGTACTCTACCGTTCCAAATAATACAGTCAACGATTCCTCCACCTTCCGTTAAATTTTTAATCCTATGTGATAAAACCAAACCTGCCAAAAGGATTATTTTATTTCGTCCTGTCAAGTTACTTAAGTATTATTTATCCTCTCTCGCAATCGGCAAACGTGAAATTTAGTTCTTTTTGCAATATTGAGTAGAAAGGGGACATTCCAAATAAAAAAATCCCCAAAAAGATGGCGGATTTTTTTCTACAAGCGGTAAAATAAACCCTTTTACCTATCTTCTTATTTACATCCGATCTTTTTTGGCAACCCGACGATCCTAGCTAAAACGCCTTAGACTCGTGGCTTTGCGTCCTTACCTTTCGATAAGTTTGCCTTTTTCAGTTCTAATTAAAATATAAATCTTAAGGACCATTTTTTCAACAAAATTCGCCAATTAATTACAAATATAAGTCTTAATACCTATACTGTTCTATTTCAGTGGAGTGAGCACGATGATGACTGACCCTAATTGCTGTTGTTGAAACCAATAGTACTATTGATTCCTATGGATCTCCCCACCAAAAAGGACCGTCAACAAAGGACGGTCCTCATCTCTTACGGCATTAACTCAGACAACGGTCTTGCATATACATTTTGATCCTGGCTGCCGATGAACAAGGTTTCATTGATGATCACCGGTCCGCCAGGTGATAAAGGACCTCCAAACTTGATTGAATTCAAGAATGTTCCTGTATCAGCCTTCACGACATGAAGTTTCCCTTTGACATCACCTGCATAAACTACACCATTTTTCACGGCCGGTGCTCCCTTGATTCCAGCATCCGTTTGATACTCCCATATTTTTTTTCCAGTAGGAATATGATAAGCCATTAGTGACTTGGTGTACGGACTTCCTACGAAAGCTAATTCTCCTTCAATGGTGACGGCTCCTGATGTATTTGTATGCGGAATTGGCACCTTCTGGTCAGGTCCTGTACCCATCAAGTCCATCCACAATAGATCACCGGTTTTGTTGTTAAAAGCGTAAATAAAATGATAGTTTTCAGCTTCACCATATATCATCTTTTCCTTTTGAGAAGCCTCGAAGGCCTTGTTCGGCATATTTTCACGATATTTTTCCCATAACTGCTTTTTATTCAGCTTTAAGTTCATTTTCGCGCCAGTCACTATCACAACGTCCCCTGCTACTGCCGGTGGAACATCTGTGACAGAGCCCAGTTTGCCTTGCTTCCAAATAATTTTTTTCTTTTTCAAATCGACAGCAACAAGCTTATCCAATGCTCCTACATATAATATATTCTCTTTAATATGTGGTGAGGACATGCTTGCCCAGCCTGGCAGCTTCAAATCCCACTGCAGCTTTCCTGTCTTCGCTTCCAAAGCGTAAAGATGACTATCTCCTGTCGCAATGTAAACCATTCCGTTATGATATGCAGGTGCTGGCATCACCTCACCCTGAGTTTTAAACTCCCATACTTTTTTGCCTGAGTGTGCATTTATAGCAGCAACCCCGCTTTCTCCTGTACCTCTTACCTTTTGTTTAAAAGGATCCTCGAACTTTCGATTGCCATATCCAACATATAATAGTCCGTCATGATAAATGGAATCGGTATGTATCCAATTTGGTACCGAAGTCTTCCAATTAACCTCTCCTGAAAAAAGATTGAAAGAATATAGGTCGCCGCTATTATGATTTCCGACATACAGGTTGTTGCCAACGACGACTGGATTCGCCCTTACTTCGTCACCGGTTGTATAGGTTTGCTCAATTACCCTTGAATCATCACTAGAATAAACCGCATTGTTGCTTATTTCCAGCCGGTACTGCTCCCAGTTTTCAGGACCATACGGGGCCGTTTTTTCCTGTGCCTGGACAAAAGAACCTGAACCAAGTATCATCATCATTCCCAGAATCACCTTGAACTTCTTCATCTCTCTCCTCCTTAGATTGTGAACTTTTCCCAGAGCAAGTGAAGCTTATCAAAAATACCTCAGGGGCCATCATCTGGTTTTTATAATTCCCACTAGCTTCCTCCTAAAACCGCTTACAATAGTCTTCTAATAATTACCAAATCAAAGCAGGATTGTTTTAACAATGTAATATAGCAGCAATCTCCATGTAAAATTCACTTGCTAGAATAGAGGGAAGAAGCTTTATTACAGGCGAATGGCAGGAGGATCCGTATGGAACAGCATGTTAAGATGTCGCTAGATGAATGGAAAGCAGAGATTGAAGAGATTCTTAAAGAGATTGATACGGAATATGAAGAAGTGAAGAATGAGCTAAAGGTGTATACATATAAATTCAACATTACAAAGCAGGTTGTACAGTCAACCGTCAACCCTGATTTGAACAGGAAGATCCGCGAGTTGTACCATCAGCCATTTGAGGAAAAGTTCAATGATTTGAAGGAATATATCAAGGAGCTGGAAGAGAAGAAAAGAGTCTTCCAAATGTTCACCGATAAAATTGAAAAAGTCACTGAAAAAGAAGAAACACCACAATTTGCAGTTGCTCAATCGGAGTAAAATGAAAGCCTGGCTGATAAAAAATATCAGCCAGGCTTCTTTTATCTTATTTCTTCCACCAGGAATCAAACATGGATGCAGGCATATGACGTTTATGCTGTGAAGTAAGATATCTTTTTTGAATTTTTGCTGCATCTGCTTCGTCGATCTGCTTTCCTTCTAGATAATCATCGATTGCTTCATAACTCACACCAAGCTCGGTTTCATCTGCCTGGAGCGGCTTGTTGTCGAGAAGGTCGGCCGTCGGCTCTTTGAGATACAATCTTGGTTCTGCATTCAATGCTTTAAGCAGCTCCCTTCCCTGTCTCTTGTTCAGGCCAGATAGTGGCAGCAAGTCAGCTCCGCCATCACCATATTTTGTAAAGAAACCTGTAACGGCCTCTGCTGCATGGTCGGTACCAATCACAAGCAATCCTTCTTGACCGGCAATTGCATATTGCGTGATCATCCTCATGCGTGCCTTCGCATTTCCTTTGTTAAAATCGGTCATTTTACCGCCGATTGCATCTTCAAACTGCGTGTTGAAAGTGTCTACCGCCGGCTGGATGTTAAAAGTGATCGTTTTATCAGCCTGGATGAACTTCAACGCTTTCTGTGCATCATCTTCATCTTTTTGCACTGAATATGGGAGTCTTACCGCCACGAATTTGGCCTCTGTACCTTCTGAGCGCAGTTCCTCCACTGCGAGCTGGGCCAATCTTCCGGCAAGGGTGGAATCCTGGCCGCCACTAATTCCAAGAACAAACCCTTTTGCTTTTGAAACTTGTAAGTACTCCTTCAGAAAGTCAATTCTCTTCCTGATTTCCTCCTGAGGATCAATTTCCGGACGGACATTCAACGCTTCTATGATCTGTTTTTGCAAACTCATTATAAACCTCCTAAATCACTATTAACTATTCATCATGCTCTTTTGCTAATTTAGGTTAGAACACCATTATAAAAAGAGCATATCCCTTAAAAAGTTTAAAGTCCAGACGTTGGTCAGGAAATCTAACATCCTGATTAAATGTGTTCACGCTTTATTTTACCCATTAGCTTGTTGTTCGTAACATTTTGTCCGACAAGATTTTTTTGCTAGACTATAACTTAGACTATAAATGCTTAATCAAATTGGAGGCATTCACAATGGCAGCTAATCAAAAATTCACAGGCTATTTCGGTACATATACAAAAGGTGATAGTGAGGGCATCTATTCTTTTATACTGGATGCAACCAATGGAAAAATCATTGATGTGAAGGCGGCAGCAGCGCTTGAAAATCCAACCTACCTGACAATCAGTGAAGATAACCGCTTCCTATATGCAGTGGCAAAGGAAGGAGGAAGTGGTGGCGTGGCTGGATTCAGCATTAAGGATTCAGGACAATTATCGTTCATTAATACCCAGCTTTCCGCAGGAGCATCTCCATGCCATGTGAGCGTGAACAGAGAAAACAACCTGCTTTTATCTGCGAATTATCATAAAGGATCTGCAGATTCGTATCTGCTAAATCCTGAAAATGGCAGTATCGAGGCCGCTTTATCAAGCGCCGTCCATGAAGGTTCAGGTCCTGATGAGCGTCAGGAAAAAGCGCATACCCATTATGCCGGCTTTACTCCTGATGGGAAGTACGCAGCAGTCATCGATCTTGGCATCGACCAGTTGATCACTTACTCCCTGGATAACGGCCAGTTGATTGAGAAAAGCGCATTGGATGTAGCGCCTGGAAGCGGTCCAAGACACCTTGTTTTCCATCCGAACAATAAAATTGCCTATTTGATGACAGAATTCAGTTCAGAGGTTCTTGTCTTAAAATATAATTCCGAAGATGGCAGTTTTGAACAGCTTCAAGCAATCACCACTCTGCCAGCTGATTTCGCTGAAAACAACCAGGGAAGCGCCATCCATATTTCCTCTGACGGGAAATTCGTCTACGCTGCCAACCGCGGCCATGACAGCATAGCGGTTTTTAGCGTGGCTCCTGAAAGCTATGAGCTTACCTTTGTTGAACACACTTCAACAGAAGGAAATTGGCCAAGGGATTTTGTACTGGATCCTAGTGAGAAGTTCTTGATTGCGACAAACCAGAATTCTAGCAATGTCGCTCTCTACTCACGCGACGAAGCAACAGGCAAATTGACATTATTGCAGGCTGATGTAAAAGTTCCAGACCCGGTATGCGTGAAGTTTTTAAATTACTAAAAGAAGAAGGGAAGGTGCCTCTTGTGCACCTTCCCTTTTATTTATCACTCGGGAATCGGACTCCCATTTGCGATCTTGCTTCATCGAGGATGTTCATCGTAATTCTTGAATTCTCCAGCGAGTTATTGTTAGATTCCTGTTTCCTCTGCTGAATCAAAGTAATGAATTCCTCAGCTTCATAAAACATATTGTCAGTTAGCTGTTCTCTGGAGATATCTTCGGTTCTGCCATCTCGATAGATTACCTCCACTTTTTCAGGGCTACTGATTTTATCGATTCTGATGTTGCCATCCTCGCCGTGAATTTCGGATGGAAGCGTAGAATCAGTGATCTTCGAGAACATGATGACAGCATCCATCTCATCGTATTTCAATATCAGGCTGCCTTCCCCATCTACCCCCGACTCCAGTACATAGCCATTCGCCTGGACCGATTTTGGCTCTCCAAACAAGACTACTAGCGGATAGATGCAATAAATGCCGATGTCCATTAAGGAACCTGCCGAATATTCAGGGTTAAAGGCATTCAGCACTGTTCCCTCTTTATATTTGTCATAACGGGAAGAATACTGGCAATAACTTGCGAAGTACCTTCTGACCTTGCCGATTTTATGCAAGCTTTCCTGTATCGCCTTAAAATTAGGCATGAGTGTTGATTTTAGTGCCTCCATCAAAACAACATTATGATTCTTAGCAGTATTGATCATTTCTGCCAGCTCGCTGCTATTGGAGGCGATAGCTTTTTCACACAGCACATGCTTGCCATTTTCCATGAACGTGATTGCCTGGCTTGCATGCATAGAATTCGGGCTCGCGATATAGACTGCATCAATCACATCGCTTTTCGCCATCTCTTCTAAATCAGTAAAAATGGTATTTACTCCGAGTTTTCCCGCAAACTCCGCAGCGCGTTCCTCTGTACGCGAATAAACTGCTGCAAGCTGAAAGTCCTCATGATGACTAGCACCTTTTATAAAAGCTTCTGTAATCCAATTCGTACCTACCACACCAAAACGCACCATAAAACTCATCCTTTCCAAATAGCAAAAGCTGGAGGCAATGCCCGCAGCTTCTTTTTTCATCTTATCGAAAAGGGAGCTCAATCACAAACTTTGTCCCTTTTCCATGCTCGCTTTCAACGGTAATTTTTCCGTCGTGCATCTGTACCAGCTGTTTGACGATCGACAAACCAAGCCCAAACTCACCAAACGGATTGCTCGTCCTTGAGATATCTGCTTTGTAAAAGCGATGCCAGATTTTTTCGATCTCAGCAGGTTCAATGCCGATCCCTGTATCCTCGATTTCGATCACGGTTTTGGTCCCATCCATCCTGCCGCGAAGCCAGATTACCCCATTTTCAGTGAACTGGATGCTGTTCTTCGTAATATTGATGAGAATCTGGACAAGACGGTCATAATCGGCATATACCATTGCGGATTCCTCCGCTTCAATCTCAATGGTGTTATTGCGCTCCTCCGCCTGCAATCCGAGCTGATCCTGGATGATTTCCAGAACCTCAATCAATTCAATATCTTCTTTAAAAAGCTGTACCTGATTTGAACGGATTTTATCATAGTCGAGATTTTCATTCACCAGCCGGATCAGCCGTCTCGTTTCCTGGCTGACCAGATTGATGCCACGCTCCTTTTCAGCTTCTGGAATCATATTATTCCTCAACCCTTCGATGATTCCGCTGATTGTCGTGAGCGGTGTCCTCAATTCATGAGATACATCCGACATGAACTGGCGACGCCTGTTTTCCAGATTTTCAATCTCAGATTTTGATTCATTAAGCTTGCTTACCATACTGTTAAAATCATTCGCCAATTCTCCGATTTCGTCGAAGTCAGAGGACGGAACTTTTATCGTATAATCCCCTGCCGAAACGACCGATGTTGCTTCCTGGAGTTTTTTGATCCGATTGACATGGATGCGCGCCAGCACCCAGCTCAGCAGGAACGATACGGCGAGCGCAATCAGCATTGTATAAAATAAGTTCTTATTGATTTCCGTGATCATTTCCCGTGTTCCGCTGATTGGAGAGGTGAGTAGAATGCCGCCAACGAAATTACCACGATCCACATATGGCAAAACAACCAGGGTCACGGCCCTGTCATAGCGTTCGAGATCATAGTTTTTAACAATCGGTGTTCCCTTCGTAAGCTGGCTCCACTCACTCTCCGTTAATTCAATCGCCGGTCCTCTCCATCTGATTGGATTGAGGAGCTGGATATTCTCATCAAACACACTGAACTGGATATCCCGGCCAAAAAGAACGCGGGCATATTGATTGATCACCTGGTCAGGGCGCTCACTGCCACGATCGAGATCACGGAGGATGTTTTCTCCGTAGGAAATCAGCTCCTCGGTCTTGTTTTTATAAACGAGGGTTTCCACATACTGTGTGAAGACCAGGCTCAGAATGAGGAAAGCAACGATGATGATGCTGATATGGCTGATGAACTGCTGGTAAATATACTTAACTTTCATTCCCATCAACCGACTCATCGAATTTATAACCGACGCCCCAAACAGTATGGAACAATGGCTGTTCAGGCGTACCCACCTTTTTCCTCAGACGCTTGATATGGACATCTACAGTACGCTCGTCTCCGTAAAACTGATATCCCCATACGCGTTCGAGAAGCTGCTCCCTTGTGAAAACCTGGCGGGGATGCTGGGCGAAAAAGAGAAGCAGGTCGAATTCCTTCGGCGTCAGGTTAGTAACTGGTTTGCCAGCCAGCGTCACTTCACGTGTTTCCTTATTGACTTTAAGCAGACTTGTCCCAACTTCACTGTTCTCTTCTGGTTTTTGCTTTTGATAGCGGCGGGCCACAGCCTTGATCCTTGCCATCAAAGCCAGCGGGCTGAAGGGTTTAGTCACATAATCATCCGCACCCATTTCCAGTCCGAGCACCTGATCCGACTCACTGTCCTTCGCAGTCAGCATGATGATGGGCACATCACTGCCCTCCTGCCTGATCTTCCTGCATAAGGTGACACCATCCATGCCCGGGAGCATCCAGTCGACAATCAGCAGATCCCAATCTTCGCTTTTAAAAGCCTCATAACCTCGGAGGCCATCATTCACAAACCTTCCTTCGATTCCCTCTTTTAAAAAGAACATCTCGATCATCGCGCAGACACTTTCGTTATCCTCTATGACTAATATTTTCACCGCAATCCCCTCTTATCCGATATCTGTTATATCTAAATTATAGCGCAACGCAAGCAGAATCAACTGTTAAGCCCGTTGTTACAGATTATTTAATAGGTTGGTCATATTTTGTTCATCTTTTAAGAGGGATCATTCAAAATTCAGGTTAAATTACATGAGCCTTCACAATGTTCAGGTCTAATGGATAGCCCTTTTTGTAGTTTCTTACAATTTGAAGCGCCAATACGCCCTATTAGTGACCTCTTTCCCCTAGATTCTTACAAATCAAGGCGCTAATACGCCCTATTGGTGATCTCTTTTCCCTAGATTCTTACAAATCAAGGCGCCATTACGCTCTATTGGTGACCTCTTTCCCCTAGATTCTTACAAATCAAGGCCCCAACACACCTCATTAGTGATCTCTTTTTTCATATTCTCACTAAAACTGGCGCCAATACGATTCTATTAATCCTTGCAACCAAAGCTCACACTTATTAAATGTAAAAAAGCCAGCTCATCACATGAGCTGGCTCTAGGTTCATTAATCTTTTTTAACAGGGAGTCCTTCTTGTTCCCAGGCGGAGTAGCCGCCTTCGAGATTGACTACGTCTTTGTAGCCGTTTTTCAGCAATAGGCTTGTGCCGATTGCGGAGCGCGCGCCTGACTGGCAGTGTGCGATGATCTTTTTGTCTTTAGGAACCTTATCTAGGTTGTCAGTCAGGTTTCCGAGCATCAGATGGTGGGCACCCGGGATATGGCCGCTGTCCCACTCACTCTGGTTGCGGACATCGATGACGAAATAGTTCTCGTCTTCCATTAGTTCTTTTGCCTCGCTGGCCTTTACGGTCTTGTATTCTTCCAGGCTTCCCCCGAGCTCTTTCGGATCAACATATCCTGTGACCTGGTCAAGTCCGATTGACTGCAGGGATTTTTCCACATCAGGTAATTTTTCAGGATCAGCAATCAGCACGATGTCCTGATCATAGCTTAATAACCATCCTGCCCAGTTCGTGAAGGATTTGTTGTACGGAATATTGATTGTTCCTTCTGCATGTCCCTCCGCGAACTCATTTGCCGGACGGGTGTCGACGACTGCTGCATTGCCAGCGTCAGATAGTGACACCTTAGGGGTTTCTTCACGACGCAACAATTCTGGTCCAACTTTATTGAGCTTTTTCATCTCGGCAAAGTACTTTGGAGGTTCTGGCTGGCCTGCAAGCAGCTCTTCTACGAACTTTTCCTCCTCATTGATTTGGAAAGCCCAGTTGAATTTTTTCTCATAGCCTAAAGTGGACATTGGAACAGCGCCGAGGGATTTTCCGCATGCACTGCCTGCGCCATGAGCTGGCCATACCTGCAGGAAGTCCGACAGCTTTTCCACTTTGCGGAGTGATTCGAACATCTGGCGTGCCCCTGATTCAGATGTATCTTTAATGCCTGCTGCTTTTTCCAAAAGGTCCGGACGGCCAACATCGCCAACAAACAGGAAGTCACCGGTGAAAATGCCCATCGGTTCATTAGCACCGCCGCCCTTGTCAGTCAATAGGAATGAGATGCTTTCCGGTGTATGACCCGGCGTGTGTATAACTTCGAAATAAATATTCCCGATGTTAAAAGTCGATCCCTCTGTCAGCAATTCATGCTCATACTGATCGACATATTGATACTTCCAGTCTTTATCACCCTCGTCTGATACATAAAGCTTAGCACCATGATGGTGGGCAAGCTCTCTTGCACCCGAGAGATAGTCTGCGTGAATATGAGTTTCTGTCGCGGCTGAAATATTGAAGCCTTCTTTTTTCGCAATTTCCAGGTAAGGCTGGATATTTCTTGCCGGGTCAATGACAATCGCTTCACCCGTTCTTTGGCAGCCTATTAAATAAGACATATGTGCTAACTGATCATCAAAAAAAGATTTGAAATACATAACGATTCCTCCTGCATTTTTTGTTTTCATAGGTTCGTGAAGTCTATACTTCTCTATACCCTGCACGATATTTTTCAAAAGCCATAAAATATGCCAGTGGGCGCTGCCTTAATTCCAATATATACCTACAACTGTATTTTACTTTGTATCGCCCTTTGCTTCAAATAAAAAACCTGCTCCGGTATGGAACAGGTCTAATTTCTCAAAGTTCTTCTTCCCATAAAAATATACAAGATAATCGAGATTGAAACGGAAATGGCTGAAGCAATGTAGATGCTGCCATATCCGAGCCAATGGCCGATTTGCCCAAAAGCCATTGCCCCAACGCCAACGCCTAAGTCGAAAAAGGAGAAGAAGGTTGCGTTCGCCATTCCCTTGCGATTCATTGGCGCATCCTGGACGGCCCATGCCTGCAGTGCCGGCTGGACGGATCCAAAGCCGAATCCATATAACCCCGCGGCGATGAACATAACAAGGCTATTCGGCAGCCATGCCAGCAGGATCATTGCGATCATGATTAATAAAGTCCCTGGCAGGAAAACCGCGCCGTGGCCTTTTTTATCATAGAGCTTGCCGGCAAAGGATCGTGACAGCATCAGAGCCATCGCAAAAATAAAAAAGTACCACTGGATTCCTTCAATACCTTTCTGGGCGGAATAGAGTGGTAGAAAGGATGCGATTCCTCCAAAAGTCACCGTGATGAACAAGAGTAATAAAGATGGCTGCAAAGCAGATTTCTCATATACATCCCATTTGCGCCGCTCAACTTCCCTCTCGCTTTTTTCAACTGTTTTATACGTGATCCTTGATGCTAGTAGGAAAGCTGTCAGGCCGAGAAAGGCACTACCTAAAAACAGCTGTTTAAATGTAATGACTTCAGCGAGTGCCAGTCCGAGAGTCGGGCCCATCGCAAGCGCAACGTTTCCGGAGAGCCCAAAATAGCCCATCCCTTCCCCTCTGCGGCGGGGTGGGATTAAATCTGTAGCAATTGTGCCAGAAGCAGTAGTAGAAAAACCCCAGCCAACTCCCTGCACTACCCTCATTAGAAACAAGAAGGCGATGCTGACTGCAAAACCAAAAGAGCCCACCGATATCACGAATATCGCCAGTCCAATCAAGTAAACAAAGCCTCTCCCCTTAGTTTCAAGCATGCGCCCTGCGAAAGGACGGACAAGCAATGCTGAAAAAGTAAAGATCCCTACGACGAAACCAATCAGCTGGTCATTTCCACCTAGCTGCTCCACAAACAATGGAATCGTCGGCAATGTCATTTGAAATCCAAGGAAAATAAAAAAGTTAGCAAGGAAAATGAATAAAAAGTCCCTGCTCCAGATTTTCTCAGTGCCCGGGTTTTGTTGAGTTGCTCCTGATTGTTGATCCATCTGTTTTCATCCTTTCTGTTAGGCGCTTTGCTTAGGCACTGTAGCCGACATTTCTTCTTTTCAGGGTTCGTGTTCAACAATCCGTCAATTTGTTGTAGCGTTTTTGTGAACAGATTCACAAACCAATCATTTTTATTTCGGATTCTGATATATTGTAAGTGTAATCAATAATTACTTATTTTTGAAGGGAAGCGATTTATATGTTCGCTAAATGGTTAAGAGAAAACAATATTGCTGCTGGCCTGTTGACTGTCATTAGGGTTTGGCTCGGATATAACTGGATGACTGCTGGATGGGGAAAATTGACTGGTGAAGGCTTTGACGCAACTGGATATTTGAAAAACGCGGTAGCGAATCCAGTAAAGGGTCCAGACGGAAATGCGGTATATGGATGGTATGTGAACTTCCTTGAAAGCTTTGCGATTCCAAATGTCGATTTGTTCAACTTCATCGTTCCGTTAGGTGAATTCCTGATTGGTCTTGGTTTGATCCTTGGTACTCTGACAACTGCTGCAATGTTCTTCGGTCTAGTGATGAACTTCAGCTTCTTCCTTGCCGGAACAGTATCTCACAACCCAACTGACATCTTCTTCGGCTTCATCATCCTGTTCGCAGGCTACAACGCTGGCAAATACGGTCTGGACCGCTGGGTGGTTCCTTTCATCCGTAAAACTGTATTCAAAAGAGAAGCTGAAACTGCGCATAAAGCAGTTTAACTTAAATCATTAACAGAGAGCCTGGCATTTGCCTGGCTCTTTTTTTGCCGTTATCTCCTCTGCCTGATATCATGACTGATTCCTTTTTTCCGTTGGTCCTCCGCTTGTGTTCCCCCCGCTATTTTCACGTTACTCCTCCACATCTGTTTCTCTCACCTTTTCTACCGTTATCACCTTCTACAAGTGTTCAAAATCCTGACAATATGTTTTTGCTAATTTGTGAACAAAGACTTCCAGCACGCATTTAAATTTATTAAGTCAATATATTGTAGTGTAATCAAATAATAATTCATCCTTGAAGGGAAGCGATTGATATGTTCGCAAATTGGTTGAGAGAAAATAATGTTGCCGCCGGAATTTTGACTTTTATACGTATCTGGCTAGGTTACAACTGGATGGTTGCTGGATGGCATAAAATGACCGGGGAGGGTTTTGACGCAACTGGATATTTGAAAAATGCCGTCGCCAATCCGGTAAAAGGTCCTGATGGAAACATGGTTTATGGCTGGTATGTCTCTTTTCTGGAAAACTTCGCGCTGCCGAACATTGAGCTTTTCAACTTCATAGTACCGGTCGGTGAATTCCTTGTCGGTTTGGGACTCATCCTTGGCTGTCTGACAACTGCCGCCATGTTCTTCGGTTTACTGATGAACTTCAGCTTCTTCCTTGCCGGAACCGTATCCCACAATCCAACAGATATTTTCTTCGGATTCATCATCCTCTTCGCTGGTTATAACGCAGGCAGATATGGATTGGACCACTGGGTAATACCATATATTCGAAAAACTTTCTTCAAAAAGAATACAGCCACTAAATGAATTGTCAGCCTCCTGTGCTTTTGCAGGAGGCTTTTTCTATTCCTTGTCCCAATTGGAAAACTTAGCTATAATTTTACATAGTATGCCTACTAGAAAAGGAGCGATTCCTTTGTTCAATTTCGATGCGATAGAAACTCACCAACTTTTAAATAAAATCAATGAAAATATCTTAATCGCTAATGAAGATTACAAAATCGTTTTTATCAATGATACGGCGATGCAATTATTGGCGCAAATTAGCCCTTATGTTGGAATCAATGATCCAACGGAATTTATCGGCAGGAATCTGGGAGAGTTCCCTGGCAGCCGTCAACAGAATATCCTGGCCGGAGGAAATTTCCCTCACTCTGCTAGCATTTCTTTGTTCAACAAATTCTCGGCTGAGATTATGGTTGATCGACTAACCAACAATGATGGCAAGGAAAGCGGATTTATCCTTACGTGGAAAGATGTAACCGAATTCGAAGAAACTCTGGAGGAAAACAGGAAACAGCTTCAAGTTCTTGATATGCCTGTCATCCCGCTGTCAGTTGACACTGCTGTGCTTGTTCCGGTTATGGGAAAATTGACTGAAGATCGACTGGAACTGCTGGAGGAAAAAATCCTCTCACACAGCGCCCAGCAAGGAAATCAATATGTCATTTTTGACTTTACCGGTGTTTCAGATGAACTGGATGCACCCATCGCGTTCCGTCTGCAGCAGGTCATCAATGCCCTTAAGCTTATGGGTGTTCAATCGATTTATGTAGGAATACGTCCAGAAATGGCCAAATCAATCGTACTGAATGGGTTGCTTGTTGATGTACCGACCTTCAATACATTTGTCCATGGAATCCGCTATGTGTGGAAAGAAACTGGATTCCAACTTGTAAAAATTAGTGAATGAAGAAAGGCTTGGTCATTGGACCGAGCCGTTTATTTTATATCGATGGAAGTTTAGAAACTGTTCTGTCATTCACTTCATCACCCGTATTAAGAGTTGATTTGGGTTCAAAGAAGATGACATGCGCTTCTTCCTCCGCAATGGGAAGATGCTCCACACCTTTAGGTACAATCATAAATTCCCCTTCCCCCAGGTGCACGTCCTCATCCCTGAACTTTATCAACAGCTTTCCTTTTATGACGAGGAACATCTCATCTTCATGTTCATGCTTATGCCAAATGAACTCACCTTTCAGCTTGGCGAATTTAACATGCATATCATTAATCTCACCGGCGATTTTCGGACTCCAATAGTCAGTGAAAAGCGAGAACTTTTCGCTGATATTTACCTTCTCCATCATTGCCTCTCCCCTATTCTGATGTATTTCCGAAAGGAAACTCCGTATCAATTTCCCAATACTTTGTAATCGTCTTTCCGTTTTTTAAAAGCAAGCCAATTTGCACTTTTTCAGTTCTATTTTCAAAGGTCATGATGCCGTGCGGTAAATAATCGTATGTTAAGCCCCTATCATACTTGAAATTCCGTGGGCTTTCATTAATGTCTAATATGATTTTTGCAATCTCGTCCCTGTCTTTTATAACCTGGATTGTTGTGCCTTCCATGCCGCTGATGGTCAATTTGTCAAAATTACCGGACAGAATCTTGTGATGGTACGCCCAATATGATGTTAAAAGGACGGCACTCACCAGAACGGAAATTAATGATACAAGTAATTTCCTTTTAGCCATGCACTCCCCTCCCATCATCATATTACCATTTATTTCATATTCATGAATACAGAAAAAGACCAATCCGGCATTGGATTGGCCTTTCATTCATTTTACAAAACAATAAGCTTAAAAATCGTCAAACCGATACCAATAAGGAAGCCGCAGACGGCACCATTCACCCTGATCCATTGCAAATCTTTTCCGATGTTGTTTTCCATCATATCAATCAGGGTTTCCGTATCAAGCTTGTCAAGGTTCTCACGGACAAGCTTGCCGATTTTGGAATGATTTCTTTCAATCAGGCCTGCTATTTTAGCGTGGAGCCAGCTTTCGATTGCCGCTACCTTACCCTCATCTTCTTTGATCTCCTGTATGAACCGTTTCACCACTGGAGTAACGGTATCGTCAACAAAGCTGTCTGCTTCGATAAAAGCAATGACACGATCCTTTGACTTTGCCAGTACATTCCTGATTTGTCCGGTTAAATCCATATCCTCGACCATCTTGTTTTTCCATGCCTGGATTTCCGACATTAATGCTTCGCGCTCATTTATGTTGCCAAGTTCTTTGCGGATTTTCTCAAGAATCATATGGCGGTAGCGATTATCATCCTGCTGCAGATTTTTCATTCTTTTTAAAATAAAGGACTGCAAAATGTTGCCGACTTTTTCTTCCGTGATCATATTGCTGAACGATTGGATCGCAAATTTTAACAGACCATCCGCTTCCGTTGTATCAATTGCCTGTTTCCCAAGTTTCCCAAGAACCATTTTCGCTTCATCCTGCGACGCCCATTTCTCCGTCTCTATCAGCACATAATTGAATGCTGCTGCCTCATATTCTTTCGACAATACGTGGCTGGAGGCTTTTTGCAGAAGATCGGAAGTATCAGCTGATAGCAGGAAACCTTTGATTTCCTGTTCTATTGTTGGCGCAAACCTTTCTACATCTATCTTTTTCACGACATCCAGGCTGAATGACTGGATGCTCTGCTTAACAGACTCAGAATGCAGTTCCTTCTCAACCGTTTCGAAAATTTTATCCAGAATATGAATCTGCTTGAACTTATCCATGATGCTCTCTTTCGTGAGCCAGTCATTTTCAAGCATATTGATTAACGCGCGCGTTACTTTATCACGATTTTTCGGCAGAAGCGCGGTGTGAGGAATCGGGATGCCCATCGGATGCCTGAATAGTGCTGTTACAGCAAACCAGTCCGCAAGACCGCCAACTAGCCCGGCTTCAAACCCGCCCATCAGCAATTTGCCGATCAACGATTCCTGGAACGGCATCATAGCGAGGAATCCCGCACCCATAATCGCCAGCGAAATAGCCGCCAAATGTCTAGATCTCTTATCTCGTTTTTCCATATATCTCCCTCTGTTACTGTTAGATTGATTCCAAATAACATTCTATTACTTGTGAAAGGCTCGAAGTGTCTTTTTAAGTGCTCGTCCGGTCTGTAGAGAATTTTTCTATGTGACTTTTTTTGAGTTGGTGGCCTCATTTGGGCTTATAGACTTGTTCTATAGAACCTTTTTTAGCTCGGCGGCCTCATTTGGGCTTATAGATTTGTTCTATAGGACCTTTTTTAGCTCGGCGGCCTCATTTGGGCTTATAGAATTTTTCTATAGGACCTTTTCTGGCTCGGTAGCCTCGTTTGGGCTTATAGAATTTTTCTATAGGACCTTTTTTAGCTTGGTGGTCTCAATTGGGCTTATAGAATTTTTCTATAGGACCTTTTCTGGCTCGGTAGCCTCGTTTGGGCTTATAGAATTTTTCTATGTGACCTTTTCTGGCTCGGCGGCCTTATTCGGGCTTATAGTTGTTACCTTTCCGCCTAGTTAGTACAGGTCCTGCTATAAAACAACAAAAGAGCCTTCCCTAAAAGAGTCTCTTCAATATTTTAACCAATTTATAGGGGAGAAAGCTATAAAAAAGGAAAAGTCCCGGGTGCTTTGGCTGCCGGGACTTCATTATGATAACTATTCTACTCCATCCACTCTGGCTTTCCGAAGCCTTTGAACTCTTCATCGATGATTTTTTCAAACTCTGCAGATTCTACGACTTCTTTGATGTCCGTTGCGAATTGAGCATCCTGGTCTTTTGTATTGATGACGACGCGGTTGCGGTATTGGTCTGGCATTTTTTCCAGCTGAAGCGCATCAAGCAGGTCCATTTTTGCTGCTAGAGCAAAGTTTCCTGGTACAGCGGAAAGGTCGACGCTATCGACTGCTCGTGGAAGCTGTGCTGCTTCGATTGGCTTGAACTGAAGGTTTTTGACGTTATCATTAACATCCTTTTCAGAAACAGTCAGTGGGTCAGCATTAGGATCAAGCTTGATTAGTCCAGCATCTTCAAGGATCAGGAAGGCACGCGCTGCATTTGTTGGGTCATTTGGAATCGCAATGGCAGATCCGTCTGCGACTTCATCCAGTGAATCGAATTTATTAGAGTAAATTCCCATTGGCGCAGTTGGAACAACGATTACTTCTGAAAGTTCGAGTTTATGTTCTTTCGCGAAGTTTTCCATATAGACTTTGTGCTGGAACAGGTTAGCGTCAAGATCACCTTTGGACAAAGCCAGGTTCGGCTGGATGTAATCGCTGAACTCAACTACTTTCACTTCATAGCCTTTTTTCTCCAGAAGTGGCTTGATGGCTTTTGAGACCATATCGCTGTATGGACCGGATGTCGCGCCGAATGTCACTTGTTTTGCATCTGCCTTCGCATCTCCGCTGGATGCTGAGTCGCTGCCGCATGCAGCCAGCAGACCGATTGATAATAACAACACTAATGAGAATAATAATTTTTTCATATTAAAAGAACCCCCTATTATTTATCTTTTGTCTACTACTCTTGCAATTCTGTCCCCGCCAAATTGGATTAGCTGGACGAGGCAGATCAGGATAATGACTGTCGTAATCATGATCGTATTGTCGTATCTGTAATAACCGAAACGGATAGCCAGGTCGCCAACTCCCCCTCCGCCGACAATGCCGGCCATTGCCGAATAGGCAACAAGGCTGATGATCGTGATGGTAACACCCTGGACGATGCCAGGCTTAGCCTCTGGTATAAGTACATCTTTAATGATCATCCACGGAGTCGCGCCTGTCGCAACGGCAGCTTCAATGACTCCCTTATCGATTTCCCGAAAGCTTTGCTCTACGATTCTAGCAAAGAACGGAATCGCCGCGACCGATAATGAAACAGATGCGGCTGTCGGCCCGATGGTTGTACCTGCGATTAGATTCGCCAGTGGCAGCAGGGCGATCAACAAGATAATAAATGGCACCGAGCGAATCATATTGACGATGAAGCCTGCAATATTTTTAAAAGTTTGATTTTCAAGGAAAAGTCCTTTATCGGTGACAAAAAGCAGCACCCCAGTAGGCAGGCCTACGATAATGGCGACAAGGATGGAGATGCCGACCATATAGATTGTTTCAAAAAATGCTTTGTTCAACTCCGGCAGCATTGCAATCAGGTTATCAAGCAGCATCATCAATCACCTCCAGGTTTTTCGTCCTTGCCGCAATGTAGGCTATCGCCCGGTCGATCTCCACCTCGTCTCCTGAGACCTCCATGATGAAAATCCCCAATGGAATATCCTGAATATATTCGATCTTCCCGTGGAGGATATTGCCACGAACCTTAAAGGTCTGGAATACATCAGATATGACTCCCTGCTCGGCAATCTCCCCCTGAAAATAAATCTTGATCAGCTTTCCTTGACGCTCCTCAAGCAATCTTTCCGGCAGTTCGAATTGAAGGATTGAGTTGACGAAGTCCTTTGTGAGCAGTTGTTTCGGATTCGCGAAGACTTCGTATACATTCCCTTCTTCGATGATTTTTCCATCCTGCATAACAGCCATCCTGTCGCAAATCGTCTTAACGACTTCCATCTCATGGGTGATAAGGACAATCGTGATCCCCAATTCACTATTAATCTTTTTAAGTAGGGTTAGTATAGATTTTGTCGTGCTCGGATCCAGAGCGGAAGTAGCTTCATCACACAAGAGCACTGATGGATTATTCGCAAGTGCCCTGGCGATGCCGACACGCTGCTTCTGTCCGCCCGACAATTGTGCCGGATAGACATCCTTTTTATCAGAAAGGCCTACCATATCCAGAAGCTCAGTTACTCTCTCTTGAATTGTTGCTTTCGGAATTCCGGCCGCTTTCAAGGCAAATGCAATGTTCTCACTCACTGTCTTTGCGCTTACAAGATGGAAATGCTGAAAGATCATTCCGATTTTCAAGCGCGCTTTTCTAAGTTCACCCTTGCTCAAAGAAGTAAGCTCTACACCGTCAATATGTATCTCTCCGGATGTCGGTTTTTCAAGGAGGTTCAGGCATCGTATCAAAGAACTTTTCCCCGCCCCGCTGTATCCGACTATCCCGTAGATTTCTCCCTTCTTCACGGATAATGAAACATGGTCAACACCAGTAACTGACCCTTTTTTCGTTTCGTATATCTTGACCAGGTCTTTCACTTCAATCATCCTTCGCACCCCCGTTTTTTTAAAAATAAGGCTCTGTTTTAGCTCAATGTTGATATTTTACACCCTGTTGATTGTAGTGGAAGGCGCGAAGACTCCTGCGGGATGAGCAAGTCATGGGGAGACCCCGCAGGCGCTTAAGCGCCGAGGAGGCTCCCCGACTGTCCGCGGATAGCGAAGCGCCTGGAACGAAAATCAACAGCCCAGTTTAACAAAGCTAAAAATAAAAAAGCCCCTTTCATTCATAGAAAGAGGCATCGTAAACATCTATACGACTTATCTTCCAGAATGGATCATTCTGTAGGAAGTGGCACCTTTCCCAAAAAGGAGGTTGCCGGACGTCACAGGGCCTAATCCCTCAGTCTCTCTTGATAAGTTTCTTATTAAATTAATTCGATAATTGAAATATTAAGACTATCTGATTTATTTGTCAATAAAGTTTTTTCGGAGATTCTATAGTGATACCGCTTACATGATTGAGGGAGTAAGGAAATGTTTTTTTATTTAAGGCTCTTTTCTCAAACTTTGTTGCTATCGAGCACAAAATTGGCTTTAATCACCATATACCTTCATAAAGTTGTCGCTTCTCATGAGAAAAGAGCATGCAAACTTAATACCGACCTGCAAAATGGGTATACAATACGTTAAAATCGGCTTTAAGATTTTAACAACAAGCTTTACGAAAACATCCTTATTTTAAAAAAGAAAAACCCTTGTTTATGATAAAACAAGGGCGCCGTAAACAAGGGATCCTGCGATGACATAGGCAGGGTGGACTTTTAATTTTTCCATCAGGATGAAGCTGATTCCGCCAATCAGAATCGTCTGCATCATACCGACCCCCTCATAGGAAGAGAAAAAGAAATCATAGGTCATGACTCCTAAAAGGACGGCAATGACTGGGCGGACGACGATAGTGAGCCTTTTGACACGCGGGGAATCTTTGTATTTCATCAGTAATCCGAGCAAGCTGATCATTAGAATTAAGGATGGTGCCACCGTGGCAAATACTCCAACTATTGCACCTAGAATTCCGCCTTCTGCATATCCAATATAGCCGGCCATCTTGGTTGCAATCGGTCCTGGCAGGGCGTTCCCCATCGCCAGCACTTCACTGAATTCGTTGACTGACATCCATTCATAACGGTCAACAACTTCATTTTCGATTAACGGAATGGAGGCAGGTCCACCGCCATATCCTAAAATCCCCGGAATGAAAAAGGCCAAAAATATATGGAAGTAAATCATGGCTGCTCCCCTCCTCTTTGTTTATTTTCAGCAGGAGCAGAGTCTTTTTTCAGCAAGGCACTCAGCAGCAAAACAAAAATTAAGATAGCGGGATGCAGATTCAAGAATTGAAGCAGGATCAGACTGCCAATAAGCGCTACAGCTGTCCAGGCCCATCCAAGCTTTGATTTACCTGACTTCTTGATGAAATCCCATGTCAGGACAGCGAGCATGACTGCAACTACTGGAACAACAGCCTCCGCCATTCCTTTCACCCATGGCTCATCTTTGTATGAGTTCAGGCCGGTCAGCAGCACGATCATCAGGACGATCGCCGGGATCATCGTCGCTGCAAGAGCATTGATCATACCCAGGTATCCTCCTACACGATAGCCAATGTAGCCCGCCATTTTTGTGGCAATTGGTCCTGGCAGCGCATTTCCTAAGGCAAGGACATCCCCGAACTCATCAGAATCCATCCATTTATATTTTTCTACCACTTCCTTATGTACAAGCGGAATCGAAGACGGGCCGCCGCCATAGCCGAGGATTCCGACGCGAAAAAACGCTAAGAATAAATCTCTTTGTTTCAAAACTTCACCTTCTCTTCTGTTAATAGTGCCTAAAGCAGTCTCTTTCTATAAATCTTATTGCTTTTATTTTATTATAGACTCATATATTCGATCCTGCATGTCAAATTCAAGTTAATTTACCGACGGTGGCATCTATTATCGTAATTCTCTCTATGTAAATGTTCCTGTTCCCTTCGCGAGGCAATATATTGGCGAATTTGAAATTTTTTCGACCACTTTTTGAATTAATTCGACCACTTTTTCAATTAATTCGACCACATTCACGATTATTTCGACCAAGTCGCAATTCAGCAGCCATCCGAATAGCTCTTCGTATAAAAAAAGTACCACAGCCCTAAAGCCATGATACTCACAAATTATCTATTAAACTTAAAAATCGAAACAGAATCATTCAACTCATTCGTCAGCTTTCTCAAGTCAGTAACCTTTTTCGACAGGTTGCCGAATGCCGATAATTGTTCAGTGGTGGAAGCTGAGATTTCCTCGCTGCCTGCTGCTGTCTCCTCGACGACTGCACTGATGGATTCGACATTATGGAGGACCTTGGCTCCCAGTTCTTTTGAAGCCTCCATCCCTTTAACAAGTTGAGAAACTTTTTCCGAAATGCCGGTAACTTTCAACTCGATATTCCCAAATGCACTCATTGTTACATTCATTGACTCCATCTGCCAGTCCGCGATGGCACCACCTTTGTTCACTGCTTCTCCTATCTCATC
Organism: Mesobacillus sp. QJM3NY_10; assembly: GCF_056173465.1. Classification (NCBI taxonomy): domain Bacteria; kingdom Bacillati; phylum Bacillota; class Bacilli; order Caryophanales; family Bacillaceae; genus Mesobacillus; species Mesobacillus sp. QJM3NY_10. The sequence goes on from NZ_CM149675.1 coordinate 3,988,777, forward strand.
AAGACCCTTTTTCAGCAAGTTAACCATATCAAAGATTTGCGTAGTGGCATTATTTGATTCTTCCGCCAGCTTTCTGACCTCTGCGGCGACAACCGCGAAACCTTTTCCAGCCTCGCCTGCCCTTGCTGCTTCGATGGCAGCATTTAAAGCGAGCAAATTCGTTTGAGCAGCGATTGCCGAAACGGATGCGGCCATATCTTCTATTTTTGCTGCATAGCCTACGAAATGGTCAGTTGCTGTCTGGATGGACTGTGAAGCCAATTTGTTTTCCGAAATTAAGGCTTTTTGTCCTTCGATTGCCTTTCTTCCTTCGCCAATTGCTTCAACAGCTTCCTTGCTGTAAGAGGACGATTCCTGGGTGTGGTCCAGGTTAAGCATAAATTCTTTATCCATATCATCAATTAGCTCAACTGATTGCTGTAAATCCTCTGAAACGGTTTGTGCTCCTGCAGAAAGCTCATCCGTTGATACTGCTACTTGATTGCAGATTTCCGTCAGCGCGATATTTTCCTGTTCAATTTCCGCTGCGAAATCCTCTACTTCCCTGCTCGCCATATTCACCTTTTGCAGCAAGGATGTCAATTGTGCCGCCATCAAATCAAATGACTCATTCAAGGTTCCCAGCTCGTCTTTGTGTTTATAAGGAACTTTTTCGATCATCAAGTTCCCTTTGGCGATTTCTTGTGCATTAATAGCAATCTGTTTCAATGGTTTGGTGATTGTACTCGTCAGCCTGATCCCAATTCCCCCAGCTACCACCACAAGCAGGATACTGCCTATAATCGCTGAGAATATAATGAATTGAATCTGATTTTTCAAGTCCTCTTGCAGAAAATCGTAATATTCATTGACCTGTATATTCAGCAGGTGAAGGTCATTCAGGACTCCTTCACTGCGCAGTGACTGGCGCTTCACTTCGGCACTATTTTTCTCATCAAGCGCTGTTTTGGCTTCACCCTCCAGGGCAGTGAACTTTTCAAAAGACTTGTCCAAAACTTTTTTGCTATCTTCCTGCTGAATCAAGCCTTTTGTCTCCGTAAAAACCTGAGAGGTCTTCTCCATTTTCGTCAGAGCATCCTGCCTGTTTCCCTCGGTTGGATTGAACGAAAAATTGCTAAGAGATTGCTTCGTTGCAGATGTCTCAGACTGAAGATTCTGCACCGTCAACAATACCTGTACGTAATCTTGGTTCGATGCCTGGACCATCAGCATTCTGTAAATAATGAATGAGATCATCACAATCGATAACCCAATCGCGAGTAATAAGTTAAGCAGTAATTTCTTTTTAATTGTCATGTTGGCTCCCCCAGTTGCAACTTGTTAATCTAGCTGTATTGAAAGCTCGTTACTTGATAGTTTAGATTGCAGGTCTTCTAAGCTTTTTTCCTGTTCCGGAGTCAGCTTGATCACCCTGATTGGCGCAAGCCCAACACCTTTTTCGTTTATTCCAAGCTCAATCTGCTTTGCTTTAAGCTTATTTTCCGCCTGGAACTCCTTGACTGTTTCATAAAGCGCGACATCGACATTTTTCAACATCGAGGTAATGATGGCTTTTTCAGCAAAAAAGTACTGATCACTATCCACACCAATCGCAAACTTTTTCTTGGATTGCGCTTCCTTCAATACACCGACACCAGTAAAACCCGCTGCAGCATAGAGAACATCCGCACCTTCATCAATCATTCCTGAAGCAATCTTTCCTCCAAGCTCTGCATTGCCAAAATCATTCGCGTATGCCACCTTTACCTCTGCTTCCGGATTCACAGCCTTTACTCCCTGTTCAAACCCATCTTTGAACTTGTGAATCAGTGGAACATCGGCTCCGCCAACAAATCCAACGATATTTGACTTTGAAGCCATTCCGGCTACAGCACCCGCGAGGAAACTGCCCTGTTCTTCTTTAAAAGTAATGGAAGTAATATTATCCAATTGTGATACTGAATCAACCAGGATAAATTTCTGTTCTGGATACTTTTTTGCGACCTTCTCAAGATCCTCAAGGACCATGAAACCCAATCCAATGACAATATCATTTCCTTCTTCTACAAGCTCGGTGAACCCTTTTTCATAGGTGCCTACAGACTGAAGCTCTCTGTAATCAAAAAGAATATCGAGCTCGTCTCGCGCTTTTACCAGTCCGGCAAAAGCTGCATCACTGAAAGATTGGTCTCCAAGTCCGACGTCAGACAACATAATGCCGATTTTGACCCTTTCTTTCGCCTTGAGCTCCGAGTTTGCACACCCAGCAAGGGTGCCTATCAGTAAAAATAAGATTACAAGCATATTCATAATTCGTCTCATCTAGATGTCCTGCTCCCTTTTAAAAATTTATATGTATTTCATCGACCATAGCGATTTTTTGTTTACAAATATGCAGAAAGTCTATCTTTTGTTAATTTTCTAACTTCTAATGGATAGAAAAAGCAGACTGTGCAATACAGCCTGCTTCGATTAACATTATTTAATTTTCGTGAACCTGTTCAAGTCGCCATTTTCGCCAAGGACAATAAGGATATCCTCTGCTCTCAGGGTTTTCTCTGGATCTGGTGAGATGTCGACCTTGTTGGCAGTTTTCACGCCGATTACTGTGATATTGTATTTGGCACGCAGGTTGATTTCAATCAAGTTTTTGCCAGCCATGCTGATAGGAAGCTTGATTTCCTCAATACTATAATCATCGGAAAGCTCAATAAAGTTCAATACATTGGGTGAAGCCATCAGCTGGTGGGCGACTCTTTCCCCCATATCCCTTTCCGGGAAAATGACTTTATCAGCGCCAACCTTGAACAATACTTGTGCATGGTGTTTGTTAAGAGCCTTGGCAACGACATTTGAAACTCCCATTTCTTTCAAAATCAGAACGGTGAGAATACTTGCCTGGATGTCGTCACCAATCGCCACAATGACAGTATCAAAGTTCCTGATTCCTACTGCCTTCAATGTTTGCTCGTCCGTTGAGTCACCGATTACCGCATGGGTTACAAACTCCTTATAGTCCTCGATATGTTGTTCACTCTTATCAATCGCCAGCACTTCGACTCCTTCATTGTATAAAGTCGTCGCTACACTTGAACCGAAACGGCCCATGCCGATTACTGCGTATTGTTTTGCCATAAAAACATCCTCCTACCCAATCATCACTTTTCCAGCTGGATCCACTTTTCTTTTTTTCTGTAAATGCCAGTGCTATCAAACAACCCGGCCCGCGAACATTGTCTTGGTAATTAAATATATTTAAACATGCTGTCCTTGGAATGACATCCTGTTAAAATGCACCGAATATTTTACCAGTCATTGTCAACCGATTCAAGGTCTTCCTTCTTTCCTTAGTATGAGGAAAATATGAGTTTAATATTTCGATGGGAGACTTTGCTTTTCGCTGGATTCTTATATTGTGGGTACCTAATCCATGCAAAACAAAAAAGCCCCCAGAGGCTAAAAGATAGCAGCCTTGTGGACTTTTGTACATACTTGTCACACAAGCTTCATCTTCCTCTTCTGCAACGCTTACGGAGTTAGCTGTCGGATTAGGGCTCAGAATAGCCCCGCCTATCATTCAGGCCTCACCCCTAGTGGATTTCATCCACAAAGTTGGTTCCCCCGCTCCTATCGGATTCAGCGATTTAGAAATATGAAACTCATTAAATTTTGTTCAGAAATCTGAAACTGTTGTAATCATACTCCTGCGACATACTATTGTAAACATGTAAAGGACGCCAAAAATGACTCTTTTTACTCAATTTAATCCAATATTGATGCCAAATCATAGTATTTCTTACTGAATCGCCGTTTTTCTTGGTTTTTCATTTTGGGTATATTTGCGATTTCCGCTCAAGTGAACGCAGTTTATAGTCATTCATTTAAAGGTAAATAATAGGGTTGTTATATGTTTGTTTTTGAGATTAGATTTTTTGGGAGGTTATCGGATGAAAGCCATGATTATATTGAATCCATCGTCAGGAAAAGAAAAAGCGACTGACTATGCTGAAAAAATAGCGGAAACCTTAAGGGAGAAATACGATGATATAGATATTCGAAGAACCGAGAAAGAAGGCGATGCTGCCGCATTCGCTACCGAAGCCTGCATTGCTTTATACGATGCGGTCATTGCCATGGGCGGTGACGGGACAATCAACGAGGCCATAAATGGAGTAGCTGAACAAGCCCATAGACCTGCTCTCGGCATCATCCCACTTGGTACGGTCAATGATTTTGCCAGGGCACTGAATATTCCCCTGGATCCCTATGAAGCTATTTCGATTCTGGATGAGCAAAACTTCCAGCCTGTTGATATAGGTAAAATCAATGAGCATTATTTCGCTAATGTTATAGCAGTAGGTGGGATTGCAGAGGCTTCTTACAGTGTAAGCCCTGAACTAAAAACAAGACTTGGTTCACTGGCCTATTTTATGGAGGGAGCAAAATCGTTCCTAAATGGAGAGGCAATCGATATAAACGTCGAACACGATAACGGTAAATGGGAAGGTCAAACTTTCCTACTGCTTGCTGCGCTTACGAATTCTGTTGGCGGGTTCGAGGCCCTTGCTCCCAATGCCAGCGTAAATGATGGCAAGTTTCATGCTTTCATTATTAAAAAGATATCTATCCCGAAAATTGCTTCACTGATCCCATCGCTTATGAAGGGTGAATTGGAGGAAAGTGAGGAAGTAGAATATATTCGGACTTCCTTCCTTAAAGTAACCTCTGATAAACAGCATGTGGTGAACATCGACGGTGAAGAAGGCGACCCATTGCCTTTCAAGGCCAAAGTCCTTCCTGGACATTTGAATGTTTTTGTACCTTTTAAAAATGAAAAAAACTGAGCGGGAATTTAATCCATGCTCAGTTTTTTCGTATTTACTTCACACTAGAATTAAAGTTATAGAAGAACTTAGCCGTGATAGATCCATCTGCATTTTCGGTAATGCCAGTCACATGGATTCCAGAGTCAGCAGGTGTTTCGCTAAAGCCTTTCCAGAAGTAGTAAGAACCTGTGTGAACGTTACCGCTTACTGGAGTGATTTTGCTGCCAGTCTTGAAGAAGTCAGCAGCATCGCCGCGGTTTACGTTCTTCTCTAGATCATACAAGCCATCTGCTTGAAGGACAGACAACCCGTAGTGAGTCACGACATCACCATTGCTTGCAGTCTGTGACTGGTTGAACTGGAAGCGCTTGTTCATCCAGTTTTCCACGTTGTTCGGACGGAAGCCAGCAGTTTGGTAAAGGTTAATGACATTTTCATCGACATGCCAAGCAAGTAACCCTTTAGAGTCTTTGCCCTGGCGGATTAAGCCCTGGTTAAATCCATCCTGCTGGACGTTTTCGAACAGGAAGTATTCTGTTCCATTTGATCCTGGAACTTCCATCTTCACAATCGCATTGTCTGCGTTTGCTTTGTTAACCGGAGGCAATGTGATTGTTTGAACTCCATCCTCTGGCTTAACTTCAACAGGATTTACCCATCCAAGGAAAATCTTTGAGAACGGATCAAAGTGTGTTGGTGAGTTTCCGCCGTACACAGCTGCATCTGGATAGCGCATCCAAGAACCGCCTGCCATCATGGAGTAGTTACCAACACCTTCAGATGAATAAACAGTGTCATAGAAATCCGGAAGACCTAGAGCATGTCCAAACTCGTGTGCATAAACCCCAGTTTGAGCAGGGAAAGGACCAGTTTTTGCTTCTTCTTTGTATGAGTTAGTTGCTGCATCGAAACCAGCTACGTTACCGCCGATACCAGGTTGGATGTTGTAGTTGTTCACGACTACGCCATCGTAAGTCATGTCTTCTTTAATCGTTCTATCAATCCATGCTGACTGGCTGATACCCTCATGCTGTGGAGCAGGCTTCCCAGTTTCATAGTACTTTCCATAGAATAGAGCACTTAACAGGCTCCATTTGTGAGACCAGAATTGAGCAGGATCGCGGCTGAATTCCGCTCCTGTTCCTTCGTGAACGACAAAGATATTCGGCACTTGACCATTTTCTGCATACTGCGAGAAATCAACCTGGTCGTCCGCTGCCTTTAAAAGGTCACGAATGAATTCACCAGTATGTGCATCGCCGTTTTCATTTCCAAGAACGTATTTACCGCTTTCTGCGTACTTACCTTCCTGATCCAAATAATATGATGCACCTCTAGGCATCTCTACCCAAGCGAAGTCAGTATTTTCTTTACGGACAAGGTTAACCTTTCCATAACTTGATTCCTTGTAAGCATTTTGCATCGTACGATTCTTCGGTACATCTGGACCATCGAATTGCTTGAACTGCTTCAACTCATAAGGATTGTACTCAGTACCGAAAATCAGATCCTCATAATACTCAGCAGGCACTTGTCCTGGCATGTCCCCAATCGGCTCATCGCCATCAGGATATTTAGCAAGCAATACGAGCACTGGAACATCGCCTGTTGCTTCCTTGTAAGCGACATGATTATCGCCAGGCTGCTGGAATTTCGATCCATTTTGTGCGGCCTTTTCAGCAGGATCCACCTTAGAAATATCAATTCCTAATTCCTTTGCTCTATCTACTAACTCTGGTGCGGCACCTACATGGTGCGCAAGGCTTAATTCATATTTACTTTGTGGCTTTACTGCGGAATCAGTTTGGCTGACTCCTGCAAACACCGCGCTTCCTGCTAATGCAAGAGAAAGCGCTGAAGTTGAAAGGACTTTTAACAATTCATTCACTCCCTATTAGAATATTTCTATTTCCTAAATAATATAAAATATTCAGTATATTCTAAATAGTGATAAAGTATTGTTTGATAGTTTTTTACGTAAGTCGAAAGGCTTAACTTTTTAAGATTCACTATAAAAATAGCTATATTACCATAATAAACCAAATAATAGTTTTAAACTGGTTAACTCTTTATGAATGGTTCGGATCAAACTCTGGTTCAGCCTCATGATTCTGTCGGAAGTCACCCAAAGCTCGGACAGATTCTCCAGCTTTTTCTCCAAACCTGTCCGAAGTTGGATCAGGTTCTGACAGCTTTTCTTGCTTTTCCTTCGAACCTGTCTGAAGTTGGATCATCTTCTGACAGCTTTTCTTGCTTTTCCTCCAAACCTGTCCGAAGTTGCATCAGGTTCTGACTGCTTTTCATGCTTTTCCTCCAAACCTGTCATAATAACGATGTTTTCTTGACAGCTTTGGGGCTCTGCACTTGAAACCTGTCTTAATAACGTCGCTTTCTTGACAGCTTTGGGGCTCTCCACTTGAAACCTGTCACAATAACGGCGGATTCTTGACAGCTTTGGGGCTCTCCACTTGAAACCTGTCATAATAACGATGCTTTCTTGACAGCTTTGGGGCTCTCCACTTGAAACCTGTCAAAATAACGTCGCTTTCTTGACAGCTTTGGGGCTCTCCACTTGAAACCTGTCTTAATAACGTCGCTTTCTTGACAGCTTTGGGGCTCTGCACTTGAAACCTGTCATAATAACCTCGGATTCTTGACAGCTTTGGGGCTCTGCACCTGAAACCTGTCACAATAACAACGGATTCTTGACAGCTTTGAGGCTCTGCACCTGAAACCTGTCACAATAACGATGTTTTCTTGACGGCTATAGACTTCCCAGCTTTTATCTCCAAAAAAAAAGACTCCGCGGCAGCGAAGTCTTGTTTAAATTATAGAATATCCATCCAAATCTTAATCGCGGTACCCAAAATCAATACTGCAAGGATGTACTGAAGGATCTTCGTATTTACTTTCTTACCTGCGTTTGCACCGAGTGGTGAAGCGATCAGACTCGCTACAACCATGATCAATGCTGGCCAGAATTCTACCTGGCCGGTGGCAAGCTTACCTACTGTGGATCCAATTGAAGAAATGAAAGTGATGGCAAGTGATGTGGCGATTGTCATTCGAGTAGGAATCTTCAGCACGACTAACATGATCGGCACTAGCAAGAATGCACCAGCCGCACCTACGATACCTGCTCCAATCCCAACGATAAATGCGAAAAATGCTGCCAGCCATTTATTGAAAGTTACCTGGTCTAGCGGGATATCATCCACGCCCTTTTTCGGAACAAACATCATAACAGCTGCAATCAAGGCGAGGATACCGTAAACAAGGTTGATTCCGCCTTCTGACATGAAGCGGGAACCGTAGCTTCCGATTAGTGAACCGACCAGGATGCTGGAACCCATGTAAATAATCAATGTCTTGTTTAAGTATCCACCTTTACGGTATGCCCAGACACCACCGATTGTGGCGAAGAATACCTGGACCGCACTGATTCCTGAAACCTCATGGGCACTGAATGCTGCGATGCCGAACAATGGCGGTATATATAATAACATTGGGTATTTAATGATTGAACCGCCAATTCCAACCATCCCGGAAATATAAGACCCGATAAAACCAATTAAAAATATGACGATAAGATAAGTTAAATCCATCAGGCTTCCTCCTTATTTAACAAACTTTAAAAACAGGCCTGTTATCAGGCACATTCCTAGCCACAAAAATCCTATGAAAATGCAAAAGAAAAGGGAGACGAGCTCCCCTTTCGTTCAATTACGCCTTCTTCATCCAGAACTTGAACACACCGTTTTCTTCTTCATGATTCAGAAGTTCGTTACCAGTGGATTGTGCCCATGCTGCTAGATCTTTTACAGCGCCTTTATCAGTTGTATGGATTTCTAGTACTTCTCCAGATTGAAGGTCAGTGATTGCCTTCTTCGTTTTTACGATTGGCATTGGACAAGCTAGTCCTTTTGCGTCTAATACTTTTGCTACGTTCATGTTAAAATCCTCCTTGGTTGTATGAAAAATTGTTTATTCGAAAGCGATCAGGGAGCAAAGCTCCCTTATCAGATTTATCTTACCGCACAGCGGTTTGGTCCGATTTCCATTTCTCTTTGCTTTTCGTCGTCTGGGTTGATTTTACCCATGTTTGTTTCACGAATTTCCTGGTATGCATTTGGCTGCGGTGGCAGATTCTCAGTTACAAGTCTGCGGAACTCTGCTTCGTCTTCGATGTTCAATCCGTGATTTTTCGCGAAAAGTGTACCTAATTTTTCAGATACGCTGCCATCTTCATTCAACTCTTCGATAATCATGAAGTGTGCTGGAAGAACGACTAGCTCATCAGAAAGCTGCTTGTAACGAGTGTACAGAGAGTTTCTCAGATCTGTTACCCAGTCTTCTGCTTTACCAGCCAGGTCAGGGCGTCCAATTGAGTCAATGAATAGTATATCCCCAGAAAGAAGATATTTTTCATCTACTACAAAAGAAGTAGAACCGATTGTGTGGCCTGGTGTGTAAAGAGCATTGATGTCGATGTTTGTTTCACCAATTTTTACAAGGTTGCCATCTTCAAGAGGCTGATAGTTGAATGTTACTTCATCAGCGTCTTTTGGAGGCAGCCAGTATGTTGCACCTGTTGCTTCTGCAATTTTTCTGCCGCCGGAAATGTGGTCTGCGTGCAGGTGTGTATCGAATACATGCTTGATTTCAACGCCAAGCTCTTTAGCAAAATCAAGATACACATCAGTCATTCTTGTCGCGTCGATCAAAGCAGCCTCACCATTTGAAACAACTGCGTAAGATAGGCAGCCTTTACCAATTCGGACGAACTGGTACATTGCTCCGCCATCCTTAAGATCGCCAACCTTGACTGGCTCAAGGTGTTCGCTCCATGCTTTCATTCCGCCTTGAAGATAAGATACTTCACGGCCTGCTTCCTCAAGCATTTCAGCAACCATTACTGATGAACCTTCTTTTGCACATACAACAAGAACTTCTTTATCAGTTGGTACTTTATCAAGGATTTCTTCTACTCCATCAAGAAGATCGAAGTAAGGAATGTTAAGGTATTCGAAGTTTTCGCCTTCGATTTTCCAGTCGTTGAAGTCGCTCTCGTTGCGGACATCAAGGATGAAAAATGGTTCTTTATTGAATACTTTTTTAGTTACTTCTTTAGACGTCATTGCTTTCATATTCGAATTTACCTCCATAGGTATATTTTTATCAAAAAAAATTAGTTTAATTTTGATTCAGTTGGTCCATTCCACTCTGACATTCCAGGGACGACATTCCAAACGTTTTCGAAGCCTTTGCTTGAAAGTGCCTGGGATGCCATGTCACTTCTGTTGCCTGTACGGCAAACTACCAGAATTGTTTTGGACTTATCTAGTTCAGCGATACGATTTTCAAGGTCCCCAAAAGGAATAGATACTGCATTTGGAATATGTCCGAAAGCATATTCAGCCGGTTCCCTTACGTCAAGGACAACAACATCCTCATTTGCTTCAAGCTTTTTTACAACATCGTCGTTTGAAACAATGTTTGGATATTTTGTTTCTTCCTGTTCTTCACCTGAACCGCCTTTGCGGATATAGTGCTTAAGGACATCGCCTTCTTCTATCGTTCCAAGGTATTGGTTGCCAGAGCTTTTAGACCAAGCCTGGATATCTGCTCTAGAACCTTTATCCGTTGCGAGCACTTCTAAAACCTCGCCTGGATTTAAATTGTTGATTGCTTTTTTAGTTCTGACAATCGGCATTGGGCATGCAAGCCCTTTTGCGTCGACTGTGAAATTTGTTTTTACAGATTCCATTTGTAGACCTCCAATTAAAAGTTTCTATTAGATGAACAGGTTGACGTTACCGTCTTCTGCATCAGCAAGGTAAGCTGCTACTCCAGCAAACTCTACGCCTTCCATGATTTCTTCTTGCGAAAGACCAAATAAGTCTACTGTCATTTGACATGCAACAAGCTTAACATCCTGTTCTTTTGCCATGTCAATCAAGTCTGGAAGCGGCATTGCATTGTGCTTCTTCATTACATCCTTGATCATTTTTGGTCCAAAACCTGCAAAGTTCATTTTTGATAATCCCAATTTGTTCGCGCCTCTTGGCATCATCTTAGCAAACATCTTCTCAATAAAGCCTTTGTCAGCCTGGATTGGTTCATCTTTTCTTAAAGCGTTCAAGCCCCAAAATGTGTGAAAGATTGTCACTTCATGATCATAGGCAGCAGCACCATTAGCAATGATATAAGCAGCCATGACTTTGTCATAATCCCCACTGAATAAAATAATTGTTGTTTTCTTTTGTTCTCCCATTATCTCTCTCCCCCTCGTTAATTACGGTAACGGGTATTTATAACTACAAAAAAATATTATATCTTTTCTAACGTGATTACGTTGTTAAATACCTTACAGGGTATATATTACGAAAGATTATTACCTTTGTCAACCGTAATTATGAATTTTTTATGACTTTTTATTTTTTAAGCTTTATATTGTAAAAAAACAGTGATTTTACGCGGATCTTATTATGATATGTTCCTTTTAAGAATTGTTGCTTGTAATGTGAATTTTGATTTGAGTATGAACAGCAGGAAATGTTGAAAGAAGAAAATGCACTGATGACATTTTATATAGAAGAAAAAAGTTTTCTGAAATAAAGATAAGGAGAAATAATGCAGTGAATATACTAAGAAGTAAGGCAGAATCAATTAGAAGAAATAATAGTGGAATAAGAAAAAGAAATAAGAAGCCTGGACAGATAAATCTTTATAATTAGCAGATTGTAAAGATTGTGATCCAGGCTTGATTAATCTTCATCAAGCATCCTATATTTTACACTTTCATCGTAAAGCCCGTTTTTCTTGCTCCAAGCCCAGATGATTCCCGCAGACGCAGTGAAGGCAATCATAACCAATAGTAAAATCCAAGCTCCTGGTGCCATTTTTACACCTCCCTATCGTTAAAAATCCTATACTATCGAATTACTCTAACAGAAATCCCGGAAACCGTCCAGAGTATATTCTAGGGGTTGTAAAAAAAAAACTTTGGGATTACAATGTGTTCAAATTAATTTGGGAGGTAAACAAATGGAACATGAATCCCTGGGTTTTTACTTCGATTTTCTTTATTATATTGGAGTCCCTATCCTGATTATCTTCGTCCTAGATACACTGCGCAAAAAGAATAATAAAAAAGAAGAACAAAATTAAATAATCCCCTGACAGAGCGAAATCTTTTCGCTCTGTTTTTTTTTGGAAAAGTTGTAAATTAACGCGGGTTTTTTCCAGTTATACAGCAAGTATAAAACAATTGGATAATACTATAAAAAACTTGAATAACTTTATTTCTGTAAGGGATGTATCATGTAACATAGCAGATTGTGAAGAAATTGTGAAATATTTGTGTTTATTTTATGAACAAGGGAGTGTCAAAATGTTTACAGACGAAAAATGGAGTTCTTCCAAGAACTGGTTCATCGCTGCTGTCTTCTGGATCATCATCGGCATGAGCATGGGACTTCTTACTGCAACAAAACAAATCTGGCCAGAATTGTTGAACAATCGCTGGTTCACTTACGGGCATGTTCGCTCGGCACACGTAATGCTCGTCATTTACGCGTGGTTATCAATGGCCTATGTAGGATCAATGTTCTACATGATTCCTAAGCTTGCTAAGACAAAGGTTTTTAGTGAAAAGCTTGGTAATTTTTCATTAGTATTTTATAACATTGTTATTTTGGAAGGGTTCTTCGCATTGCTGCTTGGCCAAACCGAGGTCATCGAATACGGAGAATTCCCATTATGGGTAGACGTTCAGCTTCTTGTCGCAATTGGACTTGTTGCTTATAACCTTTTCAAGACAGTTGGACGCCGTAAGGAAAAAATGCTTTATGTCAGCCTTTGGTATTTCCTTGGATCATTGCTATGGCTGCCATTGACTTGGATTGTCGGTAACTTCCCGGCACAATGGATTCCAAGCGGGGTACAGCAAGGTCTAATGGGCTGGTTCCTAGGCCATAATGCAATCGGCCTTTGGATGACAACAGTCGGTGTTGGACAAATTTATTACCTGCTGCCTAAATTGACTGGACGTCCGCTATACAGCCACCAGTTATCCATGATTGGTTTCTGGGCAATCGCTACTTTCTATGTTTGGAATGGTCCTCACCACTTGATGAATGGACCGATCCCAGGATGGATTTCTAAAGCTGGAGTTATTCCTTCAATTGTTCTTTTGATCCCAGTTTGGGCAGTTCTAGCCAACTTCTGGGGAACGATGAAAGGTTCTTGGTCACAAACAAGAACGAGTGTACCGCTACGTTTCACAGTTGCGGGTACGATTTTTTACCTATTCGCATGTCTCCAAGGACCTTTGCAAGCCCTTCCATCTGTAAGTTCAGTCATTAAGTTCACTCACTGGACTGTCGGGCATGCACATATGGGACCATTCGGTGCGTTCTCTTTCACATCTTTCGCAGCAATCTACTACATCCTGCCTAAAATCGTTGGACGCGAAATGTTCAGCAAGAGAGCAATGGAAGCACACTTCTGGTTCTCTACTGTCGGTTTCTTAGTATTCGCATTCTCATTGTGGATCGCTGGTGTTGTCCAAGGATTCGCATGGATTGAAGGCGTTCCATTCCTGCAGACTGTATTGATGATGGAACCATACGTACAAGGCCGCGCAATCGGTGGAACAATGATGTATGTAGCTCAATTCTTCCTGGCATGGAACATGTATAAAACTATTAAACTTGCAAAACTTGAGAAAAAACAGCAAGCACAGCAGCAAGCTGCTACTGCTTAATGAGGAGGGAACACGTTGGAACGTAAACCATCAGCTGTATTAATCGTTGCTTTAATTCTATGGACTTTCGGTGTAGCCGGAACGGTCATCCTTCCCCTCTTCGATCAGGAAATCAACTCTGCGACTGCGAGCGGTGAGCTCCGCAACTATCCAGAGGATTCTGCTGAAGCAAGAGGAAGAGAAATTTATGTCCAGAACGGCTGCCAGACTTGCCACACACAATTTGTAAGAGCATTGCCTGCTGATACGAACCAAAACCTTGGTCCTGTAACTAAGGGCGGCGACTACAAATATGATTTACCTCATCTCTTGGGCTCTAACCGTACAGGCCCTGACTTGATGTGGGTCGGCTTGAAATATAACGAAGACTGGCAGCGCCAGCACTTGATTGATCCTCAATCAACAAGCCCTGGAACAATCATGCCTTCTTTCGATTATCTATCCAACCAGGAGCTTGATGATCTTGTCGCATACTTGATGAGCCTCAAGCCAACAGAAGAAAGATTGGAAGAATACAAGAAAGAATTGAACGACGCAAAATCTAACTCTAACTAAGCCTCATTTTCATAACCATTACCTTAAACCCCGCGGTTTAAGGTAATGATTTTCTAAAACAGCATTTTAAAGGCAGGTGTAAAAAATGAAAAAAGAATATCAGCAACATGATAGCAAAGAGGCGGATATTGTCTCTGATATTAAAATTGAACACAATAGAGTGCCAAAGCTCCTGGTAGCTGTATTTTATGTTGTAGCCATCTGGGCCATCGGATATGCGATCTTCATGCCTGGTAAGCTTGCAGTCGAACCTGCTGCTGCTCCACAGGATAATAAAGGAGAACTTATTTTTGAAGGCACTTGCCTAAGCTGCCATGCCACTGGTGCAGCACCTGACCTAAGCGGGGTAACTGACAGGATGCCTGAGGAAGACATTAAAAATGTCATCAAAAAGGGCCGTAACACGATGCCGGCTATCGGTCATCTTTATACCGAAAAAGAAATTGACATGGTCTACGAATACTTAAAGGACTATAGATAAGGAAAGGAGGATTCTCGTGGGTAAAACTATAACAAGATGGGCATTTTTCATCATTATTTTCACTCTGCCGTTCTGGAACGGCTTCAGAATGGATATCGACAATTCAAAGCTGTTCTTATTCGGCTTTGAATTATCCTATGAAGCTGGCTATCTATTTTTCGTTTTCTTATTCTTGTTCCTGATGGCTTTCCTTGCACTTTCAATGATCGTGTACAGGGCGTTTTGCCAGTATGCATGCCCGCACAATACGTTCAGCATGCTTTTGAACAAGATTGAATCAAAATTAGGTGAGAAAGGCAAAGCAGTAACATTTTTGCTTGCCCTGTTCGTAAGCATCTTCATGGCTTACGCGACAGTAAGTTACTTTTACAATCCGATTACAATCTGGGAATCACTCGTTAACTTTGAAATGAACAAATACTTCTTCCTTGTAACTTCAACTGCTGTCTTATATACTGCTTTATCTTACAAGGCAAGAAACTCATTCTGTAAGGTTTGCCCATACGGACTTGCCCAGGGCATTTCACGTGTGGATGATAAAACACAATGGCTTACACATCCAGGAGTCTGGATTACATGGGGTACAACAACTGCCCTTGTACTAGTCCTGCTTGTTGGATGGTTCTAAAGAAAACCAAAGCGAGGTGAGAACATAAATGAATAAAATCTTGAAACTGTCAGCATTCGCACTACTATCAATTTCACTTACTGCCTGTTCTGAAGCTGCAGTAAAAAATACATCACTTGATAATAAAAACGAAAAAGAACTTCCTACAATCCATGAGGACTATTCTTCTAACTGGTGGAAAGACCAGCCGAACGGAAACACGGATACCAATATGGATTGGGACGGCGAGGGCTGGATCCTATCTGCAAACGAAGTTAGTAACGGTATTGCCATCGCTGATATCAAAACCGGCAATCCAGTAAAATACATCCAGAGCGCGGGTACTCCCCACCATGTTCATTTAAATAAAGACCAAAGTTGGGCTTTTGCTACTCAGCGTTATGGAACAAGTGTGTTAGCCATCAACATGGAGACACTTGAGTCACATGATATCGATTTTCCCGGCTTTGACAGCGACCCTGCCCCTCAGCATATGACGTTTTCAAGGGATGGCAAATATGCCTTCACCTCTTTGAACGGCGTTGGCGCGGTTGGAATGATTGATGCTGAGAAGGCTGAACTTGTAAAAGTCTTCAAAGATGTTGGTAAAAAGCCAAGGGATTTGAATGTCACTCCTGATGGCAAAAAGCTATTCGTCAGCTTACAGGCAGAATCGTTCATCACAGTCATCGACATTGAAACTGGTGACATGAGATACCTGGAAAGAACAGAGACTGATTACGGAAAAGGAACTGGTTCAGGACTGGACATGTCAAACGATGGAAAGCTTGTCGCTGTATCCAATACAGCTGACAATGAAGTTGCTATCTATGACGCAGAAACTGAAGAGCTTCTTAAGAAAATTGGAGATATACCGAAACCTGTTAACGTAAGCTTCATGGGTGATACTTACGATTTGGTTACCGGAAATCGTAATGATGGGTCAATCTCAATCATTGATGCAAAAAAATTAAAGTTTATCAAGACTATTAAAACAGGTCCCGGAACAAACATCCCTTACCTTGGTCCGGACGGATACTGGTATACTTCCCAGAATGGCGCGGGCTTCTTGACTGTCCTCGATCCAGAAGACAACTACAAGATCGTAAGAAAAATCTGGGGCGTGCAGAATATCCACTGGCTCAACTGGAGCCCTGATGGCAGCATGATGTTCGGTTCAAACTGGGGTGACAAAACTCTTACGAAGATTGATCTGACAAAGAAGAAGGATTTCAGACAAACAATACCTGTTGGTTTGAATCCAAATGGAATTGCCATCAAAACAAATGTACCAAAAGATCAAATTTTAGCTAACCAAAAAGGCAATGAGGAAGAAGCGAACAAAATCAAGAAAGCTTCTACTCTTGTGTTCCCGGATGCCAGAAATGTCAATGAAGAAGCATTCCTTGGCACTTGCCTGACTTGCCATGATATCGGACGAATCATGAGGAACAACAGTAAAGGTGCAGAGGCATGGACTTCTGTTGTAGACCGTATGGCTGGGAACGGAGCAAAAATGTCCGATGAACAAAGACAACAAATCATCGATTACCTTGCTACAGACGAGCATAAGTCCCTTTCAATCCAAACTGAGCTTGAAATGGAATTGGCTGAACAAAAGAAGGATAAAGAATAACAAGAAGAGTTCTGGCGCTGGAGCAGGACAAAAGAAAAATCCTAATGCTTCTTAACAGGAAGCATTAGGATTTTCATCTAATTCTCTTATGAAGTTCCACAATCTTTCATGCAGATTGGACTTGAACTGTTTATCTTTTCTTAACAGAAAGAATGGGCGGAAACGGTCCCTGTCTTTGAAAGGACTGACAATAAGCTGCCTTGAGTGAATCTCAGGACAGATTGCTAGCTTGGAAAAGACAGCGACACCAAGTCCATTTTTTACACCTTCTTTAATGAGCGTGTTGCTATTGTAAACAAGGACGGATTTCGGCTGGATATCCAAGCCTTTCCATAAATCCAGCGTTGCCTGCCTCATCGCACAACCCGGCTCACGGATCAGCCAGGTCATTTCTTCAAGCTTCGCAGGGTCCTGGTTTCCCGGGTCTACCCTAAGCTGTGGAGAAACACCAAGTACGAGCAAGTCATCATAGAACTCATGAGAAATAAAGTCATATCTGCCGGCTTGTCCCTCGACAAGGGCAAGGTCAATATCCGAAGCATAAAGTAAATCCGTAACATGCACAGATGTGCCGATGGTAATCTGAATTTGGTTGCTTGTTATATCAGGGTTCAACTTGATGAAATCCTGGACCACCTTTGAGATCAGGCATTCACCGATCGTATTGCTGCAGCCAATCTTGATTGATTGACTTGAGTCCCCTTCTGCCAGAAGATTTTCCAGTTTCTCATTCAATGCTATCAACTGCTGGCCATGTTCATACAATGTTTTGCCAGCGTCTGATAATTTGATTTTGCGATTGGCCCTGATGAACAACTGTTTATTATAATAAGTCTCTAACTGACTGATTTGATGGCTGACGGCTGGTTGGGAAAGATTCAGCATCTTCCCTGCCTGGGAGAAGCTCTCATATTTAGCAGCAGCAATGAATGTTTTTAAATGTTCCAGATTCAATATGATCGCACCCCTTTATACTATAGAATTGGAGGGAATAAAATGAAAAAGTTAGATGTCATCATTACCGTTGTAGTATTATCTGTATTTATTTTCGGCTTGATGTACTTTACAAAGGATAATTCCGTCACATATCGTGATGTTAAATTCGAAATCGCTTCATTGGCCATTTTATCCACTGTATCCCTGTTTACTTATTTCGGAATCAGAAGAAATTTAGAGCATTAATTTGCATTATACCACACAGGGTTTAAATTGTGAGGGAAAATAAAGATGAAAAACCTAGGAGACTATCCTGGGTTTTATTTTTTTCCCGAAAACAGTATACTAGCAATCAAATGTAATTATCTTGAACAGTGAAGTGAGAGTATAAATTTGAAAGTTTTCTACAGTAATTATACAATATACATCATAATACCAAAAGGGGTATATTTTTCAACACTCTTAATTAACCCTTAACAAAGACATCACAATATAGATACCAGAAAAGGAGTGAAATATATAATGACGGAAATTGGTTTATTTTTTGCTTTTACTGCTGGAATTTTATCATTCTTCTCACCATGCGTATTCCCCCTGCTCCCTGCTTACATAACACATTTGACTGGCGGGAAGATTGAGGGATCTAAAGTAGCTGTGGATCGTGCAACACTTTTTACCCGTTCATTCGGATTCATTGTCGGTTTTAGCTTAATCTTTATCGTCATGGGTGCCTCTGCATCGTTCCTTGGACAGGTTTTCGCAAATTACCGGACAATTGTGATGCAAATTGCTGGATTGCTGATCATCATTTTCGGCCTGCAGATGGCTGGCTTGCTGAATATCAAGTTCCTAATGATGGAGAAAAAGGTCCAATCTGAAACTAAACCAAAAGGTGCATTCAGTTCAGTGTTTCTAGGAATGGCGTTTGCGAGCGGATGGTCTCCTTGTGTCGGACTTGCTCTCTCCTCCATTCTGCTTTTGGCGAGTTCATCCGATACTCTGTATCAGGGAATGTATCTGCTGACTTCCTACTCACTTGGAATGGCCGTTCCTTTCCTTATCATATCGTTTGTCATTTCTTATTCCTTGAAAGCGATCAAGAAGATCAACAAGTATCTTTCTAAGCTTGCACTTGTGAATGGTATGATTATGGTAGGAATGGGCTTCCTTGTCCTTTCAGGGCAAATGCAGAAAATCAGCGCATGGCTGTCTGCTTACAGCTTATTCGGAGTATAAAGCTTACAATTGATGCCAGGCAGTGTAAGGAGTGACCTAACAAGTGAAGAAAGAATTGATTGGCAAAAGTGTTCTCGTCGTTGAAGATGACCCTAAAATCCGCACACTTGTTAAAATTTATTTGACAAATGAAGGCTATGAGGTGCTGGAGTCTGACAACGGCATTGTCGCTCAGGAAATGATTGAAAAATATGATCCATGCATCCTTATTCTTGACCTAATGCTCCCCGGCAAAAGCGGTGAGGAGATCTGCTGCTGGGTTCGCAATGACCTGGAAAGCATGATGCCTGTCATTATGCTGACTGCAAAGGCTTCTGAGAAAAGCAGGATCGATGGCTTCAAGCTTGGAGCCGATGATTATGTCGTAAAACCTTTCAGCCCTGCTGAGCTGATGGTCAGGATTGAAGCGGTGTTAAGAAGGACGGCAAGCAGATGCGGAAAACTGACTTTTACAGGTCTTACAATCAAGCCTGCAAAAGGGGAGGCACTGGTTGATGGCGAGCCACTCGATTTGACCAATTTTGAATTCCGGCTCCTTCATATGTTCATGCAGCATCCAGGTCAAATCCTTTCGAGGACCCAAATACTCGACACGATCTATGAAAACAACGAAAAAGCCGTTACTGAGCGGACGATTGACGTCCATATCAAGAATCTCCGGGAAAAAATTAAAGAAAAAACGCCCAAAGATTATATCCAAACAGTAAGAGGAATGGGGTATAAGTTTGCGGCGAATTAAAAGCATGGCGGATTTGTTACTATCTAAACTTGTGGCAGTCAACAGCGTCGTCATCCTGCTTGTCATCATGCTTGCTGGTATATCCGTGAAAGATTATGCCTGCTTTCTTGTCAATAACCAACAGGTGACTGGGACGCAGCTGGTTGAAACATTGAATTCATTCCTTTTCAAAGTTAGCATCATTGCATTTGTCATTGCCGGGCTTTTGCATTATTTCTCAGTAAAGCGGATCGTGAAACCAGTGAAGACAATGGCGTTTGCCGCAAACCAAATTAAAGAAGGCAAGATCCCTTCGAAAATAGATGTCACTGCAAGCGGTGAATTGGGCGAACTTGTAACGAATTTTAACGCAATGTCTGAAACTCTTTCTGCTGTGCAGACTAGACGGGAAGAAATGTTAAGAGACATCGCCCATGAATTGAGGACTCCGTTAACGAATATTAACGGCTATCTTGAAGCCCTTCATAACGGTGTATTGCCGGGCGACCGTGAACTGTTCGGCTCTCTTTTGGAGGAATCCAAGCGGATTACCAGGATTGTCGACCTGATTGCTGAGCTTGACGCATGGAATAAAGAGGTTTACTTTCTTGAGAAACAGTTTGAAGTAACTGATATTAAACAAGTCATGGCAGAATCACTGGCAGCCTTCCAGCTGAAGCTATCGAACAAATTTGAAACAGTCAATCAGCATATAGAATATGCCCCCATTTTTGGTCATGAAGACGGCTTAAAGCAAGCCCTATCCAATCTGCTGCAGAATATCATTGATTACGATACTGGCGGGAACCTTTCAATTGCTGCACAACCTGATGGTAAGGTGTACAAAATTACTTTTTCCCACCAAGGAAAATACATTGATCCGGAAATGAAAGAACTCATTTTCGAACGATTTTTCAGGCTTGAAGAATCACGCAGCACAAAAGCTGATGGTGCAGGACTCGGGCTTGCCATCGCCAAAAGTATCACTGACGCCCATCAAGGGAATATTGGCGTTGATACAGACGGACATAATCATACATTTTGGATAACGATTCCAATCCACCGGAATTCTTAATCATTCCTTAACAATACGATTACATACTGGACTGTAAATGATGTTTTCGTGCAAAAGGAGCGATTGTGATGGAATTTACGTATTATAATGAAAAACTAATTGGCCAGCTTGAATATGGATTCCTGCCAATATCTCCAAATACGGAGATGGGCTACAGGCCTATGGAGCTGTTCGTATCCTCTTTAACTGGATGCAGCACCTCGGTGCTCGCAAATATTCTCACCAAAAAGAGAATAGACTATAAAAGAATCGACGTACTAGTGTCAGCAAAGCGGAATCCGGAAGAAGGAAACCGAATTGAACAGCTGATTTTCAATGTAAGTGTTCAGACTGATACTAATGATAAGGAAGATCAAGCTGAAAAGCTTGCCGGACTTGTCCTGAAAAATTGCGGCATGATCCAATCTGTAATCGGAAGTATCGACATCGGTTATCAGATTGAGTTCACGCCAGACCAGCCAAAAAAAGGTGATGTTGCTTGAACTATATAACTTTTGGCAGATTCACGCTGCCAGCAGATTTGCTTGCAGCGTTTGCTGCCATTTTTATCGGAGCCCTGATTTACCGGGCCAGAGAGAAAAAGAGTATCGATGATTGGTATTGGAACAGCTTCTTCCTATACATTGCGATTTATAAGCTCAGCTATGTAATTTTCAATTTCAAGCTGTTCATTGATACTCCCTTCTCCCTTGTCTACTTTAATGGCGGTACAGAGGGCCAGATTCTTGCATATATCGGAATCGCAATCTATTTATATTGGCTAACTAGGAAAAAGGGCAGCACCATCAAACCAGAGGATTATCTCCCTCGGTACTTTATATTCTTTTTACTGTATTGGACAGGGTTATTTGCCTTTTCACAGGATCTCCTCGCCGCTGTGATTCAGGCCACCCTTTTAGTGATTTTCATTCTGTCTTATTTTAAAAACATTAAGCTTACTGCTGAGTATGCTATATTGTTCCTGATGCTCGAAGCATTGATACTTAGCCTTTTTTCCGATTTGCTCGCAGTGGAAAATCTATTGATCTTCTCACTCGGAATTTACTTAATCATTTTTCAGCGTTTTAATAAGGAGGAAATTCAGCATTGAATAAAAATCTTTTATCATTCGCGATTTTAGCACTGGCTGTTGTCATTTTGGTAGTGAATATCTGGAAACCGGGATCAACAGAAAGTCAAAAAGATACGACTGCTCCATCAGGCGAATCTGTAGAAACAACTGAAGATATTCCAGGCGCGAAGCTGTCTTCGTTGCGTGAAGGCGCTGAGGCACCTGATTTTGAATTGAACACCCTTGAGGGAGATACAATCAAGCTATCTGATTACCGTGGCAAAAAAGTGATCCTCAATTTCTGGGCTACATGGTGCCCTCCATGTAAGGCCGAAATGCCACATATGCAAAATTTCTACGAAGAATACAATGACCAGGGCGTTGAAATCCTTGCTGTCAACCTGACAAATATGGACAAAGGCGAGGATGAAGTCAAAAAATTCGTTGAAGAATATGGATTGACCTTTACGATTCCTATGGATGAAGAGGGGAACGCCGGAACGACCTACCAGGCGTTTACCATCCCAACCAGCTACATCCTCGATGAAAACGGCGTAATTACCAAGAAAATCGTTGGCCCTATGGATGAGAAAATGATGAAGGACCTAACTGGGGTTAAGTAAACAAGTCGCGGCTTTGGCCGCGACTTGTTTTGTGTCTTAATGGACATTTTGAGGCCGCTCCATCTTTGAAACGTCCATTAACACTTCTTTATTGGACATATTGGGAGCTCGTCCACCTTCGAAATGTCCATTAAAACCCCTTTATTGGACATTTTGGGGCTCGTCCACCTTCGAAATGTCCATTAACACCTCTTTAATGGACATTTTGGGGTTCGTCCACCTTCGAAATGTCTATTAAAACCCCTTTATTGGACATTTTGGCGCTCGTCCACTTTCGAAATGTCCATTAACACCTCTTTTTTGGACATTTTGGGCTCCACCTTCGAAATGTCCATTAAAACATCCGTGAAATAAATATTACTACGTACTCAGGATCCTTGGTTCCCCATCAGCTTTGAATGTTCCTTTTTCCTTCAAAAATTGCTTAATGACATCCACAGCATGGACACCATGATAGGTTTTATCTGCTTCAGCACCTTTAAACAGCTGCTTGCCGGCCCCGGCAACTTTGTATTTCTTCTTCAAATTGATCTCTTGTCCGCCTACGAGCAGCTTCTGGATCCTGTTTCCTTCCGGATTATATGGTTTAAAGGACATGAATAATCCAGAGGATCTTAGAATATATCCGCCTTTTTGCTTGAATGGGTCTCTTGAGAACACCATCTCTAGATTCTTCTCCAGGGCATTCATCAGGCGTTCTCCCGTCATTTCAAGCGTGAACATTTCCGGATTCGTCGGTATGATGGTATGCAGCTCATACTCGGTAATTTTCCCTGCCGGAACCGGAGTACCGTACCTCCACCCATGTGAGAATGCCAGATCACTATCGTAAGCATGAATGTAGGCATCTGTGATTAATTGATCCATCGGTGCTTCATTCAAGGTCATTCTGTGTAAAATCGACTCCGTCTTACCAACGATATTGCCCCGTTCCTTACCGTAGGGCTCTAATATATCAGAAATGATTCCCGCCATTTCCTCATCCTCAGGGAAGCTTTCGTCAATCGCCACTAGTTCGTATCGATAGTCCTCCATCCTTCCGCCTTCAAGGGTAATATCCAGTTTTCCAAGGAATGATGCACTTGAACCAGCCTGAACGACGAGCGTATCATTTACGGTGATCGGCTCTTCTACCCTGTCATGGCTGTGTCCCGACAAGACGATATCAATACCATCTACAAGGGTTGCCAGCTCCACATCAAGAGGGAGTCCCATATGACTTAATAACACAACAAGGTCTACCTGGCCCTTTAACTCTTCCACACAATCACGCGTCTCTTCCACGCCTCTTGAGAACGCAAGGCCTTTTGAGAAGCTTTCAGGCATGGTCTCATCGACATATGGATAGGTCAGTCCAATGACACCCACCTTAACGTCCTCAAGCTCCTTAATGATATAAGGCTCCATGAACGTATCCTTTGTTTCCTGGTCCTTCACGTTGCAAGCGACAGAAGGAAACGGCAATCCCTTTACTAGAGAAGACAATTGCTCTTTTCCGTAGGCGAAATCCCAGTTTCCAGGGACCCAGCCATCCAGACCCATTTTTTCCAATGCTGGTAAAATCGCTTCGCCTTTCGACGCCACTAAAGGGAGTGTCCCATGAAACAGGTCTCCTCCATCTAGGAATAAAACATTTTCTGCTTGTGATTTAAGATCTTTGATATATCTCGCAATCCTTGGAAAGCCTCCTGTATTACGTAGTTCAGGTTTGTTGTCTATCCAAAAAAGTTCAGTATGGAGTTCCAGGCTCCCATGCGTATCGTTTTGCTGTATAATCGTCAACTTTGTCATAGTATCCTCTCCTCCACTTCTTTAAAGCTATTTCCATAAACGTCCTGATTGGCATGAAGCTTATGGAAAAAGCCTTTTACCTTATATTCAAAAGGAGTACCTTCCATAAGGTACTCCTTTATGATTGGCCAGCTCCAGCGCCTAGCCCCTCGATCGTTTCGGTCCGCCCTTTGAAGTCAAAGAACGACTTCACTGGTCGGCCCTCCAACGAGTGTCGGGGCTGACCAAGGCGCTTCCGCTTTTCTTTTTATCTTACTGCACAACGGTTTGGTCCGATTTCCATTTCTCGCTGTTCTTCGATATCCGGGTCGATTTTACCCATATTCATCTGCCTGATTTCCTGGTAGGAATTAGGCTGCGGAGGAAGATTCTCGGTTACTGTCTTCCTGAACGTATCTTCACTGTCGATTTGCAAACCGTGGTTCTCGGCATACAGGACGCCAAGTTTTTCTGAAACGCTGCCGTCATCATTCATTTCATTGATTCCCATATAATGAGCTGGCAGAACAAGCAGTTCATCCGCAAGTTCTTTATATCGTTTGTATAAAGTGTTCCTCAAGTCTCCTACCCAGTCCTGAGCCAAGCCAGCCAGGTCAGGGCGTCCAATTGAGTCGATGAACAGAATGTCACCAGTCAATAAATATTGGTCATCAATGATGAAAGAAGTACTTCCGATTGTATGACCCGGAGAGTACACTGAACGGATTACGGCGTTTCCAACCTTGATTTCATCGCCATCTTGAAGAGGCTCATATTGGAATGTTACTTCATCAGCATCTTTAGGAGGGAGGTAATATTTAGCTCCCTCTTTTTCAGCTAGCTTTCTTCCACCAGAAATATGGTCAGCATGAAGGTGTGTATCGAGCAGGGCAACTAACTTGTAGTCCTTGCCTGACATGAACTCTTCATACTGTTCAATCATCCGGTTTGTATCGATAATTGCAGCCTCGCCATTTGATTCAACGAGGTAGGAAAGGCATCCTTTGCCGATACGGACAAACTGGTAAAGGGAACCGCCTTCTTTTAGGTCACCGATTTTCACAGGCTCTAAATGTTCACTCCAGGCTTTCATGCCACCTTCAATAGAGTAGACATTACTGTAGCCAGCCTCTTCGATTTGCTCAGCAACAAACTCGGACGATCCACCTTTTGCACATACGACATAAATCTCCTGATCTTTAGGCAAAACATCCTTTACTGGATCGACACCTTCAAGCAGGTCGAAATACGGTGTATTATGGACTTTCACATTGCGGCCTTCGATTTTCCAATCATCGAAGTCGTCAGTATTTCTTGTATCAAGGATAAACAGGTCTTCATGGTTGATGACTTTTCGCGCTAATTCTTTTGCTGAGATTGTCTTTACCATTTGACTCCTCCTGTTTTGCTTTGATTTCCTAGAATGTCAAAGTAATGTCAGCATCGCTTGCGAAGTGAAGGAATGAAGCGGCTCCACCTACATCGATTCCTTCAACAAACTGGTCTTTCTGAAGTGACATTACATCCATTGTCATCTGGCAAGCGATCATTTTCACGCCCATTTCAGCTGCCATTTCAACAAGCTGTTCTACAGGAGGAACGTTTTCTCTTGCGAAACCTTCCTGGAAGTGTTCACTTCCTGCAGGCATAGGAAGTTGCTTGTGAGCTTCCTTATGGATCAGGTTCAACCCTTCAAACGTGAAGAAAATTCCTACTTCTGCGTCTGTTGCTGCCGCCGCAGTCGCAATATTGAATACTTTGTATGCATCAAACATTCCGCCGTTAGAGGCGATGATAGCTACTTTCATTTTTTGGTTCCTCCTTATTTTTCAACTGTAGTTTCGGTAGGGCCTGTCCAGTCCTTCATTCCCGAAACGACATTAATTGTTTTTTTGAATCCCTTTTCAGACAGCTTCTTGGCTGCCATGTCACTTCTTGAGCCAGAGCGGCAAATGATATATACATCCTCTTCAGGATCCAGTTCATTGAAACGCTGCTCCAACTCCCCAAGTGGAATGGATTTTGCATTCGGAATGTGTCCAAAAGCGTATTCAGCTGATTCCCTGACATCCAGAATCGTTATTTTTTCATTTCCCTCAAGCTTCGCCACCACGTCTTCAAGTGAAGCTGTGTGTGGATGAGGTGACTCATTGTTTAGTTCTTCTTCACTAGCCTTACGAAGATAGTGTTTAAGCACATCCCCTTCAGTTATTGTACCGAGGTATTGATTGCCTGTACTTTCAGCCCATGCTTTTAGATCTGTCGTAGATCCTTTGTCAGTAGCCTGCACTTCGATGACTTGACCTGGCTCTAACTCATTCATGGTTTTCTTTGTTTTGACAATCGGCATTGGGCACGCAAGTCCTTTTGCGTCCAGTACTTTATCCGCAGAAATTGACATAGTAATCCCCCTTCCTACCATTATTATTTATGAATTCGCGGAATCCATACTGCAAAAATTCTCCCTAGTTTATATACCCTATACGGTAAAAACTATGCGTATATTGTAAAAAAAATAAAAAAAAACAGCAACCATTTTGCCTTGGCTGCTGTTTCCTGCTTATTCCTTGCTAAAATAGGTATTTGGATAAGACAGGTATGGATTGGTATACCCGCTCCTGCTCATCCATGGAATATAGCTCACCGGGTTCACACTGACTGTATACTTGAACATATTGTTCATCATGCTGTCCATCCCCATTAAGCTCATGTCCATCACCATATACATTGCTTTAATCGTATTGAATTGCGAAAGCTCGACTACATATACGATCCTGTCTGCCATAACTCCAATTTGGCCTTCTGTCCATAAAATCCTGTCCGCCATGAATCCGATTTGGTCTTCTGTATACAAAACTCCATTTAAGGCCTGTGTAAACGTCTCTGCACCCATTTGCCCCACATACACAATAGCATTGCTGTAAGCCATTGCGTTCACCTCCCATTAGTCAGGATATGTACCCCCGGGAGGATGGTGTCTGGCTAATTGTAAACGTCATTGCAAGTGCGAAAG
Organism: Mesobacillus sp. QJM3NY_10; assembly: GCF_056173465.1. NCBI lineage: Bacteria > Bacillati > Bacillota > Bacilli > Caryophanales > Bacillaceae > Mesobacillus > Mesobacillus sp. QJM3NY_10. Next base: position 4,016,050 of record NZ_CM149675.1, read on the forward strand.
AGGCTAAGAACCTCAGGAAACATAATGCTGTGGTAAATCCTATTCTATTCTTCCGTTCACCAGAAGCTGATTCCATGTCTTGCCTCCATCCTCGGATTCGAATAGATCGTTCAGGATGGTGATGAATGCAATCCTGCCTTCCTGCTCTGGGTCAGCGGCTATATAGGTTATCGGATTGTCATAATTAAGAATGGGGATTGGAAGCTCCTCCCCTGCATTTTCCTGCTCTAGTGAAAGTCTGACTAGCTTAATCTTTTCATGGATTACTGGTGTGATATACAAGGATTGCCTGGAATAGGCTGCAGCGGTTACCATTTGATAATCTCCAGCTCTCGTCATCGTTTTCCCAAAATCGCCCGATACAAAAACGCCTTCCCTTGTAGACATCGCCAAGGTTCCGCCGTTTTCAGGATGAACCGCGATCATACCAAAGGAATTTGCATCCAGTCCATTAAGTTCTACAGGCTCCCATGCTCCACCTCTATCTTTGGAGACATATACGCCCCGGTCTAGCTCGGAATTGGACTCTTCGTTAATCAAGTATAAGACGGTATCCCGATAGCTTGCAGAGAGGAAATGAAAATCGCTCTCTCCGTAAAAAGCTATTTTATCAAGTGTTTTTCCCTTGTCTGTACTTTTTACAAGGCCAAGCGGATTTTTCAGGTCTGAGCCCTCTGCTGGATGGCCACTTGCAAAAAAGCCATCTTCAACAGCCTGAAACCCCATGTAGTCATGGTTTTCATCCGTCGTTTCCAGCCATTCACCATTTTTGTATATCTTCAAACCATGGTGGGAAGCCACATATAATCCCTCATCATTTCCCGGGTAACCAATTCCATGTATATGTTCAATTTTTTGTGGCTCTGCCTTAATAATAAAATCAGTATCTGATTCCGCCTGAGGTTCCTTTTGCTCCTCATTTTCTGCTTTATTTCCATCAGAAGCAGAATTACCCTGTTCCTGATCTACTTGACCTGAACATCCGGTAAACACGAACATGACTGCTGTAAGGATAGTGATCAACACTAATCTAAATTTAAACATTTTCTACTTCCTCCGTTTTTTTCTCGTTGTAGTCAAATAATAGTAGCAAATCCCAGCCACCACCGCAAAAATTGCTGCAGCAAGCTGATATTCGGTTTCCCAGCCAAGAACAGTATGAACTGAATATGCCTCGATAAAGAGGGCAGGAATTTTGCCTATTGTACTTGAAATAGCAAAATTCCATGTCCCCATCGTGCTGTATGATGCGGCAAGGGTGACGAGTCCGGATGGGGCGAATGGAAAAAGCCTTAATACAAGGACTAGAAAGAACGCCTCCCTGCCCTCTGTCTCCTTTAGCCTTTCCAGGACTTTAATCGTTCTTGCTGAATCGATCTTGTCACTCAGTTTTTTAAGTCCTTTCCGATACAGAATAAAACTTATAACAGCCCCTAATGCTTCTCCGAGAATGGAGAGAAAGAGTCCCCAGGAAAATCCGAAGTAAACGATGTTAGCAGCTGTCACAAAAGCACTTGGAATAATTCCTGCTACGGCAATCAGTATGCTGACTGCAAGGCTAATGAAAACGGCAAGCCAAACCGGCTGGCTAGATAAAGTTTCTATTAATGACATTTTCAGCCTCCAGTTAAATTTCAAAACTTTGTCACTGCTTCTGCTTAGTTTTTGCAAATTGTCTCGGTAAGATTTATGTATACCTGAAAGGAGCTGACCAAGACATGAAAAAACTAACGTTAAGTTTTTTAGGCGCAGCATTGATATTTGGAGCAAGCACTGCTGCCTTTGCAGAAGAAGGGACAGAAGGTAAAGGTACTTTTAATTTTGGCCAGATGAAGCCGTTAATCGAAAAGATGCACCCAGGCTTGTCCGATGAAGAAGTCAAGCAAATGTACAATGACTGCCACGGTACAAACGGTGCCATGCCGAGCAAGAACTTTAATATGATGGATGGCAGCCATATGGATATCATCGACTGAAACCGGATATTCTCTATCACTAAATAAGGTTCTGGAAAAAGTCCAGAGCCTTTTTCCTATTTTAGCTTAAGATTTTGCAGAAAACATGAAAGAAAGAGAAATTGACATAAACTTTTTCCCATTAAAAAACAACCCGACAAAAACTGTCAAGGCTGCTTCAAGGAGTTCCTTAAACTATACTTCATTATAATCATGCTGGGACGGCAGGTCGGCTATAGTTGTGCCGCTTTGTGAGTGCTGGGACGGAAGATCGGCAATGATTGTACCGCTTTGCGAGTGCTGTGATGGCAAGTCAGCTATAGTTGTGCCGCTTTGTTGTGAGTGCTGTGACGGCAGATCGGCAATGATTGTACCGCTTTGCGAGTGCTGTGATGGCAAGTCAGCTATGGTTGTACCGCTTTGCGAGTGCTGTGATGGCAAGTCAGCTATGGTTGTACCGCTTTGCGAGTGCTGTGATGGCAGGTCAGCTATGGTTGTACCGCTTTGCGAGTGCTGTGATGGCAGGTCAGCTATGATTGTACCGCTTTGCGAGTGTTGTGATGGCAGGTCGGCCAGGTTCCTATCCGCAGAATTCAAACCGAAAACACCAGCAACAACAGCCGCAAATAGGGTTAACATCAATGTTCTCTTCATTTTAAACCTCCTCTGCCTAGATCGATCGTTCATAAAAACAAATCAGCAATATTTCAGTAATTTTTCCATTTCATTCGTTACTAAGCTGGCAAACTTCTCGTTTTTCTGAAGCTTGAAAATCATGATTGCTTTTTCCAGATATTCTTTGCCTTTGTTTTCTTTACCCAATTTAATATAATTCATGCCTGTTTGGTAATAAAGTTCTCCAAATAAGTACATATTTTCTTCATATATACAATTGTCGATTCCTTTGCTGCAATAGATAAGTGATTCTTCATATCTCTCCAGCTTCGACAAAGCTTGGGCAAGTCCATACAGAATCCTGAGCCAGCTGCTGGAATCTTGTACTTGTGGAAGCTCTGAAAGCTGGTTCAAGGCTTTCAGAAAAAGTTCAACTGCCTTATCCAGGTTTCCGCTATCCTTTTCAATTATTGCCATGCTGGTCAAAATCTCAATTTCCCGTTCAGTCATTTTTGCAGGTTCCTGATGGGTCATAGACAATGCCTCATTTAGCAGACCAACAGATTTCCCTCTATCTTCTTCAAGGTAATAGGTGCAAATCCCCTGGTGCCATACCAAGAATTGATTGAAGGATGTATGTTTGAAAAGAGGATTATCTTGCTCCTTTTGAACTATTTCATTAATAGCGGCATAATCCCGCTCTCTTTTATACTTTTTAATTAATTCCGTTACAGCGATTGCGTAATTATATGTATCTGTGGAAGCAATATCGAAAAAATGATTAAGCTCTACGTCGAGCTTTGAGGCCATTTTATATAATTGATCGATCGTTGGATATTTCTCTTCTTTTTCAAACTGAATGATATCCTCTTCCGAACAGATTCCTTCAGCCATTTGTGCCTCAGTTAATCCTTTAAAAGCTCGTGATGACTTAAGAATTTCTCCGAAGTTATATCCAACCAGGCTCATTCCTACACCCCATTTAATATGAATTAATTTTATATTATCACAATGTTATAAACTTTTAAAAATCCGAATAAAAAACCAGGCTCAAAAAATTGAATTTCCCAATCCTGGTGATGTTTATTTGAAATAAGTAAAGTAAGGAAGGATGAGAATGGAGATTGAGAGCAAACTGATCACCATTGCCCCTACCTTGTTCTTTTCCTTCCAGATTTTCACTGCGAAGGCGAAGGAATATACAGATACCAGTAACACGGCTCCCCAAATCAAAAAGATCATCTCAGTCCCTCACTTCTTGAAGGCTTGGCAGTTTTGTCTGCCGACCAAACTCACCGAACCGGATATCGACACTGACATTTATTTCTGCGTTAGGATAGGATTTCATCCAGTCGAAGTCCCGGAACTCCTTAAGGGTGGCAAAGTTCTTTCTTATCGGGATAGATAGATGAAACGTGTCCCCTTTAAACTCCTCCTGTGTATATCTGATATATTGGGTTAAATGCTCTTCCATCGATTTCGTCAGCGATTCCTTGAGTTCAGCGACTTTTTCTTCATTTTTAGAGAAATTAACCAATCCTGGGTCACTAAGGATTTCAATATACACGGGAACTCTAATATCGATAACCGGCCGACCTGATTGCTGCTTAAATTGGTAGGTGTTCTTTCTTATTTTGGTCAACCTTGCAGATATTCGATATCGTCCATCAAAAGGATCTTTGAATGTTGTCTTAAAGTCTTGCAACTCCCATGTATTGTCCAGCAAGCTTGATATCCTTGTCTCTTCCCCGGTAATTTTCCCGATCATCATTCCTTCTTTAAAAACAGCTGACCCAATGAACTGGGCATCATTCTCTTTTCCGCCAAAGTGATATTCACCGGCAATGAAATCATCATCTGATGTTACTTCGTAATCACTCTCTTCATTTTCAGTTGTTGCATAGATTCCCAGGAATAAATCCGAATCACTTTCCGTCACCTGAAAAAAATCATTCAAGTCAGTGTCTGGAATCATTCCGGTTTCCTTGCCCCGGTCAATCTTGACCTCAAAAAACTTATGAGGCCTTGTCTCAAGTGTAGGATTGTTGTTCGTAATAAACTTTTCTGCTGATTCTTTCGTTATGACCAGCTCTGTACTCCTCTTAATTTCTCTGTCTTTCGCGGCTGAGTACATCACCCTTATAAAATCAGGCTTTCTCGCGAGCTCCTCGGATACGATGATGACACTAAGCAGGTCATAGGAAATTTCTTTGGAAATGACGGTGTTCGCGGTATTTCGGGAGCTAATAAAATCATCTGCAACGAATGTAATGACTTCCTGCGGGGGCTCATTCGTGCCACCGCCCGATTGCTGGGAGCCTGCCTCTGGATTGGCGATTAAATAGGTCACCTTAATTTTCCCTTCCTTTTTATGCGTGTCCAGCCCCATGCCAATGACATAAGCCTTCTGGTCGAGCTCTGTCTTATCCCAGCAGCCGGCCATGAAGAGGACAATGCAAATCAATATCAAGACTTTAACTAGATTCCTGTACTGTCTCATTTTTAAAATCTCCCCGAATCCTGGCAATCAGCCACATAAGCGGCGGCAGGCATAAAAACGCCGGGCTAAGCAGCATCAACAGTTTTTGCCTCATGATATAAAGAAAAATCGATGGACTGTCAGGTGCCAAACCGACCAGTAAAATAATCATCGTTACTAACGGAATCAAATACTCAAATTCTCCAATTTTGAGGATTCCACCTAGAAGCACCGCACTCAAATACAAGTAAAATGAAAATCTTATAAAGGTAGCCACAAGCCAAAACGGGAAGAATAAAGTTTCCACGTTTGTCAGGAAGCCAATCTCGATATACCGGATTGTTTCATGGAATGGGTAATTGAGCATTTCTGCGGTTGTATAATCAAAAAGCATTACAAAGGAGATCATCGCCAGGCTTATTTCTAATATCACCATGAAAAGGCCTAAAATGGTCCCTTTTTTAAAATCCTTGTAGGACACTACCAGCGGAGCGATTAAGCCTATGAAAAGAAAGTCTGAAAAAATTGATACATGCTGGGCAGAGGATTTTAAGATTTCCATTTTCCCTTCACCCCAAATTGGAAAAATGAAACCAAAATGTCCTGAGTTAAAGCTGACAACTAATGCAATAAACAGAGTAATTTTTAAATATGGAATCAATATCCAGGCCACAGAGCCGATCTGCTCAATCCCTCTTTTCGCCCCATAAGCACAGACGAGCAATAGAACCATATAAATGACACTTGGCGGCGTTTTGGTGAAATACATCGTACCGATAATATCAACATAAGTTCCAGAGTCTACGGTCACAGAAGCTACGCCAGCCACCAGAAGTGCGATGGATAGGATATTGCCGAAAAACCGACCAAATAAGTGGATAATTACTTCATGTAAATTTTTATCAGGATGGGCTGAAAATACTTTGATCAGCAAGATGACCGGTATGAAGGCCATTGCACCCATAAGCAATACCGCAATCCATCCAGCATTCCTAGCATCCTCAAAAATGATCGAAGGTGTATCGTCACTAAGCTTGGTGCCAACTGTCAAGGCAATGATGGCAACATATTCTTTAATCCCGATTTTCCCCTTGTTTTGTTTCATCGCCTATGCCCCACCGTTCTTTTTTTGTGAATCGGCAGTTTTCAAAAAACCTGGCCGCAGTTTTTCATTTTTCACCAGTCTACGAAAAATAGTGTCCTTCGAAGATTTATAACTTGGAGACAGAGGTGCTAAATATGGTACACCAAATGACTTTAGTGACACCAAGTAAAAAATTCCGGCAGCAAAAAAGGCTGTCATCCCGTAAATGCCAACCATTGCTGCACAAAAAATAAAAGCAAAACGGATGAGCCGGACAGCAAAGTTCAGACTTAAATCACTTACGGCAAAGGAGCTTAGTCCGCCAAGGGCAACCACAATGATCACAATCGGACTGATGATATTCGCCTCAACAGCAGCCTGTCCAAGTATCAGTGCCCCTACGATTCCTATCGTAGGCCCGATTGGACTGGGCACACGAAGTCCTGCTTCGCGTATCAGCTCGAAAGCTGTCTCCATAATCAAAATTTCAATCACCGCCGGGAATGGAACTCTTTCCCGTGAAGAAGCAATCGCCAGCAACAAATCGGGCGGAATCATTTCAGCATGGAAGGTTGTAATCGCAATATAGATGGCCGAAGTAAAAATGGTAATGAATAAGGCGACCATCCTTAATGCTCTCGTGAAATTCCCATAATGGATTTTCAGATAATGATCTTCCGGACTGTGAAAAAAAGCCCAAAAGGTCGCTGGCAAAATAAGACTGTCAGGCGAATTATCCATTAATAGAGCAATATAGCCATCTTCAAGAAAAGAGGCCGCTCTGTCAGGCCGCTCCGTGGTCAATACGCTAGGGAAAAGAGAATAGTTTCGTTCCTCAATATATTCTTCAAGCAAAGATAAGTTTTGAATAGCATTGACTTCAAGACTCCCCAGTCGTTCCTTGATGTTATCCACCAGCTTTTCATTAGCAAGTCCACGTATATAAACGATAAACACATCATTATGTGATCGTTGTGAAACTTCGATTGCTTCAACAATTAAGTTCTCATTCTTGATTTTCTTCCTGAGCAGCGAGATGTTCGCTACCACTTTTTCATTGAATGCCTCTTTCGGTCCCTTGATTAAAACTTCAGTTTCCGGCTTCTCAATCGCTCTGCTTTGGAAATCCGGACAATCCAGGATATATGCTTTTGCATCTCCATCCAGCAGCAGCAGGGCATTTCCTTTATTTATATCCTTGACGGCATCCTTAAATATACCGACCTCATGGACCATCTGAATGGAAACAACATCTTTTACCTTTTTATTGGCTGATGTATTTTCTACCAACGGCTTAAGGATGTTTTCTTCTATACTCTTAACATCTGTAATGGTGCTGATGAATACAAGGGCAGCATTTTTATTGAAGCCTTCAAGATACATCTCCCGCAATTTTACATCCTTATTGTCGGGAATGCTGTACAGCGTCCTGATCGCCGACAGATTATCCTGAAGATTGCTGCTAAACTGCTGTTCCTTAAGGTCCGCCCGTTCGCCCAACACCTTTTCTCTCGTGGGAGGCCCCTCGTTTTGCTGTTTCTTGAACAGCCTGAGCATTTCCTTTAACATATTGAATCTTCTCCCTGCCAGAACCGGGTTTTATTTCCTTTTCTTAACCTTTACTAACCTGCTGTGTTTTATGAGTTTTTTTGCCATATAAAAAACTCAGGAAAATTCCTGAGTTCGTTAAATGTTCTTTTGTTTTCGTGCTGCCAGTATGTATACTGCACCTCCCCCTAACGCAAGGATGCTTATAGGAATGATGACTGGCTTGGCAATATCCTTAATGCCTGACCAATTCTCACCGAGGACGATACCGAGATAGAGGAAAAAAATCGTCCACGGAATCATTGCGGCGATGGTATAAAGGGTAAACTTGATGGCAGACATACCAGCAATCCCTGCAGGTATCGAAATCGCGTGCCTTACAACCGGAATGAACCTTGCAGAGAAAATGACACCAGACCCATATTGGTTGAACCATTTTTCGGATATTTCCAGATGGTGCTGGTTGATCAGCAGGTACTTCCCGTATTTCTCCAGCATCGGGCGGCCGCCAAAATAACCAAGCCAGTACAGGAACAGCTGCGCAATAGTCCCGCCGATGGTTCCGGCAACCACTGCCCCCGCAAAACCGATGCTCCCTTCAGAAATCATATATCCCCCATACCCAAGGACAACTTCACTCGGTATGACCTCCAGCATCAATCCAAGAGCAATCCCAAGATAGCCTAGGCTCGACAGCCAGTCCAGAGCATTCATCATGACATCATGCATTTTCTCCAACTCCCATTGAATTCCTTCCCCTCTTTATAAAATATATTGAACGATGTACAAGTTTATCTCTACTTTCTTTTAACAAGGCTCTTTTTGTAAACTTAACCGACATCTGGGTGTTTACAGATCGTGTCGCCTATCCGATCCGGCTACATCTTCGAGAGGAACCCCGGACCAAATCAGAATGGGGTCAGTGTATGTGTAGGAAATTTAACCATTAATGCGAAAACAAAAAAGAACCCGCCATTAAGACAGGTTCTATTCGCAGTAACGTCAGCCGCGCCAGCCGCCTCTGAACAGTACCCGCAAGCCGATAAAGATAATAACAATTGCGAAGATAAGGATTACAACAAGCCCGATTAATTGCAAGAATGGCAAGGCAACAAGTGCAGCAAGTGATGCCGGAGCAAATCTGAAAAGTACCCAACCTGCCAGAATAGCAGCCAAGAATACAAATAAATTAGTATTGCTAAATGACATTCATTATCCCTCCTTTACCTCCAACATATGTATGTACAGTATTTTTGGTACGGGCTGATGAACTATTCCTGAATTTTTTGTGTAAAAAAGAATATGCTCGACGAAAATAGAATTACATAAATCTGGCGGAATCTGTTTTTGATTAGAGAAACAGGGGAAAAGTAAATATTGTTTTCATACATATAGGAACATAAAGCGCACGCGCCTCGTTCGGCCCCGAGAAGCGCTGCCCGCCTATAACGCCACGTCCTGTGGCTGGCGGGTCTAGTACATCGTGTGCCACGGAGGGCCGACCGGTGAAGTCGTTCTTTGACTTCATTGGGCGGACCAAAGAGACTCGAGGGGCTAGGCGCTGGAGCTGGATTAAGATGACTAAATGTAATGATCCAGAACTAAATTGTTTTATAAATTCCTATTAAACGAGAGAAATAAGAGGAGGAGTATAATGACCAGTCATTTATATATGCGTTTTATCAAGCTGCCAATATTAGCAAGGATCCTGATGATTGCCTCTATGATGATTACCTTATTTGGCGTCGTCATTCATTTTGTTGAACCGAAAAGTTTCCCGACGATTTTTGATGGTGTCTGGTGGGCTATCATTACTGCATCAACAGTAGGGTTCGGAGATTACTATCCCGTATCTACATGGGGACGAATCACAGCCATACTTCTCCTGCTGATTGGTACAGGGTTTTTATCGTCCTATTTTATCCACCTTTCAGCAGCAACTGTTACCAAACAAAATGCATATGCTGAGGGAAAAGTAGGCTATCGGGGAAATCGGCATATTATCATCGTCGGTTGGAACGAGAGGTCTCGCTCAGTTATTCATTCACTCATAGAGGCCGATGAAGCCATCATATTAGTAGACGATACACTGGGGTCAAACCCCATTAGAGATGATAATGTCCATTTCATCAGAGGCCGTTCGAACAAGGATGAAACCTTATTAAATGCCGGCATCACTACAGCCAGGAAAGTGATTATAACTTCAGATCAGAATCTTGATGAACTGCAGGCCGATATGAATACGATTCTCACACTGCTTGCCATAAAAGGACTGAATCCGGATATCCGCTGCATCGCTGAAATTCAAACGAGCGAACAAATCAATAATGCGAGAAGAGCGGGAGCTGATGAGCTGATTCCTGCCAATGCTTTGACCAGTGCCGTTCTATTAAACAGCATCGCCTCTGCGGAAGTTGTGAATCCTTTATTGGATTTGCTGGGGGAATTGAATGGAAAGCGCCTGTCTTATATTGAACCGGAAGCTTCTCTTATTGATAAAAATTTTCAGGAGGCAAGCAGCTTTCTGCTGAAAGAGCGCAATATTATATTGATTGGACGCAAAAGAGGGGATGACATAATCGTCAACCCCAAAAATAATATCAAAATTAAGTACGATGATCAGTTGCTTGCGATTTCCAATGATCAATGAAGCAAAGCAGATTCTACTTCGCGGACAAGCGACTTTCCGACTTCGATGTATTTTTCCGGAAAGCTCGCATCCTTGTCCACGGGTTCCTGAAATTGATTGAATGAAGCACTGGCATTCCCGATCTCTGCATGGTCATCGATTCCTCGCTGATATTTATGCGAGAGAAGGAATGGGCGCTCTAATTTTACAGTGCAGCCTTTGGAATCAAGCTGGCCGTCAATTGCCTTAAATGGCAGACGTAAAAATTGATAACCCACTTCATCATCAATTTTATAATCAAAAGCACCATGGTCATAATCCCAGTTTCCCCCGATGGAATATCCTAAAGGTTTCAGCAGCTGCTCCAGTTTAAAAAGATCAAAATGTTTGCCCTCAAGCTCAGATTGTATCTCAATCAATGGTCGTTCCGCCTTTCCATTCATTTTCGCTTAGTTTTAACCAAAAGGGATAATTTAATGAGTGGCGAAAGCTAGACTTAGGACGGAATCTGATTTGAGGTTGGTGATGACAGACACTTTCCCAGCGTTTTGAGCTAATTCTGTCCATCATAGGCTGGATGACGGACACTTCCCCAGCGTTTTGGGCTATTTCTGTCTGTCACGAGCTGGATGACGGACATTTTTTCTAACGTCATTACGTTTATTGGCGATATTTTATTTTTATTCGCGGTTTTCACAACTTTATTGGCGATAATCAAATTTTATTCGCGGTTTTCACAACTTTATTGGCGATTATCAAATTTTATTGGCGAACTGGAAATTTCACGCGGTTTTTTCCAGTTTTCAAAAAATCAATTCACACAAAAGGAGCACCCGCTTGTATCGGGTGCTCCTTTTCACTATTATTTAAGTCGTTTTTCCAATTCTGCTTTCTTTTCTTCGAAGCCTGGTTTTCCAAGCAATGCGAACATGTTCACTTTGTACGCTTCAACGCCTGGCTGATCGAATGGATTTACGCCGAGCAGGTAGCCGCTCATTGCGCAGGCTTTTTCAAAGAAGTATACAAGATAGCCGAAGGTATACTCATCAAGCTGAGGGATTGTCAAAACAAGATTCGGTACGCCGCCATCAGTATGGGCAAGCATTGTTCCTTCGAACGCTTTGTTGTTGACGAAATCAACCGTCTTGCCAGCTAGATAGTTCAAGCCGTCAAGATCGCTTGCAGCTTCTTCAATTGTCATCTCATGGCGAGGGCTCTCGACCTTGATGATTGTTTCGAACAAGTCACGGCGGCCTTCCTGCACATATTGACCAAGTGAGTGAAGGTCAGTCGAGAAGTTTGCTGAAGAAGGATAGATTCCCTTCTGGTCTTTTCCTTCACTTTCGCCGAATAGCTGCTTCCACCATTCAGAGAAGTACTGAAGTGATGGTTCATAGTTGATCAGCATTTCAATTGTCTTGCCTTTGTTGTAAAGTGCGTTGCGGACAGCAGCGTACTGATACGCAGGGTTTTCTTCAAGCTCGGACTTGCCGAAATCCTCTCTAGCCTGTGCCGCGCCTTTCATCATAGCTTCGATATCTGAACCGCTGACAGCGATTGGCAGCAAACCTACAGCCGTCAATACAGAGTAGCGTCCGCCAACATCATCAGGAATCACGAATGATTCATAGCCTTCTTCGTCAGCAAGAGTTTTCAATGCACCACGTGCTTTATCCGTTGTTGCGTAAATACGTTTGCGGGCTTCTTCCACTCCATACTTCTCTTCTAGAAGCTTGCGGAAGATACGGAATGCGATTGCAGGCTCCGTAGTTGTTCCAGATTTTGAGATGACATTGATTGAGAAATCTTTTCCTTCTAAAAGATCCATAACATCTGTCATATAAGATGAGCTAATGTTGTTGCCGATAAAGATAATTTGCGGTGTCTTGCGCTTTTCTTTTGGAAGAGCATTATAGAAGCTGTGCTGTAAAAATTCAAGTGCAGCACGAGCTCCCAGATAAGAGCCGCCAATCCCCACAACAAGCAGGACATCAGAATCACTCTTAATCTTTTCCGCTGATTTCTGGATGCGTGCGAATTCTTCTTTATCATAGTCTACAGGCAAATCGATCCAGCCTAAAAAGTCGCTGCCTGCACCAGTCTTTTCATGTAATGAATGATGGGCTACTTTTACAAAATCCCTTAAGTATGTAACTTCGTGTTCACCAAAAAAGCTTAGCGCCTTTGAGTAATCAAAACGAACATGTGTCATGTCTGATCCTCCATTATTTTATATTCTCTATCACTTTATCGAAATGAATCCCAATAATCAAGAAACACTCTCAGATGTAAGCGTGCCCAATTGTGAAATTTTAAGTAAACTTTAAAAAAAGTTTTTCACATCACGATTGGGCACCCTTATTGTCCTTTTTTCCAAAATAAAAGAGTCCGATTGAAAGCCAGACCGCAAACAGGATTCCTGTTCCAATCAAAACCGGTACCGGGCCGAACTGTGCAATGAGCGGCATGGACGCAGCGGTGAACAGGCCGCCTCCAATAATTGGTTCAAACATGATCTGTTTATAGCCAAAACCATCTAATGCTGGCGTCTCTTTTTCCGGATCCACTATTTGCAGCAAAAGTAAACCGGTAGTGGTCATTCCCATGGATTGTCCATATTCAAGCACCGCTCTCTCAAACCAATAATCAGGCATAACTCTTTTTGCCAGCAAGAAAAATGCGGCAAGGTTCAGCGCGATGCCAGCCCCGGCAAGTATCAAGAAAGGCAGGATATTTTCACTGATCGCGGAAATTGAAAGAGTCGTTACCGATGCGACAATAAGGACATCCAGGGCAAAACCCTCAATCCTTGCGATAACTTTTTTATCAATAAGCTTGAAGGGGATGAAACGGTCATATAGTAGCTGGATTGCCACTCCTCCGAGCAAAGCCATAGGAAATAACGGAACATGCTTGATGATTTCGATATCGTAAGCCGGACCCCATGTTGTATTTTCAAGAAACAACAGACCCTTTAACAAAAGCATTCCTGCGCCGATTGCCACAAAAATGAAGAGGAAGTTGACTGTCAGTGATTCAATGGATTCCGACCTTGTTGATAATTTCCCAGCCGATTTTTCTTCATCCTTTGGGTAGAGACCTTTTTGTTCGCGGTCAGAGAGTTCGGAGGATTTCTTCGCTTCCTTCGCCATCCCTTTCCTGATGCCCCAATTGACAATGATAATACCAGTAATCACACCAGTCAGGATTCCGACTGTTGCCAGGCCAAGCGCGATGCTGGCCCCTTCGGAAAAATCGAGTGCATCAAAGGTTCCTCTCATCCCGGCAGCCGTACCTGGACCGCCTTCAAATCCGATTTCAATCAATGCTCCTGCCATAGGAGGCAGGTTGAAAACTGGCTTCAAAATGAAAATCGCCAAGAGGATTCCGACCACATACTGGCCCCATGATACAGTTTGGCCATAAGCCACTTGAGGACCGGCAATTTTCCAGATTTTTTTTATCCCAGGTATTTTTTTGCCTAAAAAAAGTGACGCAAAAATGATGGTAATCGCGACTTCAGGAATCAAAAGCATCACGTCGTACACTTTTTCAGGATATACGCCATTTTCCAGAAAGTCTGCTCCCGGAATGATCGACCCCAGTTTTCCCAATGCTTCCTTACTCATTAACAATCCAATTAGTCCTGCAATAAGGGAGGTAGGGATAAAATACTTTTGGAAAAAAGGAATCGTCATCCGTAGGAGCATTCCCGCAGCCAGCAAGACTGCAATAAAGACGAATGCAAGCAGAACATTGTTAAATTCCATTTTCTCCTCCTAGATTTAATCATTTCTCTTATCCCTTACCCTCTCATCGATGGCAAAAACACAGAATCTATTATGGTTTGATTTTCGCTTTGACAATCAGCCTGTGTGTTGCCGTATCAATAGGCGTGCATGTAATAAGGGTTAGTACCTTTTCATCCTGGCTGCCATTTAATACGAAAGTTTCATGTGGCTCCACCACTAAAGTTTCGTATACTTCATATTGGTAGGTGTTGCCTTTATCCCTTACAGTAACGGTATCACCTTTGCTTATTTCATCAAGCCTGTTAAACATACTTCCATAAGCTCGGTTCCGGTGGGCGGCAATGGCACTGTTCCCAGGCATTCCTGGAGCCGGTGTTCCTTCCAGCAGACCAGCTCCTTTATCCAAATTTGCATCCGACGCACCATTTAATATAGGCAGCTTCACGCCAATCTTGTCTATTTCAATTACACCGACCATGCCGGCGGACAGTTTCTGTTTTGTCTCCTTTTTATTTTCGCCCGGTAGCTTTTCAGCCTCTTGTTTTACAGCTGACGGAACTTCATCCACACTGCTCTCTGCATGTGTTTCGATACCGAATATTTCCTCAAGTTCCCTCAGACTCTCGGCAGCCACCTTATTCCCCTGACCGCTGTCCTCCCATGTTTCAATCATTTTCTCCTGATTGTAGGAAGTGTAATAATCTTTTGCAGCTGGATAAAAGAAGATCGATAGACCAGCAAGAATCATTAATAACGACAATACTTTTCTCATAATTTCACCTCGTATAAAAATAAAAGAGGGGAATCGCTTCCCCTCCAACTCGAGTTTAGTTCCTCAATGGATTCCTGAATCTTAGCATGACTCCTCCTGCTGCAATCAAGAAGCCAAGTACATAGAACATTGTCCTGCTACTTTCACCGGTTTGAGGAAGGACCTCGCCGTTCCATACCTGTTTATTTGTTGTGCCATCAGATGTATTTCCAGATCCTGAATTATTTCCTGGTGCTGTCGTATTAGTATCCTCGTCTGATTCCGCCTCTTCTGCTTTTTCCTCTACCATTTCACCTTCCATATCCCAGTTTAATTGTAGTGTCAGCACACTTTCGACAATTTCCAGGGACTCGATTTGCGAAAGCAGAATTAATTTGGTTTCACCGTTGCTGGTAATCTCAAGGCCGCGAATCAATTCAAGTTGTATTTCTTCCGTCAGAGTGAGGCTAAATAGTTCATTGATTCTTTCAAAATCAATTCTCTTGCCGCTCATCATTAGCAATGTTACTTTTTCAATTGGACGTGGAGTCTCGTCTATCAAGATTCTAATCATTGATAGTATGTTCATAGTTTCATCAGTATCCTCTGAATCACCCGGTTCAGATGGTTCTTCAATAGGAAGTTCACAATTATCCAGCCAATAATTAACCGAGCCTTCTGCTTCCACTCCTACTCTTACTTCACTGACTGGGATGACAAGCTCTTCACCTGTTGAAAAAACCAGTTTAAAAGCCGTAACATCATCTTTTATGAATTCACCATCATCAAAAGATTTATATAAAGGGGATGAACCCGGATTCGTCATTTCCTCCCACTGGCCATTAACCTGAACAAAGGCTGTTTCAACAGGATTGACACATTTGTCGATGTGCAGGTGAATCTGCGTACTTTTATTTTCATCTCCTGGTACGGTACCATCATCAGCTGGTGTCGACTCATTTTCGCTTCCTTCTGCATCTTTATCTTCTTCTGATACATTCTCTCCTTCTGAAGCATTATCTCCTTCTGGTACATCATTTTCTTCTGAATCATTAGTTTCTTCTTGAGTATTATTTTCACCTGAAGCATTATTTCCCTCTTCAGCATTGTCTTCCTGATTGTCACTATTTTCAGATGCTTCAGGTTGATTTGTTGTATCTTGTTCAGAGTTGCTATCCATTTGGTCAGCTGTTGTTTCAGTTTCTGAATCTTCCTCAGTGTTTGCTTCATTTTCCGTGGATGCCGCTTTTACAACACCATTAGACTTTTCTTTTTGATCCGTAGTCTTTGCAGCTACTTTGCTACTTTTTTGTTTAACAGTACTTTCTTGCTGGGAGTTTGTTTTTTGCTCGCTATTTTCCGCAGCAAACGCACCTGTAACCGGAAAAGTAATCATAAACAATAACATGAATGCAACTAAAATGGATATGCGCTTTTTAATTTTCAAAATTTCTACCCCTTTTCGAATAAAATTGTGCACAAATAATAAACTGAATATTCAGTTATTTAAAGAAAGTTCTCGCCTCCTTTTCCACGTATTCATTCTTTTTAATAGACAAAACAACAGCCAGAATATCTCTAATTTCATGGCAGCTAGGTCAATCTTAGCTGGAAAACTGCAGCCTTAGACCCCTCGCTTTGCGTCCCTGTCTTTCAACAGGTTTGCCCTGATCATGATTGGTGTTAATATGATTTCTTATGTAAATAATTCCTACTGCTCCATTGTCTTACATTTAGAGACTTACCACAGTTACCCAGCTACTTAAACATTTAGTCCTAGAAAAAAATATTGGTAAATTTTTCTTCATATTCTTTATTTACCCGAAAAGGATGATGAAATCAGTGCTTAGGGCTCTATTTTCAAAGGAAATTCATGAGAGGTTTTGCCCATGTAAAGACAAAGGACCCAGGGAATACCCTGAGTCCTTAAGCTCTTTATAACGACTTACGATAGATTTCCAGTACGTCGTCTCGATTTAATTTTGCAAAGTTGCCAAACTCGCCATTGACCATCGCCTTATCTGTCATTACTTCCAGCTTGCTGTCATCAATGTCATAATCAGCAAGTCTTGATGGTGCACCAATGCTGTTCCAGAATTCACGCAGCTTTTCGATTCCTTCCAAACCTGCTTCTTCGTCTGTCTTGCCTTCTGGATTTACTCCGAAAACTCTGACAGCCATTTTCTTGAAGCGTTCTGGTTTCACCTTAAGGTTATGCTTCATCCAGTTCGGGAACAGGATGGCTAGCCCGCCTCCGTGTGGGATATCATACACTGCTGATACGGCGTGCTCGATATTATGAGTCGCCCAATCGCCGCGGTATCCCATGTTAAGGATCCCATTCAATGCCATCGTTCCCGAGTAAAGAATCGTTGCACGATACTCGTAGTTCTCCAGGTCCTCAAGCAGTTTTGGAGCTGTTTCCATCACTGTCAAAAGCAAGGATTCCGCCATGCGATCCTGGAATTCAGTGTTTTCCGTCAGATGGAAATAGTGCTCGAATACATGCGACATCATGTCAACAATGCCGTATATGGTTTGGTCCTTAGGAACTGTAAATGTATTTACAGGATCCAAAATTGAGAATTTAGGGAACGTCACTGGGCTGCCCCAGCCATATTTTTCGTTCGTTTCCCAATTGGTGATGACAGAACCGGCATTCATCTCAGAACCTGTAGCGGCCAATGTCAATACAGTCCCGAATGGAAGTGCTTCTGATGCAAAAGCCTTCTTAGTAACAAGATCCCATGCATCGCCATCGTATTTGGCTCCGGCTGCAATAGCTTTCGTGCAGTCAATTACACTGCCGCCGCCCACTGCAAGCAGGAATTCAATACCTTCTTCTTTGCATATTTTTACA
This sequence comes from Mesobacillus sp. QJM3NY_10, assembly GCF_056173465.1. Lineage (NCBI taxonomy): Bacteria > Bacillati > Bacillota > Bacilli > Caryophanales > Bacillaceae > Mesobacillus > Mesobacillus sp. QJM3NY_10. The sequence goes on from NZ_CM149675.1 coordinate 4,033,723, forward strand.
CCTTTATGAACAGTTGACAGCCGAGGGTTTGGTTCAACACCCGAAAGTTCGAATACCTCCGCGCCAATTTCATTGAGAGTGTTCATGACAGAATCATAAAGTCCATTTCGCTTAATGCTGCCGCCACCGTACACGAGCAGAACCTTCTTGCCATACTGAGGGACCTCATTCTTCAGTTCCTCAAGCTGACCTTTTCCAAAAATAAGCTTAGTTGGATTATAAAATGTAAAGTTATCCACTTTTATCACCTTCCTCAAGGCTAATTATGTTCCTTTTTAAAAAGCAATGCAAAAAATACACTTCTTAATGTTCTCCAATGTGCTCCAAAATGTTTCATCTTTTTACTTACGGATAAAGATTTAATATGTTCAGGATGAATAATTCATCATCTGCTGAATCACTCTATAAAAGAACAAATTTATTTTAAGGAGGAAACACCCATGAGCGGTATTCAACGTGCAGCACTTGTTCTTACCATTATCGGGGCCATCAACTGGGGATTAGTAGGATTCTTCCAATTCGATCTTGTTGCAGCAATTTTCGGCGGACAGGATTCAGCATTGGCTCGAATCATTTATGGCCTGGTTGGTCTTGCTGGTTTAATAAACATCGGTCTTCTTTTCGCACCAAGCGAGAGAGAGGAAAGAGCGGCAGAGCCACGAGCTACTCGATAATTCGAAAAGCGCAAGCGCATTGGTCAGCTCCGCCGATCTTTACATGAAAAAACCCGCCATATCGAGGCGGGTTTTCTCATTTTTATGATAATACTTTCTTGATTCGTTCAATTGCCCAGTCCAGCTCTTCCTGGCTAATGACAAGAGGCGGTGCGAAGCGGATGACGGTATCATGAGTCTCCTTACAAAGCAGACCTTCTTCTTTCAAATCTTCACAATACTTACGTGCAGGTTCCGTTAACTCAACACCAATGAACAAACCGCGGCCGCGGATATCCTTGATGATGGAGTTATCAATTTCACGGAGCTTGCTAATGAAGTATTCTCCAAGTTCAAGGGAGCGGTCTGCAAGCTTCTCGTCGATTAATACATCCAGGGATGCGTTCGAAACTGCACATGCCATCGGATTACCACCGAAAGTTGAACCGTGTGAACCTGGATTGAATACACCCAATACATCATTGTCAGCTACAACACAGGAAATCGGGAATACTCCGCCGCCAAGTGCTTTTCCAAGGATGTACATGTCGGGCTCGATATCCTCCCATTCGCATGCGAACATTTTTCCAGACCTTGCGAGACCAGCCTGGATTTCATCAGCGATGAACAGGACATTGTTTTCTTTACATACATCGTAGGCAGCTTTCATGAATCCTTCTGGTGGAATAACGATTCCCGCCTCACCCTGAATCGGTTCAATCAGGAAGGCTGCAGTGTTAGGAGTGATCGCTTCCTTCAGCGCATCAAGGTCACCGTAAGGGATCAGTTTGATTCCTGGCAGCATCGGACCAAAGCCGCGTTTGTATTCTTCTTCAGATGATAAAGAGACTGCCGTCATTGTGCGGCCATGGAAGTTGCCGATACAAGCGATGATTTCAGCCTGGTTGTCCGCAACACCTTTGACATCATATGCCCAGCGGCGAGCAGCTTTAATAGCCGTTTCAACCGCTTCCGCTCCAGTGTTCATCGGCAAAGCCATTTCTTTATTCGTCATCTTGCAAATCTTTTCATACCATGGTCCAAGCTGGTCATTGTGGAATGCTCTTGAAGTAAGAGTCACACGGTCAGCCTGGTCTTTAAGCGCCTGGATGATCTTCGGATGGCGGTGCCCCTGGTTGACAGCTGAATACGCACTCAGCATGTCCATATATCTGTTGCCTTCAGGATCCTCTACCCAAACTCCCTCTGCCTTCGAAATAACAATTGCCAGCGGATGATAGTTATTCGCACCATACTTTTGAGTCTGCTCGATCAAAGAACTAGTTTTTGTTGCCATAAACCTTCCTCCGTTCCAATGAAAAAATTGGTTAGACAATCATATTGTAACCTGTAAGCTCTTTCATTTTAACCCCCTAAAAAAGATTGAGGGCAGTTTTCCGCGGAACTTGTCTTCAACAGCTATATGTTCTGACAGCTTTTCACGGTTTTCTTCGGAACTTGTCCGAAGTTGGCTCATGTTATGACAGCTTTTCATGGCTTTCCCGGAAACCTGTCCGAAGTTGGCTCTTGTTCGGACAGCTTTTCATGACTTTCCCGGAAACCTGTCCGAAGTTGGCTTAAGTTCTGACAGCTTTTTATGACTTTCCCGGAAACCTGTCCGAAGTTGGCTTAAGTTCTGACAGCTTTTTATGACTTTCCCGGAAACCTGTCCGAAGTTGGCTTAAGTTCTGACAGCTTTTTATGACTTTCCCGGAAACCTGTCCGAAGTTGGCTCTTGTTCGGACAGCTTTTCATGGCTTCCTCTGAAACCTGTCAAAAGTTGGCTCATGTTCTGACAACTTTTCATGATTTTCCCTCAAACTTGTCCGAAGTTGGCTCATGTTATGACAGCTTTTCATGACTTTCCCTCAAACCTGTCCGAAGTTGGCTCATGTTATGACAGCTTTTCATGACTTCCTCTGAAACCTGTCCGAAGTTGGCTTAAGTTCTGACAGCTTTTTATGACTTTCCCGGAAACCTGTCCGAAGTTGGCTTAAGTTCTGACAGCTTTTTATGACTTTCCCGGAAACCTGTCCGAAGTTGGCTTAAGTTCTGACAGCTTTTTATGACTTTCCCGGAAACCTGTCCGAAGTTGGCTCAAGTTCTGCATTTCCAGGCAATAAAAAAACCGGACGAAAGTGTCCGGTTTTTGCATTAAAACTTATTTCTTAGCCATATCTGACTGGTTGATCCACTCTTGAAGCTTATCCTTCAAAGTGTTGAAGCCTTGAGCAGAGTCATCCTGGTGCTGAACTACAGCAGCTGGACGCTTGGCGCCGCGTGGCTTCTTTGCGCGTTGTGGTTGTTCTGGTGCTTCTTCAGTAGCACGGATTGATAAACCAATTTTTCCAGCAGCTTCATCAATTGACAAAACTTTCACTTTCACTTCATCGCCAACTGTAAGGTGCTCGTTAACATCCTTAACATAACCGTGTGTGATTTCTGAAATGTGCACAAGACCTTGTGTATTTTCATCTAACGCTACAAAAGCGCCATATGGCTGGATTCCTGTAACTTTTCCTGTTAAAACGCTGCCTACTTGAATATTTTCTGACATGGAAACACTCCTAAATATTGTTTTATTTTATCCCATTAATACGCAATTAAAAATTATATCATATTCTGTAGCATTTATCAAAAGGAATAAGATAATTCTCAAAGAGTGTTTCCATCAGAGCTTATTGTAATGGCAAATACTGGACTTTCCAGAAGCCGTCCTCCTGGACCATCTGAAAGACTGGAGCATCCGAGCGATCATTGAAATGAAGCTGGATTCCAATCACTTTTTCCGGATCATCATCCGGATGGTAAAGTGTGGCATATTCATATCCTTTCAAAAGGACACCGCCCAGATCCATATTGGCCATCTCATGTTCTTTTATATATTGTTCCATTGTTGGCTTCCCGTCATTCTGGCTATACAAAGCATACTTCGTTTCGTAATCCTTTAGGCTGTCAGCATAGAAGTACAGCTGCATGATTTCGAAGGGACCATAATCCTTTAGGATGTTATAATCCTTTTGGACCTTAAATCCCTTGTAGGCTGCCAGAAGGTCATCCGACAACAAGTGAATACTCTGGATAAACCTCTCTTCCTGGTACCCTCGCTGAGCTGGAATCTGCAGGTATTCAGGGAAAAGTTCAACCCTTAACTCAGGTGGTTTTTTAAAACCGGATTTCTCCAATTTATCATAGTGAGTTTTCAATGCCTTCGCTGTATCAGTATCTGGATACTGGTTGATTACGTATTGATACCCCTTTTTAACTTCATTCTTTAAAAGATTATTCTCATCAAATAAAGGGTTTGAAGATGAGCCCCGTACAAACAATGAATATAAAGATTCGGCATCGTTGACTATCGTTTGGTGGATCGTGCTATCCTTCACGTCTTCGCTTTCCTTCTCCAGCTTGACTAATAGCTCCCCTAGCTTCTCGTAGGACGTAACAATCCCATTTCGATCCTGGATGGTATTGCTTCTTAAAACCAAGTATTTAATAAAATCCTCGTTTCCGTGTGGCTTCAAGCGCTCAGCGACTCTCAGGAAATCAATGCAAGGAAGAATCTTCCCTTCCTCTTCCCTGAAAGCATAACCATTATCAACAGCTCCTGCCGCCAGCTTTTTCAATCTTTCAGATGGCAAGCCTTTCCCGCCCCCATTTAGCTTTTCAACTACTTCTGAAGCCATTTCCTTTTTCATGGCCTGATCTAAATCCCATTCATATAACACCATGGATTGGATATAAGCTCCCAAATAGGATTCGAGCTGTAAAGATAACAACTCTTCTCTTCGCCCAACTTCTTTGTTGGCATCGCCTTTTGAAATGTCAGCGATGAGTTCTGCAGGCAGAGTAAATCCCTCATCGATTGTTTCCCTTAGTTCCCTGACAACTTCTTTGAATTCAGTTCGATCTGTGTTTTCAAGATTTTGAAGAATTTCCGCTTCAGTTGCCTTCAGTTCATCCATGCTATGAAACAGCCAATTTTCATACCCTGCACCAAGCCCTAATTTTTCTTTCGTCTCCTTCTGCCTCTCTGAATAATATTTTCGCAGTTCTTCAAACTCCGCCTTCACGTCAGCTTTATTCAGTTCGACTGCTGCATTTTCTCCTGATGCCTGCTGCTGTTCTGTTTTCTCGCCGGAAGGTGCATGATCGCCGATATACTGCATCATCAAAATCCCTGCGATCATCCCTACTCCAATAAAGCTCGCGGCATAAGGCAAGTGAATCCATTTATTCGCGCTTTTCTTCTTTTGATCCCTTTTTATCGCCGCAAGGATCGCTGAACGATTCTCTTCTTCCGGCATGTCGTCGTATGCTTTTTTAAGGCTTTCCAGACGCTTTTCCATTAACTGATCATCCATGGTTTTCACCCTCCTTCTTTTCGGCTAGAGTGAGCAATTTCTTCAAATGTTCCTTCCCTCTTGACATCCGTGTCTTTACATTTGCCAGCGATGCTCCTGAAATTTCAGAGATTTCTTCATAGCTTTTATCGTGAAAGTAAAAGAGCACGATCGGTACCCGATACTTCTCATCAAGTTTTTGGATACACTCATGCAGTGTCCTGTCTTCTTCAAACTGAAGGATTCTATCTTCTGCTGTCTTCCCGTTGTATGTGCGTTCCTTGCCAATCTTCAACACCTTTTTAATCTGCCTTTGCTTATTGCGAGCAAAATCCCTCGTGACATTCAAAGTGATTTTATAGAGCCAGGTTGTGAATTTGGCATGTGAAAATTGGTCGAGGAAGCGATATACCCTGACGAACACTTCCTGGGTAATATCATCTATATCGTCAAATTTGTTCCCAAGCTGGAAAGCAAAGCGCTTGACGGTTGGAGTATGGATATCGATCAACTCCGCAAAAGCCTGCATATTACCGTTCCGGGCTCGGAACACTAATTCATCATCATTCATTTTGGATCCCCCAAACTGATACCTTATCTTTTTTCTTCTTTAACTGAGACGACTGCTGCGGCCGCTGGCGATTCCGTCTTTTTAAGCGAATATCACTTTATCTATAAAACGGCGCTTTTTGTTTTTTGTTTCAAAAAAATTACAAATCACTTAATAATTGTTTAAAGCCTGAAAATACTATGCTTTTTCCTGAAAAAATAGTAACATGAAAAGGTATTTTTTTATTTTGTCAGAAAATATAAATATTCAGACTTTTTAAAAGGAGTTTTCTTATGAACAAGCAAGAACAATGGACTTCAAAGCTCGGATTTATCCTCGCAGCTGCTGGATCTGCCATTGGGCTCGGGGCAATTTGGAAATTCCCCTATATGGCAGGTACAAATGGAGGCGGCATTTTTCTTATCTTCTTCTTACTGATGACCATTTTTATAGGCGCACCTATATTGCTGGCTGAATTCATCATTGGCCGCAACACCCAAAAGGACGCTGTAATGTCTTATAAGCACCTTGCTCCGAAAAGCGCATGGCCTTTGCTTGGATATGGCGGCGTGATTGCTTCTTTCCTGATTCTGTCTTTCTACAGTGCTGTTGGCGGCTGGATCCTTTCCTACCTTGCGCGGAGTTTCACCGGATCTCTTTCAGGATTGACCCAGGCGGAGTACGGTGCAACGTTTGAAAGCATCATATCCAATCCTGTTGAGGCCGTTGCAGTTCAGCTTTTATTCCTGATTCTGACCATTTGGGTCGTACAGGGCGGCATCCAGCAGGGCATTGAAAAGGCGAGCAAATACATGATGCCTGCTCTGTTCATCCTATTTATCATCCTGGTCATCAGGTCTTTGACACTGGATGGAGCGATGGCCGGGGTCGAATTTTTTCTGAAGCCTGACTGGTCAGCAGTTACAGGTCAAACCATTTTGATGGCGCTGGGGCAGTCCTTTTTTGCACTAAGTGTCGGACTGTCAGTAATGGTGACTTATGCTTCTTATTTGTCCAAGGGGGAGAGCCTGGCAAAATCAGCGTTTTCAGTAGTAGGGTTGAATATTCTTATTTCGCTGCTCGCCGGCCTTGTCATTTTCCCGGCCGTATTCGCGCTTGGTTTTGAGCCGGAAGCAGGACCTGGACTTGTTTTCGTTGTATTGCCGGCTGTTTTTAATGAACTGGCATTTGGCGGGGTATTCCTGACGATTTTCTTGGTTTTACTGCTTTTCGCTACATTGACTTCCGCGTTTTCGATTCTTGAGATCATCGTTGCAGTTCTATCTAAAGGAGACAAAAATAAGCGGAAAAAGTTTTCCTGGATTGCAGGTTTGCTTGTTTTTGCCGCGGGAATTCCGAATGCCTTATCCTTTGGTGTTTTGTCAGAGGTGAAATTCTTCGGAAAAACTTTCTTTGATCTCGCTGACTTCCTGACAAGCAATATCGCCCTGCCGCTTGGTGCCTTTTTCATCGCCATTTTCGCCGGCTATGTGCTTCCGCGAAAAATGGTCAGACGTGAAATGGAGGAAGGCACTGGAAGTAATCCGTTGTTATTCAACATTTGGTACTTTTCCATCCGCTACATCGTACCAATAGGTATTGGCATTGTTTTTTTACAATCGATTGGTATAATCTAAAGTTAAGAAAACGTTCAAATTATTGCCGATATTTTCAAAAATTTAATGATAAACTTATAGTAAGAGATATTTTATTTTTGGAGGTGATGAGCGTTGACTGCAATTGGACAGAATATCAAGATGTGCCGTGAACGAGTCGGAATTTCCCAGGAGGAGCTCGCTTTAAAGATCAGGGTAGGTACTCGGACAATCCAAAGATACGAAAGCGGAGAGCAAACACCTAAATCGCAGACGATTCTAAAGATTTCCACTGCCCTTGACGTCCCTGCATCCGAGCTGATGGGAGACATCTATTACGCTGCACCGCCAGAACCCGACCAAAAAACAACCAGCTTGTAACCTGAATAATCATCATACACCGTAGCAGGCAGACTTTCTGCCTGTTTTATTTTTCCGTTACAAATTTCCAAAAATGAATGTATACTATTCTGCCAATCTGGCTATCCTAGTCCCATAAGGCTTTCTAGTATTCCCCCCTTTTTTAATGGGCACCAGTATTGGTGTCCATATTTTTTTGTATTTTTTGTGTGAAGTTGGAATTTGCGGGGAAAATAAATGGCATACCTTGCCTAATTTGCTAATAATGTCAGGAGTGAAGGCCGATGGAATTCGCCAGGAATAAAACCGTAAGAGGAATCGATCTTTACTATGAGCACCACCAGAACCCAGAGTCGAAGGAAACACTGGTTTTGCTTCATGGATTTCTTTCCTCAACTTTCAGCTTCAGGCATTTGGTCCCCCTGCTAAAAGAGGATTATAACGTCATTTCCGTGGACCTTCCCCCTTTTGGGAAAAGCGGCAAGATTTCCAGCTTTAAATATTCCTATCAAAACCTTGCCGCAACGGTTGTTGAATTGATGAAATCCCTTGGCATCCGCGAATTTAATGTCGTTGGCCATTCGATGGGCGGGCAAATTGCCATGAACATTCTGTTGCATCATCCGGAATATGCGAAAAAGGGAATTCTGCTTTGCAGTTCAGGGTATTTGAAAAAGGCAAAGCTGCCGCTCGTACTTTCAAGCTACATCCCGTATTTCCACCTCTATGTAAAGTTCCACCTGGCACGCTCAGGAGTAAAGCAGAACTTGCAGAACGTCGTCTATGACCATTCAATGATCAATGATGAAATGCTGTATGGCTATCTCTCCCCATTTTTAGAAGATGATATTTTCAAAGCCTTGACGATGATGATCCGCCACCGAGAGGGCGATCTTTCAGCTGAGGAACTGCGAAAAATACAAGCGCCATGCCTGCTGATCTGGGGTGAACATGATAAAGTTGTCCCGGTCCGTATCGGGAGAAAGTTGAATAAGGATTTGAAGAATTCCGAGCTGGTCATTTTAAAGGAAACTGGCCACCTTGTCCCCGAGGAACGCCCTGAAGATGTCCATCAGCTGATCAACCGGTTCATGGCAGCAGAGGAAACAGCAGAAGCAACAGCAAACGGCAGCCTTTGATGGCTGCCGTTTCTGCTAGTGCGTTGTGTACAATTTTATAAGGAACAGACATCTTCGTTCTTGATGGACAGCAAGATGTTCGCTATCGAATGACACTCTTGATATGGCAAAACTTGTTCAAACGAAAATTCAAAAACAGACTGAATCCTGCGGGCGATTTTATCTGCTTCATCGTAATCGTGGACAGCCTGGAGAATATCAGCGATTTCCGGGTCGAATTCTCCTTCTCCAACTTTGAAAGGGTCCCATTTATTTAAGACATCGATCAATTTATAACTGAGTTCTTTAGATTCCAAATTCAATCACCTGATTATTTTTTAAAAATATCTTATCATATTGTTAGTGAGAGTTAAATTTTTCAGGAAAAGGGCGGTGCGTACATATGGAAAGAATAGATTTTGACAAAGTAGTTGACCGGAACAATTCGCATTCAGTGAAGTGGGATGCAATCGATAAGGTTTTTGGCAAAGACGATGTCCTGCCAATGTGGGTCGCGGATATGGACTTCCATCCTCCCCAGGCAGTTACCGATGCGCTGAAGGACCGGATCGAACACGGGGTTTTTGGATATACCTTTGTCCCGATGTCAGTGACAGAAGCCATCCAGGACTGGATGAAAAAGCGCCATGACTGCGAGTTCAAGAAATCATCTATTGTTTTTAGTGAAGGTGTCGTCCCTTCGATCAGCACCGCAATTCGGGCATTTACGGAAAAAGGCGATAAGGTGCTTGTTCATTCTCCTGTGTACCCACCATTTTTCAACATGGTCAATAATAATGACCGAACTCTGGTAACATCTAATCTCCTATACGATAACGGGAGATTCGAACTCGACTTTGCTGACTTTGAAGCAAAGCTGAAAGAAGGAGTGAAGATGTTCATCCTTTGTAACCCGCATAACCCGGGTGGCAGGGTATGGACGAGAGAAGAGTTGGAAAAAATCGGCGACCTGTGCGTGAAGCATGACTGCCTAATCGTTTCTGATGAGATTCACTCCGACTTAGTGTTTAAACCTAATGTCCATATCCCAATCGCATCAATCAAAGACGAGTTCAGGGAAATCACGACGACTTTCGTTGCGCCAAGCAAAACATTCAACCTTGCTGGCCTGCAGGCATCCGCCGCATTGATTCCCAACAAAGAGTTGAAGGCGAAATTCAAGGAAATCCATGATCAGCAAGGCTTCTTCACCTTGAATGCCTTCGCGATTGCCGGAATGGAGGCAGCCTATCGCGGCGGCGAGGAGTGGCTTGACCAGTTATTAGCTTATCTGGATGAGAATATGAAAATAGCTACAGACTTTATGGCAGAACACCTGCCTGCACTCAAGCCGATGAAAGCAGATGCCACTTATCTTTTGTGGATTGATTGCCGCGAGCTTGGATTGAGTGACGAGGAAATAAAGGATACGCTGCTCAACAAAGGCAAGCTTGGGCTTGAACCAGGAACGAAGTACGGTGAAGGCGGAGAAGGTTTTGTACGGATGAATCTCGCCTGCCCGCGCGAAACCTTGAATGAAGGTCTGGAAAGATTGAAGCTGGCATTCAGTTAGACTATTAAAAGCAAAAACGGAGCCGTCCCATTCGGGCAGGCTCCATTTTTATGCGCTCACTTCCAGCGCTTCGTAATATGGCTCTAAGGAATATCCGATGATCGTGTCCATGAATGGATGCAGCTTTTCCGGAATCAGAATGCGTGCGTAATCCCAGGCATTCATCTCAATCTGGAGAGCAACCTTCTTTTTTAACACGTCATTGCCGGTTTCCTCCATCTGCTGGATTAGCTCCGCAAGTTCGCGGTCCTCGGCATGGCCAATTTCATGTGCAAAGACGACTGCAAGATAATCTTCAAATTGATCTAATGACGAAAAGAGCTGCAGGCATTGCGCCTTGATCTCTTCAATATATAAAGTAATCGTATGAGTTCCAAAATTATATTTCCCGCCCGCAAACCGGTCTCCAGGGAAAAAATCCTCAAGTTCAACCTGGACACTGCTGCCAGATTGGACAAGAATGGTTTCGACTATATTCTCTATCTGTAAGTTCTTCAATTTATACCCCTACTCTTGGATTTAGAATATAAATTGTATTATAACGCTTTTGTAAAATAATGAAAACATGACTTTTACCCCGATTTTTAATGATCTAAACCTTTTTTGGAACATAATAAAAGTTTGATTACGCGAAAAGAAAGAATAATCCCCTGAATCGGTGCTTGATTCCCCGAAAAGGAGGACAATCCCGCGAATCGGTGCTTGATTCCGCGAAAAGGGAGGATAATCCCGCGAATCGGTGCCTGATTCCGCGAAAAGGGAGGATAATCCCGCGAATCGGTGCCTGATTCCGCGAAAAGGGAGGATAATCCCGCGAATCGGTGCTTGATTCCGCGAAAAGGGAGGATAATCCCGCGAAACTTTTGCTTAATTCCGCGAAAAACAAACGGAATTCCGCGAAATTCCATCATAATTCCGCGAACTGGAAATTCCGCGTGTTTTTTTCCAGTTCCCAATGAAGCAAAAAGAAAGAACAGCCAGTAAATCAGCTGTTCTCCTTCGTATCATTCATTTGTTTCATAATTGACTGCTCGTGTTCCTTTGCTTTCTGCGCTTCCCTTTTGGAAACTTTGATGATGTATCTCATCGTCAGGATTGCCCCAATCAGGAAAACGAGTGAAGTGATCGCAGCCGGTATATATTCAGTCTTGTCTTCTGGAAAATATAAAAACAATGAGATGACAAACCACTTACTCATTCTCATCTTCCTTTCTTAAGCTCTCCAAACATTATATCAAGCTTTAAGAATCCGTCCAACATGATGCTATGTTCTATTTCAATACATTGATTTTTTCGATGACGACATCCTTCTCTGGCTTATCCTGTGCGACTGTTGGCGTAGCGGCAATCTTGTCAACGACATCCATTCCCTCTACAACCTGGCCGAAGACGGTATGTCCGCCATCAAGATGTGGTGTTCCGCCATTTTCATACATCTTCAGCACTTCTTCGGGGTAGCCTGCCTGCTTCATCTTCTCTGGCAAACTAGCATCAAGCTCTTTATTCTGGACGATAAAGAACTGGCTTCCGTTCGTGTTCGGGCCGGAATTAGCCATCGACAGTGCTCCGCGAATGTTGAAGAGCTCCCGTGAAAATTCGTCTTCAAACGGACCGCCGTAAATACTTTCGCCACCCATCCCAGTTCCTTCTGGATCGCCGCCTTGAATCATGAACCCTTCAATAACGCGGTGGAAGATGACTCCTTCATAGTAGCCCTCTTCGCTGTGCTTAATAAAATTCTCTACTGCCTTTGGAGCCTGCTCAGGGAAAAGCTTGATTTTAACAGTTCCCATCGAAGTGACCATTTCCACAAGCCTTTCATTATCCTGGACTTCGGCAGTCGCTTGAGGGTAATCAAGATCTTCCTCGGCCTGGCCAGCTTGTCCAGTATTAGTCGTTTCTTCCTTCTGCTTGTCTGCTTCCTGCTTTTCACCAGCTGTACCGCAGCCCGCAAGTACAACCATCATTGCAAATAAAATCGCGAATATTTTTTTAGTCATTGTATGTATCCCTCCTATAAGACACTTTAAACGATTACAAAATGTTTTGCATCTGTCTTTTTTGCTATAATATAAGAAATTAACATGAACCCGAAAGGAGCTTCAACATGGCTGAATTGAACATAGGCGATAAAGTAACCGCCATTTATAAGACCGGCAAATACATAGGCGAAATCACGGAACGCAGGCCACAGCACTATCTTGTCCGAGTATTGGCTGTCGCCAAACACCCGATGCAGGGCGACCTCCATAATCCAAAGGATGCAGCGGTGGGCTTTTTCCATGAAAGAAAAGCACTGTCTTTCCGCGAACAGGCAAACATCCCTGAAAAAATGGTCAAGCCATTCGATGGTGATATCCCAGAATACCTTGAGTCTTTAAAAGAAGCTACCAGCAAGCTTCGTGCCGAACTAAAAGGCGACGATTCCGCCTGGGCACAGCAAAGCCTGAGAAATTTGGAGTCTCTGGAGAAAGATTATTTTAAATAAGATACGCAAAAAGCCAGATTGTTTTTTCCAATCTGGCTTTTCTATGCGAATTTATTGAGCAGTTTGGAAAAATCGACCATGTCCCCGATTGTTGCAGGTTCTGGTTTTTGAAGATATTGTTTGTCTTTCTCCACGAGCTTGTAAATATGGTATGTCGTCAAAGCATCATCCAGGGCGCGGTGATGTTTTCCTGTCCCTTCCCTCCCATATTCCTGAACAGCCTTCCATAGACCCGTCTGATTCTGGTCGCCGAAGAAACGCTTATACTCCATTGATAGATCGATTTGCTTCCCTGGCAGCGGAAAAGCTACTGAAGCCTGCTGGCAATTTTGCTGTAATACCTTCATGTCCATATTGCCCCAGGTGACAATCTGGCAATTCTTGCTTCCACCCATTGAGATAAGCTTATCTACCAAAGCCTTGAACGTGATTCCTGAATTCACCTGCTCCTGAGAGATGCTCAGGAATGAACGGCAGCGTTCGGTCAAAATTGGAAAAGCCATCGGCCGTACATAAGAAGAAAATTGTTCAACCACCTTGCCGTTCTCAACAAGAACAGCGCCAGCTTCAATGATTTCCGGGTAAAAGCCCCTTCTCCTGCTGTTGCGATCAGGCATCGTAAATTCAAAATCAATAAATAATGTTGTCCTTTCTTTTTCGCTCATGCTTCCCCAACTTTCTGAAAAGCCAGTAGTTGTATGTAACCAGTATATGCTTTTCGGTCGATTATTTTTTCTATTATATCACGTTTCTTGGTAAAATTTTAAATTTTCTGCAATTTAAACTTAGCATTTTTTTGAACCGAAGGGGTACCGGAAAAAGAAGTGAAAAATAGCTCGTTCGTTCCGATAATATGTTGAGTAATAAAAATCACTTTCACGCAGAAAGGAATTACCGTGAGGATTATAACAGGCTATCTTTTGATTTTACTATTGATCCCAGCGTTTATTGCAGTTGTCATTTTAACTTATACCGAAGCGGGCAATGCGGTGAGCTTCAGTGATACTCTTGATGAAAAGATCAATCTTTCAGAGACGAAACTTTCTCAAACCAGTTTAATCCTTGCCAGTAACGGTCAGGTCATCACGGAGATTTATCGACCGATGAACAGGAGCTATGTTGCGGGGCATGAAATCCCTGATTTTATAAAAGAGGTCTTCATTGTTTCTGAGGATCGTAATTTTGAAAAGCATCCTGGCTTTGACCTGCCGGCAATCGGCCGCGCTCTGGCAATCAATATTCACTCAGACGATATTGAACAAGGGGCGAGCACTATTACCCAGCAGCTGGCTAGAAACCAGTATTTGAACCATCACAAATCTTATAATCGTAAGCTGAGCGAAATTTTATATGCTTACCAGCTGGAGAAGTCTTTTTCAAAGGCAGAAATTCTCGAGCAGTATATGAATGCGATTTATTTCCACAATAATGCTTATGGGATCAAGGCTGCGGCGGATCTTTATTTTAAAAAAACGCCTGCAAGATTATCTGAGGCAGAACAGGCTTTCCTCGCTGCCATTCCTAATAATCCGTCCTATTATGACCCAATCAAGCATTTTGAACGGACAAAGAAGCGCCAGGAAAGGCTGATCGATCAGCTTGCACAACATGGAAAAATCAAATCTGAAGCTACTGAAAAGTTAAAAAAGGAACCAATCACCCTGAAAGTCGATTCCCGGAAAAATTCAAATCCAGATTATTCTTCCTATGCATTACATGAACTGAGAGAACTGATTTCCGAACAGGAAAATGTCGATAATACTGATGACTTAACCGCTAGAATCGAGGAGTTGCTTCGTTCAGGGGTGACCATCCATACAAATCTTGATATTGAACTGCAAAAACGGACAGTCCAGGCAGTCGCAGCTCATCTGCCAGAAGCAAAGGTCCAGGGAGCTGCCACAGTGATCAACCATGAAACTGGCCAGCTTGTAGCTATTTCAGGAGGAAAGGGTTATCAGAGCGGAGACTTCCATCGCGCATACCAGGCTTTTCGCCAGCCTGGCTCATCAATCAAGCCATTGCTTGTCTATGCCCCATACTTTGAAAGGTTTGATGCAAACCAGGATTCTCAAATTAACGCAGGCCCTCTTTGCATCAAAGGATATTGTCCGAAAAACTACGGAGGTTCCACTTATGGGAAGGTTACACTTGAAAGGGCGTTCATTAATTCCTACAACACATCTGCCGTGAGAGTTTTACAGCAGGTTGGCGTGGACGAAGCGTTCGGTGACCTTAAAGCATTTGATTTTGGAAAAGTCACAGAACAAGACCATGTGCTGGCATCAGCAGTCGGCGGGTTCACAACTGGAATGAGCCCGCTAGAAATGACATCAGCTTATACGGTTTTCAGCAATAAAGGTCTTTTCCTAAAGCCAAGGGCAATCTCGAAGGTAACAGGTTTTAACGGAGAGGTACTTTATAAATGGAATGACGAACCTGTCCAGGTTTGGAATCCTAGCACCGCCGAAAAAGTCCGAAGCCTCATGCAGAAGACCGTAACTTCAGGAACTGCACGAAAAGTGGCGGGTGCCGGCCCTGGTGCTGGCGGGAAGACCGGAACGACAAATGATTTTAAAGATTTTTGGTTTATAGGCTTCAACGGGCCGCTGACTGCAGGTGTGTGGGTCGGCAAAGACCAGCCAGAGAGCATGGAAAATATCAATCATCAGTCGCCCCATCTTTTGATTTGGCGTGACATTATGAAAAAATAAACCGGGCAGAAATTCCGCCCGGCTCCACTTAAATCATTATTTTTGTCCGTCACCACCATTATGACGGACATTTTTTCTTTTTTCTCGCCTATTTCTGTCCGTCATCACCACTATGACGGACACTTTTTCCTTCTTCTCGTCTATTTCTGTCCGTCATCACCATTATGACGGACATTTTTTCCTTCTTCTCGCCTAATTCTGTCCGTCATCACCGCTATGACGGACACTTTTTCCTTCTTCTCGTCTATTTCTGTCCGTCATCACCATTATGACGGACACATTTTCTTTCTTCTCGCCTATTTCTGTCCGTCATCACCACTATGACGGACACTTTTTCCTTCTTCTCGTCTATTTCTGTCCGTCATCACCACTATGACGGACACTTTTTCTTTCTTCTCGCCTATTTCTGTCCGTCATCACCACTATGACGGACACTTTTTCCTTCTTCTCGTCTATTTCTGTCCGTCATCACCACTATGACGGACACATTTTCTTTCTTCTCGCCTATTTCTGTCCGTCATCACCATTATGACGGACACTTTTTCTTTCTTCTCGCCTATTTCTGTCCGTCATCGTTCACATTTAAATCGGCAAGCTGGCGAGTAAGCTGTTATACACTTTTACCGCAAGATAAATGATGCCAAGGACAAGCGTACTCCAGAGAATGACCTGGAAGAACACGATTCCGATCAAACCAGCCATGGTGAGCTTGGGGCTGATTTTATAGACAAAATAAATGAAATATACCATTGTTGCAACAGCGAAAATAGCCATTATACCGATAAAGCTGTAGAAGCTAAGCAAGGATACTACGCTGCCCACAAAATAAATCGTTGCTCCATGGCGAATCAGATACAGGCTCTCCCCTTCATGATCCTTCGAGAAAAACAAGAGGCTGACCTCGTTTATAGTATCGGCAATCAGTTTCATTGCCGCAAACACCATGAAATACACCACCATCAGTAGAGCCAGCAGTGATAATTTAATCCCGGTATCAGAAAAGAACTCAAGCATTCCATCGTATATCCCGGCATTTTTCAAAATGGAGATCAACTCCATTTCCGTGCGCACGGATAAGGCCAAACTGAACAAAATAATCGACAGCAGCGGGAAGTAGCTTGTTAAATATGGGTTTCTCATATGACACTTCACTCAATTCTTTCAAATTCTACTATGTATTATGAAAGAAATTGTGGAGACCAGCAAGAAAAAGAAAAAAAGCCCCTTTGCAGGAACTTTAATTTTTTTGAAACCTTTATGAGGCTCGTCCGTATAAAAAGATTGGTGTTATTGTGGCACGATCCGGACGTATTCTCTTGAACCGAATGGTACATATTTGGCAGTTTCAACCTCGTCCAACTCTGACTGCTGGACTTTCAGCACTCCAGGTCCTTGCTTTGACAACGCTTTGTCATCCCTGTTATCAAGAAACATGAACCCCGAAAATAAACTAAGGAATATCCCAATGCATACTGTCAGCTTTCGGGCCATGGCTTATCCCCCCTATTCACTTTTAGTATGCAAAAAAGACGACATCTTTATTCAAGGTTTGACAAAACCTTGATTCATCAAGGTCGATGACATGCATCTGCAACTTTTTTACGATATAATTTTCACATCAGTGAGTTGGGGGCATGAACTTAGTT
The DNA here is from genome assembly GCF_056173465.1 of Mesobacillus sp. QJM3NY_10. Classification (NCBI taxonomy): domain Bacteria; kingdom Bacillati; phylum Bacillota; class Bacilli; order Caryophanales; family Bacillaceae; genus Mesobacillus; species Mesobacillus sp. QJM3NY_10. The sequence continues at coordinate 4,050,763 of NZ_CM149675.1, forward strand.
AAATTGGCAAAAAATATAATGTTAAGCCATGAATTTGGAATTAAATAAGGAGGTATTATCACTTGTCTTTACTTCATCTTGCAGTTTTATCACCGCTTTTACTCGCGATCTTAATTCCATTTTTACATAAGTATTTCAAGAACATTCATACAGGCTGGTTCCTTTTGCCACTGCCTGCCGTGCTGTTTGCTTATTTCTTACAATTCATCAGCACGACCAGCCATGGCGGTACCGTTATGGAAACTGTTGCTTGGATTTCTTCTCTTGGAATTAATTTCACGCTAAAAGTTGATGGCCTTGGGCTATTATTCGCCCTGCTGATCACGGGAATCGGCGCATTGGTTGTGCTGTATTCGATTTATTATTTAAATCCGGACAAGGAAAAGCTGAATACTTTTTATGTCTACCTGCTTTTGTTCATGGGCGCGATGCTCGGAGTCGTTTTATCCGACAACCTGATTGTTCTCTATACCTTCTGGGAGTTGACCAGCTTTTCTTCTTTCTTGCTGATTGGATATTGGAACCATCGCGAGCGTTCCCGCTATGGTGCCCAAAAGTCAATGCTGATCACTGTTTTCGGGGGATTATCCATGCTCGGTGGGATCCTGATGCTCTATATTATCACAGGGACCTTCAGCATTACGGAAACAATCCAAATGTCAAATGAAGTCGTCAACCATCCTTTATTCACTGCGACATTGATTTTGTTCTTGCTCGGGGCTTTTACAAAATCTGCTCAGTTCCCATTCCACATCTGGCTTCCTGACGCGATGGAAGCACCTACGCCAGTCAGTGCGTACCTGCACTCGGCGACGATGGTTAAAGCGGGAATCTATCTTGTTGCCCGTATGACACCAGTGTTCGCACATTCAGGTACATGGGTCTGGCTCGTGGCCGGAGTTGGGGTACTCACGCTATTCTGGGGTTCTTTCTCAGCTGTAAAACAAACGGATTTAAAAGCGATCCTCGCTTTTTCAACTGTCAGTCAGCTGGGGATGATCATGTCACTTCTTGGAGCAGGTGCTGCAGCCCTTCATTATGGCACGATTGAAGATGGCTATTATATTGTTGCGGTCACTGCCGCGGTCTTCCATTTGATCAACCATGCCACATTCAAGGGAAGTTTGTTCATGGTGACAGGGATTATTGACCATGAAACGGGGACAAGGGATATACGCAAGCTTGGCGGTTTGATGAATTTCATGCCAATTACATTCACACTAGCGATCATCGGAACATTTTCGATGGCCGGAATTCCGCCATTCAACGGATTCCTGAGCAAAGAAATGTTCTTTACAGGCATGCTGCGCGTAGCAGAAATGGATATTTTCAATATGGACACATGGGGCATATTGTTCCCTATCATTGCCTGGTCAGCAAGTGTTTTCACATTCCTTTACAGCATGATGTATGTATTCAAGACCTTCACAGGCAAGTACCAGCCTGAGAAATTGGAAAAGAAACCGCATGAGGCACCGATCGGTATGCTGATTTCACCGGTTATTCTAGCGTCACTTGTCATCATTTTCGGTATCTTTCCGAATGTACTGTCACATAACATCATTTCGCCTGCCATGGGGTCGATACTTCCATCATTGCTCGAAAACGGTGAAGGATTCGATGTCCATATCTCTCATTGGCACGGGCCAACAGCTGAATTGTTCATGACAATCGGTGTTATTGCATTCGGGTTACTGCTCTACAAGTTCATGCCTAAATGGGCAGGGATTTATAGCAAGCTCCCTGAGCGAATGTCCTTCAACCGATTCTATGACCGCGGTCTGGAACTCATTGAGCTAACGTCAAAGAATATTACGAAGTCCTACATGACCGGTTTCATCCGGACGTATCTCGTTTATATCTTTTCATTCTTTATTTTGGCTCTTGCTTCGACACTCATTTTCAAAAACGCATTCAAACTGGATTTGAGCGATGTTGCACCTATCCGCTTTTTTGAAGTTGTGCTCGTGTTGATCATGGCCGTATCTGCGATTACCATCTTGTTTGCCAAATCAAGGCTGACTTCCATCATCCTGCTTGGCGCTGTTGGCTATACCGTAGCACTGTTTTTCGTCCTTTTCAGGGCACCTGACCTGGCACTGACACAGCTGGTCATTGAAACTGTATCTGTTGCATTGTTCCTTTTGGCGTTTTATCACCTGCCGCAGATTAGGAGAAATGAGGAGAGAATCCGCTTCAGGGCTACAAACGCGCTAATCTCGATTGCCGTAGGGGCAATTGTGACGATGATTGCCTTATCTGCCCATAGTAACAAAACGTTTGGCTCCATTTCGGAGTATTATGTTGAAAATACTTATAAAAAAGCTGGCGGCGAAAATATGGTCAACGTTATCCTCGTTGATTTCCGCGGCTTCGATACAATGTTTGAAATTGCCGTTCTTGGCATCGCTGCCCTTGGTATTTTTGCGATGATTAAGCTTCGGCTGACAAGGGGGAGAGAATTGGATGAAAACAAATGATGTCATCCTCCAGACTGTTACAAAGTTCGTCCTTTTCGTCATCATCCTGTTTTCGATCCACCTGTTTTTCGCAGGCCACTATTATCCGGGCGGTGGATTCATCGGCGGATTGATGACCTCTGGAGCGATTGTATTGCTTTTACTAGCATTCGATATTAAGACAGTCAAAATGATTTTGCCGTTTGATTATATTAAAGTTGTCGCTGTCGGTCTGCTCATTGCGATCGGAACAGGTGCCGGTGCGTTATTTTTCAATATGCCGTTCCTGACACATGCGTATACTTATGCTTATTTGCCGCTCCTCGGCAAGACATCTTTGCATACAGCGGTATTGTTTGATACAGGGGTCTTCCTTGTCGTCATTGGTGTGACAATGACCATTATTCAAACGATTGGAGAGAGCGAATAATGGAAATCTTAATGGCTTTTCTAATTGGAATTTTATTTATGACAGCCACTTACCTCATGCTTTCAAAAAGCTTGCTCAGGATTATTATCGGGACAGGGCTGTTAAGTCACGGTGCCCACCTACTCCTGCTGACAATGGGAGGCTTAAAAAGAGGTGCAGCCCCGCTCCTTGGAGAACATGCCCCATCCTATGCCGATCCGCTGCCACAGGCACTGATCCTGACAGCGATTGTCATCAGCTTTGGTGTTACGGCATTCTTCCTGGTTGTGGCCTACCGCGCCTACCAGGAGCTTGGAACCGATAATATGGATCGCTTGAGAGGAAAGGAAGGACATGAATAATCTAATTATATTACCCATCTTGATTCCTCTGATTACAGGGGTTGTACTTATTTTTTTCACTAAAAACATCATGGCCCAGCGATGGATTTCTGCGATAAGCGCACTGCTCACGATTATTGCTTCCTTCATGCTGGCAAACCATGTTTATCGGAATGGCATCCAGACGATGGATCTCAGTAACTGGGAAGCACCATACGGCATAACGCTTGTATCGGACATGCTTTCCGCCTTGCTTGTATTGACGACAAGTATCATCGCCTTTGCGGCGTTGTTTTACTCCTTCAAATCAATAGGAGAAGCTCGTGAAAGATTTTTCTATTATCCAGTCGTCAACTTCTTGATTGTCGGGGTTAACGGAGCCTTTACGACGGGCGACATTTTCAACTTGTTTGTATTTTTCGAAGTGATGCTGATGTCCTCATATGTATTGATTGTATTGGGCGGGACGAAAATCCAGCTCCGCGAATCGATTAAATACATACTCGTGAATGTTATTTCATCCGCCTTGTTTGTTATCGCCGTTGCCTATTTGTATTCAGTGGTAGGGACCCTGAATATGGCGCATATCTCGGTGAGACTCAGCGAAATTGGGAATGCCGGGATTATTACGGTGATTGCCGTATTGTTCTTGATTGTATTCGGTCTGAAAGGCGCAATTTTCCCGCTTTATTTCTGGCTGCCAGGATCGTATTACGCACCGCCAGCACCAGTAATGGCGCTGTTCGGAGCACTGCTAACCAAAGTTGGCGTATACTCAATCACCAGGACATATACATTGTTCTTTTACCATGATATCGGCTATACGCATCAATTGCTGCAAACCCTCGCTATCATGACGATTATTGCTGGGGTCATCGGAGCACTGGCTTATACTGATGTCAAAAAAATCATTATCTATAACATCATCGTTGCGGTCGGTGTCATCTTATTCGGGGTATCAGTCCTGACACCAGAATCTCTCACTGGCTCAGTATTTTATTTGATGCATGACATGAACATCAAAGCGGCACTGTTCCTGTTGGTCGGGATTATCGTTATGATCACCGGAACGAGCGACCTTGAGAAAATAAGCGGTCTGATCAACAGATACCCTGCACTTGGCTGGACGTTCTTCATTGCTACAGCCGCACTTGCCGGCATTCCGCCGCTTAGCGGTTTCGCAGGCAAACTGATGATTGTGCGCTCTGGATTTGAAACGGAAAACTATATTGGTGCTTTCGTTGTACTAATGTCGAGCTTGCTTGTCCTGTTTTCAGTCATGAGGATTTTTATCAGAGGCTTCTGGGGAACTCCAAGGGCCTATAAGAATGAGGAAAGAGCACCTGTAAAATGGCTGCTCATTGCACCTGCAATTCTGACTGTATTCGCTGTGCTATACGGCTTCGGAACTGAGGCTATTTATCCGGTTATTTCAACAGCCGCCGAAACGCTTGCCAATCCGGAAATCTACATCAATGCTGTTTTGAAGGAGTGATGAGCTATGGCTTTTCAAATCTTGCTGAATTTTATACTGGCCTTTGTCTGGATGTTTCTTAAGACATCCTACTCCCCGGCCTCTTTTTTCGTCGGGTATTTCTTCGGCCTGCTCATCATTTATATTTTCAGGCGTTTCTTCACTTCCCGCTTCTATTTACTGAGGGTAGTGGCCGTGCTGAACTTGATTTATATTTTTACTTTGGAACTGATTCTTTCGAATGTAGCAGTTTTAAAGGCAGTCCTTAGGCCAAAGCTTAATATCAAGCCGGGCATTTTCGCATTCCCGACAGAATTGAAAGAAGAATGGGAGATTACGATGCTCGCAAACCTGATTACTTTGACCCCTGGTACACTTGTCGTCGATGTTTCTTCTGACAACAAAATATTGTATGTGCATGCAATGGACATCACTGATGCGGATGAAGCAATCCAGAGTATCAAAAATACGTTTGAAAAAGCGATTATGGAGGTGAGCCGATAATGTTTGAAGCGGTTTTATGGATATCAGTTACCTTCATATCACTTGCGATGATCGGACTGATTTACCGAGTAATCAAGGGGCCTACCGTAGCAGATCGGGTAGTTGCCCTTGACGCCATCGGCATCAGCCTTGTTTCTGTGATTGCTTTAGTATCAATTGTTCTGGAAACTAGTGCTTTTCTTGATATCATCCTGCTGATTGGTATCCTGACATTCATCGGAACAGTTGCCTTTTCAAAATTCCTTGAGAAGGGAGTAATCATGGAATATGACAGAAATGGAAATCGTTAAATTTTTTGCGGGATTGTTCATTCTGCTCGGAGCATTTCTTAGCCTTGTAACTGCCTTTGGACTGATCAGGCTTCCAGATGTTTATACAAGGAACCATGCAGCATCAAAAAGTGCAACAATGGGGGTCATGCTTGTCTTGCTTGGCACCTTCCTATATTTTTGGTTGATTGAACATCATTTCAATTCCCGTTTATTACTGGGAGTTTTGTTCATCTTCCTCACTTCTCCAGTTGCAGGGCATTTGATTGCGAGGGCAGCCTATAACAGCGGGGTTAAGCTTTCGGACCGTACTGTCCAGGATGACCTTGCAAAAGCACGGAAAAAGATGAAAGCTGAAGGACATCTGAAATAAAGATGATGAACAGCCATCAGGTATATCCACCTGATGGCTTTTTTTGTCCATGAAAAATTCAATTTTTATCCATACCAACCCAAGGGTCAGTCAAGTATAGTTTAGGTAAGAAGAGTTATGATTCCTGTTTTGCGGAATGGAGGTTAAGGATATGGACGATGCAAGAATTTCAATCGTTGGCGGCGGAATTAGCGGATTATGCACAGCGATTGCCCTGCAGAGAAAAGGAATTCATGCGAATGTCTATGAAAAAGAAAAAAAACTACATGAACCGGATACCGGAATCATCTTAAGTGGCAACGCCATAAGAGCCTTCTACATTATGGGATTAGGACCACAATTGCGCGCAAATGGATTGGATTCTGATGGCTGTCTGCTTAAATCCGATTCTGGAAAAATCATTGCCGAATTCGACTACCATTCGCCATCTCATATCCCGAATTACCTGTTCATCCACCGTTCTGAACTCCAAAGAATTTTGACAGATGCACTCCTCCCTGGTTCTCTCCATTTAGATAAGCATATGATCGATTTTAAACATGACAATTCAATATCATTATTTTTCAAAGATGGTACCAGTGTAGAATCAGATTATCTTATAAGCTGCGACGGTGCAGCTTCACAAATCCGCACAAAGCTGTTTCCAAACAGCGGTTTGACATATTCGGGTTTCTCCTGCTGGAGAGGCATCATTGAAGACCCGCCAATCAAGGTGAATGCTTACACTGAAACCTGGGGAGCGAGGGGACGATTCGGGATCGCTCCGTTAATAGATAATCAGGTGTTTTGGTATGCATTAAAAAAATCCTCTGAAGAAAACAGCGACAAGAGCGATTGGTCTCCTATCGATTTATTGTTCAACTTTTTCTACTACCATGAACCAATCCAGGAAATACTGGAAAGTACCTCACCACACCATATCATTTACGACAACCTATATGAATTGAAACCCTTAACCCCGCTCCAATATGGTAAGATCCTGCTACTCGGTGATTCAGCACACGCTTCAATGCCCAATATAGGCCAGGGAGCATCACAGGCAGCTGAGGATGCCGTTTACCTGGCTAAATGGATCAGCAGCGAAGAAACAATTGTTAAGGCATTTTCCAAGTATGAAACACACAGACAGGATCGTATGAAAATAGTGAAAGATGAAATGAAAATATACGGGTTGGCATCGCGGATCGATTTCCCCGTACTTTGCTCACTTCGTAACAAGCTTCTTCAGATGACACCTGCTTCATACCATAATGCTAAGCTGAGGAAGGTAGTAGAGATTGAAGAGGATATGGATGCGTTGTAAATGTAATTGTCATTGAGCTTTGGATGATTGACAGCTTTTCGTCCTAATAGCCTTAACCTATCATAATAACGCCCAAAGCTGTCAAAATAACGTATTTTTCTTGACAGCTTTTCGCCTTCCCATATCAAACCTGTCACAATAACGACTCTTTCTTGACAGCTTTTCCCCTTCCCACGTCAAACCTGTCAAAATAACGGCTCTTTCTTGACAGCTTTTCGCCTTCTCACGTCAAACCTGTCATAATAACGGCTCTTTCTTGACAGCTTTTCCCCTTTCCACCCCAAACCTGTCACAATAACGACTCTTTCTTGACAGCTTTTCGCCTTCCCATATCAAACCTGTCACAATAACGGCTCTTTCTTGACAGCTTTTCGCCTTCCCACTTCAAACCTGTCATAATAACGGCTCTTTCTTGACAGCTTTTCGCCTTCCCACTTCAAACCTGTCACAATAACGACTCTTTCTTGACAGCTTTTCGCCTTCCCATATCAAACCTGTCACAATAACGACTCTTTCTTGACAGCTTTTCGCCTTCCCACTTCAAACCTGTCACAATAACGTATTTTTCTTGACAGCTTTTCGCCTTCCCATATTAAACCTGTCACAATAACGACTCTTTCTTGACAGCTTTTCCCCTTTTCACCCCAAAGCTGTCATAATAACGAATCTTTTTTGACAGCTTTTCGCCTTTCCAACCCAAAGCTGTCAAAATAACGAATCTTTCTTGACAGCTTTTCGCCTTCCCACATCAAACCTGTCAAAATAACGGCTCTTTCTTGACAGCTTTTCGCCTTCTCACCTCAACCCTGTCATAATAACGGCTCTTTCTTGACAGCTTTTGCTCCTATCCATGCAAACCTGTCACAATAATAAGCCGTTATCACTGATTAAAGAACCTTCTTTTCCAAGCCCACCCAAAACAAAACCAGCCAATTTGGCTGGTTCATTTCCTCCGTTTTATAACAGCGATCGTACATCTTGAAATGCAGACAAGCTTTTCTTCTTCATCGGTGATTTTTATATCCCAAACCATGGTTGTTTTTCCCTGGTGGAGGACAGTGCCGACAGCGGTAACCAGTCCGTCCTTTTTTGCCCTTATATGGTTGGCGTTGATTTCAAGGCCGACCACCACTTCGTTTTCCTTGTCAACTAGTTCGAATGCTCCAACGCTGGCGACTGTTTCTGCCAGGGCTACAGAGGCACCCCCATGCAGCAGGCCAAATGGCTGCCTTGTACGGTCATCGACAGGCATTGTAGCCACAACCTTTCCTTTTTCCAGTTCTGTTATTTCTATTCCCAGTGAGCCAAGCAGTGTGTTGTTAAGTTCCAAACTTATTACCTCCTTATATTTGGCAAACAAATTATGGTGAAATCAAGGAAAACTATTATTGTCCTTAGCAAAAGGACCCATCATTCAAATGAGGTGATCCATATGAACCGAATTCGTGAAGGCATGATTCCTGCGGTGTTAGGAACAGCTGTTACAGCAGCTGGTTACGCTATGAAACAAAATCGCAAAATCGATAAAATGGTTTCAAATACTTTATTCGGTTTCGGATTGGCCCATATTGTCCTTGGGGCCATCGATTTAGTCGAACACCGGAATGAATTTTAGCCAGACTGTCAACCCTAGCATTTCACAGTAATAGAGTATTTCTGAAGGAAGGGCTATTTTTGCTGCCCTTCCTGAAGAATTACTTCTTCAGAAACAGCCGCAGCCCTTATTTTTCTCCGACGGTACACGAATATGATGCTGATCAACGCGAAAGCGAGTACGACCAACCAAAATTCTTTATTGTACTTCATGACTACGTCCATTTTATCTCCAAATAGATAGCCTAGCACAAAAATGATTGAGACCCATACAAATGCACCACTATAGGCAAAAAGAGCAAAGGTTTTAAACGGGAGTCTACTGAAGCCGTAAAGCAATGGCACCAAGTATCGGACTCCAGGAGCAAAACAGCTCAACGACAATGAAAATGCATGGTACTTCTCCATCAGCTTCATTGCAGATTCAATCGAATTTGCAAAACGCTTCTTTTTCTCTAACATCCGAAGCAGTCTTGTCCCTATCACCCTCCCCAGCAGGTAGCTGGAGCTAAAGGCCGCAGAGATACCCATGTATGTAACCAAAAATGCAAGAATGGGGTTCAAGGCTCCCTTGGACGAAGCGAGTCCCACAGTCATCAGAATAACCTCATTGGGAACAGGAATGACGAAAACACCGAACCATAACCATAAAAATAAACCCAAATAGCCATTATCTTCAATAATATTAATGACCATCTCCAGATCCATGGTTCTCCCCCCTTCATCCGCCTTGGTCCGATTCTATTTCACAATAGAAGTTAATATGTATAACAATTCTCCCTTCTGCCTTATTTACCCTCTTTTTTTCGTTATTGAACTGCTTTTGGCTTTTCCCACCCTCATACTTAGGGATTTATGTTCATACATTGAAAAAGGTCTAAAACTTACCCGTAAGGAAGGGGTAGCTACTTATGCATTGTTTATTTTTTCATAATAATAGGATGGCTGATTGGATCGGAACTCACCCAGATCGTCCGTATTCAGAAGTGAATGCAACACTATTCAGAACCTCAGCTGATAAAGCAATTTCCCTAATGGAGGACGCTAACCTTGTGATGTCTAAAATAACTTCATCCGATTCTTTTTCCAGTGAATTAATGGCCGCCGCCCAACAATCCGACCAAAAGGAAGTAGAAAGAATGATTGAATCAACCGGGATTAAGAAGAAACCAAAGATCACGTATAACCCCGATGGAATCACAATGAACTTCGTGGATTATGCAGGTGACAAAGAATGCTGCCATATCATCACGCAGCTGAGATGGGTATAAGAAAAGCCGCTGTTCACTGAACAGCGGCCATGTCATTTGTTTTTCATTTAATAATAAAACGGATATCCATATCCGTATCCATAGCCGTAAGGCGGGAAACCGCCGTAACCGTAGCCATATGGACGTGGATATAATAGTGCGCTGCCTAAAAGGCCTCCGAGTACTCCTCCAACAAACGGACCTCCAAAGCCAAAACCAAATGGGCGTCTGCCACCGTAGAATGGTCTTCTATACATCAAGCTACCTCCCTCATATCTTTGCCTACATTACTTCATATGCAAACAGGGAGGGTGTTGAGTGGGCGTTTGTCCACTACACTAGAAAAAAAGCCTAGTCCCAGGTCATCCGCTGTTCCTTCCAAGGGTCTCCATACATATGGTAGCCATTTTCTTCCCAGAAACCAGGCCTGTTTTCAGAGGAGAATTCAATCCCTCTTACCCACTTCGCACTCTTCCAAAAATATAGATGCGGAATGACAGCTCTCAATGGATATCCATGTTCCGGGGTAAGCTCCTCCCCGTTATGGGAATGGGCTAGCAGACTTGTCTTCTTAAGAAAATCCTCAATGTGCAGATTTGTCGTCCAATTTTCCTCGGCATGGAGAATGACATACTTAGCTGTTTCCTTCGGACTGGCGAGCCGGGCTAATTCCTGAGTGGCTATGCCCTCCCAGACATTGTCCAGTTTTGACCATCCCGTCACACAGTGTATGTCATTGCCGGAGGTTGTTTGCGGCAGAGCCATTAAATCTTTATATCGTAATACCACTTCGTTTTCTACAAGACCAAAAATCTTCAAGGTCCAATCATCGAGATTCTTATAATATGGCACATTGCCATAATGCAGGACAGGAAAAGAGGTCGTGACATTTTGGTTCGGCGGGACTCTGTCCGATGGGCCCTTTTTACGCGCTTTTCCGAAATACATGATTGATCACCCCTTTTTATTATCCTACCGAAATTCTATTTTAAAATAAACAAAGCCGCCCTGCCAAAAGAGCAAGACGGTTCTGTTTTCCAACTTATAAAACCATCGCGGCGATCCAGCCGAAAATGATCAACGGAATATTATAGTGAACGAATGTCGGAACAACCGTGTCCCAGATGTGGTTGTGCTGCGTATCAGCATTCAAACCGGCTGTCGGTCCAAGTGTGCTGTCAGATGCAGGTGAACCCGCGTCACCAAGTGCAGCGGCCGTTCCCACAATCGCAATCGTCGCCATCGGGCTAAACCCGAGTTGAAGGCTCAGCGGTACAAATATTGTAGCGATGATTGGAATCGTCGAGAATGAAGAACCGATTCCCATTGTGACCAAGAGTCCTACAACAAGCATTGCCAACGCACCAAGCGCTTTATTATTGCCAATTGCATCAGCTGCCTGCGCTACAAGCGTTTCAACGTCTCCAGTTTCTTTAAGAACGTCAGCGAAACCGAAAGCAGCTAGCATGACGAATCCAATGAATGCCATCATCTTCATGCCTTCTGTTAAAAGATTATCAGCTTCACGCCACTTGATCGCTCCGCTCACGTACACGACCAGGATCCCTGCCAATGCACCGATAATCATTGAACCGAAATAAAGCTGGGCAGCAAGCGCTGCAACAATTGCTACGATTGAGAATATGATACCCACTTTGGAGTACTCACTTTTCTCGACCTGAACCACTTGATAATCCTCGTAGGTTCTAGGCTTTCTGTAAGATACGAAAATCGCGATCAACAAGCCAACAACAAGGCCTGCAACAGGCAGAAGCATCGCTGTCGGGATATCCCCCATATCGATTTCCATTCCGCTGTCAGCCATGTTCGTAGCCAGGATATCGTGGAAAATTCCGCCGAATCCAACTGGAAGCAAAATATAAGGCGCCGTAAGACCGAATGTCAATACGGATGCAATTAAGCGACGGTCAATATTCAGTTCGTTGAAGACAATCAACAATGGCGGAATCAAAATCGGAATAAACGCGATGTGGATCGGAATCAAATTTTGCGAGAAAATCGCCATCATTAAAATCAAAATGACAATAATCGCTTTAGAATACGTCTTAGCTTTAGACTCTCCGTTCTTGCCAATCATTCCAATCATCCAGTCAACCATCAGATTGGGCAAGCCAGTCTTGGAAATGGCAACAGCGAATCCTCCAAGCAGCGCGTAACTAAGCGCGACCTCGGCACTGCCTCCAAGTCCTCCTGTGAAAACCTCGATCGTCTTCTCTATACTCAAGCCGCCAGTCAGCCCGCCAATCAGCGCTCCAGCAATCAATGCCAATACAACATTGACGCGAAGAAGGCTCAGGATCAGCATCGCCAGGACAGCAATAACAACTGCATTCATGATAAGTGCTCCTCTCGGTGATTTTAATATTTTTGTTTCTCTTATTTTACTTTAGTATGGTAAATTGGTAGAGAATTAAAATGACAAGTATTAAATTATCATAGATTTGTTTTTTGTGTCAATGGGTTTGTTAATAGTTTTTGGAATGAAGTCGGGATATATGTTGTGATGGTGGAAAAATCCCAATTGTAACTAGAGGCAGTTGGGGATGGTAATCCAGGAAAACGAAACTATAGCTTCGGACAAATTCCCCTTGAAACGATTGTGATTTGTCCGAACCAAGCACATCTTCGGACAAATTCCCCTTGAACCGACTGGGAATTGTCTGAACACGAGGCATCTTCGGACAAATTCCCCTTGAAACGATTGTGATTTGTCTGAACCTAGTCCACCTTCGGACAAATTTCCCTTGAACCGATCGTGATTTGTCCGAACCTAGGGCATCTTCGGACAAATTCCCCTTGAACCGACCGAGAATTGTCTGAACACGAGGCACCTTCAGACAAATTCCCCTTGAACCGACTGGGAATTGTCCGAACCAAGCACACCTTCGGACAAATTTCCCTTGAACCGACTGGGAATTGTCTGAACACGAGGCACCTTCGGACAAATTCCCCTTGAAACGATTGTGATTTGTCCGAACCTAATCCACCTTCGGACAAATTTCCCTTGAACCGACTGGGAATTGTCTGAACACGAGGCAGCTTCGGACAAATTCCCCTTGAAACGATTGTGATTTGTCCGAACCAAGCACATCTTCGGACAAATTTCCCTTGAACCGACTGGGAATTGTCTGAACACGAGGCACCTTCAGACAAATTCCCCTTGAAACGATTGTGATTTGTCCGAACCTAGTCCACCTTCGGACAAATTTCCCTTGAACCGACCGGGAATTGTCTGAACACGAGGCATCTTCGGACAAATTTCCCTTAAAACGATTGTGATTTGTCCGAACCAAGCACATCTTCGGACAAATTCCCCTAGAATCGATTGTGATTTGTCCGAACCTAGGGCATCTTCGGACAAATTCCCCTTGAACCGACCGAGAATTGTCTGAACACGAGGCACCTTCAGACAAATTCCCCTTGAACCGACTGGGAATTGTCCGAACCAAGCACACCTTCGGACAAATTTCCCTTGAACCGACTGGGAATTGTCTGAACACGAGGCACCTTCGGACAAATTCCCCTTGAAACGATTGTGATTTGTCCGAACCTAGTCCACCTTCGGACAAATTTCCCTTGAACCGACTGGGATTTGTCTGAACAGGAGGCAGCTTCGGACAAATTCCCCAAGAACCTACCGGGAATTGTCTGAACACGAGGCATCTTCGGACAAAATGCTCTTGTACCTAGTATGATTTGTCCGAACATAGCCCATCTTCAACTTAATGCATTACCTGAAAACATAAAAACCCCAAAGTCGCTCTGACTTTGGGGTAACTAAGCTTAATTTATTCTTTATCTCCTGTTTCAAATCTTTCGACCAGCAATGCCAATGTACGGGCCATGACGCCGGTTGCGCCTGATGGGCCAAGGTCGTATTCTTTGCTTGTTGTCGCTGTTCCGGCGATGTCGAGGTGCACCCATGGAGTGCCTTCTGCAAATTCGCCGACAAACGCTCCGCCCATGATCGCATGGCCTTCTGCGCCTGGGGAATTATTCAGGTCTGCGATTTTGCTGCCACGGACACGTTCAATGTCGCGCTCGAACAATGGCAGGCGCCAGATTGGCTCTCCCGATTCATATGAAGCCTCCAGCACTTGTTCAAAGAACTCTTCGTTGTTCGTCAATGCTCCGGATGTATGCAGACCTAAAGCAGTAATGACACCGCCTGTCAGGGTTGCGATATCTACTAGATAGTTCGCACCATGATGCTTTGCGTAAGTCATTGCGTCAGCAAGCACGAGTCGTCCTTCTGCATCTGTGTTCAATACTTCAATCGTTTTGCCGCTCATTGACGTGATGACGTCATCTGGTTTGAAGGCTGTGCCCGAGATCATATTGTCTGTTGAAGGGATAACCGCTACGACGTTTTGCTCAGGCTTCAGCTCACCGATGATTTCCATTGCACCAAGAACCGCTGCCGCACCGCCCATATCGGACTTCATGCCGACGATACCAGTCTTTGTTTTGATTGAGTATCCGCCTGTATCAAACGTGATGCCCTTGCCGACAAGGCCAATTACATCCTTCCACTCTTCCTTGCCCTGATACTTCAGGACGATCATTTTTGGCGGCTGTGAAGATCCCTGATTGACCGCAAGAAGCGCACCCATGCCAAGCTTTTCCATCTCTTCTTTTTCTAAAATTTCTGCTTCAAATTCATATTTCTCTGCCAGCTTCATCGCATATTCAGCCATGTCTGTAGCTGTCAAAAGGTTTCCTGGAGTATTCACGAGCGTACGAGCCGAATTCGTTCCCTTACCGAAAACAAAGCCAACTTCAACTGCTGCTTCCACTTCTCCCTCTTCGTCTGCGCTGTATACAGTCAGGGTTTCGATTCGCTTTTCAGGCTCGTTTGATTTTTGCTTGTAGCCTTCGAACTCATATGTAGCCATCGGTAACGCTTCACCTAATGCATGCGCCGCATCATTAAGCTCAACCTTTTCGCTTGTAAAAGTATCTAAAAGCACGGCTGCTTCCGTCCACTTCTCATTCTTCGCCGTCTTAAACAAGCGGCCGAATGCATCCCTTAATGTTTCGAAATTATATTCCTTTTCATGGCCAAGGCCGACAAAATAAACCTTTTTCGCGCCAATTTTACCGAAAGTATGTATCTTGGAAACCGCTTTTTTCTTAGTTGAGATATCCCCGCTTTTAACAAGTTCCGTCAGCTGTCCATCAAAAAGTCCATCGGCTTCTCCCAAGAAGCCTTCAAGACCCGACGGCTTGTTGAACAAGCCAATCACCAGGCACTCATGGTTGTTTGAAAAATTAAATTGATCATTCACTTTAAACAAATCATTCACCCCTACAAATTTATAACTTCATTATATCGAAACTCTTAAAATATTTCGACTTCCTAACATTGCAGGCAATTTCTTTCTTCATCACATTGTAAAATAATCGCCTCTGTCAATCTTCAAGATACAAATATAACACCGGAAGCTCGGGCAGCATCGAAACTTCCTCAAATGGAACACGGTCCAGTTCCGCAGGGAATATCATCAGACAGTCTTCGATGAATGGATAAATTTTCTCTAAATCAAGTCCCCAGTGGACTGGGCGGTATGATTGCAAATAGTCATTTGCCGCCTGCATCATCAGCCGGGCGCCCTTCACATTTCCATAGCTGTAGTGATAAATGGCAACACTCATTTGCAGCAGGCCTTTTAAAAACAGATTCCCTTTATCGGTCATCCACATATCTTCAAGCAAGTCATGGCAGGTATAATAATCCCCTTCGTTGAATTTAATAAAGAACTCGTAATACTCAACAGGGTAGTCCGTCACTTCCCTCACCTCATTCCTGAAGTATTAGCACTATTTTATCAAACCTTATAAATCAGATGTAATGTTATAATTAAACTTGGGTATTACTTAAAAAGGTACTTTTATATACATAGGGGGAACAGCCATGGAATTATTAACGAATTTCCCATTATGGGCTTCGCTTGCTGCGATATTTTTCGCGCAGTTCGTAAAGGTCCCAATTCAATATATTGCGACGAGGAAAATCGATTGGTCGCTTTTGACAAGCACAGGCGGAATGCCAAGTTCCCACTCGGCAGCCGTCACAGCATTGGCTACCGGTGTGGCTCTCGAAACCGGTGCGGATTCAGCCGTTTTCGCAGTCGCCGCTGTTTTTGCGATTATCACGATGTTTGATGCATCAGGTGTCCGCAGGCAGGCAGGCGAGCAGGCCATCGTTTTGAACCAGCTTGTAGCTGATTTCGGCCGATTCGCACAGGAGGCGAAGGGCTGGCAGGATAAGCCTGAAAAGGAAAAGCAAAAAGAATTGAAAGAATTGCTCGGCCACAAACCGATCGAAGTGTTCTTTGGAGGTTTGACTGGTGTAATCTTAACCCTACTGCTGCACTATATATTTTAAAAGCAGGTGAATCAAATGAGAGTCATTTCTTTATGTCCCAGCAATACTGAAATCATGGAATACTTAGGACTGACTGATCTCCTTGTTGGAGTCGATGATTTTTCAGACTGGCCAGAATCGGTAAAATCATTGCTCAAGCTCGGTCCAGATTTATCGATAAACCTAGACCTCGTCGAGGAATTGAAGCCAGACCTCGTCCTTGCTTCTTTAAGCGTTCCGGGGATGGAAAAGAATATTGAGGGTTTGGCAGCACGCAACATTCCACATATCGTATTGAATCCGCAATCGTTGGCGGATATTGAAAATGATTTGATGATAACGGCCAACGCCTTGAACATGCCGGATCGCGGCCAGCAAGCATCTGCCCAGTTCAGGAGCAGGCTTGAGAACATCAAGCAAAAAAGCGCCAATTCCGCTTGGAGCCCAAAGCTTTACTGGGAATGGTGGCCAAAGCCTGTTTTTACCCCTGGCAGCATTAACTGGCTGACAGAGGTGTCCGAGGCTGCGGGTGGTGAGAACGTTTTTAAAGACGTTGAGCTCGCAAGCGTGCAAACGGACTGGAATGATGTGAAATCACGAAATCCGGATTATATATGCGTCGTCTGGGTCGGTGTCAGGAAGCAAAAGGTGAAGAAGGAATTGATCACAAACAGGCCTGGCTGGGAGGAACTTGATGCTGTCAAAAACGACCGGATCCTGATCCTGGAAGAAGAACTATACTGCCGTCCGTCACCACGGCTTTTGGATGGACTGGAAAAATTGCATCGTCTCCTCATTGACTGAACTAAAAAGGCACTTTCCATTCAAGGAAGGTGCCTAAACTTTTATGATTTTTTACCGCTTATATACTGCTGGCGGAAAACCTGCATTGATTCGTTCTCATTAAGGGCTTTTAAATCGGCTTCTGACAGCTTGCCATTGCCCATCTCAATTACATACACATCCAGTGTCTTTTTGCCCCATTGCTCGTATACATCATTTACCGTATCATAATACAAATCCACTTTATTCCCTTTGATTGCGCCACCTTTATCGGCAACAACACCGAATCCATATCCCGGGATGAACAGGATTGTCCCAATCGGAAATACGTTTAAATCAGCCGCGACAGTTGAATATAAGTCACGTTTAACTTTTACACCAGAATAAGTGATTCCATACCCTGGATGCCCAGGATTTTTGCCAGTCGATTCAACACCGGCTGTATACCCTGTTGCTATGATCTTCTTTGTCGGGTATTGTGACCAGTTTAGTGATTCCTCAAGAGTGGGCTGCTTTCCGGCAACCTTTTCACTTGAAGAAATTTTAGTCGTGAAGTCAGATACTTTTTTCAAAAACTTAAAAGCGAGTCCTATCGATTTCTTTTTATGATCAGTACTTGCGTTATCCTCTTGTTGAGTTCCTGCGCTATCAAATACATATGTAGATACAGTAGAAGCTTCAACTCCCGAAATAGAATGAAACGTAGAAGTTATAGCAGCAAAAAATAAAACTGCCATCGCTGAGCGTCTGGCCCACATTTTTAAAATATTCATATAATTTTTCACTCCTCCCAAAACTATTAATTTCCCAACGAAACAAGAAATATTCCAAAAGGAGCAAAAAAGTGCCTAAAGACCTATTTACACTTCCATTAAAAGTAAAATATTACTTATAGTATCCAACAACCAATCAATTTTATGCACAAAAAAAACCTCCAAATATTGAAGGTTTCTTGTATTAGAACATTTGATATCCTTTTTTTCGCAAAAGCCTGATGACTATACCCGCTAAAATTGCACCCGCCAGACCGCTGCTTAAAATCAGTATGTCTGCCATTGCCAATTGTGAAAGCCTTCGTCCAAGATCACTGAAGGCTTCCCCGCTATTCCTGAAATAGTCGATAAACGGATATTTATCAATAATGAAAATTGCGATTAATGGATAAACAACCGCCATGATCCATGACATCCTCAGCAGCATATTCAATAAAAAGCCAATCCCGAAAAATAGGACAAAAAACAATAACATCGAAATGATCAGTGTGACAACCGTCATCATGTCTATATCCCCCCATTAAACATCATTTCTAGTTTACTGTTTGTCCGTTTTCGAGTCAATGAAATGGTGTACTTTCATCTTTGGGCAAAAAGAAAAACCCCGCATTGTGCGAAGGTCAAAGATGCATTGCGTTAATTTTTTGATTTGCCTGATCCGCTGCAGCAAGTGCACGTTTCTGAACCGCCAAGCAACAGTTGGAAATAGCCTTTACCAGAGCAGTATGGACATTCCTTTGCATCATGTGTATGCATTTTCATTTGAGAACCTCTCCTTTATATTATTGAATTTTCTGATAATATATCAGACATTCATTGTTTTTGAAAAGGTTCAAATTTGGCCAAAAAACCACATTGAAAACGGATACATCATATATTTTCTTTAATTATCTGTCACTTACTCAAAATTTCAGAAAATTATAAAAATAATTTATATGTACTATAATGAACCTGCTTGCCTGGATCCAATCCCTCCGCTCCAGACACAACTTGACCAATTGGTTTACTTAAAAGGTAGTGCAGCAGCAGCGAGGTATCGGGGTCTGCTTTTAGTTCGTCAGATGTCATGAATTTTGCATCGTATAGCTCACTTTCCTCAACCGTCACCCTCTGTCCTGGTAATGGTGCCAATAGAAATACGAGCATATTATCGCTGATGGACTCCCTGATCACACCTGTTCGCAAACCCAGCAGCCCTGTGATTGTACAGACCACACCTGTTTCTTCTTTCACTTCCCGGAGGACTGCCTGATCGGCCGTTTCCCCTTCATCTACGAAGCCTGCTGGCAGCGACCAGCTTCCTTTCAGACCTCCATAGCGCTTTTTAACGACCAGCCAGCGCCCATCTTCCGAAATAACAACACCAGCGACACCAAGCCAGACATTTTCTCGTTTCCCCATTGATTTCCCCATCCAATAGCTAGTTTGTACTATTATTGTACCCTATTGGATTCTGATTCGTCTTTGCATCTGTCCGCCTGGTTGTAAAGAAAAGCGAAGGCGCCTTATTCTGCCCGACAAGCACCGGAGCTAGATAATTCTCGAAGTGCATTCCGAAATAAAAAACAGACCCCAAGTAGAAGTCTGTTTCGATATATCTATTATAGAACGTTGAATTTACCTTTTTTAAGAACCAATGAAGGACCGCCGATCATGTAAAGCGCACGGTTGTCGATCATCTTTTTCATGAAGGAAGCTTTCGTGCCGACCATTTTCTTGCCAAAAGCAACACCGATTGCGTCATCCTCACCAAGTGAACATACTGTACCCTTGATATCTGGTGTGAATGTCTCCATCTCGGATTTACCACGGACTAGAGCGGCAATATTCCTAGCACATACTTCTCCCTGCTGCATGGCGATTTGTGCAGTCGGAGGATATGGGCGATTGATTTCTTCGTTGATAATCAATGAGCAGTCGCCGACAATGAATACATCTTCTGAACCCGGAAGGCGAAGGTCTGGCTGGACTTTTACACGGCCGCGCATTGCTTCGATTCCTGATTTTTCAATAACAGAGTTTCCGCGGACACCTGCTGCCCAAACAACTGTGCCAGCTTTGATTTCTTCGACTTCTTCTTCGCCTTTAGCAACGATGATGCCTTCTGGAGTCGCTTCTTTGATTGCCGTACCGATACGGAATTCCACACCTTTTTTCTCAAGTGTAGCTACCGCATAATTGACAAGCTCAGGGTCGAAGCCAGGAAGAACCATTGGTGCCGCTTCGACACAAACGATTTTTACTTTATGGTAATCTACATCATATTCACGGCAAAGTTCAGGAACGCGATTTGTCAGTTCACCAAGGAACTCGATTCCTGTGAAGCCCGCACCGCCAACAACGATTGTCAGGCGCTCATCTTTCTTTTCAGCTTCAGTATTGTAAGTTGCGAATTGATATTCGATATGCTCACGGATTTGTCTGGCTGAATTGACGTTGACGATAGAGAAAGCATACTCTTTCAAACCTTTAATACCAAAAGTTTCAGGTTCAGCACCAAGGGCAATGACAAGGTAATCATAGACAATGTCACCGTTCTCGAGGATTACACGCTTCTCATCCATTTTGATTTCTTCGACAGAACCCTGGACGAATTCAACCTTATGGCGATCGATTACATCACGCACATCATAACGGACTTTGTCATGGTGCAAAGTACCTGCTGATGCTTCATGCAGCCATGTAGTTTCATAGTGGTAATCATTTTTGTTGATAAGGACAATGTCAGCCTCGTTTACTCCAACAGCTTTTTGTAAACGGGTAGCTGTCATTAATCCCCCGTATCCTGCTCCTAAAATTACGATCTTTGGCTTTCTCAAAGTGATCACTTCCACCTTTTTAAAATATTTTTGGTCGAATGGCTCATCTCTATCTGCCGCCATCTTTTTCCGGATAAGTTTGTGATATTATTCACTAGAATGTTCAAAAAAATGTCCTAAAAATGTCACAAAATCTTAACATTATTGCCTACCATTCATCTTATTCTTTTTGCGTCGCATTTTCAAGCGATTAAGTTAACTTGGAAATATTCAGAAAATAGGCTGATTTCACTATTTTTCAGTATGATAAAAGCATTTTTCTATGAAGTATATTGTTCCACAAGGAATGTTCTATTATGATAGGAGTTTATTTTTACGATTTATGGTATTATAAAAATTGGAGCAATTTTACTACATAGTGAGGGGGATATGGAGTGAAAGAAGATCAAAAAGTTTATGACATCACGATTATCGGCGGGGGGCCTGCTGGTCTGTTCACTGCTTTCTACGGCGGAATGAGACAAGCATCTGTTAAGATTATTGAAAGTTTGCCACAGTTGGGCGGTCAATTATCAGCACTTTATCCTGAAAAGTACATATACGATGTTGCCGGCTTTCCAAAAGTCCGTGCCCAGGAGCTGATCAACAACCTGAAAGAGCAAATGGCGAAATTCGAGCCTGCTACTGCTCTTGAGCAATCTGTTGAAAAGCTTGAAAAGCTGGAAGATGGAACAATTAAGCTGACTACTGATAAAGAAGTTCACTATACAAAAGCAGTCATTATCACAGCAGGAAACGGTGCATTCCAGCCGCGCAGGCTTGAACTTGAAAGCGCTGCCCAATACGAAGGGAAGAACCTTCACTATTTCATAGATGACCTGAATCAGTTCGCCGGCCAAAAGGTCGCGGTATTAGGCGGAGGCGATTCCGCTGTTGACTGGGCATTGATGCTTGAGCCAATCGCTGAACAAGTAACAATCGTCCACCGACGCGATAAGTTCCGCGCGCATGAGCACAGTGTTGAAAACCTGCAAAACTCAAAGGTTGATATCAAGACTCCTTATGTGCCAACTGAACTTGTTGGTGATGGAGAAAAGATCAGCCAGATCGTTCTTAAGGACGCGAATGGCGAAGATTCTGTAGCCGTCG
Organism: Mesobacillus sp. QJM3NY_10; assembly: GCF_056173465.1. Classification (NCBI taxonomy): domain Bacteria; kingdom Bacillati; phylum Bacillota; class Bacilli; order Caryophanales; family Bacillaceae; genus Mesobacillus; species Mesobacillus sp. QJM3NY_10. The sequence continues at coordinate 4,072,590 of NZ_CM149675.1, forward strand.
ACGTTGACGCGGTCATCTGCAACTTCGGTTTCGTTTCATCTCTTGGACCAATCAAGGAATGGGGCCTTGAAATCGAAAAGAACTCAATCGTCGTCAACTCAAAAATGGAAACGAATATCCCTGGCGTTTATGCTGCAGGCGATATCTGCACATACGAAGGCAAAGTAAAGCTGATCGCGACAGGATTCGGTGAAGCTCCAACAGCTGTCAACAACGCAAAATCCTACATGGATCCAAAAGCGAAGACACAGCCGCTTCACAGTTCATCGATGTTCAAGTAAAAACGAAAAGCGCAAGCGCTTCTCTTAATGTAAAAAAAGCAAGGTCCGCGGACCTTGCTTTTTGTTTTTAGTTTAACATTCTTCTGGTGTTCCTTCGCGTGTCGCTGTCTTGAAACTAGAACCGCAGCCGCATGATGCGATCGCGTTCGGGTTTTCGATTGTGAATCCGCCGCCCATTAAAGACTGCTTATAGCTGATTGTTGTGCCATTCAGCACTGGAGCGCTGTCCCTATCAACAAGGATTTTTATGCCGTGCTGCTCCAGCTGAGTGTCGCCTTCTTCCACCTCATGGGCAAAACCCATGCCGTAAGACAGGCCGCTGCAGCCGCCGCCTTTTACAGATACGCGAAGGTAAGCGTCTTCCGTTTCGTTTTGTTTCATCATATCTTTAACCTGCAATGCAGCTTCTTCTGTTAGAATCACAATGTTATCCATTATAAAACCTCCTTGATCCCTTTCTTATAGTATATACAGCATTTTTCCAATCCTCAACCAATCAAGCCGAAAAAGAATTATATTCATATTTTCCCACCGAACATCCATTTAACTTGGTATAATATACCCATACTATAATTGGGAAACAGGCAGGTGACGAAAATGACTCAAATAGAACCGCTCTATGATAAAAAATATCACTGTGAAATGTGCGAGCAATCTTTTACCACCAAAAAAGTGCGTTCCCGCTTTGTGAAAGTCCTCCGTTTTGATACTGATTTCGCCCCTATTTATGCCGATGGTTTCGAAAACCCTAATTTTTATTATGTGAATGTCTGCCCGAATTGCGGCTACTCGTTTACCGATGATTTCAGCAACTATTTTCCGCCGGGCGGTAAACAGCTCATCCAGGATAAAATATGCAGTCAATGGGCTCATCATAACTATGGAGATAAGCGAACAATCCAGGAAGCTATGAACACTTTCAAACTCGCAGCTTATAGCTCGACTCTAAAAAAAGAGAAACATATCGTTTCAGCCGGGCTGTACATAAGACTTGCCTGGCTGTACCGATCAATAGATAACCACGAACAGGAAATGCGTTTTTTAAAACTCGCCCTTAAAGAATATACTGAGTCGTACAGCACCGGAGACTATAAAGGAACTCAAGTCTCAGAGCTGCGGCTGATGTATCTGATTGGTGATCTCTCAAGAAGGATTGGCCAAACGCAGGACGCGGTCCGCTTTTTCTCAAAAGTAATCGAAAAGCAGAGGCAGTCAGTTGAACCACAAATCATCCAGCTGGCAAAAGATCGCTGGCAGGAGATGCGTGAAGAACAAACTGTCGGAAAGTGAGAAGGGCTCATCTGGGTCCTTCTTTTTCATGCAGTTAAAAGGGCTGGCAACGGAATTCCCTGCCAGCCCTTTTGTATATTAAAACATCGGATTCTCGTCCAAATATTGATAGATATTTTCTACTAGTTCTTCGGGTGTATCTCCCACTACTGGATCACCGTTTACAAGGGCAAACATGGACTGTGCGCATTTCCCGCAGTAACCAAGGCAGCCGTATTCAATCACATCAAGATCAGGGTCACGCTCCAGCTCTGCCCTTGCTTTTTGGGCACCGCTCGCTAGATTGCTGATACAAAATTCAATGATTGGCTTAATCATTTGTTTCACCTCTCTACTAATTTTTAATCGTAACCTTTTTCTAGAAAATCGTCAATTTCCCGGGTTTACGGCATCCATAAAATTGTTGTTATTTTGTCACAATTTCGTTATACTTTTTATGGTGATTTATTGAGCATAAAAATATTGCAAAATAATTTCGAAAAATGTATCCGTTTACGAGTTTAAAGAGCGAGCTGGAAAAACATCATTAACTGTCTCTGAAGAGTTAAAAAGGGGAAATTCACATGAAGAATCTCGTTATCCTTGGCGGCGGCTATGGCGGCATGCGCGTCCTTAATAAATTGCTGCCGAATGACCTGCCGGAAGATGTATCAATTACGCTGATTGACCGTGTTCCATACCACTGTTTAAAAACAGAATACTATGCCCTGGCTGCAGGTACGATTTCTGACCAGCATATCCGGGTAGCATTTCCTGAGCATCCCCGCCTTCAGGTAAAATATGCGGAAGTTACAGCCATCAATCTTGAGGATCAGAAGGTTGAGCTCCAGGGTGATGAGTTTGTTCAATATGATGACCTTATTATCGGTCTCGGCTGTGAAGATAAATATCACAATGTCCCAGGAGCTGACAAGTTCACATACAGCATCCAATCCATTGAAAAGTCCCGCGCGACTTACCAGGCACTTAATAATTTGCCAGCAGGTTCAACCGTGGCAATCGTTGGTGCAGGGTTAAGCGGTGTTGAGCTTGCGAGTGAATTGGCTGAAAGCCGCAAAGATTTGAAAATAAAGCTTTTTGACCGTGGCAACCATATCCTCTCAGCCTTCTCTGAACGCCTGAGCACCTATGTGGAGAATTGGTTCGATAATCACAATGTTGAAATCATCAACAACGCGAATATCACGGAAGTCCAGAAAAATGTTCTCTATAACCACGATGAGCCGATTGTATATGACGCAATCGTATGGACAGCCGGCATCCAGGCGAATCGACTTGTCCGCGAGATGGACGTTGAGAAAGACAGCATGGGCCGCGCAGTGGTAACTCCACAACATAATCTGCCAGGCTATGAAAAGGTTTATATAGTCGGAGATTGTGCTAGTCTTCCGCACGCACCAAGTGCACAGCTTGCAGAAGGCCAGGCAGAACAAATCGTCCAGGTTTTGCAAAAACGCTGGAAAGGCGAAGAACCGCCTGAATCATTCCCACCGATCAAGCTTAAAGGTGTCATCGGCTCACTCGGCAAAAAGCACGGCTTCGGACTAGTCGCCGAACGCCCGATTACCGGCCGCGTCGCACGCCTGCTAAAGTCAGGGATTTTGTGGATGTACAAGTATCATAATGGATGATGATTTGAAAACCGGGCGATGGTCTGCCCGGTTTTTTATTTGTTTATTTTAGAACTTCGAAAATTTGGAATCGTGGTTATTTCTCGAGTCTCACACTGGTAAAAATCAATTGAAATTTTCCAGTTCGCCAATAAAATTGTGAAAACCGCCAATAAAAATTGATTATCGCCAATATATTTTTGAAATCGCCAATAAAATGAAAAAATCGCCAATAAAGTTGTGAACTCCGCTAATAAAGCAATTCTTCGCCATTCATTACTAACCTAATACGTAGAACTCTCCACTAATTCATCAATTAATCGCCAACAAAATAGAAAAAGCACTCCAAATTGGAATGCTTTAAGCTGGAACGTACCCATATTTCTCTAATTCCGCGTAAATTGTTTTCAATTTCGGATTTCCTTCGCCGACGATCTTGCCTTCGAGCAGGACGACAGGGTAAAACATGTCTTCTTCGATTACTTTTTCAGCGAATTCCTGTTTATCTTCCTCTGATGGAGGGTTATGGATATCAACATAAACAATTTTGAATGGCTGGTCTGCATATTTGCGGCTGATCGCGGCTTCGAGCCATTCATACGTTTCTTTTGAGGATGGCAGGTTCACACAGCTTGGGCATAATACTTCTGCTCCGTAAACGACGATTTCTACCTCTTTACGTTCCATTATCAATTACCCCCTGTTATTTTCTTTTATTTTACTATACGATGAAAAAGATGCATAAGGAAAAAACTGTGTTCACTGGTTTTTCGGTTTTATTGGATAGATTTTTCCGGCCGATAAGATTATAATAAGTATTATGAAAGGAGTCGATTTGCATGACTGAACAGCAAATGTTTGAGCAAGTACAGGAAGTATTAGATAAATTGCGCCCATTCCTTCTTCGCGATGGCGGAGACTGCGAACTAGTTGATATTGAGGATGGCATTGTTAAACTTCGCCTGCTAGGTGCATGCGGTAGCTGCCCGAGCTCCACAATTACGCTTAAGGCTGGAATCGAACGCGCACTTTTAGAAGAAGTACCTGGTGTAGTTGAGGTTGAACAGGTATTCTAATTAACCAATAATAAAGCGGTTTTGCCAATTTAGGCAAAACCGCTTTTTTTTAAAGCTCTGTAGTTTAAAAAATCATCACCTTACTGATGACCTGCATCCTGCCTTATCAATCTGCAAACTGATAACCTCCAACCCCACTAAATGCTGCCTCAATTTTTCCGCTACCGCTTCCCCTTTACCGGGTTCAGCAAGGCACATAATTGATGGTCCAGCTCCGCTCAATGCAACTCCGAATGCCCCTGATTGAATGGCCTTTTCCTCCACGTTTTCAAAAAATGGCACAAGTGCTTTCCTATAAGGCTGATGGAACAAATCAGCGCTCATCATCTTACCTGCGAGGGGCCAATTCTGTGTCATCAGGGCGGCAAGCAGCTGATTAGCTACTGCACTTGCCTGGACACTTCGCTGAAAATCCATCACATCCGGGAGGACATCACGTGAAGCTTCTGTCAGCAACTCCTGATTAGGTACTACTAGAATCGGGTCAAACTGAATCTGTTCAAGAACGGTTAAATCGACCTCATCGCCGATTTGGCTGCCAACTACGACGCCTCCAAACAGGCTCGCACCGGCATTATCAGGATGGCCTTCGAACAGGGTGGCGGCTGCCAGTTTTTCAGTACGTGTCAATTGTAAGCCACAGAATTCATTGGCCAGTTCCACTCCTGCGACAATCGCTGCTGCACTGGAACCAAGTCCCCTCGCAAGCGGGATCTCGCTTTTTACATAGACATGGAGCGGAGGCATTTGCTGCTTGTACATTTCAGCTGTTTTCATCGCAATCTGGCAAATGAAATTTTTTTCATCACAAGGAAAACCTGTTAATGAATGAGATAAAGGCGTAACCTTCCATTTATCGCTTTGTTCAGCCTGGACTTCCATGTAGAGGGTCAGGGCGACGCCTAGTGAGTCAAAACCTGGGCCAAGGTTCGCTGAGCTGGCCGGAACTTTTATCGATAAAACTTTCCCTCCGACTATCCCTGCAGCTAATGATTCCTGGACCCCCTTCATCGCCGGACAACTCCCCTGATATAGTCGCTGACGACCCTCTCGTCATTTGGAAGCAGCACTGGTGAAATCGAGCTGATGTCAATCGCGGTTGAAGGATCTTTCAATCCATTTCCGGTCAGTACGGCAACTATTCTGGATCCAGAAGGAATTTCTCCTCGCTGTAAAAGTTTATGAATCCCCGCAAGCGATGCGCAAGATCCTGGTTCAGCGAAAATTCCTTCCGTGCTCGCCAGTTTGCTGTAGACTTGTAAAATTTCGTCATCTGAGACGAAATCGATTTTTCCTTCAGATTCATCACGGGCTGAAACGGCAAGATCCCAGCTCGCCGGATTGCCAATGCGGATCGCCGTTGCGATTGTTTCCGGCTGCTCAATCGGCTGCCCCTTGACAATCGCGGCCGCTCCTTCTGCCTCAAAACCGAACATCCGCGGCAAACCAGTGCGCTTACTGGAATCGTATTCTTTGAATCCTTTCCAATATGCGCTGATATTGCCGGCATTCCCCACCGGGATAGCCAGAATGTCAGGTGCTCCGCCCAGCTGGTCACAAATTTCAAACGCGGCGGTTTTTTGTCCTTCAAGTCGATAAGGATTGACCGAATTCACGAGGGTCACCGGTTCTGTTTCACTGATTGCCCTGACCATTTTTAATGCTTCATCAAAGTTTCCTTCAATCGAAACGATACTTGCACCATACATCACGGCCTGTGCAAGTTTGCCCATTGCGATTTTCCCTTCAGGGATGACGACGATGCATCTTAATCCTGCCCTTGCTGCATAAGCAGCCGCGGAGGCGGAAGTATTGCCTGTTGAGGCGCAGATGACAGTGTCACTTCCTGCCTCCTTAGCTTTGGCAACCGCCATGACCATCCCTCTGTCTTTAAAAGAACCGGTAGGATTTACTCCCTCTACTTTTACATATAAATCGATTCCCCACTCCGCTGACAGCTGGTCAAGCCTGATCAGCGGAGTATTGCCCTCATGGAGGGTGAGCAATGGCGTCTCGGCATTGACTGGCAAGTATTCACGGTATTCACTTAACAGCCCCCGCCATCTCATGCTCCGGCACTTCCTTCGACCCTGTATGAGCTTTTGACATCCTTCACAAACTTTAGGTCACGCAGCTCCATTAAAATATCCTGGTAATCCTTCAAGGAGGCTTGATGCGTAACGACCACAATCTCAGCAAGCTCCTTTTCCTTCAAAGGCATCTGGAGGATTTTCTCAAAGCTGACGTTATGGCTTGCGAAAAGAGAGGTGATTTTCGAAAATACTCCGACTTCGTCATGGACGTGAAGACGCAGGAAATGCTTTGAATTTACTTCTCCATCATTCTTAAGCTGTTTCTCATACTGCGGAGTCACAAAAGAACTGCCGTTTACCCCAAGGCGCATGTTCTTGACGACACCTACAAGGTCTGAGACCACTGCTGTTGCGGTTGGCAAGCTTCCGGCACCAGGACCGTAAAACATTGTCTCCCCGACAGCTTCACCATACACATACACCGCATTGTACTCATTATTGACAGACGCAAGCGGATGAGTTGATGGCAGCAATGCCGGCTCAACGCACACCTCGACTTTATCGCCTTCACGGACGGCGATGCCGAGCAGTTTCATCGTATAGCCCAGCTGTTTCGCATACTGCAGGTCTTCTTCGGTTACAGAAGTTATTCCTTTCACTTTGACATCATCTAGATCAATCTTCATCGAAAACCCTAAAGTGGCCATGATCGCCATTTTCCGAGCCGCATCCAGTCCTTCTACATCAGATGCCGGGTTTGCCTCCGCGTACCCGAGCTGCTGCGCTTCCTTTAACACGCTATCATATGCCAGTCCCTCCTGGCTCATCTTCGTTAAAATGTAGTTTGTTGTGCCATTCACAATCCCCATCATCTTTGTGATTCTGTCAGACGCAAGACCATCCACCAGACTGCGCAGGATCGGGATTCCTCCGGCGACACTCGCTTCAAAAAAGAGGTCGCAGCCGTTTTCATTGGCAACTGTTAAAAGCTCAGAACCGTGGACGGCCATCAAATCCTTGTTCGCGGTCACAATATTCTTTTTGCTCCTTAATGCCTGAAGCAAGTGTTCTCGAGTATCTTCAATCCCGCCCATAACCTCGATTACCACTTCAATCTCCGGGTCTTCCATAATATCAGCTGGATTCACCGTCAGGAGAGATGGGTCCACTTTTACCGACCTTTCTTTTTCAACATCCTGAACGAGGATTTTTTTCACTTTAATCGGGCACCCAACCTGGTGCATCAATTTATCCTGGTGGTTTTCAATAATCCTGACCACACCTGACCCTACTGTTCCCAAACCTAGAAGTCCAACCGAGATTGCCTGCATTTTCTTTTCCCCTCTCTTCGTGTCTATTTCAAATGTACATTTGTTTTTGTATAGTAGACATTATAAATACCAGAAACAGCTTTTACAAGGAAATATTTAGGGAGCCTTTCCTGTGTAAACGCTTAATCATATGTGGCTCTAAGTGTAAAAAAATTAAAAATTTTGATTATAATAAATGTTTTTCCATATAAAAAAAAACCTTCCCGTTCATAAGGGAAGGATTTGTAGATTATTGAAGCACTTCTTTATTAACGATTGTCTTTGGACTGTCACCTGTCAGGACAGCTTTAACATTTGCACCGCACAGCTTGATCATGGTTGTCCTGGTTTCGGTGCTTGCACTGCCAATGTGAGGGATCGCAGTTACGTTTGGCAGTTCCAGCAGCGGATGGTCAGCGGAAATTGGCTCTTTTTCAAAGACATCGAGTCCCGCTGCCGCAATCTCACCATTTTTAAGCGCATCATATAAAGCCTGCTCGTCCACAACCGGGCCGCGGCCTGCATTGATGAAAATCGCGTTTTTTTTCATTTTCGCAAAGACATCGGCTGTAAAAAGATTTCTCGTTTCTGCCGTTAGCGGTGCTAGTGACACCACAAAATCAGATTTTACCACAAGATCCTCGAAAGAGCTGTAGACCGCGCCCAGTTCTTTTTCAGCATCATGTTTTCGGGAGCGGTTATGGTAAAGGATCTCCATGCCGAATCCTTTGGCCCTGCGTGCGACCGCTTCACCGATTTTACCCATGCCGACAATTCCAATTGTTTTTCCATAAACATCATGCCCAGCAAGCAGGTACGGACTCCAGCCTCCCCACTTGCCAGCCTTTATATATTCCGCCGCTTCGACGATTCGTCTTGCGGATGCCATCAGCAAAGAAAAGGTAAGGTCTGCTGTTGTCTCTGTCAGGACATCCGGTGTGTTCGTAACGATAATGCCACGCTTTGTTGCTGCTTCAAGGTCAATATTGTCAAACCCGACTGCCAGATTTGCAACGACTTTGAGACTTTCACCTGCTGACAACACTTCCTCGTCGACTTTGTCAGAAAGCATTGTGATTAAAGCGCTGGCTTTTTGGGCTTCTCTTAAAATAACTTCCCTAGGTGCAGGGATATCTTCATGGTCCCACATTTTCACTTCAAAAAGCTCGGTGAGATCCACAATTGTTTCTTCAGGTAACTTCCTGGTGATATAAACATACGGTTTCATAGTCTAACTCCTTTTGAAAGCGTTTAATATAGTAGAATAATTTCATTCTACCACATCAGCACACTTCCATTGGCAAAAAAGCTTCGACTATCGCAATAACCAATCAACTGCCGGCAGTTTTGCTGCTTTTACCGGTGCTTCGCTAAGATGGTAAAAATGGCTCAGGAACCGCTCATGATCACTGCTTTGATTCAAATACTTCCGCAAGCGGTCTTCAAGCTGGCGCTTCGTCTGTTCTGATTGAGTTATATAGTAATTTTCGACTGTCTCATAGTAGTGGAGCGGGAACAGCAGTCTCGCGTAAAGCAGCCTCCACGAAAATGGCGACAGCACGGTCATTGATTGGTACTCTGCCAGGAAGTTCTTGATTTCCGGCTGGCTCGTCTGGATGTTGGCGAAATAACGTTCTCTGACCCATTCAGCGAGATCCCGGCTACTGTGATCAAATACCCATTCGAAAGGATTTTTGACAAAATACGTTCCTCTCCAGACCGTATTTGTAAAGCGCTCATGGCAAACAGTGCCATGGTCAATCTTTGTCGGTTTATCATCAATCTCAGTATCAGCGAGGTATTGAATGGCATTTTCAGAAAGCCCCATGTAATACGGAAAAGATTCCATGAACATCTTCTCAAAATCATTTTCCGGCTCAGTATAAAGCTTGCCGCTCCATACCTTTTCCATCTGGTCAAGCCGCTTTTCCCAGAGTTGTTTCCACTGTCCAACTCTGTTCATGCTTTCAACTTTAAAAGGGATTTGCCGGCCCCTTGCGTGGAATTTGGCCAGCTTCCTGCCTGTTCTTATTTTTTCAGGCATAGGGGCTGCGCGGTTCATCAACACACAGTATTTTCTTCCCTCCCATTCGCAAATTTGTTTTCCTTCCTTATCAGCTAGCAGCCTCGAGACATTCCGATCCCCAGAAGTTTGCATATGGTCAGCAATCCTCGCCAGCTCGCTTATCTCTTGCTCTTTTACACCATTAGCGTCCATAATCAAATAAAGCCCTTCATTATGCTTATATCCATGATATCTTCCAAGAGATACTTCTGAATCTGCCGAAATCCCATATACTTCTTTTAACATCTTTTGAAACATATTAGCACCTCATTTCCAAGCCACTCTTCTACAAATATATGTATTGGATTGTAAAACTTGAATGAACATTACAATGAATAAGCGGCTTCATTAGGGAAATGATTTAAAGGAATGAATTCTTTCACTAAAACGGATTAAGCGGAATATTTTAGGTTAAATAGGATAAAGAGTATGAATGTGATTATGCTGCAATCAAAAACAGAAAGGTGATGCAGATGTTAGAAAAGAAACGCGCCATCCATATGACAGAGGAAACTGCCCGGAAGTGGCTCCATGAACGCGGAGTTGAAATAGAAGATATCGCCGACCTCGTCTATTTCCTGCAGGAAAAGTACCATCCAAACCTGCAGATGGAGGATTGTATCGAAAACGTTGAACGAGTTCTATCCAAGCGTGAGGTTCAGAATGCGATACTGACTGGAATCCAGCTGGATATCCTCGCTGAACAAAAGAAGCTTGGCGAACCACTTCAATCCATTATCGACACAGACGAAAGTTTATACGGCGTCGATGAAATCCTCGCATTTTCAATCGTAAATATATATGGCTCGATCGGTTTCACCAATTATGGATACATCGATAAAGCGAAACCAGGCATCCTGGAGAGGCTTAATGATAAAGAAGCATCAGGCAAGTGCCACACTTTCCTTGATGACATCGTTGGAGCAGTCGCTGCTGCAGCATCAAGCCGACTTGCCCACAGAGCGGCAAATGTAGAAGACTAAGAGAAAAGCGACTCGAGCTACTCAAAGCTAACGCTTCTCGCAAGAAACTCAAGGAGCGAATACGGGGATGAAAACTGGCTATGCGCTGGAGCTGGACTTAGGAAAGCGCAAGCCCCTTGGTCAGCCCCGACAAGCGCTGGATAAAAAAAGGGACTTGATGCCTTCAACGGCTCAAGTCCCTTTTTAGCTTGTCTTATTAAACTTCCCAATCGTCCAGCGAGTCCACTGTATAGGTTGGCATTTCTTGATACCCTTTCAGCAGTTCCCTGGTAGTTACACCAGTGTGGACGAGAAGTGTGTCCATCCCTGCTCTCATGCCCGCAAGGATATCGGTATCGTAGTAATCCCCGACCATAAGGGTTTCCTCTTTTTCTGTCCCAAGTACCTTTAAAGCCTGTTCCATAATCACAGATTCCGGCTTCCCGATAAAAATCGGATCTGTTTGTGTAGATACAGCAATCACGGAAGTCAACGAACCGTTGCCCGGCAGCAGGCCCCGTTCAGTTGGGATGGCGATATCCCCATTTGTCGAAATGAAGGTCGCTCCATTCCTGACCGCAAGGCAGCCGACAGCCAGCTTTTCATATGTAATGCCGCGATCGATTCCTGAAACAACGAAATCAGCGTCTTCCCCGGCAAATTTCAGTCCTTTTTCCTGGATCGCTGTCTGGATTCCCTCTTCGCCAATCACATATACAGTCGCATCCTGTTTTTGCTCATAAATATAGTTGGCTGTTGCCTGGCTCGTTGTAAAAACCTGCTCCTCAGTAGTTGGAATATCAAAGCCACGGAGCTTTTCTGCCACCTGTGCCGGTGTGCGTGATGAATTATTCGTAACGAATAAATATGGGATTTCAGCTTCAATCAGCCTTTTTATAAAATCAGAAGCCGCTTCGATCCGTTCTGATCCCCGGTACATCGTCCCATCCAAATCAATTAAATACCCTTTATACTTTTTCATAATGATCACTCCTAACTATATCGTTCCCATGTCGTTCAAAAACGAATACTCCCATTTTATATAAGCCGGGCAATGAGTGCAAAGGACAAAGCTCACAATTTGAACGCCCAAGGGCCTCATCCAGCCCCGAAAGCTTATTTTATCATTTTCTTGACAAGAACAGAAAAGAGACCGCAGTTTAACGGTCTCCACTGTCATGGTTTACTTTTTAAAAGCGGATACTGGCCCTAATTCATTCGTTAAGTACTCTCTCACTTTTACTGAAAAAAGCTTGAGATGAGGAAGCTCGGCCTTAAAGGTTTCGATCAGGCCGGCATGGTCCACAGCAGTATACTGCTGGACAAGCATCTTTCTGAAGAGGACGATTTTTTTCAACCCTGCGCTCATATCCTGGGTAACCACTTTTTCATCATCCAGAATATCAATGATGTCTTCATAGCTTCCCGGGTCACGCATGATGAAACCATCGATCATCGCGTTGCCCACATCAAGTACGGCTTCTACCATTGTATGCGCCGCACGCTCGAGTGCTGATTTTTCCATTGGCGATTCCCATGGCCCATTGCTTTCAAAAAAGTCGATTTGTCTCTCTAAAAACTGCAATGTTTCTTCGATTTGTTCTCTGTCGACAAAGTACATTCATTATCACCTCATAAGATGCTAGACGGTTTTCAGTAATCCAGGACGGGCATAAAAATAACCTTGTGCCAGTTCAACCTTGTTCCGTGAGAGAACCGATGCTTCATGCTCATTTTCGATTCCTTCCGCAATGACGGTGGACCCCGCTTCCCGCGCAACAAGCAGCAGCCCTTTCAGCATGGACTCCTTCACTGAGTTCTTATCAATATTTTCGATGACGGAACGGTCGATCTTAATGACATCCGGCATGATTTCACTGATGGTATTCAAGCTGGCATAACCTGCCCCAGTATCATCAACCGCTATTTTGATTCCCATTCCTCTTAACACCTTTATATTATAGATAAAATTCTCGATTCCCTCAATCGAGTCCCTCTCGGTAATTTCTAAAGTGATCTGATTTGGCTGGATAGTGTCATATGATTGCATCATGTTTTTCAGGTCCCGGACGAATCGGGAATTTCCGAGGGTAATCGGCGTGAAATTGATAAAGATATCATCTCGGCAACCAGTCGAAGTGATTTGATCAAGCGTTTTTCTCAAAACGATCATTTCCAGGTCATAGAGCGTATTCGTCTGCCGCGCAACTGAGAAAAGCTGCAATGGACTCTCAAGCGCAGTGCCCTCAGGTCCCCTCGTCAGCATCTCCCACGCCCGGATTTCCTTAGTCGCGACGTCTATGATCGGCTGTGCTAAAAGCTTGATATTCTGTTGCGCTATAATTCTTTTCATTTCATAAACCATTTCATTGAATTCAGTTTGGATTCGTTTCTCAGCCATCGCAAACGCTTGCTGATGTGCCTTTAAGACCGCTCCGTGAACGGAATCCACCGATTTATCGATAAAAATAAACCCAGTATCAAAGATAGGCTGGAGAGTAGGATACTCTTGAAAAATCCTGCTCTCCGCTTCCCTGAGAATTTTCTTCATTTTCACATCAATTTCAGAGATACAGTATCTGTTATGGTCAATCCTCATGAACAGGCTCAGGCTGTCGCTATAGTAATCATGCAGGACAATCATGTCCTCTTTGTCGATTTCTTTTTCAATAACGCTTTTGAAATGCCGTTTCAAAGCCTTCTGAAACTTCCAGCTCTCCTCACCAAGCTGCGAAGCAAGCTCCTGGTGATTCTTGATCGTGTATGCAATAACAGCAACTTCAAAGCCACTGTTAAAAGCTCTCTTTACCCCAGAAACGACAGGGTTCCGCAAAATGAACTGTGGAGGGTAATAACATATTGTAGAATGCGGCAACATTATTTTTCCCCAACCAAGCAGGTTGTCTAATATGCTAGTAACACGGCGGGCCATAGGTTTCAATCCTCTCAGAAGATGACTAGGAACTTTTTATTAATTGTACCATATTTAGCTAAAATAGACCTTTTTTCCTAGATAGTTATTTCGAAATATTTTTACTTCTTTTCTATAGTGGAAATGTGGATAAGGGTTGCTTTGATGTGGGGTGTATATGGATTTAGACAGCTTTTCCCTTTTCGCCTTCAAAGCTGTCACGATTCCGGGTTTTTCTTGACAGCTTTTCTTGCTTTCCCTTCAAACCTGTCACGATTCCAGGCTTTTCTTGACAGCTTTTCATGATTTCCCTTCAAACCTGTCACGATTCCGGGCTTTTCTTGACAGCTTTTCTCGCTTTCCCTTCAAACCTGTCACGATTCTGGGATTTTCTTGACAGCTTTTCCTGATATCCCATCAAACCTGTCAAAATTCCGCACTTTTCTTGACAGCTTTTCCCGTTTTCCATTCAAACCTGTCACAATTCCACTCTTTTCTTGACAGCTTTTCCTCATAACCTGCCGTAGTTGTCCGAACTTGAAATTGCTCTTCAAAATGATAAAAATCCCCTGAAAAATTCAGAAATTATTGTTTTTCTGGTAAGATTGATGTTGAGTGAGAATGCTGTCGAAAATGGAGGAGAAACATTTGGAACGCGAATTGGCACTTGAGATCGTCAGAGTTACGGAGGCTGCCGCGCTGGCATCTGCTCAGTGGATGGGCCGCGGCAAGAAAAATGAAGCGGATGATGCTGCCACAACTGCAATGCGCAAAATGTTCGATTCAGTCAATATGGATGGAATCGTCGTGATCGGTGAAGGGGAATTGGATGAGGCTCCGATGCTTTACATCGGAGAAAGGCTGGGCACAAGGATGGGCCCAAAAGTGGATATTGCGGTGGACCCGCTGGAGGGGACGAATATCGTCGCCAAGGGGCATAATAATGCAATGGCTGTTATTGCGGTCGCAGATAAAGGCACCCTCCTCCATGCACCTGATATGTACATGCAGAAAATCGCGGTTGGTAAAAACGCCGCTGGTAAAGTAAGTCTTGATGACCCAATTGAAAAGACGATTGAAATCGTCGCTGAGGCCAACAATAAACGAATCCAGGATCTAACTGTCATCATTCAGGAGCGTGACCGCCACAATGATCTGATTGAGCGTGTAAGGCAAAAAGGAGCCAGAGTCAAGCTGTTTGGTGATGGCGACGTAGGTGCTTCGATTGCGACTGCTCTGCCCCATACAGGTGTCGATCTATTCGTGGGAACAGGCGGCGCACCGGAGCGAGTCATTTCTGCTGCTGCCATCAAGGCACTAGGCGGAGATATGCAAGCAAGGCTTGTACAGCAAACCCTGGAGGAAGAAGAGCGTTGCATTGCAATGGGCTTGAAGGATCCGAGACAATTGCTGATGCTACATGACCTTGTTTCCGGAGACGATGCGATTTTTGCCGCGACTGGTGTTTCGAGCGGCGAACTGCTCGACGGTGTACGTTTCCTCGGTGGAGATCTTGTTGAAACACACTCCATTGTCATGCGTTCCAAAACCAAAACGGTCCGTTACATCACAGCACACCATCATCTTGAACACAAGCCACACCTAGTGATGGTTTAGAAGTTATACATACTAAGGGGGATCACGATGACCGAACAATTTTTTTTATACGATGAAACTGAAGAAACAAAAACGCGTTATGTAAGCTTTGTTGGTGAAAATCAACGCTTTGACCTTGCCATCATGCAGACTGGGCGGTACTACGGCAAGAGCATCGTGATGGATATCCAGGGAAGCCGCTTCGCCATCCTCGGCCAGGATGACCTCGCTGAAGAAGGTTATCTCGAATTTGCCTACAATCTATCTGAAGAAGACGCAGAAGAACTTCGCTCATTCCTGCGACCGATCCTTTAAATCTGGAATGAACTGTTTGTTTGATTTGTCTTACCAAAGAAATACTAAGGGGACAACAAGCAAAGAGGTGAGTTCATGAGTAAGGAAGACAGCGAAAAGTACTCTGATTTTTCGAATGTTGAAAAGCAACGCAATTATATTACGGCCGAAGACTTTCCAGAGGGCGCATATGGGTCCCCGTTCCGGAAGGACGAGCCCGTAGAAGGCAAAAGCACTCCTTGGCGCGAGGGACAGCGGACCTACAGCAACTTCAACTACGAGTTCAAGTCCCTTCATCAAGGAACACCTCGTAAGGAAGCGGGTGCCCACCCAACCCATGATGACCCGAATGAAAGCGAACAGCCGCCGTATAGTGATCTTTAAGAAACAAGAAATGCTCCAATCATAATGATTGGAGCATTTCTTGTTTCTATTTATCCTGGCTTTGTTTCGCAACCTTCTTAGCGACAAAATAAGCGCAGCCAAAATTGCAATACTCATATAAGTACTCGCTGACGGTACTGATTTTCGTATCGAAAGTTGACTTCTGGTTTTGATCATCGAAAAAGCCTCTTAACCGGAGTTGTCCATATCCCCAGTCGCCAACAATATAGTCATATTTCGTTAAGATTTCACTGTATCTGGCGCGAAAGGCTTCTTCATTAAAGCCATCCCTGCTTTCGTCCACTATTTCATAACATAGATTATTGATGCAAATCATCGGTAGGTCCACCTCTTTTTCCGTAACGATCTGTATTGTTCTCTGTCCAATGGCAAGGATTGAACCTTGCACTTTTCTTAATTATAACTTATTCCCCATCAATTACTAAGCAAAAAAAATAATTTCAGAGCCATTCTAATGATTAGGGGGTGTTTTAATTGAAAAAAGCAATAATGGCTCTTGGCATTTGCGGAACAGTGGCTATGACGGGATGTGCAGGCGGAGACGATAACGCCTCACCAGCCGGCCGAGATGGCGGAGCTGGAATATACCAGCAAAGCGGGAATACATTGAATGCCAATGACCAACGTCCAGAATTATATAATGAGGATGGCCGAAAAGGGTTCAATGATAGAAGCGAGGACTTTGGTTATGTGCGCCATCAAAAAACAGGTGTAATGGGCGCCGATGATATGGAGAATGCGTACCAGGCAATCGACCGCGAGCAAATTGCAGAAATGATCAGCAGGTTTAGTTTAATGGCACAGAATGTAGATGATGTGTCGACACTTGTAACCGACGAGGAAGTCTTGATCGTATACGAGACAGACTCGGAAAACCGCGACCAGACTGCGGACCAGGTGAAACGAATGGCGATGTCAGTGGTTCCGCGCTGGTTCCATGTTTACGTTTCCGACGACACCAGCCTGCGCAATGAGGTCGAGAACTTTGCCTCACTCGATACAGATAGCCGCGATGTAGACGAATTGGTCGATGGCGTCGTCAAACAAATGCTTAAGTCTCCTCAAGGCCGTGACATGACCTCTGGTGAAAATGCCAATGGTGAAGCAGAAGGCGAATTGAATGAAGAAACGGATAAAGATGATATCTCTAGACAGATGCAACAAGGAAAATAATGAAAAGAGTTCAGCATTTGATATATGCTGAACTCTTTTTTTAGGTTTCAAAAAACTTATCTTTTTGTAAAAAATATTAGTGTATAGCTCCAGCGCCTAACCCCTCAAGTCGCTTGCGCTTTTCAATTACGCCTGCTTAGCTTCCTGCTCTGCAAGCTGCTGCCTATGTTTTGCAGCTGAATTAACCTGCTCATCCGCATGATACGATGAACGAACAAGTGGGCCTGCTTCGCAATGGCTAAAGCCTTTTTCAATCGCGATTTCCCTTAGCTCGGCAAATTCGTCAGGATGATAGTATTTTTGAACCTCAAGATGCTTTTTGGAAGGCTGCAGGTATTGACCAAGGGTAAGAATGTCCACATTGTTGGCACGCAAATCATCCATCGCTTGTATTAACTCTTCCTTCGTTTCACCCAGGCCTACCATGATGCTGGATTTCGTCGGGATATCTGGCTGCATTTCTTTAGCGCGGCGCAAGAACTCAAGTGAACGCTCATAAGTTGCACGTGCACGGATTCTTGGCGTCAAGCTTCTAACCGTTTCGATGTTGTGGTTCAGGATATCTGGACGTGCATCCATAAGTGTTTTCAGGTTTTCCTCAACTCCGCCCATATCTGAAGGCAATACTTCAATTGAAGTAAATGGGTTTTTCTTGCGGATGGCTCTTACCGTCTCGGCAAAAACAGCTGCTCCCCCATCCTTCAGGTCATCGCGGGCAACGGCAGTTACTACGACATGCTTAAGGTTCATAAGTGTAACTGAATCCGCCACTCTTTCTGGCTCCTGCCAGTCAAGCTCAGTTGGAAGGCCAGTTTTTACAGCACAAAAACGGCATGCACGCGTACATACATCCCCAAGGATCATGAAGGTCGCGGTCCTTCTAACTGCCCAGCACTCGTGGATGTTCGGGCATTTTGCTTCTTCACATACAGTATGTAGGTTTTTCTCGCGCATCATCTTTTTTAAGCCTGTATAGTTTTCATTCGTATTTAACTTTATTTTCAGCCAATCAGGCTTTCTCTGTACCTCTTTTTTGCTCATTATTTTCACTCCATTCCTGCTGCATTACATCAAGAACACCATGTAAAAATCAAGGCCAGTATACAGCTTCTGATGTCACTTTAACACAATGAAAAACTATCGACAAGTACGATAAACTTGCGATTACCATTATTTGATATTTATGAAAAATCCCCATCATCGCAAACTATAACAAGAAAAGCGGAGGCGCCGTGGTCAACCCCGACCAGCGCTGGAGGGCTGACCGGTGAAGTCGTTCTTTGACTTCACTGGGCGGACCGAAGCGTCTCGAGGGGTTAGGCGCTGGAGCTAGACATAGAAAAGCACAAGCGCTAGCTTTTTCCAAAAAGAAGCGCTGACGCTGGAAATTAAACGAGCTAGATCATGAAGGGAGGATTACGGTGAAATTCCTTAAAGCAGTTATCGTTCTTTTTTTACTATCCCCTTGCCTGTTCATGGATAAAGCAACCGCAGCTGAGCAGGGGCAAGAAGATGTTTATAAAAAAAGGATGGAACTCTATACCAAAGTAGAAGCTGTTACCCAGATCCCCTGGTATTATATTGCCGCGGTGGACCAATATGAGCGGAATGTCCGCCAGGCAAGAAAAGATTTGCCCAAGGCAGAAGGAGTTGCCGGGGTTTATTTCAAACCGGAAGAATGGGCCGGGCTCTTGAACCCTAATCTTGAAGATAATAATCCCGTTTCCATTCAATTTTTCAATGGAATTGGTTTCGACGGGAACGGTGATGGCAAAGCAAGTTTAAAGGATGATGAAGATGTACTCCAGGCTTTTGCACAATACTTGCTTTCATATGGAACCGATCATGAGAACTTGAAAATTGGGCTGTGGAACTATTATAAGCGCGATAAAACTGTTGGGATCATCATTGGCAAAGCGATGATTTACAAGCACTATGGGCGTTTAGACCTTGATACTCATGTCTTTCCTATGCCACTAAGGAGCAACCATAGTTACAACAATACATGGGGCGACGCCCGGGGCTGGGGCGGCAGAAGGATTCATGAAGGAACAGATATTTTTGCTGGCTATGGTGTCCCTGTACGCGCGACAGGATATGGAATCGTTGAAATGAAGGGCTGGAACAAGTATGGCGGATGGCGTGTCGGAATTCGAGATATCAATAATACTTACCATTATTTCGCCCATTTGAGCGGCTTCGCGAAAGACCTTAAGGTTGGGCAGATTGTCGAGCCAGGAACTGTGATCGGCGGTGTCGGCAGCTCGGGGTATGGGCCTCCAGGAACAAGCGGTAAATTCCCTCCCCATCTGCATTATGGCATGTACAAGGATAATGGGTATACCGAATGGTCATTTGATCCATATCCACATCTGAAAATGTGGGCCAGGCAAGAAAGAGCAAGGCTGAAGAAATAAATAAGAAAAGCGCAAGCGCCTTGTTCAGCCCCGACAAGCGCTGCCCGCCCTTAACGCCACGTCCTGTGGCTGGCGGGTCTAGCACATCGTGTGCCTCGGAGGGCCGACCAGTGAAGTCGCTATTTGACTTCATTGGGCGGACCGAAGCGACTCGAGGGGCTAGGCGCTGAAGCTAGACAATTCTCGAAGTGGAAATTTATACTTTCTGGCATACAAAAAGGCCAACCATTCCGGTTGGCCTTCACATTTTATGAACGGGCTTTCCTTACTGCGTGTATGACACTCGCTGCAAGTCCTCCCCAGATAATTACCATACCTACAACCATCATTACTAATGCACTAAGATCCATTATTTTGAAACCCCCTTGTCTTGTGGAATTTCGTATAGCGCTTTATCCCATTTCTTCGCTTTAGCGAAAACAAATCCAGCAACGATCGCACCGATTGCCACTAGCCATCCAGAGTAAACGTTAAACATCACTGGGTAGCCGCCGTAGCTTGTTTTAATATCTGTCATGATATTCATAACCATCATGATACCCAAAACGATTGGAGTGATATATTTCAAAGAAATGACCCACCAGCTTCCAAGGCGAATATCTGAGATGGCATCAGCATGGCTGCGGAGGTTGTTCAGTTCCTTCGCTACCCAAACGATAAAGACAACTTCTACTAGCCCTGCAAGAGCAACACCATAGTTATTGATGAAAGCATCCGCTGAGTCAAGGAAGTTCAAACCACCCTGAGTTGCAAACAGGACAGAAATCAAAGCTGATAGACCGCCGCCGATTGCAACAGCTTTTGTACGGGAAACATTGAATTTATCCTGCACACCTGCAACATAAGTCTCAACGATTGAAATTAGTGAAGACAGTCCCGCCAGTGTCAAACTGACAAAGAACAATACTCCGAATGCTGCGCTGAAGGCAGGCAATTCATTAATGATCTGCGGGAATACCGCAAATGCAAGGATGACACCTTTGCTTACTACTTCGTCAATTGGAGCACCTTGCTGCATTGCCATGAAGCCCAATGCTGCAAATACCCCGATACCAGCCAGCAACTCAAAGGAAGAGTTAGCAAATGCTGTAATGAATGCATTGTTTGTAATATCAGATTTCTTAGGAAGATAACTTGAGTAAGTGATCATGATGGCAAAAGCAATGGATAAACTGAAGAAAATCTGTCCATAAGCCGCCACCCATACTTTACCATTCAGGATTTGGCTCCAGTCTGGCTTGAAGAATGCATTGACACCATCAATCGCTCCATCAAGAGTCAATGCGCGAACAACGATTACAAAGAATAAAATAACAAGTGCCGGAATAAAAATCTTGTTCGCAACTTCAATACCTTTCTTGACTCCCTTGAACAAAATACCAAGAGTGATGACCCAAACAATGACCAATGGAAGGAATACACCTGGTACGATACTTCCAACTTGACCAGCGTCAACTACCTTTAAATAATCACCTACAAGGAATGATAGCGGGTCATCTCCCCACTGCTTGCTTAGTGAAAAATAAGCGTAAGACATTGCCCATGCAATGATTACTGCATAATAAGTCGAAATGACAAAGGATACGGCAAGCTGCCACCAGCCAATCCACTCAGCACCTTTACGCATTTTAAAGTAACTTAATGGTGCAGACCCGCGGTACTTATGACCGATCGTGAATTCCAAAATCAAAATTGGAATACCTGCTGTCAAGAGTGCGAATAGGTATGGGAAGAAGAATGCTCCTCCGCCATTCTCATATGCTACTCCCGGGAAGCGCCAAATATTTCCCAACCCGACTGCCGATCCTACTGCGGCAAGAATGAATCCTGCCCTCGTTCCCCACTGTGGACGATTTTCCATTTTTAATCCCCCTCGCCTTCTAATCACCTGGAAAATGTTGATAATTAGAAAGTTTTATATTTTCAGATTATTTAGTCTAGGAATAGTATAGCTAGTTTTTAATTGCTTGTCAAAATATTATTTTGGTCATAATAAAATTTTTCCTAAAAAATTTTCCCAACTATACCAATACTCCCTATTAATTAGGATTCTATTCCTACTTTTTTCAAAATATGAAAAAAGCTGTCTGAAAGTCAGACAGCCTTAACATTATTCTGCAAGATTTTCTTTTAACACTTCTTCCTGGGTTGTCTTGCTTCCAAAAATGAAAGCAAAGGCAACAAGCAAGATTGCCACAGCCGCAAGTGCTCCTAAAGTGCTGCCAGTGAAACCAATGATCAGGAATCCGACAGATGCTATCGCAGCGGAAATCAAAGCGTATGGCAGCTGGGTCATGACATGGTCTAAGTGGTGTGAGCCAGCTCCTGTTGATGAAAGGATCGTAGTATCGGATATTGGTGAGCAGTGGTCACCAAAAACCGCGCCCGCCAATACTGCTGCTAATGCTGGCAGCATAAGGTTGATATCAGCTGCAGCAGCGATGTCCCCGGCAATTGGAAGCAGGATGCCGAATGATCCCCATGAAGTTCCTGTTGAGAAAGCCATGATTCCAGCTACGAGGAATAGCAGGAACGGCAGGAATGAGATATTAATATTAGAGCTTTCAACAATACCAGCAAGATACTTGCCAGTTTCAAGTCTTCCAATCAAATCAACAATGACCCATGCGAAGAACAGGATATAAATAGCCGGGAGCATTGACTTAATGCCCTCAACAATTCCTTTGCCAAAAACATTGGCATTGACGCCTTTTAACACTACTGCCTGCCTTACAAACAGAATCAGTGCAACAGCTAGTCCAAGCAATCCGCCAGTAACAAGAGACTTCGTTACATCTGTGTTTTCGAAAATCGCTAAGATGGTAACATTGCCTTCCACAGCGCTTGCTCCAGTCCAAAGCATCATGCCTACAGTTCCAGCGACAAGGGCTACAATCGGCCATACAAGGTCTCCAACTGTCCCTTTTGTGCTTGTAGGAAGGTCATCCTTCAGTTCGCCCGGTACAGGCTTGTCCTGTGGAACGACGATTCCTTCCGTGATCGCACGTTCTTCATGCTTTTTCATAGGTCCAATTTCGATATTTCTTAGAGCTACGATAAAGACCATCGCTAACGCTGCAAGTGCGTAAAAGTTCATTGGCGCCATTTGCATGAACGCTGAAAATGCCGTATATTCGCTAACTCCATGAGCAGCGAGGATGGTACCAATCAACGCAATAATGTAAGCACCCCAGCTCGAAATTGGGGAAATGACACAGACAGGTGCAGAAGTAGAGTCGATCAAGTAAGCAAGCTTTGCACGAGAAACCTTTTGTCGGTCTGTGATCGGGCGTGTAATTTGACCGACTGCCAAAGCATTGAAATAATCATCAATGAAAATAATAACGCCTAAAAATGCGCCGACAAGCTGTGCTCCGACTCTTGTTTTCACACGCTTCATCGCCCATTCGCCAAACGCACGGCTTCCGCCTGAAATGGAAATGAACGCTGTGATTGTACCCAATAATAATAGAAATAGGATGATGTACAGGCTATACGTGTTCAGTTCGCCATCTGCGACAACAATCCCCTTGATCGCGT
This sequence comes from Mesobacillus sp. QJM3NY_10, assembly GCF_056173465.1. Lineage (NCBI taxonomy): Bacteria > Bacillati > Bacillota > Bacilli > Caryophanales > Bacillaceae > Mesobacillus > Mesobacillus sp. QJM3NY_10. The sequence goes on from NZ_CM149675.1 coordinate 4,095,553, forward strand.
CCCACATAATTGCAAATGTTTCTGCGATATTAAATTCAGCGAGCAAAAAAGCCGCTGCGATGATGCCTGTCCCCAAAGACAATAGCACTCGCCTTGTGATCACTACCATTAAGATTGCCACTAATGGCGGCAGCAATGAAAAAATTGTGTTCTCCATTCTTTCTTTCTCCTCCTTGTTTTTGACAGGGGGAAACTTTTACATGAAAAGAGTTGTAGCTACTTTTTAAAAATAAATAAAAAAGGGCAACGATAGAGAACATTCTATCGCTGCCCTTAATAAGCAACTAGTGTCTCCATCACGATCTGTAGCTCCCCATTATGGATATACCTCCATAATGACAGTGATACTCTTGTTCAAAGTATCCCCAGCAATAAAAAATGTGACTCACTGATTATTGCTTCGGCAAAATTCCCTTTTAGCTGTGATCAACGTTGTCATCCTCACACAGCTTACTCTTGAATCCTGCGCCTCTACCCCATCGGAATGATGTGGTTTATTATTCAATTGATTTTATAATATAACAATATCGCTAACTTGACAACTGTTTTTATTGCCCAGGCGTACCTGGAACCTGAATAGCAGGTGGTACGACACCCCCGCCGCCATTATAAAATTGCGGTACTTTTCCAGGGTAGTAGAAGCTGCCAATCGGAATATTTTCCTGCACAGTGGCTATTTTAGTCGCAAACGGTATAATAATTTGGACGTTGACCTTGACTCTTACTGAAACATTGATTAACGTATTGTTGATTCCGTGCTCCTCGGTATCCCAGACCACATCTGAGGTCACATCCCCGATTGCATTGAATTTCACAGGAACTCTCGGGCCCATATTACCAAGAAGTGCATTATTGGTGGCCTGGCCCAATGGAACGTAATATATGATTCCTGCTTCCCTGTCCTCTTCATCGGTGACAAGCTCGACATCTGTCAGCATCTCGAGTGAAGTGAGATGCCCTCTTTCTGCTTCCTTCAGGTTCATTTGCACAATGTTAGTCGTTTCAGCTTTTACCCTGTTGATGATTTCGGTATTGAATTTCACTACAGTAGTCGTTCCGCCATCCACCGGAACAAATTCAATTACTTTATCAATATCCATCCCATTGGCAATCTTCTTATTGATCGCCTTATTGATTACAAGCGTGGCAATTTTTCTTGTCTGGGATTCCGCGTATTTCATCAATGTGGGCTCGAGCCCTTTATCTATGACCCACAATCCTGCTGCTGTTGAAAAGGAAAAAAAGACGAATGTCAGCAGGAATACATACCTGAAAGGCAAGGGCCCTTTTCGAGGCAGCCGCCGGCCGAATTTTGCCAAAACAAATCCCCCCTCTAAAGCTATATGTATGCTTCAAAGGGGGGAACTAGCCTAAAAAGTATTTAAAGTTTATGCCTGCAATTCTAAATTACCAATCTGGAAAAATTAATAATTAGCGGCGTACTCATATTTGATCACCGTATCACAGCTGACAATCATCAGGGATAGGTTCGATTGCAAATCAAGCTGGTATGGCTCTACTTTACGGCCGTTTTCTTCGAGAATACGGACAACAGGGCGCTCACTCAAGCCAGGATTCTGCTCAGCCACTACTCCCTTTCGCCCATCGCTTAACATAACGGTAAGGCCGACCGGATATATCGCCACTGCTCTTCGGAAGGCGTCGACTATCTTCGGATCAAACAGGCTGCCTGAACCCGAATAGAGGATTTCAAGGCCTTCATGCGGAAGCATCGCTGGCCGATATACACGATTAGAAGTAACGGCATCAAACACATCAGCCACACCAAGTATCTTTCCGAATAAGTGGATTTCGTCACCCTTCAATCCACGTGGATATCCTGCACCATTCAAGCGTTCGTGATGCTGATAGGCACAATGAGCCACTATCAGCGGAACGGTCGGGATATTCCTGAGCATCTGAAAGCCATCCTCAGCGTGGGCTTTAATGACTTGGAACTCTTCCACAGTCAGCTTGCCTGGTTTTGATAGGATTTCTTCTGGAACCTTCATTTTTCCAACATCGTGTAAAATCGCACCGAGCCCCAGCTGCTCAAGCTCTTTTGGAGTCAGCTTCATTTCGATGCCAATAGCCAAGGCATATAAAGTAACATTCAATGAATGAGAAAAAATATAGTGGTCATGCAGAAACACATCGGACAGCAAATTCAACAGCTCTTTGCTCCTCTGAAGCTCATCAAGCAAAGCACTGATCAGCTTCTTGAATTTCCTCGCTGATTTTTCCAGTACAAAGGTTTGTGAAACCTTCGAATCCAGCTGAATTTGCTTGAATGTATCCCCAATCGTCATAATCGCATTGACGCGCAATTCATCTGATATGGAGTTTCTCACAATGATATCGTCTGTATCAGGGTCTTTTATATAAATATAGTCAATACCAAACTCTTCTAGTCGGCTAAGGATTTTGCCTTCGAGCCGTGCGCCTACGTTTAAAAGAACCTGGCCCTTGTCATTATAGATGGCTTTTCCGAGTAAAGCCCCTTCCTCTACCGAAGTGGTGGCTACGAGTCTCATGTCAATTCCCACTTTATCTGTTAGTTGGTGGTGGCTAATTTCCGCGATAACTTCCGAAAAAAAGCCAGGAAAACAAGAAAATTTTACATAAAACGACAATATTTTCTTATATTCTATCACAATAATTATAAGAGTGGTGATGCCTTTTGCATTTTTAAGTTGGGAAAAAAGCAGTTCAACTAATATATCGGATAGCTCCATTGATTCTTAACAATTGCCACAATATGTTCACATGCAAACTAGAAAGCGCAAGCGCCTTGGTCAGCCCCGACAAGCGCTGCCCGCCTAAAAACGCCACGTCCTCCCAAAAGCTACCGCTTTCGGTCGTGCGATGAATCGCTTCGAAGCTTTCCTTATCCTGTGGCTGGCGGGTCTAGCACATCGTGTGCCTTGGAGGGCCGACTAGTGAAGTTGTTCTTTAACTTCATTAGGCGGACCGAAAGCGAAAAGTATAGCCGACTGCCCAGAAACGCAGAAACTGGAGACTCCGACAAAGAAGCGCTTTTTGCTTCTGCCGGCGGAGTTGAAGTTTCGGAGTTTCTAGGAGGCGAAACTAGACAAGCGACTCGAGGGGCTAGGTGCTGGAGCTGGACACTAATCTAAGTGTAAAAAGTTAATAGTTTTTTATACAAGCAAAAAGACAGCCAAACAGGCTGTCTTTTTAATTCATGAGCAGCAATGCTTCTTTGCCGATCATCCCTTTTGTTGCACCAAGGTTTTCCGCTTCATAGGTGACGGACTCCAGCGGGGCATCGAGCAATTCCTCGATTGTTTTTACGCCAACCGCCCTGCCGGCAATAACCTTCCTGCCCTTAAGTTTTTCATTGAGAAGTGCGACATCCAGAGCTCCGCACATAATGTATCCTTTATCTCCTGTAACGACAAGCAGGTTTGTCTTCGGCAGTTTTACAGAAATGCATAAGAACGTCCTGCCTTCTATTTCAATAGGTGACATGTCGATCATGATCACAACTCCCTCCTTCAATCCCAATAACACTCTATGAAGGAGAGGCAAAAAGCGTGATATTTTGATCTGATATTGGTGAAAGTTGGTTGAAAAATTTCAACTCACTAAACTCGACAACAGCCCACTAAAGCAGGCGAGATTATTTTAATAAGCTCTTTTCTCAAACTTTGTTGCTATTTGACTAATAAATAGATTTAACTACCTATTTTTCTTCGTAAAGTTGACTCTTCTGTGAGAAAAGAGAATGCAAACTTAATATCGACCGGCAAAATTCCCTTATATTACGTTAAAATCGGCTTTAGGATTTTAACAACACTCTTTACGAAAATTGCCTTTTAATAAGACGCAAGCTTCCACTCAAGTAAATTGCGAAGGAACTCAGGTAGCCAGTATCGTTTTCCCTCAGCGCGCTGGATTTCTGGGAAAAAGCGGCCGAACGTAAACATATCAGGAATCGCCAGTGTATAGTGCTCCTTGGCCTCGATCAGCTTGCCATTAATAAGGACCTGGGTGACGTTCCCTTTTTGCTGAAACTCGATTCCATCATACTCCATGACCCCCATGACAGTGCCGCGAAAGCCAAGACCTTTTATCTGCAGATGGGGCCATTTTTCATCCCTGGTCTGAAGGAGCACTTCTTTTAGCTCTGCTCCTGACATCCTGATCGTACAAGGATTGATTGGATGGGGACAAATTTCGAGCAGGTCGAGCTTTGTTACATTTCCCTGCTTCAGGCCATTAAGAATCATCCCGGCATTCATGAACGCACAATCGGCATTGCACCATTCCCGTAACGCCTGAGTGAGCATCTTGGATAGCTCAGAATGCTGCAATGGGTCTGCCTTTAAATCCTCTGGAAGTAACGCAACACTTTCTGCCATCAGCCTTTTGCCTTCCAAGAAGTACCCTTCTGTAATTTCCTGTTCGTTTTCAGCCTGATCTTCCTCATTCATATCATAAAGCACAGCTTTTTTTTGTAAAATTTGCTTTGTATCCACATCCAGCTTCAGGGTTACGTGGCCGGTATAGTATCCAAATTTGCCTGCTCCCGCCAGCAAACTGGAGCCAACCTCCTTGCCCTCGTGTAATATATGGTGGGTATGGCCGCCTAAAATGACATCAATCTCAGGGAACATCCCGGCAATCATTTCATCATCATGGATTCCTAGATGCGATAGCAGGATAATAACGTCCGTTTCTCCTTTTAATTGATCGACGCATTTCTTCAATTCATCAATCGGGTCGTTCAGCTTCCAGCCCAACTGTTCATAAAACCGCGCAAAATTAACTGTGACGCCAATGACACCGATTCTAGTCCCGCTTTTGCTTATGTATACATGATAGGGCTTAGCCCACTCCGGCCTGCTCCCATCCCGATTATATAAATTTGCTATCATCATTTCGAAATCCTTTTCAAGATACATCGAATCCAAATCTTCGAAAGGAAGGGTGATGCCTTCGTTATTCCCTATCGTCGCTGCATCGTAGCCAGCTTCATTCAAAAGACGGCAATTAGCCTTTCCCCTAGTTGCATCTGATAATGGATGCCAGCGGTCCATATGATCGCCAATATCGAAAACAAGAACCTCGTCGCCCGCTTCCTCGTGCGAGCGCCGGCGCTCAGTCAGTAGCTTATGGATGCTTGGCCAGTGCTCCAAATGGCTATGCAAATCATTCGTATGGTAAATATGAATAACCTCTTCCATTTAACCATCCATCCTCTTTTAAAAAATGAAGTGCCCCCCTGTAAATTGCCAGGAGGGTTCTAGAGTTTTAAAACAAATCCAACTGCCTCGGGTTTAACCCTTCATATTCGATATCCAATAGCTCAACCATCTGTTCAGCATTATCCGCAGCATCCCCGCCGGAATTGTTGTTAAACAATGCGAAAACCTGTGATGTGCTTTCGTTTAATTTCTTCAGGTTTTCTGCCCACTCTGTTAATTCTGTCTGATTATAGCGATATAAATAGCGGACTTCGCGCCAGTCCTCACCTTTTCCTTTCTTGTTCCAGCCATGAACATTGCGGCCGTGGAAACGGACAAGCACCTTATCTTTCGATGTAGATTGAAGAACCGTTGGAATTGAACCTTCACCTGCCTGCGGTTCATCGCAGATGCTGTGAATCCATTTTTCCTCTCTCATAAAATCCAGAGTCTTCTCGCGCATTTCATCTGTGAACCATGACTGGTTGCGGAATTCGAGCGCACAGTCGATATCGCCCATCTGATCGCGGCACCAGCGCAAATAATCGACATTCTCCTTGCGCAGGTCAAACCACGGCGGAAACTGAAAAAGCGTCATTGCGTGCTTATTCGCCTCGAGATAAGGCTTTAGCGATTCTTTGTATGCAGTGAACATCTCATTTTTATCAGTAAAAGGAATTTCACCGCGCTGGTGCCCGGTCATTCCCTGGTACGCTTTAACAATAAATTGAAAATTTTCAGGTGTGTCATCCACCCATTTCGCGGCATTCCTCACAGGCTGCACAGCGTAAAAAGAGGCATCGACCTCGACTGCAGGAAAGTGGCTTGAGTACTCCTTCAGTTTATCACGCGGCGAAACCTTGCCCTCATATAAACTGTCATGGTCTCCCCAGCCCGTTAAGCCAACAATAATCATCTGTGCACCTCCATTTTACCTTCATGATAGCATAATTAACTTCAGAATAAGAACTAAGACATCGTTTAACCTTAATTCCCCCTTCTATAAGGGGGAAAACACATATTAATTAGCTTTGGCAATTGCTAATCACTACGTTTTTGAGATGAATCACTACGTTTTTGCCAGGAATCACTACACTTTTGATGGTTATCACTACGAAATTAGACCGAATCACTACGAAATTCTAGATAATCACTACTTTTTACAAAAATTAGGCGTCGGAGTTACCCAAACTTCATGAAGTTTACGATGTACTGACATAATTGCACGGTCAATTCAAATAATTGCAGAGTAAAACAAATATTTGCGCGGTAAAACAAATTTATTGCTCCTTCCATCAGATAATTGCACGGAGAAGCATGAGAATTGCACCGTCTTCCATTTGAGTGGAAATTACATTTCATTAATATGCTTTCAAACGGTAAAAAATCCACCTGCCGAGGCAGGTGGATTCCCGTAACTATCATTATTAACCGATAGAACCTTCCATTTCGAACTTGATCAGGCGGTTCATTTCGACTGCGTATTCCATTGGCAATTCTTTTGTGAATGGCTCGATGAAGCCCATTACGATCATTTCTGTTGCTTCTTCTTCGGAGACTCCGCGGCTCATCAGGTAGAACAATTGCTCTTCTGATACTTTGGAAACCTTCGCTTCGTGCTCAAGAGAAATGTTGTCGTTCAGGATTTCATTGTATGGAATTGTGTCTGAAGTAGACTTGTTATCCATGATCAACGTATCGCACTCAATGTTTGAGCGGGCGCCGTCAGCTTTGCGTCCGAAGTGGACGATACCGCGGTATGTTACTTTTCCGCCTTGCTTTGAGATTGATTTAGATACGATTGTTGATGATGTGTTTGGAGCAAGGTGGATCATTTTCGCACCTGCATCCTGGTGCTGGCCTTTACCTGCAATCGCGATTGATAATGTCATACCACGTGCGCCTTCACCCTTAAGGATGACTGCTGGGTATTTCATTGTCAGTTTGGAACCGATGTTGCCATCGATCCATTCCATTGTCGCGTTCGCTTCACAGACCGCACGCTTTGTAACAAGGTTAAAGACGTTGTTTGCCCAGTTCTGGATTGTTGTGTAACGGCAATATGCGTCTTTCTTGATGATGATTTCAACGACCGCACTGTGAAGAGAGTTCGTTGTGTAAACAGGAGCTGTACATCCTTCAACATAGTGTACGTGCGCGCCTTCATCAACGATGATTAGAGTACGCTCGAACTGGCCCATATTCTCAGAGTTGATGCGGAAGTACGCCTGAAGTGGGGTATCCACTTTGATTCCCTTTGGAACATAGATGAAAGATCCGCCAGACCAGACCGCAGAGTTCAATGCTGAAAACTTGTTGTCTGTTGGAGGAATGACTTTTCCGAAATGCTCACGGAAAATGTCTTCGTTTTCTTTCAGAGCAGAATCTGTGTCTTTGAAGACGATCCCCAGATCTTCAAGCTCTTCCTTCATGTTGTGGTATACAACCTCTGATTCATACTGAGCAGAAACACCTGCAAGGTATTTTTGCTCAGCTTCAGGAATCCCCAGCTTATCGAATGTCGCCTTGATTTCCTCAGGAACTTCATCCCAAGATTTTTCGGAGCGCTCAGATGGTTTTACATAGTAAGTGATTTCATCAAAATTTAATGAAGCCATGTCTCCGCCCCATTGAGGCATTGGCATATTGTAGAAGTGCTCCAAAGATTTTAAACGGAAGTCGAGCATCCACTGAGGCTCTTCCTTCATTTTTGAAATTTCTTCAACGATTTCACGCGTCAGACCGCGCTTAGACCGGAAGATGGAAACGTCTTTATCGGAAAATCCGTATTTATAATCACCGATCTCTGGCATTTTTTTAGCCATCGTCGAATTCCTCCATTCTTAAAGCAGGGAAACCGGGGTTTCCCGCTTTGTAGTTGTTCGCTGCAGGCCAATCCCCCGCAGCGCTTTCACGAAAAAATCATCAAGCGATGATTTTCTATTGGCTGTCTTCCTCTTCTTTCAGGCCTTTCTCCATTGCCTTCCATGCAAGAGTAGCGCATTTGATCCTTGCGGGGAATTTCGCCACACCTTGCAGTGCTTCAATATCCCCGAGGTCGAGATCATCCTCTTCATAGTCTTTTCCCTGCATGATGTCAGAAAAAACCGTTGAAAGCTTTAAAGCTTCCTCGATGGGTCTTCCTTTGACCGCCTGCGTCATCATTGAAGCAGAGGACATGGAAATCGAGCAGCCTTCCCCTTCAAATTTCGCGTCCGCTACCTTGCCGTCTTCGACTTTCATCGTCAACTGGATGCGGTCGCCGCATGTCGGGTTGTTCATATTGACTGTCAGGCTGCCTTCTTCCAAAACACCTTTATTGCGAGGGTTCTTATAGTGATCCATAATAACTTGCCGATAAAGGTTATCTAAATTATTAAAAGACATCGCTGAAATACTCCTTTGTTTTGACAAGTCCAGCTACGAGCTTGTCAATATCTTCTTCTGTGTTGTACAGGTAGAAGCTTGCACGTGCTGTCGCGGACGCCTTCAGCCATTTCATCAGCGGCTGTGCACAATGGTGACCTGCGCGGACGGCGATTCCTTCAGCATCAAGTACTGTCGCTACATCATGTGGATGTACGTCATCAATATTGAATGTTACAAGTCCAGCACGCTTGCCGGCTTCCTTCGGTCCATAGATCGTCATGCCATCGATTTCAGACATTTTATCCATCGCATAAGCCGCAAGTGCGTGTTCGTGCTTCTCGATATTATCGAGACCAATATCATTCAGGAAGTCGATTGCGGCACCAAGACCAATCGCACCAGCGATGATCGGTGTTCCACCCTCGAATTTCCACGGCAGCTCTTTCCATGTTGACTCGTAAAGACCTACGAAATCAATCATTTCGCCACCGAACTCAACCGGTTCCATTTTTTCAAGAAGGGCCTTCTTGCCATATAATACGCCGATACCTGTCGGCCCGCACATCTTATGTCCGGAAAAAGCGAAAAAATCGCAGTTTAGATCCTGAACATCTATCTTCATATGCGGAGCGCTTTGGGCGCCATCGACAACCATAATCGCACCATTCTGGTGGGCAATATCGGCAATCTCCTTGATCGGGTTCATGACGCCGAGTACGTTGGAAACCTGCATGATGGAGACGATTTTCGTATTCTCTGTAACCACTTCTCTTACAGTATCAAGTGAGATCGTACCATCTTCCTGCAGGTCGATATATTTCAATGTTGCACCCGTTTGTTTTGCCACCTGCTGCCACGGGATGATGTTGCTGTGATGCTCCATGTAGGAGATGACAATTTCATCGCCCTCTTTGAGATGATCACGGCCGTAACTTGCAGCTACCGTGTTGATTGCAGTAGTGGTACCACGGGTGAAAATGATTTCTTCGATTGATTTTGCGTTAATGAACTTTCGGACTTTTTCCCTTGATCCTTCGTAACCATCAGTTGCTCTTGTTCCAAGAGTATGGACACCGCGGTGTACGTTGGAGTTGTATTCGCGATAATATTTGTCCAGTGCTTCGATTACCTGCACCGGCTTTTGTGATGTCGCCGCGCTGTCTAGATAGACAAGCGGGCTGCCATTGACTTCCTGATTTAAAATCGGAAATAGTTCACGAATTTCGCGGGCGTTCATTATTTAACTTTCCTTTCGATTACCTCAACCAACTGCTTTTTAACTCCCTCGATCGGAAGCTCATTTACAACTGGAGCAAGGAATCCGTGGATGACAAGGCGCTCTGCCTCGTGCTTCGGAATACCGCGGCTCATCAAGTAGTAAAGCTGCAATGGATCAACGCGTCCAACAGAAGCCGCGTGGCCAGCTGTTACATCATCTTCATCGATTAGAAGAATTGGGTTAGCGTCCCCACGAGCTTTTTCGCTTAGCATAAGAACGCGAGATTCTTGTTCAGCATTTGACTTGGAAGCACCATGCTCGATTTTTCCTATTCCGTTAAAAATAGAAGTCGCGCTATCCTTCACAACACCGTGCTTCAGGATGTAGCCTTCTGAATTTTTACCGAAATGGATAATGCTAGTCGTGAAGTTCTGAGTCTGTTCTCCGCGACCTACAACAACCGTTTTCGTGTCGCCATATGAACCGTCACCAACAAGGTTCGTAGTGTTTTCTGAAATTGTGTTGCCGTCGTTCATCATGCCAAGAGCCCACTCGATACGAGCATCTCTTCCAGCGTGACCTCGACGGTTCACATAAGTTGTAAGACCTTCAGCCAAAGTATCAACTGCACCGTACTGGATTTTTGCATTTTGGCCAGCGATTGCTTCAGTTACGATATTTACCAATCCGTTCACCTTGCCAGTAGTAGAAATATAGTTCTCAACATAAGTTACAGAACTATTATCTTCTGCTACTACAATCACGTGGTTGAAAAGGTTCGCTTCCGCATCATCATGCAGGAAGATCGCCTGGATTGGGTTTTTGACTTGAACATTTTTAGGAACATAAAGGAATGCTCCACCGTTCATGAATGCTGCGTGTAGTGCAGTCAAGCGATGCTCATCTGTCTTTACGGCAGTCATGAAATATTTCTTCAGCAAATCACTGTATTCACGAGCGGCTGTGAAAATATCCGTGAAAATGACGCCTTGCTCTTGCATTTCCTTTGAAAGCTGAAGATATGCAGGCTTGTTGTTGCGTTGAACATACAGGCTGCTATCCTTTGCTTCCAGGTCGACAAGTGCTTTTACATCTTCAGGAAGCTCGTCGATCGATGAAAAAGCATCGCTTTTAACGAGCAGTTTCTCGAATTGTGTAAAATTCCATTTATTAATCTTCGTCTTATCCGGTCTTGGCATTGAGAGATCTTCTGCTTTTGCAAGAGATTGTACACGAAGCTCTGTCAGCCATTCCGGTTCATTCATTTCTTTTGAGAAGGAAGTAATGTACTCCTGGTCAAAAGCCCATTTCGTTTCCGTAGTCATTATAAATCCCCCCAACGCTTAAGCTTCTTGCCCAACTGTTTCGTCTTCGATGCCCAGTTCTTTCTTAATCCAGTCGTATCCTTCTGCTTCTAAGCGCTGTGCAAGTTCCGGTCCGCCGGACTTCACAATGCGGCCCTGCATCATAACGTGAACATAGTCAGGAGTGATGTAGTCAAGAAGGCGCTGGTAGTGAGTGATAATCAAGCAGCCGAAATCTTCGCCGCGCATTTGATTGATTCCTTTAGAAACAACCTTCAATGCGTCGATATCAAGTCCTGAATCGATTTCGTCAAGGATTGCGATTTTTGGTTCAAGCATCATCAATTGTAGGATCTCGTTACGCTTCTTCTCACCGCCGGAGAAACCTTCGTTCAAGTAACGCTGTGCCATATCAAGGTCCATTTCAAGGAATTCCATTTGCTTATCCATCTTGCGGATGAACTTCATAAGAGAAATTTCGTTTCCTTCGCCAAGACGGCTGTTCAATGCAGAACGCAAGAAGTCAGCATTCGTTACACCGCTGATTTCGCTTGGATATTGCATAGCAAGGAACAAACCAGCGCGTGCTCTTTCATCAACTTCCATTTCAAGAACATCTTCGCCATCAAGCGTAATTGTTCCATTTGTTACTTCATACTTAGGGTGTCCCATGATAGAAGAAGACAAAGTGGATTTACCAGTACCATTCGGTCCCATGATCGCGTGGATTTCTCCACCCTTAACTTCAATGTCCACACCTTTTAATATCTGCTTGCCTTCAATCTCAACTTGAAGGTCCTTAATTGATAATACAGATCCTGCCATAATATTACCTCCGTCAATATAGAAAAGATTTTAAGCCGACTATTGCCGTCTTTAACTCTATTCTCATTTTATTCTCATTACAATCTTATAACAAATAGAAAGTGTTAGCAACACTTTAAGAATGGAAAGAAATACAACGAAACCTGTAGAGTATTGTCAAACCCTATTTGATTTTTGGCTCATGCAGAGTGGGAAGGAAACGACCGAGCAAATTCATTTGCTCGCAGCGTTTCATTTCCACTCTGCAGCTTTTCAGCGTCAGCGGAAAAGCCAGTGAAGCGTAAGCTTCACGACAGTGAGCCAAAAATCAGCACAAACTAGATTTGCATTTTAATCTACTGACGGGCTTCCTAGTCTTCTTTCCAGAATCCCGCTCCCGCCTTTCAGCTTGCTGAAAGGCGACATCACAAGCTTATCATAAATGCCCTGATCGGCATAAGAAAAACAGCGTTTTCAGAAGGATTAAAACCATTGTTACTGACAACCCATTGTGTTTCACCTTTATATTTGAAAGGTCCATGAAGGCAGCGGTTATCAGAGTGGATGACATCCACTCAAACTTTGTACATCATTTTATTTTTTACCTTTGGATATAAAATAATGTACTTAGAAGAAGATGAGTATTAAACTGATCTATTCTTAATGTCACCAGGTTCGGACAGCTTTTCCACTTCTCACACTAAACCTGTCCGAAGTTGGTTTGCCTTCTGACAGCTTGTCCTCTTTTGAACATCAAACCAGTCTGAACACCGACTTGATTCTGACAATTTTTCTTCCTAACACCTCGAATCTGTCACAATAACAGCTGAATCTTGACAGCTTTTCCTCCTAACGCTTCGAACCTGTCATAATAACGGGCTTTTCTTGACAGCTTTTCGCCCTAACATCTCGAACATGTCACAATAACAGCTGAATATTGACAGCTTTTCCTCCTAACACATCGAACCTGTCACAATAACGGCTTTTTCTTGACAGCTTTTCTCCCTAACACCTCGAACCTGTCACAATAACGGCTTTTTCTTGACAGCTTTTCTCCCTAACACCTCGAACCTGTCACAATAACGGCTTTTTCTTGACAGCTTTTCTCCCTAACACCTCGAACCTGTCACAATAACGGCTTTTTCTTGACAGCTTTTCCCCCTAACACTTCGAACCTGTCATAATAACGGCTTTTTCTTGACAGCTTTTCGCCCTAACACCTCGAACCTGTCATAATAACAGCTCAAAATGGACAACTAAGAAAAACTAAACTCAAATTACGTTCTGTCATCAACATAATAAAGAAACCAGTGCAACAATCACACTGGTTCCAAAAACATTTCTTCTATTATATATTCTCTCGCTTACGAGTGGACTTTTCTGTCCAGGTCAGCGACCATCCGTTGGCTTTTGATATAGTCTCTTTCGCGTTTTCTTTCGACTTCCATTCTTGCGTCATGGTTCATGCTGTATACCTCGTAACTAATTCCATGGGCTCCATGCATCGCTTTTTCCATTTCACTTGTGTAGTTCAGTTTTAGCTGACTAATAGTGAATCATCCCTTCGGTTTTTCGCTTTAATAAGCGATTTTTTGATAGTGCAATCTTAACACCTTTTATTTACCACTATCAAAGCGGTTAAAACCGTTAATTTTTGGATGTGATGGAGTAAGGCGGCCTAACGCGACTTCACCTCTGCCATTCTTAGAATACTGGCAAAATCCTCCCGATTGATGGTTATCCTGTTATTTAACAGCTAATTCACCTGTATTAATCAACATTAAAACAGCTTCTACTGCTTCAAAGTGTTCAGTTCGGCCATTGCTTCCTGGACGAGTGTCACTGCCTGGCTCATTGCCGCACCGCCACCAAAAGCTGCTGTAACTCCAACAGCTTCCAGAATTTGCTCTTCCGATGCTCCCTGGTCAAGGCAGCCTTTTAAATGATATATAATGCAATATTCATCCTGTGAATACAATGAAATCCCCAAAGCAATCAGCTGCTTTTCTTTTTGCGTCAAAGTTCCTTCCTGAAAACATACTTCAGTAAACGCATTATAATGTCTGGCAAGCTCTGGCATTCTTTGCGTAAATACACCCAGGCCTTGCTTATATTCATGCAGTGCTGCTTCTGTTGAATTCCGAGGTTCATAATGATGCTCCATTGCTTCCACTCCATTCTGCTTTTTTCTCGGTTAGTATGTTAATTTTCACAGTCGGTTATGCGGCAAAAAGAAAAAGCAGGCTGCACGCCTGCTTTCATCTCATTTATTCTTTTACAGGTACAACTGCACCTTCATATTTTTCAAGGATAAAGTCCTGGATCTCTTTGGAGTGAAGCACTTCAACTAGAGCTTTGATTGCCGGTTTTTCAGCATCGCCTTCACGAACAGCAATTACGTTCACGTATGGAGAATCACTTTCCTCGATCGCGATAGAATCCTCTAATGGATTAAGTCCAGCATCAATTGCATAGTTAGAGTTGATTAAAACTGCATCGCCTTCGCCATTGTTGAAGATTTGTGGAAGCAACGCTGCTTCATATTCTGTATCAAACTTCAATTCTTTAGGGTTTTCTGCGATATCTTCAATTGTGGCCTTTACTTTTTCTACGCCTTCTTTAAGAGTAATCAAGCCTTCTTTTTCAAGCATTGTCAAGATACGGCCATGGTCTGCTACCGAGCTGCTCATGATAATGTGCGCACCTTTTGGCAGGTCATCAAGAGTAGTATGGTCTTGTGAATAGACACCAATTGGCTCGATGTGGATTCCTCCAGCATTCTCAAACTTATAGCCATGTTCAGCCATTTGTGACTCAAGGTAAGGAATATGCTGGAAGTAGTTAGCATCAAGCTCTCCTGATTCAAGTGCCTGGTTTGGAACAACATAATCGTTGAAAGTCTTGACTTCCATTTCATAGCCTTTTTCTTCAAGTAGCGCTTTTGCTTCTTCCAAAATTTCTGCATGTGGTACGTTAGAAGCACCAACGACAATTTTCTTGCTTTCTTCCTTGCCGCCTTCTCCCGATGTGTTATCCTCAGAAGTTCCGCAAGCTGCAAGTCCTGCTGTTAATACTAATGCTAATAGAGCTAATAACCATTTTTTCAATTCAAATCTCTCCTTTATCTCTTATCTAATTTTCTAGTGAAGAAATCACCAACAAACTGGATTACAAACACGATAATCAAAATAATGATGGTCGCCATCAAGGTGACATCATTCCGGCTTCTCTGGAAGCCTTCCATGTATGCCAGGTTTCCGAGACCGCCTGCCCCGATGACACCGGCCATCGCCGTGTAACTGACTAACGCGATTGCCGTCACCGTTATACCGGATACCAACGCTGGCATCGATTCCGGGAGCAGCACTTTCCAGATGATCGTCGTCGTCTTCGCACCCATAGACTTTGCTGCTTCAATGACTCCTTTATCAATCTCACGTAAGCCAATCTCAACCATCCTAGCGTAAAATGGAGCCGATCCAATAATCAGTGCAGGCAATGCCGCATTTTCCCCGATCATCGAGCCAACGATGATCTTTGTAAAAGGAATCAGAAGGACGATTAAGATTATGAATGGGATGGACCTAAAAATATTAACGACTGCACTTAATACTAAATTGACCGGCCTGTTTTCCCAAATATTGCCCTTGGATGTTAAAAAGAGCAGCAGTCCAAGAATCGCTCCAAAAATGAAGGTAGCCACAACAGAGATGGCACTCATGTATAGTGTCTCAACTGTCGCTTCCCACATTCGGTCCCAGTTGACATTCGGAAACAAATTTTCAGCCATGCGAAATCACCTCCACGCCGACCTCATGCTGGCCAATATACTCTATTGCCCGGGTCACTTCGCCCTCTTCACCATCAAGATGGATGAACAAGGTTCCATATGAACCATCTTGTGTCTGCGAAATTTTACCCTGAACAATATTGACCGTTATTGAAAACTCACGAATCAAGTTGGTGATCAGCGGCTTTTCGGTTCCTTCACCTACGAATGTCAGCTGGACAACGCGACCATGTGGATATCGCTCAAGCAAGTGATCAACTGTTTCCTTTGTTTCCTCAGGTTCTGTCACCTGCTGGACGAATCTTTTCGTAATAGGCTGCTGCGGGTTCTTGAACACTTCCAGTACTGGTCCTGTTTCAACAATCTTTCCGCCTTCCATGACAGCGACTCGGTGACAGATTTTCCTGATAACATGCATTTCGTGAGTGATCAGGACGATCGTAAGACCAAGCCTCTTATTGATATCAACAAGCAGATCAAGAATCTGGTCAGTTGTCTGCGGATCAAGCGCTGAAGTTGCTTCATCCCCAAGAAGTACTTTAGGGTTATTAGCCAGTGCCCTGGCGATTCCGACCCTCTGCTTTTGACCGCCACTCAATTGGGAGGGATAGGCATCTCCTCTGCCCTCAAGGCCTACAAGTTCGATTAATTCTTTTACCCGTTTCTCTCTTTCAGCTTTAGCTACACCGGCAATTTCAAGCGGGAAAGCGATATTTTCTGCTACTGTTCTTGACCAGAGCAGGTTGAAGTGCTGGAAAATCATGCTGATTTCCTGGCGAGCCTTCCGCAGTTCCGCTCCCTTAATCCTTGAAACTTCCCTTCCTGCTACCACGACTGAACCTGAAGTTGGGATCTCCAGACCGTTCAGCATCCGGATCAAAGTACTTTTGCCGGCGCCACTGTAGCCGATGACCCCATAGATTTCGCCTTCCTTGACTTCAAGGTTGACATCATCTACCGCTATAACATCTCCCTTGTTGGAAGGGTAAATCTTTCTGGCATTTTTTATCGTAATCAATTGACTCCCCCTCTTTACACCTACACTTATTAAAACCGTTAAATTCCCCTGAAAATTAAGAAGGTTATCAATCTAGTTTCCCATTCCCTAACCGAAAAAATTCAAACTCCAGTTAAAATGGGTATTAGACTCTATCTTAAACGGGGATGATTCTGCTCTAGTTATAAATTCTTTTCGAACAAGTTTTTGGACTATAACTTTTTAAGCATTTTTTCGAAAAGGGCAAAATAAAAGCCTTCCTGCAAGTGAGCAGAAAGGCATAGTCATAGTAGATTCCTTTCTCTCATCTGCCAAAGCGATCCGCTTTGTGTGAATTGGCACCATTTCAGCAAGCATTGCTTACTGACGGTTGCCGGGTTTCATAGGGCACTTCCCTCCACCTCTCTTGATAAGAGCACGCTATTAAATTATCTAACCGGTTTTAAGTTACGAGTGTGATTGTAGCACGGAGTAAAAAAGAGTGTCAATAAAATTATTTTCAAATACTTTATGGAAGTTTGTGGATATTAAGCTCTAGCTGGTATTCCTGGCACTCCAGTCGCCTTTTCAATTGCCTGCTCCAAATCCTCGATGATATCCTCGACATTTTCAATCCCGACGGAAAGGCGGATTAAATCTTCAGGAACTCCTGCTGCTTTAAGACCGTCTGAATCCAGCTGCTGGTGTGTTGTACTTGCAGGATGGATGATCAGGCTCTTCGCGTCACCGACATTCGCGACATGGGACCATAGTTCTAATGAGTTAATCAGCTTTGCACCGGCTTCCCTGCCACCTTCAATCCCAAAAATAACAACTGCCCCTGCTCCCTTTGGAAGATATCGATCTGCGAGTTCTTTATCAGGATGAGATTCATGGCCAGGATAGCTGACCCAGGTAACGGCAGGATGCGAATCAAGATAATCTACGATTTTGCGTGTATTGGCAACATGCTCCTTCATGCGGACATGTAATGTCTCTATTCCAAGATTGAATTGGAATGCACTCTGAGGACTGATCGCCGGTCCAAGGTCACGCAACAGCTGGACTCTTGCCTTTACGATAAATGCGGCAGCTCCGATTGCCTCACTATAGACAAGATCATGGTAACTAGAGTCCGGCTCATTGAAGCCCGGGAACTTAGGCGACTTCCAATCGAACTTTCCTCCATCCACAATGATTCCGCCCATGACTGTACCATTTCCTAATAGCCACTTGGTAGCTGAGTGGACAACGATATCGGCGCCATGTTCAATTGGCCGGCAAAGATAAGGGGTTGCAAATGTATTATCGATGATTAGCGGAAGACCTGCTTCATGGGCAACTTCCGCTACAGCTTCAATGTCCAATACTCTGAGACTTGGATTACCGATTGTTTCTGCGTAGACTGCTTTTGTTTTCGGAGTGATCGCCTTTCTAAAATTCTCAGGATCAGCTGGATCAACTAGATGAACTTTTATTCCATACTTCGGCAGTGTTACAGCAAATAAATTGTAAGTACCTCCATATAGATTAGATGCAGCAACAATTTCATCACCCGCATGCGCAATGTTCAGGATCGCCATCGTGATGGCAGACATCCCACTGGATAACGCAAGAGCACCTATACCGCCCTCAAGAAGAGCCACTTTTTCTTCCAGGGCAGTAACTGTCGGATTATGTATCCGTGAGTAAATATAGCCCGCTTCCTTAAGCGCAAATAAATCCGCTGCATGTTCTGTGTTTTCAAATTGGAACGCATTGCTCGAATAAATAGGAACTGCCCTCGCGCCTGTTACCGGATCTGGTGACTGACCACCATGTACCCCCAGCGTTTCAATTCTGTAGTTTTTTTGCTCATTAGCCATCTCCATCTCTCCAATCAAAATATTTTCCTTGAAAAACTGAAACAAAAAACCCTCTTCCTAAGAAGAGGGTCATTTATCATCTCTCCTTATCTTTTCAGAGCAAAAAACTCTGCTGGAATTAGCACCGTGTTTCACAACCGGTTGCCGGGCTTCATAGGGCCAGTCCCTCCGCCTCTCTGGATAAGAATATTCAATTCGTTTTTACTGCGTTAAAGTGATAATATCACGTCGCAATATATCGGTCAATATATTTCGATTATTCAGATAAAATTTTATACAGGAAGTGGTCTCGCAAGATAAAATAATGATTCCAGAACCAATTGGGAGCGAAAAGAACAATCAGTTGTGAAATAATTCATTTTTACTCCCTGACGCAGTTTCAGATCTCCATTAAATAATTGATCCAAAAGCGCATCCTTTCCAGAAATCGTTGCAGTGTATCGGGTATGCATGCAGGTTTCCTGGCAAGCCACCTTGCCATCCTTGAAAGACAAGTAGAATGTACCACTCTCTGCTTCAATTTTTAAGCATAATTCCAGTTTATTTACTAGTTGCAGAACATGCTTCTTATTCTGGATTTCATTCGCAAACCTGTCGATTCGTTCCCGCATTCCAATCAACTCCCTTATAATACATATTCCTTGTAATCAGGGAAAAACCTGTTGGAATCCTTCGACAAATTAATAATTGAATTTACAATATGAATAACGTAAAAAAAGACAATACCGTTTGAAATTTCGGCATCGTCTTTCATTTCCCGAGAAATATATCCAAAGAAATACAGTAATTAAGCAGGTTTTGTCTCCATCATGCCGGATTTTGGCTTATCCATACTTTTGAAAACTACGAAGAAATACGTGGATCCTACTAAGTAAAGACCTGCAGTAATGGTAAATACAGTTGCATATCCCCAATAGGGACCGTATTTCAAGACGATCCCAGTCGATACCGGTCCCATAACGGCCCATCCGAGATTAAACACCATTTGATTCACAGAGTTTGCCAAACCCTTCATGGAATCATCAACCTTCGACATCATTAACGACATCTGGATTGGATTGCCGGCATTCATTAGTGCCTGACGAAATAAAAATCCTAGTGCAGCGAGCCAAAAATTCTGTGTGTACGCTGTCAACAGCAAAAACGGAAGCGACAGAAGCTGTAACACGACCACTGCCTTCACTTCCCCAAGTCTGCGAACCACCATAGGACCGATGATCATCGCAACAGCTGTGGCTCCCTGTCCTAGTGAAATGACCAAGCCAATCAATGAATTGGAAGCCATGAACCGATCCGCAAAATATAGGTTCAAATATGGAATGACCAATCCGGCTCCAAAGCCTATCATCAATTGCGCAACGGCAAACAGCAGTATGATTTTGAAACTGGCTTTGTGGGGAATTCCCTTTGTTTTTTCTTTTGTATCGCTAGCCGATATGCGTGGTGGCCGGTTTTCATTCAACTTCATAATCGGTATCAGAGCAGCCATAAACAAGAGCGATCCAATGATCAATGTATATCTGATACTTTCAAGTCCCGGGATCATCATTCCGAATAGGTCTGTGAGAATCCCGCCTAAAAGACTTCCTATTACATTGGCACCCGTCATCACCGCAAAATGGATACTGAATAAATGCACACGCTGTTCAGGCTTCGAATTCTCCGCTAGCCACGGAATAATCGACACCTGGATAAATGCTGAAGCGAGGCCTGTTCCAAACGCAAAAAGAATTAATAATGACTGACTCTCAACGATGCTCCGGGTAAATAAGATCAATCCTGTTCCGACCGCTCCATACAGCATCAGCTTTTTCCTGCCTGCTTTATCACTCAGTATGCCTGCCGGAATAAGAATGAGAGCAGTTGCCAGCGAGGTCATGGCAATAACCTTTCCGTTTACAAGCTCATTATAGCCTAATTCCCTGATGTAAAAGTTATAGATGACCATGAAAATCCCAAGGCCAACCTGGGTAAAAATATTCGCAACGAAGGTAAGTCGTATGTTTCGATTATAGGTTTCAATTTGTGCCGCCCATTCCTGGTATAGAGCCATTATATTTCGCTCCTCGATTATTTCGATACACTAAGTATAATAATGTTTTTGGAACGATATGTAAATCCTTTTGTTCTAAGATTGAATCGGCAATTTAAGCAAAAAAAACAAACGGCTTAGCCGTTCGTTTTATATTTTTAAGTCTTTAATTTTTTCATAAAGGTAAGGAACGGACTGAAAAGCATAGACTTTCTCCTGCTCTTCTCCTTTCTTTAATAAAATCAGACATGGAACACTTTCAATTTCAAAACGCTCCGCCATTTCAGGCAGGTAATTTAAGTCGGCTTTCCCTGAAGACACATCAGGTAACAGCTGCTCTATAACCGTCAGCATCTTACTTGCCACCTGGCATGTTCCGCACATTGGCGTGTAAAAGTATAGGTAACCTGTTCGTTTTTCCTCCAGGAAGGTTTCGATCTCTCCCTTAGTCCATTCTTCCATCTACAGTCATCCTTTTTCTAAGTACTCTGCATGAACGTCGATATTTGCTCCAATTAAAACTGTAGCAAGGTGATTTTCCGGTGCTGTCGCCACTTCCCTGTACATTCTGTCAATGTACAAATGGTTCGCCTCAGGGAATTCCCTCTTAAATTGCTTTCTCAATTTTTCCCCTGACGCATCCGCATCCACGAGGATATATACATCTTTATCAAAAAGGGAATCAATCAGTTCATCAAGCTTTGAAACACCAATAGTCCCATTCGTACAAATAATTTCGACCGGTTCATTTAGCACGGCTTGAACTTTCTTTTTGTCTGACGAACCCTCTACTATGATCACCTTGTGATTTTCGTCCATCGTCATAACCACCTATGCACCAGAAAATAATTACTTTACAACATTATAAACATTATTAATTCATTTGTGCTGGTAACTTTCCTAATTATATTGTTACTGTTTTCGATGGAGATTGCAAAAATTTAGGCTAGCATGCTTAAAAGAAAACTTTCATCTGTCGATATAAAAAAACAGCGGTCATCGCTGGCCGCTGTTTGGATTTGCTTAACACCAGCCGCCTTCATCACAATCAGTATACCGAGGTTCTGATTGATCCGGCACTGATACATGCTGGTAAATCTTATTCTGTTCTGCCTCAAAGTGATGCTCCAATTTCATCTGCAGTCCTTCTGGAAGCTCTATGGATCCAATGTGTTCGTTTTCCAGGTAAAGCTGCACCTGTCCGTTTTCAAGCTTTCCTGTCACTCTGTCCGTTATATCGAGTTTTTGTTTGTTCAGTGTCATGATTTTCACCCTTCTTCGATCGTTGATTACTTTTAGCTTGTCCGATTTCAGGGAATGAATTGATGGTAAAATGAAGGAGTTTATGCCGGGGAAGAACAAAAAGCGCAAGCGCCTTGGTCAGACCCGACAAGCGCTGCCCGCCTAAAACGCCACATTGTGTGGCTGGCGGGTCTGGCACGTCCTGTGCCTCGGAGGGCCTGACAGTGAAGTCGTTCTTTGACTTCATTGGGCGGACCGAAGCGACTCGAGCTGCTCAAAGCTGACGCTTCTCGCAAGATACTCGAAGAAGCCCGCTCAGGGATGAAAACTGGCTAGGCGCTGGAGCTGGATTAAGTAAACTTTATGGAGTTACCCTAACTCAATAACTTTTTAAATTCCTTAACCAATTAGAAAACGCCTTGAAAGCATCAAGGCGTCAGTTAGCTTTATTCTTTGATCATGTCTTCGTATTGTTCAGATGTCATAAGCTTCTCAACTTCGCTGTTGTCAGATAGCTCGACAGTGATCATCCATGCTTTTTCGTATGGAGATTCGTTAACAAATTCAGGGCTGTCATTTAACTCTTCGTTGATTTCCACTACTTTGCCGCTTACTGGTGCATAAAGCTCTGATACCGTTTTTACGGATTCTACACTTCCGAATGGCTGGTCAACAGTGATTTCGTCGCCTACTTCTGGCAGTTCGACGAATACGATGTCGCCAAGTTCAGATTGAGCGAAATCCGTGATTCCGATGCGAACCTTTTCTCCTTCAACTTTTACCCATTCGTGTTCTTCAGAATAACGCAACTCTTTCGGTGCATTCATTGACTATCCCTCCAATTGTATATCTCTATCGATTAATATCGATGGGACCAAAATTACAGCCAGGCTTTTTCGAATTCTTCCTCTTTGAAGCCTACAGTTACTTTTTCTCCGTCTGTTATCAGCGGGCGTTTGATGAGCATGCCGTCAGATGCAAGCAGTTCTAGCAGCTCGCTTTTAGATGCAGTCTTGATTTTGTCTTTCATCCCCAGTTCCCGGTACTTCTGGCCGCTCGTATTGAAAAATTTCTTAATATCAAGGCCACTTTTGTCCAGCATTTCTTCAAGCTGGGATTGGGAAGGCGGATTTTCGACAATATGTACTTCATTATAGTTTACTTCATGCTGGTCCAGCCATTTTTTGGCGTTCCTGCATGTACCGCATTTAGGGTACCAATAAAACGTCTTTGCCATATTTTTCACCACCCTTTGCTAGTATCCCATTAATGAAACCCTCTAATCGGATAGTAACATAATAGGACAGAAAAATACTAACATTCCGTGTTTAATTCCCCGATATTTTCGGCATCCATTACTTTATTCAACATAATTCGCAAAATTCCTGCATGAATTAATAAGGTGTTCAAAAAAGTGAAACACTTCTCCCTAAAAAAACAGGAGAAGTGTTCAAAATTCTTATTAATTAAACGATGAAACGCTCTGCTTCGATCAGCTTTTCAGCTGCTTCACGTTTCTTCGCAATCACGTTGATTGGAGTGTGTCTTGTGAACTTACGCAATGCTGAAGTCAGCATGCGAAGCGCATCTCCCTCTTCTGTTGCAACAAGAGTTTCTTTTGCATCACGCTCGATTTCATTAAATGCTTCCTGGCAGAAGATTTGTGTGTAAAGAAGCTTTTGCTTGCTCTTTTCCACTCCATCTTTAGCGATTGCTTTCTCGGTACGAAGAACAGCAGATTCCATTGAATAAGCATTTGAGATGATGTCCGCGATATTAACGAGGATTTCCTGCTCTTTTTCCAATGCTTTGCCGAACTTCTGAGCTGCCAAGCCAGCTGCAAGCAAGCCGATTTTCTTCGCGTTTTTCACAAGGTATTTTTCCTGTGCCAACGGCTCATCGCCTGGCTCTTCAGGCATAAGCATCATTAGCTCTTCCTGAAGCTGCTGTGCCTTTTGCAATAATGGAAGCTCGCCCTTCATTGCCTTGCGCAGGAATGTTCCCGGTACCAACAGGCGGTTGATTTCGTTTGTTCCTTCGAAAATACGATTGATTCTTGAATCACGGTATGCTCTTTCAATTTCATACTCTTGCATGAAGCCGTATCCACCGTGGATCTGAACACCTTCATCAACAACATAGTCGAGAGTTTCAGTTGCGAATACTTTGTTCATGGAGCACTCGATCGCGTACTCGGCAATCGAGTCAGCTACTGCTTTACCGTTATTGATTTCTTCATCAGACAACTGGTTCATTCTTTCTTCGAACAAGCCTACTGTACGGTATACAGAGCTTTCTGTTGCATAGATTTTTGAAGCCATTGTCGCCAGCTTTTCTTTTGTAAGATTGAACTGGGAAATCGGCGTTTTAAACTGCTGGCGCTGGTTAGCATACTTTACAGTCAGACCGAATGCCTGCTTGGCACCGCCAGTTGCGCCTACACCTAACTTATAACGTCCGATGTTCAGGATATTGAAGGCGATCAGATGGCCTTTTCCTGCTTCACCAAGAAGGTTTTCCACTGGAACTTGAGCATCCTCAAGAATTAATGTACGCGTAGAAGAGCTCTTGATTCCCATTTTCTTTTCTTCTGCGCCTACGGATACCCCAGGGTATTCTCTTTCAACGATGAAAGCTGTGAATTGTTCGCCATCGATCTTTGCATAAACAACGAATACATCGGCAAAGCCAGCGTTTGTGATCCATTGCTTTTCGCCGTTAAGCACGTAGTGAGTGCCTTCAGCATTCAGCTTAGCTGTTGTCTTTGCACCAAGTGCGTCTGAACCTGAACCTGGCTCAGTAAGTGCGTAGGCTGCAAGCTTTTCGCCAGTTGCCAATGGAGGAAGGTATTTTTGCTTTTGCTCTTCATTACCGAAAAGCACGATTGGCAATGAACCGATTCCTACGTGTGCACCGTGGGAGATCGAGAAGCCGCCTGCAACTGCCATTTTCTCAGCGATCAAAGCTGAGCTGATTTTATCAAGGCTTAAACCACCATATTCTTCAGGAACGTCTGCTCCAAGAAGGCCAAGCTCTCCAGCTTCCTTCAATAGTTTCACAGTGCGGTCAAACTCGTGCTGCTCGATATATTCAACCTGAGGCAATACTTCGTTCGTGACGAAATCCTCAGTTGTTTTTGCAATCATCTTGTGCTCATCTGTGTAATCCTCTGGAGTGAAAACATGGTCGTATGTTACATCCTCGATTAAGAAGCTTCCGCCTTTAACAAGCTTTTCTGTTTGGTTACCCATTTATTGTTCCTCCTATCTATTTTGGGGAGGGGCTGAGGCCCCTCCATATATTGTTTTATAGTAGTTCAAATACTCCAGCTGCACCCATGCCGCCGCCGATACACATTGTAACGACACCGAACTGCTCATTTCTGCGTTTCATTTCGTGGATCACTGTCAAAGTCAGCTTAGCGCCAGTTGTTCCAAGTGGGTGGCCCAATGCAATCGCTCCGCCGTTGACGTTGACCTTATCTTCATCAAGGCCCAGCTCACGGATGACCTGGATTGATTGCGAAGCGAATGCTTCGTTCAGTTCGAATACACCGATATCGGAAACTTGCAGTCCAGCAAGCTTCAATGCTTTAGGAATCGCTACAACGGGACCGATACCCATGATTTCAGGCGGTACTCCGCCAAGTGCGAATGACCTGAATTTAGCCAGTGGCTTCAATCCAAGAGATTCAGCCTTTTCGCGGTCCATTACCATTACAGCCGCTGCTCCGTCACTAGTCTGTGAGGAGTTCCCTGCAGTTACTGTGCCTTTAATATTGAAGGCCGGGCGTAGTTTCGCAAGTGTTTCCATGTTCGTGTCAGGACGTACACCCTCATCCTGTTTGAATTGGATTGTCTTTTCAACAAGCTTATTGTCTTTTCCTACTGTGCGGAGGGTTACATCGACAGGAACGATTTCATCCTCGAATTTGCCTTCCTGGATTGCCTTTGCCGCACGCTGATGGCTTCTTACTGCAAAAGCATCCTGATCTTCACGGGAAATGCCGTACTTCTTGGCTACTTCCTCAGCTGTATGGCCCATACCCATATAATACTGCGGAGCACTTTCAGCCAATTTTGAATTCGGGCGAACGACATGACCCATCATTGGCACCAGGCTCATTGATTCCGCACCTCCGGCGATGATTGTGTCTGCATGCCCAAGCATGATTCTTTCCGATGCATTCGCAATCGCCTGCAGTCCTGAAGAACAATAACGGTTGATTGTGATCGCCGGCACTTCATGTGACAGACCGGCAAGTGCACCAATATTTCGAGCCATATTCAAGCCCTGCTCTGCTTCTGGCATTGCACAGCCGATGATTAAATCATCAATATTCCCTTCATAATTGCCTGCTCGCTTTAGAGTTTCTCTTACTACAAGAGCTCCAAGATCGTCAGGTCGGACATTAGCAAGAGTTCCTTTTTTTGCTTTTCCGACCGGTGTCCTGGCTCCGGCTACGATTACCGCTTCTCTCATCTCATTCCCTCTCTTTCCTCGGATGTTAGTTTTATATTTCACTTTAAAGCTATCAATCTATTAGTTGCGCAACGGCTTGCCTTTTACGAGCATATGCTGCATGCGCTGCTGTGATTTCGGTTCTGCCACAAGGCTTAGGAATGCTTCTCTTTCAAGGTCGAGCAGGTATTGCTCATCTACTTCGGTTCCGTATGGCACTTTTCCGCCGGCGATGACATACGCAAGCTTCTTCGCGATTTTTAAGTCATGCTCAGAAATGTAACCTGATAGCTGCATCGTTTGAGCGCCAAGCAGCAGGGTTGCATATCCCGGTTCGCCTGTTACAGGAACTTTCTTTCTCACTGGCGCCTTATAACCGCTTTCATATAAATTCAATGCAGCCTGTTTCGCATCATATAACAAGTGATCGCTGTTCACACTGATGCCATCTGCTTCATTCAAGAAATTATTTTCACGAGCTTCTTCCCCTGAAGTGGAGACTTTCGCCATCGCGATGGTTTCAAAGACTTTATTCGCAACCTTTTGAAGGTCAAAGTCAACGCCTTTCGGCAGCCCTTCAAGATGCTTGATGTAAAGCTCCTTGTTTCCGCCGCCGCCAGGAATCAGGCCTACACCGGCTTCAACAAGTCCCATATATGTTTCCATAGATGCCTGGATATGGGCCGCCGGCAAGCACATTTCGGCGCCTCCACCCAGCGTCATTCCAAATGGAGCAGCTACAATTGGCTTGGAGCTATATTTGATTTTCATAGTCGTCTGCTGGAATTGGCGAACGACCATATCAAGATCCCAAATGTTATCGTCTTGCGCTTCCATCAGGATCATTGCCAGGTTCGCACCAACTGAGAAGTTTTTCCCCTGGTTGCCGATTACAAGACCCTTAAAGTTCTTTTCAACTTCATCAATCGCGAAGTTGATCATCTGAAGGATATCTGGTCCGATTGAGTTGCTGTGTGAGTGGAACTCCAGCAATGCGATGCCATCTCCAAGGTCGATCAGGCTTGCTCCGCCATTCTTTTTAATGACACCCTTTTGCTTTTTCAGAAGCTTCAGGTTGATTGCTTTTGGATTTTCTTCTACAGCTACGTATTCACCATTGTGGTAATAGCTCAATCTGCCATCTTCTTCTTTGTAGAAAGAAGTGAAGCCTTTTTCGACCATTTCTTTTACCCATGCAGGAACAGTCTTGCCTTCGGACTCCATTTTGCTGATTGCTTTTTCGACACCCAGTGCATCCCATGCTTCGAAAGGTCCCATTTCCCAGCCGAATCCCCACTTCATCGCACGGTCCACGGCGACGATATCGTCGGCAATTGTGCCTAGAAGGTCCGCGGAGTAAACCAGCACAGGGCTGAAAATATTCCATAAAAGCTCTCCTGCACGGTCCTTACTATAAACAAGCGCTTTCATTTTATTGGCAAGGCCTTTTTCCTGCTTAGCCATTTCAGTAGACGCTGTCTTTAATTTTTTTCGTGGTCCGTATTCCAATGTCTGTGGATCAAGTTCAAGGATTTCCTTGCCCTGTTTCAGGAAGAATCCCTGTCCTGACTTGCTGCCAAGCCAGCCGTTCTCAAGCATCTTCTTCATGAACTCAGGTACTTCAAAGACTTCCTTTTCTTCCCCTTCAACCTGGTCATACACGTTCTTTGCAACATGCGCGAACGTATCGAGACCAACTACATCCAGCGTGCGGAATGTTGCACTCTTAGGACGACCGATCATTGGGCCAGTTACGGAGTCAACTTCACCAACACTGTAGCCGCCTTTCACCATTTCTCTTACTGTTACCAGCAATCCGTAAGTACCAATTCGGTTGGCGATGAAGTTAGGTGTATCCTTCGCTTCAACGACACCTTTCCCTAGCTGGTCTTCACCGAAAGTCTTCACGAATGAAAGGACTTCAGGGTCCGTATCTTTAGTAGGGATCACTTCAAGCAGCTTCAGATAACGCGGCGGGTTGAAGAAATGCGTGCCCAGGAAATGCTTCCTGAAATCTTCGGAACGCCCTTCCGCCATTGCCTCGACAGAAATTCCTGACGTGTTGGAGCTAATGATGCTTCCCTGCTTGCGGTATTTATCTACATTAGTAAAAACTTTCTTTTTTATATCAAGGTTTTCAACTACTACTTCGATTACCCAGTCTACATCCTTGAGTTTTTCCATATCATCTTCGAAGTTGCCCGCTTCAATCAGAGCAAGATTCTTTTTGGAGGCCAAAGGTGCTGGCTTTTGCTTCAATAACTTTTGCAGTGCTCCTGCACTGATCCGGTTGCGCACCTGCTTATCTTCAAGTGTCAGGCCTTTCGCTTTTTCCTGTTCCGTTAATTCCCGAGGTACAATATCAAGCAGCAATGTCGGAATCCCGATGTTTGCCAGATGTGCGGCAATCCCTGATCCCATGACACCTGAACCAAGCACCGCTGCCTTTTGAATTTGTCGCATCAAATTTGTCTCCCCCTTTGACTCTTTTTGAATGAATACTCATTCATTTTTGCACCAAAAAAAATATGCATATAAATGAGTTCTGTTATTTACTACTATAAAATATTTAAAAAATTTCCGCAATAATAAGGTGCGGAAAAAAGAAAATTTTTTGAATCTTTAATCCTTATGCTTATTTCAGCAGACTTGGGCATCATAAAAAAGCGTTACTCTTATCTTTTTAAACACGGAGGTAATGATCATGGCAAGAATGAAAAAGGATCCGTCCAAGGCTGGTGTCAGCGCAGCAAGTGTCAAAGGAAATGCTGGCCCGTCAATGGGACAGGGCGGCGAAAGAAAGCAGAACAGCCAGAATAGCCAGTATAAAAAATAAAAGCGTAAGCGCCTCGGTCAGCCTCGACAAGCGTTGGAGGGCCGACCTTTGAAGTCGTTCTTTGACTTCATTGGGCGGACCGAAACGTCTCGAGAGGCTAGGCGCTGAAGCTAGATAATTCTCAAAATAGGGTTTTACAACCTCCTATTATGAAATAAATTAAACAGGCTGACATCTGTCAGCCTGTTTAATTTATTTCTTTAACATTCCTTTTAATACAAATGCCACGTTTGCCGGGCGTTCTGCAAGGCGGCGCATGAAATAGCCGTACCAGTCAGTTCCGAATGGGACATAAACCCTCATCGTGTATCCTTCTTCGGCAAGTTGGAGCTGCCTTTCTGGCATGATTCCAAACAGCATCTGGAACTCGAACTGGCTTTTCGGGATATTATTTGCCTTCGCGAATTCCTTCGTGAAGTTAATGATATTGTCATCGTGTGAGGCAACAGCTGTATAGTTGCCGTTTAGCAGATGCATCTTGATGATTTTCTTAAAGTTTTCATCGACATCCTTCTTCTCTGGGAAAGCCACTTCTGGCGACTCTTTGTATGCTCCTTTTACAAGACGGAGGTTAGGGGAATATCGATTCAATTCCTCGATATCCTTTTCAGTCCTGTATAAATAAGCCTGGATGACCGTACCGATGTTATCGTACTCGGACTTCAGTTGTTTGAATATATCGAGTGTTTTCTGGCAGCGTTCATAGTCCTCCATATCGATGGTCACAAAAACATTGTTTTCTTTGGCTGTGTCCAAGATCCTACGCATATTATTCATAACTACGTTTTCAGAAATATCAAAGCCAAGCGAAGTCATCTTGACGCTCAACTGGGCATCCAATTTTTCGCGACCAATCGCTTTTATCATTGCAATTGAACTTTCGGCTCTCTCATTGGCTTCTTTTTCATTGTCTACGAATTCGCCAAGGAAATCGACGGTTGCCGCAAGGTTCTTGCTGTTTAGTTCTTTAATCGCTTCCACTGACTGCTCGACCGTTTCGCCGGAAACAAAGCGTTTTGCCCCTAAACGAAGACCATATTTTTTGGCCATTTTGGTAAAAAACTTATTTTTGGATAAAAAAAGAAAAAAGTTCCTCATTAATTGTTCCATAGCTTTTCCTCCCCTTAATGAAAACGATTACATTGTCCTTTAAAAAAATTACTTCATAATATATCTATTTTGCAAAATCATTTTATCACTTTTTCAGAAGTTTGAATATTACTTTTGCAGGAAAATGTTTTTTTTGACGAATCTTGTCTTGCATACTTTATTTTGCCTCGGGAACGATAATATCCGATGGAATTATCAAAAATCAGGAGGGTCAATTATGCAGCAGCAAAACATGAATTTTCAGGGCCAGCAGCAAGGGATCATGCAGACGCCGCCTTCAGTAGTTTCAACTAAAGATTCTTTATATTTAACTGATATGCTTTCATGGAATTTACTTGCCATGAAAAAAGCACATTTCTTTGCAGAGCAGTGCCAGGACCAGGAGCTGAAGATGGAAATCGAAAAGTGCGGCCAAATGCACCAGAAGCATTACCAAAAAATCCTAACCCACCTTAATAGCCCGCAGAACCAAGCGTATTCAGGAACTCCAGGTATGCAATAAACAAAGCTGCAAAATATCTGAACTTTACAGGAGGAAAAGCGGATGAATCAGAATCAACAAAAAATCCAGAATCCAGAAACACAGGTCCAAAAAACACCGCAGATGAATGACCGTGATTTTATCAATGATATTTTAACGACTGAAAAATACATGACTCAAGGTTATGATACTGCGCTAAATGAAGTAAGCCACGATCAGCTCTACCAGGATGTACTTGCCATCTACACAGAAACAGCGAATGCACAGCGCAGCATCTATAATCTCATGTTCAAAAAAGGCTGGTATGGAGTAGAAGCGGCAGATGCGCAAAAACTGCAGCAGTCACACCAGCAATTCCAGGGATACACAAACCAGTTCCCATATGGCGGCCAGCAGCTTCAATAATGACGCTGTATCAGCTTTGGAACCGGGCAAACACGCTCGGTTCTTTTTGCTTTGTAATCTTTTGTTTCCTCCCTTTCTTTCCCTTTTCACTGTGGCTTCTACACTTAAACTAAATAGAGGTATTCTAACAAAACAAAAAACCACCTCATCCGAGATGGTTCTTCCTTATTTCTGGCGGTTCTTCTCATTCAGTTCTTTGACTTCTGCGATTACGTTCTTGATTTGATTCTTGGCTTCCGGATATTCTGCATTCCAGTGTTTGACCAGCGGCGGCATCGACTTGGCGATATGGCTGTACAATATCCATGTTTTTACCTTCTCGATATTTTCAGGTGAGCCTTCGCCAACCAAAAGCTCTGTGTATTTTTCCAGCAATCCATCGATTTGTTCTGTAAAATTTTTGTCCATTTTCACACTCCCTATTTACATTCCGCAAGTTCGCGGACAGGTTTTGCAGTAACTGCCTTTTTCTTTGAGCATGTAGCTGAAACAGCAGGTTTTTCGGATTCTGATATAAGAATCCGTCTCTTCCTGATAGACTGGTTCACTGTAATATATGGCAATTGGATTGTTATTATAGCGTCCAAACAGCTTTCCAGGAGCATTTTCGACGAGAAAAGAAAAGTCTTCTGCCGCCCGCACTTTCACCTCATGATCCTCAGTTTGGCTTAAGATTTTTTCATAAAGCCAGAAAATATAGACAGCAACATTTTCCCATAGAATCAACTTTGAGATTTTCGCAGATTTCGAGATTGCATCCATAACCGGAAATAGATTATCCACAAACAAATGCCTTACTGCTTCCGCCCTCCACTCATCACGCTGTCCAGCAGGACACACTTGGGTACTTTTGTTTTTCAGATAAAACTCAGGTAACCAAAGCCCATCCTTAATGGCGTCTGCCAGAATGATATTTTCTGGAGACACATCCAGCTTTTTGTTAAAAGCGCTCATTGAATACAAATAGAGGACTGCGAGAAAAGCATGCCTTTTCATAAAAACAGATGCTGCCGTCTTAAGGTCAGGTGCTTTTAGCCCTTTATTGAACCTTTTCAAGTAAACTCCCATCGTCGCTGGATCCATGAAAGGCCTGAAATCAATCTGCACATCCTTTTCAGGTTCAGCAACAACGAAACGATAGTTCGCAAGAATATCTATTTCATTTTGGGTTAGTTCAGTCCTCATGTTGGTGCTCCCACTTTATCTCTAAGGATACGGCGCCCTTTTCCATGCGGAATGCATAATGGTGTGCCGAACAGCGGATCGATCGTCACTTCACAATTCATTCCGAAAACATGCTTTACAAGACCACAGTTAATGACAATTTCCGGCTTCCCCTGGTCAAAAATTTTCTGGTCCTTTATCGCCACGATGTTATGTGCATATCTACAGGCTAGATTCAGGTCATGTAAAACCATGACAATCGTCCGGCCTTCATTTTCATTCAATTCGTACAGCAAATCAAGAATTTCAATTTGATGTGTCATATCCAGATAGGTTGTCGGTTCATCTAACAGGATGATGTCAGTATCCTGGGCAAGGGTCATCGCGATCCAGGCACGCTGGCGCTGTCCCCCGGACAACGAGTCGACTGTACGGTCCTTGAGATGATCGATGCCTGTCGCTTTTAACGCATTGGTTACACTCTTTTCATCCTCCTCTGACCATTGCTTAAGCCAGGTCTGGTAGGGATATCTACCCTGTTTTACAAGCTGCAGGACCGTCAACCCTTCTGGTGCTGAAGGAGATTGGGGAAGAATGGCCATTTTGCGGGCAACTTCCTTTGTTGACAGCTTTGCAATAGACTCGCCTTCAAGAAGGATGGAGCCTTCCCTGGGCTTAAGCAGTCTTGCGATCGAGCGGAGCAAGGTCGACTTTCCGCAGCCATTTCCTCCGATAAAAACAGTAATCTCACCTTTAGGAATTTGTATATCTAATTCATTTATGATGATCGAATCTCCATAGGAGAGCGTCAGTTTCTCCGTTTCGATTGCCTGAGTCATGTCCATTCCCCTTTCTCTTCAACTTTAAGTATTACGTGTCTTGAATAGCAGGTAGACAAAATACGGGGCCCCAATACCTGCGGTAAAAACACCCGCCGGGACTTCTAATGGTGAAAACATTGTCCGCCCAATCAAATCAGCAAGCATGACAAGGATTCCGCCAATCAAAGCTGATACTGGCAAAAGAGCACCAAATGCCGACCCAACCAGCCTCCTGGCCATATGCGGGGCCATCAACCCGACAAAACCAATGCCGCCGGCAAAGGCAACCGAGCTGGCTATAAGTGCAGTGCTGACCAGCAATAGTGCAAATCGTTGCCGCTGGACATGGCCACCGACCCCAGTGGCTATATCTTCCCCTAATTCCTGTACATTCACGTTTCTGGCAAAGATAAAGGCAATCAAGAGCATAATGACTGTCCAGGGTACGAGTACCGCTACATTTCCCCATGTCGAGCCATAAACCGTACCCGTGATCCAGATATTCGCCTGACTAGCCCGATATATCGGCCCCATGATCATCATCAGTGTCGTCAAAGCCTGCATCATGGCCGATATCCCGATACCAATCAATACGAGGCGCACAGGCGAAACTCCATTTTTCCAGGAAAGAAAATAAACCAGGAATGCTACGATCGCGGCACCTGCGAATGCGGCAACAGGCATCCATTCTATACTTACTGTCAAAGCATTATTATCATCACTGAAAATAGCTAAAAATCCTACAACCGCTACCGATGCCCCACCAGTGATACCCAAAATATCAGGTGAAGCAAGCGGGTTCCGAATCATTCCCTGGAGAAGTCCCCCGGCGACAGCCAAACTTATTCCAACCATCAGAGCAACGATAATTCTAGGAAGACGGAACGATTGTACGACCAATCTCTCCATATCGCTTCCCCCGCCAAAAAACACAGCAAGGACGCTTATTGGGCTTATATCCATATCGCCCATGCCAGTACTGATGACAAACACGGCAAATGCCGTAACCAGCAGGCCCAAAAAAACCAATGCAGCTTTTTTATCAATCAAAAAAGAGATTTTATCCTTAAAAAGTCTTAAGCTTTTGTACTGGCTCATTTCCCGTTGAACCCCTTTCTCGCAATATAAATGAAAAATGGAGTTCCGATCATCGCCGTCATGACACCTACAGGGATTTCCTGCGGCATCAACACATATCGGGCAGCGATATCCGCTGCCAATAACAGCATCCCTCCAAAAATTGCAGAGAAAGGAATGACCCAGCGGTGGTCAATGCCAACCACTGCCCTCGACAAATGCGGGATCACAATTCCGATAAAACCAATTGGACCAGCAACAGCGACGGCGCCGCCTGATAATAGAACAATGATGATGCCGGTGCCAAGCTTGACGAAGCCAGTATTCAAGCCAAGTCCCTTCGCAACATCCTCACCCATGGATAAGATGTTCATTTTAGAAGAAATCAAAACAGCTGCAATCCAGCCAACCGCTAAATATGGGAGGACTCCAATGAGAGTCTCCAGCTTGCGTCCCTGTACAGAGCCCGCGAGCCAGTATAAAACCTGTTCCAGAGCAGCTTCATCCAGTACGAGCAAGCCCTGGGTGAACGAAGAAAACATCGCGGTCATCGCCGCGCCTGCAAGCGTCAATTTCATCGGGGTCAATCCTTCACGGCCTGCCGAGCCAATCACATAGACACTGACTGCCGCCAGAGCAGCACCCAAAAAGGAAATCCAGGCGAACGCCTGAAGGCTGCCGACTGAAAAAATCGTTACAGCTAGTACTACAGCGAAACCAGCCCCCGCATTCACGCCAAAAATACCTGGTGATGCGAGTGGGTTTTTCGTCAATGTCTGCATCAGGACACCCGCGATTGCCAGGCTGGCACCGACTGCAGCAGCAATCAGCGCCCGTGGAAGACGGACTGATTGAATAATAATATGTTCATTGGAACCGTCATAATCCGTGAAAGCATCATACGCGGTTAGCCATGAAGTGTCTGTATAACCGTAGACGATACTAGCGCATATTAGAAATAAAACAAAAAAAATCGCAATCATTAGACCGATCCATCTTTGGCCATTGGTTTTAAGCAGCATGATGATTTAACCTTTCTTTTTGAAAACTTCTTTGTACTATTTGTTGCTATCTCAGACAAAATTATTAAAATAAAACTCGGCAGCAAATTGAATGAAACAACTTACGAATACAACCATTTAAAAAACTTGTTTATATTGTTTTTTACTTTACGTGAAATTTGATCCCTTTTCACTATTTCACCAGACAAGTTCACAAAATCGTCAATGATGATGAAAATCATTATCAATTAGTGTTGACATAATCTCCACTTGCATTTTATCATAAAGGAGCAGTAATTGAAAACGATTATCAATAACAATCTAGGAGGAACTACATATGAAAGTCTCAAAACACTTGCTGGCTCTTATCAGCATCTTCACCATCCTGCTTTTGGCGGCATGCGGTGCTGGCGAAGATGAATCCAAGAATACAGCTGAAGAACCAAAGGAAAAGGAAGAAAGCTATACTGTTGAACACGCCATGGGCACGACTACACTGGATAAGACTCCAGAGAAGGTTGTCATCCTGACAAATGAAGGAACGGAATCACTTCTCGCTCTTGATGTGACTCCAGTTGGTGCCGTTCAGTCATGGACAGGCGACCCTTGGTATGACCACATTTCAGATGAAATGAAGGATGTTCAGGTGGTCGGTGTCGAGAGCCAGGTTAATGTCGAAGCCATTGCCGCGCTGCAGCCTGACTTGATTATCGGCAATAAAATGCGCCAGGAAGATATTTATGAACAGCTTAAAGCAATCGCCCCTACTGTGTTTGCAGAGGATCTTCGCGGAAACTGGAAAAACAACTTTGAACTTTATGCAAAAGCTGTAAACAAAGAAGAAAAAGGCAAGGAAGTACTTGCTGCTTATGATCAGCGAATAGAAGATCTTAAAGAAAAACTTGGTGATAAAGTAAATACGGATGTTTCTATGGTTCGCTTCATGGCTGGTGACGTACGTATTTACCACAAGGATTCATTCTCGGGCGTAATCCTGGAGCAAATCGGAATGGCTCGTCCTGAAAGCCAGGATAAAGAAGACTTTGCTGAAAAAGGTGTGACGAAGGAAAGAATTCCGGCAATGGAAGGAGATATCCTTTTCTACTTCACATATGATGAAGGTGATGGAAAAGCGACTGAAGTTGAAAAGGAATGGATTGAGGATCCGTTATTCCAAAACCTTGAGGTAGCGAAAAAAGGCGAAGTCCATAAAGTAAATGACGCTATCTGGAATACAGCTGGCGGCGTTATGGCTGCTAATCTGATGCTAGATGATCTTGAAAAACATTTGTTGAAATAAGCTCTTTTCTCATTAAAAACACTCTTTACGAAAACAGCCTAGAAATAAAATCCCCCCAAGATTTTATTAAACTAATCCCCATTTCCACTTTATATAAAAACAGAAACCCGCAAACGCCTGCGGGTTTTTCTTTTTGCCTATACAAAAGAAAATTCGTAAACAGTCTTCATAATCCTCCCATTTTCGGAAAGAATAAGCGTAAATCCAGATTGGCGGAGATTATTCATGAGACAGCTATTCAAAAAAAAGCTAATGCAAGAAATTGAGAAGGAAGCGGCACGTCAAGATACCGAAGGACAAAAGCCAGAGCAATATCTCAATGAGCACGAATGGGAAAAAGCACTTTTAAAATCACATGATTTTAAAAAGACTTTTTACGTGAATCAAAAATCAGAAAAAAAGTTCTGCTTCTCTTTTATATCAACTCTAGTAGATGAAAGCATCCTTCAGAACAACGCCCTCCCCTATCTGCTGGAAGGCGAATTAACAGAAATCGAAGATGTTAAAAGTCTGATCCCCATTGCTGATGTCCAGGTTTCAGACCGCAACGAGGATATTGAAACGAAATTATTTAACGGATATGTCCTCCTGACGCTTGAGGGTGAAGAAAAATATTTTGCCTTTATTGCAGCCCAAAAAGAAGTTGTCAGAGCCGTTGCCCAGCCTGAGGTAGAATTCAGTGTTATCGGGCCAAAAGAATCTTTTGTTGAGTCCCTGGATCATAATCTCAA
The DNA here is from genome assembly GCF_056173465.1 of Mesobacillus sp. QJM3NY_10. Classification (NCBI taxonomy): domain Bacteria; kingdom Bacillati; phylum Bacillota; class Bacilli; order Caryophanales; family Bacillaceae; genus Mesobacillus; species Mesobacillus sp. QJM3NY_10. Next base: position 4,132,748 of record NZ_CM149675.1, read on the forward strand.
TATGATTCGCAAAAGGGTCCCTGTGAAAGAGCTGATCATCGAAAATTATACCGTAGGTTCCCTTTCCAAATCAGGGGTAGCAATCCTGTATATTGATGGGATTACTAATAAAGATAACGTTAATACTGTTGTACAGCGGGTCAAAGAGATTGAGTTTGATGAAATCACAGATAGCTCCTATATCGTCCAGTTGATTTCAGATAACCAGAACTCTCCTTTTCCGCAGCTGCTTGATACAGAAAGGCCCGACCGTATTGCAGCAATACTTGCAGAAGGTAAAGTCGCTATTCTTGTAGATGGTTCACCGCACGCATTGATTGGTCCAACGACCTTGGTTGAATTTTTTGGGTCTTTCGAAGATTATTTCCTAAATTATTTACTATCTTCATTTTTCCGTTTGGTACGACTATTCGCCGTTGCATTCTCGATTTTGATTACGCCAATTTATGTGGCAGCATTGTCCTACCACTATGAATTGATTCCAAAGGATCTGTTAAGTACGTTGATTACATCAAGGAGGGAAATTCCGCTCCCTCCTATTCTTGAAGCCTTGTTCCTTGAACTGACGATTGAGCTATTGCGTGAGGCCGGAGCCCGCCTGCCGACAAAAGTCGGCCAGACGATCGGTATCGTGGGCGGAATCGTAATCGGGACAGCTTCCGTTGAAGCTGGCCTGACGAGTAACGTCCTGCTGATCATTGTCGCATTGGCAGCGCTGGCGTCTTTCACTACACCAGTGTACCGGATGGGCAATACTATCAGGCTGCTGCGGTTCCCGTTCCTGTTCTTCGCGGAGCTTTGGGGAATGCTGGGAATCGTCGTTTCCTTTTCGTTCCTCCTCGCCCACCTGCTTAGACTGACATCATTGGGCAGGCCTTTCCTTGAGCCTTTGTATCCTCCAAGGATAACAGACTTCAAAGATGCGATTATCCGTTTGCCGTTTACAATGCAATACAACCGGCCACAATATTTGAGGACGGAAAACCCTGTCCGTTTCAGTGAAAAAAAGGCGAAGCAAAAGAAGGACATCGATGAATGAGCATTGGAGGTTTTGATGAATGCAGCAGCCAGTACCCGAAAGATTGCAAGTTTCACCATTTCTCGTTCTCTACTTAATCATGTCCATGCAGATTGGCATCGGGGTCCTTGGCTACCAGCGAATCATCGCGAAGGATGCTGGCTATGATGCATGGATATCGGTCCTTGCTGCTGGCCTTACTATCCATATCATCGTTTGGATGATCTATAAGATTTGCGGGACGGTTGAAGGGGATATAGTTGCTGCCCATGCCTTTGTGTTTGGCAAAAAAATAGGCAATGTTTTAAGTACTGTTTTTATTGTCTACCTGTTAATTTTTGCTCTGGCTGTCTTAAGGACATTTATCGAAGTCATTCAGGTATGGATGTTCCCAGAGATCAGTACTTTCTGGTACAGCCTTGTCTTTTTGCTTTTGTCTGTTTATATCATATTTGGCGGCTTTCGGACCGTGACAGGTATTGCTTTTTTCTGTATAGTCCTGCCGAGCTATCTGCTGCTGACATTCGGGTTCGCGCTCAAGTATGCAGAATTCAGGAATTTACTGCCAATTTTTGATCATTCTCTTAAAGAATTCGCTACTAGTGCATATAGCATGTCCCTTACCTATATCGGATTCGAAATACCCTTGTTTTTCTACCCTTTTATAAAAGATGCAGCCAAGTCCCAAAAGTGGGCACATTTAGGGGTCTTTTTGACGACAATCATCTACACTGTCCTAGCAATTATTACTTTCACTTATTTTTCAGAAGCTCAGCTGGCCAAATCCATATGGGCCACACTGGAAATGTGGAAGATTGTCAGCATGCCATTTGTCGAGCGTTTTGAATATATCGGTATTGCCAACTGGAACTTGATCATCCTTCCAAATATATGCATAGCACTTTGGGGAGGCAGCATGATTTTAAAGAGGGCCTTTAAACTGCGCCAAAAGAAAGGCGTCATAGTATTAGCGCTGATCTGTCTGGTTGCCGTTTCCTTTTTTGATACTCGTGCGAAAATCAATTTTCTAAATGATTGGACTGCAAAAATTGGCTTCGCTGTTACCTATATTTATATCCCGATTTTATTTATCGGCACTTTGATCGCCAAGAAGGTGAAGAATAAAAATGAGAATTAGAAATTTTTTTTTAGTTTTAGCTGCAGTCCTCACACTTTCAGGTTGTGTCGAAAAAGAAATCATTGATGATGTCAATATTGAGATGGGCGTTGGCTATGATTTAGTTGAGGATGACAAAATTGAAGGTACGGTCATGATTCCCATTTTCAATCCTGATAAAAAGATCGGCAATTTCACCTTTTCCGCGACTGCCACGAGCAGCAGGGATCTCATACAGGAAGTTCAGCGAAAATCGGCCCAGCCACTCGTAACTGGGTCATTGGAGATTGCTTTATTCGGAGAAGATATTGCTAAAAAGGGAATTAAAGAGTATACAGATGCATTCGAACGCGATGCAAGCATCGGTGCGAGGGTTTATTTTGCTGTCGCTGATGAGTCAGCAAAAAGCATCTTATCAGGGACATATGGCAACAGGGGGAACGCAGTCCATTTATCTCAGCTGATTAAACACAATATGGAAACACGCAATCTTCCAATTACAAACATGCACCTTTATTTATTTGACCTCTATCAGGAAGGGAAAGACCCCTACCTTCCTATTTTAAAAAAGGTAGAGCCCGAAATTATTGATATAGTTGGAATTGCTTTATTTAAAGATGATAAGCTCATGAGCGAACTTCCTCCAGATAAAATGTTCTTCTTTAAGCTTCTTACAGACAAGTTCAGCGAAGGGGCATTTAAACTAAATGTCGGTAAGGAGAAAGTTCTAATAAAAGATTTGGATTCAAAACATAAAATCAAGCTGACGAAACGGGATCCCTATAGCATTACTATGGAAATCAAGATCAAAGGCCTAATCCGTGAATACACAGGACATATTGTAACACCAGAGATTATTAAGCAGATTGAAAAAGAATTCGAAGCTCAGGTCAACAAAGAAGCCAGCGCGATGATCAAGGATTTCCAGGAGCAGGGCATCGATCCCGTGGGATTTGGCCATTTCATCAAAAGCAAAACAAGAGGCTTCGATTTTAAAAGATGGGAAGACGAATATAAGAATTTAACCGTCAATGTTAAAACCGATATGATTATAACTGAGGTAGGGATTGTTGAGTAGAACAAAAGAGGGTGTCCCATTTTAGGACGCCCTCTTTCATTTCTGGATAAGAATGTATTAATTTATTCACTTAGATTAGTGTCTAGCTCCAGCGCCTAGCCCCTCGAGACGTTTCGGTCCGCCCAATGAAGTCAAAGAGCGACTTCACCGGACGGCCCTCCAACGCTTGTCGGGGCTGACCAAGGCGCTTGCACTTTTCTTATTATGCAGTGGTTGAGAACATGTACTTCTTATAATGGTACCGTATTGAGAAAATCAGGCTTACCGCCAGCATATTTCCCATGAGCGAGCTTCCGCCATAACTGATGAACGGCAGCGGAATACCTGTGATTGGCAGCAGGCCTATGGTCATGCCAATATTTTGGAATACATGGAACGTGATCATGCTGATGACGCCAACACAAATATAGGTGTAAAAATCGTTTTTCGTTTCCATGCCGATTTTTGTGATTTGGTATATCAGCAGGAAAAACAAGCTTACGATGATACTTGCTCCGACGAAGCCGAATTCCTCGCCGATGATGCTGAATATGAAGTCAGTATGGCTCTCGGGCAGGTAAACTTCCCTTGTCCCATAGCCCTTCCCAACTGTTTCCCCTGAGCCGATGGCGAGCAGCGACCTCGTCAGCTGGAAGCCGGTTGTGCTCTGGTAATTATAAGGGTCAAGCCAGGAATAAATCCTTCCGAATTGATATTCCTTCACCCCAAGATATTTTTCAAGGATTTCAGGCTTCCAGATCACAAAATAGAATATGATCGAAATCAGTGTAAGGCCTGTCCCGAAAATTGGCACAAGCAGCTTCCAGGTGATACCCGAGATGAAAATCATCCCAAGCATGATCGCAATATAAACAAGCGATGTACCAAGGTCAGGTTGCTGCATGACGAGCAGGAGCGGTACCATCGTGACAATACCGATTTTAATCAAAAGCCAGAAGTCCGATTGCATACTTTTAAGCCGATATTTCTGATGGTGGTCGACAATCACCCTCGCAAGTGCCAGGATGATGAACACCTTCACCAGCTCGGAAGGCTGCAAGGTCCCCATCGCCGGCACCCTGTACCAGCTTTTCGCCCCATTGATGACAGGAGCAATGGTTGAGGGTGCCACGATAAGCCCTGCCAGCAAGACCAACCCAAAGCCATACGCGTACCAGCTCAATTTTTGCAGCTGATCTGAATCGAGGGTAATGACCGCGGTTATGATGCCGGCACCAATGACGTACCAGATAATTTGCTTTATTAAAAAGTTTTCAGAACCATACTGTCCCGTCGTCTGCGCACTGTAAATGGCAACGCAGCTTGAAAGAAATAATAGGATCAATATCGTAACCAGCCCATAGTCGAGCCGGGAATTCGTTTTTTGATTCGAAGTCATTTTTATTCCCCTTTTAAATGAAGGCAGTTTCCAACTGGAATGAGCGCTAAGGAAGTTTTTTATAAGGCATGAAAAATGAGCCTTGATTGAAGAACTGTTCAATACTTCATTATATTTTTTTCGACAATAAATAACAACTTCTGACTATGAAATGGTTATTATTACATATCTGAATGATTTTATTCAGGTAATTTGGCCGAGGGAAATGGATTAGGCTTCCTTTTTTGTTTGATGGGCTGAATTAATTCAAGAATGATGGACAGTTTTTTCGCTTTTTCAGGAATTTGTGTCCGTCATGACCCTGATGACGGACAGTTTCTCTGCTTTTTCCGGGATTTGTGTCCGTCATAACCCTGATGACGGACAGTTTCTCTGCTTTTTCCGGCATTTGTGTCCGCCATGACCCTGATGACGGACAGTTTTTCCGCTTTTTCCGGGATTTGTGTCCGTCATGACCCTGATGACGGACAATTTCTCCGCTTTTTCTAGGATTTGTGTCCGTCATGACCCTAATGACGGACAATTTCTCCGCTTTTTCTAGAATTTGTGTCCGTCATACAGTCCGCTGGAAATTTTGCGTGCATAGAGATGGGACATGTTTCATAGCTTTGTAAGGGACAAAGTCTTTGAAAAAGTGGGGATTCTGTATGCTATCAAAAATTGAAGCTTTCTTTCTTGGAATTATCCAGGGGCTGACGGAGTTTTTGCCGATCAGCAGTACCGGACACCTTTATCTGGGCAGGAATTTATTCGGTCTTGAAGAGGCCGGCCTGCTGCTCGACACGATGCTTCATGTGGGTACGCTGCTGGCGGTATTTGTGTTTTATAGATATGAATTCATCAAGATATTGAAAAATCCGTTTGGGAAGCTGACCTTCCTCCTTGTTGTCGGTACGCTGCCGGCTGTCGTTGTCGGATTGCTGTTTGAGGATTACTTTGATGAGATATCCAAAACTGGCGTGACGATTGGCTGGGAATTCCTGATTACCGGTACCTTGATGTGGTTCGCTGATTCGATCAAAAACGGCCGCAAAAGGATGGAAGATATCAGCTATACCGATGCGCTGGTGATTGGCAGCTTCCAGGCGGCAGCAATTTTTCCGGCGATTTCCCGATCCGGCTTGACGATTGTCGCGGCGCTTTGGCGTAAGCTAGACCGCGAGACTGCGGCCTACTTCTCCTTCCTGTTGTCGACACCAGCGATTCTAGGGGCAATCGTCCTTCAAGGTAAAGATCTTTTCAGCGGCGGAAGTGAGACGATTTCGATTCAGGCACTGTTGATTGGCATCATTTCAGCAGCGATTTTCGGTTATATCGCCGTAAAATGGATGATTGGCTATTTGAAAAATCATTCTTTAAAGCCTTTTGCGATTTATGTGTGGCTAATGGGGCTTGTTGTTCTGTATTTTCAGTTTACTGGGCAGTTCTAGAACTGGTGAATGGTAAAAATCTCATTTGATTGGCGATATTCTTAATTATAAAGGCAAAATTCGTTTTGTGTGGCGGTTAATCACAGCTTTATAAGTTTGTTTTGCGAGGCTTCAAAACTTTATTGGCGATAATTTGATTTTATTGGCGGAGTTCACAATTTTATTGGCGATAATTTCGTTTTATTGGCGATTTCGACTACTTTATTGGCGAAAATCCAGATTTATTGGCGAACTGGAAATTTCGGTCGATTTTTTCCAGTTCTCCCGCAAAAAATGCACACCATCCTCAAATGGTGTGCATTTTTACATTTATCAGCAGCCGCCGTCTCCGCCCATCAGGACCAGACCTTCACGATACTCGTCATATTCAAGCGCCATACCTTCAGTATAGTCGACGATATTGGATTCAATTGCGACTTGGATTTCATTGATTACTGTTACATGATCATCTTCTTCCGGCTCCTCCAGAGCCAGGCCAATCTGCGGGCCTCCTCAGCCAAAGCCGCCGAAGTAGACGCGGATACCTGCTGCGTTGCGCTCAGCGAGGATTTCTTTTAAAATGTCGCGCGCTTTATCTGAAATCTGCATTCTCCCTGTTCCTTTCTACATCAATTCTGTCTAATGCTTAGTTTACCATGGTATCTATAAGAAATACACAATACTGCCCGGAGTATTTTGCGAAGGTTATATTTGGAAAACAACGGCAGTGTATTGGCAATTCTCTACCTAAAATGTGAACATTTTTCGATAATCTCACAATAAAACTAAACAAAACACAACAAAACTTAACGAAAACTATACCTTTCTATCTAATATTTTATTATATTTAGTTTAGTAAGAAAAGGAGGGAATCTCTTTGCAAATTTATACTCCTGACGAAATTGCGGCCATGCTGAAAATTTCAAAGCATACCGTCTATGAATTGATTAAACGTGGTGACCTGTCTGCTTTTAAAGTAGGCAATAAAATGCGTGTTGAAGAAAGTGAGTTTGAAAGATATAAAACCAGTATGTCCGCAATTCCAGCCAGAACCAAGGAATCAAAGGCGCTGCATACTTTGCAGCTGGCGGGCAGCCATGATTTCCTTGTTGAACACCTTGTTAAGTACATAGCTTCAGAGGGATCGGGACTTTCGATCACCCCCTCCTACATCGGAAGCCTAGAAGGGTTGATGATGCTTTATCGTGGCAGCGCTGACATCGCCGCTGTTCATTTGCTGGATCCGGCATCGCAACAGTACAATCTTCCCTTCATCCGCCAATTGTTTGTCCATGAGCCAATAACGGTGATGAGACTTGCATCCCGGGAACAGGGCTTGATCGTTGCAAAAGGTAATCCAAAGAACATCACCGGAGTTAAAGACCTGGCAAGAAGTGATATCACGATCATAAATCGCCAAAAAGGAGCCGGGACCCGTTTCCTGCTCGATTCCTTTCTAGCTAATGAAAAACTTGAGCCATCAGCTGTAAAGGGATATGCAAATGAGGAATGGACTCACCTGGGTGCGGCAGCACATATCAGCAGACGAACAGCAGATGCTGCTATCGGAATCAGATGCGCGGCGAGCCAGCTAGGATTGGATTTCATCCCGCTGACAAAAGAACAGTTTGATCTCGTGTTCCGCTGGACTCCTGAAAATAAAGGAGCACTGCAGCACTTGGTCGACCTGATTCAGCTTACCAATTTTAAAGAAAGCATCGCAGACCTCGATGGCTATGATGCTGAAGATTTCGGAAAAATCATTTATGGAAACCACTTATCGGAGGCATAGAACATGAAACTCAAGCCATTGCTTTCTTTTATGATTTTACTCATGCTTGCTATCGTTACCGGTTGTTCCGATTCATCTACTAAGGAAACTTCCGTAAAAGAGGGAAAAACGGACCTGATTCTCGCGACGACAACGAGCACCCAGGACAGTGGATTGCTCGATGTCCTTCGTCCTGAATTTGAGGAGAAGCATAATTATAATCTTAAAATCATTGCTGTAGGTACAGGCCAGGCTCTTGAAATGGCAACGCGCGGCGAAGCGGATGTCCTTCTTGTTCACGCACCGGCAGCAGAGGAGGAATTGGTAGCAAGCGGTGATGCCAGCAACCGCCAAAAAGTCATGTACAATGATTTCATCGTTGTCGGACCTGCAGAAGATCCGGCTGAAGTAAAAGGGGTATCAGTTCCAGAGGCATTGAAGAAAATCACCGATTCCAAAGAAGCTTTTGTTTCACGTGCCGATGATTCCGGTACTCATAAAAAGGAACTTGAGCTTTGGAAGAAAGCTTCCCTTGACCCGAAAGCTCTTGGAGAAGCATATATGGAGGCTGGACAAGGCATGGGCTCGACACTCCAGATTGCTGCAGAAAAAAAAGGCTATACTTTGACAGACCGCGCTACTTTCCTTGCGCAGAAGAAAAACATGCCTGAAACTGAAATTTTAGTAGAAGATGACGAAAGTCTGCTGAACATCTACCACGTCATGCAGGTCAACAACGAAAAGCATAAAAAAGTGAACGCAGAGGGCGCAAAAGCATTTGTGGAATTCATGATTGCGGAAGACACAGAGAAATTGATTAAAGAATTCGGTGTAGACGAATACGGTGAGCCTCTTTTCTTCCTATTCGAATAATTTAAGTAGTGTATAATTTCACCATGCGGAAAATTTTTAAAAAGAAAGCCTGATTGCATATGGAACTTTTACTAGAAGGATTAAAAAAAGCCATAGAAATGATTCTCTCGGGTGACCCGGAGATTCTCGAGATCACCCTGCTGACTCTCAAGGTGTCGATCACTGCTGTCTTGATCAGCACATTGATCGGCATCCCGGCCGGCATGTTTCTTGGACTTGCCCGCTTTCCGGGAAGGAAGTTCATCCTTGCCATCGTCAATATCGGCATGGGTCTCCCTCCTGTCGTCGCCGGTCTATGGATCACTCTTTTCCTTTGGCGTTCAGGGCCGCTTGGCGATTTAGCCTGGCTTTATACACCAACAGCCATCATCATGGCACAGATCTTAGTGTCACTGCCGATTGTTACCGCGCTTACAAGCACAGCATTCCAGCAGATCAACCCTAAATTGATCCTTCAGGTGAAGGCACTTGGCGCCACAAAGCTGCAGCTGTACTGGATATTGACGAAAGAGGTCAAGCTTGCCATCCTTGCAGCCATCATCGCCGGATTCGGACGGGTCATTGCAGAGGTCGGCGCGGCAATGATGGTCGGCGGCAATATCAGCGGCGAAACCCGGATTTTGACGACCTCGATCGTTATGGAGGTTTCGAAAGGCAACTTTGACATCGCCCTTGCGCTTTCGTTTATCCTGATGACGCTGGCATTCATCATTACATTCAGCTTAACTTACTTACAGCAAAGGAAGCGGAGTCTATGATCACTGCAAAAAATCTAGAAGTGAGAGCCGGCAAAAAAGTTCTTCTTTCCATCCCCCACTTTGAGCTTCAAGAGGGTGAAGTGCTCGGGATCATGGGCCCGAACGGTGCTGGAAAAAGTACGTTCATCAAGGCGCTGGCTCTCCTGGAAAAGCCATCACAGGGTACGATTTTTCTGAGAGGCAAGGACATTACGAATGACTTGACGCTGGATATGCGCAGAAGATTCGCTGTCGCGATGCAGCAGCCGCTTCTCCTTGATACAACAGTCTTCCAAAACGTCGCGGTCGGCTTAAAGCTTCGCAAGCTGCCCCGACAAGAAGTGAAACAAAAGGTCGCCTACTGGCTGGAAAAATTCCAAATCAGCTCTCTTGCGAAAAAGCATGCCGCGCACTTATCCGGCGGAGAAGCACAGCGAGTCAATCTGGCAAGGGCAATGGTGCTTGAGCCTGAGGTGCTGTTTCTGGATGAGCCCTTCTCAGCCCTTGACTTCCCGACCAAAGTCCAGTTATTGAAGGATATCAAGAACATCATCCAGCAGACAAACACGACGACTGTTTTTGTCAGCCACGATCTTATGGAATTGAAGTTCCTCGCAGATACGCTGGCAATCCTGATGGATGGGGAACTGAAGCAGACCGGTCCCACAGAAGAAGTGCTGGCATCCCCCAATTCTTCCACCTCCGGGTTCATCAACGATTGGCAGAGCCTATTAAATTGATTTGCTGCAAGCATGGCCCACGCCATGCTTTTTTTCAACCAAAAAAAGGATTCCTCCACAATCTGTCAAATATTATTCTATAACGCTCTTTTCTCAAACCTTGTTGCTATTTGACTACAAAATAGGATTTCATGACCAATTTTTCTTCGTAAAGTTGACGCTCTTATGAGAAAAGAGCATGCAAACTTAGTACCGACCTGCAAAACGTTAAAATCGCTTTAGGATTTTAACAACAATCTAACGAAAACAGCCTTCTATAAAAAGATTTAAAGGAGACTTCTGAGATGGAAATCAATATGGATTTTACGACACATAAGAAAATGGCAATGGACTTGTTCAACCTGACCTGGGATTTGATTGAGAAAACTGACCGGAGTGAAAATGACGATGATATGATGCTCTATGCGGCAAATGCCTCTCGCTACCATTGGAGTGTTGTCGGCACTCCGCTGAACTTTGCCCGAGGTGAATGGCAGATTTCAAGAGTCTATGCGATACTTGGAAGAAGCGAGGCCGCCCTCCATCATGCCAGGAAATCATTAAGTCTTTGCACTGAGCATCAGCTTGGGGATTTTGACCTCGCATTCGCTTATGAAGCAATGGCACGCGCGAATAATGTTGCCGACGATTCTGCCGAACAGGAAAAATATCTATCATTGGCGCTGCAAACGGCTGAAAAAGTGGTACAGGAAGACAATAAGAACTGGCTTTTGAAAAATATTACATCAGTCAGCACCGGGGCGATTCCAGTCTGATCGTGAAAAATAATTGTTACTAGTCTGGATTAAGCTATTTTGCGAACCCAGAGGTTGATCATAAAAGCCTTACATAAAGGAGTGTCTGAAATGAAATACGCCATCATCACAGGTGCATCGAGGGGACTTGGGGCATCTGCCGCACAGCAAATGCTGGCAGAAGGAATTCATGTGATTTCCGTTTCCCGAAAAGAAAACAGCAGTTTAAAGCAGGCTGCGGAAAAATCCGGAGCCGGATATACCCATCACAGCTGCAACCTTAGCTCTGATGTCCAGGTCCAAAGTGTATTCACTGCGATTGCAGCTGATGTTTTTAAAAATGCGGAAGCCGTCTATGTCATTAATAATGCCGGAGTCATCGAACCGATCGATGTGGCCGGGGAGCTTGATGCGTCTTTAGTCCAGACGAATGTACAGGTGAATCTGACGGCACCAATCCTGATCAGCAATTTATTTTTACAAAAAGCAAAAGAAACCGGCACCAGAGTCATCATCGCGAATGTAACCTCCGGGGCTGGCGAGCGGCCAATCCAGGGATGGAGCATTTATTGCAGCACAAAAGCTGCTGTCAACATGTTCACGATGACCGCCGGCCTGGAGCTTGAGAACAACGGAAGCAGCAGCAAGGTCATCGCCTTCAGCCCAGGCTTGATGGATACTGATATGCAGGTGACAATCCGCTCTTCATCAGAAGAAGCATTCGCCGATGTGGATACCTTCAGGAATTACAAAGAAAGCGGCAGTCTTCGTAGCCCCGATACTGTTGCTGGAGCGCTTGTAAAATTGGTATTAGGTGATAACCTTGAAAATGGAATGATTTATAAGGTGAATGATTTGTTATGATAAAAAAGGCGAAGGAGCACTGCTTCTTCGCTTTTCTGCTCTGTTTTTGGATACTTTTTTAGTATGATGGACCTAAGATGGATCATAGGAGTGGCATAAATGGATCGGATCTCTTTTAAAATTGGGGTTGTTTTTTTCATAACGATATTGCTGGTTGAAGGTGTGTTATTCTACTACCTGCACTCTTCTATCATCCATTCTAGGATCGACGAGGAGCTTGCTTCCCTGCAAACGCGCGGCAATAACCATCGTGATATTCTGGAAACTTCCTATTCCCAGGAAACCATCCACCATATCACGACAATGGAATCAAAGACGGACACCCATGTCATTATCACGGATCAAACAGGTGTGATCATTTCTTCTTCCATACCGACGGATGACTCGATGCAGGACATCATTACAGAAACGCCAGGAGATATTCCGCGATCTGGGTTGATTTTAGAAGATGACTGGCAGGACAAGCAATATATTGCGTCGGTAAGCCCCCTGGAGAACGACGGTGCTGTTTATATGTTCAAGAATACCCAGCGGGTCCAGAGCCTGATTACCAAGCTGAACAAGCACTTCTGGCTTGCCGGAATCCTGCTGTTGACATCAATGGCTGTGATTACCCTTTTCCTTTCCAGATTCATTACTAAGCCAGTTATTAAGATGAATGAAGCGACTTCAAAAATCCGCCAGGGCGACTATTCTGTCACTCTGCCCCGTCGCGGAAACGATGAATTGGGCGAACTGGCTGAATCAATTCAGGTGCTTGCTGATGACCTAAGCCACATGAAAAGGCAGCGGAATGAGTTCCTCGCGAGCATTTCACATGAATTGCGGACACCGCTCACGTATATAAAAGGGTATGCGGACATCGCCGGTAAGCCGGGAATAGCCTCTGAGGACAGAAGCCAATATCTGCAAATCATCCATGAAGAGGCAACCAAGCTTTCTGGTCTGGTAAAAGGGTTATTTGACCTCGCAAAAATGGATGAGAACACTTTTACCATCGAAAAAGAACGTTTGGAACTCTGTACATTCATGCGTGGAATTCACTCGAGGATGGCACCATCTTTTACCGAAAAAAATATGACGCTTAATTTTGCCTGTCACGGGGAAGTCTATATCGAGGCTGACCCGGTCCGCTTTGAACAAATTCTCATTAATTTGCTGGATAATGCCAGAAAGTATTCAGAAGAAGGAACTACGACCACAATGAAGGTTTTCAAAAAGGATGGATATATCCATATCACCGTCATCGATGAAGGAAAAGGCATCCCTGATGAAGACCAGGCGTGGGTTTTTGACCGCTTTTACCGGGTCGATAAGTCACGGTCGAAAGCTTTGGGAGGTTCAGGGCTCGGACTTGCGATCGTAAAGGAGCTAGTAGAAGCGCATGGCGGAAAAATCACCCTGCGCAGCGAGCTAGGCAAGGGAACTACATTCGAAATAATTCTTTGAGTGGTTTTAAATGTCTGAAACATGGAATACATAACTAGAGGGGTGATGTCATTGAAACGAGTTAATTCGTTAGTGGAAATTGTTGAAGCTGTGAAGAAAGAACGCAATGGCAATAAAGTCTTGCTCAATCAGCATGAAACCTCACGCTCCGCTGTCACTTTGGGTGACGAAGACACAGAATCCGGCACAAGGCTGCATGTGAAGGCTGTGCTGAATGATTCCCTTTATTACTCAGAGGTATTTACGGATGACACGCTGTATGAGGAAGCGAACGGGTTGATCCAGGAGTTGAAAGGTCTCGCCGAGGTTGAGTTAGTGAGCGAGGAAGAGATTGACCAGTTAGTATAAGATTGAGTTTTAAAGGGCAGCTGAGTGCAAGCTGTCCTTTTTTATTGAGTTAACTGAACCTCAGTTTAAAATGTTTTTACATATTGCCACCCTACTATCGGGAAAACTAGCTTAGTACTCACTATAAGGAGGGCTTGCAATGACGAAAAAGTTCAATAAAGGCAGTAAAAATCAAAACTCCCCAAAGCTCGGTAACCAGATGGCCGAGTTTTCCGGTGAATTGACGAGCGGGGACAACAGCAAGGGAAACAAACACAACAAAGACCAAAGCGATAAAACAGACCGTCATCAATAGGCTTCTGGGATCTGACAAAAGGAAAAGCCGGCAAACAATTGCCGGCTTTTAGTCCATATCAGTCAAGATGGCTGTCTGATTATTCAGGTTAGCAGGATCTACCCCATTGCTTTCGTTTTCATCATAAAAAGCGTCCTGGAGCTTCATGTTCGCTTCCGCTGTTTCCATTTGTTCCTGCTCAGAACCTTGATTGACAGGCTTTGCTTTTGGATCGATATTGACAAACTTGTCCTTTTCCATGTTGTATCCCTCCTCAAGTTAGTATCAGCGTTAGGCTTTACTTTTACCCGGATTATGGCTGAGACCAACTTGAAAAATCAGGAATTCATCTTCTGACAGAGGCTGCCATCCGGACATAAGTATGCCGTTTGCCTCGTACGACAATCGAATAGGCCATTATGTTCTCAGGAGAAGCGATGCCCGCTGCCCCGGCGTCTCCGATATGGTAGAGGTCAGCACCGGCCATCTTGCTGTTCAGAGCGATTTGTTTGATTGTTTGTTCATCCGCCCCCTCCTGGCTTGTTCCAGTCGTTAAAATGGCGAGGGCTCCTTTTTGGTGGACAAGCTCAACCAGCTTCGCCGTCTTTTCAACCGTAAAACCCGGCACAGTGCCCGGAGACGGAATCAGGATGATGTCCGCACCAGCCTCGACAAACCTATGCAAGGTTTCTTCCGTCATCATTGAGCTTCCCGTCTCACCGGCCACACCTGCGCCATGCATTTTGCCAGCAATGATCAATCCGTCTGGACCGAATGCTGCCCGGGCTTTTTCAATTGCTTTGGTAATCTCGGCATTCGTCACACCTGTTTTTGGGTTGCCTGTCAGGCAGACGAAATCGAAGCCAAGCTCCTTCGCTCTTTTAAGTGCAGCATCGGTAGCCATCCTTCCTTCAGGAAGCTGCTGCAGTGCCTCAAGCTTGTCCGCCTGGAGGTCGACCGGCTCAAGGTTCAGGCCAACAGGACGGCCAACCAGCTTCTTTAATTGGCGGACTACTTCAGACGGCTCTGCTTCCGGCAAGCTCTCGATAGAAGGATTCATCACATCGAAGAAGTTCAGCAGGATAAGATCTGCTCCAAATGCCGCTGCCAGTTCCGCATTCGTCACTGCCGGATAAAGCGGCGAGAATGCCCCGATGACCTCAGATAAAATCGTCCGTCCCTCCGAAGCGATGATCGCCTTTTTCAAATCCTGTCCCGTCATTTGTTCAAAATCAGATGCTGTGCAATCCAGTAGACGTTTCATGAATAACCCTCCATTTATGTATAGGTTCTATTTCACCAATTTCTCCATATAGATAGCCTGTGAAAAAAAGACCTGGCGGTGATTTACCGCCAAGTCTGTCATCTTTATTTTCGCTTCATTTCATTCGACAAGAATTCTACATCGGTTCCAACAATGACTTGAAGGTCTGTTTTATTAAGCTTTAACACACCTTTAGCTCCAAGGCGCTTAAGTTCCGCTTCATTTACTTTTGCCATATCCTCTACTTTTAAACGAAGGCGGGTTACGCAATTGTCCAGTTCCTTAAGATTGCTTTTGCCGCCTAATGCTGCAAGATAATGGTCTGCAAGCTCTGCGTAGTTGCCTCTTGAAGCACCGCTTTCCGAAAACTCGCCCTCAACTTCGTCTTCACGTCCTGGTGTCTTGAGGTCAAGCTTGATGATCAGGAAGTAGAAAATGACGAAATACAGCACTGCGTACACGAGGCCGACACCGAGCAGCAGCAATGGCTTTTGGGCGATTCCGTAGTTCAGCACATAGTCAATTGCACCGGCTGAGAATCCGAATCCATGGTGGATATCGAGCATATAGGTAATCGACATGGCCAGACCAGTCAATACAGCATGAATCCCATAAAGGACTGGAGACAGGAACATGAACAAGAATTCGATTGGCTCTGTGATCCCTGTCAGGAATGATGTGAAGGCTAAACCGATAAGCGCTCCTGCAGTAGCCTTCTTGCGTTCCTTTTTCGCTGCGGCAATCATCGCGAATGCTGCAGCTGGAAGACCGAACATCATGACTGGGAAGAAACCGTTCATAAAAATGCCGGCTTTAGGGTCGCCTGCGAAGAAACGGTTCAGGTCACCTTTTACAATATCCCCTGCTGCATTCGTAAATTCACCAAATTCAAACCAGACAAGCGTGTTCAGTACATGGTGAAGGCCCATTGGAATCAATAAACGGTTCAGGAAACCGAATACACCTACTCCAACTGCACCCGCACCGACAATCCATTCACCGACACTGTTAATGCCTGTCTGGATTGGCGGCCAAACATAGCCGAAAATACCGGCTAAAACAATCATCACCAATGAAGTGATGATCGGGACGAAACGTTTGCCGCCGAAGAAGCCCAGCCAGTCCGGCAGCTTAATATCATGAAAACGGTTGTAGAGCAAACCGGCGATTACCCCGGATAAAATCCCGCCAAGCACCGCCATATTGATGCTTTCATTGACAGCACCTGCACCCTTAGTCAAAACAAAATAGCCTATTGCACCAGCGAGCCCAGCAGCACCGTGGCCATCCTTCGAAATACCAACTGCCACACCGATCGCGAACAATAATGCAAGGTTAGCAAAAATCGCGTCACCTGCCGCAGAAATAAAAGCAATATCCAATAAATCCGGCTGCCCGAGACGCAGCAATAACGCAGCTGCAGGTAAAACAGCGATTGGAAGCATCAAAGCCTTCCCGATTCTTTGTAAAAATCCTAGCACGTTCAACACCTCTTCCGTTATGATTGTAAATGCTTACATTTTTCAAAAACATTGTAGAAATTTGTAAACATACACCCAGTTTAACACTTCGACTCCCTAAATAACATCCTGAAAAAATACTATTTTTAATATTTTGACTTTAGAAGATTGAGCGCTCCCTTCTTGAGGTCGTCACCCTTTAAATCGGACAGGGCTGATACTTATAGCTTATTCGCCTTTTATTATAAAATTCCTTTCGGCAGTGGTAGGCAATGGCGAAACAAAAAAACCTGCATTTCTGCAGGTTTGATCAAAGCTTACAAAGCATTTGCCTTCGTACTTCTGGAACAGCGGTCCAGCCGTGAATACTTGACGATCCCCATAACGGCTCCGGCTATCTCCACTACCTCGCCATTGGTCATAACAGGCATGAGCGATATCGCATACGTTTGTCCGCCAATTTCAATTTCAAAGACAATCTTCTCATTATTTTTCCAGACACAGTCATAGTACCTTTCAATTCTCCCCGCCTTATCGGGCAGGAATTCACCGAGGGTCTTGCCATTAATCTCATTCGGGGTGAAGCCAAGATCCTTCAGCAGCCCGCCGCCAACAATGTGGTGGATGAAGTCATCGCCCTGTTTTGACAGCTTGAAAATGATTCCATAATGGTTCTGAATCATCTCCTCACTCTGCCGCCACATTTTTTCATGAGGATCCTTCAGAAAGCTGTCGTCCGCAATCGTCGAGAAGTAGAACCCCCTCATGATAAAAAAGTAGCCAAGCGCCTTGTACAGATGACCAGTGAAATTGTCGATATCATAAACACTCTGGTAAATGGTGAAAACGAGTTCTGACAAAAACAGAAACGTGAATGCCAACGCTACATACAGATGCTGACCCTTCTTGCCTTCATTGTAAAAGTAAAGCGAAATGACAATGGAGATGAAGTGCAGGAAACTGACACCGTATTCTATGAGGTTTTTTAACATGGTTGTCCCTTTGCCTTCAATGACGAGCAGCGGAAGGCTCTGTTCATACCTGAAAATCACGAACATAATGACTCCGATAACCGCCGTGCAAACTGCCAGACAGATGCGCCTCGGATCCTGCTGTAGCTTCCGTTCGGGCAGAACGAGTACCAGCACGATCAATAATGACTCAATGCTGCGGGCCGAAACCCAGAACCATGTTGCCTTCGCGATGGAACTTTCCGTTATAAAAAAGGGCATTCCCTGGAATGTGAGTGTATGCAATAAATCGAGCATTCCGACGATGAAAAACAAAAAGCTCAGCATCAGGATTTTTCTGGACTGCGAGAAGCTGAACGCTTTCCAGCCATATGAGAAAATCGAAAAGGAAACGGCAATACTGAAAAATTCCAAAATCGTATGAATGGCAATATAATTTTCAGGGTTCAAATAGGACGAAAGGTCAGCATGATAGAGATGGATCACCATCAAAAGCATGACCGCAGCTACAATGTATACAAGAAACCTTCCCTCCGACATGCTCTTCTCCATTTTGCTCACCTGCTTAGGGAGGATATAGTTACCTTTATTATAAGCACCATCCAATATCCCTGCTCAGCTTACATATATCCGTTTTGTGAATATTGACAATTCAGGATAGATACACATATGGGTTTTGCTATTTTTCTTTTATTCGGTAAAGTGTTAGTTAGATAGATTTGAAGGACGTGTAATAAATGAAAATAAATGATCTACTCCCTCGTTTTACCGTGCCCGTCATTAAGGGTATTTTACTAACTCTGGCGCTCGCGCTGGCTGCCCGGTTGATTGCTGGCCTGCCATTCTTTTCGATCATGGGCCAGCTTGTCATTGCCATCATGCTGGGAATGATCTGGCGTGCGTCTGCCGGAGTGAACGGCGGTCTGTTGGAAGGTGCTTCTTATTCCAGCAAAAAGCTGCTCCGTCTCGGAATCATATTGCTTGGATTCAGGCTGAATCTGTTTGATATTTACAATGCCGGATCGACGGTATTTTTAATCGCATTTGCGAATCTGGCGTTTGCCCTTGTCGTCGTCTATGGATTGAGCCGCCTTTTTAAGGTGGAGAAAAGGCTTGGCATTCTGACGGCCTGCGGGACAGCGATTTGCGGTGCAGCCGCAGTTGTCGCCATCGCACCAGTCATCAAGGCCAATGAAAAAGAAACCGCTGTGGGTGCAGCAAATGTTGCGGTGCTCGGAACGATTTTCACGATTCTTTATACCTTGATCTTCTCGTATCTTGACTTGAAAGCACTTGAATATGGTGTTTTTGCGGGTGGAACCCTGCATGAAATCGCCCATGTCGTCGCTGCGGCCGACCCGGCTGGACAGGCTGCCCTCGACCTCGCCATTATCGTAAAATTGACCAGGGTAGCACTGCTTGTTCCGGTTGCTATTTTAATAGGATTCCTTATCCAGCGAAAGGAAAGCGGTGACGCCGAACAAAAAATGACGCTGTCTACCCTTCCGATTCCCTGGTTCATTCTTGGTTTCCTTGCGGTGAGTGCTTTCAATACGACAGGAGTTGTCAGCGATGGTGCTGCGTCTGCCATCGTCAGCCTCGCCTATTTGCTCATCGGCATGGCAATGGCTGGACTTGGATTGAATGTCGACTTTAAATCATTCAAGCAAATGGGCGGCAAAGCATTGTCGGCAGGACTTGCTGGTTCTGTGCTGCTTTCGGTGTTTGGGTATTTATTAGTCCGATTTTTTGTTTAGGGAATAGTGTAACAAGGCTCATTAAACATTAATTAATTGATGAGTTTCTAGGAAGGCAATGGATTTCCCACCAAATTGGAAAAAGTAGTGATTTCCTTTTAAATCGTAGTGATTAGCTCCAAAAACGTAGTGATTTCCTTCTAAATCGTAGTGATTAGCTCTAAAAACGGAGTGATTTCCTTCTAAATCGTAGTGATGGCTGCGATTTAGATCGTGTTCTCCTCCCAAACATCAAATAAAGCTGCCAAATCGGCAGCTTTATTTATCTTAATCTATAAAAATCTTCCCTGGATTCAAAATTCCGTTCGGGTCGAGTGTCTTCTTGATGGATTTCATCACTTCATACGCAGCGCCATGCTCAAGACGCTGGTATTTTGCCTTTCCGAGGCCTACGCCATGTTCTCCAGTACAGGTGCCGCCGCGCTTCAGTGCGTAGTGGACGATTTCTTCATTGATCCGTTCGCCTTCTTTTACCTCTTCAGGGTTTTCTTTGTCCATCAGCAGTAAAACGTGATAATTACCATCTCCGACATGGCCGACGATCGAGCCTTCAATCGAAGAAGCATCGATCAATTCACGGGTATGGAGGATTGCGCCCGTCAGCTCAGAAACCGGGACACTGACATCTGTCAGCATGATGCTTTTCTTGCCGGCTGTGTGCTTATAGGCGTAAAGCAGATTATGCCTTGCTTCCCAAAGCTGATTGCGTGCTTTAGAGTCGGCCTCGAATTGGAAGTTGTAGCATTCGTGGTCCTTCAAAATTTCTGTAGCAAACTCAACATCCTGGGCCAGTCCTGCTTCGTTGCCGTGGAATTCCATGAACAGTGTCGTGCTTTCTTCGTAATTTGTTTCCATGTATTCATTCACTTTTTTCACCGACTCTGCATCGACGAACTCAATCCGGGCCACCGGAATGCCGCCGGCTAAAATGCCAACCACGGCGTCGACGGCATTTTTAACAGAAGGAAATACTGCCCTTGCTGCCGTAATCGCTTCCGGAATGCCGTATACTTTCAGCGTAAGTTCAGTGATGACTCCAAGCGTTCCTTCCGAGCCGACAAACATGCCGTTCAGGTGGATGCCTGATGAAGATTTAGCGGCAAGGCTGCCTGTATGGATGATGTCTCCGTTCGCAAGCACAACTTCAAGGTCCCTGACCTGATCGCGCATGATGCCGTAGCGGACAGAGGTCGTGCCGCTCGCATTCGTTGCCGCCATGCCGCCAAGCGTCGCATCTGCACCTGGGTCAACGGTGAAAAATAAGCCATACTTCTTCAGCTCTTTATTCAGAACCGACCTCGTTACGCCAGGCTGGACTTTTACGAGAAAGTCACTTTCCTTCACCTCGACGATTGCATTCATCTGTGAAAGGTCAAGCGAGATCCCGCCATTCACCGGGATGACATGTCCTTCCAGACTCGTTCCCAATCCGAATGGCACAACAGGAATTTTCCGTTCGTTCGCAAATTTTAGTACCTTGCTGACGTCCTCTTTATTCCGCGGGAATACAACAACATCCGGCAGGCGTGGTTCGTGATAAGACTCATCCCGGCCGTGAAGTTCCAAAATTGTTTCATTCATAGTTACAAGCTCTTCACCTATAACACTCTTCAACTCATCTATGTAGCCTGCCAATTTAATCTCCCCTTCAATAAAAAAGTTATGAACCTGGGTATCTCGCATATTAGGATTTTTCTTTAACCTATCGTACCTTGAATGAGCATTACGAACCAAGGTATCTAGCATAATATGATTTTGCTTTTACCGTATCATTTGTACCGTGGACTAGTACCCGCCCATCCTGAAAAATGACCATTGTGATTTCATCATCCGGGATGAAGCGCAGCAAAAATGGATTGCCTTTTACCTCGCCATTATTTTTCAGGCGGACAGCGAGCTTCTCCAGATCCTGTTTCGTTTTTTGCCTTGGGTTAATCTGGATGGTGTTGCGGCCGCATAGAGATGCATAGTTAATTTGCTGGTCGGATGACCGGTCCAAGAATTCGTATTGATGGTGGACACATGCCGGGCATTCTGGATTGCGCCCCTGGCTGACGTCCATTTGCAAAAAGGAGTTGTACCAGATATCCATCTGTTCAAGATTCGGGTTCGACTCTGCCCCTACGAGGAGCTTGATTGCCTCGACGGCTTCGAAGGATCCAATGATATCCGTAATCGGCGAAAGCACACCGATACTATCGCATGTCTCTCCCAGTCCAGCAGGAACCGATGGGAATAAACACCGATAGCAAGGGGTCTCCCCCGGTTTGATAGCGGCAAACATCCCACGTGAGCTGACAGCTCCCCCATAAACCCACGGAATGCCATGTTTGACGGCAACATCATTTATGAGATAACGGGCCATAAAATTATCGGTTCCATCGACGATCACATCAAAGCCTGCAAGCAGATCCTCTGCGTTGTCGAGCGTTAAGTCTGCGATGACCGGCTCTACTTTTACCTCCGAATTGATCTTTTTCAATTTTTTTTCAGCGGCAATGACCTTCGGAAGGTTCTCGCGCGCATCGTCCTCATCATAGAGAGTCTGGCGCTGAAGGTTGGAAAGCTCCACCAGGTCACGGTCTATGATGCGGACTTGCCCGACACCTGACCTGACCAGATGATTCGAGATCACCGTACCCAGCGCGCCCATGCCGACGATGACGGCAGAGCTTTTCAATAGTTTCTCCTGGCCTCCACTTCCAATTGGCTGGAATAAAATCTGCCTTGAATAACGCTCCAAATCTTTCATCCATATCCCCTCATTTCTATTTCATTATATCTTTAAATAAAGCTTTTTTTTAGGCTGAATTTTCACTATACTTAATAATAAGAGGAAATAGGCCTCTTGTATTATTTTTTATCCATACTAAATGAAAGAGGTGGATTAGTTAAGATGAATTTTGGGGGATTTAAAAACAAAGAAGTACTAGTTGACTTGTCAAATGGCACTGTCGATTACAGAGGCATCAATGAAGACGACGTGAAAAAGTATGTCGGCGGCCGCGGTCTTGGGGTTAAGTATGTTCTTGACAACGGACCTGAAGTAGAGCCTCTATCTGAAGAAAACATTCTATGCATCATGACTGGCCCTGTAACAGGTTCACGTTCATCGATGAGCGGACGTCTAGCAGTCGTGACGAAGTCTCCATTGACTGGCACGGTTACTGACTCGCACATGGGTGGATGGACAGCTGCTCGTCTGAAGTGGGCTGGAATCGACAACGTCATTTTCAAAGGCAAGAGCGACAAGCCTGTGTACCTTTATATTGAAGACGGCAAGGCAGAGATCCGCGACGCTTCTCAATTGTGGGGATTGAGCACGCGCGCGACTGTACAGTCTTTAAAAGATGCACATGGCGAAGAAAATTTAAGCGTCATGACAATCGGCCAGGCTGGCGAAAACGGCGTACGTTTTGCTGGTTTCATGAACGAGCATGACCGTTCTGCAGGACGTGGCGGTACTGGTGCGGTTGCAGGTTACAAGAAATTGAAAGCAATCGTCATCAAAGCTGCACAAAAAGGCAACATGCCTGAGCCGGCACAAAAAGATGATTACAACCAAGCTAACAAGAAAGCGGTTAAAGCAATTCTTGAAGGCGGCCTGACTGCTCCAAACAAAGGCGGATTATCCGTATATGGAACAAACGTCCTTACCAACTTGATCAATGAAGTGGGAGCGCTTCCAACGCGCAACTCTCAATTGACACACTGGGATGAAGCAGAAAAGCATTCCGGCGAGTGGGTTAACGAGCATCTGCTTGTTGCCAACAACACATGCCACGCTTGTCCGGTTGGCTGTAAAATTGAAGTTGAAGTTAAAGAAGGCAAATATAAGACTCGCGTAGAGAGCTTTGAGTTCGAATCTGCATGGGCACTTGGTGCGAACAGCGGACTGAGCGACTCTGAAGCAATCGCATACTTAATCGACATCTGTAACGAATACGGTATGGATACAATCGAGCTTGGTCACGCCATCTCTGTGACAATGGAAGCCTATGAAAAAGGCATCGTTGACGAGAAGCTTGATTGGGGCGACGCTGACGGCATGATTGAAATCGCTCGCAAAATCGCATTCCGTGAAGGCTTCGGCGGCATCCTTGCTGAAGGTCCTGCACGCGCGACTGCTGCATGGGGCGTTCCTGAACTGTCTATGTCCGTTAAAGGCCAATCTATCCCAGCTTACGATCCACGCGGTATCCAGGGTATCGGCCTTGGCTATGCGACAAGTAACCGTGGTGCCTGCCACCTTCGCGGCTACACAATCGCATCTGAAATCGCTGGAATTCCTGAGCCAACAGACCGTACAGTAGCAGAAGGCAAAGCTGAGCTTCTGAATGTATTCCAGAACCTGCTTTCATTCTCTGACTCTATGAATATCTGTAAGTTCTCTTCTTTCTCTGAAAATGCAGAGCACTATGCTGAGCAATACAGCACAATGACTGGCATCCCAATGACAGCTGATGATGTCATGCTTGCAGGGGAAAGAATCTATAACCTAGAGCGTTACTACAACAACCTAGCCGGCTTCAACAAGCGCGAGGACGACTTCCTTCCAAAACGCTTTACTGAAGAAGGCGCTTCAGGTAACAGTGAAGGACTAGTTTCACGCATGGATATCATGCTTGATGACTACTACAATGTCCGCGGCTGGAAAGATGGCGTTGTTACAGAAGAAAAACTTCGCGAACTAGGCATCATTGGCGAAGAAACAACTCCAGCTACTAAGTAAGTTTAATATTTTTGAAGAAAGCCAGGCGATTTTGCCTGGTTTTTTTGTGGCCTCTTTTTAATTGGATAATAGCGATTGATACTACCTTGGATAAGGCAGCTTTTTAGCGGATGGAGGCAACTTGGTCGAAATAATTGGAAATGTGGTCGAATTATTTTAAAATCCGCCAAATAAATTTGAAATGTGGTCGAATTATCTTGAAATTCGCCAATAAAATTCTAAATGTGGTCGATATTTTCTAAAGCGGTCTTCTTTGAGTTATAAATTCCCTTTCCTATTAGCGTGTTAAACGAACACTAAGCGGAAAATTCACAATTTCAGCTGAAAATTAAAGGTTTCAGCTGAAAATAATAGCTTTCAAACTAAAAATAGTATTTTCAAGCTAAAAATAAAAGGCTCCGGCAATAATCCGCCGAAACCTTCGCTACCCGCCTACCCGGGTTGTTTTATAACGGTAATTTTTAATCAGTTGCTCGAGCGCTTCCAGACTTTCCGCGGCAAAACGGATATGTACAGCATTGACGATGAATGTTTTTGTAAAAGCAAGCTCATCCTCGCTTAAAATCTCCGCTCTCCAGTTCTCTGCTTCATACATAAACGGGAAGGAATCGGTCACGAGCCTTCCGCCCAGTTCTTCAAAATACATGCCAAGATGTGCCCTGTTGATTCCGCGAAATTCTAGTATTCTATCAACCATATCAGCCACCGGCAACCGGAGGAAACAGCGCGAATTGGTCGCTTTCTTTTACATGTGTTTCAAGTTCATTGTCATGGACGATGTTACGGCCATTGATATAGACATGTACAAATGGCTTGAGCGTCTTCTCTTCTGTATAAATTTCTTCGTGTAATTCCGGGAACATTTCGCACATTTTATCAAGTACATCCA
Source organism: Mesobacillus sp. QJM3NY_10 (assembly GCF_056173465.1). Classification (NCBI taxonomy): domain Bacteria; kingdom Bacillati; phylum Bacillota; class Bacilli; order Caryophanales; family Bacillaceae; genus Mesobacillus; species Mesobacillus sp. QJM3NY_10. Next base: position 4,157,611 of record NZ_CM149675.1, read on the forward strand.
TTACCCGGTCTCCATCAGGCTTCACTTCGACGGTCACGCCTCCGCAAATCTCCCTAAGATTAGCAAATACCTTAACCTGCATTACAAACGCCCCTTTCTCCTTAATGTAATAATAAATTGAAAAATGAAAAATGTCATTATCTCTTTCAGTCCGGATCCTTCACTCTTAATCGACTATCTCTGAAAACTGTCTGATAATCGGCCGATTTTCAGCATCTGAATGAGTCACGAGATAGAATTCCCGCTCGTATGGTTCGAAAGTATCGACGATTTTAATGCGGCCAGCTCTTTCTGCAGGCATAGCCGCCAGCCTGGAGATAAAACTGATGCCCAGCCCTGCTTCAACTGCAGCGATGACGGATTCCGTACTTCCGATCGATACGGCAACTTTCAAATCTTCAAGCGACAGCCCTTTTTCGGCTAAGTAACGCTCCATCATTTTGCGTGTGCCCGATCCTTCTTCACGGAGGACGAAATCATATTGTTGTAGTTGCGAAAAATCTGCTGATGCCGTGTGGATTAATGGATGATCTTCTGGCGTGACCAAAACAAGGGAATCGACGGCAACCGGATTGCTTTTCAACAATCGGGATTCGACCTTCATACCGATGATCGCTGCATCAATCTGGTGGTTTTGCAGTTTTTCAAGGACCTTTTTCGAATCTCCAATTTCGATTTTGACATCCACCTTTGGAAAAAGGCTACGGAAATTTTTAACCCAGACGGGAAGCAAATAGGTTCCTGGTATGGTACTCGCACCAATTGTCAGTGTGCCTGTCAAGGTTCCCTGGAATTCTCCGAGTTCACCCTCCATCATCCTCCACCGATTAGCAATATCCTTTGCCGCTGTATAAACAAGCATTCCTGCAGGCGTTGGCCTGATTCCTGCCGCTCCCCTGTCAAGCAGTTCAAATCCTAGCTCATCTTCAAGGCTTTTGATTTTCAGGCTGACAGAAGGCTGAGAGCTTTTCAGCGCGGCCGCTGCTTCGGAAAAACTATTCTTTTCGACGACCATTATCAATGCTTCTAGCTTTTTCAGATTCATGCATTTCTCCAATTCCAGACATATTATATAATCCAATATTAATACGAATTGCCCTGATATGGACAATAAATTTTAGTTAAAAAGATTTTATTAGACATTTTAGGGGATGGCTGGCATCAAAGTGTCTATTAAACAGTATTTCTTAGACATTTTACTTCGTGACAGCTATCAAAATGTCTATTAAACAGCACTTCTTAGACATTTTGGAGAGTAACGGACGTCAAAATGTCTATTAAACAGCACTTCTTAGACATTTCTAAGAAAACGGGCTTTAAAGTGTCTATTATGCATGGTCACATAAACATTCCAATGGTATCGGGCTTAAAATGAAAAACTTTCCTTGGCTAATAGTATTGACATATTATTATCTGAATATTAATATAGTTCTTGTCAATATATTTTACAATAATAAAATCGATGACGAGAACACGTCCTTTATGGAACCTGATCCCCAGAGAGCCGGTGATTTGCTGCAAACCGGTGTTCAGATTATAGAGGAACATCATCTCTGAGATGCAGAGCTGAAACCTAGACGTAGTAAGCTTTTGCCGGCTTGTCCGCCGTTAAATGGAACACGTATGATGGTACGTTGATGAGAGCCGCATGTTTATGCGGAATCAGGGTGGTAACGCGAGCACAACTCGTCCCTAGTATAGGGGCGAGTTTTTTTGTTTTTCATTTCATAACATTCCGTTCCAAATTTCCTATACTCTCAGTGCCAAACATTATTTTAGGAGGAGAAAAAGGATGGGAAGCTTAAGGGGTAAAGAAACACTCACAATCGGTCTGATGTTATTTGCATTATTCTTTGGAGCAGGGAATCTGATTTTCCCGCCGTTCCTGGGGCAGGAAGCTGGAGCGAATTTTTGGCCAGCGATGCTTGGTTTTGTTGTAACCGGTGTTGGACTGCCGTTATTGACTGTTGTTGTCATTTCAATGGCTAAGGATGGGATAAAAGAAATCGGTTCTAGGGTACACCCAGTTTTTGCGATCGTTTTCAGCGCTGCAGTTTATTTGTCGATTGGGCCTTTCTTTGGAATTCCAAGAAGCGCCAATGTTGCTTTTGAAATGTCCGTTAAGCCCTTGCTTGGGGAATCCGGAACAAATTCGATAGTACTTTTACTGTTTACATTAGCCTTTTTCGCACTAGTTTACTGGGTTACGTTAAACCCTTCAAAAATGGTTGAGCGGATTGGCAGCATCCTGACGCCTGTTTTGCTTGCAGCCATCGTCCTGCTCGTGATTGGCAGCTTTTTAAAAATGGATGGATCGTTTGGAGAAGTATCTGAAAAGTACGCGGCAGCGCCATTTGCTACGGGTTTCCTTGAAGGGTACCTGACAATGGATACAATCGCTGCACTGGCATTTGGTATCATTGTGGTCGGAGCTATCCAGCAGAAAAAAGCGCTGGAACGCAAGCAAGTTGTAAGAGAAACATTGAAAGCGGGCATTATCGCTGGCATCGGATTAGCTTTTGTATATGTAACTGTCGGCCTTCTTGGTGCTAAAATGGCCTCGGTTGGCGAATATGAAAATGGCGGTGCGATTTTAACAGAATCCGCAAAGCTGATGTTCGGGGCACCTGGCATGCTGCTGCTCGGCTTGATTGTAACGCTTGCCTGCTTTACAACCGCAGTTGGCCTTGTAGCGGCGACAAGCCAATTTTTCGCCAAGATGATGCCAAAGGTTCCTTATAAAACTTACACACTCGTTGTAACAGTGGTCAGCTTATTAATTGCCAATCTTGGCCTTAACCAGATCATTTCGATTTCAGTTCCAGTTCTGATCGTTCTTTATCCGATTACTATCGTGCTTGTCATCCTATCCTTCCTGGACCGTTTCTTCAAGGGATTACGTGGAGTATATGTCGGGGCCGTGTTTGCAACCACACTTGTTAGCGTAGTTGACGGATTGAAGACATTCGGAGTTGAGTCTGAAGCACTGGCATCACTTTTAAAATCACTGCCGCTTTATGCGGAGGGATTAGGCTGGCTTCTGCCTGCGCTAGTTGGCGCACTTGCCGGTTGGGCTTTTGACAAGCTGATATCGTCTAAAGCGTTAAAGACAGCTTCAGAGTAAATGAAATGACTAGGACCGGGCATGAAGATGCCCGGTCCACTATTTTTTTAGATTTCTTCCCACTCTGACCGTAGGATTCCCATATTGATTCGATCATAAATTTTGCCATCGCGATGGACGCCTTGTCTGATCCTGCCTTCAATCTGAAAGCCTGCTTTTTGATAAGCACGAATTCCCCGCTCATTATACTCAATGACATCAAGGCCAACGCGATTCAAGTTCAGTTCATGGAATGCATAGCGCAGGATGAGCTGCAATGCTTCGGATCCGTATCCTTTACCACGATCATTGGCATTGCCGATGCCCATTGCAAGCATTCCTGACCTGTTATTCCATTCGATGCTGTGGATGACGATAAATCCAATCAGCCTATCATCCTCGATAGTCCTTAAGCGGAAATAAAAGCTATTAGAACCAAGATCACCCTCACCTTCAAAATGTTCAACAGGGCGCGGTATCGCAATATCTGTGTCCACATTTCTCAAGTACTCCGGATCTTCATCCCAGGAAGCGATGATTTCTGTATCCCCTTCCCTTTTAGCTGTAAGCTTTAGCGTTTGTCCACGAAAAAGATTTGTTGTCATTATATTTTCTCCTATTCTAGTATTAATTTCACCTCTTCATCTGAAAAAAACAAGTTATATGTACGCAATATTCTATCCCCTTTAAGTTTGATATTTCCATCTTATGGTTTCCGGGGGTTTTAGGCAATAAAAACTTTTGTTGTGGATGGAGCCCCGACAATAACGCCACGTCCTGTGGCTGTCGGGTCTGCCCGTCATGTGCCTCAGAGGGCAGACCAGTGAAGTCGTTCTTTGACTTCATTGGCAGGACCGAAGCGACTCGAGGGGCTAAGCGCTGAGCTGGATTAAGATGATTTTCTGGATAATAAAAAAGACTGCCTGGTTTAAAACCAGACAGTCCAGCTATTTAAAAGGTGTTATAAATATTCGCACACTCTTCACCTGTTGGCTCATAAAAACAATGAAGCTTAAATCGGCCGACATGCGGCTGATTGTACCATGTTGGCGGACAATCCCCTGGCGGACGGAAATACCATAGGCTATACTTTGACGGCCATACCCTTTCTCCCTTAAGTGCACGCCTCGCGAGTCTCTTTTCAGATTCTCTTGCCCGCTGATAAAAATAACCCTTTTGTGTTGCTTCAAAAGCATGTTCCTGATAAATCATCTGCGGCACGGTCCTTAACCCCTTAAAATCAGAACAGTTCGCACGTATCCGGTTAATCCCTACATTTCCTACCATCAGCATTCCCTGTTGCCCTTCACCCTCAGCCTCTGCTCTCAACAATCGCGCCAGCAGATCGACATCAGCCTCCGTATGCTTAACTACTGCCATGGCATAACCTCCACCATCGGATTCTCCGTTCATAGGTGAATAACCCACTTGTTTCCAGGGCTAAACTCCTTCACTTCTAATCCTATTATTCAAGAGCTTGGGCTATACGGATTTCTGATTCTTTTGCATAACGTATTGCATTTGAACTGTATAAGATGATATCAGGACGAAGGCGGCGATAATCATGGAAAATGAGCGAAAGGAACTTTTTGGCGCGTGGATTCAGGCATCCGGAACCACTCTTGCGGCAATTGGAAGCACCCCTTTCAAGAATTTTACCGAAGTCCAGCTGACCAGCTTTAACCTGTGGGGAAACGAGCTTCAGGCTTTGGGTAATGCATTGGTAGCGGATAGTGAAGTTCATTTCACAATGGAAAAAATCGGGAACCAGATCCAGGCTGCAGGCAATATTACCGTAATCGCGGGCATTATCCTTCCTGTGGATGATGTCACGGGACAAAGACTCGATATCAAGGGAAATTTGATGCAGGCGCTTGGAGGCAGTGCTGCCCTTTCAGATACATTAGAAGAGGAACAGTCAGTTGAATCCCTCTACAATATATATGGAAACCTGCTTCAAATTATCGGGAACTCGATGCAAGCAATTGCTGGCATCATCGAACTTCGAGGTCAGGAAGGCAATAAAATCAATACCGCCGGAAGCTGGATTCAGGCTGCTGGCTCCGTAATTCAGGCGATTGGTACCACCAAAGATTATCTGGATGAAACTGGTTAGAAAGCAGAAATATTCTTGTTTCCTACAAAATTCCAAGGGTAAATTTATAATACCTTTTAAAGGTATTCCAGCAATCGAGGAGGTAATATACATGGCAAAGAATAATGATAACGGAATGGAACGCGAAGATTATTTCGAGGACCGCGCAGGAACGGATAATGCTAGATTCCACGCTGTTCCCCATGATGAAGAAGGCTGGGCTGTCAAAAGAGAAGGACAGGATGATCCCGAACTTACTACTGACTCAAGATCCGAGGCAGTGAGCGAAGCGAAACGATTGGCTGAAGAGGCTGGCACGATGGCCTACATCCATGATGGTGATGGAAAGATTAAGGAACAGTTTAAATATAACAATTAGCGGACCGTCATAATTACTCAAATGGAAAATGTCCCTAACAACCTATTAAAACAACCAAAGCCTTGCAGATCGCTGCAAGGCTTTTTACTATTAAGCTTTTAAAACGTCATGATCGACATAACGCTCGCCGTTCAGATCACTGATCACGTTGATGGCAACCTTCGCGCCGTCACCAGCTGTGATGATTGTATGCATGCTTACGCCTGCGCATGTGCCTGCAGCCCAAACGCCTTCAACATTTGTTTTACCAGCAGCATCGACATCAAAAATCGTCTTGATTCTTGGCTCTGTGCCGTCTTTTGTTGCAATACCAGATGCTTCAGCTACATCAGTCATCATGCCTGACGCGATGATGACATGCTTTGCTTCATACTCGGCGTTTTCCGTTACAACTTTAACGCCGCTGTCAGTTTTACTGACAGATGTCACTGTTGTTTCAACGAATTCAGCACCGTGTTTTTTGGCTTGATTGATGCCAGTTTCAACTAAGTCAGGACCTGCGATTTCAGGAGCGCCGTAGTGGTTCTCCATCCAGGCACGCTTCGTTACGCTTTTATTGTTATCCAGCACGATTGTTTTTTTGCCAGCCTTTGCTGCGAAAATCGCTGCGCTTCCCCCTGCAGGGCCTGCTCCGATAATTGCTACATCATACATAGGAAAATTCCTCCTTTTCTTTATTTCAATATAATCATAACAGATTTCCTTCTATAAGCGAATAGTTTAAAACTAGGAGTTTTATCACAAAAAAACTCAACCAAAGGGGTGAGCTATTCCAGCTTAATTCGCGGGTCCACCACACCATAAAGGATATCGGCGATCATATTCCCAATAATCATGATGGTAGAGAACATCATCGTCAGATTCATAACCATCGCGTGATCCCGCATGTTAATCGACTTGATGAACAGCTGGCCGATGCCTGGATAAGTAAAGATCGTTTCCACAATGATTGCGCCATTCACGATGTTGACTAAATCAATTCCCAGAAAGGTGACGATTGGAATCAGGGAATTTCTTAAAATATGGACATTGTAGATTCTCTTTTCCGATAGCCCAATGGATTTTGCCGTTCTGACAAATTCCTTTCGGCTGTTTTCAACGATATCATCCCTCAGAAATTGTGTGTAGGTAGCTGTCCCGACAATCCCCAATACAGTTGCCGGCAAAATGAGATGATGAACTCTATCCAGCCAGTATTCCCATGTCCCTTCAGGAACGGTGATATCGACCGAGCCATTTGAGGGAAACCAGTTCAGCTCGAAAGAAAAGAAATAAATTGAATAAACGGAAACAACAATTACTGGCAGGGAAAGTCCAGTATAATTCAACCCGCTGATCAGCCTGTCCCCCAGTGTATTAGGGTTCCGGCCAGCGTACCTCCCCATGAAAAAAGACAGAACATAGGTGAACAGCAGGGATACAATTCCAAGAACAAGGGTATTGGTCATTTTTTCCCGAAGAATCAGCGAAACCGGCACACGATAATACGACGACATTCCGAGATCGCCAGTCAAAAAACTGCCAATCCACTTTTTATATTCCATCCATAGAATCGTAAGTTCATAATCAGTCCCCATCACCCTAGGCATCATCATGAACAAAAAGAAGACAACCATGGAGGTCAGCAGCAAACTAGGAATGGCGATCATGATTCTTTTTAAGGAAAAAATCAATACTTTCATGGCAAACCCTCTCAAACATCAGCTGTTTTAATCATGAAGAACTCGAAACAAGGCAGCACCAACTAGCTGCTCCAATTTCTTTTCCGTTACCTATATTTTACTGACGAAATACATATTTTCATATACTAAATTATTTATTAGAGTGTGTTTTTCTAACCATATATATGCCAACTGAGAATATGTTAAAGTAAGAGTATGATTTGGAAAAGTTAAATTAAAGTGAGATTGGAGGAGGGCTTATGAGGGAACTTTTCGAGCCAGGTACAGAAGATGTGTTTCAGTTATTTTCCAGTGTTCACCTGTTTACGCTTGCGGCCTTCCTGTTTATCATCATCCTGCTCTTCTTGTTTCGTAAACCACTGAGGGACCCTCATATCAATCGTATTGCACGGGTTGGATTATTTCTTGTACTGATCATTTCTGAAATCAGCCTGCAGGCATGGCTTTGGTGGAGCGGCCATTGGAGCTACCAATATTCACTCCCTCTTCATCTGAGCAGTATTTCACTCATCCTATCCGCCATTTTACTTTTAACCAAAAGTTATAAATTATTTGAATTCACCTATTTTGTCGGAGTCGGCAGCGCGCTGCAGGCTATGATCACGCCCGACATCAGCCTGTACACCTTTCCCCACTACCGCTATGTCCATTTCTTCATTTCTCATGGCGGGACGGTGATTGCCAACCTGTTCATGGTGTTTGTGGCTGGATACAGGCCGACCGGGAAATCCATCTGGAAAGCATTCCTATGGCTGAACGTTTATACACTCATCGTTTTCATCGTCAACTTCCTGATTGAAGGAAACTATATGTACATCTCTGAAAAACCAGTCAACCCGTCGCTGATTGACTATCTCGGACCATGGCCTTTGTATATCCTTTCATTAGAAGCCATTGCGTTAGTTACTTTTTTCATTTTATATTTGCCGTTCTGGGTGTCTAACAGAATGAAGAAATTAAAAAAAGCATAAGCCTGCCATTTGGCAATCTTATGCTTTTGTTCCTTTAGTATGTGACGTAAACAAATTTATTTCCAAAGAATAAAGCATAAAGTTTCCAACCTTAGATACCCAAGCCTTTAATTACTAACTTTTTAGCTAATAGACGGGCATTTATTACGTATAAAATAAAAATCCTTTTGAAAATAATTGGTAGTACTATACTTTAGGAAGCATAGTAAATTTATATATCATTATTCTAGTCCATTCCCAATCTATCCCACCAGAATAAATCTTCAATTTACAGGACAAGAAGGTAAGCACCAAGAAGAATCGATAAAACGCCAATCATCTTTTTCTTAGTCACCTTCTCATCTAACCATTTAGAAGAAATGATTAATGTCCAAATATACGTGATTGAAGTTAAAGGAAAAACAACTGTATAGGGAAGTAATTTTAGTACGTATATATTTATAATCGCTGCTGTGAGATACAACAAGCCACCTAGGCTAAACATAACTACAAATTTAGTACTAATTAACTTTTGCCCCGCAGTAGCTAGCTTAAAACAAAATCCCCCAAGTGCACCAAGAATAGTCATGAGAACAATCATTAAAAATGGTATAATCATTCTGTTTCTCCACCCATAATAATTGATCCAAATATTATAAATAGTATTCCCACATAATTGATTAAGGATAGCGCTTCCTGAAGGAACCATTGTCCAAGTAAGATAGCCAGTACATAACTTATACTCATTAGCGGATGAAGGACAGACAGTTTTCCATAACGAAAGGCAACCATCATGGTAATGGCACCTAGTCCATATAATACAAGCCCTAAAAATAAGGACCAACTAAGTTGTCCTTCTGAGACTTTCCAAAATAGCTGACCAGTTGATGTACAAACTGCTGCCAGTATCATGAATAATATACCTTTTTGATTATTTTTGAAGGCAGAAAGATTAGCTAACATTCTTACTTTTCTCCTTCTCCGATAGAAAACTATACAAGATGATTACGACCATGACTAACGTGTTCCCATACAAATAACGATAACTCTGAGCTGGAACAGCAACAAATATACTCATGATATTTAGCATGAAAGGTAATAGAACCAATAGAGATTTTATCCCAAACCTGAGATATGCGATATATCCAAAATATAAGGCGATAAACATATGAAGTGCAGGTCTCCAAATGACCATTTTTACTATTCCTTCTGTTTTTGAAACCTCAAGATATTCGGTCATCATGTTCCGAATATTTTCACTTACTGTTATTCGTTCAATTCCATATTTATTCTCATGAATATATGTTACATAGGTTGATTGTTGTCCAAGACCTTCTGGCTCATTTATCTGCCATACAATAGATGTTTGCTTTACAAAGGCATCTATAACTAGGGTTGGATTTTGCAGGCTAACACTCCACCAAACCTTTAAATATTCATTAAATCGATTAGGGAATATCGCTTCACGATTGTATTCATCGGAAAACTTTATAGGATCTGATGTATATGGGTGGTAATACTCCTTCCACATAGCTAAAGGAAAGATTTCATTTAAGTAATTCTTTTGACCCTCTGTCATTAAACCATCATGGACAATGACGTTAGCTAGCTGTTGAGATGGAATACTCAACAGCTCATTAGGATCCGAATCCCTTACCTTCAACGCTTCAAAAATTGGCCCAGTGTATATAGAATGAACAATAATAATACTAAGTGTAATAGGTAATAATTGTTTCCACTGTCTCCAATAAGCTAGAAATAAAAACAAAGAAAACACTAAAAACACCGGGAATCCGTTATGTCTGAAAAAAATCAAGCCTAATGAAGAGAAAATAAAAACACTAATATTTCCACTTTTTCTGATCCATCTTCCTTTCGATAGGACCATCTCAATAATATTCATAGTAAATAACAAGAGGAACAAGTTATAAAGAATATCCTTCCAAACGGTAACTGAGTAGATTCCGTTCATAGGTAGCAAGGCTAAAACTATAGCTATTATATATAAGATTTTCCGAGGAACCCCTCGTAACTCAAAACGATATAGACAATAGCCAAAGATTAGCCCCATTAACAGTATTTGAAATCCAGCCACTATAGCAGGTGAATCAATAATTTGTATTAACGTTTCAATAAGGAGAGTATACATGAGGGGATGCCAGTTATTATAAGGCGTCCCATGTGCTTGCCCCCATTGTGCAAAAGAGTCAGGTGTTAAAACCCCAGGAAAAAACGCAATTAAATAGAGCGGAGCAATTAAAATAGTTGGCAATCCATAGATTAGAATTCTGGATTTACTGATTTCCAGCTCCTTACTTTCGACTTTATACCTTAAAACAATGGTTAGAATGGCCAATAATATGAAGTTTACATAAATAAACCCCAATAAAAAGACAAGGAGATATAGAATAAAATGATTACCTTGTAGAAGTAATTGTTCTCCTTTTGTGCTAACTAATAGAAGAATGGAAAATAGGGATATTATAATATAATTTCCTATCGTATACGAAGATAGATTTTTGTTTACAAAATGAATAGCTATAACTCCGACTAAAAAAATGAACAAGTAGAGTATCCATTCCTTTACGTCAAAAAAATAACCTAAACCTAAACTAGCCAAAGTAGAAAGAAAAATAGTAACTAGAAACCTTGTTTGATTATTCATCACTATTCTTCACCAATTTACTATACTTTTTATTTAATTCTAACTCATATTGCTTTTTGTTTACTGAAGCAACTGTATCTAGTATTAATCCACAACTAAAAGAAAGCATAGATAAAATAACTAAGCCTACTGCTAAAATAGCCGAAGGAACCTTTGTTATATAATGAGTTTTCAAGAACTCATAAATAACTGGCGTTCCCACAAGCAACCCAAAAAGCAGAAAAATTAATGCCCAAATTAAAAAAAAGAGAAATGGCTTATAATCTTTAAATAAAATAAAGATCATTTTCAAAACTTTATAGCCATCTGAAAATGTATTAAGCTTTGATTCACTGCCTTCTGGTCGGTCCCTATAATCAATTGGAATCTCTTTAATTTTAAATCGTTTATCTAGTGCATGTATACTCATCTCAGTTTCTATCTCAAAGCCAGGACTTAATACTGGCATGGATTTAACAAACAAGCGGTCGAATCCGCGGTATCCAGTCATAATATCAGATAATTTACTACCATATAATTTATTTATTAATCCTTTTACAAGGTTATTTCCTAAACCATGGAAGTTACGTTTGTTTTCCTTATAATAGGTTTGGTTTGATAGCCTGTCACCGATGACCATATTCGCCTCTCCTGATTGAAGGGGTTTTAATATCTCATGAATATATTCGGCAGGATAGGTATCGTCTCCATCCACCATAATATAATAATCGGCATCAATTTCTCTGAACATGGATCTCACAACATTCCCTTTACCTTGTAAAGGTTCCTTTCTTACAATGGCACCATGTTCAGTAGCAACTTCAAAGGTACGATCTGTTGAATTGTTATCATAAACATATATATCTGTATGAGGTAACTCTTTTCGGAAGTCTTCAATGACTTTACCAATTGTTTTTTCTTCGTTGTAACAAGGTAATAAAACTGCTACTTTCATAAAACCACCTGTTGCCCTTCTTTAAAAATTCACCAAATCCTATTTTAGTATACATATTGTATATAAAATGTAAACTTATTTTAGTGTAAGGAAAAAAGAGTAACCGTCCTGTCTGAAAGTCACTCTTCTTAGAAATTCGCTGTGGAGAACAACAAGGGGCCAATCTTTCTTTTTAAAATAAACCTGAATTCCCCTATGTTAACTTTTGTAAATTTATACTTAATATTAGTTTATCACGTACAGCATTCCATTCACAAAGTGAAGCATATTTTTGGGATATTTCCTTTAGGCTCTTTTCTCAACTTTGTTGCTAATGACTACTAAAAGAAGTAAATGAACTATTTTTTCTTCGCAAGTAGACTCCTGTACTGAGGAAAGAGCATGCAAACTTAATACCGACTTACAAAATGGCTTTATATTACGTTAAAATCGACTTTAGGAATTTAACAACGAAAACAGCTTTCCTTTATGTTAATATATCGACATAAACTTTTTTTCGTTAAACAAATATGTTTCCCTAAAGGACTCAGATTAATTCCAATAAAAGCACCCTTTATTACTGAGACTTTTATTAAATTTATATAATATAGCATAAAATATCCTCAAACAAAATAAAGCATAACCTTTCCAAACGGAATGCTTATGCTTTACGTCACATAAAAAATAAAAAATCCACCAACATATGTATTGGTGGAGACGGTGGGAATCGAACCCACGTCCAAAGATATTGGCACTTAAGCTTCTACGAGTGTAGTCGGCATATTGGCAATTCGCTGGTCCTTTTGCCTACCGACAGGCGGCCGGCCAGCTAGCCTGGTTGTTCTCTTCCTTCATCCTCAGGCGGTGGAATCCGGCGTAGCCCACTTAGAGTGAGTCCGCTACCCTACCACATGGGCGATGGAGGGGCGAACCGCTATGCAGTATTAAGCTGCGAAAGCGAAGTTGTTGTTTTGTTTGCCAGTTATAGGCGTTGACGTTTTTACGAGGCCGATCCCCTCGACTCGCCACCTAAGCTCAAACTACCCCTGTCGAATCCGTAACGTCCCCATTATAAAAGGTTGCTGTATCCATGATACAGACGTTAGGAGAACTCGGAAAGCCGAGCATTAAGTTATGTTGTCACTCGTGGTGACAGTTCTTATTATAACACACTGAGTACTTTTTTCAACTGGTACACTCTTCCTCAGCTGACAAGCTTACATTTTCTGGCGTTCGCGGAATGCACGCTCGATATCACGGCCTGCTTCCTTCTTTTTCAACGTTTCACGCTTGTCATAGTTCTTTTTACCCTTACCAAGACCGATTAAAACCTTTGCAAAGCCATTTTTTAAATAGAGCTTTAACGGTACTAGCGCATAACCTGCTTCCTTCGTTTCGCCGATTAACTGGGCAATCTGGCGTTTGTGCAGCAGCAGCTTCCTCGTCCTTAAGGGCTCATGGTTATAACGGTTTCCTTGTTCATAAGGACTGATATGCATATTGTATAAATACATTTCACCGTTATGGACCCTGGCATATGAGTCTTTCAGTTGGACACGGCCGCCACGAATTGCTTTAATCTCAGTACCCTGGAGGACAATACCTGCTTCATATGTGTCTTCAATAAAATAATCGTGGTTCGCCTTTTTGTTTTGCGCGACGACTTTCCCTTCACCTCTTGGCATGGAAACTCCCCCTTCTCTGTTCTCTCATTTTAGCAAATAACGAACGCCGCCACAATGAAAAGCCCCAAGCTATGGCTGTTAGGACAACAGAGAGCCCCTTCATCAGGAGCTCTCATCTTTCAGTTGACTATTTTCTCTTTTTTGATTTACGTTTCGCGGCTGGCGCGTTCTCAAAGTACTTTTTCTTCTTGCTCTTTGGTTTTGAACTGGAGCCTGAGCCTGAACCGGAGCCATTTCTGCCTCCGCCTGAACCTCTGCCGCCTCGCTTGCCTTCTTCTTCTTTACCGCGGCGCGGCTTTTTGTCGCTGCTGCCCGTCTTGAAGATCTTTGGCTGGGCCGGACGCTCACGTCTTGGCGTGCCCTTCATGCCGACGATTTCAAAATCAATGGAGCGCTCATCTTTGTTCACCTTGATGACTCGGACAGTAATTTCATCACCGATTCGGAAGACATTGCCTGTTCGCTCGCCAATCATTGCCAGATGGCGTTCATCATAGCGGTAATAATCATCCGTCATGTAGCTGACATGTACCAGGCCTTCGATTGTGTTTGGAAGCTCGACGAACATCCCAAAGTTCGTGACAGAGCTGATGATGCCATCGTATTCCGTTCCAACCTTGTCTTCCATGTATTCCGCTTTCTTAAGCTCATCTGTTTCACGCTCGGCTTCAACTGCACGGCGTTCCATGTTAGATGAATGCTCGGCAATATCAGGCAGTATCGCATTCCATTTTTCCTTCGTTGCCTGGTCGAGTTTGCCCTCGATCAAGTAGGTCCTGATCAAGCGGTGGACAATCAAGTCAGGATAACGGCGGATTGGTGATGTGAAGTGCGTGTAGAACTCTGTTGAAAGACCAAAGTGTCCGAGACTTTCAGGATAGTACTTCGCCTGCTGCATCGAACGGAGCATGACAGTTGAAACTACCATTTCCTCCGGCTTTCCCTGGACTTCCTCGATGATTTCCTGCAGGGCTCTTGGGTGTACTCCATTTGCTGATCCTCTGACAAGGTATCCGAAGTTGGTAATGAAATCAAAGAATTTTCTCAGCTTATCCTCTTTTGGATCTTCGTGAATTCGATAAATAAATGGCACATCAAGCCAGTGGAAATGCTCGGCGACCGTTTCGTTCGCCGCCAGCATGAATTCTTCAATCAGCTTTTCAGCGACAGAACGCTCTCGCAAAACGACATCCGTTGGGTGTCCTTCTTCATCAACCAGTACCTTTGATTCTTTAAAATCAAAATCGATGGCGCCTCTTTCCATCCTTTTTTTACGAAGGATAGCAGCAAGCTCTTCCATCATCTCGAACATTGGAACAAGAGAATCGTAACGTGAGCGAGTTTCTTCGTCTTGATCAACAAGAATCTTGTTCACATCAAAATACGTCATTCTCTCAGTCGTTTTGATGACACTCTGGTAAATTTCATGGTCTACCACTTGTCCATCTGGAGCAATCTCCATATTACAAGAAAGCGTCAGGCGGTCGACCTTCGGATTCAACGAGCAAATTCCGTTTGATAAACGGTGCGGAATCATCGGGATCACCCGGTCAACCAAATAAACACTCGTTGCACGGTCTTCTGCTTCACGATCAATCGGTGAGTCCTCGGTTACATAGTAGGTAACATCGGCGATATGGACACCAAGTTTATAGTTGCCGTTTTCAAGCTTTGTGACCTGGACTGCATCGTCGAGGTCCTTTGCATCGGCGCCGTCAATCGTGACGATGACTTCATCACGCAGATCGCGGCGGTTCGCAATCTCACTCTCATTAATCTGGTCTGGCGCATCATTCGCCTGCTTGAGAACTTCATCCGGGAACTCCATAGGCAGTCCGTGCTTGTGAATAACCGACAGGATATCGACACCTGGGTCATTTTTATGACCGAGAATCGCGGTAACCTCTCCCTCAGCACTTTTGCGTCCCTCTGGATAGCTCGTCAATTTTACGACGACCTTATGCCCTTCGACAGCTCCCATCCCTGACTCTTTCGGAATAAAGATGTCACTTGTGAACTTTTTATCATCTGGAATCACAAACCCGAAGTGCTTACTCTCGGTATACGTGCCGACGATTTGCGAGACTCCTCTTTCGAGAATGCGCACAACTGTCCCTTCGCGGCGCTGTCCAGAACTGTCCGATGAGACACGCACGAGGACTGTGTCACCGTTCATCGCATTGCTCGTTTCATTTGGCGGGATAAAGACATCATCCATGCCCTGTTCTTCAGTAATGACAAAAGCAAATCCCTTCGCATGAGCACTGTAGCGTCCGCGCACGAGGTTCATTTTTTCAGGGAGTCCGTACCTATCACTTCGAGTCCTGACGACTAGCCCCTTTTCCTCCATAACCACTAGCGCTTTAACAAAATCCTTGAATGTCGAGGAGTCCTCGATTCCAAAGGCACTTTCCAGTTCCTGAACTGTAAGAGGTTTGTACGCTTCATCCTTCATATAATGCAATAGCCTGTCTATATGGCCTTTAATATTCTCATCCATTAATAAATCCCTCCTTTATTGAGCTATTTTCGTAATCTGGTCACTCATGGTGTAAAAAACAACACAATAAATTTTTCATATGTTTTTATTCTTTCCAATTTAATGACTCCAGAAACTCGTAAACATCTTCGTGCAGCTGATCACGTTCTTTATCAAGAGTGATGACATGCCCTGATTCCTCATACCACTTCAACTTTTTGTGTTCAGACTCGATGTTGTCATGGATGATATTCGCACTGTCAGGGTCAATGATGATATCATGTCGCGCCTGGACAACAAACGTCGGGGTATAAATCAGGTCGATGCTTCCTCGGACTTCTTTTATCAGTTCCTGAAGGTCTTTAAGGGTGGACATCGATTTCTGTTCGAGTTCCTTTACCTCCGCCTCGATTTGCTCCTCAGGCTTGCCTTCCATCCGCTTATATTCGCGCGCATACTCAAGGACACCCCGGTACATCAACTCTTCCGTCTTAAGACGCATCGGTGCACACATTGGCACGATTCCCTTGAGGGGCTTCGTATATCCGAGTTTCAGCGAAAGGACACCGCCCAGAGATAAACCAGCAACAGCAATCTCCTCGTAGCCTTCGCTTTTCAGGAATTCATAGCCATCAAGCGCATCCTGCCACCAATCCTCAGGACCAGTATGTATCAGTTCTTCAGGCGGGACACCATGTCCTTTAAAAACAGGCGCATGGCATGTATATCCCTTTCCTTCTAAAAATCGGCCCATCATCCTCACGTCTGCTGAGTTTCCAGTAAATCCATGCAGCAACAATACCGCTCTTTTTCCAGATTTAAATGTAAAAGGTCTTGGCACTAACTTCCTCATTTTCCTACTCCCTCTATCAGATATCTTCCTTAGTTTTAACAAAGAATCTTGTAACATTCAATTAAAAGCCTTTATATATGTAAATACCCATATTCACCAGAAATATGTGAGGATTTTGCTTATGTAAACACAATAAAACCCGGCCTCTATTGAAGCCGGGTCATTGTGTGTATTATAGTTGGAAATAAGCAACGGCAATAGTCAAGACAAAGAATAAAACAGACAACACGATCGTAACACGGTGCAAGACAAGGTCAAGGCCTCTTGCCTTTTGCTTACCGAACAATTGCTCAGCGCCGCCGGAAATCGCACCAGACAGACCAGCACTCTTGCCTGACTGAAGTAGAACAACTCCAATAAGCCCAATGCTGACGATCACTAAAAGAACAACTAACAATGTATGCATGACGTACCTCCCGATAAAACTGCTAACAGTATTTTAAATTTATCACATTTTCAGGAATGAAACAATACTTGTCTGAATTGTTGAGGATTTAATGGTTAAAAACAAAACTTTTTGAGAGGTTGCGTTCGCATCCTTTCATTAAATCTAAACCGTGGTATGCATAGTTGCTGGTTGTTTATTAGACATTTTGAATGGCTCCCTTGCTCGAAATGTCCATTAAACCTCTTTTATTAGACATTTTGGAAGACTCCAACGTTCGAAATGTCCATTAAACCCCTTTTAATAGACATTTTAGAAGACTCTATCGTTCGAAATGTCTAATAAACCCCTTTTATTAGACATTTTGAATAACTTTCTTTCTCGAAATGTCCATTAAACATTGCTACTCTATGTACCTTTTTCTATCACCACTTACTCTTGATGAAATAAAAAACGCCGGCAGCATCGTCATGCCACCGGCGTCCTAATTTACGAAGTGTATGTCGGCTCCGTAAATTACTTCTTAAGGTTGTAGAAAGATTTGATTCCGTTGAAGCGAGCTGTTTCGCCAAGCTGATCTTCGATGCGAAGAAGCTGGTTGTACTTCGCTACGCGGTCTGTACGTGATGGTGCACCAGTCTTGATCTGTCCAGCGTTTGTTGCAACAGCGATGTCAGCGATTGTTGAGTCTTCTGTTTCACCAGAGCGGTGAGAGATTACAGCTGTGTAGCCTGCGCGCTGTGCCATTTCGATTGCGTCGAAAGTTTCTGTCAAAGTACCGATTTGGTTTACTTTGATCAGGATTGAGTTGCCAACGCCTTGCTCAATGCCTTGTGAAAGCTTCTTCGTGTTAGTTACGAACAGGTCGTCACCAACAAGCTGAACTTTGCCGCCAAGGCGCTCAGTCAATAGCTTGTGGCCTTCCCAGTCGTTTTCATCCAAACCGTCTTCGATTGAGATGATTGGATATTTAGAAGCCATTTCTTCGTACCAGTCTACCATTTCAGCAGAAGTTTTAACTACGCCTTCACCAGAAAGGTGATACTTGCCGTCTTCTTTGTTGTAGAACTCAGAAGATGCAGAGTCCATAGCAAGCATGATTTGCTCGCCTGGCTTATAGCCTGCTTTTTCAATCGCAGTAACGATTGTTTGAAGTGCTTCTTCGTTTGAACCTAGGTTTGGAGCGAATCCGCCTTCGTCACCTACAGCTGTGTTCAAGCCTTTTTCTTTTAAAACGGCCTTCAGGCTGTGGAAGATTTCCGCACCCATGCGAAGTGCTTCACGGAAGTTTTCAGCGCCAACAGGCATTACCATGAATTCCTGGATGTCCACGTTGTTATCAGCGTGCTCGCCACCGTTAACGATGTTCATCATTGGAACTGGAAGCTGCTTGGAGTTGAATCCGCCAAGGTATTGGTATAAAGGAAGGTCAAGGTAGTCTGCAGCAGCGTGTGCAACAGCCATGGATACGCCTAGGATTGCGTTAGCGCCCAACTTGCCTTTGTTTTCAGTTCCATCTAATTCGATTAGTGCCTGGTCGATCCCGTTCTGATCAAGAACGTTGAACTCTTCGCCAACCAAGAATGGAGCGATGATTTCGTTCACGTTATCAACTGCTTTTAAAACACCTTTTCCAAGGTAGCGGCCTTTGTCGCCGTCACGAAGCTCAACTGCTTCGTATTCACCAGTTGAAGCACCACTTGGAACTAGTGCGCGTCCAAATGCGCCTGATTCTGTGAAAACTTCTACCTCAACTGTTGGGTTACCGCGGGAATCTAATACTTCACGTGCGTATACGTCTGTAATGAATGGCATAGTAATCTCTCCTTATTTTTTAATTAATGATGTTCCTGTCATTTCTGCTGGCTTATCCAGTCCTAGTAATTCTAATATAGTTGGAGCAAGGTCGCCGAGGATTCCGTCTTCACGAAGCTCTGCGCCTTCTTTCGTAACAATGACAGGCACCGGGTTTGTCGTGTGGGCAGTCATTGGGTTTCCTTCAAGTGTCACGACCTCATCCGCATTTCCGTGGTCAGCAGTGATGATCGCAGTACCGCCTTTTGAAACAATCAGGTCAACGATGCGCCCTAGGCATTCGTCAACAGTTTCAATAGCCTGGATCGTCGGCTCAAGCATGCCTGAGTGTCCAACCATATCAGGGTTTGCAAAGTTCAATAAAATCGCGTCGAAGTTATCTGCTTCGATTTCCTTAATTAACGCGTCCGTCACTTCATTAGCGCTCATTTCCGGCTGCAAGTCATATGTCGCAACCTTAGGCGAGTTGATCAGGATCCGCTTTTCACCAGGGAACTCCTGCTCACGTCCGCCGCTCATGAAGAACGTTACGTGCGGATATTTTTCCGTTTCAGCAATACGAAGCTGAGTCATGCCAGCCTGTGAAATCACTTCACCGACAGTGTTATCAAGGTTAGATGGCTCGAACGCCACATATCCGTCAACTGTCTCACTGAAGTGCGTCAAGCAGACGAAGTGAAGGTTTTCAGGATGAGCATCGCCTCTGTCGAAAGAACGGAAGTCTTTATTTGTAAAAGTGTTTGAAATCTGAATTGCGCGGTCAGGACGGAAGTTGTAGAAAATCACAGCATCGTCGTTCTGGACCGTCGCAACCGGTGAACCATCCCGGCGCACAAGCACAGATGGGACAACGAATTCATCAAAGATCCCGTTATTATAGTTATCTTCAATCAATTCCATTGGGTTCGAATACGTAGGTCCGTCGCCGTACACCATTGAACGGTATGATTTCTCTACACGTTCCCAGCGCTTATCGCGGTCCATAGAATAGTATCGCCCAGAAATCGTCGCAAATTCACCGACACCGATTTCGTTCATTTTTTCTAGCGTTCGTTCAATATAACCTGGAGCTGTTTGCGGTCCAACATCGCGTCCGTCAAGGAATCCGTGTAGATACACTTTTTCCAGGCCTTCGCTGGCAGCAAGCTTCAACAAAGCAAACATATGCTCAATATGGCTGTGCACGCCACCGTCTGACAACAAGCCCATCAAGTGAAGGGCAGTGCCTTTTTCCTTTGCATGCTTGATCGCTGCAAGGAAGGTTTCATTTTTTTCAAATTCACCTTCACGAATCGAAATATTTACGCGTGTAAGACTCTGGTAAACGATGCGGCCGGCACCGATGTTCAGGTGTCCTACCTCAGAGTTCCCCATTTGGCCCTCTGGCAGGCCGACCGCTTCCCCGCTCGCAATCAATTGCGCATGCGGATAGTGGTTCCAGTAGCGATCAAAATTCGGCTTTTTCGCCTGGGCAACGGCATTTCCCATCCGTTCGCCACGCAACGCGAAGCCGTCCAGAATGATCAAAGCTGTTGGTGACTGTTTACTCATTGCTACCTGCCTCCAATAGCTGCAAGAAGGAATCTGTCTCAAGGCTTGCTCCGCCGACTAATGCGCCGTCGATGTCAGGCTGTGACATATATTCCTTAATGTTTGCAGGCTTCACGCTTCCGCCGTACTGGATGCGGACAGCTTCTGCCACTTCTGGTGAAAATTGCTCAGCGATCACCTTTCGGATGTGAGCGCAAGTTTCATTTGCATCTTCAGCTGTTGAAGATTTGCCTGTTCCAATCGCCCAAATTGGCTCATAAGCGATGACAGTCTGCTTGACCTGCTCGTCTGTCAGGCCATTTAGACCTGCTTTGATCTGGCCGCCAACAAACTCATTTGTTTCACCATTTTCGCGCTGCTCAAGCGTTTCGCCGCAGCAAACGATCGGAGTCAGATTGTATTTGAATGCAGACAAAGTCTTTTTATTTACTGTGTCATCTGTTTCATTGAACATTTCACGGCGTTCAGAGTGTCCGATGATCACATATTTCGCACCGATGTCTTGCAATGCTTTTGGGCTGACTTCGCCTGTAAAAGCACCGCTTTCTTCGAAGTGCATGTTTTGCGCTCCGATTTCAACGTCTGAATTCTGTGTTAGCTCGACTAGCTGTCCAAGGAACAAAGCCGGAGCACAGACAACAGATTCAACCTTGTCCGTTGATGGAACAAGTCCGCTTACTTTTTCGATAAAATCCTTTGCTTCAGGCAGCGTTTTATGCATTTTCCAGTTACCTGCAATGATAGGTTTTCGCATGCTGACACTTCCTTTCAAAATTGCTGTTTTACACAGCGTTGTAATGCTTTATTAAAAAAAGTTCCCTCTGGATGTTGGGCTTAATACTATTAGCTTTGGCTGTGCTAAATTAGACTATTGATTTGCGTTCCAGGCGCTTCGCTTTCCGCGGGGAAGAATTATGAAAAATCCCTAATGCCGGATTTTTCAAAGATCAAATTCTTCCTTGCAGTCCGGGAGCCTCCTCGGCGCTTTTAGCGCCTGCGGGGTCTCCCATGACTTGCTAATCCCGCAGGACATTGAGTTAGCTTCCTCAAACCTGCCCACGCACGATGAAAATGCGCTAGCATTTTCGGAGGAGTCTTCGCGCCTTCCACTACAATCAACAGGTGACTATAGTACGCTATTTGGTTTTAACAGAGCTTTCTTATCAATAGAACTTTGCGTAAATAGCGACTAGGATCCGCACCCTTACACTGCTGTACATCGCTCCTGATAAAAAATCTTACTTATCGTTCAATGCCACTACGCCTGGCAGCTGCTTGCCTTCCATGAACTCAAGGGAAGCACCGCCGCCTGTGGAGATGTGGCTCATTTTTTCAGCTAGGCCGAATTTTTCTACAGCCGCTGCAGAGTCTCCTCCGCCGATCACCGAATATGTATCATTAGCATCGGCTAAAGCTTGTGCAACAGCTTTTGTTCCTTGTGCGAACTTGTCGATTTCGAAAACGCCCATTGGACCATTCCAGATGACCAATTTAGACTTTTGAATGACATCGCGGTAAGTTTCAGCTGTCTTAGGTCCGATATCAAGAGCTTCCCAGTCTGCAGGAATTTCTTCGATCGCAACGACCTTTGAGTTCGCATCAGCAGAAAAATCATCAGCAACGATGGCATCTACAGGCATGTAGAAGTTAACGCCCTTTGCTTTTGCTTTTTCCATGAAGCTCTTAGCCAATTCAATTTTATCTTCTTCTAAAAGAGATTTACCGATTTCGTGGCCCTGAGCTTTTACAAATGTATAAGCAAGTCCGCCGCCGATGATCAGGTTATCTACTTTTTCCAATAGGTTGTCGATTACGCCGATCTTATCTTTGACCTTTGCGCCGCCAATGATTGCTGTGAATGGGCGCTCTGGATTTGACAATGCTTTTCCAAGGACATCAAGCTCTTTTTCCATCAGGAAGCCTGATACAGCCGGAATGTACTTAGCGATGCCTTCAGTTGAAGCATGCGCACGGTGTGCAGCTCCGAATGCGTCATTTACATAAACATCAGCCAGCTCAGCAAATGCCTTAGCTAGTTCAGGATCGTTTTTCTCTTCGCCAGGATAGAAGCGGACATTCTCAAGAAGCAGGACATCGCCTTCGTTCATGCTGTCAATTTCGGATTTTACAGACTCACCATAAGCTTCGTCTGTTTTCTTTACATCCTTGCCTAGCAGCTCAGACAAACGCTTTGCCACTGGAGTCAGACGCAATTCTTCAACAGCCTGCCCTTTTGGACGGCCAAGGTGACTTGCAAGAAGGACTTTCGCACCCTGATCAACCAGGTACTGGATTGTTGGCAGCGCTGCACGGATTCTTGTTTCATCCGTTACCTGCCCATCCTTCATCGGCACGTTGAAATCAACGCGGCAAAAAACTCGTTTTCCTTTTACATCCACATCTTTTACTGTCTTTTTGTTCAAGGCTAGAGACCTCCTTTAGAATAGCGCAATTGCGCGATTAAGCAGAAAAAGAGGAGAGGGAATTTACCCCGCTCCCCTTTTCATCCCACTACATTATAGTCGTTAATGGATGGTTAATCCAATATTTGCTTACAGACCTTTTTTAGCGATGAAATCAACTAGGTCAACTACACGGTTAGAGTAACCAGACTCGTTGTCATACCAAGAGATTACTTTTACCATGCTGCCTTCCATAACCATTGTTGAAAGTGCATCGATTGTAGAAGAGTATGCGTTGCCGTTGTAGTCGCTTGATACAAGCGGCTCTTCGCTGTAGCCAAGGATACCTTTAAGTTCGCCTTCAGAAGCTTTCTTAAATGCAGCGTTGATTTCTTCAACAGTAACGTCTTTGTCAAGCTCAGCAACAAGGTCAACCAATGAAACGTTAGGAGTTGGAACACGCATAGCTCCACCGTTCAATTTGCCTTTAAGCTCAGGCAATACTAGAGATACTGCTTTTGCAGCACCAGTTGTTGTAGGAATGATGTTTTCCGCAGCTGCACGTGCACGACGGTAGTCTTTGTGCGGAAGGTCAAGAATTTGCTGGTCATTTGTATAAGAGTGAACTGTTGTCATCATGCCGCGCTTGATGCCGAAGTTGTCGTTCAATACTTTTGCAAATGGAGCCAAGCAGTTTGTAGTACAAGATGCATTAGAAATTACATGGTGGTTAGCTGCATCGTACTTGTCGTCGTTAACACCCATAACGATTGTGATATCTTCGTCAGATGCTGGAGCAGAAATGATAACTTTCTTAGCGCCTGCTTCTAAGTGTTTCGCAGCGTCTGCGCGCTTAGTGAAACGGCCAGTAGATTCTACTACTACTTCTACGCCAAGGTCGCCCCAGCCAAGTTGAGCTGGATCTCTTTCAGCTAGTACTTTTACTTTGTGGCCGTCAACTACAAGGTAGTCACCGTCAACTGTAATTTCTTTATTTAAAGTACCGTGAACTGTGTCATATTTTAAAAGGTGAGCAAGCATGTTTGCATCAGTTAAATCGTTAACTGCTACTACTTCCACATTAGGGTTGTTTAATGCTGCGCGGAAAACTACGCGTCCAATTCTTCCAAATCCGTTAATACCAACTTTTACTGCCATGTGTATTTCCTCCTTTGATTCCTATAAAGGTGTTGTTTATATTAAGGTGTTACCCTTGTAACAATGTTTTAGCGGCGCCTTCGTCCGTGATCAGGATCGTTGAGGAAGGTGCCTGCTTCATATAGGCTCTGATTGCCTTTGCCTTTGACGCTCCACCGGCAACTGCAATGACATCCCCTACATTTTTGAGATCGTCCATTTGGAGACCGATCGTCAGCACTTTGTGGACGATTTCCCCGGCTTCGTTGAAATAGTAGCCGAAAGCCTCGCCAACTGCTTTTCCATTGAGGATCTTATGTAAATCCTCCGGGCTGGTATTGCGACGTTCCGCCATTGTAATAGCGTCTCCAATACCATGTAAAACCATGCTTGCGGATTTAACTAAATTCCAAACCTCATAAATCAGCGGTTCTTTGATGAAGGTTTTATAGACTTCGCTGCTGACCTGGTCGGGCACATAAAAGACCCTGTTGCGCGAATTCGTGTTGTCCGCCATGATCGCGCAAATCGTGTTTGCCTGATTCTTGACGTCCTCGCCAATTCCGCCCCTTGCCGGCACGAACAGCAAATCCTTCTCTCCGAAATCGGGTGTCAACATTTCCGCCACAGCCGCCATAGTCGAGCCTCCGGTCACAGCAATTATATTTTTGCTTTGAAGAAGATTTTTCATACTATGTGCTGTCGCGCGCCCCAGCTCACTTTTCACCCATGGTGACTGGTCGCTGTCCCCTGGGACAACAATCACTTTCCTGATTCCCATGCGTTCCTGAAGCTGGCGCTCTAGTCTGTCTATACCCATAATGTCTCGCATTACACTATCAAGACTTTCCAGTATATCTTTTCCCTCTTTGGTCAGTGTCATTCCCTGACCCGACATCGAGATCAGATTCTGGTCCTTCAAAAACTCCACCTCAGAACGCAAAACTCGTTCAGTCAAATTCAGGCTTACTGAAAGGTTTCTCCTGCCAACTGGCTGCATCACGTTTATGTACTGCAGGATGAGGTATCGTTTTTGCATAACTTGCAATAAATCGGGCAATATTCTTTTTTGAATATCAATGAGCGAAAAGTCCATGTTGATATTCTCCTTTTCCAGCGTTGGACTTTAAATGTCCCGCTAAGACATATTATGTCCCACTCGCGGTAAAAAAAATCACCCCTGCTACAGATTTCATTCTAACAGGAGTGAAAACCTTAATCAACTTATAAACTCAAGGTTTTTTCGTGAAAACGCTTCACTTATGAACTTTTTGTTCACAATACCGTATTGGAGTTCTTCTCCATCCATTTCCACGACAGGAATCATGATTCCATACTTCTCCACAAGCTCGTCATCAAGGTCGATATTGATCTCTTCTATGGCAAAATTCCAATCTTGCTGAAGTTCTTCCAGGATGTCTCGCGCTGTTTCGCACAAATGACAGCCCGGCCGGGAATAGAGTTTGACTGTTTTTTTCATATAGATCTCCTTCGACTAAACTTTAAAACTCTTTTCGTATGTTTTGTTATGCTAATAATGGTTTTGTTCAAACAATCCATTTACAGCGTCAGAAAAAATATATAAAACACTTGATCATCAGAGCATTAATCAAACCTCTTCCGCTTCGAAGACGATGGAATGCCCAGCTGGTCTCTGTACTTCGCCACGGTTCTCCGGGATAAGACCATTCCTTCTTGTTCCTCTAGCATCTCAACTAGTTTTTGATCTGATATGGGCTTCGTTTTATCTTCTTCTTTTATATAATGTTCTATTGCTGCTTTTACTTTTTGAGAAGATGCCTGGTCGTTCTCTGTTGTCTGGACTGCGCTTGTAAAAAATGATTTCAATTCATAAGTACCGGCCGGTGTCTGCATATATTTTTCACGGACAGTTCTGCTTACGGTCGATTCATGGATTTCGAGTTCATCGGCAACTTCCCTCATCGTCATCGGTTTCAGATGGGCAGGTCCAATTAAAAAGAAATCCTCCTGTTTCTCGATAATTTTCATCGATACTTTCAAGAGCGTTTCCTTCCTTTGCACCAGGCTGCGCTGGATCCACTGGTAATCCCCCTGCTTTTCCTGGAGGAATTTATTGACTTCCGGATCCTTGTGTCCAGATAGCTGCTGGAAATATCCTTCATTAAAAGAAACCTTTGGGATCATCGCATCGAACACACTTACCGAGAGTTCGTCACCTTCACGTTTGACCACGACGTCAGGTACGATATAGGAAGGTTTTTCACGCTGAAACGATGCACCCGGTTTCGGATTAAGCTGCTGGATATCGTCATGTACTTTTTGAATTTCCTTTACATCGATATTCAGCATCTTCGCCAGTGCTTTCCACTTTTTTTCAGCAAATAGCATGAAATGGTCACGGATGATCGTTATTGCCAGTTCATTTTCAGGTGTGCGCTTTTGCCTTGTCAATTGCAGCAGAAGGCATTCTCTGAGGTCATTAGCCCCGATTCCGGCCGGGTCCAGCGACTGGAGTTTGAAAAAAGCTGATTCAACAATTTCATGTTCAACATTATATCTTTTTACAAGATTTTCACGATCAAGAGTCAAGTAACCGTTTTCATCTATATTTACAATCAATTCATGTAAAATCATTTTTTCTTGAGGAGTTGCTTTTAGCAAGTTTAATTGTGAAAGCAGATGGTCTTCAAGCGTCTCACCCGCCCCAGCGCCAATCTGCTCAATCAAGTTTTTCTGGTCGCGTTCAAATGTCTTTTTTCTCGTTTTTCGCGTACGGTCCATACTCGCATCAAAATGAGAGATGTTTTTAAAGTCCACTTGCATCAGGGGATTTTCCATTGATTTAGCTTCAAGAAATGCCGCAAGCTCCTGTGCGGAGTATTGCAAAAGTGCAATCGCCTGGGTCAGTTCCTGAGTCATTGCCAATTTTAAAGTCTGTTTTTGCCATAAACCAGCTTTCAAATCCATCCAAATCACCCCTGCACTCATTTTACATGATAAACAGGCTTTGGTGTATGGAAAGAATTTGGTATCCCATTTCCTTCTGCAAAACATTTAAAAACCTCTCGCCCAATTGAGCAAGAGGTTTGATGATTATCTTCTTCTAGATATCCTTCTGTTTGCATTATTTACAACTGGTCTGTTTGTAGTAGTTGCTGGTGGTGGTGTTTGAACTGCAGGTTCCTCAACTTCAGTTACGCAATCAGGCAATACGATCGTGTAGTTCACTGTGACTGTACCGTCCTCATTTTCTGTGATGGAGTTAACTTCGATACTAGTGTTCTCGCAAGTCAGAGGTTCAAATATGGCTGTTTCATCAAGGCAGGTAAAGCAGTTCTGAGTTACAGTTACCTCTTGATAGCAGCACTCATAAACTGGTCCGCCGCATTCGCCTTCCTTAGGCAGATTCAGTTGGACCTGGAATGGCACAGTACGAGTCCATTGCAGCACATCGCAGCAGCAAATCAGAGTCTGTCCGCAGACGAATACCTCCGCAACACCCTCACAAGCTACAGGTGCACTAATTACTTCTTCACCAATACAGAAACCGCTCAAAACGTCGTCGGTTGTCACACCCTCTGGCAGCGTAAAGCAATCAGGTGGGAAAGTGAACGTGCAGTTAAACGTATCAGTTGTTTCTGGACATTCACAAGCATTTGGACACACGATGCAGTCTGGTACGCAAATTTCGTCGCAAACTGTTTCCCCACCAGCAGATATTGACGCACATGCAATTGTTGCAGTCGGTGGCTGGTTAAAAGTGAAACCAAAAAATTGGGAGAAGCCGGGCTGCAATTCACCTAGTACCTCTTGGTCTGGAATAAAGGCTAAGCCCTCTATACGAGTACCTTCTGGACCACATACACCTTCAGGACATCCATCTTGAGGTGTTTGTCCCGGACTTTCGAAATCAACAGGAACCAGTTCGGTTGGGATTGGATCGACATCTGTCTCCCAAACTTCGCTTGCAACAGGATCAGTTATAAAGTCCAGACAAGGCAAATCAATTCCTAATACCCAGTTGCTTAGAGCGGACGTATCATCTCCCACATTATCCACGCGGTAAATCCACCTGTAGCCACTCCCAAAACGCTCAACATCAACCAATGTCACAACAAAGCCATCAATGGTTACCGGCTCAAAGCAGCCTTCCGGAAATTGCTGCAATAAATTAAAATGTGGCATTTACATCTTCCTTTCAAAAATTTTAGAGGTTTTTATGCACCTCTCTATTACTCTATGAAAGGGAGGGGATGCTTGTTTAGGTGAATGCTCCTAGTCGTATACACTAATTTGAAAGTAATAGGAAAATTCACATATTTATAGGTGTTGAAAATAAAAAAATCCCGCCGAGCTTATAAAAGCTCAGCGGGATTTTAATGACGCCCTCGGCAGGAATCGAACCCACATCTCAAGAACCGGAATCTTACGTGCTATCCGTTGCACCACGAGGGCATGTTTCAAGTTAGCGTTACGCTTACCTATTATAGGGTAAGTTCGGTTCCTTTGCAAGGAGGATTTTTTGGAATGTCAGGCGTTGCTCTTGTTTAAAAAAGACATTCTTGGGTAAGATGGATACGGTACAGTAAATTGGAATATACATTATTGTCGAACAGTTTCTGCAGGCTAATCAAGCGATTCGTTTGACCTTTATTGACCATGCGTGTATCATAAAACTACATAGGTGTTCTGGCAAGCGAACCAGTTTATGCCAGCCTGCAATTTGCCTTATAAAAGGCAGTGACTGCTTTTTCAAGGGCAGTAAATGATCTTTACGTTAAAGGAGGAAAACAAACATGAACTTGATTCCTACAGTTATTGAACAAACGAATCGGGGCGAAAGGGCATATGACATTTATTCCCGCCTTTTAAAGGATCGCATCATTATGCTGGGAAGCGGAATTGATGACAATGTTGCCAACTCAATCGTAGCTCAGTTGCTTTTCCTGGAAGCTGAAAATCCGGAAAAAGACATCTCCATCTACATCAATAGCCCGGGCGGCAGCATCACTGCCGGCATGGCAATCTACGATACTATGCAGTTCATCAGACCAAATGTTCAAACAATCTGTATCGGTATGGCTGCTTCTATGGGTGCATTCCTTCTCGCTGCCGGAACAAAAGGCAAGCGTTACGCACTTCCGAACGCAGAAGTCATGATTCACCAGCCACTCGGCGGTGCTCAGGGACAGGCGACAGAAATTGAAATCGCTGCGAAGCGTATTCTTTTCCTTCGTGAAAAGCTGAATACAATCCTTTCTGAGCGCACTGGCCAGCCGCTTGAAGTCATTGCGAAAGATACTGACCGTGACAACTTCATGACAGCTGAGCGCGCCAAGGAATATGGTCTTGTTGACCAGATCATCACTCGCAACGTTCTTGAAGAAAAGAAGGACAAATAAAGCCGAATTAAAAACTCGCTCTCTATCGGGAGCGAGTTTTTTTGCGGTTCCTTTCAGAAACCTGGTTAGTTGCCCGGAATTCTTATTTCAAAAATTTAGTTCTCTTTCTGGATATATTCAGCTAGCTTTTCCACTGCTTCTTCTTCATCATTGCCTTCAGCGATCAGGTTCACGGATGCGCCAGCACTTACGGCAAGGCTCATCAATCCCATGATGCTTTTCGCGTTAACCTTTTTTCCATCCTTCTCGAGAAAAATATCAGATGAGAACCTGTTTGCTTCCTGTACGAACAATGCCGCAGGACGAGCTTGTAAACCAGTTTTCAATTTTACTTCCACCTGTTTTTCCACCATTGCGTTTTCCTCCTCTAGCCCTCTATTTATTTGTAATCTGTCCGGCTCGCAGTTTATCTGCTATTTCATCGATCTTTCTCAGCCGGTGATTGATTCCTGATTTGCTGATCGTACCCCCGCTTACCATCTCGCCCAATTCTTTAAGGGTGACATCCTGGTAGTCGACACGGAGCTGAGCGATTTCCCTCAGTTTTTCCGGTAAAATTTGCAGGCCGACCGTATCCCTTATGAAGCGGATATTCTCTACCTGTCTAAGTGCAGCGCCAATCGTTTTATTCAAGTTAGCTGTTTCACAATTTACAAGACGATTAACCGAGTTCCTCATGTCGCGGACAATCCGGATATCCTCGAATCGCAGCAGCGCATTATACGCACCTACGATGGTCAAAAACTCAGTGATTTTTTCAGCTTCCTTTAAATAGGTGATGAACCCTTTTTTCCGCTCAAGCGTTTTGCTGTTCAATCCAAACGTATTCATCAGCTCACATAATGAGTCATTATGCTCCTGGTACATGGAGGCAATCTCCAAATGATAGGAGGACGTTTCCGGATTGTTCACAGAACCTCCTGCAAGAAAGGCACCTCTTAAATAAGAACGCTTACAACATTTCTTTTTCACCAGTTCAGGTGAAATATCATGGATAATTTCAAAGCCTTCTCCGATAATCTTTAAATCCTCCAGAATTTCCCTGGCCGATTCCTTAAGGCGGACAATATAAACATTATTCTTTTTCAGCCGCATCTTTTTACGCACCAGCAGCTCCACCTGTACCTGATAACTTTTTTTGATCAAGGTATAGATCCGCCTGGCAATCGCGGCATTTTCCGTCTGTATGTCTACGATGAGTTTGCGATTTGAGAAGGAAAGGGAACCATTCATCCGGATTAAAGCTGACAGTTCCGCGTCAGCGCAGCAGCCCTTCACGTCAATATTCGTGAGTTCTTTTTTTGTTTCCGAAGCGAACGACACCTTCTCACCCCCCTGTTTATATAGCGCTGTCACTCTTGTAAATCAGCAAGCGCAGCAGCTGTCTTTTTATTTTTCTGCGGAAGTGCATTTTAGGCTTAATGCACTTAAAAGTACTTTTTCAAAAAGAGACAAACGCTTGCATCCTATATTTACGCGTTATATCTCTTTTTGGTTTCATCTATTATCATAGAATATAAAATTTCTGAAACTTTTTTTGTGTCATGCCTGATAACATTGCCATCGAGCTCAGCGATTTCATCCTGGACGACTTCAATTCCCAATGACATCAGCCGGTCAAGGTCAAAATGGACAGGCTGGGCAAGCTCTTCCTTATAGCGGAGCTCCACATCCGGCGGGATTGTCTCACTATTGACAAGGATTGTATCGATAAAAGCACAGTCCATGTGGTCATAGATCGCTTTTATATGATCACTGGCAGCAAAATCATGTGTTTCCCCTGCCTGGGTCATCAGATTGCAAATATACACTTTCCGTGCCTTGGCTTTGCACACTTCTTTACCAAGTCTCTTTACGAGCAAATTCGGCAGGATGCTTGTATACAAACTGCCAGGCCCGATCACGATCAAGTCAGCTTCCCTGATCGCCTGGAGCGTTTCAGGCAATGGCTTCACGCCCTCTGGATTCAAAAAGACCCTTTTGATCCTTTTTCCTGAGTAAGGAATTTTGGACTCTCCCCTGACAATGCTGTCATCCTCCATCACGGCATTCAGCATGACGCTCCTGTTCGCGGCCGGCAGTACTTTTCCACGCACATTCAGGACCTTGCTCATTTCCTGGATCGCGTGGACAAAATTGCCGGTGATCGACGTCATCGCAGCCAAGATCAGATTGCCGAGCGAGTGGCCGGACAACTCATTGGCTGTATTGAATCGATGCTGGAACATCTCTTCAATCAATGGCTCTACATCTGAAAGTGCAGCAAGGACATTCCGGATATCACCTGGTGGAGGAATACTCATATCCTCCCTCAACCGGCCGGAGCTGCCGCCGTCATCAGCAACAGTGACGATCGCAGTGATGTCGACAGGGTGCTTTTTCAAACCCCGCAACAGGACTGGGAGACCCGTTCCACCCCCGATGATGACGATTCTTGGCAATCCATCACTCATCATTTTATATGTCCCTGCCTTTTCTCGATATCACGGTGAGTCACACGGGTATGGTAGTCTTTCTCGAAAAACTTGGCGATGTGTTCTGCCAGGGCAACAGATCTGTGCTGGCCGCCTGTGCAGCCGATGGCGATGATGAGCTGCGCCTTTCCTTCCCGCTTATAATGAGGGAGCATGAAACTCAGCAAATCTGTCACCTTTTCGAGGAACTTGCTCGTCTCGTTCCATTTTAAAACATATGTCGACACGTCTTCATCAAGACCAGTTTTCGGCCGCATGTGTTCGATATAATGCGGATTCGGCAAAAAGCGGACGTCGAAAACAAGGTCGGCATCGATCGGTATTCCATGTTTGAAACCGAAGGACATGACATTGACGGTAAAAATCGTCTTCTTGTTCACCGAAAACTCCTCAAGGATTTTTTCACGGAGATCCTTGGGCTTCATGCCCGTTGTTTTATAAAGAAGCTGCGCCCTGCCCTTAAGCTCTTCCAAAAGCTCGCGTTCTAGCTGGATGCCTTCAAGCGGCAATCCTGACGGAGCAAGTGGGTGCGAACGTCTCGTTTCTTTATAGCGGCGCACAAGAGTGGAATCATCCGCGTCAAGGAACAATACCTGCGGTGTCACCCAAGAAGTTTCCGCCAGGTCATCCAGCGCTTTGAATAGTGAGTCAAAAAATTCGCGTCCGCGCAAATCCATGACGAGTGCCACTTTGTTCATTTTCGTGCCAGATTCCTTCATTAGCTCAAGGAATTTCGGCAGCAGTGTTGGCGGCAGGTTGTCAACGCAGAAAAAACCAAGGTCTTCGAAGCTCTGTATGGCGACGGTTTTACCTGCGCCAGACATACCTGTTATAATCACGAGCTGGGTATCAGTGCTTGAACCGGTACTCATTTCTCTTTCCCCCCTGCAAATTAAGTTATTAATCGTATCAATTTGGATCGAGCCTGTAATTGATCAGCTCAAAATCCGGTGTATAAGTGAAAGTGCCATAGATAATTCCTTGTCCATGGACCATATATTCTAAGATGTGATAATCACCCGCTGCCATTGGCAGGTCTTTGATGTCGTCAAGCTCATGCCAGGAAATCGTGCCCTCCTCCGATTCATCGAGATTGATGCCATCTGCCTCAGTCGCGTAGAACGTGAACATCATCCACTCAGACACGACTTGATCATCTTCCTTGATGACAAATGTGAAAATCCCTTTGATTTGGGGATTACGAAGGTAAATTCCTGTTTCTTCGCGAAATTCCCTGACACATGAATCCTTCACGGTTTCTCCTGGTTCCATTTTTCCGCCTGGAGCCACCCACCAATTTCGGCGCGGCTTTTGCAGCAGCAAAATCTTATCATCTTTTACTAAAACACAATTCGTCACTCGCTGCATCCAATCCACCTCTTTATATGTAGGCCAACTAGGCTTTTAAAAATCTTCGTATACTTTGCCGTTTTTTACACAGAAATGGCTGCTGTTTTTGATTCTAATCAATATCAAAAAAAAGCAGCATTGAGAAAAAAACAGTCCTGCAAATTAGCTCAACTTTTATTCTTTCCATTATACTATTTTTAGTTTTTCGCCACAATGAATACAAAGATGATATTTTTGTTAAGGAGTAAGTGAATTCTGCAGATTTAAATTCTTGCTGGCGTATGGTGTTATAATCCGTTTCAATGGCCTGTTTCATTTTTATGCAAAAAAAAGAGCACAGGATAACCTGTGCCGTCAAAGGATTATATTTTTAAAAGGGGGTCAATTTCTACTCCTATAATACCCCATGATTGTTTCACTACTGTTACAGGAGAATTAATAAATAATTACGGTTTGTTAATTTATGCCGAGATGGGATGTTTTTACCAACGGATTGGAAAAACCCGCTGAATCATATCCAGCGGGTTTGGCATTTGTATTATGCGTTTGCTTTTAATTCTTCCATCAATTCTTCGACATAATGCTGAGCGTTTTGTGCCGCGATACTGCCGTCGCCAGTTGCTGTAACAATTTGGCGAAGTGTTTTTTCACGAATGTCGCCAGCTGCGAAAATGCCCGGTACCTTCGTTTCCATTTGTTCGTTTGTTTCGATATAGCCGTTGCTGTTCGTGATGCCAAGGCCTTCGAATGGCTTTGTCAATGGAACCATACCGATGTATATGAACACGCCATCAGCCGCGAATTCTTTTTCCGCACCATCTTGTGTCGAAACGAGCGTTACGCTGCCAACCTTGCCATCTTTGTCGTTGATTTGCTTGACAGTGTGATTCCAGATGAAATCAATTTTGTCATTGGCAAATGCACGATCCTGAAGGATTTTTTGCGCACGAAGCTCATCGCGACGGTGAACGATTGTCACTTTTGAAGCGAAGCGAGTCAAGTAAACGCCCTCTTCGACCGCTGAGTCTCCGCCGCCGACAACAACAAGTTCTTTGTTTTTGAAGAATGCGCCGTCACAAACCGCACAGTAAGAAACACCGCGGCCGCCAAGCTCCTGCTCGCCAGGAACGCCAAGCTTTTTGTACTCCGCACCAGCAGAGATGATGATGGAACGTGCTTTGTATTCTTTGTTTCCGGCTTTAATTGTTTTATATTCTTTGCTGTCAATGACTTCTTTTACGTCACCGTAAGCATATTCTGCACCGAATTTTTTCGCGTGGTCAAACATTTTAGTTGAAAGCTCTGGTCCAAGAATATGGTCAAAACCAGGATAGTTTTCAACTTCTTCTGTATTTGCCATTTGTCCGCCCGGCACGCCGCGCTCAAGCATCAGTGTCGACAAGTTTGCACGTGATGTATAAACAGCAGCCGTCATCCCAGCCGGTCCGGCACCGATAATAATGACGTCATAAATTTTCTCTTCTGACATGGTGTACAACTCCTTTTATCAAAATCCGCTAATTTTCGGTCTTCATTCGAAATTAGTATTTCCTGCCTAAACATATCCTATAAAACAAGTGACGCATAGTCCAAAAATATGCTTAAGTTCACGGAATTGACATATAGTTTTTCAATACCCTCTTTTGTATATTTAAAAAAGGCTCTTTTCTCAAACTTTTTTGCTTTTGACTACAAGATAAAATTAAATGACCTACTTTTCTTCGCAAAATTGACTCCTTTGTGAGAAAAGAGCATGCAAACTTAATACCGACCTGCAAAATGGCCTTATAATACGTTAAAATCGGCTTTAGGATTTTAACAACAATTTTACGAAAACAGCTGCCTTTAAAAACGAGAAAAGGGTAAACCTCGTCTCGATTGCTCGGACTTAGTTTACCCTTTTAGATGCTGTCTTCTTCCTGAAGAAACTCGTTTGCCAAATTTATATATTTGGATAGCGTAGATACAGACAATCCGTATTTTTTAGCTACTGCTGCTTTTGATGTCTTGATATTTCTTAACTTATCCCAGAGATAATCAACCGCTGCGGCCCATGCTTTTTTGTTTTTGAAGTCATAGCCAGCCTCAACTGCCTGTTCAAAAACTGAGAACCACATGATGTAGACACCAGCTTCATTATTGCCGATCGGCTGGTGGTGGTCATAAAGGAGCTTTGCTGTTTCATGCGCGCCCTTTACTTCCTCTTCCTTACTGCTTAGTTTGCCGGAAGTTACATACGCAAGATACGATTTTTCCATTTCCGTCATTTTATCCGTTGATGTCTCCGCTGCGAGAATTTCCTTCTTTTTCGCGGAAACAGATGTGAGGAATAGCGCAAAAAGTCGCTCCTCTGGATAATCGCTGTTCAACTGGTTCAGGATGGCCGAAACCTGCGCTTCGAACTTTACGCCTGGTTTGTCTGCCCACGGCTCCATTCCCTCTTTTTCAGGACTGAACTCGAGTACCTTTTTCCAGGCATTCCGTGCTGTATTTTCTCTGCCGGTAAAATAAGAAGCATGAGACAGCCAGTAATAGAAAGCACCGTCGCCTTCAAAACCTGTTTTTTGCAGCTTTTTCAGCCAGCGGTAAGCAAGTTCGTATTCACCGACAAGCGCAAATGTCGCGCCAAGCTTGAACTGGTGCTCCACGTGGATCGGGTGGATTTTTTCAAGAGAGGCCTTAAGATCCTGGCCTTCTTTCTCCTGTCCCTGATAATGCGCGAACACGAGGGCATTGCACAATGCATGCAGGTTGCCGGGATTCTGTTGCAGAACATCATTCAGGATGTCACGAGCCTTAACGGTCTCACCAAGGTAAAAATACGCCAGCGCCAGGTTATTGTAAGCTGACCAATATTCTGGATACTCCTCGATGACTTCCTGGAAAATCTCGATCGCCTTTGGGAATTCGCCGGATTCAAGGTGATTGCGCGCTTCCTCCTGCTTGACGATCAGGTCATCCTCTTCATAATAATCCTCATCCATCTCTTCCGCTTCCATCGTGAGAAGTTCAAGCAGATCGCTCGCGTCCTCGGCGAACTCACCATCTTCATTCAATTCCATATAAAGATTAGCATGCCTGAACGCATCACGGAACAAGCCCAAATGAGCGTAGTTATTCGCTAAGAAATAGTGGCATTCTGTCATGTTTTCATCAAGTTCTTCGAGGACCAAGTGCAAAAGACGGTTAGACTGCTGATATTCACCCAGCTCCGACTGCACGATCGCCAGTTGGCAAACAATCATCGGCTCGCCAGGCTCAAGATGCATCGCACGCTGGAAATACTTTTCAGCCTTTTTTAGGTCCCGCCTGTGGAAAGCCTTGACCCCTTTGGTGAAGTAATATTCACCAGTAGGAACAAATGACAGCAATTGACCTTTTTGCTTCATCGCTTTAGAGTCTTTTCCCATATGATCCTCCATTTATATTTTAGTAAAACTATATCCTTTGAACCTTTGGTTTGTATAAGAATACACATACAGTGTTTTATCGAAGCAACTTTAACTAATGTAGTATAACATACGGACAGAGTGTTCGAGAAGGTGTGGATTTGAAATTGTGGTGTGGGGAGTGTATCCAATTGGTTAAAAAGTGTAGTTTTTTAGCGGTTGGTCGAATTATCGGGAAAAGTGGTCGAATAATCTTTAAATGTGGTCGAAAAAATTAAAAATCCGCCAAATTAATCCAAAAAGTGATCGAATTAATTTGTTTTTCGCCAATATAATTAATCTGTACTTTTAAAAGAGGGATTTTCAGTGCTGAAATCGAATATATGAGTTAGAATTTTTAAGGAGTGATAGAACTTGATAGGAAAAACAAGAGAATATCCTAAAGAAATCATGATTTTGGAAGCCATAGTAAGGCGTTTCCCTCCTGATGACTTCAAAAAAGCGGAGTTCGAGAAGAAACTTTACCGAAAACGGGCAGGGTACAAAGGAGAAAAGACGCTGGATTACTTTCTAGAGCAAATTGACCAT
Source organism: Mesobacillus sp. QJM3NY_10 (assembly GCF_056173465.1). NCBI lineage: Bacteria > Bacillati > Bacillota > Bacilli > Caryophanales > Bacillaceae > Mesobacillus > Mesobacillus sp. QJM3NY_10. Next base: position 4,194,890 of record NZ_CM149675.1, read on the forward strand.
TCCGAAATGGTGATTTTGCCTGATTTAAGGATTCCGATCAATAGCACCCATTTCCAAATCGATACCCTCATCATTACCCCTTATTTTCTCCTCATCATCGATTCCAAAAATTACGCTGGAACGCTCATTTTCCTTCCCGAATTCAATCAGCTGATTCGTATACAGAACGATATAGAAGAAGTTTTTCCCGACCCGATTCTCCAGACAAAAATCCAGGCAGCTCAATTAAAAGCCTTTCTTAAAAAACATCATATTACACCTCCACCAATAGAAAACCTTGTTGCTATTAGCAATTCACAGGCCATCATTAAAAATCCAACCAATGACAAGGAGGTTAGTTATAGAGTCTTCAGATCAGCGAATGTCGCCTTCAAGATTCCTCCTCTCTATCAAGAACATACCCAATCCCTCCTTTCAAAAAATGAAATGAAGAAAATCGCCAGACATTTAATAAAGGCGCACGAACCACTGGTTCCAGAACCAAAATCAATGAACCTGCCATTTGATAAAATGGTTAAGGGTGTGCAGTGCCCTGCCTGCGAGGCATTCGGATTGGACTACCGCCAGGGTAAATGGACTTGTTATAGCTGTGGACATCAAACTGCGGATGCCCATATTCAGGCATTGAGGGATTACTTCCTTATTTACGGCCCTTCTATTACTAGCAAGCAATTCCGAGAATTCATGAAAGTCAGATCTCCTTCTACTGCGAAACGCCTGCTATCTTCTATGAATCTCACGTTTGACGGCACAACCAAAGGGCGCACCTACTTCCCGGGCAAAAGCTTCTTTGATTAAAGCTCTTTTCTCAAACTTTGTTGCTTTTGACTACAAAATTGTATTGAATGCCCTATTTTTCTCCGAAAAGTTGATTCTTTATATGAGAAAAGAGCATGCAAATTTAATACCGACCTGCAAAATGGCTTTATATTACGTTAAAATCGGCTTTAAGATTTTAACAACAATCTTTACGAAAACAGCCTTGATTAATTTATGGCAGAAAAAACCCAGCGCAATACTACTCTTCTGCGCTGGGCTTCTTCCTTTTATCCAACACTGCCAATACTTCTTTTAGCGGCAGCTTCTGTTCCTGCAACAGGACCATTAGGTGGTAAAGCAGGTCTGCTACTTCCCACTTCAACTCTTCTGGGTCGCGGTTTTTGGCGGCGATAATGACTTCCGATGCTTCTTCACCGACTTTTTTCAAAATCTTGTCGACGCCTTTTTCGAATAAGTAGGTGGTGTAGGCGCCTTCCGGCATTTCCTGTTCTCGTTTGCGGATTGTTTTTTCCAGCTGTAGCATAACGGCAAAATCGCTCAGTGAAGCAAGCTGATCAGCAGGACGCTCCAAGAGACTTTCCGAAAAACAGCTTACTGCGCCTGTATGGCATGCCGGTCCGGCTGGTTCCACGAGCACCACGAGAGCGTCTCCGTCACAGTCGTATTTCAACTCAACGATCTTTTGGGTGTTGCCGCTCGTTGCGCCTTTGTGCCAGAGTTCCTGCCGGGAACGGCTGTAAAACCAGGTTTCTCGTGTTTCAAGTGACTTGCCTAGGGATTCTTCATTCATATATGCAACAGTCAGGACCTCACGTGTTGCTGCATCCTGGACGACTGCAGTAATCAGGCCGTTTTCATCAAACTTCAATTCTTCTATTTTCATCTTACGGTCACTCCTTTTTCACGGAGATGGGATTTCACTTCTTTAACAGAGGTTTCTCGGTAGTGGAAAATCGATGCAGCCAGTGCAGCATCTGCTTTTCCTTCGTTAAAAGCGTCGGCGAAATGGTCCGCGTTTCCGGCACCGCCCGAGGCAATGACCGGGACTGTGACCGCTTCACTCACTGCACGGGTCAAGGCTAAGTCGAAGCCTTTCTTTTCGCCGTCACTGTCCATGCTTGTCAGCAGGATTTCCCCTGCTCCGAGGCGGACAGCCTCCCTTGCCCATTCAATGACTTCCCAGTCGGTCGGCGTCCGGCCGCCATGGGTATAAACCCGCCATGATCCGAGTTCTGGGTCGTATTTTGCATCGATGGCGACGACGATGCACTGGGCACCAAAGAAATCGGATCCTTCTGAGATTAATTTCGGATTGTTGACAGCCGCAGTATTCAAGGAAACTTTATCAGCACCTGAACGGAGCATCCTCTTCATATCCTCAAGTGTGTTGATGCCTCCTCCGACTGTGAACGGGATTGCCAGCTCTGATGCTACTTCCCTGACTACCTCCACCATCGTCTTCCTTCCTTCAACGGAAGCTGATATATCAAGGAATACGAGCTCATCGGCTCCTTGCTCATCATAAAAGCGCGCTAGTTCGACAGGATCGCCGGCATCGCGAAGCTGCACAAATTGCACTCCTTTTACGACGCGGCCTTCTTTTACATCAAGACAGGGAATGATCCGTTTACTTAGCATCAGGCACCACCCGCTTCCAACGCAGAATTTACCGAAAAACGGCCTTCATAAATGGCCTTGCCAACAATCGCACCGCTGACCCCATCATCACTCAACTGTCGAAGAGCGGCTAAATCATCAAGCGAGCTGACACCGCCGGAAGCGATGACACTTTTGCCCGTTTCCAATGCAAGCTGGCGGGTTGCCTCCACGTTCGGCCCTGCAAGAGTGCCGTCTGTTGCGATGTCGGTAAAAATGAAAGTCTCCGCTCCGGCATCAGCGAATCTTTTCCCAAGCTCGACAGCACTCACTTCGGAAGTGTTTATCCAGCCATGTGTCGCCACAAATCCGTTTTTCGCATCAAGCCCGATTGCGATTTTCCCGCCGTATTTCCTGACCATTTCCTCGGCGAACTCTGGCTTGGAAACGGCAATGCTCCCGATGATGACACGGGTAACTCCGTTTTCAAGATAGTGATTGATATCCTCTTCACTTCGGATGCCGCCGCCGATCTGGATGTTTACACCAAGCTCCTGGGCAGCCTGGATGACAAATTTGTCGTTGACCCGCCTGCCATCCCGTGCGCCATCGAGGTCGACCATGTGAATCCACTCTGCACCTTCATCAGCGAATTTCTTCGCCATTTCAAAAGGAGAATCTCCATATACAGTTTCCTTGTCATAATCGCCTTGCAGCAGCCTTACGCATTTTCCGCCGCGCATGTCGATTGCCGGGTAGATTGTGAATTTCATTCTTCTGTCTTCCTTTCTGTTGCAAGGTTAGCAAAATTGCGGAGCAAGGCCATTCCGATATCACTGCTTTTTTCCGGATGGAACTGCATCCCATAGATATTGTTCCGGCCTACGATGGCCGGTACTTCTACATCATAATAATCACCGACTGCTACCAGAACTTCCGGCTCATTCGTTTTTACATAATAGGAATGGACAAAGTACACATAATCTTCTTCTAGTGATGTGAGTAAAGGAGACTCTCCGGTAAAACGAAGCTTGTTCCAGCCCATATGCGGTACCTTATAGTTTTCCCCTTCTGCCGTCTGGCCGGTAAAACGCTCCACTTTTCCAGGCAGCAGGTTCAAACCCTTCGTCTGGCCATTTTCCGTGCTTTCTTCAAACAGCAGCTGCATGCCCAGGCAGATTCCGAGCACAGGCTTGCCGGTAGCGGCAAAAGCGTGGATCAGCTCAGTCAATCCTGTGCGGTCCAATATTTCCATCGCATCACGGAATGAACCGACGCCGGGGACGAGCAGTGCATCTGCATCCATCAAATTGCCCTTATATTGTGAGATAAAGTATGGCGCATCAAGCCGTTCGAGCGCTTTACTTACGCTGAACAGATTGCCCATGCCGTAATCGACGATGCCTATCATGAGTTAACTTCCTTCCTTTTACAGAGTGCTGGCTTTCTTTCCCTACCAGGAGCATAAGAGCTTCATACTTCTTCAAATTGAATAATCGTGTCTCTTATAATACCCTTAGAGATTCCCTTACAACACCCCTTTAGTACTACGTTTACCGCCCCCTTACAACATCCCTTTCGTTGAAGGAACGCCTTTTACCCGCGGGTCGATGGTCGTTGCTTCATCAAGCGCGCGGCCAAGAGCTTTGAATACTGCTTCAATCATGTGATGAGTATTTTTTCCGTAGTGGACGATGACATGCAGGTTCATTCTTGCTTCAAGCGCAAGCTTCCATAGGAATTCGTGGACTAGCTCGACATCGAAAGTGCCAACCTGCTGGGCAGGGAATTCCGCGCGCATTTCGAGGTGCGGGCGGTTGCTAAGATCAACGACGACCTGCGCCAGGGCTTCATCCATTGGGACAAATGCGTTTCCATAGCGTTTGATTCCTTTTTTATCGCCAAGTGCTTCGCGAAGCGCCTGTCCAATGCAGATGCCAATATCTTCAGTTGTATGGTGGCCATCCACCTCAACATCTCCCTTAGCATCCACCTTCAAATCGAACTGGCCATGCTTCGCGAATAAATCGAGCATATGGGAAAGAAAAGGCACTCCAGTTTCCAGTTCTGTTTTTCCTTCGCCATCGATGCTAAAATCCAAATCTATTTTTGTTTCATTTGTATACCTTTTTACCGTTGCGGTGCGTTCCATGAGCTTTCCCTCCATATGCTTTAATCACGATCTCAGTCTTGCTTCTACGGCCCGGGCGTGGGCTTCCAACCCTTCAAGCCTTGCGAACTCGGCGATTTTTGCTCCGTTATCGTTCATCGCTTTTTCACTGTAAAGGATGATGCTGGATTTCTTTTGGAAATCCTCGACGCTCAACGGGCTTGAAAAGCGCGCTGTCCCGTTTGTCGGCAGGACATGGTTCGGTCCGGCGAAGTAGTCACCTACAGGCTCGGAACTGTATCTCCCCAGGAAAATCGCGCCGGCGTGCTTTATCTTACCGAGTAGCTCCATCGGATTCTCTGTGACGACTTCAAGATGTTCCGGTGCAAGCTGGTTGATGGCGGCAACGGCCTCATCCATATCAGCCGCCACATAAATCGCCCCGAAATTTTCGATTGCCTGCGTGGCGATTTCTTTTCTCGGCAATTGTGAAAGCTGCTTATAGACTTCATTTTGAACGTCAGCTGCAAGTGTTTGGGATGTTGTCACTAAAACCGCACATGCCCGCGGGTCATGCTCGGCCTGCGAAAGCAGGTCGGCGGCAATTTCATTAGCGCGTGCCGTTTCGTCTGCAAGGATGCCAATCTCGCTTGGCCCAGCGATCATATCAATCGCGACATCCCCGAAAACTTCGCGCTTGGCGAGAGCGACATAAATGTTTCCCGGTCCAGTGATTTTATCGACTGGCTTGATTGTTTCAGTTCCATATGCCAGCGCTGCAATTCCCTGGGCTCCGCCGATTTTATAGATCTCTTTTACCCCGGCGATGTCGGCGGCAACGAGCACGCCTGCCGGAAGCTTCCCGTCCCGGCCTGGCGGGGATACCATCACGATCCGTTCGACACCCGCGGTTTTTGCCGGAATGACATTCATTAATACCGAGGACGGATATGCTGCCGTTCCACCCGGCACATAGACACCAACAGAATCGAGCGGTGTCACCTTCTGGCCCAGCATCGTGCCATTTTCCTCAGTCGTCATCCATGAAGGCCGAAGCTGTTTTTCATGGTAGTTACGTATATTGGCAGCTGCCTCAGTAATGATCTCCACCAGCTGACTGCTGACATTTTTATAGGCTTCAGAAATTTCATATTCTGTCACAAGAAATTCATCTAGCACAACAGAATCAAATTTTTCGGTAAAGGTCCTGAGCGCCTGATCGCCAGAAGCCCGTACTTCCGCGATAATGTTCTGTACGGCTTTGCGCTGCTCTTCCGTTCCGCCATCAACGGTCCTTTTTAATGACAAGCTTCCATCTATCTGTAAAATATCCATCGGGAATCATATCCTTTCAGATTCACAATCTATATCACTTCGTTCAGTCTTTTAACCAGCTCACTAATCCGCTCATCCTTGATTCGGTAGCTGACTGGATTAACAATCAGCCTAGAAGTCACGTTTGTAATCGTTTCGTACTCAACAAGACCATTTTCCTTCAAAGTTCTTCCGGTTGAAACGATGTCAACAATCCTGTCGGCTAGCCCGATTAATGGCGCAAGCTCGATTGATCCGTTCAATTTAATAATTTCGACTTGCTCGCCCTGTTCACGAAAATAGGCAGCAGCGATATTCGGGTACTTCGTCGCGATTTTCGGGGCGACATCATTCATTTTTGTATCCGGAAGTCCGGCGACGGCAAGATAGCAGCCGCTGATTTTTAAATCCAGCAGCTCATACACATCACGTTCTTCCTCAAGAAGCACGTCCTTTCCGGCAATCCCGAGATCCGCGACACCATGTTCAACATATGTAGCCACATCCATCGGCTTCGCTAAGATGAATCGGAAATTCTCTTCTTCTACGTCGATAATCAACTTGCGGGAATCATCAAATTCAGGAGGCAAATCAAAGCCAGCGTTGCGCAACAGATCAACTGCTTCGGTAAAAATCCTGCCCTTTGGCATAGCGATGGTCAGTTGTTCATTCACTGCACTCCCTCCTTCCCAACAAGGTAAACGACATTAGCAAACGTATCGGAGCAAGCATCAAGATTGCGTACGGAGCTGATGTCCTGGAGGATTACCCGTTCCCCATCGTCCCTGCGCTGTACTGCAAGCTGGTAAGCCTCTTTTCTACGTTCAGGGCTGAAAAGAATGCAAGTGACCGGCTCGGGTTCACCTAGGTTGCCAATACTTTCAAGCAGTCGGTCGAGCCTGATCGCAAATCCTGTTGCCCCTGTCGATTTTCCGAATTTCTCGAGCAATCTGTCATAGCGGCCCCCATTGCCGATTGGGAAGCCGACCATTCCTGCGTAAACCTCAAATAAAATGCCTGTATAATAGCTCATGTGGCTGACAATTGTTAAGTCAAATTTGATTCGGTCGCTTTCACCAAAGTCTTCGATGATCTCCCAGAGCAGCTTCAATTCATCAAGTGCCGCTCTGCCTTTTCCGTTCTCGACCAATTCGGATGCCTTGCCAATCACTTCCGGACCGCCGCGCAGTTCCAGGAAAGCCAGAAGTCTTTGAGAATCGATTGATGATAGCGGCAGTGATTTGACATGCTCACGATATCCAACATAATTTTTCTCATATAAAAATTTCGTCAGTTCCCTGGCTCGTTCCTCAGTGCCAAGAATTTGGACGAACAATTCATTGACGAAGCCAACATGCCCAACTGAAAGCTGAAACTGTTCCAGCCCAGCTTTTTTCAGCGAGGAAATCGCCAGCGAAATCATTTCGCCATCAGCACTGACGGACTCGTCGCCAATACACTCGACACCAATCTGCTCAAATTCCGCCGGCCTGCCACCTTCACGCTGCTGGGCACGGTAAACATTTGCAGAATAGGCCAATCTTAATGGAACCTGGTCCTTGAATAATTTCGAAGCTGCAACCCTGGCAATCGGCGCGGTCATATCGGGACGCAATACAAGCGTATGCCCCTGCTGATCCAGCAGCTTGAACAGCTGCTGATCAAGGATGGCTGATGCAGTCCCGACTGTTTCGTAATATTCGAGCGCAGGTGTCTCAATGAATTGGAAACCCCATTGCTTCATTTCTCTTTCAATTGAGCTGCGGACTTTTTCCTTTGCTTCATATAATTCCGGAAGTGTGTCCCGCATGCCAAGCGGCTTTTCAAACATGAATAATCTGCTCATTGCTTTCACCCTCTTCGTTGCTGGTGTAATTATCTCTTTACCCTAACATGCTATGTCTTAATTATCTAAATACTTTAGTTCGCTAATATGGTAACAAGATGAAGTTATATGTATTTTATCGTTCCTTTTATTATCCGTCAACCATTAGCTGTTCATGTTTGCTTTTTAAAATAAGGCTGGTAGAATGGTGGCAATCAGAAAAGTGGAAGCGGCGACAAGAGTTGGTGTTAAACGTTTCCCAATATATAAGGAGGCTGGGTGCAATGAAAATCCTCTGGGATCTCGACGGGACAATACTTGATACATGGCCGACATTGGTGGAGGCGTTCACGGTCGTTGCGAAAAAAGACCTGCCGTATGAAGAAGTCCTTCCCCATCTGAAATATGGTACCGCATATGATTTTTACAGAGTCGATAAAAATATGGTAACTGAATTCCGCGAAATTGAACGCACTTTGCCAAATGATCGGAAACCGCTTTTCCCGTTTGTAAAAGATGTATTGTCTGCCTCGGACGCAAATGTACTCGTGACCCATCGCAATCGGCGCTCAACAGAAGAGCTGCTGGAACACTGGGAGCTCGGCCAATTTTTCGAGGAAGTGATTTGCCCTGCCGATGATGGCTATTCGTTAAAGCCGGATATCCATGCGTACCAGTACCTGCATGATCGATATGGTTTGGATCTAGCTGTCGGCGACCAAAGCACAGACCTGATTCCCGCCAGGAAGATTGGTATTAAGACATGCTCCTTCCGTGAAGCAAACGAGTTTGCAGACGAAACCATCTATTGTTATTCAGAATTTCCTTATAAGTAGAGGCAAAATGGCAATCTGGAACATCAGAAGCGATAAAGGGTGAATTCCCTGCCAAATTGAGTGTTGCCAGCAGCCTGTTTTAGATGAAAAATATTTTTATTGGCGAAAAACAAATTATTTCGACCACATTTTGAATTATATTGGCGGATTTTTGATTTTATCGACCACTTTTGGAGATATTTCGACCACATTACGCAATAATTCGACCACATCCAGATAATTCCCAAAACAAAAAAAGCGAAACGGAGTGAAATCCGCTTCGCTTTTACTTTGTTGGTGCTTTTCCGTAAATCTCATCATCAGCCCAGCGTTGTGCCAGTTCTTCCTTCGTATAGATGACCCGCATTGGGTTGCCGCCGACAAAGGCCCCTGCTGGGACGTCTTTGTGGACGAGTGTTCCGGCGGAGACGATGGCGCCGTCACCGATCCTGATGCCTGGCATGATCGTGGAGTTGGCCCCGATCATGACTTCGCTGCCGATCTCGACGTCGCCGAGGCGGTATTCCTTGATCAAGTATTCATGCGCCAGGATGGTTGTGTTATAGCCAATGACCGTATTGCGGCCAACGGAGATTTTTTCCGGGAACATGACGTCGAGCATGACCATTAACGCAAAAGATGTCTGGTCGCCGACGTTCATTTGCAAAAATTTGCGGTAAAGCCAGTTTTTCATGCCGAGAAATGGCGTGTAGCGCGCCACCTGGATGACGACGAAATTTTTAACGACCTTCCAGAACGGGACGGTTTTATACACGTGCCAGAGCGAGTTTGCTCCTTCTACTCGATAACGAGTCGTCCTTCTCATGCTATACTCCCAAGATTGGCAGGAGATCAGCCATGTTCTCTAACATGTAATCTGGATTGTACTGCTCAAGATGCTCTCTTCCCTTAATGGACCAGGCAACGCCTACTGTCTTCGTGCCGGCATTTTTACCGCCGAGGATATCGTGGTGGTTATCGCCGACCATGATGGCACGTTCAGGAGTGGAACCAAGCATGTCCAATGCTTTTAAAAGTGGCTCAGGATCCGGCTTCGCTTTTTTGACGTGGTCAAGCGCGACGACAACCTCGAAAAACTCGTCCAATCCGGTAAGCTTCAAGCCCATCTGGACTACATCCGAACGCTTCGTCGTAACGATTCCTAAATGGAAACCGCTCTCCTTCAACGTTCGGACCGTTTCATACACTCCCTCGAATCCTTTTACCAATAGGTCGTGATTAGCCAGGTTATAAGTCCGGTAAGTGGTGATCATTTCTTCGTAGCCTTCAGGATTCATTGGCTGGAACGTATCCTGAAGAGACGGCCCCAAAAACGGAAGGACATCCTCCCGTTTGTATTGGCCGGGATAATAGGTTTCCATTGTATGGAGAAAAGATGAAATAATCAGTTCGTTTGTATCAATCAGAGTCCCGTCAAGATCGAACAGGACCGTATCTATTTTATTGCTCATATACTGCTTCCTTTCTTTTTGCAATGTCCGCGCGGTTCCAGATCATCGCAACTGTTATCGTCAATAATATCGCCACACCAAGGCGGATCAATAACAGCGGCAGGACTGGAATGCCAAGCGGAATGAAAATCAATGTATCTTCAATGACTGCGTGGCAGGCAACAAGGAAAATGAATGCAAGCGTGACATCCTTTTTGCTTACTCCATCCTCCTTGACTGCCTGGATCATCACGCCTGCGCCGTACGCAAGCCCGATCAGCAGGCCGGCTGCCATTGTCGTCGAGGTGTTCTCCTTCATGCCAAGCGCTCTTGTAACCGGCGCCATCCATCTTGAAAAAACGGCAAGCCATTGCTTATCCTTCATGATTTGCACGACGACCATCAGCGGGATGACGATGATCGCCAGCTGGAATATACCGACTCCTGCCTTAGTGATGCCTTCAAGCAAAATCGCTCCCCATCCAGAGACCTCTTCACTTTTAGAAGGGACCATACCATATTGTGCGATTTCAGAACCGCCGTTCCAAACAAGATTGATTACCACCGCAGATATGAACGCAAGCCCGAGGCGGACGAGGACGATAACCCACAGCTTGACGCCCACCTTGAGAGCTACACTCGATTCAACAAGCATATTATGTGAAAAGCTCAGCATCACCGCAATGATGAAGACTTCTTTTACCGTCAAATCAAGCGTCAGGATTGCTCCGATGGCCGCGTATAAATTAAGGAAGTTCCCGATGACAAGCGGAATCGCCGCATCACCAGACAAACCGAGCAACGACATCAACGGCGTAATCAATTTGATTATCCACGGCAGGACAGGTGTATATTGAAGGATTGAAACAATCAGGGTGACAGGGAAAATGACTTTCCCGAGCGCCCAAGTCGTATTCAAGCCAACCATCAACCCTCTTTTCAATGTAGAACCCATCGAAGCATCTCTCCCATTTTTTAGCCTTAGTTCATTTTATTTATAGGGCTTCTTTTTTAGTAATCCGAAATTCTAGTTCTCTAAGTATAGCACTTTCGAATAACCTTTGACTCTTCTGAAAATCCATAAGCCGATTGCAAAAACAATCAACGCGATTGAGATTGTCTGGGCAATTCGCAATGATTCCGTCAGCATCAAGCTGTCAGTCCGCATTCCTTCAACAAAGAAGCGGCCGATTGAGTACCAGATGACATAGCTGAGGAAAATCTCCCCGCGTCCAAGGTTGACTCTGCGCAATGACATGAGCAGGATGAAACCTAGCAAATTCCAGATCGATTCATATAAGAACGTTGGATGATAATATGTTCCATTAATATACATCTGGTTGATGATGAACTCTGGCAGGTGCAGGTTTTCCAAGAACGCCCTTGTTACTTCTCCGCCATGCGCTTCCTGGTTCATGAAGTTGCCCCAGCGTCCGATTGCCTGTCCTAGGATGATGCTAGGAGCTGCGATATCGGCCAGCTTCCAGAAAGAAACATTCCTGGACTTCGTAAAGAAATAAGTGGTGGCAACAGCACCGATCAATGCACCGTGAATCGCGATGCCCCCATTCCAAACTTTGAAAATCTCGCCTGGATACTGTGCGTAATACTCCCATTGGAAGATTACATAGTAAAGCCTTGCAGATAGTATTGCGATTGGAATCGCCCAGAGCATCAGATCCGCAAAGATATCCTTTGGCAGACCGCGGCGTTCTCCTTCACGCATGGCAATCCATAATGCGAGCGCAATTCCAAGTCCAATGATAACGCCATACCAGTGCACCTCGATCGGCCCAAGCGAAAAAGCAATCGGGTCGATTGGCTGAATATTCTTTTCCATGTCATTTCCCCTTTTTCTATATAAAAATCAATCGTACCAGCACTTTGGCTGTTCTTAATCAAACGTTTGATTAAGAATATTTTTCGTGAAACTGCGAGTGCCGCAGTTATTTATAAAGTACTTTACTACTTAATGTTCGTCATGGTCACCGTCTTCGATGACGTCGGACAGCCTGTTGGTGAATTGTTCGGCTGCATTGACGCCCATGCGCTTCAGCCTGAAGTTCATTGCTGCTACCTCGATAATGACAGCGAGGTTTCGGCCTGGACGGACGGGAATTGTCAGCTTGGTGATATCGGTGTCGAGAATCTTCATCTTCTCTTCATCTAAGCCCAGTCTGTCGTAAGATTTTTTCTGATCCCAAATCTCTAGGTCAATGATCAGGGAAATTCGTTTATGTGAACGTACGGCACCAGCACCAAACAGCGTCATCACATTGATGATGCCTACGCCGCGGATCTCCAGAAGGTGCTCAATTAGATCAGGTGAGTTCCCGACCAGAGTCCCGATATCCTCCTGGCGGATTTCAACACAGTCATCTGCTACTAGACGGTGTCCCCTCTTTACCAATTCAAGCGCGGTTTCACTTTTACCGACACCGCTTTTTCCCGTGATTAGGACGCCGATCCCATACAGATCAACAAGTACTCCATGGACTGCAGTCGTCGGTGCCAGTTTGCTTTCTAGATAGTTAGTCAGATGACTCGAGAGCCGAGTTGTTTTTTGCTTCGAACGCAAGAGAGGTACTGATTCCCTTTCGGCTGCCTCGACCAGTTCAACAGGAACCTCCATGTCTCTTGTGACAATGATTCCTGGCGTAATATCTGTACAAAGCTTTTCCATCCGCTCTGCCCTGTCGCGAGGGTTCAATTTTTCAAAGAAGGTAAGCTCTGTTTTTCCAAGAAGCTGCAATCGCTCTGCAGGATAATATTCAAAATAACCAGCGATTTCTAGTCCTGGTCTTGAAATGTCAGTCGTGGTGATCGGACGATTGATTCCTTCCTCTCCACTGATCAATTCCATGTCAAATTTCTTGATGATGTCTTTAGTACGGACTTTTGGCAATGAAGTTCCTCCTTTATTAGAACGTTAATTTCCCACATGATAACAATACCTTTTATTTTAGCACTTTTTTAAGAAGAACCAAATATAAGGAGACAAAAAACAAGCTGAGTTTCCTGAGATCATCTAAATTGGTATTATCCACTCTTCCTGCTAGTACCAAAGCTATATTTTTCATAAAAGGTATAGACAACTATACAGTAGACTTGTTATCATCATTTTGTAAGCGAATTCATTCTTTTCTGACTATTTTACAATAAGAGGGGGAAACACCATGCGTAATGAAGAACGCCTGGCAAGAGAGATACTTGAGCAGCTTGGCGGCGCGGACAATATTGCTGATGTTGCTTCGTGCATGACCCGCCTGCGCGTCAAGCCGGTTGACTACAGTAAAGTGGATATCGCCGGCATCAAGAAAACTGATGGCGTGCTCGGTGTCGTGGAAGAAGAGACATTGCAGATTATTTTGGGACCTGGAATTGTCACCAAAGTGGCCAATGAAGTTTCTGAGATTACCGGGAAGACTGCCAGTCTAGTAGACGAGTCCGACCCGGATCCTTTCGAAGGACTTGCCGGCCGTACCAAGGACGAACTTAACAAGAAAAATGCGACTCCGTTCAAGCTATTCCTGCGCAGAATCGCCAGCATTTTCATTCCGCTGATTCCAGCGATTGTCGCTTCAGGTTTGATTGCTGGGATTACGAATGTTATTGTCCGTTCTGGCGCGGACCCTGAATCGTCACTGATCCAGATTCTTAACCTGATCGGCTGGGGTATCTTCAGTTATCTTGGTGTGTTTGTCGGAATCAATACTGCTCGTGAATTTGGAGGCTCACCTGCTCTTGGCGGTGCTGCTGGTATCCTGATCATCAACCCGGGTCTGGCAAACATCACATTGTTTGGCGAAGCACTAGTCCCTGGCCGTGGTGGATTGATCGGCGTTATGCTTGCTGCAGTTTTTATTGCGATGCTTGAAAAACGGATCCGTAAATTCGTTCCGTCTTCTTTGGATATCATCATTACTCCTACTCTATCATTATTGATTACTGGTATTGCTACACTATTCGTGCTTCAGCCTGTTGGCGGATGGATTTCCGATTTGATCACCAAGGGCTTGCTTGGAATTCTTGATGTCGGCGGAATCCTGGCAGGATTGGTCCTAGCCGGAACATTCCTTCCTCTTGTTGTTACAGGTTTGCACCAGGGCTTGACTCCTGTGCATATGGAATTGATCAACACGATTGGTGATGACCCGCTGCTGCCAATCCTCGCAATGGGTGGTGCAGGACAGGTTGGTGCGGCATTCGCGATTTACTTTAAGACGAAGAATGAAAGACTTAAAAAGGTCATCAAGGGCGGGCTGCCAGTAGGTATGCTCGGCATCGGCGAACCACTTATTTTCGGTGTTACCCTGCCGCTTGGCCGTCCATTCATCACTGCCTGTTTAGGGGCAGCAGTTGGCGGAGCATTCCAGGCATTCTTTAAGATTGCAACGATTGCCATCGGCGTTTCCGGTATCCCTCTTGTATTCCTTGTCCATACAAATCAAATACTGCTCTACTTGCTTGGACTTCTGATTGCCTACGTATTCGGATTCATCTTCACCTGGACGTTTGGCTTCAAGGAAGAAATGGCAAAAGGGATCTAGAATGCAAATAAAGAAAAGGAGGAGAGCTATTTTCCTCCTTTCTTCTTTTCTATTAATCTGTTTTGATTGGAGGGATTGCCCATGCTTGGCATTTCCGTATATTTGAACAAGGATTTGATGGAGAAAAATGCTGCCTGGATTGAAAAAGCAGCTCAACACGGACTTAAATCGATTTTCACTTCCTTACATATTCCTGAAGATAATCCAGCTGAGTATAAAGAACTTTTACAAAAGCTTGGAGAACTTGCAAAAAAACACAAAATGGAGCTGATGGCGGATGTCTCACCCCGCTCATTGGATTACCTTGGTTTGGACTGGGATCAGTATGATGAGCTGCTAGATTGGGGACTATCAGGTATCAGGGCTGATTATGGATTCACATCACAGCAGATCGTGGAGCTTTCGAATAAAATGAAGATAGGAATAAACGCCAGCACGATAACCAAGGAAGAACTTTTGGCCTGGATCGATGCTGGTTTAAATACCGAGAACGTCGAAGCATGGCACAATTTTTACCCAAGGCCTGAAACGGGGTTGGACAAGGAGTTTCTGATTGAGAGAAATAACACGCTCCGCTCATTTGGCATTACGACAATGGCTTTCGTTCCTGGGGACAAGGACTTGCGCGGGCCGGTGTTTGCTGGTCTCCCAACAATTGAAAAGCATCGCGGCCATCTGCCCCATTTAGCTGCTGCAGAGCTAATGGTCTCCTGTTTTACCGATAAAATCTTAATTGGAGATCACGCTGCATCAGATGAGCAGCTGAAATTACTAGCCTTCCTTGGTGAAAAGATCATTCCGCTGCGGATTGAGGCTGAGAACTCGGAGCACTCCGAATTATTGAGAAAGACTCTGACAAACAGGATGGATCCTGCTCGCGATGTCATCAGAGCAGTTGAATCACGCTCCTTCGCCTCAATGGGAGAAAAACGTGTCCTCCCTTCTAATCAGCAGGAAAGAAAACGCGGGACGATCACCATCGATAATGAACTATACGGGCGCTATGCAGGCGAATTGCAAATAACCGTTAATGACCTGCCACAGGATGAAAAAGTGAATTGCATCGGAAAAGTTATCAAAGAAGACTTGCCTTTGCTTGATGAAATTAAAGCAGGGCAAAAATTTCAATTTATTGTGAGGGATGGACATGGAAATCGCAAAGCTTAATACAGAACAGCAAAACCCGAAAACAATGAATATCGACTTGATGTCGACAGAGGAAATCATTACCTCCATCAACCAGGAAGACACCCTCGTTCCGAACGTGCTCGCAAGGCAGGTTCCGAACATTTCGGAGGTCGTTGACAGGATTGTCGCTTCCTTCAAAAAAGGCGGCCGTCTGATCTATATCGGTGCTGGGACTTCCGGACGACTCGGAATCATCGATGCTTCCGAATGCCCTCCGACGTTCGGAACCGATCCTGGGCTTGTTGTTGGAATAATTGCGGGTGGCAAGGAAGCGATGACCGAGGCAATTGAAGGTGTCGAGGATGACAAACAGCAGGGTCAGGCTGATCTTGCAAACATCAATCTAACAGAGGAAGACATCGTTGTCGGAATCGCTGCCAGCGGTCGCACACCTTATACGATTGGTGCACTGGAGTACGCTAAGGAAATCGGTGCCCTGACTGTATCTGTCGTTTGCAGCAAGGATTCCGAAATGGAGAAAATCTCCGACCACACCATTTCCGCAGTCGTCGGTCCGGAAGTCATTACCGGTTCCACTAGGATGAAAGCTGGTACTGCACAGAAGCTGGTCCTGAACATGCTCTCCACCGCTTCAATGATCAAGCTGGGCAAAGTGTATGGCAACCTGATGGTTGATGTCCAGATGACGAACGAAAAACTACATAACCGCGCTGTCAATATCGTCAAGATGGCAAGCGGTGCTTCTGATGAGGAAGCAAGAACGGCAATCAAGGAGCAAAATTACCATACGAAAGCCGCCATCCTGCAAATCACGACAGGACTCAGGGGAACTAAGGTCAGAGAACTACTGGAAAAGCATGATGGCTACCTGAGAGATGCAATCAGTGATTTTTACAAAGGAAGCGCAAAATAACATTGTCTATACCACCTTGGAATTATCTTGCATAATCTACCGCGGTATAGACAACCCCTATAGGTATTTGTATAATATTAAGTAACAGAGGGTAAAGAAATGAAGAACTAGGACATAACTTTCAGGTGATATAGAATGAATGATTTATTGCTAGTCAATGCCAGAATCTTAACGGAAGATGGCATGATTGAAAAAGGATACATTTATATAAAGGATGGGAAGATTGTTGAAACAGGGTTAGCCTCCTCCCTCCCCCAACATCAGGCGGAGATCATCGAGCTCCCTGAGGAAAGCACTGTTGTTCCAGGGTTCATCGATGTGCATATCCACGGTGCTGGCGGAGCCGACACAATGGATGCCACCACTGAAGCCCTAACGACAATGGCGTCCATTTTGCCTGAGGAAGGTACAACAAGCTTCCTGGCAACGACCATCACCCAGGATCAAAAGGCAATAACGAAAGCACTGGAGAATGCTGGCGATTATATCAGACATCATAACAATCCAGGTAAAGCCGAGGTGCTCGGGCTCCATTTGGAAGGACCATTCATCAATGAATCACGCAAAGGAGCCCAGCCTGCAAAACACATCATCACACCTGATCTCGAGCTGTTTGCGAGGATGCAGGAGGCTTCCGGCAATAATATCAGGCTCGTGACACTCGCTCCGGAAAAAGAAAATGGCTGCGAGCTTATTGCATACCTTGCTGAAAATGGTGTCATCGCCTCGGTTGGCCATTCGGATGCCACCTACGGACAGATGTCTGAAGCCGTTAAGGCAGGCGCTACCCATGTGACCCATTTATTCAATGGCATGCGCGGGATGCATCATCGAGATCCAGGCGTCGCCGGTGCCGCCCTGCTTTTTAACGAGTTGAAAATCGAGATGATTGCAGATGGAATCCATGTCGTTCCCGAAATGCTCGATTTATCAATTCGCGCCAAAGGGACGGATGGAGTCATTTTAATCACCGACTCAATGCGAGCGAAATGCCTTAAAAATGGCAGCTATGATCTTGGCGGGCAGGAAGTCAGGGTTGCAGATGGAAAAGCTCTTTTAGCTGATGGCACGCTTGCCGGCAGTATTTTAAAAATGAAAGATTCTTTAAGAAACATGATGGAATTCACCGGCATCAGTCTTGAAGAAGCAGTGAAGCTGGCCAGTGAGAATCCCGCCAGGCAGCTGAAAGTTTTTGACCGGAAAGGAAGCATTGCTTCAGGAAAAGATGCAGACCTTGTCGTACTTGACCATAACCACGAAGTTGCCATGTCGTTTTGCCGGGGAGTCGCGAGTTACACCCGTTAAAATTCAGCTATGAAAGAGGTGATGACGTTGAAACTGATTACAACTTCAAATTACGAGAAGCTTAGCCAGCAAGCTGCAGAGGAAATCATCTTCCGCATAAAGAGAAATCCATCGCTCAACCTTGGACTTGCTACCGGGAGCACACCGACTGGCCTCTACCAGGAGCTCATCAATGATCATAAGCAGAACAAAACCTCTTACAAAAAAATCAATACGTTCAACCTGGATGAATACATCGGCATTTCGAAAAAAGACCGTAATAGCTATCACTACTTTATGTGTGAACATTTATTTGAGCACATTGACATTCCGCTTGACCAGACGCATATTCCAGATGGAACAGCGAAGGATCTCGACGAGGAATGCAGACGCTATGAACAGTTCATTAATGAGCAAGGCGGCATAGACCTGCAAATTCTCGGTATTGGGCAGAATGGCCATATTGGTTTTAACGAACCTGGAACACCCTTTGACAGCAGAACGCATATCATCGACCTGGCAGAAAGCACGCGACAGGCGAACTCAAGATTTTTTGAATCACTGGAAGACGTTCCTAAGCAAGCAATCACCATGGGGATTGCCTCGATTATGGACAGCGAGGAAATCTTCCTGCTTGTTTCCGGTGCTTCCAAGGCAAAAGCACTCGCTACATTAATAAATGGCGATATCAGCGAACAATTCCCTGCCTCCGCTCTCAAAAACCATGGAAATGTCACGATTTTCGCTGATAAAGATGCGACAGCATTGCTTTAAGCATCTTCTGAAAAATTGCAAGCAGTCAGGAGAATGACCTATGATTGATAAAAATTCACCCATACCTATTTACCACCAGCTCGAGGAGTATATCAAAGCCCAAATCGACAACGGCGACCTCGAGCCAGATGAAGCGATCCCCTCTGAACGCGTCTATGCCGATATGTTCCAGATCAGCAGGATGACGATCAGGCAGGCATTGACGAACCTTGTCAATGACGGATATTTGTACCGGCAAAAAGGCAAAGGCACGTTCGTGAACAAAAAGAAGGTCGAACAGCGCCTGCAGGGATTGACAAGTTTCACAGAAGATATGAGAGAACGAGGACTTACTCCGGGAAGCAAACTCGTTTCGTTTGAAATCATACCATCCGGACGGGAAATAGCAGAGCGACTCAAGCTCAGTGAAAACACACCAGTTTATGAAATCAAACGTGTCAGGCTTGCAGACAATGTTCCGATGGCCCTCGAGACCACTTATCTTCCGGCTAATCTAGTCAAGGGATTGACAGAGGAAATCATCAACCATTCACTTTACCAGTATATCGAAGAAAAATTATCGCTTACGATCCACGAAGCCACCCAGCAAATCGAAGCATCGATTGCGAAGGAACAGGAACTGCGCCTCCTCGAAATCGAAAAAGGCTCCCCTGTCCTGCTGATTTTAAGGACTTCGCATTTAAAGGATGGCACACCATTCGAGTTCGTCAAATCAGCCTATCGTGCAGACCGATACAAATTTGTGCACACCATGCAGCGTGGCTGATGAACAGAAGAGATCCTATCCGGGTCTCTTTTTTTGGCAGTTATTCCTTAATTGCTTTTAGCGAAATGTCGAAAAGGAAAATATCACTCAGCTTATTTCCACGGAAATAATCGAACCCTCTTGTCGAATTATTTGACTGATTAGCTTAAAATGGGGGTACTAAATAAAGAAGGAGTAGATACCATGCTTAAGAACTTCCAGGTTGATGATCACGTCAAGAATCTAATGACAGATGAAATAAAAAGGTATTTCCTTGAAGAACGTGGTGAGGAGCTTGGAGACCTGGCAGCCCTGCTGATCCTTGAATTTTTTGCAGACAAGCTCGCTCCTCATTTTTATAATTTTGGAATCCAGGATGCCCATGAGTTCATTTCCCAGCGGGTAGAAGATATTTTTGAGTTGAATAAGTGATTTTTTGTTCCATGAGTGGATGATTTCCCATAGTAGTGTTAAACAATGTTTCGAAATGAATAATCAGTGTAAAAACCGCCTATATCTGATGTCACTATGTCCTTTTTCCGCCTTTGGTCATATATATACTGATGAGGAAATCTTTTATCGGAAGGTGTGAAAATAGTGAAGATCATGCTAGATGCTGGGCATGGCTACAACACCCCGGGTAAGCGAAGTCCTGATGGTATGAGAGAATATGAGTTTAACAGGGCTGTGGCGAATTATGCCAAACAGCTGCTGGCAGACTATAAGAATGTCACAGTGTATTTTTCTCATTCCGATCAGCGAGATGTGTCATTGAAGGCCAGGACAGATAAGGCAAACAGCCTGAATGTGGATATATTTGTTTCGATTCATGCCAATGCTTTTGGCGGAGGCGGCTGGAGCAACGTCGGCGGTATTGAAACATTTGTCTATCCAACCAGACCGCCTGTGGCTTATCAGTTAGCCCAAAAGATTCAGCGCACTCTTGTCATCTCAACGGGTCTCGATAACCGTGGTGTAAAAACAGCCGATTTCCATGTCCTGAGGGAAACGAAAATGGATGCCGTGTTAGTGGAATGTGGATTCATGACTAACCGCAATGAAATTAAATTGCTTCGTTCTGAAACATATCGCAGAACAATTGCAGAAGGCATTGTTAAAGCATTGGCAGAGCAATTCAAACTGCAGAGGAAGGCAAATGCCGCTCCTGCACCTGCACCCACTCCGCCACCAGCCAAATCCCCTGCGGCAGCCAAGAAAGACGGACTATATAAGGTCCAGGCAGGAGCATTTGAAAATGAGGAAAACGCCAAAGAGCTTGCCGAACGTTTAAGGAAAGCCGGCTTTGATGTCTATATTGATAATGAATAGCTAATGGCCGGCACATATTTGTGCCGGCCTTTTTCCTAGTCTTTTGATTCTCTTAAAAACGTGTTCTGGATGATCAAGTTTGCGACTGACATGATGATCGCCGTAAGCAGCGCCATGCCAAAACTGGATATCTCAAATGAACTCCCCATTAAACTATCCGTCAGCATCAGTGTGATCGCATTGATGACAAACAAGAATAGTCCCAGGCTGAGCACCGTTACAGGCAGTGTCAGCAATATCAAGATCGGCTTAACGAGAACATTCAATATCGAGAGAATGAAACTGGCTCCTAAAGCGGCGCCAAAACCAGATAGATAAATTTCATTCTCGAAATAACCAGCAAGAGCCATGAAGAGAACTGCGTTAATGACAATTCCTAACAACCATCTCATTTTTTAATACCCTTCCCCGTTTGGCAGCACAAACACAAGCACAAGGTAAATCATGGCCATTGGAAAGAATGCCGTGCTGAACGTCAAGATAACAAACAATATGCGTATCAGCGAGGGACTCATCCCAAAGGATTCAGCCATTCCTCCGAGCACCCCTGCCAGCATTCGATTTTTACGTGAGCGGGTTAATCTCATTTCATATCACCCTTCCTATCTCAACAATACTAATGGATTATTTTTTTTACTGCAATTGAGCCGGTTTTGGTATCTGCATGCAGCCTGACAGCTTTTCGGCCTGAATCAGCTGGCTTGAAGCGAAGATTTTTTTGAACCATGTCGCTCTTCTCCTCAACAACCTGGATGCCGTCGAGTTCGATCGTAAAGCCGCCAAGGTTTGACTTCAGCTCGCCACTCGCTGGCGTCTTCTCCGGAAGGAAGACTTCGATGCTTCCAGTAGTCGCCTTCACTTCCACACTTTCGCAATCATTATTATTTACAGTGCAAGTCACGTTTCCGTTGAAAGATTGAAGATCGACATTGTCAAAAGAGCCATCAGCCTTGATTGCTCCATTGATCGTTTCAGCCTCAAGGTCCTTGATTGCGCTTCTGGAGATGTTGATTGTCCCATTCGCTGTTTCTGTTTCCAGCTTGCCGCACTCAAGATTTCCAAGCACAACTTTCCCGTTTGCAGTCTTTGCCCGGCAATCCTTCACTGTTAAGTTTTCACCTTCAATGGATCCATTAAACAAGCGGATTCGAACATTTTCATATTCTTCTTTCGGAATATGGATGACCGCATCAACCTTCATCCACTTCTGCTGCACTGAAAAACGGAGCTTCTGATTTTCGATTGTGAACATGGCGTCTTCTAAAAACTTCTTGCGCGCTTCATCCTGGTTTTCGACACGATACACTTTCGCGCTGCACTCGATACGCACATCCTTTTGTTCCCACGGCACGACCTTCACCGACCCATTGGCCATATCAATATCCACCTGGTTCAAATAAGCATCGCCCTGCTGGAAAATGTGAGAGATATCCACGGACTGGCCAAAATTAAGATCCAAATCGAAATCCTTTATTTTCTTGAAAGCTGAATCGACAAAATCCAGAACCTTATCTTTCATAGAGTTAAATTTGTAAGTATTAAAGTCTTCCTTTTTAAACTCTTCTTTCTTCGCTTCTTCATACTTTACGTCCGTTGACAGATACGTAGAGTTTTCCTGCTGCGGCGTTTTTCCCTGTTCCAGCTGCTCGATTAAGAATAAAGCTTCATCAACCGTCATTTTCCCTTCTTCAACAAGCTTGAGAATCCGTTTCCGTTCTTCCTTCATAAGGTTATCCCCCTCATTTTATATTCAGTACTTTTATCCCTTTAACCAGGTTCCAAATCAATACAATGAAACTCAATATTACCATCAATATTGCGCTGCTAAACATAAGCACCGGGAAGTCTCCCGTTCCTCCGCTCATATCGATGAATACGGCAATAATAATAAGCGGCAGTGGGATCAGCGGAATCAGATGCGACAGCAGCGCCTTCTTCGCATGAACCTTTACATCCTCATCCTCTGATGCAAAATAAGCAACAAGAGGAAACAATATACCAGCAAACATAATACTAAAATAGCACAAAGCAGACAGAATCCTTTTCGTATCCATCCTCTTCATCTCCTTAAAAATTAATACGCTCGGGAACCTGAGAAGTTTCATTTCTTTATGAAAATAGTTCGACAAATTGTCATGTAACCCCTTGTAAAAAACAAGTTCCTGCTGGTGAAAGTTGTGTGAATAAGGGATATGGGGGATTTCCTTAGGTTTTAGCGGCAGAGCAAATTGCGGCTTCGCTTCATTAGTGACCTCTTTTTCCATTTCCTTGTTATTTCGGGCGCCAATAAGCTTCATTGGTGACCTCCTTTTCCACTTTCTTGCAGTTTAGGGCGTCAATGGGCTTCATTGGTGACTTCTTTTCCCATTTTCACGCAGTTTGGGGCACCAATGGGCTTCGTTGAAAGAATACTTTTACCTTAATTCATTACCTGGAAAAATTATTCTCTTACTCAACCCCATTAATTGCACGACAAATCATGATAATTGCTCGAAGATATGTGTTAATTGCACGGTTGTTGATCATAATTGCACCGATAGTCATCATAATTGCACCATTTACCTAATATTGGAATAAAAGGCCACTCCACAAAAAAGAAAAACCCTTCCTGATGGGAAGGGCTATGCATTGCTTGTGCTTTTTTCTTTTTCCTCGATTTGTTCTTTCATCCGCTGTCTGTCTCGTTCCAAAATAGGCTTCAGGTACCTGCCTGTATAGGAGTCCTCAACCTCGGCGATTTTTTCCGGTGTTCCGGTGGCAACGATTGTACCGCCGCGGTCACCGCCTTCGGGTCCGAGGTCGACGATGTAGTCGGCGGCTTTGATGACATCGAGATTGTGCTCAATTACGAGTACGGTGTCGCCATTTTCAACGAGACGCTGCAGGACTGTCAGCAGACGGGCAATGTCATCGACATGCAAGCCGGTTGTTGGCTCGTCCAAAATATACAGAGAACGGCCGGTGGAACGGCGGTGCAGCTCGGATGCCAGCTTGACGCGCTGCGCTTCCCCTCCGGAAAGGGTCGTCGCTGGCTGGCCAAGTGTGATATAGCCGAGTCCGACATCGTATATCGTCTGCAGCTTGCGGGCGATTTTCGGGATATTAGCAAAGAATTCAACCGCTGCCTCAACTGTCATATCAAGGATATCGGAAATGTTTTTGCCTTTATACTTAACCTCCAGTGTTTCGCGGTTGTAGCGTTTGCCGTGGCACACTTCACATGGGACGTACACATCCGGCAGGAAGTGCATCTCGATTTTAATGATTCCATCACCGCGGCATGCTTCACAACGTCCACCTTTTACATTGAAGCTAAAGCGTCCCTTTTTATAGCCGCGGACCTTTGCTTCGTTGGTCGATGCGAACACATCGCGGATATCATCAAACACGCCAGTATAGGTAGCAGGGTTTGATCTTGGTGTACGGCCGATTGGAGACTGGTCAATATCGATGACCTTATCAAGATGGTCGACGCCCTTGATCTCCCTGAATTCACCTGGCTTGCTTTTTGCCCGGTGAATCTTCATCGCGAGCGATTTGTGCAGGATCTCATTGATCAGTGTGCTTTTACCGGAACCGGAAACACCTGTCACGGCCATGAAGGTTCCAAGCGGGAACTTCACATTGACATTTTTAAGATTGTTTTCCTTGGCGCCTTTGATTTCGATATAACGGCCATCCGGTTTGCGGCGCTCAATTGGCAGCGGGATGAACTTTTTACCTGACAAGTACTGACCTGTCAGTGAGTTTGGATCATCCATAACCTCTGCTGGGGTTCCCTGGGAGATGATTTCACCACCATGGACACCTGCTCCAGGACCGATATCAATCAGGTGGTCCGCCGCGAGCATCGTATCTTCGTCATGCTCAACGACAATCAGCGTATTGCCAATGTCTCGCATGTTTTTCAGCGTATCGATCAGTCTGTCATTGTCGCGCTGATGAAGACCAATGGATGGCTCATCAAGGATATACAAGACACCAGTGAGGCGTGAGCCAATTTGGGTTGCCAGCCTGATCCGCTGGGCCTCACCACCGGATAGCGTTCCAGCCGCGCGGCTCATCGTCAGGTAATCCAACCCAACATTGATCAAGAAGCCAAGACGTTCCGTAATCTCACGGAAAATCATATTAGCAATCTTCATTTCTTTTTCCGAAAGCTCAAGACTCTGGAAAAATTGGTGTGCTTCCTCTACCGACAATGCCGTCACTTCACCGATATGGCGGCCGTCAACAAGAACAGCTAGCGTTTCACGCTTCAGCCTGTATCCTTTACAAGTTGGGCAGGCATGCTCGCCCATATACTTTTCCATCTGCTCGCGGATATAATCAGATCCTGTTTCCTTATAGCGGCGCTCTATATTTTTAAGGACACCCTCGAAAACAATATAGTTTTCACGAACCTGGCCCCAGTCATTTTCATAGCGGAAATAAATCCGGTCTTTGTCTGAGCCGTAAAGGATTTTATCCATTTCGTGATCTTGGAGGTCTTTTACCGGTACGTCCATATCGATTCCATAATGATTGCAGATCGCCTCAAGAAGTTGCGGGTAATACTGTGAGCTTGTCGGTTCCCACGGAGCGATTGCATGCTGTTTTAATGAAAGCTCCTTGTTCGGAACGACTAAATCAACGTCTACCTCCAGCTTAGCACCGAGACCGTCACATTCAGGGCATGCGCCAAATGGGCTGTTGAATGAGAACATCCGGGGCTCAAGCTCGCCGATCGAGAAGCCGCAAATCGGGCAGGCATGGTTTTCGCTGAACATCAATTCTTCTTCCCCGATTACATCAATCAGCACATTGCCGTCCCCTAATTTGAGCGCGGCTTCCAACGAATCCGCCAATCGGGCAGCAATCCCTTCCTTGACGACAATCCGGTCGATGACAACTTCAATCGAATGCTTCTTGTTTTTCTCCAGCTCAATTTCGTCTCCGAGGTCATACATCTCACCGTCAATACGGACACGGACATAGCCTTGTTTTTTCACATCTTCAAGAACTTTGACGTGTGTCCCCTTCCTTCCGGAAACAAGCGGAGCAAGGATCTGCAGCTTTGTCCTTTCAGGATATTCGAGCACACGGTCGACCATCTGCTCGATTGTCTGCGATGAAATCTCTATATTATGCACCGGGCAGGTTGGCCGTCCCACCCTAGCGAATAGCAAACGCAAATAATCATAAATCTCTGTCACCGTACCAACTGTTGAACGGGGATTTCGGCTCGTCGTTTTCTGGTCGATCGATATCGCCGGGGACAATCCTTCAATTGAATCTACGTCCGGCTTGTCCATCTGGCCGAGGAACTGGCGAGCGTAGGCAGACAATGATTCTACATAACGGCGCTGCCCTTCAGCATAGATGGTGTCGAACGCCAGCGAGGACTTTCCTGAACCGGAAAGTCCTGTCAGCACGACAAGCTTATCTCTCGGAATGGTGACATCTATATTTTTCAAGTTATGAGCTCTGGCGCCCTTAACTATCAGTTTATCCATAGCCATGTTATCGTCATCCTTCCGCTTTTAACTCAAGAATGAGGTCACGCAACTCGGCTGCCCGTTCGAAATTGAGAGCCTTTGCCGCATCCTTCATTTCTCTTTCCATATTGAATATTACCTGCTCGCGCTCTTTCTTTGTGAGCTTCTTCATACCCTCTGACGGATTGTAGTCTTCTTGTTCCTCTGCAGCCATCGTTGCGCGAATCACATCGCGAATCTCCTTCTGGATGGTCTGGGGTGTGATGCCATGTTTTTCATTATATGCTTCCTGGATGGCACGGCGGCGCGTCGTCTCACCGATCGCCAGCTCCATCGAGTTCGTCATCTTGTCTGCATACATGATGACATGCCCGCGTTCATTCCTGGCTGCACGGCCCATTGTCTGGATGAGTGATCTTTCAGAACGGAGGAAGCCTTCCTTATCGGCATCGAGAATGGCCACGAGTGAAACTTCAGGAATATCAAGTCCTTCTCTTAGCAGATTGATTCCGACGAGAACATCATATTTGCCAAGCCGCAGCTCGCGGATGATTTCAATCCGTTCCAGGGTTTTGATTTCAGAGTGTAAATACTGCACTTTTATGCCAATTTCCTTCAAATAATCGGTCAGGTCCTCGGACATCTTTTTCGTTAATGTCGTGATCAGCACTCGTTCATTACGGTTGGCTCGTTCCTGGATTTCGCCAATCAGGTCGTCAATCTGGCCCTCAATTGGTCGTACATCGATGGTCGGATCAAGCAAACCTGTCGGACGGATGATCTGCTGTACCATTTCTGGAGTGTGCTCCAATTCATATGGACCAGGTGTAGCTGATACAAAGACTGCCTGATTAATATGTTTCTCAAATTCAGGAAATGTGAGCGGACGATTATCCATTGCCGACGGCAGGCGGAAACCGTGGTCAACCAGCACCTGTTTTCGAGCCTGGTCTCCATTAAACATTCCCCTTATTTGCGGCAATGTAACATGCGACTCATCAACAACAATCAAAAAGTCATCCGGGAAGTAATCAAGCAAAGTATATGGAGTCGCACCAGCAGGTCTTAAGGTCAGATGGCGCGAATAGTTTTCGATGCCGGAGCAGAAGCCCATCTCACGCATCATCTCAAGGTCATACCTTGTGCGCTGTTCGAGCCTTTGTGCCTCAAGAAGCTTTTCTTCGGCGCGCATTACTTCCAGTCGCTCTTCCAGCTCTTTTTCGATGTTCTCGATCGCAACCCTCAGCTTTTCCTCACGGGTTACGAAGTGGGAAGCTGGGAAAATCGCTACATGGTCACGTTCGCCGATGATCTCGCCAGTCAGCGCATCAACCTCACGGATCCGGTCAATCTCATCGCCAAAGAACTCGACCCTCATGCAATGCTCGTCACGTGAGACCGGGAAAATCTCGACGACATCGCCGCGGACACGGAACGTCCCGCGTTTGAAGTCGATATCATTTCGTTCATACTGGATATCGACCAGCTTGTGGAGCAGCTTGTTCCGCTCAATTTCCATACCTGTCCGGAGTGACACGACCATGTCGCGGTATTCATCCGGATTACCGAGACCGTAAATGCAGGAAACACTGGCAATGATGATGACATCCTTGCGCTCGAATAGCGACGATGTAGCCGAGTGGCGCAGCTTGTCAATCTCATCATTGATGCTCGCGTCCTTTTCAATGAATGTATCCGTCTGCGGCACGTAAGCCTCTGGCTGATAGTAATCATAGTAACTGACGAAATACTCAACCGCGTTGTTCGGGAAAAATTCCTTGAACTCGCTGTACAGCTGGCCGGCAAGGGTTTTATTATGGGCGATGACAAGCGTCGGCTTGTTCACTTCCTTGATCACATTGGAAATCGTGAACGTCTTCCCTGTTCCTGTCGCGCCAAGAAGCGTCTGATGCTTCTTGTTATCGCGAATTCCTTGTACCAGCTCTTTAATTGCCGCAGGCTGGTCTCCCTGCGGAGAATACTTCGAGACTAATTCAAATTGGTCCTTCACAGAAAAGCCTCCTGTAATTTAAATTTCTAGGCTCTTTTCGTAAACTTAGTCGCATTCTTTGATTCAGAAACTTTTTCAAAAAGAGCTTTCCTATATATAAGCCTTACATAGTTGTCAAAAAGTCATATCCTCATTCTACCACAAAGAAGGGAAAACAAACCAACAAAACGCGAACAAACATTCGAATTAGTTTCTAAGTTTTATAAGGTGATGCTGGAGATTGTCGAATCCTCGTTAATCAAACGTTTGATTGAAGTGGACTTATTCCTTTTACAATAAGAAAAACCCGCCGGACACAATCCGACAGGCTTACTTTTTAAATTATGACTGCTTCTTGTTGCGCTTCATCATCCTGTTAGCAAAATAGAAACCGACAGTCAATGAAAAGGCATCGACGACAATCAGCAGGAAGGAATCTGTATACCCTTTATAAACAGAAGCCGCAATCAACGCAACCGTCAATACGAGCGCAAGGATGTGGTTATAGGCAACCCTTGTGAAAAACACAACCATGAAACCAGGCAGGAACAGTGCGGACAAATATTTCAGCACCAATTGATTAAACACCTCATTCAGAGAAATAACGAAAATTTAGAATCATCTTTTTAAAATATAACTTTTTTAGAGGCTGGTTACAAGAAACATCCTCTTAAAAGAAGTTTGTTTTCGCATTGATTGTTGCTTTTACTAAATCAGCATAAAAAAAGGCTGTTTCCGTAAAGAGTGTTGTTAAAATGAGAAAAGAGCATGCAAATTTAATACCGACCTACAAAATGGGGATATATTACGTTAAAATCGGCTTTAGGAGAATGGCAACGTTACCTCCAATTTTGTATTTAAAAGCAACAAAGTTTGAGAAAAGAGCCTAAAAGAAAAAGCATGCGGATGCATGCTCATTATTTATATATTCACTTCACTTAAAACCTTGGTCGCCCAGTCACTCGCCTCGCCATAGAGCCTGAATAGCTCTTCCACCGGCATAGTGGTTGGATTGAAGGTCAGCTCCACATCTTCGTGAAAGGCGTGTTCGATGTCTTTTAAAAATTGGAGCATGACGTATTCGTCGTTCTTTTCACCGGATAAGGCATCTTTCAGCTCATTGCTTAACGGCAGGTCTTTTAGCAGTTCCTCCATCGGATGGTGCAGTAAGGAATCCATCAAGGAAAACATACCAAGCAGGAAGTATTTTGACGCCAGCACTTCTCTGCCTACCTTCCTGCCGATCAATTCGCCTAGTTTCCCGCGCTTTAGCGATAGCTCGATGATTTCCCGTTCCTTGGTACCGCCCGAACCTTTGTCGGCTCCCCTGATCGCCAAAACATAAATCCATTTTTTGATTTCATTGAGTCCTAATAGAATGATGGCTTGCTTTATGGAGGAAACCTCATTCCTTGGCCTGAAAACCGGGTTATTGATCAGCCTCAGAAGTTTATAGGAAAGAGAAATATCCTTTTCGATAACGTCCTTAATCTTTTCAAGATCAGGCTCTGGACTCTCGATTTCTTTTAAAATCTGAAAATACGAATGATAGTAGGATGGGATATCATAGCTGTTCAGGATCACAGGTTTGCTAAAATAAAAACCCTGGAAATAGACGAATCCGTCTTCTTTTGCCTCAATGTACTCTTCAATCGTTTCGACTTTTTCAGCAAGAAACTGAATGTTATGCTCCTTAATAAAACGGATCATTTCCTGCCTGTCACTTCGGCTTGTCGTCCGGAAATCAATCTTGATAATATCTACATAATCTAAAATTCGAACAGTCAAGTCGTTCCACTGCGAAACAAAGAAATCGTCAAGCGCAATCGTGTATCCATGCTCCTTCAGTTCTTTGCAAATCCCCAGGATGTCTTCATTCAGCTCCACAGTTTCCAGGATCTCGACAACGATGGATAAGGGATTGAAATAGGAAGGCACACCCAGTTTTAATAGTTTATCAGTAAAATTGATAAAACAAGGCTTGCCATTCGATAATTCTTTGATACCAATATTCAAGAAACTATTTACGATTACATCTGTTGTAGCCTGGTCCCCATCAGTGTGCTGATAATTATTGACCGAGCTGTTCCTGTATAGCAATTCATAAGCAACTGTCTTTTCATTTATATCAAATATAGGCTGCCTCGCAACATAAGTATCCATAAAGACTCCTCCCGCGGACGTGAGACGATATTTCTGTAAATATTAAACAATACTATTGTAGGAAAAATATACTATTATTTTACAAGTATTACAAGAGTCTAAAGTATTTACCATATATTGCAGGCTTTTTCATAATAAATTCATTCAGTGAGGCGTTTGATTTTTTTACGGATGGACTCTCTTGTCCGCCCGAGCATATCAGAGATCTCTGCCAGCGTTTTTCCGCAGCAGTACCATTCAAGGACGAGATTTTCTTCGTGCTTGGTCCATGCTTTGTAATTCGTTACTTGCCGTGGAATTTTACGTTCTTCTGCTACCCAATAGGGTTCAGGAGGAAGTGCGTCAGGTTCGAGCTTGGAAAAGTCAATTTTATGGCGGTTTTTTTCTGCCCACGCCCAAAAATCATCGGTGTTGATAAATGTGAATTTCTTCTTGCTGCGGGTAATCCGCAGATGGGAATCCAGGTCATGATTAAGAATCCACTGCATGACGGTATTTCGGTCAATCTTGAGGACTTTAGCAAGTTCTCCTGCTGTAAGCATTCCTGTGTAGGATTTTGTGTGGGAGAGCCCTAATCTCGTAATCTTCACTTCTAGGGCAGTGATACTGCGGTTCAGCCTTCTGGCAATAGTAGATAATGATTGGCTGCCAAGCTGGTCTTTGATCATCTGTAAATCTTCAGGTGCGTACTTCATTTTAGAGCTCAACCATCCTTTTATCCAAAATTACTACTTCTTTTTTTCGCTTGGCTAATTAAACCACATTTAATGCTCAAGAAGAATACTAGCTACGGTATAAATTCTACTTTCCCAACAACAAATTACACAGGTATATTCTTCCACATAGGACTACTCAGTACTTTCGATACATTCCATAGGAATTAGGAAAAGTGTAGTCAAAACCAAATTGTTCATACAGCTTGTTAGCCGGGGCATCCGCAATCAGACTCACATACGAGCCTTCATATGTATGCTGATCAAGGTACTTCATAAGCCCCCTCAACACCAGTTTTCCAAGCCCCTTCCCCTGATAGGCAGGCTTAACGGCGATATCGACTACTTGAAAAAATGAGCCACCATCACCAATGATCCGGCCCATCGCCACCAACGTCGACTCATCATAAACAGTAACAGAAAACAATGAATTCTGCAGTCCGATTTCCGCCGCCTCCTGCGATTTCCCGCTCATTCCTGCTTCAAGACGAAGATTGATATAGTCTAAGGGGCTCGGGGGATCGTATGAAACATTAAAATCGGTCATTCTGTTCAACACCTTTTTGTATAATACCTAACAATTCTTCCAGCT
This sequence comes from Mesobacillus sp. QJM3NY_10, assembly GCF_056173465.1. Lineage (NCBI taxonomy): Bacteria > Bacillati > Bacillota > Bacilli > Caryophanales > Bacillaceae > Mesobacillus > Mesobacillus sp. QJM3NY_10. Next base: position 4,226,460 of record NZ_CM149675.1, read on the forward strand.
CCTCGATGGTAAAATCCGCTTCCGCACTATGCCAATAGTCATCTCGCTTCCAAATCCCAATCATTCCAGCCCTTTTGGACGCTGTCACATCATTTTCAGGATGGTCACCTACAAATATACTGCCAGCTGCTGATACCGAAAGAGCTTCCATCCCCTTCTGGAAGATTCGGGAATCTGGCTTCCTCAATCCCACTGCTTCCGAGATCTTGATGGAATCAAAGTAACCCTCGATTCCCAAAGCTTTTATATTGGCCATCTGGAATTGGGTTTTGCCATTCGAAATGATGCCCAGCTTCATACCCATTTGCTTTAGTTGCCCAAGAACCTCATGCAGGTTTTGGAATCCCGCACACGAATGCTTGAAATTTGTTATGTAATCTTCTAACAGCTCTTCCCATGTCAGGTCCACTACGTTAAATTCCTTTAAAAGCTGCCTGTATACTTTGTCCTTCCATACGTACCCGCGGGCATCCAATTCAATAAATCTATTTTTATAACGCTGCTTGTCTATCCCTTTCAATTCAGTCTTATAGCGTTCGTACTTTTCATCAATAAATTTTATAAGAGATGTCTCGCGGTCCAGCAAGGTTCCGTCAAAATCAAAAAAGATTGCTTCTATTTGGCTCAACCAAATTCCCCCTCTTTAAAAAGAATGGATCTTTACGAATAATCGTTGATTTCTGTACAATGGATGGTTTCTGGATTAGAGCCTATTTTTTAGTTACCGTTTTTGACTTCTTGAGCGATTTTCGGGTAATGCAGGGCTCCTGCTTTTACCGTTTTTCTCTTCTAGGGCGATTTTCGGGCAATGCAGAGCTCCTGCTTTTACCGTGTTTCTCTTCTAAGGCGAATTTCAGGCAAATGCAGGGCTCCTGCTTAAAAAAGAACAGGCCATTTCGGCCTGTTCTCATTCTACCTTATTTTAGAAAAGCGTTATAGTAACGCGTCATAGCAACTGCAAAGTCACCGCGTGTATTTTTTACAGATGGGTTGAAGCTTGCTGTTACCTTTGGTTTCAGATCATAAGGACCTTGTGTCACAGCGAATTTTGCATTGAGGATATTCAGGTCCAGAGCCACCTGGACATAGCCTTTCAAATGGTCAGGAACTTCTGTTGCGTCTGAGATTGCAATTCTTTCGTCATTATACTGGACTGTCAGCTGTCCGTCGAATTCCTCTGCTTCCTTTTGCAGACCTAATGATTGAACCAGTGAGTATGCCAGTTCCGCGCGGGTTACGCCATCCTTAGGGGAGAATTTGCCGTTTGCTGCTGTCAAAATGACCCCTTTCTGGATATGGTGTTGATCACGGAAGGAAGCTCCTTTTGCCGTTGCTGCTTCAACAAATGGAAGGTCTGAGCTTGATACATCAGAAAAGCTCGGCACTGCCGGCAATGACTGCTTAATCTCAGCACCCATCACCAAGTATTTTGCCAGCTCTGCTCTTGTTAAAAGCCCATCAGGTTTGAAGGCTCCATTCGAGAAGCCGTCGAATAATCGTTCACTCACGCCCATTTTTATCGCATCTGCTGCCGGGTGGCCGGCAATATCGTTCAATCCGGAAAAACCGCTGACCTTTGTGAAGGCCATTTCTCCCTTTACCGTTTCAGGCAAAGCCAGGCCAAGTGGATTCGCATCAGCGCCGCGAAGTCCGCGGATTTCAGCCTTCCATGCACCAGGTGCCGGAGAAGTCACCGATACTGTGCGATCATAGTAGAGCGGGAACAGCAGGCTGACACCCGAGCTGTATTCTGTGCCATCCGGAGCGATCAGCACAAGGTTGATCGGATTGCCCGTTTGTTCCATGAGACCTGCTCCATTTACTTTTGCCATAAGGCTGGACATTCCTTCTGCGACTGTGAATTCATATTGATTGTCAGAGATAAATGTAAGCGGGTTGTAATCAACCGAAAATTCCTTGCGTTCTGTTGAAGATTCAACATTGCTATAGAAGGTCTGGGTTGAATTTAACGTCGAACCATAAGCCGTATCGTTGAACGCTTTATCAATTGCACCATAAGCATTCACATATCCTGCGCCGACTTCCCATGTTTCATAGCCTGGCATATTCGTAGCGGTCCGTTCAAGGATCTGCTTGACTTCAGCAGGAGATAATAATGGATTGGCTTCAAGCATTAAGGCAACGATACCCGCAACATGCGGAGTCGCCATCGAAGTTCCGCTCATTGTTGTGTAGTACGGTAGGTAAGCCGGTTCGATTGTTTCGGCATCCTGGTCTGCTGCAAGGCTTGATACAGGTGCGAGGACTCTTGTTGATACAATATCGACTCCAGGAGCCGTTATGGTCGGCTCATCCTTCCACGTCCACTCCTTTCCATCCATTGTAAAAGTTCCGCCTACACCTTTCGTGCCTCTTGAAGAAAAATCAGCCAACGTTCCATCTTTGACTCCTGCAGCGACTGAAATGACCCATGGGGCTTTTGCGTATGGGTTATGTGTGTTTTCCCCGGGTCCTTCATTACCTGCCGCAAAAAGAACGGTAATTCCGCGTTCATGCGCTTTTTTGCTGGCAATATTGATCGGGTCGTTGGGATCGAAGTCTCCTGACGAACCCCATGAATTTGTGATGACACGAATATTGTACTGTGACTGATGGGTAATCGCGTAGTCGAAACCGCCGATGCCATCAAGGACGAACAACGCCGCTCCTGAACCGTAACCGATCAAGTCCGCACCCGGTGCAGCTCCTTCATATTTTCCGCCAGACATAGCGCCTGTTCCACCGACCGTGCCGGCTACATGTGTACCATGTCCAGAGTTTGTATCAGTGTTCGGTACGTTTTCCTGGTATGTGACCGGAAGCAAGCCTGGTGCAAGTGCATTCAGGTTTGTGGAGCCCATGACATTCTGGACAAGGTTTTTGCCCAATTCATGGTCTTTATGTGTTCCGTCAATTCCACTGTCGTTCACGACGACCCCAATTCCCTTTCCTGAAACAGGCAGGCCGCCGTTCGCTTTGCGGAAGCTGTCATCCGTCCTGGCTTTATCGACGCCAGTGATTGCAGTGGCATCAGCATTGAAGTAAGTAAGTTTTCTGTTCATGTAAATAGATTGAACTTCCGGATTTGCCGCAAGCTTTTCGATTTGCGTCTTTGTTGCAATGACTCCGGCAATAGGCAGTGATTTCATGCTAATCCCCGTTTCAATGCCGTGCGTTTTTAACAGCGAGAGCTGGGTGTTCGTAGGTGCACCATCGCCTTTAAAAGTAACAATAACCTCGAGTGAGCTTGCAGTGTCTAGCGCCTTGCTGACCAGCGGATCAATGACCGCCAGGCTGCTCGCCTTCCCCTGTGGTGCAGCAAATACCGGGAACATGAGCAACAAGGCTAACAGCAGATACATAAAACGTTTCATGATATTCTCCTCTCAATCTATAAAATTTTGAATATTCCTAACTTAATTATCATGAAATCACAGCTGTAAAACTATTCTTCAAAGGTTATAAAATCAAATTCCGGAATGTCTATTCTGGCATCGTACAAAAGTTATAGATGAGGTAGTGCTGATGTTTTTTTGATTAAGATTTTCCAAAATGATTGTATCGGTGGAGTTGAATTTTTGTATTTTCCGGACTCACAGTGATGTTATTTTGCTCTTTCAAATTTTATTGGCGGTTTTCACAATTTTATTGGCGAAAATAATGATATATTGGCGAAAAATAAATTTTATTGGCGATATTAAGCAGTTTATTCGCGAAAATCTATTTTTATTGGCGACTTGGAAATTTTCAATGATTTTTTCCAGTTCAAAAAGATAGCGAAGTTTTCCCAGCCAGAAAATGAACCGAATCCAAAGTCACTTCCTCCTTAAGAAGACCTTTTATAGAGTCAACTTCCCTTAAAAGCCTTTTACAGAGCCAATTTCTCCTTATAAAAGGCCATTTCCCTAGTTCGGATTTCCTCTTCCAAGTAAGAAAAGAGTTATCACACTTAATTCGCTAGTTTTTCACTTCAGCACTGCAAAAAATCCTTCGCGGCGGAGTAAAAATCTCCCTTGCCGGGGCAAGGGAGATCAACTAATCATCATTTTTTCTTTTTAAAAGCTGCATCGACCGCATTATAAGCATTCACGTAGCCAGCGCCGACTTCCCATACAGCATAATCCGGCATGGATGTTGCTGTTTTTTCGAGAATCGACTTTACTTCAGAAGGCGACAGCAATGGATTAGCTTCGAGCATCAAGGCGATGATTCCGCCGACATGCGGAGCAGCCATCGATGTTCCGCTCATCGTCGTGTAATAAGGCAGATATGCCGGCTCAATGTACTCAGCATCGGCAGTCGCACCAAGCAACACGAGCGGGCTGATGACTCTCGTCGAAATGATGTCGACTCCAGGTGAAGTCACTGTCGGCTGATCCATCCACTTCCATGTCTGGCCATCGACAGTTACTGTTCCTCCCCGTCCCTCTTCGCCGCGAGAAGAGAACTCAGCTAGCTTTCCGGACTTATCTCCAGCTGCTACTGTAACGACCCAAGGAGCTTTTTTATAATTTCCGGAAATCGTTTTAGCGTCCGGACCTGAATTCCCTGCAGAGAAAACCGTTACGATTCCACGATCATACAGTTTTTTCGTTGCGATATTAATAGGATTGTATGGATCAAAGTCTGTCCCGGCATCGCCTGTGTCTCCCCATGAATTCGTGATGACGCGGATATTGTACTGCTGCTGATGGGTCAGTGCATAATCAAAACCGCCAATAGTATCAAGCATCGCGACCGCCGCGCCTGATCCGTAGCCAATCAGGTTCGCGCCAGGTGCTACTCCTTCGTATTTTCCGCCTGACATTTCGCCAGTTCCGCCAACAATACCAGCGACATGCGTTCCATGGCCGGAGCTTGAATCGGTATTCGGAACATTTTCAACATAAGTTACTGGCAACAAGGTAGCATCAATCGCATTCAAGTTGGTCGAGCCCAATACATTTTGGACAAGATGGCTGCCAAATTCCAGGTCCCGATGCGTCCCGTCAACACCGCTGTCATTGATGACGACACCAATTCCCTTACCTGTCACCGGCAAGCCGCCATTCAACTTTCTCATTGTGTCATCTGTTCGAACCTGGTCAACTCCCGTGATATCTGTAGCTTCAGCATTTTCATATTCCAGCTTTTTATTAAGATAAATAGATACGACCTGATCACTTTGTGCAAGCTGATCAATCTGTGATTTTGTCGCGAGAATACCTGCGATTGGCAGGCTGTTCAGTGTCAAACCCTTCGTGATGCCAAGATTCTTCAGCAGATTCACCTGCTCCGGCAAGACCCCCTCATCACTTTTAAAAGTAACGATCGCTTCAACCGGGTTGATGGCCGTCAGTAAGGTTTTCGTCAGCTCGGAGTCAACCACAGCTTTGACAGGCTCGACTGCTTTTGTCGTCGTTCCAGGAACAATCGAAGCAAAGACCGTCGCGGCCATAAGAATAAATGATAAAAATGCAGCTTTAAACTTCATTCAATTTTTCAGCTCCTTAGCTATTTTTCTTAATATTCCCACAATATTTACATGAAAACCATTCTGCATTGTATTTAAAAAATAATATCCTCTGTACTAATCTTGGATACTACTAAAGTAGTATCCAAAAGAAAAAGAGCCCTCCAATGAGGACTCTTTTATGCTCCGCTTGATGTCGGCGGGATTGGGACGAGCTGGTGCTGGACGGCATGGATGACGACCTGGGAGCGGCTTTTGACGTTCAGCTTTTTGAAGATTTTGCTGACGTGGATTTTGACGGTTTTGTCGCTGATGAACAGGCGGTCGGCGATTTCTTTGTTGCTCAGGCCTTCGACGAGACAGAGCAGCACTTCCTTTTCACGCTCGGTCAAGGTTGTGTCCTCCTGCTTAGTTTCTTTTTGCTGATGGAAGGCGAGCAGCTTCCTTGTCATTGATGGATGGATGACCGATTCGCCCCGGGCGACGGTCCGGATTGCCTCGACGACCTGGTCGGAAGGCGCGTCTTTTAATAGATAGCCGTCCGCTCCTTCACGGATGGCCGACATGAAGTATTCCTCGTGGCTGTGCATTGTCAGCACAAGGATTTTGATATGTGGGTAGTTCTTTTTCAAAATACCAGTGACTTCAACACCATTTTTCATCGGCATGTTGATATCCATTAAGATCATATCCGGCTTGCAACTTTCCACCTTCAATAGCGCGTCGTCTCCGGATACAGCCTCACCGACGACTTCGATATCTTCTTCAACTGATATAATATTCCGCAGTCCGTCGCGGAGTACGGCATGGTCATCCACTAGCATGAGCCTGATCATTCGTGGTTTCCCCCTCGATTCCCATTCTAGGAACGGTGATGCTGACTTCCGTTCCTGAACCTTCCTTGCTGTCGATCTGCAGGGAGGCGTTGATTTTTTCAGCAGCATCGTTCATTTGCAAAATGCCGAAATGCGGCTGGTTCCTCGCCTTCAGCATCGCCTGGAACAGCGAGAACCCTTTTCCTTCATCCTTGATTTTCAACAGTATATGCTCAGTTTGATAGCTTAAGAGAACTTCTACCTTCGTAGCCTGCGAATGCTTGATGGCGTTGTGCAGGCTTTCCTGGAATGTGTCGAACAGAACTTTTTCGACCATCGGACTAAGCTCCTGCTCCTGCCCCCTGATCTCGAATTCGATATCCTGCGGGTATTCCTTCTGGACAGCTTCGATTTTTCTTAAAATTGCTTCAGCCAGTGTCGCTTTTTGAGTCGGATACGGGCGCAATTCATAAATTGATTCGCGTACTTCTTTCAGGCTCTCCCTCAGGCCAATGACACTCTCGTCCACAAGCTTCCTTGTTTCTTCAGGGTTTTTAGTGAACTTCTTTCCCGCCGTTTCCAGCTTCATGACTGCCCCGGCAAGCGTCTGGGCCACACCGTCATGGATGTCGCGGGCAATCCGGTTCCGTTCCTCAAGGACAATCACCTTTTCTTTTTCGGTAAAAAGCATCCGAGTCTTGATGATGACGGCCAGCTGGTTGGCAAGCGTCGCAATCGATTGGACATCGTGGTCCTCGAAGCTTTTCGTCCGGCTTCTGGCGATGATGAACATCCCGATTGTTTCGTTCTCGATGACAAGCGGCGAGTAGACAAACGCCTTCACGTCTTCCTCAAAACAGGCAGCGGCAACACCGCCATCCTTTTTGCGATCATTAAAAACCACTGGGCTGCGCATTCCATCAAATTCAGATAACGCCTCTGGCGGCAACTCGCAATTCGATACTGTCCTGCCATCTTTGAAGCTAAGCTCCCATTCGCCATCTTTTTTGATCCATAATAAACTTGCCTCTGCACCAATCAATTCATTGAAGCTCCCTCGTAAAGCTGAAAGCCAGTCCTGTGAAGGCAGCATCTGATTCAACTCAGAGGTGATCGAAAAAAGAAGCTTCAAACGGTTCTTTTCTCTTTTCAGCCTGGCAATCGTCGCGCTCAGCAGGGAAATCCCGACAAGCGGCGAGAAAAAGAAGAAGTAAGCAAAGACATCGATCTCCCCGCGATTTTGGCTGCCAACGACATACAGGGTAATTCCGTAAATCAAGGAAATACCCGCACTATTCAGTTCCGTGAGACTCTTTTGCTTCCACATTTTAAAAGAATAATGCTGCGGCCTGATGATGAGAACGAGGTCGACAATCAGGTTGTTGACCAGAACATAGACTGCCAGCAGGAAAATATAACCTAACATACCCTCTATAATCGGAGTGAGTGCCAGCTTTTCCAGGAGAGGTTCTGTTAGAGGCAGCAACATCGCGGCAGCGTAAAAACTGATCACGAGCTGGGCGGGGTTGAACAGTACCGTCCGGAGTGGCCTTCTATGGATGAGGTTCACAATCAGGACAGCGGCCGCATAAGCAATCGCAGTGTGGGGAAATCCATACAGCAAAAATAACACGTAGACTACCGGGAATGTGATCGCTGTATGCCCTCTCCAAACCGGCATTGGATAGTACTCGCTAATAAGCAGGAATAAAAATAAAAGTGCTAAAACAACCGGTTCGCTGGGGAGTTCCAATTTTACTAGAGAGAGAAGGATGAGCAGCCAGCCAATCAATGATACCGAGTTCATGAACAACTTTGCAGACTTTTCCCTTCTCTGTGAAAGTACCTGATCCAAACAGCTACCTCCTCCTGAGTTTAGAATTTTCAGTTAATTAATTTTATCGCGGGAGTGCTCAAAACACAAATAAAACCCACTCACTGGCCGAATGGGGATACCACTAGCCAATGAATGGGCCAAACTCATGAAGAGTTTTGTTGAACACTATTATGGCAAAATTTTCGCGCGCAGACTATTCATCAAACGGGGTATTTTTATAGTACGAAAGTGTTATAGCGAGTTGCCCCTAAATCCCTCGATTGTTCCTGACCATTTCCTTTTGCTTAAAAAAGTCGCTTAAAGCCTTATTGATCATCGCCACACTTAAGGCGGTCAGAGTGAAGAACAGGATCGGCACATAGACGATCCATTCATGCGCGAGCATAAAACGTTTGTTCACCCCTATTAAACCAGACCATTCCTGGGTCACCGAGGTTGGCGGATCGCCGTCCCCGATGATGGTGCCGCCAAACAGGATGATCATGACGCCAAGATGGACAAGAAGTGTCAGCACCTGCAGAAACTGCTGGCCGAACATCAAGACCCACTCCTCGTACAGCTGTGGCAGGACATGTTTGAAGTATATATGCCGTTTGCTCCCGCCCAGCGTGATTGCCGATTCAATGAACTCTTCTCTCCACACCCTGCGCTTTTGCTCAATCAACTGAACAGTCAGAGCCGGCAGCGCGATTAAAATCAAGATGATGAATTCATACAACGCCCTGACCCAAAAAGGATGATGGAAGCCATCGATTGTATAAATGACCACTGTGCTCAAAAGGAAATACGAAATCAGCGTTTGCGGAAAAAATGACAATGGCTCAGAGATTGCTTTTATCAGATTGAAGATCCGTTCTGGAACACGGAATAAAAAGTAACTGAGCAGGATTGATAAAACCATCCTGAAAAAAGCAACGACAATGACGATGCCAATTGAATATTTCGCCCCTTCGATCACCGTGTGAAGCATGTCATAGCCATACATATCCGAGCCAAAAAGGAAGACATCGAACGGCGGGTATGGAGGGGACTTCTCCAGGGTCCCATCTTCATTATAGAATAGCGGTGCCTGTCTGATTTCCCCGTCATTGAAAACAGTGTTCAAAATGCTCAATGTCAGCAGGATGGTCAGGAATGAAGCACCGAATATGAATTTTTTCGTTTTCAATAATCTGGTCATATCGATAACCTTCTAAAATCTATTAGTCTATAAATCATGAAAAACGGTGTAAAAAATAGAATGCAGCTGAACACGAACAACTCGATCGATATATGCTTGATATTGAACAGCATTAACCCGTCCAGGTTAAATATATACTCGACCATTACAAGCGTGGAAAGCATCATCCAGATGATCGTTTTAAAATGTCCGAGCAAATCCTGCCTGATATTGCGGATTACGTGGATATTCAGCATATACAGATACGATAATCCTTTTGCCTTAGCGAAGGTGATGTACTGTTTATCCAATTCCTCAAAAATTTTAAGGACCATGATCTGTGTCAAAAAAAGAAAAATCGGCAGGCTAAGGCTGATGAGCGGCAGCAGGAACGCCCGGTTTTCACTCCCAAGCGAAACGGTCTGAATAAACTTCACGCCAAATGTCTTGTAGCTCCAGATTACGATTGCCTGTAGCAGGAACATCCACAAAACATCAGGGACAGAGCGGATGATTTCTATAAAACTTAAAATATAGTCTTTTTTCTTTTCAAAAAAGAGGACGATCAAATAAGAAAGCAAGAATGCAATGGCCAACGCCGTCAAAAAGGCAATGCCCAATGTCTTCATCGAGTAGAAGAAGCGTTCCATCACCGCCGGCAGCATCTCGCGCTCGCCATTGTAAGTCAAATTGCTTAAAGTGAAAATTTTAACAGTCAATTCCCTGACAGTATGAAAATAGCCCTCACTGTCAAAATTTAAATCCCTCATAAGGACTGGAAGACTTCCAACTAGAATAAACAGAAGCACACCGGCTATGTACTGCAAAATAACAGTTATGAACCTTATTGAACTTTTTACCACCATAACGAATCCCCTCAACCTCTACCCTTAGTCCTTAAAATTATAATTGAGTTTTCTGATTGTTTCCAGTTTTTTCATGTCGGATGCTTAAGTGGTAGAACACAATGATCATCGTCTGGGATAGCAGGTAGATCGGGAATGACCAATACATTTTATAGCCTTTGTCAAAATGGTACAGGCCAACCTTCAGCCCAACCCACTCCAGCAGCAACGAGAATGCCGACCACAATACGATATAAGGAATGGTTTTGAGCCGCCTAATGTTCCATTTCACGTAAAAATAGAGAAAGAAATAACCGTAAGGGCCATACATGATATAGCTAAGGAAATCGATGAACTGATAGGATGAGTTGTCGTTGACGTCATAAAAATCCCAGGGTATGATTGAGATGGTATGGTCGTAAAACAAGCCTATGTAGATGCCGAAAATATAATACCCGACACTCTCCAGCTTGCTGAAAATTTTTGGGGCGAACCATATGGCCAGGTTCGTAACGATGATGCTGATAATCACGAACCATTCATTTTCATTGAACGCAGTATCATAAACTTTCATTTTGACGATTCTCCAATGTCTGTATAAATGATACCAGCTTTAAAACCCCTACTGCCGAAAGCAGAAAGCCGGCATTCAATAAAATCGTATAGAAAAAGTTCCACTTAACATAAGTGAAGATTTGGAATTGCACAGCCAGCTCATGCATGGCAAGCATGATTACCAATGAGATCAAGAAGGCCGCTATTTTATAAAATAGCGTTTTTGCTCGTACATAATAATTTGCAAAAAGCACGGTGACCATCGGTGTCAGCACGTCCCGGCATAGAATCAAGCAAACAAACAGCCAATCATCCTCAGTCATTTTAAAAAGATGCCATTCCATCGCAAAAACCGTCACGCATTGGCGCGTAATGATTGCGACACCCATGAAGACCATCGCGTTCTGGAGGAAATTCAGCGGTTTTTGTACATGATAAGCGAAATGCAGCAGCAATATTGTAATCGTTATGTAAATGGAAAGAGCCATAAAAACATCCTTAAGTAAAAGTTTCACACTCCTTACTTTGTCCTTCTTCTAGCATACTAACCGTTAGAATGTAAAATAAGCATACAGCCTTGAACTGTATGCTTGTGGTCAATAATTATTGGCGCAGGCAGACATGTTTTCTTTTGTAGTTTGTGGGTGGCAGTGCGATTCTGGATCTGGAGCTTTTTCAAGTGCCATCCATTTTCCGCGCTTGAACTGGATCGCCAGGACAACGGCACGGAATGCAATGTCAGCGCCAATCGCAATCCAGACGCCCGCAAGTCCCCAGCCCAGCTTGATTCCGAGAACATAGACAAGGACAGTTCGTACAGCCCACATCCCGAATCCTGTCAGGTACATCGGGAACTTGGTGTTGTTCGCACCCTGGAATGCGCCTGTCAGCACCATCAATACAGCCAGAAATGGCTGGAACACTCCTGAGATTTTCAGTGCAGTCCCTATATTGTTGATAACCTGTTGATCTTCGGTAAAAAAGCTGCCTGCCCAGTCCCCGAGGAAAAAGAGCAGAGCACCGAGCACAGTCATTGAGCCGACTGTGAGATATGTCGATAATCTGGCATAGTGTTTAGCCTCCTCAAGATTTCCGGCTCCGATTTGCTGGCCGACGAGAATTGTCGCAGCCGTCGCAAAACCATATCCGATCATATAGGAAAAAACCTCGACGTTGCCAGCAATTTGATGTGCTGCAAAAGCGTTGGTCCCAAGGGCTACAACAAAACCAAAATAGACGATCTGTCCGGCGCGCATGACCAACCTCTCCCCTGCTGCTGGAGCTCCCAGCGTTGTCAACTCCATCAAATGAGTCTTGTCAATACTCCAGTAATCCTTGCGGAAGGTAAGAGTTTCTTTACGATTCACATAGTAAAACAAGGCAATGCTGCCGATTAGCCGTGAGAATACCGTTGCCAATGCGGCTCCGACAATGCCCATTTCCGGTATGAACAAAAACCCGAAGATTAGTACGTAATCCAAAACAGCATTGACAATATTGATGACAATACTGACCTTCATCGGTGACTTAGTATCTCCAGCACCACGCAGGATAGCGCTTAAAACGAACATAAAACTCATCACTATGGACGGAATCCCGACAATCCTAAAATAAAGGGCTCCTGCCTCGAGAACTTCCGCTTCTATACCCATCAGTTTCAGGAGCGGCTCTGCAAAAATCAATGTTATGATTCCTGTTAAAATACCAAAAATCACAGCCAGGACGATGGATTGCTGTGAAATATGCCGTGCTTTTTCCGGCAGGTTCGCACCAAGGAAGTTCGCGATCCTGACATTGGCCGCAACCCCGATTGCCATGAACAAAGCAAAATAGATAGCCAGTACAGCATTGGTAACACCAACTGCAGAGACCTCGGCTAACCCAATTTTCGAGACAAAATAGGTGTCAACAAAACCGAGGATCGTCTGGAAGAAGTTCTCGATTACTGCCGGTACAGCCAGCACTGTAATGATTTTAAGACGTCCTTTATTCGTTTGCGGCATGCTTACTTTACCTTCAATGACTTTATCCTTCAACACATCCAACCTCCTTTACTGAAGAACTAAAACAAAAGCACACCATAACAGTGTGCTTGCATTCCCTGCTCAGAATGATGTCCATGATTCTCATGCATTGTACCGCCGACCTGGCTGCTGTCTCCATGTAAACCGTCTTGCAGTGAATGGCTATGATGGCTGCCACTACCATGTTCCGGTTCACGATTCATCTTCTCGACCCCGATTTATAAATTATTCTTCCATCATATGGCTGAAATGATTCACTACCTTTTTTTGTTCATCAGGTGTACCGAGAGGCGTTACGTCCGCTTCATTTTCTTTAAGGTACTCTGTAACCATATTAAGGAGCTGCACTTGCTGGAGAGCCATTTCAATATGTGTTTGCTTAACTTTCGGATCCTTCATTTTAAGAGCGGAGACGAAGTTATCCTTTGCCATTGCCTCAGTAGAAGCCTTGATTTCCATCGCAATATGCCTGTCCATTTTTTGAGTGCCTCTCGATGTCGTTTCGAGTTGGCTCTGCGGGAGCTCATCGAAATCAGGAAGCTTCTCGAATTCACTTTTATCTGTATCAAGCATGTCCATCATGATTCGCACATGGCTTCTCATGATTCCTACTTTTCTATTAAGCAACTCAAGTAATTTTTCATCCTTTGCTTCTTTTGCCAGAAGCTTCACCTTCATGATCATGCCGTCATGGGCGGGTAAGTGGGATGTGATTAACCCTAAATCAGAAGCTGGTAGTAACATATAAATATTCCTCCTATTTATTCGTTTTATTAAATAACAACTACCACTTTCAGGGAAGCCTAAACTCCATAGAAAATGCATATTTAGCTGATACGGTTTATTTTGTTTGCAAGATAAATATAGTGCTTATAAAATACAGTGCGAGGTATATAGAATGTAAATAAAGCAGCTTGAGAAAAATAACGAGGACACCAAAGGAGGGCGCAAAAAGTTGAAAAAGATTGGCATAGCAGCAATCATCATTCTTGTATTAGTCATAGCCGGTGGCTGGTTTTTCATGAGAAGCATGGGCGGTATGGGCGGAAATATGCCCGGTCAGGGCGGTGGCATGATGAACGGCGGAGGTATGGGAAATGGCGGCATGATGGGAGGCGGTTCCGGGCAGGTTGAGGATATGAAGAATGACTCTATCGCAGAGGGAGAAAAACCCCTGCCAATCCCGCCAATGCTGGAAGATGAGAACCCCGACCCTGGCAAAGCAGAATTTACTCTTGTTGCGCAAAAAGGATCTGTGGAATTTTTAAAAGGGAAAGCAACAGACACATTCGGCTACAACGGGGACTATTTAGGACCGGTTATTCGTGTGAAGAAGGGCGACGATGTGTCCGTTAAGGTAAAAAATGAGTTGGATGAAGCAACAACAATTCACTGGCATGGACTCGAAGTGGATGGCGAGGATGATGGCGGACCGCATAGCGGAATCCAGCCGGATACTACCTGGAACCCTGAATTTACGATCGAACAAAATGCAGCCACGTTGTGGTACCACCCGCACCTGCTTCATAAAACAGGTGAACATGTATACAAAGGGCTTGCCGGGTTATTTTTAATCGATGATGAAGAAAGCGAGAAACTGGACCTGCCAGATGAATATGGCGTGAATGATATTCCGTTGATTGTCCAGGATAAGCAGCTCGATGAAAATGGCCAGTTTGACTATGATTTGAGCATGCACGATGTGATGATGGGACTTCAGGGTGACACGATTATGGTCAATGGAGCCATCAACCCATATGTTGAGGTTCCGAAAGGCAAGGTTCGCTTCAGGCTGCTGAATGGCTCGAATGCGCGGATCTATCAGTTCGCTTTAAGCAATGGTCAGGAATTCTACCAGATTGGTACGGATGGCGGGCTTTTGGAAGAACCGGTGAAAATGGATCGCCTAGTGTTGAGTTCAGCAGAGCGTGCAGAGCTAATTGTTGATTTTTCCGATTATGAAGAGGGAGAAACCGTCGAGCTGACTGACCAGGGTATGTCGTTCATGAAGTTTGTCGTGACTGGCGAGGAGAAAGGGCCAAAAGATATCCCAACCCAATTGGTTGACATACCTGAAGTGGACGAATCAATGGCTGCAAGGACAAGAGAGTTTGTCATGTCTGGGATGGGCCGAAATGTCACCATCAATGGCAAACAAATGGATATGGACCGGATTGACGAGCAGCTCAAACTTCATGATACAGAGATTTGGGAAATTTCGAACGAAGGCATGGGGATGATGGGAAACAATATGGGGATGGCCCACCCATTCCACGGGCACGGAACACAATTCCTGATTCTCGACCGCGATGGCAACCCTCCGCCTGCAAACGAACGCGGGTGGAAGGATACGATTCTGGTTGAGCCAGGTGAAAAAGTCCGGGCAATCGCGACATTTGATCACAAAGGATTGTTCATGTACCACTGCCACATCCTCGAGCATGAGGATGCCGGAATGATGGGACAGTTTAATGTAGAATAGATGGCATTTAGGCTCCGGTTTTGTACCGGAGCTTTTTTTCACACAAAAAAGCATAAGCCTGGCTGGCCTATGCCTCAACTTTTCGTTAACCTGCGCCCAATTGAATTTAGCTGAACTTTTTATTGATTGGCTATTACTTCAATAGTCCAACTAACTCGTCTTTTCCTATGCGGTTGATGAATTTATGCATTTGCTCACGCTTTTTTCCTTGCTCACTATATATTTCTATAAGCCTGTCAACCTTCTGATACAGTTCACCTGGAGTAAGCTGTTCGAATAACAAAGTGCCAGCCGCAGCGTCCTGTCCCTTTGATTTGCCGCCTGCATACAGGCTGTAGCTGTCTTTCACTTTCATGATGCCAATGTCGTTTATGAGCGGTTCGCCACAGCCAACAGGGCAGCCAGTATAGGCTGGTTTCAGGGTAAACGGAACAGGTTTGCCGGCGATCCTTTTGTTGAGTTCAATTGCAACCGGCATCCCTTCCTCCTCCGCCCCTTTGCAGAAATTGCATGTGCGCAGGCTTTTCACAAAGCTACCGACCGGGTAACAACTGAGTCCCGCCTGTTCAAACTCTGCGATTGCCTCATCTTTACGGCTTTCCGGGATTTCAATATACAGCTGCTGGAACGTTGTCAGCTCCAGTTCCTGATCATCTTCAAGATATTTTGCCAGAACGAGCAGCTGCCTGGCATTCATCCTTGAGCCAAAATTTATGCCGCCATTAACGGCAAGCTTTATGGTTTTTTCTGTCGCTTCCAATTACATTCTCCCCCTTCACCTTATTTTCTGAAAATTACTTCTATCATACCGTGAAAAAGTGGAGAATGTATGGATTTTTTAAGAGACGATCAATTTCGTTAGTCCATTATCGTAATTCCATTAGGTATTTCCCCTACGTCAATCGTTTCTACTTGCTTGCTGTCAAGATCGATGATGCTGACTGTGTTCTCAAACATATTGGTTACATAGGCGAATTTCCCATCACTGCTTACTGTTACACCATGTGCCCCATTCCCTGTCTTGATTTCATCGACAACCGCCTTAGTCTCAAGATCTACTATTGACATTGAATTTGATGGTGACTCCTCGGTGCCCTGGTTAGCGACATACGCATATTTTCCGTCCGGCCCTATATAAACCTGTGCAGGACCTGTACCAACTTCTACCTTGACCACTTGCTTCGTTTCTAAATCAACTATGGCCAATGCATTTTCCGCGAAAAGTGTTGCCATTAGGGTTTTCCCGTCCTTAGTCACTCCTGTTGTTACCGGTGTATTACCTGTTTTAATTCTTTCTTCTTCAAATGTCTCCAGATTAATCGCACTTACCGTGTCCTCACCCATATTGGCGATATAGGCAAATTTGCTGTCCGCGGTAATTCTGAATCCATGAGGGCCATTGCCTGTTGGAATGATTTTGACAACTTCATATGTTGCGGCATCAATTACCGAAACCGTGTCATCTTCGTTGTTTGTAACCAGTACGTACTTCCCATTCCCTGAATACACAACATGCGCAGGGTGATTCCCTACTTCCACTTCTTTTAAAAGCTCATTTGTATAGGCATCATAGAATAATACTTTTCCAGGAGATTCGTCTCCGTGACCGCTATGACCGCCCTCCGTGTGCGGAACTAGAGTTGCACCAACAACTTTGCCGTCAGGTGATAGCTGGATATTATGCACCACACCATCAGCCGTGATCGTATCAGTCACTTTATTATCCTTTACATTGACCTTACTGATTGTACCGCCTTCATTCGCGGTAAAATAATATTTTTCTAGAACTTGTTCCTGTTTGACCGTATTTGCTGCAGGCTTTTCCTGAACTTTAGTAGTGTCATCCGAGCCACACCCCGCCAGAACTATGCCAACAGATGCAATGATACTCATCATTTTTACGTTTAAACGACTCATTTATGAGCCCTCCTTTATCAATTTCTACCATTATGATAATCCGCCTAAATCGGCTGAAAATGTTAAGTTCATCACAAAATGAAGTATTTCGATGAAAGGTTTAACAACTTTATGAAATTGATAAAATCTGCAATGTTCTGATGTAGAATTCACGTTTTATTTTTGCAGAGTTTCCCTCTTCTATGGCAAAACTAGAAGTAAAATAGTTGAATTATCTTTCAGATACGTTAAAATGATATCGGGTTTCGTTATTGGATTCCGATATCAAGGAAAGAAGGAATTTTTCATGGAGGATAAAGTTCTCAGGAAACTTTTTCTCGGATTCATCCAGATTCATATTTTGCATCACGCAAAAGAACAGCCGATTTTTGGGCTGTGGATGTTAGAAGAGCTTAAAGAGCATGGCTATAGTTTGAGCGCCGGCACTCTATATCCGATTCTGCACAGTATGGAATCAGACGGGCTGCTTTTAAAAGAAGAAAAAAATGTCGAGGGCAAAATTCGCAAATACTATCGGACAACGGACAAAGGGGATAGCGTGCTTGTAGAAGCCCAACAGAAGGCGTATGAACTTTTCAAAGAAATCAAAGATTGATTGGAGGAAAAGCATGTTTGAACTGAAGAATGTCAGAGTCAACGGTATTTTACAAATCGAGCAGCTGACGATTCCCGAAAATCAGTTTACCTGTATCCTTGGACCGAGTGGAAGCGGCAAGTCGACACTGTTGAGGCTTTTGAATGATCTGACCAGTCCTGACGAAGGGGAGATTTTATTTAAAAACAAACCCGTCAGTGAAATCGGTCCGTTACAGCTAAGAAGAACGGTTGTGATGGTGTCACAGGCACCAGTCATCTTTGAGGGCAGCATTGAAGATAATTTGCAGATTGGCCTTACTTTTTCCGAAAAAGAAGCAGCTGATGTGCCTGAAATGGAAACGATGTTAAAGCTGTTCATGCTGGATAAAAAGCTCAGAGATAAAGCGGAACACCTTTCCGGAGGCGAAAAACAGCGGCTTTCCTGGGCAAGAGCGATGCTGCTTGATCCCGAAGTGTTTTTGCTGGATGAGCCGACCTCCGCATTGGATGAGGAGACAGCCAGGACTGTGTTAACAAGGTTTTATGAATATGCAAAGAAGAATGCGAAAACGGTCATCATAATCACCCATTCGAAGGAACTGGCAGAGCTAGTAGCAGAGCTGACGATCGATATGTCGAAATACTCCATTGAAAGCGGGGTGAGCTGATGGATGATGTGATGGATCTTTCCTTTCTGCAGCTTGCTGCTGCATATATCTTCATCCTGATTTTAATCGTCATTGTCAGGGTTCGAGGGATTCCACGGGAAAAAGAAATCCTGCTGGCTACTGTGCGTATGTCCCTCCAGCTGGTCCTGGTCGGGTACCTGCTTGTCTATCTTTTTGATAATCCGAATCCCTTTTATACATTAGCGATCATTGCCATCATGCAAGTATTTGCGATTTATAATGTCTACAAACGGACGAAGCATCCGCTAGGCATCGGGATGAAAAAGCACATCGCTTATGCAATGGCGTTTGGCATCCTGACAAGCTTGTTCTTTTTCATTCTGGTTGTCCTCGATGTTACACCGTGGTATGAACCTAGATATTTTATCCCGATTGCCGGGATGATTATCGGGAATTCGATGACTGGTGTTTCGCTCGGAGTGAATAATTTAATCTCGGGATTTACATCGCGCAGGGCCGAGATCGAGGGAGCACTGATGCTTGGCGCCACTCCAAAGGTTGCCGCCAGGAAGGTCGTCAACGAGGCGTTTGATTCTGCGATGCTGCCAACGATCAATTCGATGGTCGGAATGGGAATCATCTTCTTGCCTGGAATGATGACGGGACAAATTTTATCCGGAACTTCCCCCATCGTTGCCGTAGAATACCAGATTGCCATCATGCTTGGAATTGTCGGTAGCGTTTCATTGACGGTGATTTTATATTTACAAATGGCCTATAAATCTTTTTTCAATGACCGTTTTCAATTAGTTATGAAGGAGTTAAAAAAATGACAGAGAAAAAAAGCGTTACGTTCCAGTCGCTGCTGGAGATATTAATGGTTTCCACCAGGCTCGGCCTGACATCGTTTGGCGGCCCTGTCGCCCATCTTGGCTATTTTCATGAGGAATATGTCCGCCGCAGAAAGTGGATGGATGAAGAAAGCTATGCAGATTTAGTCGCATTATGCCAGTTCCTGCCAGGACCCGCAAGCAGCCAAGTGGGTATCGGCGTAGGGTTGATGAGGGGCGGTTTGCTGGGTGGACTGTTTGCATTCCTTGGGTTTACCTTGCCTTCTGTTTTAGCACTTATCATTTTTGCAATCATCCTGCAGGGATTTGATATTGGGGACGCTGGGTGGATTCACGGGCTAAAAATTGTCGCTGTCGCGGTTGTTGCCCATGCCATTTTAGGAATGGCACAAAAGCTGACTCCTGATTTGCCAAGGAAGACGATCGCTTTGTTCGCGCTGGCAGTGACTTTACTGTGGCAGACTGCTTTCACACAAATCGGCGTCATTATCGTCGCTGGAATTTTAGGATACGTTTTATTCAAGTCCCATGCTGCTGTCGATGCTAAAAGGATGAGTTTCTCGATTTCCAAAGGTGTAGGATATGCTAGCCTCGGGCTTTTTTTTGGATTGCTCATCCTCCTGCCTATTTTACGAGAAGCGACTTCATTGAACTGGGTCGCGATGTTCGACAGCTTTTACCGCTCAGGTTCGCTCGTTTTCGGCGGCGGCCACGTTGTCCTGCCTTTGCTCGAGCGTGAATTCGTGCCTACAGGCTGGTTGAGTGAAGAAGCGTTCCTTGCGGGTTATGGTGCTGCCCAGGCGGTTCCTGGTCCATTGTTCACGTTCGCAGCTTATATCGGAGCAATCATCAACGGCTGGCAAGGCGGCTTGCTCGCGACAGCGGCCATATTTTTGCCGGCATTCCTGTTGATCCTCGGGACGCTGCCATTCTGGGATGCGTTAAGGAGAAACAGTAAGATCAGCCGTGCATTGATGGGCGTTAACGCAGCAGTTGTAGGAATCCTGATTGCAGCATTCTACCACCCTATCTGGACAAGTTCGATTCTCGAGCCGATTGATTTCGTGTTCGCGGCTGTTTTGTTCAGTATGCTTGTGTATTGGAAGCTTGCACCATGGATTGTCGTAGTTACGGGGGCTGTTGGTGGATTGATTTTGTATATGATTTTTTGAATTTCTTTAAAAGAATTAAACCGGGAGGTCATACTTCCCGGTTTTTTGTTATTTTCAGTGTGATAGACGAGAACTGCAAGGATAATCTTTCGAAGAATGGCATTATTCTCTCTAAAATCGCAAATAATCTCTTACTCAAACGTATTATTCTCTCAAAAAGTAATGATAATCTCTCAATAAAGCCTAATAATCTCTCACTTATCCATAAAAAGGGAAAACTCCCAACCCTCACAGCGGCCAGGAGTTTTACAATGTTATTCGAATGCCCCTATCACCAACGGAACTCTATTTTCAACCATCACCTTGCCCATTGCGATGACCGTATCAATTTCAAGGTTCTGATCGAGCAGGACAAGATCGGCGTCTCGTCCTGTTTCAATCCGCCCTTTTTGTGAAAGCTTTAAAATCGTCGCAGGATTCGAAGTGATGACACGGATGGCCGCTTCGAGGGGAATTCCCTCATTTAAAACAGCATCCTTTACCGCCTCAAACAAAGAGGAAACCTGTCCGATCTGCAAGCCGATTAATTCTCCATTCCCATCAAAGTCAGGCAAGCTTGCCTGTCCATCGGATGTGAAAGTGATTTGGCCGATATCCACTCCTGCTTCTAACATACGTTTTAGGGCGACGCTGCACTTTACTTCCCCTTCCTCAAGAAACTTCGGTATGGAACTGGTTGTGAAATCAATCCATCCGCCTTTCTTCGCATATTCGATACCTGCTTCGAACAAATGCGGATTGCGGTTCATATGCGTCGGGTAAAATTGCCTGATTGGGATATCGGTATTTTCAATTACCTGCTCAATCACCTTCAAGTGGTCGTGACTGTCGCCAACATGAACATTGACGATGCCGCTTTTACCAGAAAGCATCCCGCCAATCCTTGCTGCAGAAGCAATCTTCGCCAACTCCTCAAAAGTCGGCTGAGATGAGCGGTGATCGGCAATCGCGATTTCCCCTGCACCGATGACTTTATCGATTAAAATGATATCGTCCTCGATTTTCCCCGTCAGTGTTTTGACCGGGACTTGGTAGGAGCCTGTCTGCACATAGGTGGTAATCCCTTCTTCCTCAAGCGCGCGGGCTTTGGCAATCAAGCTTGGCATCGTCCGCGTCGTTCCGTCGGTGCCGAGAACACCGACCAGAGTAGTAATCCCAGCAGTTGTTGCCTGGGTTAGCTGAATCTCCGGCGTCCTCGTGCGAAACCCACCTTCCCCTCCTCCGCCAATCAAATGGACATGGGAATCAATGAATCCCGGTACGACCTTCTTGCCTGTCGCATCAATGACCTTCACTTCTACGAACTTTTCAGGAACCTCAATTTCATCTTGGATAAACCCAATTTTACGATCAACAAGCAATATATCTTTTTTACCAAGATAATCGGGGGCAAAAACCTCTCCATTTTTTATCAGCGTGAGCATTTGAATTCCTCCAATTTTTTCTGAACTATGTACCTTATTATAAATGTAAAAAGACAGAATAACTTGACACTTTATTATTATCATACTATAATTCCTACAAACATTTTAATAAGTTGAAGCGTTGAAGAGAGTCTATTAAGCCGGTCTCCCTGTTAAATAGAGAATCAGTGGTTGGTGGAAACTGATACAAAGTCCTGGTGAATTTCGTTCTTGGAGCTTTTCCTTTTAAAAAGGAACGGGTTTGGCCGTTATCCAGTAACTTGAGCGGGAAGCAGCATGCTTCCAAATAGGGTGGTACCGCGTGTTCAGCCACGTCCCTATCCAGATTGATGGATAGAGGCGTGGCTTTTTATTTTGCCGTGACATCAATCATCCAGCTGAAAATAGAGAGAAAAAGGGAGAAATCAACATGGAGAAAGAACAATGGTCATCGAAAATTGGATTCATCCTGGCCGCTGCCGGTTCGGCAATCGGGATCGGGGCAATCTGGAAGCTGCCGTATGTAACGGGAGTCAGCGGCGGCGGGGCATTTTTCCTGATGTTTATCTTATTTTCTTTATTCATCGGACTGCCGCTATTGCTCGCGGAGTTTGTCATCGGCCGCAGTACCGGCAAGGAAGCGATCCGCGCCTATTTGGAAATTGCACCAAAAAGCAAATGGTATTTGATCGGGATACTCGGGGTCGTCACCAGCTTTGTGCTGCTCAGTTTTTACAGTGTTGTCGGCGGGTGGATCAGCCTTTATTTTGTAAAAGGGCTGGCTGGCGGAGTGATTGAAGAAGGAGCTGATTATGGAGGCTTGTTCGGACAGACGATCAGCAGTGCATGGAGCGTGCTCGCTGCTCAGGCTGCCTTCTTATTGATCACGATTATGGTCGTAGCCAAAGGAGTCCAATCCGGGATTGAAAAAGCGAGCAAGATCCTGATGCCGGCATTGTTCGTGCTGTTCATCATCTTGATCATCCGCTCATTGACGCTTGAACATGCACTTGATGGTGTGAAGTTTTTCCTCGCGCCTGACTTTTCTAGCATTACTTCGGAAAGCATCTTGTTCGCGATGGGACAATCGTTTTTCTCCCTGAGCGTCGGCGTTTCAGTGATGGTGACATACAGCTCATACCTGCCGAAAAAAGGCAGCATCGTCCAGCCTGCCCTGTCTGTTGTCGGGATGAATCTTTTTATCGCACTGCTTGCCGGTCTGGCGATATTCCCAGCTGTTTTCTCACTCGGATTTGAACCGGCGGAAGGACCGGGACTGCTATTCGTCGTCCTTCCTGCTGTCTTTGAAAAAATGGTATTCGGCGAACTGTTCCTGCTCCTATTCCTAGCCTTGTTCCTGTTCGCAACACTGACTTCGGCGTTCTCGATGCTTGAGATTGTCGTCGCCACACTTGCAAAAGGCAATCAGAAAAAGCGGGCAAAATTTGCTTGGATTGCCGGCGGATTGATTTTCCTGCTTGGCATCCCTTCTGCCCTGTCATTCGGAACAATGGCAGAAGTGACGATTCTCGGGAAAAATATCTTCGACACAGCTGATTTCCTTGTAAGCAATGTCCTGATGCCGCTCGGGGTACTATTGATTTCAATCTTCGTCCCTTTAAAAATCAAAAAGGAAGTACTGCGTCAAGAGCTGCTGCAGCACTCAAAAGGCGGAAGCCTGCTCTTCAACCTTTGGTACAATGTGATGAGATTCATCATCCCTGTGGTGATTATCATTGTATTCCTTGATTCACTTGGAGTTTTTTCCTAGGAAGCTGACAAAACGTCAGCTTCTTTTTTCATGCAATCATTAAAACTATCAGCAGTATAATTTTTCCCTTTAATGCAAAACCTTTTGTGTAGGTGATTGCATCGGAGGGATTTTTTTATGTTCTTCAAGAATAAGAAAGCCATAGTCGACAACAAAGTAAATCAAGAAAACCTCGACGATAAGGAATTAATCCCTGTAGATAAAGCCGATTTCATTCAAAAAATGAAGGAACGCCTTCATGATAGTGCGGATTTAAATATCAAGGAACTTACAAATGGCTTTACACTGATATTCTTTGATACTTTGACAGATAAAAAGATGCTGAATGAAAATGTACTAGCTCGGCTCGAAGATGCGCAGGCAACTCCAAACGAAGCGCTTAAGCATATTACAGTATCAAGTACTTCTAAACATAAATATATCGAAGATGTGGTTGATTCGATTTTACATGGAGCAGTTGTAGTTCATTCGCCTGGCCACCCTGTCATTATCAGTGCAATTGTCGGAACCCAGGAAAACCGGTCATTGACCCGCCCGGAAAATGAGTCACAGGTTTTAGGGCCGCAAATCGCCTTTAATGAAAGTCTTGCTACCAATATATCTTTGATTCGCCGTTTTCTTACCAACCCAAACTTATGCAATGAGAGTTTCACCTTAGGAAAACAAACGAAATCAGGGGTTTCGCTTCTCTATTTGAAAGGGATTGCGGACGATGAGATGATCGAACGCATGCGCGAACGAATAAAATCAATTGACGTTGATAGCATCCTCGACAGTTCAATTTTGGTACAGTTTATTGAAGATAATTCATTTGCGATTTTTCCGCAGTTGCTGCTGACAGAAAGGCCGGACCGGGCCTGTGCCTGGCTGTTGAATGGAAAGATGGTTGTCCTTGTCGATGGCAGTGTACAGGTAATAGGTGCACCACAAACCTTCATCGAATTTTTCCAGAGCATGGAGGATGAAAGCGTCAGATGGCAAATCGCGAGCTTTCTTAGAGTATTGAGGGTTTTCTCTATGGTTGTATCGATTTTTTTCACGGCGATCTACGTGGCAGCATTGACCTTCCATTACGAGATCATTCCGCAAACACTATTGATTCCTCTTGGGGAGTCAAGATCACGCGTACCTTTCCCGCCTATTATCGAAGCATTATTGCTGGAAGTAATGATCGAGCTCTTGCGGGAAGCCGGAGCCCGGCTGCCAACGAAGGTTGGCCAGACGATGGGTATCGTTGGCGGTATTGTCGTCGGAACAGCTGCAGTTGAAGCGGGATTCACAAGCAATATCCTGATCATCATTATCGCCGTAAGCGCACTCGCTTCGTTCACGACGCCAAACTATATGATGGGCAATGTCATCAGGGTCCTGCGTTTTCCATTAATCATCATGGCCGGATTTTGGGGATTTTATGGACTGATGGTCGGCTTTTGCTTCCTGTTGATCCATCTCCTCCGTCAAACCAGCTTGGGAACACCGTTTTTGGCGCCATTTTATCCGCCAAGATTTGAAGACTGGCGTGACAGCATTGTTCGACTCCCTATTGGGTGGACCAACAAGCGCCCATTACAGACAAGGCCATTGGATAGATTGAAATACAAAGAACGAAAAACCAATGAATAAGTTGTGGTGTTAACTATGAAAATACACATCGAGCCTAAGCCCCATCACATGGTCAATACTTTCCTGCTCATCTTCGTAATCCATTCTATGCAGGTGGGCGTTGGGATCCAGGGATTTCAAAGGATCATCTACCTGGAAACAAGGCATGATGCCTGGATCTCCGTGATTATCAGCGGGGGTGCAACTGCCATCATAGGGTTTATTATGGTAAAAACATTAAGTATGTATGAGAATTCAGATTTATATGGAATCCAATACGATGTGCTTGGAAAGTGGCTCGGAAACCTGATTAATATCATTTTCATTCTCTACTTTCTTGGAGGCTTCCACATCATCGTCAGGAATTATATCGAAGTCATCCAGGCTTGGGTCTTCCCTGAAATCCCGAACTGGCTGCTCTCCCTGACTCTAGTTTACCTTGTTTACTATGGCTTGAATGGCGGGCTGCGGACAGTTGTCGGCGTCAGCTTCTTTAGTGTCGTTTTATCCCTGTGGCTGATCCTCATGCTCGCCTATCCCTTTCAGTTTGCTAACTGGGATTACTTATTCCCGATGTTCGAAGCGCGTATAACTGAAATACTAAGAGGAGCAAAGCAAATGACCTTCACTGTCATCGGCTTTGAAATCATCTATGTCATCTATCCCTTTTTAAAAGAAAAGGAGCGGGTTCATAAATATATGCAATTTGGGCTCGCATTCACAACCATCCTGTACCTTGCACTGATGGTTGTCTCCCTTGCCTATTTCAGCGGCGGCCAGCTTGAACGGACGGTTTGGGGTACGCTATCCCTTTTTAAAATCGTACGCTTCCCGTTCATTGAAAGATTTGAGTATGTCGCCATCACTTTTTGGGTCCTGCTGATTCTGCCAAACCTGATGCTCTATATGTGGGCAGCCACTCGGGGAATATCAAGGATTTTCAATAAAAAAGAACAGAAGGTCAGCTGGATTCTTATTGCATTTATCTTTCTGACGCTGCTTTACCCGCTCACCCGAGTTCAAATCAATATGTTCAACGACTATTTTGCAAGGGGCGCTCTTTATATTGTCTTTGTCTACCCATTGCTTCTATTCGGTGCTGTCCTGATTAAAAAGAAATTTTTCTCGAAAAAGGATGAGGCCAATGCGAAACAAAGTAAATAAGCTCTTGATTGTCTTGCTTGTGCTTTTCCTTTCTGGCTGCGCAGAAGAGAAAACTCTAGAGAAGATGGGACTAATAACAACAGTGGGTTATGATCTCACAGAGGATAACCAGATCCTGGCGACAATGGTCCTTCTCCAAATCGACCCGGAGGCTCCGCAAAGTTCCCTCATCCTGTCCGCAAAGTCGGCAACCAGTAAAGGAGCGAGAAATGAGGCCGATTTAAAAAGCCCTAAAAAGTTACAATCAGGTCAGCTGCGGGTAGCGCTATTTAGCGAAGAAGTTGTCCGTGCGGGTCTTATCAACCTGGCAGATACACTTGCCCGTGACCCCTCAATCAGTGATCTTACCTATTTGGCGGTTGTTGAAGGAAATACAAATAAGCTCCTTAACCAAAGAAATGACCAATTTTCCGATATCAGCCAGCTCATCTATAAGGAACTGGACCAAAACATAAAGGGAGAAAAGATCCCTTCTTCCACCCTGCAGGAAGTATTGCATGATTTTTACGCACCAGGAATTGACCCAATCATGCCCACTTTAAAAAATGTTAATGGCTTAGTTAAAATTACAGGTATGGCTCTGATAAAAGATGATAAGATGGTCGGTAAAATCAATCCAAAAGAAGCCTTTTATCTAAAGCTTATCAATGATCGCTATAAGACGGGAGCGATAGAATTGGAGGTCAACAAAGAAGGGTTTGATCTGCCCGAGACTACTGACGGTCCCGATAAGCTAGCAGTGGTTCTTGACACGATCCAAAGCAAAAGTGACATGAACCTGATCAGCAAGGAAAATCTCCATTTCGATCTGAAAATCACTTTAAAAACAAGATTGCTCGAAATCAACCAGGCATTGGACTTAAAAAACCCGGAAAACGTGAAGCAGCTGGAAACGAAGCTTGATGAAAAAATCACATCCGATATTGCAAATTTGATAAAGAAAGCACAGGATTTAGGGGCCGATCCATTCGGAATTGGAGAAATCTATCGAAAGAGTGTAAGACAGGCCAACTTGACCACTGAAAAGTGGCATGGCATGTACCCGGAGAGCAAAGTTGATGTGAAGATTGAGTTTGAGATTTTGAGGACTGGGGTGGTTGAGTAAAATATGAAAGCCCATTGGTCATATTGAATTTTGTTCTGGAGGCAAGGCGCCGTCGACCTAGCTGATACAAATAAAGCGGGAGCCTGGTGATGACGGCTCCCGCTTTGTTATGGTGTTCAGGAATCTTAAATAACAGCACTATCCCACTTTTTCTCATCCAGGACAAAAAGGATGCCGAGTTCGTGGTGATCGCCTTCATACAGCGCCCTTTGCACGAAGCGGATCTGCCCGTTTGTATCAAGGACTTCCAGCTTGCAATGCGCCCTGTTTCGTGACAGAGCTTCGTAGAATGTTTGTTCATCACGGACAGTTGTGCCGTTGACCTTTGTGACAAGCTCGCCCACACCGAGCGCCATTTTATCGGCCGGAGATTCAGGCAGAACGCCGAGAATCATCACGCCATGGTTCTTTTTCGAAAAATAGAACGGCATGTTCTCCTCTTGCATCCGCTGTGCCAGTGTCAAGGCTTCTCGGCCGATCATCGCAATCGCTACAGCAGCAACGGAAGCAATTGGGTACCAGTATCCGGCCGCGGCAATCAGCGTGATCAGGATTCCAAGACCAACTACTCTGTTGCCGAGCTGACTGACAGCTTCTTTTGGCAGCATTCCCTGGACTTGCTGATGCAAACCAATCGCAAATGGAACAAGAATTAGTGAATATGTATTGTCTCCAAGTGTGAACACAGGCCACCACTCGAATGGCATTGACAGAATGTTGCCCGGAATGAGCATGAATGCCGGAACAATCCAGAGGCGTTTTACCTCGTGGACACCAACCGTCTGGCCACGCTTACTCTTGATCAATTTAGGAGAAGTTCCCTTTTTTCCATTTCTTAAAATAAGGAAGCCCTCGCCAATCGTTATAAATGCTAACAAAATCGCAATCGATGGATAGATTTTTTCATCAAGACTTGAAAATAAGTCTCCGACTAACGGAAGGTCTATTTCTTTTCCCGAAAGGAAGATCAACGCGAAAAATGCAGCGCCGATTGTATATGCAGGCGTCAGCAGCCTGACTTTTGTTAATAAACTCAATAGCAGCGTTGCCGTGGCAACTAAAACAATTGCACCGAATGGAATCGCGATGCCCGCCGCAATGGTTATGACTGAGATGATTAGACCGAGAAGACCACCCAGCGGGAACACCTGTCTGAGCTCAAAATACGCATCCTTCGCCCTCACCGTAAAGTTCTTCCGCTCCCGCTTCACGCGCGAAACACCAAGGACCGCCGCCAAAAATATAGAATAATAGAACACAGGGTGAAGCAGAAGCCTGCCCATCCCTTTCAAAAGTTCAATGAACCAATCCTGTGCCACCCCTATGTCACCAGCCTTCATAGATTACATGATATTAAGCTTATTCTATCAAATCTACAGGGTAAAACCTATTAATAGTTGTGGAAACTTGATGGGATTTTTTTCTTGTGTAAGAGTAGAACATTAAATACTTAGTGAAATTCGAAAATGAAGCATCAATAGAACTCTTTATTCTTCTTTTATACTGATCAGAATCCAAATCAGTACGGAATTACCAAAAATAACCACTTTTTTTGTAAGTAATCACTACGATATCTCGAATAATCACTACGATTTTCCAACTAATCGCTACGGAATCTCAAATAATCACTACGATTTTCCAACTAATCACTACGGTTTTTGCTGTAATCACTACCTTTTTCCAAATCAATGTAAAAAATAACGCCGTACCAAGTTTTGGTACGGCGGATTAGGTATCTATTTCGCCAGCAGCCTCAACGCGGTCTGCAGCTGAAGGTCGTTTTCTTCTTGTTTCATTGCTTCTCTTGCTGCATCCTCGAGTGCGGTGGCTGTTTTTGCGTCAATCACACCTGTAACGGTCATGTCGTTTTTCCGCTGGAATGCTTTGACGGCAATTTCAGTCATTCCGCTGAAGTAGCCATCCGTACGCCCCGGCTCAAAACCGAGTCCAGCGAGGATTTCCTGGGCATTTTTCACTTGCTCGTTATTCATATCCAGCTTGAGGGGCGTTTCCGCCTGGATTGGATGGGTATCATAGAGCGCCGGCTGATTGACTTCAACGGTTGGCTCGATGCCCTTTTTATGGATCCAGTTGCCGTCAGGCGTCAGCCATTTGAACAGTGTCAGCTTGATATTGCTGCCATCTCCCATTGGCACAGCCTGCTGGACTGTCCCCTTGCCGAAGGTCTTTTCGCCAATGACCGGATAGCCTCCTGCTTCTTTCAAGGCACCGGCCAAAATTTCAGAGGCTGATGCACTGCCATCGTCTGTCATCACAGCGATCGGATAATTTTTAGCTTTTTCCAGATTGGAGAAATAACGAGTCTTATCGCCGTTGCGCTCTTCAATTTGATAGAGCGGCTTCTCTTTTGAAACCAATTCTCGCAAGATTTCTTCTACACTAGAGAGCAGCCCGCCAGGATTGCCGCGCACATCAATCAGCAGCGCATCCATTCCTTCTTTTTCAAAAGCCTTAAGCTCCTTGTTGAACTCTTTGGAGGTATCTTCTGAGAACGAGGTAATCTCCATGTAACCAACCTTTTCGCCGTTCACCTTTTTCATGTCAGCATGGACGGTAATCTGCGGAATCTCATCGCGAATCACTTTCACCTTCAGCGGATCCTTCAAGCCCTTGCGCTCGATTTCAAGAACAACGGGTGTCCCTTTTTTGCCGCGAATCTTCAAAGTCGCTTCATATAAATCCAGTCCCTCAATACTCTCGCCATCGACCTTCACAATCTGATCATTCGGCTTCAAACCCGCTTTTTCCGCAGGAGAATTTTTAAAAGGAGAAACAATCACGATTTTCCCATCAACCGTACTGACCTCGGCACCAATTCCTTCAAAAGATGACTCCAGCGTCTCATTGAACTGTTTGGCCGTCTCCTTGTCCATATAGACAGAATACGGATCCTCCAGGGTCGAGAGCATTCCCTGGATCGCCCCTTCAATCAACTCTTCTTCTTCAACCTTTTCTACGTAACTATTAAAAATCAAACTGTATGCCTGCTCGACCTTTTCGAGACTGCTCGCATCGCCAGCCTGTGCACCCGCATGATCCTTAAGGGGCACAATCTGGCGTTCCAGAACACCCGCCTTGCTTTCGTACCATTGCATGCCAGCGTATGTACTCCCCGCACCTGTAAGCAGCGAGCCCGCCATCAAAAAGGCAATCCACTTGCGTTCCATTGCCAAACTCCTCCCTGTTTACCGCATCAACTGCTCCTCTGCCGTAAAATTTTCTATGATTCCAATTATATGACGAGGAGGGACAGGGTATGAAGGATTAATTTTGGAGCCACGAATCAACTGGTTATATTTCACAAGTTTGTAATGCTATTAATCGGGAAAATGAAAAAGGAAGAGACGTGTGTCTCTTCCAGAATTATTTTACCAATATGCCGCTGGATTAACAGCGTTCGATTTAGATGCATTCCATGAACCTTTGTGAAGTTCAAAGTGCAAATGCTGTCCATATGATTGTCCAGTGTTGCCCATTGTGCCGATTCTTTGTCCTCTGGAAACAACTGCGCCGCTCCCAACCGATCGATTGCTCATATGCGCGTAAACTGTTGTCCAAGTTTGACCGTTGATTGAGTGCGCGACAAAAATTGCATTACCGTAGCTGGATGAATAATAGGAACGGATGACAACTCCGTCTGCTGCTGCATAAATCGGAACATTTCCTCCACGATTGGCAATATCCACTCCCGCATGGAAAGTACCCCAGCGCTGGCCTAAACCTGAAGTGACGCGACCGCTTGCCGGCATGATAATCATCCCACCTGAGGAAGGTGGTTCAGATACAACTGGTTCAGGAGCTGGAGTTGAACTGCCTCCGCCACTGCTCTTAGCTGCTGCCGCCGCTGCTGCCGCTTTTCTTTGTCTTTCAAGTTCAGCCTGTCTTGCTCTTTCGGCTTGACGCTTTTGCTCCAATTCAATCGCCTGTACAAATGCAGCTTCCTGTGCCGCCACGACTTCTGCAGCTTCCGCTAGATCTAGCTTTTCTGCATGCATTTGCTCTTCTTCATGCTTAAGAGTGCTCATAAGCTCATTCTTTTCTTTGATTTGTGCATTCAGCTTAACCGTTAACGCCTCAAGCTCTTTCTTCATTTCTTGAAGGTTATTAAGCTTATCTTCCACTTGCTGTTGCTTCGTCTCAAGGTCTTGTTTATCCTGTTTGTGCTGTTCAAGGATATTCTTATCTGCATTTACAATTGTTGTAACCGCACTGACTCGGTCTACGAAGTCGCTGAAGCTTTGTGCTCCAAGCAAGACATCAATATAGTTTACTGTTCCTCCGTTTTCCTGGAAAGAACGCGCCTTGTCTTTAAGCAATTCATTGCGTTTTTCAATTCGCTTCTTCAATTCTGTAATTTCTACTTCTAATACTTCAATCTCTTCAGTTGTTTGTGAAATTTCCTTGTTCTTTGCTTCGATTTTCTGTTCGGCATCACTTACTGCAAAATCAAGCTTCTTGATTTGGTCATTCAATACCTGCTGCTCGTTTTTGAGCTCACCGATCTTAGAATCCTTCTCATTTATTTCAGAATTAATGCCAGAACGTTTTTGTTCCAGCTCTTTTTTCTGTTTTTGCATTTCCGAAATGCTGGCTGCTGTTACTTGATCTAAAGTTAATGGGCTTAGCAAAGAACCCAGGCTTAAAGTACTGACTATTGCTAGTGAGAGTATCTGCTTTTTCACTAGATCTGTTCCCCTCTCTTACTCATGATAGTTTCGTAACTTTGTCTTTCTATCTATCGTCTATTGGCTATGTAGTGTTTAGGGGAATTCCAGGTGAGACCCGGAATTCTATCCTTTACACCTTCAAGAATTTACGGACGGACATGAGACTTCCCCAGATTCCAATAGCAGCTCCCATAATGATCAGGATGGCTGATAATTGGTAAACAAACGGATTGAATTCAAGCAATTTGATAAAATGATCTTTCAGCTTATCGTTTAAATAATCATAAGCATAATAATAGGCTGCGGATACGACTGCAATTGGCACAATCGCTCCCAGGATTCCTAACCAGAGACCTTCAAGGAAGAACGGCCATCTGATGAAACCGTTCGTAGCGCCTACAAGTCTCATAATTTCAATCTCTCGTTTACGTGCCATAATCGTAATTTTAATAGTGTTGGAGATTAAGAACATTGCTGTAAAAAGAAGTCCGACAATTAATATGAGTCCGACATTGCGGCTTACTTTTATAAAACTGAATAGTTTTTCGACCTTGCCTTGTCCATACTTTACAGTAGAGACATAATTGAGTTTCTCAATTTGCTTGGCAACTCTCATTGTATCAGTAGGATTTTTCGTCTTTACGACGAAGACATCATTTAAAGGATTGTCTTGCTCAAACAACTGAAAGGCTTCCCCTTCATCTCCCAGGCTTTTTATCAAGCTCTCAAGTTCTTGTTCCTTGGAAGAATAGGTCACATTTTTTATGCCGGAAACCTGGTTGATTTGCTGCTCCAAGACCTCTTTATCTTTGTCATTCGCTGCTACATCCACATGGACTCGGATTTCTACATCTTCCTCAATCGTGGTTGCGACTTTATTTAAATTCATCATAATGACGAAAAAGATACCGACCAAAAGCAAGGTAACTGTTACGGCACTTACGGATGCAAACGTCATCCAGCCGTTTCGACCTAAGCTTTTAAAGCTCTCGCGTACGTGGCGGCGGAATGTTCTAGCTTTCATATCCGTAATCACCTTTCACTTCGTCACGGGCAATCCTGCCGTTCTCGATCGCAATGACTCGATGCTTGATTGTGTTGACGATTTCTTTGTTGTGGGTTGCCATGACGATCGTGGTTCCCCTTAAGTTAATTTCCTCGAAAATGTTCATGATTTCCCATGATGTATCAGGGTCAAGGTTTCCCGTAGGCTCATCGGCAATCACTACTTTTGGTGCGTTCACAATTGAACGAGCGATGGCAACACGCTGCTGCTCCCCGCCCGAAAGCTCAGTAGGAAGCGCTCTTGCTTTATGCTTGAGTCCTACAAGTTCCAGCGTTTCCATGACGCGCTTCTTGATATATTGCGGCTGTTCCTCAATTACTTCCATCGCAAAAGCGACATTTTCATAGACTGAAAGAGTATTCAGCAATTTGAAGTCTTGGAACACGACGCCAATATTCCGGCGCAGCAATGGTACTTTGCTGTCTTTTAGCTTTGCTAGATTGACACCATTTATAATGATCGAACCTTTAGAAGGCTTAACTTCACGGTACATCATCTTTATAAAAGTAGATTTTCCAGCACCGCTGGGTCCTACTACGTATAAAAATTCACCTGCATCTATATGAACATTGATCCCGTTAGCGGCAGTTATGCCGTTTCGGTATGTTTTGTAAACATCCTGCATATCTATCATTTTTGTATCACCTTAGATAGTTAGTCTTATCACACGGCTAAACTTCGACAATTTGTAACAAACCTATTATAGCATCTCCCTCTATCAAAAAAACCCTTTTAAATATTACAGTTTCTTTTCAAATTGCGATTAAAATTCCACTAAATTCCTATAGAGGTTATTCTAACTAATATGATAATTGTCGAACTTAGCTACTTACCTAGTAAAATCCATCTGTTGTCGAGTTTCTTATTTAGTAGAATTTTTAGTTTTATTACCGTGGTGTAACAAGATTTTGTCATAACTTGTATGTACAAAGTGTGAAGCTTGCTGAATTGCTAAATAATTTGGCGATTTTACGAAAATGTATAAAGACAGCATTTCTACTACTTATAGATTGGAAAAAACGGCACAAAAAAAACGCCCTGACGATAATTCAGGACGTTTCCTAATCACCCTTACTTTTTGTTTGCCAGCCATTCAGCTACTGCAGAAGCGTCTTCACCTTCAAGTAGTTTTGGAGGCATTGAGCCCTGACCGTTTGCAATAACACTTTCAATATCTTCCTGTGATAAACGTGAACCTATATCGCTTAGTTTAGGTCCTACGCCGCCTTCCAGGTTGCCGCCATGGCAGCTAGAGCATTTTTGATTATAAAGCTTTTCTGGATCTGCACCAGCTGTGTCTCCGCCGCCAGCTTCATCGCCGCCGCCACCGCAAGCTGCCAGTGCCAAGGAGGTTCCCATTAATAGAGCCAATAATTTCTTCTTCAACTTAACTCCCCCTAAGAAAATTTTACATACACGACTATTTTATACCAATACTAAGCCCTTTTAAAACCCTCGCCCAACACCTCTGAAGCATCCATTACAATGACAAATGCAGCAGGGTCAATGGATTGAACCAATTGTTTCAATTTTGTGAACTCCGTCTGGTCCACAACACACATGATAATTGGCCGTTCCTGGTCCGTATAGCCGCCGTATGCTGATAGTTTTGTCACTCCACGGTCTATTTTATTCAAAATCGCTTCGCGAACTTCATCCTGGCGGTTTGTAATGACCATCGCCATCTTCGAGCGCCCGATGCCAACCTGCACCAAGTCAATCGTTTTACTAGTAACATAAAGCCCAATCAAAGCATAAAGACCACGTTCAATATCGAATACAATCGCTGCAGATAATACAATCAGTCCGTCGATCAGGGCCACGCAGGTACCAAGCGAGAGACCTGTGTATTTGTGGATGATCTGCGCCGCCAAGTCTGTACCGCCAGTTGACGCATTTCCTCTAAATACAATACCTAGACCCAGGCCGACACCAATACCTCCGAACAATGATCCAAGCAAAGGATCTAGAGTCCACGGCTTCACGTCATTGGTCAAGAACACTACAAATGGAAGGAAAATGGTTCCTGCAAGGGTTTTATACCCATATTGCCTTCCAAGTAAAACAACCCCTGCAATAAACAACGGTATGTTAAAAGCCCACTGCACGTATGCCGGCTCCCAGCCAAGCGTCGCGTCTATAATCGTACTGATCCCGCTTACCCCGCCAGAAGCAACACGGTTCGGCAGCAAGAAAACATTGAACGAGATGGCGACAATCCCCGATCCTACCAGTACATATAAATATTCAAAAAGCTTTTCTAAAGTTGGATTTAATGTATGATTACGCCTTTTCTTCAAAGTCCTATCCCCTTTTTCCTTTAATGCCGTCAGTGAGTATAGCACGTGTCGAATTTTCTGTAAACGCTAATAGTGCGCCGTGTTAAAGGGCAAAAGTTGCAGTCCTGTATTTTTTGATTATCCGTACTTAAAAAGAAACTTACCCAATTCAAACTCTGGATATTATAATTGGATGTTCTCGATGAGCCTATATTATAGAAACAATTAGTCCCACTTTTTTTGCAAGCAATATTTTACCCTGACACATTAAGTTTGTGAAATTATGAACACTTTTTGACGATTCATCAAATACCCTTACCCCTAGTAGTACTTTGTGATATATTTCACGTATAAGGAGGCGGTCGTATTGATTAGTCTTTCCTGTAGAAAAGAAAAATACATTTTTTAATACCTTGCATGCTCACCATTACACAATATCCGAGTCCAGCATCTGGCCAGACTGTAGATTACGGCTTGTAATGGAAAAGTAAATTAGTAATTAACTAAAATCAAATCGATACTATATAAATTTTTCAGAAAGAGGGTAATGAATATGGCTAAAAAAGTGGTAATCGTAGGTGGAGTTGCAGGCGGAGCTACAACGGCTGCGCGTTTAAGAAGATTGGATGAACAAACAGAAATCGTGATGATCGAACGCGGTGAATATATCTCCTTCGCAAACTGCGGACTTCCTTATTATATTGGCGGTGCGATCCAGGAGCGCGACGCATTGCTTGTTCAGACTGTTGAAGGCATGTCCAAGAAATTCAACATGGACATCCGCAACCTGAGCGAAGTAACACGCATCGATCGCGAGCGCAAAGTGGTTGAGATCAAGAACCTGAAAACTGGCGAAACTTATGAAGAGAACTACGATGTACTAGTATTATCACCAGGAGCAAGCCCAATCAAGCCTCCTATCCCGGGCATTAATGAAGCTGAAGCACTGTTCACGCTTCGCAACATTCCTGACACTGATAAAATCAAAGCATATGTTGATGAGCAGCAGCCGAAGAAGGCGACAGTCATCGGTGGTGGATTCATTGGTGTTGAAATGGCCGAAAACCTTTGGGAACGCAGTGTTGAAGTAACACTCGTCGAAATGGCTGATCAGATCATGGCGCCAATCGACTTTGAAATGGCTTCTATTTTACATCAGCATCTTCGTGAAAAAGGCGTGAATCTTGTTCTTGAAGATGGTGTTAAATCTTTTGAGAAGAACGGTAAGCTGATCAACCTGAACAGCGGCAAGCAAATTGATACTGACTTGATCATCCTTGCGATTGGCGTTGCTCCTGAAAATAAATTGGCTAAGGAATCTGGCCTTGAGCTTGGACTTCGCGGTGCAATCCGTGTCAACGAACGCCTGCAAACGGCTGACGAAAGCATCTACGCCATCGGTGACGCGATTGAAGTAAAAGACTACATCAACGGACAGGCTACTCATATTCCGCTTGCATGGCCGGCTAACCGCCAGGGACGGATCGTCGCTGACCATATCAACGGCATCAATTCCAAGTACCAGGGCACGCTTGGCACATCAATTGCTAAGGTATTCGACATGACCGTTGCGGCAACAGGAAATAACGAAAAGACATTGAAGCGTCTTGGCATCTCTTATGATGTTGTGCACGTACACCCAAGCTCTCACGCTGGCTACTATCCTGGCGCATTCCCAATCGCGCTAAAACTGATCTTTGACCGCGAGACAGGAAAAATCTTCGGTGCACAGGCTGTATCTTATGATGGTGCAGACAAACGCATCGACGTTTTAGCAACAGCTATCAAGGGCGGCATGACAATTTTTGACCTACCAGATCTTGAACTGGCATATGCACCGCCATACTCTTCTGCAAAAGACCCGGTCAACATGGCTGGCTATGCAGCGAAAAACCTTGCTGAAGGTCTAGTAGAAACTGTTCAATGGCATGAAATCAACGACATCCTTGCTGATGGAGGCTACCTGATCGACGTCCGCGAGCCAATCGAGCGCGACATGGGCATGATCGAAGGCTCTGTAAACATCCCGCTTGGAGACCTTCGCGAACGTCTTGGCGAAATCCCTACCAAAGAAGTGTACGTCTACTGCCAAGTCGGCCTTCGCGGTTACCTTGCTACTCGTATCCTGATGCAGGCTGGATTCAAGGTGAAGAACCTGGATGGCGGCTACAAGACTTACTCTTGCGTGTATGAGCCAGATGCAAGCGAGAACTGTGGTACACCGATCAGCGACAACGGCGTTGCACAGCATAATGCTGCGATGGAAGAAATCGCTGCTGGTGCTGCCCAGTCTAGCGTTGGATTGGCTGTCGAGGCTGCTCCTGTTACTCATGCACCTACTGCTCCAGTTGCACCACCTATTGTAAAAACGACCCTTGACGCTTGCGGCCTGTCTTGCCCAGGTCCAATCATGAAGGTGTATAAAACAATTGACGACATGCAGGACGGCGAGGTTATGGAAGTACACGCAACAGACCCAGGCTTCGCAAAAGACATCAAAGCATGGTGTGAGAAGACTGGCAACAAGCTGATCAGCAACAAGTTTGAAGATAAGAAGTTCAAGGCTCAAATCATGAAAGGCAACGTAGTGGTGCCTTTGAATACGATGGCAGCTCCTGCGGAGATTCCTACTGGCGTACCAACAGCTGCTCCTGCTAAAAATGGTGCTACGATGGTCGTGTTCAGCGGTGACCTTGATAAGGCAATTGCAACCTTCATCATCGCATCCGGTGCGGCGGCGATGGGCAAAGAAGTTACCTTGTTCTTCACCTTCTGGGGACTAAACATCCTGAAGCGCAGCGACGCACCGTCAACCGAGAAAGACATGATGGCGAAGATGTTTAGCATGATGATGCCGAAGGGTGCAAACGACCTGCCATTGTCCAAAATGAACATGGGCGGCATGGGCTCCAAGATGATCAAGACAGTCATGGCCAACAAAAACGTCGACAGTCTTGAGACTCTGATGAAAAACGCCATGGACGCCGGCGTCAAGCTAGTGGCCTGCGGCATGAGCATGGACATCATGGGCATCGCAAAAGAAGAACTCATCGACGGAGTCGAAATCGGTGGCGTAGCAGCCTACCTCGGCGATGCTGAGGATTCTGGATTGAATTTGTTTATCTAATATTGATTGGAGAGCGGCCTTCTCGTGGGAGGCCGCTTTTTTATGTAGACAGCATGTTGCTGGGCGTGTGGGGTTGCTGAAAAAAAGGTAATTGGCCCTTGGGTTTTCCTTATCCAGGTAAAATGAGAGATTAGGTCTCTTATTCGAGAGATTATTACAATTACCCGAGAAATTATTTAATGAAGTTAAGAGATTTTAGCTATTCATCGAGAGATTATCCTAATTTAGCGAGAGATTCTTTTTCCAGAACCACGTAATTGCACCTCCTCCTCTCATAAAGAAGGATTTTTATATACAGGAGTCGAATATAACCAACAAAATAATAAGGAGTGATCATATTTTGATTGTCAAAAAAAGAACAATACCTTTACGTATCTTGATTGATGAAGCTATACTACGGCGCATTTCGCTCAATAACCCAAAAAGGAACGAAATTCTACAAGATCTCTTGATACGAAGAGCAGGTTTCAAAGGTGAACAGGACATGGACTACTACTTAAGCCTTCTGAATGATTCCGATTTCTATATTCTCCAAGATCTTCGTATTCCCTTAGGCAAGAATCACTTCCAAATCGATTTCCTCATTCTATCAACATATTTCATCCTTTTAATCGAAAATAAAAATATGCCAGGCACCATTGAATTCGACCCCGATTTTAACCAAGTCATTCGAACACATAATGATAAAGTGGAAATATACGATGATCCAGTCATGCAAGTAAAAAGGCAATTAATCCAACTTGTGCATTGGCTAAAACTTAATCACTTCACTATCCCTCCCATAGAATTCCTCGTCACATACAGCAATCAAGGCTCTATTCTTAAAAATCCAACTAAAAATGAAGAAATCTTTAAAAGAGTTTGTAAGGGCGGATCAGTAGTAATGAAAGTGGAAGAGTTCAAGAGTAGGCACAAGAGCGAAATCTTTTCGCAAAAAGAAATAAAAAAGCTGATTAAACTTTTAATAAAAAGTCATGAGCCCGAAGGATCCCATATAAGTAAATTTAAACTTCTCCCCTCCGATTTTCTCCAAGGTGTCCAATGTCCATCTTGCAGCCAATTCTATATGGAGCGAATTTCAGGGAGCTGGCATTGTACAAGTTGTGGTGCCAGGTCAGATGACGCACATGTACAAGCAGTAACGGACTACTTTTTGATCGGCAACCCCTCCATTACAAACAAGCAACTTAGATTACTATTACGGCTTACTTCAGATAAAACTGCCACTAGAATACTTCTTAAAATGAATCTCCCATTTTCCGGAACTACGAAAGACAGAGTGTATTATCCAAAATGAAGAAATCCCCTGCCTTTAATTTGGCAGGGGATTTTATGTTTTCCCTTAAATTGGATAAATGAGAGAATCTTTAATATAGGAGAGAGATTTTGGTTCATAGGTGAGAGATTATCATATACAGGAGAGAGATTATGAGCATATGCAGAGAGATTGTGGCTGTTTGCCGAGAGATTCCGTCTAAAAGTACTTAAAAATCCCCCGCCAACCCAGCGGGGGATCACAAAACTCATATGAAGTTGAGTTTACTCTCCCAAACTCAACTTAGACCTCAAATAAGCATCAATAAACATATCAATATCCCCGTCCATGACTGCCTGCACGTTTCCGGATTCGGCGCTGGTGCGGTGGTCTTTTACCATGGAGTACGGGTGGAAAACGTAAGATCGGATCTGGCTGCCCCAGCCGATTTCTTTTTGCTCACCGCGGATTTCGTCCAACTCGGCTTGCTGCTGTTCGATTTCGCGCTGGTACAGCTTGGCTTTCAGCATCTTCATCGACGTTTCACGGTTCTTGATCTGTGAGCGTTCTGCCTGGGATGATACAACGACGCCAGTTGGCAAGTGCGTAATTCGGACGGCTGAGTCAGTTGTGTTGATGTGCTGACCGCCCGCGCCGCTTGCACGGTACGTATCGATTTTCAGGTCTTCCGTACGGATTTCAATTTCGATTTCATTGTTGAATTCCGGCATCACTTCGCAGGAAACGAATGAAGTATGACGGCGGCCTGAAGAGTCAAACGGTGAAATACGGACCAGACGGTGTACCCCTTTTTCCGCTTTCAAATAACCGTAGGCATTGTGCCCTTTAATCGCAAGCGTTACACTCTTGATTCCCGCTTCGTCCCCTGGCAGATAATCCAGCGTCTCCACCTTGAACCCGCGCTTTTCAGCCCAGCGCGTGTACATACGCAATAGCATGGAACCCCAGTCCTGAGATTCCGTTCCACCAGCACCCGGGTGAAGCTCAAGAATCGCATTGTTTTTATCATGCTCCTCACTCAACAACAATTGAAGTTCAAACTCGCTCATGCGCTCTTTGAATTCGATAAGCTCCTTCTCCAAGTCTTCCCGAAGGTCCGCATCGTCCTCTTCCTTTACAAGCTCATAAGTCAAATCGAGATTTTCGTATGACTCGTTCAGCTCATTAAAAACATTAACCTGTTCCTTAAGCGCATTCGCTTCGTTGATGACGACCTGTGCCTTCTGCTGGTCATCCCAGAAATCCGGCGCAAGCATGCCATCCTCTAGCTCAGCGATCCGCGCTTCTTTATTTTCGAGGTCAAAGAGACCCCCTGAAGCCCGCTAATTTCTTAGCTGTTTTCTCAAGTTCATTCCTGATATCTGCTAATTCCATATCGTTCACCTCATAGTTAAGTTACTTTCCATTATACCGTATTGTATGTTCCAAGGAAAAAGAGAGCCGAAGATCCGGCCCTCTTGATTGTAAAAAAATATTTCACTTTAACGCTGCACCGCACCAGGGGTCTGACCCCCGGTGCGGTAGTGCGTTGAAGCAATTCTTATTCCGCCTTGCCGCAGCAGTTCTTGTATTTCTTGCCGCTGCCGCAGATGCATGGGTCATTACGGCCGACATCCATCGTTTTGACGACTGGCTTCTTCTTCACTTTGCCGCCTTCGCCTTCTTTCGGATTCACCGCGTGGCCTTTCGCTACTTCCTGCCGCTCAAGGTTGCTGCGGATTTCAGCTTTCATGATATATTTCGCAACATCGTCTTCGATGGAAAGAATCATATTCTCAAACATCGCGAAGCCTTCATGCTGGTACTCGCGCAGTGGATCGATCTGCCCATATGCACGCAAGTGGATACCCTGGCGAAGCTGGTCCATCTGGTCGATATGGTCCATCCACTTTGAGTCAACCGAACGAAGCACGATAACTTTTTCAAACTCACGCATTTGCTCGTCTGTCAGCATTTCTTCTTTTTCATCATAGCGCTGTTTCACCTTCGCCATGATGGCTTCGATGATTTCATCCTGCTCTTTGCCGCGAAGGTTTTCAGCAGTGATGTCGCCTTCGTGAAGCAGGTTGCCGTTCACGTAGTCGATGATACTGTTCAGATCCCATTTTTCCATATCCTCGCCTGCTGGCGTATGGGCAGAGACATTTCGCTGCAATGCAGACCTGATCATTTTTTCAACGATATCACGGAGGTTGTCAGACTCAAGAACCTCGTCACGCTGCTTGTAGATGATTTCGCGCTGCTGGCGAAGAACATCATCGTACTGAAGCAACTGCTTACGGGCATCGAAGTTGTTGCCCTCAACGCGTTTTTGCGCAGATTCAACGGCTCTTGAGACCATCTTGCTCTGGATCGGCTGGGTATCATCCATGCCAAGGCGCTCCATCATCGTTTTCATATTATCGGAGCCGAAGCGGCGCATCAGTTCGTCTTCCATAGAGAGATAGAACTGCGTCACACCAGGGTCTCCCTGACGTCCGGAACGTCCGCGGAGCTGGTTATCGATACGACGGCTCTCGTGACGCTCTGTACCAATTACCGCAAGACCGCCAACTTCTTTAACGCCCTCGCCAAGCTTGATATCCGTACCACGGCCCGCCATGTTCGTCGCGATCGTAACCGATCCCTTATAGCCAGCTTCAGCGATAATTTCCGCTTCACGCTCATGGTTTTTCGCATTTAGGACATTATGCTTGATGCCTTTTTTCGATAAAAAGGCAGAAATGATTTCAGACGTTTCAATTGCAACCGTACCAACAAGAACTGGTTGTCCAGCCTGATGGCGTTCGGCGATATCATCAGCGACTGCCTTGAACTTCCCTTGCATTGTTGCATAAATCAAATCCGCACGGTCATCACGCGCAATCGGACGATTCGTCGGAATAACGACAACGTTCATATTGTAAATATTGCGGAATTCCTCTTCCTCAGTCTTCGCCGTACCGGTCATACCGGAAAGCTTTTCGTACATACGGAAGTAGTTCTGGAATGTGATTGTCGCAAGCGTCATGCTTTCATTCTGGATCTCAAGGCCTTCTTTTGCCTCGATTGCCTGGTGCAAGCCTTCGCTGTAACGGCGGCCCTTCATCAGACGGCCAGTGAACTGGTCAACGATGACGATTTCGCCGTCCTGGACGACGTAATCCACGTCCTTGTGCATGCTCGCCTGAGCTTTCATCGCCTGGTTGATGTGGTGAAGCAATGTCACATGCTTGATGTCAAAAAGGTTCTCGATACCAAATGCTTTTTCGGACTTCGTAATCCCATCCTCAGTCAGCTGGACACCCTTCGTTTTTTCATCATATGTGTAGTCTTCTTCGCGCTTCAATGTGCGAACAAATGCGTTTGCCTGCATGTAAAGCGCGGCAGATTTTTGCGCAGAGCCGGAAATGATCAACGGTGTACGCGCTTCATCGATCAAGATGGAGTCAACTTCATCGATAACACAGAAATGCAGCGGACGCTGAACTTTCTGTTCTGAGTAAAGCACCATGTTGTCGCGCAGATAGTCAAAGCCGAACTCGTTGTTCGTACCGTAAGTGATGTCGGCACGGTATGCTTCTTGCTTTTCTTCCTTCGTCATGCTGTTCAGATTCAAGCCAACAGAAAGGCCTAGGAATTCATACAGCTTGCCCATTTCAACGGCGTCACGGCTTGCCAGGTATTCGTTGACCGTAATAACGTGTACGCCACGGCCAGTGATAGCGTTCAGGTAAACCGGCATTGTAGCCGTCAGGGTTTTACCTTCACCAGTCTTCATTTCAGAGATATTCCCTTCATGGAGAGAAATACCACCCATCAGCTGAACTTTATAAGGATACAAACCAAGGACACGCTTCGCACCTTCACGGACAACCGCGAACGCTTCCATCAGCAGGTCATCAGTAGACGCGCCGTTCTGGTAACGGGATTTGAACTCCTCCGTTTTTTCCCTAAGCTGATCGTCTGACAGCTTTTCCATATCGCCTGCAAGCGCATCGATTTGATCCGCCATTTTCGTCAATCTTTTGATATCGCGTTTATTCTGGTCGAAAATTTTCGTTAAAATCCCCATACAGACGCTCCTTTTATCTATTGAATCTCGTTGTATTTATAAGTTGATTGTCGTAAAAATTGTCCTAAAGAAAAAAGATTCGCTGTAAACGCT
Source organism: Mesobacillus sp. QJM3NY_10 (assembly GCF_056173465.1). Taxonomy (NCBI): domain Bacteria; kingdom Bacillati; phylum Bacillota; class Bacilli; order Caryophanales; family Bacillaceae; genus Mesobacillus; species Mesobacillus sp. QJM3NY_10. Next base: position 4,270,402 of record NZ_CM149675.1, read on the forward strand.
CCGAATCCCTTTTAGAAAAATTCGATTTATTGCTAAATACTATCTTACCATTTACTGCAAGGGGTGACAACCAATCGAGGTATGCGAAAAGTCCCCCTGCCGGTTGACAGAGGGACGAAGGATTTATTGGTTTTTCATAAAATCCAGAACTTCTAAATCAATCTTTCCTTTCTCCTGCTCTCGTTCCTCGAAGTTTTCGGTATGAATGTAGGAAGTGAGCGCTTTGTGGAGTTCTTCTCCGTCAGAAGGATCGGCATTAAGGTAATCCAGGCGCTTAAGGTGCTCGACGACTGCGTTCTTTACCTCCCCTTCGATGGCGACCACATTCTCCGGCTTTGATTTTGCAAAATAAAGCTGCTGAAGGCCGTAGATGCGGATGAGTTCCGTGATTGGTTCCGGATGGTCATCGACACGAAGATCGATATAACGGTCATTGTAACCACCATAGCCGCCCTTATCCTTCACGACAAGGAGTGCCGCCGACTGTTGACCTCTGCTATCCCCTCCAGCTTTCTGACCAGCGTTTAGAGCCTGCAGCAAACGGTGAGCGAGCGAACCTTCTGTCAATTCAAACGTTTCAGCCATTGCTTTTACAGTATTCTCATCTACTAAAATATTACCCTGAGCCGCAAAATGCTTTCCAGTCACTCCTCCTGCCCAGTCATAGCAGTATGTACCGGTAAATGTTGCTGAGTTTCCTTCGGCGTCAATCAAGCCGACCTGGCGCATTTCCTTATCAGGGTCGTCCTTCGTGATTAATTCCATGGCTTCCTCAGCTGATTTCCCCTGAGCCATCAACTCCAGCGCCTGCGGGCCATATGCCGTATTCGCATATGATTGGGTAGCAACAGCCCCCACTCCCGCCTTGGCAAAAGGAACAACCGCACCAACTCCAAGAAATTTCGACTGAACTGCAATTCCCCATTCTTTTTCCTGAGGATCATAACCTACGATTGAAAATGTCAATATGTATCGCCTCCTATAAAAATTATTTCGGCACTCGGTATAAAATTCCCTTCCTATGAACAAATTAAAACCCACAGCCAATTTCTGACTGTGGGTAGAGTTTAAGATTATTAAACTTTATTGTGCTTCAATCAAACCATAGCGGCCGTCGTTACGCTTGTAGACAACATTTGTTTGATTTGTTTCAGCATTTGTGAACACGTAGAAGCTGTGGCCCAGCATGTTCATCTGCAGGATCGCTTCCTCGCTGTCCATCGGCTTCAGGTCAAAGCTCTTTGTACGGACAACTTCAAGGTCTTCATCTTCTTCAACCTGTTCAACTTCTGTGAAAATCGGAACGAAATCCTTCAGGCTTTCCTTATCACGGAATTTGCGGTTGACTTTTGTCTTATGCTTGCGGATTTGACGCTCCAATTTATCAGTGATCAAATCGATTGCCGCATACATATCTTCATGAAGCTCCTCAGCGCGAAGCACAAGGTCCTTCATCGGAATTGTAATTTCAACTTTTGATTTTTTATCCTGGTAAACTTTCAGGTTGACGTTCACATTGGCATTGGGTGACTCGGTAAAATACCGGTCAAGCTTCGCAACCTTCTTCTCAACATACTCTCTGATTGCTGGCGTTACCTCAATGTTTTCTCCACGAATGTTGTAGTTCATAGTGGACTCCTCCTTTGGGATATGACTATGTATTACTAATTCTATTTTACCCCAAAGAACTCCTGCAAAAACAGTCTGAAGATTTGACATTTTTATGTCTGTTTTTACTGTCGGAATAGTGAAAAATTTGCAAGTGGTTGTCCTAATAAGAAAAAACCGCCCGATTAAAGGCGGTTATACTTGTATATATGGTCTTAACTCCTGCCCTACAGAAAGCTTCCACGCAAAGTATGCAGGATATAAATGTTCCAGAATGATTTTTTGGCTGGCCGTTTGATCAGCAAATTTCCCATCAAGCATTTCCGCTTTAACGACCACCACTTCAAAAAGCGCTAGACTTTTTAATACTGCCGGTCGTTCCTTGAAATTTTCTGCTAAGACAAAATTTGTATGAACGATTTGGAAAAACGCATGGAATATATCGTTCAAAAGTCTGTCCCCCTCAGTATACGAAAGGTTTTTGAAGCTCTCCATAATATATTCAAGTGCCTCTTCGACTGTTTCGAGCAAATCAACATATTGCTTAACCAAAATGTATTGTTCTTCGCTTGTGGCATTCAACCCATTCACCTATTTTCTTTTATCGTAAAACATGCCGTCCGTTGCAAGGCTTTGGTATGGGTTGACATATTTTGTATTGGTGTCTTTCTTAATTTGCAGTTCTTTCATGTCCCTTTGAATTGAAGCTTTCTCATCTTTCAGCAATATTGCAAGCTTTGTGTTTAATTTTACGATTTCCTTGCCAAGTTCAATATCTTCAGACGTATACGGAGGAACGATTTCCTTGATAAGGTTCTCTCGCTGATTTAAAAGTTCCTCTGCATGCGTAATTTTTTCTTCCCGTTCCCCCAGAGGCTTTTCTAGAATCTGCATGAGTTCAATTGTTAACAGGTAAAATTTTTTAACAGCACTCACTATGCCATTCCATCCTGGTTATGCTGCTTCTGGCGATTCAATTGAACGACCTGTTTCCAGGTATCGCGGAAGTCTGTCACTAGTGCTTCCACTTCCTCCAGTATCATTGGGTCATTTTTAACATTTGCCTCTATTAGCCGGCGGTTTATATAGTCATATAAGGACATCATATTCTCCGAGACTTCAAGGTCCATATTTAAAGTAACCATCAGTTCATGAACTATTTTCTGGGCCTTCTGGATATTCGTGTTTTTTGTTTGAATATCATTTAGTTTTATTGCGTTTTTTGCTAGGTTGATAAATTTTAAGCATCCGTTATATAGCATCAATGTCAACTCGCCTGGTGAAGCGGTATTGACCGAGTTTTGCTGATAAGACTGGTACGGATTATTTACTGCCATTATTTAATCTCCTTTTTTAAAGGGAATATTGTTACATCCCGCCACCGAATTGCTGCATTAAGTACATCGACTGGCTGTTTGAACGCTGGATCGCTTTTTCCATTGCAGTGAATTGGCGCCAGTAGCGATCTTCTACTTGAATTAAGCGATTCTGGAAGCGATCAATTTGATTATCTAAGCTTTCTAAGTTTCTTCCTAGTGTAAAGGAGTTATTAATACTAGATACCTTACCTGCACGTTTTTCAATATTCAACATCGTTGTTTTTATCGTTTCCCTGAGCCTGCGTGCCAGACCTTGGCTATCTCCTGTTCCTTCTTTTGAAAATAACTCATACACCCCAGTTGGATTTTCAGAAATAGCTGCTTTAAGTTTATCTGTATCGATGACCAGCTTTCCGCCATCCAAGTAATTGCTGGAAGTGGTGATTCCTATTCTAGAAAGCTGATTGGCTCCTGTGAGCCCCGAAACGGATGAGTAAAGATCAATTCGCATTTTATTCAATGTCCCTGACAAAATCGAGTCACCTCTAAGGGTTCCGCTCCTCGCCTTTTCCTCCCAGCGCTCGATATCCTTTTCGTTCATTGCCTCTTTTTGCTCATTTGTCAGTGGCTGGTAGTCACGATATCGTTTTTCTCCTAGCTCACCTTTCACTTTTTCTATTAAAGAATTATATTTTTCAACAAAACCGACGATTGTTTCAAGAATAGCCTCTGTATCGGTTGCTGACGAGTAAGTAACCGGCCCCGACGTAAGGTCTTTTAATGAAATTTCAGCTCCATTAATAACAAAAGTGTTACTTGACCTTTCAATCGGCATACCGTTATAGGTTAATGATGCGTTAGACCCTGATGCTCCAAAGCCTGCAGTCTTGGCTGCTTCATTATCCGCAGCCATATTCAACGCTGACCAGAAGTTTCCATCGCTTAAAAGGGATATCTCTGGGCCGCCAGCAACATTGCCTGTGTTCTTTGCAATAATTGACATGGTTCCTTTATCTTTATCAAAATATGCGGAGACATCTGTTAGGCTGTTTATCTTCGCTACAACTGTATCCATCGTATCGACCGCTGGGTCAATTGAGACTTCCTTTATAGCACCGGGATTACCATCCTTGTCAATAGCTTGAATTTCCAAGGTCTGAGCAGTAATTCCATAACTACTTAATTTGGTAGTCGGAACTATAGTTGCTGAAGCGGTTGAATACATACTTCCAGCTTTGGCAAGGCTCCCCACTTCAATCGTCCCTGAAAAATCAGTTGTCGAATTAATATTTTTAATAGATACTGCATCCGGATTTGAGATTGCAATAGATTTTTTTATGTAAGAGCCTTGTTTCATTATGCCATCAAAGATAAGCCTGTCCATCTCCAGCAGCGACTTATTCATCTCCCTGTAATCATCACGCTGCCATTCCAAATACTGCTTCTTTTGCGCAAGCTTATCCAGCGGTATACGCTCTGCTTTCATCAAGTCACCTACGAGCTGGTCAATGTCCATCCCGCTGGCTAAACCGCCAATCCTTAAATTTGCCATATTGTCATCACCTTCAAATCTTTTTATCCACTAAAATCCCAAGAAACTCTGTCATAGCTGCATAGAAATCCAGCATTTTTTTTTGCGGTATCTCCCTTACAACTTCATGTGTAACATCATCAACAATCGTAACGTAATATTCATTCAGTTTTTCATGATATTCAAATTTAAGCGAGGTAGGTGATTCCTGGATAAAAAGATTGAGATTTTTAACCATTTCTTCTACCTTTTCTTTAGGAAAAACAAAAGTATCTGCCTTCCCTTCTTTTATCACTTGTGGTAAATATTCTTTTTCTATTCCCTTTACTAAGTCGGTTTCACCATTTTGGGCGATTCTTGGCTGTGAGGAATGTAAGTTTGATGATATCGCATCCATCATCATTTGCTCCCCCTGAATTAATAATCTTTTAATACTATTATCGTCAGGAAAACTGTTTTGTTTAATTCTATAAATCTTGTCATGAAAAAAGGAATCTTCCAAGAAGATTCCTTCTAATTATTTACTTAGGAACAGTTACTGTTGTTGCGCCGCCTTTACCTCCATAGGATCCACGAATATAAACCGTTCCCCCCGCAGAAACAGGTAAAATATTAATCAATCCATTAGCATCCACGGTTGCTAAATTAGCATTACTTGTACCGAATAAAGTAAAGTCTGTTACATCCTGGTTGCTGCCGTCCGAATAATTGGCAATCACCTGTACGTGATAAGAACTCCCCTTTAACAGAGTTATGGATGAAGGTTTAAATGTCAGGCTCTGTACTGTTGGTTTAGCAGGTATTGTGATTGTTGCAGAGCTGCCTTTTCCTTTAAAGCTTCCGCGTATATAGACTGTTCCAGGTGTTGCTGTTGACAGCACTGTTATTAGGCCGGCTGAGTCCACTGTTGCAAGGGAAGGATTGCTGCTAGTAAATGAGACTCTTGATGTAACGTCCTCTGAAGTCCCATCGGAATATTCCGCGACAACATTCAACTGTAGCATTTCACCATTCTTTAAAGTTGCGCTTGGAGGAGTAAACTTTAAATTCGTTATTGATGCTGGTGGTGCAATTGTTATTGTTGAAGCAGCTCCTTTTCCCCCAAAAGAACCCCGTATATAAAGGGAACCGCCCGTTGTTGGAGAGACAGCAGTTACTAATCCTTCTGTATCCACTGTTGCAAGATTTGCGTTGCTGGTAGAAAAAGCAGTTTGAGATGTAACATCCTGTACAGAACCATCGGAATAGATTGCAGATACCACTATTTGGATAGTTTCACCTGCTTTTAATGTTGCTTTATCGGGATTAAGGGATACACCAACAATATACGGCGTGCTTACTGTCAGTGAAGTTGAACCGCCTTTCCCTCCAAGCGATCCTTGGATATTAACAATACCATTCGGAGCATTCGGTGGTATGCTCACCAAACCTGTCGCCTTATCGACCAAAGCAAGATTAACATTTGAACTGGTCAGAGATGCTTGATCGGTAACATCTATACTCGTTCCATCTGTATAATTCGCCATGACATTAATCTGCACAGAGTCCCCTGGTTTCACAACTTTTGTGGCAGGTGAGAAGGTCAGGCTCGATACAGTAGGTGCAGCAGGTATTGTAAAAGAAGCTGCTCCTCCCTTTCCGCCATAGCTTCCGCGGATGTAAACCGTCCCTCCAGTTGCAGTATCGAGGACAGTGACCTGTCCAGTAGCAGGGTCAACATATGCTTGTCCAGGAAGACTGCTTGTCAGTCCTGCCTTGGCAGTAACATCTTCACTTGTACCATCTGAATATTTAGCGAAAACTGTTACCTGTGCGTTCTCACCTTTAAGTAAGGTCAGTTTATCAATAGCAAAGTTCAGTTCATTTACTGTTGGCGGATTTGGAACTGTTACAGTAGCAGCTGTTCCTTTGCCTCCAAACGAACCTCTAATATATAAGGATCCGCCTGAGGCATCTCCGGCTACCGTTACTAAACCTGAAGCACTTACTGCGGCAAGGCTCTCATTGGTGCTCTGGTACGCAACTTGTGAGGTTACATCAGCACTTGTACCATCTGAGTATTCAGCGATTACATGGAATTGCTGAGTCTCGTTTCTTTTTAATGTCACTGTGGCAGGGGTCATTTTTAATGTATTCAATACTGGCAGGGCCGGTACGGTTACTACAGAAGAAACTGTTTGGCCATTATAAACTCCAGTTATTGTCACTGTTCCTCCTGTAGAGGATGATGGGATTGTAACGACTCCATGATGATCGACCTCCGCTATATTGACATTTCCGCTTTTATAGGCTATAGCACTTGTAACATCTTCCGTTGTCCCATCAGAATAATTCGCAATGACTTTTAGCGCCTGACTGCTGCCCTGCTTTAATGTTATTTGTTCAGGTAAAATTTGAATGCCGGTAAATTCCCTGATTGAAGTTACATCAATAATAGTTTCAGATGATATGCCTGCATACTTGATATTGATTGATACCTGGCCATCCCGTGCCGTCTTGGGGATTGTAATGAGGCCGCTGTTGCTTACAATTGCCAGGCTTGTGCTTCCACTTATATAGGAAGCACTCTTTGTCACGTCTTTTTTTGATCCATCAGCAAATACGGCTGAAATGGTCAATTGCTGTGACTCTCCACTTTTTAACTGGATTGTCTGTGGATTGACGAGAAGTAATACAGGAGGCTCGCTGATCTTAACATTTACAACAGCTGATTTATCCTGGTTCTTGACATTAATAGGAACAATTCCTCCTGGCAATGCTGTTTCATTGACCGAGATCATGCCATTAGGGCTTACAAAAACTGATTCAGGATCACTGCTCTCATATGTGGTGCCCATTGAAGCATAAGTAACATCCTTTTTAGTACCATCAGAGTAAAGAGCACTCACTGACAATTGATGTTTCTCACCGGCCCCCAGCAGAACTTCTATTCCTGCATTCAGCTGTAATAGCTCAACTGCATTGACTGGCTTGTCCACTTTAACGTTAACTGTTGTGGTGTACGTATGGTTTGTTACTGTTATAAGAGCTGTGTCACCAGGCTGTGCTACGGGTTGCAATGAAATAACCCCGTCCTGATTTACCAGGACATTATCTGAATTGCTGCTATAAATCGTACCTGAAGAAGAACTTGATACATCGGATATTGATATACCATCATCCAAAGTAATCTTAAGAGGGAGACTTTGTCCCTGAGCTATGGAAACAGTACTAGGAGTTGCCGTTAATTTTGAGGGTACACTTATATCCAATCCACCTATAACCGCAGGATTCCCTGAAGGAGATGTAGCTAAAACAGATAAAAAATCCGGATATGAATTATATTCATCATGCCAGCAGCATATATCCAAATCGTCTGTTATACCGATAGCCTGCCCATCTGCATTAGGAGTAACATTCGAATAGCTCAGATTAATATTGGCTGAAATATTCCCTACGGCACCAAGATAGGCATAAGGATTAATAAAATCCGATGCAAAACCAATCAATCCCCCGCCATTATTAATGAATGAGGCAATATCGTTCTGACGGACGACAAGCTTATTATGCTGTGCCTGTGTAAGTCCACCATAGGTATTGTGCTCATCACTGGAAACCGCTAGCATTGCATAACCGTTGAAACTTTGGGTGTCAATCGATGCTTCATCAACAAATTGGACTGTTTGGCCAGTTCCATTTCCTATTGCATTCCAAAAATCTGTAACATATTGTGAATTCGCACCAAAAACGAGAATACCAAATCCTCCATTGGTTACTTTCGCAAGAATAGAGTTAATAATATTTTGATAGACTGAGATAGGTCCGTGCCCGCCTGGACCGCCATCTTCTGCATCAATCCCCATTAGGATAATCGGTCCACCTGAGGACTGAACCCCTGCTTGAGCCTTGGCTGGGATATTAGTAATACTGATCGAAAGCAATAAGAGAATGCTTAGCAAAACCGATAAGTTTTTTCTTAATTTGCCATTCATGCTGTTTTCCCCCTTTATATCAATAAAATAATTATATCAAATTACCTATATTTTAGTAGTATTTTCCATAAAAATCGTTAAAAAAGACCTACCTTTGCCCGTTAAGGCAATGATAGGTCACCCACAAACTTTTATTTTACTAGAACTTTTACATACGTACTTCCTTTAACAAGCTTTCCATCTACCAAGGCCCTAAATTCAACAAACACATAGTCTTGATTCCAATCAAAATCTGGACGATCAAATTTAAATTGGCCCTGCTTAGCTTGTTGGAACAGTCCCTTTTGATCACTAAGAGCAGGGACTCCATTTAAAGTTGCAGTCAAAAGATCAAAGTGACCCTTCATTCCGTGAGGGAATGATGCTTTAACAGTAAAGGTTCCCTTGTTGCCTAGCATGACTCTAGGTAAAACTTCGAGATTGACCGGAATATAAACCTCTACAGTTTTTTTCACGGTTGTAGACCATCCTGCGTTATCAGTTACGATAATCTGGATTTCGTGTTTTCCGGCTTGGTCAAAAGTCAGAGTATCTCCCTTACTGAATGGCATACCGTTAACAATAACCTCTTCTGAAGCAATACCAGACAGGTTATCCAGAGCCTGATAATCAAAGATGATAGAATCACCTAGCTTGTATTCATCACTAGATTCAAAATTTACAGTTGGAGCTGTTTTATCAATCGAAACTTCTTCAGCTATGACCGCTTCCTTATTTCCAGCCTTATCCACACTATAGTAAGATACTTCATGGATTCCTTCTTCAGTAAGTTCAAACAATGTTCCTTCCTGATACTCAGATCCATTGACAGAGTAGAAGGTATTTTCAACACCGCTCAGGTTGTCAGTTACAGAAAGACTTACCTCAACTTCGCCCTTATGCCATTTATCCTCAATGTCGGATTTTGTTTTAGGTGCTTCCGTATCAATCCTGACAGTTCCGGTTTTCACCTCTTCAACATTTCCTGCATTGTCTACGCTATAGTGCGAAACTTCATAAACGCCTTGATCAGATAACTCGAAGCTGGTCCCCTCAGTAAATGTCGAGCCATCAACAGAGTAATAAGTCTTTGAAACACCAGACAAATTATCCGTTGCACTTAAGGTAACAGTTACTTGGTCCTGATACCAGCTATCCGTAATATCAGATATTGTTACAGGTGCAGTTTTGTCAACCAGAACAGTTTTGATTTTTGCTTCTTCAATGTTCCCGGCATTATCTACACTATAGTAACGGATTAAATGTAAACCTTCGTTTTTCAGCTGGAAGTCATTGCCCTCGAAATAGCTGCTTCCATTGACAGAGTAAAAGGTTTTGCCAACACCGCTAAGATTGTCATCAGCGTTTAACTCTACTGTAAAATCAGCCTCATTAACTGCTGCCTCAGTTTCTGGAGCAGTAGTATCCAACTTTACTAATGCCGTTTTAATTTCCTCTTCATTCCCAGCTTTATCAATGCTGTAGAAAGAGATCTCATGGATTCCTTCTGCTGATAGAGAAACACTTTCTCCCTCTATAAAATCTGATCCATTAATGGAATAGAAGGTTTTTTCAACTCCGCAAAGATCGTCACTGGAAGTTAGGTTTATAACCGTTTCTTTATTTGTCCATTTACCAGTTGAGTTTGACACTGTTTCAGGAGCTGTTTTATCGATATGAACTTCCTGGGTGACTGCTTCTTCAATATTTCCGGCTTTATCTGTACTGTAAAAAGAAACAAGATGGTTCCCTTCTTCAGTCAAGACAATGATTGACCCCTCAATATAATCAGATCCATTGATTGAATAATAGGTTTTATCCACTCCAGAATCAGCGTCAGCAGCAGTCAGTGTCAGGGTAACTGCTTCTCTCGAACATGTCTCTGCAAAATTAGAAACTGTAACAGGTGCAGTAGTATCTGTCTCCTCAACGACAACCTTAACCGAAGTGTATGCATCTCCTTCGGTGCCTGATTCTGATACTGGGACGATCCAATATTCATGTTCTCCTGGTTGAGGGTTGTTTATCGTAACAGTGTTGTCCGAGGTATTGCCTATAAATACGGGCTCCCCATTTACGATTTCATAGAGATTGTAGGAATCACCATTTGAAACAGGATCCCAGCTGATTGTTACATTATCCTTTGTTTGTGCCGGATTGTTCACAACTGGCGCAGTCAATTCAGGCTCAATGTAAAGAGAAACCTGGTTTGAATATCCTGATTCGCCAAAACGGGAATTATACGATGTTACCTCATACACATGCTGGCCTGGGTTAGCGTTAAATTTAAACTGCAGGCTTGTTGTAGTTCCTATGAATTTTCTAACACCATCAACTAATTCGTAAACTCTGTAACCGGAAACATACTCTTGCTTTGTCCAATCGAGAATGACAACATTTCGATTTTCAACTGTTCCAGTCAGAGTTGGCGCTTTTAACTCTGGAAAACCCAATATATATTCAAGTCTGTCTGCATCCTGTGACTCGCCGAATCGGTCACTATAAGATGTAACTTCATAAATATACTCACCCTCTGGCATATTATAGAAAGTTGCTGCATTGCCAGTCTTAGTGCTTACGAGCTTCCGTTCTCCGTCCTTAATTTGATAAATCTTGTATGCAGTTGCATGCTCAACTGCGTCCCACCGAAGCACAAAATCACTGCCGTTCTGCACAGTTAGATTCAGATTCTCCGGTGCTTTCATCAGCGGGTGCACAAGATCAAACTCTATTCTGGACACTGAAGCGGATTCTCCAAACCGGTCAGATACAGTTGACAATTCATAGATATAATGGCCCTCTGGCATGTTTCTGTATGTCGTATTCAAGGCAGAGGTTGACAGAATTAATTTTTTCTCGCCGTCAATAATCTGGTAAAGCTTATATGAGTTCGCAAACTCTGCTTGCGACCACCTCAAATTAATGTCATTTACATTTGTAAAAGAGTAGGTGAAGTTTGCTGGGGACTTCATTTCTGGATGAACCATATTTAGTTCTATACGGAATGGAACTTCTGATTCACCAAAACGGTCGCTTTGGGCTGTAACTTCATATACATGTCTGCCTTGTGACACATTTGAAATTAATTGGGTGGCAAGTTTAGTAGTTGCTAGCAACTCACGCTGTCCATTGATAACTTCATAGACTTTATAGTTCGTTGCATAAGGAACTTTTACCCAGGAAAACACCAGGTCGTTTCCGTTTTGTACTGAATAATTGACAATAGGCGACTGCATCTTAGGGTGTACAACATTGAAATCCAGTCTTGTTCCCTCGACAGATTCCCCGAACCTTGCAACATAGGAAGTGATCTCATAGGTGTAACTACCTTCAGGGTGGTTCACTAGTGTGTAAGTCAGGTTCTTGGTTGTCCCAACTAGTTCTCTATTCCCTTCACTTACACGATAAATATTATAGTCTGTTGCATAAACTGCCTTGTCCCAAGTTAATACATAGTCGTTACCATTGGTAATAGAGTATTTTTGATTTAAAGGCTTCTGCATTTCAGGATAAATGACTTCTACAGTAACCGTATTTGACAGTGACGTTTCCTGGGTCTGCCTGAATGCTGTCACCGCATAGGTAAATTTACCTTCTGGCACATTAAAAACAGTCGTTTCTGTATCCGTATAACTTACCTGTTTCACGAAGGTCTGCTGGCCGTTGCTTACTTCATAGATCTTATAACCGCTCGCACCAGTTACCTTATCCCATGCAAGGATGATGTTTCCTGGATATGCCTGGTTTTCCCTTAGGTTTGTTGGAGTCAATATATCATATGCAAATATATTAGCTAAGGGGGAAAGTAGATTAAAAGTCATAATAAATATCATGACCACTGATAGTTTTTTTATCATATTTTTCTCCTTTTTCTAATGAAAAAGGCCATCCGAAAATTCAAGTTGAAAATTCAAGTGGTATCCGGCTGCCATCCAATTTTTCATTGGTTCAGGCCCATGGCTTTGCGTCTCATAGTTTCCTATGATTTGCCTTTTTCACAATTCAATAGTTATTTAATACGGCATCGAAAGTCCTATATAGAGATAGTAAAGAGAGAGACCTTATAAATAAGATCTCTCTTTATGTCATGCTGATTAACGAAGAAGCTGAAGTACGCCTTGTGGCTGCTGGTTTGCTTGAGCAAGCATTGCTTGTGCAGCTTGAGAAAGGATAGAGTTCTTAGTCTGTTCCATCATTTCCTTAGCCATGTCAACGTCACGGATACGAGACTCAGCAGCTGTCAGGTTTTCTTGAGATGTTCCAAGGTTATTGATTGTGTGCTCTAAGCGGTTTTGGAATGCACCAAGCTTAGAACGCTGAGCAGATACATCTTCGATCGCTTTGTTGATTGCAGAGATAGAAGATTCAGCAGTTGCTGCTGAAGAAACATCAATGTTGTCAACGTGAAGGGCAGAAGCTCTCATGTCGTTGATATCAACGTTCATAGTTTGTGAAGAGTTAGCTCCGATTTGGAAGCTCAAAGTGTTGTTCTTGTATTCTTCAACAGATGCACGGGATGTAAAAGTAGATTCCTTACCGATATCTTCAACGCCTACTGCTCCTAGAGTTACTACATATGAACCACCAGAAGTTGCGATAGTCTGGTCTCCACCAGCAGCTGCAACACCAGTAATAGTGTTTGTCTGTCCATCTTGTGCAGTCCACTCTAAAGAATAAGTGTCAGCCGCAGCATCGTAATCAGTGATCTTAACATTGATTGTTTCATCTGCTTCTGTACCTGGAGTTCCAGCTACTGCAGCAGTAGTAGCTTTAACAGCTGTGAATAATGCAGTTTCACCTTGGTTGTCAAAATTTACATTTCCAAGCTGTTCTGTAACACCGCTCTTGGAACCGTCGATAAGCTTCTTCGTGTTAAACTCAGTATTGTTACCGATACGGTCGACTTCTTCGATTAGCTGATCCATTTCTTTTTGAAGCTCAGTACGGTCAGCATCTGTGTTTGAATCGTTAGAAGATTGAACAGCTAGTTCACGCATACGCTGAAGGATAGAGTGAGTTTCGTTTAGTGCGCCTTCAGCAGTCTGGATTAGAGAAATGCCGTCTTGAGCATTCTTTGCTCCCATTTCAAGACCACGAATTTGGCCGCGCATTTTTTCAGAGATTGCTAGACCTGCTGCATCATCACCAGCACGGTTGATACGAAGACCTGAAGATAATTTTTCCATTGATTTGCTCTGTGCATTAGCAGCACCAGAGAATTGACGGTAAGTGTTCAAAGCAGCGATATTGTGATTAATTCTCATTTTGAATTTCCTCCTTGAAATTAGAGTCCACATCCATGTGAACATTAGTTTGAAAGAATAGGTCGGCCGCACCATTCTTCTTACACTTAATTTATCGTCTGTAAAAAAACTCTTTTAATAGTTTTTATGAAAAAATATAATATTTTTTAGTCTTTTTTCAAAAAATTAATCATGCTGCCAATATCCTTAGTTGCTTTCTCATTTTCTACCTCGATTTGGTCAAGGACTTCTTTTCTGAAAATATCAATATTCTCTGGGGCCTTTATTCCGATTTTAACTTTATCGTTTTTCGCAGAAATAATGGTAATCTCAATATCATCACCGATTTTAATTGATTCCCCATCTTTTCGAGTCAGTACAAGCATGATATCACCCCTTTTCACTTAACATTTTCAGGAAAAATTCGATGTTTTGTATGATATTTTGAGTCATTCAAAATAACCTGTTTCCCTTTGTTATTTTCTCTGTTAATGATCAACGGGGCCTGCAGGTTGGCAGTTGTTTTATTAAAGGGCTCCTCTACTGTAAGGATGACGTAAACAGAAACATCTTCGGCTGTAACCAGTCCAAGTCCTTTTTGGACAGAATCCTCCAGCATGAAATCATAATCCTTGAAAAAATTGAATGGATTAGCAACTACAAAAGCAATTGAAGATGAAATAGCTGATTGTAAAATTAAAAAAACACTGTCCTCAGACAAGGGCAAAACATAGAATCTTTTCTCTTCCGGAAATCCAGGAATACCTCTTTCGAAGTAAAGAGCTTCTGATTCTTGGACGTCTACTTCTCCGTGGTACTTAGTTTGTATTATCATTTTTATTCATTCCCTTAAATAGTTTGTTCGTAATTGATTCCGACAAAACGGAGATTATCAAAATCTATTTTTAATGAAGGCGGCTGTTGCATAAAGATTCTTGTTTTATCTGGCGTATAATTGATCATCGGTTTATTGATTTTAACGTCTATATTGGGTTTATGGGTTTGCCATTGGATATTTACTTCACTTGGATCATAGGAGATTTCCACACTTCCAGGTGATGGTATCCAGCCAATATTAAAGTCATAGATTGGCGGTTCACTGTTTCTCTTGGCTAAATCCGGAATAGCATTAAAGCCATTTTCTATTTTCATCAATTCATCACCATCCTGGGACATCCTCCCAAGTCCGTCGAGCCAATCCTGATAGCCTTGTTCTGCAAATTCTTCTATACGCTTAGAAATATTCTTTAGATCCATGTCTTCTCTCGCCTTTGTCTGATCAATGGTCAACCTGGCTGACTTTCTCTCAATAACCATTTCTGCTTTTGGCTGCTGAATGCTAAGTTCCGCCGGTTCCTGCTTAATTTCAAGCTTTCCCCTTTCAGTTTCCATCCCTATCTTAGCCATCCTGGATTCGATGCGTATTTGCGGAAGCTCCATTGTTACCACACTCCCAAAGTATTTTTATCTATAAAAAAAGCTATTCTTTAACAGAATAGCTTTATCTTAAAAAGTCTAATAGAGTAGGCTGAATAATTCTAGCACCAACTCCAAGCGCAGCCCGATGAACACTTTCCTGCGTCTTCAAATCAGTTATAACTCTTTCAATATCAGCATCTTCATTATCAGACAGAACCCTTGTTGCCAAAACTTCCTGCTGTCCAATCCGTGAATCGAGCATTTCAAGACGGTTGTAACGGGCACCCAGATCCGAGCGTTCTCCAGATACTGTTTCCATTACAGAATCCAACTGCAGCAACAGGTCATCCAGGCTGGCGTTTGATGTACCCTCCAGGCTTTCTTGTATCGAATTAACGACATTAAAGAGGTCCTGGCTGAATACATTTGCAGGATTAACATTCGCCTTCATCGAAACTCCTCTGGAAACCTCTACTCTGTAATTATCTATAGACGGGTCTGTCATATTGCCTGCAACTACAGGCGGATTTCCATCGGAGACAGGCGGGTTTGTTACATCAGTTCCATGGAAAATATACCTTCCAGCAACCTTAGTGTTAGCAGTTTCAACAAGGCCTTCTTTTAATTGTGCAACTTCACGGGCAATAGCCCTTTTATCTTCATCACTGTTCGTTCCATTTTTTCCTTGAAGAGTGAGTTCTCTTAACCTCTGCATGGCATTGTTCGCCTGCTCAATGCCCGCCTCCGAGTTTTCCAGCCAAACATAAAGTTCGGATAGATTCCGCTTATATTGCTCAACCTCTGTCAGGTTAGAACGATAAAACATCCCTTTCATGGCCACTACGGGATCATCTGATGGCTTTGTTATCTTTTTCCCTGTTGAAAGCATATCCTGGGACTTTCCCATCTTCCGATAGCTTTCACTTAAGTTTCTCAAAGAATTAGCTGAGATCATCGATTGTGTTACACGCATTTACATTCACCTACCTGCCAACGACGCCCATGCCGTTTATTATTTTATCTAATATCTCATCAGTAACAGTGATCATCCTGGCTGAAGCATTATAGGCATGCTGAAACTGAATCATATTGCTCATTTCTTCATCCAGTGATACGGAATGAACAGACTGTCTCTTATTTTCCACAGCCTGCCTTAACGTCGAGCTGTTCTGCACAAAGCGTACTGCTTCCTGTGACAATACAGCCATTCCGCCTATAACACCTTCATAATAGTTACGGAAATCAGACTGTTCATTTTTAAGTCCAAAATCAAATTTCTGATTAATGACATTCGCAAGCTTCAACGCATTGGTCGAATCACCAACCGTTGCTTTCGAAGGGTCCAATCCATCAGCAGTCGCGATGTTATCAAAGCTTTCACGGATTTCCGCTGAGATATCAATTCTCCCGGCAAATCCTTTCCGACTGGATATCGTAGTCAATTCCGCGTCACTAAAAAATGAAATTTGCAAATCGGTTCCATTTTTTATTTCATTCGGGCTCATTCCTGCTTCGTGAACCTTATTGAATTCCACAGCAAAAGTGTATGCAAGATTATCTAGTTCAGCTAACATATTAGGGTATATACCCTTAACAGTGCCGCCCTCTTCATAACCATATGAATCAATAAGGCTTCTAATTTTCCCGTTTGATTTAAACTCTGAGACATCAATCGCTGTCTTCCCGACCGAGAGGGCCTTAACAGACTGATTTGCACCATCAAATTTAATCGAAACTTCACTGTATCCGCCTAAGCTCAGCAAATGAGCCATTTCCTTGCCTGAATCATTAATAAGCTTTACTGTTACCTTTCCCTCTGAAATAGGGAGAGCATTTCCTCCAGAAGGGACATAATCAGTTTTGATGTTAGCTAAAGTTGACAATTCATCAAGCAGTCTGTCTCTTTCGTCATATAAATCATTAGGCAGATATCCGTTCGGTTCAACCCTGCCTATTTGATTGTTTACTTCATTCAACTGACTTAACAAGGAGTTAATTTGTTTCTCGCCAACAGAGACTTCATTTTGCAAATCCTTCTGGACGGATGACAGGGAATTATGGAGGTAGTTAAATGTCTCGGCAACCGCAATTCCCCTCTGTCGAACTACCGCTCGTGCCCCAGCATTCATTGGGTTAACTGCAAGGTCTTGCATGGACTGCCAGAATTGATCCATGGTATTAGCCAGGCCTTCCTCGGAAGGCTCGTTTAATATTTCTTCCATCTTCCTGAGAGCTTCCGCACGATTTTCCCAATAACCCAGTTTGTTGTTTTCATTTCGATATTGTGTATCCAGGAAACCCTCTCTTACCCTTTGAACGGACTCTGCTTTCACACCTGTTCCAACTTGACCAGGGATGAGCGGCCGATTTAAAGAAGCAGAAGGATATGGCTCAGTTTGAGCGAAATTAATACGCTGGCGTGAAAAGCCTGGAGTATTGGCATTGGCAATATTATGTCCTGTTGTATGTAAAGCGCTCTGCTGCGTAAACATTCCGCGGCGCGCTGTTTCTAATCCCATAAAGGTTGAACGCATTTTTCGTTCCTCCAAATATTATGCTTTTGAGTTGAACATTCCCGGCGATTGACCAGGCTTTGCTTTCTTGCCGGCAGGAGGTCCGTAATTGAACTCCTTCTCCTGCGGCATCACAAGGCTCTTTGAAAAATTGATGAATTGCAGTGATTGATGGATTAATTGCTGATTCAGTTCATTTAGGGCCTTTATTTCTGAAATGACTTCTACCAGTGCTTCTTTGATTGTCAAAAGCTGATCTTTCTCTGCTGGATTTGCCTCTGCTATTTCCTGCAATGATGCAGCAGGGATTATTGCACTTGAAATTGCCAGCCGCTCTTGCTCCAGCTTATTGATTGCAACTACATGCGCCTGTTCATCCTTCAAAAGCTGGTCGAGGGCAGCCGTGTCTCCTTTTTTCACGATATCCGTTTTCTTCACGGTCAGTTCGTAAAGGCTTTTATGCAATTTGAACATTTTATTCATGATACCAACAAGTGATTCAGCAGACATGAACTGCCCTCCTTCTAGGCATAAAGAAACACTCGCCAGAAAGACGAGTATTCACCCTATTTATTATGATAAAAATTAATGATGCTTTTAGCTGTTTCTTTAGGATTCAATTTATAAGTACCGTTTTCAACCTGAAGCTTCAGCTCTTCTACCTTTTGCTGGCGCTGAACGGATACTTGTGAAAGCTGCTGCATTTCCTTTGCAGTTGAAGAAATCTCCACTTTATCAGCTTTCTTGTTTTGCATACTTGCTGCTGCATCTAGTTTGTTCATCTGGCGTTTATATGGATTGATCCCTGATGGGCCTATATTGTTTATTTTCATGTCTAACCCTCGCTTTCAGAACGATTCTATTAGTAATATCGGCAAGCCAAAAGAGATATTTAATAAATCTTTCTGCCTAATCTCTATGGGTGAAAAAAGTCGCAGGTCGGTTGGCAATTTCTTTTTTACGCTGCTCTTCATGTTCATGGATCTGCAAGTCAGACTTTATTGCCTCGGCACAAGATCCACACAGTCTGCCAGTACGTATAATCGACCCGCATTTATCACAAGGATATCCAAAGTTCGGGAATTGAGCGATCTGCAGCTTGCCATTTTTAATGAACTTTAAGATTAATTTTTCCGAAACTCCAGTTGCATCTACAACCTGAAGCATGGTCGCAGTACGGTTTTCCCTTTTTTTCATGAACTTCGAAACAGTATCATATGCGTTCTGCTCTGCTTTCCAGCATTTTTCACAGGTATCTCTAAATTTATTTTTAACGAAGATTTCTCCGCAATCAGGACAATTCACGAGTTCCAATGTCCTTCCTCCTCTATTCTTATCATATCTGCTCAACGTGCCAAAGTTAGCGAGTACACCTTGTCTGCTCCATTTTCCTTCAACAGCCTGGCCGCATGTCGGAGTGTTGAGCCTGTAGTATATATATCGTCAACAATCAAGATTTTTTTACCCCTTAAATCATGAACCAAATCCACTCTGAAAACCTGATCAAGATGAATCCTCTCTACTCTTGATTTCTTCGATTGTTTTTCAGTATGAACCCTCGACAATAAGTGTGTTGGTTCTAGACCTGCCGCCCTAATAATTGCCTCGGATTGGTTGAAGCCACGTTCATAAAGTCGTTCTTCACTTAAAGGTATTGGAACGATGTAATCATATTGGAAAGCTTGCATTGCTTTTAAGAAATCCTCAGCAAAAATCTCTGCTAGAACATAGTCCCCTCGGAATTTAAATCTAGCAATGACTTCTTTGTTAAAACTAGAGTAGCTATACAACGATCGGTTCTGATCCAAACTCCCGTTCCAGAACTCGTCTTCCTCCCAGCGTCTGCAATCCAGGCATAATTCCTCGCTCCGATACTCCGCATCCAATAAAACAAAGGGTCTTCCACAAATATCGCATGTCTCACCACTAATGCGCTCAAACCTTTCAGCGCATTGCTGACAGAGCCTATCATGCACGTCGTGAGTAAATAAACTTTTCCAAGTAAACTCTGATTCTATTTTTCCATCACACAATAGACAATGATTGCCACTCAAAAGTTTCATACATCAATCAACCCTTTCCTTATCCCTTCCTTATTCATCTTGATGATTTGGTTTCTCGCTTTTACCATAGCTTCTGTTTTTCCATAGTGAAAAAAAGTGACATCACCTGTAGGAAACCCAGAGCTTCTTCCAGCACGTCCGGCAATTTGAACGAGGGCACTCTCAGTAAACACTCTATCCTCTGAACCAATCACGGCTACATCGATATTCGGAATGGTTACACCACGTTCGAGTATGGTTGTTGTAAGCAGAACCGGGATTTCTCTTTGGCGCATTTTCATTACTTTTTCTTTTCGCTCAGGATCTTCAGCATGGACTGATTCGATGAGGGGGTGTAGCATTCGAAGTAGAGGAAGAATTTTTTCCATAGAGGATATTTTTGGAACAAATACCAATGCTGGTTTACCACTCACAAGGCGAGCTTCAACCCATTTAATGAAATTCACCGACAGTTTTCCTTTAGAAAGCTTTTTCTCCCAGTTCCCAATCCATTCAAACTTAGGGACTGATAATGGATGACGGTGAAATCGGGCTGGTATAGTAACATACTCTCTTTTTCCAAAACGGCATTCTCGCTGCCATTTCTGGCTTGGTGTTGCTGTAAGGTAGATGAGTGTGGATTGTAGTTTTCTCGATTGTTCAACTGCGTATTGAAGGGTTTCATCAACGGAGTAAGGAAAGGCATCCACTTCATCAATAATGATTACATCGAATGCCTTGTAAAAGCGGAGTAACTGGTGGGTGGTTGTGATCGTTAGTTGAGCATATTCATGACGGTCGTCACTTCCACCGTACAATGCGGCAATTTTCACCTTCGGAAAGACCTTTCCCAAACGTGGGGCGAGTTCCAAAACAACATCAGTCCGAGGAGTAGCCAGGCACACTCGCTTTCCTGTGGATAAAGCCCTCTCTATTCCAGCGAATAATACTTCAGTCTTGCCGGCACCTGCCACCGCCCAAACAAGCAGCTCTGAAAAGTTTTCAACAGCGTCAACCACTCGACCGGAGGCTATCTTTTGTCCTTCTGATAACTGGCCATCCCAGTCCAGCAAAGATGCTAGGACAGTAAACTCAGGAGCAGGCCCTACCCCACTAATCAGTGGTGTACAGCCACTCACCCTGCCCATCATTACACACTTCCTGCAGTACACATCTATTTCGCCACAACGTGAACAAGGATATTCAGCAAAAGAAGCTTGGTCTGTAATTCCGCACCTTTCACACTTCAGCTTTTTATCATTTATCTCCAGCCCTTTACGGTAAACTAAATACCCATGCTCATAATGTTGATGAATTTCCTTCAAAGAAAACGGCAGCTCATCGACCAGAAGCTGCTTCCCTGCCAGCATCTTTTGCAAATCAGGATTAGCAATAAACGATAGATTCCTCGGGACTGATGGAATGTCAGGAAGCTTGGATATAACATATGACTTGCCATTGAACTTCATCGTGGGGATAATTTTGCCGTCTTCCAATAAAAATTTCATGATTAATCACAGCCTTTGTGGATTATTATGTGGATAATGTGGAATTATTGTTGATAATGTGGGTTAGCTTGTTGATAAGTATTTATAAATTGAGGAAAAGGAAATTGATACCGCTTTTATCTGTGGGTAAGTTAGTGATGAGGTTATTTCCGCTGTTAGTAACTTGGGAGTTTTGTTGATAAGTGGATGATTTTGTGGATAATATAAAAACGCCATTCCAAATATGCCTCGGAATGACGTCAACCTCTGATGTAATAACTCTCCGCAATTACTTCTTGTACCAGCCCATACCTAGAGCACCTTCACCTAAATGGGTGCCAATAACAGGTCCGAAGTAGCTAAACATAAATTCAACATTAGGAAACTGAGCCTCAAGCTCACTTTTCCATTCAAGCGCTTCACTCTCGCGATTAGCATGAATGATGACCGCACGATATTCGCCGCCCTTGCCCGCATCTTCTGCAAGTAAATCGACGACTCGATTCAAAGCTTTTTTCTTCGTGCGAACCTTTTCAAACGGAACAATCATCTTATCCACAAAGTGCAGCAACGGTTTAACCTGCAATAGACTGCCTATCAATGCTTGGGCACTGGACAATCGACCCCCACGCTGCAAGTGGCTTAAATCGTCAACCATGAAATAAGCTCGAGCTGACTTCTTTACTTCCTTTAGTCGCTCAATAATTTTTTCAGGCGTCTTACCTTGTTCAGCCATTTCAGCAGCTTCCAGGGCATAAAAACCCTGAACCATCGCACTGACTTCCGAATCAAAGGAAAACACCTTTATACCCTCCACCATTTCACCAGCAGAAACCGCTCCCTGATAAGTACCGCTTATCCCACTGGATAAATGAATGGTGATAACAGAGTCGTAATCGCTAGCCAAACCTTCAAAAAGCTTTACGAACTCACCGATCGGCGGCATGGAAGTAGTCGGAAGCTCGCGATGCTTTACTTCCTCGTAAAACTCTTCTGCCGTAATATCTATTTCTTCCCTATATGTTTCAGTATCAAAAATCACGCTTAACGGAATCATGTGGATATTCCATTTCTCCCGCAATTCCTTCGGGATGTACGCAGTACTATCCGTTACAACTGCCGTTTTCATTGTTAGATTACCATCCTTATGTTTTTCTCTACATTTGTACAATCCCCATTTTATATGAACTTCATCTAAAATGCATTCTTTCAGGAAAACTATTTTGATAAAGAGTTTTGGAAATGCGTAAACTGGTTCGATAGGGTGGTTTCTAAGTCTCATTTCGCTTCTATGTGACCTTTTTTGGATTTACACCGTGTTTCGGGCTTATAGGACTTTTCTTTATGACCTTTTTTAGTTCTGCACCTCATTTCGGGCTTATAGAACTTTTCTATACGACCTTTTTCGGTTCTACACCTCAATTTGGGCTTATAGAATTTTCCTATATGACCTTTTATAGATCTACACCACATTTTGGGCTTTTAGAACTTTTCTATGGGACCTTTTTGGAATCCACACCTCATTTCGGGCCTATGGAACCTTCCTATGTGAACTTTTACCGATCAAGCACCATATATCGGCCCCGGGGAAAATAAAAAAACGCTGGCAATCGATTGCGCAGCGTGTCAAATTTAAGAAACATAAGAATGGATTTTACTCTCAAGCCCTCTGGTATCTATTTCTTCTATTAGCATTTCAATAAAGTTTGCATCTAAATTCAACAGAGTAGCCTGTTGGTATGCTTCGATTAATTTTTCATCTGAGAGTTCCCAAAGTAAAGAAATTGTGACCACCCTTTCTTTATTCGTTTCCCTAATTATATCGGATATTATTAAGTTTTTGTAAAAGTCTAGGGGATTTTCTGTCGTATTATTCCAACAGATTCATACAGTAATCGACAAAAAACCACATCTGTCGATTCGACAAATGTGGTTTCCATAAGATTATCTCACTTCAACCCAGCCGTTCTTGATCGCTACGACTACTGCCTGGGTACGGTCGTTTACATTCATTTTTTGCAGGATGTTGCTTACATGGTTCTTAACCGTCTTCTCACTGATGAATAGCGCTTCTCCAATGCCTCTGTTGCTCTTGCCATCTGCAAGAAGCTGAAGGACTTCACATTCACGGCGTGTCAGCAAGTGAAGCGGCCTGCGAATTTCAACCGGGGATATGTACTTATCTGATCCGTCTGCATCAGCAGATAATCGACGGTATTCTTTTACCAGATTGTGCGTAACTCGTGGATGCAGGTAAGATCCGCCATCTGCAACGACTTTAACCGCTTCAACCAGTGCATCGGCATCCATTTCTTTCAATAGATAACCTGTTGCTCCTGTTTTAAGTGCGTGTGTTACATAGTTTTCATCATCGTGAATGGATAGGATAATGACCTTCGATTCAGGATACTGTTCTATCAATTGAGAAGTTGCTTCCACACCGTTTGTGTTAGGCATATTGATGTCCATGATGACTACGTCTGGTTGGTGCTGTTCTACTAGCGAGACAGCTTCACTGCCATCATCACCTTCTGCCACTACTTCGAATGATGGTTCAAAATCAAGGATCCGTTTTACCCCTTCTCTGAAAAGTTGATGGTCGTCTATAATGACAATCTTTGTTGTCATAGCATTCGCCTCCCTTACGGCTTCTATCTCTTTTTATCTATCTATTTTTTATATTTCTATAAATTCATCGGTATTTGGATGATGACCAGCGTTCCAGTGCCCATTTTTGAATGGATCGTCAGTTCACCTTCCAGCAGTTCGACTCTTTCCCTAATTCCAAGAAGACCGAAAGATTCTGGTTTGCTTTCATTAATATCAAAGCCTTTGCCATCATCCTTAATTACAGCCATAATATGGTCCCTCTTAATTTCAAGCTTCACCTGTACCGTCATGGCGTCCGCATGCTTCAGCGCATTCTGTACCGACTCCTGGATGATCCGGAACAAGGCAACTTCATAGTTGGATGGCAGCCTTTTATCCTCTCCGATATTAGTAAACTGAATTCTAGTAGTCCTATGATACTCTTCGATTGTCTGCAAATACTTTTTGAGGGTAGGAACCAAACCGAGATCGTCAAGAGCCATTGGCCTCAAATCATATATGATTCTTCTTACCTCATAGAGAGCTGATCGGACCATCTTTTTCATACTCTTAATTTCACTGATTGCTTCGGCAGCTCCTCGTTCCTTATAAACCCTTTCAATTAAATCAGAGCGCATCATGACGTTCGCCATCATCTGGGCCGGGCCATCATGAATTTCACGGGACAGCCTTTTTCGCTCATCTTCCTGGGCTTCGATGATTTTCAGCCCGAAATCCTGCTTTTGCTTGGCTGTCTCAAGCGCTTCACCCATTTGGCGGATATCGCTCATCATATAGTTCATCACTACTGAAATTTGCGATACAAGATGTTCGGCGCGTTCAATTGTTTCATTTAGCCCTACAAGCCTTCGCTCAAGGTCATCACGCTTTTCACGCAGCTGCTTTTCTGTTTGCCTATTCATCGTAAGATCCATTTGGAGCTTGTGAGCCACTTCATACGCCTCGCGAACCTGGGCTTCTGAATAATCCTTGAAGTGCTTGCTTACTTCGGAAAGCCGTACCCTGGCTGCCCTTACCTGGGCATCCAACTTGTCGCCATCATTAATGATTTGCGCAACCTTCCTCTTAATATCCTCTAATTCGTCGGTGATAGACTCATAGTCCGTTCGGCATTGCTCACCTATTCGGAAGATTTCGTCTTTACTGTTTCCAACGGTTTCGATCATTTTTTCTAAAATTAGATCGAGGGCTTTTGTGTCGAATTTTTTTATCGCCATGTAAAATTCCCCCACGGGCGGCACTAGAAATATTTTAACTTGAAAACTATCTCGTTACTAATTTCAACAAGAAAATCATGCCAATTTTGCTAAAAATCGATATAAAGACTCAGAAGGCATTTCCTATTCTAAGGCTAATATCCTATAATTTTAGGAGATAAACTCTTTTTTAAAAATAAAAACATTTTTCCAAAATATTTTTATACCTGTCAGACCACTAATTATTATAACATCCAAAGCTATTTACAGTATTAAAGTTATATTACAATCATGAGACATCATTGTTCCCCGATTGCCGTCAACTTATAATGAATTGTAGCACTAAGTACCAATGTCGAACATAAAAACCATGTCGAAGAATCAATATATAAGGTTGGGAAATTTTTCGTCCGAGAGGAGAGACAGAATTGTTACCGAGTTACTATACAGTCAAAGGGTACGGCGAACATGAAATCGAGATACAAAAATCACGTTTCATCGCATATGTGCAGAGAGCGGAATCTGAGGAAGAAGCTCAGGATTTCATTCAAACAATAAAAAAGAAACACTGGAATGCAAATCATAATTGTTCAGCATACATCATAGGAGAGCACGACCAAATCCAAAAAGCAAATGATGATGGTGAACCGAGCGGTACAGCAGGAGTTCCGATCCTGGAGGTTTTAAAAAAGAAACAACTAAAAGATACTGTAGTTGTCATAACTCGTTACTTCGGAGGAATTAAACTGGGTGCCGGCGGACTCATTAGGGCATACGGTAAGGCAACCACAGAGGGCCTGGCAGCAACGGGCATAGTTGAACGTAAACTAATGAGAATAATCCATACGACCATAGATTACACCTGGCTGGGAAAAATCGAAAGTGAATTAAGATCTTCAGAATATCAGATTAAAGACATTCACTATCTTGATAATGTAAAAATTGAAACGTATGTGGATGAAGCTAAGACAGACGACTTTACGCAGTGGATGGTGGACTTAACGAATGGACAGGCTTCCTTCCATTCCGGCAAGAATTTATATCTTGAATCTGAATATACATCCTAAAGTTACTTAAAATGGAATTGCTCTATTTTCAGTAAGGCGATATAATTGCTTATTGAGCATTTACTTAAAATCTGGGAGGAAACAAGAGTATGGATCGCTCTACCCTAAAAAAGAGAAAAAAGAAACGAAGTATATTAAAGAAAATCGTCCTAATGTTTATTAGCATGTTAATCATAATTGGATCATATTTCGGATTTGTAGCTTACAAAGCATATGATGCAGCCTCTTCATCCTTTAACCAGCTGGAGCGTGGCAGCAAATCAAAACTCAGGGCCAAAGAAATCACTGTAATGGAAGATCCCTTTTCCGTCCTTTTAATGGGAATTGAAACTTATTCCAGCGGAGGAAAAGGCGGTCGTGCTGATTCATTAATTGTAGCAACTATTAATCCCGGAAATAAATCTATTAAACTATTGAGCATCCCACGGGATTCATTGGTAATGGTTCCAAACAAGGGTTCACAGGATAAGATCAATCACTCCTATAACTATGGTGGAAAAGAATCTACAATTGATACGGTTGAAACGCTGTTGGATATACCTATTGACTATTATGCGACGGTTAATTTCAAAGGTTTTAAACAAATTATTGACGAAATTGGCGGAGTAGATGTCAATGTTCCGTTTGATTTTTGGGAAAAAAGTGACGTAGGCGGTAAAAAGCTTTATTTCTATGAAGGCCCAATGCACCTTAACGGTGATGAAGCTCTTGCGTATGCAAGAATGAGAAAACAGGATCCAAGAGGCGACTTTGGAAGAAATGACAGGCAGAAGGAAATCATTGAAGCATCTGTAAAGGAAATGGTATCTGTGAAGAACCTTCTAAGTTTGGATGATATTGCTGAACATGTTGGCAATAACATTGAAACGAACTTGAAGATTTCTGAAGCATTAGGTGTACAAAAAGCCTTTATTGGGTTCGATACATCAAACATTGAAAAAATGGCCCTTAAAGGAACCGACGCCTACTATGATAACGTTTATTATTTCGAACTAGATGAAATCGAGTTGGAAAATATTAAGGAGCAACTTCAAGCTCATCTTAACCATACTAATTAGTACAACCTAGAGGGGGTCAAAATTTTGAAGGACCCAAATAATATTATTATTTATCGTGATTCGTTATTGCCAAGATCTGAAACATTTGTCATAAATCAAGCTTTGTCTCTGCAAAGTTTCAACCCCTATTTTTTAGGATATAAAAAAGTAGAAGGAGGCATTGATCTCCCTGAAGAGAAAACATGTCTCTACAGTCAAAAAATATCTTCCAGAAACAATCCTGACGAAATACTATGGAAAAAGCTTGGAACAAATCCAAAATTCAACCGTTTTATCAGGGATGTCAATCCGGATTTGATTCACGCGCATTTCGGACCAGATGGCTTAATTGCCCAGCCATATGCAAAGCGCCATAACAAACCGCTATTGGTTACCTTCCATGGTTATGACGTAACAGTTAAAGACGAATACCTTTTAAAACAGTCTTACAATATAAGGCAGTATGCAAAGAATCAGCAGTTGCTAAAAAATGACCCAAATGCATCCTTTGTAGCTGTATCATCTTTTATAAGAAAAAAACTTATAGATAAAGGTTTTCCCGAAGAGAGGATTTTTACGCATTATATCGGAGTGGATTTGCAAAAACTCCAAATTTCTCAAAGCGTTAAACGAGAAAATGCTGTATTATTTGTAGGCAGGCTAATTGAAAATAAAGGATGCGAATTTTTATTAGAGGCATTCAAAGAGATTTCAGCCCATTCCCCTGAAACAGAGTTGTGGATTGTAGGCGATGGCCCTGAAAAAAAGGCACTTGAAGAAAAGGCAAGAGCCATTTCCAGCAAAATAACTTTTTTTGGTGTGAAACCTTATGAAGAAGTAATACGTCTAATGAATCGTGCAAAGATTTTTTCAGTGCCTAGTGTGGAAATTGATACTGGCGCTTCAGAAGGTTTAGGGATGGTTTTTGTAGAGGCACATGCAATGGGACTCCCGGTTGTTAGCTTTAAAACCGGCGGGATTCCTGAAGCAGTGATCAATAACGAAACAGGCCTTTTAGTTAACCAAAGAGACGTTAAAGAACTTGCTGATTCTTTATTAAGTTTATTACAGAACCCGGCTCTCATTGAAAAAATGTCACATAAGGCTATAGACCATGCAAGAAAAAACTTTGATATTGAAAGGCAGACACACAAATTAGAGGATATCTACAGATCAGTAATTAAACAAGATACGACAAAAAATTGATTGCTTTTTTCTATTGATTTGATATCCTAACAACAGATGCATGTCTTGAGGTGAATTTATGTATACAATAATTGATTATATTATAGCATTTGTCCTTTCTCTTGTTGTTTCAATTGCAATAACACCATTTACAATTAAATTTGCCAAGAAATTTGGCTTTGTAGATAAACCTGATCACAGGAAAGTGCATAAAGAACTGATGCCCCGGATTGGCGGCTTATCAATTCTAATTGGCGCTACAGCAGGACTGCTCTATCTTAATAAATTGATTCCACTGCTTTGGCCCGTTCTCCTCGGAGGGGCAGTGATAATAATTATTGGTATTTTTGACGATAAATATACATTATCTGCAAAAGTAAAGTTTTTAGGCCAGATTGTTGCTGCGTCAATTGTAGTCGCATTTGACTTTAATATCGATTTCATTACGCTTCCATTCATGGATGAAAGGATTTACCTGGGGCCATTCAGCTATATCATTGGTGTCTTCTGGATCGTGGCGATTACAAATGCAATCAACTTGATTGATGGCCTTGATGGACTCGCATCTGGCGTTTCAGTTATTGCCATGACATCAATCATGTCACTGGCAGCATTAAATGGACACTTTATAGTTGTTTCTCTTACTGTCATCCTGATCGGAAGTACCATTGGTTTCATGTTCTTCAACTTCCATCCAGCAAAAATTTTCATGGGTGACACAGGAGCATTGTTCCTGGGTTATTGTATCTCGATTATTTCATTGATGGGGCTATATAAAAGTGTTACGATCTTTAGCTTGATCGTTCCAATCATCATCCTTGCAGTCCCAATTTTCGATACACTGTTCGCGATAATCAGACGATTACTCAACAAACAAAAGATTTCAGCACCGGATAAATCCCACCTTCACCACTGTCTGATTTCAATGGGATTTTCACATCGGGAAACTGTATTAACAATATATGCAATTAGCGCCTTTTTCGGACTTGCGGCGATTATTTTCACAAGATCAACATTATGGGGATCGATTGCGGTCATTACAGTAGTATTGCTCCTGATTCAGGTGATAGCAGAACTGGTTGGCCTGATCGGAAGCCATAAACCATTGTTAAATGCTTATAAGAAGATGCGAGCTAATATGAACCAAAGCTATAAATAGAAAGAACCCTGTATCCTTAATCAGATACAGGGTTCTTTTTTTTGTTTATGCGTTTTTAGCTTTACGTTTTAATACCGTACTCAACACTTTATTGAAAAGATTTTTATCAAATTGTGCTGCCAGGATTACGTAAGCAAGGACCCCTATCAGGACTAAAACAATCAGCAGTATCCAACTAGGCTGCAGTCCAATTTGAACTGATAACAGCACAAGCAGGTAAACAATTACGGCCATCAAAATGGAGATAATGGACGGGACCTTCAATGAGCGGAAATAATCCCCTGCTTTTAGCTTCGTTACATAATGGAGGAGTTTTCTGCCCAATATAAAATTAATGAAACTTACCGCTACATAAGCGATTGCTACCGCTAAAACGCCCTGGTTGACGACCATGTAGATGGCAAGGCCATTAATGATCGCTACACCCAAGTCCCACATAAAACCAAGGTCAGCTCTTCCCTTTGCCAACAATACCGACCCATTAGGATTCATTAGAACCCTTAGTAAGCCTAATACAGCTAAAATTTGAATGACTGGAACAGCATCAACCCACTTAGCTCCAAACACTACTGGGACAAGAATATCAGAAACGGCAATCAATCCGATTAATATTGGGAACGTCACAAATGACAGCATTTTGGTCATTTGAATGAAACCTTGATTTATGACCTCGTCATTTTTCTGGTTTAATGAGAAGACCGGGAAAGCTACTTTCGTAATAACAGGATTAATTTTGGTCACTGGTATGACAATAAGCTGGTAGGCCAAGCTGTATATACCAAGTGCTTCTGTCCCTAAAAATCTCCCGATAAGGATGTAATCGATATTAGAGGCAAAATAGTTAACCGAGCGTGACCCCATTTGATACGCACCAAAGCTGATATATCCCTTTAAATCCTCTGTTTTAAACCTGAGAGCTGGTCTCCATGTCCTCCAACCATAGATCATTAACAGCAATGACTTTACCGAATTAGTAATGATTTGCCCCCATACCAATGACCAAACTCCATAGTCAAGAACCGCCAGGAGAACGGCAGAAGTACTGCCAAGTAAAACCGATACAATTTCAATTTTGGCTAGACTGTTGAACTTAAGTTCTTTTTGCATCAAAAATTGAAATTGCTGTCCTAATGGCGTGATCAAAAAGATAAAAGCTATATAAAATAAAAGTTCTTTTAGTTTGGGCTCATTATAAAAATCTGCAATATAAGGGATTATGAGCAGTAATATTGCAAAGACTGCTATTCCCGCCAATATATTCAGCCAGTAAAGACTGGACAGGTGTTTTTTATTCAAATCCTGGCGATGGACTATGGCGCTGCTGATCCCCATATCTGTAAAAACCTGCGAAAAAACAATAACGACCATGATCATACCCATCAAACCAAAGTCTTCTTTAGATAATAGTCTCGCAAGCAAGGCAAATTGCAGTAATTGGACGACTGTAACCACGATCGTAGATAGACCAGTCCATTTCATGCCACCCAAAAAGAGTTTTGTTACATTATTCATTGTCATTTACACCGTCCAATATGAAATTAACGACAGTTGTCTCCCATTCATCCCAATAAAAAACAACAGAAAAGCCCCCTAAAACGGCATCCATTGTTTTAGAGGGGCAGTACCTATCGTGAAGTAGGTTTCCATGTTGCTTGCCTCTTGCCGGTCATAGCTCTCATTGTACCCAACAAGGCAGCATAGTTAACTAAACAGAAATAGTACGGAATATAGGTGATCTTGTGTTTCACCCAAATTCCTAGTACGGCCAATCCATAGAAAAGAAGCTGAGCAGCAAAGACCCATTTGTATAATTCATGTTCAAGTAAAAAAAGATTCATAATAAATACGGCAATCATGTAATAAGGCACTAACCATCTCAAGAATTTATGAGACATATACTTATAAAAGAAATCAAAGTTTTTAAATGGATTAAGCACTTTTTTATAGGCCATTATTCCAGTAAAACTTCTAGTGACAATCCTTACTTTACGTCCGAATTCTTCTTTTTCTTTAGTCGATGTTTCTTCTTTTGTAATAGCATTGGGCTCATAGACGAATCTTTTTCCCTGGCTAATGATGATTAATGGATTTTGCATGTCATCCCCAACATTAGGGTTCATCTCTTTAAATAACTCTCTCCTGATCGCATAGATTGAACCATTAGCGACAATGCTTGTCCCGGTTTGGGTTTCTAACGTTTTAAGGAGTTTTTCATACTTCCAATAAGCACCTTCAGATTCACCTATAGATGAATTTGTAGAATTAAGAAGTTTTAGTTCACCACATACACCGCCAATAGATGGCTCGCTAAAATGCTTTACCAGATACAACAGCGCATCCTTTTCATACATTGAATTCGCATCCGAGAAGACTAATACATCCCCTTTTGCTAAAGGAACAGACTTATTAAGCGCCTCCGTCTTTCCTTTACGCCCCTTGACAACATTCAAGGTGATAAAAGGATACTTCGCTGAGTATTCCTCGACAATTTCATTTGTCCTGTCTGATGAGTCATCAGATACGACAATTATTTCTAATAATTCCTTGGGATAGTTTAAATCCGCTGCGTTTTGGAGTTTCTCCCCAATTACTTTCTCTTCATTATATGCAGCGATAAAGAATGTAACTTTTGGCTTGTAGGCCTGGTCTTCGTTTAAAGGAACTTTTTTGAACGAAGAAATAATTTTGAGCAAAACCGGATACCCAAAATAAATATATACTATTAAAAAAATCAAAAACCAAAAAGCGACTTGCAATACCATCATTATCTTCTTCCTTTCAGTAAAAAAGGATGAAAACCTTGCCTGTCAGACAAGGTTTATCATTACTAATATTATTTATTATCCATTTACCAACGGAATTTTATTATTCCCTGCCGTCAACTAGCGGGCGACCAATAGAGGAGTAATAGTAACCTAATTCCTTCATTGTTTCAGGTTCAAACATATTCCGCCCGTCAATGATGATTGGCTGGTTAATTGTTTCTTTTAGCTGGACCAAATCCATCTCTTTGAATTCCGGCCAATCCGTTAAAATGACTACCGCATCAGCATGATTAACTGCTTTTTGCAGGTCTTCCACCGCATTCAAACCTGGAATTACCTTTTGAGCATTTTCAGAAGCTACAGGATCAAATGCGAAAACGTCTGCTCCCTTTTCCTGCAGCAGTGGAATCAAATCAATGGATGGAGCATCTCTCATGTCATCTGTATTTGGTTTAAAGGCCAATCCGAGGACAGCAATTTTACGGCCAGAGAGATCATTGTTAAATACAGTCTCTAGCTTATCGATGATCTTGAATCTCTGGTTCTGGTTGACTTCCTCGACATTTCGTACAATCTTGAAATCATAGCCTGCTTTGCCAGCAATCTGAACAAGAGCACTTGTATCTTTAGGGAAGCAAGAACCGCCATAACCGATTCCGGCTTGCAAGAATGCTTTACCGATCCGATTATCAAATCCCATACCTTCCGCTACCTTGGTGACATCAGCACCAACTAGTTCACAAACATTCGCTACTTCATTTATGAAGCTGATTTTAGTAGCCAAAAATGCGTTAGAAGCATACTTGATCATTTCTGCAGTCTCAACGTCTGTTAAGACAATATTGGTATTAAATGGCTTATGAAGCTCCGTTAGTACCTCGCCTGCCTTCTCGCTTTCAACACCGATGACCGCTCTTTCCATGTTCATCGTATCATGGATCGCAGAACCTTCACGCAAGAATTCAGGATTCGAAGCAATATCGAAATTTGTGTGGCCCGAAACAGCAGCGATAATTTCTTTAACTCGCTTCCCGGTTCCAACTGGGACCGTACTCTTGGTAACAATTACTTTATAGCTATCCAGATGCTCACCGATAGACTTTGCAACAGCTTCTACATATTGCAAGTCTGCCTCGCCATTCTCTTTTGGCGGAGTACCGACAGCAATAAATACAACATCAGCATCTTTCAATCCTTCCGCCAAATCTGTCGAAAAGGAAAGTCGGTTTTCATTTATATTCTTTAAGACAAGATCTGATAGACCTGGTTCATAAATGGGAATAATCCCTTGTTTTAGCTTATCAATTTTAGCATGATCTAAATCGATACATGTAACTTTGTTACCAATATCACTAAAACAAACTCCCGATACCAATCCCACATAGCCTGTACCTACAACACATACATTCATGATGTTTCTCCTTTATTGTTACTTAATAATTTCTTTTAACCAATTCTTTAAAGGATCCTTCAAATCGTCCCTCATCAGGGCGAATTCTACTGTAGCTTGTACAAATCCATATTTATCGCCGATATCATATCTTCTGCCGCTAAATAAGTACCCATACATATCTTGCTTTTCTGTTAACGCTTGAAGCGCATCAGTAAGCTGTATTTCATTTCCTCTGCCTGGTTCTGTATTTTCTAAGATATCCAATATTTCTGGTGTTAACACATATCGGCCCATAATCGCCAAGTTAGACGGAGCTTCTTCCTTTGCAGGCTTTTCAACCAGGTTCCTGATTTTATATAAATCACCATCAGTTTCATTGGAGATAGGGTCAATAACACCATACTTAGAAATGTCATTCTCCTCGACCTCTTGTACACCAATGATGGAAGCATTTTTCTCTTCAAATTGATCGATAAGCTGTTTGAGGCATGGTGTCTCAGACACCACAATGTCATCACCCAACATAACAGCAAACGGGTCATTGCCGATGAACTTCCTTGCACACCAAATAGCATGCCCTAGTCCCATTGGTTCTTTTTGGCGGATATAATGGATATCTGCCAAGTTCGAGATTTGTTTAATCTTCTCGAGCTCTTCATACTTGCCTTTGGCTGCAAGTGATTCTTCAAGTTCCATTGCTTTATCAAAATGATCTTCTATCGCTCTTTTTCCTCGACCTGTTACAATCAGAATATCTTCGATTCCAGAAGAAACGGCTTCTTCAATAATATATTGAATAGTAGGTGTGTCAACGATAGGAAGCATCTCTTTAGGCTGAGCTTTTGTGGCAGGTAAGAATCTTGTTCCCAGGCCAGCCGCAGGGATGATTGCTTTTTTAACTTTTACCATTTTTACACTCCTCAATTAACTTTTTTAACATGTGTATTATATCATAAGCACATAAAAAAAAGCTTTTGGTATAACTATACACTAGAATACCATAAATGTTATTCCTTAAAAGCTGGTGACCTAAACATTTAACACAATTGAAAAAAATGAAAGAGACGAGGGAATACCCCGTCTCTCTCATCTTGTTATTTGGTAATCACTGAACCCGGATAATAATGGCCTAGTATTTCCTGGTATGGTTTTCCTAGTTCCGCCATTTTCTTGGCTCCATACTGGCTCATGCCGACTCCATGACCGAATCCTTTACCGTTTATAGCAAACTGTGTTGATGTTTCATTAACATTGTCAATATGGTAGCTCTTAAATAAAGTACCACCCATCATCGCCCTAAGGACTCCAATGCCTACATTGTCTTTTTTCAAGACATGGACCTTGATATCCCCAATTAGAGCATTTTTAATTTCTTGTCTTGCTGTTTCAGAAATAGCCGCTTCACTGCCTAAATAAACAACACTCGGTCTAATACCCAGGCTCTTGATCCACTTCTCCGCATCATATGACAACGAATCCTTTTCGGTCAAGATGACTGGTGCATTGGATTTTGATGCTAATACAGCACCAGGAAGAGCATCGATGAAGGTCTGACCTTGTGCAAAATAAAGGGTATTTGTATCAAATGAAAGTTTTTTGGCAATTTCAATACTTGTATGGTAGCGTGATGGTCCTTCTATTCGGCTGACATCACCAATTCCCGATGACTTCAATTGATTTACAATCCCTGTTGAAACCGCGCTCTCACCGCCAATAATGGTGACTTTGTTTACTTGATGCTTTTTCAATGTATCTAACGTGCTTTGGAGGAGCTTGTCCTGTGCAGTAAGGATAATAGGAATTTGCTTGCTTGCTGCATAGGATGCAATAGACAAAGCATCCGGTGAATTTTGGTCACCACTTGTAATGAATACTTCTGAGAATGTTCCAATTTGATCTGCGATTTTCAAAGCAGTATGGTATCGAGAAGCTCCATTAATTCGCTGCACGTTGTAACCCATTGTCTTTAGCTGATCTTCTGAAGAACGATCGATTGCTGATTCTCCACCAAGCAGGTAAACCGTACTTGGCTGCAGCTCCTTAATTCGTTCTAGAACTACAGATGGGATTTCATCAGATTTTGTCAAAAGTAAAGGAGAATTTAGCTTTTTGGCAAGCACCGTTCCTGTAATGGCATCCACATGGATGTCACCTCTTCCCAGAACCACTGCAGAAGCAGTACTTGGCCATCCCTTTTCAGAAATATCAACACTAGTATGATACCTTGAAGGCCCTCCAAGTGTTGTAGAATAATTATCAGGAAGGTTGCCTGCAAGATCTCTTACATAATCTCCATTAGAATCTTTCACAATATACTCTACATGTAAAGTTCCCGTTGTTCTTTTTCCAGTTGTACTGCCGCTGTCGGATAAAGTATATCCATTCCCGACACCCACCTTTGGAATGCCAACAACTTTAATTTCCGAATTGCGGTGATAGTTATTGCGAATATAGCTTTTAATATAATTTAAACTTTGCAATTCTTTATCTTTGGCTTTTTCTGTTACCTGTCCCCACCACAATTGAGGCTGACTCAAATCCAGGCTCGATAAACTGATTTGCTCTTTATTCAATGTAATGTTCCATTCAATTTTAGGATCATATGGGTCCGGCTTGGCTGGGAGATAAGCTAACTTTGGAGAACCCCAATAATTTGAATTGGATTCTGTATGTCCTCCATTGCTTGATGAATAAACAGCTGAAATCAATCCGCCATTATGAGTGAGAACTTGTCCCTTAGTGTCTTCAACTGCTTGATTTGTCTTAGCATATAAAGAGCTGTTCCACATATAGCCAGAATATGCTTGATACGAAACCGTATCATCAATTACTTTAGAAATTCTTGCCTTTATATAAGTTCTTGCTGCGATAGTCTGTGCCTTTAATGCTTCCAGCGACCATGATGCAGGCATTTCAGCTGGTACAACACCTTTTAAATAATCCTCCATCGGAAGTTCGTTTACAGGACGAACATAACTCCCATCCTTAGTAAACCTCATAGTACCAAGATAGTTTTTTCCATTTATATTGGCATAATTGGTTTGCCCATACTCTTTTGGAGTAATCGTCAATGGCAGGTCCGAGCTTTTCAATAACTTGGAACCATGATAGATTGCTATCTTTCCATTTTCATTTTTTACATAATATTGATTGCCAGAGGTTAGAGATGTTCCATCAAGCAAGTATTCCCCAGTTATTTTTAATGGAATACTAGTTTTGTTCCCTAAATAGTTTACTAGTTTAACTTTCACAATTGGTTCTGAATTGGCTAAAGCGCTTTTACCCGAAAACGTACTTGCAAGCAAAAAGACAGCTATAAGCAAAATCAATTGCTTGTATATTTGTTTCATTTAGATATTCCCCCGTAAATGTTTTTCACATGACCAGATCAACAGTCGACTTATAGCC
Source organism: Mesobacillus sp. QJM3NY_10 (assembly GCF_056173465.1). Classification (NCBI taxonomy): domain Bacteria; kingdom Bacillati; phylum Bacillota; class Bacilli; order Caryophanales; family Bacillaceae; genus Mesobacillus; species Mesobacillus sp. QJM3NY_10. The sequence goes on from NZ_CM149675.1 coordinate 4,307,334, forward strand.
ACCTTCTCCAGTAACCTCAACTTCTTCCCTTACCATTCCATGTTCAGGTGCGTAATAACGTGTTTTAATCGTTTCTGACCCAACTACTTCTTCCGTCACTAGCTTAATGGCATAGACATCTTGAAGAACTTGATTCCCAATCTTGACCGTAGTTTCTCTTGCTATCAATTCCCAGTCACTATCGCTACCCAGCAATACCTCTGGGCCCACTTCCGACTGAAATGTGTCAAGGATACTAGCATTATGATCATCCAGACTAGTATTCTGGTAGACTAAAGCGACCTGATCCTTGGTCCAGAGATAAACCTCTGTAGTAACAGATGAGCCGAGAGTAACTTTCATTTGCAGGTACTGGTCATTTTGATCAACCACTTCTTCTGTAAAAAGCACGGCACCTTTTTCCACAAACTCCCTTACTTCTCCAGTACTAGGCCTATACTTCACATAACCACTATCTTCGGATATATCATCACCGTTTTCTTCTTTATTACTATCGGCATTTTGGCCTTCATCTTTAGACGCTTCATCATTTTGTTCAGACAATCCTTGATCATGTTCTTCTGTTTTTTCATCATCTTGTTTAGGCTTGCTTTCTTCATTCGAACAAGCGAAAAGTAATGAGAGTATTAAAAAGAAAGGAATTAGTAATCTCTTAAACATAAACTTCCTCCATAAAATGAAAGACTCGGCAGAACCGAGTCTTATTTAACTTTATTAGTCACTTCCGTAACGGCATCCTTACTTAAAGTTCCACCGATGATCAATACTTCTTTAATAGATTGGTTTTCACCATGCTCAAGCAAGAAAGATTCGAGATTAACCTTTACTGATCCATTGATAAGTATCAGTGGAGCTGGATTGTTTACAGCAAGAGGTGCAGCTGCAAGAGCATCTGGAAAATTCTCACCTGTCGTTAGTAAAACAGTTTGAGACTCAAGCTTGTCGCCAAATGCCCACAATACTTTAGCTAATGTATCGTATCGATTAGAACCAGCAAGACGGACTAAATTGCTAGTCTTCTCTTTAATCTTAGCTTCAACTGCAGAACTAACAACTTTGTCTCCTCCAACAATTCTTACTGGTTTTCCTGCCATTACATTAAGTGACACATCTGACACCTTATCCAAATCAGTCAGAACAATGCCCCAATTTTGTGATGCTGCAATCGGCGCAACTGCTAATGCATCTGCATATTGCTTGCCTGATGCAACAAAATAGCCATTTACATTGCCAAGTTTGGACAGGATCTTCCTGTTGGTATCATAACGGTTGCTTCCATTGATTCTATCAACCTGAATACCAAGGCTTTTAATTTGATTTTCAACAACAGTATCTATCGCGGCTGGACCACCAATGATGACAACCTTGGAGGCTTTTAATCGTTTTAACTCTGTCTTTACACTTTCAACAAGAACATCAGCTTCTGACAGTATGATTGGTGCTTTTCCATACAAACCGGATAGCGGACCAGCAGATAATGCATCTGCAGGATCAGCACCTGTTGTAAGAAGGACAGTCTTTTCTGCCTTATCCGCAGCAAATCCATTAGGGTACATTTTCTTGGAAATTTCAATTGATGTTTGAATTCTTCCAGATCCGGCTATATATGTAGGAGATGCAGATCGCTCTACTTTAACAGCATCAGATTTTGACCAGATAACCTCTCCAGTGTCATTGCGGACAATATAGCTATTTTCCAGTTTGCTTGCTTTTTCGACTGCTTGGGAGTAGTCAAACAACACTTCCTTTACAGTTTCACTTTGTTTGACAGCATACTTTTTCGTTAGGTAGTTGGACCAAACAGTCCATCTGTTGTACTTATCATAAATTCTTGTTTCTCCATTATTGCTGGCAAATTTAATTGCTTCATCAATAGAGTAGAATTCTTTTAGATAGCCATTTTCTTTGTGAACGACGATAAATTTACCATTTTCAAAAACAAACTTTTGTTGAGTTTTGTCAAAAACTTTCGCCAACTTTGTTTGCTTTGATACATAGGTTTTAGCTTCTTCTAATGTTGTAAAAGTTGCAAGTCGCTTATTATTTTCATCGAACACTTCAAAGACCTTATAATAGTTTTCTACACCCTCAGCTACAGCTTTTGCTGCCGCCCACTGATAGCTGCTAGTCTTAATCCGGCCTTCTTCTTCTCTATTCGTCATAAACCCAAGTTCAAGTAATACAGCCGGCATCTTCGCATTTCTGATGACATAAAAGCTTTGATTGTTACGAACTCCTCTATCAAGGGTCCCTAGACTAGGTATTAGTTTAGAATGTATTTTCTCAGCTAGGCGTTTGTTGTCTGCCAGGTATTTAATCTGAAGTGGGTCATGTGGGTATTCAGACTGGTAATGATTCACTCCATCATAATAATATGTTTCGATTCCTTTTACGTAAGGATCTCGTGGGTGTGCATTATGATGAATGGAAATAAAAACAGTGTTATCATTATTATTCGTTGCAAAGCCATTGGCTACCTGAGTTCTTTTATCCAGGTCTCCGCCTTCCCCACTTAAATATGTCGAAAAGTGTCTGTCATCGGAGCGCGTCATTTTCACTGTGATTCCACGGCTCTCCAATAAAGACTTCAACTTCAATGCCACGTTAAGATTATTAGTTTCTTCACAGATCCCTGTACTACTTCCAGTAAGTCCACAAGTACCTGAAAATCTCCCTCCGTGTCCCGGGTCAATTACCACTACCTTCTCCGCACCAGCGAAAGACGGTGCTGCAAATAGAAAAATACCTATTAACGCAGCCATAAATCCATACAGTTTGATCCTCATTGTTGCCCTCCCTAGAATATTGTCAAATTTTCTGTATCTGTGTAGTATTATAGCAATCTATTTAGCTATAAAAAATAAAAAATTGGAAAATAGTCCAAATTAGGTGTTGGTACTTTTATCCAATAGGTAAAATTGGATGCAAATTATTTGACATAGTTGATTCCATTTTTCCACAAAAAAAGGTTAAAGCTAGATTAGCTTTAACCTTTAAACTATTAAAACACTCTTTTTGCACCGAGGTATCTAGGTTTGAAGTAAACATTGTCCAAACTTGTGATCGTTACACCGTAGGATGAACTCGCATGAATGAAAGAATTATTCCCGATATAAATCCCAGCATGCGAAGGTCCAGGCTGATAGGTTTCGAAAAAGACAATATCTCCCACTTCCGGTTTGTCCACTTTTATACCGTTATTCCAAATATCGGCAGTAGTCCGAGGAAGATTGATACCATGTGCGTCATAAACATAATTCAGATATCCACTGCAATCAAACCCCTGAGTCGTTGTTCCACCCCAGACATATTTGATGCCTTGTAGGGATTTTGCTGTTTCTATTATTTCATCAACATTTAAATTCAATTTACTAAGTGCGGCATCAGATACCACACCTGCTCCTCCAATTACCGTAAGCCTTTGAACATTTTTCTTTTGTATCAGGTCATACGCTGAAGAAGATAAATTAGATGAACGCGTCAGAATCATTGGCCGATTATATTTAGCGGCCAACACAGATCCTGTCAAAGCATCAGCAAAGCTTTCGCCTGTTGCCATGAATGATTTCTCTAAAGTCGGTTCAAATAAAGATTCAACAATTTTCGCAGCAGTATCATATCGGTCTGCGCCGGAAATTCTTTCAGGGTTCGGCAAATCTCCAAGGACTTTGTCCTGCACTACCGCACTTCCGCCAATAACCAGCGTATCCTTAAAGTTTCCTATTACTTCTTTTGTTTCTTCTGGCAAATTATCTTTATTCGTTAACAAAATCGGGATTTGATTATTTGCTGCATAGGAAGCAATCGCAAGGCTATCAGGAAAAGAATATCCATTTGCTATTACAGCCTTTCCATTGCCTACTTCCTTAGCTATTTGAGCAGCTGTTTCGAAGCGATTTTTCCCCGCATAACGAATGACTGAAAGTCCAAGAGCATCAAGTTCTGCCTCAACCTTGGAAGAAATGACCTGGGATCCACCAAGTAAAATTGCCTTCTTAGCGTTTAATCGCCCAATTTCTTTTTTTACACTGACAGGCAAGTAATCTTTATCCGTCAGCAACATCGGAGCGTTTAACTTATGTGCAAGCGGAACTCCTGCAAGAGCATCCGGAAAGTTATTTCCTACAGCAAAAATGACTGTCTCTGCTCCTTCAGGCCAGCCTTTCTGTGATATATGTATAGAAGTTTCATATCTGTTTTGTCCATAAATCCTATCTATTTCGACAGCATGTCCACGGTCAGTATCCAAAAACACAAATCCTAGTGTAACAAGAAAGGTCAAAAACCCTAATTGTAAGCCCTTACGCATAAATTTTAAAGTCATTAGTGGGACTCCCTTCGATGTTTCTTTCGTCCATTCTATCATTTATACCCTTCCTACAATTTTACAAAAATATTACATTTACGACATTAAACCTCTTTTTATTTGTTAATTATTAGCAAAATATTATAAATCATTTCATTAAATGTTAAATAGTAGTATACTTGCCAAGGAAATTCAGTCGAAAGGTGAAACATAAGCTATGAAAAAATTTTCGCTAATTCTGTTACTTTTGCCATTAGTATTCGCTACATATTCAGATAATGATAGATTTGCTTTAGCCGAGGAATTCCTAATTCCCGACCCAAATTTAAGATTGACTCTTGCTGAAATAAATGGACGCAACGCTGATATTACAGCCGATTGGATTGGTAAGCTGACAGACCTCGATGCCAGCTGGATGGGGGTTTCCAATATCGCCGGGCTTGAAAATCTGTTAACGGCCACTGAACTATATCTCTCAGATAATTTCATAACGGACCTTGCCCCTATTAGCAATCTCAATCAGATAGAAATTCTAGATCTATCCCGTAATTCCATACAGGATTTAAGATCACTGGGCAACTTGAAGAATATCCAAGATTTAAGACTTAACCAAAATCAAATTAATGATATTTCACCTCTTCAAAGCATGAGGTTTAATTGTCAATCGTGCAATCTTAACTTGAGCAACAACAAAATACAAAGCATTCTTTCCCTTTCAAATGTGGAAATTACAGAAATAAACAACAGCTTTTCTGTGGATATTAGCAATAATCTAGTAAACTCCCTAAAGGGTCTCGAATCTATTAGTAAATTGTCGACACTCGAGGCCGAAAATAACACAATCGGAAGTCTTGCACCTTTATCAGGACTAACGAACTTAAGAAAGTTGAACATTAACAATAATAAGGTTTCAAGCCTTTCATCACTTGCACAGTTAAACCAGTTAACCGATATAGAAGCGAGCAATAATTTAATTTCATCTTTGAATGGATTAAATTTGAACCCAGAGGATGTTCATTATTTAAATTTGATGAACAATAGAATTATCGATATTAACGCACTATCTAATGTAACCGGAGGATACATAGACTTAAGCAATAATAAGATTACAGATATAAGAGCATTAAGGAACATACAGCACGGATCAGTAAATCTGAAGGGAAATCCACTGTTCCCTGATGCCCTCGATACTATTAATCTTCTGGAATCTCGAGGAGTTGAAGTTCAGTACGATGAGATTTCATACCTTACTTTTGACGAAAATAGAATAGCAGGAAATAGCAGATATCATACAGCAGTCGAAATATCCCGTTCAGGATGGTCCCAGGCTAATACGGTGTTTATCGCTAAAGGCGATTCATTTCCGGATGCATTAGCAGGAGTACCACTTGCATACAAGATGGGGTCGCCTATTCTTTTAACCGAGAAAGAAAAGTTAACTCCAATTACAAAAGAAGAGATTGTGAGGCTGGGGGCAAAAAAAGTAGTAATCCTTGGAGGATCTGGGGCAATCTCTCCTCAGGTAGAGCAATCGCTCAAAGAAGTGGTTGAAAGTGTTGAACGTATAGCCGGTAACAGCCGTTTTGAAACGGCATATAAAATCTCTGAAAAAATTACAGGCAATCCCGAAAAAGCGATCATAGCATTTGCACATAACTTTCCAGATGCGCTATCAATCGCATCCTATGCCGCTCAAAAAGGCTACCCTATTCTGCTGACAGAAAAGGAAAGTCTGCCCTTCTATACTAAAAAAGGATTAGAGGGGAAGACAGAGACTTTGGTGATTGGCGGAGAATCCGTTATCGGGAAGGATGTGTTTTCGGAGCTCAACAGGTACAGTCCTGTCAGAATTGGCGGGAATAACCGTTTCGATACCGCAGCAAAAATCGTCTCCACGCTAAAGTTAAATACGGAAAATGTATATGTTGCAAACGGATTTGGGTTTGCTGATGCTTTAACAGGATCAGTGCTCGCGGCCAAGCAAGGTTCGCCTCTGCTGTTAGTAGGACCGGATAAAGTTCCGTCCGAAACCGGGAGGGCTTTTGAAAACTATCCAATCAACAACTTCACAGTGTTCGGCGGAAGTGCAGTAGTGAATGATTCTGTTATTTATAATCTAAATGAGTATTTAAAATAATGAGGTAGTTAAAATGTTAATAAAAAACAAGCTAATGATTGTTAGTATGTTGCTGCTCTGTTTTTTACCAAACCAAGCAGCACTCTCTGAAGAAATAAATGAGAGTAAAACTGTTATTTTCTATGTCTCTCACCAGGATGATGAGCTTCTGACAATGGGGAGCTCCATCGTTCACTATGTACAGAGAGGGTATGATGTCCACCTTGTTCTCTTAACAGACGGGGCGTCATCAAAAGCTATTAACACTGTTAATAACCGGTTGAATGAAGAAGCATATTCACCATTAACGGTAAAAGATTTTTCCAGGGCTCGTTTCCGTGAATTTGTAGAGTCCGCTAAAGCCCTGGGCATTAAACGAAGAAATATGCATTTTGAATATATGCTTGATGGAGCCACCAATGCAGAAGATATTGAAAAAGTCATTCGCCGCTTTAAGGCCGAATTCCCATCCGCTGAACATACAGCCTTTAGCTATCATGACGACCACATTGACCACCGGAATTCTGGTCTTGCGCTACTTAACTTGTATAACCTCGGTATGCTGAGCGAGACAAAGTTCTATATACAAAATGTTGAACGTCATTTGTGGCCAGGTGAATATGAGGATTATCACTCTAGTTACGATACTTTTATCGAACGAGCTATATTGGCATATTCTTTATGGGATCCCGAATATAAAAGGTATGCTATCGGCAATACATCAGTAAGCTATGATTTCAAAAAACTGCTAGAAGATCCAAGAGGTAAATACCACTATCCCAACCAGTAAAATATTAAATCACCCGGTCAATTAACAGATCTTTTATGTTGATTGGCCGGGTGTTTTTATGGGAATTTATGATATAGCAAGACAGGGATTTTTATAAAGAATTGTAGTTAGGTTAATTTCTCTTTACAAATTACTTAAAAACGAATCATAAACAATAAGTATGTTATAATACTTTTTGTTTCAAATTAAGATATCTAGGTATTTAATTAAAATAAAAAACAGGGTGATTTTTAATGATAAGTGTAATTGTTCCCACTTTAGGGACACGCCAAATGGAACTCATACGCCTTTTCGATAGTCTGGAAAATCAATCAAATAGTGATTTCGAGGTTATTCTTGTGTCTCAGGACAACGAAGAGAAAATAAAGAATCTCCTTTCTAACTATAACTTTTCACATAAGCATATTCACATTAATAAAAAGGGCTTATCACATGCACGAAACGTTGGCTTGAACTATATTTCCGGCGATATCGTCACTTTTTCAGATGATGATTGTTGGTATTTGAATGACAGTTTTGAAAAAGTGCATTCTTATTTTAAAAGAACCACTGCAGGAGTTACTTGTTTTCAAATGTTTGATCCTGATAAAAATGAATATCTAAAGAATTACCCTGCTGAAGTCCAGCCAACAGTTTCCAAAAGAGGACTGTGGTCCAAGTCATCAATTGAAATTTTCATTGACTTAAAAAAAGTGAAGAAAGAACATCTACGTTTTGATGAGGAGTTTGGTCTAGGCGCGAAGTATCCGTCAGGAGAGGAAAACATTCTCTTGTTTGATTTATATTCTTTAGGGTATCAAATTGCTTATGAACCAGAGTTGATTGTATACCACGAGAAGAAAGATATCGTTACAAGATTGAATACAAAAACGGTTCTGGGTAAGGGACCTATGTTTAAACGGATGTACAATACACCGGTATCCCTGGCACTAATTACATTGTTCTTCTTCAAAAAGTACAACTTAATCCAAGGGGAAAATAAGGCCAAGCTTTTAATATCCTCATTAAATGAAACGATTCGTTATAATAAAAGTTAATTTTATCTGCGCTTTAATAAGATTACAAAACCGAAACAGTATGAACTGTAACAAATAAAAATTAATTTAATAGGGAGAATAACATGCAGACTAATGAGTTAACAAAAAAACACAAATTGATTTTCCTTGTTTTGATTGCTTTACTGATGTTTAAACCGGCACCAGGCATATTATTCGGTTCTTTCTCAGTTAAGATCATTCCAATCGTTATCTTACTAATCAGCTTCTTCGTTTTGCTCATCATGACAAAAGACTGGTTCTTGAAAAATCCAAAAAACCTCTATTATTTAGATGAAAAACCAGATTATGTAACAATCTTTCTATCACTAGGAGCCCTTTCACTCATTATTTCCACTGTGTATGGAATTATAGCATTACCGAAGGCGGGGCTGGGTGACTTTATTGAACTATATCGATATACCTTTTATATTTCATTTTATTTAATCGCAAGAGAAGTCAGAGTTCCATCAATTAAACAACTTATCTTTCCGATTTTCCTTTTTATCTTAGCGATTGAGATATTCGGTATACTGCAATTCTTTAATATCTTTAATATTAATAATCATATCGGTTTATTATATACACAAAGTGAAAGCTTATATAAGATGATTGACCATCAGCATAGGGTGACAAGTACATTCCAGAATCCGAATATGTATGGATCTTTCCTGATCATTGTTGTCGCATTAGTTCTATCATATATGACAATTTACAAAACGAATCCGATTATTGGATATGGCTTTATTACTTTAAGCTTGCTAAGTGTATTCTTCACTACTTCTAGAACAGCTGTCATTATTACAGCCGGTGTTATTATCTACTGGCTACTGTTGAGACTCGTTTTAAGAAAAGGTACTTTTATCAAGTCCCTATCTCAAGGTCTAATCGTACTTGGCATTTTTGCAATGCTTGCACTCGTAGTCATCCCTAAAGTTCCATACCTTGACTATGCTGCAGATCAAATCATGTCCGGACTTTCCGCAAATGCTCCAAGTGAAGGTGGAGAAGATTCAGAAGGCGAAGATGGTGACAACGCTAATTCCGAAGACGATGAGCGACTTAAGAGAAGTGTTGAATCGGTGAGTTCTTTTAAAAACAGATATTACTATTGGAATTTAAACCTTGAGAAGTTCAAGGAGTCCCCTTTCATTGGCTCAGGTCCAATGAAAGAAGGATTTGTCCGTTTTGCAGATAATTCATATCTTTATACTCTAGCGAGATATGGTATTTTAGGCCTTTTAGTTTTAGCCGGCTTGTACCTATACATTTATGCAAGGACTTTTTACTCCATCATTAAAGGGAATAAGTCAAAACAATTTCTTGGGTTGGCTATAAACCTTACAATCGTCGGTTATGCAGTAATGGGCATGGTTGCTGAGGTTTGGTACAATCTACAATCAATCACCATTTTGTTTATCATTATCGGGCTAATGTTCAATAAATTTATTAGCGATGAGGAAGAAAGTATATGAAAATAATCTATCTTTCCTGGTTTTCATCAGGAGAAGGTTCACAAGTACACGCAAGTGAATTTATAGAAGCAATGGAACAGCTGGGACATGAAGTCATCCCTGTTGAATTGTCATTGCGCAAGCAAAATCAAGCCTCCAATATCCAGCGGACAAAGGAGCTTCAACAAAAGAGCAATAAGCTCAAACTAATCTTAAGGGAAGCAAGGTCAGTTGCAATGAATATCCCCAGGGTATTGCGACTGATCAAGCTTATTAAGGAACACAAACCCGATTGTGTTATTAACCGGTATTCCCCTTATGATCTATCAGCCATTATAGCTGGCAAACTAATGAATGTTCCTGTGATTTATGAAGTGAATGCTTCTGTTGTATTTGAAAGAGATCTTGAGAAGCGTTTCTATATTAAAGGTTTGTTGAATTGGTTTGAAAAGAAAGTGTTCAAAAGTTCTGATGCTGTGACTGTCGTATCTAATGAACTGAAAAGATACTTTGCGGAAAATAGTTATGATGTATCGAAAACTATTGTTGTCCCAAATGGTGTTGATATTGATAAATTCAGTCTGGATGCTCCTGCTCCTGATTTTCTAGTCCCGCTAAAGCAAAAATGGGACAAAGACGTGGTCATTGGCTTCCTAGGAAGTTTGAAATCATGGCACGGAGTTGAAAGAGGAATCGATATCCTTCCAGATTTGCTGAAGGTAATGCCGAATCTCCGCTTCTTGATAATAGGAGACGGCAATGAACGAGAGCGACTAGAGAAAAAGATAAATGAGCTATCACTTTCTGAATATGTTGAAATAACGGGATTTCTTGACCATAAAGAGATTCCAGGTGCTCTTAACCTTATGGATATTGCAATTGCACCATATAAGGATATTGAGTTCTTTCACTTCTCTCCACTTAAAATCTTTGAATATATGGCAATGGGTAAGCCGGTAGTAGCTCCTGCCCTCGGTCAATGCAAGAAGTTAATTGAAACAGGCTACAACGGAATACTCCTAGAAGAGAACACGAACGAGCACCTATCTGAAGCAATTAAAAAGATTGCTGATAATGATGAGCTTCGTGCCCAGATGGCCTTCAACGCAAGGGATTTTATTGAAAAGCACTACACCTGGAAGGCAAATGCCAAAAAGTATGAAACAGCTATCCTTGAAATAAAAAGTGAAAAAAGGAAATAGAAGAAACCCTTGCGAAATGCAAGGGTTTCTTCTATTTATTTTGCTATTTTCAATCCCAGATGAGTTAATTGCCCACCAGGCAAAGCCTTTTCTCCTCCAAGAGCATACATGGGATATGATCGACTCAATACATATGATTTCGTAACATTTTCTACTTTTAATGGATTCACCAGAACAATTGCGCCATTCCTTCGATGTGCAAGCCCTGAGGCCGCAACGGCATCTGGATAATCCTCGTAATCTGTTTTCACGGAGGTGCCTCTCACAAGGATTAATGTATCTGGATTTGTAAGCTTCTTTATCGCATTAATATTTGTATCATAGCGGCTATGTCCAGCTATTCTGACAACCTCAATTCCCTTTCGCTTCAAGTCCATTTCCACCTGATTACTGATTGCAGCTAGCCCTCCAAGAACATATACTTTCTTAATAGCCTCTGGCAGCTGCATTGGCATTCTTTCCTTTTGGGATAGGTAAATCGGAATACGTTTACTCACCGAAATACTGGAAGCCGACAGAGCATCAGCAACTGTGACCCCATTGGCGATGATCGCTTCATTTTGATTGGTTAACCCTGCAGTCTTGCCAATATTAATGGACGTTTCAAATCTATCTTTTCCATCTACACGTTGAACAGTATAACCTTTGTTCTTAAGCAATTTTTCTACAGAACCATCAATGGCATTCTTACCGCCTAATAGATAGATTTTTTTCGGTTTAAGTCTCGATATTTCACCAAGTGTATCGGAATCAATCCGTTCAGGGAAAGTGAGTAAAATTGGGCTATCCTTCATGGCTGCAATCCCTGCAGCAGACAGTGCATCTGCCGGGTGATCTGCTCTTGCCAGAATGATCGCTCTATCTTGATGTGTTAATCCACTTGGCCAGCCTTTTTTGGAAATATTAACAGCTGTTTGAGTCCGGCTGCTCCCTTCAATCCGATAATAACTGTTCGAAGATACTTTAAGCTTGTACCTGTTCTTTGACCATCTGTAATTAAAATCGCTGATTCCAATATAATAAGTACCCGGATTAACCCTCAATGATAATTTTTCTGTTCCACCGATACCCAGGTTATCCACTATTTCTTCCCATTCTGTATGCCCATTGGATACTTTTTTTATTGTGACTGTAAGGTCGTGGGCAAGTGGACTAGTGATTTGAAAAGATAAATCACTGACTTCATTATTTATAAACTTGTAGTAGTCCACATCATCTGGAACTTGGATGCTTTCCTCGTATGTATGTCCTACCTTTATCAATCTGGCCTGACTCACTGAATTTCCTGCATCGTCATGTAATGAGGGGTTAGGCATTAGAAGTGCTTTAACAGCATCAATTTGTCCGAAGCCCTTGGTTTCAGTCCAACTACGCTCCGTTGAATTCTCTAATTTCCACTCTATTTCCGATGGAGATAATTTTGGGTCTTGGCTCAGCAACATGGAAGCAATACCAGATACGATTGGCGCTGAAAAAGACGTACCATTCACAAACTCATACTCTTCACGGAGACCAGTCGATACAATTTCTTCTCCTGGAGCTACAAGATCCAATGAATCACCGTAGTTAGAAAAGGCTGAGAGTTTTCCCTCTTGGTCTACACTTCCCACACCGATAACAAATGGATATGCTGCTGGAAAGGATACTGGTGCACCATAATCATTACCAGTAGCAGCTATCAAAGTAATCCCCTTTGTATAAGCTTCCTTGAGAGCATCGTATTCCATATGGTTCCCCTCTTCAGAACCATAGCTCATATTAATGATCTGAGCTCCGTTATCAATCGCATAGTAAATGCCTTCTATAACATCAGTCAACTGAATCGTTGTTTGATCAGTAATTTTTACAGGAAGGATTTCTACATTTTCATTAATCCCAGCTATACCAATTCCATTATTTTTTATTCCGGCAATGATTCCTGCAATGTTTGTACCATGGCCGATTAGATCAGTCTGAAAGGGAGTATTCGCTGGAATGTCATAACCAGGAAGCACCTTTCCGGCAAGGTCAGAATGTGGATCTACTCCAGAATCGAGCACTGCGACCCTAACCGTGTGAGGGTTTTGTATATATCCCCAAGCATTTTGAATATTTAAAGCCGGTATATGCCATTGATATGTATAAAAAGGATCATCTGGTACATTCAAATGCTCATATAGATAGTTGGGTTCTACATATTCAATTCCAGGGTTTTGTGCTAACTTCTCCAACATTTTTTGATAACTAAAGTGAACTGGAACTTCTACAATGACTATGCCTCTGCTATCAAGAGCCCTCGGTGATTCCTTCTCTATTAAACCAAGACTCTCAAGATTAACATTCCTATTTTTTAACTTTATTAAAATCTGTCGATCATGAATATTATTTGTGATTTCCTTCGTAGAATTTAACTTTTTAAATGATTGCTTCGAAAATTTCTCCTCAGCAAAAACTTCATGATTGGAATAAAATGAAAAAGCCAGGATAAATAAAGTAACGATGAATACAGCATATTTCCTGTTCCACTTCATAGGACAATCCCCTTTATTAGAAAGTAATAGTTTAAAGTTTATCATTCTACTTTAATTCTATATATGCACATCTCATATAAAATAGTATTTCCAGTTAATTCTATCACACTTTTAAAGTTTACTCTTATACCCTCCTAAAGGAAATGGAAAAAGAGGAGACCAATAAAAGGTCTCCTCTTTCAAAGTTATTCCATTAGCAACCTGACTACTTGACGGTCAATAACACGTTCTCCACCTAAAACATTGAAGTGCTGTAATCCATTTTCTTTTAACACCGCATCCACTTCCGATGGAACTTTGTTATCTTGCACGAGAAGTAAATTATTGTTTTGTTTAGCGGCTAGCACTGCCCCTGATAGTGCATCGGGGAAACTTGTTCCATTAGCCACCATTGCCTCTGTTGAGGAAAGATTGAATGTATTGAACAGCTTGACGGCTGTTTCATATCTATTCGCTCCGGCAATTCTCTCCGAATCCGGAATCACTGATAATATTCTTTCATCGATGACCGCCTTCCCACCAACTACATAGGCTCCAGTACTCTTATCTAAAACTTGGGCTGTATGAAAAGGGATCCGCTCTTTTTCAACTAGAAGGACGGGATATCCTTTTTGGGCTGCTATAGCTCCAGCAGCAAGTGCATCTGGAAAGTCATGTCCATTAACGACAAAAGCTTTACCCGAAGGATTATCTATTAACCTCGAGATTTTCGCGGCTGTTTCAAACCTGTTCCCCCCGGCTATTCGTTCCACCTTTAGTCCTAATGAAATCAATTTATCTTGAACTGCTTTTTCAATTGCCGAATTCCCACCCAAAATCACTGCCTTTTCGGCATTTAGTCGAGAAATCTCGGCAATCGTAGCACTCGGCAAGGAATCTTTTTCTGACAGTAGCAAAGGAGCATTCAGCTGATAAGCTAACGGAGTACCCGACAGCGCATCCGGAAAGTTGTCTCCTCTGGCAATAAGAACTGTATCTGCGTGTGCCCAGCCTGTAGAAGAGATTTCAGCTGCGGTTTCGTATCTTCCAGCGCCTGCTACCCGGGTATAGGTAGGTCCGAATGATGCATTCGTCTGGTCGAATTGCCCACTATGGCCGACCCATTTGGCAATCCATGCCCAGGCAGCATGATGGGCGACCCATTCTTCTCTTCCTCGATAAGTATCTTCCTCATGAGCGGCATAAGTTCGGCTATCATGATGGCGGTTTTGCATATCAAGGACTTTCTGGGCATGGAGCGGCTCCCAGTAATCGCCTTTCCTGCTCGCCAGCCCATCGAAACCAAACTCGTTCGCAAAGATATCCAGTGTTGCAAATTGCATTCTCCGATCATTACCCCAATCATTTCCCTCAGGGTAATAAATGTCGGAAGAACCCTCTTTATATATAGTCCCGCCTGGCGGTAGATAATCTTGTGAATCGAATGGTAGATCTACCAGGCTTTTATAAACGATATCCGAATTAAAGAATGCCGCTTCGGGTGTTGGCATACCAGCCAGTGTATAATGCAAAGCAGAAGTATTATTGAACGCAATAAATTCCATATAATCGGGATGAATAAATCCATGGTTTATGACGGTTCCATCTTGATTGATGTTGGTCCCACTAATCCAATTCTTTATTGGCTTTCCATTCACTACAGTTTCATTCTTTAAGTCAGATGGCATAGCAGCAGATGATATCATCAATTCTAGATTTTTTGACATCCATAGTTTCCAATTGATATGATTAGGCATCATGGCTGTAGCCAACTGTAGAATCTGGGAGTTCCAAGCATTTTCTTCTGCTTTTGTATCACCATTATAAATGGTGTCTCCTTCTGGGTTCTTCCAGTAAGGAACCTTGTAAAGAATCAAGCGGTTAGCTTCATACTCAACCATCTTCCTGACATATTCCCTCTCTGCGGCAGAAAGTTTGTCCCATAACAGCCATCCCGCAAAACCTGAAAAATTCGCCCAATGTGCTGATTGCCAGTGGCTTCCCCAGCCACCAGGAGAATTTGCTTTATGTCTATAAGAAAGAGAACTTACTAGCTTGACAGTTTTCTTTACGGCTTCTTCTTTTGCTACACCTGTAACCTCCGGGTCATAAAGCCCAAACGCAAGTGATGCGGCTAGTCCCAATGACATAGCAGAAGGATGCCGAATTTCATGTTCTAGAACACCGCCAAACTGTAAGTAGCTGCTGCTTTGGCTATCAAAATTCCGGACTTCATTCCACCATGTAGATAGTCCATATTTATTAGTATTAAGGAGAATTTCTTTTATTCTAAGAGCTTCTGAATCATTTGGATTCCCATTGTTGAATGAGGACCATTGTATCGGACTCACAGCATTTGTTTCAGCTCCAACAACATTTTGCGGAAATACTGGCATGAGCATGATCAAAACAATCAAATATACTATTGCTTTCCACCTATTCATCTAGTTCACTCCGATCGTGGTAGTCTAGTATTCATTCTAGAGAATTCAATCTGAGTGAACAATCGGACCAAGCAACCATGTCATTTGACCTATAATATAAAAAGCCAGGATCCGCAATGACGATATCGGTTCCTGGCTTCCAGTCTCATTATGATTTGATTTTTAGTAGTAGCTTATTGCCTGCTTTCCATACTGCTCCCAACCCTGGATAAAGCTCTTTAACGGTTTTCTTTTATTGATATACGTATCAAGCGGATCATTGAAATATACATAGTGACTATCGTATCCTGTTATAAGGACGGAATGTTCTTTCATTGTAATCCGCATAGGACCATTAGGTGTATACCACGTTTCCCAATAGCGGTCGGGAACATAGCTGAACCAGCTAGTAGTGATCACCCAGACTGGATGTCCAGCTGCTACATAATCCAGTACTTGATCGAAAGAACCTCCCGATAAATTCACGACCCTGCCAGGGAGATATTTATTCGCCAGCTCTTCGATCGGTTTATTGAAAACACCAAACCCCGGCTTACTGAAGGAATACATATCACCTACAAATCCCTCATTCGGGTCGCCAAAATGCTTTTTCCCATTAATCCACCTTAAAGGGGTCGGCGACTTCCTTACTTCTCTTGCTAGCTTCATCTTATCTGCCTTAACTCCTGTATATTGAAGCAGCATTGACAAACTAGTAACCTCGCAGCCTCTTGGAAGCTCAGGCATTTGTTTTACCAGTGGCGCATACAGCATCTTTTTAGAAGGATTACTTTGAGCTTTAACTTGTACATTTACAGTTTCACTCTTATTCCCTTCACCATCCAATATGAAGAAACTGAACATCGTACCGCTTTTTTGAAGAGGAATCGATATAGAAAACTTCCCGTTAGCTGGGACATTAACAACTTTGAAATCTTTATTATTCCTTCTGATGGTTAGTTTGGTGTTAGCTGTTGCACTTCCACTAATTTTAAACATATTATCAGTTATTGTGTTGACCTTAGGATTATCAAGGATAAGTGGTTCTCCATCAATCATTCTTCTCACATTTTCATGGACTGCTCCTTGTCCACCTAAGATCTTAATCTCCTTGAATTCTGGTAACAAGGCACGCGTAGGAGTTGGGATCACACTAGTCTTGGTCAATAATATTGGGGCATTAGTCCGAGCTGCCAGAACGGATCCGGCCAAAGCATCTGCAAAATTTTCTCCCGTTGCCAAATACGCCGTCTCATTTGAAAGCCGAAGCTCGTTCATGATTTTTCTCCCGGTATCAAATCGATCAGAGCCACCAATACGAACAGGATTATGTTTGGCAAGCTGTGAAACAACTGCCTTTTCCACCACTTTCTCTCCACCGATGACCAAAGTGTTTATCTTATCCTGTAACGCTTTCTCAGTATGTATAGGCAAACGATCCTTCTCGGTTAAAAGAATCGGTATATTGTTCCTGGCAGCATATGAGCCTATAGATAAAACATCCGGATAGTTGCGACCATTTGAAATAATAGCCTGATTTGAAGGGATTAATTGTGAAATTAACGCTGCTGTCTCAAACCTGTCTCTTCCTCCGACTCTCTGAACCGTTAATCCCAAATCTATCAATCTATTAGAAATTTCACTTGATACTGCGCTCTCGCTGCCTATAATAATAATAGTTTTTGTATGTAATCTTTTAATTTCCTTTTCCGTGACATAAGGCAGCCTGTACGAATCCGTTAATAAGATGGGAGCATCATTATAAAACGCAAGCGGTCCACCGGCCAGTGCATCTGGAAAATCCGTCCCCTTTGCAAGAACAACAATATCGGATCCCTCCCAGCCTGCCTTCGAAATTTCCACTGCTGTTTGATATCGATCATTTCCTTGAATTCGTTCTGTTGCTGCATAAGCACTTGTTGTGAACATTAATAATAAAATAAACAAAGCAAAGCTAGTCTTTTTAATCATCATACTTCCTTCCCGTCCTATAACCTTTAAATAATATTAAATTGCCTAGTGGTTCTAATTCCAAATACCCAATTATACCCCCCTAACTAATTTACCATTTCTACCTATTTGTTTCCATATTTTTATTTTAAAATAATTGCGTATTTCTATATCATTTAGCATTATTGATGTTCAAGGAATTTCCACTTAGTCATTTACTTATTTCACAAAAATAAAAACCGGCAGTTAGCCGGTTTTCAGAGTTATTCTTATTCATAACCATTCAAATTATTGGACTGCCATTTCCAGGAATCTTTACACATTTCCTCAATTCCCTTTTCTGCTTTCCAACCTAGTTCTCCAGCTGCCTTGTCAGGATTTGCATAACACTCTGCAATATCACCAGGACGTCGCTCCACTACTTTATAGGGAATCTTCTTTCCTGACGCTTTTTCAAAAGCATTCACTACTTCAAGAACACTATAACCTGTTCCTGTTCCTAAGTTATAGGCTTCTGCCCCTGAGGCTGACAATACTTTCTCCACGGCTTTTAAGTGGCCTTTGGCAAGATCGACAACATGAATGTAGTCACGGACACCAGTACCATCGACGGTTGGATAATCGCTTCCGAACACCTTCAGCTTATCCAGCTTACCAACTGCGACCTGCGTAATGAAAGGCATCAGATTATTCGGGATTCCATTTGGGTCTTCCCCGATCCTACCACTCTCATGTGCGCCTATCGGATTAAAGTAACGAAGCAGGGCTATACTCCAGCTATCGTCGGAAACATAAAGATCCCTTAAAATCTCCTCGATCATAAGCTTAGTGCGTCCGTATGGGTTTGTGGCACTTAAAGGGAAGCTTTCGGAAATCGGAACTTCCTCAGGCATTCCATAAACAGTTGCCGATGAGCTGAATACCAGCTTCTTTACATTGAACTCTTGCATGACCTCGCATAAAACAAGCGTTCCTGTAATGTTATTGTGATAGTACCTTAGTGGAATAGAAACGGATTCTCCCACTGCCTTTAATCCAGCAAAATGAATAACCGCATCGATGTCATTCTCTGCAAAAACTTTTCGCAAGCCTTCACGATCCAATAAATCAACTTCATAAAATTTAAAATCCTGTCCCGTTATCTCTTTAACTCTTTTTAAAGCTTCAGGTTTACTATTATCAAAATTGTCAACCACGATAATTTCATGATTCTCATTAAGCAGCTCTACACAAGTATGGGTACCAATGTAGCCTGCTCCGCCAGTTACTAGGATTGCCAATGTCGTTCCTCCTAATGATTAAATATTATATAGTATTATACCATCATATATGGAAAATTGAATCCACCTCAATTCAAAGGAGCTGTATAAATAGTAAAAAATTAGAAAGAACCGTTGAATGAATCAACGGTTCCCTCTTTTTACGTATTACTTAAGAAGATTCTTAAGCTTAGCAACAATCGAGTCACTTACGACTCCACTTCCACCAAGAACTGTGACTTTATCAAGGTTTTTGCCATTGATAAACTTCTCAGTTTCAGCAGAAAGGTTTTCGTCAGTAAGCAATACTCCAGTACCATCCTTAGCAGCTAATGCAGCTCCAGATAGAGCATCAGCAAATCCTTTGCCAGTAGCTAGATAATAATGGTTTGAATCTTTGTGGAAGTATTCTGCAACCTTAGCGGCTGTGTCATAACGGTTTTGTCCTCCAAGACGGTAACCATATGGAAGCTCACCCTTTACACCATTTGATACAACACTTGTACCACCGACGACCAATGACTTGGAAGCTTTAAGGTCACGGATTGTCTTAGCTGTTACACCTGGAAGTGAGTCAGCTTGTGTCAACAGGATTGGCATTCCCTTAGCTGCTGCAAATGATGCAACAGACAATGCATCAGGGAAGTCATTTCCGTTCACAACTACTACTTCTTCTACTCCTTCTGGAGCAACATGCTTCGCGATTTTAGCAGCTGTATCATAACGGTCAGAACCGGAGACACGAACAACTTTGATTCCCTTAGCCTCAAGAGCTTCTTCAGTAGCTTCATTTACCGCTCCTGTTCCGCCAAGGATGTATACAGTTTTAGCTCCTAAGCGGTTAATTTCATCACTTGCTTGCTTCGTGAACTTATTTGGTTCAGTAAGCAATAATGGTGCATTGAACTTTTTAGCCAATGGAACACCAGCTAGTGCATCTGCATAGTTATCTCCACGAGCAAGGACAACAGTCTCAGCCCCAGACTCCCAGCCCTTCTTGCTGACTTCAACAGCTGTCTTATAGCGGCCGTCACCTGCAAGGCGATTAACGCGTGAAGCATCTGTGTTACGGTGAATCTTCACTTGTTCTACTACTTCATTTCCAGCAATATCGGTAACCTTCACTGTGAAGACATTGTCGCCTTCTTTCAGAGAAAGAGGAACAGCCACTGTTCTGGTTCCCTCATTTACAACGGAAACTGGATTTTCGATAGATTGATCATATAAATGATTGTCATCCACGTATAGTGAGAAGTAATCAAAGTTATCCTTCATTTCAACGTTGACTTTCACTTCTCCAACAGAATTGTCAACAAATGCTGGTGCGTCTGTTGTTACAGTTGGCTTCGTTGTATCCACGAAGACCTTTCTGGAGATAGAATATTCATTTCCAGATACATCTGTTGCGGTGATGATTACATCGTACTTACCGTCTTTATCAAACTTTGCTACTCCATTGAAGTAGTAGGCTTCCTCTTCTTCATCATAAGAAACATTAGCTGGCTCACCGTTAATTGTTACCTTGGCCACCTTAACATTCTCAAGGACATATCCTTCTACCGGAACTTCCTTAGTGTTATATGCACCATAAGGTTCTGGTGAATCAACTAAAAGAAGCGGACTTTCAGTATCGCCATTCGCAACTTCGTCATAACCAACATTGTATGCATGGTCAACAGCGTGAACCTGTAACAAAGTTCCTTCTGGAAGATTGTCAAATGTATGAGAAGTAACATCTGCGCCAAGTTCTTGTACTACTTCGCCATTTGCAACAACTACATAACCTGCAATTCCTACACCTTCATCTTTAGCTTCCCACTTAAGCTCTCCTGTCTTTTCGTCGAAAGTTACAGCAACGGCAGGAGCTGTTGTATCTACGTATACTGGAATCTTCTTGGATTGCCAATCTGCTCCAGTATAATCAACAACGGATTTAACTTCATAATAGTAAAGTCCATCTTCTACCTTTTCCGACTTTACTGTTCCATCCCAAATAGCGTTTGAATCGTAAGTATATCCTGGGTTTTGACCGCCATTGATATAAGTCTTACGGACGTTATTTTGCATGAACACTCTTCTTAACAAGCTGTCTTTCTCATCGAGAATGTTGTACTGAACTTCTTTGGCATTACGTAACACACCAAGGAATGGATTCATGTTATCCAAAACGCCGTCCCCATTAGGAGATAGTGCATAGTAGCCTTTTTCAGGAACTGGTGAATTAAAGTATTCTTCGTTATCAACCAGGACATCATCTACACCATAGTCGAAATACTTTACTTCATCATTAACTCTGAATCCATCCAAGATATCCGGACGATCCCATTCTCCATAGAAACCAAGGAAAGGAACGTTAAGTTTGGCTTCTGCAAGGGTAGGATCTGTGAACTGTACGAAGCCTTCAACGAAGATGTCTTCAACCAAGTCCTTACTAGTTGCTTTTCCATCTTTGTCGATTCCAGGAATCTTAGCACCTGTTAAGTCAAAAGATACTGTAAAGTCAACAGATTCACCTGCAGGAACTGTTACTGTTTTAGGAGCAACCACTTTTGCACCCTGAATGTCACCAGCAATCAATGCGTTTTGGTCAGGAGCACCTTCAACCTCTTGATACGTATCTGTTAGCAGACGCGTATTCACATTGTAAGTAACTTCCTTATCAGAAACGTTCGTAGCAGTAAGTGTGAAGCTTTGAGACTTAGCTTTGAAATCCTTCAATTCGACTTTTGCTTCTCCAGTATTCTTGTTAACGACAAATACAGGAGTATCAACTGCAGCAAATGTCTGCATCATTCCAGCACCCTGTCTTCTAGGAGAGAAAGGCTGGCCATTCAGATCTTCAATCACTTTTGCTGAGTTCATCAGCAAGATTTTTGCCAGTCTAGTATACTCAGAAGCTTCTAAATCCTCAAAGCGCTCATCAGTCTTCAAGTATTGCTGGATAAGAGCTGATCCGCCGGCAACATGAGGAGCCGCCATGGATGTACCACTCATAAGACCATAAGAATCATTTTGGAATGTTGATAAAATGTTTCCTCCAGGAGCAGTGATTTCAGGCTTCAGTTCAAGACTTGGAGTTGTTCCCCAAGATGTAAAATCTGTCATTCTACCCATTTCTGGATCTTCATTCTTATTCAATTGTTCTGTTCCAAGAGTCTTAAGGTTTTGTTCTTCAACTACTTTACGAAGAGCTTCTCCATCCGCATTAGTAATCTTTGTGAATGGAATGTCCCAGCCACCCTGGTCTTTATAGAACATTCCTCCAGCAGCACTGTTATAAACAATAATTCCGGCAGCGCCTGCTGCAGCAGCATTTTGAGTTTTATCATAGAAAGTCAGGGCTCCACGCTGGACTAAAACAACCTTGCCCTCTACATCAAGGCCTGCATAGTCTCCTGGGTGTCCAAGCTTACCTTCAAGGCTGACGATTTCCTTGTCAGCAAGATCCGCCCAACTGTCGCGCCCATAACCAACTGCACTGAAACCGGACTCATCAACAGTTAATTTAGTCTCATAAAGATATCCTTCGTTTCCGGAAGCTGCTACTTGCAATGTATCCGGGTTAAGTCCTGGAGCTCCTACTACACCGATATCCGGGTTTTCGTAGTTAGGGTTGTCCCAGCCGTAACCAACATGACCGGAGTTACCAGCAGAAACAGCAGCTAAAACACCATTGTCTACTGCTCTAGTAATCGCCAAGTCTTCAACACTCTCAGGCTCGTAGAAAGAAGCTGTGCTTCCCAAGCTCATGTTCAGCACATCGGCGCCCAATTTAATCGCATCATCAATTGCAGCCAAATATACATCCGACCATGTTGATGGGTAAAGTGGATCGTTTGAGAAAACCTTCATCGCCAATACTTGTGATTCAGGTGCAACCCCCTGGATGCCGCCATTTTCCACATCACCGTTCGCTGCCACTGTACCTGCAACGTGCATACCGTGCATGGAAGCACCCGGTCCAAGGTCAAGGATTGTATCGTTCATATCATAGTAGTTGAAGCCATAAGGAACTTTTTCAGTAAAGTACTTACCTTTAAGGCCTGCTTCTTCTACTAATTCTTTAACTTCACTTTCCTCTAAATCACCTTTTACTCCTTCACTAAGAACAAAGTCCTTGTGAGATGGGTCTACGCCTGTATCAATTACGGCTACAACCTGACCTTCCCCTTTGAACTTTGCATCTCCCCAGGTTTGGTAGGACTGGATGAACTGATGGCTTTTATCCATGTTTGGCTGGACTTCAGGACGATTATATTCATTGCTCAAGTATACATTTTTAACTCCAGCTGTGTTTTCAATCTTAGCGATATCACCATATGTAACCTCTCCGCTAAAGCCATTGAAGACAGTAGAGAAATTGCCTTTGTACTTAACTTTGATACCTTTTGTTGCCAAGGCTTTTTTCACATTTTGTTGCTGCTTTTCAACTTTAGCAGCAAGATCTTGTTTTGTTTTTTCAGGCAGCTCCTTGAACAGCTTTTTATTTTTGGTTGCATATTCAATCGGAGTTTCCCCATCAACTTCAACAATCACACGAACCTTGTCCGAGACCTTGAAGTCAGCTTTTGATTGTAGCTTTGACTTATCAAATGCCTTTCTGCCATCTAATTGTTTCGTAATTACAGACTTTGATGGCTTCGAATTATTCATTGTTTCCGCTAATGCGAAGTTCACATTAGAGAACAACAATGAACCAGCCAACAGATACGTAAACGGCTTTCTAAGTTTCAATCCTTTTTCCTCCCTAGTAATATATTGAAAAAATGAAATGACTGTGAAAAAAGACCCCCATTTCTTATAATATTTAGAAAATACAGTTTAATTCTACGAGATATTTCCAATTGAGTCAATTTAAACTAGGCAAATTCTATTATATTTTTATATTATTTTAAACATTTACTATATATTGAATATACCAACATATATAAATACTACCTTATCTATAATGCGTCAAAAAAAGAAGAGTGCTGAATTCAGCACTCTTCTCTATCAATCTTCTTACTTTTTAATATTCAATACACGGCCTTCGATCTTAGGATCTACAGTGCCTTTTGCCTTGATGTAATTTACCAATGCATCGAGATCAACTACATCGATTGTCTTATCAGTAATAGTAGCTAGAATCGCATAACCGTCTCCACCGCCAGCCATATAGTTATTGACAGTAATGGAATATGTTTGATCCATCGCCACATCGGTTCCGTCATTCTTCTTGATTGATACAATGCGGTCTCCTGCAGCTCTAGAATCATCATATTCAACCTTCAAACCAGAGATTGGCATGATACGGACTTTACTTCCCCATTGCTGCTCAAGCAATGTTTTAATCTGCTCGCCAGTTACATTCATTTTTACAAGATCATTACCAAAAGGCTGGACCGTGAATGCTTCCTTCCAGGTAATAGGGCCTGCATCAATATCCCCACGGACTCCACCTGAGTTCATGAAAGCAAAATCAGTCTTTGTCTGCTCGCGCATTGAATCGGCAATTAGGTTGCCCATTGCAGACTCACCAAAAGCGTTTGCCTCACGGCTAATATAGTTTGGAGTTTCTCCAATCACTTCGTTCAAAATTGGAGCTACGTCCTCTAAATACTCATCAAGGATCGCTTTGATTTTAGCATCTGGTGTGATTTTATCACGGTAAGTCGTTACAATCTCAGCTTTGCCTGAAACAATATCCTTTGTTTTAGGGTCGATCAAAAGATCTACATCTGAGAACGCGGTTCCTGAAGAATACGATTGTACAACGATTTTGCCATCAACAGTTGTGTTTGTGAAAGCGTGATTGTGTCCTCCGAAAAGAACGTCAACTTCATCATCAACATTTTTAGCAATATCTACAAGTTCTTCGCCTGCTCCAGATCCATCAAAATTTGAGTAAGATGGATTATGTGCTAAAACTACAATTGCTTCAACGCCTTTTGCTTTTAGTTCAGCAGCGTATTTGTTGATTGCAGCAGTTTCATCTGTGAACTCAATGTCCGCTACTGCACTTGGGATTACAATGTTAGGTGTATCTGATAGAGCAACACCAATGAAGCCGATAGGTACTCCGTTTACTTCTTCAATATGATAAGGTTCAAGAATCAATTCTTTTGAAGTTTTATCTACAATATTAGCTGCTACATAAGGGAAGTCAGCTCCACCAAAAACTCCATATTTTTCTTTTGTCTTATCATGTTCTCCACCATCGATGAGACGCATCATTTCTTCAACGCCTTCATCAAATTCGTGGTTTCCAACAGTTCCTACATCAAAACCAATCTCATTTAAAATATTGATCGTTGGCTCATCCTGAAGTAAAGCTGACACTGGTGAACTTGCACCAACAGCATCACCTGCATGGACCATTAGGGTATAAGGGTTTTCTGCTTCGCGTTCTTTCAGGTATGCAGCCAGGTATTCCACTCCACCAGCGTTAATCTTTGAATTGTAAGTATCTAGCTGGCCGTGGAAGTCATTTATTCCAAGTAGTTGAACCTCAAAAGGTTTCATCATATCCAGCTGGTATTTTGCGAAACCATTTGCACCATTACCAACATACTTGATGTTTTCAGAGCTATCCGCAAAAGCTTTAGCTGCTGGTGAAGATTCAAATGTAACATTTACATTCGTGTTGATTGGCGCCAGGCTCCAGTTCTGGTCTGCAGATGGGTTGATTGTCTTATTCTTGATGATGTAGTTCATGACTACTTGTCTGTTTTCATCTGGTGATGCATAAATGACTCGCTGTCCGTCTGGATTTGCAAGCTTAGTGAATGAAGCACGGTAGTTGTTTGTAGCGATGACAAACTGCTGGTCATCTGCAACAGGCTTTCCTTCATAAGAAAGGTTCTTAATTCTGCTTGCACCTTCGTTAACTACTTTTCCATCTTTATCATACTTAGCTGGCTGAGTTACATCGATTTCATACGTAACTCCATCAAGAGTATCGAAGTTATATACAGGGAAGTCACTGTTAATCAACGATTGTTCAGTTGTTACATTAGGATCGATTTGATTAAAGTTTGCTGCTGTCCACTCTAGATATTCTTTGACTTGAGCTCCAGAAAGTTTAAGTGCAGACACAGTATTATTATACTTATATAAATCTGAAACGTTCTTAACAGAAATATCACCCGATGGGAAATAAGTATATTCATCTGCTCCGTTTCTTCCTGCCTTGAATGGTGCTGCAGAAGAAAGAACCGGTAGATCTTCATACTCTGTACCCTTTAGTACATCTTCAATGTATTCTTTTTGAGCATTGCTCACGATTTGTACAGATGGGTCATCTTGTACTCGTGCAAAGTAGCTATAAATTGGTGCAGTAGTTTTACCAATCGGCTGGTTGATATAGTCAACTGTTGCCTCATGGGATGGTTTCATGACATCAACAATCTTTTTATCAACTGCTGCGTCTTTCGCAGAAAGAACCTCTGACTTGGATCCCTTTACGCCCCATTTGCCATCTACTTTTTCCAAAGTAAGATCGATGACACCAAGGTGGCTTCCATCAACGACTGACTGAACAGCTGCAACGCCATTAATTGTTCCATTAACACTATCGACACCAGCAATACCATCGTAGTCCTTAGATGGGAACGCTTTGTGTGTATGTCCAAACAGGATTGCATCGATTCCTTCGACTTCACTTAAAGCAAAAACTGTATTTTCTTTATTGCTCTTATCCTCATCGAATCCAGTATGTGCTAAAGTTACAACAATTTCAGCGCCATCCTTCTTCATTTGTGGAACCCACTTCTTAGCAGAAGCGACTACATCTTCAGTTACCACCTTGCCTTCAAGGTTCGCTTTGTCCCACTGCATGATTTGCGGTGCAACGAAACCGATAACCCCAACCTTAACAATATGCTTCTTGCCTGCTTCGTCTACCACTTCTTTGTCAATGATCTGATAAGGCTTTACAAAGTTCTTATCGTTAGTAGGATCATTATCATGGTCATCTTCGTATACGTTAGCAGAAACAAATGGGAATTCTGCAGTTCTCATACTGCCTTCAAGGAAATCAAGACCATAGTTGAATTCATGGTTTCCAAGTGTTGCAGCGTCATAATTCAGTTCATTCATAGCTTCATAGATTGGATGATCTTCATTCTTGATCAAAGAACCGGAAACTACAGCATCGCCACCAAGTATCGTAACAGACTTGCCATCAACAAGCTCTGCTACTTTCTTCAGCATAGAGTCCTTATCTACAAGAACGACTGGAGCATCTTCTTTTGCTGCTAGAACAGAACCTGCCAATGCATCAGCAAACCCACGTCCTGTTGCAACGAATACTCTTGTTTTAACAGTATCGAGTTCAGTTGCTACCTTATAGGAAGTATCGAAACGGCTATTTCCACCGAAACGGCTCGCGCCTTTAACAGACTCTTCAACTTTGTCGCTGATAACGCTCGTGCCACCGACTAAAATAGTCTCAGTTACCCCATTTAAAGCTGCCTTCGTTTCAGCTGGAAGTGCTGTTGCGTCTGTCAATAAAATCGGAAGGCCATTCTTAGCTGCATATGGAGCTACAGAAATCGCATCCGGATAGTTGTGGCCATTTACCAATATCGCTTTCTTGCTGTTGCCTAGTTCTTCTGCTACAAGAGCAGCTGTGTCAAAACGGTTTTCTCCGCCAAGACGCTTAACCCAAAGCTTCATTTTGTGTGACAGTGTAGATTGGATATCTGCGGATACAGCTCCTGTACCACCTACAATTACTACACGTTTTGCGCCAAGGCGTTTGATCTCGGCTTTAGTATCTGCATTTAATTGATCAGGTTGTGTCAATAGAATCGGTGCGTTGTATTTATAAGCTAGTGGTGCTGCTGCCAAAGCATCAGCAAATTGATCAGACCTTACAAGAACGACTGTCTCTGCTGAATCCCAGCCTTCTTTTGAGATATCAATAGCAGTTTCAAAACGGCCAAAGCCAGCCAGACGGTCGACAAAAGTCAAAGGATTAACTTTTGCAACATAGTCAGTGAATGGGTTACCCTGAAGCATGTCCCCATTATCCAATAATAGGTTGTTAGCGTTTTCACTTCTTTCCGCCTTAATTAAGGTAGAAACCTTCGCTAACCCTTTTGTGGCTTCTGTATCAGTAAAATAGTCATGATTCATGATGCTGCCATGAACGTCAGTTGTCTCCATGATTTTCAGCTTCACAAGTGCCTCGCTTGACATAACCTTTGTCGGCGTGCCCTCAGCAAACACTGATGAACCATACATTGGAGAAGCCAGTAAACCAACAGTTAAAGCAGATACAGCTAGTCCATTTAATTTCTTTTTGAACTCTTTCTTCACCCTATTCCCACCTCTCTAGTAAGTAACAGCAAATCTATTATATATGCAAAACTAGTAAGAATATATCATTTTTTGTAAAAAAAGTGTGAAATTTTTATTAATTTGGTTTATTGTTTTTTTTTACAAATATATTCTTTTAAAAAACCTCGACTCAAATTGAAAATCAAGAAACAAATAAATGTTGTTGAAAAAATTTTGCGTTATTAAATCCTTTATCGCTCATTTGATATACCCCCTTCCATACGGAATAAATTTTAACTATCCGGAATATCGAGAGGAAGAGCAGCCAAAATAATACAAGACAATTTTCCATTTTCAAAAATAAGGATATTCAAGGACGTTATTTTTTGGTATTCTATTTGTCAGAAGAAAAGATTTTTTGTCAGACTATGGGGGTCAATTAATGAGAGCCGAAAAACATACAGGAAAGAAGAAACGAACATGGCTCCGTGTCATTGGAGTCATTTTTCTTTTATTGATTTTAGGTGTCGGAGCTTATGTATATAGTGTCTATTCCTCACTAACAAAAGCAGTAGACACTATGCATCAGCCGATTAAGCGAGATAAGTCAGAAAAAAGGCTTGAAGATATTACGCTTGATAAGAAGGAACCTTTTTCAGTATTGATGCTTGGCGTCGATGAGCGTGAGGGTGACCGTGGAAGATCTGATACGATGATCGTCTTGACGGTAAATCCCGAAGAGAAATCTACCAAAATGCTGAGCATACCTCGTGATACAAGAACCGAAATCATCGGAAAAGGCTATGACGACAAAATCAATCACGCGTACGCATTTGGCGGCGTTGAGATGTCTATGGATACAGTCGAAAACTTCCTGGATATCCCGATCGATTATTACATGCAAATCAATATGGAAAGCTTCCAAGACATTGTCGATGCAGTCGGAGGAGTTACCGTTAATAACACGCTAGATTTCAAAGAAGGAGGAGTTCATTTTCCAAAAGGTGAACTTGTCCTCGATGGTGAAAAAGCCTTGTTATATTCAAGGATGCGTTACCAGGATCCAAGGGGCGACTTCGGACGGCAGACAAGACAAAGACAAATTATCCAGGGTGTAATCAACAAAGGCGCAAGCTTCTCATCATTAACTAAATTCGATGATATCTTTGCAGCTCTAGGTAAAAACGTAAAGACAAACATGACCTTCGATGAGATGGTTGATATTCAAAAGAACTATAAAGCAGCCGGCAAGGACATTGAACAAATGGAAATTAAGGGGTCTGGAACAAAAATAG
Source organism: Mesobacillus sp. QJM3NY_10 (assembly GCF_056173465.1). NCBI lineage: Bacteria > Bacillati > Bacillota > Bacilli > Caryophanales > Bacillaceae > Mesobacillus > Mesobacillus sp. QJM3NY_10. The sequence continues at coordinate 4,336,913 of NZ_CM149675.1, forward strand.
ACAAAATCTATTATTTAATGGTTCCGGAAAGTGAAAAACAAAGAGTCCAAGATGAACTAAAAAGCCATTTGAAGCTTAAATAGGAAAAAGGAGGGTGACGGATTCGTCAGCCTCCTTTTTGTTTCATCTTATGTGTTGCTATATCCTTTTACCAATTAAAACAAATCAAACAGTAAAAAAGTTTGCTTCCATTCTTTACAGACCTCCATAACCCTTACGCCAATCTATCATTATCTTTAACATATATTGGACTACTTCAACCCTTACTTTAAAGTTTACTCATTTCAGAAAAAAACCAAATATCGATATCATATGTGTTGTGATGGTTCTTTACTCCACCTCAGGTTATATATTCTCCAATTCTGCTAATTGTTCTTGGATAACCTCCACAAATTGACCAATTCCTTTTACTAGATTTACTTCACTTAAATACTTTACTTCCGCATCTTTGCCATAATCTTCATAGCTCCAGTAGGAAAGAGCTTGGATGGAAGTTGAAATGTTATAACCTATTTCTTGCGTAGGGAATGGAATTTGCCTTAATTCAGGATATTTATTGATTACTTCATTTCCAACCTCTGCCCGAGCGGTAAAAAACTCTTCAGTTGATCCTGAATTTGCAGCGCTGTTTAATTTTTCATACCAGGCTTGTATATCTTCAAGATACGCCCTTGATATTTGAAGACCAGCCTCTTCGTTTGCATCTATTTGCTCAGGAACAATTTGATTTACCATAATTGAACCATAAATAAAATTCGAGTTTAGGAGACTTGTATGGACTAATTCCTTTGCTCTAGAGTAATTAATCGCTTCTTCAAGTGGAAGGTAGTCATCACCATCTTCATTTATCTGGTAATGCTCTAAATAGGGATCCTCCATATTAGCAGTGTACATATACTTAGGGTTGTTCTCTCCACCTTCATAATTCACAAGTGTAAGAACTCCTTCATCTATAGAGCGTTTTATCGAGTCGGAAGATCCTAAATCAATTGTTCCGATAATGATTTTATCGTTTAGCAAGGTCTGGTCCATATAATATATATACGTTCTCATATCAGAGGATTCTGGATCCTTTTCAAGCACAATCTGTCCCTCTAAGCGATCATCAAGCTGGATAGTATATGTATTATCAGAAGGCTGAGAAGCTTCTTCTTCCTCTGTTGGAACCTCTTCGCTTTCTGGTTGATTAGGATCTGCGTCACTAGTATCTTGTTTTTCTACAACGACTTCTTTTTCTTCCACCTGACTCTTATCTTTTTGCTTTTCTTGACTGCATCCTGATAACACGAACAGGATGGCAAGCAAGGATACAATGATTTTTTTCATTCTATTTTTCCTTTCTCAGTTAATTGGTTTTCATGACACCCAACGAGTAAGACATCTCGAATATAGAAAATATAGAGATGTTCCTATGGAACAGTTAAGGGAAGTACTTTGTTGTACTTCCCTTCGCATTTCAATATTCGTAGGGACATGGTGATAGGAACTTACTTCCAATTGTATAATAGGATGTAGTTCGTCTCACTTCCACTTTTCTTAACAGTACTTTTCTGTAATAATATTTTTTATTCCCGACCTTAAACAGTTGGGTGATGAATCGCTTGGCTTCCGTGCTTAGCCATAAATTCTTCATTCAATCTATTCGCTGTTTTATTCGCGTCAATCATACCCCAGATCCACACTGCTGGATATGTAATGAACCCAATGATAACAAACATTAGCAGAACATTTAGGACTTGAAGAGCAATCATTCCTAACCCTTTTCCGATTTGACCATTATAAATCTGTCCAACCCCAGTCCAAAAGAATGATAACACCGTCGCTAAACCTGAACTTTTCATATGAATCCCCCTAAAACTAGTATATTTTACCTATGGACTTTCTATCGGCAATATCCCGTAGAAGTTTAGGTTTTTTCCCAACACTATTTCCATATTCCTTTTTATACTATTATCTTCAGTAACTGTTATTCGTTAAAGGGACTAGATTAGATAATAGAAAAGTCAAAATTATCCTTAAAGTTACTACCAGGGGTATGCTATAGTTAAATAGTACTACTCTAAAACAGAAAGGAGAAAGGCATGAAATTAAAAGCAGTAATTATTGGGTTTTTATTTTTCATTTTAACAACGATATTTCCCTCTCATGGTGAGGCTGCGGAAAGAATCAATGGGGCAGATCGTTTCAAAACGGCTGTAGAGATTTCCAAGAAAGGCTGGCACAGTGCTGAAAACATTGTTTTGGCAAATGGCTTGAATTTTCCGGACGCATTGTCAGGAGCACCTTTAGCCTATGCACTTGATGCACCAATCCTACTAGTCACTAAAGATACTATTCCACAAGCAACTTTAGATGAGATTATCAAATTGAAACCCAAAAATATTTACCTGTTAGGCGGTACAAGTGTAATCAGCCAAAATATAGCAAACCGTCTAGGAAAGGATTACAATGTTATCCGAGTGTCGGGCAGCAGCCGATATTCAACTGCGGCGGAAATAGGAAAGGAACTTAGGAAGAAAAGCACCCAGGATACTGCAGTGGTGGTATATGGACAGAATTATCCTGACGCTTTGGGCATAGGCGGGATTGCCTCTGAAAATGGATGGCCGATTCTTTTCACTGATTCAAATACTTTACATAATGATACAAAAAAGAGCCTTGCTGATTGGGGAATAAAAAAGGTCTTAGTTATTGGCGGAACAGGAGTTATAAAAAATACCGTCGCTGAAGAAATAGACAATATGGATATTTCAGTTGAGAGAATAGCAGGGTCAAACAGGATAGAAACTTCTATTAAAGTAGCAAAGAAGTTTTATCCTGCAACAAAAGGAGTAATCATATCTACAGGGTTTAATTTTCCTGATGCACTTTCAGGAGGACCTCTTGCGGGGAAACTTTGGCGCCCTATTATCCTTGTTAACCCTACTACTGCCTCAAAAGATGTACTGGGTTATCTAGAATCAAGCGGAGCAGAAGATGTAGCGATCCTCGGAGGGACCAATGCCGTTAAGGATAGTGTCAGGGACGAAATCTCATCTGTTATTAATCAAGAACCACAGCAGGATTCTACAAAGACGGGTTGAACACCTATGATCTATTTCAAATGCACACAGCTAGTGACTTAACCGCGGAACAACGTTTAAAAGCACATGAGGACTCAATGGCGCTTTATGAAAACAAGTATTATATTTTGCAATTAAACAGAGAGTTCGATAAGTATATCCAGGGAACATTTAGCTGGGATTACAGGAACAAAGATAACAGAAGTAACTTCCTGGCTTTCAGAAAGTCAAAATATTGGTACGATAATGCTTCTTTAACTAATGATAAGATTTATGACGTAATGCACCAAAAGGTTAAAGAACATCAATTAATCATTACCCCTTCCTTCAACTATAATATTGAGGATATTTTCATCCACCCAACACGTGGAGGATACGTCGTAAGCCAAATATTAAGTTTAAAGTATACTAGCGCCAATGGTTCCAGAATTGCTGGTTGGGAACCTGACACTTGGTATAGCGTCCGATATGAAGTGGAGTTTGATTATCCCGGCACCAGACCTAGTTGGCCGCTTTGGAATTACGGGGATTATGGGTGGTTAGCAGCTGGAAAGGGATATAGAATAGGAACTTTTAAATAATGTGTTTAACATTAAAAAAGTGCATCTGAAGTTAGATGCACTTTTTTAAAATTAAACAGCAGGAAGATTTGTAATATCACGCTTATTTGCTTGCTTCTTTATTTTAAATAGCGAATTCTAGCTTTATTCAAATAGTAAAGTTGATTGTTCTATGAATTGGACTATTTTTAGAAACTCATCAGGATTAGTATCAAACCATTCCTTACCTATTGCTGAATGTACCTTTTTATTTCTATAGATAAGTATATTATGGACAGCTTGCTCTAGAGCATGTGGGTTATGGGTTCTAATTATTACTGCAACTTTCGGTTTCTCTGGCAAGGCAGTGGATGCTTGTGAAATAATCCTTTGTAAAGGATCACTATTTGACTTTCCAATTTTACACGGCCAAGTAGCTTTTTCACGATTTTTTTGGTAACTTGGTAGGAAATATAAATAAACAGAACCATTTCCTTGTCCTAAGACAACTTCTGCATCATATTCTTCTTTATTCTCTTCTACCAAATCTACTTTATCATCTATCTCTTCAGGAACGATTGACGTGTCAATTACAATTGGCTGTCGTTCATCCTCAATTTGCCAATATCCCCTGATTGGATTATTTGCTAACCCATCTTTTTGTAGTTTCTCTAACGCCTTTTTTACCATTCTTGGTTTATCTAAAGCATTGGGTTCTCTCCCTCCTCTTTCAAGATGAACCTTTGTTATCTCATCTACTATCGTCTGCCTTGTTTCTAATTTCCCATTAAATAATTCTATTATAAGTTCCGTGCAAATATTCGGTGTAAGGGGCAACTTTTTATATTTATAATTTGTAGATTTCAAAATTATCCTCCAAAAATGTTTAATAGTGAATTTTAATATATAATTATATCCTTTTCTCTTCACAATTTTCTATTGTTATTATATGTCTTAATATATTCCAAGAATATAAATAGAGAAAAGGAACCTACACGCAGCTTAAAGTATGGAGTAATGAATTATTTTATAAGGGCACCGAAAAAACTGAGTGGTACAAAGAAAGGCTAGTCAGGTTAATATCATACCCTTGTAGATTATCAAATGAGGTTTATGTGACGCAATAACAATGTTAAATATTGTTAATATGACCATTTTGTTATAATATTTTGATATGTGCCTACTCCAAAATCTACAGGGGTTTGAAATTGAATGGTGACAGCAAAGGAGGCGGTTGTCTGGAATGATTAAAATAAATATAGACAGAGTTAGGAATGCCAGTTCGAGTCTTCATACAATTTCCTCGAAATTAGATCTACTTGAATCACAGCTGCTTTCTTTGAATAATGCTGTGGATCCTAGGATTAAAGCTCGTAAGGGTATTAGCTCTTCTATGTCGTTATCCAAACGAAGGGTGCTGGAATTGGAAACGCATGTGAGAGCACTTAAATCCTTTATTAACCTTTCGACGCAACAATACGAAAATGCAGAGAAAAATGTTGAGAAGCGAGCTCAACACATATTAAAAATCGACAGCGAAAGAGCTCGATCATCAGAATTTCACAAGATACCTGGTAATAAAAAAACTCCTGATAAGGTCAAATCCACCAATGCTGCTCGATGGGATCAAGGGTTAGCTGACTTTTTGACTCATAATGAAATTAACTTAATCCGAGATATGTTGGTCGAGTTGCCGTTATCTGGACTTCCTGCATATTATCATCTGCCAAAGTTCGTAGTTGACGGTAGATACTTAAAAGTTTTAAATAGTGAAACTTACCACGGTGGACACGGTTTAGCAAGAAGATATACAATTGAGAACATCAAAAATAACAAGTACCCTCATGCAACAAGACTTTACAAAGTCTCTAAGTGGGTCAAAGGGATCAATGTAGTATCGAAAGTCGCTCCTTGGCTTTCGGGTGGTGCGGAAGCATATAAAGAATTGACTACTGAAAAGAAAATATCCGTAGAAAGAAAGGTTAGCAATGCAGTGATTGCCGGCGGTGCCTCCGTTGGTGTTGGTGTTGCTGGTGCAAAAATCGGAGCAGCAGTCGGCACCTTTATCGCACCGGGAGTCGGAACGGTTGCTGGCGCAGTCATTGGTGCTGGTGTAGGTATCCTATCAGCTTATGTAGGGGATAAACTTCTCAAGGCTGAACTATGGGGCAGCGGAAAGAATAAGAAGTCGACATTGGGCGTTGTTCAGGATGTCGTAGGCGATGGAGTTGAAACTGTCGGAAATGCTGTAAAAGGCGCGGCCGAATGGGCAGGCGGTCTATTTAAGACTAAACCCAAGACAGGTGCGGTGGCTCCTGGATAGATGAGTAAAGGAGACCATAGGATGACATTTGATTTATCAACAACTGACATTGGCTTTTTATGCGTGATCATTGAGCAGCCATTTCCTCTTTTCATCGAAGACCCATTCGCAGACTATTCCCCTGAAAAAATGGAGAGAGAATGGATGAGTTTTTGCAAAAAATCCTTTTCAACAGGGTTATTGAAATTGAATGAAGAAGGAAATCCATATATAACAGACGATTTAATGAATCACCTGAAAAGAATTTTTACAGCAGAACAAGTCATTTCAGTTATAGAAGATGAAAAAATCCGAACTATTATATATACCGGTGAAAAAACCGAAAAGAATACTATGGTAAAGGCATATCCCAACTACTATTCATTATCCTTAGTCAATTCTCAAGGCTTCAACAGTGAATTGCAAGCTGCAACCACTGACTCGAATTATGAGATGAACCAATTGAATGAATTCCAATTGGAGATATCTCTTGCTGATTTTGAAAAATTATTAGAGATTTTCTCTGAACCAGGTACAGATGCTCTTTTCACATACTGCGAAAATCTGAATCTGCCTACAAAATCAATATCAACGGTTTTATCTGCGATTCACTCACAAAATACCACAGTTTATTTAACAGAGAACCTTCGTTATAGGGAAACGAAAATGACAGTAGTAGCAAATGATTCTGGTAAAATCAAAACAGCGACCACTGTCTATTCAGCTACAGGTGACAAGGTCATATTAAGAGAGACCCAGTTAGGCAACTTGCCTCGGTTGTTAACTAGTTAGAGAGGGGAATACAATGAAAACGGTTAAGACTCAGCCTGTCTATACAAACCCTAAAGAGATGCAAAAAAATATAAAGTTGGTGAATATAGCCTTCTTTATCATGACTATGTTTATATCACTAATAAATTTGCAGTATTTCTCTACCCTGCCAAATTGGTTGAATGTAAGTTTTATTATTTTACTAATCTCTTCGGTTACGCTCTTTGGCTATGGATTATCACTTTCCAAAAAATATAAAACCTGGATTAAGGCAGGTCGCTATTTATTCTTTTACCTCCTGGTCCTAAGCATCCAACTCTTCCTGACATCAAGTGCGATGTATACGATTGGAGTCAGGGACGGACTGATCATTGAGGAGGTAAACTACTCCCAGTTAACCCTTATCCTATATCTTGCAGGTGCTGTCATTCTGCTAATATTGTCTCTATTCATCTCTTCCCCAAAGTTAAGGAAATTGAATAGCAGCAAGGCCTATGTGATTGGATCTATTGTGGCTGTAGGGATTATTGCTCTAATGTTTGTAGCTTTAACACTAATAAGAGAAGCAACCTTTGCACATCCAGAAACCGTAAAGACATCTTATCAGTTCTTTATGGGATCAGTACTCGCACTTTTTCCAGCCACAGTATTAGGAATGAGTATGATACGCATTAAAAAGGAGAATTGGAATGATGAATAAATACTTGCCAATTGGCTCGGTAGTATTGCTTAATGGCGGAAAAAAGAGAATCATGATCTACGGAAGGCAGCAAAAGGAATTAAATTCCGACAAGGTATGGGATTATATCGCCTGCCTTTATCCAGAAGGCAATTTGAACGAAGAGTATATGTATCTCTTCAATCATGACCAAATCGAAAAAATCTTCTTCATCGGCTTCCAGGATGAAGAGGAGATAGAGTTTGTGAATGAAGCTTTAAAATTAAAAGAAGCATAAAGAAGCATAGGGACGTACCTTTTGCTTCTCCCTCTTATGCTTCAATTATTCATCCATTCGCTCACTCTCAGCTTCCCCGCTCCTCCATGGCTTCGTCTGTTATATGTTTGTCACCTTCAGATTGGCGATTGTCCAAGCGAGGCGGATTATTTTTATTTGCACTCTGTTGTTGAGGCAATGCTTTCTGAATAGATTTTGCAAATGCCCCTGCTGGTCACTTGTCAGGAGGGGTCTGGAAATTAGTTGCTCGAAAGGTACGCTGCCATTGTATATCTCTTTTCCATATCGTTCATTGGCGTTCTGTTTTTCCGAACATGTACAATAATGGCTGTCTGGACCGAGGTATCCGCCAGGACAGGGGTTCATGGCTGCGGTGGCGGAACGAATCCTAAACCAGGGGAAGTCTCCCTTGCCCATCACGGCGTACTATTTCTTGATGAATTTTCGAAGGTGACTTTAGATTTGCTTAGGCAGCCATTGGAAAACGAAAAAGGAAGCATCAGCCGGATCCATTCAACTGTAACCTATCCTGCAACATGACACGATAACCCTCAAGGCCCTTCAATCCGATACTTGTCACTTTCGCGGACAATAGCCTTTCCTCCATATCATTTCATATTTTTTTCTAACAAGTTCATTAGGGATTTTGATAAATTGAGAAGTTAATAGAATGAGGAATTAAACAGAAGTTATATCTTACATAGTGAAACTAAACTTTAAATACCAAACTGGGCGGGATTCCTAAGATCCTTGCAGCCTGGCGCTGGGTCAAACCATCAATGCCCTTGATTTCCCTCAGGACAATGTCACGCTCAAATTTAGGAAGGCTCTTCACGTGAGCAATTTCCCTCGTACCGAGAATTCTCTTAATCTCCAACCTGGCCTCCTCATCCGGCAGCCTCCTGTGTCTGTACGGTCGTTCATCAAGACACTCATCCCGGTTCGTCCTCTCATTGAATTCCCTGAACCTCTCCCTCGCAATGGAGAAGTCATCCGAAAACATTCTGAAAACCTTACTGCGCTCAAGTAAATCTCCCGGGAAACAGTATTCGCCATAATAAGCGGCACAACTGCTCCATCGCCATTCATCCACCTTTGCCACCATCCCTGCTTTTACAGGATTCTGGTGGATGTATCTGACAACAGTGAGGAAGTACGTATCATTTTCAACAATTTCACTATTGAACCTGTTCTGGAAAACATGGCCCGAGGTCCGATATTTCCAGTTATAATATACCGCATAGCTCACACCGATCCGTTTCATCGTAGAGCTGATGCTCTCCTCCCCCTCTTTTAATAAAACATGGATATGGTTGGACATTAAACACCAAGCATACACCTTCAACTCAACCTTTTTCTTATATTTCTTTAAAACTTCAAGAAACCGCCTACGGTCCTCATCATCATGAAAAATATCCTGACGGTTCACTCCCCGAAACATGACATGATAAATACCACTAGCACTTTTCATCCTAGCCTTACGAGACATCCGATCACCACACGATATGAATTTTTTTAGAAAGGTTATGAAATATAGTTGTTTATAGAGGTTAATTACTAAAATAAGAGGAATGGAGTAGAATCGACTGGAGTTACAATTTCATCATATAACATTCAGAAAAATCTTTCATTATATATAATAGAGATTGAAAAGATTTCACCTTCCTGTCAAAATTCGAAGCAAAGGATCCAGTAGCATGGATTTTTCGCCACACGAAAGAAGCAAAAGGTACGTCCCTTTGCTTCTAGGTACGTCCCTTTGCTTCATCTTTGCTTCGTCACTCAGCCACATAATACTCCACCGTTCCATCGAACGACGGGATTTGTTTATTAGTTATAAGCGTGCACTCTTTCAATTCAAATGCCTTACATAATGTACTTTTATTGAATTTTGAGCTATCAGCCAGAACGTAGCATCTATTCGAATTAGAGTTTACAATGGTTTTCTTGCTGGCTTCACGGAAGTCAGGTGTGTTGATGCCTACTTCCTGGCCGAATCCGCTGGTTCCTAAAAAGGATCTGTCGAAATTCATGCTTCTTAAAGAGGCATCGGTCATTGGACCAGATATTGAGTCAAGACTCTTGTTCACTTCGCCGCCGACGATGATGCAGCTTTCGATTCCGTTTCCGTTTATTTCATTCAATACCTGAATATTCGAGGTAACAACCCGTACTCCTTTGGCCTTAATATACTTAACCATGGCAGAACAAGTGGTACCCGAGTCGATATAGATGACTTCCTCATCCTCTACGAGTGAAGCAGCATATTTAGCGATTTTTTCTTTGTCCTCTTTGAAAAGGAGTTTCTTTGTCCCCACCGGGATCTCATATGCATCGAGCTTCAGTTTGACCGCTCCGCCCCTAAGCAGGACGATATAATTTTCGTCCTCCAGGGTTTTGAGATCCCTGCGGATTGTGGATTCTGACACTCCATCAAAGATTTTCAAGAAATCTTCTATATACATGATTTTTTTGTTTTCGAGCTCATCCATGATTTTTTCGCGTCTAACATATGGAATCATAATTCAAACCCTCTATAACTAATTATTTATACTTTCAAGTACTTCACTCAAAGTAGGCATCGCATTTTGTGCTCCGATTTTCATGACGGTTCTTGAGCTTACTAGCGACGAAAATGCACCTATTTCTTCAGGTGACTTGTTTTGGATTAGAGAATAGGCCAGTGCACCTACGTATGAATCACCAGCACCAGTAGTCTCGACAGCAACCACCTTTTCAGATGGAATCCTGTATAGTTTACTTCCTGAATATAAAATACTGCCTTTTTCCCCGAGAGTAATGACTAACAAATCATTTGCATATGGCGCCAATTTTTCACAGACAGCTTCCGCATCCTCCACAGTAGCAACCTTGGTTCCGGCATAAAAGCTAGCCTCTGTTTCATTGACAACCAGGCAATCAACCATTTTCAAATATTCTACCTCAAGTTCACTTGCCGGGGCCGCATTCAAGATTACATAACAGTCATGCTTCTTGGCAAGCTTTATTGTATATTCTACAACCTCTTTCGGTACTTCCATTTGCAAGACGACAATCTTGCTTCTCCGCAGGACTTCTTCAGATCGATCGATGTCCTCTCGAGTAAGATGATAATTCGCCCCTTTGGAGATAGTGGCGATAACGCTTCCATTTTCAAGCGCATTGACTACGCCAAGTCCTGTGTTGGAATTCACTGCTGCAACATGGTCAAGATTTACTCCATAGCTAGACAGATTACGCAGCATTTCCTTTCCAAACGCATCATTGCCCACTTTGCCAACCATATAAGTCTCCAAGCCTAGTTTAGCGCACTGGACTGCCTGATTGGCGCCCTTTCCCCCTCCGCAAAAAGAAACACTATCGGCTGAGTATGTTTCTCCTATTTCCGGAAGCCGCTTCTGTTTGAAGATAATGTCGTAGTTGATACTTCCTACTACGGCAACTGTGTCATTTTTCATAATCAATTACCAACTCCTCACGCTATTTTCTTTTTGGTAAAATTGATTTTTTTGACTTGATCCTGGATAACTTCGAAATAAGCAGCTATCACTATTATCGCACCTGTTGCAATATATTGCCAAAAAGTATCGACACCAACAACAACCAGACCAACCTTCAAGGTAGATAATAAAATAGCGCCAAGCAGCGTTCCGATCATTGTTCCTCTTCCACCCGCAAGACTTGCTCCACCAATCGCCGCTGCGGCAATCGCATTCAATTCATACGTTTGGCCGGCAGCCGGTTCCCCGGAACCTAACCGAGCCAATAAAACCATTCCTGCAAGTGCTGCGCCAGTTCCTGAAATAGCATAAGCAAGCATCTTACTTCTATTGACATTCACACCTGATAAAATAGTAGCTTCTTCATTACCGCCGATCGCATAAATATAAGTTCCAAGTTTAGTATATTTAAGAATGACATGACCTACAACAGCAAAGGCTAATAAGACAAAAATTGAAATCGGAATCGAGCCAAATAATTTCGAGTTGAAAATGCTGCGGAAATTAGAAGGAATATCTAATACCGGCCATCCTCCAGTAATGATGTAGGCGATTCCTCTATACGCACTCATTGTACCAAGAGTAGCGATAAATGGCTGAAGTTTTAACTTAGAGATTAATAGACCATTGAACAAACCTAGTAAAAATCCCAGCACGATGCCGCACACGATTGCTACAATAGGATCGACACCCCTTACCAGCAAATCACCGACAACGACAATGACAATCGCGAAAATTGAACCTACAGAAAGGTCAATCCCGCCTGTAATAATGGCATATGTAATACCAAGGGCGAGAAGGCCATTGATAACGCTCTGGTCCATGATGTCTAACAGGTTTCCGGTACTTAAATAGACCGGCTGGATGATTGAAAACACAATAACCATTATAAAAATAGCAACTATTAAGCTGAATTCTCGATTGAAACCTGCTGATTTTAGTTTCATTGTTTTACCCCCATAGCATACTGAAGAATATCCTCTTCTGTCAGGTTTTCGTTGATATATTCTTTTACTTTTCTGCCTTCGCGCATCACAATGATTCTGTCGCTTAAGCCAAGTACCTCAGGCAATTCAGAGGAAACGACGATAATCGATTTACCCAGTTCGAGCAGTTCCTCGAGAACACGGTAGATCTCAGCCTTCGCCCCGACATCGACCCCTTTGGTTGGTTCATCAAGGATCAGTATCTCCGCATCTGATGATAGCCATTTAGCGATTACCACCTTTTGCTGATTGCCGCCGCTCAGGTTTACAGTCATATAATGCGGATCTCTTGGCCGAAAATTAATTTCTTCGGCGTACTGGTTGCAGTTATCAGTTTTCTTTTTATGATTTAACAGGCCATACTGAGTGAACTTCTCCATCTTGGTAAGACCAACATTATTTGCATTGTCAAAATACTTTATAAAACCTTCTGTTTTACGGTTTTCCGGTATGAGCCCTATTCCCAGCTTCACTGCATGTTCCGGTGAATTAATTTCGACTGGCTGGCCATTTATTTTGATCATTCCTCCAGATTTTCGCATTGCTCCAAAAATCGTTTTTACTACGTCCGTCCTCTTGGCTCCGACTAAGCCCGTAAATCCCAGTATTTCACCCTTTTTAAGATGAAAGCTTACATCTTCGAAGACACCATTCACAGATAATTTCTCTACTTCTAAAACTTTTTCATCCGTTAATTCAAGCTTTTTGTTCCTGACCGCGTAAGCAGATACGTCACGGCCAACCATCTTCTTTATTAACTCTTCTCTGTTAATATCACTTATATTGAAAGTGTCAATATGCTTGCCATCCCTCAGGACCGTTGCCCGGTCGCATATTTCAAAAACTTCATCCAGACGATGACTTACGTATAAAATGGTGATTCCGTTCTTCTTCAATTCCCTGATAATAGAAAACAGTGTACCCACTTCCTGATTCGTGAGTGAAGCAGATGGCTCATCGAATGAAATCACCTGGGCGTTATGGTATAAACCTTTTGCGATGGCGATCATCTGCATTTCCCCGGTGCTCAGTGTTCCCGCAAGATCTTCACTCCTAAAGTTGCAATTCATTTTTTCGAGGATAGCATTCGCTTTCTTATGGAGTGTTTTATAATCGATGAACATCCCTTTACGAGGCTCATTTCCAAGGGTGATATTCTGGCCAACAGTCAATTCTGGTATTAAACTGACTTCCTGATGGACTTTTGAGATTCCATCCTTGATTGCCTCATTAGCATTCTTATACGAAACAGCTGTCCCTCGGATTTCCACAGTCCCTTCATACTCTGAGTTAACGCCATGGAGGATATTCAGCAGTGTTGATTTCCCCGCTCCATTCTCACCTAACAGTGCATGGACCTCTCCTTTTTCGATGCTAAAGCTAACATTGTCCAAAGCTTTAACTCCAGGGAAAACCTTTGAAATACTTTTAAAGTTAATGATATTGTCTTTTTGATTTCCCATGATTGATTCCCCTTTTTTAAAAACTATAGCCGAATCATTTGATCCGACTATAGTTCTAAACAAATTAAGGTTGTAGCTTATCCATTACTTGGCGATTTCCGGATCTGTCCATTTGATGATATCTTCAGCTGAAGTTTCAACATTCGTGCTGTCAATCAAGGCTTGCGGCGTCCAAATTACCCTTGGCAGCTTCTGTCCGCCCAATTGGCGAATCGCCATTTCGACCGCAATCTGTCCTTTATATAGTGGGAAAGAGTCGATTGTAGCATCCATTTCGCCTTTACGGATCGAATCATAGGCTTCACCAATACCATCTACACCTACAACCAGGATATCCCTGCCAGATTCATTCACAGCCTCCTGTGCCCCTAATGCCATTGTGTCGTTATTCGCAAAGATTGCATCCAGGTCAGAGTGCTTCTTAATCCATGTTGCGGCAATATCCTTTGCCTTAGAGCGATCCCAGTCAGCGTTTTGCTTTTCTGCAATTTCGATATCAGGAGCATTTTCCTTCATCCAATTTTCAAAGCCCAGCGTTCTCTGTCTTGCTGCAAATGCCTTAGGCATCCCTACGATAATGGCAACCTTCCCTTTACCGTCTATCTTTTCGGAAATCCACTCAGCCAGCAATTCTCCGTTTTGGTCTGCTTTCGGTCCAACGAAATTAGGTGCTTCCTTGATGATTCCATCATTGACATTGATGACCGGAATATCCGCTTCCAATGCACTCTCTACACCTGGTACTAGGTTGCTGTCTGAAATTGGGGATAGAAGCAAAGCAGTATATTTTTTATTGATCATGTCTTTTACAATTGATAATTGGCCTTCTTCGTCTGATTCACCTTGTGGCGATTTCATATCGACGGTCAGGTTATATCCTTTATCGCTGAATTTTTCGGCACCTGTTTCCATACCTTCTTTCAGCGTTCTCCAGTATTCATTTTCAAAAGCCTTCGCCACCCCGCCAAGCTTGAGTTCATCTGAAACCATTGGTACAGCACCAAGGCTGTCTCTTACCTCTTCGTATGTCTTGCCGTCTGCATTATCAGGGTTGAATGATTTATCGCTGCTGCTCTCACCACCACCAGTGCTACTGCTGCTGCATCCAGTAATCAGCAAAGACATCGCAAGAGCACTTGTTACCAACAATTTTTTACTGCTTTTCTTCATCTCAATTCCTCCCATTTTTAAGCTTAGATATTTTAATAGATACTACCCACTTCTTTATCTCAAGCATTGGTAAAATAGTTCGTTAACGGCTACAGCGTCATTTTTAGCGATGGTTTCTTGAATGGATTCAAGACCGATGTCATCAATCAAATCACTTAGCTTTTTAATCACCTTTACATTCTGGCGAATTTCAGCAATCGGTTCCTCCCTTACCGGGAATGTATCGAAATAGATGACGCCCTGGTAGTTGTACTTCTTCAGATAGTAGATGAACTCCAGTGTTTGCATGAATGAAACAGTTCCAACCATGAGGCCATCATCGTGTGTACCATAGCCATCATTGATGTGGACACCGAACAGTTTGCCTCGATCAGCAGCCAAGCTTAAACCGTATGCCGGGTTTTCCCGCTTCATCAACATATGGCAATAATCCACTGTGACACCTGCATTTTCACGATTGACTTCATTGACCATTAATAGTGTAGTCCCGATGCTGTCTATTAAAGCGTAAGATCTTTCCTGATACGGTTTGTACTCGATGCTGATTTTCAGGTCCGGAGCGTAATCCGCCAGATCGGAAACGTATTCTTTCACCTGTTTCCACGCCTTCTGGTAATCACTTTGGAATGGGTAATCAAATCCATCAAATCCTAACCAAAGTGTTATAACCTCTCCGCCCAGCTCCCGGCAGGCATCAGCAGCTTCCTTGCATAATACATAAGCATCTTCTGCGATCGACTGGTTGCTGTTGCCCAATTCCCCGTTAATAAAGTGCTTCCTGAATCTTAATGCCAGCCCGTTTACTTCCAGGTTTGTTTGTTTAAGAGTTTCTAAGATTTCACTTACTGAGTACTGAGAAAAATGCTCTGGATAATTTAAATCCACGTGTGTAATGCCTGAAATTTCAGATATTTCTTTCAATGCTTCTTTTATGTCTCCGTTGACTGTGGGCAGGATTGAATTGATCCTAGTTGCGAGTTTCATTATGAACCCCCTATGTAATTTCGACTTCGTAATGTAAATTTAACACCTCAAGAAACCGTTTACAATAGTTTTTTTCATTATTTTTCAATTTTTTTTATTATTTTTCATATATTTTCATTTTTGTTCATAAATTAATTTCCTAAGATTATACTTATAAAACCCTACTAAAAAAGGCATTTCCCCTGAAGGAAATACCTTTAATAGAATGTAAACTTTTGCGCTAGCTCTACAGCCTGTCAAAATTCCAGCAAAGCATCCAGAAGGATGATTTTTCGCAACACGAAAGAAGCAAAAGGTACGTCCCTACGCTTCCGAAAGAAGCAAAAGGTACGTCCCTACGCTTCATCCACTTTACCTCTTCGGAGCAAGTTCAACCGCCTGTTTCATAGCCTCAATCAAGCTCTTTTCGTCGGCAATGCCTTTACCAGCGATATCAAATGCTGTACCGTGATCGACGCTTGTTCGGATGATTGGCAATCCAACCGTGATGTTGACGCCAGCATCCAAGCCTAAAACCTTAACCGGCCCGTGACCCTGGTCGTGGTACATCGCGACGACAATGTCAAAGTCTCCGCGGACGGCACGGAAGAATAGTGTATCAGCCGGGAGAGGGCCAACCGCATCAATTCCTTCTCCTTGAGCTTTTTCAACACCCGGAACAACCTTCTCATCTTCTTCACCATAACCGAATAATCCATTTTCACCAGCGTGCGGATTGATACCGCAAACGGCAATTTTCGGAGCTTCAATTCCTGCTTTGCGCAATGTATCATGTGCAAGCTTGATGACATGGTAGACACGTTCTGGATTAATCATTTTAACTGCATCGATGATTCCTACATGCGTCGTAACATGGATTACACGCAGGTTAGGAGCAGAAAGCATCATTGAATAATCCTGTGTTCCGGTAAGGTCCGCAAGAATTTCAGTATGGCCAGGATATTTGTGACCACCCTTCTGCAGCGCTTCTTTATTCAAAGGAGCAGTACAGATCGCATCAATCTTCTGTTCATTGGCAAGCTCGATTGCTGTACGTAAGTATTCAAAAGCTGCATGTCCAGCATCGGGAGAAACTTCCCCGACTGGAAGGTCAGCAGGCAGAAGATTCAAGTCCAGGCAATGTACTGTCCCAAGCTTATATTCAATCTCTCCTAGCCCTTCGGCAGTAACGGCCTGGATTTCCAATTCACTTCCGACAAAGCTTTTGGCACGTTCAAGAATCTTGCTGTCACCGATGACAAAAGGATTGCTGATGTTATAGATTTCTTCATTTGCAAGCGTCTTTAAAATGATTTCCGGGCCGACACCTGCTGCGTCACCCATAGTTATACCGACCACTGGTTTAGTTTGTTTCATATTGTCCAACCTTTCCTGTCATGTATTCCACTGCTTTTACAAGCGAGCCTTCGTTTCCGAAGCCACCAGCCTTTGTAATTGCCCAGAAGTCCTTTTCCCCGCTCCTGATCCTGCCAAACGGCAGTCCGGATTCAACCTCAGAGTGGAGTTCCATTTCATTCACACCTAATTCACCACAAACGGCTTTCGCAGTGTCACCACCTGTTAAAACAAGCCCGCCGATATTCTGGACCTGTTGCAGGAAAGCTTTAGCAGCCTTCGCCAGTCCGGAGGCAATTGCTTCACTCACCTGGTTGCTGTTATAGCCCAATCTGTCGCCAGCTTCACGCGCAGCCACTCGGTTTGCTTCGGAAGAATCAACATAAAGGACATAATGACTGGCTTTTTCGTTTACTGCTAAGCTACTCGCCTGAAGTGTATCTTCAACCAATTGAACTGGATTTATTTCTATAAACTCAACTTCCTTTAAACCCTTCAAGCTCTCAAGCTGTTTTTTCGTCACCTGAGAAAGGCTCCCGGATACGGTAAGAGTCCGATCGATCGAGGTTTTTTTCATATTTTGTCCTGACTGAGGGAAAATCGCCAATTCAGCAGGAAGATACTCAATTAAACCGCCAGACCCTGCCCAAACAATCCTTTTGCCCAACTTCGCGAAAAATGCCACGATTGCCTTTAGGTCGTCTTCTGTCTCGCTGTCACAAACGAACCACGATTGTCCGCCCTCTATTGATTTTTCAACAAATGCCGCTAACTGTTTCTCTGTTCCACGAATCAAATCAAGGTCAATCAATGATATATCTTCAGCCACATTTTTCATCAGCAAATCTGGGATAAATCCTTCTGTAACTGGAGTCTTCGGATCGCGCCCAAACTCCGTTTCCGTAATCAGTGTGCCATTCACATAATGAAGTCCTTTGACTGTGGTCCTGTTCACCTTCGGAAAGGCTGGCACAATCACAACTGCCTCAGGCTTATAAACGCTGACGGCTGCAGCAATTTCAACCGCTACATTTCCCCGTAACGTAGAATCGATTTTCTTGTAAACATGTGAGTACCCATGCTGAAAAAGAAGAGAAGCAGCTTTAACAACTGCTTCATGTGCTTTTTCCCCAGGAACTGCCCGGCTGTCAGTATCGACAACCAGAACATCAGGGGTTGAGCCTGCTTCTTTAATACCTTCTAGATTGAACACTACGGTTGAAGAAAATCCTTTTTTCGCCAATTGAACACCTGAGTCATTGGCACCTGTTAAATCGTCTGCGATGATTCCGATTTTTTCACCCATATGAACACACCCTTAACTATCCACTTTTATGACATTTCCTTGCCTGAACGCGTACCCCTTTTTCTCAAGTCGTTTAACAAGGAAAGCGATGAACAACGGAAGTAGAATTGCTGTAGTAACTGTCGATGCAGCAACCTGGACAGTCGCCAGTTCAGCATATTGAGAGAAGCTTGCGTTTGCCGCAGCAATCGCGGCAGGAGTCGCTACCGCGTTCCCAGCCGTCGAGCCTTCAGCAGCACCGACAATTGGATTCCACTTGAAAGCTTTGAATACAAAGTAACCTGCAGTACCTGTGAATAGAACAGTCATTACCCCTAATAGAATTCCTGTTAATCCACCTGCAACGATCGCTCCGAAATCAATTCCCATACCGAGTGCGAAAGCGAAGAATGGAATCAGCATTGAGCTTCCATTATCAAGGAATTCACGCATTTCTTCATCCAGGTTACCTAACACCATACCAACAAGGATTGGCAGCAATACAGCAATGAATGACTGGATAGAGAACATTCCGTCAACAAAGCCCATTGCACCGAAGATTGATAGTGCAACCATCGTTAGGAATGGTCCATCATTCAAAGCAAGCAATGAGTATGAGGCACGGTCTTCTTTATTTCCGTATTGACCAACAAGAGCAACGAATAATCCGCCATTGCTGTTTGTCATCGCGGCAATGATCGCGATAGGCGCAAGTCCTAGCCACAATCCGTTGTCTCCAGCAAATAAGTATGCAATAAGTCCAACTGCGGCACCGACAATCCACTTGATTCCAAGCAATGTCGCACCTTTACCAACCGAAACACCGAAAGATCTAACATTTATTTGTGCACCAGTCGCCAATAGGAAAAGTGCAATTAAAGTACCTGCGCCATTTACAAATAGCGCCTCTGTAAAGTTACCAATGCGAAGCAAGTTTGGTGCAAATGTGTTCAGTGTTGCTGCAATAAGCAACGGCACAACCATCATTCCACCAGGAATTCTTTCTAAACCTGCCTTTATTCTCATATTCTAGCATCCCCTTTTGTATTGTTTCAAATTTAAACGATTAAGTAATCGCTTACATGTTTCATTTTAATGAAAACGTTTTATTTTTGCAATATTTTTATCGAAAAATGTTCATAGTAAAATTTTTACACTTTTAAAGTGTTGCATTTTTAAACAATAATAAAAAGCTGAAGAATCAATTCTTCAGCTTTCTCCATAATGTGGAACGATTGATATTCAGCCTATTCGCGACTCTTGTCTGATTGCCATCCTCTTGCTCCATAACTTTAAGGATAATTTTCTTCTCGATTTCTTCTAATGTTCCCTGTAAAAAATCTTCTGGCATGGATATTTCACTTGAAATTTTTGATTCTAGCATAGTACCAATCACTTCAGTACTTAAAACATAACCCTTTTCTGCAGCCGCGGCGTCATGCAGGACAGCTTTTAATTCCGCTACATTACCAGGCCAACGATATTGTTCTAAAAGGTCGAGAGCTTCCTCTTTAATCTTAATTGGTGATGTGCCAAAGCGCTGATTTGAATCCGCGATTAAATAAGCTGCAAGCACCCTTATGTCACCATTTCGTTTCCGCAAAGGCGGCAAGTAGATCCGGGCTACGTCTGGATCAAAGACTCCTTCGCTATCCGATTGAACAGAAAATAGGATGTTGATGCCTATGCTGCAATGATAATCAGCCACCTGCTGCAGTCTCTGTTGTTCAGGAACATCCAAAGCTTCTATGCCCTGAAGGTAAATCGTTTTGATATCCTCATCAACTTCAGATTTTTTTAAAAAGTCCCTGGCCACCGCGACTGCAAAAAGTCCCTGGCCACCATGCTTCATATAATGGATATACCTTGCAATCAAACCTTTGCCAGTACCATTTTCACCAATCAATGCCCATTTGGACTTTTTAATATTTGCTCCTATAGAAGAAATACAATTCTTCATCTGCTCGCTTTCCTGAATGATTAAAGGAAGCTGAGATACACGTTCCACTTTTATCAATGAATCATCCATTGATCGTTCAAGCTTTGAAAAAGAATATAAATAGTATTTCCTGCCCCCATTAGACAGCACAGACGGTTTCACCTTGTACATATCATCGCCGGTCGTGATAACCCCCTGGGCATTCAGACTCCCGTCTTCGGATAATGCAGTTACATCTATTAGTGATGATGGGATTGTTTTCCACTGTTCGTAAACAACCGCACCGGCAGAGTCAAGGACGACAAAGTCTGATGCTGCCGAGTCCAGCACTGCCTTCATCAAGTCGATTTCTGTCTGTTTCTTCTGGTAAAAAGAATAAATAGTTCTTGCTCGCTGGAAAGCATCAAAGATTGCCTCTCTACCTGACTGAATCAGGATCCCTTCCATCCCGTACCGGTCAGCATTATGGACAGTAACGACATCCCCCATAATGACACTATATCCCTGATCCTTGAGGTCCTTTATAAGCGGTCCGACTTCTTCTGCTCTCTCAACTGTAAATACTTCAATTGGAAACTCCAATATATCAGTAATTGTTTCCGCTCCCAAGGTGATGTTCGAAAAGCCAACTATCGCCTTCTTGCCTGGAAACTCATTCGCCAGTGTAAGTACACGAAGCATATCATAACCAGAAACATGAATATCAATAACCGGCAGATTGGTTACTTCTTCTATTAATTTAGCAGTCCCTCCGCGGCTGATGATTACATCAAAACCGTCCTGTTCCGCTCGTTTAGCCAGCGGGACGGCAGAGCCAAGGTTTCCGGTCTTTACCGTAACATCCAAATCCTCAGCATCTGTTTTACATTCATCGATCAATACAGCCATCGCAGGATATGGCGCAATAAACAACACCTTAATCATCATAATCACCCGTTCTTTCCTTCCCTTCATACATAGCATAACTAGAAGAAAAGCGCAATGAACAAAGCAGGAAAAGCAGGAAGAAGAACGTGGGCACCATAGCCTTCAAGATACCTAGACTGATTTAACATTTTTATATATAAGGTTTGAAGGAAAATCAGTCTAGTTTATAGAACATCTCATTTAATGAATTTTGAACTTACAGAAAGATGGGATATTAATGAGGAAAAAAATACTCTATTTGTCTCTAGGAGTTATCCTTGTTTTAATTGCTCTTGGTGTAGCAACTTTTTATTCTGGATAAGTTTTTAACTAAATTTTGAAACGCAGGAATCTCGGAATTGGTTATTTTTTCACCTCTACTTTAATGGATACAGCTCAACGTCACCTTAAAAAAGAAGAAGCGTAAAGCTACATCGCTCCACGCCTCTCCCGCTATTTCGACTACCGAATTTCTGTCTCTTAATTCAACTCTTTTACCTTGTATAAATAAAAATCATCCAAGCTTCCCCAGGCCCCTGCACCTGCTTTTATACTTGCCCCTATGGTAATTTCCCCATCGAGCACAAGTATTTCATTAATTTCAGGGTTACTCCAGTTCACCCAGCCATTAACCGAGGTATTCATTTTGTATTCTTGGTCACTGGTTTTAGCGTAAAGATACATTTCCGATTCCTCTGCATCTCCGCCTTGCAGGAACATAGAAAGATTATAATAGCCTGGTTCCAGGCCAGTAATTGTTTGTTCTACTTTGAAGTCAACTGCTTCGCTTGAGTAAAAGTGCAACGAGTAATTTCCTGTTTTAGCATCAGCCGCCTTCTCTTGATAATCAGTATGCGGAGCGATTCCTTCTGGATAAATGATGTTCCACACGCTTCTGTCACTACCCTCGAAGCCAGGGTTCTGCACAAAATTCTCTGGCTTTATCTGCAAGTTTGCTTTTACAGTGTAACCACCATCGACAACCCCTGTGATGACATAAGTTCCAACCCCAGAGTTAATGGCTTGATTTAGGGCAGCATCGTCCCATTCGACAGCGACAGAACCAGTGCTTCCATCGTTGTATGTCGCTGTCACCGTTACTGGTAACGTAACAGTTTCACCAGCATTGGCCTGTATGGAAAGATTTTTAATTTCATCAATCCTCAAAGGGGCAACAGCACCTGTATCCACATACTTGAATACATTTAAGGAAGGCAGCGGATGTCCATAAAAATCAAACAACGCCTGATTATCTACCGCGCTCCCCCCATACCAATGTCCCGCATCTTCAGGATCGTATTCTGCAGCAAAGCTCGTAGCCCAGCCTGATCCATACTTTTCCCACAGCTTTTGATTTTTCTTTAGCTTTTTATCAGGCGCCGCTGGAATCCATGCTGGTTCCCAATAAAAAACACCAATACCTGCTTCCCCGACGTTCGCAACCGCCTCTATTACATCTCTTACCGCAGCAGCCTGACCCTGGACAGTAACTGGGTAATTTAATGTTTGTCCAGAGCTTTTCGGCGCTGTATTTCCATGACCATCTCCGTCTTCAGCTGTGTAGGTATATGATGTTTCAGCCACCATCACTTTCTTGCCATATGTGTCTGCCACATTCTTCAAGGTGGAAGTTAAATTAGCCAGTGTACCATGCCAGAATGGATAATAGGAACTGGCGAATACATCATAGTCCACACCATTTTGATCGAGGGTCCTGGCGATTGATGCATATCTTCCTGCAGTTTCAGGGTTAGTAAAATGCAAAGCGACCAAAATACTTGAGTCCGTTTCTCTTACCGCTCTGCTTCCCTCACTAAATAACTCGCTCATTTTCCCCCAGTCTTTTTCCCCTGCCAATGCTCCATTTGTTTCATTGCCTACCTGCACCATCCCAATATCGATGCCCGCATCGAGCATAGCCTGCAGACTTCCTTTTGTATATTGGTATAATGCTGTTTTCTTATCTTCAAAGCTCAAATTCTCCCATTCCTTTGGAGCCTGCTGTTTCCCAGGGTCTGCCCAGAAATCGGAATAGTGGAAGTCTACCAACAGTTTCATTCCATTTGCAGTCGCCCTTTTGCCGATTTCTATCGCTTTTTCCACATCATTATTGCCGCCGCCATAACCATTTCCGACTGAATCATATGGGTCATTCCAGATACGGACGCGGACATAGTTCACGCCAGCTTCATTTAAGGTTTTGAAGATGTCCTGTTTCTTCCCAGCTTCGTTGTAAAATTTCACTCCGCTTTGTTCGAGTGCGATAATACTGGAAATATCAACGCCTTTGATAAAATTATCATCAATGCCTTCCACTCTTTTTACAAAAATGTCAGCTTCTACAGGTTCAGGTATTTCCACATTACCACCTCCCAATGAACTTAAGTTGAAGCTGTCCAGGTAGCCCCATGCATTCGCTGCTCCGGTAACGATGGCTCCCACTTTGAAATCAGCAGCCGCTTCAGCTAGATCGAATTTCAAAACGGCCGTTCCCCATGCATTATAACCAGTCGTCACTTCAGCACTCCCTGCTGTTTCTCCGGCAAACAGTTTCACATTCCCGGCTTCTGCTCCTGCTCCTGCTCCACCCATTGTCTTCACCGAGATCTCGTAGCTTCCCGCCGGAAGAGAAGGGATTGTTTGACTAATCGTAAAGGTCTGGTTTTCACCTGCAGAATCTTTGATCCAATATTTGAATGCATAGCTGCCCTCATCTGGCGTCATCCAGGTATCATTCGCATAGGGAAACTGCTGTACATCAATACCGTCCCAATTTGATGTTTCCACAGTCCATGACCCATCATCCCAGAAATTCGATTCAAACCCGCCATTTTCAATCAATTGCTCCTGAGCAAACCCTCGATCCTGATTTGAAAAAACCGAACCAAATACCATCATGAACACCATCAGCAAAGCTAAAACCTTCATTCTTTTCACCATTCTCCTATCTCCCTTCAACAATAAAAAGTTTTAAAAGACCAACTGAAAAAGTAAGCGCTTCCTATTACCTATGGAGAAACCATCCATTCCTATAGATAGAATGGATGGTTCAGAAAGCAAAGCTGCAAGGTTTTTATCGTTTTTTCTCCACAATTCTAACTTCATATTTCTCCAGGGTCAGCTCACCTGAAACCTCTTCTCCGGTCACCAAATCTCTCACTTGTGATTCAAAGGTTACTGGCTGCTGCTCTTCCGTGAAATTCATGACAAACAGATAGTCGCTTTCCGGAGACTTTCTTGTCTGGACCGATACGCCCTTCCCGTGTTTAACATCAGCTGCTGGTTCAATCCCTAAACGAGCGATGATTTCATTGTAAAAATCACGATGGAATTGATCCTCTAAACGGCCGCCGATATAATAGGTATGTCCTTTTTCATAATGGTGGCTGGTCACGGCCGGTGTACCTGCATAGAAATCCTTCTCATAAACTCCATCTGCAGTGGCTGAATTTAGTTCAATGACTGTTGCGTAGTCTTTCAACTCGTATGATTGATTACGATAGGAGACAGAATTATGATCTTTTGGATAATAGGTATCTGTTTCTAATGGCTTCATCCCGAAAATCTCTTGCAGGTCCTTGTGCCATCCCCCTAAATACGTTAAGTCATGTTCATTGACTAACCCACTTAAATAAGTTGTAACTAATGTGCCGCCACTAGCTACGAATGATTTCAGACGAGAAATCGTTTCTTCACTCACTAGATAAAGCATAGGTACAATCAATAATTTATAGTCTGAAAAATCCTGTTCCTTCGTTATGACATCCACAGGGATATCTTGTTCCCAGAATGCACGATAATGCTGCTGCAATGTCTGGGGATAACGCTTTGTTTCCTTTCCGAATCCCTGCGCATCATTCAATGCCCAATTGCTTTCCCAATCATAAAGGATCGCCACTTCAGATGGACGATTTGTCCCTACCACTTCAGAAAGCTTTTTAAGGGTTGTCCCAACCTTCGCTACTTCTTTAAAAACTCGGTTTTCTGCACTATTATCATGGTCAACGACAGCACCATGAAATTTTTCCGAAGAGCCGCGGGACTTCCGCCATTGGAAGTACATAACACTGTCTGACCCGTGAGCGACCATCTGCATCGATGACAATAAATGCATGCCCGGCCGCTTCGCTTTGTTCACTGGATGCCAGTTCACTCCACTTGGCGTGGACTCCAGCAATAAGAATGGTTGTTGTTTCAAACTCCGGTACAAGTCATTGATAAAGCCTACTTTCATCGCTAAATCAGCCGTGGTTTCCCAATCGTTATGCCAGGCCGGATAAGCATCCCAGCTAATCACATCAAGTTTTTCAGCAAATTTACTATAGTTCAGGCCCTGGAAAGGAATTAGATCATGAGTGTCAGCCATGAAATTAGTCGTAACCAGGATATCCGGTGTCAATTCCCTGATTGGAACAATTTCATTTTCAAAAAATGAGATTGTCTGGTCGGTGACAAACCTTTTCCAGTCCAGATTCAGCCCGTGAACCATGCTTTCGCCAATCGGAGATGGTGATTCAATCTGTGACCAGTCGTTGAATGTATGGCTCCAGAAAGGCCCCCACCATGCGTCATTCAAAGCTTGCAGGTCATTATTGTATTTGTCTTTCAACCAGCCTCTGAATGCAGTCTGGCATGCATTGCAGTGGCATTCGCCGCCATATTCATTCGATATATGCCACATTAACAGCGCAGGATGGTTTCCATACCTTTCAGCCAGCAGGCGGTTGAGCTGCCGGGTTTTTTCACGATACACCTCTGAAGTAAAGCAGTGATTATGCCTGCCACCATGAAGCTGTTTCACTCTGGAGCTATTTACGCGCAATACTTCAGGATATTTTTGTGACAGCCACGCCGGACGTGCTCCGCTTGGGGTAGCCAGGATGACCCGGCCGCCAATGCTATAGATATCTTCGAAGATTTTATCTAACCATTCAAAATTGTAGACTCCTTCTTCCGGCTCAAGAGTACTCCAGGCAAAAATCCCAACTGAAAAGGCATTGCTATGTGACTGCTTCATTAACTTTATATCCTCTGCCAGGATATCAGGCCGGTCCAGCCATTGGTCAGGATTGTAGTCTCCTCCATGAAGCATGAAGTCTGCTTTCGTTGTATAAGTTTTTTCATGTTTTGACATAAGACTCTCCTTCTAACCGTTATCAACAGTTTGTTCTTCCTGTTACCCCTTCGTTCCACCAGCGGTTAATCCTGATACAAAGTGCTTTTGCAGCATCAGGAAGATGATCGCAATCGGGATACTGATAAGAAGCGCACCTGCAGCAAAGGTCGTATAGCTCGCACCCATTACTTCATTTACCAGGTTGTATAATCCAATCGGCAAAGTATAGGCTTCAGGTGATCTTAAAATGGTTGATGACAAAACAAAATCACCAAGTGGTCCTGTAAAACCATTCATCGCCACTACTGCAAGCATCGGCCTGGATAATGGCATAATGATTTGTAAAAAGATCCTTGTATTGCTTGCCCCGTCAATCTTCGCACTCTCATCCAAATCCAATGGAATTGAGTCCATATAACCTTTCATCAAATAAGTATTCATTGGGATTTGTCCACCAATATACAGCAGGATCAACAGCCAATGGCTATTCATCATTCCAAGCATTTGGGCCAGTACAAACAGAGCGACCAGTGCTGAGAACTGCGGAATCATTTGCAGCAGTAAAAATAATGTCAAAGCATTTTTCCTGCCTTTGAAACGGAAGCGTGAAAAAGCATACGCGGTGAAAGAAACACTTATCATTGAACCAACCATTGTAAAAATACTGATTTTCAAAGAGTTGAAATACCACTTTCCATACTGCAGACTTTCTTTTCCGGCAAATAACTCACGATAGTGATCAAATGTCGGGTTTTTCGGGATGATACTTGTACTGATCAGACTATTACCCGGATTAAAACTTGCCCCCACTGTCCAGAGTAATGGGTAAATAATAATGACCGTCATAAAAGTCAGGAACGTATAGGATAAAAAGAGACGGAGGGTTTTATTTTTCTTCATATTCCCCTGCATTCTTTAAACCCCCTCTTTAAATGAATTTGTCCGCCTGAATTGCCACAGGGCAATCGCGATAACAAAGATTGAAAGCAAAATAGTCAAGGCTGCTGCCAGAGAGTATTGACTTGATTGCATCGTCAATTTATAAATCCAGGACACCAGTATGTCCGTTCCACCGGCAGTTGATCCAGGGACCGCCGGGCCGCCGCCATTAAATAGATAGATAATATTGAAGTTATTAAAGTTGAACGTAAACTGGGTAATGATGATCGGAGCCATGGCGAGCAGGATCATCGGCATAGTAATGAATCTGAACTTCGCAAACATCGATGCACCATCAATTGTCGCAGCTTCATAAAGATCATCGGGAATCGACTGCAGAACTCCTGTAGTAACAAGGAAAATATAAGGAAATCCAAGCCAGCCCTGCATCAGGATCAAGGCTACTCTCGTCCAGTTTTCATCTGTCAGCCAGGCGATTGAGTCAATGCCGAATGCTGCTAAAATATCATTGTTGATTGCGCCGAAACTATCATTAAATAAACCGGCAAATATAAGGATCGTTACAAAACCTGGTACTGCCCATGGTAAAACTAAAATAGTACGATAAAACTTTTTGAACCTTAAATCCTTTTGATTCACTAATACAGCCATGAAGATTCCAATACTAACCTGGAGAGTGGAAGCAACGAGCGTCCATATGACCGTCCAGGCCAATACATCAAAGAATGTTGAGCGCCAGATGTCAACTGTGAAAATCTCTAAAAACGTCTGGAACCCAACCCAGTCAGCCAAATTAGCCGGCGGTGAATGATATAAGTCGTAATTGGTGAATGCCAGCGCAAAACTGAACAGAATCGGAAAAATCACTGCAAAAATTAATATAAACAGCGACGGACCGCTAATAACATATGGATAACCCTGTGAAATTAAATTCTTATAATCGTCCTTAAGGGAGCTCAGCGCCTGGTTGTTATCACGCAAGGCTCCATTTTTATAAGCATCTCGTAAGTTGATGTAGTAGAATGCCAGGCCAAAAAACGTGACAATTAGCGCAATGATTCCTTCAGCGAGCAGAAAAACGGAGTTGTCACGGGGCACTACTTCCCCTAGTGTAAAGAGCCCCCAAAATCCCATATTCAACAGGTCTCCAAATACTAAAAAGAAGGATACCGCGAGGAAAAGAAACACTCCACCTTTGATCCATTGCTTATTGTAAATTTGGCCTAGCCCGGGAATTACAGATAAGAGAAGGGCTAATCTGCGATGTTGCATTTTTTTCACCTCATTATATAGAAAACTCGTCTTATAGAGTCGCTGTTTTCTTCACCATTACAATAAATGGTGTCAAACAGAATGTGCGTTTGACACCATTTTTAATTGATCTATTATTTATGCTTAGCTTCAATTTGCCCTTTAATTGTTTTAACCGCTTGATTCAAAGCTTCTTCAGGTTGAGCCTTCCCTGTAGCAATTGTTTGTAACGCCGCATCGGCAGGTGTCCAAACTTCGTTCATTTGCGGAATATTTGGCATTAATTCAGAGAACTGGGACTGTTCTGCGACAGCTTGTGCTGCTTCACTCTCTGTTACGACAGGGTCATCAGCTAAAGCCGCTACCGCAGGAACCTCTTGTGTTAGTTCATAACGCTTCTTGGAATTCTCTTCATTAGCCAGGAAAGTAACTAGCTTTTCTGCAAGTTCAGCATTCTTTGAATATCCGCTGACATTGTAGCTCTTCACACCAACAAACGCACTCATGTTCTTACCATTTGAAAGCTCAGGCAATTTAGTAACACCATAGTTTATACCAGCTTTTGCAAATGGCTCGATATTCCACGGACCGGAAATAACGGCCGCAGCTTTACCTTCAGTAAATAAAGACTCTAAAACGTTAATCCCCTGCTCGCCAATGATACCAGAAGGGAATAGTTTTTCTTTATAAAACTTCTGGATATATTGAGCACCTTCAATTGCTCCCTCATTGTTTAAACCGATATCTTCTGGATTATAATTACCTTCTGCATCTTGACCGAAAATATATCCGCCGTAACCACTCATGACACTATTCGCATAATAAATTTGATCAAATAAAGCCAGGAATCCAAAATTCTTGCCATCTGTCACTTTCTTGGAGTAGTCATACCATTCATCCAAAGTTTTTGGCAATTCATCCTCTGAAATAAGATCCTTATTATAGTAAAGTACTGTCGTTTCTACCGCTTTTGGCAATCCGTATACTTTACCATCAACCATTTGTGACTGCATTGCAGCTTCAGTATAGATGGAGGTAACATCATCACTAACATTCAATTGTTTAATTAAACCCTCTGTTTTCGCTGTTCCAATCTGATCACCAGGCATAGTTAGTACATCCGGGCCTGTCCCAGCAGGACCATCTAAACGTAAGTCTTCAATTTGCTGGGCATATGGCTTTTCAACCACTTTGATTGTTACGTTGTTATCCTTTTCAAATTGAGCAATAGCATCCTTAATGCCTTCGCCTTTTTGAATATCCTCCCAAACCAGTAACTCAACATTTTTATCTTTTGGTGCTTCCTTTGAGACATCTTCTGCATTGTCCTGTGGTCCGCATGCAGCAAGCGATAATGTTAATGCGATACCGCTCATAAGGCCCATATACTTTTTGAATTTCTTCATGGATTTACATCCTTTCAAAATTAGTTAGTTTTGTTTTCACTAAACTGAAAGCGCTTTAGTATTTAAAATATAGCACCGGCAAGAAAAGATGTAAACAACTTTTTTACTAAAATAAGTAAAACTTTTTACGAAAACTAATTTCTGCGATTTAATTCGTACTTTTGCGAATGACCATTTCTGACCCAATATATAAGGTTTTCACGAGTTTCCTTTTCTCCAACACCCGTTCCAGCAATAGCTCGATTGCGTTTTTACAGATTAACTTAATATCAATATTAAAAGTAGTCAGGGGCGGGGAAACATATTTTGCAACACTGATATTATTGATACTGACAATACTGACTCGATTTGGTATCGCTAGTCCATGTTCATTTAACGCTTGAAGACAGCCTACTGCTATAGGGTCGGCTGCAACAAGAAAAGCTGTCGGCAGGTCATCCCCGAGTTCCTGGATCGCTTTTGTCATCAGGAAATATCCGTTTTCAACAGAAAATCCTCGATGCGTGAAGATGTATTGATCCTTCAATAAGCCTTTCGCTTCCATATAGCGGCGGAAAACCCGTTCGCGTATGTCCCTTTCGTCCTCATCAGTGTTTGGGTTATGATAAGTGCCACCGATTAACCCAATTTCCGAATGGCCCTTTTCCATCAAAAAATTAACCGTCCTCCGGGTAATCTGTGGTAAATCAGGCCTTACAGAATCGTAATGATCGGGATCAGGTGTTGAATCAATAAAAACACCATTGGATGTCAGGCTCCTAAGATGGGCAAGTTCATTATCTGAAAAAGTTCCCACTGCAATGAAACCCTCAATACTATCCGGGATTTGATGGATGCCGTCACTGATTTTATAAGTGATGAGATCTACATTATAGAACCTGGCTAGTTTTTCGATCTCCTCCCTCATCGTCTTATAATAAACATCTTCAAGTTCTTCTTTATCCGTTAACCAGTATAAGAAAGCAATGTTTTTAACGAGAGTCCTTACAGCTTTCTTACGGTAATTCAATTGCTCTGCCACCTCATAAATTTTTTCCCTTGTATCGTCTGAAACAGATAGACTTTGGTCGTTGTTCAGGACCCTTGAAACTGTAGATAACGAATAGCCTGCTTTTTCAGCAATATCTTTAATTGTCGCCATGTTAATTCCTCCACGTTTTATCATTAAGAAAATATATTTTAGTAAAACTTTTTACTAAATTTTACTATGCGAAATATAGATTAGTCAAGTTACTTTCTTCTCGGCTAAAATACACTGGTCCATGTACTTAACTCGTCAGATTTCATAGTTGTTTCCTTAAAAACAATCGCAGTTTTTATATATTGCGTCCCTTGCGAAATTATAGTAAACTTTATTTAACTTAATTAAATTAATTAACTAAGTATATATGAAGGTCCATTATCACCTTACTTCAAGGTAAAACTATAGGAGGCCATTATGAGCATAACAGCCGATTTAAAAAGCAAATTCAAATCTATATTTGACTCAACCGAGAATCCGAGAGCCTTTTTTGCACCGGGAAGAATCAACCTGATTGGTGAACATACAGACTATAATGGAGGCCATGTCTTCCCTGCTTCCATTTCATATGGAACTTATGCTTTAGGAAGAAAACGGGATGACCAGAAATTGCGCTTTTATAGCATGAACTTTCCCGAAACAGGCATTATTGAGGCCGACCTGTCAGACTTGGCATTTGATGAATCAGATCACTGGGCAAATTACCCTAAGGGCGTCATTCTTTACTTAAAAGACGCTGGTTATGAGATTCACAATGGAGCTGACATCTTATATTACGGAAATATCCCAAATGGAGCCGGACTCTCTTCTTCCGCTTCCATCGAGCTTGCAACAGGAGTACTGATGACCGGTCTATTCAATTTAAATATGGAACGGATTCCCATGATCCAGCTGGGGCAAAAGGTCGAAAATGATTATATTGGTGTTAACAGCGGCATCATGGACCAGTTTGCCATCGGCATGGGAAAAAAGGATCATGCCATCCTTCTCGATTGCCAGACACTAGAGTACAAGTACGCGCCAATAGCATTGGATGACTACGCGATTATGATTATTAATACAAATAAACAGCGCACACTGGCCGGTTCAAAATATAATGAACGTCGTGCTCAATGTGAGCAGGCATTAAGCGACTTGCAGCAGGAGCTTTCGATTAGCAGTTTAGGAGAGCTGACTATTGAAGAATTCGAAAACCACAAACATCTGATTAAAGACGAGATCAATCAAAGACGAGCCAAACACGCTGTCTATGAAAACGCGCGAACCCTGGAAGCCCTGGAAAAGCTGCAACAAAGGGATCTCCAGCGCTTCGGATATTTAATGAATGAATCCCATGTCTCCTTAAGAGATGACTATGAGGTTACAGGGCTTGAACTGGATACGATTGTCCAGGCTGCCTGGGAACAGGATGGAGTAATAGGCGCCCGTATGACCGGAGCAGGTTTCGGCGGCTGTGCGATCGCCATTGTTGAGAAGGAAAAAGTTGCTGATTTCCAAGAAGCCATTAACTCCATTTACCGTGACACAGTCGGTTATGACGCATCATTTTATACCGCGGCAATCGGTGACGGAGCAAAAGAACTTACTGAGGAGTGAATTAAATGAGTGTATTAGTTTTAGGCGGAGCGGGTTATATTGGTTCACACGCAGTCTATCAATTAATCGACCAAAACGAAAAAGTTGTCATCATTGACAACCTGGAAACCGGCCATAGGGAAGCGATTCATCCCGAGGCGAAGTTTTATGAGGGAGATATAAGGAACATTGATTTCCTTCGCTCAGTCTTTGAAAAAGAATCGATTGATTCTGTGATTCACTTTGCTGCCAATTCACTTGTCGGTGAGTCGATGGAAAATCCAATAAAGTATTTTGATAACAATGTCTATGGAACGCAGGTCTTGCTTAAGGTAATGGTTGAACACAATGTGGATAAAATCGTCTTCTCTTCCACTGCGGCAACATATGGTGAGCCTGAAACGGTACCTATTACCGAAACAGTTCCAACAAACCCGACCAATGCTTACGGTGAAACGAAACTGACCATGGAAAAATTAATGAAGTGGACTGAGCATGCCCATGGCATAAAATATGTTTCTCTGCGTTACTTCAATGTGGCAGGAGCAAGGGAAACGGCAGAAATCGGCGAAGACCATCGCCCTGAAACCCATCTTATTCCTATTATCTTGCAGACAGCTTTAGGCCAAAGATCACATATCACCATATTCGGTGAAGATTATGATACTCCTGACGGATCTTGTATCCGCGATTATATCCATGTTGAAGATTTAATCGATGCTCATCTGCTCGCATTAAACTATTTAAAAAATGGCGGCAATAGCAATATCTTCAACCTTGGAAGCAGCCAGGGATTTTCGGTCAAAGAAATGATCGATACAGCAAGAAGCGTAACCGGCAAAGATATTCCGGCCAAAATCGGACCTCGCAGGGCTGGCGATCCGAGCATTTTAATTGCCAGTTCCGAGAAAGCAAAACAAATACTAAGCTGGGAGCCAACCCGTACCTCCATCAAGAAAATAATCGAGGATGCTTGGAAGTGGCACTCTTCCCATCCGGATGGCTATCGGAAGGAAGTGGAATCATGATCCAGCAGTATATAGCAGGACTCATTCAAAAAGCACTGGAGACTGAACTAATTGAACCAGCAGACCAGATATATGTTCGGAACCAGGTGATGAGCTTATTGAAATTAAAAGCTTTTCCGACCGATGGAATCGATGCGGACAATGACACGATTTCAAACCTTGTGGATAAAATAATCGCTTTTGCCATTGAAGAAGGACTCATAGAAGATGTTTTTGATGAAAAAGAGATTCTGGCCGCCAATATCATGAATTGCTTTGTACCGATGCCTTCTGTCGTCAATAAGACCTTTAATGAGAAATATCAAGAGTCTCCAAAAGCAGCGACTGATTACTTTTATAATCTCAGCAAAAATAATAACTATATCCAAATGAACCGAATCGCAAAAAACATTTCCTATAAGGTCGATACAATCTACGGTGAAATGGATATTACCATAAATTTATCAAAGCCCGAAAAGGATCCAGAACAAATCAAACGTGAACGGGCGATGAAACAGACCGGAAACTATCCAAAATGTCTATTGTGTATGGAGAATGAAGGATATGAAGGGCGAACTGGATATCCAGCACGTGCGAATCACAGGATCATCCATGTACCTCTTGAAGGTGAAAACTGGTATCTACAGTATTCTCCCTACGTTTATTACAACGAACACTCTATCCTGCTCTCCGAAGAGCATCGCACTATGAAAATAGATATGGCTGCATTCCAACGGCTGCTCAGCTTTACAGATCAATTCCCTCACTACTTCATTGGTTCAAATGCTGACCTTCCGATTGTTGGGGGTTCTATCCTGAGTCATGACCATTATCAGGGCGGCAATTATGAATTTGCGATGACCCGGGCGGAGGATGCATTCTCATTCCAGCTTAAGACTTACCCAGGAATAACAGCATCAGTAGTAAAATGGCCAATGTCGGTCATCCGTTTAAAAGGACCGGACAAAGACGCAATTGCCAGAGCTGCCGACCATATTCTTCAAACCTGGAAAGGTTACTCAGATGAAGCAGCAGATGTATTCGCTTTTACTGGGGATACTCCCCACAATACGATTACACCTATTGCCAGAAAACGGGGCGTGCTTTTCGAACTTGACCTCGTCTTGAGGAACAATCGAACATCTGATGAACACCCAATGGGCCTTTTCCACCCGCATGCTGATGTCCACCATATCAAAAAGGAAAATATCGGTTTGATTGAAGTTATGGGTCTGGCTGTTTTGCCTCCTAGGCTAAAGGAGGAACTAGCGGAAATCCAGGAATACCTATTAGACAATCGAAACACTGTTGAGGATTACCATCAACAGTGGGCAGAAGAGATAAAAGCCGCTTATGGAGAGATTACTGGACGCGAACAGGCGGAGTCCATCTTACAAGCTGAGCTTGGAAAGAAATTTGTCAGATGCCTTGAAGATGCAGGTGTATTAAAAGAACGTGCAGCATTTGAGAGATTCATTGACACATTAAATAATCAGGTGGAAATTACATGAATATAGTGACGAATGAAATACTCGGGAAATGGACGGAGTATACATTAACCAATGACAACGGGGTCAGCGTTAGTGTTCTGGATTTCGGGGGTATTATTACCAAAATCAAGGCCCCTGATAAAAATGGAGAGCTGGAGAATGTTGTCCTCTCCTATAAGGATTATCAGGAGTATGAGTCAAATCCCAATTATCTTGGTGCCATTATCGGCCGTGTTGCTGGCAGGATTGAGGGAGCTTCCTTTGAACTTGACGGCATAACCTATAACCTTGAAGCTAACAATGGGCATAACCATCTGCATGGCGGATCGGGAGGCTTTCATCAAGTTATCTGGAATGTCTCTCCTTTTGAAGAGGAGTCTGAGGCTGGTTTAAAGCTAACTTTGAGAAGCCCTGATGGAGATAGCGGGTATCCAGGCAACCTTGACGTTACCGTTACCTATACTCTGAATAACCAGAACGAGCTTACGATTGATTATCTGGCATCCAGTGACCAAACCACTCCACTTGCGTTAACCAATCATTCTTACTTTAATTTGAGCGGGAACTTAAAGAACACGATTCACGAACAACTTGTTACTCTTGACAGCAGCAGCTTTGTTGAACTTAACGAAGACTTGATTCCTACCGGAAAGCTTGCTGATGTAGAGGGAACTTCCTTTGATTTTCAAAATGGCCGCATCCTCGGCAACGGCTTGAATAACTGTTCTGAACAAAATACGATTGTCGGAAATGGATATGATCATTATTTCCTCTTTAATAATGCAGCAGAATTCCAGGCAATCATCGAAGACCCTGATAGCGGACGCGTCATGACAGTAAAAACAAACCAGCCAGGTATGGTTATGTATACCGCCAATGCTCTGGAAGACGGATTGCAGCTGACAGAAAGCATTTCGCGTAAACACCATGGGGTCTGCTTTGAAACACAGGGCTCACCCGCTTCATTGCACCATAACAATTTCCCGGACATCCTTTTAAAAGCCGGAGAACGTTATCAGAAACACACTGTGTTTACTTTTTCTGTACTAAAATAAGCAAAAAATAGGCTGAACCTTTAATGAAAAGGTTCAGCCTATTTTTGTAACTGGATCAAACAGTTCAACAAGCAGCAACGATACAGCACCTAATAATGTGGCATCATCTCCCAGTCTTGTGACCGATATATCAATTTCTTTTGCTTCATCTGTCAATACTCTTTGATGAATGGTTTCGAGCAGGATTGGCTTAATGAAGCTTTCGCTCTTCATTACCCCGCCGCCTAATACAATTTTCCCCGGATTAACGAGATGAATTAAATTTGTTATACCGATTCCAAGAATCCTGCCAGTTTCCTGAAGCAGCTCGATACATGATTCATTGCCTTCTTCAGCTAACTCTAATATTTCCTTGCCTGTCAGTGTTCCAGAAATCCCTTTTATCTGTTTTGCTGCCCGTTTCGCGATTGCTTCGCCACTCACTAATGTCTGAAGGCAACCACGGTTTCCGCATTCACAAATATCTCCGTTTATATCAATGGTCATATGCCCTAATTCACCGGCAATCCCCTGTGCACCATGATATAATTTACCGTTCATAACAACACCAGCGCCAACACCACGACCAACATTGACCGCGACCATACTGTCGACATCGCCATGACCGCCGAACCATGATTCTCCAAGAGCCATGGCGCGGGCATCATTTTCAACCTTTACAGTCAAATTAAACTCTTTCTCCAGAACTTCTTTAATAGGGATATTCCTTAAATTCAAGATTGGCGCTACTAGTGAAGTTCCTGTTTCAACATCCACTACCCCGTGCATAGCAATTCCAATCCCAATGATCTTTTCCTGATCAATATCTGATATCTCTAGAATTTTGAAGATGATTTCTTTTAACCCGGAAACAAACTGCTCTTCTGTTATCGGCTTTACAATTATATTCGAGGAACGCTGAATGATTTTACCTGTCAGATCACTGAATATGCATTCTA
Source organism: Mesobacillus sp. QJM3NY_10 (assembly GCF_056173465.1). Lineage (NCBI taxonomy): Bacteria > Bacillati > Bacillota > Bacilli > Caryophanales > Bacillaceae > Mesobacillus > Mesobacillus sp. QJM3NY_10. Next base: position 4,373,870 of record NZ_CM149675.1, read on the forward strand.
CTCTTTCCGGTCCAGCATCAATGCCAATGACATAAAAAGCCTCAGCATTAATATGCAGCATTGTAGGTTTACGCCCCCCGCTTGAATGGCCCAGTGTACTTTCCCTAACCAAATCCTGCTCAATCAGTTCCTTAACTATGCTGCTTACTGTCGGAGGAGTCAAACTTGTTTCTTTCGCAATTTGAGCTCGGGATATAGGCTCAGATGTGCGGATTTTATTAAGAATGATTGATTTATTAACAGACTTCATTAATTGAAATGTACCTCTCTGCATTTCACAGCCTCCAAGAACCTTTTCATTATATATATAATACCACACAGATACTTAATTAACTTAATTAATATAATGAGTAATCCTCCAAACTCATTAACCTCATACTCACAACCCTTGAATCAATTTAATGATGAATGAACAAGTCATCTTTATTTGATATATTATCACTCACAAAAACAACCATCCGCCTTATATGGAGGATGGTTGTTTATTAGATATCTCTCTGTTTTTTTCACAAACTTTTGCTGTTCAGAGTCTCATAGAAAAGAGCTCTAGCCCTATTAAATACAGATATGAAAAAATACCTGAAGAGCAACAATTAACGAGAAAGCAGCCTTAAAAAAGGTTACACCGGTCTATCCTTTCGTCTCATCCGTACTCTTTAAGTAAAATACCTGGGACTGATAATCCCCGCCCCTTTTAGCCTTTTTGCCATTGACTCCATTAAACTCTGTTGGCAACGGCAATCCAATGGCCATCAATTCATCGCCATAGAATGATAAATTCTGGCCTTCTGCTTGATATATTTTTGCTTCATCCAATCCGAAGAGACGAAGGGTTTGCTGCTTTGGCGGGTTGGCGGTTGCCAATACCTTATACCAGCCAACCAAGGCTTCGGATTGATCTTCACTTACAACCATCCACGCGGTTTCGTTTTCGGAGAACGGGCTCACCAGACGGTAAAACTGGCCATCACGAATCAATTCACGGTGCTGTTTATAAAATCCGACCTGCTCTTTGATTTCAATTTTATCTTCTTCGGACAGCTTCAAAGGATCAAGCTCATAACCGAAAGTGCCAAAGTAAGCAACATTTGCCCTTGTCGAAATCGGAGTTTCTCTCAATGTTTGGTGATTTGGTACTGCCGAAACATGTGAGCCCATGCTGTATAAAGGATAGGCAAAGGATGTTCCATATTGGATCTTAAGTCGTTCAATCGCATCCGTATCATCACTGGCCCATGCTTGGGGCGCATAATGCATCATTCCAGGGTCAAAGCGCCCTCCCCCGCCGGCACAGGATTCAAACAGCACATTTGGGAATTCCTGAGTCAGACGCTCGTACAAGTGATAGACTCCAAGTATATAACGATGGAAGAACTCACCCTGATCATCCGCTGCCAGTTTGGATGAAAAAGCCTCGGTAATATTGCGGTTCATGTCCCACTTTATATAAAATAAACCAGTCTGTCTGATAATCCCTGACATTTTCCCGTAGATGTATTCAACAATTTCCGGCCTTGAAAAATCGAGCACTAGTTGATTCCGCCCAAGGATATGGTGCTGCCCGGGAACACCAACAGCCCAATCAGGATGCTCCCTGAATAGTTCGCTGTCCGGACTGATCATTTCCGGCTCGAACCAAAGGCCGAATTTCACTCCAGTATCAGTTATCTTTCTTGCTAAGCTTTCCAGACCATTAGGCAGTTTATTCAAATCAACCTGCCAGTCTCCAAGTGAGGAAGTGTCATCATTGCGCTTGCCGAACCAGCCATCATCGAGGACAAACAATTCAATTCCTAGTTCACTTGCAGCTTTCGCAATATTGACCAGTTTTTCCTCATTAAAATCAAAGTAAGTTGCTTCCCAATTATTAATCAAAATTGGGCGAATTTCCTTCTTCCATTGTGACGGAATCAGGTTTTCCCGATAGAGAGAATGGAAGGCCTGGCTCATTCCGTTCAAGCCCTGGCTGGAATAGACCATGACCACTTCCGGAGTCTGGAAGGTTTCCTGGGGTTTTAACCCCCACTTAAAGCCATAAGGGTGGATACCAACCGTCAATCTCGCCACATCATAGTGGTCGACTTCTACCTGCATGAGAAAATTGCTGCTGTAAACAAAATTAAAGCCGAATACTTCTCCTTGATGCTCCGTGGCATCTGGTCTTTTCAAGGCCAAAAATGGATTATGATGATGCGAGCTTGCCCCGCGGATGCTGGAAATCGACTGGATCCCCATCTCAAGCTCCCTCTCTTTTACATGCCTTTCACGTGACCATGTCCCGCCTAAGTGAATCATTGAAAAATCCTTATCAGGAAAATCAATGGATGCCCCCATTAAACGTTCGATTGAAAAGTTTGTCTCCCCTTCATTTTTCAAGGAAGCACTTCTAGTAATGACTGGCTTGTCAGCGAAAATAGTGTAGCTTAGTACAAGCTCTGCTTGCAGAAATTCATCCCTCAATACGATTTGCAGGGTGCTTGCTTCCTTTTCCTTTTCTGTATAGGTCGCAGGCAGCCCTTCTAGACGAGGCTTGCCATCCAGTATTCTGAAAGATTCGTATTTAAAATTTGCTATATGGTTTTGGCCGGCTTTACTGATACTGATCGCCGGCTCGCGGAAATCAGAACTCCCATAGACAGGGTATTCCTGGCGGATCGTTTCCAGGCTAAATGCCGGATCATCCTCATATATATGGCAGCTTGCTGCTGTAGGTACATCATAGGTTTGCAGGTGAGCAAAATCAGCACGGTTCCTGATCGCCTTTCCGTAATACAGATGTCCAAGCTGCCCATTTTTGATAACGTGAAAAATATAGCTAACCTTTCCATTTGTTAGATGGAATTGTCTTTTCTCCTCGTTCACTTTTATTAGCATAGCGGTTCTCCTTTATATAAAGCAAAGAGCCTGGAAACCTCAAGGCTCTTTGCTTGTATTAAATTCTCTCAATCTTAAATTCGAATTCCATGTCCTGGTCGGCAGGCATGAGGTATTCATCATGGACCGGAGCACCCCAGCTGTCGTCTCCGCCCACGCCCATTTGCTTTCCGGCCACTGTGATCACACTGTAATGGATTGGCGGAAGCTCATATACGTGCTGGGCACTTTCCAGCTCGAAGGCAGTGTACGGGGAAACATTGCAGTCAAGAGGCTCACCGATAGACGAAATCCTGATTCCCTGTCCCTTTTTATTCGTGACTCTAAGCCTGCGTACCCCTGTCCGGTTTCCTGATTCCTGAGGCAAGACATAGCCTGAAAGATTATCGGCTACCTGGTTCTTGAAAATTCCCAGCCTTGCTCCCATAGAACGGTCTGAATAGTTCTCTTCAGGTCCCATTGCATACCATTCAAGCTGATCGTAGTCGGCAGAAGTCTTGAATGACAATGCAAAAATCGGCAGCTGCGGAAGATTTTGCGCACCGTGGAAAGCAGACTTCACATGGACACTTCCGTCACCTAAAACTGTATATGTCACCTTTACCTCAACCTCAGAACTGATTGAAAACTTATAAGTAAAGCCGATGCTAATTTGATTGCTCTCTTCCTCAACAGTAATTCCGACACATTTACGCGCCAGGCTTGCGGCAAACCACAGTCCTGACTCAAATCCTTGAGCAAACCCCCGGTCATTATCAGTAGTGGCCCTCCAGAATAATGGTGCCGGTGGCAGGGCGATCATTTCTCTGCCAGCATAGTTCAGTGATACCAGTGTTCCAGCCTGCTTTGAGAAAATCACCGAGAAATCACGGCCATGAACACCGATATTGACATCTCCATGAACGACACGAAGCTCACCATCAACAGTTGGCTGTTCTTTAGCTTTTACCTCAAAAACATATTGCCCAAAAGAAACCTCATGGCCTGCATCTGCCCAAACCGTCTTCTCTTTCAATTTGAAAGCAGTTTGAATGGAATACTCACCAGGAGCAGCCGTAATATCAGCAGGAAATTTAAATTCTGCTCTTCCCTCGCTTTGCGGTTTAACATCCACCCCAAGCTGATCACGGTAAATCTCTTTCCCTTCAAGCAGCAAGCTATATTCGAGAACATAATCTGCTGTATCAGCAAAAAGGTTCTCATTGATAATCGTTACACCTTCAACGTCTGGAACCAGTTTAATATTTTGATACAGGAATTTGACTTCCTGCATTTTAGGAGAGAGCTCGCGGTTTGCGTAAACAATGCCGTTTGTACAGAAGCCGTAGTCGGTTGGCCTGTCGCCAAAGTCCCCACCGTAGGCTAAAAATTCTTTTCCATAGCGGTCCTTTTTAATCAGCGACTGGTCAATATAATCCCAAATGAAGCCGCCCTGATACATTGGGTATTTCTGTTCGAGCTCCGTGTATTTATGCATGCCGCCAAGCGAGTTGCCCATCGCATGCATATACTCACAGCTGATATAAGGCTTTTCTGGATTTTCATTCAGGTAATTCTCAATATCCGCAGGTTTCGCGTACATCCGGCTTTCCATATCACTCGTTTCACGGTAATCAGGTGTATAGAATACTCCTTCATAATGAACAAGACGCCCTGGGTCCACATTTTTAAAATAACGTGAAACATTCAGAATCACTTCACCGCCATAAGACTCGTTTCCACACGACCAAATCAGGATGGATGGGTGGTTCTTATCACGTTCGTACATCGATATCGCTCTGTCCAAGACAATGTCTTCCCATTCAGGCTTGTTTCCAGGAATGTTCCAGGAAGGCTCAACCTGGCCCATTTTCTGCCATGATCCATGTGTTTCAAGATTCATTTCATCGATGACATAAACGCCATACTCATCACACAATTGGTACCAATAGGTCTGGTTCGGATAATGAGAGGTCCTTACCGCATTGATATTGTTCTGCTTAAGCGTCTTGATATCCCACAGCATATCTTCCCGGGAAATCGTCCTTCCTGTATAACAGTTGAATTCATGGCGGTTGACGCCTTTAAACACAATCCGCTCTCCGTTCAGGTGCATGATTTTATTGATCATTTCAAAACGCCTGAAGCCGACTTTTTGCGGGACGACCTCTACCAGGTATCCCTTTTCATTAAAAACGTTAATAAATAATTGATAGAGATATGGATTTTCAGCACTCCAAAGCTCTGGGTGATTGATAGCAATCGAGATTGACGCAGCACCTTTGCTAATTTCGCCATCCTGTGAAGCCACCAGATTTCCTTTTGCATCAAAAAGTTCTGCTGTTACTTTTGAAGGATCAGGCTGACCTGATGAAAACTTAAGGTCTGCCACTAGAATTCCATTTGTATAGGTTTGATCCAGTTCTCCACGGATACTCGCGTCAAAAACATGTATTTCAGGAACGGTATACAGATACACATCCCGGAAGATTCCAGAGAAGCGCCAGAAATCCTGGTCCTCGAGCCAGCTGCCCGTACTGCGCTGATAAACCTCAACAGCCAGCTTATTCTCCCCTTCTGTAATGTATGGGGTCAGGTCAAAATCGGCAGGCGTAAAGGAATCCTCGCTATAGCCGACAAATTCTCCATTTAGCCAAACATAGAATGCGGACTCCACACCCTGGAAAGAAATGTAAACAGGTTTGTTTTGCATATTAGCTGGAACAGTAAACATTTTCACATAACTTCCGACTGGATTGTGGTCGGCTGGAATTTCCGGCGGACGGATATCGGCAATACCATCCCAGGGATACATCGTGTTCACATATTGTGGCTGGCCATGGCCCTGAAGTTGAATATGCCCAGGAACCGTGATGTCTCCCCACACAGAACTATCGAAGTCTTTTTTATAAAAATGCTCTGGACGATGAGCCGGATTAATAGAGTAATGGAATTTCCAATCACCATTCAAAACATGCCTCATTGACATAGGTTGACCGCTCTTCGCTTCTTCCACTGTTTCAAAGTACTCATGGTCTGAATGGGCAGGAACCCGATTTACGGCAAAAACTTGAACATCTGAAAGCCACTCTATTTTAGGAATTGTCATTCTAACAAGCTCCCTTTCTTTTCTTTTCTAAAGTTACTATTTCACTGAACCCATCATCCCTGCAACGAAATGCTTTTGCATGATGAAGAAAATGATCGCTACTGGCAGGGTTGCAATCACGATTGCAGTCATGATGACCCCGAAGTCTGGTGAATAACTGGATCCAAGGTTTGAGATCAGCAATGGAATTGTCATGTTTTCAGGTGACTGCAGGACAACAAGCGGCCAAAGATAGCTGTTCCAGCTTGCCATGAACGTAATAATAGCCGCCGCTGCATACGTTGTTTTCATTGTCGGAATATAGATCCTGAAGAACAGTCCAAGCTCTGAGAGTCCGTCAATCCTTCCAGCTTCAAGAATCTCCTTCGGGAACATCTTCGTGCTCTGGCGGAAAAAGAAAATCAGGAACGCCGTTGTTACCGTTGGCAGGACGACTGCTGTCAGCGTATCAATTCCTACCATAGGGAAAGTTTGTGAAACAGAACCAAACATCCTGAACAATGGCACCATTAAAGCCGCGAAAGGAATCATCATCGAAAGCAGAAGGAAGTTAAAAAGAAAGTCCTTCGCTTTGCTGCGGTAGATTTCGAAACCATAGCCAGCCAATGATGCAATGAGCATAGCAAGAATCGTTGTCGAAATCGAAATCTTTGCCGAGTTCATTAAAGCAGGGACTATATCAACTGTATTTAATAGATTCGTAAGGTTTTCTCCGAAATGTGTGCCTGGTAGCAGGCGTCCCTTCGTGACATCAACCGACTTATTTGTTGCACTGACAATCATCCAAATGAATGGAAAAACAGACACGATTGAAGCGATTGTGAGAATGATATAGGCAAATACTCTTTTAGTCATTTTTATCACCTGCCACTTTGAACTGAATGATTGCCAGGATCACAATCATGATCACGATTGCATATGAGACAGTCGCTGCATATCCGAAATCAGGAGTATATTTGAACGATAGATTATAGATGTACTGGGAAATCGACATCGTGGAGTTCCCTGGCCCACCCCTGGTAATATTCATAACCTCGTCGAATAATTGCAGCGTACCGATTGTAGACGTAATGGAAGTAAAAAGAATGATTGGCTTTAGCATTGGTACTGTGATTTTGAAAAAAGTCTGAAAAGCGTTTGCGCCATCCATTTTGGCCGCTTCATAGATTGATTGATCGATATTTTGCAATGCTGAAAGAAAGAAAATCATATTATAGCCAGTCCAGCGCCAGGTAATGGCGATGATAATGGTGACCTTTGCCCAGAAAGGGTCAGTTAAAAATTGAATAGGTGCATCAACCAAAGATGTTTTTACTAGCAAGATGTTAATGATGCCATCCTGGCCGAACAAATACTTGAAAATAACCGCATAGGCTACAAGGGAAGTGACAGCAGGCAAAAAGATCGCAGTACGGAAAACTCCCTTCAGTTTCAGCATTTTGTCATTTAATAAAACAGAAAGGAACATTGCAAGCAAAAGCATGACGGGAACTTGAATGACCAGATAGATCATCGTATTTTTCACTGTTGCAAGGAATGTAGGATCCTTGAATAAACGCGCGTAATTATCGAGGCCGACAAAGGAAAGATTGGCACCGGTTCCAGATTGGAATGACAGAATGAGTGCCTGGATCATTGGATAAAAGTAAAACAAACAGATCATGACGGCAGCAACAAGAACAAAGGACCAGCCGATCAACGTACTTTTCAGCCGCGGGTTCCGGCTCGTTTTTTGAATTTGAACACCAGGGTTAGCTTTTGCCGGTATCATGTAATAACACTCCTTACCTTGTTAATAAAATTAAAGTTCCAACTGCGGAGGTGGCTTCATCCCCTGCTGCCGGTTATAAAAAGTACAAGCGCACGAGCTCTTATAAAAAGATAGCCTCGGGAAATTTCGCCTGACAAATCAGTAGCTCCGCTGAACCTAGTGGAGAAGCCGGCGAATTCCCAAGGCTTTTTACTTATCAATTTCAGTATGTGAGGCTTGCTGTTTTATTATTTAAGTTGTGTTTCAGCTTGAGCCTGAGCGTCTTCTAGCACTTGATCAAGATCTTTCCCTTTGATGTAGTTCTGTGTTTCCACTACCAGAAGATCTTCAATTGCATAAGTGTGAAGGCCGTAGTTGACTTGAGGAATTTCCTCTGTCCACTTAGAGAAATCAGAGATGATTTTTTGTCCTGCGAAAAACTCATCTGCGCTCTGGTAAGCTTCTCCTTCTGCGGCTGGCTTATAGGTACCGATTGCACCAATTTCCGTATTCAAAGTTTGATAGAAATCAGAATTAGAACCGAAAGTTTTAGCTAAGAAATCGGCTGCTTTTTCCTTCCCAGGCACATTCAGGACATACCATGAGCTTCCGCCCAAGTTTGAAGCGTTAACTGAGTTTTCAACACCAGGAAGCTTAGGGAATGGGATCACGGCCCATTTGCCTGATTGTGAAGCTTCCGCTTTTACAGAAGGTGTAATCCAGTTTCCAGTTGGTACTGTTGCCACATCGCCACTGTTAAATCCAGCAAGGAATTGGCTCCAGTCAGACACTGGCTTTACAAGATCGGCTTCTAAAAGTTCTTTATAAACTTCCATCGCAACCTTTAATTCTTCGCTGTCTTTGATGTTAGGAGTTTTTCCATCTTCCTTTGTGTACCATGATCCAGCTGATTGGATCATCATGCGGATTAGTCCAAGGTCGTTAGGGTCTTGTGTCAGCATTTGCTTGCCTGTTGCTTCTTTCACTTTCTTACCGATTTCGATGTATTGATTCCAATCGATACCCTGTAAATCTTCGACTTTGTAACCTGCTTCTTCTAAGTAATCTGTTCTTACATATAGACCAGCAACACCTGTATCGAATGGCAGACCATAGTTCTTGCCATCAAGACTTGTTGGTGCAATTTTGTAATCAGCGAAATCTTCTGCTTTGAATGATCCAGTCAATTCATGGAACATATCAGGATATGCCTGAAGGAAGCTTTGTGCACGATAATCCTCGATCAAGACAATGTTAGGAAGCCCTTTAGTCGTACCAGAGCTTAAGCTCGTGTTCAATTTCTGGATGATGTCTGCTTGTGCATTTTCAACAATGTTGATCTGCACGTCCTTGTTTTCTGAAGCGTAAGTATCTTTTGCTATATTCATAGCTTTAATATTGAAGTTTGGATCCCATGCCCATACTGTAACTTTATTCGAATCTTTTGAATCCCCGGATGCTTGGTCCGATTTTGAACCGGAAGAACAAGCTGTCAATAGCAGCATACTCACTAAAAATAGTGCAAATACTTTTTTCATCGACCTATCCCCCTATGGATATAATATTTTTGAAAGCGTTATCGCCTTATAAAAACATGATAACACCGGTAAAAGCGTTTTCATTAGGAAGATATTCTTCTGTTTTTGTAGTATTTTTGGCAAATGAATGCGTTTACAATTTCAAACTTGGATTATTTTTAGATTCTGTGATTATTTTTAGCTAGTTATATGTTTAGGTCGATCTGTTTCGAGCCTTATATGGTTGGCTATATAAAAAACCTCCAGTCATTCTGGAGGCTTTGGTTCTAATCCTGTTTAATAGGCAAAATAATATGCACCTTTGTTCCTTCCCCTACTTCACTCGAAATGCTGACGCCATATTGACTGCCATAAATAAGCTGGATTCTTTCATGGACATTCTTGACACCAATACCTGAAAACAGCTGCTGTTTACGTCTTTTCGGAGGAAGCTTAGTATCAGATGTCACTTCCATTCCGTCACCGTTATCGGCCACTTCACAAACGAGACTTTTTCCATCCTGCCAGATCAGGACATTGATGGTTCCCTCAGGCTTATGGTTGAAGCCATGGAAGAAGGAGTTTTCCATGAAAGGCTGTAAAATCAGCTTCGGAATTTGATAGTTCAGGCAATCCGGTGAGACAAAATAATTCACCTTGATGCGGTCTCCATACCGCTTTTGATTAATCAGCACGTAATTTTTTAAATTATTGATTTCCTGTTCAACGGTAATCGTTTCGCTCACATTGCCGATTGTATTCTGAAGCAGGGAAATTAACGCATTGATGGTCGCTTCTGTTTCGGCCTTTTCTCCTTGCTGGACCATGAACTTGATGGATGTCAGGGTATTGTATAAGAAATGGGGATTGATTTGCTGCTGTAATGCGGCAAGCTCCGCATTCCGCTGCTGCTTCTGGGACTGCACCAGCTGGTCGACATACTCCTGAAGTTCATCGAGCATGGAATTAAAGGCATTTCCAATTTGCCTTGTCTCATATGTACCAGTGACAGAGACATATTGATGGAAATCGGTTTTCGATGCATTTTCAATTTGCTTCACAAGCCTTGAGAGCGAATTCGTCACTCTCCTGGTAGCGAGGAATACGACGAGCAAAGCCGCTATGACAATAAAGAGCGAGATAATCGCAATCTTCTTCTTATCAATTAAATCGCCAATCGCCGCTTCCTTGTCGATGACATTGAACATATACATATCGAAATACGGCAGATACTCGGCAAGAATGATATGCTCCTTGCCCAAAAAATTCCCGACTACATAGGCATTTGGGGTTTTCTTGATATCTCTGGCATAATTGAGGAGCCCCTTTGCCTCTTTGCCAATGAGATTCGTCTGGCTGCTGGAAACAATGATGCCGTCTCGATCGACGATGAACACATCATTGCCTGGACTTGTATAGTTGTTGTATGCCTTGTAGCGAAAATCACTTTCCTTGACCGCAAAGTACATAGCACCATACACGTTTCCTGAGCTGCGCTCCATTAAACCTCTCGATGCGACGATAAACCGTTCATCACCGGTATTTGCATTTCCCCTCGCCTGGTGGTCGTAATGGTACATCAATTTCTTAGGCTGGTTCAGAGTCTGTCTTGAGAGAAGACTGTCTTTCAATTCTGCATCCGTAATCGGCCAGTAGCTGCGGTCCGTTGCAAATACCAGATCGTTTTTGCCGCTGGCAATGACACTTACATTATAGGACACAAGATATGGCTGGATTCTTTTCATTTGCTGGCTCAGCAAATAATAAGCATCCATTTTTTCCATATTCGAACCATCCTCCGACAGCACCTCCCTGACGGTACCGTTTTGGAGTAGATTATTTGAAGCGAGGACAATCGCATAATTAAAGGTCTCAAGATTGTCTTTTACCTGGTTCATGACCTTGGCATTGGAAATACTGAATTTTTCAAAGAAGAATTCCTCCGCCATTCGCACAGTGGTCCAGGTAATCGTGATGGATACGATGCTAATCATTAAGAAGGTAATAAGAAACATGATAATAAATAGATTGTTATGTTTAAAACGCTTTAGGATATATTCCATAGGTCTCTGTCTCTTATCTCAAATTTTGTTTTCTTCTGTATTGGCTTGGAGATGAGCCTGTCGCTTTTTTAAATACCTTGCAAAAATAGCTGTGGTCAGAATAACCGACCATACTGCTGATTTCCGAAATTGGGGCATTGGCACTGGTTAACAGCTTCTCGGCTTCTTCAATCCTGATTCTGTTCAAGAACTCAATGAAGCCCTCATCATTATGGGCGGAAAAGTAGCTTGAAAGATAGGAGGGATTGAAATGAAAATGCTTAGCAACATCCTTAAGTGTAAGCGGCTCTGCGTAATGATCCCTCATATATTGCATGATTTCCCTGATATTCAGATCCTCTTGTGGAGCGGGAATTGAAAAAATACAATTTTTCGCCTCATCGATAAACTGCTCCATTAAAAGCACGGTCTGTTCAGCATTAGGTGCTTCCTCAATTGCCTGGAAATAAGTATATCTGGCATTTTCAAGCTGCTTTACCTCATAACCCATATTGGCAAGAAGAACCGTCATATTAAAAATAATGTTGCCTAAAAAGGATTTAAATTCAAATACATCCGTTGTATAGCAACCGGATAATGATTCCACATGGTTTTGTAAATAACCAAAAGCGGAGTCAAAATGCTTCCGCTTGAATTCACCAGTAAACCAATCAAGATCGAAGCTGTCACATTCAGGCACTTCAGTCCCGAGGCTCATATCTGTTAGAAGCGGTACATTCGGAAAATAGAATCGATATTGGAGCAGCTTTAATAGCCTTTCCTTCACAACCTTTCCCAACTGTGAGAAATCTTGAAAATCCTCGGTTAAGACGAAACCAATCAGGGGATGAGATATGGCAAATTGTTCTGCAGCTGCAGTAAGTTCCGGCAATGAAGGCTTGTTTTGATTCAAAAGGATCCCAAGCGTATTTGGATCATAATCGAAAGAATGCGGGACAACGCCGTTTGATATGAATAATTGCTCGAGTTTTTCTACTAGCTGTATTTTAAAGTCTGCCTTCCCTTTTTCAGGATGTTTTCTTAGGTCGAGGCCAAGAATACTATAATGATCATAAGGAAAAACGCTCAGCAATTGGCTTTTCTCATATTCTGCTTCATACCCGGAAATCATTTTGCTGATGATTTTCCCTATCGACTGATGCTCGTCCGAACCTTTTTCAACTGGTTCGAAGTCTGGAATCCGGCTAACCGCTCTTTTCAGTACACTTAACAGCCCCTCAGCATCAAGCTTCGGCTTAAGAATATAATCGACGACACCGCTTTGAAAGGTGGATCTTACATATTCAAAGTCGCCAAAGCTGCTTAGGATGATCACCTCAATTTGTGGGAATCTCTCCTTGACCGTTTTCGTTAATTCCTCTCCGTCCATAATAGGCATAACCATATCTGTAAGGATTATGTGCGGGTGTGTGCTCTCAACCAATTGGAGAGCTTCCTGGCCATTCGAAGCCTCCCCGACAACAGTGAAACCTTCCTGTTCCCAATTGAGATAATGCTTAATGCCTTGCCTGATCAATAACTCGTCATCCACAATAAGTACTTTGCAAAGCTCTCCCATGATTAACACCCCCAGCTAATTGATACTTTCTTATTGCTCATTTTACTATAGAACACTACGAGTCATACAAGGTTTTATTCTCTTCGCTAATTAGAGGATATAAAAATGCGGTTGGAGAAAGTAATGGACGAAGAGTTCATGTAACAAAAAATTGCGGATACCCTTTCATTTTTAAAATCAAGGACTAACATGCACGCCTGTGCCGGTGATTATACCCATTATCTTAGTCGATCCATTAGGAATATTGATTACAAACCATCAACTCTGAAATTGCGTAATGAGGCCAGGTATTAGTTTTTAGCAAAATAGAGCGGAGATAGGAATTCGATGCAATCTCGGTCAACACACAAAACCCATGAAGAGATGCAAGCACTTCAGATTTCCAACTAATTTTACTCTTCAATATGTTGCTCCAATTCAAAAACTCAGGAAAATAGTTATACCTTTCTACTCCCCTATTTATCTATCAAAACTACCATTCTCCCAAGGTCCACTAGTCCCTTCCTCTCATTTATTTCGATAATCGAAATATTCGACAAATTGCAGCAACATTTCACTATTATACCTATTAAAATAGCCGAGAAATTACTTTACTAGTTTAAGGAGTGATAGTCGATGAAGAAAAATAAAGTAATCACCGGACTAAGTGTATTGGCATTATGTACTGCCCTTGCCTCACCAACGCTGGCAACCAACTCGCCAAATGGGAATCTCTACAATGAAAATCAGGTTTATTCTGTCAATGGATATACCGATTATGCGGAAATGGTTAAGCGACTGCAGCAAATCGAAGCGAACAGTCAGGGAAAAGTCGCTTTGGAGGTTGTTGGCCAATCTAACCAGGGAAGGGATATTTACCAGGCGAGAGTCGGGACCGGCGAAAAGGTTGTCCTGATTGAAAGCGAGATCCATGGCAATGAAAACACTGGTACCGAGGCTCTGCTTAGCATGCTTCAATATCTTGGATCCAGCAACTCGCCTGAAGCACAAAAAATCCGCGAGGAAATCACTCTTGTCACTTTGCCAAAAATGAATCCTGATGCGTCAGAGCTCGACCGCCGCGGCAATGATATGTCATGGGAAGAGGTCGTCGAGGATTTCCCTCAGCTTGCAGATGCGGCAAAACCAGCCTGGAATTACTATAACAACCGTATTATCCAGGACAGAGACTACAATGGCAGACCAGGATTTGACGTAAACCGGGACTTCAACCCTGATCTTGATTATGTTCCAAAGGCAGAAGATTTCCCTGGCACATCAAGTCAAGCTGGCTGGTACATCACGCCTGAATCACAAACCGTGCGAGATGTTTATAAAAAGCTTCAAGCAGAGTTCGGTAAAGTAGATGTCTTCATCGACCTACACCACCAGGGTCAGTATTATGTTGAAGGAACAGATGACCTTGTCACCATGTCCCTATCAGCAGACTTCGTACCGGATCCTAATACGGCAGAAGGCGCCAAATACGCTGAGTACAAAGATAACTATAATTTCGAGTATTCCAAGCAACTGAATCTCGCTGCCTACAATGCGCTGCAATCACTTGGTGAAAGCTCACCATTCAACAATATCACCCTTTACCAGCAAAGCTTGGACCTTCCTGGAACTGCACTTGGAAGCTTCGCTTTGAACGGAAGCGGGACAGTCCTTTTCGAAGTAAGAGGCCAATCACACTCATTAGGACAAAAGAAAAAAGGCCAGCTGGTCAAAGCTGTAGAAACCGGACTATATGGAATCATCAACGGGGTTGTGGATGGTTCAGTAGAGACACTGGACGCGGATGAATATGATAACATCCCACAAACTGCCTATTCACCAAGTTTATAATAGAATGAAGAAAAGCGGAGGACTGAGACCTCCGCTTTTTGATGCATCCTAAAAACTAATCAACGCCGCCAGACACTCAGACTATTTCAGATTTCCATCAATCGCTTTCCAAAACTCTTTCGCGATTATTTTATACCCTTCCTCACTGAGATGTATATCAGCTGGATTAGGCAGGTATTCATCATAATGTTTAGCGATTATTTTCTCGGTTGGAACATAGGTGTCATCGTTAGCTTTGGCAGCTTCTTCAATCGTTTGGTTCAACGTCTCTAGCAAAGGTATCAATGCAGCTTGCTGCTCCCCCGGCAAGTAGGGATATGGATTGTAATACCCCATTACATAGACATCAACATTTGGATTTAGTTTATCTATTATTTCTAAAATCTGGTTTAAATTTTCCTGCACCCCTACCAGGGCCGTTTGGATTTTAACAAAATCGTTAGTTTTTAGTACCCCTAGAAGATCATTTGCCCCAATGTCCATCACGATGACTTCTGCATCTTCTATAGATTGCTTGACATCACTATTGGTAAGTACATCAATCAATAACTGACTGGAAACATATCCTGGGACACCTTTATTATTAAAATCCCCCTTGTATTGAGATTGTTCAAACCTTGCTTTTAAAAACTCCCCATATCCTGGACCAATTTTCCGATATGGAGTCTGTCCTGCAGCCAAAGAGTCACCCAGTATTGTTAAATCTGCAACTTTCTTTTCCGGCTTTGCTAATGCTCCTCCAGGCAAGCCTACAAGCAACGTTCCCGCCAGCAAAACACTAGCAATTTTTTTTGTAAAAATCATAGTATCCCCCTCTATTCGTTCTTAATAAAGCACAACATTATTTTAACAGAGAGAAGAAGTAAAAGATAGAATATTTAGTCAACTTAGTAATTTCGAAGCAAAAGAACGTATCCTATGCCTATGCCTCTTCCTCTCCATTATTTTAACTATTCATTCTTTCACCTTACCTCGACTTCGTCGCTTCCTTCATGGCTATATCCAATATGGGACACCGGCACATTGACCCGTGGCCCTCCCAACGGCAACCGATATCATGCCTTCCCTAAAATTTTTTCACCATTCTTTTCCTTTTCATCCTATAATAAGAAGGATTATATCATTTGATGGGAATGAGTTTTATGTCTGATATTATTTTAGCTATTGGAAAACTACTAATTAAAGGCCTATTGTGGCTTCTAAATTTGATCTTAGGTGATACTTACACTCTCCTTAAGGTACGGTTCACTAGATGGATCAGGCGCAAGCTTAAGCTTGATAAAAAGAAATATGAAACAGTAAAATCGGATGATGGCCTTGCATATATCGGCGGTCGCAAGACACAGTTCGTCATTGGCGGCGGCTCTGGTGAATTTGAATATGAACGAAAGGCAATCATTGCAAAATATGATGATTCGCTTTTAGAACTTCCTGAAGATCTCCAGACAATAAGGAATCAAATCATCCAACGGGAAGAAAAGAAAAAAGAAGATGGTTTGAAGCATATGTACAATACACACCAAGTGGCATTGATTAACGCTTTCCAAACAAATTCCGATATTTTTGAACAACCCTATCCGGTTTTTCACTTTAAAAGATCGGATTACTATAATTTCCAGGCAACAATCGGAAGTTTAGACAAACCAATGTCCGGAAACAGTGAAACAATTAGACAAAAGTATATAGATAGTCTTGAAGATATACATGTCCCGTCACCGATTCTTTCTCATGGGATCGGCATTATTCTAACTGTAGTGACATCTGATGAAAAGATAGTCTTCACTCGAAGGAAAAAAGATACTGGAATAAGACCTAATGAACTGGATGTAAGTGTTGTAGAAGCAATCGATCCTTATATGGATGCAAAAGACGATGCTAATGGAGCTGAGAACAGGAATAAACCAATAGACTTACATAAGGCTGCTCAACGAGGATTAAAACAGGAATTAGGTATTGAAGTGGAAGCAAACCAAGTGCATCTACTTGGATTTGGGATGGACCTCGAATACTATCAATGGAACATAATTGGAACAGTTAAAACTGAACTTACATCACAACAAGTCCTGGAATTAAAGTCATCAGGTATTCACGGAATCAATGAACTGGCAAAACTCGAGTTTGTTCCGTATGACACCATAAAAGTAGCTGAAATCCTTAACAAAGAATCTCTATGGAGTACAGCACAAATGGCTTTATATTGGACAATGGTCTATGATTTCGGGAATCCTAACAAAGCTTCTGCAGATCGAATCTTTAAGGCGGTCATGGAAAAGGGCGGTCAAATCGCTGGATAAGGATGTGAGCTAGTTGACTTGGAAAATTAACAATAGCAGGACGGAAAAGATTCATAGGCTTGAGATCGTCATTGATGACCTTACCCTGCCTAATACGGAACATACCCAATACTCTTATATTAAATTCGGGAAAGCAGTCTGCATCCTGCCGATTACAGAGGACAATAAAGTATTATGTCTCAGGCAATATCGGCACCCAATACGAAAATGGCAATGGGAGCTGCCCGCCGGATCAGTTGGTCAAGATGACTCCGACCCACTGGCAGCTGCCATGAGGGAATTAGAAGAAGAAACAGGTTATCAGGCAAACGATTGGACTCCACTTGAAAGCATCTACCCTTCAGCTGGCGCAATAACAGAGCATACCTATCTCTTTGCTGCCAGTGGATTAGTAAAGACAAAGCAAAATCTAGAAACAACTGAACAACTTGTATTACATGAACTCGATCAAAAAGAACTCTATGAACTCATCACAAAAGGACACTTCCAGCAAGGGGCAGGGACTGCAGCCATTTTACAGTATTTATTGCGGAAGCATGGGAATTCCTTATTTCTCTGAAGAATGTAAGTAGGCGGTTGTCTACGTACTCTTTGTTTGGGTTAGGAAATAGGTAGCCCAGGCATATTTCAATTCTATCAAAAGATAACAATCCTGAAATCGGGATACATTACACTATTGAAAACCTGCTGAAATAAGAGGAGTCAATAAAATGATGAAATCAATTGTCATACAAAATATCTCATCAACAAAAGAATGGGAAAAAATCTTTCAGTTTGCCTTAGTTAATTGTGACCAGTTTACCATTACATTTCCTGACGGAGAATATGACGCATATAACCCTTTAATGGGGGGATTGAAAGAATTCAAACTTTTGAAAGACATTGAGATTAATGCAGCGCCTGGGATGGATGAAGGAGTTATATTTAGCGGCAAACTTACAGGAGAAACGGTGGCATTGTTCGAAAATAACATAGCACCGTCTTATAGCGGGTTTAAACCCTCACTGTGGAGCTTCCAATTGTTGAAGGATCACGAACCATGGCTTGAAGTATCCGATTTTACGGTCTGCCTGCTGTACATGTCTATGGAAATGGAATACTTCTTAGAAAAAGAAAGTATAGATATCAATTCATTAATAAACTAAAAAATACAGTCCTCTCAACTGCTAAAATTTCGACACTTTCTAGATTTCCTGAATCGGGCGGTGATTTTTTTCTCTGGATGCAGCACCTTTCTTTTCTGGTTAACTATTTTACTGAATGAAGGAGCAATAACTAAACTCAAAAAAAGAAGAAGTGCAAGGTCCACATCCCTCACACTTCTACTTTCACTTTGACTCCCAAAGAAGAAACGAGAACCGCGTCTCTCGTTTAACGATTAAACTACCCTTCATAAATTTTATTACCATTCAAATTAATAGAATAGAATAATCGCTTATTATTTAAATCCTCGAGATAAATAAACTCCTCTATATTTACATACCAGCCAATATTATGACTATCGACATCAAGATCACCGGTTAGTTCGATACGAACTGTATAGTTGCCATACTTATTTCGATCGAGATTGACTGACTCCAATGTCAGATCCTTAAAAGCTTCGTCTGACTGGATAACTCGTTTAATTTCACTTGCAACACCCTGCTTAATTTCTAGAGCTTTTTGATCGCTCATGTAGTAATCAGGTGTTACACCATTGTATTCCTTCAAGTACTCTTCAATTAGATTTACTCTTTCATTTAATGAACTTAAATCTTGGCTTTGACCATTCTGACCTTCTAATGAGGCAATTTTCTCGTTTGCTTTTTCCAATTCCGCCTGCAAATTATTTATTGCAATTTGCTGTTCCATTACCATATCGGGCAATCCCTTTCCGTCATTACCAGCAATAACCCAAGTCGAACTTGCTGTTACCAAAGCTACTCCCACTACCAATCCTACTAATCTTTTACCCATCATACTCACCTTTTCTTATAAATTGTTCTATAAGTCATTATCAATTATAAACTCTTCAATCTAATTCATATATCTTTAATTTTTCATGCTAGGCGATATGACTCTGAACGTCTTGCTTCTCCATACATAAAGCAAGAGCTGCTCTAATCACATTTTATTAAATATGGAACATGGTGACGCTTCTTATGTCTTGCAACAAATTAACGCCCAAACCACAGACAACACGCAATCTTTCTTTTCTTGTTGCAAATGGATGTATTTGTTCGATCTTCACCATCAGATCAGGTTACATCCACCTGCTTCTCCAGCAGCTTGGAGATCGAGGTGCAGTGAAATAAAAACAGAATAAAATTAAATACAAGAAGAAGCATAGGTTCACCCCCCTTACTTCCACTTGGGGATGTCCCGATGCTTCTTCTTTCTATAATCCTACAAATCCTAAATATATTGGTATTATCAAAATCATAATGATTACATATTTTAAGTTCCACCGAATTGAGAGTTCAATGAGATCTACCTTTAATAAATTGGCTAATAGATTATTTACTGCTGTAGCAGGAGCTACTGGATTTGTGATTCCCCAGCTGGCTAAAAGCAGTACCGCAAAATATTCTGGGCTGAATCCAATTAATCCAGGTGTTAAACTGGTTACAAAAATGGTTACCACTACAATTGGATGAATTCCAATCAATGCAGTAATAAAAACAATGAATGAAAGAAAGTACGCTGTTCCTAGATGAAAGGATCCAAATACATTTTGAATGAAATTAATTAAAGAGGTACTTAAGTCAGCGTGGATAAAAGCGCCGCTAAAGAAGCCTGCTATTAAAAATAGTACGATTTCTTTTCTCATTCGAGGGATTCCAATATAGACATGTTGCCTTAATTCTTGAAAATATAGGGTTCCCTTCCCTGACAAAACACACCAAAGTAGCGGAAAAGCCAAAGAGACTAAGCAGATCATTAAGACGATAGAGTATCCAGTCATAAATTCAAGAAATAACACAGCAGCTGTTATAACAATTAAATATGTAAAAAGCTCAAATACCTTCTTCTTCGCTTGAAGCAGGGTCTCTCTGTCATGGTTTAGTCCCCTTTCTCCTTGTTCATCCGGAAAGCTAGTCTTAATTTGTTTCCGGTCGATTATCAAACTAACCAAAATCCCTATTATTGAAAGCCCAATTGAATAAAATACAATCGACGACCATTTGATAGGCAACTGGCTTAAGATTAGAGCCATGGCAGAGAAGTAAGGAGACCAAAAAATGCTCGTCACAAATCCTCGATTTATCGCATTTGCTACAAGGCGGGGAGCTTTTATATTAGAAGCAGCCGTTAATTGGTTAACGATTGAAACTGATCCTATATTTAAAACTACACCAAGAAGATGGGTCAAAAAAGTTGTCCCAAGATAAAAAAAGTATGGTTCATTCATTTTTTTATATAAAACGATTTTTAACGCTTCAACATATCCGCCTGTTTTTACAGGTATTCCAAGCAAAGGCACTACTAGAAATATAGCCACAAGAGTTATATTTATCCGCAGGGATTTAATCCACTCGTGCGCCGGGACATGATGATAAACCATTAGTGAAACAGCTGCAAACATTAGAAACACACTAATCACAAGCGTGGTTCCCCTTATCCTCGGCATTACCAATATTATAACGGCAAGTGCGATAAAGCTTACGAACCACTCTACCTCTGTAACCGGGAGCAATTGAAGAAGGATAAAACCGATGGCGAGAAAACCAATGAGAATGCCTTGTACCTTATCTCCACTCTTTATTGAAATACGGGCTTGGTGTTGGGCAGAAACAGACGATTGTCCTTTCACGGTAACTCCTTTCCATACGCACCACATTATTAAGTTGGTTCCCATCTATGTGAGTTGTTATTATCATTAATTTTTAATTAAAGCCGAATTTCTTATCTTTTAAAAACTCAGCCATATGAACTCTTCTAGGCTCCTTGTATAACTCCGAAACATAATTAGTCCATGTCTGACTTCGCTTTGCTGATGTTCTATTCTCATAATAATGTTTCATCGTATCATTGTATTCCTGAATTAATCCTGCTAATTTTACATTGTCATATTGTTCTGTATGAACCACAGCACTTAATGGCATTCTAGGCTTTTGCTCATTGACCTTTTCAGGGTATCCAAGGCACATCCCGAATAACGGGAAAACATGTTCAGGTATGTTTAATAGATCGCACACTTTTTGAGGATTATTACGTATACCACCTATAAATACACCACCCAAGCCGAGCGACTCTGCAGCAAGGAGGACGTTTTGCCCAAATAATGCCGTATCCACAGTGGCAACTAAAAGAGGTTCGACAAGATTAAGATTCATAGACTTTTTTTCAAATTCATGGCTTAGCTTAATACGGTTTAAATCTGCACAAAAGACCAAAAAGACAGGACATTCAGCAATATGGGCTTGATGACCACTCAATTCTGATAGAGACTTCTTTCTATCCTTTTCTCTTATAACGATGACTGAATAAGCTTGTAAGTGATTAGAAGTTGATGCCCATTGGCTGACTTCAAAAATCTGATTCATAAGATCAGAAGATATATCTTTATCTCTAAAATTTCGAACGGATCGGTGATTTTCCATAACATCCAATAAAAAATTCATAACGCCGCCTCCCTACTCTAGGTTAACCCTACATACATGAGAAGGAGAAAAAGCTACAGCAGCTCTTTCTCCTTCAGTTGGTCCTTTGATTACTTGATGATTCCCGCAGCCTTTAAGACCTCTTTATTAAGATCATAGTCTTTCTTCATAATCTTAGCGAACTCTTCTGGACCAGCATAGCTTGGCTGAACTCCAAGCTTAGCAAATGTATCGATAACTTTTTGATCTTCTAATGCTTTCTTAAAAGAGTCATGCAGTACATTTATGACATCTTCCGGGGTATCTGGCGGTGCGATAAGCCCTGTCCAAACGTCAGAAGCAACATCGACCCCTTTTTCCGTTAATAATGGAACATCTTCTAATCCAGACGATTTAAACGACCCTGTATTCACGAGAGCACGAATTTCACCTGATTCAATTTGGGGCATTGCTTCTACGGTCTGAATAACAGCACCCTGTACGTGTCCACCCAGCAATGCTGCTAGCGCTGGTGCTCCTCCTTCATAAGGAACGTGCTTTAACTTGGCGCCAGTCTTTGCAGAAAAAGCTTCCATCGTAATATGCTGTGTTAAACCCGCACCAGTTGTTGAATAAGTAAACTTGCTAGGATTAGCTTTCACATATTCAAACCACTCTTCATAGGTTTTCCATGGTGCATCTTTCTTTACGACTAAGACGTTAGGGGTTGCAACTACTTGAATGATTGGTTTTACTGTTTCTGGTGAATAGGCTGTTTTGTCTGTATGCGGTTTAATTGTCATTGGCCCTACCGTTGTCATGCCGATTTTATAGCCATCCGGTTTTGCATTAAATACCTCTGTTGTACCAATAACGCCAGCTCCGCCTTCTTTATTGACAACTGTTACATTGTAGTCGTTCGGAAGATATTCGGAAATAACTGATGAAAGGGCTCTGGATGCGGTATCAGTCGTACCTCCTGGTGCATAGGGAACGATGATCTCGATATCACGCTCAGGAAAACTTGCAGCAGCCTCCCCATTATTAGTTACATCACTTTTTGAACATCCTGCAGCGAGCAAGGCTGCAAATCCGACAACAGCTAATTTTTTAAATACTAATTTCATCAATTTCTCCCCCTTAAATGTTATCTTATTGGTGAATCATTAAATCTTAAGCAGGAATATCTTCTTCCAAACTGTCTTTACCTTTAGTTCTTCTCCAAAAGTCCTTGATCAGAGGATAAATAAAGCTCACAATTGCTATTCCTAAAAAGACTGCAGATATTGGTCTTGTAAACAAAACGGTAAGATCCCCACTTGATTCGATAATTGTCCTTCGTAGATTTGACTCAATGATAGGCCCCAGAATAATCCCAAGAATAAGCGGCGGCAGTGGATAATTGAATTTCTCAAGTAAGTAACCAATTACGCCAAAGACTAGTGCTATCCAGACATCGAATAGGTTATTGGATAGAGAGTAGCTGCCAATGAAACATAGAGTTACAACAATTGGTAGTAATATATTCTTCGGAACATCGACTATTTTCCCTACAAACCTGACAGCAAATAGCCCGATTAACAGCATGAATATGTTCGCAATAATTAATGTAATGAACAAGCTATAAACCAGCGGACCGTTATTTTGGAACAATAATGGGCCTGGTGTTACACCTTGAATCAATAGTCCCCCTAGGATAACAGCTGTTACCACATCACCAGGAATACCTAGTGTAAGAAGAGGGATAAGAGCTCCACCAGTTACCGCGTTGTTTGAAGTTTCTGTAGCAATAACCCCTTCAGGAATCCCAGTTCCATATTCCTTACGTCTTTCAGGCTTAGCAAAACGCTTAGATTCGTTATAACTTAAAAATGTTGCAATGGATGTCCCGGTACCAGGGATGATTCCTATAAAAGTACCGATAGCAGAAGCACGAAGGAATTCTTTCCAATAAGAGAACGTTTCTCTTAGCGAAATACGTTCACGCTTATATTTAATTTTCTTCTTAAGCCCTTCTGTAGCTTTTTCCTCTATTTCCTTAATGACCTGTGAAACGGCGAAAAGACCAATTAAAGCAGGAATGAAGGAAACTCCACTAGTCAAGTTCACACTACCGAATGTAAACCGGGCTACACCACCAATCGGATCCATTCCGACCGTTGCGATCATAAGACCTACAGCAGCTATCATCAAGCCCTTTACAACGTTTTTACCTGATATTGTACCGACAATACTTAAGCCAAACACTGCCAGGGCGAAAAATTCAGCAGGACCAAATTTCAAACCAAAAGCGGCGAGCTGGGGCGCAATCAGTATTAGAACGATGCAGCTTAAGATGCCGCCAACAAATGAACCTATAGTAGCATAATTTAGCGCCTTCCCTGCTTGTCCCTTTGCGGCCATCGGATACCCATCTAAAAGGGTAGCTGCGGCTGAAGGCGTTCCCGGCGTTCGAATCAGGATAGCTGTAATGGATCCTCCATACATTCCCCCAATATAAATACCAAGCAGCATACTTATAGCAGGGACCTGAGGCAAACTGAATGTATAAGGAATCAATAAGGCTATCCCCATGGTTGCCGTTAAACCTGGAATGGCACTAAATACAACTCCCAGGAAAACACCAGCAAACACCAGAAGCAAAGTTTGCACTTCGAATACTTGTGCTAGCACTTGTTCCATTTAACATACCTCCTTTCTTGTTAGATATGAACATTGAGAAGTATCTCAAAGAGCAGAAAAATCGTACCGACAGAAATGGCTGAAACTGAGAGTAGCAGCTTATAGCTTTTTACTCCGAGCAATAGCATAAGTGAGAAAATCAATAAAAATGTTCCAATTTTATAGTCAATATAAGAGAGACTCAGAACGTAACCCGTCATAATGGAAATCATTGTTATAAATCGGCCTAGCTGAAAATCGGAGTTGTCACTCGAGGCCTTCGATTTTGAAAAAAACAATAGTAACAGCTGCAGAACATTAAAGAATATGATCGTATATAAAATCAGCTTTGGATAGAATCCAGGACCCAACTCTTGTGTAGCATTCGGCTCCGGTAATTGATTCACCATATAGAGCATGAAAATGCTTAAAATTAGCATAATTAAATTGACTAGTCCTTCTTTTTTCATCAAAGTCACCTCCACGTCGTATCCATATTAATCAGTTCAACAATTAAACAGTATAGAAGGGCTGTTCTTTCTGCCAGCGAGTCAATCCACAAAAACTCTTCAGGAGAATGTGCACCTCCACCATAAGCTCCTAGACCATCAAGGACGGGAACTCCTGTCTCAGCCGCATAGTTCCCATCACTCCCACCGCCGACCATTGCTTCATCAATAGAAAAGCCAAGAATATCCGCTTTCCTTTGTACTATTTGAAGAAGTTGATCAGTAATTTCCGTTTTTATAAGAGGAGGCCGATAAACAGAACCCGAAACATTGAGTTTAGTACGTGGGTTTCGGGCTTTTAGGTTGCCGAAGGCCTGCTGGATTCTTTGGACTTCACTTGATTCCGAGACCCGTACATCAATTTCAGCTCTGGAAAATTCAGGTACTACATTGAATAAGTTACCGCCCTTTATTTCACCTGTATTAATGGTTGTTCCCTTTGAATGGTCCGCCAGGGTGACAATATTGGTGATTTGAAAGGCCAGTTCTTCTATCGCATTAGCTCCATCCTGCGGATTAAGTCCTGCATGCGCAGAGATTCCCTTGACTTCAATCGTATATTTCCCTCCGCCTTTTCTTGATGTTTTTACAGCTCCGGCATCGGTTGCTGGCTCAAGGACAAGGACTACTCTGCTTTTTGCCGCTTCCTTTTTCACTACATCCCTGCCAGCAGGGCTACCAATCTCTTCATCTGATGTTAATAGCCAAACGATTTGATAGTCTCTCAGATTGATATCTTGCAAGAGTTCAAAAAGATGATAAACCATGACATAGCTCGCCTTAATATCAATGACTCCCGGCCCTTTAACCTTGTTGCCTTCTATTCGAAAGGGCATTTTCTTGATTGATCCTTTGGGATATACGGTATCTAGATGACTTAGCAATAAGATTTGCTTTTCACCGGTACCACGCTGAAACCGCAGATGATTTCCATAATGCTCTTCTATCAAGCTTTCTGCTGTGATTGGATATTTCGAAAATATCTTTTTAAGATGAGCACCTAATTCATCAATTCCATCTTTGTCATGGGAAAATGACTCTCTCTCGACAAACTCCTTTAACAAGCGTAAGGATTCTTTTTGTTTTTCTTTTAGACGTTTTGAAATATCTAACATCCAATTCTCCTCTATATTATTTATGAGGTAACAAGATAATCAGCCCGCTTGCCTTCCAGCACGTCTATGACATTTTTGGCTGTCAGCATTCCAACCTCTCTTAATGCTTCTTCAGTATATCCAGCCATATGAGGAGTTGCGATGAAATTTGGCAGCTCTAGCAATGGGGAATCAAGCAATGGTTCTGTTTCAAATACATCCATTGCCGCACCTTTTATTAACCCTGCCTTGAGAGCTTGATACAAGGCATTCTCATCAATAATTCCCCCGCGTGCGGTATTAACAAGGAAAGCGTTATTCTTCATGTAAGAAAGTTCTTTCTCTCCGATCATTGCTTTGGTCCCTTGGTTTAAATCTGTATGAATAGTTATAAAGTCAGACTGCTTCAGCAATTCATGAATAGTTACATATTTTCCTATGCCTTGCTGTTCAAGCTGTTTATCCTGGTAGACATCATAACAGAGCACCTTCATATTAAAGCCCTGCGCGCGACGGATGACTTCCTTTCCAATCCTTCCAGTGCCAATAACACCAAGAGTCTTTTGAAATATTTCATTGCCTACAACACGAGGCCACTTTTTCTCTTTTACTTCTTGAACAGAAAAGGGAATCTGCCGGGCAATTGAAAGGAATAAACCAAATACCAGCTCCGCTACAGCATGCTTGTTAGCACCAGGGGCATTAGCCACAAGAATACCTCTCTTTGCTGCCTCATTAAGATCAATATTGTCCACTCCTGCCCCATGTTTAGCAATGACCTTTCATTTTGTCGCATACTTTAAGACTTCTTGGGTAATATTTTCTACTCCTACAACTAAGGCATCAGCATCTGAAAGAGCTTTTGCGAATTCCTCTTCATTTGAAGTAATATCTTTTGGCAGAATCTGAACCTGGCATCCTTTTGATTTGAGTAGGTCAATCGGATCCTTTGAATACAATCCAAATGTAGGGGATGAAGATACGACTTTAAACAATATTACTACCTCCCTGGTCGGCTTTAGGCAAAAGTCTAGCGGAAAAATTATAAGCACGTTCGAAATAGTTATAACTGATTAGACTTTCGCGCTCCCATTGTTATCCCATGAACCTTCCGCCATTGACGTCAAGTACAGCACCAGTCATATAGCGTGAGTCATCTGAAGCAAGAAAAACAGCGGCCTTAGCGATATCTTCCTTTTCCCCCAGAGTTTTTAACGGGATTTCCGATAAAGTTTGTTTCCTTTGTTCCTCTGAGTTTTCTTCATAAAATAAGTGATGCATTCGTTCTCCACTTATGATTAATCCAGGGGCTATGACGTTAACATTGATTCCAAACTCCCCTACTTCTTTTGCCAGCCTCCTTGAAAAGTTGATGACTCCTCCTTTGGCTGCTGCATAAGCTACACCTGTAATTAAACTGGCTGTTCTTCCACCAATGGACGACATATTGATGATTTTCCCACCGCCGCGTTCTTTCGTGTACTTGACAAAAGCCTGTGAGGTCAGGAAAGTACCCTTTAAATTCACACCGAGCACCTTATCCCAGTGCTCTTCTTCGATTTCCTCAAGAACACGAGGGGTGTGCAGGCTTCCTCCTGCATTATTTACCAAAACATCAATTTTGCCGAATGCATCAATAATTTGAGCAAACATCCTCGTGACGTCAGCCTTATTGGAGACATCGCCAACAACGTAACCAACTTCGTATTCCGCTTCCAATTTTGATGCTGATTCCTTCACTAGCGTTTCATTCACGTCGTTCAGGATGATTTTCGCCCCTTCTTCCGCTAGATGAATAGCAATCTGCAATCCTAGTCCACCGGCAGAACCAGTTACTAGGGCTACTTTGCCGTCTAGTTTCCCCATGTAATCACCTCTTCCAGCCTGTTAATAGAGAGCATTGCACCTTCTGACACTTTAATAGTGATAGGTGGTATTTATTAAACCTGGACAAAAACAGTTCCTTCTTCCTCTAGGACCTCAAAGGTTTTAACGCGCACATTTTCTGGATCAAACAGTGAGCATCCGGTTTTAATGTCAAATTCCCAATTGTGCCAAGGACACTTGATCACTTCTCCGACTTTTTCCAAGTTGTACTCGCCAGGTTCTGATGCCATACACGTTCCATCAAGCGAACCGTCAGAAAGGGCAGGTCCTTTATGCGGGCAAACATTTCGCAGTGCGTATATTTCACCATCCTGTGACCGAATGACAACAATGGATTTCCTTTCAACTGTAAAGGCTTTCATTTGTCCTGTCTTTAATTCCTCTGCTTTACAAACGGTATATTTCAAAGAGACTCCCTCCTTTTAAAATGAATTGTCAACACTACAGCTTATATAACTCTCTAGCATTTTCATAAAGTATTTTATTTTTTAAATCATCAGAAATCTTAGGAGGCAATGTACGTTTTGGGGCATCGAAATCCCAATGCGGATAATCAGTTGAGAACATCAGCATTTTATCCGTCCCCATCATGTCAATGATATCTAAGAAATGCTTGGCAGAAATATCATGCCATGGCTGGGTACTGAATCTCATGTTATCCCGGAAATAATCGCTTGGCATACGCTTGACCCAAGGCGTTTCCTGTCTGAGTCCCTTATAAGCTGCATCCATCCTATTCATCATAAATGGAACCCATTCAAACCCACCCTCAATAAGAGCAACCTTCAAATCTGGATATTTATCAAAAACTCCATTTGTAATAAGGCTGATGACTTGTGTCATATAGGCTTGAGGATGTGCGGCACGCCAAGCAACATAGTACCTGAGGAAATCTCCGCCCTGGAAATTAATATCTGCTGACAAATGCATACCAATTGCCAGCCCATGGCGATTAGCAGCTTCAAAGATTGGATGATAGTAAGGATCTCCCCAGGCAAAGTTCCCGATGGACAACATGACCTGTACCATTTGCGGATGCGAGCCGACTCGCTCAATTTCACGGACAGCTGCTGTCGGATCAGCCGGAATCGTTATTGAACCCAGTAATCGTTTATCCTTATTAAGCCATTGTTCAATTGTATAGTCATTGTAAGCAGATGCTCTCGCTGCCGCAAACTCAAACCAGCCTGTGGCAACAGTCGCTTCATGAAACCATCCGCCAAGAACAGCATAGGTAATTTCGTGGTCATCCAACAGTTGCTTTTTTAATAGGTCAAAATCGGATCCTGGCGGTTTTTTATTTTCACCGAATGAATCTCCTCTATATTTCGTACCGCTGCGGACTTGGTGGAAAGGAGTAGTTTTAATCGGCTTCCAATTGTATTCTGTGATATAACGCTTCCAATGATCTGATAAATAGGGAACCAAATCCTGTACAGATGCTATATCATGATGGACGTCTGTATCAATGACTTTAAACTTAGTCTCTTCTTTGGTGTTTTGCTGAGACAATACTGTATCATTCATTGTCATCCTCTTCCTCCTTATAAAAATTTCATCGACTCTATACGTTAAGTCCTTCAACTCCAAGATTCTTAGCTAATTCATTTAAGTTATGGAAGGTTTGCTCCTCCATTGGAACTCCAGCCTCCAAATTCTTCTTCTCCTTCAAAAACTCTATTTCACCGGGCAGGTATATTTGGTCCGTTCCAGCTGCTTTTTTCGAGTTTTTAATGTAAGAAACGAGTTGTTTTATCCCGCTATAGTAAATCTCTAAAGGGACCAGCTGTTTGATATCAATTGTCAGCATGAAATGCGAAATAGATTGTTTCTGGTTCAAATCGTACATTGAAGGAATCATTTTCGAAAAATGCCCGCCGGAAAGAACTCCAGTTAAAATCTCTGCCATAAGTGCTAAACCAAAGCCTTTTGGCCCGCCAACAGGAGAAAGGAAACCACCATTTATGACATCATCCGGATCAGTAGTAGGTAAGCCCTTGGCATCTACACCCCAGCCTTCAGGGATTGACTGATTCTTTTCTTTTGCAAACAAAACTTTGCCAAAAGCAGTATTGCTTAACGCCATATCCAAAACGATAGGATCTCCCTCAGCAGATGGTGCTGCAATTGAAATCGGGTTATTGCCGATTACCTTTTCTGCTCCCCCAATCGCAGGCATTAGCGGTGAAACATTGCTGATGACAATCCCAATTTTATCTTTCTTAGCCGCCATCAAAGAATAATAAGCCGTGATTCCAAAATGGTTGCTATTTTTAACAGCGACTAATCCAATACCGGATTCTTCTGCCTTTTCAATCGATTTTTCCATAGCTTTGTATGCAACAACTTGCCCAGCCCCATAATTTCCGTCCAGAAGAGCCAGTACAGGGTTTTCCTGCTCTACGTTTATATCAACCTTATTAGTAATCATCCCTTTTTGGATCCGCTCTATATAGATGGGAAGCCTTAAAAAACCATGGCTATGTATCTCTCTTAAATCTGCTTCCAGTAAAACTTCAGTAATGATTTCTTCCTCTTCTTGAGGTACATCCACACTCATTAATAATTGATTGGAAAAATGCCTTACCTTTTCTGGATTGATATTCATTTTGATCCCCTTTGCCAAATGATTTCTTTACGCTGAATGAGTCTCCTCTGCCTGAAGGCCTGCTTCTTTTGTTCCATCCACAACTTTATTTCTTAACTTTCCAATTCCTTCAATCTCAAGCACTACCTCATCCTCAGGCTTAAGCGGTCCAACTCCAGATGGTGTACCAGTTATGATAATGTCACCTGGATTCAATGTCATAACATCAGAAACTTTCACAATAAGAGATTCTATATCGTGGATTAAGTCATCAGTATTTGAATGCTGTCTAACTTCACCGTTTACCGTTAATTTAATTTCAACATTATTTGGATTTAATTCTGTTTCAATTACAGGACCTAGCGGTTTAAAGGTGGCAAATGACTTAGCTCTCGTAAATTGTCCATCCTTCTTTTGCAAATTACGATCTGACACATCATTGCAGGCAGTATAGCCGAACACATAATCCAGTGCTTCTTCTTTTTTAACACCCTTTGCCTGCTTGCCGATTACGACAGCCAGTTCTGCTTCATAGTCAATTCGGTGGTCAAGATTAGGCAGAATAATTTCCTCTCCATCCGGTACGATAGCCGTTGGAGAAACCATAAAAATCATTGGTTCATCAGGAATTGCTTTTCCGCTTTCTTCCGCATGGAGTGCATAATTCAGGCCAATGGCAATAACTTGACCTGGATTTACTGGTGGAAGCAGTTTCACGTCCGAGAGCTGGAATACCTCTCCTGTAAACTTTGCTGATTCATTCAGAAAGTCTGAATCTAGTTGTCTAATACTTTCTCCCTCTAACACTCCAAATAAATTCTGACCATTTTTAACAAAACGTAAATACCTCATTTAACCTTCCTCCTTAAGAAGTAAATCATCTACTGTGATTTGGGATAAGACTATTGATCTTGTCATAGTAATCTCTTTGATTGCGCCTGAGGATTTCTCTTCCAGCCCTTGTCTTATGCTTAATCATATAGCTTTCGGCAAGCATACTATCTTTCTCCAACAATGCATTGTAAATCAACTCATGCTCTTCAACTGACGCCTGAATGTGTTCGTCATTCCCTTTGAATAACGATGGGTAGCGTTTAGTGTTTGCCCAAAGGTCGTCAATCGTTCGGATCAATAGCTGGTTATTACAAGCAGAGTAAATCTTATTGTGGAACTTAACATTCAAGGATTCATATTCGCTGTAGTCCTTCTCTCCGAATGCCACAACTGAATCGTCTAAAATCTCCCTCAACTCCACTAAGTGGTCTTCCTTCAAACCTTCTACTGCCAATCGGGTTGCAAGCCCTTCCAATTCTACCCGCAATTCAAAAATCTCCTGAATATCCTTAGACGATAACGTGCTGACAACCGCACCAACATGAGGTTTAAACTCGATCAGCTTATCAGAATCCAATTGACTAATCGCTTCCCTAACTGGAATTTCACTACTTTCGAATCTAATAGCTAGACGACTGATAACAAGCTTTTCACCAAATTCGTATTGACCATTAAGTATTTCTTCTTTAAGCGTTTGATAAATCATTTCTTTTTTTGTTCTGTACATACGAGACTCGCCGCTCCTTAAAATTCAAATCATATATGATATATGATATATGATACACATTAACATTTATTCAGTCAACAGTGAATATTTAGAATATTATTTAAATTAAAAAGATACATTTGCATTGCCCAATTGTATAGCTAATATAGGTAACGGTAAAAACGTGAAGTTTCTACAGTTATGCAAAATAAAAATAGATTGGAATAAGAACCAAAAATTAAAAGGCACGATGAGCTAATAAACACCGCTCAACGTGCCTTTTTTCGTGAAAACCTTCCGATTGTCCCGTTTGAGACATAGGGACTCATGTGTCTCATTCCTGTATCTCATTGTCTCATTTGATATATAACTGCAGAAACAAAAACGCAAATCAAACAGAGAAACTCTTAATTATAAAATGAGAATATTGTTTAGCTAAAAACCAACAGTCAAATTGGAGGCTGTAGCTTTGATCTATTTAATTCTTCCATTGCGAAAGTAATTTCTTCTATGGTATTTACCAATGGATTGTTTTGAGTATAGACATACTTCGTCCTTCCTCATCAATCTTAGTTGATGGCCTTAAATTAAAAAGCTTTATCTCTATACCAAGAATCTGCTTGCTTGCATCAGCATATATCATGGATGGTTTCATATAGTAATAAAACCATCAATACCAGGACAACCTAACCGTCAGCAAACTATTTTGACATCCACAAATACCTAGAAATCGTCCATTTTATTAGAAATCACGTAAGACGAAAGAAGCAAAAGGTACGTCCCCACGCTTCATTTGTTGTAATTGAAAATTGATTGTTATAGTCTAATCACTATGTTGGTTCTTACAGGAATCGACCTTTTCTCAGAAATTTCGTAAGGCGAAAGAAGCAAAAGGTACGTCCCCACGCTTCTCTTCATAAGTCAGGAGGGAAATAATGAAGATTTTTTCTAGAATACATAAGCTTTTTCTTTTATTATGCCTTATGGTATTTGGTACCATGGTTAGTGTTTTACCTGTATTTGCTGATGATTTCGGTCCTTCAGAATGGAGCCAATACAGATTGAACCCTGAGAATAATCCAGTTTACCACAGTGAGTTCGATTCTATATTAAAAGATATTATTAATACCAGTGATGAAGTTCGTTCAACTCCAGTTGTTGTTGGAAATAATGTTTTCATAGGAAATCATAATTCTGGAGACATATACTCTTATAATTTAATTAATAAAAAAATGAACTGGCAAACAAAAGCACCCAATTGGATTCATTCTGAAATTATATATGTAAACAATCAATTATTTGTTGGTTTCGGAAATCGTTTCTATCAAGAAGATGGGACGAGAGGTACAGGGAAAAGTGGGCTGATGAGTCTAGATCCTAAATCAGGAGAGATTTTATGGACTTTTGAAACAAAAGGTGAAGTAATGCCAACCCCTGCGTATTATGATGGTACTGTTTTTATAACTACAGGTGATAAGCATCTATATGCTGTTGACCCCAAAAGTGGTACGGAAAAATGGAAATTAAAATTAGGTCATGTAGTTAGCATGTCTTCACCTAACATAAAGGATGGAATATTATATGTTGGTGGCGGTCTTCCCCATCCATACAGTTTCTTTGGGATTGATTTAACTACTAAGCAAATATTATGGGAGACTGAATTTAATAATGTATATGCGGGCTTAGATGATGTACCACCGGCTATTTTTGAAAATTTAGTAATAACAACAGCACTAGAACGAACTGATAAAATATTAAGTGTGAGAGAAGTATACGAAAGAAAAGGAACAATCCAAGCCTATAAACAAATGATTAAACTTGCAATAGGAGACTTCATTAACAAACCTCCTCTGTCATTACCGAATCATGTAATCTATGCTATGGATATTAAATCTGGAGAAGTTGTTTGGAAAGATAGTCTCGGTATTGGTCCTATGGTTTCCAATAACAAATCTGGTGCACCTATTGTATATGAAGGAAAAATATTCGTTGGGAGCCCAATTAACGAAACTTTTTATTCCTATGATGCTAAAACAGGAGAAAAGCTTTGGGCCTATAAAAGTAATGTAAACAAGGTACCACCAGTAGCAGATAAAGGAGTAGTATATTTTACAGATACCAAAGGTCTGGTTTATGCTTTTAATGTGGAAAATGGTGAGTTACTAGGAAAGAAATATTTAGGCGGAAAGCTGTCGCCCTCTGGACCTGTCCTTATGAATGACCATTTAATTGTGGGGAGCCAAAATTCAAATGTCTATGTTTTACCTACTAATGAGATCATTGGTGAAAATGATAGTACTCCTGAGCATCCTAATGTCAATGAGCAGACAAAGAAAAGTATATATTCATTTATCTTTTTAGTATATATCGTTCCAATCATAGCTCTCATAATCTTCCTGGGAATAACCATCTTTGTTATTAAAAAACTTAGAAAATAAATATAAGAAAACACCAAGTTGTTCTGTTAACACTGAATAACTTGGTGTTTTTCAAATTTTATAATTCTTACCTGCTTTTAGCTTAAACTCAGGAATATAGGAGATTGATCTTTCAGATAAAACAGGCACTTATTCCTTGGGTAAAACTATCTTTTAGACTATCCCATATGTCACGAGAAACAGCCCTACCTATGAAAAATCAAAAAGAAGCAAAGGGTACGCCCTTATACATCTTTCGTAACACGAAAGAAGCAAAAGGTACGTCCCTATGCCCCGTCATTCGTCCCAATACCAATCAGCAGGTTAGAGAAAAAGGCTGCTCGTTCAGGGATTTGACTGATGATTATGTGTTCGTTTCTTGCATGGATTCCATCTCCAATGGTACCTAGGCCGTCTAAGGTTGGGACTCCCATACTGGCTGTGAGGTTTCCATCACTTCCTCCCCCAACAGAAGCTTCTTTTAACTTGATGCCTTCTTCTTTTGCTGCTTCTTTGGCGGTCTGGAATAGATCTTTCGTATCTTGATTTCGTTCCATCGGCGGGCGGGAGACGCCTCCTCTAACGTCGAGACTTGTCCCCTCTGTGAAAGGTGTCAGCCCATGAATTATTTCATCGATTCTTTCTTGTTCTTCACTTGTTCCCGCTCGGACATCGATGCCAATCTCTGCATGGTCAGCCACGACATTAAGCTTGCC
The DNA here is from genome assembly GCF_056173465.1 of Mesobacillus sp. QJM3NY_10. Lineage (NCBI taxonomy): Bacteria > Bacillati > Bacillota > Bacilli > Caryophanales > Bacillaceae > Mesobacillus > Mesobacillus sp. QJM3NY_10. Next base: position 4,408,814 of record NZ_CM149675.1, read on the forward strand.
TCCGCCTTTAACAAATCCCACATTGACGGTGGTTCCAACTTCGTAATCTGTTAATGACTCTAAAAAATCGATGGCCTTGGCAGCCTCTTGAATAGCACTAGCTCCTTCATGATGGTTGTTGCCAGCGTGGGCAGCCTTGCCTGTAATATCAATATAATAGCGCGCTGAACCCTTTCTTTCCGTCTTTAAGGCGCCCGTCCGAACAACAGGTGGTTCCGTAACTAATGCATAATCACAATCCTTCGCTATCTCTTCAATGACATAGCGTGATTTCGGACTGCTCACCTCTTCATCACTGGTAAAAAGGAAAACAATCTTCTTTGAGAACGGAATTTTCAGTTCCTTAATGGCTATTATTGCCCAAATCGCTTGTACAAGGCCTCCCTTCATATCCAGGATGCCAGGCCCGTATGCACGATCGCCCTGGATTTTAAACTCTAAATCTCCAGGCTCCCATACTGTATCAAAATGGGAAAGGATTAAGATTGTTTCGCCTCCTTCCCCGTATTCAAATTTTAAATGATCTCCGTATTTCTCTTCTTCAATCACCTCTGCCCGTTTACCAAAGTAGCGGGATAAAAGCTCCTGGATCCTCTCTCCACACTGGTCTACGAGTTTTTTATTTAATGATGGAGAATCACATTCGACCAGAAACTTGATATCCTCTAAAATCTCTTGCAAATGGTCCTCCATAAACTGCCTTATGGAATCCATTATTATCACTCTGCTTTCCTATATTAATAATAAGGATGCATAATATCTATGCAGCCCCAGAATATAACTATTTTACTATTATATCATTCACATTATTAGTTTGTAGCCTGTCATCATAGCGTTTCTAATCATAATCGTAGAAACATCGGGACGGTGTTTCATCCAAACTAATAATCCAAATAGGGTGCGCCCTATTTGGATTTCATATTTCTAGGAGTAGCCACTTTTTATTCTGGGTAAGTTCTTCTAAATGGAAGTGAATCCTTGTGCCTCCCCCATTGTATATTCAACCCAGTCCCTCCCAGAAACTAACTCCTGGGACTCATACTTTATTTAAATCTTTTTCTCATGACTTGAGAAACCTTCCCACCTATGAAAATCAAAAAGAAGCAAAGGGTACGCCCTTATACATCTTTCGCAACACGAAAGAAGCAAAAGGTCGTCCCTACGCTTCCCTTAAATATAACAATTATGGGAATTTTGTAGAAAAATGGCGAATTTATGTTTAACATAGGTATTAAGTATTGCGGAGGTTTTTTACTATAAATAAAAGGAGGAGAGAGTTTTATATGTTAGGAAGGATTTCCGCCTTTATTCCTTGATTTAAGGCTGGGTGTAATACCATCCTTTTTTCATCAGGCCTTTGTGGGTTCTGGCGAATGATATTTTTCAACACCATTTTACTAGTAACATTTTTACAGACTTGTGGGAAGTAACAAACTGCTTACCTACTATTTATTAAAGTATTTAATTTGAGGGGGAACAAATTTTGAACAGGGTATTTTTCTTATTTTTAGCATTTTTAGCATTGTCCATATTCCCAACAGACGCATCTGCTCAGGAATTGGATCGTATTGCCGGGGACAATCGTTATGACACGAGCTTGGAATTTTCAATGCGTATTCCAGCTAATAGACTGGATTATGTGATTGTTTCAAGCGGGAATAACTTTCCTGATTCGTTGGCGGGAGGAGTATTAAGCAATACTTTAAATGGAAATGTTATTTTAGTAGATGATAGTAAAGTAAGTAAGGTCATTACCGAAGCTGAACGGGTGTTGAAGAGTAACGGAAAAGTCCTCATCCTTGGTGGAGAGATGGCTGTTTCAAAAAATGTAGAAAATGCACTAAAAAAACATTTTAGTGTAGAACGTATTGGCGGGGTTAATCGAGTTGATACTTCGATAAAAATCGCTGATCGCGTAAGCACAAGTCCACCTGAAGTTATCTTAGCGAGCGGCAATAATTTCGCAGATGCATTATCAATCGTACCATATGCAGCTATACGCCATACTCCTATTCTATTAAATACAAATTCAAACGATTTGAACCAAGAAATAAAAGATTACATAGAAGCACATTCTATTTCAAAAGTAACCATTATTGGTGGTGACGCTGCGGTACCAAATCAAGCACAAAAGTATTTAGAAAATAAAGATATTGTCGTGGAGAGGGTAGCGGGCAGCAATCGATATGATACATCTTTAGCAATTGCAAATACCTACTTCCCTGGAGTGAAAAAAACAGGAATAGCAAGTGGGACCAATTTTCCAGATGCACTTAGTGGAAGTGGACTAGCGTTAAAAGAACTCATGCCTATTTTATTGACTCATCCTGTTGATAGTAATAACGCTGTACTTAACTATATGATAAAGATGGATAGTTTATATGTGTTTGGAGGAGAAGCGGCCTTACCAAATAAGGCGGTCGGCCGTTATACAGTGTTAGACATTCCGTTTAATGCCAGAACGGAGTTAACTTATTTTCATAAAGACCTTGGAAATTTGACAATGGTTTTTGACCCGAAGTTTGCCAAAGATAAACCTACTCTAGAAGGTAGAGGAATCAAGACTATAGGAGTCAAAGGAAATGGAGTAGCAAAGAGCTATTATGAATTAGATGATAAATTAATAAGACGTGAGGTTTTTATTACTCTTGAAGGGACCTTAGAAAAAGGTGATTTTGGAGTTGGAATTGATGCCCAAATAAATGCAAGCAGGAAAAGGGAAATAAGAACTGATGGCAAGCTAACTCATATAGATAATGCTACCATGAAAATGCAAAGTGTCTTTTGGGATATAGTATACTTACAGAAAACGACTCGAAATGGTACGACTGTATATACGGGTACGATCAATAACCATCCAGATTTTATTTTAAACTAAATTAAAACTTTATCTTTTGTGTAAAATCAAGATCTTGGTAACCTTCGTTTTAAGCATGAAAAGCTTGAGGAGCTCTGGATAAGTTGTGGACCTTTTCATGAAAAATTGGTACTCGAACTCCCAATAGGGCGAACCCTATTGGGATTTTATTTATTACAGCAATTAAGTTTTCCATACACGAGTATACACCAATGAAGAGATACAACACCAAAGGATTCTTTTTAGACTCAATGTCGTATGCTGCGGCGTTCGCTCTAAAGCTGGTCCTATTCCACATCATCCGTCTCATCAAAAAATTTCATCTGGAAATGAAATCCTTCATAGCTCTTAACCATCTCCCCTAATTGCTCCCATGGGGAGACGTAGGGACGGTGGTCCCGTCCCTACCTGTTTTCACCTTTGAAAAGAGTTATCTTTTCTTACAGTTTTACTTACATCAGTTAGTAATCCAATAAATGGAATTAAATTTATTATAGAGAATATTGCTAATATGCTATATAAAATTATTAACCATGTAGGCTTATGTAACTCCCTTGAGAGCATGTATGCTACTACACCATTGGTCAATAATAGTATTAATATGAACACCTTGGATAGCATAGGGTCCAATCCAAAAATAAGCATAATTATATAAGGGGTTAAAGTAGAGAATATAAAGCACCCTTTTAAAAAATTCAACTCTTCATTATCAGTGCCTTTAGTTACTGTATTGTCCTCGCTTAATACCATTTTTTCCGAATCTAATACGGTTCTTTTATTGATCTTCTTACCGCAATTAAAGCAAAAGTTTGCAGTCTGTTCATTCTGTTCTCCACATTCAGTACAATACACTCCATATCACCTACCAATAAAATACTATTTAAATTGTATCATATCTGTAATAGACCTGAGACAGATCTTTCTTTTAACAAGAATAATTCATCCCAATTGCCGAATAAAACAAAAGAAGCAAAGGCTACGTTCTACTATCAACGTCCCCTTGCTTCAACCCTACCTCTCTACCCTCTCCAAACCAGTAAACGTATAATCAGGCAGTCCCTCTGCTTCAACAGTTAGCTTTTCTTGAAATTCCTCAATGAACAACTGGATTTCAGAATTTTTGTCGATTAGCCTCGTAATCAGTTCGCTAAAATGGGGATGTATTTCTTTCTCTAAAGAATAGATTACTTCTTCATCTAGCTTCATTAATAAATCCGTGAATTTTTCTTCACTCTCTCCAAGTTCCTTAAGAGTTAACAACGCTTTTAACCTTTGCTTCGTAGCCAATTCATTAACTGCATTCGTATACTCTACCGAATCTTTGACCATATTCAATGTTGCTTGTTTTTTTAGCTTCAATAATTGATGCATGTACTCTATACGATTGCGTGGATTGTCTATAATCTCACTATGTTGCAACCCAGCAGTAAACTTTTTCATTTCTTCTGATAAGGAAACAAGATAGGTTTCGTAAGACTGCATCTTTCTATACAAACTCATAAATAAAAGATGGGACTTGCTATTATCAAAGAGATCAAGAGAAATATTTATTAATGGTAAAGCGAATTGTTCTAAATAGTATTGATAAATAGTTAAGCGTTCAGGATAACTAAGCTTAGAGAATATCACCTCATCAGTTATGTAAACAGGCCCAGTTACCTTTGCAACGTCCTCATAAAACGAGCGTGTGTATTTCTTTATAAATTCCCAGTCTTCTGCCGCCTGTCTTTCATCTTTTAAAAACTTCTTTTGGAGAAGAAATACCTTATCAATTTCATCTTGTTGAGCTTTTCGATAATACCAGCGGAAATCGTAAAGTAAAATTTCATTTCCACTTTTAATCAGTGTGTCCATCCTGGTCATAAGCCGAATGCTAGCCGGATAGCGATCATAAAATCTTTCTATTTGTTCAGTTAAGAGTTGGGCAGAAGCAAGGTTCACTTCCTTCTCTGTGTTCAGAGCAGATTTTTCGGCAGCTAGGGCACTCTTTTCAGCAATATTTGTAGCAGTGTCCGCTGTTTCCTCAGCCCTCTTGGAAATTTGATAAACCCGGTCACTAAAGAAGTACGTGACATAAACTCCGATTCCTGCTATGAGCAAACTGCTCAATGCTATGGCCGCTGCTATGAAACTTATAGTTGCTTCTGGGTTCGTCAGTTCAGTCTTTGGGGCGTCTTTCCCTTTTTCATCAATATTCTCGTTTGTTAGAAAGAGGTTATTAAAATCTTCCTTAATCGTTCCTTCTGAAAGAATAAAATATGGGACAGTGGCTAGAATCGTAATAGCAACAGCAATTAAAGTAAAAATAATAATCCATCTTCGTAAATTGGGATCCTTAAAATCCCTTGAAACATGCTCCTGCTTACTTCCGCTTAGAGTCTGATCCGACAAATTCAACACCTACTAATCTTAATAAACTTAAATTGTACTCTTTTAGAAACTATTAAATCCTTCTCTAATCCCATATAACTTGGTAACGAGGACAGAGTGAATTTAAGAACACAACAAACGAGACATCACTACGAGTGTATAATCTATACAGTACAGTCTCCTTTATTCTAAAGTAGCTAAGGGTACGTCCCCCATCCTTGCTTCAGTTTCCACTCTCGAAGAAGACACGAGAACCGTCTACGGTGTCGTCCCTTGTATGTGATTACTTAAATTGAACTCCGTGCGTCTAACTTTATCTTGTAACATATATTCACCCGAAACCCAGGGTAATAGCACATTACCATCTACTCCTAAACCTAAAGACTGCATAAGATTCTCCAAAGATACCAAGAATCGTCCATCTTCTCAAAAACTTCGTAACACGAAGGGAGCAAAAGGTACGTCCCCATGCTCCCTCCTCCCTAGGAGGTATGATATTAATTACATACTCCTTTTATATGTCTGTAGATGAAACCAAATAAGCCCGCCAAGCCTCTGGCTCAGCGGGTATATTTTCACTAATCCCTACTAAATAAATCCCTAGTATATACTTTATCCTCTACTTCACGTAGATCATCAGATAATCGATTCGCAACAATTACATCTGATACTCTCTTAAATTCCTCAAAATTATTTATTACTCTAGAATTAAAGAAAGTATCTTCATGAAGTGCTGGTTCATACACAACAACTTCAATTCCCTTTGCTTTAATGCGCTTCATAACACCTTGAATTGCTGACTGCCTAAAATTATCAGAATCCATTTTCATTGTAAGTCGGTATATGCCTACAATTTTAGGACTCCTTTGAATAATCATTTCCGCGATATGATCTTTTCTTGTACTATTCGAATCTACTATTGCTGCCATGATATTATTGGGCACATCTTCATAGTTAGCCAGTAATTGCTTTGTATCTTTAGGAAGACAATACCCTCCGTAACCGAAGGATGGATTATTATAATGACCACCTATTCTCGGATCTAGACCCACACCATCAATAATTTGTTTAGTATTAAGGCCTCTAATTTCTGCATATGAGTCTAACTCATTGAAAAATGCCACTCTCATTGCAAGATAAGTATTTGCAAATAGCTTTATAGCTTCAGCTTCTGTAGAATTCGTAAATAACACATCTATTTTTTCTTTAAGAGCGCCTTCAACTAATAAATCAGCAAACACTTTAGCTCTTTCAGACTGTTCTCCAACAACAATTCTTGAAGGGTATAAGTTATCATATAATGCTTTACCTTCTCTTAAAAACTCTGGAGAAAAGATAATGTTTTCAGTATCGAATTTTTCTCGTACTTTTTCTGTATAACCTACCGGAACTGTAGACTTAATAACCATCACTGCATTTGGATTAATGGATAGAACGTTAGCAATAACAGCTTCAACAGTTTGTGTATTAAAATAATTCTTTTCTGGATCATAATTGGTAGGTGTAGAGATAATTACATATTGAGCATCTTTAAATGCTTTATAATTATCAGTTGTTGCGGTTAAGTTCAATTCTTTTGTTGATAGAAACTCTTCTATTTCATTATCTATAATTGGAGATCTCTTATTATTGATCATATCTACTTTCTCTTGGATAACATCTAATGCAATTACTTCGTTGTGTTGAGCCAGTAATATAGCATTTGATAATCCTACATAACCTGTTCCAGCGATCGTAATTTTCATCTTAACAATACCTCTTCCAAATTAGAAAACTTTAATCAATTTCACTTTCTCGTCTATTTATCAATGCTGTATTGCTTCTCAAAATAATTCTGATAATCGCCACTAATAATCTGCTCCCACCATTCTTTGTTATCAAGATACCATTGAATAGTTTGAGCAATTCCTGTTTCAAAATTATACGTAGGTCTCCAACCTAAATTCACCAACTTGGTAGGATCAATTGCATAACGCTTATCATGTCCTAAACGATCCTTAACAAACTCAATTAATTCTTCTGATTTCCCTAAAGTTTTAATTATTGTCTTAACAACCTCTAAATTTGTTCGTTCATTATGTCCACCAACATTGTACACTTCTCCATTTACACCTTCATGCATAACTAAATCAATCGCAGCACAATGGTCAATTACATGTAACCAATCACGAATGTTTTTTCCATCCCCATAAACTGGTACCTTTTGGTCGTTTAAGACACGAGAAATTGTTAATGGAATTAATTTTTCTGGAAAGTGATATGGCCCATAATTATTGGAACAACGAGTGATATTTATAGGTAAACCATATGTTTCGTGATATGCCCTAACTAATAAGTCAGATGATGCCTTGCTTGCACTATATGGGCTATTCGGTTGTAACGGTGTTTCTTCTGTAAAAAATGTATCTAGATCAAAATCTAATTCACCATATACTTCATCTGTTGATACATGCACAAATTTCGTTACTTCAATCGCTCTTGATGCATCTAATAAAACCTGTGTTCCAAGTACATTCGTTTGAACGAAGATTCCTGGGTCAGTAATTGAACGATCAACATGACTTTCGGCTGCAAAATGAACAACATAATCAAATTTTTCTTTTTCAAAAAGAGCTGTGATTGTTTCTCGGTCACGAATGTCAGCTTTTAAAAAATAATAATTATCTTTCTTCTCAATATGTTTATGTTTAGTTAAATCCCCCGCATATGTTAACGAATCTAAATTGTAAATATCATATTGAGGATATTTATCGACCATAAATTGAACGAAGTTCCCACCAATAAAACCTGCCCCACCGGTAACTAAAATTTTCATTGGGATAAGTTCACCTCTTTTTTACCTGCCGAACTAGCGATTTCTCTTAAATATTGCCCATACTCTGTTTTCAGTAAAGGTTCAGCTAATTTTCCCAATTGTTTTTGATCGATGTATCCTTTACGAAAAGCAATTTCTTCAATACAAGAGATATAAAGACCTTGTCGTTTCTGTACAGCCTCTACAAAATTTGAAGCTTCAAGTAACGATTCATGTGTCCCAGTATCTAACCATGCTAGTCCTCGCCCAGCAAGCTCAACGTTTAGTAATCCACTTTCAAGATAATGATTTAAAACTGATGTAATTTCTTTCTCTCCTCTAGGTGAAGGTTTTACATTTTTTGCAATGTTTACAACATTATTATCAAAGAAATATAATCCTGGAACAGCAAATGACGATTTAGGATTCACTGGCTTTTCCTCAATGGAAATCGCTTTTGATTTTTCGTCAACTTCAACAACTCCATAAGCTCTTGGATCTTTCACGAAGCATCCTAATATGGATGCTCCTTCTTTTAATTTCGACATTTCTTTTAGACGATTACCAAAATTTGACCCATAAAAAATATTATCTCCTAATACAAGCGCAACCGGAGAGTTGCCAATAAATTCTTCACCAATAATAAACGCTTCTGCAAGACCATTGGGCCTTTCCTGAGCAGCATACTTAAAATCCATACCAATTCCACTACCATCTCCTAAAAGTCCCTCAAATACTCCTAAATCTCTAGGAGTAGAAATAATCAACACTTCCTTTATCCCTGCTAGCATTAAAACAGATAAGGGATAATATATCATTGGCTTATCATAAATAGGTAGAATTTGTTTTGAAATAGCCTTTGTGAGTGGATAAAGGCGCGTACCAGAGCCACCAGCTAATATTATTCCTTTCATCAAGACACTCCTTTTCTTAAGCTAATCAATCTTTTTATATCTTTTAGATAAATAATTGTAGTCAACCCCATTGCCGCCAAACCAACAATCTGCACATTTATCAATTGGTAAGGAAATATCGTATAGCTAGCAAAAGAAATTAAAACTGCAATAGATGCATAAATTTTTCTTAATCCATAAGCTACTTTGAAATAATGTAAAGAAATTGATGTTCTAAGTGAAAAAAATAAAATGTAGGAAATTCCAGTGGATATTGATGCTCCCATCCCACCATATTTCGGAACTAGCAAATAATTCCCAATAATATTTGCTATACAAACAATAAAAGCTATAACCACATGCCACTTAACTTTTTTGTGGAAATTTATACCAATAACTGTAGTTTCTGAGATAGTGTACATAATAGGAATGAACACCAAAAAAGGTAGCATAGTACTTGCACTTTCATAATCAACGCCTAATAACATAATAATTACATCTTTCATCATGATTACAACGATACCCACAAATATCATTAAAAAACTAACTATCCTTGAAATGTTAGCATAAAATGCAGTATTATTAGAATCCTTCTGGTATGCTTCATAAGCAACTGGGGTCCAAAAAGTAGCAAAAGCAGCTTGAATTATTAAAAGAAGACCTACAACTTTAAATGCTGCTGCATATAGCCCTAATTCATTAAAAGTAGCCCATTTTCGAATAGCAAATTTATCAAAACCCTCAAAAATCCACATAATTGCAGTTGTAAAAACTAATGGATAACTGTAAGTGAATATTTCCAATTTAGAATGGTGAGTTGATCTATTACGGTTATTAAAGTTCCAAAAATCTTTTTGTGTCTTAATAAGAAAGATACTAAGAATAAGAAAGCTAATTACTGTTGCATAGATGATTATTTTGTATGTGTTACCGATTATACTAAAAAAAATTAAGACTCCAATTAATATGGTTGATTTATTTAGGATTTCAAGTATAGAAAAAAGATTTCCTTTTTGTTGCATTCGAATGAGTAAAGTTCCAAAACGAAACACGACTTGGATTACAATGGACATTAGAAGAGCTATAAAAATCAATACATTATACTCAGAAAATAAAAAAATCAGTAATTCAACTCGAAATAAAAGTAATATAATCAATAAAGGAATAAGTATTATTAATGATACTTTTAAACAATTATATAATAGAGCTCCTCTTCTATTTTCTTTCTCTTCATAGAAAAAGCGAACGAATGCCTGATCTGTCCCAAATACAGCTATGATCATTGCTATACCAACAAACATGGTGAACATGGAGAATTTGCCAAATTCATCAGGTGATAAGATTCTTGTGGTCAACATTGTTGTAAGGAATGCAATTGCGGCTCCAAATACACTTCCATATGAAAAGGAAAGAAATTTTTTCAAAAGTTTATTTTGCAAGACTATCACTCTTTATCATGAAAATAAAATTGCTTCACTAATTTACATACCATTATAATTTCTGACTCTTTTAATCCATAGTATAAAGGTAGCCTTAATAACCTTTCGCTCTCAACAGTTGTATAACGGTCTTCTCCATGAAAATGTCCATTTTGCAGGCCTGCAAGAGAAGAATGTAGTGGGACATAATGAAATACAGATAAGACCCCATGTAACTTTAAATAATCAATTAAATTGGATCGCTCCTCTATATCACGGCATTTAATATAAAACATATGTGCATTATGATTACATTCTTCTGGAATAAAGGGAAGATCAATGAAACCTTCGTTAGCTAAGTTCTTCAAACTTTTATAGTAAAATTCCCAGCTTTTTAACCTGTCATTATTAATGGTATGTGCCTCTTCTAATTGTGAATATAAATATGCAGCATTTAATTCACTTGGAAGATAAGAGCTACCAATATCCACCCATGTATATTTGTCTACTTGTCCTCGAATAAATTTACTTCGATTGGTGCCTTTTTCTCGAATTATCTCAGCACGTTCTTTGAATTTATCATTTTGAATAAGAATAGCTCCACCCTCACCCATAGAATAGTTCTTTGTTTCATGAAAACTAAAGCAGCCAATATCACCTATAGTTCCAAGTGCTTTTCCTTTATAAGTAGACATTACACCCTGAGCTGCATCTTCTATCACATATAGATTATAACGCCTTGCAATATTCATTATTGTATCCATCTCACATGATACTCCTGCGTAGTGAACTGGAACAATTGCTTTCGTCTTGTTTGTAACTGCCTCTTCTATTAATTTTTCATCAATGTTCATGGTATCCGGACGAATATCAACAAAGACAATCTTTGCACCACGAAGAACAAAAGCATTAACTGTTGATACAAAAGTGTAAGATGGCACAATCACCTCATCTCCTGGTTTAATATCAATAAGAATTGCTGCCATTTCTAGTGCATGTGTACAGGAAGTCGTTAGAAGTGCTTGTGGTGTATCAAAGTTCATTTTAAACCATTCATGGCATTTCTTCGTAAAGGGACCATCACCACTATGTTTTTGGTTTTCGATAACTTTTTGAATATAATACAACTCTTTTCCTATTACAGGTGGCATATTAAAAGGAATCACGATTTATTACACTCCAAATCTGCTTCTAAATTTTTTAAAGGGAATAACACTATTTTTACTATTATCAAAAGCACATTTAACTTTTATTAACCCTTCCCCACAAACAACTATAGGTAAGCCCTCTTCTATAAAAATAACTTTTCCTGGATTTCTATTTTCGATCATAACATCTTGCACTACTTCAACTTCAGTAATTGTAATTAGTTCACCATTTAAATATGATTTCGAGCTCAAGAAAGGAAAGCCTAATGCATCGACGGTTCGTTTTATGGTTGATGAATCTAAAGACCAATCTAGAAGATAGTCCATTTCATCACGCCACAAACTATAAGTAGCTTGGTTATGGTCTTGTGGAATACCAATCAGAATTCCCTTTTCTATTAATCTTTGATATATCGAATTGACCAATTCTGAATACAAGAATGATACTTTATTGATCGCCTCATGTATTTTAATAGGATACTCTATTTCAATTACTCTTTGATCAATAATGTCTCCCTCGTCATAAGATTCAGATGCAAATAGAGCAGTAACACCAAGTTTTTTCTCGCCATTTATAAGCATATTGACCAGTGGAGCAAATCCCCGATACTTTGGGAGAATAGAGTCATGCATAACTATTAATTTTGATGTATCTCGCAATAACCATCTCCATCCAATTGCAATTTTATACCCAGCAAAGTTTGGAATGTTATCTACTCTATCAAAAAACGTAACGTTATTATCATTACAAACTTTTTTGATTTCGTTATAGTAATCTTTTTCTACATCCTTATCTTGAGACACAACAACATATTCAATTGAAGAAGCATTATACTTATTTAGAAAATCCTTTAATACCGTATAACCTTTATGATTCATTAAATAAAAAACCAGTTTCATATTCACTCAATTCCCTTCAAATATCAACTTCCAATCTCTCATAAGTTTCTCTTCAGAGAACTGTTCTTTCATTCTATCTCTATTCTTCTCCTTAACCTCTTGAGAAATTGGCTTAAATACTGTATGAATATTACTATTTGTACTATAAACTTGTAACCCATGATCTTTACAAAATCTCCATGTTGTTATATCGTCACGAACATATACTTTCTTACCAAAGCTAAGCAACGTTGTTATATTACCTACAGCCTGCTGCCTTTTATGGTTGAAGATTGCAACATCAATTTCAGATAATACCTCTAGATATTTATCGAATGATAAAAAATCTGTTAAAGGAATGAAGTCCTTCCCAAATAACTCTTGTCCTTTTTCAATTACATACTGTGCATAGCTTGAATCACCATAAGATAAGGGACAGATAATTTGAAAATCCTCATCAATAAACTCTATTAATTTGTTAAATATTTCAACATGGTTATTAGAAGGATCTGCAGAATTACCTACTTGAATATAAGTCTTGCTTGTATGATCAGACTTTTTTAACAGATTGTAATTTTTATACATGTTACTTGGATACATAAAGGAATAATAGTACTTACCTTTAGTACCATACCACGATTGTGCCAACTCGTAGTCACCCTTTATATGCGTAATTAATCCTCCTAAATTCCTAATCACAACACGCCGCATAATTTCTTGAACTTTTTCTTTCAGGGTCGTTCTCCTCTCTCGGTAGCAATAAAGATCTCCTCCCCAAATAACCCAATAACATTTTTTTAATAGCATTGGCTGAGTGAATAATAATGTAATAATAGGTTTCAAGAATAGGCCATGAAGAATTATCTTATCATGTTTGTGCATTTCTTTAATTATTAACCAGAGGCTTTGTATATCTTTTTTTATATTTATAGCATTAGAAATATTTTTATAACTATCTTCTTCTTTATCGTTAGAGCCAACTACTATAAATAGATGCTCTTTAGAAGGAAAGTGGTCATTTATAAATTTGATAAAAGGCATGGTAAATTTACCATTTACCATGACGTGTAATTTTTTCAAAAACATCACCTGTATTATGAATTAAAATTATAAATAGACTTTTATTGAACTACTTTTGCAGGAACCCCAACAGCGACTGCTTCACTAGGAACATTATGAACAACGACAGAACCAGCACCTATTCTTGAATTATTACCAATAACAACTGAACCAATTATATTGCATCCTGCACCAATTTCAACATTTTCACCTATTATAGGATAAGATATTATTGTTCCATTCTCTGATCTTTTTTTACCATTTCCACCTATTGTTACATTTTGAAATATAATGGTATTTGCTCCAATTTTAGCTTTATTATGAATAACAATGCCTAACCCGTTATGTGCAAAAGTAACTGTTGGATGTATATCAGCTGTGTATGGAATGTCATTAGAAAAAAGAACTCTGTTAATACCCCAAAGCAACTTAGGGATAACAGGAATTTTCTTCAAATAAAGACTTCTGGATAAATTAAAGATTAGTCCAGCCTTATTTTGTTTCATAACTAAATGAACTCCTATCTAATTAATTCAAAAATTCACCTAATATAAGAATTACTGAAGTAATATGACTTAAATACTTCTACTTATATAGAAGTTTTCTAAAAATTCAGCGGTGCTTTTGACATCAAAACCTTTTGCTACAACTACCTCCTCCATACTTTTTCTCTCATATCCATCTACATACTGTAATATATTTTCAGCCCAAAAAACTGCACTTTTAGATAATGATATATGTTCAATATTATTTGTTACGTCGACAGATACAGGGACACCTTCTGAAACAACACATTTTAACCCTGATGTTTGTGCTTCCACTGCTACTGTACCAAATCCCTCAAAATGAGATGGAAATAAAAATACATCCATACATTGAAGATAATCTTGTACATTTTCTTTTCTCCCTAAGAAAATAACTCTTTCTGTTAAATTCATATTTTCGACTTTTTTTCTAATATCATCTTCGGTGGATCCTTCACCAATTAAGAGTAGTTTCGATGCATTATGTTTTTTACATATTTCGTTGAATATGTCAATTAAAAAAGAATGGTTTTTTTGTGAAGAAAACCTACCAACATTTCCTATGACAAAATCGTTATTTAGATTTAATTCATCTCTTAGTTGGTTCCTAATATTAACATTCAATTTAAACTTATTTGTTTCAATACCATTATCAACTACTATAATTTTTCTGTCTGCTTCAGAGCTTTCTCCAAATAGCCATTCCCCAGCTTCAACTGAACATGCAAAATAATCTGTAGCATAATTAGGTGAAGCCTTCTTCAAATAGTTCCTTAGAGTCATAAAGGAGCTATCTGTATTAAATTGAGTTGTCCTAGAGTGTAGAACTCTCGTAGCAATACCAAATTTTTTTGCATTTTTCAAGATAAAATATCCCGTATCAGGGGAATGACAATGAACCACATTATAATCTTTATGTTCTAAAAAGAATTCTTTTAATCCTTTATAAAATAGTAATAATGTTTGCATTGAAAAAGGAGGAATTGTGTAAACATTTCCTCCTAGCTCTTTAAATTCTTCGATAAGTGGGTTATCTTCCTCTTGAGTTAGCTTAAGAATATCAAATTGTACTCTTTCCCTATCAATATTTTTATACCAATCTATTAACCTAGACTCAATTCCTCCAAAACTAAAACCAGGAATATAATGTAAAACCTTTATCTTTTCTTTCATTATCTATCTCCTCATATTTATTTAAATTGGATGATAGGATGCCTTGATAGAATCCATCTCAAATAATAGTTTTTGTTGTTTTATTATCTACTACATATGATACTATAGATAAAATGATTAAAACTGAAAAAAAACGGGAACTAGGCAAATCTGGTATAAACATTGCTCCAATTAATACAGTTAATAATATCCAAAAATACTGATTTTGAACTCTTACATACTTATAGTAAATAACTAGTAAATTCGAGAAAAAAATGATTGAACCTATTAATCCAAATTGAGCTAAATATTGTGCTATTAAATTATGAGGAACATACATTCCCGTTGTTGTGTACAGATTTTTCAAGCCAAACCCAACCCCTATTAATGGGTGTTCAAGAAAGACTTGAAACGCACTATTAAGTAACTCTATTCTTCCAGAGCTATCAAACAAAGACTGGCCCCCTCTACTTTCAATTATATATGAAAGTATGCTTGGAATAGGTACTAATAATGCTATGGAGATAATTATTGATTTCAAATTTCCTTTTATCACGTTTAAAAATAAATATACCAAGGATGTGAGCGCGAAAGCTACCAATCCTGTTCTTGAGTTAACAATTAACATCGCAGTTACTAAAAGAGTTTCAATCCCAATAAAATAAAAAATATTAAAACTTTTACTATTAATATATTCAATAACTAACATAATCGCACCAGTTGCGATATATAAAGTTGCAAAGCTATAATCATTCATTAACCCAGCATATACAGTTCTTCCCATACCCAATATATCCTGGTAACCAACTACAATATTTAATAGGCTACATACTTTTTGTATCAAAATGACAATTGAAAAAGAAATAACACTAATCAAATAAAATGACCTTAACTTAGTATTGTATTCTATACTTGCGTATTTGCGTAGAAACTCTCCAATAAAAGGAGCGATTAAAAACAATATTATTGTTAATAACTGTTTTATAGAATCCACTAAATCTAAACTTTTAGTAAGTGTAAGTAATCCAAAAATCATCATTAATATTGGCGAAAAAAAGAAAAAATTCATTTTAAAACCTTTAAGTAAAATTAATACAAATAGTGTGATCGTTATAAGATTAAACCATGTGATTGGGAAAGTACTATAACTTGTTCCAATAATTGAAACAAAGGAAGTTGGTATATAAATACATAGCAAGAAGGACATAATTTGGAAAATATTCCACTGTCTCTTAAACCAATGAAAAAACAAAAATAAGAATATCACTCCTATTAGCATTACAATTATTGGACCGACTGTTTCATAAAAGAGCATAAGAATGTTATAGATAATTATCCAAAAGTAACTGGTAACATCCCTGTTTTTTTCTAATTTAATCTTCATTTTTCAACACCTAATGTACTATATACATTAATAATTCTCTTTTGATATTCCTCAATATTTTGTAAAAATTCCGATCTACTAATAGAATGTTCTACCTTCTTTAACCAATATTGTTCATTAGTTAATAGTTTATTAATTTCTTCAACAAAATCTTCGTCAGAGAAACACAATTCCCCACAATTGTTACTTACAATATTAGGAAGCCCACCCACTGAAGTAGATACTACTGGCAACCCTAAAGATAACGCTTCTACTGCGGCAAGGCCATAGCCTTCCCACCTTGAAGTTATACATAATACTTTCGCCTTTGATAGTAAATGATAAGGGTTGTCCAGGAAGCCCGTGATCTTAATATTATCTTTTAAACCTAAATTTATAATATGTTTTTCACATTCAGTTCTTAATTCTCCATCACCAATCATTATAGCTGAAATATTTTCCAGCTTAGTTTTTAAACTACCTATTAAGTTAATAAATCTTATTGGATTTTTTGGATATGCCAACCTTCCAAGGAAAACAATATCATACGATCTTTCTTCTGTATTTATATCCATTAAGTTAGCTTTTACTTTTATACTTTGTATATCAATTGGATTATCTATTGTAACAGTTTTCTCTCTTAGCTTATTTCCGTAAACGTATTCGTTCATTATTGACTCAGACACCGTCAGTATTTTATTAAACCTAAATGAAGACAAGTAATATACAATTGAATTAAAACTATTTTTTTTTATCCAAGGTGGATTTGAATGTAAATGACTAATAATACGATAATTTCTACTTAACAAAGCACTAATCACACTTGCACTAGCATCATGTGCATGTATAATATCAGGCTTATATTCCTTAATTACTCTCTTTACCTCTTTAAATGAAAGCTTGGACATAGGATAGAAAGGAATATTGTATTTTTTTATACTTTCACGTATTGGGCCGTCTTTACTACTGTAAGCCATTTCTATCTGTTCATCATTTTTAAACATATCTACTATTTGGCATACTACATTTTCCGCTCCAGAAAATCTGTCGCTCTGTAATAGATGTAGCACCTTTATTTTGTTATCCATTTTTACTCCTCATTCAATTCTTTATCAATTCACGAGATGTTTTATCTAAAACTTTGTCTAAAGTTCTTTTTGTATCCAGGCCAGCAAAATGGAGATGTTTTCATATCTTCTAATTAGCTTGTCATAAAGAATTCGTTCACAACTATTTATAATCTCAATATGCTCGCCTAATTGCTAATATTTAAAACTTTACAGTAAATTTTTTTCATCTCTTCCTTAATATTATCTAATGAATATTTTGTTACTAACTTTAAATTCCTTTCCCTATAGCTTTCTCTTAAACTTTCTGACTTATAAAGGTTAATAATTGCTTCTGAGAAACCAATATGATCGTCTAAGCTGACAATATTACCATTAAAGCTTTCTTGAACTAAATCCCTATTTCCTCTACAGTTTGTTACCACTAGCGGTAATCCTGTAGCCATAGCTTCCATCACATTAACCGGTAGCCCTTCTTGTCTTGAGGCTGAAACAGCGATATCTGATAATATCATTAAATTTGGCACATCATTACGATAGCCTAAAAATAATACAATGTCTTCAAGTCCTAATTCTTTCACCATTTGTTTATATTCATCCTCTAAAGCGCCCGTACCAACAAGAAGAATCTTTAGATTATCAATCTTATCCTTAAGAATCGCTGCTGATTTTATAATAAGATCTTGTTGTTTTCTATAACTTAATTCGCCAGCATATATTAAGATAAAATCCTCTTCCCTAAAACTATATTTCTTTCTCATTTCATTTTTTTTATGAATTGTTTGTGGTGGAAATTTAGTTAAATCAATTCCAACACCATAAACATGCTCAACTTCTTTTGCTTTTAACTTTCTTTTAGCATTATCAAAATCTTCATTATTTATAGCAACGATAACATCGGTATAGTTACTTAATAACTTTTCAATAGAATAGTATAGCAGCCAATTTTTCTTTGATGAACCATTAAAAAAATGAAATCCATGGGCTGTATAAATAACTTTTGTATTCACTACTCTCGACCTTTTTGCTGCCAATCTGGTTACTGCCCCTCCAGAAGGTGATTGTGTATGAATTAAATCGTAATTTTGTTCTTCTATTAATTTTTTCAGTTGATAATAGGCTTTTACATTTTCCGTGCTGTATGGATTTCTAGCAAAATTAATTTGATGTTTAATAACCATTGGATCTTCAAAATTATCTACCTGGTCTTCAAAGTTGGCTGCAATATGCACTTCGTGACCAAGTTCAAGCAAAACTTTATAATCGTAATGTCCGAAAATCCTAAAATGTCTACCCAAATGAGCAGTTACCAAAACTTTAGCCAAGATCTAAATCCCCTTCATTAAGTTTATTATTATTCTTCTATTTCTATTGAGATTTGTGATAATATATGTTCGGCTTCCCTATTGAGAGCTTTACGATTTTCACCTGTTAAAATAAAGTAACCAATTCTTTCTGAACTTGACGTAACCTGGCCATGAATTTCACCGATTGTTTTTGAAATCATTAAATCAACAAAAAACGGAGAATTTCTTATACTTTCTAGACCTTTTATATTAGTGATCAATCCATGTTTTTCTTTATTTAAGTACTTAATTAAGGAGTATTTGTTAAACAATTTTCTTTCTTTATTTTCCCTATTAATTGTACAATTTATTGATGCTTTAACCATATTATATCCAGTTGAAAGGGGAACTAAGTGTGTTGTAATATTATCTCCACCTAACCTAGCCCCAATTTCAATTATTTTAGGTCCTGAACTGGTTAACATGACTTCACAATGTGATGGCCCAGTATTTATATCCAAAGCTAAAATGGTAGATTTTACTAGATTGACTATTTCTTGTTCTTCTTTTTCCGAAATGTTAGCTGGAACTGTATGTCCCATTTCTACAAAATATGGGGCTCCTGTTGTTTCTTTTTCAGTTATTGCGATTATTTGTGGATTCCCATTTTGTGAGATTGATTCAACACTAAATTCTCTACCTTGCAAAAATTCCTCAATAATTACTTCTCCAGTCCTAGAATGCTTACTTGAATATAAATATGCCTCTTCTAGATTATAAAAATCTGTTTTTAATTGTACCCCCCGACTGCCTGAGCTATTGGTTGGCTTAATTATACAAGGAAAATTAACTTCTTTAATAAAAGTTTCAAATTCATTATAATTATTTGCAACAGAAAATTTTGGTATTGGAATATTATTCTTTTGTAGGATATTCCGCATAATACCTTTATTTGTTGTGCTAGTGGCCACTTTTTCAGAAATTACATTTAATCCTAATTTATTGCCAACATATGCAACTGTATTCATGGGCTGATCACTTGCTAAAGTCATAATCCCATCAACATTTAATGATGTCGCAATTTTAAGAATATTTTCTTTATCTAGCGTACTTATTTTAAAAAATTTATCAGCGTAATCCTTCCCAATAGCATTGTCATCCATATCTATAGAAATAGTATATAAACCCATTTCCTTAGCTGTAACAATTGCAGGCAATTGAAGATTACTTGCACCAAGAATAATTATTTTTCCCAAAGCTATTTACTCCTTATTTTTCCCATAATAAATTTATTGTGAAATTTACCATGACGATAAACAGTATCAATTAGTTCTCCTTCTATAGTAAATCCTATTTTCTTATACATATTTATTGCTTTTTTATTATATTCAAATACATAAAGATAAACTTTATGTAGATTTAGCGTATTAAAAGCAAAATTAACCACCTCTAAAGTCGCTTTACTCCCAATTCCTTTTCCCCAATAATCTTTCTCCCCAATATAAATAAATAACTCTACATTACTATTTATATAATCAAAATTCTTTAACCCCACCGTTCCAATAGGTTGATTATTTGCAGTGGAATAAATGATCCACATTCTTTCCGTAGTACTAAGAGCTTTAGTCTCAAACCATTTGTCATGTTCAATATGAGAAGCAGGGAAAATAGCACCAGTTAAATCTCTAATTTCCTCATCCCTGTTCCACTTTAACAAGTATTCTTTATGGCATGAGTCTAATGCTTTTAAACAGTAAGTACTTTGGCTCATTTAACTTCTCCTTTAAAAACATTCTTTCGTAATAATACAGTTTCTATAGTTTTTAAAATAATTTTTAAATCTATATTTATCGAAATGTTTTTCGCATAATATACATCTTGGTTTAATTTGTCCGATTGTGTAACTGAATTCCTATAGTATGCTTGAGAATAACCTGTTATCCCTGGACGTATAGATAACTTGATTTTCTCTTCTGCAGTGTATAAATGTTTTAATTCAGGTAAATCTGGTCTAGGGCCTATAATACTCATATCGCCTTTAATAATGTTTAACAACTGTGGTGTTTCATCAAGGCTTGTTTTACGTATAAACTTTCCGATCTTAGTCAATCTAGGATCATCTTCTGCATTAAAAGTTGATCCATCTTCATTTCTAAGGTCTGGAGCATTCATTTTCATTGAACGAAACTTATACATCTTAAATACTTTACCATCCTTGCCAAGCCGTGGTGCATTATAAAAAATAGAACCTTTATCTTGAAGATAAATAATTGGTCCAATAATTCCTAGGATAATAAACCATACTGGTAGAGCCACTATAGCTATTAATAAATCAAATACTCTTTTAAAAAAGTGTTTATACATCTTGTAACCCACCTGAAATTTCGTTAATTATCTTTTTTAACTTCTCAACTACGTAATCTACATCCTCATCACTTAATAAAGTGTGAAGTGGAAGGGTAACTTCATTTGCATATTGTTCGTAAGCATTAGGATAATCCTTTATATCAAACCCTAAATTCTTGTATGCTGTAAACATAGGTAACGGCTTGTAGTGAACATTGCATGCTACACCCACTTCAGCCATTTTAATGATGATTTCATTTCTATTTTCTTCAGTGATTTCAGGAATTCTTAATAAGTAGAGATGCCCTGAAGAAGAAAATTCTTTACCGTAATGCTGAAGGCTTTGAGCACCTAATGGTAAAAGTGCTCTATCATACATTTTTATAATCTCTCTACGTCTTTCTAGTAATCCTTCATATCTATCTAATTGTTTTAATCCAATACTAGCCATAATATCTGTCATATTACATTTATAGGCAGGGTAAACAATATCATATTCCCATGCACCTTTTTGAGTTTTGGCAAGCGCATCTTTTGATTGACCATGAAGGCTATATAACATGAACTGCTTATAAAGCCATTCATCATCTAAACTACCATCATTACGCCATACAACAGCTCCACCTTCAGCAGTTGTAAAATTCTTTACAGCATGGAAAGAAAAGCAAGTAAAATCAGCAACTTGTCCACAATTCATTCCTTGTCTTCTTGCTCCAAAAGCATGTGCACCATCCGTCATAACAATTACTCTATTAAATAACCACTGCAAAGCATTTTTGGGCTTGAATAGCTCTTTCTTGCTTTCTACTATTTCAAAGATAGTATCGTAGTCACACATCTTCCCTGCAATATCAACTGGAATTATAGCTTTGGTCTTTTCAGTTATTGCATCTGCTAATTTAGAATAATCCATCTCAAAAGAATCTGGTGCCGTATCAACTAAAATTATTTTCGCGCCAACATGCTCTATAACTGAAGCAGATGCAGTATAGGTATACGCTGATGTAATAACTTCATCGCCAGGTCCAATACCTAAGATCCGAAGGGTTAGCTCCATAGCTGCGGTTGCTGAATTTAAGCAGACAGCTTTGTTTGTGCCAACATATTTAGCGATTCTTGATTCTAGTTCTTTAGTTCTCGGTCCAGTCGTAATCCAGCCCGACTTCATTGCTTTTATTACTTCTTCAATCTCCGCTTCTTTTATATCCGGTGGAGAGAATGGAATATTTCTCAAATCAGTATAATTCATTTGAATTTCCCTCACTTCATTTTGTTTAATTTAAAGCATATAATTTATATTTAGTTTGTTAGGAATCATCTGGAAATCAACCCCTCTCCAACTAACTACTAACAAACCAAATCCAATCTACTTAAGATAATCATCTGAAGACCGAATTAACCTTGACATATCTATTACTCTCATCCTTGAAGTGCCCAAAGCAGGAATTGCGATGAAAGTCCCTAAAGTTACAACAGCCGAAAATTCAACTATTGTGCAACCTCTAGAATCTCCATACTAACTCTCAGGTAAATTCTTTAGAGTCTCAAAAAACACCCCAGGCCCATAATAAACTCTACATGAACCCGGGTACCATAAAATTATCTAACTTTCTCCTTATCCATAACTTCATCAAGATAAGCCAGCAACTCAGATCTCAATCCTTCATCCTGCAGTGCAAACTCCACAGTAGTCTTCACAAACCCAATCTTCTCACCAACATCATACCGCTTGCCCTCAAAGTCATAAGCAAAGACACGCTGTATCTGATTTAGCTTCTGAATCGCATCCGTCAGCTGAATCTCTCCGCCAGCACCAGTCTCCATCTGATCCAAAAACATAAAAATTTCAGGAGTAAGAATATACCTACCCATGATCGCAAGATTAGATGGCGAAGTACCAGGAGCAGGCTTCTCCATGAAATTCTCAACCTGATACCTTCTTTCACTCTGAACTGAAGGTTCAACGATCCCATAACGATGTGTCTCCTCATCCGGCACCGTTTGCACACCGATCACAGAAGAATGCGTTTCTTCATATTGCTCAATCAACTGACGTAGACACGGAGTTTCACTCTGCACAATATCATCACCAAGCAGCACTGCAAAAGGCTCATCCCCTATAAAGTTACGCGCACACCATACCGCATGCCCCAATCCCTTTGGTTCCTTCTGCCTGATATAATGAATATCAGCAAGATTAGTTGAATAACGAACCTTCTCAAGGATATCCAGCTTTCCTTTTTCCAAAAGATTTTGCTCAAGCTCATGTGCGAAATCAAAATGGTCCTCAATTGCACGTTTACCCTTACCAGTAACAATGATAATATCCTCAATACCTGAAGCAACTGCCTCTTCAACTATGTATTGGATCGTCGGTTTATCTACTATCGGCAACATTTCTTTTGGCATTGCCTTCGTTGCTGGAAGGAAACGTGTTCCTAATCCTGCTGCTGGAATAATTGCTTTTCTAACTTTTCTCATCTGTTTTTGCCCCCAATTACTTTGCAACAAGGAAAATTTTATTTTTCTTTCTATTTGCTAGATTAATCACATACTCTTTCAGCTGCGGAGAAGTGAAATTCTCAAATCGCTCTAAAAGATAACTGATTTCCTCTTCCTGATCCAGCACAGCTTTCCCAATGAAAATTTTAGGGAAAATCGGCTCTGGATGAATCTCTTTTTCATTCAACAGCTCTTCGTACATTTTCTCGCCAGGTCTTAACCCAGAGTACTTGATTCCGATTTCTTCTATTGTATAACCAGATAGTCTGATTAAATTTTTAGCCAGGTCTGTGATCTTTACAGGTTCGCCCATATCTAGTACAAATATCTCCCCGCCGCGAGCTAGTGATCCAGCTTGAATTACCAACCTGGACGCTTCAGGGATGGTCATAAAGTACCTTGTCATATCAGGATGGGTAACCGTAACCGGACCACCTGCCTGAATTTGCTTCTTGAATAGAGGAATAACACTTCCACGGCTTCCAAGTACATTTCCAAAACGGACAGCGACGAATTTTGTCTTGCTGTGCTGGTCCAGTTTTTGGATATTCATCTCAGCGATCCGCTTTGTTGATCCCATGACATTTGTAGGGTTTACTGCTTTATCTGTAGACACAAGGACAAATGTTCCGACCCCAAATGTATCCGCTGCTTCGGCAACATTCTTCGTTCCAAATACATTGTTCTTTACTGCTTCTCTAGGGTTGTACTCCATTAAAGGCACATGCTTATGCGCAGCTGCATGATAGACGACATCCGGTTTATGCTCTTCCATTACTTCAAACATCCGGTCACGGTCTTGAACATCACCGATGACTGGAATGATTTCGATTGCTTGTCCATACTGATTTCTTAGTTCCATATCAATTGAATAGATACTGTTCTCACCATGGCCAACAAGCACGAGCTTACCAGGATTAAATCGGCAAATCTGGCGGCAGATTTCTGATCCGATCGAGCCGCCTGCACCGGTAACAAGGACTGTTTTACCTGAAACATATTCAGAAATGCCCTCGATGTCCAGCTTGATTGGTTCACGCCCAAGCAGATCTTCAACCTCTACATCACGGAACTGGCTAACTGCTACCTTGCCAAGCATGACGTCTTCGATTTTCGGCATGATTTGTGTCTTTATATTAGTTTTTGCACACTCTGCAAAGATACGATTTAACTCTTCTTTCTTTAATGAAGGAATCGCAATGACAATTCGATCAATTTGGTACTTTTCGACTGCCTCTACGATATTCTTTGAAGTTCCTGCTACCGGAACCCCTAATACCTGAAGCTTGTATTTCCTTGAATCATCATCTATAAATGCAGCTGTTATCATCCCAAGTTCAGGGTTGTTCTTCAGCTGCCTTGCCAGTAAAGAACCAGCTTGACCGGCACCGACGATCAATACTCGCTTCGTATTATCATCAGGCTTGATATAACGGTCACGATAGACTCTCCAAAGAAAGCGAGATCCGCCAATTGTCAATATAAGAACGGACCAGGCACTAAACAGCACTCTTCCGTAGAAAGGAACATTGAATGCGAACTGGAACAGAGCTACTGTAAGAATTGCCAGTGTTACTGCCCTGAAGATTCCGACCAATTCTCCAATGCTCGCATACTCCCATGCTTTGTTATAAAGCTGAAGAAATGATGCAAATAAATGATAGCTGCTGACCAAAACAATCGCACTCAAAAAAAGATGTTCATAACTAAAGGTTTCAAGTGACGGATGAAGTGGTATGTAACTTAAGTAAATCGCAGATAAAACAATGATCGAATCGAGACCTGCTAAAAAAAGCAGACGTTTATGGTAACTCATCGTATTCCCCCTCTATTATTAACGCTCTACAACACTAAAGGCTAACTGACAAAAATAAATATCTAATGAAAACCCACGTCCAGACATGTACTTTCATCAGATATCTATTAAGCTTGCTTCCAATTAAATTTGACTCACAATACTTTTAATAACTTATAGGGAGAAAGTCTCCCCATAAGCAAACAATGGGCATCTAACCCGCCCTCACATCATGCTATTGACAACGTGCGCGTCTAAGGCTACCCATCTCAGGGTTCCCACAGCATGATCGAGTGCCCCCATGGGTAACGGGCAGGAGGCATCGCCGGTCAGTCTCACTGACATTTAATATGTTGATTCTGGATGTAGGCTAAAAAATCCCGAGGAACTTTTTCTTTTTTATTGGTTCCGGAGTTTCCTGGTAGACATGATTCCCTTGAACCAATAACTCAGCATTTTCTTGAAAGTAGTAGACTAGGTCGATTCCATATTTTGATTCAATCAAATCCATCGTTTCGGCCATTTTGAATCCCCGGTTCCCGACATTATGGGCATCAGAAGCAATGAAGTGGGTAAGGTTGGCTTCTATCAATTGATAGGAGAAATTCCTGATTTTCTTCCCGAAGTGACCGCTCACGCTCGATGCTGTCACTTGTGTCAACGCGCCTTTTTTGACGAGATTGTATAAAACCTCTGGACGCTCGATGATTTCCTGATTCCTTTCAGGATGGACAATGATCGGTGTGATTTCTTTCAATTGCAGATCGAACAAGAGTGTTTCGGCGTATCGTGGCACATGGTTCGAAGGAAATTCAATGAATAAGTACTGAGTATGATTCAAGCTCAATATTTCATCTTTTTCAATTCCCTCGATGACGTCACCATAGAGCCGCACTTCCTGTCCAGGAAGGACCTTCAAATCGACTCCCTCGTTCTTTAAGACAGTATTCACTTCGTCCACTCTAGGAATAATGAACTCTTTCGGATTATCATACTTGCTATTTTTATGGTGAGGAGTGGCGATGATTGTATGAATACCTTCGCCGACTGCAGCACGGGCCATTTTGATGGTATCTTCCATACTCTGTGCACCGTCGTCAATTCCTGGCAATATGTGACAATGTATGTCAATCATCGCTATTCTCCTTCCTTTTAACTGTAAATTTTCTATGACTTTTCTAATACTAGCATTCTATTGATATACCTACAAGGGGATGTTTTTGTCGAATCGTGTCAGTTTGCCCCGTAATAATAATATTGTTCTTTTCCATCCATCTTTTTATTGTTAAGAACAACTCCCAGCAGCTTACCCTTTGCGGAAGTCAGCATATCTTTCGCTCTTAGCGCCTGATCTTGTTCAGTTACCCCAGAGCTAACAACAAGAATCGTCCCATCACACTGGTTCGCAAGGATTTGTGCATCCGTCACCGCTAATACAGGCGGAGTGTCGAAGATGATCACCGAAAAATCTTTTGATGCTTCTTCAATAAACTGCTTCATTGCCCGCGAAGACAATAACTCTGACGGATTTGGAGGAATTGGACCACTTGAAAGCACCATCAAATTCGCAACATCCGTCAGTTTGACAGCATCCATCAAAGGAGTCTGATTTGTCAGCACACTTGTCAAGCCGACAGAATTCGTTTGATTAAAGGTATAATGCACTGTTGGCTTCCTCATATCCGCATCGACAATAAGGACCTGCTTTCCTTGCTGTGCAAAGGTAACGGCAAGGTTTGCAGCGGTAGTCGATTTCCCTTCTCCTGGTCCAGTTGAGGTCACCATGAGAGTATTGATCTCTTTATCAATAGAAGAAAAATGGATATTCGTCCTGATTGTCCTGTACTGCTCAGAGATTGGGGACTTAGGATCCAGCTTCGTAACCAACTTCCTTTTATTATCCATAAGTTTTTTCTTCGTGTTTTTTTTATTTACCATGCGACTCACCTCTTACCCTGCTATTGCTTTCCTGACGGCTAACTCTTTCCTTCGTATCGCTGATTGTAGCGACAACTCCGAGCACTGGCATGCCAAGAACTTTTTCTATATCTTGTTCTGTCTTGATTGTGTTATCGAGATATTCGATCAGGAACGCGATTCCTACACCAGCCATTAAACCAACAACCAATGCAATCGCGATGTTAAGCAGCGGCTTAGGTTTGATTGGGGATTGGTTATCAACGATTGTTGCTTTTGCCAGAATGCTTACATTATCGACATTCATGATTTTCACGATTTCTCTTTGGAATACTTCAGCTGTTTTATTCGCGATATCAGCAGCCTTTTTCGCATCCGGGTCTTGAACTGTGATATTTACAACCTGTGAATTTTGCTCACTCTGAACATTTATTTTCCCATTCAATTCGCTCGCAGCCATGTCTAAATCCAACTCTTTGCTTACCAATTCCAAAATAGCCGGGCTCTTAATGATGACGTTATACGTATTGATTAACTGAAGATTTGTCTGTACCTCGGCGACATTATAGGAAGCCTGGTCATTCTTTGTCTGGTTGACTAATATTTGTGTAGATGCCTGATATATAGGTGTCAGGAAAAAGAAACTGATGATCCCGCTGATCAGTACTGCAATCAATGTCACTACTAAAATCAAATTCAATCTTTTCCTTAATGTCTGCATTAATTCCTTTAAGCTGATAGTCTCTTCCATTTGCTCCTCCATTAATTCTGAATTAAACCTCAGTATTATATCATAAATTGTTGTTTTTTTTGGATTTTCTTGTCATAATTTTAATGATATTGTAATTTTATTAATCTACTTCTTAATTTAACAGGATATGTAAGTAACGTGAAGAGGTATTTTGTCATTGGAATTATTTTCAAATTTTAATGTTTCGAGATATGGTTAAATAAATATTTTTGGAGGCTGTTATGAAATCATTTCTTACTACTTTACTGGCAATCATATGCGGAGCAATCTTGCTGTGGGGAAATATCCACTGGAGCAACAAGACTGCTGTCAAGGTGGACGGAGCTAGTGTAACGAAGGCGGTTGAAAAACCTGCTGAGAAAAGTACAGAAAAGAGCGAAGATATACCAGGGCAGGAAGATGGGCTCCTGTCTCTAACTAAAAACTGGCCTGCAGAGGCTGTAGAAACCTTCAAGAAGGCTCAAGAAGATGGACAAGCATATAAGGTGCTGATTGTCGGATCTGACGCTTTAGGAGACGAACCAAACGGCTGGGCTTACCAGACGAAGAACGGACTGACAGAAGCATACGGTGATGAGAACCTGATTGTTGAAATTTTGAAATATGATACCACCTCCCTGAATTTTGTTCAGGAAAACCATCAGGAAGATCTGGCAGCGGCTGAAGCAGACTTAATCATTTTCGAACCATTCACTTTGAATGATAATACGAATGGTGTCGGTGCGGAAAATTCACTGATCAATGTCCAGCGGGTTTTAGATCATATTGAAGAGGTAAATGCCAATACAGTGGTGATCCTGAATCCTCCTAATCCATTATATAATGCTAAATATTATCCGCTTCAGGTGGATGCATTGAAGGAATATGCTGAGGAAAACGACATTCCATACCTGGACCACTGGACAGCATGGCCAGAGCTGGATTCACAAGAAATGAATGACTACTTGACCAACGGTTCGCCAAATGAAAAGGGACATGAACTTTGGGCTCAGTATATGCTGGATTATTTGGTTGCTAAGAATTAATTATATCGGAGAACAATGCTCTTCCATTTGGAAGGGCATTTTTTATTTAAGTTTTCTTCATACGTGTCGATAAAAGGAATGTTATGGAAGAAAAATAAATAAAATGGGGGTCTTTTTTTGTCGAAATTTAAGTTTTCTGCCTTACTTGTCTTTTTACTTACACTGACTGGATTTGTCGCCGCTTCCTCTCAAGCGTCTGCGGCAGCAAATTATGAGAGGATTGCAGGTTCAAACCGGGTCGATACTTCTGTACAGATTTCTAATATGGGCTGGGAGCAGGCGGATGCTGTCATCATTGCCCGTGCTGATAACCCAGCGGATGCTTTATCATCAGCTTCTCTGTCAGGGGCTGCTGATGCGCCAATCCTGCTGACATATCCTAATAAAATTTCTCAATCCGTCATCGATGAGATTGAACGATTAGGTGCTACGAAAGTTTATATTTTGGGAGGCACCGCGGCCATCAGCACTACGGTTGAAAGCACACTGAGGAAGCTTGATATTAAAATCATCAGAGTTAGCGGAAAAAATCGTTTCGAGACTGCAGCTAATATTAATAAGACAGCTGGAAGTTCATTAGGAACCAAAGCAATCGTCGTTAACGGCATGGCCGTAGCGGATGCACTATCCGCTTCAAGCAACTCTGCTATTAACCAGATTCCAATTTATCTTGCGAACAAAACGAGTCTGCCAGTCAATTTGCCAGCCAATATTAAAGAAGTCCTGATCTATGGCGGAGAAGGCGTAGTCGGAAAACAGGTTGCTCAGTACTTGCAAAACCAAGGAAAAAAGGTGACCAGGATCGCTGGCAGCAACCGATATATGACCAATCTTGCAGCGGCTGATCCTGCCTTAGGTAATCATGTCATTATCGTTCGTGGAATCAGCACAAGCCCAACAAGTGAGGAATATCCTGATGCAGTCGCTGGAGCTGGGTTATCCCACAAGATTGACGCGAATATCATCCTAACCCACCCTGATACTCCTGTATCGGCTACATTAGATTATTTTAAGAAGAACCGTTACTGGGGATATTTCATTCTTGGCGGCGAAAAGGCTGTATCTACTAAAACCGCAATCGACTTGAGCTTTCATCCGGATTCAAAGGTATTGAAAACCTTTGGGCACAATATCATTGCTTCTGCGATGCACCCGACAAGACCAGTTTTATATTCTTTAAGCGATGACGATAATAGCCTGCACTCCTATAACTATGTAACTGGAGAGCAGAAATCGGTAAGATTCAAAAATATGCCGGAGCAGCTATATGTTGCGAACAACAAAGTCTATGTTACGCTCGTTCATGGAGAGCATGACGATTATTGGTTCGATGACCAATCAGGCGGAATAGCCGTCGTTGATGCAGAGCAATTCAAGCTGGAGAAAGAATTCGAAATTGCACTTGATCCATTTGATATAGTTGTCGACCAGCAAGGTTTCATCTATGTTTCCGGTGGGTCCGGCCAGTGGACTGAGCTAAAAAGCTACTCAGGAGTAACGGGAGAAGAACTATCGGGAAAAAGGATCTACCAGCAGGGTTATCTTGAGTTAAGCCCTAACCAGAGCAAAATATATTCTATTGATACAGGTTTATCTCCTCGTGATATAAGCGAATATTATATTTCAGAAGGAATGATCACAGGGGAAAAAGATTCTCCATATCATGGTGATTATGATTTAGGAGATTTTGATACTATTACAAACATCAAAGTTTCTCCTGATGGCAAATATATATTTAATAATATGGGCCATGTATTCAAAGGGAATTTAGACTATGCTGCAGAGCTGTTTTTCCCATACGATGATCTGGCATTCGACCTTGATCGGAATAGATTTTTCACAGGCATCAGCAGCTTTATCTTCAAGCATGATTACTCTGACTTTATGTTTAACCGTTATTACCAGCTTCATGGAGAACTAGAAGCGATATATCAGAAAGACGGAAAGCTATATGTCCTTTCTTTACTTGAAGTCAGCAGCACAGGACTTCAAAAACATGCACTTGAACAGCTTGATCCCGCCAAAGGTGTGCAACTTAAAATCAACACACAATCAACAGAGTCTGCAGAAAAGACGCTTCAGAGCCTTATGAAATAGGCTCTTTTCTCAAACTTTGTTGCTATTCAATACAAAATTGGATTGAATCACCTATATTCCTTCTTAAAGTTGCCGCTTCTTATGAGAAAAGAGCATGAAAACTAATACCGAACTAAAAATGGGGATACATTACGTTAAAATCGGGTTTAGGATTTTAACAACAATCTCTACGAAAATAGCAATGAAATAAAACAAAAAAATGAGTGTGAGGGTGACCTCGCACTCATTTTTTCATTAACCGCCTAAGAAAAGATAGGATATGGAAATAAGTATGTACCGCTATCCCGAAAACAAGCCAGCCTTGATACTCAATAGTAAACATAGTTGATGAAACAATTACAGCGGATATACTATATAGAACGAATTGTAGTATATAAGCATACTTATTTATTTTTGCTTCTTTAATAATCAAGTCAATCAATAACGTTGTAGGAATGCCGAGTATTAAATAGAAAGGAATCTGATAGACCGTTAGGATCAGAATGGTGTCCAAATAGGGGTTATAAACATAATACCCTGTCTCCTGGCTTGCACCAAATGTTAAATAGCCGTAGAAGGTGATCAGTGCAGCAGATGTGGGAGCAGCTAATATAATGGACAGCAGTATTTTTTTCACCCTCTCCCTCCTTTCTGTGCATGTTAAACCTACTCACTCTATTATATACTCATCAAACGATGGAGCAATTACAGGGTTAGTTTTGTCTATGATAATGCAGAGGGAAAACTGAAAAGTGAGGGATTACTAGCGAGAGAAATCAATGAATACAAGTCACATATGAAGAATTAGTATAGAGGGAATATTCATATAAAAACGTCGTGCCAACCCTGTTGGCACGACGTTTCCACTGATAGCTTCTACCCTGGATATTTTCTCTATTAACTTCTAAGCACTCCTCTATATAGAGCCAAAATTATTCAGATCAATGCTGATTTGGAAGATCTTGAAGAATTTCAATAATTTGAGTAACCAATTCTCCATTTATAGTTACAGCAGCCATTAGTCCCATTGCTAGAAACATACTAACTATCTTTTTCATAATTCATCACTCCCCGTTGTTCTTATATAACAATAATATATCATTAGGATATTTTTCTGATTCCCCATTTTAAGAAGTTAATAATGAAATACCACTGTAAAACCCTAATATTTGTAATTATTCTGGTAAAATATAATCATAGTTATATTTGAGGGAGGGAATAGTCAGTGGACAGGGCAGACATAATCGGCAAGCAAATCAAATACCTTCGTAATCAAGCTCAAATCACTCAAAGCCAGCTAGCAGAGGGAATCGGTACCCAAGCGCAAATAAGTAAGATCGAGAGCGGCGAGGTTATTCCTTTATGCACTACCTTATATGAAATCGCATATAAGTTAGGGGTAGATGTTAACTATTTCTATAATCAAGCCTATCATCCAAGGTTTGATTACGTTAATGAAATAAAATATCAAATCAGAAAATCAATTCGGGAACGTAATTATGAAGAAGTAGAACAACTCATAAGAACAGAGGAAGCTCACCTGTCGTTTAAGATGCCGATCAACCATCAATTTATGCTCTGGCATAAGGGAGTAGTAGAGTATTATATAAGAAAAGATGTTAATAAATCATTAAGTCTATTAGAAACAGCT
Source organism: Mesobacillus sp. QJM3NY_10 (assembly GCF_056173465.1). Lineage (NCBI taxonomy): Bacteria > Bacillati > Bacillota > Bacilli > Caryophanales > Bacillaceae > Mesobacillus > Mesobacillus sp. QJM3NY_10. The sequence continues at coordinate 4,441,687 of NZ_CM149675.1, forward strand.
TTTATGATTGGAAAAGGGAAGAATAGCAACCTTCCCATTTCCATACAGGACATTGAAATCTTGAACAGTCAAGCGATCATTTATAATGAAATTTCCGACTTCAATCATTCTGTAAAAATATATAAGAATGCCCTGAACTACTTAAAAAACATGCCGGAAATACCCGATAAAAGAGTAGTCATTCGTCTATATTACGGAATCGCTAAGTCCCTTTTTAAATTAGAATTATTCAAAGAATCCATTTCATATTGTAACAAAGGAATTAATCTTTGCTTGAATGAAGAGTTGCTGTACTTATTAGGAGAACTTCATTATGAAGCTGGCCAGAATTATCAGGCTTTAGACAACAACATAAAAGCCTTAGAACATTATAGTCAGGCCAAGGAAACATTTTATATTTCTAAAAGAAAAAAGTTTCTTGAGGCTACGGAAAGAAAACTAATCCAAATTCAAAATTCAGGACGGTAATGTCTTTCAAGTATTTTTTTAACATATAACGGGACAGCAAAATGATTTGCTGTCCCATTCATTAATTTATATTTGATGTGCTTAATAGCCCTCTACTGTGCCTGAATATCTTGTTGATTTCGCCCTGTAAAGAGGTGGCTTATCGTACCCTGTCGGCACTGCAAGTTCGGTTACAACAATTCTCCAATCTCCACTTCCTGCACTACTGTTCATAGTTACCTGTGATGTAGAAGTAACTGTCTTACTCACTTTAGTAGACCACCAAAGTCCATTACTTCTTTGTAATTTCACTGTTACTCCTTGTTTACCTGCGGTTTGAATGAATTCATCAACCTTAAATTTCACACTTACGCCTTCCTTCATGGAGTAAAAGTGATGATAGTTTGAAGGTACAGAAGTAGTACTAGGGGTGGTAGTACCACTGAAATTCGTTATAAACATATTAGCAGATGCTGGACTTACAACCGAAAAGATTACTAGAAATGCTATAAGCAGAGAAGACAGTTTAATAGACATTTTTTTGACCAACTTTAACAACTCCTCATTGAAAATTATGATGTGATTTTTGCAGTTACAATTCTATAGTCGCGATTAGGAGCATTGACATCAACTACTAGAGTAGTGTAATAGCTAATAGGTAAGTATTTTAGAGCGGTAAATTTGCCATTGCTAGTGACTCTTGCCACTTTCGCTGAAGTCCCATTAATTATTCCATCTAATCCTGTCACGCCCGTTGATTCAGATCTAGAATACATAGTACCCGTTGTTTCTGCGCGCGCGGAGACCGCTGTTAAATAATCACCACTCCACGAGAAGGTTCCACCAACTGCATGAGAGAAATTCCACCCATTTGTATTAGCTACATATGCCTGATACTCTTTAGAGCCAACTGAAGCTATTGCCATTGCAGAATAGTTTAATTGACCTTCTTTCACACTAGCAGGAACCACGTTCTTTTCCTTAAAACCAACTTTTAGATTTTTGCCTTTTACTTCAAAGTTCTTTTCACCATTAGCCAACTTTTTGTTAGCTTTATCTACTAGTACTTGAAGTTCTTGGTTTAAGACATCAATCTCCTTGGCCGTAGGATAATAATTTTTTTCAGCAGCACTTGCACCATTGGCTGATATAAGTAAGATCAATCCAAAAGTTAAGAGAAACAGAATCTTCTTCACTATATTTCCTCCCCATTCTTTTCAAAGGTATACCTTTATTAAGTTTTGAGCTCATTACCATTATCTAGTGTATTCTAGTAAATTGTCACCGCAATTTGGTCCAGGTTCTCCGCAAGTTTTGCATGTGGAGTTTTCTAATTTTGTTGAGTACACCAATATAAATATAGTTATATTTCTTTTATATATAGGGTGAAAAACAGATATTTTATCTCGTTGCTTTTAACATAAAGCCCAAAAGTCTAAATTTGCGGATTTCACTAAATTACAATGTTCTATTAAGATTAAAGTGAGTAAAGGGGCAATTAACAAATCTATTAAGGGGATGTGAAATGTGACGAGGGTATTAATCATTAATGAAAACGAACTTTTCGGGCAAGGAATAAAACAGCTTTTGGAAAAAGAATCAGATTTTATAGTTACTTTTTTACAAGAGTGTAATAACACGAAAGTCATTTCTGGATATGATGTTTATCTATTAGAAAGCACTGCCTTAAGCCTGGAAATAGTGAATAGAATTTTTAAAATAAATGTTAAAGCTAGAATCGTTATGTTCTATGATAAATCCATCTCACATCTTAAGCAGCTTGCCAGCTTAGGCATAAGTGGATTTATAAAAAAATCAACCTCCATTACCGAACTTGTATTAACATTACAGCTTGTGAAACATGGCAATGCTTCGTTCCCTCTACCACTACTGGAACAACTTATTGCCACCCAAAGGCATACTAGCCCGGATGGATATAACGTGGATAATGTCTTGTCAAAAAGAGAATTGGAAATTCTAAATTATATATCTGCTGGTAAAAATAATCGGGAAATCTCTGAAGAATTATTTATGAGTGTCCGCACCGTTGAATACCATTTATCAAAAATATTTAAAAAGTTGAATGTAAGTTCACGTTTAGAAGCTCTATCGAAAGCTATAAGTCTCAATATAATTTGTATTAAATAAAAGGAAACTAAACTGAAAGTATATATCTAGGAGGAAAAAACCATGGAATTATATATGATTATATTTGTATTCTTTGCATGCTTTATCATTAGTGCCGTTTTAAATGTTCTCCTCAAAATGACCGGAAAAATTAATTGGGTAATGTCATTTCTTCTAAGTCTATTTCTGTCGATTGTTTTCGTTGCAGTACTAGGGGTTAAATAGGTCTGTCTCTAAAAGCCTTTCAGTTGCTTCAAGATCCAAAAATGCTAACTTTAAAATATGTTTAAAGTTTTACAAACGAAAAGTCCTTCCCAAATAGAGAAGGACTTTTGTGTTATTTAATGAATCGATTTAATTGTTTCTCTACATCTGGTGAAACCGCACCTGTACCACCAAGAATATATATATTATCGATTTCACTGCTTTTTGCTGTTAAGAATGCACTCACTTTACTATGCATTTTATTTGCAGGGGTAAGGATTACCGGCGCATAGAACATGTTTGCCAGAGGTGCCCCCGAAAGTGCATCCGGGAATAGATCCCCGCGGGCGAACGTCAGCGTACTAGCGTCCATTCCAAGGTGTTTTATACCGTAATTCGCCACATTCACAGACACCTCATAACGGTCACTGCCTCCAATACGTTCGACCTCTGCACCTGGACGTATACGTTTCAATTTTGTAGCCACTGATTCATTTACTGCAGCAGGACCACCTATGATAATAAAGTTCTCTATGTTTGGATTATTTTTGATGAACGTTTCAATAGGTGCCGGCACGCCGTCCTTCTTTACCAGCAGGATTGGCATTCCTGATGGGCCTGCAATCGTTGAGGCTGAGAGCGCATCCGGGAATGCTTCGCCGCTGGCAATGATGGCTGTCCCTTCATTCCATTGATCTGACACTCTTTCTGCAATGCTGGCAGAAACAGCATAACGATCATTTCCTCCGATTCGATCTACCTCTATCCCAAGGGTTTCCAACTGTTCTTCTACATCAGGAGATACGGAAGCTGGTCCCCCAAGAATGATCGCCCGTTCAGGCTGGATATTTTCAAGTTCTGTCACCACTGAGTACGGAAGGGACTTAGGATTCGTCAGCAGGATTGGAGCGTCCTCTGTAAACGCAAGAGGACCGCCTGAAACCGCATCAGGATATAAGTCGCCCCTTGTTATAACTACTGTCCCGCTTCCATAACCCCAATATCTAAGCGTACTGCTAACATTGCTTGACACATGGTAGCGGTCATTCCCCTGGATTCTTGATACTCCCGGCAGAGTAACAGAATAAAATGAAATAACCTTATTTCCACCTAACTTCATCGCTTCGAAGGTAATGAAATTATATCCCTGGGCCAGGACTAAATGATCCCACTTAAATAAACCAGGTGCTTTTAAAGCGACTTCCTGCTCAAAATTGAGTGTAACATTCAAAGAGACGGCATCTGAACTACCGGATATTGGATAATTGGGCGCAGAATTCTTAGGAAGTCTGGTATCTGCAGACGCTGGATTGTTCACTGTCAATTTTGGCAATACAGAGTCCGGTGCAGTAGAGAACGCACCCTTAACACGGTATTGATAGCTTCTCTTTTCTTCGGAATAGCCCATCACCACAAGATAATAAGCTCCCTCAGGCAATTCGAATGTAGCATCATTTATAGGTTCAATTATTTCCTCTGAGTTCATTTCGTAGATAAAATAATCAGGACCAAAAGGGTCATCAGCATTTCCATGAAGTGCTTCTACAGTGAATTCTCCGCCTTTTGTCGTAAAAAAGTACTCGTGAATCTGGTTATAGTCAATCTGCTGTTTATACTCCGTCTCAGTCACGACGGTTTGCGAGGATACGGACTGGCTTTGGAATTGATATGATTGGGAATTTTCCTGCTCTAGCTGCTGAATCACAAAGCTTTTTCTCTCTTCCATTCGGTCTTTCAAGAGACTTTCCTCGGCACTTACGAATGGAATCGATAACGAAGTGGACACCATTGCAACGACTGTGGCTGTAGATAACACTTTTAAAAACGCCTTCAATATTAACGCCCCTTTTTTTCAATTAAGTTAACAAGCTAATATTATTTGATTTTACAATATTTGTAACGGGTCTATTCTACTATTAATAATGAATTTCACTAAAACCCTAATAAACGATTGTTTTCCTTCGAATAATCTGGGGTATATAAAGATACCAATACTTCCAGGAGGTAAGCTGACATGAAAAAGCTTATTTACCGCGTTAAGTACCATTGGCATTCTTATCAGCATGGCTATAATAAAGCTCTTATTAAAGATTGTATCTGCCCTAAACTGCGCAATAAACTTGCGATGAAATTAGAATTCCACGAGAAAATGGCTATCGAACACCATCGCCAGCTTCAAAGCTTACAAACTACTTTTTCATAAGAAAAAGGAGGCGGAAATCCGCCTCCTGAAATTTTATATAGTGATGATATTCTTTAAGTCGATCTTTAATTCTTCCAAGATTTTTTCAACAGTCATCTCTTTGTCATTCAAGCCTTTTTCATAAGCGTTCTTTAACACTTCGACAAAATCAAGATTACTAGCCTCTTCCACTTTCATATCTCTCAATGAATAAATCCTCCGCGTTCGCTAAAATATGACATTATTCTATTAAACTTCCAGACATTTGTAAATATCTTTCCAGTAACATTTTGTTACATTTTAGTTAAATTTGTGTTTTTTTCACAAAAAAGACAATGAGTGCTACACTCATTGTCTCGAATTACTTGCTCTACTTGATAAGTTCAGCTAGTTCATACTGGATATTCATGACGTTGTCTCCACCCAGCAGCGTGTAATGCTTGTAATCCTGTTGGATAATCGTGTTACGAACAGCCCATGGAATGTTGTCTGAGTTTGATAGCAACAGCGGGGCATTATTTTTTGCCGCCAAAACCGCACCTGTCAACGCATCCGCGAAGCCCATTCCATTGGCAATGTACGCCTTCTCTTTTCCAAGTGGAAGCCTGCTTACAATATCAGCATTCGTTGCGTAGCGATCACTGCCGCCATAACGTGTTTTATTAGGGATGCCACTGAGAATCTTGCTGTTAATTACATCTTCGCTTCCTACTACTATGGTGCGCGTATATTTCCTTAATTCGTTAAAGGTAGCAGTATTAAGCGTCGATTTATCAGTCAGGAAGATCGGGTAGTTATTTCTTGCCGCATAAGCAGCAATCGATAAAGCATCCGGGAAATTGAATCCGTAAGCAAGTATTGCCGTATCCCCCTTCACTGGAAGTTTCTCTGCGATTGTAATCGCCGTAGCGAAACGGTGACTTCCACCATAGCGTTCTACCTTCAGATCCATTTTTCTAAGTTCTTCTTCAACCTCAGGACCGATCGCCGCTGAGCTTCCGAGCAGAATCGCTCTCTTCGCCCCCAGGTTAATGATCTCTTTCTTTGTCGCAGAAGGTAGTTCATTGGTTGCTGTTAAAAGCATCGGGGCATCTAGCTGGTATGCCAGCGGAGTTCCTGCCAATGCATCCGGGAAATCAAATCCCTTTGCCAGGACAACTGTATCCGCTCCGTCTTCCCAGCCCTCCTGTGAAATGGCAGCAGCTGTCTCATAACGGCCAGAACCTGATAGCCTGCTGGCAATGTGCTTGAGTTCATGGGAAGATGTGTATCCGATGGTGCCATCTTTTGCTTGAACTTTATACCAGACATATTGACGATAGTCCAGTATGTTTTCAGTCACTTTGGATTGATCGTAGTCGAATTTTTTTAAAATTGTTACCGGCTCGCTTACATCACTAGGAAGAGTTTTCAAAGCTTTTGAATCCTGTGTTGGTGCTGTACGAATATTGGCACCTTCAGCAGAGAACACAACATCTTTAGGCTTGAAGAAGTATTTACTCTCAGTTAGAAGCTGATCAGGCACTTCATAGTGGTCTTCTTCAAAAATCAATTCATAATCCGGTGCTCCTGAATAAGTGAAATCTTCGACCTTAAATTCAAAAGGCAAAGGATAGACTCCAATTCCCTGGTTGTAATTATCTATATATCGATAGACTTCCTCTTGGTATGCCCCTGTATTCGTTTTACCGGTCGCCTTAAAGATCGGACTATTGCTCTGCACCTGACCATTGTAAGCGAGGACTGCAAAATACCAACTTTCGAGGATATACCGGTCATTATTATTGACTGTTGGAAGCTTGTTGCTGTTGATAGCACGGAATTTCTCGTCAAGAATTTGAACTCCAGCTTCAATATTGTACTTAATATCTGTTCCAAGTTTATTAATGTCAAAGCGGGAATCATTCGTTATCTGCATGATGCCGATGCCTTTACCGTCGACCTCTGAGATAAAAGGCTTTCCGTCCTTAAACTGCCTCCAAGCGCTTTCCTGCATAGCTATCGCTTTGACGATTTCCGGCGGCACATCATGGTCCAGCGCTGCCTTTGTCAAATACTGGTCAATGACCTTTAATGGCGGGTTTTCATAATACTCGGCTCCTTCTGCTTGAATACCTTGAAACGGCACTGTAATCAGCAAAATGGCGAGCATGATTGTTACTAATCTATTCATTCCCCTTCTCCTCTCAATCTATCATTCTTGTTAAATGGTAACATTCTTCCAATCTTCTTTCTATACAAAATGCTCTTAAAATAGAAAATCGAGAATTCACTTATTTCGTATATCCCTAAAACCCTTCTCATATTATTGGAATAAGCCATCCACATTAAAGGAGTCCCACCAATGCATAAGAAAAAGCAGCAACACCTTGTCCTTTTCATAACTCTTGCGATCCTACTGTTCTTTGTGTTTCTCGGATCCCGCTTTTTGCTGAGCTCGCCCTCCAGTCAGGCAAAAGCAGTTGTCGACCAGTTCTATTCCTTCGAGCAGGATGCGAACTTTTCTGGTTCCTGGAAACTATTCCACCCATATATGAAGGAGAAGTTTCATAAATCCGCATACATCCAGGATCGATCACATGTATTTATTGGCCATTTTGGTGCAGAAACATTTTCATATGAAATCAGCGAAGCGGAAGAGCTGAAAGGATGGAAAGCAGCCAAGGGCGAAAAGCCATTTGATACTGCCTTTAAGTTTGAAGTCACACAAAGATATACAGGGAAATATGGGAGATTCAGCTTTTTGCAAGAGGTGTATGTTGTTGAATATAAAGAAGATTGGGTTATCCTGTGGAACTTTAATCACTGATAAACGGAATAAATATTGGTAAAATTAAAAACAAATGGTTCTTTTTACCCTTAAAACCTCCATAAAAAGACAATTACTAACAATTTAATCATGAATACTAGCCAAAAAGCTCACCCTTCGTCGTTTTTTATCGAGAACATTTCGTTTATTTTCGTTCTTTATTTAGTTACAATCTATGTATACTATTACACGGGAGGGTTTTGAGATGCCATTAGTACAAATGAAAGAAGTGTTCACCCCATTGAAGTTCATAGGAATAAAACTTTATAAGAGTAAAGAGGGACATACATTTATCAAAGTAGGCAATAAACCCCGAAAGAAGATCTTTGGCTGATATCATTTCCGCACAGATGGAAACAGAGTATTTCCCTATCTTGAATAATAGTAGTCATACAGCTTGTTGCCCACGGTAACCGGCTTTTTATTTTTTCATGACCTTTCACCTATATAACTATGTTATCATTTAATTAGTATATTTTTCCATTAGGTGAGGAGGGCATATATTGAGCTTTTTTAAGAAATTAGTTGAACAAGGCACTTTTGATTTCATTGCTGACTGGGCAGATGAGAGTAGCAAACAACTAGATGAGCTAGATGAAAAAGTAACAAGAAAATTTGATAGACTAGGTGATGAACTAGAGAAAATTGGTGATAAGGCAGATGCGGTCCTTGGCACCGGTGACTATGGAAATAGCAGTTTTGATGACAGAATGAGAGCTCTGGAAGGAAAGAAACGCAAGAGGAGGTCCCAGGCTCAAAAGGGTGATGTGTTAGGGATCAATAGGATTGGCGGGTTCTATGAACATTATGGGATTTACAGTGGCAGAAACAAAGTCATCCATTTTACCTCACTGGACTCTGATATATCTGGCGAAAATGAGATCACGGAAACAGATATGGACCATTTTCTGAGAGATGAAAAGGAATTTTTTATACTCGACTTTGACAATGTGTCCCGGCATAGGCGGCCAGAAAAAATCCCTGTAACCTCGTCCCTTGGTGGTATTCCTGATGAAGAAATGATGACGATTTACTCTCCAGAAGAAACAGTAAAAAGAGCGAAATCCCAATTAGGTAAAAAAGAATATTCCGTTATATCTAATAACTGTGAACACTTTGCAATTTGGTGTAAAACCGGGGTACATAAAAGCTATCAAGTAGAGGATGTATTAGGTGAAGTTACACCCATTCAAAAGGCAGCGCCCAGACTGAAATGTTCAATATAGAAAAACGAACGGGAATTATGAATTCCCGTTCGTCTTTTACTTATCCTTTATCTCCAACAGCTTCAATCTCAACTCATTCTCCATTGAAGCCAAATCCTGTTCTGCCTGGCGCCTCTTCGTCCGGCCTTCTTCCTGGATCCTCAATGTCTCTTCCAGTGTCGTGATCAAGTTTTCCTGCGTTTTCTTGAGCGTTTCGATATCGACAATGCCACGCTCGTTTTCTTTAGCTGTTTCGATGGTATTTGTCTTTAGCATTTCGGCATTTTTCAGCAATAGTTCGTTTGTTGTCTTGGACACCTGCTTCTGTGCCTCAACAGCATGCCGCTGTCTGATCAGTGTCAGGGCAATCGCGACCTGGTTTTTCCAGAGCGGGATCGCTGTCACGATCGATGACTGGATTTTTTCCACCAGTGCCTGGTTGGTATTCTGGATCAGGCGAATTTGCGGCGCACTCTGGATCGTGATTTCCCTGCTTAATTTAAGGTCATAAAGGCGCTTATCCAGACGGTCCGCAAACTGGATCATGTCGTTTACTTCCTGGAACTTCATCTGGTCCTGAGATGTTTCCGCAGACTTTTTTAACTGCGGAATTGTTTTCTCATGCAGCTCCTCAAGCTTCAGTTCTCCAGCGGCAATATAAATGTTCAATGCATTGAAATATTCCTTATTTGTTTCGTACAATTTCTCGAGCATACCAATGTCCGACAGCAGGACATTTTTACTGCGGTCGAGTTTCACGCTGATTCGGTCAATCTGTGCCCCAGTCTTTTGGTACTTGGAGAGGATCTCCTGGACAGACCCCGAAATCTTGCCAAACATCCTGGCAAAGAAAGATTGCTTTTCAGTGCTAAGCTCCTCCGGATTCATATCATTGAGATGCTTCATCAAATCATTGATGATTTCCCCTACTTCGCCGATATCCTTCTTCTGAACATGGTCAAGCATCGCATGCGAAAAAGTCAGCAGTTTCCCCTGTGCCTGGGTACCATATTGAATCATTGCCTGGTGATTTTTCGGGTCAATCTGCTCAGCCAATTGATAGGCTCGCTGGCGATTTTCCTCTGGAATGACATCAATCAGCTTAACAGGCTTGCTGTCCTGTTGCTGCGGGCTGGGCTGCAGCTGCAGTTCCGGTGAATCGCCAAACGGGTTCGTTAAGATATCATCCATAATATTTCCGGTATTTTTTAATAGGTCAGGATTTTTTTCCGTCATTATTTTAACCTCCTGGTTTCATCAGGAATTTCATTTCGCTTCTTGATTGAATGCTTTGCCACGTCTATTTCAAAATTCAAATGGTCAAGATCTTCTTCCAGCATATAATTCAAATCTTTCTCAACGATTTTCGTAAGATCCTTTAAAGTGTCCTGTGTATCATGTAAAGATCGCTCCAGTTCGCGGTTTTTTCCGGGCTGTGATGAAAGGAAAGCATACTTTTCACTTAATTCCGTTATCGAATCAAGATGTGAGAAATAAAACTGTTCCGCCTTGAAAAATCTTCTCGGTTCGCGATTGCTCAGCTTCTGGATGTTTTTCACAAGCCGTAATAGCTCCATCCTTTGTTTCAGCGAACGGATATGCCGGACGGAAAAGAGCGACTTCTGGATTCTGTTGATCTTCACATTCGCTTCTTTAAGATTTCTCTTAATATATTTGTATTCCTTCATGGTCAGCCTGTTTTTTTCCAAAAAGCGTCCTTGCATGTATGAACCCAGTCCAAAAAACATCACTCCGCCGCCAATAAACCCATAAAGCGAAGACATCCAGAACGTCTGGTCAAAACCTGCATAAGCCAGCAGCCAGATGAACGACGAAAAAGGGATTGCCGCACCAGTTTGCATAAATCGTAAAAGGAATTTATTCATTAGTATCGACTCCTGTTTTGAATCTTCCTATCTATACGAATAGAAGATACAGAATGTTTCATTCACTGTAAAAAAATGTTTTCTCCCTTATACAATACTTCAAAACAAGCTATTTTTCTACAGACTCAGTTTGTACTGTGTTCTAGGTCTCGAGACCGAGATGATTCCAAACTGGAAAAATTTAATATCCTTGAACAATGGCATTTCGACAAAAGATGTGGACTAGCTTGTAGAATTACCTGGTAATTTGTAGGAATTTTTGTTGTTTCATTTTTTGAAAAAGGCGGTATATAGGGATTACAGAAAGCAATAGTAAAAAAAATACATCTGATAAGGAGTGTTTAAATATGAAAGTTAAAGCAGGAAGCTGGAGCATGTTGAGTCCCGAGGAAAAGTTATGGTTGTTAAAAGCAATTAGTAACCAGTCCAAAAAGCCAAAAATCAATGAATAATGAAATTGGAGTGAATTCCGCTGGAATGAGCATAGAAAAATGGTTGTCATCAATAGAAGGAAAGACTGCTGTTAAGAACCCTTAAATAGCAGTCTTTCCATTTAGTAAACTTTTAGATCATATGAAACTGAAGGACAACAATGTTCAGCTACTTCCATTCCCCTTATCCCCCCTTCTTGATATCTTTCTATCTAATTCGTCATACCACTTGGAATTATTGTCGTAAATTGTAATATAAATGTAATTCCACCGTTATTTGTTTGTAACCCCTTTCGCTATATACTAGGTTTAACTTTTAATTAACGGGGGTAAAACTACTTGTTTAAGAGAATCCTAGCATCTATGTTGCTCTTCGCTTTAGTAGCTACTGTCGCACCGTCTATCGATCAAGCCTCTGCCTCTGGAACGACTTATTATGTAAAAGTTAACTCTGGATCATTAAATATGCGCAATACACCTGCTACTTCCGGAAAAATTGTAGCTAAACTTCCTAAGAACCAGCTCGTAACTGTTTCTTCCCAATCAAAAGGTTGGGCAAAGGTATCTGCAAAAGGGAAAACAGGTTTTGTAAGCTCTAAATATATTGCACCAAAAACTACTAAAAAAGCAGCTGCACCAAAACCTGTTACTAAGACAGCTGATTATAAAGCTAAAGCAATCTCAGTTGCGAAAAGCAATTTGGGAGTCAAGTATAAATGGGGTGGCAACACGACCAGCGGATTTGACTGCTCAGGTTTGGTAACATACTCATTCGACAAAGCTGGAGTAAAACTACCTCGTACAGCATCAGAAATGTATAGCAAGGCAGGTACCAAAGTTACTTCCTTCCAGCCAGGCGATCTATTATTCTACGCAACTAGTGGTGGCAAGAAAGTAACCCACGTAGCCATTTACATTGGAAACGGACAAATGATCCACTCTGCGACTTCAAAGGGTGTATCAATCGTAAGCATCAATAATTCATACTGGAAGCCAAGGTTCATTGGCGCTAAGAGAATATAAATTAAAATTATGTAAAGCAAATAGACCATCAAATTGAGAGGTAATTCAATTTGATGGTCTATTTTTTGTAATTGATTTTCTTCAAACCGCTAAATAGAAAATGATCTGGAAGTAAACTGTGAAAACCATGAGTGAACTTAACACTAATATGGCCCTTTCATTGTTAATATAACTAAACACCAATCTTGTCAGTAAGCCAGCCTTCAATAAATTGCTTCAAGGAAGCTGCTACCCATGTCCGACTATCATCCTCGTGATTCCAGACGTATATATCGTTCTTTTCAATGTTCCCATTTTTTAATATTGCGTAGCAAAATAAATCTCCGTTACCAGCTTCCGAGAAAAAGAAAAGATGATCAAATGGCATATAAATGTCTTTATAGTCTTCAAAATTTCTAAAGAAAAGATTGTCTTTGACAATTTGAGAAGTAGACCAAAGCAGCGGACAATTCCAATTGTCGAAAACACCATTTGTTTCATTCAATAACTCAGCTAATTCTTCAGGCAATTCAACATTCTATTCTTTTTGGATTTGATCAATTTCATACTTTGTTGCAGGTTCTTTAAAATAGTGTTCGTTCGAAATAGAAGTCACAAATTCTTTCCACATATATTTGCTCCCTTAATTGCAATTTAGTTGCCTAATTTTATTTTCGACTCCCTTAATGAAAATCCCTCTTCAACTGCTAGTACTGCTTCGTTTAATGAGGAAGTAAAACCTTCAAAGTAAAAATGATTTTAAATACAAAAATAAAAGGACCAATCGCTAGCATAGCAATTCGGTCCACATAACCAGTGAAATTTTTATATACAATAAAGATTAATTTTCTAAATATAAATCTACTTTCTGGTCTGAACCTGTTACTTTTCGCCACTTTTTGTTGTTCAAGCACCTGGCCGTTCGATCCATCCACCGAAATGCATCGCAATCAATGCTACTTCATCATCTGATACCCTTTTGCCAATGGCCTCTTCAAGGTAATGTATTACTTTTTTTGTTTCCTTGTACAGATCCGGGAAATTGCTGATGATGGAGTCAGCCAGTGGATTGTCGTATTCTAGTCCATAAATGATCCGATAATAGGCGGACTTCAGATGAAAATATAGACTGCGTTCAAGAACATCCCTATCACGGAAAGCGAGGTGAAAATCCTCTTCAAAATCACTTACCATCTTTTTAATTATTTTTTTCAAGAGTGCGAGCTCGGCCTCTCCTGCACTGCTTGGACAATACTCCTCAGTCTTCGCCCCCATCAGGCATACTGTGATATAACAAAGTTCATCATCTGGAATGCTCAAGTCGAACTGTTTCTCAATTTGATTGCCGATAAATTTAGCTGCCGAATATTCTTCGGATGGCTTTAAAATGACCTTTTCCATCGGATCCATGTGCATCGTCTTTCCCTGACGATATCTTTTTAGCAAGAACAGCAGGTGAACGCTCAGGATTTCCATCATGTCATCGGGATAATGGATATCGAGATATTTCTCAGATTCAATTAAAATACGGTAAACTCCAGCTGCTTCTGGTGAAGCAAATAATTCAGTCGTCCAAGTTTCATCTGAGATTTGTTGTTCCAAGCTTAACCAGTGACTATCTTTTAAAGGATGAATTCTGGCTAGGAAGTGGACAAGGCTGCTCCGTTTATCCTCCTCTGCCCCTACGATATGGTAACCCTGCTCTTTTTCTTTCTGCAAATCCAACCGATGGCGAAGAAGCCTCGCCTTTAATTCTTCTAAATCTCGTAAAATCGTACTCCTGCTTACATTAAGCTTTTTCAGCAAATCCTCCAGAAAGACTGGCTTCTCCCTGGTTAATAGCAAGACGCCTATCCAGGCTCTTCGTTCTTTCGCTGAAAGCTGGTATTCACGGTCCAGTGTAAGGCGTCCAAGTTTACTCTTTATTGATGTCTTTTCAGCAGGATCCAAATAAAACCCTTTATTCCGTGCATGCTGAACAGGCTGCAGATGATGTCTCTCCAGCCACTCATTAATCTTCTTTATATTACGGTAAATCGTGCTCCTGGTGATACCCAGTTCTTTGGTGAGTGTTTCCATAGAAATATATAGATCCGTTCGAAATAACATGCTCAATATCTCTTTTTTACGTTTATTTATTGTCATGAAAGAGGCTCACCCTTTTTTAACTGACATACCAAAAACGAAAAAAACTCTACTTGATTTCATTATAAAGGGTAGTGCATTATTTTCATACCCCAAGGGTATTCGGGTTCAATAAGAAAACACTTTTTTTGAATATTGACTATTGCAGAGCGGGATATGACGAAAACGAAGAGGTATATGATGTATGGATTGGTTCGGACATAATTACTTTCGTGAGCGCGGGTTTTGTCCGAAGGTGAGGGTGGTTCGGACATAATCACTGGCTGTGGCGCCGGAATTGTCCGAAGTCGGGGGTAGTTCAGACAAAGTTACTGGAGTTAGCGTTGGTTTTGTCCGAAGGTGGGGGTGGTTCGGACATAATCACTGGAGTTGGCGCTGGATTTGTCCGAAGTCGGGGGTAGTTCGGACATAATCACTGGCTGTGGCGCCGGAATTGTCCGAAGTCGGGGGTAGTTCAGACAAAGTTACTGGAGTTAGCGTTGGTTTTGTCCGAAGGTGGGGGTGGTTCGGACATAATCACTGGAGTTGGCGCTGGATTTGTCCGAAGTCGGGGGTAGTTCAGACAAAGTTACTGGAGTTGGCGCTGGATTTGTCCGAAGTCGGAGGTAGTTCAGACAAAGTTACTGGAGTTAGCGTTGGTTTTGTCCGAAGTCGGGGGTAGTTCGGACATAATCACTGGAGTTGGCCTTGGTTTTGTCCGAAGGTGAGGGTGGTTCGAACATAATCACTGGCTGTGGCACCGGATTTGTCCGAAGTCGGGGGGAGTTCAGACAAAGTTACTGGAGTTAGCGTTGGTTTTGTCTGAAGGTGGGCGTAGTTCAGACATAATTACTGGTCTTGGCCATGGTTTTGTCCGAAGTCGGGGGAGTTCAGACAAAGTTACTGGAGTTAGCGTTGGTTTTGTCCGAAGTCGGGGGTAGTTCGGACATAATCACTGGCTGTGGCGCCGGAATTGTCCGAAGTCGGGGATAGTTCAGACAAAGTTACTGGAGTTAGCGTTGGTTTTGTCTGAAGGTGGAGGTAGTTCGGACATAATCACTGGTGTTGGCCCCTGGTTTTGTCTGAAGATGAGGGTGGTTCGGACATAATCACTGGCTGTGGCACCGGATTTGTCCGAAGTCGGGGGTAGTTCAGACAAAGTTACTGGTGTTAGCGTTGGTTTTGTCTGAAGGTGGAGGTAGTTCGGACATAATCACTGGTGTTGGCCTTGGTTTTGTCTGAAGATGAGGGTGGTTCGGACATAATCACTGGTGTTAGCCTTGGTTTTGTCCGAAGTCGGGGATGATTCGGACATAATCACTTGCTGTGGCGCCGGTTTGTCCGAAGCTGGATCAGGTTCAGAGATGTAAAAAAGTAGAAATCAGGACAAAAGACCTATTGAAAGTTTTTTCATAATTAGGATATTTTTATATAGGGCAAAATCATTGAAAAATGATGACGCAAAGCTATAGGGACCTCTTTCCATTGGAAAAAGTCTGCCAGCTACCATCGATATTAAAGGAGAATAATTGATGTCTAATAACACTTGGCTAACGCCAGAGGAAATGCAGAAGAAAAAAGCAAGACAAAAAACCATTCTATATGCAACATTACTACTAGCTACTGTAGTGCTCAGTGCAGCAGTCACAGTGCTTGCTAATCAAATTTAAGAACGAACGAAAAGCTCCGGTTATCCGGAGCTTTTTGATTTTCGGGAGGACCCCCCTCCCGCTGCAAAACAGCTGTAAAAAAGCGGTCCCCCCATACAATTCTCTTGTTACTTCTTCTTCGTCTTATTCGCTATCTCAATTGCCCTGTCTGTTCCTTCTGCTGCCTGGTCCAGTGCTTCTTGTAGCGGTGTTCCCTGGTACATGTTTTCAAGTGCGGTTACTACCTGCTGGCGTGACTCAGGGAAGACGGAAATCAATGCACCCTGTGTCGCGAAGGATGGTTTTGTATCCTGCAGCTGATCTACAGTAACCTTGAACTGCGGGTACTTTTCCCATTCCTTCTTCACGATGTCTTCTTCATATGCTGCAGGGTTGATCGCGAAGTAGCCTGTTCCGATATGCCATTTTGCCTGACTTTCAGGTGATGCGAGGAATTTCATGAATTCCCATGCTGCCTGCTGCTTATCTTCGCCAATCCCTTTGCTCATCCATAATGATGCTCCACCAATCGCGACGCCCTGTCTCTCGACTTCATCCGGATAAGGGATATAGGCAACACCGACATCAAATGAAGAGTTATTGATCGCGCCGGCAACACCTGCTGATGAATCCATGTACATGGCGACTTTTCCTGTCTGGAAAGCGGCACGGATGTCATCCCAGTTCGTTCCGTAATTGCCGAAGGTTCCGGCTTTGTTCATGTCGTCAAGGAACTTGAAGACTCGCAGACCTTCTTCTCCATTGAACACAGCTTTTGTTGCGTCATCTGAACGGCCGTTGTCATTGTCAACATACAGTCCACCCTGTGTCGCAACAAGCTGTTCAAAGAACCAGCCATATGTCAACATCGAGAATCCAAAGCGTTCGTTTTTCTTCGTCAGTTTTTCAGCAGCCGCTTTTACTTCACTGAATGTTTGCGGCGCTTTTTCCGGATCAAGACCTACTTCCTTAAAGGCATCCTTGTTATAGATCATCACCGGTGTCGAAGAGTTGAACGGCATTGAATACAGCTTGCCATCCACCTTATAGTAGTTCAGGATGTTTTCCTCCAGCTGGGACAGGTCGTAATTGTCCTTATCGATGAATGTTTGCATTGGCTCGATGAATCCACTTTCAATCATGTACTTTGTTCCGACTTCAAACACCTGCATGATGGCCGGCGCGTTATCGGTGCCGCCGACACTGCGCAGCTTTGTTAGCGCTTCTTCATACGTACCCTGGAATTCTGCATTGACCACAACTTTATCCTGAGAATTGTTAAAATCCGCGACAATACCATCAAGCGCTTCCTGGCCCGGTCCGGACATCGCATGCCAGAACGAAATTTCTGTTTTCTCACCAGGCTTCGTGCCGCCATCCTTCTCCTTGTCTTTGTCATCTCCCTTGCTAGCATCATTGGAACATGCCGACATGACTATTAAGCTGAAAATTGCACTGATCACGAGGAACCATCTGAACTTTTTCATCATCTTGCTGAACACCCCTTTTATTAAAATGCTTCTGGATACCAGAAGTTGAACCCTAAATGAATTACTTCAGCGCTCCCTGGGTCAGGCCTTTTTGGAGCTGCTTCTGTCCTGCAAAAAGCAAGAGCAGTGTCGGGATGATGACCACGATCACTCCCGCCATGACGACGCCCCATTCTGTCGCAACTTCCTGGGACTGGAGCTGCTTCAAGCCAATTTGAACTGTCCTTACCTGGCCCGTGCTTGTGACAAGCAATGGCCATAAGTACATATTCCATGTCGTCAGGAACCCGTAGGCACCGAGCGTGACAAGGCTGGTTCTTGACACAGGAAGGATCACTCTCCAAAAGAAGGCGAACTTACCGAGCCCTGCCACCTCTGCCGCTTCATGCAGCTCTTTTGGAATAGTCTTGAAGTGCTGCCGCAGCAGGAAGGTTCCGAATGCCAATGCGAAAAATGGCACGGTCAATCCTTGATATGTGTTCATCCAATCAAGCTTTTGAATGGTAAAAAAGTTAGGGATCATCGTCGCTTCCCATGGAATCATCATTGTTGAAATGAAGAGGAAGAAGATGAAATCCCTTCCCTTAAACGGAATAAACACAAAAGCATAGGCCGCCAGACTGCAGACGACCAGCTGGCCGAGCATGACCCCGAACGACACTATGAAACTATTGATCAAGTAATTCATCAGCGGCAGCCGGTCGAACACTTTTACATAGTTATCAAAATGAATCGATTCAGGAAAAAACTTTCCCTGGAGGATTTCCCCGCCAGACATGAAGCTGATCATGAAGGCATACATCACCGGGAAAAAGACCAGGAAGGCAGAAATGACCAGCAAAATATAAAACAGGATTTTTTTCGGTGTCGACATCATCATTGATAGTGCACCTTCTTTTCTCCGAGCTTAAATTGCAGGATCGTCACGATTAAAATACAGATGAACAAAAAGACAGCCTGCGCGCTTGCCGTACCGAACTGGTAGTTGATGAATGCCTCCCGGTAAATAGAGTAAACAATCAGGTTTGTCGCCTGGGAAGGCCCGCCTTTCGTTAAAATATCGACCTGCCCGAAAGTCTGGAAGGCATTGATTAGAGAAATAGTGATGATGAAAAACAATGTCGGCGACAGCATCGGAATCGTGATCCTGCGCAGTTGATACCAGTAGCCGGCACCGTCGATCTTGGCGCTTTCATATAAATATTCATCAATATTCTGTAGTCCGCCAAGCAGGATCAGAAACGAGAAGCCGATATTCATCCAGATCGTCGAGATTGAAATCGACACGAGCGCCCAATCAGGATCAAGCAGCCACTGCACGCCCGGCAAATTCATAACATTGAGCAGCCTGTTGAACATGCCGATGCTTGGATGGAACAGGAACAGCCAGACAACAGAGGAGGCCGCAACGGAGATGCCCATTGTCGATGAATAAACAGTCCGGAAAAAGCCAATTCCTTTAAGTTTTTCATTCGCGATCAGCGCCAAAAAGAGCGCAATGATGACCCCTGTCGGAACCGTGTAGAGAACAAACAGTACCGTTGCCTTGATACTGTTCCGGAATTCCCTTGACTCGAATAAATAGGCATAATTTTCAAAGCCGACAAACAAAGCTGCCGCACCCTGCTGGTCAGTCAAAAAAAAGCTCAGATAAATCGTCCGGAACATCGGATAAAAGATGAACACCGCAAACAGGAGGATCGACGGAAACAGGTATAAAAGAGCTGTACGAGCGTTTAGCGACTTCCTCCAAAAACCGAGATTTCGTGGAGCGTCTGCATTCATATGAACACCTCTTTATCAAAAACATGGTTCTCGATATCCGATGGAGTTTTGATGATTTTTTCCGTCTCACTGTCAAACAAACAAACGGAGTCGTAATTGATGACAATTGAGACCATGTCCCCAACACCAATCCGCCATTGGCCGGTCCATTTCGCCATCCATTCCTTGCCCCCCATATCGAAGGAGAAGATCGTTTCATTTCCAAG
Organism: Mesobacillus sp. QJM3NY_10; assembly: GCF_056173465.1. Classification (NCBI taxonomy): domain Bacteria; kingdom Bacillati; phylum Bacillota; class Bacilli; order Caryophanales; family Bacillaceae; genus Mesobacillus; species Mesobacillus sp. QJM3NY_10. The sequence goes on from NZ_CM149675.1 coordinate 4,461,234, forward strand.
GACCTCTACATTGGTTGTTTTTACATAAACCTTATCTTCTGCTTTCGTCTCTTTTGTCGCCGCCTTTAAATGCTCAGGACGGACGCCGATGATGATTGTGTCGGATTTTAATAATGGCCGATCTTTTTCCGGAACAGCTATTTTTGCATCCTCGCTGAAAACAATCACCTTTTTTTCTGTGTCGACCTTCCCTTCGCCAATATTCATCGGCGGCGAACCAATGAAGGTCGCGACGAAAGGATTGGCCGGATTATTATATATATCGATTGGCTGGCCAATCTGCTGAATCTTTCCATCATGGAGAATCATGATCCTGTCCCCCATCGTCATCGCCTCGACCTGGTCGTGGGTGACATAAATCATGGTGATACCAAGACGCCTTTGGATCTGCCTGATTTCCGAGCGCATATGGGCCCTTAATTTAGCGTCCAGGTTTGATAAAGGTTCATCCATCAGGCAAATCGGTGCCTGGTTGACGATGGCCCTGGCCAGAGCAACCCGCTGTCTCTGGCCGCCGGACAGCTCACGGGGTTTCCTTTTCAAATAAGGAGTTAACCCCAGCATTTCCGCCACATCGTCGCAGCGTTTTTTACGTTCTAGCTTTGGCACTTTTTTTACATGGAGTCCGAAAACGATATTCTCTTCAACCGTTAAATGAGGGTATAAGGCATAGTTCTGGAAGACCATCGAAATATCCCTTTTGCTAGGAGGGAGCCAGTTCGACTCGACATCGCCGATTTTCAGCACACCGCCCGTGATCTCTTCCAAGCCGGCAATCATCCGCAGCATCGTACTTTTTCCGCAGCCTGAAGGACCGACAAGCACAAAAAACTCTCCAGGTTCAATCGTGACAGTAATATCTGAAATGACTTCTGTTTTTTTGTCGTAGGATTTCGAAACACCAACCAATTCTACTTTTTTCATGCTCGCCACCCTTTCTCTATAAATCCTTTTCCTGAAAAAAGAGACCACAAATAATGCCTATCCAAACAGGCAGTAGCTGTGGTCTCCTGGTCTCCGTCACAAAGTATTAACTTGTAAAGTTTGCATATATATTGGGAGTATATGTTTTATATTTTGCTAGTATGTTAGGAATTTACATTTCAAATATAGGTGAGGGAAATCATGAGAAATATATCGCTATTATTCTTCTGTTTGATTTTGGTGGCAAGTGCCGGTTGTGAGAATCAAAAGGCAGCACCTGCTTTTGTTTTAACGGAGGATTTCATCATCATCGCTCATAGAGGAGCATCGGCCTATGCGCCTGAACACACATTGCCTGCGTATGATCTGGCAGTCCGCTCAGGCGCCGATTATATCGAAATCGACCTGCAGATGACGAGAGACGGGGAATTGATTGCCCTGCATGATTCGGAGGTAGACCGGACGACGAATGGTTCAGGACGAGCAAGCCAGATGACATTGAAGGAAATCAAAGCGCTCGATGCCGGGTCATGGTTCAATGAGCAAAACCCGCAATCCGCTGATCCCTCCTATGAAAATTTGGAGATCCCTACACTTGAGGAAATTTTTCAGCGGTACGGGACGACTGTAAATTATTACATTGAAACTAAATCGGTGGGTATGGAAAATAAGTTGATCACACTGCTAAGAGAGTACTCCATCATCGGCTCTGAGTCGAAAGTAATCATTCAATCTTTTTATAGTAAAAGCCTGAAAAAGACTCACCAGCTCGAACCCGGGATTTCGCTGATCCAGCTTTACAGATATAAGGAAAAAGCAAAATTATCAGACAGTGAGTTAAGGTCCTTAGAAAAATATGCGGCAGGGATAGGAGCAAACTTTGATATGGTCGATGAAGAATATATTGAAAAAGCCCATAGTCATGGGCTTGCAGTACATCTTTTCACCGTAAATGCCGATGAGGAAATCAAACGTGCTGTTGAGATGGGAGCCGATGGAGTGTTTACGGATTATCCTAAAAAATAGCCAATCATTTCAGTATTTAACCTAACTTCTCGGTCAAAGGTTGGATGATCAATCTGGAGAAATTATAAAAAACCCCAGCAACAGAATGATTTATTGCTGGGCATTTTTATAGCTTTCTTCCTCTTAAGTTACCATCCTGCTAATCTTTTAATAGTTTTGCTTGTCTCTCTTGGATTGCTGCTCCCTGTAATTGCGCTTCCCACAATTGCGATGTCTACTCCATTAAGGGCCTGAATTGTCTTTTCAGATATGCCGCCAGCGATGGCTACTTCTATATTTCCGAGCCCCTCTACGAGCTCATAAAGGGAGGAATCAGCCAATGCACCTTCCTGCTGCATGTCTTTGCCTATATGGAGGCAAAATAGATTAACGCCTAATCCATGAAGCTCCCTGACCCTCATCTCGTCGGTAACACCCAGCAAATCCACCATAATTCTCTTACCATACTGCCGTGCGGCCTCAAGTGTTTCTGCGACAGTATTATTATGTGAGAAGGCCATCACAGTAATAATATCCGCTCCTGCTTCAAAAGCCTGCTTTGCTTCGTGTCTCCCCGCATCACATGTTTTCATATCGGCTACTTTTGTTTTTTGCGGATAGGCTCTGCTAATTTCACTAACAATCTCCATTCCATATTCCTTGATGACTCCTGTACCTATTTCAATCCAATCAATATGGTCTGCTGTCTCTTCCAATATCAAAAAGCATTGTTCCCTTGTTAATCGGTCTAGTGCAAGCTGAATTTTCATAGCTGCCTCCTAAAATAGCAAACATCCACAGGAACAAGTCCCGTGGATGTCTCTGCATAATTAAACTCCTGAATAAGCCATGAATCCCCCATCGACTGGCACGGTCACCCCAGTCACAAATCCGGAGTACTCTTCATCTGTCAGCCACAACAGTGCGCCTAACAGATCCTTCGGCTGCCCGAAGCGCTTCATTGGCGTATGGGCGATGATTTTCTTTGAACGATCTGTATGCGTTCCGTCTTCGTTCAGCAAAAGGTTGCGGTTTTGCGATGTCAGGAAGAATCCTGGCGCAATCGCATTGACACGCATACCAGTTTCAGCGAAATGGACAGCCATCCACATCGTGAAGTTGTTGATCGCCGACTTGGCCGCACTGTATGCCGGCACCTTTGTCATCGGTGAATAGGCGCTCATAGATGAAACGTTGATGATGACCGGAGCCTCCTGTTTCAGCAGCTCCTTGCCAAACACCTGGCACGTTAAAAAGGTGCCGATGAAGTTCGTGTCAAACACTTTGGAGAATCCGCGTGCATCCATATCGAAGAAGGATTTTTCAGTTGAGTCCTCTTCATATGTCTCCACTGCTGTGATTGCGTCAGGATGATTTCCGCCTGCTCCATTGATTAAGATGTCTACACGTCCAAATGCCTCGACAACCGTAGCTTTTGCACCTTCAAGTGAATGCTGATCCAGCACATCAGCAGCCACAGCGATTGCTGACCCGCCAGCTCCGTTGATTTCTGCTGCGATTGCTTCTCCTTTTTCCACCGTGCGGTTCAGGATTGCAACATTCACGCCATGCCTTGACAGCTCACGTGCCATTTCGGAGCAAAGCACTCCACTTCCTCCCGTAACGACGGCTGTTTTACCCTTTAAATTTTCATGGATCGGAAACATCGTATCCCTCCTATTTTGAAGCCTGGTATGCATCCCACAACCCATGAAGATACATGATGCCAAGCGCCCTGTCGTATAATCCGTATCCAGGCCTGCATACCTCTCCCCAAAGGTGTCTGCCATGGTCCGGACGAACATATCCTTCGTACTGGATATCAGATAACTCTTTTACAACGCCTTTGATATTAATCGAACCATCTGTTGTTAAATGCGATGTTTCGATAAAATCGCCATTTTCAAAGATTTTCACATTACGGATGTGCGCAAAAGGTGACTTATGAGCAAACTCAGCTGCAAGTGCCACCATATCATTTTTAGGGCTTGCCCCGAGTGATCCTGTACAGAAGGTAATCCCATTGGATGGAGAATCAGAGATTGATAGAAGCTTCTCCAGACTCTCTCTGCCTGTCATGATGCGTGGCAGTCCGAAAATCGTCCATGGTGGATCATCTGGATGGATAGCCATTTTGATACCAGCCTCTTCTGCAACCGGCAAAATTTCATTTAGGAAATCGCCTAGGTTCTCCCATAGGTCTTCCTCTGACACACTTTCATATGCCGCAAATAATTCCTTGATGCGGGCCATTTTTTCAGGCTCCCAGCCAGGCAGCGTTAAATCTGAAGCAGAAGCGACTGTGTCGATTAACTCCTGCGGATCCTGGTTTTCCACTTTAGCTTTTTCGAAAAATAAAGCAGTTGACCCATCAGGAAGTTCCTTATACATTTCGGTACGCGTCCAGTCGAAGATCGGCATGAAATTGTAGCAAATGACCTTGACGCCAACTTCTCCCAGATTCCTGATTGTTTGCTTGTAATTCTCGATGTATCGGTCACGGTCTTCATTCCCAAGTTTAATCGCTTCATGGATATTGACACTTTCAACCACGTCACCATGAAAGCCAAATGATTGAATATAGTCCATCTCCGCCTTGACTTCTTCTTGTTCCCACACTTCACCGACGGGCTTTTGGTGCAATGCCCATACGATGCCTTTTACGCCGGGGATTTGTTTTACATGGTCGAGGGTGACAGTATCATTATCACGACCATACCAGCGAAACGTCATATTCATGATGCATTCCCTCCTTTTACTGCTTCGGTGTACTTACGGCAGAGCTCTGTTACGCCTTCTTTTCCAGCAGAACGGTACGCCTTGTTCAGGTCACTGCCGATTCCAGCCGCGACTGCGCCAGCACCTAGCCAATCGTTGACATTATCGAGATTGACACCGCCTGTCGGCATAACGCGCACCTGTGGCAGGGGACCATTAACCGCACCAATGAAAGATGGGTCAAAACGATTTGCCGGGAACAGCTTCACGATGTCACAGCCGCTTTCAATCGCCGTAACGATTTCGGTAATCGTCATGCAGCCTGGCAGATAGGCAACAGAGTAACGGTTGCACAATACAGCAATGTCCTTGTTAAAATTAGGACTGACCACGAATTTCGCTCCGCTTAAAATAGCATGGCGGGCTGTCTCTGGGTCCAGGACTGTTCCTGCTCCTAAAATTGCATCCGATCCTGAAAGTGCCTCGAATACTTTGGCAACATCCGGAGTCGTATATGTTAATTCAATGGCCCGGAAGCCGCCTTCGATGGCAGCTTCCGAAATTTGAATGGCCTCTTCTGCTGTTCCGCCGCGAACGACAGCAACGACCTTGGATTCTGACAATTGCTGTAGTGTTTCTATTTTCAAGTTCATCAAATCGCCCCTATTCAAAAACAATCACTGCTTTCCGTACTTCACCCGGGTTCTTTTCTACAAATGTAAAAGCTTCTTTTACCTGCTCAAGTGGGAATTGGTGGGTAATAAAACCATTCCCCTTCAATTTTCGTTCATTAAGTAAGGAGACGACCTTGCCAAACTGATTCGTCTGCAGACGAGAGCCGACAATCGTCACTTCCTTTTTGGTAATCGGCAGCTGAGGAATTTGGGATGGGCGCTCATCAAAACCGAGAACAACTACTGTCCCTGCCGGAGAAACGACACTGACTCCCAATTCAAAAGTCATAGGCAGGCAGACAGCATCGATCACCACATTCGGACCTTCTCCATCTGTAAGCTCCATTACCCTTTCTTCTACAGAAGCTTCACGGGCATTAATGATTTCGTCCGCTCCATTTTCCTTCGCAAATGCAAGTCTTTCTTCTTCCAAATCAGTCATAATGACCTTTGCACCTTGCAGCTTTGCCATTTTTAAAATACAGATTCCAATCGGGCCAGACCCCTGGATTAAAACCGTATCTCCTTCTTCAACCCCGCCACGCCAAACGGCCTGAGCACCAATCGTGAAAGGCTCGGCTAAAACGGCCTCATCCCAATCAAGGGCTGGATCGACTACATGAAGCTGCTTTTCAGGCAGCACGAACGATTCGCGCATTCCGCCATCTTCGTGGACACCAAAAACCGACAATGACTTACACACATTCGGGCGGCCTTTGCGGCAGGCGTAGCACTCGCCGCAATAGCGGATTGGTTCGACAACCACATGGTCTCCGGGTTTTACATTTTTAACAGCCGAGCCCACTTCAACCACTTCCCCGGCAACTTCATGGCCAGGGATGCGTGGATAGGTAGCAAGAGGGTTCGTACCATGGTAGATATGCATATCAGAACCGCATATACCAACGCGCTTAACTTTGACAAGGACATCATCAGGGTTTTTAATCGCGGGCTGTTCTAAATCTTGAATTACGAGTTCCATTGCTTCAGGAATTTGGACTGCCTTCATGCTAAAACCACCTATTCAAATAAACTTGGTAAATAAAGTGATACCTGTGGTACAAACGCAACCAGCATCAATACAATAAGGCTTACTCCAATGAAAGGTACAAGCTCTCTTGCTGCCCTTCCGATTGGCACCTTTCCGATCTGGGATGCCACGAACAAACACACACCAACTGGCGGTGTAACCAGACCGATTACCAGGTTAAGAACCATCATGACTCCGAATTGGACTGGATCCATTCCAACCTGTGAAGCGACTGGCATCAATACAGGGAACAAGATGACAAGTGCAGCGATCGTTTCCATAAACGTACCTACGAACAGTAGCAGCAGGTTGATCAACAAGATTACAATAATTGGATTTTCAGAGATTCCAAGAATAGTATCAGCAACAAGCTGTGGAATCTGTTCGCTGACCATGATCCAGCCAAACAGGTTCGCGAAACCGACGAGCAGCATGATGGAAGCCGTCGTTGTCATGGTAGAAAGCATGATTCCAGGAATCTTTTTGATCGGCAATTCTTTATAAACGAAAATTCCGATGACAAGTGCGTAGATTACCGCAATTATGGATGCCTCTGTTGGCGTGAAGTAACCGCCAAGAATGCCCCAAAGAATGATGACTGTCATGAACAATGCCCAGAAGGAGCCCATGAAGCTTTCGAAAATCACTTTTAAGGATTTTCTCTCTCCTTTTGGATAGTTACGCCTAACTGAAATGATATAAGTAGGAATCATCAATCCGATTCCAAGCATTAGTCCCGGAAGCGCCCCTGCTAAAAATAGGTCACCGATCGAAACAGACGCTAATGTACCAACGATGATCATCGGCAGGGACGGAGGAATGATTGGTCCGACTGTCGATGAAGATGCAGTGACTGCCGCAGAAAAACCAGCTCCATAACCTTCCTTTTTCATCGCAGGAATCATGATAGCACCGATGCTTGCCGTATCTGCAAGTGCCGTTCCCGAAATCCCCGCAAAGCCCATGGAAGAACCAACATTCGCCAATCCCAGGCCGCCACGAACATGTCCGAAGAGGTTATTCGCAAACTTGATAATCCGGTCAGTGATCCCGCCGGCGTTCATCAGGTTACCCGCCAGGATAAACCCTGGGATACACAGCAGTACAAAGGAATTTAGTCCGGCAAACATTTTTTGAGGAATGATGGTCAGAGGAATATCTGCCAGGAACAAATAGACCAAGGAAGACAAACCGAGGCTAAAAGCAACCGGCACGCCCAAAAAGATCAGCACTATGAATGAAATGAATAAAACGGCCGCCATTATAACTCTCCTCCATCGATGTCTGACTTGAAGTCTACTTCGTTACGAAGCAACTTAACGATGTTCACAATAGAATAAAATGCTAAAAGCACTGACATAATCAAGATTGCCGCATGGATCATAGACATTGTGAACGGCATCGTCGCTGAAGTTTGTGTCCCGACCAGCGTGAAGTCATAGCCAGTCTTGATCATCACTCCGAATAGCACGATTAACACAACATAAATCCCGATTTCGTAAAAACGTCTGAAATTATTAGACATTTTCGCAAGAATCATATCGACATTGATAAATTCTCCACGGAGCAATGCCAGCGGAGCACCAAAGCAAATGGCATAAATGAATAAGTATCGTGTCAGTTCCTCGGTCCAGATGGCTGTATAAGGCAGATAACGGGACATAATTTGAACCAGCACGACAACGATGACACCAGCAAAACTGACAACAGTCAAAATGGAAAGTAGTGTTTCCAGCCATTTACGTATTTTCATGGTTTCATCCCTTCCTTAAAGGAAAGGCACAGCCGGCTTGAATCGCCGGACAGTGCCTTCATCAGAATTACTTCGTTTCAAGAATCTTTTCGTATAGTTCGAACTGTTCAGGCTTCAAAGTTGCTTTGATTGCAGGAATCATAGCTTCGCGGAAAGCATCCTGGTCCACATCCACAAACTTCATGCCTTCGCCTTCAAGGTCTTTTTCAATCTGCGAGATTTCCTTGTCATACAGGTCTGCGCCAAACTTCTGTGCTTCAGCAGCTGCTTCAGTTACAGCTTTCTTCTGATCGTCATTTAACGCGTCAAACTGCTTGTTGCCAACAAGGATGTAGATCCAAGAGTAAACGTGTTCAGTACGATTCACATAGTCCTGAACTTCATATAGAGCTCCACTCTTGATTAGGTCAACCGGGTTTTCCTGTCCATCGATAACACCTTGCTGAAGACCAGTAAACACTTCGTTGAAGTCCATTACCTGTGGCTTAGCGCCAGCAGCTTCCCAAACCTTCAGGAACAATGGAACGTTAGGTACACGCATGCTGAACCCTTTAAGGTCTTCTGGAGATGTGATTTCTTTGTTGGATGTCAGGTTACGCGGTGCGCGAGTATGATAGTACAAAGGTGTCAAGCTAGCCTTTTCAGTGATTTCTGCTTCAATTTGCTCACCGATTTCGCCTTCGACAACTGTCTTAACATGGTCCAAATCACGGAATGCATATGGAACAGCCATTAAAGCCGCTTTAGGAGCCCAGTTTTGCAAGGTCTCACCTGAGATGACCATGTCTGCAGTTCCAGATTGGATTGCGTTGATTGTATCTGTTTCTCCGCCAAGTGAGTTGTTAGGATAAATTGTGATATCAATGCTGCCGTCAGTTTTTTCCTCAACAAGCTCCTCGAATTTTTGTGCAGTTTTATGCCAGATGTGATTCTCATCAGCAAGATGGCCAAACTTCCACTTGATTACTTCCCCTTTGCTTTCCCCGCCAGCTTTTTCAGAATCACCTGAGCCACATGCAGTTAAAAGAAGTGATGCTGCTAAAATACCTGATAAAAATTTTGCTTTCTTCATAAAATAGTTCCTCCCCTTAAGTCCAAATATTTATTTTGTTAAAAATTGATGCACAGTAGAAGCAATGGTAATGCCATTTTCAAGGTTTTTCTCTTCATTCATTTGCTCAATCTCACCCGGAACGAATACCTGTGAGAATCCTGGTGCAGGTGGTGCCTGGCGAATTTCAGCCATCATCTGGTCCATGTTTTCCAGGAATGCATCGGCATCAGTAAAGAATGCTGGATTGATGGCACAGAAGTAATGCCCAAGCTTTCGCTTCTGATCGAGGTCGCCATACATCTTGGAGATATGAGGTCCGAATGCTGCCCCTGCAAGCAATCCAGAGAAGATGTCCACAATCATCGATAGGCCATATCCTTTAGGGCCGCCAAATGTCTGAAGTGCAACTACTTTAGCTGGATCCGTTACAGTTTCACCATTCTCATCCACACCCCAGCCAGGCGGAATTTCCTTGCCCTCTTCTTTGTATTGAAGGATTTTACCCAGCGCTACATTTGATGTAGCCATATCCAAAATGAACGGCTTGCTTGTTTTAGCAGGTACTCCATATGCAATTGGGTTCGTCCCGAGGAACGCTTCCTTACCGCCAAACGGAACGACGATTTTATCCGTATGGGTCATTGCGATTCCAATCACGTTCTGCTCAGCAGCTTCCTGGACAAAGTAGCTCAGTGCGCCGCAGTGGCTGCTGTTAATCGCTGTCACCATGCCGATGCCGTTTTCCTTCGCCATTTCGATCGCCTGCTTCATCGCAACATCTGCAATGACATGGCCGAAACCGTCATCACCGTCGACTACGCCTGTTACAGGGCCAGTTTTATTGAATTGGATATTTGCGTTTGGGTTGATTCCCCCGGCATTCAGACGGTTCACATAATGCTCTGTGCGCAAAACCCCGTGGGAGTTAACATTTCGAAGGTCAGCGTGCACAAGGATTTCCGCTACTTTCTCTGCATGCTCATTGTTCAGTCCAGCCTCGGTAAGTTTTTTTACTGCTAATTCTTTCGCTTCTTGATGCGGAATGGTTACTGTTGACATTCCTTCTCCCCCCTATTCCAGATTGGAATGCTTCTTTCTTAATTCCTCGTTCGTCTTTCCTTTTGTCAGGCTATCAATGATTGCTGCATCCATTACGAGATGGGCTGCCTGGTCGAACTGGTTTCCAAGCGGCTGGACTGTTTCCGGTTCACCCGCGAGGCGATATTTCGTTGCAGCCGGTATTCTCATCCCGCCTGATATAAATGGCAGCTGAAGCGCTTCCTCATTTGTCGTGATCATGTATACTGCTGCACCAGATCGATGGGCGCTCTCAGAGATATTCAAGGCTTGAGCAGTTTTGCCTGAGCCTGATAGGACTATTAAAATATCATTCTCCTGAATCGCCGGGGTTGTCGTTTCCCCGACAACAAAGACCGTCTTTCCACTATGCATCAGCCTCATGGCGATGGCTTTTGCTACAAAGCCCGAACGCCCTTCTCCTGTAAAAAAGAAACGCCTTTCTTCTTTTAGCAAATGAACGAAGGAATCGTATTCTTCAGAATCCACATCCATGCAGACTGTCTGCATTTCTTTTAAAATCGTTGAAATTGTCGTCATGGTCCCCCTCCAATCAGCGCTCAATGATCGATTCATTGTTTATAAAAGCGCTTACTTCTTCAAGGTAAGGAAGACCTTCATTATCTCCTGAAACCGTGGTGACGAGGGCGCCGACTCCATTCGCAAAACGGAGAAGCTGCTCAGGGTTGAAGTCATTGAGCCATCCGTAAACATAGCCGGAATCAAAACCATCTCCCGCTCCTACCGTATCAATTGGATTTACGCTAAAGCCAGGGGCTTCGATCCAATATCCATCCCGATAAAGCCTTGATCCGTTCGCTCCATCCTTGATCACCAAATCCTTAATCCCGAATTCATCAGCAAACTTTCCAAGCTCCTCGTTCGAATCCTTGCCAATGATCAGGCGTATCTCGTCCAGTCCAGTAAGAAGGATATCGACATATGGGAAAATTTCGTTGTAAGCCTTGCGTGCTTCTTCAATACTCCAAAGCTTGAGCCTGATATTTGGGTCGAATGAGACCGGAACGCCTTTGTCTTTTGCGATTTCGACCAGCCTTTTAACAACCTTCACATTGTTCGGATCAACGGCCATGAATACACCAGTCAAATGCAGCAGGTCCACGTCTTCTAGCCATTCTTCCTTTACCTTTTCAGGTGTCAGCGTTGTAATCGGTGAATGATATCGGTAGTAAAAGGTCTTTCCCGAACCGTCACCATTGATTTCCTTAAAGTTAAGCGAGGTCGGATATCCTTCCACCAACTCCACTTCAGAGACATCAACACCCTCTCCGCGAGTGAAGTTGTAAATCACCCTGCCGAACTCATCCTTGCCAAGCCTGCTGACCCACTTGCTCTCCAAGCCAAGCCGTGCGCAGCCAATCGCGAAATTCAGTTCTGCTCCGCCTACTTTTCGGTTAAAGCTTTCTACAAAGCGCAGGGGGCCTTGCACAGAAGGATTGAATGTAATCATTGCATCTCCGATGGTCATAACCTTATATCGATCTGGCATTATTCTTCTCTCCCAACACTTGCACTGACTCCCGTTCTACCAATACGGGGTCGTACCTTCTTATATCATATGAATCTTCTATTTTTCCCTCGGCAATTAGGTTGAACAGCGTTTCGGCAGCATCCTTGCCAATTTGGAAGGTAGGCTGCTTGATTGCCGAAATCGGAGTGGCGGCGATTTCAAGGAAATCAGAATCATCCACTGCGATAACGCTTACATCTTTGCCAATCTGAAGTTTCTTTTTTCTTAAGAACTTGAGCAGTTCAATCAGAGATAGATCATTCGTTGCAAAAAATGCATCCGGGCGGTCTTCGTGCTGCCAAAGCTTTTCAAGTGCCGGCACAATTTCCTTTCGTTCAGCAGCGATAATCCAGCTGTCATTTGGAGTGACACCGTTTTCAGTAAGTGTCTTCTTGACACCGCTGATACGCTCAACCCTTGGTGAAACCTTTTGGGTGATGGACATCGATATGGTTCCGATTTTTGTGTGGCCTCTTCTCAGGAGCTCCCTTATCGCGATCTCCGCAGCCCTTTCATTGTTGAGCATCAGAGTCGGATAAATCGGCTGCTCTACTTTTCTGTCAACAAAAACAACCGGAAAATTCGACCGCTTCAGTTCTTCATACAAACACATATTATCAGCCGTCGGGAAGATAATCAGACCATCAACCTGCTTCGCGAGCAGCATGTTTATATATGCCCGTTCCTTCTCCGGATTTTCATCGGCATTACAGACAAACATATGAAACTGGCTTTCCTCACAGGCATCTTCTATCGCTCTTATAATCTCCGTTGAGAATGTATGAAGAATATTCGCCACGATCACACCAATGGTCGATGACTTTTTCTGCTTCAAGCTCTTCGCGACAAAATTAGGAATATACCCAAGCTCACGAATCGCTTCCTGGATGCGGACCCTTGTCGGCTCCGCCATAAACTCATAACGATTATTTATGTACTGAGAAACCGTGCTTTTCGAAACGCCCGCTTTAACAGCAACATCCTGCATGGTTACTTTTTTCATAAGAATCCCTTCTTTGTGAATCCTCTAAACCGATTTAGTAAAACGATTTAGTAAATCGGTTTAGTAACAGTATAAATGAAACCCCTTTCAAAAATCAATCAGTAATTTCTAAAAATTTTGCATGTTATTTTTTCCAGAAAAAAAGCTAGAGTACTAGCTGCTTTCATCTTGTGCAATTACTAATGCCATACTAATTTGAACAAACTCCCATGGTCATTTTCACATGCGGGGGAGTATACCAAATAATATGGTATTTCCCTATTCTAAAAAGCGTTGAAATTATGTGATACGATTAATCCATTGCTGCCTCCAGACAAACAGAAGCCCAGCAGCTACTTAACTCTGCTGAGCCTCTCTGCGAATCAAACATCTTATAAAATCAGCGATGTCTTTTCCCTCAATTTTGCTTTGCTAATATCATTAGACAACCGGAGTAGTCGCCTGTTGGATCTCCTGATCAAGCTTTGCTTCATACTTCTCTTTTTCAACTGCTGTCCAGTTAAGGCGCTCTGCCATATAACGGCTGACAGCTTCTCTTGTCTGATGGACTGAGGCGATATCAAACAGCAAATCCCCTGTTCGTCTGAAATAGAAGTCAACAAGCGTGGCAATGAGTTCGTGTTCGATACCGTAAACCAATTTCGCAAAGGTGATGAGCGGCAAATTGAATTTCTCAGCCTCCGCAATTCTCTCGCTGACAAGGGCAAAGACCGTTGGAGCGTTTGACCCATAAAACGATGCAATGCGCTTCGCTTCCTCTATTGAGAGACCGGCACTTATCCCCTGCTGGGCTGCTGATTCTACAAACTGCGGGAACTTCTCAGATCCGCCAAAGTCGCCCCCGGAAATCGGCAAATGCATTGTTTGGCTAGGCTTGAGTTTCTGGCCTTCCGCCGACTCAAATTTCCCGGCTACAAGGTCGACAATCGTTTCCGCCATTTTGCGGTAACCTGTCAATTTACCGCCGGCAATCGTAATCAATCCTGAATCGGATTCCAAGATTTCATCTTTTCTGGAAATCTCGGAAGGCCCCTTGCCTTCTTCATGGATTAACGGACGAATACCAGCCCAGCTCGGCTCGACGTACCCGCCGCAAAATCCTGCATTTCAAGTACCGCCGTGCTTAACCCTCTTGTCGTCGCATCAAGAGCGATTCCGGCACCTGTAATACCGCCGCCGATTACTAGTATATCAAATTTATTTTTTTAAAAATTGGAGATAATATCATTGCGTTTTCTATTCGTGAACATGATGTTTTCCTCCTTGAAAACAGGAAAAGAGACCACGAAAAACATTACCTAATGAACGGTAATGCTTCGCGGTCTCTCCAGATCTCCTGCCGATTTATTAACTTGTAATTATTGTATTAAATTGCACGGTAAAATGAAATGTCTGAATTTCGAACGTTGATTTTATTTAAAAGCCATTGCAGCGTTAACAGCTTTTTTCCAGCCACCGTAAAGCTGGTCCCTATCTTCATCGGACATTTTCGGATCAAATGAAGAATCGATTGCCCACTGTGACGCGATCTCCTCCTGGCTTTCCCAATAGCCAACCGCAAGGCCTGCAAGATACGCTGCACCCAAAGCAGTTGTTTCGTTTACTACTGGTCTTTCAACTGGAACATTTAATAGGTCACTCTGGAAGTTCATCAGGAAGTTGTTCATGACTGCACCGCCGTCAACGCGGAGTGTCTTAAGCTCAATTCCTGAATCGGCTTCCATAGCGGACAGAACATCCTTCGTCTGGTAAGCAAGCGACTCAAGCGTCGCGCGAACGAAATGCTCCTTGCTTGTTCCGCGAGTCAGGCCGAAAACTGCGCCTCTGACTTCGCTGTCCCAATAAGGTGTTCCCAGGCCGACGAACGCAGGAACAACATAGACACCATCAGTTGATTCAACCTTTGTTGCATACTCTTCGCTGTCCTTTGCATTCTTCAGCATTCTCAAACCGTCACGCAGCCATTGGATGGCCGATCCGGCAACGAAAATGCTTCCTTCAAGAGCATACTCAACCTTGCCATCCAGTCCCCATGCAAGTGTAGTCAATAGGCCGTGCTCTGATTTGACCGCTTTTTCACCGGTATTCATCAGCATGAAGCAGCCTGTGCCATATGTGTTCTTCGCCATACCTTTCTCGAAGCAAGCCTGTCCGAACAATGCGGCCTGCTGGTCACCCGCAGCACCGGCAATTGGAATCTCATGGCCGAAGAAATGGTGTGTAACAGTATTGGCGTAAACCTCTGAAGAAGGCTTAACCTCTGGAAGCATGGAAGCCGGTACTCCAAGAATTTCAAGGAGCTCCTCATCCCACTTCAGGTCATATATATTGAACATAAGCGTGCGCGAAGCATTGCTATAGTCCGTAACATGGGCAGTTCCGCCAGAAAGCTTCCAGATAAGCCAGGTGTCAATCGTTCCGAATAACAGCTTGCCTTCCTCCGCTTTTTGCCTTGCGCCATCAACATTGTCAAGGATCCATTTGACTTTCGTTCCTGAAAAATAAGCATCTATAAGCAATCCAGTTTTATCACGGAAAAGATCATTGTAGCCTTGTTCCTTCAATTCATCACAAATTCCGCTTGTCTGTCTTGATTGCCAGACAATCGCGTTATAAACTGGTAACCCTGTTTCTTTATCCCATACAACCGTCGTTTCACGCTGGTTCGTAATCCCTATTCCCGCTATTTGCTCCGGCTTAACATTTGATTCTGATAAAACTCCTGCGATCACAGCCAGCACGGAGCCCCAAATTTCATTCGCATTATGCTCTACCCAGCCTGGCTTCGGAAAATGCTGCGTGAATTCCTTTTGCGAAACATGAACGACCTTCCCTGCTTTGTCAAAAAGAATCGCCCTTGAGCTTGTCGTCCCCTGGTCTAAAGATAGAATGTACTTTTCCATAAAATAATTCCTCCCCTTGTCAACTTAACCGCTTTCAATTTATCGTTATCTTAACGCGCCAACTTTAGTTGTATCAAACTGTCCTGCCTGTTTTTTACCTACTGTATAAGCTAATGCCAGGACTACTGCTACTATACCAACTACCAGCCAAAAAGTCGCTGTGACTGCACCCGTGAAAAGCGCTTTGTAGGCGACCGCTCCAAGCGAACCTCCTAATAATGGTCCAACAACCGGAATCCATGAATAGCCCCAGTTCGACCCGCCCTTGCCTGGAATTGGCAGCAGGAAGTGGGCAATACGCGGCCCAAGGTCACGTGCAGGATTGATTGCATATCCTGTCGTACCGCCTAGCGACATACCAATTACCACAATCAACAAGCCAACAGCAATAGGGTTTAACCCCTCAGTAAATTGATTTGCCCCAATAAATAATAGTCCTAATACAAGAATAAAAGTGCCGAAAACCTCACTGAATAAATTCGAAAAAGTGTTTGGAATGGCTGGTCCTGTAGAGAAAACTCCTAACTTTGCGCCAGGATCATCCGTCGCCTTCCAGTGCGGAAGATAATGCAAGAATACTAATGTAGCCCCTATCATTGCGCCAATCATCTGCGCCACCATATAGCCTGGTACATCTGCCCATGGGAATGACCCATCTATCGCAAGTGCCAGCGTTACCGCAGGGTTAAGGTGCGCCCCGCTAATCGAACCTACTGCAAAAACCCCCATAGTTACTGCAAGTCCCCATGCAATCGTGATGACAATCCAGCCGGCGTCCTTCGCGTAAGAGTTCTTAAGCGTCGATCCAGCCCCAATCCCGGCACCGAAGACTATCAAAATCATCGTGCCAATTACTTCTCCCATAAATGGTGACATAAACAATTCCCCTTTCTAGCGTTTCATAAGGATGTATATACAAATAAGATGGTAACAAAAAAAGAGATCCACAACAGTATGCCAGAATAAAGCCAGGCATTTCTGTGTGAATCTCCCATTCTCCGTCACGAACTTAACTTGTATTTTGAAGTATACTGATAATTGAAAACGCTGTCAACCAGTTTAATAGATTCTTTTATTTTCCCAACTAAGGTACTAGTTAACAAAGTGCTTCCAAATCTTTGTTTTTGATGTCTTGACTGCTTTAGCACCGGGAACCAGCGCATTTTCCACATCTTCAATACTCCTGATAAAACCTCCCGCAAACATCGGTATCCCAAGCCTATCCTTCACTTCTGTTATCAGCTGGGGGACGACGCCAGGCAGGACTTCAATATAATCCAGCTGTGTTTTTGCAAGGAGTTTATAGCTTTTTTCAAGCGCATGGGAATCTAGCAAAAATACTCTTTGAACCGCTATGAGACCCTTCTGCTTCGCCTTTAAAATCACGCTCGACTTAGTCGAAATCAGACCAAACGGCTTATATTCCTGACAGATGAACTCTGTTGAATAATCATCGCTTTTGATCCCATGGATCATGTCTATATGGTAAAGCATCTTCTTGCTATGCGCCTCCGCCATCGCACTCACATGCTTCAGCTGTGCGATATACACTTCAAGGAACACCCCAATCTCATAAGGGCTTTTTAAAAGCGCTCAAAATCCTACATATTCGAAGATGCCGGGAGAATCTTTTGGTTCATATTTTTCCACTCTTTTAGATTGTTTGTTATCCATGATAGAGTGGTTCAAAGAAAATATCAATGAGGGGAGTCCTACATGTATAGCGAGATTATGATAAGTTCAGATTTAATTAAACGTTTGATTGACTATTTTTCGACAAGAATTGATCATCCATAAGCTCCACTTCCTGGTCTTTCTCTCTCTCTATTTTTCAGGATGATTTTGTTACACCTGCATGTCCTTTGTTGTAACGACTCCAAAATTAAAAGAGACATCCGTTCCATAGGAATGGATGTCTCTATAATGCTATTTACGAATTCTATATCTGTTAATACCTTCACCTTCACGTATACTGAGGCCTTTTTTAGGCTCGATGTAAAAGGTCATCATGCCCTGGGAGTTTTTCATCATTTCGTCCCGCAAATCTTTCGCAGCCTGTTTTCTTTGGTTGAACTTAGATTCTTTCATGTTAATCACAAAAGTATGGTTGTAACTTAAATACACTTCTGTTTTACGGATTCCTACAGCTTTTGTTTTCTTTACATGCGTAAGAGAAAACCAGACGCAAAATTCATTATTGTAAGATTTGGTTGGAAATAACCAGATGCCCAGATTGCAGTTTATCTTAATTGGGCACATGTAAATATCACCGAGTATTTCTCGGGAGCTTTTCCGTCCAGCATTAAAATTAGAACCCAAGCCAAGCAACGTCTTATTAATGACATCAATTGGTTTCATATCGACGAGAAATGTGTCTTCCCCTTCTATTACTCTCGTGCACAATTTTCCATTTTCGTTGTATTCTCCTGTCAGCAACACTGTCTCCTGATTAATCGTGTAATCACTTAATAGGTTCACCATTGAATCCTCCTATGTATTGCTTTATCTGACAAAAAGAGTATACTAACATAGTTGGTATACCCAACACACTTGTCCTCGGGGATTGGTCCGCCATGACTATATTCCCGGGGATTTTTCAATTCTCTTCGCATCTTAACCTCCTGTCTGTTTAAACAGGGCTGCTTGTGTAATTGATCTCGGTGTCGGATTAGAACCCCTATAGGTATTATTATATTAATAATGACATTTAAATGTAAATCTGTATTTTTATGTTGCTCAATTCATAGTTCTTATGGAATATTGCTAAAATTAAATTTTATTAGTATAATATATTTTTTAACGGACCTGCCATTCAGGTCCGTTTTTTATTTATAGACGGAATTAATCGCAAAAATTATCTGGGTTACTCCTACTTCAGTAGTAGTAACTACTTTCGATTTAAACTGAAAAAAATTTATCAATCATTGTCTAAAAAATTTCACAATTCACAATTCCGATATTCGTTACTATTATAGGCATTCTCTTTTAATAGGTCTTGAAAATTGAATTTTCAAGCCTTTTTGTTTGTTTTTTAGCTATTTTGACCTCCAAAATTGAATTTTCGAGATTGGTGCACTCTCTTGTTTCACAGTATGTTTTAGCTACCCGGGAATAAAACAGAATGCGCGCGATCTCGAAAGGATTGCAAAGTGGAAAACTTTGAACAGTTATCCAAACAGTATGAGCCAATGATCCACAAGATTATCTCCTCCCTCAATATTTATAAAAACAAGGAAGACTACTTCCATACAGGGCTTGTAGGGCTTTGGGAGGCGGCAGAAGCCTTTGACCCAGAGAAAGGTGATTTTACCAATTATGCTTATTCGTATATAAAGGGACAAATTCTGAATGAAATGAATCGAAATAATCGGCTTGAAGAAAGGAGTGTCTATCCGAAAGAAGAATATTGGGAAGGTGTTGAAGAGCCAAATGCCAAATATCCGCTCGAACTTGAGTTTTTGTTGAGCTACTGCGAGGACCTCACCGAGAAAGAAACAAAGTGGGTCATCTACACCTGCGTTGATTTCCTGTCCGTCAGAGAAATAGCTCAAAAGGAAAATGTCTCAGTATCAGCAGTCAAACAATGGAGGAGCAGCGCTAAAAAGAAGCTCAAGGAGCAATTGATAGAGGTTTTAGATTAAGAGGTTTTTCACGTGCAGTGTCATCCAGCCAAAAAAAGCCTGAAACCGGGTATTCTAATCTTGGTTTCAGGCTTTTTATATTCGCAATATCCCATTCATAACTTTCACTCTATAAAGCATCCTTCCAGTTCTCTGAAGTCAATTCCATGAATCTTCCTTTGTTCTTGTTTTTCAATGCCAAGTCAATTTCTTCCGCTCTTCTCCGCTCCAGGAATTCATTCTGGACCTTCTGGATGATTTTGTTTGCTCCCTCTGTATACCTTGTTTTTTTACGAGTTAAGATTATTTCAGTATTGTCAGGATCCTGCATGGTGTCCATGAACATATTTACGTCTACATTTTGTTTATAGAAGTTAGAGTTCTTATCGTTTTTCATGAATTATCCCTGCCTTTTTTTGGGTTATGTGTTAGTTACTATTTACCCGATTTTACAGGAATATAACTTTTTTGAGATATTTTCAATAAATCGCAAATAATGAAAGAAAGATATTTAAACAAGAGGCAATCTTGTTCTATCACTTAATATTAATGCTTTTTATGTCAGAGGACGATTAAGTAAGATAATTGTAGTTAGTAGTGATTACTGTTCCATTTTGCTATAGATATTACTTTAAAAAACAATTAAATGTATTTGTCAATAGTTTCACCTGTAAAATAGTTATATTTTTACAAAAATACCCACTATCTGGATTTCCGGAAAGATTATATAATTCTTTTGTAATATATTTGAATTATAGGAGGAAGAATTACTTGAAGCGCGTTTTATCTTTTATTATGGCTTTCACATTGATGTTAGGCCTGCTTCCAATTGCTGCTTTTGCCGCGGTCGATCCACAGGATCAAGAGTTCCAGGATTATCTCCAGAAAATTGGTATGTCAGAGGAAGACTTCATCGCCTATCTGAAAGACTGGCATGATTACTCTCTAGAAGAGTTTGAAACTTTGGATGAATTAATAGAGTATCTTGGACCTGTTTTAGACGATGAGAATTTAAAGGAATTGCTTGCAGAATTTGAATTGACTGAGGAAGAATTCAATCAGCTGCTTGAGGAAAATGCAGCAGCATTGGATCAATTCGTTTTTTACGAGGATTTATACTTTAGTATGTCTGACTGGCTCTACACTGAAGAACTAACACCGATTACAGACGAAAACCTGCAAACGCTTCTTGAAGACTACGAATTTGGATCAATAGAAGAATTGGAAGCTTTCCTGAATTCCTATGATGATTCAATCGAAAACTATGAATATATTGAAGACCTTGAATTCGCTATTGCTGAACACTACTTTATGGAAGCTAAAGATGACTTGATTAACACTTTGGATTCTTTTGGTCTTTCTCTTGCAGAAGCCAATAATCTTGCTAACCATCTCATTTATATTATGGAAAACCCTGACCTTGATCCAGAACAATTTTTCACAGCGCTGGAGGAATACGGTACTAGATTAATGGATTTCCCTGAGTTTGACAGCGCATCTGAACTTTCTGCTGAAGACATTGCCGAATTCATTAACATTTGGGATGGCATGCTTACCTTATTGGATTTAAAAGTAGAATACTACTTGGTAAAGGATGGAGTGGTGACTCCTGTATCATTTGCTTCCCTAATGCAAATGAACTCTACTAATGGAGCCGACTTAATGATAAAAATCTATTCTAATAATGGTAATCTTTTAGCTGACATGGTTATCACAAAGGAAATGTTCGACTCTGAATTTATTGAGGACACTGGAGAAAATCTGGAAGATACAACTGAAGCAGCCGAAGAAGTAAAAAAAGCTGCTGAAGACGTGGCAAAAGCAGAGAAGAAAGCACCAGCAAAAACTGTTAAAGGCGGCAAGCTGCCCAATACTGCTTCAGATTACCTGCAAAATACAATGGCAGGATTAGCGATGGTCCTTCTAGGAGCTTTTGTATTCAGGAAAGTGAAAGTTAAACGTGTATAAATATTTCAAAGAAAGAAGAACCGGAAAACTGGTTCTTCTTTCCCTATCCGTTGTCATAATTGCATTGGGTTTCTGGTTCAGCGGAACAAATGCTTATAAGTTTATGAAGGGCTATTGGCTCTTTAAAACTGGCGAACCGAAAACAGAGGTTGTCTTTGCGGATAAGCCTGTTAAGACAACAGATAAAAAATTGCAAAGCAGCCCTAAAACCAGCCTCTATTCTGAAAGGCCGGAAAAAGGAGAAATGATTGGCAATCTCTCCATTCCTAAACTTAGTGCCGATTTGCCAATTTACCATGGCACTGATGAGGATGAGCTCGAAAAAGGAGTGGGACACTACGCTGGCAGCGTGCTTCCAGGGGAAAAAGATAATTCTGTTCTTTCAGGCCACCGTGATACAGTTTTCCGCAAACTTGGCGAAGTTGGCAAGGGTGATTTGCTGGTTGTCTCGACAGGTGCAGGAGAATTCACGTACAAGGTAAGGAAAGTCCGTATTGTCGATGCAAATGACAGAACGGTGATCGTTCCAAAACCAAGAGCGACTCTGACCGTAACCACCTGTTATCCTTTCGATTTCATTGGGGACGCACCGGAAAGATATATTCTGGTAGCTGATTTAATTGCTGAAAATGCCATAGAGCAAGAAAAAAACCTGAGCAAAAATTAATCTGCTCAGGTTTTTATATAGCTTATAAAATACATTTCACCAAAGGTCTTTTATTTCCTCCCGCTACCTTGTCAGGAAGTAACGAAATAAACCGTTGTAAATCCCTTTTGCTGCTTTCTTTTGGTACGTTGTTGTCGCTACGAGCTTTTCTTCTGTCGGGTTGGACAGAAAGCCCAATTCCACTAGTGCAGCTGGCTGTTTATTTTCACGAACTACGTGATAATTGCCGTATTTGGAACCCATATTCCGCAGCTGGGTTGAGGCTGCCAAAGAACTTTGGATCGAGCCAGCCAGCGGTGCATCCTTAGAGTTGCTATAATAGAACGTCATGACTCCACTGCTTGTTGATGAATACGCATTATAGTGGAGACTTATGAACGCATGTGCTTTGTAATTATTGCTGATATTTACTCGTTGTGTCAGGCTTAAATAGGTGTCGGAGCTTCTTGTTAAAATAACTTTCGCCCCCGCATTTTCCAACAAAGGTTTAAGTTCCAAGGCCGTTCTCAGCGTCAACGTTTTCTCCAGATAGGTTCTTCCCCTTGTGCCACTGTCATAGCCTCCATGGCCTGGGTCGAGTACGAAAACCTTTCCCTTTAAAACAGTATTCGGGTCACGGACGAGCGTTCCATACACCCAGCCGATGACGCCACTCGGACTCTTCACTTTTACCCATCCGTTGCTAACACCCAGCTTCTCCATGAACGTTCCTGCTTTTTCTGTATACAGGATTGGATACGACGTACTTGGCCCTTTGCGAATGTTGGTATTCACTTTTAAAACTACCTTTGTTACTGTCGTTACAGGCTTCTGCTTTGTGATATAGGAACTCGATACCCACCCAGTTTTATTGAGGGTGGATGCATATACTTTCAGCCAAGATCCATCAGTCCCGTAAACTTTGACCGCAGTTCCTTTTGGCAAGGAACCTAAAATACTGCCGCCAGGAGCACTTCGGAAATTCAGATTAGTAGCTGTTACGTAACCCGTCCAGGTTGTCGCAGTTATATACTGGGAAGCAACCCAGCCCTTCAATGAGCCATAACTAATCCTTGACCAGCCATTTTTCTGTTCATACACAGTTACAACCTGACCTTGCTTAAGTTTCCCTACTATTGAATAGGCTGTACCTGGCTGTGAACGGACATTGAGTACATCAGCATTAACCTTAGCCTGGAAGCTATAGGCAGCCTCTGTACGATCGGCATAGAAAGATAATGAAAATGATAAAAGGACCAAAAAACTAAGAAGCAATTTACCAAAAGAAGCGACTTTCAACATTTCCCCACCTTTTGTCTAAATTTGTCTTTTTTTAAAAGAACACTACCACTATAAGCCATTTATGGAAAGAGAAAGAGGGTAAAAAGACCCGAAAATATCAGGTGGTATAAATTAACAAATATGATTTTCCGAAATAATGTTTCGTGGGAAAGAGGAGGGGTATAAGAAGAAGTGGATAATTTTTACACAGATAAAAAGAGCAACCCTTACTTATAGGGTTACTCTCCTTCCAACATTATTCTGTCCCAATCAAATAAACTTCCTGGATCTGTTTTTCGTTCTGGTGCATATTCATCATGCCCGATAATATGTTTCCTGTTCCTTTTAATTTCCTTATTTCTTGCCAGTATATCTTCTAGCAAAAGATTTAGAGCTTTATATTGTTCTTCTGTGTATCCAATATGTTCTTTGGGTATTTTTTTATAATAATCCGCCGACATCATTGACTTCATTTCAGCCTCTGTGCCGATAGCTAATAACTCGATGCCTATTGAATACCTATTCAAGTGGTCTTTATACTCGGAGAATGCAGAAAGTTCGCCTTTCCCTGAATGACGTGCCGCCCTGCTTTCCGGCATTAAAAAGTAGGTTTCTCCATCACGGTCGATCATATAATGAGGAGAAACATCGTAATCAATAAAGATTTTCCGGATATCCTCATACTCATAAGGATTCTCTGGATTATTCGCAGCATTGCTGATAAAGTGCAATACCACGTGAGTACTTACATTGCTTCTTGGCACAAAATTCATATTTGGCAAATAGTCTTTAATCACAGGAATCTTTCTCTCAATATTAAGACTTCCCTCCGATTCTTTCACATCGGCTTTGGCAACAGCCTCTTCTTGAAGACGATCAGAGCATCCACTGATCACAACTATTATAAAGCTGAGGACAACCAGTACTAACCTCTTATTCATCATTTTCCCCCAGATACTTCTATTAATCTAAGTATTAATTCGATTCAATTATCTAAAACCCCTTCAATATCGATGGTTCTTTTTCCTAAGATTTGCCTAGATTGAGTATATAAGTGCCTGCTCAGTAAAAGGTACTGAATTATACCCAAAGATTTGTGTTCCAGCAAAACACAGACTTTTATACCTATAGCAGTTTCACACCTTCTCAAAAATCCCGCAAACAAAGGATATCTATCCTACGCCTTTTTTACCAATTTAACAAATATTCAATTTATTCATTTTATAACAAGTTGATTTTGATAGAATAAGGGTGATTTGCCACCATGGTTAGTAGCTTATTAGTAAAAATACCTTTTATAAGGGGGAAACTATTAATGAATTACCGCAACAAGTTCTACCGTAAATTATTATCAGTAGCTGCTTCCGCTGCTCTATTGACTTCGATTGCTGTTCCTGCAGCCTCTGCAAACATGAAGGGTGTTAAGCCTGGCAAGCCTTACGAGCTAACGATCATGCATACGAATGATACACATGCTCATTTGGACACTGTTGCAAATCGTGTGGCAGCAATTAAGCAGGTACGTGAGGAAAACGCTAACACACTTTTATTAGACGCTGGGGATGTTTTCTCTGGAACATTGTATTTTAATGAGTTTAATGGATTAGCAGATTTAGAATTCATGAATATGGTTGGTTATGATGCCATGACATTTGGAAACCACGAATTTGATAAAGGTACCGAAACTCTGGCGAATTTTGTCAAAGAAGCAAACTTCCCATTTGTCAGCGCGAACGTAAATTTTGAGAATGACGAAAATATGAATCCTCTTGCCAATAATGAGACTTCTTCGGAAGCGAATGATGGCGAAGTATACAAAGGCATTGTAAAAGAGGTAAATGGGGAGAAAATCGGGATATTCGGTCTTACAACTGCCGAAACGGTTGACATCTCCAGTCCGGGTGAGGATGTGGAGTTCACTGATTACATCAATGAAGCAAGAGAAGCTGTTAAAGCCTTTGAGGAACAAGGTATCAACAAGATCATTGCCCTTACGCATATCGGTTTGAACGATGGCGGCGGCGACAATGACCTAACGTTAGCTGAGGAAGTAGATGGCATCGATATTATTGTCGGCGGACATACCCATGTGAAGTTAGAAGAACCGATCGTCGTGAAAAATGGCAGTGAACCAACTGTCATTGTCCAGGCAAATGAGTATGGTAAATCCCTTGGAACACTTGATGTAAAGTTCAATAAAAACGGGAAGATCATCCAACATAATGGAGAGCTCTTAGATATCACTACTTATCCAGAAGATGCTGAAGCTGCAAAAATTTTAAATGAAAATTATAAACCAGCAGTTGATGAAATGAAAAAGACAGTAATAGGACAAACAAATGTTGAATTAAACGGTGTGCGGGATTTTGTACGATCAAGTGAAACAAACTTAGGTAACTTAATCACTGACGGAATGCTTGCGAAAGCAAAATCCATCAATCCCGATACAGTCATTGCCCTGCAAAATGGTGGCGGCATTCGTGCATCCATTGATGCTGGTGAAATTACTTTAGCTGAAGTCCTAACAGTAATGCCTTTCGGAAACTCTTTAGCCATCATGCAATTGACAGGCGCTGAAATCAAAGAGGCATTGGAGCACAGTGTTAAAGAGGCTCCAGGTACATCAGGAGGCTTCCTTCAAGTCGCTGGATTGAAATTCACCTACGACAGCTCACTACCTGTTGGCCAGCGTGTTCAATCCATTGAAGTAAAAGAAGATGGCGTAAACTACGTCAGTTTGGACTCTAACAAGACATACGCAGTAGCAACCAACACCTTCACCGCTAAAGGCGGAGACGGATACGATGTATTCGCAAATGCTTACAATGAAGGCCGGGTAAGCGAACCAGGTTATGTGGACTGGGAAGTATTCACGGAATATGTGAGTCAGCAAGAAGAGCAAACTGTTAGTCCAGAGGTAGAAGGACGTATTATAGATATAGCGAATTAAGTAAGCAAACAATGCCCAGCAGACCTAGTGAGTTTGCTGGGCGTTTATTTATCATCTATGACAGTCCATCCAATAGAGAAACATACTCCAGCTCCTTACCAGCCAATAAAAGCTGAAAGGTTTCTTAACTTCTCCTGAAAGTGTTCCTCAGCAGAATAGAATGGTCTCTCATTAAGAAAAAGTAAGCCTAATAAAAATGTCATCATGATCAGTATGTAGTTCCTGAAAATCTTTGATAAAAATAATTTTCGATGTTCATACAAATATAATAGCAGCACCGGAAACGCCAGCCCCACTGTGACGCCAAGTATATTGGCTAATGCGTCTATGAATTCCGCGCTTCTGTCAGGAAGTTGGTATTGCCGATACTCTTCAAAAATACCGATCGACACTAATGTCATCCATACAACATTAATATGTTGTTTTACACGATCTCCGTTAGAGATTAGTATGATCATTACTCCGATACATGCAGAAATAATAGCAAAGCTTACAAAATGCAGCTGTTTATCCATCCCAAATAGTAGTTGATAGTCGAGTGTCACTACTCATCCCCCTTTCACCTATCAGCCTAACCATCAGTGATTGTTGATAACCTTACAAACAACATTAAAGGAGGTTGAACCTTATATATGGTTCAACCTCCTTTTTTGAGATCTGTTTCTTACTCTATTGCGCTGCTAGTTTGAATGATTTTTAGTTAATTGCACGGTCATACGTCATAATTGCGCAGTAATCGAAGCTAATTGCATCGTCAGCTAGACTAATTGCACCTTCATTCTTATTTATTGCACGGTTAATTGACGGAATCGCACCATCATCCAAATAATGCAAAAACCTCCTCAACTAAATGGATGAGGAGGTTTTTATCAATACATATACTCTATTTTTTCGTACTGATGTATGCTGTATTCCTCAATAAATCGTAGAAGTACTCCGTGTCGGCAGGCGTAAGGGAACTCTTTTAAACTTTAGCTTTGAACGTGAAGATGTACGTTTCTACTTCGTATCTAAAGAGCTTATGTTTTACCAAGCTTAATTCAATAATTATTTTTCAACAAACAAAACGAACAGTGATTTCTCAAAGAATCACTGTCCTAAATTCTATTTCATTCCGGAAATCGTATATCCATCAATAATATGCTTCTGGAAGATGATAAAGATAATGACAATCGGCACAACCATGAAGGTTGATCCGGCCATTTGCAGGGCAAAGTTGCCTCCGTATTGGCCTTTCAATAACTGTAATCCTACTGATAAAGTATACAGACTCTCATCGTTAGCGATGATCAACGGCCATAGGAAGCTGTTCCACCCTGCGATGAATGTCAGAATTCCCTGTACTGCTAGGATTGGCTTGGTCATCGGGAGGACAATTTGCCAGAATACCCGCAACTCACTTGCCCCGTCCAGTCTGGCTGCTTCAAGTAGTTCATCTGGAATGGTCGTCATGAACTGTCGGAACAGGAAGATGCCGAATGCCCCAACTAGGCCTGGTAAAACAATGCCCGCCATTGTATTGGTCAATTGCATCTGGTTCAGGATCAGATATACAGGGATCATTGTTACCTGGCCTGGAATCATCATTGTCGCAAGGACCATGAAGAATAACTGATTGCGCCCTTTAAATTCAAATTTTGCAAAAGCGTAGCCGGCCATTGCATTCAAAAATAATCCAACGAATGACCAAAGAACAACGATAATTGTATTTTTTAAATAGAGGCCGAAATTCATATTCACAAAAAGGTTATGGAAGTTTTCAATTGTCCATTCTTGAGGGAACAGCGTTGGTGTCAACGCCATAACTTCGCTTTCTGGCTTGAAGGCAGAAAGGATCATCCACACAAAGGGCAGCGAAACTAATATCCCTCCAATTGCGAGAATAATTCCAACAACCCATTGCTGGGTCTTTTCCTGCTTCACATTGCTGCTTAATGATTGTTTTGAAACTGCACCGGATTTCATTTGTCTTCCACCTCTGCTTTCCTCAATAATCCTGCTGTTTGTTTTGGATCTTGAATTGAATCAATGTAATGATAATGATGGCAATAAACAATATGAACGATCCAGCTGCCGCGTAGCCAAAGTTCGAGAACTGGAACCCGTTCCGGTAGATGAACAACGCAACAGAAGTCGTGCTGTCAAGCGGCCCGCCATTGGTCATGACGAATGGTTCTTCGAAGAACTGCAGCCAGCCAATCATTGTTGTAATCGATACAAAGAAAATGGCGTAGCGAAGCAATGGTATCGTGATCTTTGTCAGCTGCTTCCAATTGTTTGCGCCATCAAGCTGCGCAGCTTCATAATAGGTTTTCGGAATCCCCTGCAATGCCGCAAGGAAGATGATCATATTAAGACCGATTGCTCTCCATAGCGCCAGCAAAATCAATGAGATTTTTGCCATGGTCGGGTCCTGGAGCCATGGTACATCCGGCAGGTTCAACAGGTTCAATATATGGTTGAATAAACCAAGGTGAGGGTTGTACAGATAGCTCCAAACAACAGCAACCGCAACAACGTTTGTGATGGAAGGCATGTAGAAGACAACCCGGAAAGCCTTGAAAATACGTGCTTTCCCAAAATTGATCAGTAGCGCTATTGCTAAAGATAAAATAATAACGAGCGGAACACCTATCACTACGTAGAACAAGGTGTTAAGAATCGATTTTACAAATATCGGGTCACTTACAACTTCTTTATAATTCTCAAGGCCAACAAAGCTAATTGATGACCAATCGGCAATCCCGACTAAATCAAGATCCGTAAAGCTGATAAAGAGTGCTACAAAGATAGGCAGTATTGAAAATAATGATAAAAGGATAATGGCAGGAGCTATAAAAAAGTAAGGAGTCTTGTTTGCCAAAAAGCTTTTCATTGTAAGTCCCTTCTTTCTCAGTCCGTATATTCCGGACTAATGTAGTTGCCGGCAGGCATTCGCCCGCCAGACAACCTATTTCAGATTACTTGGAGAGGATTTTTTCAGCCTCTTGATCAAATGCATCCATTTCTTCCTGGATGTCAGCACCACCGCGGTAAATCTTCTCGAAACGGCTCAGGAAATCCTGGGCGATTTTTTCGAATGGCTTGATCACAGGCATTGGCTGTGCATTTTCCATTTGCTCACCAAACACTTTATAGTACTGGTTCTCTTGAAGCTGCTTGTCATTCCATGCCTCTTTGTTGGCTGGCAGGGAGTTCGTCATTTCAAGCCATTTTACCTGTGTCTCTGGTTTGCTCATGTAAGCAAGGAATTTAAGTGCTTCTTCTTTATTCTTAGTGTGCTCGAATACAGACAGATTGGATCCGCCTAGTGTAGATGTGTTTGTTTCTTTTGCAGGAAGAACAGCTGTTGCCCACTTGCCTTCCAACTCAGGTGCCTGATCATTGATGATTTTAACCATCCAAGGTCCGCTGATGAACATCGGCAGGATGCCATCACCTCTGAATGCCTGGACGATGTCAAGCCCAAGGTCAACAGGCGCAGAGCCATCCTTGAAGAAACCATTAAGGTATTCAACAGCTTCTACAAATTCCGGTTCGTTAAAGTAAGCTTTATTACCTTCGATCAACTTAGAGCCATTTTGGCGCGCAAGCATGAATGATAAGCTTTGCTCATTTGTATCGATACTAATGCCATATTTGTCATCGCCACGGTCATTTAGTTTCTTCGCTGCGTCACGAAGCTCATCCCAAGTCTTTGGCGCTTCTTTATAACCAGCTTCTTCTAACAGGTCTGTGCGATAGAAAAGAACGCGAGTATCAACATACCAAGGCACGCCTACCACTTTGTCCTCATATTTTGTTGTTTCAATAGAACCATCATAGAAATTTTCGGCTGCTAATTCCGGATACTTCTCTGTCTGATCGGACAGATCCATCAATGCATTCGCAGAGGCGAATTCAGGAATCCACGTTGTACCCATTTGGACTACATCCGGGCCTTTTTTAGAAGCCACCGCTGTTAAAAGCTTGTCATGTGCCTGATCCCATGGAATCGCCTGTACTTTAACATCGATTTCCGGATTTTCTTTTTCAAACTCCTCAGCAATTTTCGGAAGTGTTTTTGCTTCTTCCCCCATGCCCCAAACATTGATGACTTTTTTGCCGTCTTTCTCGGAACCAGAATCAGAAGAACACCCTGCAAGTGCACCAGATACAACTAATGTACCTACCATTGCAGCTGCTGCAAATTTCTTGCTGAATACATTAAACATTTTTCGGCTCATTCGTAAAACCCCCATAATAATGTGATAAGGTCTTGCATTTAAATTTCCCGCTATAACAAATAATTACTTATAACCTGCGAAATTCTGCCTTTGTTTACGAAAACCCCCTTAATAGAAACGTTTCGAGAGCTAGTAAAAAAATAAATGAGTGTAACTGGCGAAACGATTCAAGGTTCCTGACTCTTTTTCCGAAAAGAGCGGACCAAATCAATTGAAACGTTTCGATAGGGCTATTATATTTCATAGTGTAATCGTTTTCAAGTAGAAATTTGAGATGAATTTTACTTTTTTTCGTAAAAACCTGCTATTACTGGCTTCGCTTTCATTTCCCAATAGAAACGTTTCGATAATTTATTGACTCTGAAAAAGAAAGCGCTTATAATGCAGTTGTATTCTTATTCGAAACGTTTCTATTGAATTTTATTCCTACTATATTTTACGGGAGGTTCACCCCTATGAACAATCAGAAACTTACTTCTTTAATAAAAGAAATGACGCTGGATGAGAAAATCGCACAATTGCTTCAGTTAGCAACCCCCTTTTTCGAAGGATCGAAGGATGAAGGACAGATCACCGGTCCTCTTGCTTCTATGAATATATCGGATGAAAACGTCTGCAACACCGGTTCCGTCCTCGGAGCCTCAGGCGGAGCGAAAGAAGCGATCAGCATCCAGAAAGCCCACCTAAAAAAGAATCGATTAGGCATCCCTCTATTATTTATGGCGGATGTCATCCACGGTTATAAAACGATTTTCCCTGTACCACTTGCGATCGGCTGTTCATGGGACTTGGATAAAGCCCAACAAAGTGCAGAAATTGCAGCAAAAGAAGCTGCAGCTGCAGGCGTCCATGTAACCTTTTCGCCAATGGTTGATTTAGTTCGTGACCCTCGCTGGGGACGTGTAATGGAATCGACTGGTGAAGATCCATTATTAAATGGTGAGTTTGCGAAGTCGTTTGTTCGCGGCTTCCAGGGGCAAGACTTGAAAAATAACACAGATTCCGTTGCAGCCTGCGTGAAGCATTTCGCTGCATACGGTGCTCCTGAAGGCGGCCGTGATTACAATACCGTCAATATGTCGGAACGCCAGCTCAGGGAATCCTATCTCCCTGCATACAAAGCAGCACTAGATGAAGGCTGCGAAATGGTCATGACCGCTTTTAACACGGTCGATGGCATTCCCGCTACTGGCAATGTAAAACTGATGCGCGACCTGCTCCGCGAGGAATGGGGCTTCGATGGTGTCCTCATTTCCGACTGGGGCGCAGTAAAAGAAATGATTCCTCACGGTGTGGCTGAGGATGAAGCAGAAGCTGCCTACAAAGCAATCCAGGCCGGCGTTGATATCGAAATGATGACATCCTGCTATGTCGACCATTTAAAACAGCAGGTCGAGACTGGGAAAGTAGATGAAAAGCTAATAGATGAATCGGTTATGCGGATTCTGACTTTGAAAGATAAATTAGGATTGTTTGAAAATCCGTTCCGCGGTGCGGATGAAGAGTTGGAGAAGGAACTGGTCATGAGTGACGAGCACCGGCAGGCAGCTAGAGAGCTTGCTGTTAAGTCTTCAGTTTTATTGAAAAATGACGGAGTTCTTCCTATTAATAAGGAAAAGAAAATCGCTTTGATCGGTCCCTTCGCAGAGAGTGGCGATATTCTTGGGCCATGGTCATTCCTTGGTTCAAAAGAAAAGGCTGTCCAGCTATACGATGGTTTGATGGCAAAGCTGGACTCCTCCCTTCTTTTCACGGCAAAAGGCTGTGACATTGAAACGGGATTTGAAGAGCAATTTTCCGAGGCAGTAAAAGTGGCAGAAGAAGCAGATGTGATTGTGCTTGCTCTAGGCGAGGCATCGGAAATGAGTGGTGAAGCTGGCTGCCGTGCGGATATCCGCCTGCCGAAAGTGCAGCTCGAACTTGTCGCTAAGATGAAAGAGCTTGGCAAACCAATAGTGGCCGTATTATTTAACGGACGTCCGCTTGACCTCCACGGAATCTGGGATGAAGCCGATGCAATTTTGGAGGCGTGGTATCCAGGCACTGAGGGCGGAAACGCGGTCGCTGACATCCTGTACGGTGATGCGAATCCATCCGCGAAGCTTACGATGTCATTCCCTTACTCTGTTGGACAGGTACCGGTGTACTACAACCATTTCAATACAGGCCGCCCTCAAGGAGCGCCTGACGCACAAGAACGATATGTATCTCAGTATTTAGATATACCAAACGAGCCATTGCTCCCATTCGGTTTTGGATTAAGCTATACAAGCTTCGAGTATAGCGATGTAAAAATGAGTGATGCGACAATGTCTGCTTCCAAGTCATTGAAGATTTCCGTAACAGTCGAGAACACTGGCGAGTTGGCCGGAGAAGAAATCGTCCAGTTATACGTACGCGACGTAGCCGGCGAAGTCGTTAGACCAATGAAGGAACTAAAAGGCTTCAAGA
Organism: Mesobacillus sp. QJM3NY_10; assembly: GCF_056173465.1. Taxonomy (NCBI): domain Bacteria; kingdom Bacillati; phylum Bacillota; class Bacilli; order Caryophanales; family Bacillaceae; genus Mesobacillus; species Mesobacillus sp. QJM3NY_10. The sequence continues at coordinate 4,494,048 of NZ_CM149675.1, forward strand.
AAGTCGCTTTAGAACCAAGCGAAAAAGTGACAGTTGAGTTTGAGATTAACGAAGAACAATTGCGCTACCACCATGCAGACCTCACTTTCAAGAGCGACTCAGGAAAATTCATCGCTTTTGTGGGGCCGAATAGCAGGGATACCGTGGAAATTGCGTTTGAACTTGTAAAAGAATGATCAAATGAGGGATTTTTAAACACCAGGAGCCGGTTTTTTATCAGTTGAAGTCGATTTATTTACGGTTATTCGAAATTTATTAACGGTTGAGGCTAAAATAATTCCGGTTAGAACAAATTTATTACCGGTTAGAGCCGATTTAATTACGGTTAACCCAATTTGTTTCGGAATGACGAAATTTAATACCAGACCAGTTGGCTCGGCTTTAATACCACGATAAACCCTTTAATATAAGATAACGCTTAATACCGTTTAACACATACCAGTTTTCAGCAAATGACACAAACCTAAAAGGAAAGAAGTGACACCGATGACACAGTCAAAGTTCACCCTACAGGCAAATGATGTAAGCTTTACGTTTTTGAATAGCGGCGATGTCTATGAGATCGCCAATAAATCGACGATGATCAACCAGTGGCTTTCGAATCCGATCGATGGCTCTATGAATAACTTATATTTGAGAATCCATGGGGAAAATGGAATCCAGTTCTATCCCCTGCTTGGTTTGAAATCAGAAAGTAAAGTCAGTCACTCCGATAATCAAGTTTTCTATCAGGGCGAGGCAGCCGGTCTTCAATATCAGGTAACTTTTACCCTGGCTGAGGGCGGAGTCTGGTTCTGGGATGTTGAAGTGAATGGAAGCAATTTGGTGATCGATATCGTCTACGGGCAGGACATGGGCCTTGCTGACAAGGGCGCTGTCCGTACGAACGAAGCGTATATGTCACAGTATATCGACCACAATGTTTTCGATGACGCAGAAAAAGGCTATGTCGTCTGCTCGCGTCAGAATCAACCGATGAGCGAAGGACGCTTCCCTTATGTACAGCAGGGATCGTTGACGAATGCAACAGGATTTTCGACTGACGGATTTCAATTTTTCGGATTGTCTTATAAAGAAACAGACATCCCTGAAATTTTAACGGAAGAGAATCTCGCGAATGAAATCTATCAATATGAATTTGCATACACTGCCTTGCAGTCTGAAAAAGTGACTCTTGATGGCAATGCGCATTTCGTATTCTATGGAATTTTTAAAGAGAATCATCCAGCAGCGGTTACACAATTAGAGTTCGCTGACGAAGTGGCTGCCGCATGGGAAGATGTAAAATTACTAAAAGCTGATCAAACTGCTGAATTAGTAAAAATTCAACTCTCCCCTTCTTTCGGAAAGCCTTTAGAAACACTTTCCATGTCAAAAGAAGAAATCGATGAGCTGTTCCCTAACCGCCATCAGGAAGAAACATCCGGCGATGAATTGCTCTCTTTCTTCACTGAGCAGCATGAGCATGTCGTTTTAAAGGAAAAAGAATTGCTGGTTGAGCGTCCGCACGGACATATCCTGATGACAGGCGGAAACGTCGACAACATCAAAAATGTCCTTACTACTACTTTATATATGTACGGAATTTTCAACTCGCACATCGTCGTGGGCAATACTTCTTTCAACAAGATGCTGACGAATGCCCGCAGCGCGCTGAATGTCATGAAGACTTCCGGTCAGAGGGTTTATATTGAAATTGAAGGAGAATACCGTCTGCTGACGATGCCTTCGATGTTTGAGATGGGCTTCAATTATGGTCGTTGGTACTACAAGACAAATGATGACATGATCATCATCACAACTCACACAGCCGTGGAATCACCGCAATTACAGCTGCAGGTACGATCTGCAAACGGTAAAGCGTACCGCTATCTTGTGACAAACCAGGTTTCGATGAACAACAATGAATATGCACAGCCTTATAACCTGAAGCAAAACGGAAATGTCCTTACTTTTACAGCGGTAGAAGAATCCGACAGCTCGAACGTCTTTCCTGACCTGAGCTATCGCATGCAAATCGGCAGTGAATTCAAAGTGAAGGATTCAAGCGTATTCGGCGAGAATATCGAAGCAGATGCAGTATCATTGGCAGTTGTTGAGATGGAGCCGACGAACGAGTGGAAAATCACCGTTCAAGGCCTCCTTGATGGAAAAGAAATTCCGTTCGTAGATGCTGATGCACATACAGAAATCGAAAAGTACCGCGAATTTTTCGCAGAAACAATGAATGGCTTCAAGCTTGCACAGAATGGAGAAGCGACGGAAGAGCTCAAGAAAATTAACGCACTTGCATGGTGGTACACGCATAATATGCTCGTCCATTACTCTGTGCCGCATGGCCTTGAGCAGTATGGCGGCGCAGCATGGGGAACGCGTGATGTCTGCCAGGGACCAACTGAGTACTTCATTGCAACGCAAAAATATGAAAATGTGAAAGACATCATCAAGACGGTTTACTCTCATCAATACAGTGATGACGGTAACTGGCCGCAGTGGTTCATGTTCGACAACTACTACCGCTTCCAGCAGGAAGAAAGCCATGGGGACATCATCGTTTGGCCGTTGAAGGTCATCGTTGAATACTTGCGTGCAACGGACGATTACACGATTTTAAATGAAATGCTTCCATATACGGAAAAAGGCAGCTTTGAATTCACAGATGAAAAAGTAACACTGCTTGACCATGTGAAAAAGCAGCTCCAATATATCAAGGATCATTTTTTACATGATACGTATTTATCTTCCTACGGAGATGGCGACTGGGATGACACACTCCAGCCGGCGAATGCACAGCTGAAGCAGTATATGGCCAGCAGCTGGACGGTTGCGCTGACTTACCAGGTAGTAAGCCATTTCGCGTCACTTTTACAAAAAGATGATGCACTGCTTGCAGATGAACTGAGCACGATGGCAGCGGGAATCAAGGAAGATTTCAATAAATACATGCTGTCTACAGAAACAATCCCAGGCTTCGTGTTCATGGAGCAAGCGGACAAGCCTGAACTGATGGTCCATCCTACGGATTCAAAAACAGGTATTCAATATCGCCTGCTGCCAATGACGCGAAGCATGATCGGTGAGCTTTTGACACCGGAACAGGCAGAATCTCACTATCAAATCATCAGAGAGCGTTTGTACCACCCGGATGGAGTGCGCTTGATGGACCGACCTGCGACCTATAAAGGCGGAGTGAGCACCAACTTCAAGCGTGCCGAGCAGGCAGCCAACTTCGGACGTGAAATCGGCTTGCAATATGTCCATGCCCACATCCGTTTTGTGGAGGCAATGGCGAAGCTGGGCAAGGTCGATGAGGTTTGGAATGGCCTGCAGACAATTAACCCGATTGGCATCCAGAAAGTCGTTCCGAACGCAGAACTGCGCCAGAGCAATGCCTACTTCAGCAGCTCTGACGGCAAGTTCAATACTCGCTATGAGGCGGCGGAGAATTTCGAGAAGCTCCGCGATGGCTCAGCTCCAGTAAAAGGAGGATGGAGAATCTACTCAAGCGGCCCTGGAATCTATATGAACCAGTTGATTTCAAACGCGCTTGGCATCCGCCGCGAAGCTCAGGATCTGGTGATCGATCCAATTCTTCCAACGGAAAAAGACGGACTTGAGTTCACGTTCAACATTGACGGGAAGCAAGTGACGTTCGTTTACCATTTTGGAAAAAAAGTTGGTGTGAAGATCAACGGACAGGAAGTTGCTGCGGATCAGATTGCCAACCGTTATCGTGACGGCGGCTACCGCATCAGCGCTGCTGAGCTTGAGAAATTGAGTTCAGAAAATAATACAATCGAAGTCTACTTGTAAAAAAATAAGCGGCCCACAAGGCCGCTTCCTTTTTCAATTTCTATTGCTTGGTGCATGTGTTTTTTCTATGAAGGAGGTTTGAATATGGACAACAAATGGTGGCATAAAACCGTGGTTTACCAGGTGTACCCTCGCAGTTTCAAGGATTCGAACGGAGACGGGATTGGCGATTTGCAGGGGATCCTTTCGAAGCTGGATTATATTAAGGAACTTGGAGCCGACATGATCTGGCTATGTCCGGTCTATGCGTCGCCAAATGATGACAACGGCTATGATATCAGCAATTATTATCAGATTCATCCCGAGTTTGGCACAATGGAAGATATGGACCTGCTCATAGCTGAAGCAGATAAACGTGGAATCGGCATCATGATGGACATCGTCGCAAACCATACGTCCGATGAGCATCCATGGTTTCTTGAATCAAAGAGCAGCAAGGATAACCCTTACAGGGATTATTATGTCTGGAGGGATGGCGTGGACGACGGGCCGCCGAACGAGCTGCAGTCAATTTTCAGCGGCAGCGCTTGGGAATTAAACTCAGAAACTGGTCAGTACTATCTGCATATGTTCAGCAAGAAGCAGCCAGACCTGAATTGGCACCACCCTCCTGTACGCGAGGCGATTTACGAGGTGATGCGCTTCTGGATCAACAAGGGGATCAAAGGCTTTCGTTTTGACGTCATCGATTTGATCGCGAAAGAACTAGACCAGGGGATTATCGCCAATGGCCCCCTCCTTCATACTTATCTACAGGAAATGCACCGTGAAGTTCTTGAGGGTGCGGACATCGTCACTGTCGGTGAAACTGGCGGAGCAGATTTGGAACAAGCAATTCTCTTTACTAGTCCTAAATGGAAGAAACTGGATATGGTGTTCTCATTCGAGCATATCGCGCTCGATGAACAGGCAGGCAGACAAAAGTGGGATTTGAAGACGCTTGACTTGGACGATTTGAAGAGAGTCCTATCTAACTGGCAGACTGGCCTTGCGGGCAAAGGCTGGAATAGTTTATTCTGGAGCAACCACGACCAGCCGCGCATCGTCTCGCGCTGGGGGAATGACCAGGAATTCCGTTATGAGAGTGCCACGATGCTTGGAACCCTGCTCCATTTAATGCGTGGTACTCCGTACATTTACCAGGGTGAGGAAATCGGGATGACGAATGTACAGTTCCCTGAGCTTGAATCTTATCGCGATATTGAGACTATCAATATGTACAGAGAACGCAAGGAGCAAGGTTTTGCCCATGATGACATCATGGAATCAATTTATGTAAAAGGCCGCGATAATGCAAGAACGCCTATGCAGTGGAATGCTGAAGACAATGCTGGTTTTACAGAAGGAACTCCGTGGGTTGGGACTAATCCTAATTATTCGGCCATCAATGTTGAGAATGATATAAATGGTGATAAGTCCATTTACCAATTTTACAAAAAACTGATCAAGCTGCGTAAAAGCAATGAGCTGATTGTTTATGGAGACTATCGACTTCTTGACAGCGAACCGGAAGTATTTGCTTACGCTCGAAACTATCAAAATGAAGAATGGCGTGTCGTGTGCAATTTTACCGGCAGAGAAGTTGAAAGTTCGTTATTATGTGACGGTGAAATCATTGTCCGTAACTATGACTTCCCTGCTAAAAAATTGCGTCCGTACGAGGCCATTGTATATAAATTGAAAAATAAACTATAGATGAAAACGTTCACAAGTTATAATAAATAGAGAGTTACTGAACAGACAGGAGAGAGTATCGTGGCAAGTATTAAAGATATTGCGAAACAAGCAGGCGTGTCGATATCGACTGTTTCCTACGCTCTGAATGGCAGCCCAAAGGTGACTGAAGAGACGGCGGCGAAGATCCTTGCCATTGCGAAGGAACTGAACTATGTCCCTAACGCTGCGGCCCGCTCCTTGAAAAAGCGGGAAACAAAGATCATCGGAGTCTTCCTTACCAATTATGGGGGCGCGTTTTACGGGCAGCTGCTTCAGGGCATTCAGGATACCCTCAACAACAAGGGATACGAGATGATTGTCTGCAGCGGCAAGGAGTCCCATCGGTTTATTCCTGAACGGATGATTGATGGTGCCATCGTTTTAGATTACTTTTTTTCCAGCGAAGAGTTAATCAGGCACGCGGACGCCGGACATAAAATCGTCGTGATGGATAGAGAGCTGGCCCATCCTAATATAAATCAAGTATTACTGCACAATACTTCTGGAGCAACCTTAGCGATTGACCATTTGATCGAGAAGGGTCATCGTAAAATCTACACTGTTACTGGCCCAGAAGGATCATACGATGCCACACAGCGGGTCGAAGCAGTGCGCCAGTCGGTGGGACGATACAGTGACATCGAGTATCAAGAACTTCCAGGTGATTTTAATAAGCCTGCTGGCGAGAAGGCTGCCAAACAAATCATCAAAGAATTCACTGAACCCGTTGCTGTATTCTGTTTGAACGATGAAATGGCCATCGGGATGTATAACTACCTTGCCAAAACAAAGTACGAAGTCGGAAAAGACATCCACATCATCGGATTCGATAACATCGAACTCACTCAATACACTCAGCCAAGACTAGCGACCATCGACTATTCCGAACGAAAATGGGGAGCTGTCTCAGCTGAACACCTCTTGAAGTTGATCGCCAACGAACCAGCAGAAAACGAGCGGATTTATGTAACGCTCATCCCTGGTGAATCAGTCGGAAATATACCAGAAAATTAGGGGCATTCTGTATTACGTCCCTATTCTTCAGCTTGTTCGATTCAATAAACCTAAGGTGCTGACACATAATTATCAATTTTATCTAGCGGGAACACTTTAAAAACCCACTAAACAGATTAAAGGACGTTTGCTACCAAACCATAAATGCCCACAACTCTTATTTGGTTGATGGGCATCTTTGCTTTTTAAAATGGTTATAGTATGTTCTATTTCTGTATGTTATTTCAGAGTTCAAAGCTAACCTTACAAACGCATTTACTCTAGTCTAATTCACTCAATTCGTTAAGCATTCTTCTCCCAGGCAAAACACATAAAACGTGCATCTTCCGTTAGCCATTTTTGCGAGTGCACCAATTGGAATAATTCCTTGTGTTCAAAGAACAGCTTTCTCGCATAAGGAAGTTTAACTTCACGGACTGCTTCATTTAGCATATTAAGGATTCTTTTATCTTTTTCACTTAGTAAAATGAAATCTGAACTCTCTTGTTCTTTCGCTATCACTTTAACGAACTCTTTTGCTTCGTTGTTTAACTTGGAAAAATTGAGAGGTTCTGTGATTCGCGTCCACTCTTTTTTTATCAGATCCCTTGCATTACCATATTGTCTTTTGCTTATTAAATTATTAATAATAACAATAACGCTTTCTACTTTCATGCCTTATCCCGTCCATTTTATAGATATATTTACTTACTATGCTATACAGGACTAAATACCTAGTCAATATAATATTTAGATTATTCTCAAATTAACTCCACTAACATCATTTAACTTTCTCGGTGTAATAGAGATTCTAAATAGTTCAATATCTCATTCCGTAATTTATCATCCTGCAATGCAAACTCAATGGTCGTCTTAATAAAGCCGATTTTTTCTCCAATATCATATCGTCTTCCTTCAAATTCATAAGCGAAAACTCTTTGAATGTAATTTAGTTCTTGAATTGCATCAGTTAGTTGGATTTCTCCTCCTGCTCCAGGTTCCATATCTTCCAAAAACATAAAGATCTCCGGTGTGAGGATATATCTGCCCATAATTGCAAGATTGGATGGTGCAGTTCCAGGTTCAGGCTTCTCTACTAAGCTCTCGACCTGGTAACGTCTTCCTTCCTGCATCGATGGGTTAATAACTCCATATTTGTATGTCTCTTCATCAGGAACTGTTTTAACTCCAATTACAGATGAACGGATTTTTTCATACTGATTAAGCAGTTGCTTTAAGCATGGAGTTTCACTTTTGACGATATCATCACCCAACAGCACAGCAAACGGCTCATCACCGATAAAATTTCGCGCGCACCAAATAGCATGCCCAAGTCCTCTCGGCTCTTTTTGCCGGATATAGTGAATGTCCGCGAGATTGGTAGAGTATCGCACCTTATCAAGGAGCTCCAACTTCCCTTTACTCTCTAGATTGCGCTCAAGCTCTGGTGAGTAATCGAAGTGGTCCTCGATGGCTCGTTTTCCTTTACCTGTCACAATCATAATCTCTTCAATCCCGGATGCTACTGCTTCTTCTACAATATACTGGATCGCTGGCTTATCAACGATTGGCATCATTTCCTTAGGCATTGCCTTAGTGGCTGGAAGGAATCGCGTACCCAACCCGGCAGCGGGTATAATTGCTTTCCGCACTTTTTTCAAATGGGCTCCCCCTTTGAAATTAATTTATTCTTAATATACTGCATATACTGCCGCAATATGACGGACGAGACTATGGAGGTTGCGCCGCATAAAAAAACTGGCAGCCCTTTTAATAGGCTGCCAGTTTTACTCTGAACAGGTTTTTAAATCTATTATTAAATCTTCCATAAGCTTTTGGATTGTGATTTCTTGATTACTCTTCCCTTTTTCATAGGTCTTTCTAATGACATCTAAAACAAGTTCTTGATTCATTGCCGTTGTTTTTTCCTCAGATGATCTCACCTTATGATCCTCCTGTTTCTGTCTACAATGACATTATTCTATTAAAAACGATTCGCTTTGTAAATAGTTTTCCAGTAAGTAATATGTCTTACTGGAACATTTTGCTACAATTTGTCAGAATCATGTATATTAACCTGGTTTATTATGATAGAATATTTCTATATTTTACTAGAATGGAGTGTTGATGAAAGTTGAAGAAAAAAGCCGCTTCTCTTATGACTGCCGCTATTCTGACTTCTGCCTTCTCCGGTATCGCTTCCGCAGACTCATATACTGTTAAAAAAGGGGATACATTATCCCGTATTGCTCATACATATAAAACAACTGTAATTGATTTAAAGAAGACCAATAAATTATCTTCTGATTTAATTTATGTGAACCAGACATTAACAGTTCCAGGTCCTACGATTGTGACTAAGCCCGTTGTTGCGCCCGCAAAACCAGCTGCCAATACGGACGCAACTTCTGTTTATGTTGTGATAAGCGGCGATACGCTCGGTAAGATTGCCTCCCAGCATAAAATCACACTTAGTGATCTTATGAAATGGAACAACTTGAGCGGCCACTTGATTTATCCTGGCCAAAAGCTTAAGGTATCCAACGGTTCATCCGAAACTACACCGGCACCAATAACAAGTCAGCCAGCACCTGTTTCTAATGCGCCTAAGACACCGGCTCAGCCAACTACTCCAGCACAATCTGAATATATCATTAAATCAGGAGACACATTGAGCGGAATTGGCAAACAATTCGGTATGTCCGTCCATGAGCTTAAAAAACTGAATAACCTTCAATCGGACATGATCTATGTCGGACAAAAGTTACTGGTGAGCAAGAAGGCAGATTCTACACCTTCTGCACCAGTCCAGGCACCTGCAAAGCAGCCTGTCCCTACTGTTGATTCAGAAGTACTTGCCATTGCACAGGACCTAATCGGTGTTTCCTATGTTTGGGGCGGAAGCACACCAGAGGGTTTTGATTGCAGCGGATTTATCTACTATGCCTTCAACAAAGCCGGCATGAAGATGGGCCGCTATTCATCAGAAGGCTATTACAGTCGTTCTTACTATGTGAACGACCCACAACCCGGCGATCTAGTATTCTTTGAAAATACATATAAACCTGGCATCTCTCATATGGGTATTTATCTCGGAAATAATGAATTCATCCATGCAAGTGATAACGGCGTTGTCATTTCCAGCCTGGACAATTCCTATTATAAGAAACATTTTGATGGATTTAAACGATTCTATTAAATAACAGGCACCTAAATAGGTGCCTGTTTTGTTTTACCACTGGGTTATTTTTATAAACCATTAATATCTTTTTTATTTTCACGGTCGTACAAGTGTTAAACAACTGTACTATCTTATAGAGTATTATGACTGGTAAAAAGTCCCACAGCCTGATTCTCATTCTATTTAACGGACGTCAATTCGTTAAACGATCCCAGATTCCCGTTTCACTCTTCTTAAAACTAAATCCCAAACCTTTCCTGTTAAACCTAAAATAATCAGCATCCAGATAATCTGAAATATAAATTTCAATGATCCGTTCTTTAAAAATCCTGCGATCCAATTTCCTGCGTAGTAGATGGTTATAGCAGAAAATCCGATAAGAAAAACAAATGCAGCAATCACAATCACTCGATTTTTAATGCTTACCTTTTTGATTTCTTCCTTGTGTTTGGCCAATAAAAAGATTACTACAGAAACAAACAAAAATATGGTAAACCCAATTGCACCATCCAAATGGACCTCAACCTTTCATTCCTTCTCATTGAACACTCCCAATGAGTTTTCCTTTACTTTTTAACTTGTAGAATTAAACTAAGCCTATTCCGGTGAGTATCGATTCTAATGTCATTTTGGTTAGATATACAATATACGTAGAGAACTTGAATGCAGTTTCATAATTTAGGAAATATCACCAAGACGATTTTTTCCATTAAAAAAGGAACGTTCGATTTAAACGTTCCTTTTTTTGTAAGAATAAACTAAGGAAGCAAAAAGAACCGCCTCTTTGCTTACTTGAAAAAACCCACCATAATATGCTTGAAGATGGTCCTTTTTCCTTCTTCTGTGAAGGTTTTTTTCTTAAGTGATTCTATGTTCAGCCTGTTAAAGAATGGACTATTTACCTGCTGGACTTTATCAGGATTTTTCACGACGATTTCTCCAGATTTTGCGCCTTTCTTCACTTCAACCTTATTACCCTCGGTCAAGCCCTTTTTGACCTTACGTTCCTCAACTACACCTTTATCATTCAATACATAAATGTAACTGTTCTTCTTGCCCTTTTTTACCGACTTTTCTGGAACCGTTGATGCATTTACAACCTGGTTTGTGACGACATCGACATCAACATGGGTTCCTTTTATAATCGGATCCTGATTCTCGTCCTGCTCTAGTTCAATTTCAAAAGGATAGTGGCTTTCATTTTTCACAGATGGATCTGTCTCAGGGTATTCAGCAATTTTTGTCAGTGTACCGCCGACAGTCCCTTTGAATAAGTCAGATTTAATGTAGACTTCCATACCTTCCTCTACATTCTTCAAATCTTTCTCTGTAAAAACCCCTTCGACCTTTGGAATATCAGAGATAATGGTGATAATCGGATTTTTCAATTCATAATTGATTTTTTTCACTGTACCTGCAACTTCACTGCTTCTGCCAAGCTCATCACTGCCATCATAAGAATCGATTAAATCATCATATTTATCGATTTCAGTCTTCACTCTGCTTTTTTCAAGTTGCTTATCGTATATTTCTTTTTCAATCGACACAAGCAATAAATCTGAGGAGTCACCTCCCGAAGAGCCGTCTCCGAATACTGGCGCACTGTTATTTGAGGAGGAGATGGAGACAGACTGCAGATAGAGAAGCTGTTGAATCTGTTCTTCAATCAGAGTTGATTCCCTTACAAGTTGACTTCTTTCCGCTTCCAGTTCTGCCAAATCCTCATCAATGTTATCAGAGGAATATTCAAAAAGAGTGGTGCTGCTGTCGACTTTATCCCCTTCTTTTACCAGGAAGCTCTTGAACTCTCCGGAAACTTCATTATAGTATATATGATGCTCATCTTTAGGGGTGACGACACCAGATGCCTGCAGTGTCTCTGTCAGGCTTTCCTTGCCAATTGTTGACCACTTGTTAATATAAGAAGAGCGCTCTGCTTTACTTTCATCCTTTAATGCCAAATATAAGTTCGCAGATACAAACAGGATGCCTGCCGTTAGCAGGATTGTGGTTTTCTTTTTCATATGGCGCACCTCCTCTATAGGATCTTTTCAAATTGGATGAATGAAAAAAGTGCTGCAAACAGCCAGATTATGAGATTGATAGAAATGACGATAATAAGGATGATCTTTGGGTTTCTTTCCATCATCATTTTAAGATATTTATATTCAATGAAGATGATCCAGAGTTTGAATATGGACATGGTCGACAGAAGTTGGATCAAAAACTCATTGCCTGTTATGTACTGCGCAAGGATGCCCAGAGAGAAGGGGGATGAAATCTCCGTCAGTCCAAGCAATATAGCCAGAGGGATTACTAGAACTTTTTCTAAGAGTAAAACCGGCATGACGAAAAGTTGGACAGCCACCAATTTTTTTAGCTCAAGGTCTGATAAAGTCCAAAAAAATAAAGCCGGAAGGAAAATCATCACTCCACCAAAGAACAGTCCCAGGATGGTTTGACCAATCATGAATAACAACTTTTGCATTTCATACTCTGCTGGCGATACACTGGCCAGTTGTTTCGATAAATACTCTGACCCGATTCCAAAGTATGCACTAACCCCAAAAACCAGACCACTGAGCAAAATCAGCAGTGTGGCTTTTTTCCAAACCCCGGGAACTTGTTCTGAATCTCTAAGCTTATATGAATAATAATGATAATTTAAAAGGCCACGAAGTACTTCTACTCGATTATTCATCTTTTGTCCCCCAGGTTCTGTTCTTATCTATCTTTATTTTATCTGAAAAAAAACTAATATTAAAATAATATTTTACCTTAAATCGCATTTGTCACTAATTGGTATCCTTGATTGTTCTATTCTACAAGTTTCGCGGAAATCCCTTCCCTTTTTTTAAAAACACATATCCCCTCCTCTAACACCTCTTTTTTGGGTATAATAGAAGAATATGTTTTTTCGTATAATCGAATATAATTTTAACAAAGTATGTTTGTTGTGCTTGTCGAATTATGTCTTAAAAGTGCTTTTGATGTGCTATTGATGTAGGTGAACGGGGGAATCGCTGTGGCTGTCATACCTGATAACCAGGCACCGATTTTTAAAGAAGCTGCCGAAAAATTGAATACGATGCTAAAGCCGGAGGTCGAGGAGGATGCGCGTCTTGTCCAGAAAGGGCTGATGCTCTATCGCCAGGGGACGGTCCACCACCTGAAGTATATGGTGAAGTCGATTTGGGCGACGGTCCAGGACGTGACGCCGGTTCGTGTGTACATAAATGTTTCAGATCCTGAAGAGAGCAGTTGTACCTGCCCTGCTGGGTCGTTTTGCCGCCATCGCCTGGCTGCGTTTTTACAGGCTTATGGTGATGTCGCGAGTGTATCCGACTGGGTTGAAGCCTGGCGCAAGCCTGCGAAGGAGCAGCTGAATGCTGAAAAATGGGGCTTGCAGCGCGCGAAGGATCTGGTTAAGAAGGATACCCGGGCGGGACATGATTACGATAGCTGGGCCGCCTCTTTCCGCGAGAGCTTCGAAGAAATCATCAAGGGCCAGGGAGAACCGAGGGCTTATGTTGTGCCTGGATTGTTCCGTTCCTATGTTCGGCGAGTTGAGGTTTCCGCTCCGCTGGAGGTCGTATGGAAAAATCTTTATATGATCGCAGCGTCGGTCCATTCTTTTAATCTGCTCACAGAACTGGCCCGCGAACTTGGACACGATGATGAACCAACAATGGACCGGTATTACAGGCCGCTTTTCGAGGATCTGTTCAATGATGCCGAGGAATACATTGAGCGTCTTGCTTATGGGACGATGCCGTTTTCTTTTGATGCGTTTCTGGAAAAACTAAAGGACGAAACAATCGGTTTAACGGTGCCCGATGCTTCAGTTGGCTATGACCGAATCGATTTGTATCGGTTGCTGTGGGAAAAGCTTTTAAAAAATTCAGGATGGCGTGAGGCTGAACGGAAGAGACTTGAAGCTTTTGGCGATGACAAGAGGGATCAGATTGAGGAAATTGCTCTGATTCATCAGCTTGTTTTAGCGAAGCAGGATGGGGAAGCGTTGAAGCGGTTCACCGCTCTCCCTGTTGGTTCGCTTCCATATATGTTTTATTGGCTTGATGGCTTCCGCGTACAGCGTGAGTGGAACCGGATGGGACCATTCATCGAATATCTTGTCCAACAGCTGCGGAATTACCTGAAGCACCTCGGGGATTATTATGCTTGTAAAAAATTCACGCGTTATGCGTTGAAGCTGGTTGGCGCTTTTACGAGGGAAATTGGCCGCGGCGAGCTTTATGACCGGGCGCTGGCACAGGCGATGCCATACAGCTTTTACGAATATGAAGATTCTTTGTTTGAAAAAGGCCAGTTCGAACAATGGAGCGAATTGCAGTCTTACTTTGGCTTTGAATATAATTCGATTTCAAGTGAGCGGATTAAAATTTTACAAAAAGAAGCTCCTGAAGTCTTGATCCCGCTGTACCACCAGATGGTCGGCGATTTAATCGAGATGAAAAACCGCAGCAGCTACAAGCAGGCCGCACGCTTGCTGAAAAAACTGCGTACCGTTTATAAAAAAATGAAACGCGTGCCCGAATGGGAAGAGTTTTTTGGGAAACTGCTTGTAAGGACGAAACGACTGCGCGCTTTTCACGAAGAATGTACGAGGAGCAAGCTTATTGAGGTGGAGGAAGCATAGAGAAGCATAGGGACGTACCTTTTGCTCCTTTAGTTTAGCGAAACGAAGGAAGCGCAGGGTACGTCCCCCTGCTCCTTCAAACAAACTCCCCAATTAAAGGAGGTGCTTTTGATGCTTGAGATCAAGCAGATTCATATAGATGTGATGCCGGTTGCGGGTGGGCGGTATTTTTTGAGTGCGGAGGATTTTGATGGTTTTGACCTTAAGCCCTCTGAATGGAAGAAGCTGCTCTTTTTCCGCCATAAGGAGAGTTATTACGGGACGATGCTGGATTCGGACAAATGGGGTCCTGCCGAGGGTGTGACATTGAGTGCATGGCAGCTTGTGACGCTTTTTGGCGAGGAGAGCTTCAACCGGCTTGTTGAGTGGGAATGGGATGACCTTGGCGATATCTGCCTGTCTACGGCCCACGCGATTTATGATGCGGTTCTCGCGAAGGAGTGGCATCCTGATTTTACCCAGCTTGATGGTGAGGATTTCCGCTGGAAGCTTCCTGAGAGTGTGCTTGATGAGTTCCACGAGCCTTTTTGGGAGGAAGCGCTCAAGGTAAATGATGAGAAGTTAGCCGTAAGGGAGTTTGTGGCTGACCTTTTTCATCATTCACTTGAGTCCTACTTCCATGAAAATGAGACGATGAAGTATCTTCTTGGCGACAAGCTTGATGTATTGCGGAATAAGCAGCTTTCGGCTTCACAGCTGGCAGCTTACTTTGATGAGGACCGCTGGCTTGAATGGATTGGCCTGAAGGAAAACCCGGCACCGTTTTCGATTGGGATGCGCCTCGAGGAACCATTGGATGATCTCGGTGACTGGAAGCTTGGGTTATTTTTGCGTGGAAAAGAAGAACCTATGCTGATTGAAGCCCGAGACTATGAAAGCTATCCTGCTGGCTGGGACTTTTTTAGCGATAAGATTGAGGATGAAGAAAAGCGACTTGCTGCGATTTTCCCATGGATTGAGGAAGACGGCCGCCTGAAGTCCACTCTCTCCGAGGATGAAGCGTGGATGTTTTTAACCGAGGCGAGCGAAACGCTGATCGCGCTCGGCATCGAGATCCTCCTCCCTTCCTGGTGGGAAGCAATCAAGAACGCGAACCTCAAGGTGAAAGCACGCCTGAAGGGGCAGACTGGCTATCGCCGATCGTTTGTCGGCTTGAATGCGATGCTTGATTACGACTGGCGTTTTTCCATGAACGGTGTTGACCTGAGCGAGGATGATTTTCAACGTCTCGTGAATGAAAAGCGCAGGCTTGTCTATCTGAAGGGCCGCTGGATCAAGCTTGATCATGGCTTCATCCGCCAGATCCAGGAAATGATGAAGAAGGCTGATAAGGAAGGCTTGCACATCCGCGATCTGCTGCAGCAGGAACTGTCTGATGAAGAAGAAGACGGAGAAGGACTGGACGATCCGCGGGCTTTCGCGAAAATCCAGATCGAGCTGAACCGCCACTGGAAGCAGATGATGAAGCAGCTGTCTGAAACGAAGGAAATACCGGATTTGCCGGTACCTGAAGGTTTGCATGGTGAGCTGCGCCCATATCAGAAGCTTGGCATGAACTGGCTGCTGTTTTTGCGGAAATATGGTTTTGGTGCACTGCTAGCGGATGACATGGGGTTAGGGAAAACGATTCAGCTTATATCTTATATCCTTGCGGTAAAAGAGCAGGAAAACGATGACCACCCGTCGTTGATCATCTGCCCTACTTCCGTTCTTGGAAACTGGCAAAAAGAAATCGAGCGTTTCGCTCCGGACTTGCGCGTCCATCTCCATTACGGGCCGAACCGTCTGAAGGGCAGCAGTTTTACCGAAGAAGCCACGAGCTCTGATATTGTGCTGACTTCTTATGGCCTGACGCACCTGGACTTCGATGAACTCGGAAGTATTGAATGGAGCAGCATCGCAATTGACGAGGCGCAGAATATCAAGAATGCCGATACGAAGCAGTCTCGTGCAGTACGGAAGCTGAAGGGCAGGCACCATATTGCCCTGACCGGAACGCCGATGGAGAACCGCCTGTCTGAGCTGTGGTCGATTTTTGACTTTACGAATCGCGGTTATCTTGGCAGCGCCGGACAATTCCAGAAGCAGTTCATCCTGCCAATTGAAAAAGAAGACAAGAAGGAGAAAATCACCCAGCTTCAGTCGCTGATCAAACCATTCCTGCTGAGACGGACGAAGAAGGATGAAGATGTGGCTCTGAACCTGCCTGATAAGGTTGAGCAGAAGGAATACTGCCCACTGTCAGCCGAGCAGGCTTCATTATACGAGCAGCTCGTCAAGGACACCTTCGCGCAAATCGAAACTTTATCAAGCTTCGAACGGAAAGGCTTGATTTTACAGCTGCTGAGCAGGCTGAAGCAGCTGTGCAACCACCCTGCATTGTATTTGAAAGAGGAAGATCCGAAGAAGTTGATTGACCGCTCTGCGAAAATGGAGAAAATGATCGAGCTCGTCAGCGCTGTTCTCGAACAGGAAGAAAGCTGCATCATTTTCACCCAGTACATCGGCATGGGCGAAATGATCCAGTCCGCTCTGAAAAAGAAATTCGGCATCGATGTTCCGTTCCTGAACGGCAGCCTGCCGAAGACAAAGCGTGATGAATTGATCACGAAATTCCAGAACCGCGAGTTTCCTGTGTTCCTGCTTTCGCTTAAGGCTGGCGGAACCGGTTTGAATCTGACCGCTGCAAACCACGTTGTCCACTACGACCGCTGGTGGAATCCTGCCGTTGAGAACCAGGCAACTGATCGCGCATACCGTATCGGCCAAAGCCGCTTCGTGCATGTACACAAGCTGATCAGTACCGGAACACTAGAGGAAAAAATCGACGCGATGCTCGAGAAGAAGCAGTCCCTGAACGACCAGATCATCCAGAGCGACAGCTGGATTACCGAGCTCTCGACAGATGAATTGCATGAGTTGGTGTTTTTGTCGTAAAAAAAATTAAAAGCAGAGCAAATGCTCTGCTTTTTTGATATAATAACCGCTCTGGAACATCAGCCCCCAAATTTATCGAATAAATGTATTAAGCTGATGTTCAACATAAGGGGAAACAGAAAGAACGTCTCCTATGATATACATGTGTTCAGTTTTTCCTTTATTGCTTGAGAGGAAATTATATACTTTGCTTTCTAGTTTATCTGTCGTTGTCAATATGATAGGGGACCCGAAATAATTGGCAAGCGGTGCTCCTGATAAAGCATCAGGGAATAAGTCTCCCCTTACAAATGTAATTGTACTTAAATCCATTCCATAGTTTTTCATTCCGAATTTAGCGACGTTTATGGAAACCTCATAGCGATCCTTTCCATTTATCCGATTGATTACCGCTCCACTTCGTAACTGCTTTAATTGAGTTGCAACATTTTCTTTAACTGCAACCGGTCCTCCAACAATTATGAAATTCATGATTTCCGGATGGCTTTTTATAAATGTTTGAATGGAGTCTGGCACTTTTCCGGGCTGTACCAGCAGAATCGGCATGCCCATTTGACCTGCAATTGAAGAAGCCGAGAGAGCATCTGGAAAAGCCTCACCACTAGCGATGATAGCAGTATCTGATCCTGTGTATTCAGAGACCCTTTCAGCAATACTTGCTGATACTGCATAGCGGTCCTTTCCTCCAATTCGCTCAATATCATTAATGCCTAATTTTTTGAGTTGGCTTTCAACCTCAGGAGATACCGAAACTGTGCCTCCCAAAATTATAGCTTTTTCAGGCTGGTAGTGTTCAAGGTTCATGACCACTCTGTCAGACAGTTTATTTGTTGGTGTCAACAATATAGGAGCCGTCTCAAGTGTAGCGAGTGGGCCTCCCGATAAGGCATCTGGATACATATCGCCTCTGGAAATTATGACCGTGTTACTTCCATACTCCCAATATTCCAAAGTGCTATATACTCCGCTGGAAACCCGATAACGGTCCTGCCCGTATATTCTAGAAACTCCTGGGAGAGTAATATAGTAGAATTCCGTAACAGAGTTCCCGTTAGTATTGTACGCCTCAAAAGTGACTTCGTTGAATCCTTTTCCGAACACTACATTTTCCCAAAGGAATTTGCCGCCATTGGAAATAGAGAATCTTTCACTATTCACCGATAGTTCCAATGTGTAACCTTTGAAATATCCTTCTACCGGATAAACGGGTGAAGACCCTTTAGGCAACCGAAATTCATTACTCTTCCAATTTGTTATTTGTAATTCCGGAAGCGTATTATCAGGAACTAGCGAAAAGGGACCGTTTAAATTGTATTCATATTCAACCGGAACATCGCTGAATCCCATAAGGATAAAAGCATAGTATCCTGGAATCAAATCAAATGTATTATCCGATTCTTCCTCAATTATTTCCTGCAAATTCACATCATATATGAGGTACTCAATATCATCATTTTCCGCGAAATTAACAGTAAATTTCCCTCCATTTGTTCCAAAGCGATATTCATGGATATGGTAAGCGTCTATTACATCTTGATAATTCACTGTGTCTGCTACAGGGTCAGAATAGAAATGCGGTTGGTATGTAGGTTCATTAACATTTTGTTGTTTCTGCGATAACAAGCGGTTTATTTTTGATTCTCTCTCTATTACTTCTAAATTAAGGTCTTCAGCAACTGCAAAATCGACCAAAGGACTTGTGGCAATCAGGAATGTAGCCGCCAACAACAACAATTTCTTTACAAAGGACAATGTAAGCAATCCCCCATTATTCAAATTTTATACTTCTATATTTTAATGAATCTATCATTAATATAAATGAGTATTTTTACCTATAAAAAAAGAATTTTTTGTAATTTATCATAGACCATATGGACGGTTCTCATGTTCTATCAACCAACAAAACGAAGGTTGCATAAAAAAACCGGCTATCACAGCCGGCAACAAAATTGAGGGTATATTGGAGATGCGTTTATTGAATTTCTCTCTTGAAGATCCGGGTGATTTGATACCGAGGAAATTCTTTGTGTTGGTTTGCTTCTTGCTTGAATACTGGATTGTTATTTTCTCGCATATTCTTTTCTGCTGGAATTTGGTCTTGGTGGCTCGGCTATGAAGGAGTAGACGCGGTTGATCTGCAGATCTTTGGAGGCGATTTCGAGCTGGCGGACACGCTTGGTGAGTTCGTCGACCTTCTCATTGTTTTTTCCAACCATTTTAATCAGGCTGACTAACAGCTTTTCGATTGACTCGGTTTCATTATGCAAATGGAAGCTCCTCTCTTTGCGGCGGCGCTTTGGGTACAGTTTCCGGTTGCCGAGGCGATTGCGATGTCTGCTGATTTTCCCTTGTGCCGACTGGTTTTGCACTTAAAAATCTGACTCCCTCGGCCACGACTTCAGTCACATAGACACGCTTACCTTCATGGTTATCATAGTTTCGTGTCTGGATGCGTCCGGTGACTCCGAGGACAGAGCCTTTCTTACAATAGTTGGACGTATTCTCGGCAGTTTTGCCCCAGAGGATGCAATGGACAAAATCAGCTTCGATTTCACCCTCAGCATTTTTGTAATGCCGGTTCACCGCAAGCGTTATATTCGATACCGCCTTGCCGTCAGGAGTATACCTGAGCTCCGGATCCTTTGTCAGCCTGCCTACTAGCGTAACTTGATTGATCACCTTTTCATCTCCTTTCTGCTTGATACCCCGATGATATTCCTTTTTAGCGCTGTAGTAAAATGTCGAAAATCGTTTTTTTTCCTGCAAAAATAACCCTATCCATGCAAAATGCATTCCATAAATCAGTTTTTAGCACTTCGTATACATTCAAAAATGATTTTTGCCAATTCAAAAATATTTCTTTCGACAAACTTGCTTTTTTTCGTTTTATATTCATCCTGTGTTATAATTTGGACAAGTATTACGGGAGGTGGTTGACATGAAGACGTTTAAGTTGATTTCAATGCAGCTTGCTGATGATGATGCTTTAGTGGATATCGATATGGAAGACGGCCTGATTATCAATAAAGAGGATGAAAAAGGCACGTGGCTCGTCGAAGTTTTTACTGATCATAAATACATTCCCTATTTCCAGGATGCGTGCGACAACGACAAAGAAATCATCGTCCAAGTCGTCATCACCAAACGCGAGAATGACCCGGCAGCATTCGTGACAAAAGTTTGCTGCGTGAAGAAGCTGAAGACACATGCCAGCATTCTTTTAACAGGAAAACTCACCAAACCAAAGAGTGACTATCCCGAAAAACTTCTGGAGTACCTGCTCGATAAAGGTTACAAAGGCGAAGAACTTCTTACCGAATTCAAGGAAAAAATCATATCAAGGCCGCAGATTTTGCAGCCGAAAAAAGTGTAATGAAACTCCTGCTGACTGGCTGGAGTTTTTTTATGGGCAAAATGCGCTTAGTTGGGCTTTCCATCCGCAATTAAATGGACCCGATCAGCTTGAAATTCTCATAGGAGGAATCCATTGGAGAAATTTTTCGATGGGCAAAATAAATGGGCAGGAATCCATCCCTGCCCTTTTTTCATTATTGATCGTTATTGTCCTTATCGTTCATATCAAGATTGTCTTCAACAGCGTCTTCGCCTGGCTCGTTGTTATCCTCCATCATGTCGCCATCGTTTTCAGTGTTGATGTCGTTGTTTTCGCCGTTGTTGTCATCGATCATGCCATCATCATCAACATTGCCATTGTCGTCCGCTGGATTCTCGATATCCACATCGTCATCCGGAGGAGGATCCTGATCATTCGCGCAGCCTGCAAGGAACATAGCCGATAGCAATGAGCCACCGATTAACATTAATAGCTTTTTCTTCATGAGTAAAAGCCCCTTTCATTAATAGGTATTTTTGAGACCTGTTGCACGGGTCTGCTGTTATATTGCCCATCAATGAAAAAAACTTGCATTATTTTTTGTAAAAATTACCCGATTTTGGTGTGGGAAAGATTTTTTCGTGGGAAAAATGTTAAATGTCCAAATTATAATGCCATATTGATCTCTTTTTCACGATAATCGGAGCCATCAGCCTAACTGAAAAAAATTATTCTCTTACTTACAGCCGTTAATTTCTCGAATTTGGTTGATAATCTCTCATAATGCAGCGTTAATCTCTCACTTATCATTCAAAATCTCTCGAAAACCGCTCGGAATCTCCCGTTTTTCCTAATAATGTAAAAAAGGAACCCGACATGGCGTCGGGACCTCTACAAATTTTACTTAATCGCAAATGTAATCTCTGCTTCACAAGCCAGCTCGCCATCTACTGTCGCAACTGCCTTACCTTTACCAATCGGACCGCGCAGCTTAATCATTTCAACTTCAAGCCTCAGCTGGTCGCCTGGCTTTACTTGTCTTTTAAACCTGCAGTTATCGATACCGGCAAAGAAGCCGATTTTGCCACGATTTTCTTCAAGTTTTAAAACAGCTACTGCTCCTACCTGTGCCAATGCTTCCACAATCAGCACACCAGGCATGACCGGATAATCAGGGAAATGGCCGTTGAAGAATTCTTCGTTCGCTGTCACATTCTTGATACCGACAGCTCTTTTACCATCTTCGATTTCCACAATTTTATCCACGAGTAAAAATGGATAGCGGTGCGGAATAATTTCTTTAATTTGTGTGATGTCCATCATTGTTTAGTACCTCCTACTAATACTTACTAACCATTGTACTAAAAAAGCCAAACAAAAAGGAAGGGAATTCTCCCCTCCTTGTAAAATTTATTCTTTTTCCACCAAATCCAATATATGAATCCAAGTTGACTTCTCAAAAACATCCTTAGCTTTGCCGCTGCCCATTACAGCATAGCCGAACATTGCGCCGAGCATGATGCTTGCGGCTAACAGAAGGATTACAATAATAATCCGAAGCCAGATTGGAATAAGGCGAACCCGGATTCTTTTCTTTTTTTCGCGTGTTTTCTTTTCCTTTTTCACTTCTTCACGCGTTACTGCTTCTTGATTATTCTTGTTCAAAGCCATTTTGATTGTTCTTCCCCTCTTAACGGATTCCGTTCACTAGCCCCAGCATTTGATCGGCCAGCGTAATCGATTTGGAGTGGAACTGATAGCTCCGCTGTACATTGATTAAATCCGTCATTTCTTTACTCATATCTACATTTGATTGCTCAAGGACCCCTTGCTGGATCGTGACTTGATTCCTCATAGGGCCGGTTAGATTAGTCATTACCTCTTCCTCGGTTACGCCAAGTTCAGCCAGGTTGTCTGGCAATCCAAGCAGGTTGCCGCCTTTTTGCTCCAAAAATTGCGGCTTATTAATCAATATTACACCAAGATTCACTTCTTGGCTTGTCCCATTATACATTTCAGCTGTTAAAAGGCCCGATTCATTGATATTAAAGTTTTTCACATTACCTGTTATTGTGATCGGCTGGTTGTTCTCATCAAGGATAGCATGCCCGTCGCTGTTGACTAGCATTGATTCATTATCAGTAAGCGGTGACAGGTACAATGCACCGTTACGTGTCAGACGCATCGCTGAGCTTCCATCTTCATTCTGTACCATCACCCGGTAAAATTGACCTTCTGTCGTGAAAGCAGTATCAAGGGTCCGGCCGGTTGATTTTAGGCTGCCTTGGGACAAGGTAAGCTGAACTTGGCCTAGCCTTGCACCAGTTCCCTGGCGAATGTTAAAAGGCGTCATCCGGTTCTGCGGCTCTAGGGCGTTATTCGGCTGGTTGCGATATTCCTGCACAAGCAAGTCAGTAAATGACGCTTCGCGGCGTTTGTATCCAGCCGTATCGATGTTTGCAAGATTGTGGCTGATCATGTCCATCTGCTTTTGCAGCTGGGATAATGTATTGGTTGAAGTGATCATGGTTCTGTTCATATTTTATACCTCAATACGCCTCCAGGAAAGGAGTGCGATTCCTTTTAAAATTTGATCCAGAATACTATAGCCTTCCGATTTCGTTCGCAGCTTTCTCCATGCTTTTATCGTAAGCCTGGAGAATCTTTTGGTTCGCTTCGAAAGCTCGATAAGCTGACATCATGTCGGTCATCGTCCTGCTGATATCGACGTTGGATTGCTCCAGGAATCCTTGCTGAGTCCTGAACTGAACACCAGCTGTGCCAAAGGCATTAGGCAGTTCGCCGCCATCTTCTGTACGGAACAGTCCGTCGCCTTCTTTTATCATTCGCAGCGGATTGTTCGCATAGGCAACACCAAGATTTGCACTCTCGCCATTTTCACCTGTCAGGACACCGCCTTCGTTGACTGTAAAACGGTCACTCGAGAGCTGGATTTGCTGGCCTGCTGAATCCAGCACATAATGGCCGCTGCCAGTCGTCAAATATCCCTGCGCATCAATCGTGAAATTTCCGTTCCTTGTATATCGAACTGTGCCATCCGTGTTGCGCACAGTAAAGAATACTGAGCCATTTTCTGGCATATTTATATCGAGCAATGCCACATCCGTCTTCCGTCCAGTTTCTCGTAAATCACCCTGGATGAATTTCGGGATCGCTTCTTGCATGTAAACACCTGTATTGATTGTGCCAATTTCCTTGTTGAACGGCAAATTCAGGCCGTTCTCTGTCGGAATTTGCTGCTTGTCAAAACGCTGAAGCAGCATTTCCGGGAACGCCCTCATTCCCGCTTGGTCCGCCTTATATCCAGGCGTATTGGCATTGGACATATTATTCGTCAGCATTTCCGTCCTGCGCTGCTGCGCAAGCATACCTGAAGCTACTGTATAAAATCCTTTAAACATATTTCCACACCCTTTATTGGAAAAATCCCTGAACAACAGGAAATTTTTTCACTACTTTCTATTATAAGAAATATATCGGCAAGAAACATTAAAAATTTGCAGGAAAATGTAGGATTTTGGGTTTTATTCCAGAGAAAAACGATGAAATACAAAAAAAACTGGAATCCCTCAGCATTTTTACCGAAGAAATTCCAGATTTTTATTTTTAGATGATTCCGCGACGACCTGCGATACGATCGATATTATCAAGCATAATACCTGTGCCGATTGCAACACAATCCATTGGGTTATCCGCAATCAATACAGGCACCTTCAACTCTTCCTGCATCAACTGATCGATGCCGTGAAGCAATGCTCCGCCGCCAGTCAGAATGACACCGCGGTCAATGATGTCAGCGGATAATTCAGGAGGGGTTCTTTCCAGTACTGTTTTTGCCGCTTGGACGATGACAGCAACTGATTCCCTTAGAGCCTTTTCAATCTCTTCAGAACGAACAGTAATCGTACGTGGAAGTCCAGATACCATGTCACGGCCGCGGATATCCATTTCCTCATTACGGCTGCCCGGGAAGACAGTCCCGATTTGAATCTTGATATTTTCAGCTGTTCTCTCACCGATTAACAACTTGTACTCACGTTTAATGTAATTTAAAATTTCAGCGTCGAACTTGTCGCCCGCCATTTTGATTGATTGAGATGTAACGATGTCGCCCATTGATAGTACGGCTACATCAGTTGTGCCGCCACCGATATCAACAACCATGTTTCCGCTCGGCTGGAAGATGTCCATGCCAGCTCCGATTGCCGCAACCTTTGGCTCTTCTTCAAGATAAATCTTTTTGCCGCCACTCTTTTCAGCAGCTTCCTTGATCGCCTTTTGCTCAACACTCGTGATGTTCGTTGGGCAGCAAATCAGGATGCGTGGCTTCGACAAGAAACCTTTTACATTCAATTTATTGATGAAATGCTTAAGCATTGACTCGGTTACATCGAAATCTGCGATTACTCCATCCTTCAACGGGCGAATCGCTACGATATTGCCAGGTGTACGCCCAACCATTTTGCGCGCCTCTTCCCCAACAGCCAAAACCTTGTTCGTGTTCTTATCAATCGCCACAACAGACGGTTCATTCAAGACTATTCCTCGACCTTTTACATGGATCAACACATTGGCTGTACCAAGGTCAATCCCGATATCCCTTGCAAACATTTTGCTTTTTCCTCCTTGACAAATGGCTGGCTGCGGCTGATTAAGCCTCGTTATCTCAGCTGACGAAAAGCCTCATCTATGTAAAATAGATCACGATGTCCGAGATTACACAGACGCTGCCGCAATCTGCGAACCATATTCTACCCTAATTGTTTATTTTATCACAATGATAGGAAATAAGTAACCGAATGATGAAAAATTTGAAACAATTTGTTTGAATTTGTCACATAATTTTGGATTACTTAATCTGGGTGTAAATTTCGAGTGATGAAACGTAATATTGAGGAAATTAGGCTCTTTTTGTTCCCTTTCACACTCTTATATCACTGGTTTGGATACGCCAATCGCTTTCCGATCTACAGTTTGAGCATTGAAATAGGTTTATTCCTCGATTTTCAGTACTATTTCCGCGAATCTCTTTCATAATTCCGCGAAAAATGATATTAATTCCGCGAAATTCTACTGGAATTCCGCGAACTGGTAAAAACAAAGGATTTTTTCCAGTAAAAAGACCCGGGAGCACAAAGCTCTATCCCGGATCTCAATTTCCTACAACTTATATTATTCTTCTACTCTCACCTTGCGCCTGCGCACTAATACAGTTGCTGCAGCGGCAATCAGGCCGATTGCGCCTGCAAGCGTACCACCTAGTAAAGGCTTGTTTTCGACGAACTTTACTAGCGCTCCCTTTTTGACGATTTCAAATGAGATGATTTCTGTTTTCTCATTACCTGCAAGGTCATCAGCAATTACTTGTATTTCGTATGGTTTGATCTCTGCTAGCTTAATTTTGATGACATTGTATCCATTCTCCTCCACGACTTCTCCTTTGAAAAGCTCTCCGTTGATCATAACGGATTTTAGGGTGTCGTTTGGATTGTCGAGTCGGATGGAAACCTCAACTGGGTCGTAGTATTTCTCTTTTTCTTTTACCCCTTCGACTACTACTTTCGGTGCAGTTTTGTCGATAATGAACTCGACGCTGAGCTGCTGGATGTTGCCTGCTTTATCTTTTACCTCGAAGAACATGACGTGCTTTCCTTCTTCCTTGATCGGATCACCAGCTTCATACGGTTTTCCGTCAAGCATCATTGCGATGATGTCATAGGCACTCATGTCTTCGATGAGCAGCTGTGGCAGCAGGTCTGTCTTGAAGTAATTATTTGAGATCGGCTCCTTAAACTTGATGACAGGGGACGTTTTATCGATTGTAAACACGATCGTCCTTGTCGTTACATTGTCAGCAAGGTCGGTCACCACTGCTTTTAAGATATAATCCCGCTCGTATTCAAGCTTCGTGCCATTTTCGAATGCCTTGCCGTTTAAAGTTACCGAGGTTTTGCTTCGGTCAAGGTGGATGTCTGAATACGTCACTTTTGGCGTGATATCCTTGTTGAAGAATCCGTCGAGCACGCCGGAGATATCAAGCTTCGGTTTCGTTGTATCCAGCGTGAAGCTGATTTCCAGCGTCGATTCATTGCCCGCCTTGTCGCGTGCCAGCACCTTATAGCTGTATTTCATTTCCCTGGCTGCTACAGGGATGTTTCGGCCAAGGTTCGGGCCATTGTTCAAGGTTGCAGTGACTATCATGTCCTCTGCTTCATCAAGCGCGAACTCTGGCGTGAACACTCTGTTAATATACTCGCCATTTTTAATGACAGTACTCTCGCCCTTGAACTTAGGTGTGATCACCGGTTTCGTTTTGTCGATTGTGAATTTCATCGTAGAACTGAAGCTGTTGCCTGCCTTATCGGTTGCTTCAACGAGGATCGAATAGTCGCCTTCCTTGCTAAAATTATGGCTTAATGAAGCGACGCCGTTTTTAACAGAGAAGCCGCCAATACCGTAGCCGGCGCCATTCCTAGTTACAGTAACCTTGTTGATATCAAGGTTCACGTCCCTGATTGCGATGCTAACTGGTTTATCAACATTGTAATAAGCGTTATTTTCAACACCCTTAATTTCAATCGACGGCTTCACTGTGTCGACAGTGAACGTCATCTTCTTCGCAATCGGGCCATTTCCTGCTTTATCCGTGGCTGTTGCCTGGATTGAGTACAGGCCGTCCTTTGTAAAATTGTAGCCAAGCTTTGATAGCTTGCCGCTGTTTTTCCACTTGCCAATATTGAAGTCCGCACCATCTTTAGTAGCGGAAACATCAACATTATTTGTTTCAAAATTCAACTCATCAATGGAGATCGTTACATTTTTACCTATAGGGTTAAATGAGTTATTTTGTACTCCATCGATTTTGACGACCGGATTTGTTTTATCAATGATGAATGCAACTTCGTCATGTACTTCCTTGTTTCCAGCCTTGTCGGTGGAATTCAGGTCAATTGTATAGCTGCCCTCTTCAGAGAATGTGAAGTTTTTTGCGCCGTTTGTCTTCCCTGTCAAGGTTGGCTCGCCTATGCTGTATGCCTTGCCGTTCTTCCTGACCTTCAATTCTGTTCTTGAAAGATCAATGTTCCTGTCGGCAATCTTCACCTGTACCGGTTTGTCTGTACGGTAATTGTTGTTATCCTCGACACCGGTGATGCTAAGCTTAGGATCAATTTTATCCACGGTGAAATGGATGGTTTCGGTATCTCCTTGATTTCCCGCTGCGTCCCTGGCGTTCACGATAATTTCGTATTCGCCGTCCTGGGTGAATTCATGGCTTAAACTTGAATTCTGATCGACGTTTTTCCAATCACCAATGTTGAAGCCGATTTTTTCGCCGTCTACTTCAACCATTCGTGTCACCGAAATATCTACCTTATTGTTCTTAAAATTGCGTTCTTCCACCGCAATTTTCACGTCCGTGCCTTTATTGTAATAGGCATCTTCCTTTGGACCGGAAATTTTAATCACTGGTTTCTTATTGTCGACGGTAAATGAAAGCTTCTTTGTTGCTCCATCGTTCTCCGCTTTGTCTTTAGCCTCAACTACAACCTCATAGTCGCCGTCCTCATCGAAGGTATAGCTCAATTGGGATTCCTCAGCAGTATTTTTCCATTCACCAATGTTATACTGCTTTTCCGGACCTTCGACTTCTTCCTTTCTTGAAACAGAAATTTTCACGTCATTCTGTTCAAAATTGTGCTCTTTGACTTTAATGGTCACCGTTTTACCCTTCTGGACAAAAGCACCTTCAGCAATTCCGCTAATGTCGATAACAGGCTCGGTGCTATCGATTGTAAATTTGACAGGACCAATTTTGTTTCTATTTCCGACCCGGTCTGAATTGACTAAACTGATTTCATAATCTCCATCTTCAGTAAAGCTCAACTTACGGATCGCCTTTTTATATCCACCTTTTAAAGGGGATTCATCCCATTTGCCTTCACCTACATTGAACGGTTCGCCATCCTTGAGCACTTCAACCTCTGTCTTGTTCAATAGGAATGTTAAATCTTCTATTGATAGCTCCAGGTTCTCAAGCTTCTGATAATGCTTCCCATCCTCTACTCCTGAAATCTTCAATTCCGGTTCTGTATTGTCGACTGTAAATTTGATTGGCTCCAAAACCGTTCTGTTTCCTGCTTTATCAGTGGCTTCCATCTGGATTTCATAAATACCATCTTCCTTGAAGTCGTTCGGCTCAGACACTTTCTGACCACTCTCATGAAGGTATTCAAGTCCGTTTCTTGTAACGTTAAGGTATGTTTTAGCCCAGGCAATGTTTTCATCGGTTTGGATGGCCGTCACATCGAGAGCCCCCTGCACCTCAGCCCCATTGGCTATATTTTTGATTTTCAGTTCTGGTGGTGTTTTATCAATCGTGAATTTCACAGGACCAAGCTTGCTTTCGTTTCCAAACAGGTCTGTCGTTTTCAGGATGATTTCATAATTTCCATCTTCATAGAAGTTCAGCTTTCGGAACGCCTTCAATAGTCCGCTATTGGATCGTATCTCCTCCCATTTACCTTTACCAAGGTCATAAGACTGGCCGTTCTTCAGTACTTCAATCGTTGTCTTATTTAGCAGAAACGTGAGATCTTCTATCGATAGTTCGAGATTTTCCAGCTTTTGATAATACTCTCCGTCTGTCACTCCATCAATTTTCAAATCAGGCAGGGTATTATCGATCGTAAAAGTAATCGGGCCGTGCACCGTTTTATTGCCCGCTTTATCTTCAGAAGCGAGTTCGATGCTGTAGATGCCATCTTCCTTGAATTGATGGGTTTTTGATACTTCCTCACCTGTCATTTCTGTATGTTTTGTTCCGTTTTTCGTTACTGTTAAACTAGTATTCTTCCAATCAATATTCGCATCCGTTATATTGACTATAACTTCTTTTATTTTCCTGGAGTCCTCTTCTTTCTCGACTACCTCTCCTGTAATCACAGGAGCAGTTTTATCAATCGTAAATTTGACGGGTTCAATTGTACTTGAACGGTCTTTGCCATCCGTTGAACTCAAGTTGATTTCATATGTTCCCTCTTCAGTAAAATTGTGCTTTAATTCAGCCTTAAACAGGTTAAGCAAAAGCGTGCCGATATTGTATGGCTCCGTTCCCTTTTTCACATTAAGGATTGTCTTGGCAAGGTCCAGAGTAATATCGTGAACAGCAACAGTCAGTTCCTTGTCTTCATTAAAGTACTTTCCATTTACATCCTCTGAGAGTGAAAGGACTGGTTTTTCTTTATCAATTTTAAAAGTGATGGTCTTGGACTGTGCTTTATTTCCGGCATTGTCCTCAGCTGCCAATGTTACTTTATATTCGCCCTCACCCGCGGTTGTATATTTTGCATGGCCATCCTCTACTGTTACTGGAATTGATGTTTCCTTTCCAGTGATGTCTGTCTTCGTTACATTGAATTCTGCTGATCTGTAATTTGGATCTTCCACCTTTATTTTTACTTCCTGATCCGATTCATATGTTTCATCGTTATTTACTCCATCAATCGCAAGTGCTGGCGCGGTCTGGTCGACAACAATCTTGAATGGAGTCAAGTTGTATTCCTTGCCATTTTTGTGGCTTTCCTTGACCCAGATGCGGAATTCGTATTCTCCATCGCTGGAGACCGGGTAACTTAGGTTTGCTTCCCACTGAGAGACTGCCATGTCTTGTACAGCTACTTCTTTCCCATCCTTATAAATGGTCATTGTGGCTGCGCCAAGCGTAATTCCGCTGTTCACTTTGAAGTCCAGCTGTTTGGCATTTGTTACTTCTTCTCCTGAAAGCTGATTTCCATTATTCGCAACAGATAGCTCAGGTCCTTTTGTCCGGATTGAAAAAGAAACCCTTTTCTCCGCGCTTGCATTGCCCACTGCATCAACAGCATTCACAGTCAGGGTGTACTCGCCTTCCTGTGTGAATGAATAAGAATTCTTCGAGCTTTCATCAGTATTTTTCCAGGCTGGCAAATCGGTATAGTTTTTGCCATTCCTTGTCGCTGCAACTGTCACTGTATTGCTGTCAAAGTGCTTTTCAATTACCTCGACATCGACGGTAACGCCAGAGGTTGAAAGCTCTCCGTCAGAAATGCCCGACAGCGTGACTTCCGGAGCTGCAGCGTCTCTTGTAATGCTGAATGCATGGGTACTTGCTTTTGTAGCCCATGCCTCGTTTTCGAGCATTGCCACCTGGAGGTCTAAACGGCCGTCTTCACTGAAGGGGACGTTCACCGTATACTTGCCGGCAAATTGATCGCCGCCGACTTCCTGGTATGTAATGCCTTCGACCGGGTTCCCCTCGTAGGCGGCGAGTACGTTAAACGGCCTCTCCGCCGGAGGAGTCAATGATGCGTTTTCAAAATCATCGGTAAGATTGACTGTAAATGTGATGGTATCACTATTCGTCATCCAATTTTTATTGAATGGCTCGGAAACCATATTCCACACCTGGCCATTGAACTCGACATCCTGGCTTACACCCCAGAGGTTTGACAGCACCCGTCCATTAAAAACCAGAATGGATGAAATCAAAACAAGGACGACTGGAATGGCGATAGCCCACTTCATACTCGTTTTTTTCTTGCGTCTCGATTCAATCATCTTTGTTCTCCTTTAAATGGTTATATTAGAGTGGACAATCATGATATCCACTTGTTTCTGAAAGCGTGGTTCCTCTTCTGTCAGCAAGGTTGTCTCGTCCATGTCGTTTAATAGTGTTGTTTCGTCCATGTCCTCCAGGAGAGTCGTTTCATCTGGATCTGCTGTCAGGACGGTCGTTTCATTCCAATCTGAAAGAATCGTTGTTTCGGTTGAGGCATCTGCCAGAAGCGTTGTATTGCCCTGGCCTGCCGAAACTCCGGCTGCTACCGCTTCCCGCTGAGGGGCTTCAAACAATAAAGTTGTTGGCTCGTGTCCGTCTTGCGTGAGGAGAGCCGTTGGTTCAAGGCCCTCTTGTTTAAGGAAATCTGTCTGTTTGAAGCTCTCCTGGCTCATTAGCGCAGTCGGTTCAATCTGGCCGCTTGCCATCTTCTCCGTTGGCTCCACATACTCACCTGCAGCCACTTCCTTCTCGACATTCTTGCGGACATGGATTTCCTTTGTAGTCGGCTTCGTGCTTGTATCGACCTGCTTGCTGTTCGTTTTCCGGGCTTTTCTCCCCGCACCAGGGAAATTCCATCCTGTAAGATCCGTAATGACTTGAGCAATATTAAGTTTCACATAGACGAGAATGGCAATGACCAGCGCCACCGCCGCGCCTGCGATACCTCCGTAAAACATGATCTGGTATGCCAATATTCTTCAACTGCCTTTCTTGGGAAGGAACCCTCATGAAGCATGGGGACGTACCCCATGCTTCTGCTTTTGGGAGCAAAGGGTGCGTCCCTGTGACTCCCCTGTGCTTCCCGCTATAAAATATTTAGGTTCTCCATGCGCCTGGTGAGCTTTTTGAAGGCTTCGTCGTCTCTTGCGCCTGGTAGGGTGGCTGCTTTTTCATAAACTTCTTTAGCTTTGGCGTAGTTGCGCTGTCCCTCTTCTTTTCCTTGCTCGATATCGAGGAGGAGGTTACCAAGCTTCACGTAGGCACTGATGCTTTCAGGGAATTTTTTCAGCGTCGTGTTCTGGAAGTACTCAACCGCGCGAGAGAATTCGCCCATTTCCTGATAGATGACGCCAATTTTGACGTAGACATCTTCCTGGTCGGCAACGTTCAGGTCCAGCAGGTTATTATAGTGCTCGATTGCTTTTTCAAAATCATCACGGGCACTTGCCTTATCCTCTGAATTCACGCCGCGGCTGTAGTAGGCCTGGGCCAGCTTCTGTTCGAATTCCATTTCGTATTTGAACTGGAGTTGTTCGTTTTCAAGCTTGGCGAGGATTTCCTTCGCCTTCTGGACAATCTCGATCGCCTGGGTGTTCGATTCAGGAATCTGGCTCTTATAAGAGATATAAATATTTGCAAGAGAGTTATAGTTATCGATTTTCTTGCTGTCATTCGCCAGGCCGTCATTGTATTGGTGGAACTCCTGAAGGTCTCCGGCAAATTTCGTATAATCAACGTTCAGGCTGCTCATTGTTGTTGCCAGCGACTTGTAATATTTCGCATCCGGCAGTTTTTTTTCATCGATCTGCTGGAAGTATTTCAGCGCGTTGTTGTAATCCCTCTTCACATCGAAAAAGGTCATCCCCATCTTGAAAAGAACTTCATTATTCTCATGGACTCCCCCGTATTTATCCTGTATGTATGATTCCATCTTGGCGAGTCCTTCGTCTGTCTGGTTCCTATTAATATATAAATCAAGCAGATTGATGTAGGCCTCCGGGCGCTCCTTGTCAACGCGGGTCGCACTCTCGAGAAGCTTAATGGCTTCGGTTTGTTCACCGTCCATCAGTGCAATGCTTGCCTGATTTACTAGATTCATATAATCCTGAAACTGCTCGTTCTTCATGCCTTTGTAGCCCAGGGCAGAGGTTGTTGAAAACGCCAGGAACAGCACGGCCGGAACGACGAACATAGCCAGCTTCTTAAACAGCATGTTCTTGTAGCCTTTCGTCAACCTGTTAATATGTTCGAGGTCATAGCTAAGCTCTTCGCAGTTCTGGTAACGCTTCTCCGGCTCGGCCTGGGTGCATTTTTTGATGATATGCTCGAGGCCTTCTGGAAGCGAGGGATCCCACTCACGGATCGGCCTGATCTCAAACGGCGGCTCGCTCAGGCTTTTACCGGTAACGAGATGGTAGAGCGTGATTCCCAAACTATAAATATCGGTTTTCGCATCCGTCTGCCTCCCGGAAATCTGTTCGGGTGCTGCATACCCTTTTGTTCCAAGGTTTGTCGTATCTGATAGATTCTCAGTCTTGAATTCACGCGCGATCCCGAAGTCAATCAGCTTGATTTTACCT
The DNA here is from genome assembly GCF_056173465.1 of Mesobacillus sp. QJM3NY_10. Classification (NCBI taxonomy): domain Bacteria; kingdom Bacillati; phylum Bacillota; class Bacilli; order Caryophanales; family Bacillaceae; genus Mesobacillus; species Mesobacillus sp. QJM3NY_10. The sequence goes on from NZ_CM149675.1 coordinate 4,527,600, forward strand.
TCCGGTGTCAGCATGACATTGTCCGGCTTCATATCGCGGTAGATGATCGGGTAAGGCTTGCGGGTGTGAAGGTAGCCCAATACATCGCTCAGCTGCTTCGCCCACTCGATTACTTCTTTTGCAGGGATCTTGCCGTCGCGGTTCAGCCTTTCCTTCAGCGACTCGCCTTCAATATAGTCCATCACTACGTAAATATCGCCCTCGGACTCGATGATGTCATAAATTTTCGGCAAGGAGCCATGATCAAGCTTCTTCAGCATATTCGCCTCAACGACCAGGCTGTTGATCAGCAGTTCATTATTGCTGTTGCTGCGCTTGCGAATATCTTTGACGACGAGCGACTTGTTGAGCCGGTTATCCATCGCCAGGTAGACGACACTCATCCCGCCGCGACCGATTTCCTTCAATACTTCATATCTGTCATCAATAATCGTGCCATTTTGTATCAAAGTCATTCCTCCCAGAAACGCAGGGGTGATTCCAAATAACCCCATTTATTGGGACGAGAGAACCGTCCCCATGTCCCGTTTCGCCAGCAGAATCGAGATATTGTCTGTTTCCTGGCGTTCTTTTGCGAGCTCGACTAACTCAACGAGCTTTTCTTTCATGCTTTTTTCTTCGGTAAAATGATGCGGATTCAGGTTTGTGAGCATTTCATCATCTGTGATTTCATGGTAAAATCCGTCGGTGCAGAGCATATACATCATTCCGCTTTCTATTTCGCCGGATGTAATGACGACGTTGATGTCCTTTGTTGCGCCAACACACTGGAGCAGCACATTCCGCCGCGGGTCGATCCTTGCCTGTTCTGCGGTAATATTGCCTCGCTGCAGCTCGCGTTCGACGAGCGTCTGGTCTTCGGTCAATTTTGCAAGTTTGTCATTAATGCTGTATGCCCTGCTGTCACCAATCTGCACAATGTAATACTGCGTTTGGAGGATGAGCAAAGCTGTAATCGTTGTCCCAAGCTTGATGTTATGAGCCTCGCCGTATTCAAAGACTTTTTTGTTCAGCTCGCGCACTCGTTCCTCAAGTTTTACGGGGATTTCCTTTTCTGTAATATCGGCCTCCAGAAGTTCCGGCAATTCGTTGTCGAACCAGTCGGACATCCCGCTGATAACCGTTGCGCTCGCCAATTCACCGTGAGAAAGTCCGCCCATTCCGTCACAGATAACAAACAAGCCGATTTCTCCTTCAGGTGTCTTCGCTGTTTTCAGCAACAGGCCATCCTGATTCGTTTTCTTCTTGATTCCAATGTCCGTATGATAGGCCACTTGAAATGCCATCTTTGTTCCTCCTATCAATATCAGTAAAGCCTAAAGATGAATTCCTCGTTCGCGAGCTTGATTCTGTCTTCATGCTTGATTTTGACTTTTTCCTTTGGCGACACCTTTACGCCGTTTACAAAACTGCCATTTGTAGAATGATTGTCTTCCAGGAAGTATTCGCCGTTCGATACGACGAGATGGGCATGGACACGGCCGATCACTTTGTTTTCCGATGCAAAATCCGCCCTCATCGGATCGCGGCCGATTTTGAAAAGGTCTTTGGCAATCGTGACTTTTTCATTTTTGGACACGGCCAGTAAATACGGCCTGCGGGTTGAATGTCCGAGAGTTGTTGTACCCTCATCCTCATCTGCCATTACACCAAGTACTGTTGTGCCTTCGTGCTCTGGTTCACTGTTGCTGGCAATAGCCGGATGAATATTGATTGAAGTACCGCCGCCGAGTGCCGAAGCTTCTTTTAACAAAGCGTTGTTGTCACCAAGCTCTGCCCTAGTAATCCGTTTGTAGTTAACTTCTTCCTCAATTTCAAGCTTGCGGCCTGTTTTTACATCCTTTTTCTGGCTAGTATATTCGGAAGTCAGCACGCCATTGTCGACGCTTGTTTTAACAGAGTGGACCTCGCTGCCTGGACTGTAGAAATTCGGATTGATTGCTGGAATTTCAAGCTCCGGTTCTTCCTCCACGCTTTCCTCAACCACTTTGGCTAGTGGGAGTGCCGCTTCCTGCTTCGGTTTTTCCGGCATCTTATAAGGCTGCCGTACGAGTGTTTCATCTCCGACCAGTTCATTCATTTTTTCCAGCAGGTGTTCCGGAGAGACATCGTCTGTCTCGATCAGATAGTTATGGAGTTTGATAAAAAATGCGGCATCATCATTTTCATCGTAAGGAGCCGACAAGAGCAATTCACGCAGAAAGTCTTTAAGTGATACCTTTTCAAAAACATTATTTTTTACAGGAAGGTAGATAAAAACTAATCTGTTTGAAAAATTATCAATAAAGATGTCACGCTGGCTGAACACGAAGTTCTCGATATCCATGCCGGTTTCCCGGGCATCCACCAGTATTTCAGCAATGTTGAGGAAGCTATTGTATAGCTGTTCTTTCGTTGCTGGCGTGGAATTCAGCATTTCAAGCGTGTTATCGGAAATCATGTCATAGCGAAGAAAGCAGTTATCTCCCTCAAGAATCGCAGAACATGGCAGAATTCCCGGAATTCGGCTCGTCCTCAAAAGCTCAACCTGGCTGCCATCGATGTCTGCCTTGCTTCCAGCATGAAAATAAAGGAATTTCGAAATTCCATAGCTTTCTAATTTAAAATCCGCATGTTTGATCATCGCGCTTCGACTCCAATTTTGAATTTATGTATGATTTTCTTCCTGAAAAGGGCTCGTTTTCAGGACTTATATTATTTACTTACATTTAGAGCACTCTAATTTAGCGGTTTCCGGCCTTATTTAACGGTTAGAGTAATTTATTTAACGGTTGATCATGGTTTAGATAGGGTTATCCGTAACCAGCGCATTTTTAATCCCCGTTAGACTGCAGTTAATCCCCGTTGGGTGCTGGATAATCCCCATTGAGTGACGGATAATCCCCGTTGATGCTTTTCCCACGGTACAGGGGTTATTTTACAGAAGGGCAAACTGCACCAGCCGCTTGCCCCATACCCTCTGTAAAAAGTGATTACTTAAAAGAGCTGGCGTTGTTGTTAATCGCAGTTTCTGCAGTGTTGTAGTTTGTGACAGTGTTATCCAAGAATTTGGCGTAGCTGTCGACGACCTGGCGATATTCTTCAAATCGTGGTGCAAGTGAGTTGAAGTTGCCGCGGATGGTGTTGGATGCGTCGGAGTTCCATGATGACGCTAGTGCGTTCATGTCCTTCTTGATTTCTTCTAATCTAGTGGATAATTGCTGGTTCAGGGTGCGGATTTGGCCCGCCGTTTTGCTAACCTCGCCGAGCGAGATTTTGATTCCATCTCCTGCCAATGTATTTCACCTCCTGCGTTATGTTATGGATTAGTTGCTCAATCTCTTAGCCTGGTTAATGACTTCCGATTGAGTGTCGCGGTATGTCTTCGCGCTCATTTTCAAGAACTCAGAGTACTGTCTCATCAACTGAGTCATTTTGTTAAAATCGTCCATGAAACCCTTGATTTGCGCAGTGTATGCCTGGTTATCAGCACCCTGCCAAGCAGCAGCCATGGCTTCAACTTCGCTGAAAAGAGCTTTGTAGTTTCTTTCATAGTCAGCTGCCTGCTGGTCAATTTTGTTAGCAGTCGTTTCAAGCTTTGCTGGTTCAACAGTGATTGATCTTGCCATTCTTTTCACCTCCTTTAAAGCGGTGTTTATATATGAACTCTAAAAGAGTCATATTCTTCTATCTTCAAACATCGTGAGGCCGAATACCGTTCCCATGTCACACCTGGGACACGAGAACCGTCCCCATGTCCCCCATGTCCCCAAAGAGTCATATTCTACGTAACTTGTAGCTTACATAGCGGTATTTTTCCGCGGACCGGCGCAAACCCGAGGCCGCTTTTACAGAACCGATGCCTTTAAACTCATGGCCGAGGCCATTCGAGATGTCCTCGAGCTCACGGGCGATGGCGTTCGCTTCTGCAGCAATCCTATTAATCTTGCTTCTCACTTTCGGATCCATTGTCTACCCCCTGATTGAACCAGCTTTTCCGGCAAGATACCTTTCACTCTGCTGTAAAAGCTCTGCCGTGCGGTTCAGGTAATTGATGCTTTCTGGAATCCGGATATCGAAAGATGAGGCGATATCCGCAGCGAGGACATTATCCAGTCCCATGACACCCGCTTCCCAGTACAAATCGTCGATCATATCGTTCAGCTGGGCGACACGCCTCTGTACCGAGCGAAGCCGATTGGCGTAATAGAACAGCCTTGGGATGTCGACTTTTATATAGGGTTCGACGGGGAAGTTGTTGCCGTTCAGGCTGTCTATAAAACTGCCGATTTTAACAGCGGCCTTTGTAATAAGATCTGTAAAAAATGAATTTACCTTCTCCTCAAGTTCTCTCTTTGCCTTTGCCAAGCCAACGACAAGCTTCACTGTCTGCTCCCTGATAAGATGGGCAGCTGCAGTCATTGCTTTTGCCGTATAATGCATGACATACTTCGCTGCATTGGCAACAACGTAAGCGGCCTTATAAGCCTTTATTGGCGTAGAGGTAGAAAGTCCATAAAAGATGTCTTCAAAGATCATATTGTTTAGAACATACCTGCCAAACGATTGTCCGTTCTCATATACTCGATATTTTCCATTCTCATCAAATCCTGCACTGCTCGTCAGGGAATGGGGATAAAATGGATCCTTTATATCATAATCCTTTTTAAGACCAATCGTTTTATCGACATATGGCACTTTGCCAAGCTGAGAGACTGGATCATACGCATAGACGATAAAATCATGCCGGTCTCCCATTAACACCTCTCGCTCCTTCTGTGATAAGGACCACCAATATAACGGAGCAGCATTTATTACATATGCCTTGGTGTTATCATCCAGGTTGTTAATGAAGACGTAATCAGCCAAATTGCCACCCTTTGAATGACCAAGCAACAGCCTTTCACCTGATGTATCAGACAAATATTTTTGATAAAATGCATTCGCTTCCTTCTGTTGCGTTATTTCCACTCCCATTGAAGCTTCAAAGTTGGAGGTCCAATCCGTCCTTAGGTGACCCATATCCCCCATTGGCTCACTGCCTCTAAAGACTGCAGTTGCGTTGCCACTATTATCCTTAAACGAATAGCCTACAAAGCCTGAGTTGGAGTCGACTTCCGAATTATTACCTGTGTTTGGGTTATGGTTTTGGTATCCCGAAAGTGTGAGGTTTTTTAAATTGGAACCATCGTATTTAGCTTCCATATAAGCCTCTATTGCCTTAAAGCTGTCTTTGCTTGGATCTGCCTGCAGCTTGGCTACTGACCAAATAGTATCAATTGATTTACCATCCAACTCTTTATCTGTCGGCAAATCGTAATATGAGAGCATTAATAAAACATTTTTTTCCTCTTCAGTCAGATTATTAATGGACATAAAATCACCCTTCAGACTTATCGTAGTGTTGGGCTATTTCATCTGGAGAATTGATTCCAGTTAAATTGTCTACCATTATAGTGCCGTAGACATTGGCCTTCAGGTTTGACCATGGGATATTGTTAATATTTGAGGTCCTCATGTAATCTGAGATATCCTCAGATTCGTCCACAAACCCTACAGAAACTCCATAAAATTTCGTATTCTCTTTTTTCAGAGCCTCCAGAAGATTATAAACAGGTTCTGCATATTTAGAGATATCCGGCTCTCCCTCTGTTTTAATCGCGATTTTAACAGTAACATCAACTTCTTTATTCTCTGTAACATACTGTGAAAAAGGAATGTCAATCATACTTGGATCATATTTATCTCCCTGGGCTAAGAGCAACGTTTTATATTCAACTTCTTGGCCAAAATCACTTTTTATTTGCTCACTATACTTAGCATCCAACTCTTTTGACCACTTGGATAGGACATAGGTATCGTAAAACACCCCTGCCTCATTTCTGCTTTCACCCGCAATGAATACTAATTCTGGTTTACCCTCAGGATGGGCTATTACTTTGTCTTTTCCGTACATTTCTGGAAAAATGTCGCTGCCCTCTTTGGTACTTTCTACTTCAAACCTCTCTGCGTAAACCTTCTCTAAATGATCTACTACCTTACTCTCCGAACTCATACACCCCGCACCTCCCATAATCACGAATAAAATTGCCGCAGTCAGCTTGATCCACTTCTTCAAGTTCTTCACACCTTCCGTTTTAAAAGCAGGGACGGTCCGGTTTTGATAACCGCCCCTTGATCCAATATTCAAATTCTATGAGACACGAGAACCGTCCCTGCGTCGCGTTCAATCCAGTGGGACACGAGAACCGTCCCCATGTCCCAGCGTCCCTAAATCAACATCAACTTTGCACCGTTCATCAACCCGATCTCTTCGACGGTCTGGTTGATGTTTAAAATGGTGCCGGTTTTGCGGTCACAGAGGATGGTGTCGGGTGTTGCTGAGAAGTATCCTTGTGACAGTTCGGTCATGGTTCCTGCGAGCAGGTAGACGACTTCGTGCAGTTTGCTTTCGAGTGGCAGGAAGACGTCGTATGATTTTTCGGAGGCTGGGATGAAGACCTCTACGAGCACCTTATCCATGGTACGCTACCTCCTCTTGTTTGCTTTGTACTGAGGATAACAGCTTCACAAGTGTTGGTTTTCCTTTTGTCACAACATAGCCGAAGTCCGGCGGGATTTCCTGGTACATATCGTTTGTCACCTTGCCAAGCTTCATCACATATTGGTCAGTGATGCCGTTGCCTGCCCAGATGAAATCGCTAAGCGATACATGCTGCTTGAACCAGCTTTCGAATGAGACGGAGCTCAGTTTGTCGGCGCTGTCTGAGATGATCAGGTTCACATTGAGGCCATTGCCCTTTTCAAGGAAAACCTTGAGCTTATCCTGGCCGTCCGGCGACAGATACATCATCAGATCGGTGAAGGAATCAATGATGCAGGTGATGTTGCCGAACACTGGCGGCTGTTCGCCTGCTTCAATAGCATCCTTCGTCGTGTTATTCCGGTGGACGAGCGTGTTGAACAGGTAGACAATCGTATCTTCAAATTCAGTTGACTCGCAAATATACTTGTAATCTTGCGTGCGGCCAGCCGCGAAGTGCTCATTAGGGTCGATGACGATCAGCTCCCTGCCTTCCGTAGCGGAGAACATTTCAGCGACGCCCTGCATAAAGCTTGAGCACTGGTCATTCTGCAACGCGGTGACGATGTTTACATAGTTGCCAAGGAAATCGAAATGAGCTGTTTTCAGCGAGTTTTTCTCAATGCCGACTGGCACTTTGTTGCTGTTCATATTTTTTGCTTCATCACGCAGGTAGTTCAGATCGACTTTCTCAGGAAGGATCGGAACGCGCATTGCGGCCGGCTGCGTCCATGATTCCCGCAGGCTGTTGCAATAATCGGTGATGAAGGTATACATATTGTCCATATCGCTTGTGATATGGGCCGTCTGGAATTCATATGTTGTATCACTCTTGAAAATGCCTCGGCCCTTCGATTTGGAAGGATACACTCCGTCTGTATTGCCCAGTACGCCCGAGTATTCAGTCTGGTCATTCAGCTGGAGCACATACATCTGTTTAAAGTTCTGCAGCAGCCTGTAGCGTATCGCCCCTGTATTGATTGCGCTGACGATGAAGTAAATGCCATACTTCAGGCCCTCACGCGTCAGGAATGAAACACCTTCCTCAAGTTCCTCGAACATCTCGGAGAACGCTGCGTAGTTGTGGATCGCCACAACGATCGATGGCAGGCTCTCACCGGACATTTGGTTGTATGTGATAAAATCTCCGCCGTAATTCGAAAGAAGCTTCTTTCTCCGTTCAATCTCGCCTGTAAGCATCTTGAACAGATTGTGAATCTTCTCGCTTTCATGTGACAGCATGACATCGCCAACATGCGGTGCTTCCTTGAACCAGACAAGTGTCTCGGAACCGAAGTCCAGCAGGTAAAAATTCACTTCGTTTGGCGTGTGCTCTTCCATTAGCGAATATAGCATCGTCGTCAGGAAGGTCGTTTTTCCGCTCCCTGCGATTCCATAAATAACAGCATTGCCTTCATGGGTGATCGGCATCCGCATGACCATCTGCCTCTGGTTCGCTGGATCATCATATTCACCGATGATCGGGTTCAGTTCGAAGCCCTGCTGGACGACAGTATATTTCTTTTTCAGCTTATCGACGTAAATGAGCTCAGGAATCGGCTCAAGCCATAGCTGGCGTACCTTGATGTTCTCCTGCTGTGCCATCTTTGCAAGATATTCCGTGATTTCATCGATTTGCTTCGGCGGATTCTTGACCGACGTTTTGCGCTTGTCGATACGGGCATTTTTAATGACGCGTCCGAGGTCATCGATGACAACGACGCTGTCATCTTTGTGCTTTTCAACCCTGTCAGACGGATAGTAAGGCGCACCGGCCCATGCTGACTGTCCTAGCTCGAACAATTCGTTGAAGCCGACCTGGAGATAGAAACGTCCGGTCTGCTTCAATTCTGCGGCATCAGGACGCTTAATGACCTCCATACTGTCCGCTTTTTCCTGTACCTTCAAAGAGATACGGAATTTACTGTTGCTCCAGATTTGGTCATCGACGACACCTGATGGCTTTTGCGTTGCCAGGATCAGGTGGACGCCAAGGCTTCGGCCGATACGCGCTGCACTGACAAGCTGATCCATGAATTCAGGCTGCTGTGCCTTCAGCTCAGCAAACTCGTCGGAAATGATGAATAAGTGCTGCAGCGGCTCTGTAACCAGTCCTTCGCGATATAGTTTCTGATATTTATAGATATCGATGTTACTTTGATCAACAACTCTGCTCGTTTCGCTAAAGATAGCCTGACGGCGCTTCAGCTCACTCTGAATCGAAATAAGCGATCGGTTGACGGCGGCTCCATCAAGGTTTGTGATCGTCCCAGCAAGGTGCGGCAGATCCTCAAACGCATTGGCCATACCACCACCCTTGTAGTCAATCAGGATGAACGCAATCTCGTCCGGGTGATAATTGACCGCAAGCGATAAAATGAACGTCATGATAAATTCACTTTTTCCAGAACCGGTCATCCCGGCAATCAAGCCGTGCGGGCCATGGTATTTTTCGTGCAGATCAATCATGAATGGATCGCCCTGCGTATCGACGCCGATCTGAGTTTCGATCGTATGGACAGGATTGTTTTCCTTCCATCTCGTGAGCGCATTGAGATGCTCGATTTTACCGACACCAAACATTTCCAGGAATGTCAGCATATCAGGCAGGGTATAAGCTTTCTGTGAGGTATTAAGCTGGATATTGGCCAATTTTACGGCAAGATCTTCGGCATCCTCCTCCAAATAGCTGTCAGCATTAAAACCTACATACTTACCAGAGATATCATCCTTGTCATAGACCTTCGAAAAACTCTTGTCTAGTTCGATGACATTCGTACATTCCTTTGGCAGGTTTTTCAGCTCATCATAAAGGGCAATGAAGCTGAATTTGATGTTCTTCTTTTCTTTTAAAATAAGATTGATCATTTCGGCCTTCGATGCGAGGCTCTTGCTCATCGAGAAGACAATATAATGCTGATCGACTTCTGCAAGGTCTTCCTCAGCGAGCGCCTGGCGCGCAGTGATTTCTTTTTCAAAATAAGCCGAGAGCTCCTTGATTTCATTTGCATCTGTGGCAACGAAACGGATTGTCTTGCCATCATCCCAAACATGCGGCAGCCACTTCACGAAGTTCCACGTATCATGCTCGTGTTCGTCATAAATGAACACCAATTTTAACTCGTCATAGCTATGCAGTGCTGTCAGCTGAAAAATCAGCCCCTGGACGAAGCTCTTCACTTCTTCCCGTCTGCCAATGATTCCGGTGATCCGTTCCTCTGTCAGGTCAACCGTGACCGGAACATCCTTGAGGATTTGTGGCTTATCAACAATCTGGTAAAGCTCATCCTGAAGGTTATCGTCCTCAAGCATGAAGCGTTTTTCCGGATACTTGATTTCTGCGTTTAAGGGCAGGTCACCTATTCCAAGACGCACTTTCAGAAAATCATTCTGTCCTATCCCGCGTTCCCACAGGTTCCGCTGGCGGCGCTTGATCCTCGTCAGGCAGTTTTCCAGCGTGACGTGATTCTCTAACAGAATTTCACTCTGGTGCTTGCACTCATCCGCAATTACCTGCTTCATTTCCGCAAGGTATTTCAGATATTTTTCCTGGCGAATGCCTTCGAGTTTGATGCGGCGCTTTTTCTCATATTTCTTTGTCAGGATCGGCCAGAGCACAGTCCCAACCATCATGCTGATCGACATAACGAGCATTGGCAGCGCTTGAATAATATCTCCGTCTCTGCTCATGACGTTCTGTAACATCAGGAGTCCTGTGAACAAGGAAGCCATCCCCATGGTGATCGACGGTCCCAACAATAGCATGAGTGGCGTTTCGTCAGGGTTTTGCTGCTGCGGCGGCGGATCGATTTTAATGGTCGTTTCCTCAATATCCCGTTTGAAGCGCGGGGAACGGTAAAACAGCTGATCATTTTCTTCTTCAATATGTATTTCATCGAGGTTGATTTCTTTTTTCACTACCGGTTTTTCAGCAATAAAGGAGTTAAACGCGTTCCGGTCAAGGAACACGGATTTATGAGGATTGTTCAGCGACAATAGGCGGCCATTGAAAATAATTTTAAGACCCATGATGAAGATGACATCTCCTACATCCAGCACCTTCTCTTTAATTCTCTCACCATTAACATAGGTACCATTTGAACTGTTGAAATCTTTGATGACAGCCTTGCCATCGTCGCTGCTGTATTCAATGACACAGTGTGAGCCGGATACAAGTTTATTCGAAAAACAAATTTGGCTGTCCTGTGAGCGTCCGATTTTAATGACATTACTGGTGGCGATATGTTTTGTGAATTCGTTGCGATCCGCCGTTTGCGGCTCGACATAAACTAGCGCGGATTGATCATTGTTGCGGTGAATACTATATGTTTTGAATGGTTCTATGAGGACCTTTGATTGTATTTCGTTTGCGGTATCTTTCAAGAATGCATGTTTATTAGATTTTAGGTACCAGCGGCCATCTTCCGCCTCAACAGCCAGCATATCTACTGGGTTATGGTCCTTATCTTCAGTATTCAGTATGTATCTCCCGGTTACCCGTTCGGGCAGCACGAGGTCAAACGCCCGATTGCGGTCAAAAAGTGTGAGAATCAACTCCATACCCCCATCCCAAAATATTTCTATTCCTATAGTATGTATAGTGGTAATTTCATATTTTTTACCATTTTAGCTCAAAAAGTGTAATTTTACATCAAACCTTTGGTTCATCTCTAAATATATAAATATCTTACAATATCAGGAATTATATTCAACTAATTACCCCCTTAATTGGAAAAATAGGGATATTAGTCCTAGTTGAGCTTTAAGTGGTTTCGGATAAAATGAGTTTCAGGTCGGAACTAATATTAAGACAATAGTAAAACTAGTTCAATTTACCCTCATAAAATACATTTCAAACCTCAATATATCTAAAATATCCCAAATATTATCCTTAAATTTTACATTTTTCATGTGTTATTACTGGGATTTTTTTCAATAACGTAATATAATCTAAGAATCTAAAACGAGCAGGTGATCCAGATGAAGATTAATGTTGGCCAGGCGTATTCACAGGCGAATAGAATCAGTGATTACGCGCAAGATCTAAACGATATCAAAAGCAGGCTGCAGGACTTCAAGGGGAATCTAAACAGCGGATGGCAGGCCCAGGAGATGGTTTATATCAATAACGCCATCAACAGTATCAGCAGGGAAATTTCCGAACTTCAGACACTTCTTTTTTCGATTGGCCCTGATATTGTGGCAGTCGCGAATGAGATAAGAAGGGAAGAAGAGGCAAGAGAGGCAGCAGAACGAGCAGCTGCAGAAAAAGCAGCGGCGGAACGGAGGCCAGGCTAAAAAAAACTGGGCTACGATAAAGCAGCTAGGGGCATGCCGGCACTCAAGGACCGGCATGTCCACTTTTACGCATGATAAAAAGGCGGCAGCCTCCGCTATGTATAAAAGCAGAATCATACACGCCTTTTGTGGCGATGCCCGGCTTTTCTAAATCTAAGCTGGGCATTTTTCATTTTGTTGTCGGCAATGATCACACAGCTGAATTACGGTCCCTCCAATCTGTTAGTTTCAATACTTTTTCACTTAACCGGCTCTTCTTCCCTTTCCTCTTTGCGGTACTTCATTTTCGTGGCTTCCCCGCCTCTCAGATGGCGGATTGATTTATGATAATCAAGGATTTCTTTTACTTCATTGGCAAGGTCAGGGTTGATCTCAGGCAATCTTTCTGTCAGGTCTTTATGGACTGTACTTTTGGATACGCCAAACTCCTTCGCTATGACGCGAACTGTTTTTCTCGTCTCCACGATATACTTTCCAATCTTGATTGTTCTCTCTTTGATGTAATCGTGCACACCACTCGCCCTCCCTAAATTGGATGTGAGAAGTGTGAAATGAGACTCGCTTTTATCTGCTAATACTGTATTCCGCAAAAGTTGCATTGCGGCAGAAGGTTGGTCCTTCTGGATATTACTAAGATTAATCATGTCCCCGGCTGAATCCTCATATTGTTCAAACGACTCCTCACCTCAAACACTCTCTTTGTCAGGTTTGTAACATTTTATTAGCTTGGTTGAGGATATATGCACGAAAAAAGCAATAGGGACAAGGTATAGTGAAGTTTTTTGAAAAATACAACTATTTTAAAGGAGAAAAACTTTCCTATATACCCATATTTATGTACATAAAAACCTGTTTCTAAGCGAATTTCTGTTGAGGAGTTATTTTTCATTGGGGGAGAAGCAGACTTGATTACCTACAGACAAACTAGAAAACAGAGAATCAGAGAGCAGAAACGCAAAGTGACTTTGAAACGAAACAGAAAACTGATTGGCGTAGCGGTAGCCGGATCGGTGGCGGCAGGATTGATGCTTGGTATCAGTCAAAAGAAAACAGATGCAATAGGGTCCTCTTATACCGTCAAAAAAGGCGATACACTATACAGCCTGGCGAAGGAATATGATACATCGGTTGAATTGCTGAAGGAAGTAAACTCGTTACCTTCAGATATCATTAAAACAGGACAGAAACTAGAGGTACCTGTAGAGGCTGAAGCGGGGATTTATATCGTTAAAAAAGGCGATACATTGTTTTCCCTTGCTAAAAAGTACGGCGTTACCGTCAAGGACTTAAAAAAGGAAAATAAATTGGTCACCGATTCCATTTATGTTGGACAAGCCCTTTCAGTACCAACCCATGGCTTTGAAAACAATGAAGGAGTTTACGTGGTCAATCCAGGGGATACATTGTTCAATATCTCCCAGCGATTCGGTGTAAGCTTGAAAGAATTAAAGCAAGCTAGTGGTCTGAAGGAAGACATGGTGCTGATCGGCCAGCAGCTGGTCATTCCAGGGGAAATTGAATTCATGGAAGCAACAGTTACAGGGGCAGCGGATAATTTCACCGTTGAGTTTGAGGCGGACGGTAAAGCCATTCCGTTGAAGGTTTCCTATAAGACCGCACGGAAGTATGAGGAACTGGCAGGACAACGAGTTGTCGTTATATATCGCAATGGTGCTTTAATTAATATTCAATAAAACAAAATGCTTAGAGTTTCTCTAAGCATTTTTCTTATATCCATATGAGATAATAAACACCCGCAGCAATCACTGCTATTGACATGGCTGCCGCACTTTGTTTAACACTTTTATCCAGGAGATCAAGACCACCATAAAACCAGCCAATAAATAGTATAGATGCCCCGGTGTGCTGAATAACGGGATTAAAAGCAATCATCCCAGAAAACATCAAAGCAAAACCTATATATCTAAATCCATCGTCCAGGTAATATAAGGGGTTTTTTAGCGAGGCTTTGATTTCCGCTTGCTCCTCTTCATTCATCTTCCTGTACATCCGTATAAAACGGACAATTGGTACACCCCACAACAATACCAAAAACACTATTTGCACGGCATCCATGCATTTCCCCCATTTTCCATGACAAGTAGAATAAAACTACATTTTTACAAAATTGCAAAATACATATTTTTACACTATCAGCATTATATGAGATGATCAAGACAGAATCCACCTCGAATCGCCGAGCGATATGCCTTTTTCCTAATCAAATACTTTCGATCACGTATCGCTGGCCGATATATCCGTTTCCACTTAAAACTGCATCGACCTCATCTGGCTTTCGGTAGCCTTGATCAGCTCCCCCCAGGTGGAATGCCCCCGGTCTTTGAACTGTTGCAAGAGTTCAGTGAACAGGTAAGCTGTAGTCAATGCATCGCCCACCGCACTGTGGCGTTCATATATCCGTGTGCCAAATGCCATCGCGTATCGTTCCAAGTCACGCATATCATATGAGGGAGCAATAAAACCAATCAGATCGAGTGTATCGATGGTGAACAGCTTTTTCAGCGCCAGCATTTCCCGTTTTAGTTCACTTTTCAGCACGAGGTGATCGAAGCCGACATAATGGCCGACGAGGCATACTGCCTCGTGCGACCCAACATAGTCAAAGAAGTCATGTATTGCCTCTGTTGCCACCGGTGCTCCCGTAACTTTGTCATTCGAAATCGATGTCAACTCCATTATTTCCCGAGAAATTTGTCGCTCCGGGTTCACATATGTCTGGAAACGGTCATTTTCCTCCACCTTCAGCCCCCTTACCGGCACACCGCCAATTTCAATGAGCCGGTCAGTGGTCGCCACCTGGAATCCCGTCGTCTCCGTGTCGAAAACAACAAACGTAAGATCATCGATTTTAGTCGATAAAGGAATCTTTTCATACCTAAGCGGGCAGGAAATATTCTTCCGTTGAAAAAACATGCCAGCCTCCTTTCACGGTGCCTGTTTTCGTTAAGATTTTGCCGGATTTCTTTCTTGTTTTAGGGGCGCATTGACAATCATCATCCGAATCTCAAAAATCCCTTTCTAGTAATATGTGCGGCCTCTGAACTTTGTCGAAACGATATTACACTGAGAATCTAGCAAAAACCATTCCTTGAAGTTCGCGGAGTGTTCGCAGGCTCAAGATTAGTTCTTCTTTTTGTCTGGTCGACATGGTGGCAAATGATAGGACGGAGCTGCCGCCATTATTGCCCCACCTTTGCCTGATATAAAGGTCTAACACGTGGCTGAAGGCTTCTTTGAGGTCCTCTGTGTACCCTTCGGTAAAGATACCCTTTTCTTTTAAACTAGCGATTTTCTCTAGTGGCGTTCCCGGGATTCCTCCGTAATAAAGTGATAGGATTTGCAGGCTGTGGTGGAAGGGAAACAAGATTTCTTTTTTCATATCAATGCTCTTCCTTCCGAGCTTGAACAGCGCGCGGATTGGTTCATCCAGCGTCGGGATTTCCTGCTCACGTTCGGCCTGGACCATCCGATACAGGAAGATTTTTGAGCGGTCAAGCAGCTCGGCAATTTTTGCTTCGAACTCCACGTCTAGCACTTCGCTCCCCGCTACGAAACGATAGGAGAAAAAGTTTTGTGCCAGCAGAAGATTTTCGTTTGTGGACTGCAGCATCCACTTCCTGACGCGATCCTGCCATTGTAGCAGCGTCCCTCTCCACTGCTCCTCACTCGACATCATCAAGCCCTTGCAGCGAGCGTAGCCGGCTGCCTCCAGCCTTGCAGTGATCTCCGCTCCTAATTTTTCAAAGTAGCCATGTTCACTCGTTTCTCCATACACAAGGAAATGATCCTGATCCGTCAGCATGAACTGTTCCCCTCGGCCTGCAGAACCCATTAAATAAAACGCAAAAGGTGCTGGGGGCTCCAATCCTTTCTCGCAAAGTGCCTTAAGAGATAGTTCGACTGCTCTCCCTATCAATCGGTCGTATAATTTCGTGATGATATCAAGCAACGCTAGAGGCGGAACTCGGTCTCGCAACAGCGTTTCGGTAATTTCATAGATTGCTGCCTTGATCTCAGGAAGGCTCGTTTCATCGGTCTCTTCAATTTTCTTTATTGTCCTCATCACACTATCATTCTTTTTCCGGAGCAAATCGGTCAGTGTGACAACCCCGGAAATTTTCCCATCATCAACCACCGGCAGATGCTTGATTCCGTTCAGCAAAATTTTCGATAACGCATCGTAATAGTAAGCAAACCTGGATATCGTTACGGGTTTCTCCGTCATCACTAGCCTGGATGGCTCTTCAACAGAAATTCCCTTCGCCACCACCCGACCGACGATGTCCCGTTCGGTGATGATTCCTTTTAACTCTTGCTGTTCCACGACAAGTACCGAGCTTGTCTGTGAATCGGCCATCTTCTGCGCAGTTTCTTTGATGCTTGTTACTGGAGAAACTGATACTATTTCTTCAGTCATCAGATCCTGGACCCTCGCTAAAATCGTCTCTCCCTCGCCAATTCCCTTCGCCATTTTCACCTGCTCCGCAAGTGATCCATAAACATCTTTCAGCCTGATCGAAACCTGGGACAGCAGGTAATCATGGACATCCTGATCATCCCACCTTTTTGCCAGGACGGAAAAAGGAATCAGCAGTGCCTGAACATCGTCTACAGACCTGACCTCGACATTGGCCTGTGGTTTATCGGCACTCGTAAATCCGAGGAACTCTGCCAGACTTGAAAACCCAACAATTTCACCTTTTCGGATGACTTCAAGGACTTCTTCCTGGCCGGCGGCATTTTTCACGAACACCTCAGCAATTCCCTGTAAAATCAATAAAAGCCCCTGACGTGGTGTGTCCGTCTTGAGCATCATTTCTTTTTTTACATAGGTAAGAGCTTCGCATTCCTCGACAAGGGAAAGGGCCGTGCGTTCATCCACCCCCTGAAACAGGGGATGGAACTGCACAGCCTTCCAAATTTCCTTATTAAGCTTTTGTTGCATCGTCATTCATCCAAACTTCGCCGTTCTTATAAGTCATCTGTTCAGGATAGCGAAGGTCGAGTACTTCCTCCTGAATTTTTTGCGATGGAGCCGGAGTCGCAAGTGAAACAATGACGTTCGCAAGGAATGCAGCTGTCGCGCCGAATACCCCAGCACCAGTATCGATGATGCCAAGAATCGTGAAACCGCCGTATTTTGCTGCGAAAATGTATCCGAGTGTCACAGCAAGACCGATGAGCATACCGGCGATGACACCTTGTGAATTCGAACGCTTCCACCATACACCAAGGATCAGGGCTGGGAAGAACGTTCCGCTAGCAAGAGCGAAGGCCCAGGCAACGATTTGCGTGATCGCTCCCGGAGGATTAAGGGCGATCAAGCCTGCAAACAATGTAGCGACAACGATTGAAATACGCGCCACATTCAGGCGAGTTTTTTCCGTAGCGTTTGGCTTCATGACACGGTAGTATATATCGTGCGCAAAAGCTGATGATATTGCGATCATCAAGCCGCCGGCTGTAGAAAGGGCTGCGGCCATAGCGCCTGCCGCTACAAGGCCGATGACGAATACCCCTAGGTTTGCGATCTCAGGTGTAGCCATAACGACGATATCGTTGGAGATGATCAACTCACTCCACTGAAGGACTCCATCGCCATTTCCGTCGGCAACTTGAAGCTTTCCAGTATCGACCCATGTTTTGGTCCAGGCAGGAAGCTCACTGATTTTGCTGCCTGCTACCTTTGTCATTAGGATGAAGCGTGAGAACGCCGCATAAGCAGGCGCTGACAGGTAAAGCAACCCGATGAAAAGAAGTGCCCAGGCGCCTGACCAGCGAGCAGCCTTCATCGTTGATACAGTATAGAAACGGACGATTACGTGCGGAAGACCCGCCGTACCGGCCATCAATGTAAACATAAGGGCAAGGAACTGCCATTTCGTGCCGTTTGTAAATGGCGCGAAGTATTCCGAGATACCGAGTTCACGATCAAGCTCTCCCATTTTTCCAACGAGCTCACCGTAAGAAAGCCATGGAAGCGCGCTGCTTGTAACCTGGAGAGACATGAAAATGACCGGAATCAAGTACGCAATGATCAATATGATATACTGCGCAACCTGTGTCCATGTAATCCCTTTCATACCGCCAAAAGCAGCGTATGTTGCGATCAGGACCACACCGATCATCGTGCCGAGCTTCGCATCGATTTCGAACAGTCGCCCGATAACCACACCGGAACCGGAAAGCTGCCCAATCGAATAGGTAAAGCTGATGATGATCGTTGAAATCGCCGCGATGACGCGTGCCGTATGGCTGTTGTATCGGTCACCAATAAATTCAGGAACCGTGTAGCGGCCGTACTTCCTGAGCTGTGGCGCTAGCAGGAAGGTCAGGAGCAAATATCCGCCCGTCCAGCCCATGATATACGCAAGGCCGTCATAGCCAAGCAGCATGATGGTACCGGCCATCCCGATAAAGGATGCAGCACTCATCCAGTCAGCGCCAATCGCCATACCATTAAAAATTGGCGGAACGCCGCGACTGGCAACATAGAAGTCAGACGTCTGCTTAGCCGTATTGTAAATCGCAATCCCGATATACAAACCAAATGTAGCTAAAATAATAGATAATGAGACCAAGAATTGTGTATCCAAAGTTCTCCCCCTTATTCAAACGCTCTTTTTTCTTTCTCCGTGACTTAGTGGTCCAGGCTCTTTCCTTCGCTCAGCTTGACGTTCTTCTCCTCATCGATTCCATACTTCCTGTCAATTCCATCGCTAAGTTTGGCATTGACAAACAGCAGGATGATGAATGTTACCACTGCACCCTGCGCTCCCATGAAATAGTGGAACGGGAAGCCTCCGATTGAAATCTCGCTTAGCGGCTCGGCAATCATCACTGTGCCGAACGAAACGAGGAACCAGATGATGAAATAGATGATCATGTTACGGGTCTTTTCACGGAAATACGCGTCAGCAACTGACTTATCAATTTTCTTCACATTTACACCCCTTTGGTTTTGCTAATCCCCTTTGTATAATCCTTCATGAATGACAGACACAGCCTTACAATTGAAAGCTTTCTTCACTCCTTTATTTATGGATTTGAATTATAAGCTCTGTTAAACACGGCTGTTGATTTTCGTTCCAGGCGCTTCGCTTTCCGCGGGCAGTCCGGGAGCCTCCTCGGCGCTTCAAGCGCCTGCGGGGTCTCCCGATGACTTGCTCATCCCGCAGGAGTCTTCGCGCCTTCCACTACAATCAACAGGATGTAAAAACAAAATTTAGCTTTAACAGAGCCAGATTATATGAACCTTGTGTCAAGCAAGGTTTATAACTATTTCTGTGGAAAAATGATATGGAATCTGGATGAATTAACTCAAGCTGAAGATGAATTTTAGCGTTTCGAAAAATGGTGCCGGTACCATGATGATCTGGATGAGGAAGTAGAGAAATATGCTCAGGAACGGGACTGCCAGGAAAATTAACTTGTTTTTCTTTAAGCCAAGGAAAAGGCTTATGCCGGTAATCACCAGCAGGCCGATTAAAATGATCACGTTGATTCCTCCTGTGTAAAAGTTAATGACGATATATTTGCATAGATGTGAATAAAAATTATTTAACTAAATCTTTAGAAAATTTAATTTAATTATCCATATAATGTCCAGGCAGGTCAATACGTTATTTCTAAAAAATGTAACCGCTTTCTATGTCGATATTTTTCCGGTCGTGGAAAAAATGTGAGTAATCATAAGGATTTACGGGGATATGAGCCCGAGGTGTTTGTCGAAAAAATTTTTTTAGCTGGTGCGGTATATTTCCCATAGTTTTGTATCGTTTGTAATGATTTTACAGAATAGTAAAAGGAACACTCTCCAGCGAGTGTTCCTTCATTAGAATATAATTTACCAACAGGCAATTGCGCCGTCGGTTCTCATTTCCGTTCCGCCGGTCAGCACGCCGGTTTCTGGATTGCGGACGATGACCTGGCCGCGGCCGAAGCTTCCGCCATCATATGCTACCTTCATCTTGTGCCCGCGTGAGGCGAGCTCCTTGACGATATGGTTCGGGAAGTTGTGCTCCACTTCGATTTGCTTGCCTTCGATCCATTGCCAGCGCGGTGCATCAAGCGCCGCCTGAGGATTCAAGCCAAAGTCAATCATATTCATCGCCACCTGAACATGCCCCTGTGGCTGCATATAGCCACCCATCACGCCGAATGGACCAACTGCCTGGCCATCCTTTGTGATGAAGCCTGGAATGATCGTATGGTATGTCTTCTTGCCCGGAGCAAGCGCGTTCGCATGACTTGGGTCAAGCGAGAAGTCATGTCCGCGGTTTTGCAGGCCTATTCCGGTGCCAGGCACGACAACCCCTGAGCCGAAGCCCATGTAGTTACTCTGAATGAAGGAAACCATGTTGCCTTCTCCATCCGCAGTCGACAGATAAACCGTTCCGCCTTTAGGAAGAGAACCCGGTTCAGGCATTCTAGCCTCATCGCTGATTTTCGCCCGAGCATCCTCACCATACTGCTCTGATAGTAGATCGGCTACCTTCGCCTGCATCGTATTAGGGTCGGTGACGTATTCCTTGCCGTCCGTGAACGCCTGCTTCATCGCTTCTAGCTGATGATGGACGCCCTGGACGTCATCACGATGGGTAAACTCATAACCTTTTAAAATATTCAATGCCATCAAGGCAACGATTCCCTGTCCATTCGGAGGGATTTCCCAGACTTCGTGCCCGCGGTATGAAACAGAAATCGGCTCTACCCACTCAGGGTGATAGTTTTCCAAATCGGATTTCCTCAGGAAAGCACCCGCTTTTTCAGAAGCTTCTGAGATTCTATCAGCAAGCGCCCCCCTGTAAAAGCTTTCTCCATTCGTTTCGGCGATTTCCTGGAGCGTGTTCGCATGGTCCTCCGATTTCCACATCTCGCCCACCTCAGGAACCTTGCCATTAGGAGCGAACACCCGGAACCACTCATCGTACTCCTCGCCCTGGAAGCGAGTCTTGTATGCATTGTAAGCACCCTTCCAGTATTTTGCGAGAATAGGAGTCAGCGGGTACCCATTGCGCGCATAATCAATCGCCGGCTGCAGCACTTCCGTAAGCGGCAGGCGACCAAATTTCTTCGATAACTCTGCCCAGGCTGATGGTGCTCCCGGAACTGTAACCGGAATCCAGCCATGTGAAGGCATTTTTTCATGGCCAAGCTCTTTCACTTTCTCAATCGAAATTGATTGTGGAGCAGGACCGCTCGCATTCAAGCCATACAGCTTATCTTTTACCCAAACAAGCGCGAACGCGTCGCCGCCAATCCCGTTAGAAGTCGGCTCAACAACCGTCAGACAAGCCGCTGTCGCAATCGCCGCATCAATCGCATTGCCGCCTTTTTTAAAAATATCAAGCCCAGCCTGAGCAGCAAGCGGCTGTGACGTAGCAACCATCCCATTGCGGGCCACTGACGCCATCCGCTGGGAAGGATAAGGATATGTATGCAAAGACATTTAGATTCCCCCAATATATTTTCGTCTTACGAAATATTATAGCAAAATAGCTGAAAATTCGAAATAAAAATTCTCGATAAAAAAGCCCGGCCAGTTCCGGCCGGACTTATCTACATTCCACTCTGTAATTTCAACTCATAAAATTCCTTCACTCGTGTGACAACGTCCTTTGAACCTGAATCTTCAATCATCATTGCGACGATCATGTCGGTGGATTGCAGGTTGTAGGCGACGAACCATCCTAGTTCTTTGCCCTTTTCGCCCTGCTTCTCTTTGATTTCCGCTGTGCCTGTTTTACCGGCTAATGGATAATTGGCGATCAGGCCATTGTGGGCGGTTCCTTTTGGATCGGTGATGACCTTTGTCAGCATGTTGCTCAAAGCCGCTGCATTTTCGGGGCTGACCACGCCTTCCTGCCACACCTGTCCCTGCTCATCCTCCATATTCAAAATCGGCTTAACAAGGTTGCCCTCGTTTACCAATGGTGAATAAGTGGTTGCAAGATGCAGGATATTCATTTCAACCTGCCCCTGTCCGTAGGCTGAGTCCGCCAGTCTGATTTCGCTGTCAATCTTGCCGATTTGTGATGGCTCGATTGGATAGAGATATTCAGGCTGATCTTCAAAGCCGAATTTCTTCAAGCCTTCTGCAAAAGTATCCTTGCCCATCCCAAGGGTTGCCCTCGCGAAGTAAATGTTATCCGAATAGATCAGTGCTTTTTCAAGGTTGATGCTTCCTTTTACATCTGAGTACCTTGTTACTTTATAATTGCCCCATGATGCGTCCTTCTGCCACTGCTTTTCGTTGATTTCAAATGCTGTATCAAGCTTCAACTTATCACTTTCAAGACCGATTGCCGATGTGATTGGCTTGATTACCGAACCAGGCACATAGGTCAGCTTGAATCTATTAAGGAATGGTTTTAATGGGTCCTCTTCTAGAATTTTGCGTTTGTTTTGCGAGATTCCGAGCGTCATTTCATTCGGGTCAAATCCTGGTGCACTGACCAATGCCAGCGTCTCACCTGTTGTCGGATTAATTGCCGATGCCGTACCCGCTTTTCCTTTTAGCTGGTCGTATAACTGTTGCTGGGCCACGACATCAATTGTCAGCTTGACATCCTGCCCATTCTCCACCGGTTTTTCAGCAAGTGTTTTGACCGTGCCGTCTTCTTTTACGATTGAAATCCTGACTCCGTTTGTTCCTTTTAACTTTTCTTCAAGCACCTGCTCCAAACCGCGTCGGCCAATGATATCAGTGCTTGTGTACCCTTTGCCCTCAAGTTTTTTTAGATCGTCGGCAGTTACCGGCCCAATATAGCCCAGCAAATGGGACAGCGCTTCCCCGTAAGGATATTCCCTTGCCCCTACCATCTGGCTGGTTACTCCATCGAGCGCAAACAATTTTTCATGGAGAGCTTTATCCGTCTTCGAAACTTTTTTCAACGGCACGAACAGATCAGGTTTTACCCAGCCTGCATTCATCGCCTTGTTGATACTTTCCTCAGTCATATCGAGCAGTTCCGCTAGCTTTGCAATTGTCTGATCTTTTGGCTCGGCCAACTCACTAGGGACTACTCCGACCTGGACAGCTGTCCCATTGATCGCGAGTCCATTACCTGAACGGTCAAGGATGCTGGCCCGTTCTGCCTGGACATTTTTGAAGCTGATTTTATCTCCTGCTTCAAGCTCCGGGAAGATATATGACGTATTCCAATCGACATACCAATTTGTTTCTTTTTCACGTTCTTCTTTTACAAGAACAGCATTATGGTCGAATTCTATCGGACCAGCAGCGCTATTCATTTTAGCCGAAAAAGGAAGTTCCGCGTTCGCCTCATGTTCTTGTTCTTCCTCAGGCTGTTTATAGCTTACCCTCAGCTGGTCAATCTCCAAATCTTTATAAATTTTATTATAGCGACTGACGAATTCCTCCTTAGTGATGGAATCCTTCGCTTTCTCTGATAAAAATTCATACATTTCTTCAAACTTCTGGTCGTTCCAAAGTTTTACGTATTGAGAAAATCGTTCTTCGGGAGTCGGTTCCTTGCTGCAGCCTGATATGATGGCGGCGATTACGACCGACATGATTATAAATAAAGCACGTTTCATATGTATCCCTCCTCTTGTCTGATTTTACCATAGAATTGCCATCGAGATAAGTTTGGAGTTTTTCTGATTAATCCCATAAAAAAACCCACCTTTATAGCAAGGCGGGTTCCAAAATTTTATTTTTTATTAAGAGTTTGTTGAAGTATCAGAGTCAGTTGAAGAATCTTTGTCTTTATCTTCTCCTGCGTCCTTATCTTCGTCTTTTTTATCAGATCCGCCTTCAGCAGGCTTGTCTTCCGCTGGAGTTGTGCCTTCAGCATCTTCCTCTGAGCTTCCTTCTACATCTTCTTCGGCAGCATCTTCAGACTTGCCTGCATCTGCATCAGAAGAAGCTTTCTCTTCTGCCACATTTGCATCCTGCAATGCGCTTAGAGGCTTGTTGAAGAACTCATGCGGATTGACAGGGACATTGTCCTTGCGGATTTCAAAGTGTACGTGGTTGCCAGCCTTCTCATTGATCAGGCTTGTTCCGGACTTCGCAATGACTTGTCCTTGCTCAACCTCGTCGCCAACCTTAACTTGGTAGTCTTTAACTGACTGATATTGTGTTACAATACCTTTGTCATGCTCGATTTCAATGACATTTCCAAGCACTGCATCTTCCATGACATTTGTGACAGTACCACTTAGTGATGCGATTACATCAAATTCCTTGCCATCTTTTGAAGCAATGTCTAACCCAGTGTTCGGATGGTACGTATTATCATAGAACACTAGAGCTGCTTCTTGCTCAGCCGCGTCGCCGTCATTGTCATAGAATTGCATTTGGATGACAGCATCGTCTTCATTCACCACTGGCATTACAAAGTTCTCCATCGCGCGGTTAACTTCAACTGCTGGCTGATCATTGATCTTTTTGCCAGGCATGTCAGTCGCTTTGTACTCGGACTGATCCAGGTTTTCGGTTCCGCTGTTTTGATACCATAGGACACCAGTTAGAATGATTGCGGCACTAGCAATATAAACTGTTGGATACACCCACCGCTTCTTGAAAAAGCTGTTCTTGCTTTTGTCTTGAGAAGATCTTTTTTCTTCCTCTCTCATTTTCATCACCTCAGCAATCAGTTTGAACAGAAGCGAAAAAATATATACATAGAGTTGAAAAATTTTTTACTGCTTATTTTTCGACAAAGGTGCGGATTTTATGCAAAAAAGATTTTTAGGTTGTATTACGTACATTGGTTACTACATTGTGTTCTACCATATAGTTTTGTTTGGAACTCTTTTGTGTCCTAACAAATTAATTATGTCTGTCACTCCATTCGAGTTACTACTATAAAGTGAGGTATCACCATGAAAAAGTTATTAGTATGGTTTTTACGCATTCTTCCGCTGTTCTATATGGCGGCAATCTGGGTCATGTCCAGCAATCCTGCAGATGCATTGGTTGAGCTGCCAAATCAGGGACTCGACCGTTTTATAAAAGAATCTCTCCACCTCGTCGAGTTCGGGATCCTGTATGTGCTCCTCGTCGTGGCTGCGTTGACGACCGGGCGTTTCACACCGGTGATGAGCTTTGCATTCATGGGCGTGGCAATCCTGTACGGACTGCTGGACGAGGTTCATCAAAGCTTCGTCCCATATCGATCCGCCACACTGATTGATTTTATAAAAGACGTAATTGGGGTTTTAGCGGCCTCCCACTTCATCCACCATGCATACTTCAGCGGCAAGTTCCCGCGGCTGGGGAAGGTTTTGCGTGGGATTGAGGAGAAAGTTCGGGGATATTAGCTGGATTTGTTTTTAAGATAGTTATTAGTTACGGTTTTTAAGGGGCTGGCCTTGTTATGGGGGCTGGCTTTTTTGTTTTTTTGTCTGGCTAGGGCGAAATTTAAGGGCAGATTAAGCACTTTGGCTAAAACCGGGATTAAAAGATGAGAAACTAGGATTAAAAATTCCAAAACTAGGATTATGATTTTTGAAACTGGGATTATATCTCCCCAAACTGGGATTATCTTTAAACTCCTATGATTATTCATATAAAATTCGTTTATTACAGTTACCCATAAAGGTATTTTCTATTAGTTTGTTGAAATCTAATATAAAATAATTAAGGAAGTGACCATTTTGATACTAAAAGAAAGAGCATATCCACTTCGGCTTCTTATGTATGAGGCTTTATTGGATAGAATCTTGAAAAACCATCCTAAAATCCCTTTAATCGAACAAGATTATAAAGCCTGGCTTGCTGGTTACAAAGGAGAACTTCAAACCGATTACCGTTTGAGCTTTTTACCTGAAAAAGGGTACTTTATTCTTCGGGATTTACGACTTGCTGATGAACCATGGTACTTTCAAATTGATACCCTCATCTTAACGCTTCGCTATATACTTCTTATTGAAACAAAGAACTACGCAGGAACCCTTTTCTTTGATAAAGATTCTGAACAACTCACTCAAACAAAAGATGATAGAGAAAAATCATATGATAACCCGGTAAACCAAGTAAGGATGCAGGCATGGCACTTAAAAAGATGGCTCCTACAAAATAAATTCAATGTCCCACCAATATATCAATTGGTTGTAATAAGTAATACCTCCACTATTATCAGGACCAATGACCGATCGCTAAATAAGGTAGTAGTAAAAGGGGATGTATTATTAAGTCGTGTACTCCAACTCGATGGTTTTCATTCAAACACGATATTCACCGAGAAAGAGGTAAGAAAATTATCAAAATTACTTATAAAAAAGCATACTCCCCAACATCCTGATATTTTAAAACCATATTCACTCACTCAAGCAGATCTTCAAACTGGTGTACAATGCCCCTCCTGCCATACATTTGGTATGCAAAGAGAGAAATGGGTGTGGGAATGCCCGGTGTGCGGACATAGGTCACAAACTGCACACTATCAAACTGTAAAAGATCTTTTCCTTCTTATTAGTCCTACCATTAATAATCAAGCATTTAGAGATTTTGTGGGTTGTTTATCCATAAAGAAAGCCAGCAATATATTATCTTCCATGAACCTCCCCCACACTGGCACCAAAAAAGGCCGCATCTACCACATGCCACCTGACATCGAGACGTTCTTCAATCCCGCGAAAAAATAATAGTTACCCAAACCAATTCCAAATCGCGCTAAAAAGCCAGGGCGCTGTTTGCCCTGGCCTGGTCATTATTCGGTTTATTAGCTTAGCGGTGGCAATAATGATTTTATTTCTTCGCCGTAACCTTCGTCAGCATGCTATCGGCTTCGCTGATCTCAACGCCTTTGTAGTAGTGTTTGACGATGTCCTGGTAGGTCTTGCCTTCGGTGGCCATGCCGTTGGCTCCGTATTGGCTCATGCCAACGCCGTGGCCGAAGCCTTCGGTGGTGATGACGACGTTGCTGCCTTTTAGCTCCCAGGTGAAGTCGCTGGAGCGGAGTTTTAGCTTCTCACGGACTTCCTTCCCTGTAAGGACCTTGCCGCCGATATCGATTTTTGCAACGCGGTTGCCTGATGTTCTCGAGATGACTTTGCCAATCTCCGAAGTGTTCGGCAGCTTGACACCAAGCTTTGATTCCACCTCAGCAACCGTCATTACCGTTTGGCTGCGGAATTTAGGTGACTGCAGATCCCACGGGCTTTCTACACTACGCAAATACGGCAGGGAATTGGACCAGTATTCCTCTGA
This sequence comes from Mesobacillus sp. QJM3NY_10, assembly GCF_056173465.1. Lineage (NCBI taxonomy): Bacteria > Bacillati > Bacillota > Bacilli > Caryophanales > Bacillaceae > Mesobacillus > Mesobacillus sp. QJM3NY_10. The sequence goes on from NZ_CM149675.1 coordinate 4,554,665, forward strand.
GTTTTCGGTAAAGCCGTTCGATGTCGAGAAGAAGGTCGCATCGATCGGTGCTCCGTCAAATGTGAGCACCTGGCCATCGGTTGCTTTCACAGCCTCAGCAATCTTCTTGATTTTCCATTTGTAGTCGACGCCCCATTGCTTTTTCAATTCTTCTTTATTTTTAAAAACCTGGTGGATTTCTGTATCATTCAACTGGGCGCCTTCAGGTACGCCTACTTTATTTGGGCTCAGCATTTGTTTTACATAATAAGTCCTTGCTGACAGTGCCTGTGCCTTCAATGCCTCTAGCTCGAACTCAGCGGGCATTTCAGCAGCAACAACGCCAATCAAGTAATCATCAAGCGGAAGCTTCTCTGTCTTGGACAACGCTGTCCGGTAAACGGCTACCTCAACAGCCGAGTCTGCTGTTGGGACCGCGGCAACATCCTTTGCCTCACTTTGCAGCTCTTCCCCCAGTTTTCCGCCTGCCTTTTCTTCCATAAAAGGGAGGACGAGCAAGGATGGGATCAGGAGTGTGACGGCGAATAGAATTGCAGCTAGTACGATGAGTGGTTTGAATTTTAACATAGAAAAAGCCTCCATTATGAAATTAATCCGGTCGAAAACCGTCTCATTTCATTCATATGGAGGCGGACAAGCTTTTATGACAGAAATCGAAAATGCATATTCGTCTGTCGAAAGTCTCATAATAAGTCGGTCAAAACAAATTCACGAAATTGGACATGAATTTTCAGGCTCTAACCAGCCCATTTAAATCAAAAAACCGCAGAACTATACGTTAAAGCACAATTCTCCGGTTCATTGAGTAGTAATATTTATGCGTTCATGTCTGAGACTAATTTATCCGTTACTGGCTGCTCTTCTACTTCGCTGACGCGTTCGATGTCTGCGCCAAGTGCTGCAAGTTTATGATGGAAGTCAACGTATCCACGGTCAAGGTGATACAGCTCTGTTACGCGAGTCATTCCATCTGCTACAAGTCCAGTCAGGATCAGTGATGCTGCGGCACGCAGGTCAGTTGCTGCCACTTCTGCTCCCTGAAGGTTTGATGGTCCGTTCATGATGACAGAGCGGCCATCGATTTTGATGTTTGCGTTCATGCGGCGGAATTCTTCCACGTGCATGAAGCGGTTTTCGAAAACAGTTTCCGTGATCATGCTTGTGCCCTGAGCGCGCAATAGCAATGCCATCATTTGAGATTGCATATCTGTCGGGAAACCAGGGTGCGGCATCGTCTTGATGTCGACTGCTTTCAATTTTTCAGGTCCGATAACACGAAGACCTTCTTCTTCTTCAATGATGGTAACGCCCATTTCTTCCATCTTGGCGACCAATGAAGAAAGATGTTCAGGAACAGCGCCTTTTACAAGGACGTTTCCGCCAGTGATGGCAGACGCAACCATGAAGGTTCCTGCTTCGATTCGGTCAGGAATGATGTTGTGGTCAGCACCAAACAGTACTTCAACACCTTCAATCTTGATTGTGCCAGTGCCGGCGCCTTTTACCTTCGCTCCCATTTTGTTCAGGAAGTTGGCAAGGTCGACGATTTCTGGTTCTTTTGCAACGTTTTCGATGACTGTTGTTCCTTTTGCAAGGACTGCCGCCATCATAATGTTTTCCGTAGCACCTACGCTAGGGAAATCAAGGTATATTTTAGCTCCGTGCAAACCATTGACAGCTTCGGCTTCGATAAAACCGTTGCCTACCTTGACAGTCGCACCCATTGCTTCAAAGCCTTTCAGGTGCTGGTCGATAGGACGGGAACCGATTGCGCAGCCGCCTGGCAATGCAACGCGAGCACGGCCATTCCTGGCAAGCAGGGATCCCATTACTAATACAGAAGCACGCATTTTACGAACATACTCAAAAGGTGCTTCTATTTTTAACTCTCTGGATGCATCTACTGTAATCGTGTTATTTTCAAACTCCACTACGGCGTTTAAAGAACGTAATACTTCGTTGATGGTATATACATCGGAGAGAGTTGGCACATCACGAATTACGCTTTTTCCGTCACTAGCTAATAATGTTGCAGCGATAACAGGCAAGACGGCATTCTTAGCTCCTTCAACCTTTACAGAACCGCTTAGCCTTTGTCCGCCGCGGACGATGATTTTTTCCAAGTGTATTCCCCTCCGCGTCCAATTTCTCTATATTAATATTCAATCGTTATGATGGGTGTGCCAACTACGAGGGTAGTCTTTGCGCCCAATCGATCAGTTTTCCGTAATCCAAGCTGCATATTCATCTCATGGTCATTGCTCAAAGAGTTGTCGAACAAAGGCGAAACAGCGGATGTGGAAATAAATGAGTCTTCTTCCAATCCTTCGACTTCCTCGGCTTGAAAAGCCTTTAGCAATTTAGTTTTATAAACAGGTAAAGCCGATTTTATCTTATCATTGATTTCGCCTTCAATACAAGAGAAAGTTGTGGCATTTCCTCGAAAAATGTCAAATATTCTGCCTGGTAAATTTTTGTTTAAAAAGGTTTCTGTATTTTTATTCCAATGCTGACCTCTGACCTCATACATCACATACGTATGTATCGGGCCATTTGTGTCGGTAGAAACAATTTTAATTTTTTCCTGGATCTCAGAAGAATTCGAAACAGCTGTGAGTTCTCCATTGCGGTGGTCCCATGTCCAATCCGGGAGCTGGACCTTCAATTCTTTTACCAAAGCTTCGACATTTTCTTCTTCCAATGTTTCCCTTGCATAGATAGACCAACCAGTGATCAAAATATTTTCGTCCTGCAAAACTGAGGCCAGAGTTTTTATTTCATGATCAGCGTCAGCTACAGTCGTCTTATTCCCAGCTTGAAGCACAATAAAACCAATAATGCCAAAAATTGATAAAATAAATGGAATCTTCTTCATATGTCTTTCACTCTCCCCTTATTACCATTCTTACCAGGAGAGCAAATCGCATACTTGGGAATTCTCGTCACTTTTTGACATCATTCTATGTACCAACTTTGCCGGGTGTTCATTGTTTGTGAAAAAATAAACATGCTTATGCAAAAAACAAGCACAAAGACAATCATACTCGAATTTCCGCATTTTTGGAACATGTATGAAGACCTAATTTTTTACCAATTTGTTTAGAACTAACAGCAGATGGGCTAAAAGTTGTTACTGAAGGCTGTTTTCGCATTGATTGCTGCTTTTCGTATATGTTTTAATAATCGGTGTCGTCGCTCATTTCGAGAGACTTCTGAATACAGATTGTTTATTTTGGATTGAGAAAGCGACAAAGTTTACGAAAAGAGCCTTACTGAAAAATCATCGGAAGCTGCTGTGACCATTGGAGGTAATCAAGGAAGAAATTACTTACTGTGGATCCTAGCGCGATGGAAGCAAGAATATATAAAACTCGGGCTTGAAGCACATGGTTTGCCCGGAGCAGCTTATCGAATTGGAGTGCTTGAAGAGCCCACCATGAAATGGCGATAAAAACAAGATGTGTTAGAATGCTGGTCAGCGCGAAGCCGCCAAAACCTGTTATCATAATCTGTCCCCCCTTATCATGTTTATTTTAACATAAACGTGATGATTACCTGTATTTTAGACGTATCAGAATTCGGAAAGTTTCATGTAATGAACGTTCTTTTTTCACTCGCTTTTCGGGCACAAGTTTCCCTTTCTTGTGACCGTCATTCTTGTTTCCACCTTCTGGCGGGCACATGTTTCCCTTTCTTGTGACCGTCATTCTTGATTTCACCTTTTGGCGGTCAAAAACATGTCCACCATCATGTGACCCTAGTTCCCTGTTTCAACTTTCAACGGGCACAAAATAAAAAAACTGGCCCGCTATCAAAGCAAGGCCAGCTGAATTTACCCCTTTGTTTCCATGAGTAGATTTTCCCCAAAATCCATACATGATTCGTGTTTTCCTGAGCTTGTTCTTACTTCCTAGTTAGCGAAGTAACAAACTTATCTCATAAAGTCGACGAACTGGTTGAAATTACTGTGCATAAAGTCGATTGCCAGGTTTGGCATGACTCCGAACAGGATCGTTCCGATGACTGTTACCAGGATCACGACGAGTGTTCCGATTGGCAGCTGGATTTTTTCGTCACTTGCTGCCGGGCGGAAGAACATTTGTGTCATGATTCCGAAGTAGTAGAAATAGGATACGACTGTTGTTGCAATCATGATCGATACGAGAACGTAGTGTGCCTGGTCGACCATCAATGCTCCCATGAAGATGTTCAACTTGCCGATGAAGCCTGCTGTACCTGGGATTCCTGCGAGTGACAGGATGAAGATTCCCATTCCCACTGCCAGCAGCGGTGAACGGCGGTAGAGGCCCGCGAAGTGGCTGATATCTTCTGAGCCAGTTTTCATTGTGATCAGCTGGATCACGGCGAATGCACCAAGGTTCATTAATACGTAAGCAAGCATGTAGAACCAGATTGCATCGAAGGTCACGAATGACATAGCTGTCAGAGCGACAAGGATGTAACCGGCATGCGCAATACTTGAGTAAGCGAACATGCGCTTGATGTTGCGCTGTCTTAAGGCGACGACGTTACCAATGATCATCGTTGCTCCCGCCAGGAATGCAATGTAATCCTGTACTGCGAACAGAAGCGGAATTGGCTGTCCATCTTCCTGAGCGACAGGAATATATCCAAAAATGGATAACAGGATGCGAATGATGATCACAAATCCAGCCGTTTTTGAGACGACGCTCAAGAACGCTGTCACTGGAGTTGGTGCTCCTTCGTATACATCAGGTGCCCACATATGGAATGGAGCAGATGCCAGCTTGAATGACAGGCCGACGAAAATCATGAAGAATGCCAGTCCAAGAATGTAAATGTGCTGAGGATCACTCAGACCTCCAAAGACTTGAGCGATTTCTCTTAAGTTTGTTGTGCCGGCGATTCCGTACACATAGCTCATACCGAACAATGTGATCGCGGAGGAAATTCCACCGTTAATGACGTATTTCATTGCTGCTTCATTCGATTTCAGGTTACGTTTGCGCATACCTGCTAGGACGTAAGACGGAATGGACAGCAATTCAAGGCCGACGAACAATGTGATCAAGTCGCCGCTTGATGCCATGAACATCGTTCCAAGCAATGCAGTGAGGAACAGGTAGAAAAATTCTCCCTTATATTCCTCAAGTCCATCATTCGTCCTGTAGTCAATCGCCAACAGCATAACAAGTGCTGCTCCAAGAAGGAGGATCAGCTTGAAGGCGATGGCGAATGAATCCAATCGGAATGTATCGTATAAAATCGTTGTGGTTTCAGTACCAATCAGCGAAACGAGTGAAATCAGCGCTAATACCACACCTGCAAAGCCAGCCCAGCCAAGGACTTTCCGGTCGACTTGCTTAGGCATGAATAAATCAGCGACCGATAAAATTGCGATCATACCAAGGATGATGAATTCCGGAGTCATCGTCCCCCAATCAAATGATAGAAGTGTATCTAGATCCATCCTTCATCACCCCCCTATTCCCATCAAGATAGTCTCTAAAGTTGCCTGAAGCGGTTCACTAAGAACAGCTGGATATACACCAATCAGGACGATCAAGCCGATAAGCACTAACACTGGAGCCCATTCAAATGAGCGGATGTCTGTAACTCCGGCAAATTCTCGTTCTGGATTGCCATACGTGATGGCAAGGACTGCACGCAGCAGGTAAACGGCTGTCATGATGATTCCGATTGTACCAACCGCTGCGAGGACTGGCATTTCTTCGAATAGTCCAAGGAATGCCATGAATTCACTGACGAAACCAGACATACCAGGCAATCCAAGCGATGCCATCGCGCCTGCAAGCAAGAAGCCAGAAGCTAGGGGCATTCCCTTTGCCATGCCGCCGAGATTCACAAGCGTTGTAGTATGCGTGCGTTCATACAACACACCGACAAGGAAGAATAATAATGCTGAAATCAAGCCGTGTGATACGACCTGGAAAATAGCACCTTGGATTCCTGCTTCATTTAATGCTCCAAGTCCGATTAAAACGATCCCCATATGGGAAATAGAAGAGTAAGCAAGGACCATTTTGAAATCTGTCTGGATAAAAGCAAGGAACGCTCCGTATAAAAGGTTAATGACACCCAGTACCGCAAGCAGCCCTGCTAATTCCGCGAATTGTTCAGGGAAAATCCCCATCCCGAAGCGGATCAAACCGAATGCACCGATCTTAAGCAAGATCCCTGAGTGGATCATGACGATGGATGGCGGTGCTTCAACGTGGACGCGCAGCATCCAGCTGTGCAGCGGGAAGATTGGCAGCTTGACACCGAATGCGACAAGCAAGGCGATCAATAATCCCATTTTCAATGACTCAGAAACCGGCGCGAATAATGGCGCATTGTCTGTGTTCATCATGACTGACAGCATTTCGATATTGGATGTGCCTGTTCTTGAAAATAACACCATGATGACGATCAGCAAGATTGCTGAGCCAAGTCCGTTATAAATCAAGAAGCTGTAGGCCGCCTTTTCTTTTTCGTAATAGCCCCATTTTCCAATCAGGAAAAACATTGGAATCAAGGTGATTTCGAAGAAAAGGAAGAACAAGATCAAGTTTTCTGATGTGAATACTCCCAGCATCCCGATTTCAAGAAGCAAGAACAGCATGTAGTAGCCTTTCCATTCTTTTTTGATATGGAAAGACGCGATTGCCGCAAGCGTCGCGATCACTGCTGTGAGAACCACCATAATCAAACCGAATCCATCGATGCCAAGTTCATAGTTCACTGAGAACATGCCAGATTGCTCGGCACCCTGGCCGCCGAATTGGATCCAGCGGAATTTTTCCGAAAAATTAGCAAGGTCATTGCCGCCGCGATACGAAAAGTATGCGATCAACGCAAGGATCAATGACGGCAGTGTTGCCAATACTCCAAGCATTTTGATGCCTGATTCGTTTGTCTTTGGCATGAATGCCAATAGCAGGATTCCTAGTAAAGGGGAGAATACCAGCAAGGTAAGAAAATAGTTGAAATCCATTATAAATACCCCCCTGTCAGCGCATAGATGACGATCAGGACTGCAAGGCCGACAAAGGCGATTGTGCCGTAAGTCTGTACCTGGCCGTTCTGGATTTTCGCACCGGTTTTACCAAGTCCCTGGACAGCTGCTGTTGTCAGCTTTACGAGTCCCTCAACAAGGAAGACCTCGATGAAACGCAGGAACAAGCTGATCGCTTTCGCTCCAAATACGATGCTCTGATTGTAAATCTCATCGATATAGTACTTATTTTTCACGATGCCATAAGCAAGTGGCGTTCTGCTGGACAGCCAATCGCGAGAAATCGACTTTTTGCTGTACATCATCCATGCAAGCAGGATGCCGAGCAAGGAAACAACTGTAGCGACGATCATGATCCAGCCTGGGCCTTCTATATGTCCATGGCCAAGCGCTTCGTTTCCTTCAACGAGCCAGTCGCCAAGGAATGTGCCGAACCAAGGTGTGTTCACATAACCAGCTACAACAGCCAGTACAGCCAAAACTACCATAGGCAAAGTCATGACAGATGGCGATTCATGAACATTCTTCATTTCGCTGCGTGCTTCACCGGAGAAGACCATGAAGAACAGGCGGAACATGTAGAATGCTGTGAAGAACGCCGCAATCACTGCCAGCCAGAACAATGGGTAATTGCCATTTGCCCATGCAGCGATCAAAATTTCATCTTTACTGAAAAAGCCTGAGAACAATGGGACACCACTGATTGCCAGGGTTCCGATCAGGAACAAAGGACCAGTGAAGGTAAGCTTTTTCCAAAGCCCGCCCATTTTTTCAATATCCTGAGTATGTACAGCATGGATGACGCTACCTGCTGCAAGGAATAACAATGCTTTAAAGAACGCGTGAGTCATCAAGTGGAATACTCCGGCAACATAACCGGCAGATCCCAATGCAAGCATCATGTAGCCAAGCTGGCTGACAGTCGAGAATGCAAGAACACGCTTGATGTCAGTCTGGACTAGGCCAATCGTTGCTGCAAAAATCGCTGTGAAGGCACCGATGATCGCAACAGTCAGCATAGCCGTTTCACTCGCATTGAATAGCGGGAACAGCGATGCGACCAAGTAAACACCGGCTGCAACCATCGTCGCTGCGTGGATTAACGCAGAAACTGGCGTCGGACCTTCCATCGCGTCTGGAAGCCACGTGTGAAGCGGGAACTGACCTGATTTACCAACCGCACCGATGAAGATCAGGATCGCAGTAAGGGTAATCATCGTTCCGGAAATCGCGCCTTCTTCTACCGCAGCGAAAATTTCATCATATTCGAAGCTGCCAGTTTGCCAGAATAAAAGAATCATTCCGATCAGCAGCCCGACATCCCCGATACGGGTCATGATGAAGGCTTTCTTTGCAGCTGCTTTGGCGCTTTCTTTGTAAAAATAGAATCCAATCAACAGGAATGAACCTACACCGACCAATTCCCAGAAAATATATGTCTGTAAAAGATTCGGTGAGATTACAAGACCAAGCATTGCAAAAGTAAATAGTCCTAGATAAGCATAGAAGACCGGGATGCGCTCATCACCATGCATATACCCTTTTGAATAGGTATGCACAAGGAAGCTGACAAGAGACACGATCACCAGCATCAATGCATTTAATTGATTTACTTCAAAGCCCGCAGTTAGTTCCAGATTCCCTATTGTCAGCCAAACGGCTTCAGCTTTGAATGTAGACTCCGAAAAGCGCTCGATCAGCACAAGGATGGAGTATACAAGAGAGGCAAGCGTCGCAAGAATCCCAACGAATGCGCTCGCTTCTTTAAGCTTTTTACCGAACAGCAGCAGGAATAGAAAGGATACAAGCGGGAACAGCGGAATGAGCCAAGCATTCTCCATTAATATCACAATCCCCTTTTTTGAACGTGCGCTATCTATCATATATACGCCCGTCAGATTGAGGCCCGTCTTTCACGGGGCAGTCCAGCTACAAGAAATCTTCTGATTTCAGCGGCAAATGCCGCCTATGAAAAATCCATCAATCTAATTTTTCAACTGATTCATTTCATCAATATTGACCGTACTGCGGTTGCGGTAAAGCGATATCAGAATCGCAAGTCCTACCGCTACTTCAGCTGCTGCTACCGCGATGGAGAACAGCGCGAAAACCTGGCCAGTGATCGAAGGATTCACTCCGTATTTACTGAAGGTTACCAGATTGATATTGACCGCATTAAGCATCAATTCGATTGAGATCAATACAATAACTGTGTTCTTTTTTGTCAGGGCACCGAAGAGGCCGATGCAAAAAAGAATAAGTGCAAGAGCTAGATAGGCTGAAACCGGAACAGAACTCATTCCTGATCACCCTCCTTTTCGTCATCCTTGCGCGCCAGTACAATTGCGCCTACAAGCGCGGCTAGCAGGATCACGGATGTCAGTTCAAACGGGATAATGTAATGCGAGAACAGTGATACCCCGATTTGTTCTGTATTGTTTTCATGCAGTGTATTTGGTACTGCTTCGAAATTCAAATCGTAAATTCCGAAATATACTGCTGCTCCAAAGCCGAGTACGCCGAGCAGCAATGCAAGCTTGCGCAGCATACCGCCTTTTGGTTCAGCATCGTCACCATGGTGGCGGGTAAGCATGATTCCGAACAGCATCATGATTGTGATGGCGCCGGAATAGATCATTACTTGGATGACCGCCAGGAATTCAGCGGACAAGAGCACATAAATACCTGCAATACTGACGAAAGTAAAGACGAGCGCTACGACCATGTGGATGACCTTCGTGAGGTTCAATAAAAGCACGCCGCCGATTACCGCCACTAAAGCAAGTGACATAAACGCAAAAAATTCGCCTGTTAACGTCATGCTTTATTCACCTTCCGTATATTCTCATCATTTTCGTCAAGCCATTCCAGGTTCTTGAATAAATCATCCCGGCTGTATTCAGCAAGTTCAAAGTTGTTCGTCATGATGATCGCTTCAGTCGGGCAAACTTCTGTGCACAGGTCACAGAGGATGCAAAGTTCGAAGTTGATATCATACGTATCAATGATTTTGCCTTTTTTTGTTGGATCAGGATGCTTTTTACCAGTCAAGTTAATGCAATCTGTCGGGCAAATATTGGCACACTGGTTGCAGACGATGCATTTTTCAGGATAAAACTTCTGGATCCCGCGGAATCTGTCAGGAAGCGGAATCGGTTCGTTTGGATAATCGTAAGTCAGCTTTTCGCGAGTCAATTGTTTAAGGGTATAAGCTAATCCTTTAGTCCATCCTAGCACGTAATTCACCCCTTTAATGCAGGAAGCAATGCTGCTTCCATTCCTATTTTAGAAAAAATTCTTTAATCAAAGCAGTTAGGAAAATGTTTGCCAGCGCTACCGGCAGAAGCACTTTCCATGCGAATTCCATCAATTGGTCGGCGCGGATACGCGGGAACGTAGCACGGAACCAAATGAGGATGTAGACCACTAAGCTGAACTTGAGCGAGAACCATACAGCTCCAGGAATGAAGCCGAGGAACGGCAGCGGCAGCCAGCCTCCAAGGAATAATACAGTGATCAACGCAGACATTGCGAACATATACACATATTCAGCAAGCATGAACATCGCCCAGCGGAAGCCAGAGTACTCTGTGTGGAAACCGGCAACAAGCTCATTTTCCGCTTCAGCAAGGTCGAACGGAACCCTGTTCAATTCGGCAGTAGCAGCGATGAAGAACACAATGAACGCGATTGGCTGCCATAGGATGAACCAGCCATTGTCACCTTGTGCTGCAACAATCTCATTAAGATTGAGGCTGCCTGTCAGCAGGACGATTCCAATAACGCTCATGACAAGCGGGATTTCGTAGGAAATCATCTGTGCCGCGGCACGCATACCGCCAAGCAATGAGTACTTGTTGTTGGATGCCCAGCCTGCCATCAGCATGCCGACGATCGTCAGCCCTGAAATAGCGATGTAATACAGAAATCCGACATTCAAGTCAGCAAATTGCAATTTGTCAGTCAAAGGAATCGTCGCCATGACCATGAAGGACGGCGCGAACGCGATAACTGGTGCGATAATGAACAGCGGCTTATCCGCTGCTTTTGGAATTAAGTCTTCTTTGACAAGAAGCTTTACGACGTCGGCTACGGATTGCAAGAGTCCCCATTTACCGCCGACATGGGATGGACCATAACGGCCCTGCATGAAACCAAGCACTTTCCTCTCTGCCAGAATCGCCATGGTTACGAATCCAAGGATTACGAACAGCAGGACGACGGCCAGAACGAAGAAGATACTGAAATTCATGAGGCCTGCGCTTGATTCGAGTAGATCCTGAACCATTATCCGTCTACCTCCCCAAGAACGATATCAACCGCTCCTAAAATTGCAATCAGATTTGAGATACTTTCTCCTTCGAGCAGTTTAGGAAGGATTTGCAGATTGTAGAAGCTCGGTCTTCTGAACTTGAGACGGTACGGCTCTTTTTTTCCATCGCTGGATATGTAGCATCCGATCTCACCTCGGGAGCCTTCGATCCGGACAAACGCTTCCCCTTTTGGAGCCTTGATGATTTTTGGAACCTTGGCTATGATTTCCCCATCTTTCGGGAATTGCTGTACAGCCTGTTCGATGATCTTTAGAGATTCTTCGATTTCACCCATTCTTACGTGGTAACGGGCAAGCGCATCGCCTTCTTCGCGAGTGACAATGTCGAAGTCGAAGCGATCATAGATTGAATACGGCTCATCCTTGCGCAAATCCCATTTCACGCCTGTAGAGCGCAGGTTCGGTCCGCTCAATGAGTAATTGATTGCGTCTTCCTTTGTATAAGTACCAATGTTCTTTGTACGGTTAAGGAAGATTTCGTTTCCTGATACAAGCTGATGGTAGCCTTTCAGCTGGCCTCTTAGGTAAGGGACAAACTCTGCCACCTTTTCAATCCAGCCTTCCGGAGCATCCCACTTTACGCCGCCTACACGCATGTAGTTGAACGTCAGACGAGCACCAGACAATTCATTCAACAGGTTCAGGATCATCTCGCGGTCACGGAATGCGTAAAGCAATGGGCTTGTCGCACCGAAGTCGAGGATGAATGTTCCCCACCACAACAAGTGGCTGGCAACCCTGTTCAATTCCATCGCCAGTATCCTTAGATACTCGGCGCGTTCAGGCACCTGTAAGCCCATCATCGTTTCGACTGCATGGACGATTACATAGTTATTCGTCATCGCCGAAACGTAGTCCATCCGGTCTGTATACGGAATGATCTGTGTATATTGCAGGTCTTCGGCAAGCTTTTCAGTCCCGCGGTGCAAATAACCGATGACCGGCTTAGCTTCAACGATAATTTCACCGTCAATTTTCAGAACGAGGCGGAATACACCGTGTGTACTAGGGTGCTGCGGGCCCACGTTCAAGAGCATTTCTTCTGTGCGTATCACGGGCTACACCTCCACATCATACGGTTCATAGTCTTTTCTTAACGGGTGGCCTACCCAGTCTTCACCAAGCATGATGCGATGGAGGTTAGGATGGCCTTCGAATTTGATGCCAAGCAAGTCATACGTTTCACACTCTGGCCAATCAGCTCCTGCCCATAGTGGCTGGACGGACTGAGTAACAGGCTGATCGCGGTCAAGCTTGACCTTTAACGCAACTGACTGTCTGTTTTTGTATGAGTACAAGTGAACATATACTTCCATATGTGTCTGGAAATCCGTGCCGTGAAGCTCTGAAAGGTAATCAAAACCTAATAGTTCGTTGTACTTCAGGAATTCAGCCAGTCGGTAATAAGATTCTTTCTTCGCGACAAGCGTTGGGACATCTTTTGAAAGAGGGTTAATATAGGAATCTTCCAAAATATCATCACCAAGGTTGTCTGTAATCGCTTTTACATATTTATCTAAGTAAGGCTGGTTTGGAGACGGTTTTTTCTCTTCAACAGGCTCTTCTGCTCCTGCTTTTGCGCCAGCTGCCGATTTAGCTTTCGCTGCAGCGGCTGCTTTTGCCTTCGCTGCGGCAATCGCTTTCGCTTTTTCGTCGTCGGCTGAGCCCCCGCCGGCTGCGGCTTTGGCTTTCGCTGCTGCAGCTGCCTTAGCTTTTGCTACTGCTGCGGCTTTCTTTTTCGCAAGATCATCGTCGTCCGTTGAAGCGTCTGCTCCTCCGCCTGCCTCCTGGGCTTTCCTTTTTGCTGCCGCTGCTGCCTTTGCCTTCGCTACGGCCGCGGCTTTCTTTTTCGCAAGGTCATCATCGTCGTCCGCTGAAGCTTCAGTGGCTGCTGGAGTTTCCACTTCAGCGTTTTCCTCCACCTGGCCAGTTGCCTTCATTTTTGCAAGAGCGGCTGCTTTCGCTTTTGCTGCTGCAGCAGCTTTTTTCTTCGCTAATTCAGCGTCTTGACCTTCTACCGGAGCCGATACTTCTTCTTTGGCTTCCGACGATTCATCTGTGGCCTGGCCATTCGCTTTCATTTTCGCCAGTGCAGCTGCCTTTGCCTTCGCTGCTGCGGCGGCTTTCTTTTTAGCGAGTTCAGCATCGTCACCTGCTGGTGCTTCTGCCTTTGTCTCGGTTTCCTTCACTTCAGGTTCTGCGACTTGGTCGGCAACCTCTTTCGGGTCGTTTCCTTCCCCTGCTTGTTTAGCTGCTTGACGCTGCTTCGCAAGCTCTTTTGCTTTTTGGGCTGCTTCTCTCTTTATCTGCTCTAAATCCTTTTCCCCGCTCATCGGTTAGATCACCTTCTTCCCGGTTTTCGCCTCATAACGGATTTTCTCTTTCAATTTATTAATCCCGTAAATCAATGCTGCTGGATTCGGCGGGCAACCCGGTATGTAAACATCGACCGGCACAATCTGATCGACACCTTTTACAACTGAGTATGATTTTACATATGGACCGCCTGCTGTCGCGCATGATCCCATCGCGATTACCCACTTTGGTTCTGCCAGCTGATCGTACAGCCTGCGGACAGTCGGAGCCATTTTCTTCGTTACAGTACCTGAAACAATCATGACATCAGACTGACGAGGTGAGTTCCGGTAGAACGTTCCAAAACGGTCAAGGTCATAGTGAGCCGAACTGGACGCCATCATTTCGATCGCGCAGCACGCAAGACCGAAAGTCATTGGCCACATCGAGTTGCTTCTGGCCCATCCCTTTACCTGCTCAAGAGATGTCACAAATACATTTCTTTGGAGTTCTGCAGCTTCTGCTGGTGATAAATCATCCAATTTTAAATCCATTTTAGCACCTTCTTTTTCCATGCGTAGATGAGTCCGATCAGAAGCATTACGACGAAAATCAGCATTTCAATCAATGCGAAGATTCCCAGCTTCTCATAGGCGACAGCCCATGGATACAAAAACGCTGTTTCTACATCAAAAATAACGAACATAAGAGCAAAAACATAATAACGGACATTAAACTGGACCCGCGCATCGCTGAACGGTTCCATCCCGCTCTCGTAGGTGGTATATTTCCGCTCGTCTTCCTTGTATTTCGGCCTCAAAAGCTTAGCCGCAAACAAGGCTACGATTGGAAGCAATACCCCGAGACATAGGAACACAAAGACTATCAAATAGTTATTTTGATATAGATTCAACTGCTCCATGCCCATCCCTCCAATGTTGTGAAATTTTCATACTTTTTAATCTTGTAACCGATAACAATTATACCATTGTTGCAATAGTGTGTCGACAAGCCTTTGAACAATCTGGCAACCTTCTTCCAAGCCTTTTTCAATAGAAAAATAGTTTCTGATTGAGGTCTGGATGTACCGGAGGAAAGAGTCGTCCCCTTCCATACTTAGTTGTCCGGAAGGTAATTTATTCTCATTGTTTTCTCCAGGCTTTTTCTTGCCGTGGCAGCGCATCGATTTGGAGTGTGCAGCCCCCTTGTTTCGGTATCCACTGCTCCTAAAATAAGACAATCGGTTACATTTTATATTAAATACATTTTGGGGTAAGTTGTCAGTGACGTTTGTCAACATTATGGCAATCTGTTGGGTAAGAGTGATGTTGAATTGTTTTTGGCGATCTTTTTTTGTGATTTTGCATGAAAATTGTTGATGGAATGTTGAATTCTTCTGATATTACTTAAAAAGTGTGGATGGGATGAGATATTCTTCTGTAAAGCGGAGAGTAAATTGGCTGTTGTTTAGTTTTATTGGCGGTTTTCACATTTTTATTGGCGATAATTTCGATTTATTGGCGAAAAAAACTTTTTATTGGCGAAAATTAAAATTTATTGGCGATTTTCACTACTATATTGGCGAAACGGAAGCTGCCCCCAAAATTGCAAATAATTTGGTAGCGGATTCGCCTCCTCACTCTACATGATAAAAAACACCCCCCAGCATCACCGGAGGGTGTTCAATCTAAAAATTAAATTCTGCGTTCTGCAACTGAAATACGGTTGATCGCACGTTGCAGGGCAAGTTCTGCACGCTTGAAGTCGATGTTCTCCTGCTTTCTTTCATGCAGGCGCTGCTCAGCGCGTTCTTTTGCTTTTAGTGCACGTTCAAGATCGATTTCAGATGATTGTTCTGCAGATTGAGCAAGGATGGTTACCTGCTCGGGACGGACCTCGAGGAAGCCGCCGCTGACTGCAATGAACTCGTTATTGCTGCCATTTTTCAAACGGACAGCGCCAATTTGTAGCGGTGCAACCATAGGAATGTGGCCTGGCAAGATTCCAAGTTCGCCTGTGCTCGCTTTTGTGCTTACCATTTCAACATCTGATTCATACACCGGCCCATCGGGAGTAACAACACTGACTTTAATCGTCTTCATTTTTTACCCTCCTGGTCCGTTATTAGACCTCTACACCCATACGTTTTGCATTCTCGATAACTTCTTCGATTCGGCCAACTAGGCGGAATGCATCTTCTGGAAGGTGGTCATATTTGCCGTCAAGGATTTCTGTGAATCCTTTAACTGTTTCTTTAACTGGCACGTAAGAACCTTTCTGTCCTGTGAACTGTTCGGCTACGTGGAAGTTTTGTGACAGGTAGAACTGGATGCGGCGAGCGCGGTGTACAGTTAGCTTATCTTCGTCAGAAAGCTCATCCATACCAAGGATCGCGATGATATCCTGAAGTTCTCTGTAACGCTGTAATGTTTGCTGTACGCGACGAGCTACTGAATAGTGGTCTTCGCCAACGATTTCAGGTGTCAATGCACGTGAAGTCGAAGCAAGTGGATCCACCGCAGGGTAGATACCCATTTCAGAAAGCTTACGCTCAAGGTTCGTTGTTGCATCCAAGTGAGCGAAAGTTGTAGCCGGAGCCGGGTCAGTGTAGTCATCGGCTGGTACATAGATCGCCTGAATGGAAGTAACAGAACCTACGTTAGTAGATGTGATACGTTCCTGCAATTTACCCATTTCAGTTGCAAGAGTTGGCTGGTAACCTACCGCAGATGGCATACGGCCAAGTAGCGCGGAAACCTCAGAACCTGCTTGCGTGAAACGGAAGATGTTATCCATGAAGAAAAGAACGTCCTGTCCTTGCTCATCACGGAAATATTCAGCCATTGTCAAACCAGTCAGGGCAACACGCATACGTGCTCCTGGCGGCTCGTTCATCTGTCCGAATACCATTGCTGTTTGCTTGATAACGCCAGAGTCAGTCATTTCGTGGTAAAGGTCATTACCTTCACGTGTACGCTCACCAACACCGGCGAATACAGAAATACCGCTGTGCTCTTGAGCGATGTTGTTAATCAATTCCTGGATTAATACGGTTTTACCTACACCGGCACCACCGAACAATCCGATCTTACCACCCTTGATATATGGAGCAAGAAGGTCAACTACCTTAATCCCTGTTTCAAGGATTTCAACCTCAGTTGAAAGCTGTTCGAATGTTGGAGCTTCCCTGTGGATTGAATCGCGGCGTGAATCAGCAGCGACTGGAGCTTCAAGGTCGATTGACTCACCCAATACGTTGAATACACGTCCTAGTGTTACGTCCCCAACCGGAACGGAGATTGGAGCACCTGTATCTAATACTTCGACGCCACGCTTAAGGCCGTCTGTGGAAGACATCGCGATTGTACGAACTGTGTCATCGCCTAAGTGAAGGGCTACTTCAAGAGTTAGCTCGATGTTCACATCCGCATCGCTGGTTACAATTTTCAAAGCGTTATAGATCTCTGGAAGATTGCCGCTTTCAAACTTAACGTCAACAACCGGACCCATAACCTGGAGAACGCGTCCTTTGTTCATCTTGTTCCCTCCTATCGTACTAGTTGAAATATATACATCATGATGGGATGCGGCATCAAGCCACATCCCCTGTTATTGAAAAATCTATTCGAGTGCTGCAGCTCCACCGACGATTTCGGTGATTTCCTGGGTAATGGCAGCCTGACGCGCACGGTTGTAGCTCAAGCTGAGGGAATTGATCAGCTCTTTCGCATTGTCCGTTGCGTTTCTCATGGCTGTCATACGTGCAGCGTGTTCACTTGCTTTGCTATCAAGCAGTGCTCCGTAAATCAAGCTTTCTGCGTATTGCGGCAAGAGAACTTCCAGGATCTCCTCAGCGTTCGGCTCAAATTCATAAGAGGTAAGCTTTGTTGATGCTCCGCCAATATCCGTTAACGGAAGCAGCTTCTTATCTGTTACTTCTTGAGCGATCGCGCTGACGTAATGACTGTAGTAAATATATAATTCATCAAATGTTCCGTCCGAGAACATGCCAACTGTGTTGCTGGCGATATCCTGGATTTCCGCGAAGGACGGCTGATCTGCAATGCCGACGATGTCAAGGACAACGTTCATGCCACGGCTTTGGAAGAAGTCACGGCCGACACGCCCGATCGCGATAATCGCAAACTCATCATTTGATTTATGGCGTTGCTGGATCGTCTGATACAGCTGGCGCAGGACGTTACTGTTGTAAGCACCTGCAAGTCCGCGATCAGATGTAATCACTAGATATCCCGTCTTCTTGACTGGACGGCTGTTCAGCATTGGGTGGTTGGAATCCTTGCTGCCCATTGCGATGGAGGCAGTCACTTCCTGGATTTTCTCCATGTAAGGGACGAATGCTTTCGCGTTCATGACTCCACGGTTCCATTTAGCTGCGGATACCATTTCCATTGCCTTAGTAATCTGGCTCGTCTTTTTAGTCGAAGTAATACGGTTTTTTATATCGCGTAAAGATGCCATTTCGGTTCTCACCACCCTTTTACAAAAGAATTGTTAGTCCAAGGTCAGGCAGGACCAGCTAATGGCTGGCACTGCTCCTCATCAAGCTTCAGCGATCAAGCGCTTCCGCTAATTAAATTACTCGGATACTGCAAACGTCTTTTTGAAAGCGTTTAGTGCAGCAGCCATATCGTCGTCTGAAGGTAGTTCCTTCGTTGAACGGATATGATCTAACACTTCTGTATGGTTGTGGTCTAACCATGAAAGGTATTCACCTTCGAAGCGGCGGATATCCTGCAATGGAATATCGTCAAGGAAACCGCGAGTAAGTGCATATAGGATTGCTACTTGCTTTTCAACAGCAAGCGGCCTGTTAAGATCTTGTTTAAGAACTTCTACCGTACGGGCACCGCGGTTCAGTTTTGCCTGAGTTGCTTTGTCAAGGTCAGAACCGAACTGTGCGAATGCTTCCAATTCACGGTATGAAGCAAGGTCAAGACGTAGTGTACCAGATACCTTCTTCATCGCTTTGATTTGAGCGGATCCACCTACACGGGATACAGAAAGACCTGCGTTGATCGCTGGGCGTACGCCAGAGAAGAATAGGTCAGACTGCAAGAAGATCTGTCCGTCTGTGATTGAGATAACGTTCGTTGGAATGTAAGCAGATACGTCGCCTGCTTGTGTTTCAATGAACGGAAGTGCTGTGATTGAACCTGCGCCTTTAGCGTCGCTCAACTTAGCAGCACGCTCTAGCAAGCGTGAGTGCAAGTAGAATACATCCCCTGGGTAAGCTTCACGACCTGGAGGACGGCGAAGCAGCAAGGAAAGTTCACGGTAAGCTGCCGCTTGTTTTGAAAGGTCATCATATACGACAAGCACGTGCTTGCCATTGTACATGAATTCTTCACCCATTGTTACACCAGCGTAAGGAGCTAGGTATAGCAATGGAGCTGGCTGGGAAGCAGATGCTGTAACAACGATAGAGTAATCTAACGCGCCGTGCTTACGGAGAGTTTCAACCGCGTTACGTACAGTTGATTCCTTCTGTCCGATTGCAACGTAGATACAGATCATGTCCTGGCCTTTTTGGTTAAGGATTGTATCGATCGCTACAGATGTTTTACCAGTCTGGCGGTCACCGATGATCAATTCACGCTGTCCGCGTCCGATTGGAACAAGAGCGTCAATCGCCTTGATACCAGTCTGCAAAGGCTCATGAACGGATTTACGATCCATAACGCCTGGTGCACCGTACTCGATTGGACGAGTTTTAGTTGTATTGATTGGACCCATGCCATCTACTGGCTGTCCAAGAGGGTTTACGACGCGGCCGATAAGCTGTTCCCCTACAGGAACCTCCATGATGCGGCCCGTACGGCGTACCTCGTCGCCTTCGCGGATGTCCGTGAAAGGTCCAAGAATGATGATACCGACGTTATTTTCTTCCAGGTTTTGTGCCATACCCATAACGCCATTTGAAAATTCAACAAGTTCTCCAGCCATGACATTGTCGAGGCCATGAGCACGGGCGATACCGTCACCAACATTGATAACTGTACCCACATCACTCACTTGAATTTCCGACTGATAATTTTCGATTTGCGATTTTATCAGCGCACTGATTTCTTCAGCTTTGATGCTCATGAGTTTCACCCCTATCTACGAATCTTAGCCTAGCAATTTACGTTCTAAGCGGTCTAGCTTGCCGCGCAAGCTGCCGTCAAAAATGCGGTTTCCAATGCGAAGCTTTACGCCTCCAAGCAAATTGGAATCTACAATGTTTTCAATATGAAGTGACTGTTTGCCAACCTGCGGCGCGAACGAAGCTGAAAGTGCTTCAGCCTGCTCAGCCGAGAGCGGCTGGACACTATAAACTTTTGCTTCAGCCACGCCTTTTGCATCATTTGCAAGGGCGATGAACTGATCAGCAACGTCTGCGATCTGGTCTTCGCGGTGGCGGTCAACCAAAATCATCAGAGTATTAAGGACATATGTGCTTACTGAACCGAAAGCTGTCTTTAAAACCTCTTTCTTCTTCTCGTTCGGAAGCTTTGGAGACTTTAAAAATGCAGTCAATTCCGGATTGTTCACAACAACTTCTTTTACAGTGCGAAGCTCTTCCTCAACCTGCGGGAGAGCCTGCTTTTCAGAAGCGAGTTGAAAAAGTGCCAGGGCATAGCGTTTTGCTACTGTCGAGTTGCTCATCGGGCATTACCCGCCTCTTGAATGTATTCATTGATGAGCTTTTCCTGGTCAGCCGCAGAGATTTCCTTCTCGATTACTTTAGAAGCAATCAATACAGAAAGTGAAGCCACTTGTTCGCGGATTGCCGCAACAGCCTGCTCCTTCTGCTGTTCAATTTCAAGCTTCGCAGATTCTTTGATTCTGTCAGATTCAGTGCGTGCCAATGCAATGATTTCATCACGCTGTACATCGCCCTGTTTCTTTGCGTTTTCAATTAGGCCCTGTGCTTCTGTGCGTGCTTGCTTAAGCATGTCACGCTGTTCTTCCAAAAGTTTCTGTGCTTCAGCACGGCTTTTTTCAGCCGCTCCGATTTCGCCAGCAATATGCTCTTCACGTTCCTTCATGATGCCCATCAATGGACCCCAAGCGAACTTCTTAAGCAATGCTAACAAAACAAGGAACATAAAAAGCTGGAACAAGATATCGCCTGTG
Source organism: Mesobacillus sp. QJM3NY_10 (assembly GCF_056173465.1). Classification (NCBI taxonomy): domain Bacteria; kingdom Bacillati; phylum Bacillota; class Bacilli; order Caryophanales; family Bacillaceae; genus Mesobacillus; species Mesobacillus sp. QJM3NY_10. Next base: position 4,575,433 of record NZ_CM149675.1, read on the forward strand.
TTAAGGCCGGCTGCCGCTCCCAATACAAAATTCATTGTTAACACCCTCGATTCACTCCCTTCAAGAGTTGTACCATGATTAAAAAGGTCCAACATGCGTCATCTCGCTAAAAGCCTACGGCTAGAAACCGACGCATAAGGCTGCCCGTTAGAAATCCCAGGCTTGCCCGATTTTATTTCAAACGATTGCTTGCATTCAAATTCAGGTATGCTCTCGCCGGATTGAACCGGCAGAAAGCCTACATAGTAGAATGGCGAAGGTTCGCGCGGAATGATCTTCGCCATCTTAAATTCTTATAATGAATTAACCACCAATAACCATGAACGCGATAACTACAGCGATGATAGGAATCGCTTCAACCAATGCAACCCCGATGAACATTGTAGTTTGAAGCATACCACGAGCTTCTGGCTGACGAGCGATACCTTCTACTGTACGTGATACGATCAAACCGTTACCAATACCTGCACCAAGTGCTGCCAAACCGATTGCGATTGCTGCTGCTAAAAGACCCATTATAAAGTTCCTCCTTTAATGTATGAAAAAATGTTTTTTTGAGTTTTGTCCATTAAATGAACAGGTATATATTAATGGTCATGGCTCACTTTATGAGAGAGATAAACCATCGTTAACATTGTGAAGATAAATGCCTGGATTGCTCCGACGAAAACGGAGAAACCTTGCCATACAAGCATCGGAAGTGCTGCGGCCAAGTGTCCGCCTACTCCGGTTGCGAGGCTGGCTGCAAGCAGACCCAACAGGATCTCACCTGCGTAAATGTTACCGTAAAGACGAAGACCAAGTGTGAGCGTGTTCGCGAACTCTTCAATAATCTTGATCGGGAACATGAACCAAAATGGTTTAAAAAATTCTTTGCCGTATTCGGCAGTCCCTTTAAGCTTGACACCATAATAATGGGAAAGTCCTACTACCATGACTGCTAGAGTCAAAGTAATGACCGGGTCAGCTGTCGGTGATTTCCACCATAGGACGTTGTCGTAAACGACCGCGAAAGGCAGTCCCAGCATGTTTGAAACAAACACATACATCAGCAATGTGATCCCGAGGACGTGGAACCTTCCTCCATCCTTCCAGTCCATCGTACTGTTGATGATTCCTTTGACGAAATCCATAATCCATTCCATGAAGTTCTGAATCCCGGTCGGTTTCATCGCCAGTTTACGAGTGGAAAGAACTGCAATGATGAATACAAGAGCGCTCGCTATTGTGATCATCAGCAAATTTGCTAAGTTAAAAGTAAGCCCAAATAAATCTAATAATGGAGCTTCATGATGCATCAATTATTCACCTCTCTTCCCCGCTATTTACGTGATTGAAAAGACTGGACAAAAAAATCTATCATAATGACAATGTAAGCTGTCATTAATCCCAAAACCGTAAATACAAGGTCAATGCGATCGGGGTATTCCATTGCAACGATCACAGCAAGCGCTCCGGTAGCAAGCCTCGACAACGAGCCGAGCGAGCGCACCTTCTTCCCCTGTACAACCGAATCACCGAAGTTGTTCATTTTCCTCGCAAGCAGCCATAAATTAAAAAGGCTCAGGCTTGTACCAAAGATCAACCCGGCAAAAACAGATTGATAGCTTGTAAAGCCGTACCCGAGTACGTATAAAGACAACAGGGTGAATATGTATTTGCGCTGGCGGATAAACAAGTCCTGAATTTCCATAGATGGCTAGTCTCCCGAAAAGAAGTGTTGGATGAGGCGGAGCATGGCATAAACACCTGCCGCCAATCCGATCAGCAATCCGAATATTAAGAAAAGTGGCTCTGTACCAAGACTCTGGTCCAGCCATCTTCCGGAAAAAATGCCAATTAAAATGGAGCCTACCAATTGAGATAGTATAGCGGACATGAGTGCCATCGCTTGAAAAGGGTGGCGGTTGTTTCGGCGCATAAAAAACGCATCCTCACTTTTGAGAATGGGAGCTTCAGGGGGTGAAAAATCATTTTCCGAAAAAACAATATTTTCACAAAAAAAGCTTGCATATCAACATTGAAAACCTTATCATTTTATGCCCTTTGTAAGCATACAATAGGCTATTGTCAATGTCAATCCATAGCGGTGAAAAAATTCACAAAGTTTTCACTTAAAATATATACCAATAACCCTATGCTAGTATTATATTATAAAAGCTTATTTTTGCCTGAATTTTCTCAGTGTTTTTTTCCATTAATGCCGTTTTTGAAGTGTGACACGGATACTGCGAGAAAACAAATAGTTTAATGAAAATAATATAGGGCCGGAAAGGAATTACCTTTCTCCGGCCCTTGTATTATTTATAAACCACTGCTTCAATCGTGCTCTCCAGACCTTATATTTTTACCTATAAAAATCATCGCGTCTATCGTGCTCTCTCGCCCTTTTTTCTTTGCGAATACTTTGGCAAGGTAAAGTCCTTCTTCCGGCAATTTTTCCAGAGGTATTTCCTTTCCTACCATTCCCTTTTCCAGCTTTCTTCCCCAATCAAGGAATCCGACGAAGCGGTATTGATCTGGATCAAAAAGCGCGATGCCAAATTCGTCTGCTCCTCCCGGCAAATAGACTTCATAGCGATAAGCCTTACCGTTATCTGCCGGCGCGAAGTCGAAGCCCATCACCCGCGGGTAATCCGGTTCTTCCAGAACATACAAGTATGGAATCCTTATCTTGTTTTTCCCATCATCCATAACGAGGCTGCCATCATGGATTTTATCTTTTAACAAATCCGGAGTGGCTTTCATCGCTAGCTCCAAGTTTTTCGCTTCATTCGGTTTCAGCGAAAAGCTCATTGGAAGCTCCCATTCTATTCCCTGTTCTTTTTTTGGAATAGAAAATGAATAAGTTTTAGTGGCTGAACTTGTATTTTTGACTGAAAGCTTCGCACTATGACGATGCATATTATCGGCAAGCTGGAATTTACCGAATTGAAGCGACCCTGGAATGACCAGGCTCTCCGTATTGATCGCTGCCTCCAGCTGGATTCTTCCTGCTCCCTGCTCGAATGTCCGGTACCTAATGCCGTCACGGTCGCTAATATCCTTGGCCGTGTTCATGATTGCCGCCTTGATTTCAGCCGGGGTCCAATCGGGATGGGCCTGCTTGATCAGGGCTGCCGCTCCTGCAATATGGGGCGCTGCCATACTCGTTCCCTGCAGCGGGAGGTAGCCTCCTGGAATTGTACTGTTGATCGCAACGCCGGGAGCGACGATGTCCGGCTTGATTTCCCATGTGACAGTCACCGGCCCGCGGGAGCTGAAGTCAGCAAGTATATCTCTTTCTTCTATTAAATTCATGCGGATCAGCATCGAGTTTTTATTGAGATGTTTTTTTAGCGCCAATCCTGCTTCTTTACTGATCGCGGCCACTGGGATTGGCAGATTCTCTTCGAGGTTTCCAAAGAATGTTCCCTTTGTGTTGTTATAGATGATCACCCCGATTGCGCCAGCTTGAAGTGCATTCTTCGCTTTTTCGGTAAAAGTAAGCTTACCCCGTTCTACTAACACGAGCTTATCCCTTACACTCTTCACCTCCTCTTTCGTGCCCAGTCCTGCAAATACAAGGTTTTCACTTTGGGTAATGTTCCAATTGTCCGAACCCTGTAAAAGTTCTAGCCGTATTTCTTTAGATAGTCCTGGGGCGTTGAGATACGGCACCTGCATTGGAGGTGTTGACGCACCTACTGAAATGGCTTTTGAAGCCGTACCCGGTGAGCCCACAGTCCAGCGATTAGGACCCGAATTCCCGGATGAAGTTACGGCGACGATTCCTTCATCGACCGCCTTATTGAGCGCCAAGCTGATGGGGAGGTCCGGACCATTAACATCATTTCCGAGCGAAAGATTCAGGATATCCACCTTATCCTTTATCGCTTCATCAATAGCAGCTATGACCTGTTCTGTCGTTCCGCTGCCACCTGGACCCAGCGCCCGGTAGGCAATTATTTTCGCATCGGGAGCCATCCCTCGCATTCTTCCATTCGCTGCGATGACGCCCGCCACATGCGTTCCGTGCAGGGTGCTTCTAAAGCCGGCACCCTTCGTTTCCATCGGATCATCATCGCCATCAACCAGGTCATGGCCCCCGGAAAAACTTCTCCGCAAGTCAGGATGCTCATAATCGATCCCTGTGTCGATTACGCCGATCGTCACACCCTTCCCCGTTAGACGATTGCCTTTTTCATCAAGAAGCCCGCGGACTGCCTCCGTTCCAATCAATTCGAAATTATCGATAAAGCTTTCGCTTGGCTTGTATCGGTTTGGCAGGTGGGCTGAGTTCTCAACCTTGTACGTATTTACTTCGGATAAAAATTGGATGTCATTGGATTTTTCAAGCTGTTGAAGCTCGCAGATAGGTCCCTTAACGGAATATCCATTGACCGCATGCGTGAAGATGCGGCGGAGCTTTGTGTTTTTTAGGTTTTTTAGCTGATTTTTGATTTGCTGTTCTTCCACCGGCTGCTCCATCAGCACGATCGCAACTTTTTCAGTCTGGGGATCTTCTTGAGGAATCGGCGGGAGCTCCCGTTTTTGCGGTTCGAATGCAGTGAGGATTGCTATTGATAGAAGAATTAAGAAAAAATTACGCTTTTTCATGAAAAATAGCCCCTCCCTTTTAACTTAGCGTCTCATTTAAGGGAGTTTTGTATTCAGATTACATTTATTCCGCGAAAACGCTGTGCAATTCCGCGAAAAAAGTGTTGAATTCCGCGAAAAAGTTCCATAATTCCGCGAAATCAACCCTTAATTCCGCGAACTAGAATAATTCTAATCCCATAACGAAAAAAAGCACCTCTATTTAAAGAGGTGCATCAGTAAAATCTCCTTATTTTGTCCCGAATAAACGATCTCCTGCGTCTCCCAGTCCAGGTACGATGTATCCGTGGTCATTCAGCTTTTCATCTAGTGCAGCAATGTAAATGTCTACATCAGGGTGCGCTTCTTTTACCGTTTCTACCCCTTCAGGAGCGGCAATCAAACACATGAATTTGATATGCTTTGCGCCGCGCTTTTTAAGAGAGTTGATCGCTTCTACTGCAGATCCGCCTGTCGCAAGCATTGGATCGACGACGATGAAATCGCGCTCTTCGACGTCACTTGGAAGTTTTACATAGTATTCAACCGGCATTAATGTTTCTGGATCGCGGTAAAGTCCGATATGGCCCACTTTCGCTGCCGGGATCAACTTCAGGATGCCGTCAACCATTCCGATTCCTGCACGAAGAATCGGGATGATGCCGAGCTTCTTGCCTGAAAGAACTTTTGATTTTGTCTTTTCGACTGGTGTTTCAATTTCAATTTCCTCAAGCGGCATGTCACGCGTGATTTCGAACGCCATCAGCGTTGCAACTTCATCTACAAGCTCGCGGAATTCCTTTGTGCCTGTGCTTTTTTCGCGGATATAAGTAAGTTTATGCTGGATCAATGGATGGTCAAATACGTATACTTTTGCCATGTGTATCGCTCCTTTTAAAGGTAAATGAGTTGTGAACACCTGTCTGTTATATGTAAGATCTGTTGAATCACACTTCGTATAATTTTACAGAAAAACCTCTGTACAAGCAACCGCTACAGTGTAATGATTTTTCCCGGAAAAAGCGGCCCTCATTCATGGAGGGCCGCCGGGTAAAAATCTTATCTCTCTGGATATAGTTCAAACTTGCTTGTCAAATCTTCGACGCGTTTGCTTGCTTCTTCCAGCTTCGCCTCGTCTTCGTGATTTTTCAATGTGAAGGCAATGATTGAAGCGATTTCGTCCATTTCTTCATGCCCGAAACCGCGGCTTGTGACTGCGGCTGTACCGATGCGGACTCCGCTTGTTACAAATGGGCTTTCCGGATCGAATGGAATCGTATTCTTATTGACAGTGATGCCGATATCATCAAGAACCTTTTCTGCTACTTTTCCAGTCAGGCCAAGTGAACGCAAGTCTACCAATAACAAATGGTTGTCTGTTCCGCCGGATACAAGGTCGATTCCTTCCTTCTTCAAGCCTTCAGCAAGGCGGTTGGCATTCGAAATGATATTCTGCGCGTATTCTTTAAAAGAATCCTGAAGCGCTTCGCCGAATGCTACTGCTTTCGCAGCGATCACGTGCATAAGCGGGCCACCCTGAATTCCAGGGAAGATTGATTTATCGATTTTCTTCGCGAATTCTTCTTTGCAGAGAATCATTCCGCCGCGCGGGCCGCGAAGAGTTTTATGAGTCGTCGTTGTAACAAAGTCAGCGTATGGCACCGGATTCTGATGGAGGCCAGCTGCGACAAGACCAGCGATATGCGCCATATCGACCATCAAATAAGCGCCCACTTCATCAGCGATTTCACGGAAACGCTTGAAGTCAATCGCTCTTGGGTAAGCACTTGCACCGGCAACGATCAGCTTCGGCTTGTGCTCACGAGCTTTTTCTAGAACAACATCATAGTTGATTGTATGTGTAACTTCATCGACACCGTACTCGACGAAATTATACTGGATGCCGCTGAAGTTTACCGGGCTACCGTGCGTCAAGTGCCCACCGTGGGAAAGATTCATCCCAAGCACAGTGTCTCCCTGCTCAAGAATCGTGAAATAAACAGCCATATTGGCTTGTGCGCCCGAGTGCGGCTGAACATTCACGTGCTCTGCTCCGAAGATTTCCTTCGCGCGATCGCGGGCAATATTTTCAGCAACATCGACATATTCGCATCCGCCATAGTAGCGGCGGCCTGGATAGCCCTCTGCATACTTATTTGTAAGTACAGACCCCTGCGCTTCCATTACGGCTTCACTGACAAAGTTCTCTGATGCGATCAATTCGATTTTCGTGCGCTGACGCTTCAATTCATCCTGCATTGCAGCGTATAGCTGGCTGTCCTGCTGTGACAAGTGCTTCACTTAAGTTCCCCCTCTTATATGTATTCCCTTGTTCATTTATTAGAAAATTCATTCTTATTTTAGCCGATATTATAATGAAAGAAAAGGAGGAAGGTAAAAGTAGATCTGAATATCAGGCCTGCAGTTTCCTTCAATACCTTTCCCCTGTCAGTAAAACCTAGTTTCCCAACTCTATCAGCAAGACTCGTTTTCCTTCGTTTGCTCGTAAACTGCACGAGCGCCGCCGATCAGCTTCGGCCTCGTCTTCGCCAGAGTAACATGCGCATGGCCAATGCTCTTTTGCTGAACACGTACAGGCACAGCGACATGCTTCATTTGCATGCCAATCAGCGTGTCACCAATATCAATGCCGGCGTCAGCCTTGATGAATTCTACAACCACCGCGTCATCAAGATTTTTGTACGCGTAAGCTGCCATCGCGCCGCCCGCCTTCCTCACCGGTATCACGGTCACTTCATCCAGCTGCTTATGTTCAGCCGTTTCCCGCTCGACGACAATCGCCCGGTTCAAATGCTCGCAACACTGGAACGCCAGCTGGATACCCGTTTTACCCTGCAGTTCACGGAGCTGCCCGAATACCATTTCCGCAACCTCGTCTGTACCAGCCGTGCCAATCCGCTGGCCGATGATTTCACTCGTGCTGCAGCCGACGACCAGCACCTGGCCTTTTTTCAGTTGGACTTGCTCATTAAATTCAGTAAGGATGGAGTTCAATTCTGCTTCCCATTGTTCAATAGACAGTGTCAGCGCCTCCCTAAGATTAATGTTTGGAAAATATGCTGGAAGTCCTCCAGCCTATCTGTTTTCATAGTCCTTTATTTTACCGACGCGGTTTTCGTGGCGACCGCCTTCGAATTCCGTAGATAGCCATGTTGCTGCGATTTCACGCGCTAAACCTGGTCCGATGACACGTTCGCCCATTGCCAGTACATTGGTGTCATTGTGCTGGCGTGTCGCCTTTGCGCTGAATACGTCATGCACAAGCGCGCATCTGATTCCTTTTACCTTGTTAGCCGCAATACTCATGCCAATGCCTGTTCCGCAAATCAGGATCCCTTTATCGAACTCACCGTTCGCCACTTTCTCAGCAACCGGAAGCGCATAGTCCGGATAATCAACAGATGTACCGCATTCGCATCCGAAATCTTCGTACTGGATATTCATTTCGTCCATCAAACTCTTAATTTCTTCGCGGATATTCACTCCGCCATGGTCTGAAGCAATAGCAACTTTCATTGTAAAATCCTCCTATGTAATCCCGGCTCGCGGGGCGATCAAATCTATCGTTATTTTCTCATATTCGATGAGATTTATAAAGAAAACGGGTCAGTTTGCATGGAAGAGATGAAATCGCTTTAATAAAAAGTGACAAGACAACCCGAAAATGCCTCAAATCCAAAAGGATATCGAACACATTTTGATTTATTTCAGCGGATTTTTGAATTTATCGACCACTTTTTCAATTTTATCGACCACATCTCGAATTATATCAGCGGATTTTCAATTTTATCGACCACATTCCCCAATATATCGACCAAGTAACATTTTACACAAAATAAAACCACAGCATCATCCAGCTGTGGTCCAAATTCTATAACGAAAACTTCGTAATCGTACCTTTTAATTTTTCAGCTTGATTCTTCAATTCAACCGCCAGGTCTTCGACATTCGCGATGACTTCTGCCTGCTGTTCAGCTGCTGATGCTACGCTGACCGCTCCGGCGGATGTTTCTTCTGCGATTGCTGCCATTTCCTGCGATTGGGTTGATGTGTGCTGGATCGTTTCCATTTGTGTTTCAACTAAGGCGGCGATGGTATGAATGACGTCTGCCATCTCATGAATCGTTGAGGTCATCGCGTCGATCACCTGGTTCGTTTTCTCGCCTTTTTTCGCTTCTCCGTTCGCCGTTTCAACCTGTCTGCTGATCTGGCCGACAACATTCTGGACTTCAGACTGGATGTTCTGGATCAGTTCAGAAATCCCCTGGACCGCGTCCGCACTCTGGTCAGCAAGCTTCCTGACTTCTTCGGCAACGACAGCAAATCCTTTTCCGTGCTCGCCAGCCCTTGCTGCTTCAATCGATGCATTCAACGCTAGCAAATTCGTCTGTGCTGCGATATCGCCAACAAGCTGGATGATTTGCTCTACTTTTGCTGCGTTTTCTTCCAATCTTTTTACCGTCCCAAGTGATTCACGGTTATCATTTGCAAGTGTCTCGATGCCGGAAATCAGTGAATGGATTGCATTCTTCGATTCCTGCAAGTCTTTCACCATTTCCACTGAAATGGATTCAGATGTCCGCGCTTTTTCCTGCACATCCTCGGCGATTCGGATGACTTCATCGACAGACTCTGCAGTTGTCTGTGTAGATAATGCTGAAGAATCCGCCCCAGCGGCAATCTCTTTGATCGTTGTCGAGATGATCGACGCCTGCTCAGATGCTGCGGCAGACTGCCCGGAAATCTGGATGACTTTTTCATTTGTTTCTTTGAAGTTACTATCAATCTGGCGGACCATCTCACGCAGATTTGCGAGCATATTATTGAAGGCCAGTCCCAAAGAGCGGATCTCGTCATCTGATTTTGAAACTTCTGCATTCTCGCCAATTTCACCATTCGCTGCTTTTAATGCAGACTGCTCAAGCCTTTGCAATGGCTTTGTAATCAGGCCGGCAGCCATATACGCAAGCATCCCTGACCAGAAAATCCCCATTCCAAGAACTGCAACATTAAAAACGACTGAATTGATTTCAATGAAATTTTGAACGTAAGGATACAGGAAATAAATAAAAAATGCGCTTGTTGAATAAGTGATGATCGCCAACACAGTCGTCAGCATGACCATTTTCTTTCTTAATCCCATTTTGTAGCTGCGTTTAGACCCCACTGATAATCCCCCTGAAAATTAATAAAAACTTCCTCATGAGTATTATCGGATTTTATCTAAGATTCTTTCGATACTTTTTTGAATTTCTCTAAAAGCTTCGCGATAAATTTGTTCATTGCCGCCAAATGGATCTGCCACATCCAGGTTTCCCTTTTCATCAGCAAATTCTTTCAATGTAAAAGTTTTATCCGCAGCGTCTGGGTACTGGCTCAAGATCAAGCCTTTATGACTCTGTGTCATCGTCAAAACTAAAGTTGCCCAGTCGATGCTTTCTTTTGTTAATGTTGAGGAGCGATGATCATGGGTGATATTGTTTTCCTCGAGCACGGTCTTCGCGTTGACAGAAGCCTCCGCACCATTCGGAGCATAAACTCCTGCCGATTTCACCTCGACTCCAGGCAACTTTTTGCTTTTTAAAACCGCTTCTGCCATCGGGCTGCGGCATGTGTTTCCGGTACAGACAAATAAGATGCGCGCCATGCTTGTCCCTCCTGTGAATAACTTTTCTCCATTATATGATAATCGGCCAGCATTTTCATTTTGCTAGAGAAAAAACACCTGTCTGGCAGGTACATGAAAGTTTTATGTAAAAAAATACACCTGACGAGCAGGTGCTTAAAAAAGTTTTATAGAGGAAGAAGCAATTTGAGCCCGAAAGCGAGCAAAATGCTGCCACCCAAGGCCTCACTGTATGTACCAAGCCAACCCTGCACTCTTTTTCCAACCAGGAGGCCCGCCCACGTAAGGACCATTGCCGCTACACCAAAACAGATCAGTACAAGCAGCGTCCTTGCGCCGTAAATGCCAAGTGTCAGTCCTACTGAAAAACTGTCAAGGCTGACGCTGAGGGCAAAAATAAATAAACCCTTGCCAACCGGGGTAATCACGCTTGTCTCATCTTCCTTGAAGCTTGCCCAGATCATCTGGACACCCAGCACGATCAAGAGCAGGCCGCCAATATATCCAGCTATTGCCCCGAACTGCTCGGACAAAAATCTCCCAGCCACCATTCCAAGCAGCGGCATCCACACATGGAACAAACCAATCGTGACGCCAATTTTAAATATATGCCTTTTCGTCAGTCTGAACATGCCCATTCCGAGACCAACGGAAAAGGCATCCATTCCCAACGCAAATGCCATCAACATAAGTGTGAATAATTCGCCGGCTATTGCTGCCATGTCTTCGCCCCCTCGGACTTGCTAATTCAGCATATGCACGTCCAAAAGGATTTAGAAGTATGGAATTTTCAGGTTTCGAAATGATTAGCAGTTTTGTCCACAAGGATATTTTCAGGGAGTGTCATTTGCTTCAACTGGTATTAAGATGGTTTTTAAATCGTGACCAACTAGTATTATTTCGTTCCCAACTGGTATTTTCCGCAATCTAATCTTAATACTAAAAGCGCTTCAACAACCGAAGCGCTTCTCTCTAAGTCTCTATTTTTCAATAATCGGCAGTCCTGAAGCTTTTGACAGCCGATTCATTATTGCTTGGCCGACACCATGCTCCGGGAAAATCTCGCCAAAAATGATATCGAGCTCTTCCTGATTGAAGGCTCGGAGTGTATCATAGAGCGCTTCTGCGACTGTTTCGAGTCTTGCTCTTTCGCCGCAAGCAATCACCGTGCTAGCGTCATAAAAATCTTGGTTTTCCTTTGTTGTCATCACGCCGACTTTCAGGCCTTCCACCCGCTTTTCATTTACCAGCTGCTGGATTTGTTCTCTAGTTCCATCCACAAGATAGAAAGGCGCATTTGGTGCATAGTGACGATATTTCATTCCAGGGGATTTTGGTGCCTGATTTGAATCTTTCAGGGCTGGATCGACGGTGATTTCACCGACTACTTCCTCCAGTTGTTCCTTTGTTACGCCGCCCGGTCTTAAAATCGCAGGAATCTCACCGGTGCAATCGACAACTGTTGATTCAAGGCCTACTCCGGTCGCTCCGCCATCGACAATTCCGGTAATCCGTCCCGTCAAATCATCGGCAACGTGATTCGCAGTCGTCGGGCTCGGCTTGCCTGACAGGTTTGCGCTCGGGGCTGCCAGTGGCAAACCGGATGCTTCTATAATCGCCAGTGCGATCGGGTGGTCGGGCATCCTGACAGCAACTGTGGACAACCCAGCAGTTGCTTTTTCGGAAAGCGCACCTTCCTTTTTTTCAAGGATAATCGTCAACGGACCCGGCCAAAAGGCATCCATTAAAACCGCTGCCTGATCAGGAATTTCTTTTACAAAAGAATGAATCTGCTCACGATTTGCAATATGCACGATCAACGGGTTATCCCCAGGTCTTCCTTTTGCTTCAAATATTTTCAAGACGGCTTCATCGCTTTCTGCGTTGCCGCCGAGGCCATAAACCGTTTCTGTCGGAAACGCTACTACTTCATTTTGCTTCAATTTTTGTGCAGCTTCGATGATTTGTGGATATGTTTTTAAATTATCCACATTCTTATCCACTGTCCACATTTGTGTTTGCATGTACATCCACCTTTTACTTCTCGCTAAACTAGTATATTTCTATGAAAGTATAAAAGAAGAATTAGACGAACACAAGTTTTTATCCACAAATTGTGTATAATTTTAACGAAACCGTGGATAACTTTGTGGACTAATCCACAATTTACAGAATTATTTTCATAATTGCGGAGTTATCCACAGTTAGAACTTGTTTTAAATGGCTTTTTTCAAGAAGAGAATCCGGAAGCTCTGATTGGTTAACCAGCTCAAAACCAAGGCTGCTGAAAAAGGAAACGGCACTCATCTTGTTAGTAACGAGGTAAAGCTCGTCCAAATCCTGGTTTTTCGCAGTAAGGAATGCTCTTTTAAACAGAAGCATCAAATCTGGCTGGCCAATTTGTGGGGACACGACAAATGAACGGAGCAAGCCTGCTTTATCCACTGGCTCTACCCCAAGGCATGCCTTCAGCTCCCCGTCCCGGTTTTCCATCAGCGAAAAATTTTTGATTGAGTCATTCAAACCTTCAGGGCTAACTCCTGCCTCTTTTAAAAAGGCCTCCAACTTTGGTATATCCTCTTGATTCGCACTTCTGATTTTCCATGTCATATTATTCACCTCAAAAATAAGATTCTACTAAATGAATATGATAGAAGATAAAAAGTAGAACCTAATTCCTGATAGAAAAAGAAAACACGGCAGCCTTCATTAAATGAAAGCTGCCGTGCATCTTTTAGATCCTGGCTTCTAAGCCATATTATTTGTTATTGTTGTTGCGGGCATTGCCGCCTTTTTCACCGATTTCTTCATAGAAGCTCCGGTCATGATTTTCAGAAGTCGCTTCTCCGCCTTTGCGGCCGATCTCCTGATAGAAGTTCTTGTCGTGGCTTTCAGATGTTGATTCGCCACCTTTTTTTCCGATTTCCTGGTAGAATTCGCTGTCATGGCTCTCGGCAGTAGCCTCTCCGCCTTTGCGGCCAATTTCCTGATAGAAATCTTGATCGTGATTGTTGGAAGTTGCTTCGCCGCCTTTACGGCCGATTTCCTGATAGAAATCGCTGCCATGGTTTTGGCTTGTAGCTTCGCCGCCCATGCGTCCTCGTTCTTCACGTGACATCTTATCATTGTTATTGTTTTTAGCCATTTTACTCATCCTCCTTGAAATCTAAGTTTTGATGTTACACTACCTTGAATATCCGGAATCTCCTAACCTAAAACTAGTATCAGGGGAATGTAATATGCTTGTTTGAAAAATGTAATATATTTGGAAATTCAGACAGTCATTTTTCCTTCTTTACCAAGTATTTCTTAAGAGAAGCTAGCTAATGTTTCCTAGCTACTCATAGTGAAAAATTCATAAGTGAGTGATTTAAGTCACTATCCTGCCTGTTTTATATGGTTATAATAAAATTAATTCAATTGAAAACCTTTCTCAAAAAGGGGGAACGGCATGGAAATAAAAACAATATACGAAAAGATCGGCGGAGACGAATCAATCCGCAGGATAGTTGATACTTTCTATCCTAAGGTGTATGAAAATGAGGAGCTCAGCCCTTTGTTCGAAGGTGATATGGATGAAATCAAGCGGAAGCAATGGATGTTCCTCACCCAGCTGACCGGCGGAGGCGCGCTTTACAGCGACGAATTTGGACCTCCTAATATGAGGGTGAGACATATGCTATTCGATATCACACCGGTGCGCGCCCAGGCATGGCTGAAGCTAATGCACGAAACACTTACGGAAACAGGTTTAATCGAAACTGAGGGTGGAAAGGCCCTGTTCGAGCGTTTGAGCCAGATTGCACCCATTATGATTAACAGACAATAAGGAGGAATTTATGATGGAAAAACAGTCATTAACACAATACCAGGAATTTAGCGAGGAACGTTTTACTAAGAGGATTGTCTTCAAAAAAGGGGAAAGCACAGTGTTCCTGTTGAACTTCATGCCAGGCCAGGAGCTGCCAAAGCACACACATCCAGGTACAGAAGTGTTTATTCTTACGATGCAGGGAGAAGGCACTTTTACGATTGACGGTGAAGAAGTGGTGGCAGCTGCGAATGAAACAGTACATGTGAGCGGAACAGAAGAGCTTGCCTATAAAAACACTGGAACAGAGCCAGTCACACTTTATGTGATGCTCAACAAGATTCCAGATGAGAGATTTGCACAGAATATTTAATCGCAGCGTATTAATGGCTAACAACTCGAAAGAAGGTCAATCATGAGCGGAATATCCTCAGTTGGTCGAATTATTCGATAAAGTGGTCGAATTAATTCAAAATGTGGTTGAATTATTTAAAAATCCGCCAGAATAATTTAAAATGTGGTCGAATTATTTTTAAATTCGCCAATAAAACTCAAGTTCCACGCTAAAAACAGCCCCCGCAACCTACGCAGGGGCTATTTTTATCCAAATATTCTATTCCAAATCTCAACGAGGAAGAATGTTACCTCCACTTCTTCTTCTTCGCTGCCTTCATAGACAGTTTTTTTGCCTTTTTTGCTCTTATTCTCCTCTACTTCCTCGTCTTCAGCATCAGCCTTTACATCGCCTTTGTCGTCGTTTTCGTCGAAGCCTTCGCTTGTTGCTTCTCCGTTTGAAAAATCCAGGAAGCATAGTGGCGGGTAGAGGACGCACCACCAGTTTGCGCCTTTTCCTTCACCAATCGTGATGAGGATTGCTTCGTACTCGCCTGCCGGATAAAGTAATTGACCATATAACTTAGTAGGAAACTGGACTTTGTCAAACTCAGTTTTTACAGAATGATTTGAACCTCCTGCTGCGATAACTCTTTCAGCGATTGCCTGGATTTCTGGAAGCTTGGATTTGATGACTTCCCGAGCAGCCTCGATTGAAGTCAGTTCCTGCACCCATTTCGTGATTTCTTTGTTCACTTCGTCGCGGATTTGACGTTTGATATTCTGGTCTTTCTCGAGATCGCTGTCAGCAAGAATCCTTAGGCGGATCGCCTCGTTAGGGATGACCAATGCTTCCTTCGCTGTCACTTCATTTTTTGGTGTATATAAACTTAAAATGGTACCTGCACATAATAAGAGTATGTATAAAATAGCCGCTGATTTTTTCATCATCATCTTTCGCACCGTCCCTTCACTAGTCACAGTGTGGACAGATTGATAGATTCTTAAACTAGTAATTTTGAAAAAAAATTGGACTCCCTTTTTTAGGAGTCCATTTCCGCAAACACCATCCGGTCCTTGCCATTAATATCAAAAACAACTTCTACCTTGGCATGCGGGAAGGTTTTTTCCAGAAGCGCACGTACTGCTTCGCCCTGGCCAGCGCCGATTTCAAAGCCGACCAATGCCTTCTCCTTCAATACCAGTGGAAGTTCCTCCATGAACCGGCGATACAGGTCCAGTCCATCTTCGCCTGCAAAAAGAGCCATATGAGGCTCATGTTCCGTCACGATATCGGACATCCATTCCTGGTCAGCAACCGGGATATATGGCGGGTTCGAGATGACGGCATCAACCTTTTTCCCCTGTAAAATGAGCGGCTGCAGGAGATCTCCATGTAAAAATTCGATTTCCGCGTCAAGTTCGCTTGCATTTTTCCGCGCCACCTCGAGGGCATCGTCAGATAAATCGGTAGCTGTTACCTTCATTTCTGGTTTTTCCAACTTTAAGGTAACCGATATAGCCCCACTCCCGGTGCCGACATCGACAAGGTTAGTTTGACCATTCTCCCCAAAAAGCTTTTCCAGACGCTGAAGCGTTCCATAAACAAGCTCCTCCGTCTCCGGCCGGGGAATCAGCACATGCTCATTCACAAGGAAGCGGCGGCCGTAAAACTCCTCTGAGCCAATGATATATTGAATCGGCTCGCCAGCCGCATGTCTTTTTACAGCAGCCTGAAACTCGGTCCACACTTCCCCATCAAGCTCGTCACGCATCATCGCGAGCATTGACGTTCGGGACAGTCCGGAATAGTGCCGCAGCAAAAGTTCACCGGCGAACTCCTCACGTTTATGTTCTTTTAAAAAAGAAGAAGCCCAATTGAGGGCTTCAAATATTTTCACATTAGTCATTGTTCGCACTCTCAAGTCTTTGAGATTGGTCTTCCATAATTAGCGCTTCGATGATCTCATCCATCTTGCCCTGAAGGATCTGGTCAAGCTTCTGGATTGTCAGGCCGATACGGTGGTCGGTCACGCGGTTTTGCGGGAAGTTGTACGTACGGATCCGCTCGGAGCGATCCCCGGTACCTACAGCTGACTTACGGACCTGGTCATACTCTGCCTGTGCTTCCTGCTGGAACTTGTCATAGACGCGGGCACGAAGTACCTTCATCGCCTTGTCTTTGTTTTTATGCTGAGATTTTTCATCCTGGCATGATACGACGATTCCAGTTGGGATATGCGTCAGACGTACAGCTGACATTGTCGTGTTAACAGACTGTCCGCCGGCGCCGCTCGATGCGAAGGCATCAAAGCGGATGTCTTTGTCATGCAGCTCGATTTCCACTTCTTCTGCTTCCGGAAGACATGCAACCGTCGCTGTTGAAGTATGGATACGTCCGCCTGATTCCGTTTCAGGAACACGCTGTACGCGGTGCGCACCGTTTTCGAACTTCATTTTGGAATAAGCACCATTCCCATTGATCATGAAAATGATTTCCTTGAAGCCGCCTACGCCAGTCGTGCTGGCATCGATGACTTCAGTCTTCCAGCCCTGTGATTCAGCATAACGGCTGTACATCCTGTAAAGGTCACCTGCGAATAGCGCAGCTTCATCGCCGCCTGCAGCGCCGCGGATTTCCATAATAACGTTTTTGTCATCGTTAGGATCTTTAGGGATAAGCAGAAGCTTGATACGAGCTTCAAGCTCCTCAATGCGCGGTTCTAGCTCGGAGATTTCTTCCTTGACCATTTCACGCATGTCAGCATCGAGCTTATCCTCGAGCATCGCTTTCGCATCTGTCAGCTGCTCTTTAACTTCCTTATATTCGCGATAAGCCATGACAGTATCCTGGATGTCAGACTGCTCCTTTGAATACTCGCGGAGCTTTTTGGAATCATTGACAACTTCCGGGTCACTCAATAGCTCATTCAATCTTTCATAACGATCCTCAACTGCTTGAAGACGATCAAACACGGACACTCACCTCTATTTTTATAGCCTTGAAAATTGGATTATAAATTTATTCTTGCCTGTGTATTTCCGCAACAGGTCCGATAGTTCAACATAGCATAACATTCTAATTATAGTATAGGTGACACCCTCAGTCAAAGCCATTGTGAATGGAAAAGCGGAAGCGGTCCTATACATTTATCTTATGTATAACGAAAAAGCTTGAACGCCTTGTACAGGCATCAGAAAAAGCATGCCCTAGTTTCGAGCATGCTGTGGCGCTGCTAAAAAATTATTCAATATCAACATTAATATCGTAGCGCGGCAATGCTTTAGACAGCTTTTCCTGCAATGTCTTTTGGGCATTTTCACGATCTTTTCTGGTTACGCGCCCTTGAAGTTGTGCGGTTACGTTCATTTCGCCGCCGTTAATCCAGATGGAACCCGGTTCATAGCCAGCATCAGAAATGACGTCCTTCGCTTTTTGCACATCCTGTGAAAAACTATGGTGGTTTTCATTATCTGTATTCAGCAAATTCGGATTCTGGTCGGTCATTGTCATGCCGTCATCCTGGTCCCTCGTGAAATTCGGGCCATCTCCTTCGCGAACACCGTCATGATCCCTATTCAGGTCCACGCCAGCCTGGTCTTCATCCTTGTCATAGACTGAATCTGTATTATCCTGGCCACATCCTGAAACCATAACTATCGCAAGCACAAACAACATGAGTAATTTTTTCAAATTATGGCACCTCCCGCTGTTAGGTTGCCCCAAATAGCTGCTGAAATGCATTGAAACAGTATTTGTTGAGCTTCTAAATCAACATTTTTCAAGAAAAATCAGCAACTGGAAAAATTATTCTCTTGCTCAGCCCCTACAATTGCACGTTCAAGAGTAATAATTGACGTTAGGAAGCATTAATTGCACCGTCCATTGTCATAATTGCACCATTACATAACTTAATTGCACTTTCACCCAATATCAGGGAATTTCAACAAAAAATCCCCCCGCACCCGGGAGGATTCATCATTATGTTAAGCTTTCAGTCGTTTTCTCGATCTTAAGCTCGTTTGGTGATTTTGGAACTTCATGATGGTGTCTGCATCGTGGTTCGTACGATTCGGACGCACCAACGAGAATGACTGGATCATCATAAGAGGCTGGCTTGCCGTTGATCAAACGCTGTGTTCGGCTAGATGGCGAACCACACACCGCACACACAGCCTGAAGCTTGGTCACAATTTCTGCAACAGCCATCAACGCAGGCATCTGGCCAAATGGCTCTCCGCGGAAATCCTGGTCAAGTCCGGCAACGATGACGCGGTAGCCGCTGTCTGCAAGATGCTGGATCACCTGCAGGATTTCATTGTCAAAAAATTGCACTTCATCAATGGCAATGACATCAATTTCAGGGTTAATATGCTTGAAAATATCAATAGAGTTGGCAACGGGCTTTGCAGTAACTGCAGTTCCGTTATGTGATACAACCGATTCTTCGCTGTAGCGGTTATCAATCGCAGGCTTGAATACAGCAATTTTTTGCTTGGCAAATTGAGTTCTGCGCACGCGGCGGATCAGTTCTTCGGATTTACCCGAAAACATGCTGCCGCAGATCAATTCGATCCAACCGCTTTGTTTCATAACGTACATGGTCGGCCTCTCCTTCCTCGCGGGACAAAAATTAAATAGTACAAGCGCTTTGGTAAGACCTTAAAAGCGCTGCCCTACAATAAGCTTTTTTCGTATTTTTACGGCTTCTTCATGCCATAAAGGTACGAAAAAAGCCTGGTTAAAAGTTCGACACTTTTTTCAGCTTTTTCCATTATAACAAAAAAAGATGCTGAATCCAGACACATTAATAAAGTTCACAAAAATAAATTTATGTACCCAAAATACAGGCAATTTTTTTAAAAAATGCAAAATAAAAAACAGGCAAGTCACAAAGCTTCTTGCCTGTTTGGTCGTTTCTTATAATACTATTACTGGTTGTTTTTAAGACCGTATTTCTTGTTGAAGCGGTCAACACGTCCGCCAGCTTCAGCAAACTTCTGACGTCCAGTATAGAATGGGTGGCACTCAGAGCAAGTTTCAACGCGAATCTCGTTCTTTACAGAACCAGTTTCGAATTCGTTTCCGCATGCGCAAGTCACCTTAACTGTTTTGTAGTTTGGATGAATTCCTGATTTCATTCTTTTCATCTCCTTCCGCCCTGAATCATATCCGAAACAGAGTTATAATCAACGGTTATACCGTTATTGGAAAAACACACTGCACTCATTATAACAAGTCCATCTGTATATTTCAAGTTAGTTTTTACGACCATAATTTGGAATTAAGAACGCTTGTGATTGCTCTTCATTTCCTCGCCAAGAACAGAGAAGAAGTCTTCATTTGACTTGGACAGTCTTAGCTTGCGCAGGAATTTTTCCGCGAAATCCGGTGAATCTGACATTGATTTGCGGATTGCCCACAGCTTGTCCAGGTGGTCTTTCGGAATAAGAAGTTCTTCTTTACGCGTTCCGGATCTGCGAATGTCAATCGCAGGGAAGATTCTTCTTTCTGCAAGTGAACGGTCAAGGTGAAGTTCCATGTTTCCAGTTCCCTTGAACTCTTCATAGATGACATCATCCATACGTGAGCCTGTATCAACAAGCGCAGTCGCAAGAATCGTCAAGCTTCCGCCTTCTTCGATATTACGGGCAGCACCGAAAAAGCGCTTCGGACGGTGGAATGCCGCAGGGTCAATACCACCAGACAATGTACGTCCGCTTGGCGGGATGACAAGGTTATAGGCACGAGCAAGACGAGTAATGCTGTCCATCAGGATGATGACATCACGCTTGTGCTCAACAAGGCGCATCGCGCGCTCAAGCACAAGCTCAGCAACCTTGATGTGGTTTTCAGGCACTTCATCAAATGTTGAGCTGACAACATCTCCGGCAACGGAACGTTCGATATCTGTTACCTCTTCGGGACGTTCATCGATCAGCAGCACAATCAGTTCTGCTTCAGGATGATTCGTTGTGATGCTGTTGGCGATTTCTTTTAGTAGCATGGTCTTACCAGCCTTTGGCGGTGCGACAATCAAGCCACGCTGACCGAAGCCGACAGGAGCGATAACATCCATGATCCTTGTTGATACATGTTTATGGGTTGTCTCCAGTTTCATCATGCGGTCAGGATATAACGGAGTCAATCCCGGGAAGTGAACCCTTTCCTTCGCCGATTCAGGGTCATCACCATTGACGGCCTCTACCTGGAGCAAACCGAAGTAACGTTCGTTTTCTTTAGGAGGACGGACCTTACCCGATACTTTATCCCCATTCCTTAAATCGAAACGGCGGATCTGCGAAGCCGAGATATAGATATCCTCAGAGCTTGGCGAGTAATTGATTGGGCGCAGGAAACCAAAGCCTTCAGACTGGATGATTTCCAGGACACCTTCCATGAAAAAATAACCCTGTTGTTCCGCACGAGCTTTAAGAATGGCAAAAATAAGTTCTTTTTTCGATAATTTGCTGTAGTAAGAGACTTTATATTCCTTTGCCAGTTCATAAAGCTCTTTTAATTTCATATTTTCTAAGCTTGAAATATTTACTTCCATAATGTCACCACGCCTTAAAATATTTCGATTTCCCCCATAAAAAATGTATTAAGAATATCAGCGTATGGATGGAAAAAGAAGAAATGAGTTTCCTTTGAAGGTTGTAAGAAGGAATTAATGAAGGTATACAACTGATTTGTGTCTGATCTAAATCAACAAGATTATTAAAACAATTTTCATTTTACCCTTAAATAGGAAAAATAATCAATCATTTTATTTATTAGCTCCCTTTACCTACAGAATGCGGTGAAGGGAGCTTGTTTGTAAGGGTTCGCAGTCATTTTTATAAAAAATATGATTATTTCATTACCAGATGCGGCTTTTTCTTCAGGCTGTGCTGTCCTTCAATGAAGCGGACTGTGCCTGATTTTGCACGCATGACGACTGAATGGGTTGAGCCGTAAGAGCCTTTGAACTGGACTCCTTTAAGCAGCTCGCCATCGGTTACGCCTGTTGCAGCGAAAATTGCATCGTCGCCGCGGACGAAATCTTCCATAAGAAGGACTTTATTGACATCGATGCCCATTTTTTTGCAGCGCTCGAGTTCTGCGTCATTTTGAGGAAGCAATCTACCCTGGATTTCGCCGCCGAGGCTTTTCAGAGCTACCGCTGCGATGACACCCTCAGGTGCTCCGCCTGAACCAAACAGGATATCCACGCCGGTAGTATCAAATGCCGTGTTGATTGCGCCGGCTACATCGCCGTCATTGATCAATTTGATCCTTGCACCTGCTTCACGAAGCTGGGCAATGATATGTTCATGGCGAGGACGGTTCAATACCGTAGCCACTACATCTTCAATATCCTTGTTCTTCGCTTTTGCTACAGCCTTCAGATTATCAAGAACGGAAGCATTGATATCGACCATTCCTACAGCTTCAGGACCTACCGCAAGTTTATCCATGTACATGTCCGGTGCGTGAAGCAGGTTACCGTTATCTGCCACAGCAAGGACTGCAAGGGCATTCCAGCCGCCAGATGCGACAATGTTCGTTCCTTCCAAAGGATCGACAGCGACATCCAAACGCGGTCCATAGCCTGTCCCAAGCTTTTCACCGATATACAGCATCGGCGCTTCGTCCATTTCCCCTTCACCGATAACGACTGTACCTTTCATCGGGATGGTGTCAAACACATCTCTCATTGCCGACGTTGCAGCATCGTCAGCTTCGTCTTTTTTACCGCGTCCCATCCAGCGAGCTGAAGCAAGTGCAGCCGCTTCTGTCACGCGAACAAGCTCCATCGTTAAGCTACGTTCCATATGATCATCCCCTAATCATGAAAGGGGCTAATGTCTACCGAAAAGTTATATTCTCAATCCCTTCCTATTCAGTCCTTTGCATAAATCAGCCTTCTCCTCGTTAGCCGATTTATGTATCCGGAACTGCTTAGGAAGCGAGACTTCGATGCTGCCATAGTTTGGCGGCTCGATAGTTAAATGAGTTATACTATTTTACGATTTCGATAAGCATTAGCACCACTATTTGTATTGTACAGCTCTATTGTACTATACTTTTTATGATTTTTTCACTTCTTCTTGCTCTTCAGATGTCATATCTTCACGCCAAATTGTGGCACCTAGTCCATTTAGCTTTTCAACAATATGGCTGTAGCCCCGGTCGATATGGTCGACACCAGTAATTTCGGTGACACCTTCCGCCATCAGTCCAGCAATGACAAGTGCAGCTCCGGCGCGTAGGTCACTAGCCTTTACTTTAGCTCCCTGCAGCTTGACAGGACCGCTGATGATTGCCGATCTGCCTTCGACTTTAATATTGGCATTCATTCTTCTAAGCTCGTCGATATGCTTGAAGCGGGCGCCATAAATCGTATCTGTCACGACACTGGATCCCTCTGCCCTTGTCAGCAGCGCTGTGAATGGCTGCTGCAGATCGGTTGGAAAACCAGGGTAAACAAGCGTCTTAATATCGATTGCTTTATATCGCTCAGTTGGTGCAACATAAATTTGCTCGTCACTTGCTTCAATATGGGCACCCATTTCCTTCAGCTTGGCCACAAGTGACTCAATATGCTGAGGAATGACGTTATCAATTGTTACACCTTCACCAATGGCAGCACCAAGAATCAGGTACGTCCCTGCTTCGATGCGGTCAGGGATGATCGTGTGACGGCAGCCGTGAAGCTCGTCGACGCCATCGATACGGATAACATCTGTACCTGCGCCTTTGATTTTCGCTCCCATATTTGTGAGCAAGGTCGCTACATCAATGATTTCCGGCTCTTTTGCCGCATTTTCTATGATTGTGCGCCCTTTTGCACGGACAGCGGCAAGCATGATGTTGATTGTTGCTCCAACGCTTACGACGTCAAGATAAATCCTGGCCCCGCGAAGCTCATCGGCTCGCAGGTAAATCGCGCCTTGTTCGTTGGTCACGCTTGCGCCAAGCGCTTCGAATCCTTTTATATGCTGGTCGATCGGCCTTGGGCCCAAATGGCAGCCGCCCGGCAGTCCGATGACAGCCTTTTTGAAACGGCCCAGCATTGCTCCCATTAAATAGTATGAAGCTCGCAGCTTTTTCACTTTTCCATTCGGCAAAGGCATGGAAATCATGGAAGACGGATCTACCGTCATTTCATTGTTCGAGAATTCAACAGAACCGCCGATCTCCTCCATTAAGTCCTTGAGCATATGAACGTCGGAAATATCCGGCAAACCTTCAATGGTCACAGGCGATTCAGCTAAAATCGTTGCTGGGATCAAGGCCACTGCGCTGTTTTTCGCACCGCTGACCCGAACAGTCCCTTTTAAAGGATAGCCGCCTGCAATCTTAAGCTTTTCCATTTTTGACTCCCTTCTAAGCCGTGATGTATTAAGGTCAAGCTGGAGTTGCAAACAATTACAGCTAAGACCGATATAGGCTCTACTTAGATTTAAATTACCGAAATCGATAAGGAACATTTTTCCATTAAAAATACTCAGATTCCGGGAGTTTTCTATTCCTTTAGTTTACACGATATTCCCAATTTTAAGTAATAAAATGCAAAAAAGTTTAAATTGGGTAAAACTTCCTAATGGAGATGGTCTCAGTTTTCCGAGACCATCTCTGTGTAAACCAGTTAGGTGATCCGATTTCCACGGAGCATCTGAAATTTTAAAGCCATAATTTAAAATAAATGACTTTTCGAAATCAGTCGTTGATTTCCGTTCCAGGCGCTTCGCTTTCCGCGGGCAGCTCGGGGAGCCTCCTCGGTGCTGACGCACCTGTGGGGTCTCCCCTGACCTGTACATCCCGCAGGAGTCTGCGCGCCTTCCACTCCAATCAACTGGACTTAATTCATTATTTTGCTTTTCCCATTTTAAAAAAAAGGAAAAACTACTGTCCGCGTGATTCCCAGTCTTTTAGGAATGCTTCGATTCCTTTGTCTGTTAGTGGGTGGTTGAACATTTGCTGGATGACTTTGTATGGTACGGTTGCGATGTGTGCTCCTCTTAGTGCTGCGTCTGTTACGTGCTGTGGATGGCGTATGGACGCGGCGATGATTTCTGTGTCGATTCCGTGGATTGTGAAGATTTCGGCAATCGTTGAAATCAGGTCGAGTCCGTTATGGCCGATGTCATCCAAGCGGCCCAGGAATGGGGAAACGTATGTAGCTCCTGCTCTGGCTGCAAGTAAAGCCTGGTTTGCGCTGAAGACCAATGTTACATTCGTCTTGATTCCCTCTTTTGAGAATACTGAAACGGCCTTCAATCCTTCTGGGGTCATCGGAACTTTGATCGTGATGTTTGGAGCGATTGCAGCAAGCTCTTTCCCTTCTTTGATCATGCCTTCTGCATCTAGTGCGATGACTTCCGCGCTGACAGAACCAGGAACTAATTCAGTGATTTCCTTCAAGCGATCTTCAAACTTTACATTCTTCTCTTTTGCTACAAGCGATGGGTTTGTTGTGACACCGGATAAAATCCCAAGAGTGTATGCCTCGCGAATTTCTTCCATATTGGCAGTATCGATAAAAAACTTCATTTGTAAACGCCTCCAGTCGACAAAATTTTCAGTCTGATATAAATGGACAAAAACCGCCTTATTGTAAGGCGGTTTTAATTATAACAAAATTTTAATGCTATTACGCTTTATTAGAAGAACCAAATTCGCGCATTTTGCCGATTACAGTTTCCTTAATCGCGTCGCGAGCTGGTCCTAGGTATTTACGTGGATCATATTCTTCAGGCTTTGCAGCAAGAGTTTCACGAACTGCTTTAGCAGAAGCGATTTGATTTTCAGTGTTAACGTTGATTTTAGCAGTTCCAAACGAGATGGATTTCTGGATATCTTTTGTTGGGATTCCAGTTCCGCCGTGCAATACTAATGGTACGCCAGCAGTCTTGTTGATTTCTTCCATTTCCTTGAAACCAAGGTTTGGTTCGCCTTTGTAAGGGCCGTGTACAGAACCAAGTGCAGGAGCCAGGCAGTCGATGCCAGTGCGCTGAACAAGTTCTTCACACTCTTTAGGGTCAGCATAGATAACGCCATCAGCAACAACGTCATCTTCCTGTCCGCCAACTACTCCCAATTCAGCTTCAACAGAAACACCTTTTGAATGAGCGTATTCTACCACTTTTGAAGTGATTTCAACGTTCTCTTCGAAAGGACCGTGTGAAGCATCAATCATAACAGATGTGAAACCTGCATCGATTGCTTCTTTACACTTATCGAAGCTTGAACCATGGTCTAAGTGAATTGCGACAGGAACTGTTGTTTTGTAGTCCTCCATCAATCCCTCTACCATTTTTACTACTGTTTTGAAGCCGCCCATGTAGCGTGCAGCGCCTTCGGAAACACCAAGGATAACTGGCGATTTTTCAGCTTCTGCAGCCTGAAGGATCGCTTGAGTAAATTCAAGGTTATTTAAGTTAAATTGCCCAACAGCGTAGCCTTCCGCATTCGCTTTTTTCAGCATTTCAGTCATTGAAACTAAAGGCATATTTTTTCCTCCTTCGTTATGATCAATTTTCATTTTGACAATGCTACCATTTTAAAGGTTTTCCTTCTCTGCTTTTGATTATGTACCCGAGATGGCATTCATCAAAACGAATGATCCTGTGGAATTCATAAGTATCATACCAAAAGAAAATCAGAATTACCATTGTTCAAGCCTTGTTTTTGAAAGTGTCATAAAAATGCTATAAAGCAAGCGTTACCAATAATCTCACTAGTCTGTAAACTCCGTTTTTACCCACTTTTTAAAAGGAAATGCCCTCCGAAAATTCGAGAGGACATTTCTATGTAAGCTTTTTTAATTAGGCTGTTTTCGTACCGATTGTTATTAAAATCTTAAAGCCGATTTTAACGTAATATATACCCATTTTGCAGGTCGGTATGAAGTTTGCATGCTCTTTTCTCATATAAAGTGTCAACTTTACGAAGGACTATAGGTAATCAATCCAATTTTGTATTCAATAGCAACAATGTTTGAGAAAAGAGCCTTTAATTAAGAAACGGTTTGCGAATATTTTTTAACTGCTGCGCGGATGTCATCAATATCAAATGGTTTTGCGAAGTGGGTCAGCGCACCCAGATCCATGGCTTCCTGAATCATATCAAGCTCGCCGTAAGCGGTCATGATGATGACGCGGATATCAGGATCGATTACTTTCATTCTTTTTAAAATTTCAATTCCATCCATACCAGGGATCTTCATGTCCAAAAGAACTAGATCTGGTGGATGCTTTTTAACGATATCCAGGGCCTGGACGCCA
Organism: Mesobacillus sp. QJM3NY_10; assembly: GCF_056173465.1. Classification (NCBI taxonomy): domain Bacteria; kingdom Bacillati; phylum Bacillota; class Bacilli; order Caryophanales; family Bacillaceae; genus Mesobacillus; species Mesobacillus sp. QJM3NY_10. The sequence continues at coordinate 4,602,075 of NZ_CM149675.1, forward strand.
TTTGCAGCTTGATACGTTTGATAACCTTCTTTTTGCAGCACTTCATTAAGTAGAATTCTGATGCCAAACTGGTCGTCTACAATTAGTATTTTTTCTTTCATGCCGCCTCTTCCCCCTAATAAATGTAGTATATTGTTAAATATGCTTATCCAGGAAATGGTTTCGTCTTATCCCCATTTACACAATTCGTTAAAAAGCTTGAAATTCCTCCCATATTTTCAAACTTATTTTTCGACATATGCTTTTTCATTTCCATTGTAGTACTTTATAATCAGTATTGGCAAAAACGGAGGTGCTGTTATGTTAAAAATGTTTTCGACACAGCTGACAGGTTTGTTCAACAGACTTCAGGAAAAAGAAGAATTTTCGATCGAGGACGGAGCGCGGTTGCTTGCACAGGCTTCAGCTGGCGAGGGAACTGTTTATATTTTCGGTACGAAGGAGATGCAGGCTGTAGCCCTTGAAGCGGTTTATGGTGAGGAACCATTGCAATCTGCGGCGATTTTCACAGAGGATGTCGAGCTTGAGGCTGCTGACCGAGTTTTGGTTGTAAGCCGTTTTGCAGATGACGAAGAGGCTGTCGGAGCAGCGCGCGATTTGCAGGAAAAAGGGATTCCATTCGTGGCTATCTCTACGGTTCGCGGTGAAAATGAAGCCGCAGGCCTGAATACTCTGGCTGACGTACACATCGATTTAAGATTGAAAAAAGGACTTCTGCCTGATGAAATGGGCAACAGAGTCGGCTATCCTACTTCCATCGTCGCATTATACATTTACTTCGGCTTGAAATTCACGATTGAGGAAATTTTAGAGGAGTATTAACTGAGGGTTTTGACCCACTGGCTCTATTAAAATTTATATAAACGCAAAAAAGCCGATGATTTTTCACCGGCTTTTTGCTATTTTCCCGCCTATTACTTACTTGACTTGATTGATGCTTCAATAAAGTCCCTGAATAATGGCTGCGGGCGTGTTGGTCTTGATGTGAATTCCGGGTGGAACTGAGATGCAAGGAACCATGGGTGATCTTTAAGCTCGATGATTTCCACCAAACGGCCATCCGGGCTTGTCCCAGAGAAGATGAATCCTTCTTTTTCCATCGCCTGGCGGTATTCATTGTTAAACTCGTAACGATGACGGTGGCGCTCATAGATCAAATCGTCGTTGTAAGCAGCGAAGGCTTTTGTATCTTCACCAAGCTTACATGGATACAGTCCAAGACGTAGAGTTCCGCCTAGATCTTCGATATCCTTCTGTTCTGGAAGAAGGTCGATGATCGGGTATGGCGTGCTTGGCATGATTTCCGCAGAGTGAGCGTCTTTCAAGCCAAGGACGTGGCGTGCAAATTCAACAGATGCAAGCTGCATGCCTAGGCAAATACCAAAGAACGGCACTTTGTTCTCACGAGCGTATTTGGTCGCAAGGATCTTCCCTTCGATACCACGGTCGCCAAAGCCTCCAGGAACAAGGATTCCGTCAGCGTCATTCAGCAACTCAACGACGTTTTCTGCTGTTACTTCCTCAGAGTTGACCCACTTGATTTCGATATCACTGTCAAATGCGTATCCAGCATGCTTCAATGATTCAACTACTGAAATGTAAGCGTCTTGAAGTTCAACATATTTACCAACAAGGGCAATTCTCGTTTTACCTGAAAGATGCGTTACTTTCTCAACTAGCGCATTCCACTCAGTCATGTCCGCTTCGCCACAATCAAGCTTGAAGTGGTCGCATACAAGCTGGTCCATCTTCTGATCCTGCAAGGCAAGAGGGATAGAATATAAAGTATCCGCATCTGCCGCTTCAATTACCGCATCCTTATCGATGTCACAGAAAAGAGCAATCTTGTCTTTCATGTCCTGTGAAATCGGCATTTCGGTACGAAGAACGATGATGTTTGGCTGGATACCAAGACTGCGAAGTTCTTTTACGCTGTGCTGAGTTGGCTTCGTCTTCATTTCACCAGCCGCCTTGATATAAGGAACTAACGTACAGTGGATATACATGACATTGTCACGGCCAACATCGTTCTTGATCTGGCGGATTGCTTCAAGGAAAGGCAATGATTCGATGTCCCCTACTGTACCGCCGATTTCTGTGATGACAACGTCTGCGCCTGTTTCTTTTCCAGCACGGAAAACGCGGTCTTTGATTTCATTCGTGATATGCGGGATAACCTGCACAGTTCCGCCCAAGTAGTCACCGCGGCGTTCTTTTTTCAAGACAGTCGAGTAGATTTTTCCTGTCGTCACGTTTGAGTACTTGTTAAGGTTAATATCGATGAAACGCTCGTAGTGGCCAAGGTCCAGATCCGTTTCAGCACCATCGTCAGTAACGAATACTTCACCATGCTGGTAAGGGCTCATTGTCCCAGGGTCCACGTTGATGTATGGATCGAATTTCTGGATTGTTACGTTCATACCCCTGTTCTTCAGCAATCTTCCAAGAGATGCTGCCGTAATCCCCTTACCTAATGACGAAACTACGCCGCCTGTTACAAAAATATACTTTGCCATTTGTGTAATCCCCCTCATCAAACAGTTTGTACAATATGTACCTGTTTAATTGATTTATTAATAAATTTTTCAACCTTTTCATTCGGCCCGCAAGCCAATTTAACCGGGGGTTTTCAACAATCTGCACAAAATAAAAAAAACGCCCCGCATACATAGTATGGGGAGCGTTTTGTAGCTGTTTTACATAATCGTCCTTTTTTAAGGAGCCCAAAAAGTATTCTACAGCCGGCCCTGGTAAAAGTCAAGCTGTTAATTACAGTTCTTCGTCCTCGTCAGCATCTTCGTCTTCAAGTGGAAGATCTTCTTCTTCGTCTTCTAATAACTCTTCTTCGTCCTCGAAGTCATCAGTGTCTTCAAGATCCTCATCGAAGTCTTCATCATCATCATCATCGTCATCGTCGAGAGCATCATCGTCATCATCTTCATCAAATTCATCGATGTCATCATCGAAGTCAAGATCTTCCTCATCGATTTCATCGAATCCGTCAAGATCGAGGTCATCCTCATCGACAGCCTTCTTGCCTTTCTTCTTCTTAGGCTTGACTGTCGTCACATTATCTTCTTCGATTTGGTCAACAGGATACCAAACGCGCAGTCCCCAGCGGCTTTCACTCTGGGACATGAAACGTCCATCTATGTTTATATCTGTATAGAATTGAACCATTTTTTCGGTTACTACAGCCTCGTCCAATTTAAGAGTCTTCTTGATTTCAGCCATCAGCTCTTGGAACGTGATCGCTTGCTTCTTTTCTTTTAAAATTTCATAGGCAACTTCAATCAGTGACATTTCTTGAAGCTCTTCTTTTGAGTAATGTTTTAAACTCAATTTTCGCACTTCCTTTCTCTATTCCAGGCCTTACCCGGCCTTGCGTCCGAAAACAAGGAAAATATCCCAGAATGCATATTCTACATTATAAACAAATTCTAAACCTTTATGCCAGTTTTATCTGTGCTTTTCTCACCTTTTTTCACTTTCATTATCCGCTTTCCTGCTGCCAGTCCTTTTTCTCTTTTTAAGCTGGGAAAAAGCCAGGAAAAAGAAAACAATCGAAAGAATGAAAAAAGATATTGCCCCAAGCTGACGCTGGTAAAGATAATACATGGCTGCAGCTGCCATAACAGCCCCTGCCGTTAATAACACCGATCTCACAAATTTCACATCCTGAAGTAGGTCGTATGTATTAGCTGATATCTAGATTATATAAGATTATTTGGTAAAAGATATGAAAAATTCTTTAAAAGTTGTTTTTTGAACCAAATGTTATCTTATATTCGTGCTCGCTTCATAGAAGCTGGAGCTATTAATGATTATTAATAGGCTAATGCTAGTTTACGAAAAGAGCATAACAAAATGCAAGATGGCTTATAGTTTTCCTACAAGCCACCTTGCCCAATCTAGATCCTTTGCAAAAAGCTCTAATGCCACGTCCTACCTTTATACACCATCGCTTTTGTTTTTAAACAATACTGCTTTCTTTTTTGTTAAGTTTAATAAGTTGATTTCCACTCCAGGACGCTTCGCTTTCCGCGGGGCGTGCGGTGAGCCTCCTCAGCGCTATAGCGCCTGCGGGGTCTCACCTTCACGCTGCTCCCGCAGGAGTCTCGCACCCTTCCGTTCCAATCAACTTATTTATCAATAATTCCTTTTCAAACCATAATCTTTTTGAAGCAGTCTTAATCTAAAGTTGCTGTTTCCACTATAGCCAATTTTTGACCATTAGCTTTTTTCTTTACATATTCCTGCGGAACTGGCCGCCAACTTCATATAGTGCCCTTGTGATTTGTCCGAGGCTTGCGTATTTAACCGTCTCCATCAATTCAGCGAAGATGTTGCCGCCGCTGACTGCTGCCTCTTTCAGTCGGTCGAGTGCTGCTTCGGATTGATCCTTGTTTTTGCCTTTGAAGGATTCAAGGTTACGGATTTGGGTTTCTTTTTCTTCTTTCGTCGCACGTGCAAGCTCCATCTTGTCGATTTCTTCCTCGGATGGAGGATTTGGATTCAGGTATGTGTTCACACCGATGATCGGCAGCTCTCCTGAATGCTTCTTCATCTCGTAGTACATCGACTCATCCTGGATTTTCCCGCGCTGGTACTGTGTTTCCATTGCACCAAGCACGCCGCCGCGGTCATTGATCCGTTCAAATTCCTGAAGGACTGCTTCCTCTACCAGATCAGTCAATTCTTCAATGATGAAGGCGCCCTGGAGCGGATTTTCGTTTTTCGTCAATCCATGCTCCTTCGTGATGATCATCTGGATGGCCATTGCGCGGCGAACAGATTCTTCCGTCGGCGTTGTGATCGCTTCGTCATAAGCATTTGTATGAAGCGAGTTGCAGTTATCGTGCAATGCCATCAAAGCCTGAAGCGTCGTACGGATGTCGTTGAAGTCGATTTCCTGTGCGTGCAGTGAACGTCCAGATGTCTGGATATGATACTTCAGCTTCTGGCTTCGCTCATTTGCGCCGTACTTGTTCTTCATGACAGTCGCCCAGATACGGCGGGCAACACGACCGATCACGGAATACTCAGGATCGAGGCCGTTTGAGAAGAAGAAGCTCAGGTTTGGCGCAAAATCATCGATGTTCATGCCTCTGCTCAAATAGTATTCAACATACGTGAAGCCATTTGAAAGCGTGAAGGCCAGCTGGGAAATCGGGTTCGCTCCTGCCTCGGCAATATGATAGCCGGAAATCGAAACAGAATAATAGTTTCGAACCTTCTCGTCGATAAAATATTGCTGGATATCGCCCATCATTCTTAGCGCGAATTCAGTAGAGAAGATACAAGTATTCTGTCCCTGGTCTTCTTTTAAGATATCTGCCTGGACAGTTCCGCGTACTGTCTGTAGTGTCATTTCCTTCACTTGTGCAAATTCTTCTTCATTCAGTTTGCGGCCAAGCTCTTGTTCTTTCTTTTCTACCTGCTGTTCAACTGCCGTGTTCATGAACATTGCCAGGATGATTGGTGCCGGTCCGTTGATTGTCATCGACACAGATGTTGATGGATGGCAAAGGTCAAAGCCTGCATACAGCTTTTTCATGTCATCAAGCGAACAAACGCTGACGCCGCTCTCGCCGACCTTACCGTAAATATCTGGACGGTAATCAGGATCCTCACCGTATAATGTAACGGAGTCAAAAGCCGTGCTCAAACGCTTAGCAGTGTCGTCTTTGGACAAGTAATGGAAGCGGCGATTCGTTCGTTCCGGTGTCCCTTCACCAGCAAACTGGCGCTTTGGATCCTCACCTTCGCGCTTGAACGGGAAAACGCCCGCTGTATACGGGAAACTTCCTGGTACGTTCTCAAGGTATACCCAGCGCAAAATCTCGCCGTAATCCTTGTACTTTGGCAATGCCACTTTAGGGATGCTCAAACCTGAAAGACTCTTCGTTCTTAGCTCAGTGACAATTTCCTTATCGCGGATTTTCGTCACGAACTGGTCAGCACTGTACTTTTTCTTCAAGGCTTCCCAGTTTTCGATGATATGTTTCGATTCTGGCGTCAGCTTCTTCTCTACTTCTTCCTTCAGCACCTGAAGAGAAGATAGCACTTCGCTGTTTGTTTCACGTTCTTTAACCACCTCGATTGTTCCTTCCAACTGGAACAATCTGCGCGCGAGGTCTGCCTGCTCCGCAGCAAGCTTATGGTAGCCGCGGACTGTTTCGGAGATCTCACGCAGGTAATAGCGGCGGTCATTCGGGATGATGACATTCTGTTTTTCAACTACTGCATTAGTAGAGAAAGATGTCGTCCAATCCGTCCCTGCTTTTTCATTGATCTTATTGACCAATGCCGCAAATAACGCGTTTGTGCCCGGGTCATTGAACTGGCTGGCGATCGTGCCGTAGACAGGCATTTCGTCCAATTCTTTGTCCCAGAACAGATGGCTGCGCTGATACTGCTTTTGCACCTGGCGCTTTGCATCCTCAGAGCCTTTGCGTTCGAATTTATTGATGACGATCAGGTCTGCATAATCAATCATGTCGATTTTTTCAAGCTGTGACGGCGCTCCGAATTCGCTCGTCATCACATACATCGAAACATCGCACACGTCGGTGATTCCTGCATTGCCCTGTCCAATCCCGCTTGTTTCGACGATGACCAAATCAAAGCCTGCAGCTTTTACAACATCGATCGCATCTTTAATTGCCAGCGATAATTCTGACCTGGATTGTCTTGTCGCAAGGCTGCGCATATAAACGCGCGGAGAGAAAATCGCGTTCATGCGGATGCGGTCGCCGAGAAGTGCGCCGCCTGTTTTCTGTTTAGTAGGGTCGACTGATAAAATCGCTACCCGCTTTTCTGGAATCTCATTGATGAATCTTCTGATCAATTCATCGGTCAATGAGCTTTTTCCCGCTCCCCCTGTACCAGTGATACCGACAACCGGAACGGATTTTGACAACGTCTTTACTTTTTCCATCAGTGTTTCAACAGCAGCTGCTGTTTCTTTTTCCGAACCGACATGCTGCTCGGCAAGCGTGATTAGCTTAGCAACGGCATTCGGGTCTCCAGCCTCAAGCTTTTCGATCTCCTCGACGCCTTCTGGAGTTACGGTTGGGAAATCACATTCCTTGATCATCTGCTCGATCATGCCGTTAAGGCCATATTTTCTGCCGTCTTCTGGAGAAAAAATCCTCGCAATTCCGTATTCATGAAGCTCTTTTATTTCCCGAGGAATGATAACACCGCCGCCACCGCCATAAATGCGGATATGGGAAGCGCCTTTTTCCTTCAGCAAGTCATACATATACTTAAAATATTCAACGTGCCCGCCCTGATAGGAAGAGATCGCAATTCCCTGTGCATCCTCCTGGATCGCGGCATTGACGACCTCCTCAACGGAGCGGTTGTGTCCAAGGTGGATGACCTCGCCACCCATTGCCTGGATAATCCTGCGCATTATATTGATTGAGGCATCATGGCCGTCAAACAAGCTTGAAGCTGTCACAAAGCGAATATGGTTCTTTGGCTTATATGTTTCCTGCATACTCATTTTGTTCCCCCTGTTCCTAATTTCATTTCCGACCCCTTGATCCCCTTAAAAAGCAGTTCGGTCTGAAGCTCTGTATACTCTTCGAGAGTATACAGTTTTTGCAGCGCCCAGCGGCGGAATCCCCACATCTGTCCCTGGACGAAAATATCATGGGCAATGATTTTTACATGTTTTTCATCCAGATCAAGCTCGCCGTTTTCGACGCAGCGCTGGATGACATCCTCAAACATCCCCACCATTTCAATCTCTTTTTTCAGCACGTAAGGAAGGGCATCCTTCGTTAACGACTTTACCTCCTGATACATGACGAGCACTTCGTCCTGAAGGTCATCCATGACCTTGAAGTAATTCGCAATCCCTACCTTCAGGCTCTCAAGCGTTCCCTGATTGGTGTCGAGATTTTCCTGAAGGCGGTCGCGAACCTCGTCATAGATGCTGTCACAGACAAGATAAAGCACATCTTCCTTCGTGCGGATATATTCATAAAGGGTGCCGATGCTAAAGCCTGAAGCCCGGGCAATCTCTCTGGTCGTCGTACGGTGGAAGCCCTTCTGCTTGAAAAGGGTAACGGCTCCTTTAATCATCTGGTCGCGCCTTTTTTTCACAAGTCGCTCATCTTTTACCGACGCCTGCACTTCTCGCTTTTTCATCAACATCTACCCGCCTTGTTATTTCGTCAGCATCCTGGAGATAACAAGACGCTGGATTTCCTGTGTTCCTTCATAGATTTGCGTGATTTTCGCGTCGCGCATGAAGCGTTCAACCGGATAATCCTTCGTGTATCCGTAGCCGCCGAATACCTGTACAGCTTCAGTTGTGACCTTCATCGCTGTGTCACCGGCAAACAATTTCGACATCGCCGACTCCTTGCCGTATGGAAGACCTTCAGACTCAAGCCATGCCGCCTGGTAGGTTAATAGTCTTGAAGCCTCAACAGATGTAGCCATATCAGCCAGTTTGAAGCCAATACCCTGGTTCGCTGCGATTGGCTTGCCAAATTGCTGACGTTCTTTCGCGTAATCGACAGCTGCATCAAGAGCACCCTGTGCGATTCCGACAGCCTGTGCCGCGATTCCATTACGGCCACCATCAAGCGTCATCATTGCGATTTTGAAACCATCGCCGACTTCACCTAGGATATTTTCCTTTGGCACGCGGCAATCTTCAAAAATGATTTCCGTTGTAGGAGATGAACGGATGCCCAGCTTTTTCTCCTTCTTTCCGACAGAGAATCCTGGGAAATTGCTTTCAACGATGAACGCAGTCGTTCCTTTATGCTTGCTAGATGGATCTGTCAACGCGAACACCACATAAACGTCTGCAACGCCTCCGTTTGTTATGAAGATTTTTGAACCGTTCAATACATAATGGTCTCCATCTTCCTTGGCAGTCGTTCTCATCGCACCAGCATCCGAACCGCTTCCTGGCTCAGTCAGGCCGTATGCGCCGATGCTTTTTCCTTCAGCCATTGGACGCAAGTATTTTTGCTTCTGCTCTTCGTTTCCGAACTTGTAGATCGGCCAGCCAGCAAGTGATGTGTGTGCTGACAGCATTACGCCAGTGGACGCACAAACACGGGATAATTCCTCAACCGCGATGCAGTATGCAAGATAGTCGGAGCCAATTCCGCCGTACTCTTCCGGCCATGGAATACCAGTCAGGCCAAGCTCAGCCATCTTGTCAAAAATTTCGCGGTCAAAGCGCTCCTCTTCATCACGCTCTGCAGCTGTCGGAGCCACTTCATTCCTCGCAAAATCACGGACCATTTTTCGGATCATTTCATGTTCTTCGGATAATCGAAAATTCATTTTTGTTTCCTCCGTTACTGTTTAATTGGATTATTTAGTTTGAAGTTACATCCATCTTGTGTGTAGATTGATGATTGGTTTAAAAACCTGGAAACAGATAGTTTTATTGACAGCTTTCCGGCTTCCGATGCCAAACTTGTCACGATTCCGGGTTTTTCTTGACAACTTTTCGGCTTCCACAGCCAAACCTGTCACGATTCCGCGCTTTTCATGACAACTTTTCTGCTTCCTCTGCCCAACCTGTCATGATTCCGGGTTTTTCTTGACAGCTTTTCGGCTTCCACACCCTAACCTGTCACGATTCCAGGCTTGTCTTGACAGCTTTTCTGCTTCCATTGCCTAAGCTGTCATAATTACGAGCTTTTCTTGACAGCTTTTCGGATTTCACTGCCTAACCTGTCACGATTCCGGGCTTTTCTTGACAACTTTTCTGCTTCCACAGCTCAACCTGTCATAATTACGAGCTTTTCTTGACAGCTTTTCTGCGTTCACAGCCAAACCTGTCATGATTCCGGGCTTTTCTTGACAGCTTTTCGGCTTCCACAGCTCAACATGTCATAATTAAAGGGCTTATAACTGCTTGCTAATAACAATCTTCTGAATCTCGCTTGTTCCTTCATAAATCTCGGTTACTTTGGCGTCGCGGAAGTAGCGTTCGACTGGGTATTCTTTTGTATAGCCGTAGCCGCCGAATACCTGGATGGCTTCTGTGGTGACTTCGACTGCTGTGCGTGATGTGAAAAGCTTTGCCATCGAGGCTTCAATTCCGCATTTTTGACCCTCTGAGCGTAACTGAGCAGCGCGATAGATTAATAGTTTTGCAGCTTCGACGGATGTTGCCATGTCTGCCAGCTTGAATCCGACGCCTTGCTGGGCAGCGATTGGCTTGCCGAACTGGACTCTTTCTTTTGCGTAGTCAGTCGCCGCTTCCAATGCAGCTTCTGCAATACCGAGAGCCTGAGCAGCGATGCCGATGCGTCCGGAGTCAAGATTGCTCATGGCGATTTTGAACCCTTCGCCTTCCTGGCCAAGCAAGTTTTCTTCTGGCACCTTCATGTCTTCAAATGTCAGCTGGACTGTGCGTGAGCCGTAAAGTCCCATTTTGTGCTCATCCTTGCCAACGATGAAGCCCGGTGTGTCTTTTTCAACGATAAAAGCGGAAACGCCTTTTGGACCTGCTTCGGGATTAGTAGAAGCGAATACAATATACACGTCTGCTTCGCCGCCGTTCGTGATGAACACCTTCGAGCCGTTCAACACATAGTGTCCATCTTTCTTGACCGCCCTTGTTTTCAGGCCTGCAGCATCAGAGCCGGCACTTGGTTCTGTCAGACAGAATGCGCCGAGGTATTCGCCTGCAGCCAGCTTAGGAACATATTTCTTCTTTTGTTCTTCCGTACCAAAATACAAGATCGGATTCGTTCCGACTGAAGTATGGACAGATAGGATGACGCCAACTGTGGCGCTGACCTTTGATATTTCATGGATCGCGATGATGTAGGAGATGAAATCCATCTCCGATCCGCCATACTTTTCGGGAACCGGTATTCCCATCAGGCCAAGCTCGCCCATCTTCTTTAAAATCTCCCTCGGGAACTCGCCCTCTTCCATTTTTTCAACAAATGGTGCTATTTCGGTTTGTGCGAAATCTCGCACCATTTTGCGCATCATTTCCTGCTCTTCTGTAAATCTCAGATTCATTCTTAACCCTCCCCACGTCCAGACAAAAATTTTTGTAAGGACGGATTCACGAAAAATAATTACTCGTATGTGTAGAAACCGCGGCCTGATTTTTTGCCTAACCAGCCTGCTTTTACGTATTTCCTTAATAGTGGGCAAGGGCGGTATTTGTCATCGCCAAAGCCTTCGTGAAGTGTTTCCATAATGTAGAGGCAAGTATCAAGGCCAATGAAGTCTGCTAGAGTCAGCGGTCCCATTGGGTGGTTCATGCCTAACTTCATAACATCGTCGATCGCTTCCTTGGTTGCTACTCCCTCGTACAAGGTGTAGATTGCTTCATTGATCATCGGCATCAAAATGCGGTTAGAAACGAAGCCAGGGAAGTCGTTCACTTCAACAGGGACTTTTTCCAATGTTTTTGTGATGTCTTCGATTGTTTGATAAACTTCATCTGCAGTCGCCAGACCGCGGATGATTTCGACGAGCTTCATGACCGGCACCGGATTCATGAAGTGCATGCCAATGACTTTTTCCGGACGCTTTGTCGCTGCAGCGATTTCGGTGATCGGTAATGATGATGTATTGGAAGCAAGGATTGCATGTTCAGGTGCAATTTCATCAAGCTGGGCAAAGATTTTTGCCTTGATGTCCATATTTTCAACCGCTGCTTCAATGATAAGGTCTGCATTTTTGGCATCCTGCAGGTCTGAAGAGGCAGTAATTCTTCCGACAATCACATCAAGCTGTTCAGCTGTCATTCGCCCTTTGTCTACCTGACGGCCGAGGTTTTTCTTGATGCCTGAAAGACCACGTTCAACAAATTCTGGCTTCAGGTCATTCAAAAACACATCGTATCCTGCCTGGGCACATACCTGGGCAATACCTGAACCCATTTGTCCTGCACCAATTACCATGATTTTTTTCACACTCATTCTATCTCCTCCTATAAAAATCATCTCAACGGAGGACAATTTTCCATTGCCCTCTCGCCAATTATTCTTATTGCTTCGGTACCTCAATCATCACTGCGTCTCCCTGGCCTCCGCCCGAGCAGATCGCCGCAATGCCGACCCCGCCGCCGCGGCGCTTCAGTTCATGCATCAAAGTAAGGATGATGCGTGCCCCACTTGCTCCGATAGGATGGCCAAGGGCCACCGCACCGCCGTTCACATTGACCTTTTCCGGATCAAGGTTCGCAATGCGTCCACTCGTCAATGCGACTGCAGCAAAGGCTTCGTTGATTTCAAAAAGATCGATTTCTTCCAGCGACTTGCCGGTCTTTTTCAATAACTCATTGATGACAATTCCAGGTGTCTTCGGGAAGTCCTTCGCTTCTGTTGCGATGGCTGCATGCCCAAGGATGACTGCCTGCGGTGTCCTGCCTTCACGCTGTGCTCGCTCTTCGCTCATCAGCACGAGGGCCGCCGCGCCGTCATTGATTCCTGGTGCATTACCTGCAGTAATCGTGCCATCTGAGTTGAAAACTGGACCTAACTTAGCTAGCTTTTCAACTGATGTATCCTTCCTTGGTGCTTCATCATGCTGGACCAAGATTGGGTCGCCCTTTCGCTGCGGCACTTCAACCGGAACGATTTCCTCAGCAAGCTTGCCTGATTCTATCGCTTCAATTGCCTTCTGGTGACTGCGATATGACCACTCATCCTGCTCGTCGCGGCTGATTTCATATTCTTTCGCAACGTCATTTCCGTAAGTGCCCATGTGAACTCCCTTGAAGCTGCAAGTCAGTCCATCATGGATCATCAAATCCTTCACCTGGCCGTCTCCCATTCTGAAGCCCCAGCGTGCTTTCGGAAGAATATATGGTGCGTTGCTCATCGACTCCATTCCGCCGGCAACAATCACTTCCTCGTCTCCAGCGCGAATGATCTGATCTCCAAGCGTCAAGCTGCGCATGCCTGATGCACAAACCTTATTGATTGTTTCCGTTTTTACTTCCCACGGGATTCCAGCTTCTCTTGCAGCCTGGCGTGAAGGGAGCTGTCCCTGGCCTCCCTGCAATACTGTGCCAAGAATGACCTCACCGATTTCTTCTGGCTTTACTTCCGCGCGTGCCATTGCTTCTTTTACGGCGATTCCCCCAAGCTGGCTCGCCGTGAATCCGCTCAAAGCTCCGCCAAGCTTGCCAAATGGTGTTCTAGCTCCTGCTAAAATGACTGTCTTCCCCATTGTCATCTCTCCCTTTCAATCTATTAATTTTGGAAAATGAAAAATAAATTTCAGTCCAGTCTTTTTTGATTGACTGAACGCTCGCTCGAAACTGGTCCTAAAAAATAAGCAAGCAATTGATTCTGTGAGGTTCTAAGGTGGTTTCTTGCTGAAGGTTAATGTAAGCGCTTTATTATATTATTCATTTTACTTTAAAAATAGTAGAAATTGAAACACTTTGCTAAAAATTCTGTCTTATATCGAATTTTTACTGTGAGTCAACTTCTACTATTCATGTTTTAATTATTATTTTTCCCTCTAAATAAGGCTGTTGATTTCCGTTCCAGGCGCTTCGCTTTCCGCGGGTGGCTCGGGGAGCCTCCTCGTCGTTTCACTCCTGCGGGGTCTCCCCTGACCCATGCTCCCGCAGGACATTGATTTAGCTTCCTCGAACCTGCCCACGCACGATGGAAATGCGTTAGCATTTTCGGAGGAGTCTACGCGCCTTCCACTCCAATCAACTGGCTTTAAAAATCAAAATTGCGCTACATCCATGCAAACAAACTCGTTCATAAATGAAAACCACTTAAAACCTTAAGAAACAAGCGGTTTGATTTCACCGAAAACGGATTTTTCAAGTAGTTCTGCTACGTCTAGAGTATCGACGTTTTCTTCTACTTCCTTCGCTTTTGTTCCATCGGAGAGCATTGTCAGGCAGTATGGGCATCCGGAACTGATGACGGATGGATTCACAGCAAGTGCCTGTTCTGTACGGGATACATTGATTCTGTGACCTGTTTCTTCTTCCATCCACATCAAGCCGCCGCCAGCGCCACAGCACATTGCTGTATCACGGTTACGTTCCATTTCCTTCAGATCCACACCTGGGATCGCCTTGAGGATATCACGCGGTGCGTCATATACTTCGTTATAGCGTCCAAGGTAGCAGGAATCATGGAAAGTGATCGTTTCGTTCACTGCATGCTTCGGAACCAGCTTTCCTTCTTTCACTAATTGTGCAAGCAGCTCAGTATGGTGGTAAACCTCGCCCTCAAAGCCGAAATCAGGATATTCGTTCTTAAAGATATTGTATGCGTGAGGGTCAATCGTCACGATCTTCTTCACTTCATTTTTCTCGAATTCTTCGATATTCTTTGTTGCAAGCTCCTGGAATAGGAACTCGTTACCAAGGCGGCGTGGTGTATCGCCGGAGTTCTTCTCCTTGTTTCCAAGAATCGCGAACTTGACTCCTGCTTCGTTCAATAACTTAGCAAACGAAAGGGCGATCTTCTGGCTGCGGTTGTCAAATGAACCCATCGCACCAACCCAGAATAAGTATTCGAATTCTTCGTCTGCCTTTTTCATTTCTTTTACCGTAGGAATGACTACATCATCGCGAAGCTCGCGCCAGTTTTCTTTTTCCTTACGGTTCAAGCCCCAAGGGTTGCCCTGGCGCTCGATATTCGTCATCGCGCGCTGTGCGTCAGCGTCCATCTTACCTTCAGTCAATACAAGATAACGACGGAGGTCGATGATTTTGTCAACGTGTTCGTTCATAACCGGACACTGGTCTTCACAGTTTCGGCAAGTTGTACATGCCCAGATTTCTTCTTCTGTGATGACGTCGCCGATCATGCTTGGGCTGTAAGCAAGGCCTGCTGCAGCTTCATTTGCACCCTGACCTGCTGCTGCCAATGCAATCTGGTTGCCCTTTGTGTTAGAAAAAGCAAATGTCGGAACCCAAGGCTGCTTGGAAGTGACAGCGGCACCGTGAAGCGTCAAATGGTCACGCAGCTTGACGATCAAGTCCATTGGCGACAGCATTTTCCCAGTGCCTGTTGCTGGACACATATTCGTACAGCGTCCGCATTCTACACAAGCATAGAAGTCAATCATCTGCTCGTAATTGAAATCAGTGATTTTACCGGCACCGAATGTTTCCTGTGTTTCATCTTCAAAATCGATCTTTGTAATCTTTCCGGGTGAATCAACCCTTGTTAAATAAACATTGGCTGGACCGGCGATCAAGTGAGCATGCTTGGACTGCGGTACGTATACCAGGAACGCAAGCAAGAACAGCAAATGAATCCACCATGCGATATAGAAAATCGTGATGGCAGCTGCCTGAGGAATTCCGCTGAATGCTGCCGCAATAAGTGATGCGACCGGTTCAGTCCATGTTCCTTCATGGCCGTGCCAGATCATGCTCATACCGTTTCCGAGCAATACAGAAAGCATCAATCCGCCTATGAACAGCAATACGAGCCCGTTCTTGAAGCCGCGCTTCAGACGGACAAGCTTTTCAACATAACGGCGGTAAAAAGCCCATACTACCGCTACAAGAATTGTAAGCGTAACGAGCTCCTGAAAAAACGTGAAACCTGGATATAAAGGGCCTAATGGCAAATGCGAGCCAGGCTTGATTCCTTTCCAGATAAAATCAATTGCCCCAAACTGGACAAGAAGAAATCCATAGAAAAACATAACGTGGATCGCACCGCTTTTCTTGTCCTTCAAAAGCCTTTTCTGGCCAAATACATGGACAAGGATTCTTCTCCAGCGATCCTTGATATCATCATCAAACTCTGATTTCTTGCCGAGCTTGATGTACTCGATTCTCGTCTTTACCACGTATACAAACAAGCTGACAGCGTAAGCGGTTACAAGTAAGAACGCGATAAGATTAATCCATAGCAGACCGTTCATAAAATCATTTACCCCTTTCGATGCTGATTTTTGGACGAAAATTTTTAACCAAACAAATTTTCTGAATATACCTTTAACTACATTATATAATGAATGAGCATTCAGTCAACTCATTTCCTTTCATTTCTGAAAATTGTTTACACTTCCTCTTTTACAGGAACTTAACATATATGAAGCAATTTCGGCAAAAATAAAAGAAATACTTTCAAGGGAGCCGAATTGCTATGAATTTTGGATGGATTTTGATTGCAATAATAGCAGGGCTGGTCCTATGGCTCTACGCAGACTTCACGCTTGGCAGGAAAAAGCATCTGGCAAGTGCCAAAACAAATACGTTGCCAGTCCGGAAAAGCAACCTTGCCATTTTTGCGGAAGGTCCTAAATTGTTCGATGACCTTTTTTCGGAACTAAAAAATGCAAAGCAGCACATTCATATTTTGTTTTACATCGTCCAGGATGATAAAATCAGCCAGGAATTTCTCACTATTTTAAAAGAAAAAGTTAAAGCCGGGGTCGAGGTCCGCCTTATGGTTGATTGGGTGGGCAGCGGGCTAAAGCGCAAAACAATAAACTCGCTGAAGGCTGCTGGAGTGGAGTTCGCCTATTCCCAAATGCCCAAATTGCCTTTCCTGTTTTATTCTTCTCAGGTGCGGAATCACCGGAAGATCACCGTAATTGATGGACAGATCGCTTATCTCGGCGGCTTCAATATCGGCGAAGAATATAACAATCATGATCCGAAACTGTCTCCTTGGCGTGATTACCATCTGAAAATGACGGGTGAAGGAGTCACTGATCTGCAGTCAGAGTTCCTTGAGGATTGGCATGCAGCGGCAAAAGTCAATCTGCTGCAAAACATAGTCTACTTCCCTGCTCTTGAAAAAGGAGCAATTCAGCATCAGATCGTTCCTACTGAAGGCATCCTGCTTGAGGAAATGATGTCTGACCTGATTAGCAATGCAAAGACCTCTATTTTCATCGGGACACCGTACTTCATCCCGAGTAAAAGGGTTTTCAATTTATTAAGGGATGCGATCACAAGAGGTGTATCAGTTACGGTGCTTGTCCCGCTCGTTTCCGACCATGTACTTGTCAAAGAAGCATCACATCCATATCTGAGGACTCTGATCAAAGATGGAGCCGAAATCTACCAGTATTTAAATGGCTTTTACCATGCAAAGGTCCTGCTAGTGGATGATGAGGTTTGTGACGTTGGCACCGCCAATTTCGATAAAAGAAGCATGTTCTTGAATTATGAATTGAACTGCCTGATTTATGATGTTGCTTTTATAAAAAAAGTTAAAAGGATTTTGACAGAAGATATCCTGAACTCAAGGAAGGCTGCATTGGATGATTTCAACCGTGCGCTGCTGAAGGAAAAAGCAGCGAGTACAATATCCTACTTTTTGTAAAAGAACCGGCATCCAGGCATTGAAGGAGTGTACCTATGATTATTCGGTTGGGCTATGTATCCACCGCCATCAGCCTGTGGGATGCATCTCCCTCCAAGGCACTTACATTCGCTCGTTACAGTCAGCTGCCAAAGGAAGAACGGCATGAAAAGTTGCTTTCCGTAACCTACCAGAACCTGGTGAACACAGAAAGAATGATACACTACAATATCGCCCATAATATTCCCTTGTATCGCTTTTCAAGCTCGATTGCGCCGTTGGCAACCCATCCGGAGGTTAAATGGGATTATGTCACTCCGTTTCGGGATAAATGGCTTGAGATAGGCGCATTAGTGAAAAAGCATGGGGTGAGGACGAGTTTTCATCCGAACCAGTTCACCTTGTTCACATCTCCAAGGGAAGAAGTAACTGCAAATGCGATTCTTGATATGGAATACCATTATGGCATGCTGAAAGCAATGGGACTGGAAATGGAAGCAATCATCAATATCCATATTGGCGGAGCATACGGAAACAAAGAAGAAACAATTTTGCGCTTCCATGAAAACTTCGCCAAGCTGCCAGCGTATATCAAAAAAATCACCACGCTTGAAAATGATGATAAAACGTACAATGCAGAAGAAACACTGACAGCATGCTTGAAAGAGGATGTGCCATTCATGTTCGATTATCATCACCATATGGCTAATCTTTGTGAGGGTTCCCTGGAAAAGTTACTTCCCGCCGGCTTCGCAACCTGGGAACGAACTGGCCTGAAGCCTAAAATCCATATCTCCTCCCCTAAATCGGAAAAAGCATATCGATCACATTCGGATTATGTTGACTCAGAATTCATCCTGCCATTGATTGGTATACTGCGCGGCATCGGCCAGGATGTCGATTTCATGATCGAAGCGAAAGAGAAAGACAAAGCAGCGCTCAAGCTGGTTGAGGATTTGGCTAAAATACGGGGAGTTAAACGGATTGGCGGAGCTGTTTTGGAGTGGAAGACATAAAATAGCATGTTTTTTTATGAAAAAAATTTGACTTTATAGCGGGGAACTCATTTTTATAGCGGAAATCTTGATTTTATAGCGGAAAAAACTTTTTATAGCGAGAATTTGAATATTATAGCGAAACTCAACTTTTTATAGCGACTTTCTAATTTTTATAGCGAATTGGAAATTCCGCTTGATTTTTTCCAATTCCAAAAAGAGACCCAACCATCTTCGGCTGGGTCTCACTATTTTCAACTTACATCTTCTCCGGAGCAGATACTCCAATTATTTCAAGTGCATTCTTCAATGTGATCTGCGCAGTTTTGATCAGTGACAGGCGGGCCACTGTTCTTTCTTTATTGTCCAGATCCAATACTTTCTCAGCGTTGTAGAAGCTGTGGAATACGGATGCCAGTTCGAAAATGTAGTTAGAGATTCGATGCGGCATGCGCTTCTGTGCTGCTTCGGCAACGGCCAGCGGGAATTCGCCTAGCTTTTTCAGCAGGTCGATTTCCTTCTCGGACTGGATGTGCTTGAAATCTGCCTCGATGTCAAAAATCAAACCTTGCTCTGCTGCAGAACGCAGGATGCTGTTAATACGAGCATGTGCATACTGTGCGTAGAATACTGGGTTTTCATTGGACTGAGATACGGCCAAATCAAGGTCGAAGTCCATATGAGTGTCCGCGCTTCTCATCGCGAAGAAGTAACGAACTGCATCCAGGCCAACTTCATCAATCAGGTCACGCATTGTGACGGCCTTACCTGTACGCTTGCTCATCTTCATCTTCTCGCCATTCTTGTACAAATGGACGAGCTGGATGATTTCAACTTCAAGTGCATCCCGGCTATAGCCTAACGCCTCGATCGCTGCCTTCATACGAGGGATATAACCGTGGTGGTCCGCTCCCCAGATGTTGATCAGCTTTTCAAAACCGCGCTCAAGCTTGTCCTTATGGTAAGCAATATCCGGCAGTAGGTACGTGTAAGAGCCATCCTGCTTGATCAGCACGCGATCCTTGTCATCGCCAAGCTCTGATGAACGGAACCAAGTCGCGCCGTCCTCTTCATAGATATGGCCATTCGATCGCAGTGCATCAAGTGCCACGTCGATTTTCCCGTTTTGATATAGAGAAGTTTCTGAGTACCAAACATCGAACTTAACACGGAAGTTCTCAAGGTCTTGCTTCAGCTTTTCCATTTCGTATTTCAAGCCGTACTCACGGAAAGCGTCGAAACGTTCCTGATCAGGAACATTCACATACTTATCTCCGTACTCTTCAGCCAGGGTTTTCCCGATCCCGATGATATCCGCACCATGGTAGCCGTCCTCAGGCATCGGCTTGTCCATGCCAAGCGCCTGGAAGTAACGTGCCTCAACAGAAAGAGCCAAATTGTTAATCTGGTTTCCAGCGTCGTTGATGTAGTACTCTCGAGATACATCGTATCCAGCCTTAGCAAGCACATTGCACAGTGAATCACCGACAGCCGCGCCGCGCGCATGGCCAAGGTGAAGGTCGCCAGTCGGGTTGGCAGAAACGAACTCGACCTGGATCTTCTGTCCGTTTCCTACATTCGATGCACCATAATTGTCGCCTGCTTCAATGATTGCCGGAATCAAGTCCGTCAAATAACTGTTATCCATGTAAAAATTGATGAAGCCTGGTCCGGCGATTTCAATTTTCTCGATGGATGCTTTGCTTTTATCGAAGTTCTCGATCAGCTGCTCTGCAATCTGGCGAGGTGCTTTCTTCGCAACGCGCGCAAGCTGCATCGCCATATTCGTGGAGTAATCCCCGTGCGCTTTTTCCTTAGGCGTCTCTAAAATAACGGCCGGAATTTGCGCTTCCTCAGCTAGACCAGCTTTGATGATCGCCTGCTTGATTTCTTCCTTCAGCTTCAATTGAACCTGTTCAACTATATTCATTTGCCTTCCTCCTTATAATTGATCGTCAAATGGTATGTACCTGCAGTCGCGCCCTGTATTGCCATATCGTACAGCAAGTCCACATGGCCCTCCTGCTTTGTCTCGTTAAAATCAGTATCGAGCCGCTTCGTGAGCGCAGAAGTCTCGAGCAGCCCATATTGGGTCTGATAATTACCCGGAGTTTTTTTATTCAGCAGAAAAAGAAGCCTCATCTTGATCGCACCGCTGCGCAAAATCAGCACTTCATCCCCAGATATTTTTACCGTCGTATGGACATCCCCTTCCTCCATCACTTCATCATATTGGAGGTAAGAGCTGTTTGCCTTTTTATAGTATCGGCCAAAAGTGGTCAATTCAAAAGTTTCCTTCTCTTTGCCACTGTAAATCGCCGTTTTTACCGTCACCTTGACAGGAATCTGATCAGCGGGTTTACTAGACACCGTTAACACGCCCTTTTCTTGTCCAGCTTCAGCGCTTTGTCGATTATGACCAAGTCGCCTGTGCTTTTCTATCTTCATTATAACTTTATAAGTATAAATATTCTCCTTTGAAAGTGCAAGGAGCGCAGAGGGAATTGCCATATGAATCAGGAGGGAAATTCAGGTATACAAGTATAGGGTTAGTCCCCCTCTAAACCGGGTATTGATTATCAAAACCTTTTAAGGAGGTGGCATACATGAAAATCGAAGTTAAATGCGAAGTAGAAAACTGCAAATATTGGGCCGAAGGCGATCAATGTGTTGCCGATTCAATCCTTGTAGTAGCGAATACAGGAAAACAAGCACTAAATGAACGCGAAACCATTTGTGATACATTCGAAAAGATGTAATTAAGAGACTGGATAGCGCTGCTGTCCAGTTTTTTCATTCAGAATTGAATTATTCCGCGAAAATTTCAGTTGTTTCCATGAAAAAGTGGTTGGAATCAACGATAATCCATTAATTTTGCGAAATCGATTACTAGTTTTCCATTACAACTTAAAGATTCCGCGAAAATCTTAGTTTATTCCGCGAAAAACCCTTTGGATTCCGCGATATCCCACCTTAATTCCGCGAATTTCAGGCTTAATTCCGCGAACTGGAAATTATCCGCGATTTTTTCCAATTAGAAAAGGAGAAGCAATCTGCTCCTCCTCCAAAAAACCCCTAATTAGAAAAACAGCATTCCTGCCGAAATAACGATACCCGAAACAATCAGTGTCAATACACAGTATCCCATGATATCCTTTGCTTTCAGTCCGGCAATCGCCAGTGCAGGCAATGCCCAGAATGGCTGGATCAGGTTGGTCCACGCGTCGCCCCAGGCAACGGCCATCGCTGTTTTCGGGATGGATACTCCAAGGGTCTGGGCTGCTTCAAGCATGACTGGTGCCTGGACCGCCCACTGTCCTCCACCTGATGGAACGAAGAAGTTGACCAAACCCGCACTCAGGAAGGCGAAGAATGGGAATGTGAATTCATTCGAGATCGATACGAAACCTTCCGACATAACTGCAGCCAGTCCAGATGCTGTCATCATCCCCATGATTCCCGCGTAAAAGGGGAATTGGATGATGATTCCGCTTGCCCCTTTTACCGCGTTCACGACCGCCTCAAGGAAACGCTTTGGCGTGCCATGGAACAGGATACCGAGGAACAAGAACAGGAAGTTGACGATATCAAGATTCAGCTTAAATCCATTTGTAGCAAAATAGTAAAATAGAAACACAAGTCCAAAAATGCCGGTCAACAAGGAAACAATCCTGCTGTTCTCAAGCTTTTCGGCAGGCGTCATTGCTCCCTGCTCGAGGGCGGCAGCCTGTACGTCATTTTCCAGCAATACAGGATCGACCGTCACTGTTTGATCCTTCGACGGCATCATCAGGCGGTTAACAACTGGCAATACGAGAAGCAAGATTAAGATAATGAGTAGATTGAAGCCGGCAAAAATCGTCTGATCTGTCGAGATGATGCCAATCAAATCCTGCGAGAAGTGGCCTTTTGTCGCGATTGTCAGTGGAATTGAACCGGAAATACCGCCATGCCATACGATGAATCCAGCGTAAGCGCTTGCAATTAACAGCCTGTAATCCACGTTCTTAACCTTTTTCGCTAGTTCCTTCGCAAATAACGCTCCAATGACCAACCCAAATCCCCAGTTAATCAAGCTTGCAATCATGGAAACGACAGTGACAATGACGATCGCTTGCCCTGGAGATTTCGCAAGTGAAGCAAGTGCTCCCAGACCCTTTTTAAATACATTGCTGCTCGCCAGCACATGACCTGTAACCAGGACAAGCACCATCTGCATCGAGAACGTCAGCAATCCCCAGAATCCTCCGCCCCAATGCTGAACCATCTGGTACGGACCGCTGTCGGTAAAAATAAGCCCTAATCCAAATACAACAAAAGTTAAGATGATGACAAATAGAAACGGATCAGGCAAATAACGCTGCATGATGCGGTTGAAAAAAGAAACCAACATTTTCATCCTTTTTACCTCCTTTTTATTAGTTACTTACATAATCATTATATCTTCTATACTATTCAGAATTTTCCTTCCTATGAAAGTAACTATTAGTAACAGGTCGTTATTTTTTTGCATAAAGGCGTTTTCGTTAAGATTGTTGTTAAAATCCTAAAGCCGATTTTAACGTAATATATGCCCATTTTGCAGGTCGGTATTTTTCTCATAAGAAGCGTCATCTTTATAAAGGAATATAGGTAGTTCACTCCAATTTTGTATTCAATAGCAACAAAGTTTGAGAAAAGAGCCTACATAAAAAATCGCCCCCTTTTAAAAAGGGAGCGAAAGCGAAAACTAATTTTATTTTACAAAACCAAGCAGCATTTCACGGATGATTTTGCTTGCTGTGTTTGCTGTCATTTCGGATGTATCATAGATTGGCGCGACTTCGACAAGGTCTGCTCCGACTACGTTCACGCCTGAGTTTGCGATTGCATGGATTGATGCAAGCAACTCCTTGGAGGTGATGCCGCCAGCGTCGACTGTTCCTGTTCCAGGTGCATGTGCAGGATCAAGTACATCAATGTCGATCGTCACATATACCGGACGGCCAGCAAGCTTAGGCAATACTTCCTTTAAAGGCTCGAGAACCTCAAACTTGGAAATATGCATGCCCACTTCCTTCGCCCACTGGAATTCTTCTTTCATTCCAGAACGGATTCCGAATGAATAGACATTTTTCGGTCCGATGTGCTCGGCAATCTTGCGGATTGGCGTTGAGTGGGACAATGGCTCGCCTTCATAGTGTTCACGCAGGTCTGTATGGGCGTCAAAGTGGATGATGGCAAGGTCCTCATATTTTTTCGCAACTGCCTTCATGACCGGCCATGATACCAGGTGCTCGCCGCCCATTCCAAGCGGGAATTTCTCTTCCGCCAAAAGCTTGTCCACGTATTCCTCGATCAAATCAAGGCTTTTCTGGGCATTCCCGAATGGCAGCGGAATATCTCCTGCATCGAAATAGTTAAGATCCGCCATCTCGCGATCAAGATAAGGGCTGTACTCTTCAAGGCCGATGGATACCTCACGGATACGGGTTGGGCCAAAACGTGAACCCGGACGGTAGCTGACTGTCCAGTCCATTGGCATACCGTAAAGTACTGCCTTGCTTTCTTCAAAATTAGAATGGCTGCCGATAAACACATTACCTGAATATGCTTCATCAAAACGCATTCCCAACACCTCTTTCAATTTTTTTTTACAGTAAAACGGCCCCCGGATTTACCGGGAAGCCGAATAAAGATTGTGCTAAATTATTTTACAAGATCGCCAACGAATTTAGGTAATACGAAAGCTGCTTTGTGAAGCTCTTTCGTGTAGTACTTTGTTTCGATATCGTGGAAGCGGTCTTCGCTTACTTCAAGCGGGTCATGCTTCTTTGACCCAAGTGTGAATGCCCACATTCCGCTTGGGTATGTTGGGATGTTTGCAATGTAAAGGCGTGTGATCGGGAAGATTTCCTTAACATCCTTCTGTACATTGCGGATAAGGTCAGCCTTGAACCATGGGTTGTCAGACTGGGCAACGAAAATCCCGTCTTCCTTCAACGCTTTTGAGATTCCAGCGTAGAAGCCTTTTGTAAACAGGTTTACTGCCGGTCCAACTGGTTCAGTAGAGTCAACCATGATGACATCGTACTGGTTTTCGCTTTCTGCGATATGCATGAAGCCGTCGCCAACCTGAACATCAACGCGAGGGTCATCTAACTTGCCTGCGATTTCTGGCAGATATTTCTTAGAGTACTCGATGACCTTACCATCGATATCAACAAGAGTCGCCTTTTTCACGCCAGGGTGCTTAAGCACTTCGCGGATCACGCCTCCATCGCCGCCTCCAACAACTAGTACATGCTCAGGATTCGGGTGAGTGAACAACGGAATATGCGCAACCATCTCGTGGTAAACGAACTCATCTTTAACAGAAGTCATAACCATGTCGTCAAGAAGAAGCATATTGCCCCACTCTTCTGTCTCCACCATATCAAGCTTCTGGAATTCTGTCTGTTCTGTATGTAACGTCTTGTTCACTTTCATTGTAATACCAAAGTTCTCTGTCTGTTTTTCTGTAAACCAAAGACCCATTAATATCCTTCCTTTCGGCAAAAAAATTTCCGTTATGATGCGGCGAATTTCAGGCAATGGACTGATGAACTGTCCAAATTTATATAGTGCAAGCATGACGCTCTCATATTATTTTTTATGTTTCCCCAACATCACAAATACAAACATCAGAAAAAGTATAGTTGAATCTAGCAAAAATGCAAGCAAAATTTAATGATCTTTGATTCTATGTTTAAAATCTGGTGTTTTTTTTCATACTGATAATATCTATCTTTTTTAGGAGGAAGCATTATGGAGCTGATGACAGACCAGCGGTTTCGCAAGACGATTAAATATTTGCGTGCTTTGATTTTCTTCGGGCTTGCAGGACTTGCTTTGGCGACTGTACTCTACTTTTCCCTGATTGGGTATGCGAAGCTCCAGGGTCCGCCTCCTCTGGCCGTGCCGCAATCGACTTTGTTTTTCTCGGATGATGGAACGGTGATCGGCGAAAGTCACTCCGGCCAGAAACGCTATTGGGTTGCGCTCAAGGATATATCGCCTCATTTGATTAATGCGACGATTTCTATAGAGGATAAAACCTTTTTTAGCCATAACGGGTTTGATTATAAGCGAATTGCCGGTGCTGCGCTTGCTGACTTGAAGGCGATGGCCAAGGTTCAGGGGGCGAGCACGATCACTCAGCAATATGCAAGGAATCTTTATCTGGAACATGATAAGACTTGGAAACGGAAAGCGACAGAAGCGCTTTACACTTTGCGGCTTGAGATGAATTATTCCAAGGATGAGATCCTCGAAGGCTATCTAAATACGATTTATTATGGCAATGGTGCATACGGCATCCAGGCAGCAAGCCGTTATTATTTTGGCAAGGAGGCGAAGGAATTATCCCTGGCGGAAGCTTCCATGCTGGCGGGAATCCCTAAAGGTCCCAGCATCTACTCGCCTTTCGCTTCCATGGAAAAAGCAAAGCAGCGACAGCGCACCATTTTAAGTACGATGAAGACAAACGGCTATATCACTGAACTTGCCGCGCAAAAAGCGAGCATTGAAAAACTGAAGCTTGTCGGAGAGCATCAGCATTCACGGATTGGAGCGGCTCCTTACTTCCAGGACGCTGTACAGAATGCGCTCAAAAACTCATTGAATTTCGATGACCGGACCATTTCGCTCGGCGGACTGAGAGTTTATACAACTCTTAATCTTGACCAGCAGGAAATCGCCGAAAAATCCATAAGCAAAATGATTGCTTCAGATTCAGAAATCCAGGCAGGCTTCGTGGCGATGAACCCGAAGAATGGGCAAGTGTTGGCGCTTGTCGGTGGCAGGAATTATGAGGAGAGTCCGTTCAACCGTGCTGTGCAGGCTGTCAGGCAGCCAGGTTCGACAATGAAACCGATCCTGTATTATGCGGCACTCGAGAATGGCTTCACCCCATCTTCCACAATGAAAAGCCAGCTGACGACGTTCATGTTCGATGATGGACGTTCAGAATATACGCCGCATAATTTTAACAATAAATATGCGGAAGATGACATTACGATGGCGCAGGCTTTGGCGTTGTCGGATAATGTATACGCCGTGAAAACCCATCTGTTCCTGGGGGAAGAAACTCTCGTTGAAACAGCTAAACGTTTTGGAATCAAGTCGGATATGGACAATGTCCCATCGCTAGCCCTTGGCACCTCCGGGGTCAGGGTAATTGATATGGCCAATGCCTACAGTATTTTAGCGAATGGCGGCAAAAAAGTAGATCCCGTGCTGATCAAGAAGGTCGAAAACCATAAAGGCGAAGTGATTTACGAGTATAAGGCTGAAAAAGAAGAAGTATTGAAGCCGGAACTCGCCTCGGTGATGACCCATATGCTGACAGGCATTTTTGATAAAAAGCTTAATGGCTATTCTTCTGTTACAGGAAGCACGCTGATTAAAAAGATGACTCGGCCGTACGCGGCTAAGTCGGGGACGACCGAAACGGACAGCTGGATGATCGGCTATACCCCTCAGCTCGTTTCGGCTGTTTGGACAGGGTACGATAAAGGCAAGCCCATTGAACTGACAGTGGAGAAATCTTATGCGAAGAATATCTGGCTCGATTTTATGGAAAAAGCACTTGATGATGAGCCTGCTAAAAAATTCAAGGCAGCGAAAGGTACTGTTGCCGTCTATGTTGACCCTGCCAGTGGCAAGCTCGCTTCTGACGGATGTCCGGTAAAAAGACTGACATTATTCGCTGCAGGTACAGAGCCTACTGAATACTGCACCGATCATTTGGATCATGAAGAGCATAAGGAAGAAAAGCCTAGGAAGGAAAAGGAAAAGAAGCCTTGGTACAAGCGGATTTTCGGGTTGTAGAGGATTCTCTATAACATACTTCGTCAACAACAATTATCTCACTATAATAACCTTTTCAAAAGAAAAACCCCGGAAGCAAGCCTCCGGGGTTTTTCTCGTCCTAGCATAAAATGTGTTTTACGCTGATATCAGTTTACTTTTTTTATTGCATTTGAGCAAGCCAGATATTGTCACTTGCTGTTAAATGTCACAATTTAGACAAATTATTAGGAGAATTATCCAAATATATTAATTTGCTAATAAATCGCTCTTCAGCTTGTCTTCAGAACGCTCCCACATTCCTGGATCATGATTTTTCAGGAAATCAGCTAGGATCTGTTTTGATTTTTCATCCATATGGTCCACAATGATATGGCGCTTGATAGACTTATCAAGACGGTTCACATGTTCAGGCAGCAATTTGTAGCCGCGGCGGATTTCGCGGTTGACGGTCATTTCACAAGCTGTGACACCTGCATAATAAGGACCTTCTTCCTTCCTGTCAATCGTCACCCAGACTACCCAATATGGCTTTCCACCAGGCACTTCATTTCGGTCAGGGAGAAACTTGATTCCTTTCTCAACAGCACTGCGCGCGTGCATCGCACCAACTTCTACAGCTGCCTCGCCCGCATCCACGTCAATGATGACCGGCGAAACATTATCAAGTGTGAGAACACCTTTTCCAAAGCCCTTATGTCCGTCCATCGGGTCATTTTTGATAATATTGAAGCCAATATTCTTGCCCTTTTTTTCTTCCATGTTGGAAACCTCCTTAAAATGTATCAGAAAAATAGATTGTATATTCCATCAGTCACAGCCGGAATCAAATAGTAGAAAATTGGCTGGATTGTATATTGGTCAAGGGGCGTGATCACAAGTATCAAGAAAATAATCGATCCATACGCTTCATACTGGGACATTTTTGCCCTGATGTCCGCTGGTGCCAGGTCCTCGATGATTCGGTAACCATCAAGCGGCGGGAACGGCAACAGGTTGAAGACGAACAGCATCGCATTCAGTCCGATAAAGATATTGAGGAAGTCCAGGAAAAACTCTGGAACCCCAGGCGCCAATCCAAGCATCACAAATATGTACCAGATGGCAAATGCCAGGAAGACAAGAATAAGATTGCTTACTGGCCCGGCAACCGACACGAGCACTCCGGCAAGCTTTGGATTTTTGAACATGAAGCGATTGACCGGAACCGGTCTTGCCCAGCCGAATCCAGCGATGAAAATCAAGATAGTACCCAGCGGGTCCAAATGCTTGATCGGATTCAGTGTCAATCGTCCCTGTCTCTGGGCGGTCGGGTCGCCAAACTTATACGCAACCCAGGCGTGCGCGAATTCATGAACCGCGAAAGCAATCATCAATGCGGCAGCCACATACGGAATTTCCTCTAACGAATAGGGTAAGCTCACATTCCATTCCCCTTTTTTGTCTTTTCATTAAAGTATAACTCATTCTTTACTGAATGTGAAAAAGACAATCTTGCACCGAACTTGCGAATTTTCGCGAATTATGAAAAACTCAATTTAGATTAATCTATCAACCATTTCAAGGAGGCAATTCATATGCCATACGTAACAGTAAAAATGATTGAAGGCCGCACAGAGGACCAAAAGAAAGCGCTTGTTGAAAAGGTAACGGACGCTGTCAGCGAAACAACCGGCGCGCCCAAAGAGAAAGTCGTCGTGTTCATCGAGGAAATGACGAAGAACCACTATGGTGTTGCAGGCAAGCGGTTGAGTGACGAGTAGGAACGAACGAAAAGCTCAGATGATTCTGGGCTTTTTTCTTTTATGTGACCCGTTTACTTGTGCCTTCCCTTTTCCAGGCACATGCTTCCCTTTCTTGTGACCGTGATCCTTGATTTCCCCTTTTCACGGGAACATGTTTCTCTTTCTTGTGACCGTGATCCTTGATTTCCCCTTTTCACGGGCACATGTTTCTCTTTCTTGTGACCGTGATCCTCGATTTCCCCTTTTCACGGGAACATGTTTCCCTTTCTTGTGACCGTGGTCAACGATTTCCCCTTTTCACGGGCACATGCTTCCCTTTCTTGTGACCGTGAACCGCCGTTTCCTCTTTTCACGGGCACATGTTTCCCTTTCTTGTGACCGTGGTCAACGATTTCCCCTTTTCACGGGAACATGCTCCCCTTTCTTGTGACCATGAACCGCCGTTTCCTCTTTTCACGGGCATATGTTTCCCTTTCTTGTGACCGTGGTCCTCGATTTCCCCTTTTCACGGGCACATGCTGTATACTGCCTAACTAACCCTTATTCAACTAAACAAAAAACCGAGCACAAAACCCAATAAAAGGTCCCATACTCGATCAATAATAAAAATATTTTTATGCCAACAATTGCTTTGACTTATTTTTCAAGCTCGCAATATACGCATATGCTTCATCAATTTCTTCATCTGTGTACTTCTGGCTCTTTTTTACTGTCTGGATTTTTTCCCGGACTTCAGCTTCTGGCAAGTTATCAAAATACAAAACAGTTGAAACGAGTTCAAGGAATCTTGCATTCTGATCGTTGATGTCGGTGAGGCAGTCACCAAGGCATGGCATTTCGACGCTGTTTTCACCGAGGAATTCCTGGCCTGATTCTGTCAATGTGTAGCGGTACTGGTAGTAGCCGCCTTTCTTTTCCTTCACTTCGTCCAAAAAGCCCATGTTGCAAAGTTCTTCCACCCGCAATGTAAGTTCTTCGGAATATGGTCCGTAAAAATGGAACTGGAAGCGTTCCTGGAACGGGAATTCCATCTTTTTTGCGATATAGATCATTTTCTGCAGCTTTTTCCTGCCGATGACCTCTCCGGAAACTGAAATGGCATGTATGATTTTAGCGTGGTCTTTTAGCAAAACGCGTCAACTCCTGTATCAAATGGTCCCATTGTCTAAGTTCAGCTCAAGAATCTGTACAATCTGTTCAATCTCAGGGCGTGCTTTCTCCTTTTCCAGGAAATCGGAAGGATAATATAGTTTATGGTCTGTCCGTCTTTTACCTGAAATGGCGTCGACAATATCAGACTCTCTCGAAAGCTCGCGAATTTCGCCGTTTTTCTTCAGCAGATGGATCGGAAGGCGTTCTTCCTCTTCACCCGGACGGTAAAAATCGTAAGGCAGGTCTGATGATGAATCGACCACCAGGTAATATTCAGGATCCAGTCCCGCCTGCTCGAATAACATGGAAAGCTTCGCAAGCTTCTTGTATTCCTTGGCAGGGTCGAACTCGACATATTTAAAAAGATTGCGGTTATTGAAGCGGCGGCACAAATCGCTCAGGATTTCGTCCTCTTCTTCCTCCCAACTCTGGAAATAGTAGAGGAACACGGCTTCATCCAACTTTAAATAGTCTTCCAGCGTCATGCGATCTTCAAATATTGAATAAAAATGATGCGGTTTATGTTTAAAGGTGTAGTTTTGCTCGTGAAGGTGTTTGGCACGGTGCAGAATTTTCGTCAGTATGACCTCGGCACTCCTAGTCACTGGATGGAAATAAACCTGCCAGTACATCTGATAGCGGCTCATTATGTAGTCCTCGACAGCATGCATCCCGCTTTGCTTGATCACGACCTGGTCCTCGCGCGGACGCATCACACGCAAAATCCGTTCCATATCAAAATGTCCGTAGCTGACTCCGGTAAAATAGGCATCCCTTTGCAGGTAATCCATCCTGTCAGCATCAATCTGGCTTGAAATCAGGCTGATGACAAGCTTGTTCTCATACGTTTTTTCAATGACCTCAGCGACTTTTTTCGGGAAGTCCGGCGCCACTCTCGATAGCACTTGATTCACTTCTGTATCGCCAAGGATGATTTCCCTGGTAAAATCCTCATGGTCAAGGTCGAATACCTTCTCGAACGAATGCGAGAACGGCCCATGGCCAAGGTCATGAAGCAAGGCCGCGCATAATGATAAAAGGCGCTCCCCTTCGTTCCATTCAGGACGGGACGCAAACGCATTGTCGACAATCCGGCGCGTGATTTCATAGACGCCCAGAGAATGGTTGAACCGGCTGTGTTCAGCTCCGTGGAAGGTTAGGTATGTCGTGCCGAGCTGCTTGATCCTTCTCAGGCGCTGGAACTCCTTCGTTCCGATCAGATCCCAGATCACCCGGTCACGGACATGGACATAGCGGTGTACTGGATCTTTGAAAACTTTTTCTTCAAATAGCTTTTCTTCCGAATATCCCATCGTTCTCCTTCTTCCTGATTAGCTTGTTTTTATTATAGCCTGTTTCGTTCGTCAAATCATCTCGATTTTCTGCAAATTTTTACAAAAATTGCATATACAAATGCAGAAACTTTCCCTATTCCCTTTCATTCCTATATACCCGGAGTTATAAACTAGTTTGCAAGTTTCCCTGGAAAAAAAATCACCTCTAAACGGTTGTTTAAAGGTGATTTATATAGGCTTTTATTAGGAAGCCATTATATTAAAGATAAAAAACTTATTTAAGCTTCTTCTGGACTTTCTCCATAAGCTCTTCTTCTGTCATTGCAGCAACTGGCCGGTTATTGACGAAGGCGAATGTTTTTTTTCTGCCTGGTCCGCAATAAGACTGGCAGCCGATGTCGACAGTCGCTTCAGGATCCAGCTGTTTCAGCTTCGGAATCAATGTTTTAAGGTTTACGGCCTGACAATCGTCGCAAACACGGAATTCGTTTGCCATTTAGGACAACCCTTTCTATAAATACTGTCAAGCGCCAGCGCCAGCCTCTCAAATCACAAGCATTCTCCCTGCAAAAATCAGGAAAGCCTGTACGCCTCCGCTTTTCGTTTTAGACTAAAGGGTATTTTACCTCTTATTCAAGATGAATGCAAGCTGTTGAACAGGTCCATTTGCTTATCTATTTAAATGAAAAACACGTATTTTACGCAAAAAATCTACTATCCTTCCATTTCACGATGTATAAGCTTTCCAATTTCCGGACAAGATTGAGATATAAGTTTTAATAGTTGACCAAAGTAAAAGGGAGTTGAAGGAAATGAAGACACGCCAGGATGCCTGGACGGAAGAAAATGATTTATTGCTAGCTGAAACCGTGCTGCGACATGTAAGAGAAGGCAGCACACAATTGAATGCATTTGAAGAGGTGGGCGACAAGCTCGACCGCACTTCAGCCGCCTGCGGATTCCGCTGGAACGCAGTCGTTAGGCATAACTATGAAAAAGCATTGCAGCTAGCGAAAAAGCAGAGAAAACAGAGACAGAGAATCCTAGGAAAAGACCAAGGCGGCAAGAAGAAACTGCTTTACAATCCACCGGTGCCTACGCTGGATGAAAGTTTGACAGGTTCGCTGCCAGCGGTGGAGCAGGAAGAAGCTCAACCAACCTTTGACCTGTCCATGCTCGAACAGGACGACAAGCAGATTGACGCAGCACTTATGGCTGAAATGCAAGATTTAATGAACAAGAAGCAGGAACAAAAGGACTACTCTACTGAAGCAGCTGCCGAAATGGCCGAAATGCCTGCCCAGGAGAAGAAAACAACTGTAACCCAGACGACACATACACCACCGGTCCGCCACACTGTTCCTCCAACCGGCATGACAATGGGACATGTGATCGCTTACTTGCAAAGCCTAAGTGGTTCATCGCTTCAGGTAGATATTTATAAGAGTGAGAATGAAAGATTGAAGCGTGAAATCAATAGTTTAAGGAAACATAACGAAGAACTGCAAGGAAAAATAAACAGGCTTGAAGAAAATACGAACACGATGCAGGAAGATTACGAAACACTGATGAAAATCATGAACCGCGCCCGAAAGCTCACCCTGTTTGAAGAAGAAGAACGTTCGGCAACAAAGTTCAAGATGGACCGCAACGGCAATCTCGAAAAAGTAGCGGAATAGAAATTTAATTGCTAAATAGATAGATGGTAGATGGAGAACGAGTTATGGCAACAGCCCCCTCTTAAGCTCTTATGAGACTTTTAAATTAGGAACTTGTATATTTCAATTGTGAAAGGTCTCCGAAAAGAGCCTAAAACAAGCCGGAAAACATTGGTTTTCCGGCTTTTATATATTATTCTGGATTGGGCTACTCCCTTGGCTCGAGGAATTTCTCATTCCGCTCAATGACCCGGTTATAGTAGTGATCAAACAATTCAATCTCATAGCCGTCCAGGTAGCCTGATACCAGCTGATCGCTGTTGGCGTTCAGGAATTTTAAAAACCTCAGCATTACATCCTGAATACTCATTTCAACGCCAAATAGTTCGGAAAGCGACGCCATCACTTCTGGCTGGACATCCGGATAGATGAATTTAGTCTGTTCACCTTTTTTAGAAGTGTCATAAAACTCACGGATCAATTCAGCTCTCTTACTTCCACTCCCAGTCACACAAAGATAGATTTGCACGGCGACCCCTTTTTTCAGGCGGCGCTGCGAGATTCCGGCAAATTTTTTCCCGTTAATGCTTAGATCATAGCTTCCCGGACAATAGGACGCAGAAATCTCCCTTGCCTCTATATCTTTATTAAAATCAGCAAACATTTCCTTGATCAATAACCACATAGCATCATAGCCACGGTTGATATCTATCCCCTTTTCCTTCTCAGGTAAAATAAGTGATAGATTCAGGACACCTTCATCGAGCACGACGGCAAGTCCGCCAGAGTTGCGAACAATATATTGGTAGCCCTGCTCCTGAAGATAATTCAGTCCCTCCTGGAGATGGGGCAGCCTTGTATCCTGGATGCCAAGGACGACCGTGTCATGGTGCACCCACGCTCTCGCGGTGGCGGGTGACTGGCCTGTACCGACCGATTCGCATAATGTATCGTCAGTCCCAAACGACTGAAGAGCATGAAAGTGTGCACCAAGCACCGACTGGTCGATCAATCTCCATTTATCCTGACGCAATAAATTGAGCGCCTCATCCATCGTGATTTCCTCTTTTCTTTCTGTATCTTTCCGTTGATATTATAGCATATAGGGGAAAATCGGCCTCATTAAAAAAGCCGATCGAAAAATCCGACCGACTAGAACGCTTTATATTACTTGCTAAGTGCCTGAGCTGCTGTGATCAACGCCAGCTTGTATACATCTTCTTCACTACAGCCGCGGGACAGGTCGTTTACCGGGCGGTTCAAGCCTTGTAAAATTGGGCCAACTGCTTCAAATCCTCCTAGACGCTGAGCGATTTTATAGCCGATATTGCCTGCTTCAAGGCTTGGGAATACAAATACATTCGCATTACCCTGGATCACTGAATCCGGAGCTTTCTTTTCAGCAACAGATGGAACGAATGCCGCGTCGAATTGGAACTCTCCGTCAACAATCAATAACGGGTCACGGAGCTTTGCTTCTTCGACTGCTTTAGAAACTCTTTCAGTTTCAGGTGAAACCGCAGAACCCTTTGTTGAAAAGCTGAGCATTGCCACTCTTGGTTCGACATCGAACATCCTTGCTGTCTTCGCACTTTCAACCGCGATTTCTGCTAGGTCCTGGCTGTCAGGAGCAATGTTGATCGCACAGTCAGCGAAGACATACTTCTCATCTTCACGCACCATAATGAAGACTCCAGACGTCTTGCGCACGCCTTCCTTCGTTTTGATGATCTGCAATGCAGGTCTTACCGTATCCGCAGTGGAGTGCGCTGCGCCACTTACAAGGCCATCTGCTTTGTTTGAGTACACGAGCATTGTTCCGAAGTAATTTTCATCAAGCAAAATTTTGCGTGCTTGCTCTTCCGTCGCTTTTCCTTTACGTCTTTCAACAAATGCAGCCACAAGCTCATCCATCATTGCAAAATTTACGGGATCGTAGATTTCAACCGCTTCAAGTGATACATCCATATCGGCTGCTTTCGCCTGGATCTGTTCAATATTACCCACTAAAATAGGTGTTAATACACCATCTGCAGCCAGTCTGCCAGCCGCTGCTAAAATCCGTTCGTCGAGGCCTTCCGGAAACACGATCCGCAAATTTTGTCCGCTTAATTTGGCTTTTAAGCCTTCAAATAAATCACTCATGCTGACTCCTCCTTTTATCTATACCTCTAGCATACTTTACCAACCTTAAAATTCAAGAATGTTACCGTTTACAACCTTGAAGTCTTTTTATTGTAAATTTTCAAGCATGTTTTCCTGCCCCTTTTACTATTTGCAATCTTTAACAAAATATCCTTTTTCCGCGCAGTATAAACAATCAGGGTTTTATTAGCATGATGAATGGAGAAACTATGATATGATATTGGTATATTGATGATTTTTAGGAGTGATATAAAATGACTGAAGCAGCACAAACTTTAGATGGCTGGTATGCCCTTCATGATTTCCGCACTGTAGATTGGACAACCTGGAAGATGCTTCCAGCTGAAGAGCGCCAGGAGATCACCCAGGAATTCCTTGGTCTTGTTGAAAAATGGAACAAGACACAGGCAGAAAAGCAAGGAAGCCATGCACTATATACGATCGTTGGCCAAAAAGCAGATTTCATGATGATGATCCTGCGTCCAACTATGGAAGAATTGAATGAAATCGAAACAGAATTCAACAAGTCCAAACTTGCTGAATACACAATCCCTGCTCATTCTTATGTTTCTGTTGTCGAGCTGAGCAATTACCTGCCAGCTGGCGAAGATCCATACCAGAACCCGCAAATCCTTGCACGCCTTTACCCAGAGCTTCCAAAGGCAAAGCATGTTTGCTTCTATCCGATGGACAAGCGCCGCCAGGGCGAAGACAACTGGTACATGCTTCCGATGGAAGATCGCCGCAACATGATGCGCAGCCATGGCATGATCGGCCGCCAGTATGCTGGCAAGGTTAAGCAAATCATCACAGGCTCTGTAGGCTTCGACGACTACGAGTGGGGCGTAACCCTGTTTGCGGACGATGTCCTTCAATTCAAGAAGCTTGTATATGAAATGCGCTTTGACGAAGTCAGCGCCCGCTATGGCGAATTTGGTTCATTCTTCGTAGGAAACCTGCTAGAAGAAGACCGTGTAGCAGCATACTTGAACGTATAAAACAAAAAATTGAAACCCCAGGCATTTTGCCTGGGGTTTTTTTGTGTTTTGGCCATGGAACTTCCTATCGAAAAGAGTTTTGTTTTTAAATGTTCGAGTCATAAAATCAAGCTTTCCTCATATGTATTGAATAGTGAGAATTCATTTTACTTGTACCCCAACCTGTAAAGCTCAATTTCACCATTTACATAAATAAAGGTGAATTTGAAGGAAAGGAAAAATACTTTTAAGGAGGCTACACAATGACTCAATACAATAACCCCTATTATAACTACAGAACATATCCACAAATGTACCAGCCGTATAGCGGCAAAGAAGATCAGTCAACTGTTCAAGGGCAGATGGCACAGATGGGACAGATGGGACAAATGGGGCAAGCGGGATACCCACAAGCAACGCCGTTCCCAGCCCAATCGGGTGGGGTCATGCCTGGTGTTTCCATGCCAGGTGGTGCGATGCCTGGTGCAGGGGCAGGTGCCCAGGTCCCTGGAATGCTTCCAATTGAAGCATCCTATATTGAGAATATCCTTCGGTTGAATAAAGGCAAGCTCGCTACCGTCTACGCGACTTTTGAAAACAACACGGAATGGAACGCGAAAATTTTCCAGGGGATCATCGAAGCTGCTGGAAGAGATCACCTGATCCTTAGTGACCCACAAACAGGAAAGCGGATTCTAATGCCGATGATTTACCTTGATTACGTCACATTCGATGAAGAAATCGAGTACGACTATCCATTCGGCGGCGGAGCCGGATTGACTGCTTATCCACCAAGATAATGAAGCTAAAAGGAGCACACCAAAATGGCGTGCTCCTCTTCATCTTTATTGCTTGTAATCCAATTTCCAAACCTGCATTTATTACAAGTACTTCACAGAGGCAATCATCAGCAATACCCAGGCTGCCAGGAAGGCTACACCGCCAAGTGGGGTGATTGCACCAAGGATGCTGATTTTTGTGACACTTAGGACATAGAGGCTGCCGGAGAATAACACAATCCCAATCAGCATCAGCCAGCCGGACCAGGATAGAAGCGCACTGGCCGGAAGCTTTCCTAAAAGAACTCCAATGATTAAAAGTCCAGTTGCATGGAACATCTGGTATGTAACGCCTGTTTTCCAGGTTTCTAAATATTTTGGCTCAACCTTGCCTTCAAGTCCATGTGCACCAAATGCTCCAAGTGCAACTGCCAGGAAAGCATTGATGGCTCCGATCAATATAAATAACTTCATCTCTTTCACCTCATAAAATTAGAAATCGAAGAGCGAGTCTCCGTTTGCGTTATCTTCCATCTCCAGCTTTTTAGGCTGCGGAATCATTTGTGACGGCTGATTTACAGGTATCTGCTGCTGAGGAATGATAGGCTGTGCCGTGACAAATTGCTGTGCCCCCTGTCCTACAGGTGTTGTAACATCTCCGCCCGACGGTTCATCAAGGACGAGCTCACAAAGCGTTTTAATCGAGTGGATTCTTTCCCGCTGGACTGCCTCCGACTCCGCAGATTTTGCCCGCTTTAATTCCTCTTCCATCTTCAGTAATAATTTTTGCAGTGAAATATTCATCGACTCACCTCCACAGGGTGTTATATATGTATATCCTACGAATCCTGTAATAGTTGTACCGTTCCATTCTACAACAATTCACATGTTTTTTCGACTTTCGGGATGGATCCTAACGTAACTTTAATGTAAGTTTCACGTGAAACATGTCGATTATTTCTCATGTAAAAAACTCTGGTTTCCCAGAGTTCTTAACTTTTCATGTTTTCAATCTGCCAGTCAATCTCTTGTTCTCCCTGCTCTTTCAGCAGTTCGTTCACCTTAGAAAAAGGCTTGCTG
The DNA here is from genome assembly GCF_056173465.1 of Mesobacillus sp. QJM3NY_10. Taxonomy (NCBI): domain Bacteria; kingdom Bacillati; phylum Bacillota; class Bacilli; order Caryophanales; family Bacillaceae; genus Mesobacillus; species Mesobacillus sp. QJM3NY_10. The sequence continues at coordinate 4,639,994 of NZ_CM149675.1, forward strand.
CCGAAGAAGCCTCTTCTTGCTGACAGCGGACTTGGATGGACAGACATGATGATTTTGTGTTTGTTCTCGTCTATCAACTTTAGCTTACTTTGGGCCGGCTTGCCCCAGAGGATGAATATCACCGGCTTCTCGCGCTCGTTTAACAGGGTAATCACCTTATCGGTAAAATGTTCCCAGCCTTTTCCTCTGTGTGAATTAGCTTCCCCTTCCCTTACTGTAAGGACAGTATTTAAAAGAAGCACACCTTGCTCCGCCCATTTTTTTAAATAACCGTTATCCGGAACTTCATAGCTAAGGTCGGTATTCAGCTCCTTAAAGATGTTTCGAAGCGAAGGCGGAATCTTAACACCAGGTTTTACCGAAAAGCTCAAACCATGTGCCTGTCCATGGCCATGATATGGATCCTGACCGAGAATCACAACTTTTACATCCTCATAATCGGTGAACCTCAAAGCGTTAAAAATATTATCTTTTTCTGGAAAGATTGTCTTGGTTCGATATTCTTCTATTAAAAACTCTCTCAACTCAAGATAGTAGGCTTTTTCAAATTCCTCTGCCAGCAGAGGCTCCCAACCATTATTTAAAAGTGCCATCGTGAACCAGCTCCCTTCATTTCTATCCAACTACCCATTATTTTCAAAATATATGTGAACAATTCCCAGTATGTTTAATAAAGCTTATACCGGTTATATAAATAGTGTAGACGGTGAAAGCTAAAAAAGCTTCCCAAAACTAGTATAGGTAAAAAATTTCAAGGAGGAAGATACTATGTTGAAAGTAGAAGTTGTTGAAAACGGAGTACAAGCTACAGATAAGATCAACTCTTTTGAAGCTGCAGGCTTTGGTAAAGAAAACATTTATATATTCGCACATGATGAGAAGCGCAGTGAGGACTTGACTAAGGCTACTGAAACAGGCGACATGGGATTCAAGGAGCAAGGCTTCTTTGATTCCATCGGAAATATGTTCAAATCCCGCGGAGACGAGCTTCGCAATAAGTTTGAATCCCTTGGCCTTTCAAAGCAAGAGGCTGAGAAGTATGAAATGGAACTGGATAAAGGCCGTCTTGTGCTAGTCGCATCTGACGAAAAGTAATCCACTTTGAATGCACAGTCATAACCGATCCAAAGAGGTCGTTTATATAGAAACCCCCTGCTGATTTGGCAGGGGGTTTGCGTGTGTATAAAATATTTACCCGAAAAACCTCTGATAAATGCTTCGTGCCTGGGCCAGATCCTTCGTTCCATGAATAAGTGCACGACCATCCTGGAAAATAACCATCCTGTTGTCAACCATGTCAACGGATACTAGATATGGATTCCCTTTAACCTGATAGCCTAAATCCCTCATTTTTTCAGCCGTTTCCTGCAAGTTAAGCTGTTGCTGTTTTGGGGGCCTGATTTGAACAGTATCACGTCCGCATAGGACGGTAGTCTTAGTCATGTTCTCAACGTCTAAATAAGGGTATTCAGGATGTTCACCACAGCTTAGGCATCCAGGATCCTTTGCCTTGGACATTTTCATGCTACTGTACTGGTTTCGCCATAAATCAAAGCTGACGAATGAAGTCCGCACCGCATCCCAGTCTTCCACGAGGATTTTCAGTGCTTCCGCTCCCTGATGGGCAATGACCATCTGCACAGCAGGACCGATAATGCCTCCAGTATCACAAGTCATCCCCTGAAGCGGAACTGTTTTTAGCAGACAGTTTAGACATGGCGTTTGACCAGGAATGATCGAAAAACTCATCCCAAAGCTGCCTACACATGCACCGTAGATCCATGGAATCTTGTTTTTCTGTGAAATATCGTTAATAGCCATCCGTGTTTCAAAGTTATCCGTTGCATCAATGATGAGGTCGACTCCATCGACTAGCTGTGCCAATTTTTCAGGAGTAGCGTCAGCGATATGGGCACTGATTTCAACATCAGAGTTAATCGCTCGGAGCCTTTTTTCTGCTGCAGCGGCCTTCGGAAGCTTCTCAGCAACATCATCCTCTGTATACAATTGCTGTCGCTGCAAATTACTCGCTTCAACATAATCACGGTCCACAATCGTCAGTCGGCCAACACCAGCCCTGACCAAAAGTTCAGCATTGCCTGAGCCAAGTGCTCCGGCACCAATCATCAGTACATGCTTGCTGCGGATTTTCTCCTGACCGGTCTTGCCTATTGGAGGAAACAGCGTCTGGCGTGAATATCTTTCTGACATGGGTTTACCCTCCTTGTAAGAAAAGCGCAAGCGCCTTGGTCAGACCCGACAAGCGCTGCCCGCCTATAACGCCACTTCGTGTGGCTGGCGGGTCTGGCACATCCTGTGCTTCAGAGGGCCTGGCAGTGAAGTCGTTCTTTGACTTCATTGACAGGACCGAAGCGTCTCGAGGGGCTAGGCGCTGGAGCTAGACACTAATCAGAGTTTAAAACTTCACTTAGAAAATAAGAAAAGCGCAAACGCCCTGATCCATCGACCATCAAGTCAACGGAACGGGCGCCGCAATCTTCTATGACGGATCAACCGCCAGATACAGGCGGAATGAAGGCGATTGTATCTCCTTCTTTAATGACTTCATCATTGGATGAAAATTCTTCATTGATCGCTGTCATTGAAGTATCGAGCTTTTGAACGCCATACTTTTCAGCAACCATTTCTTTTAACTGGGCAACTGTTTTACCAGCTGCTTCGATTTCGACTGATTCATGGCCTGCTTCGTCTCGTAGATGGGCAAAAAATAAAATTTTATTCATTGAGATCCTTCTCCTCCGGTTTCCCTGTCGGATATGGGACAGTTTCTAGTTGATTGCCGATCCATTCCTGGCCGTCTTCCCAATGCTCTTTTTTCCAGATTGGGACGATTTCCTTGATGCGCTCGATTGCATAGCGATTTGCTTCATATGCATCGTTGCGGTGTGGCGTGGATACAGCAATCACCACGGCGATATCCGTGATGTCAAGTTTGCCGACGCGGTGTGTAATCGCAACCTCAGCACCATTCCAGCGCTCCTGGATTTCCGTGCCGATTTGCTCCAGCTTTTTCACCGCCATCGGTTCGTATGCTTCATATATAAGGTAAAGAGTTTTTTTGCCTTTTGTCAATTCACGGACAGTGCCAATGAAAGTTGTGATTGCCCCCGCTTCACGCTGGACCACTTTATCAATGACGGATTGAACGTTGATTGGATCTTTCGCTATTTCATAATTCATCAATATCACCTCAATAAACTGATCCGGATCAGAATTTAATTTTTGGCTCTGTTGAACTAGGCTGTTGATTTTCGTTCCAGGCGCTTCGCTTTCCGCGGGGAAGAATTAAGAAAAAGCCCAACTGCCGGCTTTTTCAAAAATCAAATTCTTCCTTGCAGTCGGGGAGCCTCCTCGGCGCTTTATGCGCCTGCGGGGTCTCCCCATGACTTGCTCATCCCGCAGGACTTTGATTGAACTTCCTCGAGCATGCCCACGCACGATGGAAATGCGTTAGCATTTTCGGAGGAGTCTACGCGCCTTCCACTACAATCAACAGGGCTTTAAAACAACATTGGGGTTTAACAGAGCCTAATTTTTATGGACACTTTCCTCGGTTTCTCTCTCCGGTTTGTCCGTTAGAGCCTTTCCATTGAAAAGTTCAACCACTCTTTACCTGGTTTCGTCCTTAATGGTATCTCCAAAGTCATGAATATCTTAAAAATAAACCGGCTCTGGGTTCTCGACGACGGCGTAGCCGCCAATTTTGGCTACTTCTGCTTTGAACGCATCAGATTGAATCACGGTTCTTAACCAGATACCCTTTTCGCTTTCGAAAAATGCCTTTGTCATCAGTAAATCGTAGTTTTCATCCGAGACTGGGATGAAGTCGAGTGACATTGCGCGAGCGGCCGGGAAGATTCCGAGGCCTGCTGCGTTGTCATTCCCTTTCACTTCCGCTGCGACGCTCAAATGTGAGAACATCTCACGGTCATAGCCGTTCACATCGTCAGCTGACAAACCTGCTTCTTTTAACAATAAATCGAATAATATACGAGTGCCGGCGCCCTTTTGCCTGTTGGCGTAATCTGCACCCTTTTCGGCAATGTCACTGACGCTCTCAATACCAAGTGGATTGCCTTTTGGAAGCATCCAGCCCTGGGTTCTTTTTAAAAATGGATATAGGACTGCGTCTTGCCCTGCAAGGAATTTCTTTACGTAGGTAACATTATATTCCTTTGTCTCCGGGTCTAGCAAATGAATGCCCGCTACATGGGCTTCCCCTTTTCTGATTGCCATTAAACCGGCCATGCTGCCAACATGGGAAGAAACAATTTTCATGTCGGTCCGCTGCCTTTTGAGCTGGGATGACAGCAGATCAATCGTCAGATCATGGCTGCCGCTGAAGACGATTGCGTTCTTGATCTCTTCGACAGGCCTGTATAGCTCGACCTCGACGATGTCTCCTTGTTCGTATCCCAGTTCTTCCGGCGGTACGACGAGCAGACCATCTGCACGTACAAGTGACATGGTGACGCCCGCCGCGCGTGTCAGCGGATTGGCGACAAATTGTCCATCCACATAGCCGATATTCATTCGGACAAAGTCCTCCGCTCCCATTGTGGAGACGATCCTGCGGCCAAGCTTTACCTCGAGCTTTGGCCTTTCTGGTTCTGGTATTCCTAGATATTTACAAACGAGCGGTCTTACAAACCACTCCATTGCCATGTACGCGGAAACTGGATAGCCCGGTACACCGACGACTACCTTATCTTTGATTTTCCCAAGGATAACTGGCTTACCTGGCCTTGTTGCGACACCATGGGTAAAAACAGTGCCAAGTTCCTCAAGAATATGAACTGTATAATCCTTTGAACCAGCTGATGACCCGGCATTGATAACGACAATATCAGATGTTTCCACGGCTCCCAGCAGTGCTTCCCTGATTTTTTCCGGCTCATCCTTCACGATTGGATGCAGATATGGCTGTCCGCCCCAATCTTCAACATAGTTGCTAAAAACCGTTCCATTGAATTCAATGATCCTGCCCGATGACAGTGAAGAATCCGCGCTGACTAGTTCATTTCCGGTCGGAATGATGGTCACAAGCGGCTTTTTGACGACAGCCACCTCTGTAACCTGCGCCGCAAGGAGTGCCCCGAGGTCAGCTGGACGCAATTGGTGTCCCTGTGTGAACAGCATTTCCTCCTGGACGATATCCTCGCCAATAGGGCGGATATGCTGCCAAGGTGTTGCCGGCTCGATGATTTCGATTGTCTCATCATCAATGACCTGGATGTTCTCCACCATAATCACCGCATTATATTGAGGTGGGATCGCATTCCCGGTATCAACGTATTCGAACTGCTCACCCATTTTCAAATGAAGCGGGCGCTGTTCATGTGCTTCATAAGTATCCTCAGCGTTCACGGCAATCCCGTCCATCGCGGATGCATGATAAAAAGGCATTGAAACATTGGCGAAGACAGGTTCAGCAGTAATTCGGCCCAGGGCGCCGGCAGCCGGGATCCACTCTTTTTCCTGAGGCAGGTCGAACGCGGCCAGCACTTCATTCCTGGCTTGTGCCCTCGGCTTGTCTTCAAGATAAATTTTTCTGTTATAGCGTATTTTATCCATGATGCGGCTCCCCCTATCTCGTCAAAATTACTGGGACGTATTCGCCTTGTGAAATTCCTTCTTTTTCGGAAACAATCTCGACGATTCCATCGCTTTTTACCAAAGTCGTAATTAGGCCTGACTTGCCAATGATCGGCTCGGCCCACCATTCTCCATCCTTCTCCTCAAGTCTTACCCTGATATAATCGGATCTTCCTGGAGAGGATGCAATATTTTTCACAATCCGGGCAAAAATTCGTTCAGGCTTATGCTCTATTTTTTCACCCTTCAGCCTTCTGAAAACTCGTTCGCCAAACAGCTTGAAGATGATCATCGCCGATGCTGGATGACCCGGCAGTCCAATGACCGGCTTTCCGTCTGCGACAGCGAGGATGGTCGGCTTCCCGGGCTTGATGGAAATTCCATGGACAAAGACGCCTGGATCTCCAAGTGATTGGATGACCTCAGTTGTATAGTCCTTCGTGCCGACTGAACTTCCCCCTGATAAAATCAAGCAGTCAGCCTGTTGATACAATTCGCGTGCTCTTTGGGCGAATTCCTGGTAATCATCGCGGGTGATTCCGCCGTATATAATTTCGATATCCCACTCATTGACCAATCCCTTGACGGTCAAATAATTGATATCGCGGATTTGGCCTGTTTCCAGTGTTTTCGTTTCAAAAGGAACAATTTCGTCCCCTGAAGAAAGGTATGCAGCCTTCAGCTTTCGGTAGACTTTAACCTCGGAAACACCAAGTGCCGCCAGTGCTCCAAGCTCCTGTGGCCGCAATCTTGTCCCTTCGGATAATAGGACTTCTCCTGCCTTGATGTCTTCACCTTTTCTGATGACATTCTCGCCTGGTGCGATTTGCTTGTACGTATTCAACAGCCCGCCGATTTCCTCGCAATGCTCGATCATCAGCACGCTGTCACTGCCTGGTGGCAGCATTCCGCCTGTCGGTACGTATATTGCCTCGCCTCTGCCCACTGGCTTGATCGCTTCTTCTCCCATATGGACCTCGCCGGCAACATTCAGGAAGCCTGGCATCGATTCAGATGAACCGTATGTGTCACGGGCGATGACGGCATAGCCATCGACGGTCGACCGGTCAAAACCAGGTACATTCTCACCTGCAGTGACATCCTCTGCCAGGATGTAGTGAAGCGACTCATCAAGAGGACGGATTTCAGTATCCGTGATCTTGCCGATTTTCTCGTCAATTAACGCAAAGGTCTCCTCAACCGTTTTCACTTTGAAAAATTGCATGCTGACTTACATCCTTTCTAGCACCTGAAAACTATTCTCCGGATTCCGCCCATTTCTTTGCATCTTCATATTCCTCAGGATGGTTCATATTGAAAAACACCCGATCAAGGCTGCCCTCGAAATAGAGCTGAAGATCTGCCTCTTCGAGAAAGCGGACATTCAGCTTTTCAAGCATATGCTTGATTCTCAAATTTCCGTCTTCAATGCATTCCTTAGCTTCTCTTGCTACCCGTTTTTGATATGCCGCAAAAAGCGGATGCTGTCTGCCTTCACTGACCGGTACGACTGCATCGTGGTGTTTAAGCGCTTTTACAAGGCTTGAAGCTAGCTCTGAGGATACAAATGGCATGTCACAGGCTACGACGAAATTTTCCTCATAGTCTGATGCCTCGAGTCCCGCATGGATTCCCGCGAGCGGACCAGAACCCGGATACTGGTCTGTTACCATTTTAATATTTAAAAACTGATAGGTTTCAGGATCATTCGTTACTAGAATTATATCATCAAATACGTGCTGTAACTCATCCTTAATTCTCTCAATATTCGTTTTTTCGTGAAATTTCAGGAGAGCCTTGTTCGTTCCCATCCTGCTAGATTTGCCGCCTGATAAAATAATCGCTCCGGCTTTCATCCCACAGCACCTTCTTTTAGTTTGTCTGTTTTGTTTCGCCAGCGGATTTGTATCCATGCTCCTGGGCAACAAAGTCCAGGTGAATGGTGTTCAGATCAAGTATAGCTGGTGTTGGCTTAACAATATATTGTCTTGTATCAATTACTTTCGTATATCCTTTGCATTCTTCACAAATCTGGATTTGTGCCGCCGATTCGCCTTCGATTGTCAGGATCTTCACTGTTTCGTGGTCGTTATTTCCGCAGTGTGAGCAGGCTACGCGCCGGTCATTCCAGTGAGCTGAACAACGCGGGCAGTGCAGGACCTTTTTGCCTTCTCCTTCAAGCTGCGCCAGGCGTACTGGTTCTCCGCATACAGGGCAGCCGGCACCGTGCACGCCGTGATGAATTTCATCCTGAACCTTTGCCGCGGTCAGCTGCAGGTATGGACGAAGAACTGTCTCTGCCACGAATTGAGGAATCCAGCCATCCAGATCATTTTCCTCAGCGAAACTAGCAAAATAAATATAGTTGAAAGCAAATGCTTCATCAATCCATCTCTTTGCTGTCTCTTCATCCAATAGATTTTTTACAGATTCCATCGACGTTTCAATCTCTGGTTGATACTTCGATAAAAGCCCCCCTATATCCTCTATCCACTGTAAGAATAGGGAAATATCAAAGTCAATAGCCGCTAAAGCAGTGACAGGCACTCCCGCCTCCATTGCCGCTTTATCAAGGTTTGGCCGGACACAGTCAGGATCCAGGGAAGTCTTCCATTGCTCCTGCAACTCTATGATATCCTTCTGCAATTTCTGATACTCTTTTGAGACAACGGACTTTTTCATTGCTGTAGCCCCTCTTTCATTCTAATATTCTAAATTTTGAAGGGAATGGAGCCCGGTCAGGGCAGCCATTCCCTCTATTAATGGTTTTACGCGCCTTTTTTCTTGTTCTTGTCTTTATCAAGGTCAGGGAAGTTGCCCTTCTTGACTTCTTCTTCATACCATTCTGTATAGTGATCCTTTGCCCACTCTGCTGGAACCTCACCCGTGATGACACCAGTGTATCCTGGTCTTGAGTTTTTGTGGATGACGCTCAGGTAGATATGGCCGACCACTACTGCAATCGCCAGGCCGAAGCCGACGTTATGAGCTACATACGCCCACTGGACAACTGCTTTCGGGAACAGGTCAGGGAACCACATTGGGAAGCCCGAGCCGATGATCAGGATCGCAGTCAGGATCTGGATGATCGAGTTAATTTTTTCACCCGCGTTGAAGAATGTTTGTTTTACATGCTTGAACTTAAAGCCAAATAGTTCTTTGACGAACTCAGTGAAAAACTGTATATCTCTTTTCTTCCAAGTAACAAGCTCTTTTCCCCAGCGCAGGAAGCCCTTAGGGTCCATGATCAGCCAGATGAACGTCGGCGTAATGAAGGCAATCGCGAAAATCCTGTGGAGCAGGCGCGCTCCTTCTGGTCCGCCCATTACTGGATAAAGCCAGTCAAACCACTCTGTATACATTGGCAAGGCCGTGATATACAGCGCAAAGAATGAAATGGCGTTCACAGCATGTGCAATTACAAAGCCTTTCGAGAATCGCTTTACCTTCACACCTGAATACTGCGTATTACTCATGGCTGCCACCTCCATCCTCTTCATGGCCTTTTCCTTCTTTATTGAATAGCTTGTTGGACACGAATGCACCTACAAGCGCCATGCTTGTTGCTCCAAGCATCATCTTGCCGATTGGCTGTGCGTAGTCCTTCCAGACCACAGCTGACGTTGGAACTTTTGGTTTTTCAGGCAGTCCATAGACAGATGGTTTTTCAGCAAGTACGTAAATCGTATGCGTACCGCCAACTCCTTCTGGGTTGTAAATCATTGCGTTAGGATACTTATCCTTGATTTCGCTCAGGCGCTTTTCAGCCTTCTTGAGCATTTCTTCTTGTGTGCCAAATTCCATAGCGTCTGTGTGGCAAGTCGTTACACAAGCAGGCTGCATGCCTTCTTCAAGACGATCCACGCACATTGTGCATTTCTGTGCCTTCTTGTACTCCTTGCCGTTCTTGTCTTTATATGTTGCCAACTGAACAACATCAAATGGACAGTTCTGAACGCAGTAGCCGCAGCCTACGCATTTATCACTATCAACATTTACAGTTCCGAAGTCAGTATAGTGCATAGCATCTTCAGGACAAACCTTTACGCAAGCCGCATCCGTGCAATGGAAACAGGAGGAATGGCGGAAAAGGTAATCCAGATTGCCTTTAGAATCTTCGTGTTCAATAAATGACAGCACGTTCCATGTGTTCGCTGTCACATTTGCATGTGACTGGACACTGCCCTGGAACTCTTCCGGCTCAGCCGGAAGGTCGTTCCAGTTTTTGCAGGCGACCATACATGCGCGGCAGCCGTCACACTTTGTTACATCGACGTATTTAATATATTCCGCCATTAGTCAGCCCTCCTTATATCACAGAGGAATGCCTTATATTCAGGGATTGTCGTGTTTGCATCCCCAATATGAGGTGTTAAGCGGTTTGCTGTATCCCCTGTTGCGTATCCTTTATAGCCAAAGTGCCAAGGCATGCCGACCTGATGGACCTTCTTGCCGTTCATCATGTGAGGCTTAAATCGTTTTGTCACCATTGCATAGGCTTTGATATCGCCACGGGCAGAGCTGACAATGATCTTATCTTTGTTCTTGATGCCTTTTTCCTTTGCGAGCTCTTCACTCATTTCAATATACATATGGCCTGCCAGTTCAGATAGCCATTCCTGGTTACGTGTCATCGAACCGGACTGCCAGTGCTCAGATACCCTGTAAGTAGTACCGACGATCGGATACTTCTTGCTGTCGCCCTTCAGGTTGAATTCTCCTTCGATGATGACAACTGCAGGGTTGATTTCCTGGCTTGAGAAAGTGTTTTTCACTGGGCTTTCAAACGGCTCGTAGTGTTCAGGGAACGGTCCGTCATTCAGTGTTGGTGCGTAGACTCCTGCGACTCCGCCGTTGATCATGATGAAAGGATTCGTTCCGCCTGGATCAGCTGGTGCAACAGTTGGCTTGAAGTCAGGAATGTCATTTCCAGTCCATTTCTTCTGGCTTTCATCCCACCAGATGACCGCTTTTTTGTCGCTCCATGGCTTTCCGCTTGGATCAGCAGAAGCGCGGTTGTAAAGGATTCGGCGGTTTGCTGGCCATGCATATGCCCAGTTCAGGAAGTTGCCGCCGCCAGTGTCCTTATTGTCACGGTTTTTAGAGCGGTTCTTGCCTTCTTCTGGGTAGAAGCCTGAATAAATCCAGTTTCCAGAGCTTGTAGTACCGTCATCCTTAAGGTCGCCAAAGCCTTTCAAAAGCTGGCCTGTCGTCAGGTCATAGCCATTGATTTCCTTAGCCACAAGGTCGATATCAGGATGGTGTCCTTCTCCATAGTTCCAATACAGTGCATTGATTTGCTTAGCTGCAGCAGAACTTTCATTCTTATAAAGGCCTTTGATATTCTTCACCAGCATATGGATGATTTCCAAATCTGCCAGAGATTCTCCTTTTGGATCAATCGCCTTCCAGCGGTACTGCATCCAGCGGGAAGAGTTGGACACGCTGCCCTCTTTCTCATAGGAGCTTGCTGCCGGCAGAAGGAATACTTCTGTGTCGATCTTGGATGGGTCACTGCCAGCTTCCTCTTGCCAGAAAGCAGATGTTTCGGTTTCCCATAGGTCAACGGCAACCAGCCATTTAAGTTTGGATAGCGCTTCTTTTTCCTTGCCTGCATTCGGGCCTCCGACTACAGGGTTGGTTCCAAATAAGAACGCCCCTTCCAGTTCACCTTTATACATAGCGTTGAACAGATTGATATGGGAGTAGTTCTTGTTTCCTTTTGGAAGGTACTGATATCCAAATTCATTCGCTTTAGTAGCATTCGGGCCGTACCAGGCCTTCAGCATGCTGACAAGGAACTTCGGCTTGTTGCTCCAGTATCCGCCAGAAGGTGTTTCCTTAGTGTTGTAACCTTCTAAAGTTGCATGCTCAGGGATGGCAGTCGGCGCTCCAACATACCCTGGAAGCAGGTGATAAAGTAAAGCAAAGTCAGTGGAACCCTGAACATTGGACTCCCCGCGCATCGCGTTGATTCCGCCGCCAGGCAAGCCGATATTTCCAAGCAGCAACTGGATGATTCCAAAGGCACGGACGTTTTGTGTTCCAACAGTATGCTGAGTAGTACCCATTGCATACATGATTGTTCCGGATTTCCCTATTTTGCTTGTTGAACAGAAAGTCTCACAGACCTTCAGGTAATCTTCTTTAGGTGTTCCGGTTACTGCAATAACTGAGTCAACATCATAGCGTGAAAAATGCTTTCTCATCAATTGGAATACAGAACGCGGATGTGTAAGGGTTTTATCCTTTTTCGGATTGCCCTCTTCATCTGTTTCAAAAGCCCATTTCGTTTTATCATACTTGCGGGTTGCTTCATCATACCCGCTGAATAAACCATCATTAAACTCAAAATCTTTCTTTACAATGAAAGATGCATTTGTATATTCAGCAACATACTCTCTGTGGATCAAGTTATTCTCTAATGCATAGTTGATCATTCCGCCCATGAAAGCAATATCTGTTCCTGAGCGAAGCGAAGCATAGACGTCAGCCTTTGACGATGTCCTCGTGAAACGAGGGTCGACAGAGACAATTTTGCCGCCTTTTTCTTTCGCTTTAGTCAACCATCTAAAAGAGATTGGATGATTCTCGGCAGGATTTCCGCCCATGATCAATGCACAATCGGTATTTTGCAGATCGCTCCAATGGTTTGTCATTGCTCCACGCCCTACTGTAGGTGCCAGACCGGCAACCGTAGAACTGTGTCATATTCGTGCCTGGTGTTCGAGATAGACGACGCCAAGCCCTCTCATCATTTTCGCAAGCAGATATGTCTCTTCATTATCAAGAGCTGCCCCGCCTAAGCTCGCAATGGCTTCGGTTTTATTGACAAACATTCCATTTTCCTTTTCAACGAATGATTTGTCGCGTGTTTCCTTTGTGCGTTTTGCAATTGTTTCATACATCCAGTCCCAGCTTTTCTCTTCCCATTTCTTGCTGCCAGGAGCACGATACAATGGCTTCGTTAAGCGCTTTTCGGATGTGAAAACTTGTCTGATGGTCGTACCTTTACTGCAAAGTGTACCTTCGTTAACTGGGCTATCCGGATCCCCTTCCGTATAAACCACAGTATTGTCTTTTGTGTGTACCAAAATGCCGCATCCTACACCGCAAAATGCGCAAATGGTTGGTGTTACAGTAGCTTTGGCAATCTTGAGTTCTTTTGTTTGTGCGTGGACCTCTTTTTCGTTAAAGCCCAACTCGACAACCGCCAGGGTCGCCGCAGTGGCACCTGACAGCTTCAAGAACTGCCGGCGATTCAGGTTGATTTCAACCATCTCTCTCTCTCCTTCCCATTAGTTGCTTAGAACATCCCTAATCCCACAGGTGGTGTCAATTTAGTACTTGCTGGGCTTCCCCCCTTTCAAGTAAATCCTCAGAGGCAGCCGGCGGGTTTAAATCATCATTAATCCTTTTGGCAGATGTATAGACAGTCGCCATTTTCCCGCGCAAGTAGCCAACGACTTCAATGTTAAGGAATCGGGCTAACTGGATGGCCTGCTTTGTAGCCGCAGTGCGTGAGCCAATGACGGCAAAACCAAACTTTGCAGCTTTTGACAGCATTTCATATGAAACCCTGCCGGTCGTCAAAAGGACGAGTCGGTCAGGCTGCAAACGCTTTCGAATTGCGTGGCCGATAATTTTGTCGACAGCATTATGCCTGCCGATATCTTCCCGGACTTCAATGCTGCCATCCTCAAGGATGATACAGGCACCGTGCATGCCGCCTGTTTCCAGGTATAGCGGCGAATTTTGCGCAAATTCTGCGCGTTTTTTCAACAAGTATGTCAGCGAATAGGTATCATCGGAATTCACTTTATTGAACTTCTTGACGTCTGTCATCGAAAAAAAGGTCACTCCCCGTCCGCAGCCGGCTGTATAATGCTTCTTTTTCGAAAACATCTGCTCAGGATCAAAAGAATTACATAATGCTACATCCAATGTGCCGGTCTTTTCACTGAATTGGACGCTGACAACATCCTCCGGCCCATCAATCAAACCTTCTGAAAAAAGGTAGCCATATACCCAATCTTCCAGATCCTGATTTGTCAGCTGGAATACCGCAATTTCATACCCATTCAGCTTCAGGCTGATTGGATACTCTTCAGGACAGCCTTTCTTGATCATGTTCTTCACCCCTTATCTGGTACTTCATCTCCGGGCTCCGCTGCAACTATCGACTTCTTTCTGACCATCAGTGGTGCGATGGGATTGAAAGACTGTTATGAATCTTGCAAGCTGGTAAAACTCTATATTCGGATCACATCACAAGCCTTATATTAAAAAAACATTCCACTATGCAAAAAGGGTTAAATACCCCTATGCCTTTAATGTACTGGAAATTCCATGGTTGTAACCGTTTCAATTGTTACAATAATATAGATGAAAATTGTCTATTTTTTTAACAAAGTCTGAAATTGAGATTTTTCATTTTCGAAAAATCTTTTAGTGGGTCAATTTTCACATAGTCAACTGTAAATCAATTTATTTTTTCCCTCAGTAACTTTCATCACGTCAATGCCCTAATGCCACAAAATCGTCAAAAGTTAATTTTATCCATACAAGCATCCTTCAAATCAATTCTTTGTCTAATTTTATAGAATTGGTATAATCATAAGAAAGTGATGAAGGTGACATGCCTTGTGCTGATAAGGCAGTCGCCATTCTTATAATGGAGGTAGTATAGATGAGTTTGAAAAAGGTGTTAACAATCGCAGGTTCAGATACAAGCGGCGGCGCTGGAATCCAGGCTGACCTTAAGACTTTTCAGGAGCTAGGCGTTTATGGGATGACTGCTCTGACTACGGTCGTGACTATGGATCCTAAAAATCACTGGCACCATGAAGTATTTCCACAGCCAGTTGAGCTCGTCGAAAAGCAGCTTGAAACGGTTCTTTCCGTTGGAATAGATGCAATGAAAACAGGCATGCTCGGAACGGTTGAGATCATCGAGCTATCTGCGCGAAAAATTGATGAGCATAAATTGGACAGAGTGGTAATCGACCCTGTAATGGTATGTAAAGGGGAAGATGAAGTCTTAATGCCTGAAAACACAGATGCCATGAGAGAATTGTTGCTGCCAAGAGCAACAGTCGTCACACCGAACCTGTTCGAAGCATGGCAGCTGGCACAAACCGGACCAATCCGCACAATCGATGACATGAAGGAAGCAGCGGCGAAAATCCATGATCTAGGCGCGAAGAACGTCATGATCAAGGGTGGAAACAAGCTGAACCACGAAAAAGCTGTAGACCTTCTTTATGATGGAAAAGACTTCACTCTTTTCGAATCAGAAAAAGTCCAAACAAGCTTCACTCACGGTGCAGGCTGCACATTCGCTTCAGCGATTACTGCACAGCTGGCAAAAGGCAAAACAGTACCTGAAGCATTGGAAGTGGCTAAAGGCTTCATCACCGAAGCCATCAAGCACGGCTTCAGGCTGAACGAATACGTAGGCCCAACCGCTCACCTCGCATACAACAAGTACGCAGGCGGCAACCGCGGAGAATAGAAAAGCGCAAGCGCCTTGGTCAGCCCCGACAAGCGCTGGAGGGCCTGACAGTGAAGTCGTTCTTTGACTTCATTGGCAGGACCGAACTCGAAAAGCTTAGGCGACTGCCCAACTCCGACAAGCGCTGGAGGGCCTGACAGTGAAGTCGTTCTTTGACTTCATTGGCAGGACCGAAGCGTCTCGAGGAGTTAGGAGCCGCAGCTAGACAAGCGACTCGAAGGGCTAGGCGCTGGAGCTAGACACTAATCTAAATTAAAAAATTTTACTTTCTTAAAAGGTAACAACAAAACAAAAAGAGGCTGTCGCTAAGCTCATCATTTGAGCTTTTGACAGCCTCTTTTCTGTTACTGAATGATATAAATACTAAATTCATAAATATGTCTGAAAGAACCTTTCTAACAGACACTTTTTTTGAGATTCCTCTATCGTTTGTCCGATAGAGCCCTTCTAATGTACATTTTTCTCGTATTTTCTCTTGCGTTTGTCCGATAGAGCTCGTCTCGGGCCTCAATTTATATGTTCATGCACAGTTTCATGGAATGTACATTTTAAAATACATGCCGAGTTCAATTATTGCAGTGCTACATAGGATTATGGCGCTAGCGCTTTTCTACTTTTTCTATTATATCTTCCGATTAATACGAAGCACCCGATCTGCCATATAACTATGGAAGAACCATTCACCAGAGGCGATCAATACTGACGCAAAAAAGGCTGCGAAAACAATGCCATCACTTTGCTCGAATAACATCATTCCAATTCCCCAAATCACGAAAAATGATAGAGCCAGATCAGATAGAGAAGCGGTAAGATTGCTTGTTTTTGGAAGAATAAACAAGTCACCGGCAAGATAGGAAATCGCTCCAAGCACGAGTGTGATGACGAGAATATCACCGATTCCCGCAAAACTTCCCAATAATAGAAGAAGAACAGCAAATGTCATGATGCCTTTAATTAATAAAGCCTTTACGTGTTTCATAGGCTCCCTCCTTTCTCCTCAATATTTCCATTGTCTTTCCTGATTAAACACTTTCTGTAAGACCAATTTTGATAATCTATTTGAAATTAGAAGTTACTTTATGCATCCATTCAAGCGTACATTTCGCTTTTAGAAGGATTTTTTAGTAATATAGGTATTATTGATTTTTAACATAGAAAGCCATTCATTCGGCTATTATAAACTGAAAAACTTCTAAGCCCAGGAAGGAGGAAAAAAGATGGATCCGGTTATTTTATCAGAAGTCCAGGAAGCCCTGGACCGTTTTAAAGACAAAGAAGTCTATGTCCATTTAGAAACAACAAATGGAGCATACGCATCCCATAACAACGAGTCATTTTTCTCATCAGGGGCGTATATCCGCAATGCGAAGGTGACCTACGAACGCGCGAAGATTACTGGTGAAGGTCCGTATCGGACAGGTTTGAAGATACCTTTTGGCTGGGTGTACGCTGAGGGAATCACACACTTCGAAATTGATGATAAAGGAAGACTGCTGCTTGCCGGCCATGATTTTAACGGAAAGCTTGCCGTCGCCCTTGAAATAAGCGAAACACCGTTCGAATAAGTTATTTGGACTTGGCTGAAAGGAGAGATTTTACGATGGAAAAAGAAAGGCACGTACTTGTCGTTTTTCCTCATCCTGATGATGAGGCATTCGGTGTTTCCGGAACAATCGCCTCCCATGTTAACATGGGAACGCCTGTCACATATGCCTGTTTGACACTTGGACAGATGGGACGGAATATGGGGAATCCCCCGTTCGCAAACCGAGAAACCCTTCCTGCTATACGTAAAAAAGAATTAAAGGACGCCGCTCGCGCGATGGGAATCAATGATTTGCGCATGCTCGGTTTCCGTGACAAGACGGTTGAGTTCGAGGATGAGAACATGCTGACCAATCTCATGTCATCATTAATCACAGAATTGAATCCGTCGCTCGTGATCACCTTCTACCCAGGTTACTCCGTCCACCCGGACCATGAGGCAACAGGAGCCGCAGTGGTGCACGCAGTCGAAAAAATCCCTGCAGCAGACAGGCCGAAGCTCCATTGCGTAGCGTTCTCACGAAACTGTGTCGAAGAGCTTGGCGAGCCGGATATCGTTTATGATATAAGTGCTGTCGCGGACATCAAGCTTGATGCAATCCGTGCACACCGCTCCCAGACTGAGCTGATGCTCGAAGAAATGGCTGATAAACTGAAGGAAAAGGATCAAAAAACGTTGGCGTGGCTCAACAATGAACGCTTCTGGACCTATAAATTCTCATGATAAAATCCACCTTTTGGGTGGATTTTTCATTTACGTTCGTAAACTCCCTCAATCATCAAGCCTTTAACAAACACAACCTTGTCTTCCGGCTCTCCTTTGATCTTCCATACAGATTCTTTGAACCCAAGGAATTTGCTGTTATCTGTCTTTCCAATCAAACGGTCGATTTCAAAGGTTTTCTCGCCATTCACATAATATTTTTGATAGGTCTCATAGCCTCGGTGAAACTCCTTGTCTTTATGGACAATTACTCCGTCTGTTTTATTCATGTATACATCTAAATTCGCATCATAGAAATACAGGCCAACGATCAGCAGAACCGGAACAAGAAACAGCACCATACGCTTCTTTTTAAAAAACAAGAGATCACTTCCCCCATTTTAAAAATTTTCAGTTATCTCTACCTCGTATGATAGCATATAAACATCGAATTAGACATTTGCGTAAAGTGTCGAATATTACTTAATTTCATGAGTGATTACTCACTATACAATAACTCATAATTAAGTTATTCTTAAAGATGAGTGATTACTCACTTTTAAAAAGGATGGTGAAGATTCCATGATTGTTTCAATCAAAAATGTAAGTAAACGCTATGGTAAGCAAGACGTCTTAAAAAATATCAACCTAGAAATTGAAAGCGGCGAAATTTTCGGGTTGCTTGGACCTTCTGGAGCAGGAAAAACGACTCTCGTTCGGCAGCTCGTCGGTCTGGAAACGCCCAGCGAAGGTGAAAATTATCTTTTCGGCGAAAAGATGCCTTCCTTAAAACTTATTGAAAGGATTGGCTACATGGCTCAATCGGACGCACTCTATACCGAATTATCCGCTAAAGAAAATCTTGAATTCTTTGCCTCCTTGTTCGGTCTTAAGGGCACGCATCGAAAAAAACGCATTTTAGAAGTAATGCAGCTTGTCGACTTATCTGAACATCTTAACAAACTGGTAACCAATTATTCTGGCGGTATGAAACGTCGTCTTTCGCTCGCTTCAGCACTGCTTCATGAACCAGAGCTGTTGATTCTCGATGAGCCGACTGTCGGCATCGATCCCGTTCTGCGCCAAAGCATCTGGTCGGGTTTCTATGATTTGAAGGCACAGGGGAAAACATTGATCGTTACAACACATGTCATGGATGAAGCAGAAAAATGCGACAGATTGGGACTGATTCGAGATGGTGTTCTGATTGCAGTCGGCACTCCTGCAGAATTAAAGGAAAAGACGGGTTCTGCCACTGTCGAGGAAGCATTTTTAGCATACGGAGGTGTTCAGCATGAGAATTAGCGCTTTAGTGATCCGGATTATCCGGCAATTCCTGAGGGATAAAAGAACACTGGCAATGATGCTTGTTGCCCCGCTCCTGATCCTGACGATGCTCCACCTTGTTTTTAACGGGGAAAACTATATTCCGAAGGTCGGTTTGGTCGATGTTCCGGACCCGGTGATGGAGAAACTCGATATAGATGACGCAAAAATAACAGAATATGAGTCTGTGAAAGTTGCTGAAGAGGATGCATTGAACCAAGAAATCGATGGGTATGTTGTTTTTGAGGGCCCTATGCTGGATAAAATTGTACTCGAAGGCAGCGACCCGTCTGTCAACGGCGCTGTCATGAAATGGTTCCAGCAGGCAACAAAAAAGCTTTTGCCTTCACAGGGACAATCGGAACTGAACGTCGATTATATCCATGGTTCAGACGATATGAGCCAGTTTGACTATTTCGGACCAGTTTTGCTAGGATTCTTCGCCTTCTTCTTTGTGTTCATCATCTCCGGGATTTCTTTTTTACGAGAAAGAACGAGCGGCACGCTTGAAAAACTGCTCTCGAGCCCGCTGCGGAAATGGGAAATCGTCATCGGCTATGTTCTTGGCTTCGGAATCTTCACGATGCTGCAGGCTACGCTGATTGCCTGGTATGCGATCTATATCCTGGGAATGCTGATGGAAGGTTCCTTTTTCTATGTATTGCTGATCACTTTATTGTTGTCGATGACGGCATTGACGCTCGGCACTCTTTTATCGGCGTTTGCCAATAATGAATTCCAGATGATCCAGTTCATCCCGATCATCATCGTGCCGCAGTTTTTCTTCTCTGGTTTGATCAATCTCGATACGATATCTGATTGGCTGAGCTGGCTTGGACCGATCACACCACTCTATTATGCCGCCGAGGCTTTGCGTGATATTATGGTGAGAGGATATGGATGGGATGCCATCTATGGCAATTTGTTAATGCTGGCCGGGTTTTCGGCTTTATTCATATTACTGAATATACTAGCACTGCGGAAACACCGCGCAGTTTAACCGTAGCGAAAGGAGTAAACGATGACAGATCACGACTTTAAGATTGATGAGTTGATGGCCGGAGAAGAACTGACTGATAAGCAAAAGAAAATCATCATTTCTGCTATTGAATCCTTCGCTGAAAAAGGGTTTTCTGCTACATCAACCAGTGAAATCGCCAAAAAGGCAGGCGTCGCTGAAGGTACGATTTTCAGACACTATAAAACGAAAAAGGATTTGTTGCTGGCAATTGTCGCTCCAGTGATGGCTAAGTTTGTGGCACCTTTTATCATAAAAGATTTGAAGAAGGTCCTGGATCAGGACTATGAGTATGTGGAAGATTTTCTTAAGGCAATGCTTGAAAACCGTCGGGAGTTCCTGATCAAAAACCTCCCGACAGTTAAAATATTGGTGCAGGAAATCCCGTTCCACCCTGAATTGAAGGAGCTTTTCAAGGAGCATATCGCCCTTAAGGTTTATGCCCTGTTCGAGAAGCTTGTTGAGCATTATCAGGAAAAAGGCCAAATCATACAAATTCCTGCCTACAGCGTGTTCCGGATGATATTCTCCTCCATTTTTGGCTATTTGATTGCAAGGTATATGATCATGCCAGAAGCCGAGTGGGATGATGAAGCGGAGACAGAACGTACCATCCAATTCATCATGCATGGATTGGCAGGTCCCAATAATAGCAAAAATTAAACCGGGCGTGGGTGTACTGCACCGAAATTGTTAGACACAAAACTAACAATGGAAGTGCAGTTCACCGTGCCCGGTTTTTTTGTTTGGAACTGGAAAAAATCGTGGATAATTTCCAGTTCGCCAATAAATTTGTGAAAATCGCCAATAAAATCAAATTTTCGCCAATAAAACTGTGAACTCCGCCAATAAAATTGTGAACTCCGCCAATAAAATTAAATTATCGCCAATAACTATATAAGTCATCCTCTTTTGGACCTCCAAAACAAGAAAAGGAGTACCATTTCAGGTACTCCTCCACCATTTTTATCGTAAATCCTGCAGTTTTACGCGATAAAGCTTGTCGTCACCTTCGCTCGGGGTGCCGCGGCCGTCGGTATTGTTGCTGATGAAATACAGATCATCACCTTCCACGATTACATCGCGAATCCGGCCTATTCCAGTGACAACTTCTCTTGTGGTGTTCGCTGCAGGGTCGAATTCGCGCAGCGCGTTGCCTCTCAATGTAGCGACAAATAACTTTCCTTCATGCGCTGCCATTCCTGATGGTGCCCATGTATCGCTTCCAGAGTGAAAAATAGGCGCTTCCATGCCCTGCTTCGTGTCGTCACCAGTTATCTCCGGCCAACCGTAGTTCTTCCCGGCCTGAATCAGATTGATTTCATCCTGTGCGGAGGGTCCGTGTTCACTGGCATAGAGCGTTCCATCCTTCGACCAGGCCAATCCCTGCGGATTGCGGTGTCCATAGCTGTATACGTAGGAACCTGCAAATGGATTATCTGCTGGAACCGAGCCATCAAGATTCAGACGGAGGATTTTGCCGCCAAGCGAACCAAGATCCTGGGCGATCTCTGGATTGGTTGCTGCATCACCTGCCGTTGCGTAAAGCTTACCGTCTGGCCCGATTTTCAGCCTGCCACCGTGATGGAAGCGTCCGCTCGGGATGTTATCGAGCAGCAGCTTGCCTTCCACCCATTCACCATTGTTCAAAGTCAGTTCGACAATCCGATTGAACTGCCCGGTGCCATTCTCATATGTGTAATAGGCAAATGCCTTATTGGACTGTTCGAAGTCAGGAGCGAGCACAAAGCCAAGAAATCCAGCTTCTGCTGCCTGGGATAATTCCTTTTTAAAAGAAACCTTCTGTCGCTCTGTGCTGCCGCGCTCCACTTTTACAATCGAACCCGGGCGTTCGCTCAAGTAAAATGTCTCACCGCTTTTATTGATGGACCACGGGACTTCCAGATTTTCTGCGATCACCTCAAGCTGGTCGGCCTGGGCAACCGCTTCTTTGTCTTCTGGTTTTTGATTCACTTCACCTGCAGGCTTCGTTTCGTCACCGGCGGTTGAACAGCCTGCCATCACCATCAGCATTGCTAGCAACACATACGAGAATCTTTTCATGACAACGTCCTTTCCTATATATAGTCCATTCTAAAATCAGAAGTCCAAATCCACTAAAAATCAGATGACAAAATCCACTCAAAAATCAGATGTCCAGCACCTTCATAATCGCTTTTCCGACGCCGCTTTCTTCATTCGTCAATGTTACTTCGCCGCATAGTTCTTTGATTTCCTGAGCTGCATTGCCCATCGCTACAGGTTTGCCGACTTTTTTAAGCATCGACACATCATTGAAATTGTCACCAAGCGCCATCGTTTCCTCCAGGCTGATTCCTCTTGAAGCTACGAATTTTTCCAGGGCAACTCCCTTTTGAGCGTCGAGGCTTGTGATTTCAATGTTCTCACGCCCGGATGAACTGACCGCAAGCCCTGAAATTTCCTTCAGGCCATCCTTTGCAGCCTCTAGCTTGTCATCATCTAGCGAAAAAGCCAGCAGCTTGTAAATCTCATATTGGTCGTCCTCGAATAATTCGTCATAATGGTCAATCTTCGTAATTAGTCCTTTATGCATTCTCTCCTCAGCAGCCTCAGCGATTTTTTCGATTGGCACTTCAGGATTGGCGGTTGAGAAAATATCAACGATAATCGTGATCGCCATATCCTCATCTTCAGTAAAGGTACCCTTGTTGGTGTAAACCTCGAAATAAACGCCGCTTTCCACAAGCCTTAGTGCTGCCTGGCGGGCTAAAGCCTTGTCCAATGGACTTGAGGCAACAATTTCCCCATCCTCCGAACGAACCTCGGCTCCATTCACACAAATCATCGGGAGCTTAAGGCCCGATTCCTCGAGAACGAATCTTGCTTCCTGGAAGGAACGCCCTGTTGCGACCACGACTTCGACTCCTTTTTCCTTTGCTTTTAAAATCGCTTCGCGATTCTCCGCAGTTATCTGCTGGGTGGCAGTCAATAAAGTCCCATCCATATCTGTCGCTATGCACTTAATCATTTCTTCACCTTCAGTCATTATTTTTCAGTATTAACAATCATGATAGACCTTCAAACTCTCGACAGCAAATAATACGTGTATATACTAATTTTTCAATTATTATGACCAAGAATTATTCCTACATTCAGGACTGAACTAATAATCTATAAATTTAAATATCTTAAAAACTTTCATATTGTCATTCTAAAACTCATATGCTATTATGAATCCGAAGCTGCAATCGTTTGCATATCAAGGTGACATTAAGGGAGAAAAGTACATAACCTCAGTTATATCAGGGTTTTCTCTATTCATGTCCCATATATGTAAGCGTTTTAAAGGTGTTGTGTAAAATCAATATCATCTCATGTTTTATGCAAAAATATGCAAACGCTTTCGGAACGCATGTGGTTGCATGCAAAAAATATAAATATGTGGGGGTATCTCAACAATGAAAGCAAAAAAGCTATTTCCAGCAGTTCTTTCTCTTGGACTTTTGATTGGCGGAGGTCTTGCAGGCTGTTCATCAAGTGATGACAAGACTTCTGGCGAAGGTGGTAAAGACGGCGAGAAAGTAACCGTTGACATTTTCCAATTCAAGGTTGAATTCAAGGATCAGTTCGAAGACATTGCAAATGCTTATGAAGAAGCAAACAAAGATGTTGACATCAATATCACAACAGTCGGCGGTGGCGAAGATTACGGTGCTGCATTGAAATCCAAGTTCGCTTCTGGCAATGAACCTACTATTTATAATGTAGGCGGACCGCAGGACGTTGCAGACTGGGAAGACAAACTTGCTGACCTTTCTGACACAGCAGCTGCAAAAGCAGCTCTTAGCGGTACTCTTGAAGGCGTAACAAAAGACGACAAAGTACTTGGACTTCCATACAACCAGGAAGGCTATGGCTTCATCTATAACAAAGCTATTTTTGAAAAAGCAGGTATCGATCCAAAGAGCATCACTAGCTACAGCGCATTAGAAGAAGCTGTTAAGACGCTAGACAGCAAGAAGAAGGACCTTGGTCTTACATCTGTATTTGCTCTTCCTGCTAAAGAAACTTGGGTAACTGGACTTCACCTTTCAAACGTGTTCCTTGCTCCTGAATTCGACCAGAACGTAATCAACGCATTCGAATCTAAGGAAGTAACATTTGAACACGGTGATGCATTCAAGAAGATTCTTGACCTGCAGAACAAATACTCTGACCAGCCTACTGTAAGCCTTGACTATGCTAAGCAGGTTGAAGAATTGTTCTCTACTGGCAAAGCAGCAATCATCCAGCAAGGTAACTGGGTATCAGGTTCAATCGCTGGAATCGACGAAGAGCTTGCTAACAGCGGCGTAGGAATCCTTCCTATCCCGGTTGAAGGCTACAAAGAAGATTCAATCCCGGTTGGCGTGCCAATGTACTGGGCTGTAAACAGCAACAAGGACGAAAAAGAAGTAGCAGCAGCTAAGGAATTCTTAGACTGGTTATATACTTCTGAAGAAGGTAAAACAGCAGTAATCGAAGATTTCAAATTCATTCCTGCTTATGAAGGATACGACGCTAGCAAGATCTCTGATCCACTTGCAAAAGAAATCTATGAATACTCTTCAGCTGGCAAAACACTGGCTTGGACATTCATGGGTTACCCAACTGGATGGGGACAAGAAAAGCTTGGAATTAACATTCAGAAATATGTGAGCGGCGAAATGACTTGGGACGAATTAGTAGAAGAGTCTTCCAAAGCTTGGGCAGAGGTTCGTAAGTAATAAGTATTAACTAAAGAAGGAAACAGAACAGCTGCGGCTGTTTTGTTTCCTATCTTTTTTCCGTGAAGCTGTTTTCTCTTAGGCTCATTGGATGAAACAAGAGTACTCGTGAAAATCAGCAGACTACATACTTCTGATTTTGAAACGAAATAGATTAACTTCCCCTGATATCACAAAGATAGGAGGATTTACAGATGCGAAACCGGAACCTCTGGTATTGGCTATTCCTGGCTCCAGCCTTACTCGCTCTTGCTGTTGTGGTCATTTTGCCGCTTGCATTCGGTGTGTACTACTCATTTACTGACTGGAACGGGATTAAGACACCTTCATTTGTAGGCTTTGAACATTATAAAGCGCTTTTTGCTGAAGAAGAATTCAGAGATGCACTGTGGTTCACAACAAAGTTCACTGTTGTTTCTGTGTTCCTGATCAATTTCTTCGGTCTTTCACTTGCATTGCTTGTCACGCAAAAATTCAGAACGAATAATATCCTGAGAACGATTTTCTTCATGCCGAACCTGATCGGCGGACTGATCTTAGGTTTCATCTGGCAATTCATTTTCACAAAGGTATTCACGAGCGTCGGTGAACTGATCGGTGTCGAAGCTTTAGAGGGATGGCTGTCTACTGAAACAACCGGCTTCTGGGCAATGGCGATTCTGATGAGCTGGCAGATGGCTGGTTACATCATGGTCATCTATATTTCATTCCTTGAAGGAGTACCGCAGGAATTGCTTGAAGCAGCAGAAATTGACGGAGCGAACAGCTTCCAGCGTTTTTATCACGTCACCTTCCCGCTGGTCATGCCTGCATTCACTGTCAGCTTATTCCTGACACTTTCAAACTCGTTCAAGCTTTACGACCAAAACCTGTCGCTCACTGGCGGCGGACCATACAATTCGACACAGATGGTTGCAATGGAAATATTTAAAACGGCATTTGTCGAAAATGCGATGGCTTTCGCACAGGCAAAGGCGGTCATTTTCTTCCTGATTGTTGCGGTTATTTCGCTTACACAGGTTTACATCAATAAAAAGCGGGAGGTCGAGATGTAATGAAGAAGAAAAAGCAGAGCAGAATCATTCTGGAAATTCTCGGCATCATCCTTGCCCTGATCTGGCTTTCCCCGTTTTACTTGATGATTGTTAACTCTTTCAAGACGAAGCGAGAAATGTTTGAGGATACGTTAAAGCTGCCGGATGTTTTTTCATTTGAGAATTACACAGTTGCTTTCGAACGTTTAGATTTTATTAAAACCTTCTTTAACTCTGTATTGATCACAGTATTGGCTGTGGCCGTCATCATCATTTTTTCATCAATGGCTGCCTATGCCCTATCAAGGCGTGGAGGCAAAACGAGCGGCATCATTTTCATGCTATTTGTAGCGGCAATGCTCATCCCTTTCCAGTCCGTTATGATTCCGCTGGTGACCATTTTTGGTAAGCTTGAAATGTTGAACAGGGGCGGACTGATTTTCATGTACCTTGGTTTTGGGGCAAGCTTGTCGATCTTCCTTTACCACGGAACATTGAGCGGAATCCCGAAATCGCTTGATGAAGCGGCAACGATCGATGGCGCGAACCGATTCCAGATTTTCTGGCATATCATATTCCCAATGCTAAAACCGGTGTCCGTTACAGTGGCAATCCTGAACATCATCTGGATCTGGAATGACTACCTGCTTCCATCCCTCGTCATCAATCAGCAAGGAATGGAAACAATTCCGCTTAAGATGTTCTTCTTCTTTGGGGAATATACTAAACAATGGCATCTTGCACTGGCAGGACTGACGATCGCAATCATTCCAGTCATCATTATTTACTTCTTCCTCCAAAAGCAAATCATCAAGGGAGTTTCAGAAGGCTCGGTAAAATAATCGAACTATAGGAGAGACGACCAATGGCAGTCACAATCAAAGATGTAGCGAAGGCAGCCGGTGTGTCACCTTCAACCGTTTCAAGGGTAATAAAAGATCACCCTCATATCAATGAAGGAACGAAGAAGCGTGTACGGAAGTTGATGAAGGAACTGGGATACCACCCGAACTTCCAGGCAAGAAGCCTGGTGGTAAGGAGTACTGAGACAATCGGTATCGTTATGCCAAATTCGGCTACCCAGGCATTGCAAAATCCGTTTTTCCCCGAGGTTATCAGGGGAATCAGCATGAAAGCCCATGAACATCAATTCGGGGTTTATTTAACGACTGGCATCACGGATGAGGAGATTTTCCAGCAGGTCATTTCGATGGTGCAGGGCCGTAGAGTTGACGGCATTATCCTTTTGTATTCGAAAACGGATGACAAAATTATGAACTACTTGCTGGAGCATAAGTTTCCGTTTACTGTCATAGGCCGCCCGAGCATGAACGCTGAGCGGATCACGTATGTCGATAATGACAATATTTATATTACCAAACAGGTTACTGATTATTTGATCAAGCTGGGACATCGAAAAATTGCATTTATCGGTGTTAATTTAGAGCAAGTTTTTACAATTGACCGGCTAGAAGGTTATAAACAAGCCCTCCGGGAAGCTGACCTTCCATATGACGAAAAATATATTATCCATGAGCAATGCTTAAAATCTGAAGGAAAAGAAGGCATCACGAGGTTCCTATCCGCCCATGAGCCGCCCACTGCCCTGGTAGTGGCAGATGATTTTACCGCCATCGAGCTTATGAGTTATTCCGAGGAACTGAATATCAAGGTGCCTGAAGAGATCTCTATTGTCAGCTTCAATGATGTACCGCTTGCGGAGCATATGAAGCCACAACTGACTTCTGTTAATATCGACATTTTCCAGTTAGGTTTCGAAGCGGCTAACTGTTTAATAGAAATCATCAAAAATCCGGATACATTGCCGAAAAGAATCACAATCCCGGCAAGGATGATTGAACGAAAATCATGCAGTCACATTCATAAGTAAGTCTTGGACAGCGCAAAATGACTAATGTAAAATAACGGGATACATCAGGATCATACAAAGAAATGAGGGTTCACATGAAACACACATGGTGGAAAGAGGCTGTTGCCTATCAGGTATACCCAAGGAGCTTCAAAGATTCCAATGGCGACGGCATCGGCGATTTACAGGGAATGATTTCGAAACTTGATTACTTAAAGGACTTAGGAATCGATGTGATCTGGATTTGTCCGATGTACAAATCTCCTAATGACGATAATGGTTATGATATCAGTGATTATCAGGATATCATGGATGAATTTGGGACGATGGAGGACTTTGACCGGCTGCTTGCTGAAACGCATAAACGCGGCATGAAGCTGATTATTGATCTTGTCATCAACCATTCGAGCGATGAGCACCAATGGTTCATCGAGTCCCGTGAATCCAAAGACAGTCCTAAACGTGACTGGTATATCTGGCGAGATGGCAAGGACGGTGCAGAGCCGAATAACTGGGAAAGCATTTTCGGCGGGTCTGCATGGGAGTATGACGAAAAGACAGGTCAGTACTTCCTTCACATCTTCTCCCGGAAGCAGCCAGATTTGAATTGGGAAAACAAAGAGGTCCGGACTGCGTTATACGATATGATCAACTGGTGGCTTGATAAAGGGATCGATGGTTTCCGCGTCGACGCGATCAGCCACATCAAAAAAGAAGAAGGCTTGAAAGACATGCCTAATCCTGAAGGAGTGCAGTATGTTTCTTCTTTTGACAAGCATATGAATGTAGATGGGATCCAGACATTCCTCGAGGAATTGAAGAATGAGACTTTCTCTAAATATGACATCATGACAGTCGGCGAGGCAAATGGCGTCAGCATCGAGGAAGCCGATCTCTGGGTTGGCGAGGAACAAGGCAAGTTCAATATGGTATTCCAGTTTGAGCACCTAGACCTGTGGGATTCTGAAAAGAAGGCACTCGACCTGGCAAAATTGAAGAAAACTTTTACCCGCTGGCAAAAAGGGCTTGAAGGACATGGTTGGAATGCGCTATTCATTGAAAACCATGATAAAGCCCGGATCGTTTCGACTTGGGGCGATGACAGGGATTACTGGCGCGAAAGTGCAACTGCGCTGGCATCGATGTATTTCTTAATGCAGGGCACGCCTTTCATCTATCAGGGGCAGGAAATCGGCATGACCAATGTCCAGTTCCCTTCGATTGAGGATTATGATGATGTCGCAATCAAGAACCTCTATAAAATCCGCCGTGAAAACGGTGTGCCACATGAAGAAATCATGGATTTCATCTGGGCGACAAGCCGTGACAACTCGCGTACGCCAATGCAATGGAATGACTCAACCAATGCCGGCTTCACAACAGGCACGCCTTGGCTCGGGATGAATCCGAACTACAAAGAGGTCAATGTCGAAAATCAACTTAATGACCCTGACTCCATTCTTCATTTTTATAAAAAAATGATCGAAATGAAGAAGGCAAATAACATTTTCACTTATGGCACATATGATTTAGTTCTGGAAGATCACGAACAAATCTATGCCTATACAAGAACATTGGACGACAAGCAGGCTGTTGTGCTTTCCAACCTATCCAGCGAGCCAGCAGCATTTGAATTCAACGGATTCCCGCTTGAATCAAGCCAATTGCTGCTTAACAACTACAAAGTTGAAGAACAGGGACCGTCATTCACATTGAAGCCATATGAAACTAGAGTGTATTTGAAGTAATATTAAAGGGAGTGCCGGATTTTAAATGGCACTCCCTTTTTTTCTGGTCTGATTTTTTCCAAAATTACTTTCATTCTTTTTCTCCCTGATTAAATAAGGTAATAGTCCTATAAAGAATTCACGCTAAATAGGAGGAATCCTGCTGAAAAAAGTTGAATTTTACAATTAGGGCTGATAGGCGTTTAGCTTGCTTGCTTTAGGAGAATATAACACAGGAAGGAATTGGGGAGAGAAAAGTGTTGGCAAAACAGGGGTAATGCATTAAAATAATTTTTGGCTTATAAATATGTAATTTAAGGGTGAAATCATTTTGGAAAAACCATTGCGTAAAACAAGATCCACCGGGGACTTATTAGCATTCATCATTCCCTCATTAATAGGAATATTTTTCTTTATGTTACCAATCTCCTATAACGGAGAAATAACAATACCTATCGCTGTCCTATCAGGATGGCTGCAGGACTTACTTGGCGGCTCACTGCCTGCGATCATGACTGTGATCATTGTTTTGACTTTGATTGGAACATTATTAATAAAAACGATCAGACCTGAAATACTCAACCGCAATCATTTTCTGAAGGCATTGTTTGATGTTCCAGCTGTCTGGCTGGTTGCCAGGATTTTAGGGGCAATTTTTGCGGTAATGACATTATTTCAATTAGGGCCTGAAGCAGTTTGGTCACCTAACACAGGCGGACTGCTGCTCAACGATCTTTTGCCAATCCTTTTCTCTGTATTTCTTTTTGCAGGATTGTTCCTGCCTTTATTGCTGAACTTCGGCCTTCTTGAATTGTTCGGAACCTTGATGGCCAAGATCATGCGTCCTATTTTCACATTGCCTGGACGTTCTTCAATCGATACTCTCACATCATGGCTTGGTGACGGCACGATTGGTGTTCTCCTAACAAGCAAGCAGTATGAAGAAGGATATTATACTAGACGTGAAGCCGCTGTTATCGGAACTACATTCTCTGTTGTCTCCATCACATTCAGTCTCGTAGTCATTTCCCAGGTTGGTCTGGGCCATATGTTTGTTCCATTTTATTTAACTGTGACACTTGCTGGCGTGGTTGCGGCTATTATCCTTCCAAGAATCCCGCCTCTGTCAAGGAAGCAGGATACGTATTACGTGGAGCAGAACAACGACTACACTGAGGAGAACATTCCTGATGGCTATACACCTTTCTCCTGGGGTATGGCACAGGCTGTCGATAAAGCAAGCAGCAATAAGAGCTTTAAAGATTTCTTCCTTGCCGGTATCCGCAATATCCTTGATATGTGGATGGGTGTTGCGCCAATCGTCATGGCGCTCGGAACACTGGCGCTGATTGTCGCTGAATACACACCAGTATTTCAGTGGCTAGGAATGCCGTTCATTCCGCTGCTTGAACTAATGCAGGTTCCTGAAGCGAAGGCTGCATCAGAGACATTGATCGTCGGCTTTGCGGACATGTTCCTTCCTTCCGTAATCGGTGCTGATATTGCAAGCCCGATGACAAGGTTCATCATTGCGTCTGTTTCCGTCACACAGCTCATCTATATGTCTGAGGTCGGCGGCCTGCTGCTGGGTTCAAAAATCCCTGTCAGCTTCGGGGAATTGTTCATTATCTTCCTGCAGCGTACACTTGTGACATTGCCAATCGTTGTACTGGTTGCGCATATCATTTTTTAAGTGATGAAAATACTCAAAATGAACGTGAATCGATCTTAATACAGCCAAAAAGATGTAAAACAGCGAAAACCGGGTGGCGAAATGCCAGCCGGTTTTTTTATATTTCGGGGATTCCGCGAAAACGGAGTGGAATTCCGCGAAAACGGAGTGGAATTCCGCGAAAATGGAGTGGGATTCCGCGAAAACTCACATTAATTCCGCGAATTTCTACGTTAATTCCGCGAACTGGAAAAAATCAGTGATTTTTTCCAATAAAAAAGAGAAGCAACACGCTTCTCTTTTAAAATACTCACCTGATTTAAAACAGCTTACTTTTTAGCACTGGAAAGATCGAATCTGTCTCAGGTCCATTCCGTAGTAAACCCATCCGCGGCGGCGGCTCCATCTCCAGCCGGCAATCGAATTACGGCCGAGGAAGACTGGATAGAACCAGAAGCTTCTGCCATCGACCAGCCAGACGTATGTGTATCGGAACATACAACGTCTGATTCCGCCTGGGTCTACTGCAAATGCTGTTGCCTGTTCTTGCGGCACGTATGCTGGCGGCGGTGATGATGGTGGTCCTCCACCTTGGCCTCCGCCTGGTGAACCTCCTGGACCTCCAGGAAAGCCACCTGGTCCTCCTGGATACCCACCTCCGGGAATTCCCCCGCCTTGCCCTGGGAATCCTCCGCCCGGAATGCCACCGCCTTGACCGGGAAATCCACCACCAGGTATGCCTCCACCCTGGCCTGGAAATCCGCCTGGTCCCCCAGGGAATGTCCTTAGATCTTCCTGTTGGTAAAAGTCATATTCATCTTCAAATTGCTGATTTGGTCCATATGGGTAGAAGTTATTATAATACAAACTCATATCCCCTCTCTAAAAGTCTTCCTTGTAATGTATGCAATACGCCCAATTCGGTGCTAGTTGGCACTCAGGCTTTCGATTTCTTTTTGAAGCTGGCCGGTGATTTCATCTACCTTTGCAAAATCCATTGCTCCGATATAGATTGATTCCAGCTGGTCGCGCAGTTCTTTTGCCCGCGCCAGTGAGGCAATCGCTTCGTTCATCTTCGCTTTATACCTTCCGCCGACATCCTTGATTTCCGCTTCATATTTTTCATCTGTACCAGGTGTGATTAATTCTGAATACATATCAATGATTTCATCTGTCTCTCTTTCCGGAAAATACTCATGTGGCGCCGTGCTGTCGAATATCGCAAAGTCGAGCTCGCGGACAATGACCATATCCAGGCTGTGCGGATCAAATCCGCAATGATAGACTTCAACGTCATAGCCGCGCGACTTTGCCTCGGCAGCAAGTTTTTTCAGCATGGTGGACTTTCCGGAGCCTGGACGACCTTTGATGAAGTACCTCTTGCCCACTGTTTCAGTTAGATTTGGAACAAAGTCGACTGCCCCAACCGGAGTGGCGGCACCAAGGAATCGGTCGTACACCCGCCCGCTGCCTTCTGTAGATGTACTGTCTCCGAATAACCTCTCAATCAATCTGTTCGTCAGCTCATTCGCTTTTTCAAAATCCATGTTCTCGATATAGATTTTTTCCCACTCGTCATGGATTCTCAACGCTTCGGCAAAAAGGCTGTAGGCAGAATTGAATGCCTCACTGATTTTTTCACTAAGCTGCAGGATGGTTCCCTTGTGCTCCTGAAGCTTTCCGGAATTCCACGCTTCTCCCAGATTGACATACTCCTCTACCGCTCCAGGTGCTTTCGGTTCAATGACGTGCGGCGCAGTTCCGTCAACGATCCCCGCATTCAATTTTGGAATTAACACACCATCGATTGATTTATTGTCTGATGAGCAATACAGGAATTGAACATCATAGCCTTTTTCAAGCCATTCATTGCCGATCTTTTTCATGAGCGATGATTTTCCCGTTCCTGGTCCGCCCTTCAATATGAATAGCCGGGACAAGCCCTGCAAGCTGGAATCATATAAGCTGTAAAAACCGCGGGCCGTGTTGCCGCCTGCAAAGTAGTTCAGGATTTTTCCTGACATAAAATCGCACTCCCTCCAACCGTTCATATAAACGGCAAGTTTTCGCTTCCTCCTTACTATATGCAGGTGATTTGTTCTGGGTGAATGCCCAGACACCATTTCGAATTTGTCTATTTTGAGAACTATTTCCCGGGCAAGTGACGTTCTTCACACCCCATCACAGCGCTTTCACAAATCATTCACAATAAACACAAATATGTGTGCAGTACATCACACTACCGTTTTTTCCAAAAAGTTAGGATGTAAGTGTGAAAGGCTCAATCAGATTTATGGCTGGATTTGACTGCCTTATTTTTGGAGCGAAAAGAGCCTTGGAAAACAATCAAGGGGGGAAAAAAGTGAATAAACCTATCATCCATTTCATCATCAGTGCTCTTCTTGGACTCGGGATTGGTTATATAGCCTTCGATGTCATTCCTGGAAATGACGGCCAGGAACAAGAAGTCACGACTGTCAATGAGTCTTCAAAGTCTGCAGAAACGGCCAAGGAAGAAAAAGAGTCCACTGATACCACTTCCACTGCCGCTGGCGAGGAGAACATCCTTCAAGCGAAAGGCTGCCTTGGCTGCCACTCAGTAGAAGCCTTGAACCTTACTGGCGGAGCAACCGGACCTGATCTTTCCGATGCATTCACCAATGTCGAGGGCAAGCATGGCAAAGCAATCGAAGAATTCCTTAAAGAACCTACCTCAGCAGTCATGTCCGGCGTAATCGGCGGCAACCCGTTGACGGAGGAAGAAATAAATCAAGTTGTAGAAGTGTTGAAAGAAGCTTCTGAAAAATAAACCAAAGGTGGTGCAGTGTTAATGAAAAAATGGGTTCCCGCAGCTTCCGGGCTGCTAGCCGGCTTCATGGCGGCAACTGTATTCTTTGCTGATTTTTCAACAGGACCTAAAGGAACGGCAAGCAATGACACCGCAAACAAGTCAAACGCTGAAAAGGTCTATGTTCCTTATGGCGAGCTAGACGAGTACTACATGCTTTCATCAGGCGGCCATTCAGGCCAGCTATTCGTTTACGGACTGCCTTCCATGAGGAAGATTCGTACCGTGCCGGTGTTCACGCCTGATCCGGCCACTGGATATGGCTTCGACACAAAATCGAAAGAAATGCTTGGCGGCTATACATGGGGAGATTTCCACCACCCGGCCATTTCCGAGACAAATGGCGAATATGATGGCAAATTCGTGTTTGCGAATGACGTAGCCAATAACCGAATCGCGGCGGTTGACTTAAGCACCTTCCATACGGCAGACATCATGGAAATGCCGAACATGGGCGGACCGCACGCAGGGACATTCGTTACACAGAACACGGAATACATTGTCATGCCTACCCGTTTCTCGGTTCCAATTGGAAAAGAGTACGCTCCACTGGATGAATTCGAGGAGAAATATAAAGGCGTCGTTTCCATGGTCACATTCGACCAGGAAAAAAAGGACTTCGATCTGGCATATCAGATCATGCTTCCGCCTTGGTCATATGACCTTTCCGACGCTGGTAAAAAGGTCTCTGGCGACTGGATTGTCATGACAACCTACAACACAGAATTCGCAACGACGAATAACGAAATCAACGCATCGCAGAATGACCGCGACTATATCGTCCTGCTGAACTGGAAAGAGCTTGAGAAAAAAGTGGCAGCTGGTGAGTATGAAGAAGTCAATGGCGCGAAGATGATTGACCCTCGCAAGCACAAGGGTTCGATTTACGCATTACCTGTAGCGAAATCACCGCACGGCGTTGACGTCACTCCGGACGGAACACGCTTCATCGCATCTGGTAAGCTGGCACCATTAATGACTGTATTCTCATTCGAAAAAGCATTTGCAGCGATCAAGGCTGGCGATTTTGAAACTGAAAAATTCGGTATTCCTGTCTTGCCTTATGACAAGGTTGTAGAACGTGAAGTTGATCCTCCTGGAGCATTGGGACCTCTTCACACTCAATTCGATGACAGAGGCAATGCCTACAATACGATGTTCATTTCATCCGAGATCGTCAAATGGAAAATCGATACGGGAGAAATTCTTGACCGTACACCTGTCCACTATTCACCAGGACACTCAACGGCAACTGAAGGTGACACAGCATCTCCGGATGGCAAATGGATTGTGTCGCTGAACAAAATCGCGAAGGACAATTTCCTGTCAGTTGGACCTTCACACCCTGAATCAATGGAACTGATCGATATCTCAGGAGATAAAATGTCCCTGACTTACACGGCTCCGGTCGATCCTGAACCGCACTACGCACAGACGATCCACCGTGACAAGATCAAGACAATCACGATTTACGAGAAAGATGAAAACCGCGAGCACTCCGTTTGGAAACAGGAAGACACACGGATTGAGCGCAAAGGCAATGAAGTCCATGTATATGGTATCGCCATGCGTTCCAAGTTTGTCTTCGACGCAAAAGCGGAGCGTCCAGACGAAATCAAGGTCAAACAGGGCGATAAGGTCACCATCCACCTGACGAATATCGACCTTGACCAGGATATCACCCACGGCTTCGGCATCATGGACCACGACCTGAATTATGAAGTCCAGCCTGGCCAAACAAGCACAATTGAATTTACCGCTGAAAAAGCTGGTACATTCCCAATCTACTGCACAAACTTCTGTTCAGCGCTCCACCAGGAAATGAGCGGCTACATGTTAGTTGAACCGAAATAAACTGGCAAGCTGAATATGGAAAAGGGTATTGAGTTTTCAGCCGATACCCTTTCTCCCTTTTTAAAAAGTTTTAAGTCTAGAAATTTAGCAGCGCCAAAAAATGACGCTTGCAGATTTCTTTTAGGAGATGATTCAGATGGCAAAGAAATTATCTGCTGGTTCTATGGCTAGTCTCATCGGGGCTGCAGCATTGATTTTTGCCTCTATCAAATTCCCCTGGTGGGGGATGAAGTTTTACGCACCGCAATATATGGAAGGGCTGGATATCATTGTTTATCCTAGCAAGCTAGCTGGAGACATCGACATCGTAAACGGCTTGAATCATTATATCGGCATGGCTCCTTTCAGCAATGAAAGCTTTCCAGAACTGCAATACCTGCCTGGCCTGATCATGGGGCTTGCGGCAATCATCATCATCGTCGCTTTAGTGAGAAAGAAAAGCTTGCTATATGTACCACCAGCACTGCTTGTTGTGGGCGGAGCCCTTGGCATTTACGACATGAATCGCTGGCTCACGAAATTTGGTACAGAGCTTGACCCTAAGGCACCAATCGAGCTAGAACCGTTCGTTCCGCCGATTATTGGAGAAAACATCCTTGCGAACTTTGTGACACACAGTTATTTCACAACCGGATCATTCCTGCTTGGAGCAGGCTTCCTGCTTACACTTCTGCCATTCTGGCTGGAGCGCCGCAAATGAACAGGCTAATGATGTTATTTGTTGGGATAGGCGTCTGGATTCTATCCACCCTGCCTGTCTCGGCAGATGTATCCCTGCAGCAGCTGATTGATGAAACTCCAATAAACGGTGAACTGATTCTAGAGAATAAGCAATACGATGGCAATATCGAGATTACGAAACCAATTACGATTATCGGCAAAAAAGCTACAACAATACGTGGCGACGGAAAAGGGAATGTCGTCCTGGTCAAAGCCTCGAATGTCACAATGAAAAACTTAACAATCGAACACGGCAGCCTGAACAGGAGCTCCGATGAGGAATATTCGGGGATCCGCACGATGGGAGAGCACAACCAGTTTATTAATCTAGTTATCCACGATGTTTACCATGGTCTCTATATTAATAGTTCAAAGTACACTCTCGTAAAAAATCTAAAAGTCACCGGGCAAGGCACCGGAAAGCTAGGCAGCCAGGGAAATGGCATTCAGCTTGTGCGCACGTCCAATAATATTATTGAAGATTCCACTATATCCAAAACACGCGACGGCATTTATGTCGAATACGCGGATAAAAACGAAATCCGCAACAATTATGTAAGTGAAACACGGTACGGCCTGCACTATATGTACTCAAACGATAATACTTTTTACCGAAACCGTTTCAATAAAAACACTGGCGGTGCGGCCATCATGCACTCCCAGAATATCGTGTTGAAGGAAAATCAATTTTCCTTTAATCAGGGATCCCGCTCTTTCGGGCTCATCATCCAGACGAGCACCAGCAATACCGTCCTGGACAATGAATTTTACCTGAACCAGCGCGGCATTTACCTGGAGCAGTCCACGCAGAACAAGATTGAGGGAAACAAGTTTTTCCACAATGACATCGGTGTGGAGCTATGGACTACGTCCACTTCCCAGGTATTCACGAAAAACCATTTCAAGCAAAACATTGCCAATGTCCTGACAATTGGCGCGGAATCTTATAATCAATGGAATCTAAACGGGATGGGCAACTACTGGGGCAAAGAGCT
The DNA here is from genome assembly GCF_056173465.1 of Mesobacillus sp. QJM3NY_10. NCBI lineage: Bacteria > Bacillati > Bacillota > Bacilli > Caryophanales > Bacillaceae > Mesobacillus > Mesobacillus sp. QJM3NY_10. Next base: position 4,677,184 of record NZ_CM149675.1, read on the forward strand.
TTCTGTCCTCGACCTGGACCAAAACCAGATTGGTGACTCTCCTGTTGAATATAGATCGTCCCTTTACAAACTGGTAGAAGATAATGAACTGGCCTACCTATTTTTGAAAAGCCCGGCCATCAAAATCTATGAAAAAATCAATGAAGTCTTAAGCACCCAGAAAGTGATGGTCGTGGATGAATTCCCGCTGATTGAGAAGGAAAAGGAATCTCCACCATGGATGCTGCTCTTCATTCCGGCACTCGCGATTGCGGGTTGGATTTTTACCAAAAAGAGAAGGAGTCGTTTATCATGAACTACATTTGGAAGGAATGGCTTGAACAGTCACGCGGGAAAGGCCTCTGGCTCGGCCTGGCCATGGTCATGCTGACTTCCATCTTCCTGTTGATGGAAGCACGCTCATATCCAGATGAACTCGGATTTGACGCCTTTCTTCTCTCGCTATACGACATGAATATTTACCTGGTACCAATCTTCGCTCTCTTCATTTCCTCATTTTCAATCTTCCAGGAAAAAGAGCTGAAGACGTCGATGATCCTGCTGACAAAGAAAGAATCGAACCGAAGCCTGTTGCTGAAAAAGACCATTGCGATCCAGACGGTCGTCATCGGCGTGTTTGTCGGCTGGTACTTCATTCTCGCCATCGCGATGAAATGGTTCCTGCAATTCCAGCTAACCAGCTTCATCTATTTTCTCGTAACAGTTGTCGTACTGCTGTTGATTTTCAACCAGCTCGGACTGTTTTTGGGAAACATCACGAACACGAAAATGCAGCTGATCGGCGCAACGATTTTCACATGGTTCCTGTTCGTGTTCCTGATCGACCTGGCGTTCATCCAATACGTTCCTTCTGTTTCCTATGAAAATGTCAAACTGTTTTCGTGGCTCTACTTCCTGGATCCATTGCACACATTACGCTTTTTCCTAGAGACATCGCTCGGATTATTCTCGCTGAACAATATGTCGCGACTGATGGAAAAAATGATCTGGATGGCTCCATGGAAGTTTCTCTTGATTGACCTGGCCTTCTGGATGATCCTGTTCTTCGAGCTCTCCATCCTGTTCCGCAGCAAGGGGGAAAAAGCATGATTGAAATCAAGAACCTGTCAAAATCCTATAAAAACAAGCAAGTCTTGAAAGATATCAATTTGACAATTGAAAAGAATGAATACTGCGCTCTGGTGGGACGGAACGGTGCCGGTAAGTCGACACTGATCCGTTCGATTCTCGGTTTGCAGCCTGTTAAAAAAGGCTCGATTACGCTTGGAGGCTTTCCAAATTCGAAAGGAGACTGGAAGAAAATCGTTTCCTATCTCCCTGAAAAATTCCACCTCTATCCGCATCTGACTGGTGAAGAGAATATGCGCTTTTTCGCATCGCTTGGAACTGAGGAGATTGATGAAAAGAAGATTGAGGAGAAACTGAAGATGGTCTCTTTATGGGAAGACCGGCATAACCAGGTGAAGGGCTACTCCAAGGGGATGCTCCAGCGCCTCGGACTCTGCGTCATGCTCTATTACGATACAGAAGTGCTAATCCTCGATGAGCCAACAAGCGGACTTGATCCGCTCGGCCGCGAGGAAATTTTGCAAATCCTGAAGTCCCTATCCGGTAAAACGATTTTCATGGCATCGCACCATATGGATGAAATCAAGCAAATCTGTAGCCATGTCGCATTCCTGGAAGATGGCAAAATGACAAAATACACCGTCGATGAATTCCTGAATGAACACTTAAAAGGAGCGGATTACAAATGAAAAAATTACTCGCAGGCTTCGTATTATTGATGCTTCTTCTAGCTGGGTGCAGCTCAGGTTCGGATTTTGAAATCAATTTAAAGGAAGCACCTAAGTACAAGGCTGGTGAAAGCTACCCAGTTGTCATTGAAATTATGAAGGATGGCGAGCCGGTGGACGGCCTGGAATTTGTTGCTTTCCTTGAGATGGCGAAAATGGACCATGGCTCAATTGAACTTGATTTTGAGGACAAAGGAAATGGTAACTATGAATCCAGTGTCGAACTACCGATGGCGGGTGAATGGATTGCCAATATCGAAGGAGAAGCCGATGGCTCTGCTTTTGAGCATGTGATTACATTCGAAGTGGAAAAGGAATGATCCAACATGAAACTTAAAACACTTCTGATACTTGTGCTGCTGGTGGCCGGTATGATTCTTGGAGGGTGCCAGCAGGAAAAACAAGAACCTGTGGCTGAGGGAAGTTCAAGTGAGCAAAAACAAGAAGCTGTGGCTGGGGACAGCTCAAGTGAGAAGGACACAGAGGCATCGTCGAATGACGGATTTCAGGCTGATGACAAAGTCGTCACCATCAATGGCAAGGTGCTCAGCTATGAGGATCTGCAATTTTATCAGCTGATGAACAAGGTTGATATCGAATTGAACCGCGCTGTCGATGAAAAGAATCTGCAGGGCGAGGAACTGACGGAAAAAATGGCCTATTGGGATGAGCAGTTAAAGTATCATGATAACTTCAACGTCAATCTATCAAAAATGATGGAGCAGCATACCATGTACCTGCTTGCCAGAGAAAAAGGACTTGGCGTAGAGACTGCTCAGGTTAGCAAGACCGTTGAAGAATTCACAGCCAAAGTCGCACAGAATGAAGTGGCATCACAGCTAGTATCTGGCTTTCCTGCAGATGCGTACGAGAACAGGCTGAGCAACTATTTCACCGAAAAGCTGCTCACATTGCAAATTTACGAAACTCTTAAGGCCGATGTCGTAAAAGAGAAGCCTAATGCTTCCGAAAAAGAAGTCGCTTATGACACTGCCAAGAATTACGAAGAACTATACCAATCCCAAATCGCTAGTTTGGAGATTAAAATTAATGCCGCAGAGCATGAGTAGTTCAGTAATATGGAAAACAGCCTGAGCTCAAGCTAAGGCTGTTTTTTGTTTAAAGGATAGACCTTCGCACAATTATTCTGCTTTTGCTCATGAACCTGTCATAATTCAGGGCTTATCGTGACAGCTTTTCCGCTTTCACTCGCGAACCTGTCACGATTTCAAGGTTTTCTTGACAGCTTTACGGCTTTCACACTCAAACCTGTCACGATTCTGAGGTTTTCTTGACAGCTTTTCGGCTCTCACACCCAAACCTGTCACGATTCCGGCGTTTTCTTGACAGCTTTTCGGCTCTCACACCCAAACCTGTCACGATTCCGAGGTTTTCTTGACAGCTTTACGGCTTTCACACCCAAACCTGTCACGATTCCTGGGTTTTCTTGACAGCTTTACGGCTCTTACACCCAAACCTGTCACGATTCCGAGGTTTTCTTGACAGCTTTACGGCTCTTACACCCAAACCTGTCACGATTCCGAGGTTTTCTTGACAGCTTTACGGCTCTTACACCCAAACCTGTCAGAATCATTATCCTATTAAGAAAAACATCTATACTTTCACCAGTTCTGCATATTTCCCTGCAACGGCACTGATCAATTGGTCTGGTGCCAATTCGACCTGGAAGCCGATTTTCCCTGCACTGACGATGATGGTTTCAAGCTCCTGGGCGCTCTCATCCAAAAATGTCGGATAATCCTTCTTCATGCCAACTGGCGAACAGCCGCCGCGGATGTAGCCGGTGTATTTCTGGATGTCCTTGACAGGAAGCATCTCCACACTCTTTTCCCCAGCTTCCCTCGCAGCCTTTTTCATATCCAGCTCCGCTTCTACTGGGATAACAAAAACATATAAATCCTTGCTGGCGCCTACAACAACCAGCGTTTTGTAGACCTGTGCCGGATCGCGGCCAATTTTACCCGCAACGGCAACACCATCAATCTTGCCATCCTTCGAGTCATAAGTAAGGATTTCATACGGCACCTTCTGCGTATCAAGAATCCTCATTGCGTTCGTTTTAACCTTCGCCATCCTGGTTCCTCCTTGATTGAAGGTATTTAGGATAATTTTACCTTATGGAATGCGTACGATTCAATCCTGGTCTCTTCAGGCTCACCCCTGAAATCCCGAGTTTTCCAGATTCCTCTTTACATTAACAGCTCTTCTGCCAACAGAAATGTACGTTAAGCCAGAAGTCTCCGCCTCGGCTAAGTCATAGCAGTTCCTTCCGTCAAAAATAACCGGTTCGCGCATGAGTAATGGGTAACGTTCTAAATCATATTGAGTGATTTGTGGCCACTCGGTCATGATGAAGACAACATCCGCTCCTTTTATCGCCATATCCACGGAGTCAGCGTAATACAGCCGGCTGCCGAATAACTCCTCGACTTTTCCAACGGCTGCCGGGTCATACACCGAAATGTCAGCCTGTTCTTCAAGCAGCTGGGCGATCAGCTCAATTGCGGGTGCCTCACGGATGTCGTCAGTATGAGGCTTGAACGCCAGTCCCAGCACCGCTACTCTCTTTCCCCGCAGGCTACCTAACATCTTCTTCGCTTTTAAAAAAAGCTGTTGCTTCTGTCTGCTGTTGACCTCAATCACGGAACGCAGTATTTTAAAATCATAGTTATAGTAATCTGTCAGTTTTTCAAGCGCCTTTGTATCCTTCGGGAAACAAGAACCGCCATAGCCAATTCCCGCTTTTAAAAATTGGCTGCCGATTCGCTCATCCATGCCCATTCCTTTTGCGACATCTTCAATATTTGCGCCTGTGTGCTCACAGAGATTAGCTACCTCATTTATGAAACTTATTTTCGTCGCCAAAAAAGCATTGGAAGCATATTTAATGAGCTCCGCACTGCGAATATTTGTCTGTAAAATCGGCCTGCCAAACGGTTCATAAAGCTTTGCCACCTCGCGGCTCGCCTCACAGTCATCCGTGCCAATGACAATCCGGTCTGCATGAAACGTATCAAGAATGCCAGATCCCTCCCGCAAAAATTCAGGATTTGAAACGACTTTCACCTGAATATTGTCCGGAACGCTGTCTTGAAGCATCTGATAAATCCGCTCATTTGTCCCGACCGGTACGGTGCTTTTAATGACAATGACAGTATTCCTGGTTAAGCAGGCTCCGATATCAGCAACCGCTGCTTCTAAATAGCCTAGATTTGCCGATCCATCCTCGTCTTCAGGCGTTCCGACAGCGATGAATATATACTCAGCCTCAGTGCAGGCTGCTCTTGAGTCAGATGTAAATTGAAGTCTTCCCTCATCGATATTCTTTTTCAGCATCTCTTCAAGTCCCGGTTCATAAATCGGGCATCTCCCTTTTGAAAGAGTGCTGATTTTTTGTTCATCTATATCAAAACAGGTCACATTGTAACCAACTTCAGCAAAACAAACTCCCGTGACAAGGCCAACATAGCCTGTCCCGACAACAGTGATTTCCATATTGGCCCTCCAATCATTGATGCTTCCATTTTATCATGCAGACATCACCATCTTATCCAATCCGCTCAATTTGGTTAAAACTTGTCTATCCAAATTTTTAGTGGGTAAAAGGAAAATAGCATGATTTTCACTAAATAAGGAAAAATTAGTTATTATGAAGAATTTTAAGGAGGATTGTTGATGAACGATTATACTTCAAAGCTGCCACGTTTTCCTGAACCCTACTGGCGAAAAACTGCGGAACTGCCAAAATTCTCTAAGCTCCAGGAGGATTTAAGGGTCGATGTCGCTGTTGTTGGCGGCGGGATTACTGGATTGACCTCTGCCTATCTCCTGGCCAAGGCCGGGGTTAAGGTTGCCGTAATTGAAGCCGGTTCAATATTGAACGGCACGACCGGACACACAACCGCAAAGCTGACCGCACAACACGGTGTGGTTTATGATGAGTTGATCAACCATCATGGTGAGGATAAGGCGCGTCTTTACTATCAGGCCAACTATGATGCGGTGCAATTTGTCAAAAACCTTGTAAAAGAGCAGCAGATTGACTGTGATTTTTCGGAAGAGGATGCTTATATCTACACAAATTCCGACAAAGAAATGGAAAAGCTCCTGAAAGAATTCAAGGCTTACGAAAAACTCGGAGTAAACGGCAGCGAGTATGTTTCTGAAGTTCCCCTGCCTGTGGAAGCGAAAGCTGGAATTGTGATGCGTAACCAGGCCCAGTTCCATCCGCTCAAATTTTTAAAGCATCTGGTTGAGCGTTTTACTGAAATGGGAGGACAAATTTTCGAAAATACTACTGCGGTCGATATGGAGGAAGGCTCCGAGCCTGTCGTTACCACCCGCGATGGTCATAAGGTGCACTGCAAACAGATGATTGTCAGCACGCATTATCCTTTCTATGATTTAAAAGGGTTTTATTTTTCACGGATGACCCCGGAAAGATCTTACGTGCTGGCTGTCAAAACTGAAAAAGAATTCCCAGGAGGCATGTTCATTAATGCCGAGCAGCCTACCCGCTCGCTCCGCTATACGGACTGGAACGGTGAAAAAATCGTCCTGTTTGGCGGTGACAGCCATAAAGTCGGCCATAAAACGAATACGCACCAATACTATGAAGCACTTGAGGCATTCGCCCACCAAACATTCGGCGTAAAGGAAATTCCGTTCAGATGGTCGGCTCAGGACCCTGTTCCTTATGATAAAATTCCATTTGTTGGCCAATACTCAACGGCCACAGATAATATTTATGTCGCGACTGGATACCGAAAATGGGGAATGTCCAATGGAATCAATGCTGCGATTATGTTGAGCGATCAGATTTTGAAAAAGGATAACCCGTATGCAGAGGTGTTTGACCCGCAGAGGTTCAAGGCTGACCCAGAACTTAGGAAGATCATCTCTACAAATGCACATATTGCCAAGACACTTGTCAAAGGAAAGCTGGAACGCCCATCTACCCAGGCGACATCGCTTGATAATGATGAGGGTGCAGCTGTAACAATCAACGGCAAGCGTGCCGGCGCCTACCGCGATGAAGACGGCCAGCTGCACGTCGTCGATACAACCTGTACCCATATGGGCTGCGAGCTCGAGTGGAACAACGGCGAACGAACATGGGACTGCCCGTGCCACGGCTCCCGTTTCTCTTATAAAGGAGATGTCATCGAAGGCCCAGCCGAACTGCCGTTGAAGAAAGTCGATTTAGAATAGGAGAAAGCCGCCACTGCAGATTGAGTGGCGGCTTTCATTTTGTCCAACAGAGATTATATTGCTCCCAACATATTGCTTCAAATGGGAATTATATCGCTCTCAACGGGGATTATATCGTTTCCAACAGGAATTATATCGCCCCCAATGGGGATGAAAACCCAACTAACCGGAAATAACCTCTATTACTATCCCTTATCCGCTAAAAGTGTCTTATGAATCCAGATGCTTGCCTGCATTCCGTCTCCCATCGCGATCGTCGTCTGCTCGGAATGGGCAACAACGTCACCAGCAGCCCAGACGTTATCGACATTTGTCATTTTTGTACGCGGGTCGACTAATACATGCTTATTCTTATGAAGGTCGACACCAAGCTGCTGTGCGAGCTGAGACTTCACTTCATTTCCTCCAAAGGCCATGAAGCCACGCTCTGAAGTCAAATTCTCACCATTCGCGAGTACAACTCCCCTGAAATCAGACCCGTCTGCCAGCACTTTTTCAATCGGCCCCTCGACATACTTAATACCCTTATCCTTCATAGCTGCCATTTTTTCCTTATCAACTTCTTTGTTTTCATGGTTCACATACGTAAGTTGATCTGTAAAATAGTTCAGGGTCAGTGCCATGTTCGCGCCTGGATTACCCGATCCCATCACGATGGTATACTTGTCTTTCACTTCATGGCCATCGCAATCCGGACAAATATACACACTGATTCCAAGCGTTGGCATCAGCTCCGGAAAGGGTGGAATCCTGTCCATGACGCCCGTGGCCAGAAGCATGGTCTTCGCCTTGTATGTGTCGCCGCTCTCTGCCTTTACTTCGAATCCATTCTCCACCTTTTGGGCACTTTCAGCCTTGCCAATCACGAATTCAACACCATATTGCGCCGCCTGCTTACGGCCAACTTCTCTTAAGTAAGGTCCGCTTACTCCATCCGGATAGCCAAGGATATTATGGTAGCTCTGGCAAATCGCCGACCGGCCATCGCCTGCATCCAAAACCATCACATTATGATTGTATCGCCCTAGCTGAATCGCCGCCTGGAGCCCGGCAATCCCGCCTCCAACTATAAGGCAATCATACATACCGATCCACCGTCCTTTTAAAAAGTATCATAATTGCATGTTTCCCTTTTTAAAGGTGTGGTAATCGGGTTTATTCAAGGCACTATATTCTTGAGTAATTTTCTCAATATTTTTGCTAACACTAGTTTTGTCGAACACCTTCAAATTACTACTTTGGCACTATGAATTCAGTTATAATAAAAGGGAGGTGGATAATAATGACAAATACAGTCGCGAAAAAACCAAGATTACTACTTTATGTAATTTTAGCCTCTTTGATTCTAGCAACGAATTACATTCTATACCGTACTCCGATATTCGGACCAGTCCCTGAGGGCGCCGTCATCGGTTCCTTGCTTGACCTATTAATCATTTTGCCTCTGTTGACTTACTTCATGATCATTCGCAAAAGATATTCACTAAAGTATATGGGAATCGTCATATTTGCTGGATTTGCCGCAGCCTACTTCATCGTCCCCCAGCAGCATTTATCGGATTACCCCTTCCTGCCCTATCTCTTGATTGTTTCGGAAGGCGCATTCCTGCTGGTTGAACTATATATTGCCTACACCGTCATCACCAGGCTTCCAAAACTGCTTAAAGAGTATAAAACACTGGCCAGCCGAAATTCATTTTTTCTTTTCAACATTCGAAAAGCTGTAGAAACAAGCCTGCCAGATCATACTGCAGCCAGAATCCTTGTCACTGAATTTTCCATGTTCCATTACTCTCTCTTCTCCTGGAAAAAGAAAGTTCAGATCGATCACGGCATGACTTTTACCTATCATAAAAAAACAAGTGTGAATGCTGTCTACATCATGATCATTCATGCCATAGCGATTGAATCGGTTGGACTGCATTACTTCCTGCATAGCTGGAATCCTGTTGTTTCTTATATTTTGCTGATTTTGAACATATACGGCATTCTGTTCATGCTGGCCGAGCTTCAGGCCACACGCCTGACTCCATTTTTGCTAACAGAGGACCATTTATTATTGCAGACAGGATTTTCAAGTTCGATGCACCTGCCTTTAAGCAATATCAAGGAAATCAAACGTTACGACGGGCCGGAAAAATTCAGCAGAAAAGAGCAAAAAGGGCTTTTTGATGCCAGGGTGCCTGATTTAATCCAGGAAAAGCCAATGTTTGAAATCCTGCTATATGAGCCGCAAGATGTCCACTTTATCTATGGATTGAAACGAAAAGTGAACCGGATTGTCCTGAATGTGGACGAACCAGATGTTTTTTACCATGAATTGCAGCGGTCACTCCCTGAGTGATCGCTTTTTTAATGCTGAATATCAATAATCTCTCGCTCAATACGGTTAATCTCTCGATAAAAAGCATTATTCTCTCGATGAATCGAAAAAATCTCTGCATAGAAGTAAGTAATCTCTCACTCAACCCAAATAATCTCCCATTTATCAAAAAAAAGTAAAAACCCAGCCGCACATTCACGACCGGGTTCGAAGCCTATTAAGCGTTGTATACTTCTAACATCTTTTCCAAAGAAAGCTCAGCCGTGCTCGCATAGACGATATCAGCATTCTCGAAGCTTTCCTTTGGCCCCACAGCAACAGCGAACATTCCCGCTGATTTAATCGCCTGTACGCCTGCAGCTGCATCCTCGACACCAATGCATGCTTCTGGCTCAACACCAAGCATTTCAGCTGCGCGAAGGAAAACTTCCGGATGCGGCTTGCCGTTCACAACGGTCTTTGCGTCAACGATGATATCGAACTCAGTTTTCATTCCAAGTGACTCCATCACGGTGAACGCATTCTTGCTTGCAGAAGCCATGCCCAGCTTGAGTCCCTTTGCTTTAATATCCGTAATCAGCTCTTTGATCGCCGGCAAAAGATCAGCTGGTGTGATGTTCTGGATAAGCGTAAGGTAATGATCATTTTTCTTGTCTGCCAATGCATCTTTTTCCTCAGCTGTGAAGTCCCCCGTACGGCCGCCCAACTCAAGGATTTTCTCAAGGGAATCCATCCGGGAAACACCCTTCAGCTCCTCGTTATCCTCGCGGGTAAAAGTAATCCCCAAATCCTCAGCCAGCGCCTGCCAAGCTAAAAAATGATACTCAGCTGTATCGGTAATGACGCCATCAAGATCAAAAATAAACGCTTTTAGTGGTCTTGTCATGGTCAATCTCCTTTCATGATGCGTTCTCATAACTTCACGAATCATATTGTTGTAGTGATATTAGACATTTTGACTTCCTTCATGCTTCAAAATGTCTATTAAACCCTGTTTCTTAGACATTTCAGGTCCATTCACACTTCAAAATGTCTATTAAATCCTGTTTCTTAGACATTTCAGGTCCAACCACACCTCAAAATGTCTATTAAACCGCTAAATGGTGCCGCGCGGCCGCATTATTGAGAGAGACCTTCAGGCTGCCCCAAAGATCTCTCAGTATCTTTATTTTAATTTTACAGTTAGCTCGCCTTCTGCTGGAATTGTGACTTCCTCGCCGTAAAGTTTCATTGCAAGTTCTGGCCCCTGCTGCGTGAGGACGACGTTTTCCTGGTTCACTTCTACCTTGATGTAGTGGTCGCGGTAGATGATGTTGAAGCTGTACTGGTTCCATGCTTTTGGGATGAATGGTGCGAATGATAATGTACCTTCAGCCGTACGCATGCCCGCGAAGCCCTGGACGATACCCAGCCATGCACCTGTCATGCTTGTGATGTGCAGCCCGTCTTCTGTGTCGTTATTGTAGTTATCAAGGTCAAGGCGTGCTGTGCGGTTGTACATTTCGTACGCCTTCTCTTCCATGCCAAGCTCTGCAGCAAGGACTGCGTGGATACTTGGGGACAGTGATGACTCATGAACTGTCATTGGCTCATAGAATTCAAAGTTGCGGCGCTTCTCTTCTTCTGTGAACTCGTGATTGAAGAAGTACAAGCCTTGAAGAACATCTGCCTGTTTAATGAAGCAGCTGCGCAGGATTTTATCCCATGACCAATTCTGGTTGATCGGTCGGTCTTCAGCTGAAAGCTCATCAACAGTCATCAGGTCTTTATCAAGGAATGTATCGTGCTGGACGAATACACCTTTTTCTTCATCGTACGGGAAGTACATTTTCTCAATGATGTCCTGCCATTTCGCAAGCTCATCATCTGAGAATTCAAGGCCTGCGAGGCGTGCATCATGGCCGTTTTTCTTCAAGGATTCGATCACTTCAAGTGTGTAATGAAGTGTCCAGACAGCAATACGATTTGTATACCAGTTGTTATTGACATTGTTTTCGTATTCGTTCGGTCCTGTTACGCCGTGCATCATGTAGACGTTCTTGGCCTTATTAAAATGGACGCGTTCTGCCCAGAAACGGGAGATGCCGGCAAGCACATCGATTCCATATTCATGAAGATAATCTTGATCTCCAGTATAGTTTACATAGTTATAAATCGCGTAAGCAATCGCGCCATTGCGGTGGATCTCTTCGAACGTGATTTCCCACTCATTGTGGCACTCGACTCCTGTAAAAGTAACCATTGGGTAAAGTGCACCGTTAAGTCCCTGCTGCTTCGCGTTGTGGTATGCGCCATCAAGCTGGTTGTGGCGGTAAATTAACAGGTTGCGCGCAACCTCTGACTCTGCAGTAGACAAGTATAATGGAATTGCATACGCTTCTGTATCCCAGTAAGTCGCACCGCCGTACTTTTCACCTGTAAAACCTTTTGGTCCAATGTTCAAACGGGAATCTTCCCCATAATAAGTAGAGAACAGCTGGAACAGGTTGAAACGAATTCCCTGCTGCGCCTCGTCATCGCCTGCGATTTCAACATCAGCGATTTCCCAGCGGCTTAGCCAGCCATTTCTGTGCTCTTCCAACAGCTGATCAAAGCCTTTTTCAACAGAACGGCCTAGGACTTCACGCCCTTTAGAAACAAGCTCGCCAGCTTCATAGTCACGGTCTGTTGTTACAGCAATGTACTTGTAAAGGGTTACAGTTTGTCCCTGCTTAGCCTTAACTTCAATCACATTTTCCACGTATTCTTCTTTTTCACTGACTTCAACTTTAGCTACATTTCCATCGACAACCGTTTGCATAGTTGTCGCAACCTGGAATGTTGGAGTACCGAATGGATTGTCTTTCGTTTTCATTACAAGACTGCCATTATGTTCTGAGGCATCCCTGCTAATTTCGTACCAGAAGTCTTCATCATAGTTTGAGTCTTCGTTGCGAACGTCTCCATCAAGATAAGGAACAAAGGTAACGTTTCCATTATAGTTCTTGGCAGTAACTGAATACTTGATCGCAGCCAGTTCTTTATCAGCAACCGACAGGAATCGGATTGCCTCCACTTCAGTTTCCTTGCCGTTCTGAACGACTGTAAAACGGCGTGTCAAGACACCGTGCTGCATATCAAGTTCACGGTAGTAATTCTTCACTTCTGCTTTGAAAAGGTCAAGTTCCTCTCCGTCAACAAATACTTTTATGCCGATAAAGTTCGTTGAGTTAATGACCTTGCCAAAATAGTGCGGATAGCCATTTTTCCACCATCCTACACGTGTTTTATCTGGAAACCAGACGCCTGCAATATATGAACCGCGATGGAAGTCTCCAGTATATGTTTCTTCAAAGTTTCCGCGCATGCCCATATGGCCATTTCCGAGGCTTGTGATGCTTTCTGCAAGGCGGAAATCTTCTCTATGCAAGTCCGTTTCGACGATCTTCCAGCTATCAATCCCAAATAATCTTTTCATAGCTTTTATCTCCTTTTAGAAGTTGTACAAACGTTTGCACTATTATATCATGAATTTCCGCAAAAATGACAAAACCAAAGGTGATATTTTTGTGTCATCCTGAACTTATTATTATTTTACTATTATAATCCGGTAAAAAACTTTTTCACCTATCTAGTTAGTACATATGTTATAAATTTTCAGAAAACTAATATAATCTAAAAGAACTAAATAAGGAAGGGTGAAACAGTTATGAGCATACGATTTTTCAAGGTTGCTGCGGTCTATTTTGTCATTGCTATTATTCTAGGAATTGTTATGGGGATCGCGCATGACTTCACACTGACCTCGGTGCATGCCCATTTAAATCTGCTTGGCTGGGTATCAATGGCCCTGTTCGGGACGATTTATTATCTTTTTCCTGCAGCAGGGAACAGCAAGCTCGCATCTAAGCATTTCTGGCTGCATAACATCGGGGTGCCCGTCATGCAGGGTGGGATCACATTATCCATGTTGGTAGGGGGAGTCATCTTCACCGTCTTTGCTATCCTTGGGTCACTGGTCATCGTTGTTGGAGGCATTCTGTTCATGGTGAATGTGTTTAGACATGTAAAAGCATAATATTGACCATGAAAGACAGCTGAATAACGGAGAAAAGCTGCGACCAAATGTTTTGGCCGCAGCTTCTTAGGTTATTTCTTTCCTTTTTTCTCTCTTAATTGAACTTCATAGCTGAAGTCTACCGGATTCTTATCATCTGCTGGTGCTGCATAGCTTGTGATCATGTAGTTCTTGCCATCCTTAAATAATTGTCTCAGTTGAAGAGCATCCTCTTCAGTTACATTGAAAGGATCGACCGTCACTACCTTGTAAACTGGCTTTTTGCCAGCAGCCTGTTTTTCATTGAGGAACGTTACTGTGTACTCTACGTACTTCCCTAAAATCTCGTTCATTGACGTGAACGCATCAGTAGATGAACCGTCCTGGCTGAAGCCGATTTCCGGGATTGAAACATTATCAATGAACCAGCCAGAGTCGTTATAGCCCCAGTCAGTCAGGTAACGGAAAGATACAAGTACCTTTTGTCCTGCATATGCGCTTATATCGAAGGTTTCATTTGTCCAACTTTCACTGTGACCAGTAAATCCTGGTACGTTTTCCTTAATTTTTGGATAGCCCTCTTCGACTACTTCGGATGTAGTATTTTCATTCGCAAGGCTTGTCCATGTCTGTCCGCCGTCCTTTGACACCTGGACAACACCAAAATCCCAATGTTCTTCGATATCAAGGTAATGGTCGAAGTTCAATGTAGCGTCAGCAACATTCGATAGATCTGCTTCAAAAATCAATGTATTGTCTGCTTCATCACCTTTGTTGCCCCAAAGAACTTGGTTCGTTCCATCTGTTGGATCGGCTACTGATTTCCATAATGTTGGCAGGAAGTCGACTCCATCAAAGGAAATGCCATCGATTCTATCTTCGAATTCAAGCTCCTTGAAGTCCCCGCCCCAAGCTGGAACGCCGTCTTTTTCAAATTGAAGGGCACCTTCATAATCAACTGTATAGCCACGCTTCGTGCCTTCGTTGTCTACTGCAAGGTCACGGAGCTCAATGCTGTCAAAGTTATAGACACCTTCTCCAGGCTGGTTGCTGTCCAGAGCGAGTGCTGTGATGAAATTCTGATATACCTGTGTGAAGTCTTCTGTATATCCATGCTTGGCAAGAGTTTGGTTAACTCCGTCAATTCCCACTACATCGCTTGTAGCAAGGTCACGGATAAACTCTTTTCCAAATTTGTCATTCATATAAAGTGTGAAAAGATATACCTGTCCGTAATCCGCAATCGTTTCTGGACCCGTTGTTGCTGAACGGTGGTCATCCCAGTTCACAAGTGAATTCTCCGGATGGTCAAGATAGAAGTTGATTGAACGATCATCATGTCCGTATCCGCCAAGATATTCAGAGAATGTAGACATTCCTTCATTGATCCATGTTTCTTCTGCTCCATCATTGTCAGCATGAATCAAGTGCTGCAATTCATGAATTGTTGTTCCAAAGAACGTGCTTTCCAAACGAGTTTCCCAGCTGTTTGTATCGATTGTGATGATATTGCGATCCATGTAGTTTTCTAAAGTCTGCCAGAAGAATCCAGCAACGAAGAATGGATAGTCAGGATTGTGAAAGTTATCATCTTGAACATTATCTACCAACATGACGACTTTATCGCTAGTTTCATAATAGCCTTCAGGCAGACCTACCATGCCCGGAAGAGGTGAATTTGACCCATCATGATGATCAGGTGTACCAAAGAACTCAGTTGCCTTTGGATAAATATTGCTATCGAATTCAGCACGAAGCTTGTCCACCTGTTCCTGGGTCACGACATGCGCAGGTCGTGGATCGCCTTCAGGGAAAGCAAGGTCATTCGCTACCCAGATCTCGACATTTTCTCCCACACTGCGAAGAGTGAATTGTTTAAACTTCAAGTTCCTGTCTAAGAACAATTTCGTTCCACCATCATAAGTAAACGTGCTGTCAGCAGAACCGCTTTCTGAACCCGCTGTTTCATCAAACTGGATGCCCTTCGCCTGTTCCTTGATAGATTGCTCCGCCTTCTTTAAGAAGTCTTCATCTTTTGAAAGCTGGTCAAGACGGCCATCAATGTCCACTCTATCCCCATATCTTTCAATATCCCATTTTGCTGTTGTAGCGGCATCAGCTTCAGGTACAGCTGCTACTGGTGCAACCAGTGAAAGAGCCAATGCTCCTGTTGTCAAGATCGATAGTATTTTCGATTTCATTTTCTTTCTCCCTTCGTCCTACGAAATAACTATAAAAATCTTAACATGCTAAATTTTCAGAAATAAGAGAATATATTACTATATTTAGAATTACTTTTTCTTCCACAAAAGCAAAAAGGGACTTAATAACTAAGTCCTTAGAACTAAATAAGCAAAAAAATCGTCCGCCAAATGTTGTTGGCGGACGATTTTTCATTACGCAAGCTCCTTCTGCTTCGTTTCCGTGCCCCAGAAGAATACTGCTGCAGCACCGATCAGAATGGCTATGCAGAAAATCGTGAAGATGGCAGTGATCGATAGATTTTGCGCTGATAAATACGGGACCATCAGTGGTCCGATTATCCCGCCGATGCGGCCAAAGGATGCAGCCATTCCTGCACCGGATCCGCGGATTGTTGTTGGATATTGTTCTGGTGTATAAGCGTATAACGCTCCCCAGGCACCCAGGTTGAAGAATGACAGCAGGACACCAGCTGTGATCAGCAAAGCAAGCGAGTCTGCCGTTCCAAAGAAATAGGCGCTCAGTGCTGTTCCTATTAAATAGACAACCAGCACAAACTTCCTGCCTGCTCGCTCAATCAGCCATGCTGCGGTGAAATATCCAGGAAGCTGGGCCAGGGTCATGATCAATACGTATTGGAAGCTCTTGATCAAGGTGAAGCCTTTCATGACCATTACGCTCGGCAGCCAGAGGAACATTCCATAATAGGAAAATACCACGCTGAACCATAAAATCCAGAGCATGGCCGTTTTCCTGAAGTGTTCCTTTGACCAGACCTCAGCGATGCTCTCTTTCATCGTCAGCCTTTCTTTTTTCGCGACAGCCAGGTACCTTGGTGAATCAGGAAGATTTATACGAAGATAAAGGGCATACAATGCTGGCAGGGCACTAAGGATCAACGCCATTTGCCAGCCGAATTTCGGGATGACGAAGTAGGAGATCAGTGCTGCGACAAGCCAGCCTGCAGCCCAGAAGCTTTCAAGCAGGACAACGACACGCCCCCGTTTCTCAGCAGGCACACTCTCTGCAACAAGAGTGGACGCTACAGGCAACTCTCCTCCAAGCCCCATTCCAATAAAAAACCTTAGCAATAAAAAGAATGACAAAGTAGTTGCCATTGCGGAAATTCCGCTTCCAACCGAAAATAGCAATAACGTTATGATGAAGACATTTTTCCGGCCAATCCGGTCAGCAAGCAAGCCAAACACAAATGCACCGACAGCCATTCCGATTGAGTTCACACTGCCAATCCAACCCATTTCCTTGCCTGTCAAACCCCAGTCAACCTGCAATGCGGCGATGATAAAGGACAAGATTCCCACATCCATCGCATCGAACATCCAGCCAAGACCCGCAATTCCGAGCAGCTTTTTTTCCGAAATCTCCTGTGTCTTTTTCATATAACCCTCCTAAACCATTGCAACGATACAAATAGTTTCCCTAAAATTGTTAGTTTTAACATGATAATTACGATGCTTCTTTATATTACCACGTGTCTTTACAGGAGTCATGATAAAAGTAGCCCGTAAATAATTTCAAAGAATATGCGGACATTATAACTACATCCCTGAAAAGGTGGAGTGTGTCATGAGAAAAAACAAACTCGTTAAAAAGAACTCCATTCCCTTTCTGCTGCTCGCAGTGGTTCATGTTCTGCTTTTTTTCATATTCGCAAAACGAAGCCGTCAAAAGAATATATGGATCCTCCTGCTCTCCAATATAGGAATGGCATATTTGTTTGAGTACCCGGTTCTTAACCTGTTCAAAGGGTATGCATATAAACCATATATCCTTAAAAAGCGGGCCCATGACCAAATTCTTGGAGCTATTTTTTCCCAGGCGTTATATGTCCCCATTACCGCAACCCTCCTGACACTGTACCAAAAGAATCGGTATTGGAAACTCGGCACCACGCTGATTTATTATGGAATTGAACGATATTTCCTGCGATTAAAAATTTATAAAGCGTATTGGTGGAAGCCTTACTATACGGTCTTTTTCATGAATATCTATTTTTATGTCAGCGACTGGTTTTACAAAGCGCTGAACGCGAAAAAAGAATGGGCCCTGGTAATCGCACACTACCTGTCAACAGAAGTGATAGGGGTTACCTTGCTGTATATATCTGCCGTTGGAAGGAAGGTCAGGTTTGGAAGAGGTGCCTACCACTCATGGCGGGAGCATTTCATCCTTGCACCGCTCTATAGTTTGATTCGGTCCATATTCCTGGTCATAAATTCTTCAAAACATGGACTACTGCCGAGACTGACGATGTTCACGGTTTCCATCTGCACGGATATGCTGCTGGAGCGGACCGGCCTGTTGAAACTGCGGTTGAACAAGCTCTGGAATATCATTTTTCATGCAGTCATGATTTTCACTTCAAGGTTTTTCTATATTAAAATACGCCAACAAAAGTAAAAACCCCCTCTGCAAAGCAAAGGGGGATTCTGATTTAATTCAGTTTTTCAAGGATGACAGTTACCTTGAACAGGTCACCGTCGACTTCAATATCAAGCGAGCCTTCATGCAGGTCAACGATTGATTTGGCGATTGCAAGGCCAAGCCCGGATCCTTCCGTGTGACGGGACTGGTCCCCGCGTTTGAAGCGTTCGAACAGTTCGTTCAGGTCCTCGCCCAATTCATATTTGGTGATGTTTTTAAAAGTGAGCACAACCTGGTTTTGCTCTTCTTTTACCGAAATATAGACCCTCGTATTCTCCAAAGCATATTTGAGAATATTGCCAATCAGGTTATCAAACACCCTCCACAACTTCTGTCCATCAACAAAGGCATACACTGGCTGTTCGGGCTGTGAAACCCTCAGCTGGAGTGATGACTGGCTTAATGCTTCATTATGCTCAGCGAGTGCCTGCTGCAGCAGCTGGTTGAGGTCGACCTTCTCCTTGTGCAGCTCGATGTTGCCGCTCGCCATTTTCGTCGCCTCGAACAAGTCATCAATCAACACCTTCAGGCGCTTGGATTTCCGGTCAAGAATTTCGATGTAGGAATCCCGGTCCTCCTGAGCGAGGTCAGGCGTTTTCAGAAGCTCCGTATAAGTGATGATCGATGTCAGCGGAGTTCTGAGATCGTGGCTTACATTTGTGATCAATTCTGTCTTAAGGCGTTCGCTTTTGGCCTGTTCTTTGTGTGAGACCGTTACAGTTTTCCTGAGTGTATTGATATTGGCGGCGTGTTTGGCAAAAGCCGACTTCCCTTTCACCGGGATGTCCGCACCTAGATTGCCTGCAGCCAGTTCTTCTGTATGCTTCATTACTTTATTCAAGTAGCCGGCTTTCCTCATGATGAAAATGAAAATTGGAAGACTTATCACCCCAAAAGCGAAAGCAGTGACAATTATATCTCCCCCACCCGCTACAAGGACGGCAACAAACAACATACCCATTCCAAACGCAATCCCAAGGATGACTAGGAGCTGAAATCCGATACTCTTGATTAAAAAAGCATTAAGGATTGCGCGATAGCTTTTTACTAAAAGGCTGTTATTCACATCTTCCTTCAGCTTTGGCCAATCATTCCGATAGTCTGACAGGAATTTAATTTGAATCCACCCGAATGCAAGCAATGAAGCTGCAACGACGAGACTGATGATCAGTTCGATCAGCGATGAGAAGATATCAGAATGATAATAGACAAATTGTTCACTGATCAACGTCATGGACAGCAAGAGGAAGGCTCCTGTTAATAAAAGCATCACCGCTCTTAGATCCAGCGGAATCCTTCCATAGAAAGGCTTCAAGTGGTCAAATGAGCCGAACACTGTTGCCGGTTTCCGTTTTGCAAGGAAATAGCTGATGATTAATGCAGCGATGCTGGAGATCAGATATCCAATAAAAAGCAGCTGCCGTTTCTGGTAGTCTTTATAATTACTGATCGCAAAGTGTTTATCAGGTGCTTGTTTCGATAATCCAATTTGGCCGGTAAAATCCTTGTTTTGTTTGCGAAGGATTTCCTCAGCCACATCATTATACGGCATGAAGTTCTCAATATTCCCTGTGTAGGCAATCATGTTTTGTAACGCCGTGTAATCCTGGACAAAATACATTTCCTTTTTATTCATAAAGTCTGAAATGGAATCATTATTTCCGAGGTTAAGATTCGTAAAGACTGCGTCAGTATACCTGTCTTTTATATAATATTTGTAGGCTTGCTCAAGGTTTAGGAATTCATGTCGGTATTCCTCCAGTTTGAGGAAAAATTCGTCGATGCTTTTTTCCTTTTCCTTGATCACTTTAGCCCGGACATGTTCGTCGCTATTGAAATTCTCCGTTATATCCGCAATTTTGGCGTCTCTTTCCTTTTTCAGCGCTTCTTCTACGGCTTTATTGCCAGAATCGACCGCCTCCTGGATTTGATGTTCATATTGCATGCCAATGCTGGACACTTGATCTCCAAGATTCCCGTAACGCATCCGGTGTTCCTCTATGTCTTCTT
The DNA here is from genome assembly GCF_056173465.1 of Mesobacillus sp. QJM3NY_10. Taxonomy (NCBI): domain Bacteria; kingdom Bacillati; phylum Bacillota; class Bacilli; order Caryophanales; family Bacillaceae; genus Mesobacillus; species Mesobacillus sp. QJM3NY_10. The sequence goes on from NZ_CM149675.1 coordinate 4,697,228, forward strand.
CGGATACAATAATCTCTTTTTTCATTTCTTCTTTTGTCATTTTATTCAGTTCATAGACATGAAGAAGAGTTACAAAATGGTTCATTTGGCTGGCATAATCTTCAGATTCAAAGTAATCGCCTTGCATGAATTGACTTCCATTTCCCAGAGCCGAAAATAAACCGCTAAGTCCGTAAGTTATGAGAAGCACCCATACGACAAACAAATACTTACTTTTCGATTTTATATCCAATCCCCCACACCACCTTTAAAAATCTTGGATTCTTCGGATCGATCTCTATTTTTTCGCGGATTTTACGGATATGTACCGCTACTGTGTTTTCGGCATTGTAGCTTGGTTCCTTCCATACCCGCTCATATATATCATTAATGGAGAATACTCTGCCGGCATTCGTCATCAGCAGCTCGATGATCTTGTACTCAATAGGTGTCAACTTGACTGGCTCACCATGGGCGGTGACTTCCTTTGAAGCCTGATCCAAAGTCAATCCGTTCAGGTCGATCACTTTCGCTTTCCCTTCATATGTACCGAGCGTGACATATCTCCTGAGCTGGGATTTTACCCGTGCAATCAATTCGAGCGGATTGAATGGCTTCGTTACATAATCATCTGCGCCTACCTGAAGTCCGAGAATTTTATCGGTATCCTCTGCTTTAGCGCTCAAAATGATAATCGGGATATTCTTGTCTTCACGAATTCGGAAGGTAGTCGTAATCCCGTCCTGTCGGGGCATCATCACATCGAGCAGGATCAAATGAACAGGCTGCTCATTCAGCTTCTCGATCGCCTCGATCCCATCCGCCGCCTTGATCACCTTGATCCCTTCATTTTTCAAATAGATCTCTATCGCATCACGAATCTCTTTTTCATCATCAACCACCAGCACATTGTATTGTTCCATTTTTTAAAAACCCCCTTCCCATACAGGCAAGCTTCGATATTGCTTATTCTAGACAGTGAACCTTAATATTCACCGAGTATAAATCTTAAGATTTTCTTAATAATGGTAAAAGTGGTGTGTGAATCTATTATATATTTTTATGCTACTTGATAGAAAAGGTATTTGGGGATGTTTTACTCATAACAATGGAGATTTCCTGCAATGGAAACCGGCTCATGCTCAGGAAGTTGAGCCGGTTGGAGGTAAAAACTAGTTTTCATTGGAAAGACAAGAAGTTTTATGGCTTTTATCATAACTGAATTTTTTTATTGGCGGTTTTCACAACTTTATTGGCGATTTTCAAATTTTATTGGCGAAAATATATATATATTGGCGATTTCACCCTACTTATTGGCGAAAATCAGATTTTATTGGCGAACTGGAAATTTCGGGTGTTTTTTTCCAGTTCCAGCCCCAGTTACTTGGGCAGCGTTTTTTTCAGTCCATACTGCTACTTACGCAGCGTTGCAATCAATCGGTTAGGATTCAGCAGCAAATCCAAACCATCATTGATATTTTCAATCATCAGATCACTTTTCAACAGTGTTGCCGTTGCACAGCCTTCTCTTCCGGTTAAAGCGATCGCAATGTCTGCCGCTTCAAACATAGCTTCATCATTCGCCCCGTTACCCATACAGATCGCTTCATCAAAGCTACTAACAAACTTCCCCTTTTCAGCAGTGTGATCATCAGAGCGAAGAATCTGCACCGATACAGGCAGCGCGCTGCATTGTCTGGCGACGGTTTCATTTGTATCTGCGGTAATGACATGAATGTCCACGTCTTTGCTTAGAAGCATGATTCTTTCAGCCACGCCAGGGATCAACTCACCTTTAAAAGCAATGGTTCCGTTAAAATCCAAAACTAGATGATTGATAATAAATTGCCGTCTGCCCGGGATGTTCAATGCAAGCATGAATATGCCTCCCATTTTTGATAGAATATCGTTATTATACACCTGCTTGGAGGATGTTAGATGGAAAAGAACAATGTGATCCTTTATATCGCGATGAGCCTGGATGGCTATATTGCCAGGCCGGATGGGGCCGTTGACTGGCTCGATGATGTGGAAGGCGATGGCGATAATGGTTACAGTGAATTCTACAGCAAGGTTGGGGCAGTAATAATGGGTCGTAAAACGTACGAAGAGGTTTTAAGACTGACGGATGAATTTCCGTATGCCGGCAAGCCATGTTATGTCTTATCGCGACAGCCTCAGGAAAGCAACTCTCATGTCACGTTTACAGATGAGGAGCTAGAACCCCTGGTTTCGCGTCTAAAGGAACAGTCCGTTGGGTATGTCTGGCTTGTAGGCGGCGGCCAGCTTGTGAAGCAGTTCCTTGAGAAAAAGCTGATTGACGAAATGGAGCTTTATATCATCCCGAAATTGATTGGTGAAGGAATCCCGCTGTTCCCAGAAGGCACACTGCCTGCGAATTTCGAATTAACTGGTACAGAAAGCTATGGACAAATTGCAGCACTAAGATACAAATACAAAACGAATGGCGCTGGATGACTTCCAGCGCCTCATTTTTAAAGGTCTATTTTAACAGAGTCAAGCTTTTCTCCCGAATCAATTGATGGTAGGACTTCGATAAAATCAGAATCAGGTACCATCGGGATTGTGATCCGCCTTTTCTCCGTCACCGTTCCATTCTCGATTTTCTTTTCTAGTTTTCCATCAGAAGTACCGCCAATAATTTGCTTACCCTTATCATCAAAAAGGTCGAGCATCACTCTTTGGCCAGCTTCAGGATAACTCAGTGTATATTCAACGGCTGTCGAAGATTTCCCGGTAATCAGCTTTTCGAATGTGATTTTAAAATCACCAAGCTCCCTTGCCTGCCCTAGCGCTACTGTTTCAAACGGCAGCTGGCTGATCGGCACGTCAAAATTCCATTTCCCCTGTTCGTCTTTCCAGTTGTCATTGATTTCACCGATTCCAATAATGTTGAATGGCAAAGTTGTTTCTGCTGGCAATTCTGCTCTTGGATAGCCTAACTGGATATGTCCTTTGTAGCCGCCCTCAATAGGGAGCAGCTTTACCAGTTCCATCGTTTCTTCGATATTCGGATCTCGGTCGAAAATTTCATAGAATGCATAAATCTCTTCCTTATCACCCTTCACATCACCTTTTACATCAAAGGTGACACCAATCATCGCTCCATCATAATATGCATCCGTAACCGTCACATCTACCCCGTCAAAAGATGCCTTTTCATTCAACTCAGTGATGAGCTGCTGTGAGGCCAGATTTCCTGCAACCTTGTCATGTTCATAAAGCTTCGCCAGGAAAGGAATGTCCGCCATCACCTTCCCCACCGATGGCACCATGAAGCCTGATGCAACGAACAGGACTGCAGCAGCGGCAACTGACGCCCCAATTACTTTGAATCGCGGTTTTTGCTTAGCCTTTATCTTATTCCCTTTGCTGACCCCAGTCTTAATTGCTTTTAAGACATCATCTTCTGGAACCTCGATGTGATTCACCGATTCATGAAACATTTTCTTTTCCATCGTGCTCGCCTCCCAATCTAGTTTTCAATTCCTTCCTGCCGCGCTGCAGATAGGTTTTGACCGTGTTTTCAGGTGCATCCATCGTTCTGGCAATCTCGCTGATTGGCAGGTCATAATAGTAAAACAGGATAATCGCAGTCCGGTGCTGAGCTTTCAATAGAGTAATCGCCTCCATCAAATCGAGATTCTCTGCCACCTTAAGGTCACTGTTTGAAGGCAGGTCAACGAGCTTCTCAATTGGCATTTCTTTTTTTCTTTTTTTCAAAACATCGTACGCACAATGGATTAATATCCTCGTCAGCCATGTTATAAAATACTGCTCATTCTTCAGCTGCCCTATTGCCAGGAAGGCTTTACAGGAGGTTTCCTGGACGATATCAAGGGCATCCTCCCTGTTTCCTGCATATAAATAAGCGGTCCTATATAATCGTTCACTATGTAAAACCAATAGCTCTTCAAACGCCTTTGCATTTCCCTTGATTGCTTTCTTCACAAGCTTTGCTTCCTTCATTTCCTGACCTCCTTTCACTCTTTAGAGCTCAATCAGGCAAAAAAAGTTTCAACTTTTTCGAGATATTTTCCTAGGACTAACGTAATATGTAATTAATGGAATTTTTCCTATATATAAACAGATTCATTTACATTTCTAGTATATCGAACGAGGTGATGTAATGGGCTTTTTCTCTCCTAAGCCTGATTTTCTTATTCCAGAGGACGGAATTGACCGAATTGATACGATTACACTCGGCGGTATCCAGCAGAGTATCCTTATCCAGTCCCACTCACCAAAGAACCCAGTGCTGCTGTTTTTGCACGGCGGCCCTTCCATGCCCCTGCCTGGTGTCTCTTCTAGAGGAAGAAACTACACTGTCGCTACCAACACGAAAGAGCTGGTCAAGCACTTTACCGTTGTCTTTTGGGATCAGCGCGGCACCGGCAAATCCTATCATAAAAATATTCCACAACATACGATGACATTTGAGCAATTGGTATCAGATGCAGCTGAACTGACTGACTTTTTAAGAGAAACGTTTCATCAGGAAAAAATCTTTCTGGCCGCTCACTCATTCGGTACCTTGATCGGCATGTACCTGCTGAAAAAACATCCTGGAAAATTCCATTCCTATGTAGGGGTGTCCCAGATCATCAGCTGGAGTGAAAATGACCGTGAAGGGCTTGAATGGGCAAAAAAAGAGGCAAAACGGCGCGGTGACTTCAAAGCATTGAATGAATTGGAAGCTGTTGGCGATCCACCTTTTACAGAGGGCTATAAACAATGGGGAATCCTGCGCAAATGGCAGATGAAATACAGTACGATGGTCTATAACGATAGCCAAATCAAGCATCCAGGGCTTATGAAGGTGTCACTCGGTATGCTTAGCTCCAGTGATTATCGAGTAGCAGATGTATTCCACTCGTTTTACAGCGGGTTCAAGCTAATCTACACAGACGAATTCATCCGAAATATACCAATGATTGATGTGCAAAAAGATGTGCCATCTGTGGATGTTCCTGTCACCTTCATCCATGGACGGAAGGATGTCCATGTTCATGCCCACTTTGCAGAAGACTATCTTAGCACCCTGAAAACGAACTATGAGAAAAATTTCATTTGGATGAATAAATCGGCACATCTCTTTCACCCTGATGATACGGCATTGATCGAACAACAGCTTATCAATGAATTAAGCCATATTAAAGCAGAGGTTATCAATCTATGAAAACCATTTATAAAAGCCTGGAAGGAAAAGAGCAGATTCTTAACCAATATGAAGAGTATCTTACCCAGTTCGATTCACTTATTGGCAGGGATTATGTCAAGACGAGATTTGGCAGTACACATGTCCTGGTATTGGGGAAGGAAGACGGGAAGCCTCTATTTATTTTCCAGGGTGGCAATTGCATCAATCCCGTCACTCTTTCCTGGTTCAAAGGCTTGCTGGAGGAGTATAAGGTCTATGCGCCTGACACCATCGGGCATCCGGGATACAGTGACGAAACGAGAATATCTGCCTCAGACAGCAGCTTTGCTCAATGGACAGCCGACTTGATGGACCATTACAAGGTTGAAAAATGCGCATTCATCGGCCCTTCCTACGGTGGAGGCATCATCCTCAGGATTGCCGCATTTATGCCAGAAAGGATTCAGTGCGCTGTCCTTGTCGCTCCAGCGGGGATCAGCCTTGGTTCAAAGATTAAAATGATCAAGGAAATCCTTGTCCCGATGATTTTTTATAAAGTTAACGGATCTGCCAGAAGCCTGCGCAAAATCGCCGATGTCATGTCCTCCAACAGTATGAAGGAGCTGGATGAAAGCATCATCGGCAATATTTTTAAACACACAACCCTAGAACAGGAAATGCCCAAACTAACGACTGCGGAAGAATTGAGAGATTACAGTGCTCCCACCCTTGTCATAACGGGAACAGAGGATGTATTTTTCCCAGGAAACAAAATTTCCCAAAAAGCGGAAGGACTTTTAGGTGACTGGCTAGAATTGAAACAGTATCAGATGGGACATTTTCCGTCCACAGCACAACTTGAAACAATCGATACAGATATCAAGGAGTTTTTGAAAAACCATTATTAGGAGGCAAGTAATGCACTCAAATCCAGTACAAAAAGTCGGCCAGATTGGAATACCTGTAAAAGATATCGAAAGGGCCACTGTCTTTTATCAAGAAAAATTAGGTCTGCCGTTATTGTTCAATACGGATACAATGGCGTTTTTCGGCTGTGAAGGCGTCCGTCTTCTGTTAACCCTTCCGGAAAACGAGCAATTTGCCCATCCTAGTTCAGTCATCTATTTACAGGTTGAAGATATCAAGGCAAAGTATGAAGAGCTGCTTTCAGGTGGCGTGAATTTCATTGGGGAGCCGCATGTTGTCGCTAAAATCGGCGATACCGAAACATGGATGGTATTTTTCAAGGATACAGAGGACAACACTCATGCATTCATGAGCGAGATTTCAGCATAAAAGCCAAAAGGATACTGCCAACGACGCAGTATCCTTTTTATTGGATTGCTTTCAATTCATTCTTTTTCAGGAATAGTTCGATTTGATGCGCCGCCATCATCCCCGCCGTACTGTTCAAATGCATTCCGTCAGTCAGCAGCAAATATCCATTCCGGGCAGATATCCTGTCGAGGCTGTATCCGTAAACGAAATGCTCGATGATCGCTTTTTCATAAAGCTTCGTTCCGGTCTTCAGCGACCGTCCCCTCGTATGTCCTTTTCCCTTTAGATATGCCTTTAATTTTTCGTTAAAAGGAAGGTAAGAAACATTGGTCATTTCCGCCGTTTTTTTGATGACCTCGTTGTACTGGTCAATTTCTTTATTAGCTTTCGAAAATAAGTTCTCACCAACGACCGGTAGTGATAGCAACCCGATTTTCGCAGATGTTTCTGATTTTAGCCTTGAGACGATTAACGCAAGATTTTTTTCATACACCAATAATGACGGTTTTTCCAATTGCTGAGCCAGCTTAATGTTCTTCTTTGCAAGGTCTGGGGCTATTTTAGCCGCGGCATCATTCAACCCGACTAAAATCACTATGAATTCAGGCTGGCAAGCGATCACATCATCCAACCGCTGCAGAACATCATAAGCGGTACTTCCATTCACTCCGGCATTAATGAATTGATAATCGTTACAGTTTTTCCTCCTGGCTGCGTCATCAACAAAATTGTAGCTGATGTTGCCATGAACCACATCACCGCCGATTACAGCCACAAGCTTCTTGCCTTCCTGGCGAAGCCCTTTTTCCAGAAAAGCCTTCGGATTATTGTGAGGCAATTGTTTAATGCGGCTTTTCCGCTGATAATACAACGATAAACTGACAGCAGCTATCAATAATAGGACTAATATCCCACCATAAATAAGATCCATATATAACCCCTCTCTTTGTGATTTTCAGTGATTTATTAATTAAAAATTCTGAATATATATTATAAAACTATTCGACAATATGCGTAAAATTCCCTGTCAAACAGATATTTACCTAAACAAAAATTATTTCTCCTGCCGATAATTCCATTATAGCCTTTTATGTTATGCAACAGACAAAATAAATGGTTCAAAAATTTTCACAAATCAAAAAATTACTTTGCAACTAGATTTATATTTAGGATAAAATTATGTGGTAGAGTTTGGGAAAGGGGATTTTCTGCCTATGCTGAAAGCTAGGTTATATGATTTCACGTTATTCTTTACTGCTGTTGCCGTGGCTTTTGGATTAGGTACCTTCACTATAGATAAAAACAATTTTTTTATAGCACTTTTTATCTACTGGTTATTTTCAACCCTTTATAATCACTTAAGAATTACAGCGAAAAATGGAACGCTGAAATTTGATTATGGGATTAGTTATAGTTTATCCTTCGCCATTTTTGCAGGTCCGATCGGTTTGTTCATTTTTGAAGCAATCTATCGTTTCACAGTCTATTTTTCCAGAAAAAGTTCGAAAACGGCCGATGAAAGTGAGTTTTCCGATACATTTTACAATATAGGCGCTCATGTCCTGATCTACTCGATTGGTTATTACCTATTCCAACTCGGATATCCTTTAATAGAGAATATCCCCTTCGGATTCTTTATCTTGATGTGCATCCTTGCTGTAACGACCACGTTGATTTCCTATACCTTCTTGACCACTGCCTTTTACATTATGGGAGAAATCAAGAGCCTGGAGCAGGCAATTAAGTTTTTCAAAGAAAGCAATAACTGGCTGGATCTTGGTAAAACAGCATTCACGAATGGCTTACTGCTGCTTTTACTAGAGGAACAGCGATGGGAAATGGTCGTTGGATTATTCATTCTGAACTATCTCGTCAGCCGTTCCTTCCAATCAAAATCGCAAAGCATCCAGAACAAAATCGAGCGGGACAAGTTCGAGCAAATGGCCTATACGGACTTCCTGACCGGGATCCCGAACCGCGCATACATGGATAAAAAAATGTTTGAGCTGAACCATACTGGTGAAAAAATCGGCATCGTTGTAGCCGACATCGATAAATTCAAGCTTATAAATGATTCCTACAATCATGCCGTAGGCGACCGGGTGATCCAGCATTTTGCCCATACACTCAAAAGCTACTTGTCAGAAGACGATCATGTTTTCCGGAGCGGCGGGGAAGAATTCACATTGATCCTCAGGAATAGATCCTTCAGCCAGAACATTGATCTTGTGGAAAAGATTCGCCATGGGGTTGAGGTAAGTTCAGTGGAGGTTGATTATCAATCCGAGAAGCATGCTGTTTCAATCACCTCTTCATTTGGGTTGTATTATTTTAAAGTCAACCAGTACACTTCGATGGAAAAAGGGTATATCTTTGCTGACCAACTCTTGCTGCAATCGAAGGAGCTTGGCAAAAACAAAGTTACCTTTAAGGACGAGCTTTCCCGACAAACAGGATGAGAACAATAACAAAAGACAGAGAAGTCATTCTCTGTCTTTTGTTCTGTGCACTAGCAGGGTTATGCTATTTAGACAGGTTTCTGCTTTGCGAGGCAAACCTGTCACAATAACGGGCTTTTCTTGACAGCTTTTCTGCTTTGAACCTCAAACCTGTCATAATTACGAGCTTTTCTTGACAGCTTTTTTGTTTTGAGCCCCAAACCTGTCATAATTACGAGCTTTTCTTGACAGCTTTTCTCCTTTTAAACCCAAACCTGTCATAATAACGAGAGTTTCTTGACAGCTTTTCTGTTTTGAGCCCCAAACCTGTCATAATTACTAGCTTTTCTTGACAGCTTTTCTGCTTTGAACCTCAAACCTGTCATAATTACGAGAGTTTCTTGACAGCTTTTCGTCTTTTGGCACCAAACCTGTCTGAAGTTCCTGTATCTTGTGACAGCTTTACTTCTTCGACCCTCAAACCTGTCTGAATCCAAACCCTCAGCTATACTCGCTCCTAAAAATGCATAAATAAATCCGCGGATGCTGCTTCGTTTAGTATCCATTTGATTGGGACCTGTTCTGCGGGATGGATGAAATCGAAACGATCGTTTACATCCAGATCTACGACATAGAGCTGGGCTCCCATTTCTACGGCGATTCCTAGAAGGTCATGGACGGAAGATACACCAAAGTCGTTCAATGCATTTGATAAGTATTCAAGGTCCTCTGACGGGACGGATACATATCGCTTATCCAGAATATTGACTCCCCTGCGGGAAAACGCCAGGATTACGTCTGCACCAGATGATGCAGCCCCAACGGCCACATTCAAAGGTGGGTATGCAGATTCCAGTTGATCGTGAAGTGCCATAACCACTACTTTTTTCTTTTCCATAAGCTCCTCACCTCCATTAATAGCTTAGTACTGCATCTGCCTGGTAGGCGGTCTCTAAAAAGGTTGCAACCCCTGATAACTCTGCACCTTCAACAAGCTCCAGTCCATCGGCAATCAATACATTCATCTGGCAGCCGAAAAATTTTATGCCTTTATCTAAAGCCTGCTGCATCAATTTTTGCAAATCAATATTGTGTGTTCTCTCCATAATTTTCAAATATCGTTTATCCAGGACTCGCGCTCCGTCCAAATCAAAGAAAATAGCAACCTCGTTCTCTTCCTCAGCGTTTTTCAGGGCTTTTTTTAAAACATAAGGGACATTGGAGCTCAATGAAACGAAGTAAACAAATTTCTTATTAGCCATGTGGCTTCCCTTCCTTCATTCCGTTTATCTTCTACACTTAATTATGTTGTCCAAAGGATTACCTACCATGAATCTTACTTTCATTATATACCCATATAGGTATATAACCAAACAAAAAAAACACGCAGCAATCTGATTGTACCTACAGGCTGCTGCGTGCCATATTATCTATTATTTTACCCACTTATGAAGAAGTGGACCTGTCTCACCATATACCGGATCTGTTTCCGGAATAGGGACATTTTTGATTTGAGATAATGCTTGAGCCCTGACACCAGGATCTTCTTCATTCAAGTCTGGATTTCGTCCATTAGAGTAAGCACCTACAACCTCGAAATCCTGGCTGCTGTCAATTTTCTTGTGGCCGGTTCCCGCCGGTAGGACGACAACATCCCCTGCTTTAAGCTCCAGACGTTCTCCAGCATCGCCACCGATTTGCACGGTTGCACTGCCTGATTTAACGCCAAGGACTTCATGGGTATTTGTATGGTAATGATGATAATCGTAAATATCTCCAGTCCATGTGCCTGTCCAATTATGCTGCTGGAATTGGTCTTCCATGCTTAAGTTGTCATCAAAAACACCTTGGTAGACTATGATCGGTAGTGTCGGATTATTTGGTATATCACCTGTGTCGTTTGCGAAAAAGGATCGTATTTGTGTTCCCATTGTGAATTGCTCCTTTCCTATATCAGAATTTGTTACTCCTTTGAGAAGCAACACTCTATAAGTTGGTGCCACCCACAAATGTTAACTTGATGGCATGGACCAAAAAGGTCTATGCTTATCTGTACCTAAAATCCTCTTGTGTTAAACGTATCGCCTTGTTCAAGATTCCCAGCTTTATAGCCTTTTTGGAACCAGCTTTTCCTTTGTTCTGAAGTACCGTGGGTGAAGCTTTCCGGAACAACATAGCCTTGCGATCGCTTCTGGATGGTGTCATCCCCAACCGCACTAGCCGCATTCATCGCTTCCTCTAGGTCGCCTTCTTCCACGACGCCCATTCCCTGGGCATGGTGAGCCCATACACCTGCCAAATAATCGGCCTGCAGTTCGAAGCGGACTTGATATTTATTGAATTCTGTCTGGTCCAAACGAGCCCGGAGTGAATTCAGTTTATCGGTTGTTCCCAGTAAAGTCTGGACATGGTGACCAACTTCATGGGCGACAACATAAGCCATCGCAAAATCACCAGGTGCCTTGAACTTTGTTTGAAGCTCATCGTAGAAACTGAGATCGATATAGAGTTTTTGGTCACCAGGACAATAAAACGGGCCTACCTGCGAGCCTGCCATTCCACACGCAGACTGGACGCTTCCTGAGTATAAAACAAGGGTAGGCTCTTGATATTCCATCCCTTCTTCCGCGAATACCTTGGACCACACTTCTTCCGTGTCAGCAAGGACTACTGAAACAAATTGGGCAAGTTCCTCTTCCTCAGCACTCTGCTGATAAGGAGCAGGCGACTGGTTTCCGCCATTTGTCATATCATTGACGACGTCCCCCATATCGCCTCCGCCAAGGAATGTCATGATCACTAATAGGATGATGCCGCCAAGACCGCCGCCCATGAGCATGCCTCCGCCACCCATCCCTCTTCTATCTTCCACATTGCTGCTCGCTCTTCTGCCTTTCCACTGCATGATGTTGGCTCCTTCCTGCTATATACTAAACACTGATAAAAAATTTAATGGATGTCCTTAGTGTTATACCCGCATATAAGCGATATATTTGCCTTTCCAGGAATATTTTTTTGCAGTCCAACAACAAAAAAGGCAGGACACCCTGAGTTTCAGGTAGTCCTGCTCGCTTTTTTCATTGCCTAGGAAATATTGTCGCTGATGGCTCCTGAGACATCGTACTGCTCGAGGTCTAGTTCGACGTCTTCGCTTGCTGCCAGTTTGGCGAGCTGGGCTCCAAGATATGGTCCGACTGTGAGACCTGAAGCGCCCAGTCCATTTGCCATGAATAGGTTGTCAAAACCTGGAACGGTACCAATAATCGGAAGGAAATTCGGTGCAACTGGCCGGAATCCCACTTTTGTTTCAAGATAGGTTGCATCAGCCAGACCCGGTGCGACCGTTAATGCTTTATCGATAATTTCATGCATGCCCCCAATAGTCGGGCGGGAGTCAAACCCCTTCTCGTCTTCATGCGTTGCTCCGATGACAACCCTTCCTCCATCGAACGCAAGAATGTACTGGTTATTCGGCGGCATCACTACAGGCCAACTGCCGGTCTCTTTATCCTCAAGCATAAGATGGATGATTTGCGCTTTTTGAGGAGAGATTCTGAGTTGCATTCCAAGCGGCTTCAGCAACTCTGGTGCCCATGCCCCTGCGGTTATGATGATGCTGTCAGCTTCATATCTTGTACCACTCACATTAACACTTGTCACCTTTTCGCCAGCGTACTCTAATTGGGCATCACCCTCCACCAGTGAAGCACCATGTTTTTGCGCTGCATTCAGAAGAGCCAATCGCAGGAAGCGTCCATTCACGCGTGCCCCACCGGTTACATGCACAGAAGAATACTCTTCTGGTAATGGCGGGAAAAGTTCATTTGTTTCGCGCTGATTAAGCTGCCTGATTTCTCCGATTTCCGGAGCATCTTCACGCCTCACAGTCGCTCTTTCTTCCATTTTTATAAGTTTTTCCCGATCATGATGAAGGCTGAGGGCTCCCACACGCTGATAGCCTGTTTCCACCTCGCCATCATCTTCCAGTTGTTTGATCAAAGACGGGTAAAAGGCCGCCCCATTCTTCGCAAGAAAATACCACGCTTTATTCCTGCGCTGGGTTATCCAGGGACAAATGATACCAGCGGCAGCATCCGTCGCTTGCCCTGGTTCTCCACGGTCAATGATCGTTACACTCTTTCCTTCCTTCGCTAAGTGATAGGCAGTGGAAGCACCTAATATTCCTGCGCCAATGACTACATATTTTTTCATAATTACACCTTTTCATAAAAGAATTCTTTGTCATCATTCTACAGAAATTTATCAATAGACTCAAAGTAAGCTATCCCTTTTACTTTTTCACTGCTAATTCATACATAAATAGCAATATAATATGCAATCTACTCTCACCTGGAGGAATTCTATTCATTTACATTTACTGCGAACAATAGTACTGAATCAAAAAACCAAATGCTAACCTAACAGATCGTTACAACACCCTATTAAAATAAGTTTCCACTCTCGAAAAGTTATTTTCGCTATACCTTAGGGGTTTCTGATATAATTTTTATTATTGTGCACTTTTAGCAATGATACTGTTGAAATAATGGAGTGAATATAAAGATGGATACCAAAAAGGCTTTGCCTATTTTATTTTTAGTTATGTTTCTCGTAATGGTCGGCTTTGGCATCATCATTCCGGTCATCCCGTTTTATGCAGAAGAAATCGGGGCAACGCCTACTCAATTAGGATTATTGATGGCGGTCTATTCCTTGATGCAGTTCTTATTCGCGCCAATGTGGGGCCGCATTTCCGACAGGATTGGCAGGAAGCCTGTCATTATGATCGGTATACTGGGACTGTCCCTTTCCTTCTTCTTGATGGCACTCTCCACAGAGCTTTGGATGCTGTTTGCTGCCAGGATCATTGGAGGATTCCTGTCATCGGCTAATATGCCTACTGTCATGGCGTATGTCGCAGATATCACATCCGAGGAAGACCGCGGAAAGGGCATGGGGATTATTGGCGCATCAGTTGGACTTGGATTCATTTTCGGTCCGGCAATCGGCGGTGTTTTCTCTCAATCAAGCCTGAGTACACCTTTTTATCTTGCAGGAGCGACATCATTGGTTACGTTCTTATTCGTTACTTTTGTATTGAAAGAGTCGCTTTCAGCTGAACAGCGCAGCAGTCAGGGAAAGGAGAAAACTTCATTGCTGAAGGCTTTGAATGGACCACTTTCCATGCTGTTCGTGCTTCAATTGTTTGTTTCACTTTCTTTGGCCGGACTGGAGGCAACCTTTGCTTATTTTGCTGCTGAAAAAGCAGGGCTTGGATCCGTGGAATTAGGATATATCTTCATGATCATGGGACTCGCAGGTGCCATCGTACAAGGTGGATTAGTCGGCAGATTGACTAAGAAGCTTGGCGAGGGTACGGTCATCCAGATTGGTATCATCATATCTGCAGCAGGTTTCGGTTTAATCCTCCTGACTGAAGGATTTGGAACTGCTGCATTATTCCTCACCATTTTCGGGATAGGCAATGGATTGATACGCCCAAGTGTTTCCTCATTACTGACGAAAAAATCGACAACTGGTCATGGCGGAACGACAGGATTGCTTTCATCCTTTGATTCGCTCGGCAGGATCATTGGACCACCTTTAGGCGGATGGTTGTTCTCGATCGCCATTGGAATGCCTTATATTTCAGGGATTATTTTATCAATGGTTGCCCTGATTCTATACCAATTCTATCAAGCACGAACAAAAACTTCCCATTCGTTAGACCAATAAGTACAAAAAGCGCAAGCGCCTCGTTCAGCCCCGACAAGCGCTGGAGGGCCGACCGATGAAGTCGTTCTTTGACTTAATTGGGCGGACCGAAGCGACTCGAGGGGCTAGGCGCTGGAGCTGGATTAAGAATACCGCATGTAATTATCCACAACTAAATAATTTTTAATTTCCTTAATAATGACAAACAGGAGGATGGCTTAATTGCCATCCTCCTGTTATTTATAGTTGCTCTGTCTTTTCTTGATTCGTTAAGGGGAGTGTTATTTCAACTAAGGTCCCATTGTTCAGCTTACTATGATAGGAAACCGTGCCATTGTGCTGCTTAATGATTTTATGGCAAATCATCAACCCGAGCCCCGTCCCTTTCTCCTTTAATGTGTAAAATGGCTCTCCTAAGCGCGGAAGCAATTCTTCCGGAATTCCGCAACCTTCATCTTGAACAGAAATAATACATTCACCATCTATCCCTTTTTGCAGTTTTATATCTATAGTTCCACCCTTAGGCATGGCCTCCATAGCATTTTTAAAAACATTCAAGAACACTTGCTTGATCTGGTTTTTCTCACATGTTATGAAAAAATCTGTACCCAGATAACTTCTGCTGAATTGTATATTTTTCATATTGGCCTGCGGGGATAAGAATTCGACTGTATGGTCGATCAAATCACACAAGTTAGCCCGGTTAAGCTGTATAGCCTGCGGTTTTCCTAACGAAAGCATTTCACTTGTTATTGTTTCGATTCTTTCTAGTTCGCTAAGAAGCAAGTTGTTAATTTCATTTGACTTATTATCTTTTCCATACAGTTGGACAAACCCCTTTATTGTAGTAAGGGGGTTCCGGATTTCATGAGCTACCCCTGCTGCCAGTTCCCCCACAATCGATAGCTTTTCGGATTGTAAAAGAATCTCTTCGGCTTTTTTGCGCTCAGAAATATCCCTGCTTATTATAACAATGTGCTCGATTGTTTGAGCATCATCCATAACAGGCATGCAGCGGGACTCAAAATCCATCCATTTACCATTTATATGCTGGAAGCGGAACTCTACTGTCAGTGGTTCTTTATTTTTCATAATTTTTGTGATTGTGTCCCTGAAATTCACAACGTCATCTGGATGAATCACCTTACAGATTTCTATTTTTTCAAGCTCTGAAACCTTGTATCCCAACACCACCTCATGAGAGGGGGAAAAATAACTTATGGTATGCTCTTTATCCATTACCATTATAAGATCTGATGTATTCTCAGCAATGAGGCGGTAATTGGATTCACTTTCTTCCAGTGTCTGCTCCATCCTCTTTCGTTCCTTAATAATTCTGTATAACTTTTCATATGACTCGATCAATAATCCTCCAATAAGCACTCCTATTGAAACAAATAATAAGTATTGAAGGTGAAAAACTGGATTGTCTCTAATTACGTTAAAAGCGACCGGTACAATAATAATATAAGTAACAATATATGCACTCGTCAGAATCATATATCTTCTAACAGGTTTAATATGTAAAGTGAATTTATGAATCACGATAAAAACGGCCATGACTACTAACCAGCCAGCTATTGCTGGAAACCAGTTATCACTAGCCACCAATCTGGAGGCCAATGCAATACTGCCAGTAACTAAACCCGGGCCTGGCCCGAGATATGCAAAGACCAAAATGATAACTGCGTAACGGATATCATAGGAATAGCCTTGATCCTGGAATGATAGGCTAACGAGCATAGAGGAAACAATTCCCCCATATAACCCTACCCAAAGCCGCAGCTGTTTGAGTGGATTAAGATTCAGATAAGACCGAATTACTAAAGGAGTACTGACCATTAAAGAAAGCATTGAAAGATTAATTAAGTAATCTATTATAATCAACTGGCTCCCACCTATATTAATTCCGAATTTATTAATTATCATAAACCAGAGATTACACCTTTTCCATAAAATTTAACGTAAATACCCTTTATTATTTTTAAAATTTTTAAAATAGTTAATTTTTAACTTAAATTATTTCGACAATCGTAGTAATATTTAAATATAGAAGGAGGAGATGAATTTGAATAAAACGATCGAAAAACGATTGATCCGCACGGAGGTACCTGAAGACTTAACCTGGAATCTGGATGATTTATTCCTATCTGACCAGGAGTGGGAGACGGCACTGAAAGAGATTGAAGATGACGTCAAAAAATTCGCAGACTTTAAAGGTAGCTTACATACAGGTTCAAAGGCATTGCTGGAATGCCTTACTGCTCAGGAAGAACTAACGAAAAAGTTGGTCAAAGTCCGTACATACGCAAGCTTGAAGCAATCTGCGGATGGCACAGACCCTGTCAATCAGGCAAATTCGTCTAAAGTAGCAGCCATTGGCACACAAGCTTCATCTGCTCTATCATTTATCTCATCTGAAATACTGGATTTCGAGGATGGAAAAATTGAAGAATTCCTTCAGGAAGAACCTGGTCTGGAACCCTTCAAAAAGAACTTATTAGAACTATTAGAAACCAAAAAGCATAAGTTATCGCCTGAGACTGAAGAAGTACTAGCGGCGCTTGGTGAGGTCCATTCTGCTCCTTACAATGTTTATGGAATGGCTAAGCTTGCCGACATGCAGTTCTCTTCGATCCGGGATGAAGAGGGAAATGAACTGCCAGTATCTTTCGCATTATTCGAGAGCCGTTATGAATTTTCACCTGATACCTATGTCCGCAGAAAAGCATATGAATCCTTTGTCTCGACACTAAAACAATATCAAAATACGATCGCTGCAACCTATGCAACTGAGGTTAAAAAACAGGTTACTCTAGCAAAGCTGCGAAATTATGAATCCGTTACACATATGCTCCTTGAGCCACAGCAGGTAACACCCGAGATGTACAATAACCAAATCGATATCATCTATAAAGAACTGGCACCGCATATGCGACGCTTTGCTGAACTGAAGAAAAAGGTACTGGGCCTGGACAAAATGATGTTCTGTGACTTGAAGGCTCCTTTTGATCCTGATTTCGATCCGGAAATCACCTATGAAGAAGCACGGGAACTGATCACGGAATCATTAAAAGTAATGGGCCCTGATTATACCGCCATGATTGAAAAAGGCTTTGATGAGAGATGGGTGGACCTTGCTGATAATGTCGGCAAATCAACAGGAGCATTCTGCTCAAGCCCATATGGTTCACATCCATATATCCTGATTACTTGGGCAGACAATATGCGCGGCTGCTTCACTTTAGCTCACGAGTTCGGTCATGCGGGACATTTTTACCTGGCGAACCAAAACCAGCGCATCATGAATGTACGTCCTTCCATGTATTTCATCGAGGCTCCATCTACGATGAATGAGATGCTTCTCGCACAGCATCTTCTCGAAAAAAATAAAAATGATGCGCAGATGAGCCGCTGGGTCATTCTGCAGCTTCTGGGAACGTACTATCATAACTTTGTCACTCACCTGCTTGAGGCAGAGTATCAGCGCCTTGTGTACGCCCATGCTGAAGCCGGCAAAGCCCTGACGGCAAAATCACTTACTGAAATCAAAACAGACGTCCTTAAAGGCTTCTGGGGCGATACAGTGGAAATCGATGAAGGAGCCGGCCTGACCTGGATGCGCCAGCCTCATTACTACATGGGCTTGTATCCATACACCTACTCAGCAGGTTTGACCGCATCGACTGCCGTATCCCAGCTGATCCAGGAAGAAGGCCAGCCTGCCGTAGACCGCTGGCTTGAGGTGCTCCGCGCAGGCGGCACCATGAAACCGCTTGAGCTACTGAAGCATGCTGGGCTGGATATGTCGACACCGGAACCAGTACGCAAAGCAGTTGCTTATGTCGGGGCATTGATTGACGAATTAGAGCAATCTTATCAATAAAATGAAAAGAACCCATGGGCAATTTTGCACCCATGGGTTCTTTCTGGTTATTTATTCATTTTAGCTAGGAAATCTCCAAGAAGATCGTCCAAATCCTCTTCCTTCTCTTCGGTTTCCTCTTCTGGTTTGTCGGCCTGCTCAATTGACTCCCAGACAAATGAATCAAGGTCATCATTTATTGAATCGTTTTCAGTCGTTGAAGCAGTCTCTTCAATTACCGGGGAATCCTCTGCTGCAATCACCGGTGGAAGATCCATTTCTTCTTCCTGAAGGTACAGGGCTTCATCAATTTCTGTTGACTTACTGTTCAATGATGCAAGCAGTGCCGTAGCCCGTATTGGGTCTGTCATCAGGTGATACACGATATTGCCCAGCAAAGCTTCTGAATGCTCATGCTTGATCCAATCCCGTTGCGATTTGCTGAGATTGCGCGGGAGAGGGATGGTAATCGTTTCGCGTTCCCTGGAATATGAATTCCCCACACCCTGCAAGACAAAATCGGCAATCTTGCTGGAGAAATTTCTTCTCTCGGTTTCTTTTAATTTTTGAAGATGCCTTAAGATATGGTCTGGTGTATCAGATGGGATACGAAACGACAGTGCTTGCCCTCTCTTTATCTCATTTGGGTTGGTTTTTTTCATGGGATCACCTTACTTTAGCTTTTAACAGGCTCTGATGCAGCTTTGCTCTTATCTGATTTTTTTACAAAATCCATGATGAGCTTATAGTAAGCATTCGCCATCATCCAGATGCTCTCTTTTTCATCCTCGAAGAATTCGATGTTATAGCCATCAAGATTATTGTTTAATGTTTTAATATATTCTTTTAAAACTGTCGCGCCGCCGCCGACAAAGTAGCAGATCTCAGTCTGTGAGTTCTTTGCCCAGACATTGCGAAGCAGGCGGTATTGCTTCTTAGCCAGTTCGAGAAGGATGCGGTCAGTGATATCATGGACGCTTGTCCGGCTTCCCTTAACCATGATGTGGTTACGGTCATTCTTGCGTGTGATGATTTCTACAACATCTGTCCGGCTGTCTAACTCCACACCATGCTTGCTGCGGATTTCTTCCCTGATTTGCTCCAGTGCCTCAGAAACACCAAGGTTGAAGCCCTGTGCCTTATCATCATCAACATTGCGGTTCTTGATGACAGCGATATCTGTTGATAAGCCACCGATATCCTGAATAAGGATTCTTCTATCAATAAGATCTTTGTTGATGATTTTCAGGCTATTGTCCATTACTAGATTGATATAAGCTGCGAAGCCCTCAGGGTAAACCTTTACTTCATCAAATTTGATATTCACTTTCAGACCCTGGTATTTAGGAGTAACAAGGAATTCTACCTGGTGTACAGATCCTACCAGCTTAGAACGGTAGCCAGCATCTTTTCCTTCCTTGACTTCACGAAGCGGAAGGCCAGTACCAAGGGTATAATTCGCATCAATGACATTCTTGCTTTTTGGAAAAAGCTTTGCATTATCTTCATTGACTGCATCCAATGCAAGAGTAGCGAACAACATAATCAATGTCTGATCTTCCTCGGACTTGCTGCTACCAGGATCAAGTTCTGTAGCATTATCACTTTTAGTCGCCAGATTGCCGACACGATAAATAGCGTTATTATCCTTCAGGGCAGGGGAGTGGACTCGAATATGAATTCCATCAAGAGGATCCTTCGTATCAAGCTCCTCAATACCGATGACAGGACGGTCTTCAGTGTCCCTTGCTACGATATTAGGGATGTTCAACTCATTATCAAATTCTCCAAAAATAGCTTTAATAGAATCGTTACCAACATCAACAGCTGCAATTCTAGATTTCGTCATTTCTATCATTCCTTTTCAATAATCTAAGTTTATGTATACTCACTTACTATTTTAAAGGTAAAGGTAAATAATAGATACTGCAAGAAAATCGAGTAAAAAGAAATATAAATGTAAACATGTAAACAAGCTGTAAACCTCACACTGATTGTATACATAATTGTACACAATGAATACAAAGTTGTATACATATTGATTTAATAGGTTGTTTACGGATTTGTATACATGTAAACGCGTTTGTAAACACGATGTTTACAATATGTATACTTGTTTACATATTTGTATACTTTAGTTTTAACCCCTAATATTTTCAATTCATTTCCAGTTATCCTTCGCATGTGTCCCCTCCCCTACCCACTTTACCAATTAGTTTTTTTGTAGCAATTCCAAAGAAAGTATCCTCGATTTTAATAAAATAGATGCGAAGGGAAAAATCGAGGTATTGGTGGGGATGTTGAAAAGGAATTGGATCGGGAAGTGGATAAGGCGTAATAATTAGTAGTTTTTCTATAAGGCTATTTTCGTAAAGATTGTTGTTAAAATCCTAAAGCCGATTTTAACGTGATAAAAGGCTAATTTGCAGGTCGGTCTTAAGAGTGCAAGCTCTTTTCTCATAATAAGCTTCAATTTTGTGAAGAAACGTAGGTCATTCAATCCTATTTTGGAATCCATAGCAACAAAGTTTGAGAAAAGTACCTTCTTAAAAAGCATGAGGCACTGTGCACATCAAATTAGGAACACACTAGAAACAAATTTTTTTCGATCGGGTCGTCTACCAAGAAAACCAACGTTCATGGCCCTAAATAGAAGTCAACTCCCCTCCCCTATCTGATGGTTAGAGCAGGATACAGTCGAAACCTGACGAAAGAGGAAGAAGAGAGCGAAACAAAACAAAAGCCAGGCAAAACGCCTGGCGATAATTGTTCTATATTTTCTTTACAAATTCAGACTTGAGCTTCATTGCTCCAAATCCTTCAAGTTTACACTCAATATCATGGTCACCATCAACTAAACGGATATTTTTAGCCTTTGTCCCGATTTTAATCACTGAAGAAGTACCTTTTACCTTAAGGTCCTTGATGACAGAGACGGTGTCTCCATCGTTCAGGACATTACCGTTCGCATCTTTGATCACTTTATTATCCTCTCCATTAGAAGTTTCAGCAGCAGGATCCCATTCATGGGCGCATTCTGGACAAACCAGGAGGGTACCATCCTCATAAGTATATTCTGAGCCGCATTTTGGGCAATTAGGCAAATTAGACATGTTAGAAGCCTCCGTTATTTAATATTAAAATTAATTATAGCCAAGTTTCGCTGATATTCCTACAGGATTACAGGAGACGTCAGTATAGAAAGAAGCCCTGGCAGGACGACCGGTCATCCACCAGGGCTCTTTTTGTTTAGTTTTCGGCAACTTCCTTACGGTTTTTCTTAAAAGTCTTAGATAAAACTTCATAAACAATCGGTACGATAATCAGGGTTAATAGTGTCGAACTGGTCAAACCGCCGATTACGGTAATCGCCAGACCCTTGGAAATCAGTCCGCCTCCGCCTGATCCTATCGCTAATGGAATCAAGGCGCCGACCGTTGCAATTGCTGTCATCAGGATGGGACGTAAACGTGTAGCGCCTGCCTCAAGGACCGCTTCACGCATTGTGAGTCCTTCGCGTTCCATGTGAATGATCCGGTCTACAAGCACGATGGCGTTCGTTACGACGATACCAATCAACATCAATAGACCCATCATGACTGAGACAGAGATGGTTTCTCCTGCGATAAGCAGACCGACAAATGAACCAATGACCGCGAATGGAAGTGAGAATAGTATCGCGAATGGTGCGACACCCTCACGGAAGGTAACAACCAGGATGAAGTAGACGATCGCAATTGCAGCAAGCATCGCTGCACCAAGCTGTGTAAATGTTTCTGTCATATCTGCCTGGACGCCGGCTACTCCGACTTCCACTCCTTTAGGAAGATCTAATTGATCGATTGCTTTTTCAGCTTCTGCAGCTGCCTTCGAAATATCTTTACTGATGACAGTTCCTGATACAGAAGCATAATACTGGCCTTTGCTGCGGGCCAGGGTATTCAGCGTTGTGCCTTCTTCAACACTTACTAATTCAGACAATGGCAAGGTGGTACCCAGCGCTGTTTGTACTTCAGTGGCAAGAATATCATCGATTGATTCAGGCTGTGCTGCTTGCTCCTGCTGAACAATGACATCAAGCGTATCTCCATCTTTTTCGACGGTCGTCAAGACCTCTTTCGACTTGTTCGGATTGAGCATCATAACGATTTGTCCCGCTGTCAATCCGTATTGCAGCAATTCATCCTGTTCGACCTTGAAGGTGTATTCTACATAAGCATCTTCCGCACTGGAGGACACATCCTTCAAGCCACCAACTTCTTTCATTTCTTCTTCTACCATCTTGACTGTTTCGTTTAACTTAGCTAAATCCTCACTGTACAAGGTATAGCTAATTTCATTCTCAGGCATCGACATTCCGCCGAAATTCTGGCTCTTCCATTCGCCGCTTTGGCCAATGTTGAAGACATATTCCTCAAGTTCATCCCTTACCTCTGAGAAGTTCTCCATTTTAGGGTCAAAGATCAGGTACATTAAGGCTCCGCCTGCACCTCCACCCATCATAGCTGTCATCTGATCGGCCTCATCATTAATTGATACCTGCACGATATCAATGTTATCGCGTTTCAGCATTTCTTCTTCTACTTCAGCGACATTTTCAATTGTTTCTTCCTTAAGCTCACCTGCTTTAGGTGTATACGTCAAATACATGACTTTTTCTTCTTCACTGCCCATGAAGCTGAAGCCGATAATCGGAGTCAAAGCAAGACTTCCGACAAGCAGGATCACAGCTATGAGTGAAGTAATGACCTTATGGTTTAGCGACTTATTCAATGCACCCTTATACCAATTGGCCAGCTTTCCAACTTCCTTGTGGCTACTCTCAGACTTTTCACCATATAACTTCTTCCTGAATAAAAAATGCGATAACGCTGGTACGATCGTAATCGCAACAATCAGTGAAGCACCCAGAGCGAATGTCATCGTCAGGGCAAAAGGAGTGAATAATTCCCCTACCATCCCGCCTACGAAGATCAACGGTGCGAATACAGCAAGCGTCACAAGTGTGGACGACAGGATTGGCTTGAACATTTCGATAGTCGCTTCACGCACTAGTGCCCGCCCTGTTAATCTCTCTTCTTTTAAATGCAGGCGGCGATAAATGTTTTCCACGACGACAATCGAGTCATCAATAACACGGCCAATCGCTACAGTAATCGCGCCAAGTGTCATGATATTAAGCGTGATGTCCATCCAGTTCAATAGCAGCAATGCCATAAAAATCGAAACTGGAATCGAGACAATTGATATAATCGTAGATTTGAAGTCACGCAGGAAAAGCAGAATTACAAGAATCGCGATCAATCCGCCAAATAAAGCTTTTTCAATCATTGTAAAAACTGATTCTTCAATTGGCTCTCCCTGGTCAAGCGATACTTCAATGACTAATCCATCAATTTTAGCCTTTTCTCCTTTCACTAAATCTTTTACAGCGTTAACTACATCAACGGTATTCGCTTGCTGCTCTTTGACAATCTGCAGGGCAATCGCATCTTCACCATTGGTGCGGGAAATGGATTGAACTTTACCAACCAGTTCAATCTCGGCAAGTTCGCTAAGTTTTACAAAAGGTGATGGATTGGCTGCTGATGGTGTGACCGGGATCAACATATTTTTCAATTCATCAGTTGTTGTGAACTTGCCATCGACGGCAACGGCCTGCTCTCCTTCTTTAAACTCAAAAAGGCCTAATGAAACGCCCAGATTGCTGGCTTGGATCATTTCCTTTACATTCGTTTCCGTTAATCCAAATTGCAAGAGTTTTGCTTCATCGTACGTTAAATTAACTTCTTCGATATGCTGACCAGTCATGGTGACAGATGCAACTCCATCGATTTTATCGATTTTCGGAAGAATGATTTCTTTAACGGTGGATGTAAGCTCCACAATATCCTCAGTTGAACTGCTGACACTCAATGCCGCAACCGGCATCATATTCATGCTGATCGCTGTGATGGTCGGTTCCTGAGCTCCCTCCGGCAACTTGACCGCATCCAATGCCGATTGCAAAGCACGCTTGGCCTCATCCATATCAATGCCGTACTCATACTCTACCTGGATACTCGACATATTGGAGTATGAATTGGAATAGACAAATTTAACGTCTTCCAGACCCTCTACCGCTTTTTCAATCGGAATCGATACATCCTCCATAACTTTTTCAGGAGTTGCCCCAGGATATACATCCATAACCATTAGGTATGGGATTGAAATATTCGGAATGGTCTCCATGTTCATCCGTGTGCCAGAATAGATTCCTGATACTGTGATGATAATCGTAAGCAGCCATACGGCCAGTTTATTTCCAAGTACAAAATTGACTAAATTTTTCACTACTGCACCTACCTAAAAATGACTTTATTGACGATAATAATCTTACTGACTGACTGGTCATTTGTCAATCTCTGAGGTACAGCAGTTATATAAAATAGCATGAAAAAATCCGCTTCATAAAGGAGCGGATTTCGTATTTTTATTCATCGTCTATTTCGCCGTCACCAATCTCATCTTCTTCCTCCACATCTTCCAGCTGTTCCCCTTCCTCGGGCGGTGCGTCATTGCCGCAGCCAGTTACTGAGAACATGGAAATCGCCAATAAAAACATAAACAATAGCTTTTTCATTTTTCATACCTCCTTTGAAATAAGTTTTTCCAGGACTTTATTTTTCTATGTAGCTTGTTACGAATAAACTGAATTCCAATACGGGAGCTCAACTCAGTAAAGTCCTACTCCTTGAACCAAAGAGGTGCACTCTAGCTGATAAACATTGCAAAAATATCTGCGAAATAACTTTCTATTGTAATAAATTCCTGCAAAAAACGAACAATAAAGGCAAAGGAGTGACTCGCCGAATGAGTGGAACAAATGTAAATCTTACCTCAATTGAAATATCGAATATATGGTCTTCCTACATGAAAAGTAGTATGGAGTTGAGGTTTTTTCAATATTTTTATGCAACCACAGAAGATTCAGAGGTTAAAAATATAGTGGAAAAACTAATGGAGTTTTCTCAGCAAAGTCTAGAAGATCTTAAGAGGATTTTCACAAAAGAGAACTTGACATTCCCTTTAGGATTTACGGAAAAGGATGTAAGGCTTGACGCTGATAAAGTGTTTTCCGACACCTTTACCCTATACATTTGCCATGATATTACGATGCTTTCGTTAAGTACATACCCAAGCGCTTTGCCCGATTGCACAAGGAAAGATGTACGGAATTATATCCAGAATGCAATAGAATTCACGTTGCAAATCCAAAATGAAATTACCGATTTAATGCTTGCAAAAGGGGTCTTTTTGAAGTCACCTCAGGTAGCAATGGACCATACAGTCGATCTGGTTGATGAAATGAAATATCTCAATGGACTATTTGGCGGCTCAAGACCTGTGAATGCAGCAGAAATTGCAAACCTGTCAAGAGTCATCCATCGCGCTCGTTTTTCAAAAATGGTAATGGTGACATGCAGTAAATTGGCTTCCCATAAGGAAGTTAAACAGCATTTTAGTAAAGGAAGAGACGAGCTAGATAAGGTTCTCGATTCTCTTGAAGAGGTTTTTGAAAAAGAAAACATCCCTTACTCCGCTTCCGGTGACTTCAATATTTTTGACGTAAAGCATTCGCCTTTTTCAGATAAGTTGATGTTATTTTTCGTCAACACCTGCATAGGCATGTTCTGCTTCACCATGATCAACCAGGCACTGACCTCCAGTTTGAGGACGGATATCGTCACCAAATTCACGATGATTTCAACTCAGATGAAGAAGTTTTACGGAAAAGGCCTGCTCCTGACAATCACCGAAAAATGGCTCGAGCAGCCGCCGCAGGCTTTTAATCGGAAGGTATAAAAAAAGGATTCCAATTGGCATAAGCCAGGAGGAATCCTTTTTTTGAGAAACTTATTCTTTTGTTACCAGGTAGGCTTTGTATTCAGTAACGCCTGCTTTTTCTACGTAAACGCCTAGTACCCAGTCTCCGTTAGGAAGTTCAATACCACCTTGAACTGTTCCGTCCCATAAGAATTCATGGTATGGAGTTGGAGCGTTTGTGAATGAACCAAGTGTATCAACAAAGCCTCCAATTGTTCCATTAGCATTGAATACATATAGATCATATTGTAATACTTCCGCTCCACCTGGCAGATAGGCACCAACAAAGTATCCATTATCAACCTTGTCCATGAATGCTCCTGTTACACGAGGGTAATCCGGCTCGCCGACAAAAAGGATGGTCGGTACGTCGAACGTCTCAGTGCCATCAGAGACTTCAATTGTTCCTTCGTAATAGCCTGGCTCCAGCTTAGAAGTATCCACCTGAACATTGAAGTTCACTTGCTGGGACTTGCCTGCGTTTACCTTCAAGTTCTTGCTTGTCATCACCTTGATGCCATCTGGATTTCCAGCAAACTCCACATCAAAGCTATAAGTCTTGCTTTTTTCTGAAAGATTCTTGATTTCAAAGCTATTCTTTTCTACTTGCTTGCCGCTATCCTTCACGAACTTGCCAAATGAATGGCTTCCAGGAGCAACAAGCGTTTTTGTATTCAAAGCTTCTACCACACGGATGCTTCCTGCACCCTGAGAGTTATGAGCATAAGCTTCACCTGTGGCAGGATCAATTACATCTACCGCAGTATTCATCAATGCAGCTTTTACGTCTTCCGTGCTCCATTGTGGGTTCTTCTCTAATAGCAATGCAGCTGCACCTGCAACGTGTGGCGAGGACATACTCGTCCCTTGCAATGCAGCATAACCGTTACCAGGGAAAGTACTTACAATGTTTACACCTGGAGCCGAAACATCCGGCTTGATCATCCAAGAAAGAGTAACAGGACCGCGGGAAGAGAAGTCAGCCATTGTTTCGTCGACTGCCACGTCAAACTCAATATTGAACGACACTTTGTTATTTCCCGCTTCTAATTCAGCAAGCAGCTTTTGACCATCTGTAAGCTCTGTTTTGATAGTTGGTATAGCCATTCCAGGAACATCTGCATGTTCACCAGCAACATTGTTGAAGATAATTGCTCCAACAGCACCAGCATTCTTCGCATTTTCTGCTTTGTCAACGAATGCAAATTCGCCGCGGCTGATTAATGCAATTTTTCCTTCAAGGTCTTTTCCTTCAAAATCACTTACTGCACCTAATCCAACATATACAAACTCATATTCTCCTTCATTTAAAGCAAGTAATTCATCATCCGATGGGAATCCCATGACTTTTGCTGTCGGATATTCAACACCCTCAGAAGTAGATAAAGCAGCTGTATATTTATTATAAGGCAACTGTGTTGCCCCAACTGAAATTGCATCACGGGAAGTACCTGGAGACCCAACTGTCCAGTTGTTCGGACCCGCGTTTCCGTTTGAAGTCACCGCAACTACGCCTTCAGCCATTGCCCAATCCAGCGCAATGGAAGTAGCCCAGTCTGGATTGTTCAATGAGTTACCAAGAGACAGGTTCATGACGTCAGCGCCGTCTTGAACTGCCAATTCGATACCTGCAACTACATCTTCTGTCGTACCGCCGTTAGCACCAAGTACACGATATCCTAGCAATGTAGCTTCAGGAGCGACCCCTTTGATTGCTCCATTCGCCGCAACCGTTCCAGATACGTGTGTACCGTGGTATTGTCCAGCACCTTCCTGCGGATCATTATCATCATCAACAAAGTCATATCCTTTGTAATCCCCAAAAGCATGTGCAAGATCCGGGTGAGTGTAGTCAACCCCAGTATCAATTACCGCAACAGTAACTCCCTCACCAGTAAAACCTGCGTCCCATGCTTCATTAGAACCGATGAATGGAGCACTGTTCATCATGTTCGGGCTGAAGTCTTCCGCAGAAATTTCTTCAGCAGAAATGACATCAGCTGTGTAATGAACGTTCGGGTATACAGCCTTTACGCCAGGAAGCGCCATTAGTTTAATAATTTCATTTGCTGGTAGTTTTGCAGAGAAACCAGAGAATACATAGTCATACTCTCTTTTTACCTCTGCACTTTTCACAGAGTTCTTTAATGCACCAATTACTTTTCCTCGTTCAGACTTCAGGCTGGCCTTTGTCTGGTTCTTTCCTTTATGCTTTGCTTCCACAATTGATTCTGCTTCCAGCTCGACGATGACCGAAGTCGGCCTGCTAGATGAAAGTTCAATATCTCCGAAAATCTCTGCCAAAGGCAATTCAGTTAGTTTAGTTTTTGAGGTTGTCCCTCCATTTGCCGCTGCCCCAAAGCCAAATGTAGAAAAAATCATTACGAATGCAACTAATGTCAGTAATACTCTTGGAAAATACCTCTTCATTCCTTCGCCTCATCCTCTCGTAAAATAATCAAAACCCTCACTCTTCTGAACAGAATTGACACCTCCTTAGGTAAAAAGAGCGAGTATGTATCTAAAAATTCTCTTACCTATTACTAATTAACTAATCTTTTAAAATAACCTTTAACAAATTATCCAAAATTTCTGACTATTTTCAACAAAAAAATTTACAAAAACCCTTATTAAAACCTGTCCTTTTACAAACGTTGATAATAACCGCAAATATTCGTGGAGATATGACCTCCCCTCTTTTACAAAAATTCCAGTCTTGATATAGCTTTCTGATCCCCTCTTTGTCACCTTAACCAATTTCACTATTGTCTGTTTCAGTTAACAAGTGTAATTTAATAGTTAGTACTATTTATCCAGTGCATAACAATTTTATAAAAAAGAGGCGATACAAGAAATTGAACATTTGGCATTCATACAAAAACTCATCTTTTATTTTAAAAATGACAGTCGGCTTTGTACTTGGTATTTTAGCTGGTGTTGTATTTGGGGCGGAGGCCGAGGTTTTCAAACCTTTTGGAACACTGTTGATAAAATTGCTTAATCTCATTGCTACTCCCGTTGTATTTCTGACGGTTGTGCTTGCAGTCAATCAAATGAATCCTGCGCAATTAGGCAGGACCGGCGGGAAGCTGGTGCTTTATTATGGGGCGACAACGGCAGCTGCCGTCTTGATTGGCCTCGGCCTTGCGCTGTGGATCAATCCAGGAAAATCCCTTTCCCTTCCTAATGCGGAGGTTGAGAAGCCTGCGACACCTTCTATCTCAGATGTGATTTTCAATATTGTACCGGATAATTTCTTCTCGGCTTTTACATCAGGAAACTTAATGGCCATCCTGTTCCTGGCGATCATTATTGGCTTTACGATTTCGGGGATGAGATTTGCTAATGAGGAAAAAATCCAAAACTATGGTGCTCAGCTGCAAACATTTTTTGAAGCGGCGAATGAGTTGTTCTTCAGGATTCTGAAGGGCATCCTCCTTTACGCACCAATCGGAATTTTTGCAATAAGTGCTTCTACTTTTGGTACACAAGGCTGGGATACATTAACTTCCCTACTAGAGTTTACAGCAGTATTTTATATCGGGGTCATCATTCTGTGGGTTTTTGTTTACAGTGGAACATTAAAACTCTTCAAGATTCCGGTCAAAAGCTTCTTTGCTAACACAAAGGATGCATACACGACAGCGTTCTTTACTTCCAGCAGCATTGCCTCATTGCCAGTTGCGATTGAAAGTGCGAAAAAGGCTGGCATCAGCGAGAAAATGGTGAATTTCAGTTTACCTTTAGGAGCTGTGTTCAATTCCGATGGCGGAGCGCTCCGGATGGGCGCCTCGATTGTCTTTGCTGCCAATGTAACAGGCGTGAGCTTCTCGCTGACTGATTTCATTACCATCGTCCTAATCGGAACACTCCTTTCGATTGGCACAGCAGGCATCCCTGCAGCAGGGCTGGTGACCCTGTCAGTCGTGCTGACGATGTTTGATCTGCCTCTAGAAGTCGTTGCACTGATTGCCGGCGTCGATGCCATCATCGGCATGGCGGGAACAGCATCCAATGTAGTCGGAGACGTCGTAGGCGCAGCAGTAGTTGATCAATCTGAAAAGAAAGCCGAAATGGCTGGTTAATAAAGACAAGAGACCGCATCTGCTTTTAGATGCGGTCTTTTATGTCCGATTATAAATCCAGCACCACATTCCCCTTACCGCGTGAAACACAGCTAAGCATTGTTCGATTGGAGCGCTGCTGTTCATCTGTCAGGAACGAATCGTAATGGTCAATCTCTCCTTCTGCTACCTTCACCTCACATGTACCGCAACCGCCCACTCTGCAGGAATGCGGGACATCAATTTCATTTTGACGAAGTACGTCTAGCAGTGAGCTTTCTGCAGGTACTTCAAGCTGTTTGCCGCTCTGTTTCAATGTAATTTCAAACGGGACTGAGTCCTTTTTCACAGGTGGTGCGAACCGTTCAAAATGAACATTGAAGGCGGGGTAGCCGTAGCTTTTAGCTGCACTAGAAAACTCTTGAATCATTTTTTCCGGCCCGCAAAAATAAACATGTGTGCCGATTCGATGATCCATAAGCAGCTTTGCTGACAAACGTTGCCGATTCTCCCCTTCAGAAAAATAAAAATGGCACTGACCAGGATAGGTCTTGTTAAGGTAATCAAAAAATGCGCATTGCTCTTTTGATTTGGCCGCATAATGAAGCTCAAAGGATTGGTTTTTTTTAGCAAGATCAGCCATCATTGATAAAAATGGTGTAATCCCAATACCTGCTGCATAAAAAACATGATGCTTAGCCTGAAAACTCAAAGGAAAATGGTTTTTCGGATAGCTGACTTTCAAAACATCCCCTTCAGAGACATGATGGTGCCAGTACTCAGACCCGCCAGTTGAAGGCTCTGCCAGTCTGACAGCTATTTCGATGGAGCCAGCTTCAGATAAATTAAAGACTGAATATGATCTCTCCAATGTCCCCGAAGACTTTGGCAAATAAGTGGTGAGATGAGATCCCCCACTGAATGGCGGCAGCTTTGATCCATTCAGAGCCTGAAGGGTAAATCTTTTAATTGTCGCTGTTTCTTTTTTTATTGATTCTACACGTACTTCAAGGGTAGATTTTTGATGCAATCAAAAGCTCCTCCTATTCTATTTGATATTTACATAACCCAAATAGGCATCCAAACGGCGTGAATAGTGGTCCGACACTTCCAGCTCCTGTCCGCAGTGCCCGCAAACGATATTCGACTGATCCAATACCTCATTTTCACCATGGCAAGTGCAGCAGATCAATTTTTTCCTGGCAGGTCCGATCATAAGTGATTGCATGTCTTGTTCTGAAAAGCCTGCCTTCATTGCTAATCCTGTTATTTTTTTTACAAAATCAGAAGTCCCCGAAATGTATAAATACGTGCCCATTTTCTGTTTGCCGAACCATTCGTTTACAAAGCCCGCTTCACTTTCTTCTTGTAAAATATGAAACTCAAATGGCACATTCTCATTCAAAGCCTGCTGAACGAGAATATGTATATTTCGATCCCCTTCTGAATCCGTACAAAATAAAAACTTCCTTTTACCTTCGGCATATGAAAACATATCTTGTATCACCTTTTTTTCAGTTCCTCTTCTAAATATTCAAGGACAATGTCACGGTAAAGAGAGATTCCTTTATAATCCGAAATGAATTCAGGAAGTTCATGGAGAATTGCAGAAAATTGCTCCAGCCATGGTGTATGTTGAATGAATTCTTCCAGCGGAAGCATATGAGTATGGATCGTAAATAATATCGCATTGCTTTTTGGCAAACGAAATAATTTCTGAACCTCAACCCGAAGATGAACCAGCTTACCAACATTTTCTTTCGTCACTTTCTTACGAGCCTTCCCCCATTCAGCAAAGGTTTCAAGCTGCGTATCCAACCGGTTGCCTGCCATCAGGGACCAGTTTTTCCTCCACCATGGACTTCCTGCCTCAATCCTCATTAAGAACTGGAGAATTCGCTCATCAAGAGAGGCGGAATGGAATCCAGGAATCGGCTTATGTATTTCTTTAAATGACATTCCCGCATCAAAAAACAATGACCAATTTGCAGGAAAACAGAGCTGTCCTGCATCTAAAAAAAGGTCACCATCTTTCTGCATCATCAATATAAGGTCTTCCTGAACATGACGGCCAACAAAATCCAGCGGCTCCAGGTCCAGTGTCTTATGATCCCCAAATGTGAAAGATTGTTCTTCACCTGTTTTCAGGTTAGAAAATATCCAATGATCATCTTTCGTAACAAGTTCGAATTTCTCAGGATAATATTTGGCCAATTGATGCAGGATCAAGTCCAATGTTTCCCACTGGGCATCCATTGTATAGGACTCTGAATGATAACAGCGTTCGTGATGTTCATTCAGCAGCTCTCTTTTTAAATCCATTTCTTCTATATAAGAATCCGTCACTTCGATTCCAATTGGTGGATTTAATGGAATTGCATTGTTAGAATATCTATAGACATTATATTCACCAAATGGATAAGGAAATGAGAGGATTTTCTCAATTGAGACCATTCAATCCCTCCTTTTCAGAATTTTTCATCTACTTAATACTATACAGAAGTTAGCTGATGAATTCATTACAAGAGGGAAAGTTGGACAAGCTTATAGATGGCAGGTTATAAACCACGGTATAATTGTGTCCTTTTTCTGAAATAATGATTAAGAATTAAAACCTGGTGGTTAATACTTGACAGTTAATAAGTTTTATATAATAATTCTTACTGTATTAGAATTATTCTAGTTTACCGAATAGTTAACTGAACTTATCAGTGAAACTATTTCAAAAAATAATTCAACCATTCAAGGAGGAAATTAATCATGGCATTAATCGGAACTCAAGTTTTACCATTCACAGCAAACGCATTTCATAAGGGTGAGTTCATCACAGTTTCTGAAGAAAATCTTAAAGGCAAGTGGAGCGTAGTTATTTTCTACCCAGCTGACTTCACATTCGTTTGCCCTACTGAGCTTGAAGACATGCAAAACGAATATGCAACATTGAAGGAAATGGGAGCAGAAGTTTACTCTGTTTCTACTGATACTCACTTCACTCACAAAGCATGGCATGATCACTCAGAAGCAATCGGCAAGATCGAGTACATCATGATCGGAGACCCTTCTCAGAAGATCTCTCGCAACTTCGATGTATTGAACGAAGAAGATGGTCTTGCAGAGCGCGGAACTTTCATCATCGATCCAGACGGCGTAATCCAAACTGTAGAAATCAATGCAGGCGGAATTGGCCGTGACGCTAGCCAGGTTGTAAGCAAGCTTAAAGCAGCACAATATGTACGCAACAACCCAGGCGAAGTTTGCCCTGCTAAATGGAAAGAAGGCGAAGCAACACTTAAGCCAAGCCTTGATCTTGTAGGAAAGATTTAAGGGGTACACTCCCATGTTATTAGATGCAGAAATTAAAGCACAATTAGCCCAATATCTTCAAATGATGGAGGGCGATGTGCTGCTTAAAGTTAGTGCTGGATCGGATGATGTATCACGAGACATGCTGGCTTTAGTCGATGAATTGGCAACAATGTCATCCCATATTAAAGTGGAGCATGCCGAATTAGAAAGAACCCCTAGCTTTAGTGTGAACCGTATCGGCGAAGACACTGGAGTGACTTTCGCAGGTATTCCTTTAGGACATGAATTCACTTCATTAGTTCTTGCCTTGCTGCAGGTGAGCGGCAGAGCTCCTAAGGTTGACCAAAAAGTCATTGATCAGGTTAAGGCTATCAAAGACGAATACCGTTTTGAAACATATGTCAGCCTGAGCTGCCATAACTGTCCTGATGTTGTGCAGGCTTTGAACCTGATGAGCATCTTAAACCCTGGCATTTCCCATGTCATGATTGACGGTGCCGCATTCAAAGATGAAGTTGAAAGCAAGCAAATTATGGCAGTGCCAACAGTTCTCTTGAATGGTGAGCCATTCGGAAGCGGCCGTATGTCATTGGAAGAAATTCTTGCTAAAATGGGCTCTGGTCCTGATGCTTCCGAGCTGACTGACAAAGATCCATACGATGTACTTGTTATCGGCGGAGGCCCTGCAGGTTCAAGTGCAGCCATCTACGCGGCACGTAAAGGCATTCGTACAGGTATCGTAGCTGAGCGTTTCGGCGGGCAGGTAATGGATACTTTGGGCATTGAAAACTTCATCAGTGTGAAGCACACAGAAGGTCCAAAGCTTGTTGCAAGTCTTGAAGAGCATGTTAAAGAGTATGGCGTTGATATCATGAACCTTCAGCGTGCAAAGCGTTTGGAAAAGAAGGACCTGATTGAGCTTGAACTAGAAAATGGTGCAGTTCTTAAGAGTAAGACTGTCATCATCTCAACTGGTGCACGCTGGCGCAATGTCAACGTACCAGGAGAAGCCGAGTTCAAGAACAAAGGGGTTGCCTACTGCCCACACTGTGACGGACCATTGTTCGAAGGAAAAGACGTTGCTGTTATTGGCGGAGGAAACTCCGGTGTTGAAGCAGCAATCGACCTTGCAGGTATCGTAAAGCATGTAACAGTGATTGAGTTCAACCCAGAACTTAAGGCTGACCAAGTTTTACAAGACCGTCTGCACAGCCTTCCGAACGTCACAGTCGTGACTAACGCACAAACTAGTGAAATTACCGGAACTGACAAAGTGAACGGTATCACTTACATTGACCGTGCATCAGGTGAAGAACACCATGTTGAATTACAAGGTGTATTCGTCCAGATCGGCCTTGTACCGAACACAGAATGGCTTAGCGACACGCTTGAACGCACTCGCTTCGGTGAGATCGTTGTAGACAAGCAAGGTGCCACAGACCTTCCTGGCGTCTTCGCTGCAGGCGACTGCACGGACAGTGCATACAAACAAATCATCATTTCAATGGGATCAGGTGCAACCGCAGCATTAGGTGCGTTTGATTACTTGATTCGAAACTAATGATAAAGCCGCTTTGCTGCTGAATGCAGTAGAGCGGTTTTTTGTGATATCGGATGTTTTGTCATTGTTTGTTTGACAGTTTGGTCCTCTTCCACCTGGGAGATGTCACAATAACGGCCTTTTCTTGACAGCTTTGAGCTCTTTCACCTGAAACCTGTCACAATAACAGCATTTTCTTGACAGCTTTGGGCTCTTACACCTGAAACCTGTCACAATAACATCATTTTCTTGACAGCTTTGAGCTTTTTCACCTAAAACCTGTCACAATAACATCATTTTCTTGACAGCTTTGGGCTCTTACACCTGAAACCTGTCACAATAACGGCCTTTTCTTGACAGCTTTGAGCTCTTACGCCAGAAACCTGTCACAATAACAGCTCTTTCTTGACAGCTTTGAGCTCTTTCACCTGAAACCTGTCACAATAACAGCATTTTCTTGACAGCTTTGAGCTCTTTCACCTGAAACCTGTCACAATAACGGCCTTTTCTTGACAGCATTGAGCTCTTTCACCTAAAACCTGTCACAATAACGGCCTTTTCTTGACAGCTTTGGCCTCTTTCACCTGAAACCTGTCACAATAACGGTATTTTCTTGACAGCTTTGAGCGCTTCTATCTAAAACCTGTCACAATAACGGTATTTTCTTGACAGCTTTGGCCGTTCCTTCTCAAAAGCTGTCTGAATAACAACGCGTTCTTGACAGCATTGATCTGTATCCCTTAAAAGCTGTCTAAATAACGATGTGGCCATACCTCCAGACTGGATTACAACCGTAATATCATAGGAACTCTCTCTCCCCAACAAAAAAACCTTCAATCCAGCTTGGATTAAAGGTTTTTAGTCATCTCACTGTCTATTTCCATAAACAAATCAGCTATAAACTCTCTCTTTATCGCTTAATCCCAGCACCTTGGCAGTTGATTCATGGATATCATGGAACAGCTCTGGGTTGTGCACTAATGACACGCCATAGGTAGGGACCATTTCCTTTATTTTATCCTTCCAATTGAACATTTGCTCAGGGAAGCATTTTTCTAACACTTCCAGCATGACGTTTACGGCAGTGGACGCACCAGGGGATGCACCTAGCAATGCCGCTACTGAGCCATCAGAGGCGCTTACAACCTCTGTACCGAACTGTAGTGTCCCTTTGCCAGTGTCGGTATCCTTGATGACCTGGACACGCTGTCCTGCCACCACGATTCCCCAGTCCTCGCTCTTGGCATTAGGAATAAACTCACGGAGTTCTTCCATCCGTTTTTCATGAGAGAGCATCACTTGCTCGATCAGATACTTAGTCAATGCCATTTCTTTCATGCCTGCTGCCAACATAGTAATCACATTATTCGGTTTCACTGAACCAATCAAATCCAGATTCGAACCTGTTTTCAGGAACTTAGGTGAGAAACCGGCAAACGGTCCAAACAGCAAGCTCTTCTTATTATCGATAAATCTAGTATCAAGATGCGGAACTGACATCGGTGGAGCGCCTACCTTGGCTTTTCCGTATACCTTTGCATGGTGCTGTTCTACTACTTCTGGATTGTTGCAGACCATGAACAGTCCACTTACAGGGAATCCGCCAATATGTTTAGATTCAGGAATACCTGTCTTTTGCAGTAATGGCAGACTTCCGCCCCCGCCGCCGATAAAAATGAACCTCGTAGTATGATATTCAGTTTTACCGCTTTCTAGGTTTTGCACTTTCAGTTCCCATAATCCATCACTTGTACGATTGATATCTTTAACACTATGTTTATAGTTAATCTCAACATTCTTACTCTCCAGATGATCAAATAACATTCGAGTTAACGCACCAAAGTTAACATCTGTTCCTGAATCAATTTTGGTTGCCGCTATCGGATCATTAGAGGTACGGCCTTCCATGACTAATGGAATCCATTCTTTAAGTTTGTCAGGGTCTTCGGAGTATTCCATTCCCTGGAACATAGGAATACCTGAAAGCGCTTTAAATCGTTTTTTCAAAAACTCGACATTTTTTTCGCCTTCTACTAAACTCATATGAGGCAGCGGCCTGATAAATTCTTCTGGATTGCGGATCAAATTGCTTTTTACCAGATAAGACCAAAATTGTCTTGAAACTTGAAACTGCTCATTTACGTTAATTGCCTTGCTAATATCTATCGATCCGTCGGGTTTTTCAGGTGTATAATTCAACTCACACAGAGCAGCGTGCCCAGTACCCGCATTATTCCACTCATTGGAGCTCTCTTCACCTGCAGAAGCTAGTTTTTCAAACACTTTAATGTCCCATTCTGGTGCTAACTCTTTCAGTAAGGATCCCAACGTCGCACTCATGACTCCGGCACCAATTAAGATAACGTCTGTTGCTTTCTGTACGTTGCTCATTATACCCTTCCTTATCCCTTATATTTGAGTAGGTGCGCCTTATTCGATCTCACCTAGGAGCACACCTTTTCCGTCCATGTTCAAACCATAACATAATCTATTATAATGACTTACACATTAAAATATCTACTATTTACTGATAATTATAAACTATTTTTCCATAGTAAAAAAGTGAGAAGTCTCTCCATATGGTTTAGAAACAAACAAAAGTAAAAACCATAATCCTAACACAGTTGACCAAAACTTAGGTTTTGCCTCTTTGGTAGCTAAAATTGAAAAACCTCATCCTGCACTCTTCAGAACTTGTGAAGTGACTAAATCTCCATAAATACCCGCTCTCAAAAAAAGATACCGTTATAATAAACAGTATCTCTTCTACAACTATTCTAACATTCGATTAATTGTCTGCTACTTAGCTACTTAATCTCATTTCTCTATAAAAAACATTGATATGGCTCCCGGCCCTACATGGGTTCCAACAGAAACTCCCATCTGCATAATATGGATAGCACCTGAAAAACCTGCTTCTTCCCGGATTTTTTCTTTTAGCGTTTCAGCAACGTTCTGATCCGATGTATAGCCAATGAGAATAAACTCTGTCATTTCCTTGTCGTTTCGTTTAATAAACTCTTGAACATAATGCTTCAGTACTTTATTACGGCCTCTTTCCTTTGCAACGATTGCTCCTTTTCCTTGTTTCATCGTCATGATTGGTTTGAGCATAAGAATCTTACCGATAAAGGCACTTGCATTCGTGAGTCTGCCACTTTTGATTAAATGATTTAAATCGTCAACAGAAAGGAAGTGTTTTACTTTTGTTTTGTAAGTTTCATTAAAATCGACGATTTCTTCAAATGATGCCCCCTGCTCTCGCATCATCGCACTCTTCATGATTAACCAGCCGCTGCCATGACTCATGCATTTGGAATCGACTATATGAATTTTAACAGCCGAATCAGGCGATTCCTCATAGAAATAATCTTTTGCTATCACAGCTGATTGATAGGCACCGCTTGTCCCGCTAGACATACATACACATAGTATCTCTTTGCTTCCATCATTCACAGCTTTCTTTATGATCTTAAGGTATTCTTCAGGACTTGGCATCCCTGTTGTTGGGTGTTCAGATAACGCTTCCAACATACTATAAAAATCATTTGGCTCAATATCCACTCGATCTTTATAAAGTTTACCCTCTATATTTATTGTCAACGGGGCTAAGCTAATGTCATATAATTCAAGTACTTCCTTCGATAAATCACAAGTTGAATCAGCCAAAATTTTAATCATTTCTATCCTCCAAGTAAGCAACTACTCTTATCTTAACCCAACCTCAGCTTAAGTTTATACATATTTTATTAGGTACTTTTCGGTAACCAATTGCATTACCTCTGAAAAGCAGCACTAAAAAGTCAGCAAACTCGCTTAAAACTGAGCTTGCCGACAGTGTTTATTTGTGCTGTTCCCAGCTACTTTACTCTCCTAGCTGCTTGCTGGACAGGATCCCATACACCATTATACGGGGGCGCATACGCCAGATCTAAATCGAGAAGCTCATCGGCCGTCATAGAATGAAATATTGCTGTCGCTAGGACATCGGTCCGTTTATCGACGCCATTTTCCCCAATAATTTGCCCGCCAAGAACCTTATGTGTCTCTTTATGATAGACAAGTTTCAATTTCATCTTTTTATCATCCGGATAATAACCAGCGATATCAGTTGCTGTAATGGTTACAGAACCATAGGGGATGTTCATTATTTTTGCCTCTGTTTCAGATAGCCCTGTTCTCCCCAAGGTTAAATCGAAGAACTTAATAATGGAAGTACCTACAATTCCTTTAAACGTTTTATGTACATCAACCATGTTCAATCCAGCGATTTGTCCTTGCTTATTGGCATGTGTTCCCAACGGGACATGATCATCCTTTTCTTTTACTCGGTGATATTGTGTGGCACAATCTCCTGCTGCGTAGATATCCTCAATACTGGTTTGCATATAGGCATTTACTTCTATCGCACCATTTACACTGGTTTTAATACCTGTTCCTTCTAAAAAAGAAGTATTGGGCTTCACACCTACAGCGACTAGCACCAAATCTGTTTCATACTCTCCTTTATCGGTTTTCACAGTCTCCACATGGTCACTTCCACCGAATGCTTCCACGGATTCACCCATTTTTAACACAATATTTTGCTTTACTGCTTCTTCATGAATCAGTTCAGCCATGTCTGTATCAAATATTTTGGCTAATTGCTCATTTCTTTCAATGATGGTTACCTTTTTGCCGAGCTCCGCAAAACTTTCAGCCATTTCAAGTCCAATGTATCCGCCACCAATCACGGTCACATTCTGTATATCTCTTTCCAGATACTCCATGATTGCTTTTGCATCGGGGATGGTCTTTAATGAAAAAATACCTGGTAGTGTCACACCTTCCCACTCTGGAATGACCGAGCTTACACCAGTCGCAATCAGAAGGCGGTCATATGGAAGACTGAACGTTTCACCATTACTATGGTTTATTCCACTTACCATCTTATTTTCTGAGTCCACCTTTTGGACTTCATGAAATACACGTGCATCAATGCCATATTTCTCTTTAAAAGTAGACTGAGTGCGAGCGATTAACTGATCTGTGGACTCAATCTTCCCACTGATCACATAAGGCAGGCCACATTGTCCGTATGAATACACGCCTCCCTTTTCCAATACAGTGATTTCATGTCCAGAGCTGTTTCGTACCATTTGCATCGCAGCACTCATACCTGCTGCATCTCCACCAATAATAAGTATTTTCATTTTCATCCCTCCATTCCTTGTGTTTCCATTTATTACTGATCCTTAAACATCGGGATTTATAGGTGACTTCAGAAAAAGTAATAATTAAATAAAACGGCTGTACTGGCTGCCGTTTTATTCACTCAATATCTTTTACAGATTAAACAATTTCATCATGGAACATCGATAATTAGCTGAATTTCTGTTTTACCACTACTTATGGTACGGTTCACCGCGATTTATCCTGTAAGCCCGATAGATTTGCTCAACGAGGATCAAGCGCATTAATTGGTGAGGGAATGTCATTTTGGAGAAGGATAGTTGTTCATCGGATCTTTTTAATACTTCTGCACTTAAACCTAGTGATCCGCCGATAACAAACGCGATTTTACTTTTTCCGTACGTCGCGAGTTTATCGAGTGTGTCTGCAAGTTCTTCTGAGGATTTGAGCTTGCCGTTAATGGCCAGGGCGATAACATGGGTATCAGGTCCAATTTTCGCGAGGATCCGTTCGCCCTCTTTTTGCTTGACCTGGATCATTTCAGTTTCGCTCAATTCCTCCGGTGCTTTTTCATCTGGTACTTCGATGACTTCCACTTTTGCATAGCTTCCGAGTCGTTTTAGGTACTCCTCAATCCCCTGTTTCAGGTATTTTTCTTTTAATTTTCCAACCGTTACGATCGAGATATTCACAGTCATCCCCACTTTACAAACAGATTACAAACAGTTTACAAACAAGATATCCACAATAGTTATCCACATATTCACATCACTATCCACATTTAGTAGGCGATCATTCGTTCGCCACAATATATACAGCAGGTTGTCCACAGTATCCACAGACAAACTCCGACTTATCAACAGACTCTAACTTTGTTAATTGTGGTGCTACCTCAAACTCATCAACCGCTTCATCCAGCGCTAATTCAACATGTTCACCGCAGCAATACTTCATAACACTCATCCTTTCAGCTTCTTTTTATATGATTATCATTTGCTTAAATTCACTTTTAAATTTATCCACAAAGACCATTTTAACACAAAAAAACAGGAAGCATTTCGCCTCCTGTCATTATCCACAACTCCTATAATGTTTCTCCGCCTAACTTCATTGTTGTTTCTTCCAGTTGGCCATTTCGGTAATACTTGACCTGCATGTCATCGCCAACCTTCTTTTTATTGTAAAGATGCTTGCGCAGATCAACCACATCCCGGATTTCCTCGCCATCCATTTCAACAATGACGTCATACTCCTTCAATCCTGCCTGGGCTGAAGGAGAATTGGGCTGTACGCCTCTAACTGCAACACCATAGGTAATTTCCTTCGGCAGCTTCAACGTGTTTTCCTGGTGGTAGGCTGAAATTTCATTTACGGAAGCTAATTCTACACCCATGAATGGACGTTTTACTTCCCCAGTCTTCTCTAGGTCTTCAATAATAGGTGCAGCATAATTAATGGGAATAGATAATCCAATTCCTTCGACAGCACTCTGGGCGATTTTCATTGAGTTAATACCTATCACCTGGCCTTCGATATTGATCAAGGCCCCTCCGCTGTTGCCGGGGTTAATCGCTGCATCTGTCTGTAAAACTTCTGCCTGCCAATCGGGAGTTCCATCCTGATTGATATCGACTGGAATCGCACGTTCTAAACCAGAGATAATTCCCTGTGTAACAGAACCTGAAAAAGTAAGTCCGAGCGGATTACCAATCGCAATGACTGGCTCACCAGGCTTCAGCTTATCTGAGTTGCCAAATTCGGCTACGACTTTAATTTCGTCAGCTGGTACTTCCAATACAGCCAGATCGGTCCAGATATCACTTCCTAAAAGCCTGGCGGGAATTTTCGTGCCATCACTCAGGCTGACCTCAAGTTCGGAGGCTTCCGCTACGACATGGTGGTTTGTGACAATATAGGCTTTGTCACCTTCCTTTTTATAAACTACACCAGATCCTGTTCCGCCTGATTCCTGGGATTCGCCCCAGAAGCTTGTGCTCCCCTGGATATTCGTAATGCCGACTACTGCATCTCCAGCTTTGTCGACTGCGTCCGTAATTTGCGAGTATACATCAATCGATACATTCTTTTTAGTAGTTTTGCCTTCTTCACTTTCTTCAGAAGGCTCTTCGTCAGTTGCCGCTGTTTGATTATGAGGTTCAATTTTATATGGCAGCACATCCAAGTTAGCCAATATAGGAATTGAGAAGATCACCAATAATGCACCTATGATAGCACCTGCCAGGCTGGCCCAGAAAAAGCCGCCTTTACTTCTGTTCTGCGGTTTATACCGGCTTTGATAATCCTGATCATAATAACCCAATGTCCACCAATCCTTTCATTGACCAATAGATACGTTAGTTATTCTTATATAGATTATTATACTATCAGTAATGCTGATTTCTAAAACATAAGCCCCTCTTATCCTCGGGAAAATAAAAAGGAGCAAAAGCACCCAGTGCAGATGCATTTACTCCTTTTACCTATAAATTTCATTCTATAAACAAGTTAAATTGCTGTCAAAGGTGTCGGAGTCTTAGGATCTGTATCTATCA
Organism: Mesobacillus sp. QJM3NY_10; assembly: GCF_056173465.1. Taxonomy (NCBI): domain Bacteria; kingdom Bacillati; phylum Bacillota; class Bacilli; order Caryophanales; family Bacillaceae; genus Mesobacillus; species Mesobacillus sp. QJM3NY_10. The sequence continues at coordinate 4,740,164 of NZ_CM149675.1, forward strand.
AATCGAATTGTTCTCCTACTAAGATGCCCCTTCCTTCGAGGGTCTGGCTAACTGACATCCTTGCAAGGTCCTTCATATTGTTATCCGTACTTAAGTGGGCTAGATAAATCCGTTTTGTATTATCTCCAGCGACTTCGCTCATCGCGACTGCGGCATCCTCATTCGAGACATGACCGTAATCGCTCAGGATCCGGCGCTTGACGCTCCACGGATATCTCCCCATCCTCAGCATCTGGACGTCATGGTTACTTTCAAACACATACGCATCAGCATTGGAAATGATTCCTTTCATCCGGTCGCTGACATAGCCTGTGTCTGTGATGAGCACCAGTTTTTTGCCGTCTTTATGGAATACGTAGAACATCGGCTCGGCCGCGTCATGTGAGACACCGAAGGATTCTATGTCCAATCCGCCAAAAGATTTAATGGTCTCCATGTCAAAGGAGAACTTCTGGTCAAGCGGGACTTCCCCAATCAAGCCGTCCATCGCTTTCCATGTTTTTTCATTCGCATAGATTGGCAGCTTATACTTACGGGCAACGATTCCTATGCCTTTTATATGATCGCTATGTTCATGCGTCACTAATATTCCAGAGAGGTCTTTCATTTCCCGGCCAATTTGCTTGAATAAAGCCTCCATTTGTTTGCCGCTCAATCCGGCATCCACCAAAAAGGACTGGCCCTCCGTCTCCACATAGATCGCATTTCCCGTACTCCCGCTGGCGAGAACACTAAAATGCAAACTCATATCTCTTCACTCCGTAATTTTATTTTCTCCGTCAGACAACGGGATGACCCGGCCTTCAATTGCATGTACAAAAAGGTTTTCCTTGCCATTGACTTCTATCCTCCACGTTGGTGTCACTACAAGGGATGAGGTCAATGAAACAAGAGTGGAATAGCCCAATTCAAAATCGGTGATTTTACTCTTCGGCTTGAGCAAACCTTTTTTATAAAGAGTTTCCAGCGCCCTCAATGGCGGCAGTAACTCTTCTGCATCCGACAGTTCATCGATGATTTCCAAATACGTTTGCTTATACGAAGTCACTTCATTATCTTCGTTGAAAAAGAAAGTCAGTTTCGCATTGCTGTTATAATAGAACGTTTTACTATCATGCTCTTGATAATACGTAATGGTCCCTGTCTCATCATTTTTGCTCCAGAACTCATACTCTTCACCGGCAAAAATATTCGCTTTTATGAAATCAGACAGTTCAGCCGGCTGGAACTTGCTCGTCAGTTTGAACGGCTTTTCAATCTTAACTTCAATCGACGTGCCGTCTCCCAGACTGACAGACTGTCCCTTGACCTTCTCCGTTTCCTCGGAGGTGAATACCTTGGCTCTTACACTAAGATACTGTTCTTTCTTTTTTGTGTCGGGGAGTTCACCATAGGTGATATCGTCATTTCTCAGCTTTTCCTCAAGGGTCGCTTCCTTTAGAATTTCATATTGGGTCGCATCCCTTGTGTTCCTGAACTGGTACACGAGATATATATCCAGGACGAGGAAGGTGAGAATAAAGATCGTCTTGATTCTACTCCAATCCATTATTCAATTCCTCCTCCCATATGAGCTGACGCCACTCCTGATCGTATAAATAAAACCAGCCTGGCTCCAACAGGATTAACGAATTTTCTGGTCCCTGGGTCATATAATAGCCAGGCATAAGATTTTGCAGCAACGCAGGCTTAAAGTCCTTCTTGCTTTGCAGGTATTCCAGCGCTTCATATCCAGAGGGCAATGTTTTGGTGACAACATCCGGATTCAATGGCAGCTCGAGATGGAACCCTGGGCGTACATATCTGCTGATTTCCGATTGTTTCCAATGCTGATAGATCTCTGACATCCCTATCTGATTGAAAACAGGATACCCTTCCTTACTGTAAAGACGGAAAAGAACATTCTGGTTAAAATCATCTTTATAAACATATCGATAAGGTTCCGTCCAGCCACCATGGTTATTAACAAACTCGATACTCTTCTGGAGCACATTGTTGGTGCCGATGACTGAATCGCCACTCCTGACAGGATTCACGTAGTTAATCATATTTGTATCGGTGTCAACGATCATCTTACTGGCATCATCCGTATATTCCTCAATTCCATCGACTATACTTCGCTGTACAAAGCTCGGGTCTGGGAACAAAGCATCTTTAAATTGTTCAGATTCAAGGGGATTCTGGTAGTAAGTGTGCAGCACCATCTTCACTTTTTCAGTTGGCAGGTAAATCTTCTTGATATCAGAAACATTATGAAGGAAATACGGCGTCAGCCTTTTTGCAGAATCATAAAATTGATTCGTAAAATCATTTATATAGGAAGGACTGACATTGCTGACATAGGCTTCCTGATTTTTCTGCGAATAGAAATAGACAATTCCTTCCTGCTTTTGCTGAGTCTCTGAATTAATGATGATCCGGTCGAAATCAAATTTCGGCATATCCTTTTCATCGATATTGAGGACCCTTTTATATAGTTCAATCGGTACCTCATCTGGGAAAATAACTTCGGTATTCTCCCCCTGAGCAATCTTTTCATTAAATTCACTTATTCGCCCAGGGTACTTTTCGATATCAAAATACTTCCATTTTGAAATAACTCCGATTATATCATCAATATAGTCATTGTCTACCGAACCAAACTGGTTTCGACCCACATGATATATTATCTGATGCGGCTTGACGATTTTTTTTAGTTCTTTCTGCGTGGCAATACTTACTTCTTCAACAGTCTCTTGATTGTTTACATTCTCATAGTCCGGCTGATACGTCCAAATGTTCCAGGTTAATAACCCGCTCAGAATCACGAGAAATGTTAAAATAACTGATTTTATATTTTCATATGTCATGACCAATCATCCTCTGCACTTCGGTCATAAGGAAGTGTAAATTGAACAGTGGTACCTTTTCCTTCCACACTTTCTGCCCATATCCTTCCCCCGTGGGCATTGACCATTTCCCTGGCAATAGCCAGCCCTAAGCCTGTACCGCCTAGTTTGCGGGTCCTGGCTTTATCGACACGGTAGAAACGGTCAAATATTTTATCAAGGTTATCTTTGGGGATGCCAACGCCTTCATCAGAAATGCTGGCAACAATCTTGTCATCCAGCTCTTTCACTCTGAAGGTAATCGTTCCGCCCTCTGGTGAATACTTCATGGCGTTAGAAATGATATTATCGAGTACTTGCGTGATTTTATCTTCATCTATTTCTACGAAAATCGCATCCTCCGTGATTTCCCTTTTGAAAGAAACGTTTTGTTCCTTCGTCATTTCGAATCGGTCAATGATCCTGTTAAAAAAGACCGGGAAGTTTACCCATTCCTTTGATAGACGATAATCCACACTGTCAAGTTTTGATAGCTGCAGCAAGTCGTTGACAAGTCGAATCATCCGCTCTGTTTCACCTCTGGTTGTTTCAAGGAAGTTCGGAGCGATTTCCTCATCCCTCCATGCTCCTTCAGCCAGCGCCTCCAGATAGCTGCGCATCGTTGTCAGCGGAGTCCGTAATTCATGGGAAACATTCGCAACGAATTCCCGTCTCTCCATATCAATTTTTTCTTGTTCCGTAATATCATATAGGACTGCAATCAAGCCATTTACAAAGCCGCTTTCCTTTTGTATGACCGAAAAGTTTGCCCGAAGGATGAATGGCTTACTTTTCGTACTGTAATCCAGAACAATCGAGTCTTTCTCCTGAAGCAAATCATCAAAAGTATAATTCTCATCCAGTCCAAGTACAGAAACTAATGGCTGCGAAAGCACTGTTTCACGTGGAACACCAAGCATCTGTGTCGCAGGGTCATTGATTAGGATGATGCGTCCTTTCCGATCTGTCGATATGACACCGTCGGTCATATAGGAAATGACAGAGGAAAGCTTCCTTTTCTCTCCTTCAGTTGTGGCCTGTGCTTCCTGCAGTTTTTTCGTCAGATTGTTAAAGGTGATCGCAAGTTGACCGATTTCATCGTAGCCATACACTTTAACCTTCCTGGAAAAATTGCCGCGCGTCATGGCCAGCGCCTGTTTACGCATATCTGAAATCGGCCTCGTAATCGTCTGTGCCAGCAAGACTCCCAAAATGGCTGTAAAAATCAGGGCAATGGCTGTTCCTGTAGCGAGGATTGTATTGATATCATTCATCTGGTCAAAGATATCATCAATATTAGCAACTAGATAGACAGCGGCTATCGCTTCACCGTTATGCATGATAGGTGTTGAAAGAACCCAAACTCTTTCGTTCGCTTTCAACTGGATGACGTCTTCATCTTCTTCAGTGATGATCGAACGCTTAATCTTGACGTCAGGAGTCCTCTGACCCACCATCCCCTGATTGCTCAGGCTTGATGTCCCCAGTATTTTAAAACTGCCCCCGTCAACTACTCGAATTTCAGAAATATCATTGGGCTTATAGTCCATTAAAATCTGCCTAATGGCTTCCTCTTTCGTGGGATCTTCCTTCCCGCGCTCTTTCACCAGCTCTTCCTGTATATCATAAATCAGCAGGTCCACACGGGATTTTACAGATTCCTGGTAATTCGTCATCAGGGTCGTCTCAAGTTTGCGGACAAAGTAAACTCCGATGATTTGCATGGCAACGAGAATAAGCAGGACGTATATAATTACAAATTTAAGATGAATGGATCGAAAGAAACCTACCTTTTTCATTCCTGTCCTTACTCCTGCTCAGAGTTTCTTAAATAATATCCTACTCCTCGTCTTGTCACGATCCATGTCGGATGGCTTGGATTATCCTCAATTTTTTCACGCAGACGTCTTACCGTTACGTCTACTGTACGGACATCACCATAGTAATCATAGCCCCACACGGTTTGCAGCAGGTGCTCCCTTGTCATGACTTGTCCAATATGCTTGGCAAGGTAGTGAAGAAGCTCAAATTCACGATGCGTCAATTCAATCGTCTCTCCTCTTTTGGAGACAACATATGCATCAGGGTGGATGGTCAAGGAGCCAACCGCAATTTCATTCGATTCTTCTTGCTCATCTTCCTTGATCGCATTCTGCTGATGGCGGCGTAGGTTTGCTTTTACCCTGGCAATCAATTCTCTTGTGCTGAATGGCTTCGTGACATAGTCATCTGCCCCAAGCTCAAGTCCAAGCACTTTATCAATTTCAGAGTCTTTAGCAGTCAGCATGATAATCGGCATATCGTATTTTTTGCGGACTTCACGGCAGACCTCCATGCCATCACGCATAGGCAGCATAATATCCAGCAGGATCAAGTCAGGCTGGATTTCCTCCACCATCTCAACTGCCTGGTTTCCATCATATGCACAGTAAACATCGTAACCCTCTTTTTTCAGATTGAACTGTAGAATATCTGCAATTGGTTTCTCATCGTCAACTACCAGGATTTTTTTCTCCATACCAATTCTCCTTTAAAGTACAAATTTATCTATCGTCTAGTAATAATCTTCTCTTTATAAAAATGCTATCTTATCTATTTTACTGTAAATCGGAGAAAAACTGAATTTTTCTGTTATATAACTTATATTCTTCTCCTCCCAATTGTACCAATCCTGCCCATAACAATAAAATAACTATGATTGCGAACTTTTATTTTAAAGGCAAATCTCTAATGAAAAAAGTCTCTAGTTTGACTAGAGACTTTTTTATAAATGGAATTACTTTCGATTTAATTTAGAAAGGGGATCGATAATCTTGCCGTTTTGATATACTTCAAAATGAAGATGAATTCCAGTGGAATTACCTGTTCTTCCCATGATCCCGATACTCGAACCGCGGGAAACTGTCTGGCCTACGCTAACTGAGATGGATGCAAGGTGTGCATACATCGTGCGGTAGCCGTTATTGTGGTCGATGATGATTTTGTTGCCGTATCCATCACCTTTATTACCAGCATATACTACGTTCCCATTATCAGCAGCCTTGATAGTGTAGTTGCTTGGTCTCGCGATATCGATTCCTTTATGCATCCTGCTCCAGCGATAGCCCTGGCGGCTCGATACATATCCGCCGTTTGTCGGCCATACGAACGTTCCATCTCCGCGTGAAGGAACAACCTTTGTTCCTTTGACAACGATTTCCTTCACGGGCTCTTCAAGCACTTCTTCATTTATAACTTCTCTCTTGATTACCTTGCCGTTTTGTTCAGATACGGAGTAGGTAGTGCCTTTCAATCCAACTTGGCCTTCCTGCTGCTTTTTCGTATCTCCCTTGAACATGGAAGAGTCTTCTTTTATTTCTCTTTCGAAAGGCACTTCTTTTTGCTCATAAACCTGGCGGTCGACCACGACTTCAACGAATGGCTTCAAGACAGTCACATTCAATTCCTGTCCTGGTTTTAGTACAGCGTCTTCAGTAAGACCTTCATTTAAAGAAAGTAATTCAGCAAGCTTCAGGTTATGTGAATTCGCAATGTTTCCTAACACATCCCCTTCTTTAACCTGGTACTTCTGTTCCTCTAAAGTACCCTTTTTAAGGAGCTCGACCGCTTCCCCTATAGAAAGTACTTTTCCAGGATCAACTTTTTCATCAGCATGTGAAACTTCATGAGTTAAATAAACGTCTATTATAAGAGTTTCATTTTCTTTTACTTCGGGTACTGGTAGATTAGGAGATTCTTTTCTACTCTCCACCTCGGCTAATTCTTCTTCAGTAACGTGTTCTAGCATTAATGTCCTAAGGACTTCATTCGCTGCTTCTTGATCTTTCACATAAGCAACAGACTGTTCACCGATCACAATAGCGGATGCTTCAGCCTGGACATTCAACTCGTCTTTAAGAACATCTAGTACTTCGTTTGTATTTGTATTGGCAGCCGAGCTGAACACTTGCTCAGGAACAAAAGACACGTCTAACCCCAGCTCGATATCAAGATCTGCGTAATCCTTCTCAACGGATGTCAACTTATCTTCTACCAGCTGTTCTACTTGCGCCTTATCTGTAACAGTTCCTACAAATTTATTATTTACATAAACATGATACATTGTTGTTAAGTCTGAATCCGCCGCAAGTGCAGAATTCCCTGCACCAAAAGACAAAGCAACTACAGTTACCGCTGCCATGATTGACTTTTTTATTGCTGGCTTCATCTCTCTAGATGTTTTGCCGGCAAGATTGGACAGCCTATGTTTTAAATTATTCATCCTGATCCTCCTACAACGGTCAAACACTATTAGTCTAGTTCTAAATAACTATTATCTGATAATTGTACCTTTATACTTTACCATATAATGTATCGATGGGAAGACTAGACTTCATTATGTAACAAAAATGTATAATAGCTGACATTTTATTACGATATTTGTCAGTTAAATGGAATTCATCATCAGCATATTTTCCTATCTCTTTTATTAAAAATGAGCAGAAAACCTAGTAATATCAGTGCATTCTCCTACTTTCGGAGCATAATTAATGAACAATGTTGTTAATAGCAACACAAACATGTTAAAAATAGGAAGTTTATCTTTATGTTACATAAATGTTACAAAAAAAAGAGAGCATGTCATATGACACGCTCCCTTTTTTAATGGCTCAGGACGGAATCGAACCGCCGACACAAGGATTTTCAGTCCTTTGCTCTACCGACTGAGCTACTGAGCCACGTTAAAAATTGCACCCTAATCTTTATTTGGTTTAGATCCTTTGCTCGAATGACCTCTCGGTCTTTCTCGCAGGTTGCCGCAGATGCTTAATCGATGATGTGAGCAACCTGCTCTACCGACTGAGCTACTGAGCCAAGATAATATAATGTTTCCTAAACTTTGCATTGTTTAAAAACTCTGCTCAAAAAACCTCCCGGTTTTTCTCGCAAGTTGCCAGAGATGCTTATCCGGTGAAGTAAGCAACTGACTGAGCTACTGAGCCATGATAATACTCAATTAAATATGTAATAAAGTGACCCCTACGGGATTCGAACCCGTGTTACCGCCGTGAAAGGGCGGTGTCTTAACCGCTTGACCAAGGGGCCAGATATTAAGTTGATCCTTTTTCACTGGGTTAAGGAAGTTTATTTTCGCTGTCGCGAATCTAAGGAAGTTTATTTTCGCTGTCGCGAAAAAAACTTGGTGAGCCATGAAGGACTCGAACCTTCGACCCTCTGATTAAAAGTCAGATGCTCTACCGACTGAGCTAATGGCTCATATTAAAATTGACCCCTATATTGGATCTTCTGTGAAATGTGCTCAAAAGACCTTCGGCCTTTCTCGCAAGTTGCCGCTGAAGCGAACTCCTGGATGCAAGCAACTGACTGAGCTAATGGCTCGTATCAAACTTTATCACTTTTTGTCGAATTAGTGACAACGTTGTTTATATTACCATAGCATTTTATTGTTTGTATATATCTTTTTAAAATATTTTTTGCTTTTTCTTGTTTTTCTTTGTAGTTCACTCTGCTTTCCTTAAATTTATTCAATTTTATAAATAGAAATTTACTAAAAACAGGATAATTCCGCGATGTTAAGGAGTTTTTCCGCGAAATAGACTGGTATTCCCGCGAAAAACTACATTATTCCCGCGAATTCAAGCCGGAATTCCGCGAACTGGATACAGCTGGGATTCACCCTGTAAAAAAACAAGCCCCCGTTCCAATGAGCAGGGGCTAGAACAATAATTATTATGATCTCCAAGGGCTGCGGACGACGTTTGTCTGGGTGCGGTCCGGGCCGACTGAGAAGATGGATAATGGGATGCCTGTCAGTTGTGAGATGCGCTCAAGATAGTGTCTTGCGTTTTCTGGCAGTTGGTCTAGTGATTTCACACCTGTGATGTCTTCTGTCCAGCCTGGCAGCTCCTCGTAGACTGGCTCACATTCAGCGAGTGTCTTAAGGCTTGCAGGGAATTCTTCAATTAACTCACCCTTGTAGCGGTATGCTACACAGATTTTGAGCGTTTCAATTCCCGTTAAAACATCGATAGAGTTCAGCGATAAATCAGTGATTCCGCTGACACGGCGTGCATGTCGGACAACGACGCTGTCGAACCAGCCTACGCGGCGTGGGCGGCCTGTTGTCGTACCGTATTCTCGTCCTACTTCGCGAATCTGGTGGCCGATTTCGTTATCTAACTCTGTAGGGAATGGTCCGTCACCGACACGAGTCGTATAAGCTTTTGAAACTCCTACGATATGGGTGATTTTCGTTGGTCCTACACCTGAACCAATGGTGACTCCGCCAGCTACGGGATTGGATGATGTAACAAATGGATATGTTCCCTGGTCGATATCGAGCATAACGCCCTGTGCACCTTCAAATAGTACACGTCGTCCTTCATCCAAAGCATCGTTCAAAACGACAGATGTGTCGACCACATAATCTTTGACTTGCTGACCATACTCGTAATACTCGTCTAAAATATCCTCAAGCTTAAATCCTTCAGTTTCATAGATGCGCTCGAGCAGGCGGTTTTTCTCCTCGAGATTGCGTGTTAGCTTCTCCTCGAAAACTTCCCTGTCAAGAAGGTCGGCAATCCTGATACCCGTTCTCGCAGCTTTGTCCATGTATGCAGGACCTATGCCCTTCTTGGTCGTTCCTATTTTATTGGCACCCTTGCTCGCTTCTTCCACTTCATCAAGTTTCAAGTGATACGGAAGAATGACATGCGCGCGATTGCTGATTCGCAGGTTGTCTGTCGTAACGTTTTTATCGTGAAGATAGGCTAGTTCCTTCACGAGCGCTTTTGGATCCACAACCATGCCGTTTCCGATAACACTGACTTTATCTTTATAGAAAATCCCTGATGGAATCAAATGCAATTTATATGTTTCACCATTGAACTTTATTGTATGTCCTGCGTTGTTCCCTCCCTGGTAACGGGCAATCACTTCAGCATTTTCTGAAAGGAAGTCAGTAATCTTCCCTTTTCCTTCGTCTCCCCATTGTGTACCAACTACTACTACGGATGACATATAAAAAGCACCTCCAAAGGTATACGGTTAATTTTTTTCCGCTTCAAACATATAAAGTTTACCAGTAATAATAGCATTAAGTCAACTAAACACGAACATTAATTTTAAATTATAATTATTTCGTTCGTAAAACCCTACATCCTATATATACTAAATAAAATATCAGCAAAAAAAAAGAGAATCAATCCATAAGGATCAATTCTCATTATGCCCCAGGTGGAGCGTACGATTCGTCATACCTGTTTTCAATGTTGACGAATTTATTGTATTCTTTTACGAATGCCAGCTTTACGGTTCCTACCGGGCCGTTACGCTGCTTGGCAATGATGATCTCAATGATGTTCTTGTCTTCGGATTCCTTATCATAATAGTCATCACGGTAAAGGAAGGCTACGATATCGGCATCCTGCTCAATTGAACCGGATTCACGAATATCAGACATCATCGGACGCTTGTCCTGTCGCTGTTCCACTCCACGGGAAAGCTGGGACAGTGCGATGACAGGGACCTGCAATTCACGCGCCAACTGCTTAAGGGAACGGGATATCTCAGATACTTCCTGCTGACGGTTTTCGCCGGCACGTCCGCTCCCGAGGATCAGCTGCAAGTAATCGATCATGATCATGCCAAGTCCCTGCTCCTGCTTTAAACGTCGGCATTTTGACCTGATATCGGTAATTTTGACACCCGGAGTATCGTCAATGAAGATTCCTGTATTCGACAGGCTTCCCATTGCCATCGTCAACTTGCCCCAGTCCTCATCAGTCAGGGAACCTGTACGAAGCCTCTGGGCATCGATATTTCCTTCCGCACAAAGGACACGCATGACAAGCTGTTCTGCTCCCATCTCCAAACTAAAGATCGCGACATTCTCTCCTGTCTTTTTCGCAACGTTCTGGGCGATATTCAAGGCGAATGCTGTTTTACCAACAGAAGGACGGGCGCCAACGATGATCAAATCGTTTCGCTGAAAGCCAGCTGTTATTCGGTCAAGCTCGGTAAAGCCAGTCTCAAGGCCGGTGATATCACCTTGACGGTTATGCATTTCCTCAATATTATCGTATGTCCTGACAAGGACATCTTTTATATTATGGAAGGCTCCTCCGCCTTTGCGTTGGGCAACCTCCATTATGTTCTTTTCTGCTTCGGCAAGTAATGCTTCGACTTCATCCTCACGCATATAGCCATCTTCAGCGATGCCTGATGCTGTCCGGATCAGCCTTCTCAGCAATGACTTTTCTTCTACGATTCTAGCATAATACTCTATATTAGCAGCCGTCGGAACGGATGCCGCCAATTCACTTAAATAACTGACGCCTCCAACATCTTCAATCAGCTTGGATGATGCCAGTTCTTCAGTGACGGTCACCAGGTCGATAGCTTTGCCTTTATCATTTAAATCCAGCATAACGTTGAAGATTTTCTGGTGCGCAACACGATAAAAGTCTTCGGGTAATAGAATTTCTGAAGCAAGAGTTAAAGCTGATGGCTCTAAAAATATTGCGCCAATTACGGCTTGTTCCGCTTCCATGTTTTGTGGCGGAAGTCGATCCGCGAATAATTCACTCATCTGCCTGCCCCCTTACATAATTCACGCTCTCTTCGAACTGAAAAAAGTGATCAGCAGAACCGATCACCTATTTCTGTAACTATATTATTTTATCATGTTTACGACTATATGGAACTGTAAATTATTTACCTTCTTTAACGTGGACATTCAAAGTTGCCAGAACATCCTTATGAAGCTTTACTGGAACCTTTGTGTATCCAAGTGTGCGAATAGCATCCTGAAGCTCAATTTTTCGCTTATCAAGCTTGATGCCATTAGCTTTTTGCAGTTCATCAGCAATCTGCTTGCTTGTGATTGAGCCGAAAAGACGGCCATCTTCTCCGGATTTCGCGGATAATTCAACTGTAACTTTTTCCAGCTTTTCCTTCAAAGCTTTCGCATCTTCAAGCTCCTGCTGAGCCACTTTCTCTTCTTTCTTCTGCTGTGCGTTCAGGGAACTCATAGCGGCTTGATTTGCTTCAACTGCAAGACCCTGTTTAATCAGGAAATTGTGTGCGTAGCCATCTGCCACATTTTTGATTTCGCCTTTTTTGCCTTTTCCTTTAACGTCCTTCAAAAAGATTACTTTCATTCTTTTTGTCCCCCTTCTAAATAATCCTCTATCGCATTTTGTAAAAGTGTTTCTGCCTCATCCGTAGAGATATCATACATTTGCGTCGCAGCATTAGTTAAATGCCCGCCACCTTCGAGATTTTCCATGACCACCTGGACGTTGATTTCCCCAAGCGATCTTGCGCTGATGCCTACCGTGTCTTCTGATCTTTTGGAGATCACGAATGACGCTGACACGCCGTCCATCGTCAGGAGTGTATCTGCTGCCTGTGCAATCAGCACCTGGTCACAGTAAACATCGTCCTCTCCTTTTGAAATGACAATGCCATCCCGGTAAAAATAAACATTCTCTATAATTTTTGCTCTTTTGATATAAGTATTAATATCTTCTTTTAAGAACTTCTGTACAAGAACAGTATCCGCACCATGGCTTCGCAGGTATGATGCAGCGTCAAAAGTACGGGCCCCTGTCCTTAAGGTGAAGCTTTTCGTGTCTACGATGATTCCTGCCAATAAAGCAGTAGCCTCAAGCATCTGGATTTTTCCGTTCTTCGGCTGATATTCTAGCAATTCCGTTACCAGCTCAGCCGTCGATGAAGCGTAAGGCTCCATATAGACGAGCAGCGGATTTTTAATGAATTCCTCACCGCGGCGATGGTGATCAATCACGATGACGTTCTCAATCCGGTTCAATAGTCTTTCATCGATGACAAGTGAAGGTTTATGAGTATCGACAACGACAAGCAATGTGTCATCAGAAGCAATTTCATAAGCCTGTTCTGGTGTAATGAATCTTGAATAAAGAGATTCGTTTTCCTTAATCTCATCCATCAAGCGCTGTACACCTGTATCGATCTCATTTTTATTATACACAATAAAGCCTTCACGCTTGTTCATTTGTGCTACTTTTAGGATACCGATTGACGAACCAATTGCGTCCATATCCGGATTTTTGTGTCCCATGATCAAGACCTTGTCACTTTCAATAACGAGTTCCTTCAATGCATGAGAAATGACTCGCGCTCTTACCCTTGTACGCTTTTCAACAGGATTCGTCTTGCCGCCATAAAACTTAACTTTGCCGTTAGGCTGTTTGATCGCTACCTGATCGCCGCCACGTCCCAATGCCAAGTCCAGGCTGGACTGCGCCTGACTTCCGAGCTCAGGAAGCGAGGAATAACCTGTACCAACACCAATGCTCAAAGTTAATGGGACATTCTGCTTCGATGTTGTTTCCCTGACTTCATCGAGAATCGTGAATTTCCCTTTTTCGAGCAGCTGGAGAATATGTTCACTAAAAACAGCGAAGAATCGTTCTGAAGAAACCCTCTTGAGGAATACTCCATTATTGGTAGCCCATTTATTTAAAATGGAAGTAACAAGACTGTTCAAGCTGCTTTTCGTCTGGTCATCCATACCCTGGGTCAGTTCCTCATAGTTATCAAGATAAATAATCGAAATGACTGTGCGCTCATCATGGTACATTTTTTCAATTTCTGCCTGTTCGGTCACATCGAAAAAGTAGAGCAGCCTTTCCTCAGGTTTATGAATGACCCTGAACTTCCGATCATGAAGAGTAATGATTTCAGTTTCTACCTCTTGCTTAATCAATGGAATGACCGCATCGGCTACATCATACAGCGATTTGCCGACAAGTGAGTCTTCATTGAAACTAGCAGCAATGAAAGGATTCGTCCACTCAATATAATAGTCGTCATTGATCAGCATGATTCCGATCGGCATTTCCATCAATGCTTCCTCGCCGACTTTTTTTACCCGATAAGACAGCGTGGAAATGTATTCTTGCGTTTCCTGCCTAATTATATGGTTCACTTGAAAAATGAGATATATCAACAGGCCAGTGAGAATGAACCCTGCCGCTCCTATAATCCAGTTATAGTAAGACAGAAATCCAATTAGCACCAGTGTTACGGCCATCAATCCATACAATGGATAACGTATTTGCCGCCTCTCTAAATAAGAAGGCATGTGCTCAGCTCCTAAAGCGTTAGTTTCTGATTACTTCTTCTCCCCAAGACGTTTTCTTAAGTCAAACCCTAAATCAATTATACCTAATATCCTGACAATATAAAGAACAAATGGCAGGAGGAAGGTCAGGATAATGACGATGATTGGAACAGCTTTAGGATACCGTTTTATATGTGTAACATAAAAAACTAATGATAAACCTTGGAGAACCATCAGCATCTGCAGTATGAATGTAAGATTGGAAATCGCCCAGTACCAGTAAGTCCCTTTTTCCGGCTGCATGATTAATGCTGCTATCATCGCGATGAGATAGTACCATAAGATACTTTTTGGCAGATTCAATTCCCTGAATGGAGGCCAGGATGGCACCTTGATCCCAAAACGCTTCAAGAATGGGAACGAGACAAGCTGAAGCAGGAACACAATCAAAAATGAAGCCATGACGAACATGCTTGGCATAAGCACTTCCATCATATCGATCATTGTTTCAAATTGCTTGATGAGTTTCTCATCAGGGGTCTGCCCCATTTGTTCCAGCATTTTGATCGCCTGGTCGGTAGAAACACGAAAAGCCTCCATCAGTTCTTCGATAATATTAATTTTAAATAAGATGACCGACAATGCATATTGTGCCACTAAATTCAAAAGAAACACGAGGGAACCTGCTATGTATGCTGTAAACCTGCTTTTCCCTTTTCTGACCATGTATCCCATCACAGCACCAGTCGTCCCATATGCTAATGCAAGCGGGATTGCCAGAAGTGACCCTAGAATCATCGATAATAATACAGCTGCGATCGTAAACACAGCCGTACTTTTACCGTCATACTTAGCACCAAAAAACAAGAATGGCAAAGAAAGAAAGAGGTTCACAACCAACCCCAGGCCAGGTATGTAAAAAGTGATCAACAATAAAACTGCAAAAATCGCTAACAGAATGGCTCCTTCCGTCAGCTTGTATGTATTCTTCATAATCCACCTCACCGAAATGCGTATGCGCCTTGGTCAGCCTTAAGGTTCAAGCAAGATATTATAACTGAACCAAAGTACCAACCATTTTAAAATAACCGATAAGAACTATTTTAGCTTCTAAAACTCTGACAAGCAAACGAAGTGTCTAATAGCTAATATAAAAGGCAGCGGGATGCCCCGCTGCCTTTTAAAAACCGATCATTATTCGCCTGAAACGTATGGCAGTAATGCCATTTGACGACTACGCTTGATCGCAACTGTCAATTTACGCTGATATTTAGCGCTTGTTCCAGTTACACGGCGTGGTAAAATCTTACCGCGCTCAGAGATGAATTTTTTCAAAAGATCTGTGTCTTTGTAATCGATCTTAGTGATTCCGTTTGCTGTGAAGTAGCAAACCTTACGGCGTTTTGCACGTCCGCCTCTGCGTCCACCCATTGCCATGGTCATTTCCCTCCTTGTGTATTCTATTTCACGTCCGAGTTATATTAGAATGGAAGATCATCATCTGAAATGTCGATCTGGCCGCCACCTGCAAATGGATCTTCATCTACTTTTGTATAACCTTGGTTCTGGCGTTGATTCTGATTCCCGAATGGGGAACCTTGATCATTTTGGCGGGAATAGTTGTTATCCCCTCTGTCTGAAGTTTGACCTTGACCTTGACCTTTTGGCTCAAGGAACTGAACACTCTCAGCAAGAACTTCTGTAACGTATACACGCTTACCATCTTGTCCTTCGTAGCTGCGAGTTTGAACGCGTCCATCAACACCTGCAAGGCTGCCCTTCTTCAAGAAGTTAGCAACGTTTTCAGCTGGACGGCGCCATACCACACAGTTGATGAAGTCAGCTTCTCTTTCCCCCTGCTGGTTGGTAAATGAACGATTTACCGCAAGAGTGAAAGTAGCCACAGCAACTCCATTCGGTGTGAAACGTAATTCAGGATCCTTGGTCAAACGGCCAACAAGAATGACACGATTCATCATCAGAATCAACTCCTTCCCCCCAGCTTGAATGTTCCATGTGAAACATTTTACGCTGAAAGTTTCTATTTATATCATTAATTATTCTTCTTCTCTAATTACGATGTGGCGAAGGATATCTTCGTTGATCTTAGCAAGACGAGAGAATTCCTCAACTGCTGCCGGAGTAGCGTTTACCTTAACAAGCTGGTAGTAGCCATCACGGAAATCATTGATTTCATAAGCAAGGCGGCGTTTGCCCCATTCCTTAGCTTCTGCAACTTCCGCACCGTTTTCTGTAAGGATATTGCTGAAACGCTCTGTAAGAGCCTTTTTAGCTTCCTCTTCAATGCTTGGGCGGATGATGTACATAATTTCGTACTTTCTCATCACTGTCACCTCCTTTTGGTCTAAACGGCCCCATTACAGGGCAAGGAGTAATTGATTAATTACTCACAAGATGAAATTATATCACAGAATATATTCAAAGGCAACGCTATGTATAGCAATTCTACTTTTCATATTCTGGACTAATAATTCCTTTAGTGAAATACTAACATACGTTCGTATTTTTGTCCATTTTAACTTTGGGAAATTCTAACCCTTTTAATAAAAAAATAAAACCCTGCGAATTACGCAGGGTTCAGCTCATTAGACATTGAAACGGAAGTGGATGATGTCTCCGTCTTTTACTTCATATTCTTTTCCTTCAAGGCGAACTTTTCCAGCTTCTTTAGCTGCTGCCATGGATCCGGCTGCAAGAAGGTCATCGTAATGTACTGTTTCTGCACGGATGAATCCACGTTCGAAATCAGAGTGAATGACACCTGCACACTGAGGTGCTTTCATGCCATGGCGGAATGTCCATGCACGGACTTCCTGAACGCCAGCTGTGAAATATGTTGCCAGGCCAAGCAGACTGTAAGCCGCTCGGATCAACTGGTCCAAACCTGATTCTTCAATGCCTAGTTCCTCTAGGAACATTTGCTTTTCTTCGCCTTCAAGCTCAGCGATTTCTTCCTCAATTTTGGCACTGATGACGATTACTTCTGCATTATCTTTTTGTGCAAACTCGCGGACTTTCTGTACATATTCATTTCCGCTTGGATCTGCGACATCCTCTTCACCTACGTTAGCAACATAAAGCATTGGCTTGATTGTGAGCAAATGAAGATGTTTAACGATTTTCATTTCTTCGTCAGTGAATTCAACCGCGCGTGCAGGTTGTTCAGCTTCGAATGCATCACGAAGACGTGCCAGAATTGGAAACTCAATAGAAGCTTCCTTATCTTTTTGCTTAGCCAATTTCTCAACACGGCTAATTCTTTTTTCAACTGACTCCATGTCAGCAAGAATCAATTCCAGGTTAATAACCTCGATATCAGAAATTGGATCTACTTTACCGGCAACGTGAGTGATATTGTCATCTGCAAAACAGCGGACTACCTGGCAGATCGCATCTACCTGGCGAATATGGGAAAGGAATTTGTTTCCGAGTCCTTCACCTTTGCTCGCCCCTTTTACGATTCCGGCGATGTCAGTGAATTCGAAAGCTGTTGGTACAGTCTTTTTCGGCTGTACTAGCTCAGTCAATTTAGTTAAACGATAATCAGGAACCTCAACGATTCCGACATTCGGGTCAATCGTACAGAACGGATAGTTGGCTGATTCAGCACCAGCCTGTGTAATCGCATTAAACAATGTAGATTTCCCAACGTTAGGAAGTCCAACAATACCTGCTGTTAAGGCCATCCATGTCACTCCTCTATTTAAAAATGTATCTATTCAAGCAAGAATCACCTAAACGATTTTTTCCTCTCACAATTATAGAGATTACGAAAGGAAAAGACAAGCTTGTAAAAGGAAGCAAGCTCTTGGTAGCGTTGTGGAGATGAAATTGCTTGCATAAGGGTATCTTTCCGCTTGAATCGTGCCCTTATGAAGGGGAAATGCCTTGCATAAGGGTATCTTTCCGCTTGAATCGTACCCTTATGAAGGGGGAATGCCTTGCATAAGGGGATCTTTCCGCTTGAATCGTGCCCTTATGAAGGGGAAATGCCTTGCATAAGGGTGTCTTTCTGCTTGAATCGTGCCCTTATGAAGGGGAAATGCCTTGCATAAGGGTATCTTTCTGCTTGAATCGTATCCTTATGACGGGGAAATGCCTTGCATAAGGGTATCTTTCCGCTTGAACAGTGCCCTTATGAAAGGGAAGTTACTTTCGTGTGGAGCAAAAAGATTAAAAATAATTGCACTAATTCCCATCATATATATATTTCTGCTCCTATTCACTCAAAAAGAAAAACCGCACTCTATTCAAGTGCGGCTAAAGATTCATCAATCTTTTTCCACTTTTTCAATATTAACCAAGCAATCGTATAGCGTGCTTCCGAGTCCGTTATCTGATTCTCTACTAGATGTCAGCTGGTTGACGGAGCCACCAAACCTCGCGCTCAATCCTTCGTCGATGTTCACGGTTCCCGGGTGGGCAGCCTTGAGGATCGAAACTGTTCCTTGGATTTCACCTCTGTCATTCCAGACTCGGACATAGTCCTGGTCTTTCAATCCCTTTTCAGCAGCCACGCTGCTGGCGATCTCTACTTTCACATACGGCTCTGGCTGGAACAGGTGGAAGTGCTGCGAGTGGTTGGAACGCAGCGGATGGATCGTCAGCAGTGTATATGGATATTTTTCCGCCAAATCGGGATTGGTCCATTTTGTTTCGGTTGGCAGTGACAGCTTGATCCGGCCGTCTGTGACTGCAGATGAAGTGAATTCATATTTGCCGCTTGGCGTTTTGAATTTTCGATCAGCCCATGGAATCTCATCCACTGGCAATTCGGCAAATTTATCATCACGAATTTTTTCGAGCGAAATGCCCTTCTTCAACAATGAAACGAGCCCCATTTCCAAGAATTCTTCTCTTGTAAAATCGAATTCCTCGCCAAAGCCTAATCTTTTTGCGAGTTCCGCCCAAATCCAGACGTCCGGCTTTGCTTCTCCCGGTGGCTCAACCAGCTTCGGACCGTCATTTACATAATGATGGTACATCGATGAATAGTAAACATCTTCTACCTCAAAGGCCGTGGCAGCTGGCAAAACATAATCAGCCAGTTCAGCTGTATCCGTTAAGAACTGGTCAATCACCACCAGGGTTTCAAGCGATTCAAAAGCCTCTCGTACTTTGTTCGTATCCGGAACTTGTGTCAGCGGATTGCCGCATGTGACGATGCCCATTTTTATCTGAGGATCAATAGCTGATAGGATTCCCTCTGCCTGCCTCATCATTGTAAAAGTGCGTGATGAACTTTTCCGCTCAGCCATGGTCATGTTCTGATAGTCAAAACTCTGCCCAACCTGCTTGTTCGCATAGTTGGCTCCGCCTCCAGGAATGCCGATGTTGCCGCTGACAGCAACCAGAGCGTCCAGCAGCCTGATCGTATTGCCCCCATTTTCATAACGCTGCATCCCAAGCCCCATGATCGTTGACACCGGCCGGTCAGCATATACTTCAGCAAGATGAGTGATGATCTCAATCGGAACTTCGGTCACTTCACTGATATATTCCAATGTTACGCTATCCAGCAATGCCTTTAAATCCTGGAAGCCCACTGAATGAGCTGCCAAAAACTCCTCATCATGCAATTTCATCCTGAGCAGTTCCTTCATTATCCCAGCTGCCAAAAGTCCGTCAAATCCTGGCTTGATGGAAATGTATTCATTCGCCAGCTTGGCTGTTGCATTATAGATTGGATCGATCACATAAACCTTTGTGCCCCTCTTTTTTACAGCCTGAAGGTTTTGGAAAAGATGCATATTCGTCCGTGCGACATTTCTGCCCCAAATGACGACATGCTTACTATTCGTCAAATCTTTTGGTGCATGGCTGTAGGCATCGCCAAAATCCCAGTTCTGTGCTTCAATCCCGGCTCCCCAGCAAATCGAACCGGTCAATTCAGTCACACCGCCATATAAGTTGAAAAAGCGGCTGTCAAGATTGGATAGCAATCCACTGTTTGCGTAATCATGGCTATGCAAAACGGAAGTGGTTCCATAGCTTTCTTTATAATGAGCCAGTTTTTCCGCAATCTCTTCCAGTGCCTGATCCCAGGAAATCTGCTTGAAACTGCCCTCAATTTTTTTCAGTGGATAAAGCAAGCGATCTTCTGAGTTCGCCCTGTGCTCAAGCATCCTGCCGCGGCCGCAAATTTTTCCCTGTGTGATCGGGTGCTCCGGATTGCCTTCGACCTTCGTTACCTTCCCATCCTCAACGGTAACAAGGAATCCGCAGCTGTCCCAGCAATTCAGCGGACATGCTGAATGATGTACTATTGCCACTTCCTCATCTCCCCCCACTAATTCTCTATATCGTTCAGTAATTTTAATAATAAGGATAATACAATAATGAATAAAAAAGAAGCAGGATTATTCTCCCTGCTTCGATAAAACTTTCTTTACTTTTCTTGTGAATTCTTTTCTTGGAATCAAGACACTGTGCTCGCAGCCTTCACACTTGATTCGGATATCCATGCCAAGACGGATGATTTTCCACTTGTTGGTGCCGCAAGGATGTGGTTTTTTCATTTCAACGACATCATTTAGTTGAAACTCGTGGTCCAATTTTAAAACCTCCTTGTTTATTTACCGAATTCTTTCTGCTCTCCGCCTTCCTGGCGAGAGTACATGACCATTCTTGGGAATGGAATTTCAATTCCGTTCTGGTCGAGGAGAAGCTTGATATCCTTGCGAAGTTGCCTGCCCATATACCAGTGTTTCATTGGCAAGGTTTCAGCAACGATCCGCAACACGACCTCTGAAGCGCCAAATTGCTGAACGCCTAAAAGCTCAGGTGTCTTAACCAGTTCTGGGTACTTTTCAGTTGTTGTTTCCAGGTACTCCTGCAGTACTTTTTCAGCGTATTCAATATCCCCTTCATAAGCAATCCCGATATCAAGAACCGCCACACTGTTGTATAGAGAGAAGTTGGTGACTTCTACGATGCTGCCGTTAGGGAGAATATTGATTTCTCCCGTGAAGCTTTTAATTTTCGTCGTCCGCAGCCCGATTTCCTCCACAGTTCCCTCAAATTGTCCAATTCGTACATAATCGCCTACAGAAAACTGATCTTCGAAAATAATGAAGAAACCGGTAATGATGTCCTTCACAAGACTTTGCGCACCAAAGCCTACTGCCAAACCGACAATCCCAGCGCCGGCAAGCATTGCTTTGACATCGATTGCCATCGCCGCAAGAATGGACATGATCGCAATAAAATAGACAACGTACGTTAGCATATTTTCAAGCAATTTCATCAATGTTGCTTCACGCCGCTCCGTAATCCTTAGCGGCCCTCTCGTCCTGACCTTGAAGAAATTGTGGATCGCAATCTTTCCAACTCGAATGAACAAGCCTGTGATAATCAGGATCGCAATGATTTTCAAAACACTTTCCCCAATCGCAAACCAGAGATTCTCATCCATCAGCTTTTGACTCATTTTATTAAAAAATGCTTGTGTCTTGGTTAGACTTTCTTCTGTTTTACTCATATTCTCACCCGCCTGCAAAATTCATGCTTACATTATTGGTGCTATTTATACTAAAAGTTGATTATGAAGACCCTGTTGATTGTAGTGGAAGGCGCGTAGACTCCTCCGAAAATGCTAACGCATTTCCATCGTGCGTGGGCAGATTCGAGGAAGCCAATCAGTGTCCTGCGGGATCAGCTGGCCAGGTGAGACCCCGCAGGAGCTTGCGACGAGGAGGCTCGGCGCCAGCCCCGAGGAAGAATTGCTTATGAAAAAGACGGCAAGTGGTCTTTTTCATATTCTTCCCGCGGAAAGCGAAGCGCATGGAACGAAAATCAACAGACTTTTTTTACAGAGCCACCATTAAACGTTATGTAACAAACTAGTAAGTTTCATACAAACACAATCATTTTATCAAGTTTTATAATGTAGTTAAAGAAGACTGTTTCTATAAGTTGATGCCATAACGGAATATTTTTAACTCAAAAGCATCCTTCAATCTAATCTAATACATTATTATTTTAATATAATATTATTATTTTCCGATAGAGTCCAAACCATTATAAAGCCTTTTTAAAAAATAAGTCATTATTCCTCTATAAATGGTTCACCGCTCCAAAAGACCCTGTTTAAATCTTTCTGTTTACAGGTATGTATAGATTACAAAAAAAGTCCGTATACTGATAGTACGAATTTTTAAGGAGTTGATCCAATGAATCTCAAAAACCATTTTTTCGAGCGGAAAAACAATGTGGCAAAAATTAACCATGAAGATGAACTGGCTGCCGAAAAGCTGGCTTCTGAAATCCTGGACCATTTGCCTAATTTCAGCACACGCCCAATTGTTTTTGTCTGTATTGGAACTGACCGCTCTACCGGTGATTCATTGGGTCCGCTAATCGGAACGCTGCTGCAGGAAAAAGAAATCGCGCCATACCATGTATATGGAACACTTGATGATCCAATCCATGCTGTAAATATGGATGTAAAACTGGCCGAAATCAAACAAAAACACTTCAATCCTTTTATTATCGGCATAGACGCTTGCCTTGGCCGCTTAAAAAGCGTAGGCTCCATCCAGGTAGGCAATGGGCCCGTCAAGCCAGGTGCAGGAGTGAATAAGGAACTGCCTGAAGTCGGAAACATGCACATTACCGGTATCGTCAATGTCAGCGGGTTCATGGAATTCTTTGTATTGCAAAATACAAGATTGAACCTCGTTTTAAAAATGGCAAAAACGATCGCAAACGGTATTTTCGAGAGCAGTAAGCAGTTGCCGAAGAAACAGGATTGGCCTAAGATCAACTGGGACCTTGAAACCGAGCAGCCAACAGTTGCTGAATAATTTTAAAAATGCCTGGAGGCTACCCAGGTATTTTTTCTATTCTTTCTACTTGTCAATCCTTAACGAAATGAGAAAAGGAACAACGAACCACCCTGGCATCACGATCGTCCAATAAAGTAAGTAAGCAGTTATCGCAAAAATCAAAATGCTAAGTATAAATAATAGACTGGAGAAAAACCCTTTCACGACGAACTCACCCCCACATTAAATCCCAATCATATAATGTGAGATCGTGACAAGAACACCGGTTACAAGAATACCTGGCAGCAGGTTCGCGACCCTGATTTTTGTCAATCCAATCAGGTTCAAGCCGATGGCAAAAATCATGACACCGCCGGTTGCAGTCAGCTCAAGGATAAAGCTGTCCATCAATGCCTGTGGTATAAACTTATCTATTTGTGTCGCAAACAAAGCGATTATCCCCTGGTACAGCATGACAGGAATCGCAGAAAACAGAACGCCAATACCCAGTGTGGTGGTCAAAATTAATGCCGTGAAACCGTCAATGATTGCTTTAGTATAGAGGACGTCATGGTCTCCGCGAATTCCGCTGTCGAGCGCGCCGATAATGGCCATCGCGCCAATGACAAAGATCAGCGTCGCCGTCACAAACCCTTGTGAAATACTGCCTTCCCCTTTTGACCCAAGCTTCCTTTCTAGCCAGTCCCCAGCAGAATTCAGCTTATCCTCCAGCTTCCAAGCTTCACCTAGGACTGCACCAATCACAAGACTCAAAATAACAATCAGGAAATTGGCACTTTTAAAGCCCATTTGCAGGCCCAGCACCATTACCGCAAGCCCGATGCCATGCATGACTGTAGCTTTCATATTTTCAGGGATTCTCGTCAGAAGCCTGCCAAGCAAGGTCCCTATGATAATCAATAGCCCATTAACAATGGTGCCAAGTAAAAACATATTGTTCACCTATCTTCGGATTTTGTATGAATACGGGTATGTAAAGGCTGTTATCGTAAAAAATGTTGTTAAAATCCTAAGCCGATTTTAACGAATAAAAGGCTATTTTGTAGATCGGTATTAAGAGTGCAAGCTCTTTTCTCATAATAAGCTTTCATTTGTGAAGAAAAATAGGTCATTCAATCCTATTTTGTAGTCAATAGCAACAAAGTTTGAGAAAAGAGCCATGTAAAAAAAGAAGCCATCAATTTGATAGCTTAAGAGTTTTGCTGATCTAATAGTTCCAGAATCCGTTCTAAATCATCTTTCGAGAAAAACTCTATTTCAATTTTCCCTTTATTTTTGGATTGTTTGATGTTAACAGTGGTTCCGAAACGTTCCCGAAGTGTAGTTTCACGCTCTCGAATGAAAACATCTTTTGTTACTTTCTCTTTTTTTGTTTCACGTGGAACAACTTCGTTCATCTCCTGGATCAACTGTTCAAGCTGGCGGACATTCATTCCATCTTTAAGGATTTTATCCACAAGAATCGGCAGCTTGTCTTTCTTCCTTAATCCTAGAAGCGCACGCCCATGCCCCATTGAAATCTTGCCATCTGAAATGAGTTGCTGGATTTTAGGAGGCAGCGATAGCAAACGAATATGGTTGGCTAGATGCGGTCTGCTTTTTCCTAACCTTTTCGCTAACTCTTCCTGTGTAAGCTTCAGCTTCTCAATCAAAGTTTGATAGGCAATTCCCTCTTCAATTGGATTCAGGTCTTCACGCTGGAGATTTTCCAGTACAGCAAGCTCCATCATTTGTTGTTCATTCAGCTCACGGACGACTGCCGGCACTGTTTCCAGCTTTGCTTCTTTTGCTGCCCGGAAACGCCTTTCCCCAACAACGATTTCAAAGCCCTTTATCGTTTTCCTGACGATTATTGGCTGAAGAATTCCATGTTCCTGGATCGATAACTTCAATTCTTCTATCGCTTCTGGCTGGAATACTTTTCGTGGTTGATAAGGATTTGGCCTTATTTCTTTGACGCTTATTTCCTGGACCTTCTCTTCTCTCTCAGCTTCCATGTTAAAGAAAGCATTCAATCCTTTACCTAAGCCTTTAGCCATTTGCAACCACTTCCTTTGCAAGATCTAAATAAACCTCTGCCCCGCGGGACTTTGGATCATAAATGATAATTGGCTCTCCATGGCTTGGAGCTTCACTCAGCCTAACATTCCGTGGAATGACTGTCTTGTACACCTTGTCCTGAAAGTACTTCTTCACTTCTTCAATGACTTGAAGACCAAGGTTCGTACGTGCATCCAGCATTGTTAGCAGAACCCCTTCGATCTTCAAATCCTGGTTTAAATGCTTCTGTACAAGGCGAACAGTATTCAACAGCTGACTTAGCCCTTCAAGTGCATAATACTCACATTGGACAGGGATTATGACGGCATCTGAAGCCGTCAAGGCATTCAGTGTCAATAAACCAAGAGATGGCGGACAGTCGATGATAATATAATCAAATTGATCCTTGACTTCCTCGAGAGCCCGCTTCAGGCGGACCTCCCTTGAAATCGTGGGCACAAGCTCGATTTCCGCTCCAGCAAGCTGGATGGTCGCAGGAATTGTATATAAATTTTCTACCGCTGTTGGATGAATGACATTTTTGGCTTCAACATCGTCAACAAGAACATCATATATGCATTGCTCAACATCTGCTTTTTCAATTCCAACACCACTCGTTGCGTTTCCTTGAGGATCTGTATCGACAAGCAGCACTTTTTTTCCTATGTATGCCAGGCACGCACCGAGGTTCACTGATGTAGTCGTCTTGCCGACTCCACCTTTTTGATTCGCAATCGCAATGATTTTTCCCACATTGTCACCTTCTTTCAAACCCGTAAAATAAAATATTCAGCTTTATCAAGCATAAAATGCATTAAATCAAGGCCTTCCCCGTCATCCATATAGAATATGGGATGCTGAAAAAAGCAATCATGTATTCTATTTTATCATGAATCTAGATAGTTGATAGAATTTTTATGCAAAAGTAATAATCCGGTAATATGCCAGGTCTATTAAACAAAAAAACACCATTACCAGACGATTGACTCGGTTGGATTTTGCCAACAAAAAAGCGGGAGACGGCTTGTCCCCCACTAGCAATCTATTATTTCTTCTTTGGTATGCGAATCGTGAATTGATAGAACTCTTCAAACTCTTCTTCTTCTGAATCGAGATTGATGCCGCTGTCGGAAACCATTGTCAGCGACTGGCGGATTGTATTGACCGCAATCCTCATATCTTTGCTGAATGCCTTCCGTTTTGGCTTTGGTTTTTCTTCATTTTGACTCAGAAGCTTGACGACGCGTTCTTCCGTTTGTTTGACATTGAGGGATCTCTCTACGACCTCTGCCAAAACCTGTACCTGCAGCTGAGGATTTTTCAACGGGATTAACGAACGGGCATGTCGCTCTGTGATCAGTTTATTCAAAAGCGCATCCTGTACTTCCTGTGGAAGCTTTAGCAATCGCAGCTTATTCGCAACTGTTGATTGACCTTTTCCCAGTCTTTGCGCCAAAGCTTCTTGGGTTAGGTTATGAATTTCCAGCAATTTACCATAAGCCATTGCTTCTTCAATCGGTGAAAGCTCCTCACGCTGGAGGTTCTCAATCAAAGCTACAGATGCCGTTTCGGAATCGGATAAGTTTTTAACGATTGCAGGAACCTCTTCCCACTCAAGCTTTTTCATCGCGCGCCAGCGGCGTTCACCGGCAATGATTTCAAACTTATCCTGATCGAATTCCCGGACAACGATTGGCTGAATTACTCCATGTATGTGAATGGTACGGGCCAATTCTTCAATTTTTTCATCATCAAAAACAGTTCTTGGTTGGTATCTATTTGGAATAATATGGTCAATCGGAATTTTCTTTATTTCTTCGTTTTCTATGTTGCCAATATCCTCAACTGTCTGTTCTTCCACTTGGTTCTGTTCTTCCACCTGGTTCTGTTCTTTTTCCTTTTCCCCAAGGCCAAAAAAGCGCGAAAGAGAAGGCTTCATCACCCTACACCACCTTTATGAACTCCCTATTACATATTCTCTATAAAAATGACAAGTTCCTGCCTATAGACTCTATTATAAACTAAATTCATTATGCAAAATAGACCAAAAAGCATAAGCGCATTGGTCAGCCCCGACAGGCATAAGACGACCTGCGAGGAGGCAGTTTTCCAGCCACCACAGCAGGGCGGCTTATGACCCGAGGGGCTATGCGCTGAAGCTAGATTAGACAAAAAGCGCCAGCGTACATGGCCGGTTTCCTGTATTGTATCAAATTGTGCACCTCAGGTCTTTGACCTAAGGTGCTGCAAATGATAGAAGCCTCTATTCAATCGGCGTTTTATTCGGAGTTCCCGGCTTTCTTGGGTACTTCTTAGGTGTTGGCTTTTGTTTATTTATGATTAGAATATTTCGTTCACTTTCTTCCACCGGCAATGTGAATGAATGCGCGGATTCCAGCTTGCCGCCAAGTACACCGATCGCTTTTTCACCAACCTGCAATTCCTCTCCTGCCTGGTTGCCCTTCATGGCGATAAATGTCCCGCCAACTTTCACTAGCGGAAGGCAAAGCTCGCTTAATACTGACATTCTGGCAACAGCCCTGGCCATAACAACTTCATATTTTTCACGATGGGCTGGGTTCTGTCCGAATGTCTCCGCACGATCGTGGATGAATGTTGTTCCTTCAAGCCCCAGGTCTTTTGAAAGCTGCTCCAAAAACGTGATTCGCTTATTCAAGGAATCGACAATTGTAACCTTGATTTCCGGGAATGCAATTTTAATCGGGATGCTTGGGAAACCGGCACCGGCACCAACGTCGCACAAATTGAGCGGCTTATTAAAATCAAAATAAAATGCGGCAGAAACGGAGTCATAGAAGTGTTTCAAGTACACCTCTGGTTTTTCTGTGATCGCAGTCAAATTCATTTTTTCATTCCACTCGACGAGCATTTTATAATACGTTTCATATTGCTCCAGTTGCTTCTGGGAAAGCTCAATCCCCTTTTCAGCGAGCAAAGCTTTAAATTGATCTGTATTCATAAGCCAACCCTTTCTGTCCTTGCTGGTGGATTCATAAGAAAAGCGCAAGCGCCTTGGTCAGCCCCGACAAGCGTTGCCCGACTAGAGCGCCACGTCCTGTGGCTGTCGGGTCTGCACATCCTGTGCCTCAGAGGGCCGACCGGTGAAGTCGTTCTTTGACTTTCATCGGGCGGACCGAAACGTCTCGAGCTGCTCAAAGCTATCGCTTCTCGCAAGACACTCGAGGGAGCACTCTCGGGGATGAAAACTGGCTAGGCGCTGGAGCTAGACACTAATCTATGTGGAGAAATCATACTTTCTGCAATTAAAAACATTACGATTCGATCCGTGCAATACGCCCTTGTTCCAGATAAACGAGCAGGATGGAGATATCTGCAGGGTTCACACCTGAGATTCTCGATGCTTGCGCCAAGGTCAACGGACGTACTTCTTTCAATTTTTGGCGAGCCTCTGTTGCCAGTCCAGAAATGGCACTGTAATCAATATTTTCCGGAATTTTCTTATCTTCCATCTTTTTCAGTCTTTCAACCTGCTGAAGTGATTTCTCGATATATCCCTCATATTTGATTTGAATTTCTGTCTGTTCCTCTGTTTCAAAATCAAGTTCACCAGCTGCAGGAACGAGCTGCTTGATATGACCATAAGAAACCTCAGGACGCTTCAATAGATCTGAAGCACGGATGCCATCCTTCAACTCACTGCCGCCAAGCGAACGAATCAACTCCTGAACCTCTGCTGTCGGTTTAATGATGATCGATTGAAGGCGTTGTTTCTCACCTTCAATTGCTTCTTTTTTCGCTAAAAACTTCTGATAGCGTTCCTCAGTAATCAAGCCGATTTCGTATCCTTTTTCAGTCAAACGAAGGTCCGCATTATCGTGGCGCAGAAGCAGGCGGTATTCCGCTCTTGATGTTAAAAGACGGTACGGTTCATTTGTTCCTTTTGTCACGAGATCATCGATCAATACACCAATATAGGCATCAGCACGGCTAAGGATAACTTTTTCTTTGTCCAACGCCCTTCTGCCAGCATTGATCCCAGCCATGATTCCCTGGCCGGCAGCCTCTTCATAACCTGAAGTTCCATTGATCTGGCCTGCAGTATAAAGATTTTTAACCATTTTCGTTTCAAGTGTTGGCCAAAGCTGCGTCGGCACGACCGCATCATACTCAATCGCATAGCCGGCACGCATCATTTGTACTTTTTCCAGGCCAGGTATGGTCTGAAGGATTTTATGCTGGACCTCTTCCGGCAAGCTCGTTGACAATCCCTGCACATAAACCTCCTGAGTATTCCTTCCTTCAGGCTCCAGGAAGATCTGGTGGCGCGGTTTGTCATTGAACCGGACGACCTTATCCTCGATGGATGGGCAGTAACGCGGGCCAGTACCCTTGATCATTCCGGAATACATCGGTGAACGGTGTAGATTTTCATCAATCAGCTGGTGTGTGCTTTCATTCGTATACGTCAGCCAGCAAGGAAGCTGGTCGGTGATGTATTTGGTCGTTTCATAGGAAAATGCACGGTGGACATCGTCACCAGGCTGGATTTCTGTTTTAGAATAATCAATGGTGTCGCTATGCACACGCGGCGGAGTTCCCGTTTTAAAACGAACCAAATCAAACCCAAGCTCCTCAAGATGTTCTGACAGCTTGATCGACGGCTGCTGGTTGTTCGGACCGCTTGAGTATTTCAATTCTCCAAGGATGATTTCCCCGCGCATATAGGTACCCGTCGTGATCACGACTGTTTTCGCACGATAAATGGCTCCAGTCTGGGTAATGACCCCTTTACATTCTCCATCCTCAACAATCAGGCGCTCAACCATTCCCTGTACCAATGTAAGGTTCTTTTCGTTTTCCAGCGTCTTCTTCATTTCATTCTGATAATCGAATTTATCAGCCTGGGCCCTCAACGCACGTACTGCAGGACCCTTTCCTGTATTCAGCATCCTCATCTGGATGTATGTTTTATCAATATTGCGGCCCATTTCGCCGCCCAAAGCGTCAATTTCCCGTACAACAATCCCTTTTGCAGGTCCGCCGATTGACGGGTTGCACGGCATGAACGCAATCATATCAAGATTGATGGTAATCATCGCGGTTTTCGCACCCATGCGTGCCGGTGCAAGTGCCGCCTCAACTCCCGCATGGCCGGCACCAACTACAACCACATCAAAATTTCCGGCTTCATAACCCATCCTGCTGCCTCCTTTTTATGCTGCAATCAAACTCTACAAGAATCTTTATAGTCTAAAAGTGCTACATTATAATTTTTCCGTAACATATATAGAAAGTTTTTCAAGAATAATATCTTTATTTTTACTTCCCTAAACAGAATTGCGAGAATAACTGGTCAATCAAGCTTTCATGCACACTTTCACCTATTACTTCGCCAAGCAGCTCCCAGGAACGTGTCAAATCTATTTGGACGATATCAATTGGCGTTCCCATTTCGACACCGCTGATCGCTTCTTCAATCGAATGGACAGCCTGGTTAAGAAGTGCGATATGCCGGCTGTTCGAAACATACGTCATGTCTCCCGATTCAATCGCACCTGAGAAGAACAGGCTAGATATTGCTTCTTCCAGCTCATCCACTCCCTTGTCCTCTAGCAATGAGGTTGTTACAAGGGAATAATTATTCGCAAGCTCCTTCACCTGGTCCATATCGATTTTTTGCGGAAGGTCGGTTTTGTTGACGATGACAATTACATCCATCCCCTCAACAGCTTTGAAAATGTTCCGATCCTCTTCCGAAAGCTCATCCGAATAGTTCAGAACCAGCAAAATCAAATCCGCTTCCTTCAAAACCTGGCGAGAGCGTTCGACGCCAATTCGTTCGACGATATCTTCAGTTTCCCGAATTCCAGCTGTATCAAGCAGTCTCAAAGGAACGCCGCGGACGTTCACATATTCTTCAATGACATCGCGAGTTGTTCCTGGAATATCGGTAACAATCGCTTTGTTTTCATGTACAAGGCTATTCAGCAATGAGGATTTGCCGACATTCGGACGGCCAACAATGACGGTTGACAGTCCTTCACGAAGGATTTTTCCTTGCTGTGAGGTTTGCAGAAGCTTTTCCAGCTCCCCTTTTACATACTTCGCCTTTTCCAAAAGCATGTTATGCGTCATTTCCTCTACATCGTCATACTCCGGATAATCAATGTTCACTTCCACATGGGCAAGTATTTCAAGGATTTCCTGGCGTAGCTTCTGGATAAGCCTCGATAGGCGTCCTTCCATTTGACCAAGCGCCAGATTCATCGCACGGTCCGTTTTCGCCCTGATCAAGTCGATAACTGCCTCCGCCTGTGAAAGGTCGATCCGCCCATTTAAAAAAGCCCGTTTTGTAAATTCCCCCGGCTCTGCCAGTCTCGCTCCCTGGTTCAGAACAAGCTGGAGCACACGGTTTACAGAAACAAGACCCCCATGGCAGTTGATTTCGACTACATCCTCTTTCGTGAATGTTTTCGGCCCTCTCATAACAGAGACCATTACCTCTTCGGCAACTTGTCCAGTTTTCGGATCGATCAGATGGCCGTAATGGATTGTATGCGAAGCCACCTCACTTAGCTTCTTGCTGCCAACCCCTTTGAACAGACGATCTGCTATTTCAAAAGCTTGATCCCCGCTTAAACGGACAATCGCAATCGCACCTTCACCCATCGGCGTAGAAATCGCCGCAATCGTATCAAATTCCATTTGCTCACCCCACTTTTTCTGCAAAAAGTATATATATCAAAAGATTAAAGTTTGTTTTCTACAAATTACTAGAATACCACATCACTTTAGTGAAAAAAAGAAAGGAATCCTCGTAACTCAGAATTTATCCACAACTCATTAAATAAACTTATTTAATTTTAACTTATCCACATGTGAATAACAATAAAACCAAGTGAGTAAATAATAAATGATTTTTATTTAGGATGTGGAAAACTCAAATGGGATTTGAGAGAACTAATAGAGGAAGTGGATTACGAGTTTTAATTTGAGAATTGGGTGGAGAAATGGGATCCGAGTGAACTGAAGACTGGATGCTGAACTGGAAAAAATGCATGATATTTTCCAAGTCGCCAATAAAAATTGAATTTCGCCAATAAACTGCGCATTATCGCCAATAAATTTGTATTTTCGCCAATAAAGTTGTGAAAACCGCCAATAAAATCGACTATTGAATAAAATTTCATTATTGCTGGGTCAGAAAACACTATAATTCAACCCTTCTGAAGCAATTATTGAGCTCGATACTT
Organism: Mesobacillus sp. QJM3NY_10; assembly: GCF_056173465.1. Taxonomy (NCBI): domain Bacteria; kingdom Bacillati; phylum Bacillota; class Bacilli; order Caryophanales; family Bacillaceae; genus Mesobacillus; species Mesobacillus sp. QJM3NY_10. Next base: position 4,772,223 of record NZ_CM149675.1, read on the forward strand.
CAAAAAATCGCCCAATTACTTTAAAATAGGTGATAAAATCGAACAAAAACCCCGAACCAGCGCTTGGTTCGGGGTTTTTCACTTATTATTACTTTGCAGGCGCAATCACAATATGTCTATGTGGTTCTGTGCCATCGGAATAGGTTTTGATTTTCTTGTTTTTCATTAATGCAGTATGAATCACTTTGCGTTCATACGAAGGCATAGGTTCAAGCGCGACGGTTTGGCCTGTTCTGACTGCTTTTTGCGCAAGACGTTCGGCCAATTGGATGAGTGTATCATTCCTGCGCTGGCGATAGTCCTCAGCATCAAGCAAGACAGTAGCATACTGTTCAGAATAACGGTTCATCACGAGCTGGGTCAAAAATTGCAAGGAATTCAGTGTTTGGCCTCTTTTTCCGATCAGCAAAGCGATTTTCTCACCAGACATCGTAAAGAGTACTGTTTTCCCTTCCTTTTTCACATCAACTTCAATTGGAGCTCCCATTTGCAAGCCAATCGACTTCAAATAATTTACGGCTTCTTCAACAGCATCGATTTTCACTGTCACTTTGACGACAGCCGGGCGTGTGCCGAAAAATCCGAAAATCCCCTTTTTGCCTTCATCAATTACATCAATCTCTGTGCGGTCTTTGGTTGTCTTTAATTGAGCTAAAGCGGATTCTACTGCTTCGTCGACATTTTGTCCTGTAGCAGTTACCTGTTTCACTTTTTTGCTCCTCCCGCATTGCCGGCAGCAGTTGCTTTAAGGTCCGGCCCTTTAATAAAGTAAGTTTGAACAATCATGAATAAGTTACCGACTACCCAGTACAATGAAAGTGCTGCTGGGAAGTTGATCGCGAACACAATAATCATGATTGGCATTAGCCACAGCATCATTGCCATTTGCGGATTCGCTTCCTGGCCAGCCATCATCATTTTTTGCTGGATGAAAGTTGTCACACCTGCAACTAATGGCAGGATATAATATGGATCCGGTGAACCAAGGTCGAACCACATAAAGTTATGCTCGGCAATTTCCCTTGTTCTTGAAATCGCATGGTAAAAACCAATCAAGATTGGCATTTGAACGATCAGCGGGAAACATCCTGCAAGCGGATTGACACCATGCTTTTGGAAAAGTGCCATTGTTTCCTGCTGGAGCTTCTGCTGGGTTTTCTGATCCTTGGAGCTATATTTTTCTTTTAACTTTGCCATTTCCGGCTGCAAAGCCTGCATAGCTTTTGAACTCTTTGTCTGTTTAATCATAAGCGGCAAAATAGCCAGTCGGATGATCAACGTAACAGCGATTATAGAAAAACCGAAACTTCCACCAAGCCATTCAGCCATCTTGACGATTAACAAGGACAATGGATAAACGATATACTCATTCCAAAAACCCTTGCTTTCCTCAGTGATTGGCTGGTCATACTCCATACAGCCTGTCAGCACGGTCATCACTAAAAGCAAGCCCATTATCAATAATATTCTTTTTTTCAAGCTTCATTTCCTCCTAACTTCCCGGTACGTTCATTTATTTTCAAAAGTTTGTCCCAAAATTTATGTACATTTAACCTTGTTAGGGCAATGCAATCAAGAGTATTTTATCATCTTTTATAGGGAAGCGCTTTTAAAAATTGCAAATCGGCAAATATTTTTGCCTCAATCATTATCTCCACGTTTTGGCTTCTTCAAAACCTTACCGACCTTCAAGACATGCTCCAGGCTTTTCTTCACTTCATGCATGTCCATTTCAGCGGTTGGCTTTCTGGCAATGATGATGTAGTCGTTCCCGTTATGGACCCGTTCCTGCAGTTCATGGAATGACTGCCGGACATATCTTTTGATCTGGTTGCGCATGACGGCATTGCCAATTTTTTTGCTGACTGACAGCCCGATGCGAAAATTCTCCTGATCAGGCTTTTTTAAAATATAGACAACAAATTGCCGGTTCGCAACTGATCTTCCTTTTTTAAAAGCCTCTTGGAATTCTTTATTTTTTTTAACTCTGAAGTCTTTTTTCATCTATAGCACCTTCAATTCTCTATGGATCTGAATTTTTCTTTGGGGTTCTTTTAAAAAGGCGGGCAAAGGAATTTATTCTTTCAGTATTGCCAAAAATAAATCCCCTAAAAGCCACTTTGCCAGCATACAGAGCTCCCAAAATAGTATTGCCCAAAGAGAAAAAAGACCACTGACATTTCAGTGGCCTAAGCTGATAATACTTTTCTTCCTTTGCGACGACGGCGAGCAAGAACCTTACGGCCATTTGCACTGCTCATGCGGGCACGGAATCCGTGAACTTTGCTGTGTTTACGTTTATTTGGTTGATAAGTGCGTTTCATATATGTTACACCTCCCTGAGGAATAGCTGTTACAGACAGTCTTTGTAATTATAAAGAGGCGCAGTATAAATTGTCAAGTGCCTATTCGGAAATCGACGGCATTACCAGAATTTAAAATTCAGTTCCACTTGGATTTTCTTTATATGTTTGTTTTCTCTAATCTGGACCATAACCATTTTTCAACATTTCGGAACCCTTTCGGAACTTTATGATCCCATTAAGATAAAATCCAGAAGTCAGTCTTATAAAAATTTTATAAAGAAAAGTTCGCTAAGAAATCATTCACTAAAAATTTGTGAAGAATATTTTTCGCTATAAATAGAAATGTTAATCGATATATTTTTATTGGTTATTTAGTGTCTCCAAGCGCCCTGTGGACAAAAATCGACATGGTTTTTTTTATCCACAAGGCTTCCTGACAGCTTTTACACAATTCAAGCGCCTGTGGACAATTAATCTCCACAGTGATAGTGTATTGTGGATAATGTATTAAAAAGCGTTGCGCCATGCTAGATTATCTGATATTATATTTGTGTTTTCACTCTTAATAATTCGATAACGAAAATATATTTATCCACAAATTGTGGATAAGCTGTGGATAGGTTATTCAGGCCTGTTGTAAAACTTTGTCCACAGAAGGTGGATATTGTCGAAAAGCTTCTTTTCTTCCTTATTATATATTTTTCCACATTAATAGTTTTGTATATTTATTAATTCAGGGGTTGTACAGTATGTATAACCTTTGATTTTATGCTTTTCGAGCAGACTTTTTTCCTGAAGGCCAGAAGATTTGTGTGAAATTGTGAGTGCAAATGCAGCTAGATATAGAGAAAAAGCGTAAAAACGACGAGAAAAGGAGGGATAATTG